>CP121338.1:2805000-2970267 GCA_043513725.1 Oceanicaulis sp. | reverse complement strand
AATGGTGCCCGGGGGCGGATTCGAACCACCGACACGCGGATTTTCAATCCGCTGCTCTACCAACTGAGCTACCCGGGCACGCGGGGCATCCGGGACAAGGCCCGGCGCTCTTTCGAGGACGCGCGTTATAGGGCGGGAAATTTTCACTGTCCACGCCCTTTTGTCAGACAATGCCAGGATTGTTTCAGATGAGCTGCAAGCCGCAGACAGCACTGAAAGCGGGCGCTTGGCGAATGGGAGCGGTTCGCGTATGTCTGAGCCTGTTGGAACGCCGGTTTAGCTCAGCTGGTAGAGCAGTGGTTTTGTAAACCGAAGGTCGGGGGTTCGAGTCCCTCAACCGGCACCACCCACCCCAAAACCTAAACTGAATGACTAAAAACGCATTGAAAATGCTTGCGTTTTCCCGTGTCTATGATCTCATGAGTTCCGATGAGACCCAGTGAGACCCAACAATTTGTTGGGTTCATCGTGGGTCAGAGGGACACACATTGTTGGGTTCGAGGCCGGATAATTGAATAAGCTGACTGACGCGAAGATTCGAGGGCTCAAGAGCGAAGACCGCAAGTACAAGGTCAGCGATGGACGAGGCCTCCAGCTTTTGGTCTCCCCCGCAGGCGGTAAGGCCTGGAAATGGGCCTACCGCTTTGATGGTAAGCAACGTGAGCTGTCGCTTGGACCTTACCCTGAAATTACCCTCGCTGAGGCTCGCGATGAAGTTACGGAGCTGAGGCGCTCTCTGCTGGCGGGCAAGGATCCAGCGGCCGGTAGAAAGGCCCGCGTAACAGGTGTGCCTGAGAATGCGTTTCGAACCGTTGCGACTGAGTGGTGGAAAAGCCGACAGACGCGCTGGAAGCCATCCCACGCAACGCGCGTGTTTGCCCGCCTTGAGCGCGAGATATTTCCAGCGCTCGGTGATCGCCCGGTGAACCAGATCACACCAAGAGAGGTGATCGCTTGCTTGAAGAAGATTGAAGAGCGCGGCGCGATCGACGTCGCCAAGCGAACGCGCCAGTCTGTCTCGGCGGTCTTTCGGTATGCCATTGCCTCAGAGCTTGCGATGACCAATCCAGCGTCAGAGATCGGCGAGGCCCTGTCACCGGCCCCGCGTCAGAGGCATCACTCCGCCCTTATGGAAGACGATCTGCCCGACTTTTTCGGCCGTTTGTCCGCATATGACGGCGATAAGCTCACCGCCCTCGCTCTGGAAATGGTCGCGTACACATTCGTGCGGACGGCAGAGCTTCGCTTTGCGACCTGGTCAGAGTTCGATCTGAGCAAGACTAACCCTGTTTGGCGGATTCCGGCAGAGCGCATGAAAATGGGGAAGGAGCACCTTGTCCCGCTGACGCCGCAGACACTCGACATAGTGAGCCGCATCAAAGCACTGGGCTTAAGCGATGAGATAGTTTTCCCGGGCGCACGGAGAGGCTTCATGAGTGAGAACACTTTGCTCTACGCCTTGTACCGCCTCGGGTATCACAGTCGAGCCACGGTTCATGGGTTTCGACGGACAGCGTCCACCATCCTGAATGAGAGCGGCAAGTTCGCGCCCGATTGGATCGAGCGCCAGCTTGCCCACGTGGAAGCCAATCAAATCCGGGGCGCGTACAACGCCGCTCAATGGCTACAGCAGAGGCGTGAGATGATGGAATGGTATTCCGACTATCTCGCCCATAAACAGCGCATTGGCGTGCTACTCAGTGATTAGGGGCAAACATGCACGGAAATTCTAGTGGAGGACTTAGGCCTCTTGTTTGGCTGGTTGGGTTTATTTTCTTCGTTGTAATGACGCTACGCGGAGAGTTTTCGCTCGCACTGATCCTTGGAACCGCGTTTGTGACCTGGATCGCGAGCTTGTATTTCGAATAACCATATTCCGCTGAGCTAGTAATCGGTTTGGATGAACACTGCACCGGGCGAACGCTTGCCTAGGGCTCGGTGGCCCGCGATAGCGTCGCCCATAGACTCGAACACCTGGAGTCGTCTAATGCGCCGCCTGCTATCACCCGGCCCTTGCGCATACCTGGAGTCCGGCCGGCCTGGGCAACCCTGGGAGCGGCCTCGCTTATTCACTGGAGCGCATAAACACGGGCCGGCCTGGGCGTGTGCGCTATTGGTACGCATTGGGACGCATTGGGACGCATCGGAACTCATGAACGCGATTTAGTGGAGTCGTTCGCCTGGGCGTGTGTGCTTCAGGGCTTAATAAGGCGGAAAAGTCAATGAAAGCAGGGATTTAAGGGTTTCGGGTCCTTCTGGGCCACCCTTCTTCCGCGGGGGAGCGCTGAGCCGCGTTATTCGAGCGATTTTGAGAACACTATATAGGGCTGCGGCGTTTTTTGATCCTATGCAAAGTTCTTTTGTGCGGAAATCGGGGCGTTAACAGATGTAAACCGATGTTAACAGTCTAAAATTCGAACTGTTAACACCTAAATCCTTGTTTTGGTTTAATAATTCTCTCTGTTAACAGATGTAAACCGTTTTTCTAAGGGAGAGTCTTTTTAGGAGGAAAGAGTGTAAGGGGCAAAGCCCCAAAACTGGAATCACCCCTGTGAGAGAGTCTTACAAACTACTGTTTACACTGTTAACACTGTTAACAAGAGGGGTTTTTTATAATAGTTTCAGCAGGTTAGGCGTTAACAGTCTGCAAGTCACTGAATTCAAACGTGTTAACATCGCGCACCAACAAGCCTCGCGGCTACTTGGAAAACATGCAACAGAATGCAATTTCCATTTCATGCGTTCCAAGCAAAAGAAAACCCCCAGGCCAAAGACCCAGCGGTTTTTCGATTTGAATGCAAGTTTTAGATCAGTGCGCGTATCGACTGTTGATCATTTGCACTATTTTCGAGAAGTCGATCGCCTTGCACATCGGCAAGCTGCTTTGAATTATTTCTCATTAAGCGCTTCGATACGCGTCAAAAGGTTTGCGTCTCCACCCTCAACGCGAAGCATCGCTAGAACATCCTCGATAATCGCAACCTTCTGCGTCGATTGTGCGAATGCCTTTGGCTTGGCCGCCAGCAACGCCTTCGCGCGTTCCAAGCGTTCACATAAAACCAGAGCCACTTGTGATGACGAAACAGTCAACGCATTTGCGTCGATCTCGCGGTATCGCAGAAGACCAACAAGCGTCATAAGGATATACTTAAAATCCACGGCCAGGCGCTTCTCTCGTACGAGCTGCGCAAGATCGTCAGCCAGTCGCCCTGCAAAATCATCAACGCACTCAAGCCAAAGCGCGGCCGGAGCCTCGGACCGTCGAGACAGGACATAGGATAGTGCCCCCCTGGACGAAGCTGACCAATTCTCCAAAGTCCCCAAAGCCCATAACATCCTTCGAATGCGCGCTTCGCCGCGCACTACTCGTCCTAGGCCCGACTGGATTGTTCGACTAGCGCTTTTTAACTTCAGAAGCGGGTGATCGGCCTTATCCGCAAACGCCTCGAAGCTTTCCAGCAACACGTCAACGACCGGTTCCGGGCAGCGCGTGAACGACCAAGTAAGGCAAAGTAAAGGCCTTGAAAGTTCAGGGGGGTAACCAGCTTGCGTGTCAGCTACGAGCTTGTCTGCGAAGCTTTCAAGCCTCCCATCAAAGTCGGCGGCCAACGCGCGAGACAATCCATCTGGAAGTTCACCGTCTGTGCTAATTGGGCGCGACTTCCCGTAGCCATTCGCGTTAGGTAGCGAACCTGACCAGACCCGACTCAACGCCTTATAAAGATCATCTTCGTCGGTCGCGAGTGCCGCCTCCACTCCCGGGTAAACTAATGACCCGTCCCATAAACCGATATTTGCCGGCTCTACAATGCGCTTCGGGACGACAGGGCGCTGCTTATCGAGCTGCTTCAAGATCTCGTCCGGAGCTCTGTCCTCCGGTGCAAGATGCTCCCAGTCCAATTCTAAAGGTGACTCCGCCAGCATTGACCAATCGGTAGAGCTGACCGTTAGGTGTGCCCAGCTCTGTCCTGGTGTCTGCCGAAGCTTCAACGATACGCCCGCGGGGGTTTTGGGACCTTCATTTTTCGAGGCTCTCCAGTGGCGAACGTCTTTGCCGCCCTTAAGAACGAAAAACTCTATTTCCGGCGTTCCAGCAGGCCACACGAAGCCTTCCATCGGATCGCTGACATACTCACGGTTCGCCGGAACGTTGCGATCAAGGGGGATAAGCGGCTCCCAACGGGGTCCGTTTGCCGCGTTTACGGCAAGTGAAATAGGCTCTAGGCGATCGAGATAATGCGGTAAATCTTTTTGTTTTAGACGCCCGCATCTGAGCGCGCCCCGTGCAATCGTCCCTGCGGAGACCCTCGTAACATCGCCAAAGCGGGCACGTACGATCTCTTCAAATCGGTCGCCGACGCGTCCGCCGAGAGGGGTGCAAAGAATGGTCAAATCTGCCGCGATTTCGGTGGGCTCGATACAGTCACGCTCGAACAGCGCCTCTAAATTCAGCTCCGGTGCCAACGCCTCGACCCAGTCGCCAGAGCTGTTTCGCAACGCCTCGGTTGTGCCCTCTTCTGCCTCGCCAAAAAGCATTGCAAAAGGCAGGCGACTACTCTCGCTGTCGCCGTTCTGCAGCGATAAATTAGCGGATCGCACCTGAGCCTCAACGCGCGCCTCCAACTCATTCAAACCGCAAGCCCCACTTGTCAAAAGGCCGTATCCGAGACGCTCTGGTGCCAGGTGGCCTTTAAATCCATCTGCGTCACGAAGCGTTAGGTGCTGGACCTCTAGACCTTCAGGGTCATGAGTGATCAGCCGTACTGTGAACCCCGCTTCCCAATCGGATTGAGCAGCGCCGTGGAACAGAGCGACACTACGAGGTACTAGCTGCGCCCGCATACGCACCTGTTTGCGCAACATCGCTAACAGCCGCCCGCGTACCGCCTCGTCGAAAGAGGCAATGTCGGGAACCGCAAGCATCGCCTCTTGGGCACCCGGTGAAAGCGCTTTGACAACTGCGGCTGCAGGCACCGCCGCAGAAGCCCAAAGGTCCTCACCGGATTTCATCTCATCCAACAAGGTCCTAACAGACCGCCTTCGGCTTCGATCGCCGATCGAACCCCAGCCGCCTCCACGACCGTGCGGTGCCAGCGCAGCCTGCGGGCCGCCGACCCAGCTGCCATCTTCGAGACGCACGACAACCGATCCACTTCCCCCATCCACCAAATAAACTGCATCTTCACCCCCGACTGCTCCATCGTCTTCCATTGACCAATCACGGGCGGCGAAATCACGCCATCCATTAAGATCGAGACCTATCCAGCGCCGTACCATCACTTCGCCTCAGCTTCGATGTGCTCAATGATCGCCTTAGCTAGTGACCTAACGCCAGTGCCAAGGGGTTCGCCTTTGGTACCAAGCCCGATTTCAGCGACTGGCCAACTCACATTGCCGGATTGCGGGACATCAGTGGGAGTAACCACCATAAGACCCGACACGCCTTTCTGGCGGTAGCGCGCGGGGACATCGTCGAGTGCACGTACCTTGGGGGCCGACCCTGAAAAGGTGCGACTCCACACTGGCCATACCGCGATCCTTTTGTGGACGTCTGGCAGGTCGTTTTTTCGTCCGTATCTAATCCAAATCGGAGCTGCGAAATCAGCTTGCCATTTTGCTGGCCGAGCCACGCGATACTGCACGTCGACTACAACCCCGTGCTCCTTCAGGTCCCACACGCCAAGCGGGTTTTCGTGCTCGACCCAGGAACCGCGGAGCTGATCCTCGCGAAAAGTCATTGGCGACGCAGCGACAAGGCGTGCCCCGCGAACCCCTTGAAGGCTCGCCATCAGGGCGAGCGCTGTAAACTCTTCAAATGAGCGCGGCTGCCAGCGCCACAGGTCATCCTCGATCCGCGACGCCTTTAGCAGTTCAATCCAGGCAGCCCAAACCGACCTGTAGCGTGCGTTGTTCATAAGTACGAAATTTGGCGTAATCCCAGGTTCGGCGCTGGTGACCCCCGCCTCGCGCAGCAACCGTTCAACCCGCCGGCACCGCTGCGCATAGCGCTTCACCGTATCAAATCGTCGGGTGCGATGCTTGTTCGCATATCGTTCAAGGTAGGCGCGCGCATGTGAAAGTGCGAGCGCCGCGTAGGACCGCACCACGCGGTTCTCAAGCGTATTGAAATTTTGCTCGCGGGCTACTGCAAGCACACGCTGGTCATCTCCTGCGCGCTCCACAAGCGTTTCGCCCGGTTGCCGCACCAACCAGGTCATTGCGCGGCGGTCGAATTCGCCGATCCGGTCAATCCGCGTCATTTTATGGGTGCGTCGGAGCACGCGGCGTGGTGCCTTCGCAAGATCGTCCAGATCCCGGCCGTATTGCTTAGCATGGCGGACAATGACATCCATCCTTGGCTCGACACTGTCATCGTCCTCAGTCCATCGGCGGTACAGCTCACTCCAAAGATTTATCGGATCACCGAGCGCGGCCTCTACATCGGATAGCCGATCCCAAACAAGCTGTGCCCGAGCAAATAGGCTCGCGGCAGCCTTGTCTGCTTCGGAAGCAGGGAGCTCGTGGCTTCGAGGGCGCGTCAGCGAGCCCGGCCAATGTATCCCCGTTCGCGGATCGCCGCCAGCATGCAGCGGGAGTGGAAGCAAGCCCAGCCCTCGATCGTTTTCCAGATTGAAGCCGACTACCGGTTCCAACGCAGCTTCGGTTCTGCCCAGTGCATAGAGCGGTTTACCGGTCTCATACCCCCAGACCGCACCTGGATGCGCTTCAGGCACTTCGACCTCGCCGCCTGCATCGACTGAATGACGCGCAGTTCGGTCCAGCGCAACCATTGCCCAGGGTGTCGTCCAGATCTCCTTCACCATATCACTCCGAACGTGTCAGGCCACGCCATGCAAACAGGCCGGCCCCGTCACGTTGACGCTCTACAAGATCGTCAAGTCGATCTGCAAAGGCGCGCTCGTCTAGTTCGTTGCGCAAAACCGCACTGAGGTCGTTGATGTGCTGCGCGCCGCCTTCTAGGTCGACGCCGCGGAGTTTCGGCATGATCCGATACTCGACTTGATCTGCGAGCGGCCGACGAATGTCGCTCGAACCGCTTTCTGGACGTGGATAGTTGGCGCAGTAGCTCATGATAGCGTCGCGGAGACGATGTCCAAACGGACGTCCGACGCCCTCCATTACTCCAGCCAGTTTGCCAATGACATCTTCAGCCTTGCGGCGGGCTGGATCGTCCATCGCATCCTCGCGAACGACCCAGTCACGCCACTGAGCGAAGCGAAGCGCTTCGTCATTTACATCAGCCGTGCCTGTGGCTTTTACCCTTTCAAAGCGTGACGGGGCCGCGAACTGCATGACATTGCCGCGGTCAAGAACCTTATCCGACAGCGCTTGGGTGCTCTCGTCATCATTCATGGTGCCCGCGAAGAGTACGTTATGGGAGGGGAATAGCTTGATGTCGTCTTTTAGCCCTTTCACATCGACGTTAATCAAAGAGTCCCGCACCTTTTCACGTGTCAGAGACGGATAATACTCCGGGCGCACCTCTAGCCGGCTCAAGAATTCGGAAAAATAGTACTCCACCCGCGCCAGATTCATCTCGTCCAATAGAACCAGCGCCATGTGTCCTGCGTGCGTTGCTTCCTCAAACTGCGACACGTCTAGCGGGTCCATATGGACGAGCAACCTGGCGAGTTCTGTCGCACGGTACTGCTTCTCAATGTAGTTGTAGAACCCAAGCAAATCCTGCGGGCTGTCCCAGCGGGGCTCTACAGGTATTTGCAGGAAATGAACCCCCATCGCTTCGCAATACCGCCGCGGGAGCAGGCTCTTGCCCGTCCCTGACACGCCGGCGAGCACAACGATTTGAGCTTTGTCGTTTACCTTAAGCGCTGTGTGGAAGCCCCGAACGACGCGGTCGGAATAACTTAAGCCCTGAGCCTTGAGATAGCGCGACACGTCGGAAAGGGCGTCGACCTCAGTCTTCGCGGCCTTCCGCAACACGCCCGGCGCGGCAAGGCAGGCCGGCATGCGCTTTAGATCTCCGAGCAATGCTTCTGGTTCGTCAGGCGCTGTGCCAATTTCACGACCAAGCTCTTTGTCGAGTAAGGCCTTTCGCGCCTCCAAGGCCGGCAGAACTTCTTCGAGTTCATTACGCTTTTCACGCAATCCTTTTACCAGGCCTTCGAGCTCGTCATGCTGATGCTGAGAGTCTTCCAAACGACGTGACGTCTGAGCAAGGTGTTCTTCAGCCTTGTCAGCATCGTCCCTGGCTGAGGTGGCGCGCGCTTCCGCTTGCGCCGCCTTTTCTTCGAAGTCCTTTGCTTGATTAGCGAACGAACGTGCCTGCTCCGCCGCCGATTTCAAATCGCGCAGTTCCGCGGCAAGCGCCTCACGCTCATCACGGCGCGCATCGAGAGCAGTTTCAATCCGTTCGCTTTCACTTCGCAGTGCCTCAAGACGTTCGCGCGCAGCGGCTTCCTCCGCTTCGATAGACTGGGCACGGTCAATAAGCCGCCGGGCTTCGGCGAACTGCTCTCGAAGCGCAGATACGTCGCCTTCAAGCCGGTCATAGTCTCCCTGCAACGCCGTGCGCTTTTCATCTAGCTCCTGAACGCGTTGCTCAGCGCGTTCGGCCCTACCCTCCATCTGATCGAGTTCGGCGCGCTTGGAGTCGTATTCGTCAGCGATCGCATCAAGGCGCTGCTTTTCCTCGGCGTACTCGGCGGCAACCTTAGAGGCTTCAAGCCTTACGTCTTCAATTTCCTTGCGCGCCTCATCGAGATTTGCCAGTTCAGCTTGGAGATAGTCCTTACGCTCCTCGAGCGCGGAAACTTCGGCGACCAACTGGTCACGCTCGGTGACCATCTGGTCAAGCCGCCGGATCTCTTCACGTTTTTCTGCCTCTTCGGCTGTCAGCGCGGCGACTCTCTCTCGAATATCGTCATACCGCGTCGCGTAAGGTAGTCGGTCGCGGCGCATGGCGTATGTGACCGCCAGCCCCGAAAACACAAGTACTAATAGCGTCATCAGCACAAGGCCGACGAGAGCCAGCGGTGTCGGGTCGCCGATCATTCGTTTTCTCCATCTGAAAGTGCATCACGCTCCGCCCGCAGACGTTGAATTTGTGCTTGGAGCCGACTTTCTTCAGCCGCAGCCTCCGCTGAGCGTGCCTCCGCGTCCGCGAGTGAACGGCGAGTGTCATCGAGCTCGCGCTGAAGCGCGGACAGATCAGCCCGCGCCCGTTCAGTTGCCTCAGATAGACGTCGAGCTTCTGCTTCACGGGCCTGAGCATCCGCGTCCGCCGCGTCAAAGCGTTCAGCGGCAGCGCGAGCCTGCTCAAGATCAGCGGTTGCTGCGGCGAATGCTGAGTCGGCTTGGCGAGCAGCGTCGGAACGCTCTCGGACGCGTGCTTCAAGTGCGGCTTGTTCATCTCTTAGACCAGAAACCCGAGCTTCCAGTTGTGTGCGTTCAGCTTGCAAGCTCGTTAGTCGGTCCTCTTGAGCCTCGGCCTGGCCTGTTAGCTCGCCGATCCGGCGTTCAAGATCCTGAGCC
The DNA here is from genome assembly GCA_043513725.1 of Oceanicaulis sp. GTDB lineage: Bacteria > Pseudomonadota > Alphaproteobacteria > Caulobacterales > Maricaulaceae > Oceanicaulis. Next base: position 2,960,754 of record CP121338.1, on the reverse strand, counting down.
GAACGCCGTGCTTCATCCCGGAGGGTCTGAGCCGTTTGCAAATCCTCTTCAACTGAAGAAAGACGCCGACGCGCAGCCTCGAGGTCAGCTCGAGCTTGTGTGACCTCACTCTGGAGTGTGTCGGCCTCGCTACGCAGTGGCCCCAGTTGGTCGCGCAGCTGGGCCAGACGGCGCTCCTCCTCGTCTGCCTGAGACCGCGCCGTTTGTGCACGTGCCTGTTCCGAAGCGGCACTATCTCGCGCCGTGCTTTCCTGTGATCTGAGATCCTGAAGGCGACGCTCAAGCGCACTGGTATCAGACTGGACCATCGACAATTCCGACTGAGCAGCTTCGAGTCTGCGCGAAAGCCCGTTGAATTCGTCCTGTTCCGCGGCGCGCTGTTGTTCGGCAGCACGCAAAGCGGATTGGGCGTCCTCTAGAGCCTGTAGCGCGGCGTCTCGGCGGCGAACAGCATCCGTCACCTCTGAGGCTGCACTGCGCGCGGCATCCGCTTCGGTGCGTGCTTGATCGCGGGCCTGCTCAAGCTGGCGAATCTGGGCACCAAGCGCATCCACCCGGGTTTCTAGCGAGGCAACTGCCTGTTCACGCCTGAGAACGTCGGTCTCCCTGTCGGTCATGGATCGATCTAACCCAAGGACAGCAAAGAAGACAGCCATGTTCGAGCAAATGACGAGCAGTCCAATCGCCACCGCCCCGACCACCCATTTAAAACTACTCGACCCCGACTTGGCCGGTTCGGACACGCTGGATTCGCTCAACGCAAGCCTCCATATTTTCAGATAATTCGTGGACCCAGAAGCGCTGGACAATCCAGCCGAGGGCCCGCAATTGGCGGTCGCGGCTCAAGTCAGAGACCTTGCGCCGGCCGTCCGGATCCATGTGCCAAGTCTTTCCGTCAACCTCGACATCGATCTTCTGCCCGTCCGGGCCGAACACTGCGAGGTCAAGAAAGCGACCTGCGACTGGATATTGCGGGATAGCCTCTATACCTTTTGCTTTCAGCGCTTCATGAAGCCGACGTTCCCATTGGCTATCATAGCCTTCACGCAGCGCAACCGGGCGTGTGGCGCGCCGGGCGAGATTGCGGATATGTGGCGGTGCGGCAGTGGAGGACGCGTATTCAAGATCGCCAATCACGATGCAAAGCGCGCGCGCACGGCTCACTGCAACATTTAAGCGTCTGCGCTCACCTCGGAGAAATTGCTGACCACTGCGCGATCCATCGTTCGCTACTAGCGAGAACAGAATTACGTCGCTCTCACCGCCCTGAAACTTATCGATAGAAGCGATCTTGAGCTGAAGCCGCTCGCGCACTTGCTGCGGAATACGTGCATTTAGCATGCGAATGATAAGTGCAATCTGGGCATTGAAGGGCGACAGAATCCCTACCTGCCCGTCAAAGTCCTTGTCCGCAGCGATCTGTTGAACGGTACGGCATATCTCTTCGGCTTCCGCCAAGTTGATTGGGCCCCCGCCTTCGCGGCGCGCAACGCCTTTGACTGAGCGCCAGACAAGTCCCGGCTTGAACCCCTTCGGTGCAGCGAACTCCTCGTCCCCTCGCCGCCCTTCCAGCCTTCTTGATCGGTAGAATTCGTCATTGAGGTAGTCGACAATTCCTGGAGCCGAACGGAACTGATCAGCGAGAAATGCGCGCCGAGCCGCGGGCCTCCGATCGACGAAGTCAAACAGGCTGTTGATGCTTTGGGCAAACTGCGCTCGCCCTTCCTTTGGAAGGCCGATGGAGGTCATTAAAGCCTTCTCGGCGGCCCGGCCGATTGGTGGCACGAACCCCAGCTGCTGAGGGTCGCCCACAATTACTGCGTTCTTCGACCGAGCGAACAACGGCAATGCGGTTGCAATGTCGCACTGACTAGCTTCATCTATGATTAGGAAGTCGAACAATCCCGCTACAAGCGGGATGCGGCTTGGAGCGGATTGCGTGCTCACCGCCCAGACCGGTCTGGAAGCAAGCACGCGTTTCGCGTCAGCCTCAGATAGCTCCCGTCCCTTGGTCACCCCCTGGAATTGAAGTTCCTTAATACGCTCAGCGGCCTCGGCGCGGGCACTTGCGTTTGGGGTCGTTGCATTGCGCGCGAACAGACTAAACGCCGACATCAGCGCGTCATGATGACCTCCAGCGTCATCATCAGGTGCCTCTTTCTCGCGGATGTCCATGTCTGAAAGCTCAGCGCGGAGAAGCGTCTGTTGGTTCTGAACGTTCGCCATGGTCATCGCTTCGAGGCGAGTTGATCGCTGGGGCTTTTTAAAAAGCTGCTCGAGTCTGGTCAGGAGCTTGCGCCACCAACTGTCGACGTGGTGATTAAACTCAGCTTGGCGCAAAATCTCCAAGCGCTCAGCAAGCGCGCTGAGTTCCGCATGTATGGTGTTTGCATGCCGTCGCAGCGCTCGCCTCTCTGCCCATAATTGCGCCCGCTCCTTCAGTTGGGGCAAGTCCCCCGCATCCGACTCGGTCTGTGGGCTTTCCTGATCGCCAATCTGTTTCAGCGCTTGAAAAAAGGAAGTGTCGCGTTCACCGCTCGAATCTCGGCCTCGGGTCAACAGCGGAGACGGTCCGACGATCTCGGCCAACCGCTTCTCTACTTCATCGAGCGCTTGATGGTTCCGCGATGCAAAGAGAACTGATTTACCCTCGGCGGCCAGCGTCATGATGAGCGACAGGATTAGTTGGCTCTTACCAGTACCTGGAGGCCCCTGAATGACGCAGAGCGGGCCGGAAGCCGCAGCGTCGGCCGCTTCCAGTTGACGATCAGTTAGATCCGAAGGGGACAATATCGCATGAGTTGCAACTGGCTCAGGTTGATCCTCAGTAAACACTGGAGCAAGGGCAGTTTCTGCAATCTCAGGGGTGCCCCACCCTGATAAAGTCTCAAGATCTGCTGCGGTCGCCGCCGAAAAGGTCGAGCTGTCAGGCAGGAAAAGGCCAGCGATATTGGTCATGCCGTCGAGGTCCGGCAGCAGTTCCGTCTCGAGTGAAGCTGGACGCAATCCACCTCCACCGGCCTTGGCTAGCGCGTAACGAAGGCGCTCAGCAATCTGTTCTAGCTCCTCCGGCTCGCCAGATGGCAAGAGCGCTTCTAAAAGGGCTTGGTGGGACCAGCCGGAAGCACGTGCGGCGCGGCGACTCCAGGCGGGGTTGACAGCAGGGGACACCGGATCCGGACGTATAATCAGATGATCAGCCTCAATTCGCCAATCAGCTGAAAGCAACAGCGCTGGAGCAATGACCCTACCGTCGACTCCTCCGTCAAACGTCGCCACAGGCCACCCAATCGCCGCACTTTGCTCTGAGCGTTTCATGAGCGCTTGTCTGAACGAGGGAGGCAGCTGCGTCATAGAGACCTTTAGCTCGCAGCCTTCCCACCAGCGCTCACTTGTCTGGAGTAGCTGCCAGCCTTCTGAATGCCTGTCTGGGTATGTTTCGATCGCTCCACGAGGATCACGGCGCTGAGTGGCAGCGTAATAGGAGAGCAGTCGATCTGCCGGCGGAAGGCCGGCCGTCTCGGACTCCAGACTATCATCGATCAATAAATCGTCCGGCGGCAGCTCAAATGTCCGGCAAGTCACCGCGTGTAGCGGTTCGGCTTTCGGCACTAGGCCTGGCTCATAACGAGGGTTCTCAGCTGCGTGGACGATTGGCTGTATCGCACGCCATCGCCCGCATTTATCGCGCCTAATCTCCCCTACTTCGTTGAGCTCTTTCAGAGCTTCAATTAGCTCCAAGGGGGAAACAACAACGCCAGCCCGTCGCAGACGTGCAATCAACTGCCGATCGTCAGCACCGCGGGGATACATGCGCAAAACTCTAACCAGCGCGCGCTCAATCACAACGTGGCCTCCGACAGGTTGCGGCTGCGTTCATCATTGTCTTGGAACCGTTAAGCTCCACTAGAAGTTCAAGGATTAACATTTTTGGGTCAATTGACTTGCTACTTATAACACACCCGAGTGCCGTAAGCGTTCTCGGACACATTCAATCAAACTTCAACCACCGGGTAGAGCGAGGCACCCCATTCCACGCTAGGCGCGGCGAGCATCGCTTCGAGAATTGCAGGCATAAGCGCGCCCATAAGCCTTGCCCCATCACCTACCTGCGACCGATTGGCGCTGCTCGCCCAGGTCGCTCCGCCGTGAACAAGCTGATTTCGCAACACATAAAGTCTGTCAAAAACGATCTCGAGAACCCGCTGGCAGTCGTTGCGTCCAAGAGCGGAGAACGCAGCCTGACGGCTCCTTGCGAAGCTTTCCTCCCAGTCCGGACAAGTTCCAGGGTTCGCCATCTCTCGCCAGAAAGGCGCGAAAACAAAGCGATTTTCTAGTAGAACACGGACCGGCCCCGAGTACTGGGACCAGAGGATGCGATACAAAGCTGCTTCCTTATCGGCCGCCAACAAAAGCCCAAAGAAATCCTTTATGGCAGCGCGCTCGCTCGGTGGAGCAGTCTCCGAAATTTCACCGGCGTAGGCCGCGTTGAAGGAAATCCAATAAAAAAGGAAGGCTGCGTCTAGATCGTTGCGCTCGCGTTCCGCCTCAGCCCGGCTGAGCCAGCTTAGAGCACGGTGGAGCCGAAGATTGAAGTCTTGGGGCGTCGCTTCACGAATGGCGCGATGCCTAGCCTTCAAAACCGGAAATGCGCGATGAAATCCTCCCTCCATCAGTCTATGCTCCGTGCAACCGTGTCCACGCGCGGGCGCAGTACATTGACATAGTGGTTGGTCCTATCTCGTAGGGTCTCAATCAATTGCCCAGAGGCCTCCGGATCAGAAAGGTCCGGCAAGGGGAAGTTTTCGCCGATATGTATCCTTCCGTCGCTGCGTTTGTCGGAAATCCAGGCATTTGGCCCAAGCGCCTCTAAGAGCGATTGTCCATCACTAGCCAGAGCTCTAGTGATTTCCGCACCGATACCGTCGGCTGAGCCGCCGAGAAAAACACCTGCAAGGTTTTTCGCGCGCGCCAGGTAAACCGTGATCCACACACCGCGACTTTGACCATCGGGGGTTTGCACCGGTAGAGGAAAATAAATGACCGGCCCTTTGGACGCGTTGGGCTTGCTCTGACCAGGATCGTCAAGCTCGAAACCAGTGAGAAATCGCTCCCAAAACGCCAAGTTCTCCTGCGCATCTTCACTGGGCGCGAACTGAGCACTCGCTGTGGCACGCTGGCTGTGCTCATCCTCCACCTTCAGCTCCCCGGTGTCCGGCAGGCTGACCACATAACGGCCCAGCACCGCGGTACGAGCGAGGAGGCGCGGCGTTACCACCGCACCGCGATCACCGGGTAGGTGGAAGACCGGCAACTCTACAAGTCCAAAGGAGAAATCCAGCCCAACGGAGTCGTTCAAGTACTCCCCAATCGCCTCCACGCCTTCGCGGATACCATCTCCGACGATGACCAATAAAAATCGCCCAGTACGTAGGTTATGAGAAACCGCGTCGATGAAGTCGGCTTCGGCCGGGTCACCCGGCTCTCCGCCTGTCACTCGCTGGAACAAGCTCTTCGGACCGCCTTGGATACGCGCAGAGGCCGCCCTCTGGAGATCATCATAGGTCCAGCGACGCAGCTCCTTTGCATAATCGAGGATCTGCCCGACCACCTCGCGACGCGCCTGAGGGTTTGTCCAGAGCTTACACTCCACCAGAACCGGTCGCCCGGCCGGCGTCATGAGAAACCCATCGATCGGCCCGGCCGCTGTGGACAGCTCGGAACAGACCGGCACGGGCTGGTCGCAAGATGGATCGATTTCTCGTACAGGCAGAAGCTCCGGTTGGCGCATTACCAACGTTTGCACGAACGCTTCATCATACCCACGTGCCGCTAGAGTACGCTCGCCATGGTCGGCGGAGAGTCTCACCGCCTCGCCGGACGCAGGCAGGTATACTGGTGCAACGTGTTGGCGCATCAAACACGCTCCACCTTAATGGATTGGGGAGACATCAGGTTGGGGGGCCCACCCGTCTCTGGAGCCATACGAACCTTGTAGCCAAGCTCGATATGGTCGGCGACCTGATCCAGCGTGTCGACGTAGATTTGATCTTTCGCGAACTTGGTCTGGCTGACGATGTACTTGCCTTCACGATTGCGATGCGGCACCAGAACCGTGCCGGCACCGGGCCCACGGGAGGAAACGGCGGTAATCTTAAGGGGCATCAAACGACCTCTCTTTCAGGGTTTCAGAACGGGTTTCGATTTCGAGCTCTAGCGCACACAGCGCATTGACGAGCTTCATCTGCTCAAGGGTGCGGCAGGGCGTATCAAGCAGGCGAGGGCTGGCGAAGACACGCGAGCACACCATCGCTCGCGAGACGGCTACATTGATCCTGTTGAGCGAAAACAGGAATTCGATGTCTCGCGGCAATTCCTCAGAACTAGACGTCGCCATGGAGACCAGGCAGATCGGAGCTTCCTGGCCTTGAAACTTGTCCACGGTGCCGACCCGCGCCCCCTCTGGCAGCGCCGCTGTGAGCGCGTTGACCTGAGCATTGTAAGGCGCAACCACGAGAATATCGTCCAGCGTTATCGCACGCCTTGATCCATCGCGATCAGTGAACCAGCCGCCTAGGCAGCGCCCTATGAAACGCTGTATGGCTTCAGCCTCCTCAGGAGCCGTCTGGGAACGTCCTGTATGGTCAATCGAGACCAGCTTTGCTCCAGAGAGCGGTGTTCCAAACGCGTCTAGAACGCGTCGGCGGCTCGCTCCGGCGTCCGGCACCAATGCCCCTTCATAAGCGACCTTTGAAATGTAGTCGCAAACACCAGGATGCAGCCGGCGCGTGGTCGGTAGAAAAATCGCGAGATCGGACGGCGCAACGCGCGCATCACCAAGATAGTATTCGAGGCAGGAGCGTCCGCTGTCGCCAGGGTGCGCTCCTTGTATCGGCTGAGGAAGCTGCATCGGGTCCCCAACAAGGACCAGATTTTCCGCACACCCTGCCATCGCCATGAGATTGGCCAGTGACACCTGCCCTGCCTCATCCACAAAGAGGTGGCTAAACGCTGGCTTGGAATAACGAGCAAAAAGCCAAGCGGTCCCCCCGATGACGTCAGCCCTATGAAGACGCTCGTCATCGTTATCGGTGACACGCACGATGCGCGGATCGCGCGGCTCCCCTGCAGCGTCGCTCAACTTGTGCGCCGCCAGCAGAGTAAGTCCTTCGGCCTCCGCTTGCGAACAAACGGCCGAGAGCAGATTCTCAATGGCTTTGTGGCTGTTGGAGGATACGGCCACCCGCCGCCCTGCTTTGATCAGATCGAGAATTGAGCGTGCACTCACATAGGTTTTCCCAGTACCCGGCGGCCCTTGAATCGCCAGCGTCGAAGCGTGCATCTCGGCCACCGCTTTGGAGATCGCAGCCGGCCTTTCATCGTCTCCCGCCTGAATAATCGCACCATCGCGCTGCGGATTGAATTGCGGTACCTCGCGCATCAAAAATCGGCGCAGCGGCTCCGCGAAAGACGCCTCCTCCAATAGCGCTTGGGTCATGGATTTAACGCCCCTTTCAAGCACTTTGGTGTTGATCGGGGATCCGGGCAGCAGATTAATCCGATCTTCCAGTTCACCGGCCCGCTTAGAACTTACGACGACAGCGATGCCTTTGTGTGGATCGTAGGTTTCTAGCGTTACCGACGCCGGCATGGGATCGCGAACCACTGAGGCCTGATCGCCAGTGCGCAGCTTGGTCTCCTGCTCCGGCACACGATAGATGCGCCGCATACGTCCGCGGCCGAGCGGCACACCTGGCCCAACTGCGCTGAGCCCACCGAGGCATTCGAGATCATCGATAAGCGCCTCGTCCTCAGCGCCCATCTTGTCGAATATCGTCCACCATGCCGGTTTCTTTTCTCGCGTATGGAAGACGTTCAGGTCCACCACCAATCGCGCCGGGCGCTCGCCGAGGATGGCTGCAAGGGGCGCGCAGCGCGCTTCGAGCGCAAGATACGCATCGTCCGGCACGACAGCCGCATCATCGCCGATCCTTTGGCTTGCCTGGCCCTCGGGCCAGCGATGCTCGGCAGGACGCACAGCTTCAATCAGCCAGTCCCGAAGCAGCTTCGTCGAGCGGACGTCATCTTCGTTGTAATCGCGAATCTCTTCCAGAAGCGCGGGATCGCCGGTGTCACGCCAGGCTTCATAGGCCACCACGCTGCCCCCCGCCGTGGCGACGGTGCCGTCGCGCGCTTCCATGTAGAACGCTTCGAGATCCTTCAGGGAATAACCGGACTCCGACGCGTAGAGAGCACCACGAACCACCTTGTAGAGGTCGACGAAGCGCCGTCCTCTCAAGAGGTCGTCCAAAGCGTCCTCGCCGACCCGGTGCGAGGCAGCAAGCCTTCGCAATGCCGTGACCTCGTATGGCGCATAGTGGTAAATGTGCGCCTGAGGGTGACGGCCCATTCGGTCGGCAAGAAAAGCGATCACCTCGCGCACTGCCTCGCATTCCTCAGACCGATCGTGCGCCCAGACTGCCTTAAATCGCCACCGTCCATCTTCGATCAGCCAGAACCCGTGAAGATATTCGAGACCGCCTTCAACATGCGGATCGCCCTCAATGTCGTAGAACAAATCGCCTTCGTCTGGTCGCGGAAGGAGGTCAAAGCCTTTTCCTGCCTCAGCCGGCTTCAACTCGAATGCTGGCTGACCTCCCGCGCGTCGCGCCGCCTGCAGGCGCGCCTGGATGCGCAACTTCTCGAGCGTCTCTGGGGCAAGCTTCGCTACCGATCCTTCATTTGCCGCCAACAATGAAAGGGTCGTCACGTTTGCCTTCTCCAACTTGGCGCGCTGCGACCGCGTAATGCCAGCGACCAGAGTCAGGCTCTCCTCGGCCTCCCAGCGCTCGGCGCAGTGGTCGCGCCACCCGCACATCGCGCAGGCCGCCACCGGCTCGGGGCGGACCTGCTTTGGATTGGCTGTGAAAGCCTCGAAACGATCTCGCACACGCCGCGCATAATCGGCTACGTCGTCCAAGCGGATGGAGGTGCGCTCGGCCGATCCTAGTTCCAGATGTGCGAAGCGCGGTGCCAGCCCCTGCTCGTGCGCCAGCATGTCGGAATAAAGCACCAGCTGAAGCACGTGCTTCGGGTCCGGTGACCGCTTCAGCTTGGTGTCAACGACTTCGTAGGAATACGGGCCAAGATCGGACGGGCGCTCTACACGCTCTAGAAAATCAGTATAGCCCCCCCAGGTGCCTCGCCGCAACGCGCCCTGAAAAATGACCGGAGCGCCCTTGCGCATCGCGTCCCGCGTCGCTTCCACCGCCTGATCGAAGCTTGCGCGCTTTGTTTCGATCCGGTGCACGCGGTGTTTGGCTTCAAGCTTTGCAAGGAAAGCCGTCTCGTGAGCGTCCCCCTTGTCCTGCAGCAACGCTGCCTCCGGGTCTTCGCCGGCGCGCTCGGGCGCGTCTCCCTCAAGCGCGCGCAGATCAAGCCACGTCGCATAGCGGCATGACTGAAACCGCATGAGGTCACTAGCGGAGAACATCCTCCGATGGTCAATAACGCGCATTCTTCCCCCTTAGGTGACAAGGCTGGACCTTGAACGAACAAGGTGTCAGTTTCTGTCACACATCTTTTTAGGGGAGTCTCATGGCATTCGCCAAGGCCTTGGAGCTGTTAAAACTTACTCGAATGGCAAGCGGGCGTCGCGGTGTCACGCTTCAAGCCATCGAACAAGAGTTTGCTTGTTCCCGTAGGACAGCACAGCGCATGACAAATGCGTTGGAGGCACTATTTCCAGAGACATATTATTATGTTGACGATGAAGGCTTCCGTCGCTGGGTGGTGCCGCGGCGCAAGGCTGTGGAGTTGTTGGCCCCCCGACCGGATGAACTCGCTGCGCTGGATTTTGCCGAGCAGAGGATGGAGTTGGAGGGTTTTGAAAATGAATTGAGGTCTCTTAGGTCGCTTAAAGCGACTATTTCAGCGCTAAGCGATGAGAGCATTCAACTTCGAGCTGAAATAGACAGTGAGGCGCTTTTGGAGGTTCTCGGTTTCGCCGCGCGTCCAGGGCCGATGCCTTCCCGCGACAGCAGCGTAGACGAAGCGATTTCGGAGGCAATTAAGGCGATGCGCCGCCTAGTAATCAGGTATCAGGGCCGGCGGGATTCGGAGCCGACCCGCCGCCGCCTAGATCCGCACGGGCTCTTGCTCGGCGCGCGCCGCTATCTAATCGCGCGTGACGCTGACAAGGCGGACGGTCGGCTGCGACATTTCCGAGTGGAGGCGATTAGCTCGGCGGTGGTAATCGAAGAGGCGGCCGATCTTGATCCCGGGTTCAAGATCGACGCGTACGCAGCACAAGCGTTCGGCTCATATCATGATCCCAGTGAGCACGTTCTAAACGTCTGGCGCTTCAAACCCGTCGCAGCAGAGCACGCACGCCGGTTTAGATTCCATCCCGCGCAAACGCTGACGGATGAACCAGACGGTGGTCTAACCGTCAGGTTCGAAGCGTCCGGCCGCCTGGAGATGGCTTGGCACCTATACCAATGGGGCGATCAAGTGGAGGTGCTTGAGCCGAATGAGTTACGCGACATGGTGCATGCTTGGAGGCGGAACGACTTTGCAGCGCTACCCTGATAAATGACAGATTTTGACATGACTTCATTTTACAGATCGTCGGATCGGCATTGTAGAAACCTCGATTGTACGTAGGCGCAAACACGGAATACGGTACGCGCCATTGACGAATACAAAACAGCGGCTAGTAGCATATCAAGATGAATCAAAATTTCTTCGACGCGCCAATCCTGAATTCTCCCTACGATTATCCGGGCAGGCACTGGGAGCTGGATGGTGATGGTCAACCTACCGACATAATCCTACCGTCGAGGCGCAAGTCTTCGCTTGTTACGCCGGTGCCGAAGCCGAAAAAAAAGAAGAAATCCGCACAGCAGACAGAAATGGTCCTTGGTGCTGGCGATGGTCTTTCATCGCTGGAGCAGGAGTATAATCCCACCCCCATCATCAACGAGATCCGTCAGCACGTGGAAAGCTGGCGTGCCTTGCCCAATCCATCCCAATGGCTTGTTACCCCTGAGACCGCCCGGCTGCTTCAACACTGGCGCGGTGACCACTGGCAGGGAATTCGGCCCTTCTTCTGTCAGATAGAAGCTGTTGAGACTGCGATATGGCTGGCTGAGGTCGCGCCGAAAATGGGGCCTCGATTCAAGAAGTACAGAACCCACCTGGAAGGCGCAAATGCAGGCGCAAATCCGGAATTGTTCCGCGTCGCGTTGAAGCTGGCCACAGGTGCGGGCAAGACCACAGTCATGGCCATGCTGATTGCCTGGCAAACCGTGAACGCCGTGCGCTCACCGGGGTCCAGGCAATTTACTGATGGCTTTTTGCTAATTGCGCCCGGGATTACGATCAAGGACCGCTTGCGGGTGCTGCAGCCGAATGATCCTGACAGCTATTACCGGACACGCGAGCTGGTGCCTCAGGACATGATGCAGGACCTGAACAAGGCCAAGATCGTGATTACGAACTATCACGCGTTCAAGCTGCGAGAGACGGTGGAAATTGCCAAGGGTACGCGCCGGGCCCTTGAGGGGCATGACGGCCCGATGCGCACGCTGGAAACAGAAGGGCGCATGATCCGCCGCGTCATGCCCGAGCTGATGGGTGTGAAAAATGTCCTGGTCATCAATGATGAAGCTCACCACTGCTACCGTGAAAAGCCCGACAGCGATGATGAGGCTGACTTCAAAGGGGATGAAAAGGACGAAGCCAAGAAGAATAACGAGGCCGCGCGTCTGTGGATTTCCGGGATTGAAGCGGTAAAGCGCAAGCTGGGTGTGAAGACGGTGTACGACCTGTCGGCAACACCGTTTTTCCTCAAGGGGTCCGGGTATCAGGAAGGCGCTTTGTTTCCCTGGACAGTCAGCGATTTCTCGCTGATGGACGCCATTGAGTGCGGCATCGTCAAGCTGCCCCGCGTCCCAATCTCTGACAACGTTCCTGGTGGCGACACACCCAAATACCGAAATCTCTGGGAGCATATCGGCCAGAAGATGCCCAAGAAGGGGCGCAAGACGGCCGGTCAACTGGACCCGCTGTCCTTGCCCAATGAGCTCTACACCGCGCTTGAGGCGCTCTACGGCCACTATGAGAAGACATTTGAGCTGTGGCAGAAGGAAGGAATTGAAACACCGCCAGTGTTCATTGTGGTGTGCAATAACACGACGACCAGCCAGCTGGTTCACGACTATATCGCGGGCTTCCGGCGTGACGGCGCAGATGACGCCTCTGAATTCAACCAGGGGCGCTTTGAGCTGTTTCGTAACTTTGATGAGTTCGGCAATCCGCTGTCCAAGCCGCGCACCTTGCTCATTGATAGCGAGCAGCTGGATTCCGGCGATGCGCTGACGCCTGAATTTCGCAAAGCCTCCGCCGATCAGATCGAACGCTACAAGCGCGAGCTTGTGGAGCGCACCGGTGATGCAACCGCGGCGCAACGCATTGACGAGTCAGACCTTCTCAGAGAGGTCATGAATACGGTCGGCAGGAAAGACGCGCTGGGCGAGTCCATTCGGTGCGTCGTATCGGTCTCGATGTTGACTGAGGGCTGGGACTGCAACACCGTGACCCATGTGTTGGGCGTGCGCGCGTTCGGGACTCAGCTTTTGTGTGAGCAGGTCATCGGGCGTGCGCTGCGTCGCCAGTCCTATGAGCTCAACGACGACAAGTTGTTCAATGTCGAGTACGCGGATGTGCTTGGCATTCCCTTTGATTTTGCTGCCGACCCGGTTGTGGCCAAGCCCAACAAGCCGCGCGAAACGGTGCGTGTGCACGCAGTTCGGCCGGAGCGCGACGCGCTGGAAATCCGCTTTCCGCGGGTCGAGGGCTATCGTGCCGAGCTTCCCGACACGCGCATAACCGCGGCCTTTACTGACACGTCCAGACTTGTTTTGAGCCCGGACCTGGTTGGCCCGACCGAAGTGCGTAACCAGGGCATTATTGGCGAGGGCGCTGACCTGTCGGTGGAGCATCTGCAAACGATGCGCAAGTCCACCATCATCTATCACCTGGCCAAGCATCTGCTTTATAACAAGTATCGAGATCCTAGCGAAGCGCCGCCCATTCATCTGTTCGGTCAGATCAAACGGGTTGTGAAGCAGTGGATGGATGGCGGATATCTGGAGTGCAAGGGCGGAACTTTCCCTGGCCAGCTGACCTATCTTGATCTTGCCGACATGGCCGCTGAGAAGATCAAGCAGGCGATCACCGAAGGCATAGAGGGCGAGCGTACGGTCAAAGCGATCCTGGACCCCTACAATCCCACCGGAACCAGCCATCACGTGAATTTCACCACCAGTCGCGAAACCCGCTGGCGGGCAGATCCGCGTCGTTGTCCGATCAACTGGATTGTCCTGGATTCAGATCGGGAGGCTGAATTCTGCCGACTGGCCGAAGCGCACCCAAAAGTGCGTGCTTACATTAAAAACCACAATCTGGGTTTTGAGGTCCCTTATCTCTATGGCTCGCAGAAGCGCCGCTACCGGCCTGACTTTGTCGTCAAGCTGGATGATGGCCGCGAGGATCTGCTCAATCTGGTCGTGGAAATTTCCGGTTATCCCGGCGGTGCCAAGCCGGAGAAAAAGGGCGCGATGGACGCCTACTGGGTGCCCGGCGTGAACAATCTCAAACGCTATGGCCGCTGGGCCTTCGTCGAGTTTGCCGACCACTACGACATGAAAGACGAATTCGCCGAGCTCATCGACGGGCTGTGCGCGCAGGAGGGGGCGTGATGTTTGATAGTACCAAAGAGGATCTTCGCGACATTCTGGAAAGCGCGGACACCGGTCAGCTCCAGCTGCCAGATTTCCAGCGTGACTATGTCTGGGAAGATTCTGACGTTCGCAGCCTGGTGGCATCAGTGGCAAAGGGTTTTCCGGTTGGCGCGCTCCTGACGCTCGAGACCGGCGGGGAAGTGCGCTTCAAGCCGCGCGTGATTCAGGGCGTCGAGGCACCACAGACCGAGCCGCGCGAGCTACTCCTGGACGGGCAGCAGCGCATTACGTCTCTGTATCAGTCTGCATTTTCAAGGCGGGCGGTTCAGACCAAGACCAGTCGGGGCACGTTGGTAGATCGCCACTATTATATCGACATGCAAAAGGCCGTTGGTGAGCGCGCTAATATTGAAGACGCCATTATCGGTGTTCCGGCCGACCGGATTATCCGAACCGATTTCGGGCGCAAGATAGACTTGGACCTGTCCACTCCTGAGCGTGAATACGCTGAGCATATGTTCCCGCTCGACCGCGCCTTTGACAGCCGCGACTGGTTATATGGCTGGAAGGACTACTGGCGCGCTCAGGGTGAGGATCACTATGAGCTGGAAAAGGGCTTCGAGCGCGGTGTCCTTGACGCCATTGCTCGGTACAAGATGCCCGTCATCCGTCTAGACAAGCGCAATTCGCGCGAAGCGATCTGTCTGGTTTTTGAAAAGGTGAATGTTGGCGGCAAGAAGCTCAACGCGTTCGAGCTGGTCACAGCCATTTATGCCGGCGAGGGATTTGACCTTCGCGCAGACTGGTTGGGTGATGAAGGGCGCCGGGCGCGCCTGCGTGCTGCCGGCGGTGGTCGCGACGGGGTCTTTAAAGACATTGATGCGATTGAATTTCTTCAGGCCTGTTCGCTTTTGCACACCCGGGAGATACGTCTGGCGCGGGCCGCTGAAGGTGTCGAAGGCATGGAGTTGCCTCAGGTCAGCTGCCAGCGCGACGCGGTCCTGGCGTTGCCGCTTGCGGCCTATCAGCGTTATGCCGACGCGGTCGAGCAAGGCTTTATTGAGGCGGCGCGCTTCATCAATGAGCAGAAGATTATCTCCAAGCGCGATGTGCCTTATCCCATCCAGGCCGTGGCTCTGGCCTCGGTCTATGCGGTCATGGGTCGAGAGGCTGAGACCCAGGCGGCCAAGGAGAAACTGGAGCGGTGGTACTGGTGCGGCGTGCTGGGTGAGCTTTACGGCTCCTCAACCGAAACCCGGGTGGCGCGCGATCTGACCCAGTTGGTCGACTGGCTGCGCGGTCACGGGGGCGAGCCGCGCTCGGTCGAAGATGCTTGGTTCCAGACCAGTCGGCTTGGCTCCCTGCGCATTCGCCTGTCTGCAGCCTACAAGGGCATGCACGCCCTGCTGATGCGGTCCGGGTGCAAGGACTTTATCACGGGCCGGCCGGCCGATCTGATGACGTTCTGGAATGATGCGATAGATATCCACCACATCTTCCCTCAGAAATGGTGCAAGGCGCGCGGGCTTGAGAAGGAGGTTTACGACTCCATCATCAACAAGACGCCGCTATTCAAACGCTCCAACATCCTGATCGGCGGCGACGCGCCGTCGATTTATCTCAAGCGCATTGAAACTCATCACGGTTTAAGCCCTGAACAGCTGGATGATATCCTGCGTAGCCATCTCATTGATCCAGAAACCCTGCGCAATGACAATTTTGACGGATTTATCGAGAAGCGGCGCACGGCACTGGCGGGTCTAATCTCCAACACCATGGGCAAGCCGCTGGCCGAGCACGCCCTGTCGCCAGAGCCGGAGTCTGCAGATCGTCTTCGCGACGAGGATCAGGCCGACAATGACGATGATGCCGTTGAAGCGGCTGAAGAAGACGCGTTGAGCGAGGCTGGCCGGTCGCGCCGGGCCTTCTGGACACATTTTGTCACCCGTCATCCTCGAACCCTGATCAATGGCGGCCCCGGCGCGCTGGTCTATCGCCCGCGACGCATCGTTGAGGGTGTCGATCTCTATCTCTTCATTGCCCAGGACTATGTCGGCCTCTATCTGCGCGCGCCCCATGGCCAGCCGCTGGATGTGGCATTGGAAAAGCTGCAGCCCCATGCAGATCGTCTGGAGTCTGAGCTGGGCGTGCCCTTCCATAAGACGGGATCCGACCATCTTTTGGTCAGCCAGGCCGACATCAGCCCCTATGATGAGACCACCCGCGACGCCGCCGCCGACTGGCTGGCCGAGACGGCGGACACTTATCAGAAGCTGGTCGAAGACCTGGTCCGGGTGGGTGTGTGATGAGTGCAAACAGTCGTTTTTGTTCGAATGCACGCATTTGCATTGTGGGAGGATGCTCGACGTCTCGGAGGCAATTGACCCTAGGTAACGATTGGGCATTGGGATTTCGCCGGTGCACCCAATGAGCTCGCCTCGATTGCTCCATAAGTATGTCGGCGCAGGTACGCATGCGGTTGAGAACATGGCTGCCGGCAGGCTGAAGTTCACAGCTATCGATCAACTAAATGACCCAGCTGAACTGGTGGCTTCTTTGCGCCCCTCCGCTATTCGCGAGTCTCTTGAAGAACTGCGACGCGGTCACGTGACAGATGCCGACGTCACCGCCTTGCAGGCGCAGATGGCGCTGCTCGTTCGGCTTGCTCCATCTGAGATCCGAGCATCTGCTCCGCTGTCTATTGACGAAATTGTTGAACTGGCCAACGCAGAAATATTCGAAGACGATCGTTTCCTCGACAGACCTCGCAGACTAGCCGAGATATTTCGTTCTCGAACAGCGATCTTGAGCCTTACCGACAATCCTGACGACTTGCGCATGTGGGCAAGCTATGGCGCTGCGGGTGATGGCTGGCTAGTAACTATCAAGGACCTCCACTCAGCATTTATGAGTGTCAAGGTTCCAGGGCTCTACTCACCCCTTCGCGCGAACTACGATCCGAACGACCCTGGCGTTACATTTCGCCCAGCCAGTTTTTTGTCCTTCTTCACAAAAAAGCATCCAGAGTGGGCGGGCGAACGAGAATGGCGTGTCGTATGTCCGTTGGATGATTGTGACTTAAGCGAACCAACCGTTCCGTTGATCGACATTGATCCTTCTTATGTCTACGCCATCACCGCCGGCTGGGCTGTACCGGATGAGACTTTCAAAAGCGCTCGCGAAAGGCTTGTCGCCGTCAATCCCAAGCTACGAGTGTCGAAGCTAAAGTTGAATGATGCGCGTCGTCCTGTCATTCCTGAATACCTAAAAGAGACCCAAACCCATGGCTCGTAAACCTTCCGGCAAGACCAAATCTGTCGACACGCTGACCCATGACGGGGCGAAGCGGTCGAATATTCCCACGGCTGAGTTTGAGGCTTTGCTGGAGGACAAGGACAAGACCCCGATTGAGCTGGCCTATCAGCGGCGCAATCGCGATCTCGATCCCCAGCTGGTCTGGCGCGGCAAGGATCAGGAGGACGAGGTCGATCTGGAGGTCAGCGCCCCGCCGCTTTTCATCCAGGAAAAAGTCCACCCCAAGGTGCTGATCGACGCCCTGTTAAAGCGCACCGATGAGGGGCGGCCGCCGGAAGACAATCTGGACCTGTTCCATGATTTCAACGGCCTGCCGGATGCCGAAGCCAAGACCGAGTTCTACGCCCACAACGCCAACTGGACCAACCGCATGATCCTGGGCGATGCGCTAAAGGTGATGGGCAGCCTGTCAGAGCGCGAGGGTTTGAAGGGCAAGGTGCAGGCCATCTATCTGGACCCGCCCTACGGCATCAAGTTCAACTCCAACTTCCAGTGGTCGACCACCAGCAACAAAGTCCAGGACGGCAAGTCCGACCATATCACCCGCGAACCCGAACAGGTCAAAGCCTTCCGCGACACCTGGCGCGACGGCATCCACACCTATCTGTCCTACCTGCGCGACCGCATGACCGTGGCCCGCGACCTGCTCACCGAAAGCGGCTCCATCTTCGTCCAGATCGGCGACGAAAACGTCCACCGGGTCAGGGCGCTCATGGATGAGGTGTTCGGAGAGGAGAATTTTGTAAGCGAGATCATACTCAAAACCACCAGTGGGGCTGGAAGCCCGACCGGCGGGACGACGACGCTCGCCGGCGTCCATGACTATGTGCTTTGGTACGCGAGCTCGAAGCCTTCAGTTAAATACCGCCAGCTGTTCTTTCCAAAAACAGACATGCAGACCGCATACTTATATAAGCGCGTGGTTGGTCCCGATGGGGAGGAACGAGCGGCGGAACCGCACGAACTTGATGCACCCGATAGTCTAACGAACGATCACCACCTTTTTCGGCCTGATAATCTGACGAGCCAAAGTTCGCCAGAAAGCGCGACATTTAAAGTTCACACAAAGGGGCTTGCGCAAGGTCCGGGAAAAGGGGGGTGGAAAACTAACCCAATTGGGATGAAACGCCTTGAAGCTGCACGGCGCATTTTTATTACAAGGAATCAATCGCTTCAGTATCAACGGAGACTGTCTGATTTCAACGTCGCACCGATTAATGACGTTTGGACTGACGTCGGCACTGGGTCTTTCACGTTCGATAAAGTCTACGTCGTTCAAACCAATACGAAAATCGTCCAACGCTGTCTCCTCATGACCACAGACCCTGGCGATCTGGTGCTCGATCCGACCTGTGGGTCGGGGACGACCGCCTATGTGGCCGAGCAGTGGGGGCGGCGCTGGATCACCATTGATACCAGCCGCGTGGCGCTGGCGCTGGCGCGCGCGCGCCTGATGGGGGCGCGCTATCCCTGGTATATCCTCAAGGACTCCGGGGAGGGCCTGCACAAGGAAGGCGAGCTGACGCGCACGCCGCCCAAGGACGTCGCCACCTATGGCGATATTCGCCAGGGCTTTGTCTATGACCGGGTGCCGCACATCACCTTGAAGGCCATCGCCAACAATACCGAGATTGACGAGATCTGGGCGGAGTATCACCCGGCGGTGGAGGCTGCGCTCTCTGCGCTGAACGCCGCTCTGCGCGGTCATGGAACGCCTTTCACCGTTGAAACCGGCGGGCGCAAGGGCGAGACGATCGACTTTACCGCCGCCGGGGGCGACACCGTGGAGCTGCCCTCTGGCGAGGACGCACCGGCGGGCGGCTTCCTGGAGTGGGAAGTGCCGCGCGAAGTCCCTGACGGCGCCGGCTGGCCCGCGGGCGCTCATCAGGCGCTGGAGCGTTTCTGGGAGGCGCGCATTGCCCGCCAGGCCGAAATCGACAAATCCATCGCCGCCAAAGCCGATCAGGAATTCCTCTATGATCGCCCGTTCGAGGACAAGTCGCGCGTGCGTGTGGCCGGGCCTTTCACGGTGGAAAGCCTGTCGCCACACAAAGTGCTGGCCGTGGATGCCGATGACGAGCTGATTGACGTGGCCGATGCCGCAGAGGGCAAGCGCGCCGGTACCGGCGTTGAGGGCAACGACAACTTCACCGCTGCCATTCTGGAAAACCTGAAAGCGGCCGGCATTCAGCAGGCGGACAAGTCCGGCCGCATCAAATTCTCCACGCTGGAGCCCTGGCCGGGTGAGTTTATCGGCGCCTCTGGCACCTATGAGGAGGGGGAGACGGCTCCCGGCGAAGCCAGCAAGGGCGACCGCCCGCCGGCCGCTCAGGCCGAACCCGCCGCCACAGGCGGCGGCATAATGAGACGCGCTGCGGTGCTGATCGGGCCGGAATACGGCACGCTGGCCCGTGCTGATCTGATGGCCGCGGCGCGCGAGGCGGTGGATGCCGGATTTGATATCCTGATCGTGTGCGCGTTCAACTTCGACGCCCACGCCGGTGAGGTGGAGAAGCTGGGCCGCCTGCCCATCCTGAAGGCGCGTATGAACCCGGATCTGCACATGGCCGGAGAGCTGAAGACCACCGGCTCAGGCAATCTGTTTGTGGTGTTCGGTGAGCCGGATATCGATCTTGATACGGTCGACGGTGACACGCTTCAGATCACGATCAATGGCGTGGATGTGTTCAAGCCCCAGTCTGGCGAGGTGGTCAGCTCAGGGCCGGAGGGCATCGCCTGCTGGTTTGTCGACGACGATTATGACGAGGAAAGCTTCTTCGTGCGCCACGCCTATTTCCTGGGCGCCGGCGACCCGTACAAGGCGTTGAAAACCACGCTGAAAGCCGAGATCGACCCCGAAGCCTGGGACACCCTCTACTCAGCCACCTCCCGCCCCTTCCCACGCCCAAAATCAGGCCGCATCGCGGTAAAAGTCATCAACCATCTGGGCGATGAAGTCATGAAAGTGTTTGAGGTTTAACGGGATGGAACTCAACAAGATAAAAGTTGAAGGCTTCAAGGGCATTGAAGCTGTAGAACTCAATCTTAAGACTGTGAATATCTTGGTTGGTACCAACGGCAGCGGAAAGAGTTCTATCCTACAAGCGTGTCATCTGGCAGCGACGGCTATTCGCCAAGCCAGTCGTATGCGCAAAGGAAGCACAGCCGCGATCCCTTTCAACGAACTCGAATACCT
Organism: Oceanicaulis sp.; assembly: GCA_043513725.1. Taxonomy (GTDB): domain Bacteria; phylum Pseudomonadota; class Alphaproteobacteria; order Caulobacterales; family Maricaulaceae; genus Oceanicaulis. The sequence continues at coordinate 2,940,498 of CP121338.1, read as the reverse complement.
TCCAACTGCTGATGCTCGCTCGTTAGGACACTTTGCTAATTGGGGTAATAAGGCGGATCAACCAGGGACGGAAGTTCGCTTCGATTTTGAAAGCGATGCAGGAGAAGCGGCTACAGCAGAGTGCTCGGTTCGGCTTGCCCGGAACAACTCAGGCCTCTCTGTTTCTGGAGAAATTGATGCTGGTGTTCAGCCTCTTGTCCGCAAGAAAGGGCATTTTTTCACGGCCTATATTCCAGGGCTATCGGGTATCCCGAACAACGAAGCCAAACTGAGTAGGAGGATTGTTCTCCGCGGGGCGTCATCAGGGGACAGCAACGTGTTTCTTCGAAACATATTGTTGCTACTGAAAGATACAGATGGCGCTCTTGAGCAGCTGGAAGCCTACGTGGGCGACTTGTTCGGCGAAATAAACCTGAATGTGGATTTTGACGAAGATGCAGACCTTGTCATCCGAGCAACAGCGCATCGAGCAGGTCACACATTTCCTTTAGAGCTCGCGGGAACAGGCGTTCTGCAGCTGATCCAGGTTTTTGCTTACCTGTTACTCTTCAAGCCAAATCTTCTGTTAATCGATGAGCCCGACGTGCATTTGCACCCATCAGTCCAAGAGCGTTTTCTTGGAGTCTTGTCGGATGCAGCCCGCACCGTTGGAGCAAAAGTAATCCTATCCACCCATTCGCCTTACATCGTGCGAGGCGCGGGCGTCGATTCAGCCGTGTTTTGGGTAAGTGGGGGAGAGCTTTCAGCCTCAAATAAGTTCAATACTGAACTCGCCTTGGGGTGGGGAGCTATGGGCAAGAGAGTTTTGTTGATTACAGAGGACCAAAAAGTCGAGAATTTACGGAGTTTATTAGACCAGTGGCCGCAGATAGAGAGACAAGTATCAATCGTTCCTGGGCGCGGGTACGGCAATCTACCTTCTCCAGAAGAGACTGCAGATTTATTTCAGGCGCTAGGACAGAAGTTGCACGTCGTAGTCCATCGTGATCGTGATGCAATGACTGATGACGAAGTCGGCCAATTCGAAGCGGCCTACAATCAAATTGACGGCGTATCTGCGTACGTCACCGACGTCGCTGATATTGAGGAAATGTTTCTCTCACAGGCGGCGTTAAGCGCGTTAACTGGCAACGAAGAATTGGATCTAAACGCAGTTATTGACGATATCTTGGGAAAATACGCCGCGGACATTGAACAGAAATTTTTGGCGCGGCGTCGTGCGATAATCAAAGAGTTCCATGCCGAAGGGGGCGGGCCGGCGCCGGAAGATGTCAAGGCAGCTTATCATGATGCCGGAAAGCACGTCGCTTCCGGCAAGTTTCTTTTTAAGCAGGTTTGTAATCAGCTTGGTTTAGGTGGACGCCATGCTGAAGTAATTGCCAGCGCTTGCACAGAGGGCGTCGGCGACCATTTGAGATATTTTTTGAATAGGCTGCTTGCTCCTTGAGGCAGTTGAGCATGCCAAGCAAGGATTAATGCGATCTTTTCAAGAAGCTATCCTAGCGAGTAAAGCTAGGGATTGTGTCTCATAATGCTTTCGCGTGCTTAAGTTTGGTGTCACCACGCACTCGCCACGCAGCCTACAAATATGACCAAGGGTCCAGTTACGCACTTAATAAAAATCGGTATCCATTTTTAAAGCCTAGAGCCACGGGTGTTTTCAAATGTTATTCATAACCTCATGATCTTTCGCACCGCAAAATCATTCTACAAATCGCTGGGCAAGCTTTCGAACACTGAGCAGAAGCAGGTCAAGCTGACAGTTTTTGATCTGCAGGCTGATCCGGCTCATCCGGGCCACAAATTCCATCGTCTGACCAATGCCGCCGACCCCGATTTCTGGTCGGTGCGGGTCAATCGCGACCTTCGCCTGATCGTTCACAAACGCGGTGAGAGCCTGCTTGTGGTCCACGTGGACCATCACGACGATGCCTATGCCTGGGCTGAGCGCCGGCGTATCGAGGTGCATCCACGCACGCGCTCGCTGCAGATTGTGGAGCTTCATGAGCGCCGCGAGCTGGCGTCGTTGCCGACTGAGATCAGCCACGAGGCGGTTGCGTCCCACCGCTCGGAGCGTTTTCTGCCCCCGCTATTCAAAGCGCTGTCGCGTGACGATCTCCTCGATGTCGGGGTTCCCGAGGATTGGACTGAGGATGTGCTTGAGGCCAGCGAGGATCGCTTTTTTGAGCTCGCCGAGCATCTGCCGGAGGAGGCCGCAGAGGCGCTGCTCACCTATGCCGCGACAGGCATGCTGGACAAGCCCGAACCCATCCCGGTCGGTGTCGATCCTTTCGAGCACCCCGATGCTCAACGCCGTTTCCGTGTCATGGAGGATCGCGAGGTGCTGGAGCGTGCGCTCAATGCGCCCTGGGAGGAGTGGAGCATTTTCCTGCATCCGGCGCAGCGCCGCTTTGCCGAGCAGGCCCATCGCGGGCCAGCACGGGTCACAGGCTCGGCGGGCACGGGTAAAACGGTCGTCGCGCTGCATCGGGCGGTGAATCTGGCGCGGACCGGGGAAAATATGCGCGTGCTCCTGACCACCTTCTCCCGCGCGCTGGCATCCTCTTTAAAGCTCAAGCTGAGCCGGCTGAATGCCGACGGTGACGGGGCACCAGGCCGGATCCATGTGGAGACGCTCGAGCAGCTCGCCTATCGGCTGCACTCAGAACGCTTCGGCCAGCCCAATATCGCTTCTGCCGCGCAAATTCGCGCTGCCTTGAAGCATGGGGCGGACGCCGTCGATCCGGAGGCATTCACGCCAGGTTTCCTTGAGCGTGAGTGGTCCGATGTCGTTGATGCCTGGTCGCTGGAGACGTGGCAGGCGTATCGCGATGTGCCAAGGCTTGGCCGCAAGTCCCGCCTGGGGCCCCGGCAACGCGAGATCGCCTGGGCCGTTTTTCAACAGGCGCGGAGCCGGCTGGATGCGCGTGGCCTGACCACCTGGTCCGGGGTCTATGCTCGACTTGCCGACGCCATGTCGTCGGGCGCCTCGCCCTTTGAACACATTGTGGTGGATGAAGCTCAGGACCTGTCTGTCCCGGAGCTGAGGTTTCTGACCGCGATGGCTGGCGATCGGCCAGGCGGGCTCTTCTTTGCTGGCGACCTGGGGCAGCGAATTTTCCGGCCGCCCTTTTCCTGGAAGCAGTTGGGCGTCGATGTGCGCGGACGGTCTGCAACGCTGAAGGTGAATTACCGCACCAGTCACCAGATTCGCAGCCGCTCTGACCGGCTCTTGCCCAATGCCATCAGTGATGTGGACGGAGAGCACAGCGATCGGCGTGGGACGGTATCGGTATTCAATGGACCCGAGCCTCTTATTCAAATCGCCGACGACGAGGCTGATGAGACGGCGCGCGTGGCAGACTTTATTGGTCGCCAGGTGGCTGCGGGCCTTGCCGCTGAAGAGATTGGGATATTTGTGCGCACTTCAAGCCTTCTCATGCGTGCTCGCGACGCAGTGAACGCTGCCGGATTTGATGCAACCGAGCTGGACGCTGACACCGCGCCGGTCTCAGGCCAGGTCTCCATCTCAACCATGCACTGGGCCAAAGGGCTGGAGTTTCGCGCGGTGGCGGTCATGGCTTGCGATGATGAGGTCATCCCGTTGCAGGACCGGATCGAAGCCATCACGGACCAGGCAGATCTTGACGAGGTGTATGAAACCGAGCGCCATCTGCTTTACGTGGCCTGTACGCGGGCACGCGACAGCTTGCTTGTGACCGGCGTTGATCCAGCCTCCGAGTTTGTCGACGATCTTGCTTCGCTCTAGCCACTAAATGTATCACACTGCTTAAAGCCACGCACACTTATCTTGTCCGTGATGCGGCCGCCAATCTGCTCTGGTAGACTTGTGTCAGATTGCAACGAAGCTGTTCAGAAATTAGCGCATATGCTCGAATTGATGTCTGATAACATGGTTGATGGTTTGTTGGGCTATTTGCGGGGAGTTTTTATCTAAATTCCTGAATTATATCATGGAAAAGTTCCCTCAACCGGCACCATTGTTTCCTGGTCTCCCTCGCGTTCGCTCGGTCGAGCCCCGCTCGCTGCGGGCGGGCGGTCGCCCTTGCGAACCCTGTGGGTTCGAACTTGGTTCGCTGAGGTGCACCATTTTTTCCTGGTCTCCTTCGCCTCCGCTCAGTCGATCCTCGCTAAAGCTGCGGGCGGCTGTTCGCCTTGCGAGCGCTGCGCGCTCGGTTTTACTTGATCCTCAAGCCCGTCCGGGCTTTCGCGTCGCGCTTCACTGGCCGGTGCCGCTAGAAGCCAAACTCCTGTCATTCCCCGGTTTATCCGGGGGACCCATGCTGTGAGACCTCAGCAACGCTCCACCCGACCGGAATGGGTGGCCCGGACAAAGCCGGGCCATGACAGCAAGGAGTAGTACCTGCGCGAAAGCCTTGCCTACTCCGCAGGCGCGGGGGCGTCGGCTTCGGTGTCGGGCTGTTCCTTGGCTTCCTTGGCGAGCTGTCGGGCAACCGCGTTCGGGGTCTTGGTGAAACGTCCAAGCGCGGCATAGGCGGCCGGCACGACAAACAGCGTGAACAGCGTTGCGACCAGCACACCGGTGAAGATCACCACACCGATGGAGGCGCGGATCTCCGAGCCAGGACCGGCAGCGATCACCAGCGGCAGCGCGCCGATGGAGGTCGACAGACCGGTCATCAGGATCGGACGCAGGCGGGTCCCGGCCGCTTCCAGCGTGGCTTCGCGTACGCTCAGCCCTTCTTCACGCAGCTGGTTGGCAAACTCGACGACCAGGATGCCGTTCTTGGCCGCAAGGCCGATCAGGATGATCAGGCCGATCTGGGAGAAGATATTCAGGCTGTCGCCCATCATGTAGAGGCCGAACAGCCCCCCTGCGATGGCCAGCGGGACCGTCAGCATGATCAGCGCGGGCTGGATCAGGCTTTCAAACTGGGCAGCCAGCACCAGGAACACGATCAGCAGCGCCAGCGCAAAAGCGAAATAGATGGCGTTGGACGAATCCAGGAATTGGCGCGCCTCACCGGTATAGGTGGTGGCCATGGAGTCGGGGAGATTCTGGTTGGCCCAGCTGTCGAGCCACATCATCGCTTCACCCAGCGTGTAATCGCCCTGGATGGTCGCTGAAACCGTGATCGCGCGCTGGCGGTCAATCCGCTCGCGAGACGAAGCCTCACCGGTTTCGCGCAAGGACACCAGGCTGGACAGCGGGATCAGATCGCCGCCTCCGGCCCGCACATATAGCGTTTCAAGGTCGTTAGCGCTGGAACGCTCCTCACGGCGGTTTTCCAGCACGACGTTGTAGGCTTCACCCCGGTCGATGAACTGGCCCACGCGGCGTGAACCCAGGTGGGTCTGCAGCGTGCGGCCAATGTCCGCCACGGCGACACCCAGCGCGGCGGCCCGCTCCCGGTCGATATCGACCAGAAGGCGCGGTGCCGTGGGCTGATAGCTTTTGCTGGGGCGAATGAGGTTCGGGTTTTCCGAGCCGATGGCGGCAATCAGGCGATCCGCCTCGATGTCGAGACTGCGATAGTCCGGGCCCTGCAGGACGAACTGGATATCCCCGCCGCCCGGTCCGCCACCACCGCCCAGCGGTGAGCGCATGGACACGAAGGCCCGCACACCAGTGAGCTGACCCAGGCGGCCATTGATCTCGTTGACGATTTCCTGCCCGGGGCGACGCTCGTCCCACGGCACCATGGAGCCAATGACAATGCCGGAGTTGAACCCGGACCCGCCCCAGCCCGGCGAGACCACAAGCACACGCTCCAGCTCACCGCGCTCGACATATTCGTAGACGATCTGCTCGGCTTCCAGCACCTGCTCGGACATGTAGTCAAAGCTCGCGCCCTCAGGTCCGGCCATGAAGCCAAAGAAGCTGCCACGGTCGGTCGGCGGGGTTAGCTCGCTGGGCAGCTGGCTGAACATCCACCAGGACCCACCAAGAGCCAGCACCACCATCGGAATGACAATGACCGGCACGCGCAGCACAAATTCCAGGCTGTTCTTGTAGCTCGCACGCACCCGATCCAGCCCTGCGCCCACCCATTTGGCCGGGCCCTTCGCCTCGGTGCTCGGCTTTAACAGCTTGGACGTCATCATCGGCGACAGAGAAAGCGCCACGAAGCTCGACAGGATGACCGCGCCGGTGATCGCCACCGCCAGCTCAGAGAAGATGCGCCCGATGAGGCCTGGCAGGAAGATCAGCGGCACAAAGACCGCCACCAGCACAGCCGTCGTTGCGATCACGGCAAAGAAGACCTGATTGCCGCCACGCTGACTGGCAAGCGTGGGCGGTTCGCCCAGATCCACCCGCCTCTGGATGTTTTCCAGCACCACGATGGCGTCATCAACCACCAGACCGATGGCCAGCACCAATGCCAGCAGCGTCAGGATGTTGATGGAGAAGCCCGCCACAGCCAGCACCGCAAACACGCCGACCAGACACACGGGCACCACGAGCGCCGGGATGATGGCCGCACGGAAACTGCCCAGGAACAGATAGATCACCAGCACCACCAGCGTGGCGGCGACAGCAAAGGTGCGCCACACCTCGGCAATGGATTCCTTGATGAAGACCGTGTCATCGGACGCGGAAATCATCTGCATGCCTTCGGGCAGCTGGGCACGCACACGCTCAGATTCTGTGCGGATACGTTCAGCGACGGCGACCGAGTTCGCCTGGCTCTGACGCACAAAGCCGATCCCGATCATGTTCTGCGCATTGCCGCGGAACAGCGCGCGGGTTTCTTCTGCGGCCAGCTCCACATCAGCCACCTCGCCAAGCCGGGTCACGTGGCCATCATCACCCACAAGGACTGGCAGGCGGGCAAAGCTTTCAGGGTCGGCGAACAGACGCTCAACGCGAACGAAGAGTTGGGTGTCGGTGGTTTCCACCGCACCGCCCGGCGCTTCGACATTTTCAGAGCGCAGCGCGGCCTCGATGTCCGAGACCGTGATGTTGCGCGCGGCCATGGCCTGCGGGTCGAGCCAGATGCGCATGGCGTAGCGGCGCTGGCCACCGATCCGCACCTGCGCCACGCCATCAATCACCGAGAAGCGGTCAATGACAAAGCGCTCGGCATAATCGGTCAGCTCTTCAGCCGTCATGCGGTCGGAGAGCAGGTTATACCAGAGGAAGGGCCGTGCATCGCCGTCCTGCTTGGCCACTTCGATCTCTTCGACATCTTCGGGCAGACGATCGCGCACACGCGACACCGCATCGCGCACGTCATTGGCAGCGGCTTCGATATCGCGGGCGAGCGTGAACTGGATGGTGATCCGCGAAGAGCTGTCGCGGGAGGAAGAGCTGATCGTGTCCACGCCCTCAATGCCGGACAGGCTGTCTTCAATGACCTGGGTAACGCGGTTTTCCACCACCTCGGCATTGGCCCCGGGGAAGACCGCGCTGACCGACACGATCGGCCGGTCCACATCCGGCAGCTCGCGCAGGGGAAGATCCCGCAGGCCGAGGAAGCCGAACACCATGATCAGCGCACTGATCACAAAGGCAAAGACCGGGCGGCGGACTGAAATGTCAGACAGAGTCATGGCTTAGGCTCCGCCGGCTGCAGAAACGGCACCGGTGCTGGCCCCGGACGACTGGCCCCGGGTTTCAACGGGCTGAACAACCGAGCCTTCACGCACGCGGTGGACGCCCTCCGCCACGACCTGCTCGCCAGGCTGCAGGCCTTCGCGAACTTCGATGACGCCATTGCTGCGCTGGCCCAGCACCACCGTACGGCGCTCGGCAACCGTGCCGCGCTCACCTTCGGCCAACACGAACACAAAGGTGTCGTCGGCAAAGCGCACGATGGATGAGCCTGGTACTGACGGTGCATCGCGCTCGGCCCGGCGCATCTGGACCGTCATCAGCATGCCGGGACGCAGGCGGCCATCTTCATTGTCGATGAGCGCGCGCACGGTGACCGCACGCGTTGCGGGATCAATGCGGGTATCGACCTGATCAACGACGCCGTTGAAAACCTCATCGGGGAAGGCGGCGCTCACTGCGGCAACCGAGAGCCCCGGTTCGATCACAGCAAGGAAGCGCTCTGGTACCGTGAAGTCCAGCTTGATAGTGCTGGCATCATCCAGCTGGGCAATCACGTCGCCCGGGCGCACCAGCTCACCGGCGCTAACATTACGCAGGCCCACCACACCAGAAAACGGCGCGCGGATGATGCGATCGGCAACGCGCGCCTCAATGGCTTCGACGCGCGCCAGGGCGCGCTCATTGGCGGCAACCGCCTCATCAAGGCGCGAGCGCGGGGCCACGCCGCGGTCCGTCAGATCGCGGATACGCTCCACATCACGGGCCGTTTCACGTGCGGTTGCGCGTGCCTCGGTCAGGCCAGCGGCTTCTTCAGCGTCGGCAAGTTCAACGAGGATCTGGCCAGCCTCGACGCGATCACCGGAGTCAAATTCAAGGCGGGCGATGACGTCGGCGACCTTGGCCGTAATGGTGACGGACTCGTTGGCGCGCGCTGTGCCCAGCGCCTCGACCACATCGGCAAAGGAATACAGACCGACTTCATGGACCGCGACCGGCGTTGCGCCGCCACCCCAGCCACCGCCGGCCTGGTCGTCCGTGGTCGCCGCACGCAGAAACACCGCAGCCGCCATGGCAGCAAGTACCACTCCAACAATGATCAAGAACGCATAGCGGCGCATGGCAGTCTCCCTTTGGGTCGCAGGGGGATATGCGTCAAATTGCTGCGAAGGCAAAATCACGCCGCTGTGAGGTCTCTAAAAACTCCGCCACAAGGAGAAGGTTACGGCGAACTCCTCGCTCATGCGCTGCTGGCTGAAGGAGGTAAGCGCGGAAAACTGCAGCGTATTGGCCTCGCCCACGGGCACCAGAAGCGAGGTCTGTACCCGGTGGCCGGTATACCGGTCCGCCTCGATCGGATTGCCCAGCGACCAGACCGAATAGGTCTGGATCATCACATCGGTTCCAAACAGGAAATCTGCACCGGCCGTCAGATCGAGGCGAAGCTCGTCCGCGGCTTCCTCGCCGCGCAACCGCACACCGGTGGAGGCCTCGATGAATGCCCCCTCCCCAACGGCACGCCCAAGCTGCAGGCGCAGGTCCACATCACCGCCACGCGCGCCGAATTCCTCGTTGATCCAGTTCTCACCTGACCCGGGGATGCCGGCCATGACCTGGGCAGAACTCGCCCAGCGCCCCCGGTTCATAAGCCCGACACGCACACCTGCTTCCAGCCCGCCAAAGCCGGTGCGCGGCGGCAAGGGCTTGGATTTGGCAGGACGCAGGCGATCGCTCAGCTCCTGATACCCGCCACGCCCCACCAGCGTGATGCGGTCGGTCAGGCCGAATTCCAAATAGGCGGAGTATTCCAGCTTCCGGTGGCCGTGATTGGCGGGCAGATCATGGGGATCGAGCCAGTGAAGCCCGACCCCGCCAATAAACAGCCCCTCATATTTACGCTTGGTCCACGCGCCCGCCTCAGCGCCTGCTGTCAGGACAAGGCTGCACAAAAGACCAAGGCATGGGGCAAGACGAGCCAGAAGCGCCTCCCGGTAAGGAATAACCCCACACAGAAAAGCGCTTTAGGCGAGCCACGACAAGAAGAATCTCGTTTCAGGCGTATTTATTGATCGTAGCCGGGGCTTTCGCGGTTCACCCGGTCGCGCACGGCGGCCCAGGCAATGCCGAGGAAGAGCTCGTTGGTCACGCCCTCTTCGCCCTGCTTGTAGACGCGGGTCTGCATCTCATCGCCCCATTCGATCAGCTCGGCACCTGAGCCCTGAGCCTTGGTCTGGACCGCGCAGGCGCGCTCGAGAAGATACATGCGCAGATAGCAGTTGAACGGGTGGTCGCCGGTCGACAGCGTGCCGTGATTGCGCAGGATCATCAGGTTGTGGTTGCCGAGATCAGCCACCAGACGCTCCTTTTCCTCGTGGTCCAGGGCGATGCCTTCGTAGTCGTGATAGGTGACGTCCTTCATGACATTCATGGCCAGCTGGGAGATCGGCAGCAGGCCGCGCTTCTGGGCCGAGACTGCGACGCCGTCATCGGTATGCAGGTGCATGGCGACTTTCACATCCGGGCGAGCGTGGTGGATGGCCGAATGGATCGTGAAGCCCGCCGGATTGATGCCATAGCGTGACGGCGGCAGAACGTTGCCGTCGATATCCACCTTCACAAGGTTGGACGCGGTGACATCCTCAAACAGAAGCCCGAACGGATTGATCAGGAAATGCTCGTCCGGACCAGGCACGCGCATGGAGATGTGGGTGAAGAACAGATCGTCCCAGCCATGCATGCGCGCCAGACGGTAAAGCGCCGCCAGATCGCAGCGCGCCTCCCACTCTTCGGGCGTGACCTGGTCTTTCACCGAGATGTTTGCTGCGTCGTCCATCTGATCCTCCCTGTAGCGCCCTCCATCGGGGCGGCGTTTCGTAAACACTGTTCGCTAAAATCGCGCCCCAGCGCGCTCACGTCAAACGTCGCGGGCCAGGCGCAGGCCGGTCATCTGCCATTGGGCATCCGCCGGGAAGAAATTGCGGTAGGTCGCGCGCACATGGGACGGCGGTGTCAGGCAGGAACCGCCGCGCAGCACATACTGCCCACACATGAATTTGCCGTTGTACTCACCGATTGCCCCCTCAGGAGCCCTGAAACCGGGATAGGGCGCGTAGGACGACCGGGTCCACTCCCACACCTCACCAAACAAGCCGAAGAGCGGCCCCTCCTCGCCCGGTGGCTCAGGATGCAGGCGCTCAGCCGGCGCGGCCCAGCGTCCGCGGGAGGGATCATAGGACCGCGCAGCCAGCTCCCACTCACGTTCTTCGGGCAGGCGGAATCCCGCCCAGTCGGCAAAGGCGCTGGCTTCGTAGAAGTCCACATGGCTGACCGGCGCATCCGGATCGATAGGCTCCAGGCCATGGAGCGTATGCTCCATCCAGCCGCGTTCGGTCTTGCGCCAGTAAAAAGGAGCCTGACGCGCATCTTCAGTGATGACGGCCCAGCCCTCAGCCAGCCAGTGCTCCGGCTTGGCGTAGCCACCGTCTTCAATAAAGGCGAGATACTCGCCATTGGTCACCGGGCGGGTCGCAAGCGCAAACGGTTCAAGCCAGGCCTTGTGGAGCGGACCTTCATTATCGAAGGCAAAGCTGGCACCGCCATGGCCAAATTCGGCAAGGCCGCCTTCAAACGTGACCCAGTCCGGATCCAGCTGACGGGCCAGTAGCGGCGAATCGCAAGCACTCGCCCCCTCGCCATAGGCCGCCTCGGGAAAGGACGCCCGGCTCAGGACATGCTTGATGTCGGTTAAGAACAGCTCCTGGTGCTGCTCCTCATGGGCAAAACCGGTCTGCAGGATCGGGCGGGCCGTTCGAAGCGCCTCGGAAGCGGCCCCATCCAGCCACTTGCAAACCGCATCCGTGACGTGTTGGCGATAGGCCAGCACCTCTTCCAGAGATGGCCGGCTCAGAAAGCCACGCTCGGGTCGCGCATGGCGCTCACCGACGGCCTCGTAGTAGGAATTGAACAGATAATTGAAGCGCTTATCGAAAATTTCATAGCCCGCCGACTGGGGCTGTAGCAGGAAGGTTTCCCAGAACCAGGTCACGTGGGCGAGATGCCATTTGCCCGGGCTGACATCGTCCATGGTCTGGATGCAGAGATCCTCAGCGGACAGGCCGCTGGCCCAGTCTTCAGACCGCTGCCGGACGGCTAGAAAACGCGCCTTAAGCGCCGCCGCGTCGTCGAGCATTACGTCCTTGGGCATGTCATCGCCTCATCGCGCTGCGTTAACGCTAAAGATTTAATAACCCTATCACAGGCAGGTTGGAACCAATCACCCTGCTTGTGATGTGTGTTCATGGGGAAGTAGATCAATGGCGGGCAGCCGCAACTGGACGAGCGATGATCCCGTGCGCGCCGGTCGCAAGGCGCTGGATATCGCACAGCTGTGTACGCTGCGCCCCTTGCCCGACCCTGTCATCAACGAATTCGATGCGCCGCTGGTCGCCCTGTTGCAGGTGGCTGAAGCCTCGATCCGCGCTCGCGTTGCCCTGCGCCTTGCCGCCTGTTCCTGGGCACCGCGCGAAGCGGTTCGCATGCTCGCCTTCGAGCCGCTTGAGATTTCAAAACCCATTCTCGCCCGCTCGCCCATCCTGACGGAAGATGATCTTCTTGAACTCGCGACCGAAGGCGAAGAGCACCGCCTGCTGATCGCCCGCCGGCCGCGCGTATCTGAGGCGGTCAGCGAGGCTGTCGCGAAATATCGCGAAGCGCGCTGCCTGAATGCGCTCGCCTGCAACGAGGGCGCGGAGCTGTCGGGCCGGAGCGCCACTGACTTTGCCGATATTGCCAAGGCGGATGAGGAATTGCAGACCGCCCTCGCCCGGCGCACCGATATGGGAACGCGTCTGGCCGAGGCCATCTTCGCCATTGCTGGTGAAACCGTCAGGCAGGCCATTGCCGAGCGCTATCCAGAACTTGATGGCGCGTCGCTGTCCGAGGTGGTCGAAGAGGCCATCTCAAAGCCGGCCCCGCTCGAGAACACATCGGCGGCGCTTACCGAAAAGCTACTGGCCGCCAACACACTGACCAAGGCCGACGTGCTGGGCTCGGCACGCCATGGCCGTACAGAAATTACCGATCAGGCAGTTGCCCAGATCACAGGGGTGAGCGTCCAGGACTGGCAGGCCGGGCTTTCAAAGTCGCCGCTGCGTGGCTGCCTTCTGGCAGCCCGGGCCATGGCCATGTGCTGTCGCGAAGCCACCCTGTTCTACACCTCACTCGCCCAGTTTGGCCGCGGTCACATGTTGCCGCCGGACGCGCTGGAGCGGGCCTGCACCGAAGTCTTTGACACCTACGCCCGAGATGATGCGCGACGTGCCTTGCATCGCCTGTGCGCAGACGGTTCTATCAGCTAAGCGATTTTGCAAAGCGCGGGGCTGACGCCAAACACATGGACATTGCCTATTTTGTTGCCGAACGTGCCGACGCGCGCGCTGCCAAGGAGCGGCTCGTGGAGCGCTATGGCGAGGTTCCGGTTTCCGACTGCGAGGTGCTGATCGCGCTGGGCGGTGACGGGGTCATGCTGGATGCCCTGCACGCCGTGATGGACCAGGATATCCCGGTCTATGGCATGAATTTCGGTTCGGTCGGCTTTTTGATGAACGAGCCGAATGAAGACAACCTCATTGAGCGCCTCACACGCGCCGAGCGCGCCACGATCCACCCGCTGCGCGCCAAGGGCACGACCGCAGCTGGAAAAACTTTTGAGTCGCTCGCCATCAATGAGGTTTCACTGCTGCGCGAAACCCGCCAGACCGCGAAGATACGGATCTCCATTGACGGCACGGTTCGCCTGGAGACCCTCGCCGCCGATGGCGTGATCGTCGCGACTCCAGCCGGATCAACGGCCTATAACTTCTCGGCTTACGGCCCGATCCTGCCGCTGGACGCCCAGCTTCTGGCCCTGACACCGATCAGCGCCTTCCGGCCGCGGCGCTGGCGCGGCGCGCTGCTGCGCCATTCCAGCAAGGTGCGGTTTGATGTTCTGGAGCCCGATAAACGCCCGGTCTCGGTCGTGGCCGACAACAAGGAATTCCGCGACGCCATCCAGGTGACCGTGTCGGAGGCGCACGAGAAGCGCCTGACCATGCTGTTCGATGAAGGCCGGGCGCTGGACGAACGGATTCTCGCCGAGCAATTCACGACCGACTAGCTGCTTAGGCGGACATTAAGCAAATTTGCCTATGGTGCCGCGCAAGAACGGCTATTCAGGGCAGCGTTTAATGTCGGGTATCACCGATACAGAGCGAGCACTTCAAAATCTGCGGGTCCTGCTCGTGGACGATAATGCTGCGATGCGCGGCATTGTCCGTACGGTCATGTCCGCCTTTGGCATCACCCATGTGTTTGAAGCCGCCAGCGCCCAGCAGGCGCTCGAAACCCTGCGCGCTGAACATGTCGACCTGATGGTCCTCGACTGGAAGATGAAGCCCGTGGACGGGCTCGAGCTGGTGCAGAAACTCCGCGCGTCCAAGGATAGCCGCCTCACCTTCCTGCCAGTCATCATGCTGACCGCCTATGGCGAGAAATCCAAGATCCAGATGGCCCGCGATGCCGGTGTGACCGAGTTCATGGTCAAGCCTTTCTCCAGCGAAGGGCTCTACAAGCGCATCGCCAACATTGTGAACCGCCCGCGCCCCTATGTGCGCACCAAGTCATTCTTCGGCCCTGACCGTCGTCGCTTTACCAGCGATTTTGACGGTGAGGAGCGCCGTGAAGAAGCCTCAATCGCCTAACTCTTTGGAGCAATTGCATGTCAAAGCGCGAAAATCCCATCGAAATCATCAACCCGCCAAACATGCTCAAGGTGAAGGTGGGCGGAAAGCTGCCGTCTGCTGACCAGGCGATGATCGAGCGCGCCAATCGCGCCGTGGACAATCTCAAATGCGAGTTTGCCGACTGGCTGGGCGAGGAAGTCACTAAGCTTGAAGCTTATATGGTGGAAGTGCGCAAAGCCGGTCTCGGCGGTGAGCACGGCGAAATGCTGTTCACCACCGCGCACGACCTGCGCGGCCTCGGCACGACCTACGAGTTCCCGATCATCACGCGCATGGCGGGCTCGCTTTCGAAGCTTCTGGATAGCCAGGACAAGCGTGAAAAGGCGCCGCTCACACTTATTGAGGCCCATGTCGGAGCCATTCGCGCCGCTGTGGTGCAGAATGTGCGCACCGAGCAGGACCCGATTGGCAAAGCTCTGGCCGAGGAACTGGAACGTCAGGTGGTTGAGCTGGTGGGAGACGCGGCCTAAGCCACGTCCCCGACAGATTGAAGCGCTCTAGACGGCGGCCGCCACGCGGTCGCCGTTTTGCGTGATGGAGGCCTGATCGGCATCGAGCCGGTCCATCACATATTCAAGCTCGGCGACGGGTGCGCCCTGGAACTGGGTAAAGATGCGCTCGGCCAGCAGCTTGCGGAAGCGCACAATGTCGCGCGCGCCGGCGTCGCCAACCTCCAGCGAATGCCACGCGCTGATCGCGGCGCGCACAGCTGGCAGAATGCGCTCTGGCATGCCGGCCTGCTTGAAGGCCGCGCTCAGCCCCAATGGGCCAGCGTCGTGGATCAGTAGCCAGGCTTTCTGGTGATCAATGCTGGCGAGCTCTGCAATGCAATGTTCAAACAGGCTCATATGCCCACGGAACAGTGTGCGCAGCAGGAAGGATGGCGTCAGGCGCCCGTTCATTTGCATCTGCTGGACAAAGCGGCGCGGATCTTCGGCAAGCCCGCCCTGATCCACCAGATCAATGGTCGCGCGCTCACGCGAAGCTTCCGCCAGTTCCACCGCCAACTGCGGCGGCAGCGCATGACGCGAGGTCAGGCGGTCAATCACTGTATCTGAGATGTGCGAGATCAGCTTCTCGGTGAACTCAGGCGGCAAGCTGGTGCGATCGACAAAGCGCTCGAGTACGGAAGGATCATCCTCAAAGCGCTCAAGCGTGCGCGAGAAGCTGGATGGCGTGAACTGCGCCCCGTCATTGGAGGCCGCCGTTCCAACCGCTTCAGCCACGCCAACAGCGACAATTTCATCCACGACGAAGGCCGACACGGTGTCACGGCTGGCCACGGCGACCTGGCGGGCAGCATCGCTGGTGCGGATGATTTCGATGAGATCGGTATCCTCAAGCATCGGCGAGCCGGCAATGACCGGGATCGCGATGGAGTCCACGTCGGCAGCAAGGCGCCTGGCCACGTCGCGGGGCAGGTGCGTGCTGCGCTGAAGCGTGACCGCAAGCGCGCGGCGCACCAGGTCAGCCGCATCGCGTGCCAGCAGACGCAGGATCTGATCGCCCATTTCACGCTCAGCGTCAGACAGGCCGTCGCTGGCAATGCGCGCACAGACCTTGCGGGCCGCGAGCGCGCGCGCTTCCGGGTCGGTCTGGTTGACGAGCCGCTCCACATCGGAGCGGCTGAGTTGGGCGCGCAGGGTCTGAACAGCCATCGGACTAATCCCTTTATGAGCGTTGAGCACTCACGGTGCGCTCAATCTGTTAACGCGAGATTGCAAAGCGCCGTTAAAATCAAATTAACCCTGATCTTTGCGCTTGGCCGATGCAGGTGCATCCAGAGAGGCCAGAAGCTCGACCAGCGCAGGCGAGAGGACCCCGCCCCCACGCTGAAAAGCGGTGAAGCTGCCCATGCCGAACGGTGATGTCGGGCTGGGTGTGGACACCGGCCCAGCCGAACCCGCAACGCTTCGGTCTGCAGCCGGGCGGCTCTCCGGCGCTTCAATTGCAGCGGCTTCACCGCTGAGACGCTGGAGAAGCGCCTTCGCGGTCAGGGGACGCCCGCCATCATAAAAAACCGGGCGGTTGGCCGAAGCAGCCTGCGGAAAGGCCTGGTCCGCGCGCGCAAGCGGCCGGCTCTCAGCCAGCGTGATCAGCTCACCCGCGCCGCGCGCGCCCAGAAAGTGGGCCGCATAAAGCTCGCCAGAGGTCGGCTCCCGGCCGATTTCACGGCGAAGTAGCGCCGCATTGTCCGCGGCCAGCTCACCAGCCATCACGCTGGCGGTTTCAGGATCGAAACGAAGGTCGAGCACGCGCTGGCGCTCAGCCGGATCAGCGATCGTGAAGCGGCCATTGGCGTCGCGCTCGATCATCCCGGCTTCAGCGTGAAGGCCGTGCTTGTCGCCGTGGCGGTGGACCATGGCAAACCAGGTCTGCTCGATAAACTGGAACATGCCCGCCGCGCTGGAGGTCTGCGCCTTCGCGCTTGGGTCAAAATTGCTCTCCCGAGCCGCCGTGCGCACGAGAAAATCAAAGTCAGCGCCGGTGGACTCGGCTGCCTGAGCAATGACCTGGCGCGGCGAAAAACTGCGGGCGTCTAGCGTTTCTGGGATCGGGGTAGCCATGTCAGGCGTCGTCGCTCCAAGCGGTGATTCTTTACGCTCAGAACTCTCGGGTGCTCCGCGATAAGCTTTGGTTAATGATCCCGGCGTGCCTGCAGGCTGGGCCGGTTCGGGCAGAAGGGCCGCGCCCGCGCCGGCAACTCGCCGCCCGCTATCACCGCCGTGACCGCTTCAGCCATGGCCGGAGCCAGCAGGACGCCATTGCGATACCCCCCACCGGCCAAGATCAGGCCGGACTCCACCTCCCCCACCATCGGCATCAGGTCCGCAGCGGCGGGCCGCAAGCCTGACCATTGCTCAACCGGCGCAAGCGAACTCAGAGACGGAATGACCGATCGCGCGCCCTGCAGGAGCGTATCGGACGCGTCATCGGTGGTCGTCAGGTCCTCAACGTCCGGTTCCACGGTCGCGCCTGCAATCAGTCGCCCGCCCGGCTTGGTGCACAGATAGATCGAAAACCCCCGGATCACGTGGCGAGGCCCGGCCCCCGGGTCAATATTGAAGGCCAGCATCTGGCCCTTCACCGGGCGTGTCTCGACCGGCCGGGGCATATCAACGAGGCTCTGCGCCCCCGTGGCCAGAACCACGATATCGCTTTCCAGCGTCCGCCCGTCAGCCAGCGTGACGCCAGCGACTCCCCCACTTCGGCGGAGGAGCTGCTTTACGCCGGATCGCATTTCAATCCGCCCACCCGCATGAAAAACCGCGGCGGCCAGCGCTGGCCCGAGCGCCCGGTTATCCAGCTGCCCGTCCCCCTTGAAGACAACTGCCCCCTCAGCGCTGGCAAGACCTGGCTCAAGCTGTGAAAGCTGGGCACCGTCGATACGCTCAAGCCCTACGCCAAGGCGGCGTGCCTGAGCCTCGACGGTATCGGCGCGCCTCAGGTCAGCCTCGGTGAAGAGCGGAACGACCGAGCCGTCCCGATTAAAGCCGAGCGGTGCCGGGCTAAAGCCCTGCAGCTCGCTGATCCATTCTGGCCAGTGATCGAGGCTGGCATGCAGTAAATCGGTGAAGGGCTGGGCCAGCTCGGTCCCGGCATCCAGTTCAACGCTGGACTCAAAGCCTGCCGCCAGCATGCCGCCGGACGCCCACAGCGCGCCCTTGCCGACCTCTCCGCGGTCAACGATCGTCACATCATGACCAGCCCTGGCCAGCTGCCAGGCGGACGCCAGCCCGGCCGCCCCGGCCCCCACGACAACGATGCGCGCGCCTGCAGAATTTGCTATACTCGCCAAAACAAGTCTCGAGAAGAAAATGCTCTAGATCAATGGGCGACTCGCGTTGCAAGTCGGTGCACAGATTAACCCCATCACGAGGGTGGATACCATGAAACGACTGCTAAACTCAGGTCTTGCCGCTCTTCTGGTCAGTGTCGCCGTGGGCGCTGTCGCAGTCGCGCAAGAGCCCCAGACCGCGACCGAAATCGATCCGGCCGCCGAGCCGCCGCGCTGTGTGCGCTTGCGCATGGTCAACGGCTACAGCGTGATCGATAGCCGCCACCTGATCCTGAATGGCGGAGCGTCACGGCACTATCTGGTCACCATGGGCGAGAGCTGTCCGTCGCTGACCTTCGGGGCCCAGCTGGGGACGACCTTCGGGCGCAATGAGCGGGTCTGCCGCCCGTTTCTGGAATATGTCATCGACCGTGACGGCTGGCGCTGCGCCATTCGTCAGGTGGAGGAGGTGGACAGTCCGGATGCGGCCCGCAGCCTGATTGCGGCTCGTGCAGAGCTGGCTGAAGCCGAAGAGACGAACGCGTCAGACTAAAGCTCGCCTAGCGCGCCGCCAGATCAAAGGCGGTGATCGCCGGACCGGCAGCGCCTTCATTGCGATCAAGCGGTTCGCGGCAGCTGGCGAGGAACGCCTCACCGTCAGCCTCACCCTCGCCCGTCCAGGACCGGGCAAGCTCGCGGGTGTAGAAATTCGTCAGCGTGATCCGCCAGGCCTCATCCGGCTCGTCGTCCTGACGACCGCAGGAGTCCAGCGCGGCTTCAAACACCGCATCGGCCCAGGTCAGCGCCTCGCGCAGATCTTCCAGCCGCGCACCACTGGCGGGACCGGCTTTGCGCTCTCCTTCACGCAGCGCCGACAGGTGCGCGCGGCTGAGCGTGATGCTGCAGGTATCGCTGGAAAGCTGATCGGCATTGGGGCTCAGCTCAGCCAGCTGGGCGGCGAGCTGGCGGGCCAGGCGCAAATCCTGTCGCACGCGGGCCATCTTGGTCGGCGTTGCGCTGAGGCGGCGCTGATCGAGATAGGCGCGGCCCGCTTCCTCCAGCATGCGCCAGAGCGCGCCGCGATGGGTCTCGGAAATCTGGTGACGGGCGCAGATCTGGTCGATGTCTTCAGACGCGTAGAGCGGCTCGTGATCGAGAATGACAAAAGTCGACTGACCCTTCTCGCTCAAACGTGCCATATCGCCGATCTCCCGTAAGCCCAGACCGGTCACTATGCGCGAGTCGTAAACGCGCGTTAACCTTTTGAGCGGCCATTTCGGGGCGTTTTGAACAATTATTGTGGAAAACCACCGCTGCAGCCGGTGCCGTTATCCACACCCTGCATGCCTATCACCCCGCGCCGAGCTTTGGCATAAGGGCAATCATGACTGAGTTTCGCGTTGTCGCCCTATACAAATTTACGCCGCTCACGGCGGACGAGGCGCTGCGCCAGCACCTGCTGGACGTGTGCAAGTCCAACGCTGTGACCGGCATCCTGCTGATCGCGCCAGAGGGCATTAACGGCACGCTCGCCGGGCCCCATGACGGGATCGAGGCGGTGCTGAACACCATCCGTGCCCTGCCCGGCTGCGCCGATATCGAGCACAAGGAAAGTACCGCCAGCGAGCAGCCCTTCCTGCGCATGAAGGTGCGCATCAAGAAAGAGATCGTGACGCTGGGCGTGCCCGGTGTGGACCCCAGCCGCGAGGTGGGCACCTATGTGGAGCCGGAGAACTGGAACACGCTCATCTCCTCGCCGGACGTGGTCACCATCGACACCCGCAACGACTACGAAGTGCGGATCGGCCAGTTCAAGGGTGCGGTAAACCCTGAAACCAAAAGCTTTACCGAGTTTCCCGACTGGTTCCGCAAATTCCGCGAAACCCGCCCGAACGCGAAGATCGCCATGTACTGCACCGGCGGCATTCGCTGTGAGAAGTCGACCGCCTTTGCGCTGACCGAGGGCCTCGATGAGGTCTACCACCTCAAGGGCGGTATCCTGAAATATCTTGAGCGCATCAATGAGGGTGAAAGCCTGTGGGAGGGCGATTGCTTCGTCTTTGACCGGCGCGTCGCGGTCAAGCACGGGCTGGAGGAGAGCGGCTATACCAGCTGCCATGCCTGCCGCGAGCCGCTGTCGCCGGACGACCTCGCCTCACCTTTGTATGTGGAGGGTGTCAGCTGCCCCTTCTGCCACGCTGTGCGCGACGAAGAGCAGCGCCAACGCTATGCCGAACGCCACCGCCAGGAAGAGCTCGCGCGGGCGCGCGGCGAGCGTCATGTGGGTGCCGTGCTGAGCGACGATGACGCAAGGGACACCGTACAGGACGACGGCGAGGCCCGCGACAATGACTGACTCCCTGCCCATCCTCTATTCCTTCCGCCGCTGCCCCTATGCCATGCGCGGGCGCATGGCGCTGGACGTTGCTGAGATACAGCTGGAGCACCGCGAAATCCTGCTCAAGGACAAGCCGGCAGAAATGCTTGAGGCCTCGCCCAAGGGCACCGTGCCGGTCGTGGTGCTGCCCGACGGCACGGTGCTGGAAGAAAGCCTGGATGTGATGAATTGGGCGTTGGGCGAGAACGATCCGGAAGGCTGGCTGCAGCCAGAACTGAAGGCGGAAACCGACGCCCTGATCGCGGCCAATGACGGTGAGTTCAAGCACCATCTCGACCGCTATAAATACGCCACGCGTTACGAAGGCGCGGTGTCTGAAGAGCACCGGGCCGAAGCCTCAAGGCATCTCGACGCGCTGGAAGCCCGCCTCAGCCAGACACCTCAGCTTTTCGGTGATCAGGCCACCCTCGCCGACATCGCAATCTTCCCCTTCATCCGCCAGTTCGCCAACACAGACCGTGACTGGTTCAACGCTCAAGCCTGGCCCGGCGTCCAGCGCTGGCTCGCCGGGCATCTGGCGTCAGAACGGTTTGGACGGGTGATGAGGAAGTACGAACTCTTTGTGTCGGCGAGCGCATGATTTCCGCCCCGATTCCGCCATCAAACTACCGCCGGCTGGACACTAGATTTCGCTAGTGAGTGCGGGGGTTTGGGCGTATAGCGCGCTCATGAACCAGACATCCAAAAAAACGCTTCCTGTTTATCTCCACCGACGGTCTTCACGTGGACCCGGCCTGGCGCATTTTGCGCGAGGGTCATGAGGTTCGGTATTGCATTGAAAACAAGGCCGAGGCCGATATCGGCGATGGTTTTGTACCCAAGGTCGATGACTGGCGCGAGCATGTGGACTGGGCCGATGTTATTGTCTTTGACGACGTGCTGGGCTAGGGCGAGAAAGCCGCCGCACTGCGCGCGCAAGGCAAGGCCGTCATTGGCGGCACGCCCTATACCGACCGGCTGGAGGATGACCGCTCCTTTGGTCAGGACGAGCTGAAGAAGGCCGGCGTCAACATCCTGCCTTATCGCGAGTTTGATAATTTCGACGAGGCGATCACCCATGTGCGCGAAAACCCGCGCCGCTATGTGATCAAACCATCCGGCGAAGCGCAGAATATCAAACGCCTGCTCTTTGTGGGCATGGAGGAAGACGGCTCGGACGTTCGCCGTGTTCTGGAGGCCTACAAGCGCACCTGGTCGGACACGATCAAGATCTTCCAGCTGCAGCACAAGGTGACCGGCGTGGAAGTCGCCGTCGGCGGCTTCTTTAACGGCAGCGAGTTCATGGAGCCGATCAATATCAATTTCGAGCACAAGAAATTGCTGCCCGGCAATGTGGGTCCGGCCACCGGCGAGATGGGCACCAGCATGTTCTGGTCAAAGCCCAACAAGCTCTATCGCGAGACGCTCGCGAAACTTGCGCCCAAGCTGAAGAGTGAAGGCTTTGTCGGCTACATGGACGTGAACTGCATCGTGAACAGCCACGGCATCTACCCGCTGGAGTTCACCGCGCGCTTTGGCTACCCGACGATCCAGATCATGTCCGATGGCCTGAACATGCCGCCAGCCGACCTGTTCTACCAGATGGCGACCGGCGGACCAAAGGAGTTCAAGGCCAAGAAGGGCTTCCAGATCGGTGTGCGACTGGTGGTGCCGCCCTACCCCTTCAAGGACAAGGAAACCTTCGAGAGCTTCTCAAAGGACGCCGCCATCGTATTCAAACGCCCGATGACGGATGGCGTGCACATTCACGACGTCAAACGCGTCAACGATGAGTGGCTGGTCACCGGCGGGGTCGGTCTGGCGCTGGTCGTCACCGGTGCTGGCTCCACCATGCGCGAAGCCCAGAAGCAGGCCTATGGCCGCATCCAGAACATCCTGATCCCCAACATGTATTTCCGCGACGATATCGGCGACCGCTGGATCGACAATTCCGACCGCCTGCACACGTGGGGCTATCTGCGGGAGAATTAGGCCGTCGCGCTGGAGCGGCCTCAAGGATTATTCTGGCCAGGCAGGATAAAGCCTCCTACCGTCCCCACACGCAAATCACTGGGGACACATCATGAAAACGATCCTGACCGCTGCCGCATCGACCCTGCTGCTCACTGGAGTTGCGCTGGCTGACCATCACAGCTCGCCTGAGGCCGTGATCTCGGGGATTTACGACGCCTTTGCCGCCGGTGACCCGGAAGGCTTCGCCGCCGCGCTTCATCCGGAGATCGTCTGGAACGAAGCGGAGGGAAACACCTATGCGGACATGAACCCCTATGAAGGGCCGCAGGCAGTGATGGAAGGCGTGATCGGCCGCGTGCTGACAGACTGGTCAACGTTCAACGCAACGCCGGAAGAAATGATCGTTGAGGGCAACCGTGTCGTCGTGCTCGGCCGCTATACCGGCACCCACGGCACCACCGGCGAAGACATCGACGCCCAGATGGTCCATGTCTGGACCATTCAGGACGGTCAGGCCATCTCATTCCAGCAATATGTCGACACGCTCCAGCTACGCGAAGCCGAAACGCCGGACGAGTAGGACGGGGCTTTGAGGGAGAAATGGTACCGCCTCCCCGGTTCGAACGGGGGACCTCTAGATCCACAATCTAGCGCTCTAACCAACTGAGCTAAGGCGGCGCACCATGGCGGTCGGCGTGAAATGCCTGACCGACAGGGCGCGGAACCTAGCTCCACCGGCCCTGCCGATCAAGACAGGTTTTGACGCTTGCGCAGCGCCGTGTTCAGTCGCTCAATTCGGCGATCAGGCGTAGCCGTTTGCCTGAATATGCTGGCGCAGGGCATTGATCCGCGTGGAGCTCGACGGGTGGGTGGAGAGCAGCTCCACCTGCTGGCGCTGATTTTGCGCCGCCTTGGCGCTCCAGAAGGCCAGCGCCTGGCTCGGGCGATAGCCGGCCTGATGCATGTAGTCGACGCCCTTCAGGTCGGCCTCCAGCTCGTGATTGCGCGAATAGGGCAGCAGCACGCCGAAGGTCACACCCGCGCCGAGGATACCGGCCCAGCGGTCGGCGTTTTCCACACCACTCGCGCCCAGCGCAACATTGGCGATACCGAGCCCCACGCCCGTGGCGGCCTGCTGGCGAGCGCGCTGGGTCGCGTGCTGATAATGCAGGTGGGCAATCTCGTGGCCCATCACCGTGGCGACCTGGTCGTCATTGCTCATCGTGTCGAGGATACCGCGATAGAACGCGACCTTGCCGCCCGGCAGCACCCAGGCGTTCTGGGCATCGGATTCAAAAACCACGAACTCCCAGTTCAGATTGCCAAGGCCCGAATACGGCGTCAGGCGGTTGCCAACCCGCTCCACCCGGCGACGCAGCGCCGGATCGCGGCTGACCTGCTCCTGCTGGAGCGCCTGGGCCCAGGCCGCGGCCGACGCCTGCTGCACCTGTTCGTCGCTCACCAGGAACTCGCCAAAGCCGCCGGAGGTTTCACACCCGGCGGTCAGCGGGATGACGGTGCCTGCGGCGATCCCCAGAAGGATTTCGCGCCGGCCCATATTGATCCGCGGCGCCTTGTCGTAGACGTCCTGGTTGATTGTAAGCTTGTCCATATTTGCCTCCCCGACTGGCGGGCTAGATTTTTCTTGCAGCGACGACGCATCCCCTGCCTTGAGGGCGTCAAATTTGGTAAACACTCTTCCAGTCCTGATCGGTGCGAGCAAGCTCTGATCGATGAAATTTCTTCGGAGGCCGCCCATGCGCCGCGTGCTTATTGTTGTTCTGGTCCTTCTGGTTGCCGTTGTTGGCGCTGTGCTGATCCTGCCCACACTGATCGGCGCGGAGGAATTGCGCACCCGCGCTCAGGCCGCGGCTACCGAAGCGCTCGGCCGGGAGGTGGTGCTGGAGGGCGATATCAGCCTGCGGATCTTCCCGTCAGCCCAGGTGCGCGCCGGAGATGCCCGCATCGCCAACGCCCCGGGCTTTGGCGACGAGCCGTTCGCGCAAATGGAAGAGATGCGGGTCTCGGTGGCAATCCTGCCGCTCATCTCGCGGCGGATCGAAGTACGCGAGTTTATCCTGGTTGAGCCGGTCATCCGCCTGCAAACCAATGCCAGCGGCAATAACTGGACGCTGGGCAGCGCCAGCGACGCGGCCCCGGCACAAACCTCCAGCGGTGGCGGCTTTGTGCGACAGCCCGGGGCCCTGCCCTTTGAAGCCAGCTTTGGTGATGTGCGGCTGGAGAACGGGACGGTGATCTATACCGACCCCACCGGAACGCGCCGCTTTGATGCGGTGAACCTCGCCGTCGCCCTGCCCTCCGTGGACGAGGAAATTGCGATTACCGGCTCGCTGGACGCCGATGGCAATGTGATGAATTTCGACGCGCGCCTCGGCTCGCTGCGCAGCTTCTTTGAAGGCGCGGAAACCCCGCTGTCGCTGTCGATCGACGGGCCGCTGGCTGATCTCAGCTTCAGCGGTCAGATCGATGAGGGCGAAGATATCGTGCTGCGCGGGGCGGTCGATGTGGACCTGCCCCTGCCTGCGCTCGCCGCCTATGCCGGAGCCGCGCTGCCCGACGGTGAAATCTTCCAGCGCTTTGCCGCCGAAGCCGATCTCATCGCCGACATGACCAGCGTGGCGCTGACTAATGCGTCGGTCCGCTTTGATGATATCGCGGCCGACGGCGATATCACGCTGTGGCTGGATGGACCGCGGCCAAACGTGGTGGGGGCCATCACCACCGCCAATCTCGACATCACGCCCTACATCCCCGCCGACAGCGCGGCTGAAGCGGCGACGACCGAGGGCAGCGGTGGCTTCCCGCCATGGAGCGAGGAAGAGTTCGACATGGCCGCCCTGCGCCTGGTGGACGCGGATCTTTCGATCCGCACCGACCGCTTCAAGGCCAACGATATCGAAGCCACCGATGTGAATATTTCCGCTGAGCTGATCAATGGTCGCCTGGTCGCGGAGATGACCGGCTTTGACCTTTATGGCGGTCAGGGGCGTGTGGCGGCCATCATGAATGCCCGCCAGCCCACAGCCAGCTACAGCTTTGACGTGGACGTGGATACGCTGGAAGCCCTGCCCTTCCTTCAGGCCGCCGCCGACTTTGACCGCCTCGCAGGCCTTGGCGGCGTGATGCTGGACCTCGAAGCGCGCGGCAACAGCCCGGCTGCGGTGATGAATTCGCTTAACGGCAATGGCGACTTTGAGTTCGCCAATGGAGCGATCGTCGGCGTGAACCTGGCTCAGGTGATCCGTACGGTGCAGGACGCAATTTCCACCGGACAGCTGCCGGCAGGCTTTGCGGACCAGCAGCAGACCGACTTCACCTCGCTGGGTGGCACGTTCCAGATCACCAATGGCCGCGTGGAAAATCTCGACCTTGCCATGCTCAGCCCGCTGATCCGCGTGGCCGGACAGGGCACGGTCGATCTGGCCAACCAGACCATCGACTACCGCCTGAACCCGCGCGCGGTCGGCTCTTTGTCCGGTCAGGGCGGAGCCATTGACCTTAACGGTGTGGGCGTGCCCATCACCCTGCGCGGCAGCTTCAATGACGTATCGGTCGGGATCGATTACGCCACGCTTGCCCGTGACATTGCCCGGTCACAGGCGGCTGGAGCGCTCGGCGATCGCCTGCCCGACACCCCGCTGGGTAACGCGGCCCGCGGCCTGCTGAACCAGCCGGAGGGTCAGTCCCGCGAAGAAGCGGTGGGCAATGCCCTGCGCGGTCTTCTGGGCAATCGCCGCCCGCCCCAGGATGAGCCCGCAGAAGGTGATGGTGATGGCGAAGAGGAAGAGGACGACGGGACCTAGGGCTCTGATTGCGCCGCAAACTTGATCCTGCAGGCTCAGACCTATCTACTTCGCGGCAATCCGCCCTGACCAATCAGGGCCAATCCGGGGAGACATCTTGATGATCCGTACTGCCACGCTGATGGGAGCTGCTGCGCTCATGGCCTTTGTCGACTTCGTCGCGCCTGTGGAGGCGCAGTCCCACCATCCAGGCGACCGTGTCAGCGGTGACCACTACGCCACGCGCTCTGTCACGACCGCGACCGGCGGCATGGCCGCCACCGCACACCCGCTAGCCAGTCAGGTCGCGCTTGATGTGCTCAAAGCGGGTGGTAACGCCGTGGACGCTGCCATTGCTGCGAACGCAGCCACCGGACTGATGGAACCGACCGGCAACGGCATTGGCGGCGATATCTTCGTGATCATCTGGGACCCGGAAACCCGTCAGGTCTATGGCCTGAACGGTGCCGGTCGTTCGCCGATGGGTCTGACCTATGACGAAGTGATCGAGACGGTTGGCGAAGACGGCTCCATCCCGCCGCTTGGCGCGATGCCGGTTTCGGTGCCGGGCACGGTCGACGGCTGGTTCACCATGCATGAGCGCTTCGGCTCCATGCCCATGGAAGACATTCTGGCCCCGGTGATCACCTATGCCGAGGACGGCTTCCCGCTTACCGAGACGATTGCCTACTACTGGGATCGCAATATGCGCATCTTCGAGCGTCGCTTCGAAAACGGCGACTTCGAAGAGTTTGCCAACGCCCAGGCGACCTATCTGACCGAAGATGGCGATGCACCGCGCGAGGGCGAGATTTTCCGCAATCCGGACCTCGCCAACACTTACCGCATGCTCGCTGAAGGTGGCCGCGACGCTTTCTATGACGGCCCGATCGCCCAGACGATCAACGATTATATGGAACGCATTGGCGGCTGGATCACCTACGAGGATCTCGCCAATCACCGCTCTGAGTGGGTGGAGCCGGTCAGCGTGAACTATCGCGGCTACGACGTGTGGGAGCTCCCGCCGCAGGGTCAGGGCATTGCCGCGCTGCAGATGCTGCAGATCATCGAAGAGTATGACCTCGCCTCCATGGGCTTCATGAGCGCTGAGGCCATCCACGTCATGGTGGAAGCCAAGCGCCTTGCCTTTGAAGACCGTGCGCGCTTCTACGCGGACCCGGACTTTGCGCCGGCTCCGATCGAAGCCCTGGTCTCTGACGAATACGCCGACCGGCGCCGCGCCCTGATGTCGATGGAAGCCGCGATGGAAAGCGTCACCCATGGTGACCCGGCCATTCTTGAAGATGGTGATACGACCTATCTGACAGTGGCCGACGGCAATGGCATGATGGTCTCGCTGATCCAGTCCAACTTCCGCGGCATGGGCTCTGGCCTGGTCCCGGACGGTCTGGGCTTCATGCTGCAGGATCGCGGCGAGCTATTCAGCCTCGATCCGAACCACCCCAATGTCTACGAGCCGGGCAAGCGCCCCTTCCACACCATCATTCCCGCCATGATCACCCAGGGTGACGAGGCTTATATGAGCTTTGGTCTGATGGGCGGTGCCATGCAGCCGCAAGGTCACGTCCAGATCATCACCTCGGTCATCGACTTCGGCCTGAACCTGCAGGAAGCTGGCGACGCCGCCCGCTGGCGCCATGACGGTTCCAGCTCCGAGACGGGCATGGTGGGTGATACCGCCGGTGTCGGCGTCCTGCGCGTTGAAAGCGGCGTGCCGGAAAGCGTTCGCGAAGCCCTGCGCGCCCTAGGCCATGTGGTCGAGGAAGGCGATGGCGGCTTTGGTGGCTATCAGGCCATCATGCGAGACGCAGAGAGCGGTGTGCTCCACGGTGCCTCTGAGATGCGCAAGGACGGCGCGGCCCAGGGCTACTGACCGGGGCAAACATGAACCGGGCTGACAGCCCGGGTTCAGTCACCATTCATGGCGGGCCCTTGATAGTCAGATGCGTTATATTCGCGTCCTGACTGACAAGGAGCCCGCCATGCGCGTTTCAGCCCTGATTTTCTCAAGCCTTGCGGTAAGCGCGATGCTCATTGCGCCTGCTGGCGCCCAGCGTGGTGGCCGTGGCGGTGACGCCGACAGCAATCCGACCATCACCCTGTATGACCTGCCCGGCTATGAGGGACGCTCCATCACGCTGGATGGCGACGCCCCGGACCTGCGCTGGGTCCAGTTTAACGACCTGACCACGTCCTACCGCTTTGACGGCGGGCGCTGGGAGGTATGTCTGGAGCCGAACTATCGCGGCACCTGCCATCTGGTGGACGCCGATGCGCCGAACATGTCGGCATGGGCGTTTAACAATCGCATCACCTCGGTCCGGGCCCTGCACCGACCCGACCGGGATCGCCGCGAAGGCATCACGCTTTACTCAGGCCGCAACTACACGGGTCAATCGGTGCATGTCCGCGATATCGAGTTTGATCTGCGCGACATCCGCTTTGATAATCGCGCCAACTCCATTGAGGTTCACTCCGGAACCTGGACGCTGTGCGAAGATCGCAACTTCTCTGACCGGTGTGTGGAGTTCTCCCGCGACAGCAATGATCTGAAGCTGTTCCGCATGGATGGCCGGGTCAGCGCAGCAAGCCCGGATGGCATTCCGCGGCCCGAACCGGTTCCGGACTATGGCGATGGCTATGGTGGCGACTACGGTACCGGGTATGGAAACAGCCTGGGCTCTTCAAACGCGGTACGCGGCGTAAACAGCCTTTTCATCCCGCGGCCCCAGACCCGCGGCTACCCGGTGGCCTTCTGCGCAGAGCCCAATGGCCAGCGTTGTGGGGAACCGGTTGCCCGCCAGATCTGCCGGGCTGAAGGCTTCGGCCGCGCCGCCCACTTCGATGCGCGCCGCTCCCAAAGTCAGCTGTGGTTTATTGGAGCAAACTTCGCGCGCGGTGGCCGCAACGAGATCGTCGACGTTCTCTGCGTGCGCTAGGGATCAGGTCCGCTGGAACGGATAGAAGTCGGGCCCAAGCTTCAGGATTTGCGTCAGCTCATCCAGCGCGGCCCGGCTTTCATCCACCAGTGACGGATCACCCAGATCCTCAGGCCCCAGCTGTTCGCGGCAATGCCTTTCAGCCCAGGCCGTCAGGGAGGCGTAGAGCGTATCATTCATCCAGACCGCCGGATTGACCGCCTCGCGCTGAGCATCATCCAGCACCACACGCAGGCGCAGACAGGCCGGCCCACCGCCATTGCGCATGGACTGGCGCACATCGGCAAAGTCGACCTTGCCAATGGGGCCGTTGCCCGCGACCAGCCGCTCGCAATAGGCATTGGTCGTTGCGGTCTCGCGGGTTTCTTCCGGGGCCAGAACCACCTGACGGCTTTGACCAGGCCAGGACAGAAGCTGGGAGTTGAAGAGGTAGGACTTTACGGCGTCCGCGATGGGCACTTCACTGGCCGGGACCTCTACGAAGACCGGCTCGAACAGCCCGTCAGCAGCCTTGCGGATCGCATCAAGTGCGGCGCCCTTATCCTCAAACCCCCACTCGTGGAAGAAGAGCACCGGCCCGTTCGATACGCAGACCACGTCGTTGTGGAAGGCTCCAGCCTCGATCGCAGCCTTCGACTGCTGGATAAACACGGTGCGTTTGGGATCCAGCCCATGCAGGCGGGCAACGGCCTGGCTGGCCTGCAATGTCTGGCGCGCGGGGAATTTCGCCTCCCACGGCGCAAAGCCATCGCGGCCATAGACGAAGACTTCAACGCCCTCGCTGCCATGGTCGGCCGACAGGCGCACATGGTTGGCCGCGCCCTCGTCAGCAAAGCTCGACTGGTGGGGCAACTCGTCATGGACGGTGAAGTGCGCTTCGTCCTTAAAGATGCGCTGCAAGGCGCGGCGGGTCTGGAAACCCTCTATGGAGCGGTGCAGCGCCGTGATCAGGTTGGCCGGCGTGAAATGCACACGGCCATCAGCCGTATCCGCGCCCGGGCTGACTGTTGCGGCATTGGCCGCCCACATGGAGCTGGCCGACAGAAAGTCAGAGGCAAGCTTGGGATCAGCCTTCACCGCAGCTTCCCAAACCGCACCATCGGTAGCGCCGGGAAAACCCAGCTGGCGCAGGCCGTGAATGTAGGGACGTTCCTGCGGAGGCAGCAGTCCTTGGGTGAGGCCAGCATCTGCAAGGCGCTTGGCTTTTGCGAGACCTTCCAGCACGCCAGTGCGCGGCGAGGCGACTGAGCCCTTGTTGTTGGCGCTGGCAAGATTGCCCGGTGCGAGGCCCCCGTAATTATGGCTCGGGCCGATCAGGCCGTCGAAATTGGCTTCCACCGTGGCCATCAGTCGAGCCCTTTCACAGCCTGGCGCTCCAGCGTCGGGGCGGCCTGGCTTGCGACCGGATAGGCGCAATAGTCAGCCGCATAGTAAGCGCTGGGGCGAAGATTGCCCGATTGACCCGGACCGCCAAACGGCATGGTCGAAGCAGCCCCCGGCGTCGGCCGGTTCCAGTTCACGATGCCTGCGCGTGATCCTGCCCAGAAACGCTTCCAAAGCGCTTCGCTGTCAGACACCAAACCGGCGGCCAGCCCGTATTTCGTGTTATTGGCTTCGGCGAGTGCCGCTTCGAAGCTCTCGGCCCGGCGCACCTGCAGAAGCGGACCGAACACCTCGTCGTCATCAGTCTGGACACCGTCCACATCGATGAGGCCGGGCGTCACAAAGGCCGGACCGGCATCAAGGCGCGTCGCTTCAACAATCGCCTTGCCGCCCTTGGCGATCAGATCGGCCTGGGCCTGAATGGTGTGCTCAGCCGCCTTGGTGGTGACCAGCGGGCCCATGAAAGGTTCCGGGTCCGCATCCCATTTGCCAATGGTCAGCTGCGGGATCATTGCCGCCAGTGCGTCGATCACCGCGTCGCCTTCAGCGCCCTTCGGCACGATCAGACGGCGCGCGCAGGAGCAGCGCTGACCCGACGTGATGTAAGCCGACAGGATGGCAACCCGGGCCGCCGCCTCGGCATCCTTGGCGTCCCACACGACCAGCGGATTGTTACCGCCCATCTCCAGTGCCAGCTGCACGCCGGTGCGGCCGGCGAACTTCTTGTGAATGAAACTGCCGGTGGCCCAGCTGCCGGTGAACAACACGCCATCGAGATCAGGGTCATCAAGCGCTGCTGCACCGGTTTCGCGCGCGCCCTGCACCAGGTTCAGTACGCCCTTTGGCAGACCCGCCTCTTCCCAGCAGCGCACCATGAGCTCGCCCACCGCGGGCGTGAGCTCGGAAGGTTTGAACACGACCGTATTGCCCGCCAGAAGCGCGGGAATGATGTGACCGTTTGGCAAGTGGCCAGGGAAGTTATACGGCCCCAGCACGAACATGACGCCCAGCGGCTTGTGCCCCAGCGTGGCCTCACCGAACGCGGTCTCGTTGCGGGTTGAACCGGTGCGATCCTCGTAGGCCTTGATCGACACCGCCACCTTGGCGGCCATGGCACCGGCTTCGGTCTTGGTCTCCCAGTGCGGTTTGCCGGTCTCTCGCGCGATCAACTCAGCCAGCTCATCAGCCTTTGATTTCAGGACGCTCTCATAGCGCTCAACGATAGCGCGACGGGCTTCGAACGGCGTCAGCGCCCATTCGGTGAAAGCCAGACGCGCCGCAGCGAAGGCCGCCCGAACACAGGATGGATCAGCGGCCTGTCCTGACCAGACGGCCTCACCGCTTGCCGGATCAATCGACTGGAAGCTGTCCGCACCGCCATCAATCCACTCGCCACCTACATAGGCCGATGCCGTCATATCCTATTCCTTTATCCAGAAGCGCAGCGTCTCACCGTCGATCGCATCAAGCGCCCGGCGCGCCTCATCACACACAAGCAGGCCGGCTTCGGTCACCTCGAACTCGGCCTGGACGCAGCGGAAGTCGCCAAAGCGGTCATTGGAAAGCAGGCCGCTGCGCGCGCTCTCCCCTGGAGCGCCTGGGGTCAACGCCGCGCGATTGCTGTCCTTCAACGTCTTGATGTCCGAGACTGCGCAGGACACCAGCGGGCCGCCATCGAAAATGTCGATATAGCGATTGTATTTGAAGCCTTCCGCCTCCAGCAGGCGCAGGGCGTTGGCCCCGTGGGGATGCGTCTTGCCGATCACCTCCTGCACGCCCTTGGGCAGCAGATCGAGATAGATCAGGTGCTGGGGCATGAGGTCGAGGATGAACTGGTTATCGGTCGCAGCCGACAGCCGATCGGCCTCTTCAAAAGTCATGCGGAAAAAGGGCCGCGTCACGTGCTCGAAGAAGATGCTATCGCCCTTCTCGTCCACGACCCCGCGCAGTTCGGACAGCATTGTGTCGCCAAAGCGGGACCGGTCTGCAGCCACCAGCAGATAGCGCGATTTTGACGCCAGCTTGCCCGCACCGCGGCCACGCAGCTCATCACTGACAAACAGGGAGCCAACTTCGGTCGCACCGGCAAAATCGTTGACCAGCATCATCGCGTCCATGTCGAAGCGACGATCCGCCTCCTGGCTCGCCTGGGCGATCGTGAAAACCTTGAAGTCGAAATAGGGCTTCTTGACCCCGACCTCGGCCTTTACCGCGGACGTGCCAAGGATCTTGCCGCTGTCGGTATCTTCCAGCATTAGCTGATAGGCGCAGTCGGACCGGTCGGGCAGTTCGCCCTTGAAGGCCATTTCCGACTTGGTCAGCTTCTCGGCCAACGCGTCGTCGGGCAGCGCAAGGCTGGTGAAGCCGGGCCCTGCGGCCTCAGCCAATCGCAAGAAACAATCGGTATCTGCGGCCCGCGCCGCACGCATGACCAGCATGCACGTCCCCTTATTTATTCGCTGAGTTTTCGAGCCTCAGCCGCATCAAATCGACCGCGGGCAAAGCCCATCAGCATAATCGCCGACAGCTTGGCGCGTTCAGCAAAGCTCGAGAGCTTTGCGATCTCGCGGTCCGAGTGGATGTCGGACCCGCAGACCCCCAGCGTGTCCACATTCGGGCAACCCGACGCCCACAGATTATTGCCTTCGCACACCCCGCCGGTGTCATTCCACTTGATATCAAGGCCAAGGGCCGACCCGCTGGCGCGCGTCCATTCAAACATGCGCAGGTTTGCCGGGCTCATGGGCTTGGGCGGGCGGGTAAAGCCGCCATGCAGCTCCGCACTGATCCCGTCGCGACCATCAATCTCCTGGACGATTTTCGCGACTTCAGACTTAACCCAGGCCGCATCGTCCTCGGTCTTCACCCGGATATTAAAGCGACAAATCCCCAGATCCGGCACCACATTCGGCGCGCCGCCGCCATCAATGCGAGAGACATTGATCGTGACCGGATTACGCTGGCCGTTCAGCCTGTCGATCCGGCTGGCGAACTCGGCCGCCGCGACAATTGCGTTGCGCCCCAGATGGTGCTCCCGGCCGGCATGAGCCGCCTTGCCCTTGCACAGCAGCGAGAAATTGCCCGAGCCCTTGCGCGCTCCGGCCAGCGAGCCGTCGGCCAGCGCCGGCTCATAGGTCATGCCCACATGGGCCTTGGCTCCCAGATCCATCAAGACCGGTCCGGAGCCCAGCGAGCCAATCTCTTCATCGGGACTGACCAGGACGTCATAGCCGATCTGGTCCGCCCAGGGGCTGCGCTCCAGCGCAAGCAGGCCATGGAGCATGACCAGAAGGCCGCCCTTCATGTCCGCGACACCGGGGCCGTTGATCGTGTTGTCATCGACCATGCGCCAGTCTTCGAACCCGCAACCGGGCGGGAAGACCGTGTCATGGTGACCGGTCAGAACAATCCGGATCGGCGCGTCAGGCCGCTTGGAGACTTTCATGGACGGCGTGTATTCGATGTCTCGAATGTCGCCGTTCTCTTCGACCGTCTGGGACGGTGTCAGCTCAACAGCGCTGACCTCTGCGTCAAGCTCACCAAAGGCCTCACCCAGCGCCTTGCGCATGGTTTCAAGGCCGTCGGGGTTGCGGCTTCCTGAATTGATCTTTGACCAGTCTTTGACGGTCTCGATCATCCCATCGGCGCGACCCTCGACCCAGTCGAGGATATCGCGCTCGGTTTTGTCGAGCTCAATCTTGGGCAGGTCCGTCATGAAATCTCCAAAAGGCTTGCCTCTGACTTAAACCGCGGCGAGCGCCTGTTCAAAGTCAGCGATAAGATCCTTCGGGTTTTCAATACCGATCGAGGTGCGCACCATACCCGGCGTATAGCCCAGCCGCTTCTGGAGATCGGGATCAACCGCGGCGTGGGTCGTCGTGCCGGGGTGGCAGATGAGGGACTCGGTCCCGCCCAGGCTCACGGCCAGCTTGACCACCTTCAGCGCATTGAGCATGCGGAACGCACCTTCCTGGCCGCCCTCCACATCAAAGGAGAAGGTCGAGCCGTTATAGTCACCGGACTGGCGCTTGTGGATTTCGTAATTGCGGGTGCCCGGCTCAAGAAAGCCGAGATGGCGAACCTTGGAGACTTTCGGGTGGTTGCGCAGGAATTCTGCAACCTCATCAGCGCCAACAAAGGCCGCCTGCATGCGCAGCTTCACCGTCTCCAGAGAGCGCGCCAGCATCCAGCAGGTGTTCGGATCCAGATTGGTGCCCATGCCCGAGCGCAGCTTGCGGACCGGCGCCATTAGCGCGCTCGAGCCTAGTGCCGCGCCGCCAATCAGGTCAGAGTGGCCACCGATATATTTCGTCAGCGAGTACACAACGATATCGCCGCCATGGGCGAGCGGGCTTTGACCCAGCGGGCCAAGCACGGTGTTATCGACCACGACAGGCGGGCGGTGGCCCTGAACCTTGCCAATTTCGTCAGCAAGCTTGGACATAAGCTGCAGGTCGACAAGCTCATTGGTCGGGTTGGTTGGAGTTTCCACATAGATGACCGCGATCCGGCCCATCGCGGAGGCGGCTTCGACCTCCTTGCGGATTTCCTCTTCCGGCGCGTTCGCCAGAAAGTCCTGACCCTTGATGCCGTATTGCGGTAGAATCGAGCGAACCAGCGTTTCAGTTCCGCCGTAAAGCGGGGTTGAGTGCAGGATCACATCGCCGGCATGGGCGTGTCCCATCAAGACGGTGGAGATCGCCCCCATGCCGGAGGAGAAGACCAGCGCATCTTCAGCGCCATCAAACAGCGTCAGGCGGTCTTCAACAACTTCCATATTGGGGTTGTTGAAGCGGGTATACATCAGGCCGGCCGTCGCCGGATCGCCAGCCTGGGCCCGGCCACCCATGACCCGGAAAAAGGCCGCGCCCTCTTCAGCAGAGGAAAACGCGAAGGTCGACGTCTGGAAGATAGGCGGCTTGATCGAGCCTTCCGACAGCTTGGCATCAAAGCCATAGCTCATCATCAGGGTTTCCGGGGACAGGGCGTGATCGCCAACAGCGCGTTTGCGATAAGGTGTTTCCGGCTTGCTCATGGGTGCCTTCCTGCGTGACGGGACCAGCGCGCAAGAGCCAATAGGCTCACCGCGTCTGGGGGAAATCTGAATGTCCGGTTTCTGCGCCCGCCCGCGCGACGGGTCAACCCACCGGGTGGGTACAGACACAAGCTGACGGCCCCAAAAGCAAACGGCCCGGCGCTTTCGCACCGGGCCGTCGCTGTCTTTGCCGTTAGGCGGTGATGACCTTAGTTCAGGTCGATCAGCACCTCTGCACGACGGTTGAGCGGCTCGCGCACACCGTCCGGCGTTGCTGTTGCCGGCTGGCTCTCACCGAAGGCTTCCAGCGAGATCGCTGCGCCCGGCACGCCGAGACGGATCATCTCGTCGCGGACCGCGCGAGCACGACGCTCGGACAGGCCAACGTTGTAGGCCGCAGCACCCGAACGGTCAGCGTGACCGTCGATGGATACGGACGACACACCGCAGTTACGGGCTTCGTTCACAGCTTGGTTGATCACGGCACGGGCCTGATCGGTCAGGTTGGAGCGGTCCCAGTTGAAGTAGACCACAAAGTCCACGTCCTCACACGCCGGCGGAGGCGGCGGTGGCGGAGGCGGAGGAGGCGGCGGCGGAGGTGGCGGCGGCGGCGGTGGCGGAGGCGGCGGCGGCGGAGCAGCAGCCGGCTCGTTGAACACGTAGCGCAGACCAATCCAAGCCTCGTGACCGGAATAGTCGTCAGCATCAAGACCCGGGGTGAAGTTGCCACCGCCAGAGTTGAAGTAACGATACTCGGTGTCGACTTTCAGGCGCTCGCTGAGATCCCATGCCACACCGGCGATGAGGTTCCAGGCCAGAGCGGTGTCGCTATCCTGAACAGCGGTGTAGCGCGCGTCAGCCGGCCCAGCATTCGGGATCGGACGGTTTTGCGTGCTCCAGCCGAAGGCCGACACTTCCTGATGAGCCCAACCTAGGCCAGCACCCACATACGGGGTCCACATGCCACCTTGGTCGAAGTCGTAGTAAAGGTTCAGCATGCCGGTCCAGATCTGGACGTCGGAGTTGCTGTCCTCAAAATTGCCCACTGCGCCGGTGTCGTTGAAGCGGTGAGCAAGCTCACCTTCAAGACGCCAGTTGCTGGCCCAGTCATAGCCCAGGGCGAGCTTTTCACGCAGGTCGGCAACGCCTTCAGCGTCGCCGGTCAGACTACCGGTGTAGTTGGTATCAACCGAACCGTAGCCAACACCACCGCTCAGATACCAGCCTTCATCCGCTACCGCCATGGACGGCACGGCGAAGAGGGCACCTACGGCGGCAGCCGAAAGAAGCTGTTTCTTCATTCCTATCCCCTCCGGGCGAACTCGCCCTTCGATTGGTTAACTCACGGGCGCTGAGAATCAGCCGCACACCGGCGGAAACTGCGCTCCGAATTTCTTGATATCGCAATTGTGCACCGCACGCCACAGGCTCATGCGTGTCGAAATGACAAATCAGCCCAAAACCCCAGCTGACCTGAGCCGGTTAACCAGGTTTTGATCCATACCGAGGCGTTCCTGCAACACCTCTGCGGTGTGCGCGCCAAGCCGCGGAGGAGCGCGCCGGGTCTCAACCGGAGTTTGCGACAGATTTATGGGGCTGCGGACCATCTGCGCGTCGACACCATCGTTAAGCCTAACCGCCTCTGCCAGGCCCCTCGCCCGCGCTTGCGGGTGGGCGAACACCTCATCAACGCTGTGTATCGGACCGCAAGGCACACCCGCTTGTGACAGCGCGGACTGCCAGGCCTGCGTATCCTTATCCGACAGGGCCAACGTAATTTCGGCAACCAGCCGCTCGCGATGCTCCACACGGGCCGCATTTGTCGCGTACCGCTCATCGCTCGCCCAGTCAGGCCGCCCCAGCGCTGCAGCAAAGGCCGCGAACTGCCGGTCATTTCCGACCGCAACAGCGATACGCCCGTCGCGCGTCGGGAAATCCTGATACGGCACGATATTGGGATGGGCGTTGCCCTTGCGGCCCGGCACTTTCCCGGACACGAAATAGTTCGACGCCTGATTGGCCAGCATGGCCGCCTGAACGTCGAACAGGGCCATATCGATATGTTGCCCGCCCTGCCCGCGATCGCGCGCTGTCAGCGCCGCCAGAATGGCGCTGGAGGCATAGACGCCGGTAAACAGATCCACCGCCGGGACGCCAACCTTCATTGGCTCGGCCTCACCTGTCACACTCATCAGGCCGCCCATGGCCTGGATCAGGAAATCATAGCCCGGCTGGTCAGCCAGCGGCCCTGTTTGGCCAAACCCGGTGATGGAGCAATAGACAAGGTCGGGCTTCAACGCGCTCAAGGTGGCGTAGTCCAGGCCGTACTTCTTGAGCCCGCCGACCTTGTAGTTTTCGATCACGACATCGCTTTGAAGCGCCAGATCGCGGAGGATGTTCTGCCCCTCCGGCTCGCGCATGTTCACGGTGATCGAGCGCTTGTTCCGGTTGGCGCACAGATAGTAGGCCGCATCACCGGGCTCACCGTCTTCACCGGTCAGGAAGGGGGGGCCCCATTTGCGCGTGTCATCGCCGCCGTCGGGGTTTTCAACCTTGATCACGTCTGCGCCAAGATCGCCCAGAATCTGGCTGCACCACGGCCCGGCCAACACCCGGGACAGATCAAGCACCTTGATATGGGACAGCGCGCCGTCGGCCATGTCCTTGTCCTTTTTGCATGTCTGCTCCTCGCCTACTCCCAACTGCTGCATCGGGGCAAGTCAGAGTGCTTTGCGGGGCGCATATGGACCGCTAGCGTCGCGACATGGCCCACATTGATTCCTCCCCACCGTCTGACCGCCCGCTCGACGCGGCTCGCGGGGTCATGGCTGACATCTTCGGCTTTAAGAGCTTCCGTCCCGGGCAGGACGAGATCATCGAGGCGGTCCTGAAGGGAGAGGATGTGCTGGCGGTCATGCCGACGGGCCGGGGCAAATCGCTCTGCTTCCAACTGCCCGCAGTGATGCGCGGCGGCCTGACGCTGGTGGTGTCACCCTTGATCGCCCTGATGCGCGATCAGGTCGTCAGCCTGCAGGCCAATGGCGTGGCGGCCGCTCACCTGACTAGCGCCGATGACCCCGATGAACGCGAACGCGCCTGGCAGATGCTGGACGATGGTGAATTGCGCCTGCTCTACGTCTCACCGGAGCGCCTGGGCGTGCCCGGTTTTGCCGAGCGCCTCAGCCGGGCCGGATTGACCATGATTGCAGTCGACGAGGCACACTGCGTCAGCCAATGGGGTCATGACTTCCGCCCTGATTATCTGCGTATTGCTGAACTCGCCGAGGCCGCCGGCCGACCGCAGATCGCAGCCTTTACCGCAACCGCCGACGCTGCGGCCCGCCGGGATATCGCCGCGCGCCTGTTTGAACGACCGGCGAAGGAATTCGTCGCCGGTTTTGACCGCCCCAACCTGCATCTGGCGGTCGGGGCCAAGCGGTCGGCCAACAGCCAGATTGAGGCTTTCGTCAAAGCCCGCCCTGGCCGCTCCGGCATTGTCTACGCGGCCAGCCGCAAAGCCTGCGAGGACCTCGCTGATCGACTGAATGACGCCGGGATCTATGCGGCCGCCTATCATGCCGGTCTGGACAAAGAAGTGCGCGCCTGGCGTCAGGACGAGTTTGTAAAGTCCGATGAAATGGTGATGTGCGCCACGATTGCTTTTGGGATGGGCGTCGACAAGCCGGATGTACGCTACGTCGTTCACGCCGCGCTGCCCAAATCGATGGAAGCCTATTATCAGGAGATCGGGCGCGCGGGCCGTGATGGAGAGCCGGCCGAAACCCTGATGCTGTGGTCTCTGGGCGATGCGGCGCTGCGCCGGCGACAAATCGCCGAGAGCGAAGCCGATGACAGCCGCAAGCAGATGGAGTTGCGCCGGCTGTCAGCCCTGATCGCCTATTGTGAAGCGCCCCAGTGCCGCCGCCAGACCCTGCTCGGGTATTTCGGCGAGGAGATCGAGCCCTGCGGCAAGTGCGACCTGTGTGAAGATCCGCCCAAGCGCATTGATGGCAGCGTGCTGGCGCAAAAGGCGATGTCTGCGATCGCGCGTACCGGTCAACGCTTTGGCCTGGAGCATCTGATCAGCGTTCTGCGCGGCGTGGAGACCGACAAGGTGCGCGCCCGCGGCCACAACACCATCCCCACCTTTGGCGTGGGCGAGGACCTCTCCAAAGAGCAGTGGATGAGCGTGTTCCGCCAGCTCTTCGCGGCCGGGGCCATCGATCAGCCCATTGATGGGCATGGCGAGTGGACGATCACGTCGAAGGGCAAGGAAATCCTGTTCGGTCGCGTGCCCATTGAGCTGCGCCCGCCTGAAGAGGCGCGCGGGGCCAAGGCCTCCCGCTCCCGCCCGGTCTCGGAAGCCGCAGAAGCACTGAAATCAGAACGAGACCGCGAGCTTTACAGTGCCCTGCGAAAGCTTCGCCTCGACCTGGCCAAGGAGGCAGGCAAACCCGCCTATACCGTGTTTGCCGACCGCACCTTGATAGAGCTTGCCCTCGCCCGCCCGGCTTCGCCGGAAGCCATGAGCGAATGCCACGGCGTGGGAACCCGCAAGCTGGAGCGCTACGGCGAGGCGTTTTTAAAGCTGATTGCAGAGTACGGCTGAGGCTACTCCTGATCATTTCTGAAAAAGCTGCGTCAGTTCTGAAAAAAGCTGGGCGTTTTCATCCGCGATAAGACCGCCCGCCACATCTCAGGCTTTCTTTGATCCCGTCGCTGCACTCCCCCGCAGCGAACATCTGGTGATCGATAAAAAGGAAAGACACCCATGACGAAGTTTTTGCTCCTCCCTGCCCTGGCTGCAGTCATCTTTGCAGCCCCAGCTCTCGCCAATGACGCTCCGGCGTCTCGTGACGTGGCCATTTACGCCGCCGAGCTTCGCACCGAAGCCGGTGCCGCGCGCATCCACGCCCGCATCACCAGTGCAGCCCAGGCGGCCTGCCGCGCTGAAAACCGTGGCGGAGCCGCATTTGAGCGTGGCGTGCGCATATGCACCAAAGATGCGGTCGCACGCGCGGTTGCCCAGCTTGATGCCCCACTCCTGACCGCTCATCACGCGGGCGAGACGGGTCCATTACAGCTTGCTTCGGCCGGTGAATAAGACGCATTCTTTGGCCTGAAGCCAAGCGGAGGTGGCGTTTTGGACGCCCTGATGACCATTGATCTGGCGCTACGGGGCGCGGCTGCCGGGGCCTGTCTGATCCTCGCTGCCGCGCTACTCCCGTTAGCGGGTCGGTCACTGACCGCCCGTTTTGGAGCCTTTTTCGCGCTCGCGGCGGCGGCCTACGGCATTGGTAGCTCGCAGGCCATGATCATCACCATGCCCACGCTCACCATGGTCCTGAAAGTGCCGGCCATGTCAGCGGGTGTGTTTTTCTGGTGGTTTGCGCTCGCACTCTTTTGCGACATAAACCGCTGGCACTGGAGCCGGGTTGTCCCACTTGTCCTCATGGTCATTCCCGCAATCCTGGTCCCCCTCAACGCGCCTGAAGCCATTATCAGCGGCTCCTACTGGGGGACTGAGCTCATCAATGCCGCGCTGATGGTCCATGTGATGGTGATCATCGCAAACGGCACCAAGGATGACCTGGTTGAGCCGCGGCGAAAATTCCGCTCCATCTGGGTCGGCTCCGTCGCGATCAGCATCATCGCCATCACGATCATGCACACGCTTCAGCTGCTCCTGGTGCTGCCCCAATCGGTACACCTGATCCAGGCAGTGATCCTGTTGATGGTCAGCTGCGGTGTAACGGCCTACTGCCTGGCAGCCCAGGGTGATTTCTTTCCAGAAGACCGTGATGCGGTACGCGCCCGCGACCCGCAGGTTGAGCCCGGCATTGCCGCGGCCGATCGCCATCTGGCTGTTGAGCTGCGGACGCTGATGGCCAACGGAGCCTATACCGAAGCCGGCCTGACCGTCGGGCGGCTCGCAGATCAGCTGAGAACGCCTGAACACCGCCTTCGCCAGATTATCAATCAGCAGCTGGGCTATCGAAACTTTGCGGCCTTCCTCAACGAATACCGCATCAAGGCGGCCAAAAGCGTACTGAGCGATCCGGCCCAGGCCCGGCGTCAGGTTCTGCAGATTGCGCTCGACCTCGGCTACGGCTCCATCGCCCCCTTCAACCGCGCCTTTCGCGCTGCCACCGGCGTGACGCCCACGCAGTTTCGCAGAGATGCGCTTGAAGTTGCGGTCGCCCCGGACGGCGTCGTGGCGGAGTAGGCAGCGGTATTAACCTAGCGCGTTAATCTGGTGTCCATTGAACTTCGCCACGCTCAAATCATGCCCGAGGATGCACGCGACACCGAGCTTCGCCCCGACCCGCGCGCCGATGGGCGCGGGGATATTGTCGCGTTGCCGCAATCCCTGAAGGAACGCGCCACGCTCTCAACCCGATATGTTCACGACGCAGATCGGCCGAAATCACGCAAAGGTCTTTTTGCTGTGTTTCTTGTGATTGTTGTTGCCTTCGGGTCGATACTGGGCTGGGTGCTCTACACGCCCTAGCAAGTCAGAGCGCCCCTTGCCGATCTTCCAAGGACAAGACCATATCGGGTGATCGGACGCGCTAAACCCCCACCGACGCCAGTGCCTGGCGATGGTCTCGCGGCAAGTGAATTATGAGGGGGCCAACATCGCGCCCGACCGACCAGATGGGAGGGAGGACGGAGATTGGTGAGCCGACAGGGGTTCGAACCCTGGACCTACTGATTAAAAGTCAGTTGCTCTACCAGCTGAGCTATCGGCTCGTTTCGGTGGCCCGAAATGAGGTCGCGGAACCTAGTGGCGCCCGCGCGCGTGGTCAAGCGCTTACACGGGGCTTTGCAGTGCTTTTTCAGCAGCCTCGTTTTCGGGGCTGACGGCGCATCATGGCTCAGGTTAGGCTCACCGTTATGAAACGGATTTCCTTCTTCCTCGCGGCGCCCTGGGCGGCCCTGACCCTCACCGCCTGTGGCACGGTCGATGTGGGTGATGTCTTTAACCGGGATACCGCCGGAGATGCCATCGGCCTGCCGCGCGCTGAACCCGGTGAAATCGTCATTGATGACGGCGAAACCACCGTTCCAACGCCCTATGGGGGAGCTGGCGCACAGACGAGCTGCCCGGCCCTGGCCCGCGACATTGCCCGGTTGACCGCCCTGCTCGGCCCCGATGCTGAACCCGCGCCGCCCGCGACAGACAGCGATGACAGCGACATGCTGGACGAGGCGACTGAGTTCGCCAGCGATGCGGTTGCCCGCGCCCCAGACGCGGCTGAGGACATCGCCCGCGATACGATTGTGGGCCTGAACCCTGCACGTCCCGTGATCCGTTTTCTGGGCGGGGCCGGTGAGCTTGAGGCCGCCGCTCGCATGGAGCGGGAGCTGGCTCTGAAACGCCGCGCCTGGCTGCGCGGAGCCTTCGATGTTCAGGACTGCGAGCGCGCGGTGCTGGAAGAGGCGCTTGGGGCCTATAATCTGCTGGTTCAGGTGGACGTCACCGGGCGTTAGGCCTGTCTGCTCGCCTGCCCTTCTTCCCAGCGCGCGAGGAAGCCCTTGCGGAACGCCTCGAACTCGCCCGCTGCAATGGCGGCCCGCATGCGTGCGGTGAGGTTCTGGTAGTAGGCGATGTTGTGCCATGACAGCAGCATGGAGCCCAGATACTCCCCCGCCCGGATCAGGTGGTGGATATAGGCGCGCGAATACTCGGTGCTGGCCGGGCAATCGACACTTTCATCCAGTGGCGCTGTGTCTTCGGCAAAGCGCGCATTCTTCAAATTCATCGGACCATAATCTGACCAGGCCTGACCATGGCGCCCGGAGCGGGTGGGCAGGACGCAGTCAAACATGTCGATGCCGCGCGCGACGGCTTCAACAAGGTCGATTGGCTTT
The DNA here is from genome assembly GCA_043513725.1 of Oceanicaulis sp. Taxonomy (GTDB): domain Bacteria; phylum Pseudomonadota; class Alphaproteobacteria; order Caulobacterales; family Maricaulaceae; genus Oceanicaulis. Next base: position 2,896,997 of record CP121338.1, on the reverse strand, counting down.
CCCACACCCATCAAATAGCGAGGGCGTTCAGCCGGCAGGTGCGGTGTCGTAAAGTCGAGGACTTCACACATGCGCTCAAATCCCTCGCCCACGGCAAGGCCCCCGACCGCATAGCCGTCATAGCCCTCTGCCACCAGCGCCTCGGCGCTTTGCTGGCGCAGGTCTTCAAAGACGGAGCCCTGCACGATGCCGAAAAGCGCCTGATCAGAGCGTTCGCCGAAAGCAACCTTGGAGCGCGCACCCCAGCGGATCGACAACTCCATGGAGTTGGCCGCTTCCTCACGCGTACAGGGGAAGTTGGTGCATTCGTCCAGCTGCATGGAAATGTCAGCCCCCAGGAGGTCCGCCTGAATTTCGATGGAGCGCTCCGGGGTGAGCATGTGGCGAGAGCCATCGAGATGGCTTTTGAAGGCGACCCCCTCCTCGCTCATCTCGCGCAGGTCCGACAGCGACCAGACCTGAAAACCGCCGGAGTCGGTCAGGATCGGTTTGTCCCAGCGCATGAAGTGATGAAGGCCTCCGAGGCGCTTCACCCTTTCGCCACCGGGGCGCAGCATCAGGTGATAGGTATTGCCCAAAAGGATATCTGCGCCCGTCTGGCGCACCTGATCGGGGTAGAGCGCCTTGACCGTCGCCTGTGTTCCCACTGGCATGAAAGCGGGCGTGCGAATGTCACCACGCGGAGTTTTCAACGCCCCCGTGCGCGCTCCGCCATCAGTGGCCTTTAGTTCAAATGGAAACGCACCCATGGTGACGCCCTTCACGATCAGTCCTTAACAGGCGGCGTGAATTGGACTGCTAGGCGCGTGAGCGCAAGTCCCTAATCGGCGGGGCTTGCATACCCTTCTCCCCACGCCGCCATGACCGGCATGATCTGCTCGGCCGTCAGCTCGCCCTCGGCGAAATGATCGAGCGCCACATCAGCAAAGTCACCGAACGCTCTAAAACCGCGCTGATCGACCATGAAGGAGACAAATCGATCCTTGAGCTGGGCAAACTCCTCTGGCGGCAGCTGATCGGCTGCGTACATCAAATAGACCGCCCAGGTCATATATTCGTTGAATTGGAGCTCAGCAGTTCGGTACGCCAACGCTGAAGTTTGAGGCGTCGCCCAGACATCAAGGTTTGAAAACCCTGCCTCAACCCGATCAAGGATCTCAGTCGTCGCAGGATTGACGTAGGAGTGGTCGAGCTCGGTAAACACGGCATAGCCATCGACCACACGGTCATAATTGCTTTTTTCAAAGATCGGCGCACCACCTGAAGGCTGTGCCACCCACATCCGGGTCCGTGGCTTGAAAATCGTTGTCCAATTCAAGCCGCCAATCAGCGGAGAGACAATGATCTGCATGGGTCCGGGGCGCGCTGTGAAATTCGCCTCGAGCCACGCGGTCATAGCCTCGCTATCGGTCTGGGCTCGCATGTCGGAAATGCCGCGCTGATAGAGCGCCTGGTGGCTTTGATAGAAGCCCAGAAAATCGCTCTGAGCCGCAAAATCGTTGAGCAGCTCCAGATGAGCCCGGAAAATATCGCCGTCGCTATCGCCCCAGATGGAACCACTGGTATCGACCTCAATCAGATTCCCGGTCTCGTCAAAGGCAAAGTCTGCTGCGTTACCAGCAAGTCGCGGCAAGTTGAAGCTATCGTCGAGGGCCGCGAATAGGGGATGGTCAGCGTGAGGGGCGAAGTGCGCCTCAATCGCCTGAACATACTCACCCTCCCGCTCAATCATCCGGCCTTCGGGGTCAAGGTCGCTGACAACAGCCACGATCATTGCCAGCTCCACAGCCTCGGGCAGTTCAACGCTGACCGAGTCACTTTGCCGGGCACTCAATGCGGACGTGACAACAGCTGCGATGAGAGTTGCAGTTCCAAGAATACGGAGCATGGAGAGCGCCTTTTTTAAAGTCGTAAAATCTGAACAGACTGAGAAGCTTATGGGGCAAATACCGTTGGTGCAATTGACACAAAGCGCGCAGGCGGGCGCTATTTACAGATGAGCTGGAAAGATGAAATCGAGCAGTTACGCAAGCGTCAGGCGCTGGCCAAAGGTATGGGCGGGCCTGAAAAGCTGAAGCGCCAGGTCGATGCAGGCCGCCTGAATGTGCGCCAGCGCATCGAGCAATTGCTCGATGATGGTAGCTTTACCGAAGTCGGCTCCATCACTGGCACCGCTTATGTCGATGACGTCGGAGAGCTTGCTGGCTTCATGCCCGCCAATTGCATCTTCGGGCGCGGGTCCATTGATGGGCGCCGAGTGGCCGTCGTGGCGGACGACTTTACCGTTCGAGGGGGTGCCGCAGACGCCGCCATCATCGAAAAGCAGATCCAGGCCGAGAAGATGGCCGGCGAGCTGGGCCTGCCGCTGATCCGCCTGATTGAAGGCACGGGTGGTGGCGGCTCGGTTAAATCCATCCTCGATATGGGCGCGAGCTATGTGCCGTTTAATCCCGGATGGGATCAGGTCGTCGCCAATCTGGAACGGGTTCCCGTAGTCTCCCTGCTACTGGGACCAGTGGCGGGCCTCGGGGCTGCGCGCGCGGTGTCGAGCCACTACAGCGCCATGGTTCAGGGCACCTCGCAGATGTTTATTGCAGGTCCTCCAGTCGTGGCGGGCATTGGCGAGGAGGTCACCAAGGAGGAACTCGGCGGAGCCGACCTGCAACTTGCCGCGGGCGGGGTGGACGACGCCTATGCCAGCGAGGCTGATGCCATGGACGCCGCGAAGTGGTTCCTGTCCTACCTGCCGGATCGGGCTGGCGAGGCCCCCGCGCGCACATCGCCCACAGATGCGCCAGATCGCAAGGACGAGGCGTTGCGCGAAATCGTGCCGAAGGACAAGCGCTTCGGCTACGACATGCGCGCCATTCTTGGGTCCGTCGTCGATCGGGGCAGCCTGTTTGAAATGGGCCGCCCCTTTGGCGCGTCCGTTATTACCGCCTTTGCCCGCATCGACGGCTGGCCTGTGGCGGTGCTGGCGAGCAATCCGAATGTCTATGGTGGTGGCTGGACGGCCGAGGCCGCTCAGAAGGTCACGCGCTTCGTCGATCTGGCCGAGACCTTCCGCCTGCCGGTGGTGCACTTTGTTGATATCCCGGGCTTTGTGATCGGTACGCGGGCCGAACGCGCCGGCACGATCCGCCATGGCGCGAAGGCCCTGTCAGCGATTTATCAGGCGAGCGTGCCCTGGTGCACGATGCTAATCCGCAAGGCCTATGGCGTGGCGGGTGCCGCCATGATGGACCATACGCGCTTCCGCTACCGTTATGCCTGGCCGTCTGGCGACTGGGGGTCGCTGCCACTGGAAGGCGGAGTGGAGGCCGCGTTCAAGTCAGCGCTGGCCGCCTCTGATGACCCAGAAGCGCTGAAAGCCGAGCTGTCGAGCCGCATGCGCGACCTGTCAGACCCGCTCAAGACCGCGGAGCGTTTCTGGATTGAGGAGATTATCGATCCGGCAGAGACCCGGCCGCTGCTGGTAGAATTTGCAAATCTGGCTGCGAAACTCCGCACCGATCAGCCGCCGCAGACGCGATACCGGCCCTAAGACTGGACGCACTTAGATAAAATCAGCGCGACATGGGTCTTGTAGCTCACCTGTTGGATGAGGATTTCACCTTAACCGGCTCGATTGTCGATTCCTAGCTGTGGCACTTCATGCCCACACTTAAATAGGACTTTGTTAGGCAGGCATTTTCCGAGATTCTTTTATTTTAATGTGGCTTCATTGAATGAATTGCATTAACGTCTTTTGGTGTTGGGATTTTCCGGTTTTAAGCCTTAGCCGATCAAGCGAATCGGCACCTGAAATCGTGTGCTCCAGCCCAAACCGCCCATGCCTTTTAAAGTTCCGCTTCAGGAAACGCCCGCAAACCCGCATTCGGGTTTGCGAGCCCGGGATTGCGCTTGTTGAACCGTCGGGTCCGGGAGCTGAACTGCACGCAACGCTGATCCACTTTCGAGGGGCAGGCGTAACAAGAGACGCAAACCAAGGGAGAGACTTATGAACAAGACCGACCTTGAATATCTGCGTGAGGTGCTTGTCACTGAGCACCAGGCCCAGACCGAGGAGCCGAAGGCAACCGCCGAGATCGAAGCGGCCATAAAGTCCTTTCAGCTACAGGCCGAGGTGGAAACCCTGGCCGCCCGTGAGATCCACGAGACCATCCACTAAGGCAACCGCGGCACCTAACCGAGCCGTATCGGGAAGGCCTGGGAGCCAAGCACAACCGCCGCCGTTGCCGCACTGCAGGTGATGTAGGCAATGACATTAGCAATCAGGCCTGCCCTGGCCTTGAAAGCGGCCCAGACGGTCAAGGCGAGCAAGGCTGAGACAAAAATCAGCGGCAGGAGCCAGATCGGCAGTCCCCAAAGCATGGAAATGCGTGCTTCGTCATTGGGGTACACCATCATTGATATACCGAATGCCGTAGCGCGCTGGTAAAGCGCCACCACCACGATCGCGTATAGCCATAGTTGGTGCCGCGAGCGAATGAGCATCGCCGCTACAATAGCCTGGAGTAGGGTGATGGCCGGACCGGCGAGCGTAATCAGACTTTGTTCAACCGGCGAAGGCCGCGCCTCGGTGTTGAAACCTGCATAATTCAGATTGAACCAGCTGTCATAACCAAGCCCCTCCCCGGTTAAGTAGTGGGCAAGCTCGTGGATCAGGAAAGACCCGAATGTGATTAGTGGGACGAGGATCGCAAAGCCGATCCACTCCCCCGCTGTTCTTTTCGTTCGCACGCAATCCCCCCTGAAGCGCGTTAATTCGCTCTCAGCCTACGACGGAGTTACTGCTTTCGCCACAACAAGCTGGAGTCGCCGTAGGAGAAGAAGCGATACTCGTTTGCGATCGCATGTGCGTAGGCCGCACGCATCTCCTCAAACCCCGCCAGTGCTGACACCAGCATGAAGAGTGTCGACTTCGGCAGGTGGAAGTTGGTCATCAGCGCGTCGATGACCTTGAAGCGGTAGCCTGGCGTTATGAAAATCGCCGTATCGCGCGACTCCGGTCTGACGGTGCCGTCGTCATTGCTGGCGCTCTCCAGCGTACGGATTGATGTGGTGCCCACAGCGATAATGCGTCCACCGGCGGCCCGTGTGGCGTTGATCTTTGCCGCGGCCTCCTCACTCACATGATACCATTCGGCATGCATCTGGTGGTCTGACACATTCTCGGTTTTCACCGGCAGGAAAGTGCCCGCCCCCACATGCAGCGTGACGTGCACACGGTCCACGCCGCGCGCGTCCAGCGCTTCAAACAGACGATCGGTGAAGTGAAGCCCCGCAGTTGGTGCAGCGACCGAGCCCGCCTTTTCTGGCGCGGCATAAACCGTCTGATAATCGTCCAGGTCGGCCGCGTCGGCTGCGCGCTTCGACGCGATATAGGGCGGCAGGGGCGGCGCACCGGCGGCCACAATGGCCTTGTCGAGCGCTACACCGCTCTGATCAAAGCGCAACGCGATTTCCCCGCCGTCACGCTTCTCACTCACCTGTGCGGACAGCCCGCCTTTGAAGTGGAGCGTGTCGCCCGGTTTGATGCGCTTTCCCGGCCGCGCGAAGGCGCGCCAGTCCGCCTCTCCGTCGCGTTTGTGCAGATTGACCTCGACCTCCACATCCCCGCCCCCGCCGTGGGCGCGTGCCGGACGGGTTCCGACCAGCGCCGCAGGTATGACGCGCGTGTCGTTGAACACCAGAAGGTCGCCCGGCTGCAGCAGATCGGGCAGATCAAGAACGCCCTGGTCCTCAATCACCTCGCCCTTTACATGCAGCAGGCGCGCACTGTCGCGCGGCCTCGCAGGACGCAGCGCAATCAGCTCTTCAGGCAGGTCAAAATCAAAGTCGGAGAGTTTCATGGACGCTGGAGATAGCCGCAGTGTTTAATCTGGGCAATGCGATAGCTGGCAAACGATTGATCAGGCTCTGGCCCCATCGCTGCCGCATTCGTCCTGAAAACTTGGGAGCGTGCCTAACAGACGTTGCGGAGCCAAGCCTTGCGTCGATCCATCCTGCTTGTCGGACTAACGGTTTGCGTCTGCTTTCTACTAGTTCACCACCTCAGTGGTCACTCACTCGTTGGCCATGTCATTGATGAGGTCTGGCCACTATACATAATGGCTGGCGGGGGGCTTGCTCTGATATGTCTGGTGTTCAATGCCCCGGCCCGTATCGGGTGGACGGCGACGCTTGCCTGCCTTCTCACCTCAGCTTTGCTGATTGCTGAAGCAGAAATCTGGAAGTTGAGTCTCATCAACATTGACGCCACGACTCCAGCCGGGCACGGAGAGCTGGTCACTATCGCCACATTTAATGTCTGGGCGAGCAACCAGGATCTGGACGCCACCGTCGATTTTCTGGAGGAGCGCCAGTTTGACCTTGTCTCGGCGCAAGAGGTTGGGCTCAATTCTGGAGCGTTGCCTGAGCGTCTGAGCGGCTCCTATCCCTACCAGTTCACCTGTGGCCGTGGCGTCTACATATTCTCACAGCGTTCCTTCATCCAGACTGGGTGCCCGGACACACCTCCCGGCATGGGGCGGCGGATGCCTGTCGCCTGGGTCGATGTGGGATGGAATGAGGGCGAGACACTGCGCTTTGTTGCGGTCCATTTGGCTCGACCCATGGAGATGGACTGGCGCCGCCCGCAGCTCGACCGCCTTGAAGCATTTGTCGCCGCCAACCCTCAGCAAGACATGATCCTCGCTGGCGATTTCAATGCGGGCCACGCCGGGCGGTCTATGCGCGAGCTTGAGGACCGCCTGACACCGATGCGCAGGGTCGATGACCGCGAACCCACATGGCCATCCAGTCGCCTTGGCGGCGTGCCGCTCCTCGCCCTCGATCAAATCTGGCTCAGTGAAGATATTTGCATGCTTACGAGTGATAGCGGTCCGGCACTCGGCTCAGATCATCGGCCTGTCATCGGCATTATCTCAAAATGCCGTGCACCGGACCCCGCTGTACCAGCTCCATAACCCCACACAGCAAAACGCCCCCGGCAGGTGCCGAGGGCGCTTTTTATCTCGCAGCCAGTTGGGGTTATCCCACCACAGCCTTGACGATCTTGCCCGGCTGGCGCGGCGGTTCGCCTTTGGGCAGGGCGTCGACATGTTCCATGCCAGATTCCACTTCACCCCAGACGGTGTAGGCACCATCCAGATAGGGAACGTCATCGAGGCAGATGAAGAACTGGCTGCTGGCTGAGTTCGGATCCTGGGCGCGGGCCATCGACATGGTGCCACGCTTGTGCGGCTCATCGCTGAACTCTGCTTCGATATGCTGGCCGGAACCGCCCATGCCGGTGCCGTCCGGGCAGCCGCCCTGAGCGACGAAACCGTCAATCACGCGGTGGAAGGTCAGGCCATCATAAAAGCCCTCGCTGACCAGCTCGCTGATGCGCGCACAGTGCTTCGGTGCCAGGTCCGGGCGCAGCTTGATGGTGACGTCGCCGCCTTCGAGGGTGAAAATCAGTTTGTCAGACATAAGAACTCTTTCGTTGCGTTGGCCGGTTAGTTGGTGACGCGGGTGGGAACTTCAATGTCGCACAGATCCGGCAGCTCACCATTTGCATCGCGCAGGCTGTCCAGATAGGCGGCGAAGGCCGGCGAGTTGGTGTCCATCACCTCCACGGTCGGGGCGTCCTCCAGATCAGAAGCGACATCAATGGCCTCGATGAAGGTCGGCGAGAAGCCAAACCCCTCCCCCATCGTGCCCTCTTCGATATTGCGGACCACATCAAGGCCCACGCGGGTCTGGCCCCAGACGGTGTACTGGGTGTTCAGGTGCTCGGCCTCATAGCGCACGATGTAGAACTGGCCATTGGCCGAGTTGGGGTCGCTGGTGCGCGCCATGGCTGCGACACCCGGGCAGTGGGGCAGCCAGCTGTCGACCAGTCCATCACCCATGATGGCGGCCGCGGCGGCCGGCTGGGTGCCGACCACAAAGCCATTCCAGTAGCCGGCCGGCTGTCGCGTGCGGTTGGACCGGGGGTTCACAGGACGCTGGGTGATTTCCTCAACCGGCATGGCGTTGGGGTCCCGGCGGATCTGGAACTCTGCTTCCATGGGATCGGTGGACGGCGAAGCGCTCGGGTTATCGAGCGCACCGCCGCCCTGGGCCATGAATTCATCAATGACGCGATGGAAGACCTTGTAATCATACCAGCCTTCACGGGACAGATAACGCATCCGCTCCACGTGGGTCGGCGCGAATTCCGGGATCATTTCCACCCAGATATCGCCGATGGGCGTTGCAACCTTCAGCAGGTTTTCAGGGTCGACCGCGCGCCAGGCCTCTTCCGGGGCGTTCGCGGCAGCGAGTTCAGCAGCGCTGGGCCCAGCTGGCGTTTCGGGCTGGGTTTCAGCAGCGGTGGTCTCGCCCTCCCCAGCCTCAACGTCGGCGGTTTCGGTTTCCGCGCAAGCCGAGGCGGTCAGGGCCACAGCAATGGCAAAGCTTGAAGCAAAAGCGGCACGCATCAGGCGAATTTCTCCAGAAGGCGTTTCTTCACGAGGGGCGGTACAAAGGGTGTGACATCCCCACCCAGTTTGGCGATTTCCTTCACCAGCCGGGACGCAATGGCCTGGTGGCGCGGATCAGCCATAAGAAAGACGGTCTCAATGTCCGGATTAAGGCGCTGATTCATGCCCACCATCTGGAATTCGTACTCAAAGTCCGAAACGGCCCTGAGCCCGCGGATGATGGAGCTAGCACCAACCTCCTCGGCGAAATGCATGAGCAGGCCTTCAAACGGCAAAACCTCGATCTCGGTATCACCGGCGACGGACTCAGCCAGCTCGCGGGCCATGTCCACACGCTCTTCAAAGCTAAAAAGCGGCCCCTTGGAGCTATTCAGCGCCACGCCCAGCACAAGCTTGTCGTAGAGCTTTACCGCCCGACCAATGATGTCGAGATGCCCGTTGGTCAGTGGATCAAACGTGCCGGGATAAAGGGCCACGCGCTTTTTCATGGAGCCATCCTGTCCAAAATCAGCTGCAGTGGTACACAGCCCGGGGTGGGGATCAACCCGAGGGCCTAGCCCTCGGGTGTATCCGGCGCAGCGCCGCCTTCATCCACGCCGCCCTCGGCATCACCCCCAGCGGCCTCGTCCGCGAGCGCCTCGGCATCCTCGTCTTCCTGGACACGGACCACCGAGACCACCTTCTCGCCCTCACCCAGGCGGATCAGGCGAACACCCTTGGTCGCGCGCGCGGCGATGCGCACGGTATCGACCGGGAAGCGGATCAGCTGACCACCATCGGTGACGGCCATGACCGTATCGCCCTCATCGACCGGGAAGCAGGCGGCGAGGTCTTCGGGGAAGCGCTTGTCCTTCGTCCAGACGCCCTGGCCACCGCGGCCCTGACGGAAGTATTCGTAGGAAATCACGCGTTTGCCGAGGCCGGATTCAGCGACCGTGAGCAGCAGCTGCTCATTGGCCTGCATTTCCATGTAGCGCACATCGTCGAGCTGGATTTCCTCCTCGCCCTCTTCTGCGGCTTCGATCTCCGGCGTCTCGAGCTCTTCTTCGCCTTCGCTACGCATCTCGGCGCGGCGACGTTTAATGTAGGCGCGGACCTCCGCACGGCTGACATCCAGCGCGTTGAGTACGGCCATGGAGATCAGGCTGTCGCCCTCCTCCATGCGGATACCGCGCACACCGGTGGAATTCCGGCTCGCGAAGACCCGCACATCGGTCACGGGGAAGCGGATCGCTTTGCCCTTGGCGGTGACCAGGAGCACATCGTCCTCCGGACGGCAGACACGTACGTCCAGGATCTGGCCGACGTCTTCGTCCAGCTTCATGGCGATCTTGCCGTTGCGGTTCACCTGCACGAAGTCGGACAGCTTGTTGCGGCGCACCGTACCGGCGGTGGTGGCGAACATGACGTCATATTCGCCCCAGCTCTCCTCATCCTCCGGCAGCGCCATCACCGACGTCACTCGCGCGCCTTCATTCACGGACGGCAGCAAGTTGGTCAGATATTTGCCCTTTGAGTTCGGGGCCCCCAGCGGCAAGCGCCAGGTCTTGGTCTTGTAGACCATCCCGTCAGAGGTGAAGAACAGAAGCGGCGCATGGGTGGAGGCAACGAACAGGGTTTCGACGAAATCCTCGTCCTTCATCGCCATGCCGGAGCGCCCTCGCCCACCGCGGTTCTGCGCGCGATAGGTCGACAGCGTGGTGCGCTTCACATAGCCGCCATGGGTCAGAGTCACGACCATGTCTTCGCGCGGGATGAGGTCTTCATCCTCAATCTCCAGATCGCCTTCAACGATGGTGGAGCGGCGCTCGACGCCAAACTTGGATTTGGACTCGATCAGTTCGCTTTCGATGATCGAGCGGATGCGATCCGGGCTCTTCAGAATATCGAGCAGGTCCGCAATCTGTTCAGCGAGCTTCGCAGCCTCATCGCCAATTTCATCGCGACCCAGCGCCGTCAGGCGGTGCAGGCGCAGATCGAGGATGGCCTTCGCCTGCTCTTCGGTCAGGCGGATCGTGCCGTCCTTGATGAGCGAGCGCGGGTCTGCCACCAGCTCTACCAGCGGAGCCACATCCGCCGCCGGCCAGGCCTTGGCACGCAGTTGTTCACGCGCAGTCTGCGGATCGGGCGCAGAGCGGATTAGCGCAATGATCTCGTCGATATTGGCCACAGCGACCGCGAGGCCAATCAAGACGTGGGCGCGATCGCGCGCCTTTCTCAGATCAAATTTGGTGCGCTTGACGACGACTTCCTTGCGGAACGCAATAAAGGTCTCAAGGAAGGTGCGAAGACCGGCCTGCTGCGGGCGACCGCCGATCAGCGCGAGCATGTTCACACCAAAGGAGGTCTGCAGCGGGCTCCAGCGATAAAGCTGGTTCAGGATCACCTCGGCGTTGGCATCCTTCTTCAGCTCGATCACGACGCGCACACCGGAGCGGTCGGACTCATCGCGCAGGTCGGAGATGCCTTCCACGCGCTTGTCGCGAACGAGCTCCGCGATTTTCTCGATCATCGAGGCCTTGTTCACCTGATAGGGTATCTCGTGGACGATGATCGCTTCACGGCCCTGGCGAATGTCCTCGATCGAGGTCTTGCCGCGCACGATGACCGAGCCGCGGCCTTCCATCAGGGCCTTACGGGCACCCGAGCGGCCAATGATCTCTCCGCCGGTCGGGAAGTCCGGCGCGGGAACATGCTCCAAGAGCTCACCATCGGTGATGTCCGGATTTTCCATGATGGCCAGCGTCGCATCCACCACCTCGTTGAGGTTATGGGGCGGAATATTTGTGGCCATGCCGACCGCAATACCGCCAGCCCCATTGACCAGCAGGTTCGGGAAGCGAGCCGGCAGGACGACCGGTTCCTGTTTGGAGCCGTCATAATTGTCCTGGAAGTTGACCGTTTCCTTGTCGATATCGGCAAGGAGCGCCTCAGCCGGGTGGTCCATGCGGATTTCGGTGTAACGCATGGCGGCGGGCGGATCGCCATCCATGGAGCCGAAATTCCCCTGACCATCCAGCAGCTTCAGGCCCATGGAAAAGGGCTGCGCCATGCGGGCCAGTGCGTCATAGATCGCGCTGTCACCGTGGGGGTGATAGCGACCCATCACGTCGCCCACCACGTTGGCGGACTTCTTGTACGGCTTGTCCTTGGTGTAACCGCCTTCGTGCATGGCCCACAGGATGCGTCGGTGCACCGGCTTCAGGCCGTCACGGGCATCGGGAATGGCGCGGCTGACGATCACGCTCATGGCGTAATCGAGATAGCTGCGCTTCATCTCGTCTTCGATGGAAACCCCCGGGCCGGACGGCGGAGGGGTTTCTTGCGGTTCCAGATCGTCAGTTGGCGGAGTGCTCAAAGCGGTCTCGCTCGCGGTTGGTGCTGCATGCCAGAACAGGCAATCACACAGGTCTTCAACAGACGGCGCCGCACACAGGAATCACATGCGCGCCCTAGCGTTAAAGGTTTAGCAATTTGACCGGGGAGCGGCAAACGGATGGGGCGGTAGCAGTGCGCCCCGCCCCACACCTCAAACACCGGGTCGGACAGACCTAATCTGTCGCCTCGAGAAACTCACTGAGGCTGAGTGCACCGTCGCGATTGCGGTCGAGATCTGAAAGCAATTCCAGCGCTGCCGGCGTTCCTGCACTGCCAAGGCTGTCGGCGAGTTCCCCAATCGTCAGGCCGCCATCGCTATCGCGGTCCATCCATGCGAAGGCTTCACGCATCCGAGACACATAATGCCCAGAGAATTCGCTAAACGATATCTTGCCATCGCCGCTGACGTCATAGCGTTCAAACTCGACATGAGCTGCCGAAGTCAGTCGACCGGTAGGGACGGGCTGGAGGTCGCCATCACCGGTTCTCATGGTGAGAGTGGCGTCTTCAATCAGGACCCCGGTTATAAATTCGCTTCGAGAAACCAACGCATCGCCATTGGTATCGAACGCGTCGAAGACTGCCCGGCCATCACTAGCCGATGATGGTGCTGCGATTCCGATGCTCAAGGCGGCAACGAGGCTGACAGCAGAGCCGAGTGCAGCGCGCGGGCGCGCCGAGATAAGGCGTATCATGTGATTTATCCTCTCAAGACCAATCCATGACCGCTGTTTCTGTGTTCTGAGTTCAGCATCAATGAAGCGGCGGACGGCCTCACTGACGGTGATCCCTTTCGAGCGGCAGTAGGCCGCAAAAGCCTGCTTCTGGGTGAAGGACACCCGGACCTCAAGGCTCTCGCTCTTCTTCACCGATTTGCTCGGACGCTTGCGCGTCATGGGAACACTCCCTGCCAGACGGCGCAGACCTCACACAGCAACAGTGGTCGTGACCTTGATGCGCCCATCATTCACTCAGATTAAGCAAATTACCGCCCGTACGCGATGAAAATCCTGTCCGGACACGCCCAAGCCCTTGAAAAGGCGACATGGCCTGCATGAATGCTCCTCGAACACACATGATGCGCCATCTCGAATTCTGGCAGAATTGGTCTAAGTCTGCGGCCAGTAGGATTAGTTTTAAGGAGATCTGACATGACGCTGTTTCGCCTTGCCCTTCCCGCCGCGCTTGCGCTGGCGGGCCTGTCCACGGCCTGTGCCGCTGACCACCACGGCGATGGCCACACGGTCACAGAAGCAACCGCCAGCCTGATTGACCGCAATCGCGACGTTGTGGGCTCGGCCCGGTTTCAGCAGGGCCCGACGGGGGTGCTGATCACCATTGAAATGGACGGCCTGCCGGACAGCGCCACCGGCTGGCATGGCTCTCACCTGCACGCCATCGGCGACTGCTCGAACGCGGATTTCACCAGCTCCGGTGGCCATATCAATGTGGATGGCAATCCGCACGGTCTCCTCAATGCTGAGGGCCCAGACAATGCGGACATGCCCAATGTCTATGTCCACTCTGACGGCACGTCGCGCGCCCAGATCTTTACCGACCGCGTCAGCCTGAGCGGTCAGAGTGGCGCGCCCGCGCTTCTGGATGATGACGGCGCGGCGATTGTGTTCCACGATAATGCTGACGATCACATGAGCCAGCCCATTGGTGGCGCTGGTGCGCGCCATGTTTGCGGCGTGATTGAAGTAGCGGAGTAACGCGATGACAGGGCCAGCCATCACACGGCGCGTGGCGCTCACAGGTCTGGGCGCAAGCCTCGCCGTTAGCGCCTGCGCGCGCGGACAAAGTGCTGGCCCTGCCCCCGGTGACCCACTCGCGCCCGGCTGGAGTGCCGGTCCGTCCCTGCCCATCCGCGTGCAGGAAATCTACCCGGCCGCGTTGGGCGACACGTTGTATGTGGCCGGCGGTCTGTCGCCGGATGTGGATGGCGGAGCGATCGGGATTACTGACCGCGTATTTGCCCTGGGCGCCGGGGCCGATCGCTGGCGTGAGCGGGCATCTCTGCCGCTGCCGACCCATCACCCGAACCTCGTCGCGCTCAATGATGAGATCTATGCCATTGGCGGCTTTACCGCAGAGCGCGGCGGGGCCTGGACCATGACCGGCGCAGTGCGGATTTATGATCCCGAGCGCAATGAATGGCGTCCCGGCCCGGCGATGGCCCAGCCCTATGCCGAAACGGTGGTAGCCAATCTCAACGGTCGTATCCACGTGGTCACGGGACGCCGCCCCTCCGGACCTGGCAACCGCAACTGGAATGACCACGCGGACACCACGGCCCATGTGGTTCTCGACCCGGTGGCCGAAGCCTGGACCGCCGCGGCTCCCGCTCCCACGGCGCGCAATTCTGCTGCAGGCGCGGTTCTGGACGGGCGTCTTCACATTGTCGGGGGACGCACGGTATCTGGCGGCAATACCGCCATCCACGAGGTCTATGATCCTGAAACCAACAGCTGGGCAACGCTTGCGCCAACCCCAGAGCCAGTCGCCGGTCCGCGCGGCGCGGGCGGCCTCGGCGCTGCGGTTCTGGGCGGAACGATATATGTCTTTGGCGGAGAGTGGTTCAGCTCCACCGGTGGTGGCGTCTACTCACAGGTCTGGGCCTATGACGCGGCCGCAGACAGTTGGCGAGAGGCCAGCACCATGCCCACCCCGCGCCATGGCCTGGGGGCTGTGACCGTCGGAAACCGCATCGCGACAATTGGCGGCGCGGCCCAGGCGGGCGGCAATGAAACCAGTGCCGCAGTGGAGTGGTTTGAGGGCTAATCGCCTGTCCATCCGAAACAAAAAACGGCCGGGCACCTTGCCCGGCCGTTGTCGTTTCTGGTTCGGATCAAGCCTAGCCTTGCGGCGGATTTTCACCGTCGGGGGCCGGTGGGGCCGAGGCCGGTGCTGGCGCAGCCGCCTGTGGGCGACCGAAGGATTCGCGAAGGCGGCGCGCCAGTTCGATATTCTTGTCCCGGGCCCGTCCGCCGATCAGGAAGAGGTCGATGAGAACCCAGAGCCCGAGGCCACCGGCCGTCAAAAGCTTCAGGATGCCGGCAACGATGTCGCCCGCGAGGAAGCGATCAATGCCCAGACCACCGAGCCAGACGTTAAAGCCGAACAACACCGTCGGGTTCTTTTCAGACGCCTGGAAGGCATTGATGAAGCCCTGACGCTGGTCCTCGGGAACGGAGCCGACAATGGTCATCAGCTCCATGGTGTAGCTTGCACGGTTCATGGATATCCCCCAAGTTTGTCCATTCGGGCCACGTGGCCCCTCACACACAAGCTAAGCCCAGCCCACCTGAGAGGGCCAGCCTCTCAGGTGCGACTGATTGGGCGCATGGCGTCCTAGAACGGGATGTCGTCGTCCAGGGTGTCGGAGGAGAAGTCTTCCTTCGGGGCGTCCATCTGGCGCTGCCCCCCGCCGGAGCGGTCGTCCATGCGGCCACCGCCATAGCCACCACCGCCCATGCGATCGCCGCCGCCTTCGCCGCGGCTGTCGAGCATTTGCAGCTCGCCGCGATAGCGCTGGAGCACGACCTCGGTGGTGTATTTGTCGTTGCCGTCGCGGTCCTGCCATTTGCGGGTCTGAAGCTGGCCTTCCAGGTAAACCTTGGCGCCCTTTTTCAGATAGTTCTCGGCGACCTTGGCCAGCTGATCGTTGAAGATCACGACGTTATGCCACTCGGTCTTCTCGCGGCGCTCGCCGGAGGCCTTGTCGCGCCAGGTTTCACTGGTGGCGATGCGCAGATTGACCACCGGGTCGCCACTATTGAGCCGGCGCACTTCCGGATCCGCACCCAGATTGCCCACCAGGATCACCTTGTTCACACTACCCGCCATCACGCGTCTCCCGCTTGTCTTTCGCTGCGCATTTGTTCACATTATGTTCTCGCCGTCAATGAGTCGGCGATTTAAACGTTAACGAACACGAGCAAAGCCGCACTGTCCACGGGCCTGCTGCGCCCTGACGGGATTTGGCGGTGGATAGATGGGGTTTGCGGACCTAAATACGCTGGGTCGCACTAGCCATGAGGACGCGCTGCGCCATGAGTGATCCGCAAAAGACCATTTCCGTGCGCGGGGCGCGCGAACATAATCTCAAGGGCGTGTCGGTGGACCTGCCGCGCGACGAGCTGATTGTGTTCACGGGGCTGTCCGGTTCGGGCAAATCCTCGCTGGCGTTTGACACGATCTATGCCGAGGGTCAGCGCCGCTATGTGGAAAGCCTGTCCGCCTATGCGCGCCAGTTTCTGGAACTGATGAGCAAGCCGGATGTGGACTCCATTGAAGGCCTGTCTCCGGCGATTTCCATCGAGCAGAAGACCACCTCGAAGAACCCGCGTTCCACGGTCGGCACGGTCACCGAGATCTACGACTATATGCGTCTGCTCTGGGCGCGGGTTGGCACGCCTTACTCGCCGGCCACGGGTCTGCCCATCGCTGCGCAGACCGTGTCCCAGATGGTCGATCGCATCACCGGACTTGGCGATGGCGCGCGGCTTTACCTGCTGGCTCCCATCGTGCGCGGGCGCAAGGGCGAGTTCAAAAAGGATTTCGCCGAGCTTTTGAAACAGGGCTTCCAGCGCGTGAAGGTCAACGGAGCCTTCTACGAGATCGAGGACGCGCCGGAGCTCGACAAGAAATACAAGCACGATATCGACGTGGTCGTGGACCGGGTCGTTACCAAGGAGGGCTTGGAGCAACGCCTGGCCGACAGCCTGGAGACTGCTCTGCGGCTCGCCGACGGCCTGGCGGTGGCTGAGTTTGCGTCCGACCACGGCGACCACGAGAAGCACGACCGCATCGTCTTCTCAGAGAAATTTGCCTGCCCTGAAAGCGGCTTCACGATTGAGGAGATCGAGCCGCGTCTGTTTTCCTTCAACAATCCCTTCGGTGCCTGCCCGGCTTGCGACGGTTTGGGGCAAAGCTTGAAATTCGACGAGGCTCTCGTCGTCCCGGACCGCGACAAGTCGCTTTATGACGGGGCGGTTGCGCCTTGGAGCCGCGCCACATCCAAGCTTTACCAGCAGACGCTGGAGTCCCTGTGCAAGCATTTCGGCGCGGACATGTTCACGCCCTGGCGCGATCTGCCGGAAAAATTCCGCAACGTGGTTCTGCACGGCACCAAGGAGAAGGTGAAGTTCACCTACGAGGATGGCCTGCGCCAGTTCGCGACCACCAAGGCGTTCGAGGGGGTGATCCCGAACCTGTCGCGGCGCTGGCGGGAGACCGACTCCAGCTGGGTGCGCGAAGACCTCGCCCGCTTCCAGTCCGCCCAGCCCTGTGAAACCTGCCATGGCAAGCGCCTGAAGCCGGAAGCCCTCGCCGTGAAGGTCGCCGGTCAGGATATCTCCGAGGCGGGGGAACGCTCCATCCGCGCGGCCAATGACTGGTTTGAACAGATTGAAAGCGAGCTCACCGACAAGGAATTGGAGATCGCGCGGCGGATCCTGAAGGAGATCCGCGACCGCCTGAAATTCCTGGTGGATGTGGGGCTCGATTATCTCACGCTCAGCCGCGCGTCCGGCACGCTGTCAGGCGGGGAGAGCCAGCGCATTCGCCTGGCCAGCCAGATCGGCTCTGGCCTGACCGGCGTGCTCTACGTGCTCGATGAGCCGTCCATCGGCCTGCATCAGCGTGATAACACTCGCCTGCTGGAATCGCTGCGCGGCCTGCGCGACCTGGGCAATACCGTCATCGTCGTGGAGCATGACGAGGAAGCCATTGAAACGGCCGATTATGTCGTCGACCTGGGGCCCGCGGCGGGCGTCCATGGCGGCGAAATCGTTGCGCAAGGCAAGCCAGCCGAAATCGCCGCCAACCCCAAAAGCCTGACCGGCCAATACATGTCCGGCGCCCGCATGGTGCCCCTGCCCGAAGTGCGCCGAAAGGTGGACCTGAAAAAGTCCGTCACCGTGAAAGGCGCCAGTGGAAACAATCTGCAAGGCGTGGATGCCAGCTTCCCGCTGAAGGTCATGACCTGTGTGACCGGTGTGTCCGGCGGCGGCAAATCCACCCTGACGATCGAAACGCTCTACAAGGCCGCCGCCCGGCGCCTGAACGGGGCCTCTTCGGTTCCGGCCGAGCACGACGACGTCGTAGGCCTCGATCAGCTCGACAAGATTATCGACATCGACCAGAGCCCCATCGGACGTACCCCGCGCTCCAACCCGGCGACCTATACCGGGGCCTTCACCCCGATCCGTGAGTGGTTCGCCCAGCTGCCCGAAGCCCAGACCCGCGGCTACAAGCCCGGCCGGTTCAGCTTCAACGTCAAAGGCGGGCGCTGTGAGGCCTGCCAGGGCGACGGTGTGGTGAAGATCGAGATGCACTTCCTGCCCGACGTCTTCGTGGAGTGCGATGTCTGCCACGGCGCGCGATTCAATCGCGAGACGCTGGAAGTGAAGTTCAAAGGCAAGTCCATTGCCGACGTGCTGGACATGACCGTTGAAGAAGCCGCCGACTTCTTCAAGGCCGTGCCGTCCGTGCGCGACAAGATGGAAACGCTGAAACGCGTGGGCCTTGGCTATGTGAAGGTGGGTCAGCCCGCCACGCAGCTATCGGGCGGCGAAGCCCAGCGGGTAAAGCTGTCAAAAGAGCTCGCCAAGCGCTCCACCGGCAAGACGCTCTACATCCTCGATGAGCCGACCACGGGTCTGCACTTTGAAGACGTGCGCAAGCTTCTCGAAGTGCTCCATGAGCTGGTCGACCAGGGCAATACGGTGGTGGTGATCGAGCACAATCTCGACGTCATCAAGACCGCCGACTGGATCATCGATCTGGGGCCTGAAGGCGGTTCGGGCGGCGGTGAGATCGTCGCTTCGGGCACGCCGGAAGATGTGGGAGAGGTCGAACGCAGCTGGACCGGCCGCTATCTCAAACCCCTGCTGGAGCGTGACCGCGCAAGGGCGAAGAAGCTCGCGGGTTAGACCTCGGAAGCAGACGGCTCCACAGCCTCTTCCCGCCAGGCCGGAGACCGGCGGCGGGCCAGCAGGATGACCGCGAGGATCGCAGCTATGCCGCCGGCGGCGAGGCCTTGGGCAAACATTTCCGGGCCCACCGTGGTGCTGGCCACGCCCGCCGTGCCGGTCGCCGCGGTGAAGATGTCCCCGAACACATCTGAAAAGCTGCGCTCCGGGTTTTCGGCCAGTGCAATGGCCACCGGAACGATCAGCGCGGCGGCGTTGAACGCGCCGTGGGCGGCAACGGCTTCAACGATGGACCGCGTAACAAGGCTGAGAAGCGCGAAGACCAGCCCCATGGCGCCGAGCCCAGCCAGCGCAATCACGCCGAACATCAGGCCTGAAATAAAGACGTGGGCGTGGAACACCATGAAGACCAGGCTGGAGGCGATCACGCCCGCCCGCACACCCCAGCGCGCGGCAAGCGTGCTCATCAGCCAGCCGCGGAAGACAATTTCCTCCGCCCCGCCCTGAATAAGGAATACACAAGCGACCCCCGCCAAGCTGAGGAGGATCATCGGGTCGGCCAGCCGCTCCAGGCCCGCCAGCCCCTCGCCCGTCTCCGCCAGCGGTGCGCCCAGCCAAACGGCGACCTGCCCGATAGCGACGACAAGTACCAGACCGAGCGGCAGGCCGATCAGATAGCGCAGCACCATGAGCGGGCTGAGATTGAGACCAAAGGTCGGGCTTTTACGCTTTTCAAACACCCGCGCCCACAGCCAGATCAGCACCGCCCACAGGAAGAACTGCACGACTACCGTGGCCAGAAGCCAGTCGCTTAGAAACGCTGTGACAACACCCTGCGCTTCGATCTCACTGGCCCCACCGGCCAGCTCCAGGACGGACAGGCCGATGGCAGCGATAAAGACGGGCGCAGCCGACAGGACATAGGCCAAGACAACGACCGGAACGGCCGCCCAGCCCCAGGTGCGCCGACTATCCTTCGGCCATTGTTTGAAAATCGCCTGTCCCATGGCAGTGCCTTTTCGTGTGTCAGGAAAATTAGACCTCAGCCCTCACCCGGAGCCTCACCGACGGACGCGCTGGGCGCAGTCGTGATCTCGGTCGTGCCCTTGTGGCGCTCGTAATGGAGTGCCGCATAGGCTCCGACAGAGTGGTAGAGCGCTTCGGTCAGGACCTGAATGATCAGCTGAATGAGGACGATCAGAACGATGGCAATGATCGGTCCGGGACGCAGGACCAGTGCCAGATACTCCGACGGCTCAGTGGCATAGGGCATGTCCTGCGCGACCTGGAAAATATCGAACAGGGCCATGAACCCGATGAAGAATTGCAGCCCGCCAATCGTGCTGGCACCCATGACCACAACGAAATAGATCACGATGTAGGACAACAGCATCCAGCCCCAGATGCCCCGCGTCGCCTTGAACGATTCAAACAGGCGGAAGCGTCCTTCATTGACGGTCATCGCCGGCGCAGCGGCAAAGCGCAGCGCGATGAAGATAACCAGCGGCATGATAACCAGAAACAGCAAGGGGAAGATCAGCATCACCGCACTGGCGGCTGCTGTCTCATCCATGCCCTGCCCCAAGCCGACCGCCCCGAAAGCAAACAGCCCAAAGATCAACGAGAATACAAGCCAACCGACAAAGCCCATGGCCATGAAGCTGGCATTCACGCCCAGCAAGCGCAGCTCATCCAGCCCGAAACGAAACGGGATGCCTGACGCTGTCCGGCCATGAGTTAAAAGGCGAAGCCACGCCCCCTGCGCCATCAGCGCGAGCGCGAGGGCCAGCAGGTAGAAGAGGCTCATGGCCAGCCAAACCGAACCGATCAGCGTCAGGATTTCGGTTTCGGTGGGCTCCCGGTTTTGTTCGATCGCGTTGATGATGACCGGAAAAGCGGGCGACAGCGCGATCCACAGCACGCTCAATAGAGCCGCATAGGCCAGCACATGCCAGACGATGAGCGAGAGGGTCGCGCCTGTACGCCGTGCCATCACCTTGAACAGGTGAAAGGTTCCATCGGTAAAATCATATGTCGCGCCAGCCAACATCCCCTCCGATCAAGCTTTAGCGGTCTTGCCAGGTTAACCTGAGACTGTTGCAGCGTCTCCTAAAATCCGGGTGTCGGTGCCTTGCCCTGCAGATCGCGATAGAGAGCACAAAGGGCGGCGCAGACGGGCGCCCCCACCAGTGCAGCCTTCAACAGCCCATAGACGAAGGACAGGCCCCAGAAGACCGGCGCAGGGACCAGAAGCGCACCGGCCTCGCCCGAGGCGCTCTGGGCCGAAGCGGGGTACACGCCCAGCGCTGTGGCTGACGCGAGATTGAACAAGACGAGGACGAGGAGGCCGGGCAACGCCGCAGCCACCACGGTGGTCAGGATTTTCACCGCACGCCCCTGCCCGGACAGCGGCCAGACCCGCATGATCTGAACCTGCCCCGCGTCCAGTGTCGCAGGATAGGCCATGGCAAGGCGCAGGAAGAACCAGAGCGCGAAAATGCCGTAAATCGCAAAGATTACCGATGCGACGATCCATTCACCGGTGCCGTAAAGCCCGAACAGATCGACATTGCCCGGCTCGGGGGCTGGGGCTTCGGGATCCACATTGATGAGGGCGAGCGCCGCAATCATGAAGACCACCGCCAGGGCAGCCGTCAGCAGAACCACGCTGCACAGGATAAAGACCAGTACCGCCGCCCAGAGCAAACGCCCTTCGCTGGCACCAAAATCAAGCCCGGCGAACCTTCCAGCCGGCTTGTCCAGCGCGATCCGTCCCCAGCTGGCCATCGCCGCGACAAAGGCAATGAAGGCCAGAAGGCCGGCGACGAGTGCAGGCAGCGCCGAATTCAGATCCCCCGCTCCGGTTAGAGCCGTGAGCCGGGACTGAAACGCGAAAACCAGCGCATAAAGCCCGGCTCCGGCCGCCACAGCCGTGATATGGGTCGGCACAAAGCGCAGGGCGCGGGTGACGGCGGGAAGGTCAATCATCATGGCAGTGGACTTAGTCTCAAGCCATGGGGCCGCCAAGCCTGAGCTGCAGGCTGCTTAGCCAGCGTCGGGGTGGCCCTCGCGGCAGATTTCCACCCGGTCCCGGTCGCGATTCCAGAATGTCCGGCAGTCGGAGACACGAAAATAGTGCTCGTCATTGGGCGCATACTCGCGAGAGCGGCTCCAATAAAGTTCTGGCTGATAGGGCGAGAGGCTCTCGAGGCGTTCTGCGAAAGCAGCAGCCTCATCAAGCGGATAGCCATTGATCAGAACGATGTCGCGAAAGAAATCAGCGCGTTCGCCCCGCGCCTCCATGAGCACAATCAAATGGTCCACAGACTGAGCGGGCGGTGAAACCAGCGCCTGTGTGAACTGCTCAGGACAATCCGTCCCCGGCTCAGGTGGATCGAGAAAGTAAGACGATGTGGCGTAGGCACGGTCATAGGCTGTGTTCTGGCCGGGTCCGCTTGCAAAGTACGATGCCGTAGCGGCCTCGGCGTCGGTCAGCCCCCCGACTTCCTCATTGATTGTGGAGGCCACCCAGAAAAGATAGCCGCGCTCGATTGATACCTGCGGATCAAGCCCCGCAAAACCGGCCACATAAGCGAGACGGGCCGCATCCGGGCTCATTGCACAGCGACTTTCCGCGATACTGTCGAACGCACGTCTGCCGAGCGACGCAACAGTTTGGAGGTCGCCTTCAGCCCAGGCCGCTGCGATCTCATCTCCGGGTATGTCATCTTGCGCCTGCACAGGCGCGGTGGTCACGACGAAGGCCAGAACAGCCATTGGCGCCTTAAAAAGATGCGTCACGCTCAATCTCTCAGCTTGAAATCAAAGTGAATGGTCACGCCGGTCCGGGTCACAGGCTCACCATCACGAAGGGCGGGGCTATAACGCCAGCGCTCAATTGCCGCCGCGCCAACTTCGCCAAAGTCACGAACGGGCACCGAGGCGATAACCTGAAGATTGGTCGTTTCGCCGTTTTCATCGATATCGAACTGGAGCATCGCCAACCCCTCAATGCCTCGTTCAGCTGCCGCCACCGGATATTCGGGGTTGGGGGCGTACTCGCGTTCAGCGTCAACGCGTAATACACCAGCATCCTGTGCTTCGGAGTCTTCCACCGTCGCCTCACAGTCCTCCTCGCATTGGGGCGGCAACAGGCCCGC
Source organism: Oceanicaulis sp. (assembly GCA_043513725.1). Taxonomy (GTDB): domain Bacteria; phylum Pseudomonadota; class Alphaproteobacteria; order Caulobacterales; family Maricaulaceae; genus Oceanicaulis. The sequence goes on along the minus strand of CP121338.1, from coordinate 2,874,047 downwards.
CTGAACAATCCGCCGCAAGAGACTGGCCCCTTCCTCGTCGTTGAGTTGGTCACGCGCATGCTCGCTCCATGCGCCGGCCCGCACCGCGGTCATGCCCGATGCGTCGTGGATCGCCACATGGTATTCCATCGCGGCAAACCAGAACGCCGCATCTTCGTACTCGCCTTCGAAGAAGTCATAAATGCCGGCCATGAGGCTCAGTTGGATCAAATCCGTATAGCTTTGAAGGTCAGCTTCCATGACTGCTGAAAGAGCAGCCTTGCTGTGACTTCCGGCAGATCGGAAATTGCCGGCGCGCCAGTCTACGATAGCCTGCAGCCCCAACGCCCGAGCAAGCTCCTGATTTCGAAGCTCAGAGGCGGGCTGAGCCTCCAGCATGGAGACGGCGCGCTCAGCTATGTCCACAGCGCCATCGGCATCATCGACGCGGAATGCACTTTCAGCAGCAAGTCGCAAGGCATTCGCCGCGACAATTCCCTCGCCCTCGCTTTCAACACGCAGCTCGGCTACGTGTAAATACGCATCCTGGGCTGTCTGATGATCACCGATACGCACGCTCGCGCTCGCAGCGTTCTGAGCAAGAACCGTCAACGTCTGGGTGTCGATCTGCGCGTCTTCGGCCAGCTGCCAGGCCTCAACACCGGTTGAAGCGGCCAGCTCATTGTCTCCCGACTGAACGGCAGCGACATGGCGCTCATAGGCGGCCACGACCTCGGCAGGCAGCTCCTGCGCGTATGATGGCAATGATATCGCAGCCCACACCAGCGCTGCGGCAATAATCAACTTTTGCAAGAAGCTTCTCCCCAATTACGCGTTGAAGCTTGTCCCGTAGCCCTAGCTGGCGTCAACTCCCCGCAATATCATGGACATGGATTTATTCTCGCTTTGGAGGTGCCCAACCCGAGGCGACCATATCCAGTGTTCGGGACGAATTCGTCAGGTAAGCCGATTGAGCCGGAAGCCTGCGGCGATTATACCCGCCCCATGACCCAGACTTCTCCCATTCATATCATCGGCGGCGGCATGGCCGGTTCGGAAGCCGCCTGGCAAGCGGCCAATGCGGGCGTGCGCGTCGTGCTCCATGAAATGCGCGGTGTTCGTGAGACCGAAGCCCACCAGACCGACGGGCTGGCTGAGCTCGTGTGCTCCAACTCTTTCCGCTCCGATGACCACGAGACCAATGCGGTCGGCCTCCTCCATGAGGAGATGCGACGGGCCGGCTCGATCATCATGGACAAGGCCAATATCGCCCAGGTGCCCGCCGGCGGGGCGCTCGCCGTGGACCGGGAGATGTTCTCCCAGCACGTCACGGCTGCGATCGAGGCCCATCCCAATATCGAGATCGTGCGCGAGGAAATCGCGGGCCTGCCGCCAGAGGACTGGGACAGCGTGATTATCGCGACCGGGCCCCTCACCTCGCCTGCGCTCGCCGCGGCTGTGCACGAGCTGTCCGGCGAGGGTGAACTCGCCTTCTTCGATGCGATTGCGCCGATCCTCTATGCGGACAGCGTGAATATGGACGTGGCGTGGAAGCAGTCGCGCTACGACAAGGGCGATACGGAAGAAGACAAGGCCGCCTACATCAACTGCCCGATGAACAAGGACCAGTATGAGGCCTTCATCGACGCGCTGCTGGCCGCGGAGAAGACCGAGTTCAAGAACTGGGAAAAGGACACGCCCTATTTCGACGCCTGCCTGCCGATCGAGGTGATGGCCGAGCGCGGGCGCGAAACCCTGCGCCATGGCCCGATGAAACCGCGCGGCCTGACCAATGCACATAATCCTGAAGAGAAGCCCTATGCGGTCGTACAGCTGCGCCAGGACAATACGCTGGGCACGCTGTTCAACATGGTCGGCTTCCAGACCAAAATGAAATACGGGGCCCAGGCCGACGTCTTTAAAATGATCCCGGGCCTGGAAGAGGCTCGCTTTGCCCGCCTTGGCGGCATTCACCGCAACACCTTCCTGCATTCGCCCAAGCTTCTGGATGGCGTGATGCGCCTGAAAGCCCGGCCGTCCCTGCGCTTTGCCGGTCAGATCACCGGCGTTGAAGGCTATGTGGAGAGCGCGGCGATGGGATTGCTGGCCGGACGCTTTGCCGCCGCTGAAAAGCTGGGCCAGGCGATCACACCGCCACCGCCCACGACCGCGCTGGGAGCCCTTCTCACGCACATCACCACGGGCCACGTGCCGGGCAAGAAAGGCGCGTTCCAGCCCATGAATGTGAATTTCGGCCTCTTCCCCGAGGTCGAAGTGCCCACCAGGCGCGAAGATGGCAGCCGTATTCGCGGCAAGGACAAGTCGGTGGCCAAGAAGAAGGCCATGACGGCGCGCGCGCTTGTCGACGTCGAAACCTGGCTCGCCGAGCCTCAGCCACAGGCGGCGGAGTAAACGGTCAACGCGCAGCTCCCGGATGACGGGCGACACCCGCTTGACGCGAGCGGTTGAATCCAGCATTTCCCCAATGAGGGGAGATCAGAATGCTGAAAATCAAATCGTTATTCGCCACGCTTGCGCTTGTGACTGGTGCCGCCACTGCTCAGGACGCACCACCAACAGAAGCCTTCGCGCGCTTGCCGTCGGCCCAGTTCGTGACGCTGTCACCGAATGGCGAACAGATTGCCTACGTCGCCCACACCGGCGATCGGAAGCTCGCGGTCGTGCGCGATCTGGCGACCGGTGAGGAGCGAGGGCTGGGTGTTGCCGGCTATCGTATGCAGGGCATCCGATGGGCAAATGACGAGACCTTCATCCTGACCGTTGATGAGGCAATCCGTCCCCTGTTTACGCGCGGCGATATTGATGTGGGCACGCTTTACACCGTTGATGTCGAGGACATGCGCGGGCGCGTTCTGCTGGACCGCCCGGAAATCGCGTCAGGGAGCCGTCGCATTGCCCTCTACCCCAGCACAGCAGACTTTGTCGGCTTTGAGCGGGAAACCGGCGACCTGTTGATGTCAATGCAGACCGAGGGCGGTCAGTACAGCCTTTTCCGGGTTGATCCTGAAAGCGGTGCCGTTTCGCGGCGGACCCGCGGGTCTAATGAATCCGCCTACTGGGTCGCCGACCAGAATGGTTCCACCTACGCCGAATTCACCTACTCCCGGGACGATGAGGAATACTCGGTACGGGTCCATGAGGATGGTCGGTCGCGAGATCTGGCAACGCGTAGCGGCAATATCGTTCAGCTGGCAGTTCAGGGCTTCTCGCCAGATGGCGAAAACCTGATCCTGACCCGCTCCACTGTCGAACCGCCCTATACGCGCCTCGTGCAGGAGATGTCGCTTGAAACCGGCGAGCTTGGTGAGGTGCTGTTTCAGGACCCCGAGAACGACTTCCAGTCAATCCTGCGCGATCCCCATAACGGCGAGATTGTCGGCCTGATCATCGAACGTGAAGTGCCTGAGACCGTCTGGTTCGACGAAGAGCTGGCCGAAGTCGAGCAAGCGCTTGAAGGCGCTTTTGGTGACGGCGCTCGAATCCGGTTGGGAAGCTGGTCGGCCGATCGCCAACGCTTCATTGTAAACGCCTACCCCCCGGATCAGGGCACAATCTACTATTTGTTTGACCGCGCGGCCGGGACCGCAGAGCCGGTTCGCGCCGCTTATCCGGAGCTCCTCAGCACCACACTGCCCCAGCGACAGGCGATCACGTTTGAAGCGCGCGATGGTGTTGAAATTCCGGCCTATCTCACCCTGCCCCAAACTGAGGGTCCCGTGCCCTTTGTCGTGCTGGTCCATGGTGGTCCGGCAAGCCGTGATACCGGCGGATTCGACTACTTCGCACACTTCCTCGCCAGTCGCGGCTATGGCGTCATCCAGCCGAATTTTCGCGGTTCGGACGGCTATGGTGCGGATTGGGAAACCGTCGGCTGGGGCGAATGGGGCACAGGCGTCATGCAGACAGACGTGCTGGATGCGGCGACCGCTATCCGCGAGCAGGGGCTGGCCTCCTCGGTCTGCATCGCAGGTGCCAGCTATGGCGGCTTTGCTGCCTTGGCTGGAGCCACGCTGACGCCGGATGCGTTCGACTGCGCTATCAGCGTCAACGGCCTGACGAGCATGGCCCGCCATGTCCAGTATGTGGACGATCGACTGGGCTCCAACTCGCGCGCGTCGCTTTACTGGCGGCGGACCATGACCGGCGACAGTTCCGGTGAAGGTCTCGAAGAGATTGATGCGGCGCGCTCACCGCTCGAGCAGGCCGAGGCTGCGCAAATCCCGATCCTGCTGATACATGGCAATGACGACACCGTTGTGGAATTCCGTCAAAGCCGAATGATGGCCGAAGCACTGGAGCGGGCGGGCACCGAGGTCCGGTTTGTGGAGTTGGACGGCGGCGATCACTGGCTGCTGGAGTATGAGACGCGCCTCGCTGTGCTCAGCGAGATGGAAGCGTTTCTAAGCCAGTACGCTCGCCCTTAGACCCGTCCTGTCAAACTCGCCCAGGTCAGCCGCCACTGGCGGCTGACCAGTGGGCGCTCGACGAGTTCTCGGTAGGGGTCTGAAACACGCTTCAGCGCCTTTAAATAACCCGACGCAAGGCCGGCATAGCCCACCGCCGGGAAGACCTCGGCCGGCAGGCTGGAGCGGGTTCGGGTCAACATGGCGCGGGCGTCTTCGGCCTCTTTGACCACGCCTGACAGCGTGGCGCGTACCAAGTCGGGCTTGCGCCCCTTGGAGAGGTCCATCTCAGTGAGCTCACAGGCCGCCAACTCATCTGCGCTGAAGGGTGGGCGATCAGCTTCGCACAACGCAGGGAAGGTCCGTAGCAAGCCCACAAAGCCCCACAAACGACCAGCGGCCATGATGGCTGCGCCCGGCTCCCCACCAAGGTCGAGATCAGGTTTCAGGAGTTTTGCCGCCGCACGCATCAGCGCCACGGCGGTCCGGTCTACATAATCGCGCCGATCGTCCTTGGTTGGGAACGGCCCCTGCCCCAGGTCGGCAGCCCGTGCCTCCACCAACGTCGTCAACGTGTCCTGATCGGGGCCGCCGGGAGCTTCGCGCAACTCCGACAGGGCTTCATAGATGTCATGACGGCGGACTTTGGGCGGATCGGCGAACAGATCAGCGACAGCATCGCGCGCCCAGGCCAGACGCATTTCGCCCACCACCGCTTCGCTAACCGTATCAGGCACCTTGGCGATCTCATGATAAAACGCATACAGCGTGAACAGCCGACCGCGCAGCTCGGGCGGCGCAAATAGTGCGGCCATGCGCCGATCCGGGTCGGTCTTTTCCAGCAGGGCGTCGAAATCTGTCACGCGACTTTCCTTTTAACGGGTGGACACATAGCCCATCGCCCCCATATCAAGCGTGCGACGCTTCGTCATCGCCGTTCGTTGCTGCTTGCGCAGTCCGGTCGTGTGTTTGCCGAAGCCAGAATATTTAAACGCCAAGTCAGGAGTGACCCCATGGCTTTTGCCCTTCCCGATCTTCCCTATTCCAAAGACGCGCTGGCTCCGCATATCAGTGCGGACACGCTCGATTTCCACCACGGCAAGCACCACAAGACCTATGTGGACAAGGCCAACGCCGCGCTTGAGGGTTCGGCCTATGAGGGTCTGAGCCTGGAAGAGACCGTGGCCAAGTCCTGGGCTGCCAAGGACATGGGCATGTTCAACAATGCCGCCCAGATCTGGAACCACACCTTCTACTGGAACTCCATGAGCCCAAATGGTGGCGGCAAGCCGACCGGCGCGCTGGCTGAAGCCATCGATGCCTCGTTTGGCTCGTACGATAATTTCGTCAAGGAATTTACCGGCGCGGGCGCGACCCAGTTTGGGTCGGGCTGGGCCTGGCTGGTGGCCAAGGACGGCAAGCTTGAGGTTCGCAAAACCCTCAACGCCGAAACCCCGCTCACCGAAGAGGGTGTCACCCCGCTTCTGACCATGGATGTGTGGGAGCACGCCTATTATCTCGACTACCAGAACCGCCGCCCGGACTACATGGGTGCCTTCCTGGAAAATCTCGTGAACTGGGAGTTTGCGGCGAAGAATTTCGCAGCGGCTTAACAGGCACGAAATTTGCGACCAAGATGCGGCCGCGGCGATTATCGCTGCGGCCGTTTTCTTGTGGGGAATGCATCGATGACACGTCTGGATTTGCCGCGCCGTTTTGGCCTGAGTTTTGTTGCCATCGGGGCCCTCGCCCTCGCCGCCTGCGACCCACAAACCGACGCACCGGACATCGTTGAAAGCCAGGAGGTTGCAACCACACCTGCGCCCGCCCCGGCCCCTGCCGAGACAATCGCCGAAGCGCCTGCCTTTGCCCCTTCCGCGCTGGCCGCCATGGATGCCCGGCTGGCCGAGCTGGTCGCCAATGAGGACCGCTCCGGCGTCGTCCTGCTGATGGCCCGCCATGGCGAGATCGAATATGTCAGCAGCGCCGGCTACGCCGATATCGAAGCGGGCAGCCCCATGACGGCGGATACGCTGGTGCGTATCGCCTCCATGACCAAGCCGGTGACCGCTGCTGCGATCATGATGCTGGTCGAGGATGGCGTGATCTCGCTGAATGACCCGGTGTCCGACTACATTCCGGCCTTTGCCGGTGCGCGCGTGGCGACCTCCACCTCGATCAATACCGAGTATGAAATTCCGACCGAGGCCCTGTCGCGTCCGATCACGATCGAGGACCTGCTGACCCACACCTCCGGCATTGGCTATATCTTTGATTACCAGACCAATCTGGGTGCGCTTTATATCGGCAATGACATCTATCAGGGCGGGCCAGAAGTCACGATGGATGAGCGTATGGAAACGCTCGCAGGCCTGCCGCTTTACTTCCAGCCCGGCGAACGCTGGTTCTATTCCTTCTCCAATGACGTGCTGGGCCATGTGGTCAGTCTGGCGTCGGGCCAGAGCCTTGAAAGCTTCAAGCAGGAACGTCTGTTCGGCCCGCTGGGCATGGACAGCACCAGCTATTTTCCGGACGAACAGCTGCGCCAGCGCCTGTCCACGCTTTACACCCACGATGATATGGGCGACCTCGTCCCGGTCGAGGGCAGTGCTGACCAGGCCTCCCTTGCCCCGTTTGAAGCGGGCGGTGCGGGCCTGTTCTCAACCGCAAACGACTATTACCGCTTTGCCCAGATGCTGATGAATGGCGGCGAGCTGGATGGCGTGCGTGTCCTGTCAGAGGACAGCGTGGGCGCCATGACCGAGCCCCATGTGCAGGGCGACCGCCTGCCGCCCAGCATGGCCAGCGTGGACATGGCCTTCGGCTACTCGCTCAGCGTGATTTATGACGGTCCCGGCGATCACCCGGCACGCCGCGTCGGAGACTTCGGTTGGGGTGGATATTTCGACACCAATTTCGTCGTCAGCCCGTCCACCGGTATGGTTGCGATTGTCATGGCCCAGGAACTGCCAGGCGCCAGCACCGGCGACACCACCAGCGCCCGCGCCGTCTTCGACACGCTCGCCTACGCCGCCATCCCAGTTGAGAGTTAGGCCTTAGACCGCAACAAGCGCAGCGCCCACCTTACGGCCCTCACTGGCCAACAGGTTATAGGTGCGGCAGGCGGTGGCGGTGTCCAGCACCTCAAGGCCGATGCGGGCCTCACGGAAGGCCTTGCGCACTTCGGCAGGTGGGTGGATCAGACGCTCGCCGGTGCCCAGCAGGACCATGTCCGGCCTGTCGGTGACGTCCAGAAAGGCCGCAAAGTCCGCGGCCAAGATGGCCTCACCCGCACGCGACCAGCCCCGCGCCGCATTGGCTGCGATCAGCGTATCGCCATCTTTTCGCACGCCGGCGATGCGGAAGCCGCCATCACCGAAGGCATCGATGGGCGGGGCCTGAATATTCTGACTGCGCAAAACTTACGGCCGGTTGTCGATGAAGGCTGAGTCTCCGTCCTCGCCGCTTTCCCGCTTTACACCGGTCAGTGTGAGCAGCGGTGCTGCCACGAAGATCGAAGAATAGGTGCCGATCACAACGCCCCAGATCAGGGCCAGCGCGAAGCCTTCCAGTGCCGGACCGCCAATGATCGCCATGGCGACAATCGCCACCAGCGTGGTGCCGGAGGTCAGGATCGTGCGCGACAGCGTCTTGTTAATCGCCATGTTCAGCACGTCAGAGGTTTCGCGGGTCTTGTACTTGCGGAACTTCTCGCGGATGCGGTCGTAGACCACCACGGTGTCGTTCATCGAATAGCCCACGATGGTCAGGATCGCGGCGATGGTGGACAGGTTGAACTCCAGCTGGGTCACGGCAAAAAAGCCAATGGTGGCAATCACGTCGTGGGTCAGGGCGAGCACGGCCCCGACTGAATACTGCCACTCGAAGCGGAACCAGATGTAAAGCAGCATCAGGACAAGCGCGCCAATCACGGCCGTGGTCCCGGCCACGATCAGCTCGCCGGACACCTGCGGGCCGACCACTTCCACGCGGCGATATTCAACGCCGGTAAATTCGGCATCAAGCGCAGCCTGGATGGCGGCGTTGACCACCTGCTGGGCCGCCTCGTCGTCCTCAGACCCGCGATTCACGACATTGTCGGGCAAGGTCAGGCCCAGAGCCTGAGCCTGTTCCAGCACGGCCACACCGCCTGCGGCATCCAGCGTTTCAGCGCGGATCAGGACCGCGTTGTCGTCGCCGCCGAAGGCCTGAACCTGAACATCGCCAAGCGGCAGTTGGCCAAGCGTTGAGCGGATATCATTGAGGTCAGTCTCGGTCTCGGTGGCGATTTCCACCAGCGTGCCACCGCGGAAATCGATCCCGAAATTCAGGCCGATACCAAAGAAGGCTCCGGCCGAGGCCAGGATCAACGCAAGAGAAACGAAGAAAGCCACAAACCGGCCCCGAATGAACGGGACTTCGGAATCGACCGGCAGGAAGCGAACGAGGGCAAGTTTCATCGATCCGCTCCGTTAAATCGCTAGCGTCTTGGGACGCGCCAGGCGGACCCAGGTGGCCACCAGAAGGCGCGAGAATACAAAGGCGGTGAAGACCGAGGTCAGGATGCCGATCCCCAGTGTGACGGCAAAGCCCTGCACCGGGCCAGCGCCCATCAGATAGAGCACGGCCGCGGCGATAAAGGTCGTCACGTTGGCATCAAGGATCGCCGCAAAGGCCCGGTCATAGCCCGCCTCGATGGCGTTGATGACGGTTCGGCCCTGTCGGTATTCCTCGCGTATGCGCTCAAAGATCAGCACGTTGGCGTCCACCGCCATACCAATCGTCAGGATGATGCCCGCGATACCGGGCAGCGTCAGGGTCGCCTGTAGCGCTGACAAACCGCCCAACAGGAGCAGCACGTTCACCAGAAGGGCGAGCGTCGCGTAGAGCCCGAGCAGCCCGTAGGCGAGCACCATGAAGACGATCACCAGCGCAAAGCCGATCGCAATGGCGTTCTGCCCGCGCTCAATGGAGTCCTGACCGAGACCCGGCCCCACCGTGCGCTGTTCAATCGGAGTAAGCTCTGCGGGGAGCGCACCGGCGCTGAGCATGTTGGCTAGGTCGGTCGCGGACTCCACAGTAAAGCTGCCGGTGATGATACCCGAACCGCCAAGGATCGGCTCGTTGATGCGCGGTGCGGAGATGATCACGTCGTCCAGCACAATCGCAAAGCTGCGCCCGCGATTGCCGGCCGTCGCCTCACCAAAGGCGCGAGCACCGGATGTGTTGAACTTGAAGCCGACTGCCGGTGCGCCGTTTTCGTTGAAAGTCTGGTTCGCGTCAGTCAGCTGCTCGCCGGTTACCAGTGAACGCTGCTGGATCGCCAAATAGGGCTGACCGGGAATATCGGTCGGGCGGATCACCACGCCAGGCGGCGTGCGTCCATTGCCGTCCGCCCCCGGGTTCACGCCGTCTTCGACCATGTGAAAGGTCATGCGGGCGGTGGTGCCCACCAGCTCGATAATGCGCTGCGGGTCGCTTTCACCGGGCACCTGAACCAGCACGCGGTCACTGCCCTGGCGCGCAATATTCGGCTCGGTCGTGCCGGTGGCGTCGATACGGTTGCGGATCACCGTGATCGACTGGGCGATGGTGCGCTGCTGGATGGATTCAAACGCCGCTTCGGTGATCGACATGCGGATGGTCCGACCATCCGGATCGCTGACGATCTCCAGCGTATTGTCGAGCGTGCGTGCACCCTGGGAATTCGTCACCGGCTCATTGAGCTCTTCAAGACGGGTCAGCGCCTCTTCCATGCTGTCTTCACGCGACAGGCGCACGACCACCTGGTCACCAATCACCGCCGGCCGGGCGTGCGGAATGATTGGCCGCTCGCTCATGGCTCCGCGCGCATCTTCGGCGAGGTTGGCAAGGCGCTCTTCGCGGACCTGCTCCATATCCACCTCGAAGACGAGGTGGGAACCGCCGCGCAGGTCGAGACCCAGATTGACCGTGCGGTGCGGCAGGGTCTGCCAGATACCGACAGGCTCACCCTGCTCGTTCAGGCGTTGGCTCTCAGGCACGAAGTTCGGCAGCGTGAACACAAAGCCGATCAGGATGACGGCAAGGATGGTGCCGATTTTCCAGGGTGAGAAGTACAGCATGGAAGCTCAAATCGTCTGGTCGCAGCGCCCACCGGGTGGCTGCAGGAAGGGTTAGCCGTCGGCCTTGGCGTCGTTGGCCGGCTCGGTGCGGTTGCGCACTTCAGAAATGGTCGCCTTGACCACTTTCACACGCACACCTTCTGCAATCTCAAGCGTCGCCTCGGTGTCGGTCACCTTGGTGACTTTGCCCAGCAGGCCGCCGGACGTGACCACGTCATCACCCTTGCGCAGATTGTCGATCAGCTCGCGATGACGCTTCATGCGCTGCTGCTGCGGACGGATCAGCAGGAAATAGAAGACCACAATGATCAGAATGAAGGGGGCGATCTGCATCAGGATCGCATTCATCCCGCCGCCACCGGCGGTGAGAAGGAAAAGGCTGTTGGCGGTCATATCAGCTCCGTAGTTGCGGCCTTCGTAAAGGGACGCGCGACTATATCGGGGCTCGACCCCGTTGCAACAAGAGGCAACGGCCAAGCACAGTCTATCTTGACGGTAATTGCTGCTCCGGATTGACCGGTGTAACGCCGCGCCGGATCTCGAAATGCAGCGCGGGCGTCTCCCCGCCCCCGGCTCCACCGGCGTTGGCGATATGCTGACCTGCGACCACGCGCTGGCCCTCCTGGACCAGAATTTCGGTGTTCAGACCATAGGCGGTGACCCAGCGATTCTCATGGCGGATCAGGATCAGCTCGCCATAGCCCTGCAGCTCATTGCCCGCATAAACCACCTCGCCGGGCGCTGATGCGCGCACCGGTTCGCCAACACGGGCTCCGATGCGGATGCCATTAAGGCGGGTGCCCTGCTGCTCACCGAAGCGGCCAATGATCGGACCGTTCAGCGGCCAGGCGAAGTCGACTTGCGCTGTCGGGACTGGGTTTTGCGGCTGGGGTCGCGGCGTTCGCGGAGTCCATCCGCCATTGTCCGTGCGTGGCGTTGGCTGCTGCGGCCCCTGCGCTACGTCGCGAACCTGACCGCGCACCCTCAGCTCCTGGCCCGGCGAGATGTCATAGGGTGGGCGAATGCCATTCAGCGCCGCAATTTCCTGCGTCGTCATCCCGTGAGCCAGACCAATGCGATAGAGATTATCGCCCCGGCGGACGGTGTAGATTGACGGCCCCGGCATGCGCAGCCGCTGGCCCGGATTAAGCGCGTAGGGCGGCCGCAGGCCGTTTTCGCGCGCAATCTCCTGCGTCGACACACCGCACCGGCGCGAGATGCCATACAGCGTGTCGCCACGGCGAACCGTGACGCCGCCGGTGCACGACGCAGCCACGGTACTGGCACCGCCTCGGGTAATCGGCGCAGGCTCACGCGGCGCGCTGGAGCACGCCGAGAGTGTCGCTGTCGCGAGCACAGCACAGAGGAATGAGCGAAGACGCATCGGATGCGTTCCTGCGGATGATGAACCGGTCAGCATCCATCATCGCGCGGGAGCGTTAATCAGGCGTTGACCAAAGCTTAAATGCGCCTACTCGACCGGCGAAAGTTCTTCATAGTCACCAAGGCTGCAGGAGCCTTCGACAAAACCACCCGACTGGGACATCACCCGAACAATGTCACCGCGGCACAGACGGCCACCGGTGACCTGATACTGCAGATAGGTGAAGCCATTGTCGGCATTGCGACATCCGCGAGAGACCTCGGTCAGAAAGGTTCCCCGACCGCGCGTGGTGACCATCCAGTGGGAGTCATCAATCGGGTCGATTTCGTCAATGCTGTAGGTCGACAGGCAGCTGCGGGTTTCACCCGTGCGCTCAAACCCGGCCAAAGCCTCAGCGAGCGCAGCGCTCATTTCAGCCTCTTCGCCGTGACCATCACCGTGGGCACCAGCGGCCATCGCGACGGCCATTACAAGAGATCCAAAGACCATGTGATCCTCCTTCGATCGCAGGTGCAGCTCAGCCCCGCCACGTAAAGTAGCACGTTTCGCGATGAAGTCGCGCGCCTGCGACGAAATGTGATCGGCCTAAAGCGCGCGGGCCGCCCCGGACACCAGCGGGACAAAGCGCACATCCATGAGCGCTTCTTCGGTGATGGCACCTGCCTCGTCAGCCACATAGCGGATCAGGACCTGTTTGGGGCCGTGCTGCACCGGAGCGACGGCAATCCCGCCGGGCTTGAGCTGAGCGAGCAGCGTATCCGGACGCTCTGCGGCAGCCGCCGTAACGATGATCCGGTCAAACGGGGCCGGCTCCGGCCAACCGAGCGCGCCATCGCCGATACGCTGCACGATATTGCTGAGGCGCAGCTCGGCAAAGCGGGCCTCAGCCTCTTTTGACAAGGTGCGATAGCGCTCCACCGTGTAGACCCGGCGCGCGAGCCGGGCGAGCACCGCGGCCTGGTAGCCGGAGCCCGTACCGATCTCCAGCACCTTGCAGCGATCGTCGAGTTTCAGCGCCTGGGTCATCGCCCCAACCACAAAGGGCTGGGAGATGGTCTGACCGCAATCGATCGGCAGCGGCCGGTTCTCGTAAGCCTGATCCTGAAAGCCCTGGGGCACGAAGATATCACGCGGCGTGCGCTCAATGGCGGCCAGTACCGATTTGTCGGACAGCCCGGCAGAGCGGAGCGCCATCACAAGCTGGATGATCCGGATATCCGGACCAGCGCTCACGAGGTGAAGCCCTCAAACGCGGTGTCGAGGCGGGCGCGGGCGTCGTGGTTGGTCAGATCAAGCTGCAGGGGCGTGATGGAAATCCGCCCCTCATAAATGGCACGCAGATCTGTCCCCACCGGCGGATTGGACAGCTTGCCGTTAAAACCCAGCCAGTAATAATCCTTGCCGCGCAGGTCGGTGCGCTGTTCGGCGCGCAGGATCTCCTGATCGCGAAAGCCCTGCACGGTCACTTCGGTGCCGGTCACCTCATCGGGCTTGCGGTCGGGGAAGTTCACATTGATCAGCGTGTTCTCGCTCCAGGGCGCATCAAGCAGGCGCTTGATGATCGCCGCACCGTGAGCGCGCGCGGTCTCCCACTCAATCTTTGCCCGGCCCTGAAAACCATAGGCCTGGGACAGGGCGATGGAGCGCACGCCCAGCTGCGCGCCCTGCATGGCCGCGGCAACGGTCCCGGACAGGGTCACGTGTTCAGCCAGATTCTGGCCTGAATTGACGCCGGACAGCACCAGATCAGGCCGCCGCCCCTCAATGACGCCATCGAGCGCCATGTGCACGCAGTCAGTCGGCGTGCCGGTCACGGCAAAGCGCTGAGCCCCGCGCTCGATCACGCGCAGCGGCGCGTTCAGGGTTAGCGCGCGGCTCATCCCGGACTGCTCCTGCAGCGGGGCGACCACCCACACATCATCTGAGAGCGCGCGGGCAATCTCCTCCATCACCGTCAGGCCCGGCGCGTCGATCCCGTCATCGTTGGAGATCAGGATGCGAAGACTTTCGCTCACGGCTTTAAGGCCTCAAGTCCGCCCATATAGGGACGCAGCGCTTCAGGAATGGTGACCGAGCCATCGGCCTGTTGATGGTTTTCCAGGATCGCCACCAGCGCACGGCCGACCGCCAGGCCAGAGCCGTTCAGCGTGTGCAGGAATTCCGGCTTCTTCTCACCCTCACGGCGGAAGCGCGCATTCATGCGGCGCGCCTGGAAGTCCTCGCAGTTGGAGCAGGAGCTGATCTCGCGATAGGTGTTCTGGCTCGGCATCCAGACTTCAAGGTCGTAGGTCTTGCGCGCGCCAAAGCCCATATCGCCCGAACACAGCAGCATCACCCGATAGGGCAGCTCAAGACGGCGCAGCACTTCCTCGGCGCACTGGGTCATGCGCTCCAGCTCGTCGGCGGACTGTTCCGGCGTTGTCACTGAAACCAGCTCCACCTTGTGGAACTGGTGCATGCGGATGAGGCCGCGCGTATCACGCCCCGCCGAGCCCGCTTCAGAGCGGAAGCAGGGCGTATGCGCAGTCATGCGCATCGGGAAGTCGCCTTCGGCATGGATGGTATCGCGCACCAGATTGGTCAGCGGCACCTCAGCGGTGGGGATGAGCCAGCGGCCATCTGTAGTGCGGAACAGGTCTTCGGAGAATTTCGGCAGTTGGCCGGTGCCAAACACGGCCTCGTCACGCACCATGTAAGGCACACTGGTTTCGCGATAGCCATGCTCGGTCGTTTGCAGATCCAGCATGAAGGCCGACAGTGCGCGCTCCAGCCGCGCCAGCTGGCCCGTCAGCACCGCAAAGCGAGCCCCCGACATGGCCGCGGCGCGCTCAAAATCGAGGCCCAGACGTTCACCCACGGTAACGTGGTCCTGCACCTCAAAATCAAACTCGCGCGGGTTGCCCCAGCCGCGCACTTCTTCATTGTCGTTTTCGTCTTCGCCCGGCGGGACATCATCCATCGGACGGTTCGGCAGCGCGGCGAGATGCTGGTTTAAAACCTCAGCGGCCGTGCGGTCGTCCTCGGCGGCGGCCTCCATCTCAGTCTTAAGACGCTCCACCTCGGCACGCAGGCTGTTGAATAAATCCTCGTCGCCGGTGGCCTTGGCCTTGCCGATCTGCTTGGACTTGGCGTTGCGCTCGGTTTCCAGCGCCTGCAGGCGCGATGTGGCATCCCGGCGCTTCTGGTCCAGCTCGATCAGGCGAGCCGCCTGCGGCTCCAGCCCGCGCGCAGCCATCGCCGCGTCAAAGGCCTCGGGATTGTCTCGGATAAAGCGAATATCGTGCATGGGTGAAGCCCGGATTTTTCAGGTCGAGTAACAGCGCCGCGTGATACGCGGGTCAGGCGCTGGCGTCCAGCACAGGATGTGGGCCACGTGAGCACTCTATGAGCTTCACCCCTCACCTAACCTCTCCCCAAGTCTGGGGAGAGGAACTGTGTCTGCGTTTGAAGACTAAAGACGATGCTGATGTCCCCTCTCCCCCTTGGACAAGGGGGAGAGGTCAGGGTGAGGGGGTGCGTTTGAGCTTGCTCATACCGAGCAGGATGAAGCGTCGATAACCCTCATCTAACCGGTCCCATCCACGAGGAAAAAGGATTGAGCAAGCCCTATTCGTCCTCGTCCTCATCCTTCGGCTCCACCAGCTTAACCGCAAGGATGGACAGGCCGTAGAGGCCGAACATCGCCGCGCCGAGGAAGAACTGGCTGATGGGATCAGGCGGGGTGACGAAGGCGGCAAAGGCGGCGATGCCAACCAGTGCGAACTTCCAGAACTTGATCAGGCTCTGGCTGGTGATGATCCCGGCCTTGCCCAGCAGCGACAGGAGCACCGGCAGCTGGAAGCTGATCCCGAAGGCGAGCGCCAGCGTGGTGACCAGGTTTAGATACTCTGACACCCGGGTGAGCAGCTGGATCTGCGGGCCCTCGCCGCCCACTTGTTCCTGGCCTAGCGCAAAGCCCATCACGAAGGGCAGGATGAAGTAGTAGACAAAGGCGAGCCCGGCCGCGAACAGCACCGGCGCGGCCAGAAGAAACGGTGTGAACGCCAGGCGCTCATTCTTGTAGAGTCCCGGGCTGACGAAGGCCCAGACCTGATAGGCCAGCACCGGGAAGGCGAGCACGATCGCGCCAAACAGGGCGAGCTTCATCTTCACGAAAAAGAATTCCAGCGGAGCGGTGAAGATGAGCTGCAGATCCAGCTCCCCGCCGCGCACATTGCGCGCGGCCTCTTCGAACGGCACCAGCAGGACGTTGTAGATCCACTCCGCATAGATGAAGCAGCCCACGAACATCACCGCAACGGCGGCCAGCGACCAGATGAGCCGCGTGCGCAGCTCTTCGAGATGGCTCATCAATGGCGCGCGCGAGGCTTCAACCTCGTCGATATCCTCGTCCGTCTCGGCCATGATTATCCCGACTTGCGCTCAGACACGTCGTCATCGTCGGCGACGGGGTCTGCGGGTTTCAGCTGGCCGGCTTCAAGCTTCGGCTTGGACTTTTCGGCCACACGCGGGTGAGGTTTCTCAGCAGTGTCCTCGCGCAGGGCATCGGCTTCGGCGGCACGGAACTCGCGTTTCACATCGTTGAGCGGATTGGCGTCTTTGAGCGCCTCGACTTCCTTGCGCAGCTCGGCCAGCTCGGCTTCACGGCCCAGCTCGTCAAAGCTGCGCTGGAAATCGCGCGCCATGCCGCGGATTTTCCCGACAAACTGGCCGACCCGGCGCACCATGAGCGGCAGGTCTTTCGGCCCGACGACAACCAGCGCCAGCACCACGAGAACCAGTAATTCGGGCAGGCCGATGCCCGGATTCATGAGCTCTAGCTCCCGGCGCGTTCGTCTTCGCGGCGCGCCTCAGCTGAAGTCTCGGCGTCGGAGCTGAGCGACTCTGTGCGGGTCTCCGACTTGGTGTCATCAGACTCCTCGTCGCCGTCCTTCAGCCCCTTGCGAAATGCGGTCACACCCTTGGCCACATCCCCCATGAGCGCAGAAATCTTGCCGCGGCCAAACAGCACGAACAGCAAAAGCCCGACGATAATTAGACCTGTCCAATGCGGGGCCATGAACCATCACTCCTTCTGGCTGCGCGCACGCGGCACAGCGAACACGTCAGGTGTAAGCGATTATCGCCCATCGGTCCAATATCGCGCGCACGGGTTTGAGGTCACCAACCAACTTTTCGTCATCCCCGCCTTCGCGGGAATGACGAGGGGAAATCAGGTTGGATTATCCGTCCTCGCCGCCTTCAGGGTCTTCACCGTCGAGAAAGTCGACGTGGAACTGGGCGGCTTCTTCCTCGCTGAAGAGGTCTTCTTCCTCACCGGGAATGCGCCCCGGTGCCGGGATGGAGAAGTCCGGCGGCAGACGGTTGGAGAGCAATCCCGCAGCCTTCAGATCCGAAACGCCGGGCAGATCGGACACATTGGCAAGGCCGAAATAATCCAGGAAGGCATCGGTCGTGCCATAGGTCACCGGCCGCCCCGGAGAGCGCCGGCGCCCGCGCATACGGATCCATTTCAGTTCCAGCAGCTGGTCGAGCGTGCCCTTGGACACCGCCACGCCGCGGATTTCCTCAATCTCGGCGCGGGTGACCGGCTGGTGGTAGGCGATGATGGCCATGGTCTCCAGCGCCGCCTGAGACAGCTTGCGCGGCTCCTCGCGCTCCACGCGCAAGAGGAAGGACAGGTCCTCAGCCGTCTGGAAGCGCCAGCGCCCACCAACTTCGACCAGATTGACCCCGGCCTGAGCGTATTTCGCCTGCAGACCATTCAGGATCGCGCGCACATCGCAATCATCGGGCAGGCGTGTGCGTAGCGTGTCGATATCGAGCGGCTCATTGGCCGCAAACAGCAGCGCTTCGGCCATGCGCAGCAATTCGGCGTCATTATTCACAGCGAGGCGCACACCGGGGGGCCCGTCATCACCGGCCGGCTTGGCTTCGGCCTGCTCGCGAAGCGCGGCGATGGCTTCGCCAATCGGATCGCGATCGTCGTCCTGATCGCTCATGATCGCTCCTCCCCCGTCCCGGCAACCGGCTCGGCCTTACTGTCTGACTCCGAAGCCCGCATCCAGATCGGCTCATAGGTGCCGTCCTGGCGGATATGGGTGTCACCCTCCTTGGTGATCTCCAGCGCAGCTAGAAGCGAGCTCGCCGTCACGCTGGCCCGGCTCGGCGCATCCTTGCCCAACTCGTGATCGTCAGGCAGGAGCGCATCAAACCGCTCCCAGCCCGTCAGCCGCGTCGCGATCTGCGACAGCCGTTTGCGCGCCTGCTCCAGGCCATACACCTTCGGCGTGGCGGGCTTGTAGGTGGCAAACGCCTTGCGCTCCCGGCGCGCGGCATAGGCCTTCAGCAGATCGTAGAGCTCCGCCTCATAGGCAGGCGTCTTGACCGAACGCACCCCTTCCGGTGCGCCGCGGGCAAACACGTCCCGGCCCAGCAGTGCACGATTGAACAGGGCATCGCCCGCCGCGCGCATGGCATCGAGCCGGCGCAGGCGGAAGGCGAGCGCCGCGGCCATGACCTCAGGCTCCGGCTCATCATCATCCGGGCGCGGCTTCGGCAGCAGCAGGCGCGATTTCAGATAGGTCAGCCATGCGGCCATCACGAGATAATCAGCCGCGATGTCCAGCCGCTTGCGGCGGGCCTCATTGACGAAAACGAGATACTGCTCGGCCAGCTCCAGCATGGAGATTTCGGCCAGATCGACCTTGTTCTTGCGCGCCAGCGCCAGCAGCAGGTGGAGCGGGCCTTCCCAGCCACCAATGTCGAGCACCAGGGCTTCCGTTTCGCCCGCCTCTTCGGCGGCCTCGAACGGCTCTTCGCCCATGGAGTCGAACAGATCGCTCAAGACACAGGCTCCAGTCCGGCTTCGGCAAACAGCTTGTCGAGGGCCTGAACCGCCTCGCCGGTATCAAACTCGGCGGGGCGCCGACGCGCCGACAGCGCCGTCTCACCGCGCCGGGCGGCATCTCCATCAAGGCGCTTTGCGGCGTGGGCGACCGCGATCATCTCATCCATCTTGCCGTTGCAGTGAAGCAGCATGTCACAGCCAGCGGTCAGCGCGCGTTCGCCGCGCTGCTGCAGGCTCCCCGATAGCGCTTCCATAGACAGGTCATCGCTCATCAACAGGCCATCAAAACCCATATGCTGGCGGATGATACGACCGATCACCTCGGCTGAGTGGGTGGCGCAGTGGTCTGGATCAATGGCCGAATAGATGACATGGGCCGTCATCGCCATCAGCGCGCTCTCCATGCCCACGAAGGCGGCAAAATCGGTGCTGGTCAGCGTTTCTTCATCGGCATCCACCACCGGCAATTCCAGATGGCTGTCGACGCCGGCGCGGCCATGCCCCGGGATGTGCTTGATAACGCCCAGAACGCCCTGATCCAGCAGGCCTGCCAGCGCCGCGGCACCCAGAACGCGCACCGGCTCCGGTGTCTTGTGGTAAGCCCGGTCGCCGATCACGTCATGGGCCCCGGGAACCCGGATATCCAGGCAGGGCGCGCAATCGGCGTCGACCCCGGTCGCGATCAGCTCCGCGCCAAGCAGGCGATGGTTCAGCGTCACCGCCTCAATCGCCAGCTCCGGCTCGCGGTCGTAGAGCTCGCCGAAAACTTCAGCCGGCGAAGCCTTGCGCCAGGTTGGCGGCTTGAAGCGCTGAACGCGGCCGCCCTCCTGGTCGATGAAGACCGGCACATCGCGGCCTACACAATCGCGCAGGCTGTCAGTGAGCGCCCTCACCTGCTTTGGCCGGTCGATATTGCGCGCAAACAGGATGAAGCCCCACGGGTTTGCGTCGCGGAAAAACGCCTTCTCGTCCGGCGTCAGGACCTCACCTTCGAGCCCGTATATGGCCGAGCTGACACTCACCGCGTCGCCACCAGACAGGCCTGCCCGCGGTTCGACAGCGCATCACAATAGGCGGCCGCATCGGCGCGGGTTTCAAACGCGGCGATACGAAGCCGGTGGAAGACGCCCCGATCGCCCAGATCTGCACGCTGAATGTCCGGCGCGCGGCCCGACGCAAGCTCGGGATAGCGCGATACAAAGTTGATCCAGCCGGCTTCGGCATCGGCTTCGGAGCGGTAGGCGGCGATCTGCGCCACAAAGCGCCCGTCGGAGCCCGAGGAAATCAGATCATCCAGCGAGGGTTGAGATGGCGCAGGCGTTGGCTCCGCCGGCGCCGGCTCCGGCTCCGGCGTTGCGGGTTGCGGCTCGGGCTCCTCGGCGACGGGCTCGCTGGTCACGGGGTCGCTGGTGGCCGGCTCGTCCAACGCATCCGCATCCGCCGTTTCAATCTGAACCGCCGGCATGTCGCGCTGGGGCGGATCGACCGGCTCTTCCTCAACGTCGCGTGCGGGTGCGGGAGGGGTGTCTTCTGCCTCATCCTCACCGGTTTCAGAGCCTGTCCCGCCCTCACGCAGGCTGGTCACGCTCAAATCCTGATCGGGGGCTACGTATCCGCCGGGATCTTCCGGGGCGACGCGATAGGGCTCAGCATCGGGCGCGATGACCGAGCCTTCGCCGCGCTCTCTGACCCCCAGCTGGAAGGTGTTGTAGACCACGGCCACAAACAGCACGAAGACCACTGCCGACGCGCCAAGAAACAGCCAGCCCCGGCGATCCTGTTCGGCATCGCGGGCGTCAAACGTCTCGTATTCGTCCGGGGGCGGAGCGTAGGTCCCGCCGCTGTCTTGATCGCTCATGGTTCAACCCGTCAGGGGCGATTCGCCGAAAAACTGTTACCGACAGCATAACAAGGGCTGCGCCATTGCGCGCCCCCGCACACCAGCGCATTTCCACAGCTTTGATGGGCTAGCGCCAGCCTTCCACCGAGAAGAGCTTGCGATGCTCCTCCACGGCGTAGCGATCAGTCATGCCCGCAATATAGTCACAGACGATGCGAGCGGTGCCTTCCATGCGCGGACCATCGCTTTGCCGATAGAGCGCGGT
This sequence comes from Oceanicaulis sp., assembly GCA_043513725.1. Classification (GTDB taxonomy): domain Bacteria; phylum Pseudomonadota; class Alphaproteobacteria; order Caulobacterales; family Maricaulaceae; genus Oceanicaulis. The sequence goes on along the minus strand of CP121338.1, from coordinate 2,853,201 downwards.
GGGCAACATCATCGGGTCATCCAGGAAAGCCGAGAAGAGCTGGCGGACCACCATTTTTCCCTTCTCCTTCATGCGCTTGACCTTGTAGTGCAGATACATGTTCGCATAGAGGAAGCGGCGCACCGCGCTCAAGGACTCCATCATGTCGTCAGAAAAGGCGACGACCGGCATGTCGAGCGCGCGCACCTCCTCCGGGCTTTGTGCCCCGCTCTCTTTCAGGCGGCGGCGGCTTTCCTCCAGCACATCACCGACCATCAGGCCGATCATTTCGCGCACGGCCTCGTGGATCAGGATGTCTTCTGAAATGTCGGGATGACGCTGGCGGCAGCGGCGGAACACATCGCCAACCAGCGGCAGGTCCAGAAGCTGCTCAATCGACAGAATGCCGGAACGCAGGCCGTCATCAATGTCGTGATTATTGTACGCGATATCGTCAGACAGCGCCGCGATCTGGGCTTCGACACTGGCGTGGGTATGCAGCTCCAGCCCGCGCCAGGCCGGATAGGCGGTAAAGCCCCAGGGCAGCACGGACGGATCATCGCTCTCGCGCATCAGCGGGCCATTATGTTTCACCACGCCTTCCAGCGTTTCCCAGGCGAGATTCAGCCCCTCAAACTCCGGATAGCGGGTTTCGATCTTGGTGATTACTCGCAGGGTCTGGGCGTTGTGGTCAAAGCCGCCATAATTGGTCATGGCGTCCTGCAGCGCGTCCTCGCCCGAATGTCCAAACGGCGGGTGTCCCAGATCGTGGGCAAGTGCAGCCGCTTCAGCCAGATCCTCATCCACCTGAAGAGCGCGCGCCAGCGTGCGGGCAATCTGCGCGACCTCCAGCGAGTGGGTCAGGCGGGTGCGATAGGCATCGCCCTCGTGGGCCACGAAGACCTGCGTTTTCTCCTTCAGGCGCCGGAAGGCACTGGAATGGATGATCCGGTCGCGGTCGCGCTGAAACGCGCTGCGCATGGCGCTTTCGGCTTGCGGATGCTCTCGCCCGCGGCTCTTCGCAGGATCGCAGGCATAGGCGGCGCGGACATAGGACATGGCGCTTGGCCCTTCTTTTAAGCGGCTTTGGGGGTTTATTAGACCGACTCGCACGTCCATATACTGGTGGACGACGCAAAGTAAGTCTGAGCTGTGCCATGACCAACGCCAACATTGCCCTGTCTGAATCCGCCGCCAAGCAGATCAACCAGATCACGGCGAGCGAAGCGGCCGCCAAATTCCTGCGCATCAGCGTGGAAGGGGGCGGGTGTTCAGGCTTCTCCTACAAGTTCGATCTGGCGAGCGAAGCCGCGGACGATGATCTGAAAATCCAGAAGGATGGCGCCACCGTGCTGATCGATCCGATGAGCGCGGAATTCATGACCGACAGCGTGATCGATTATGTCGACCAGCTGATCGGGGCCAGCTTCCAGATCAAGAACCCCAACGCCACCGCCGCCTGCGGCTGCGGAACCAGCTTTTCGATCTGATGGAATTACTAGAACGATCTGACGGGTTGGCAGGACTCGTCCCAGATCACTGGAATGAGCCTGTAATCATAAGATTGTTCGCGTCGGTCGGATATATGGCGGTAAAAAACGACAATCGCTTTTTCGAGCCTTTTCAGCGGCTATCCCAATCATTGGGAGTACGGATGGGTTTTTTGGATAGCCATGACGGCATTGAATTGCCCGCCGCTGAATTTTCTCCAACCTTCAACTCTGGCCAACTAAACTTCGCCGCCGAGGTCAGACAGAGAAAGATACCAAGTGGCGAATATGCGTGCTTCATCACCAAGGCGGGAGCCGACAGAGGCACTGGAGCCTATGAAAGGCTTGTCAGTGCGCGCGCAATTTCAAATGCGCTGTTTGGCAATTTAATAGCCCTACACCATCTGATTGAAATTGAGTTTGATCCCAAAAGCGAAAAAAATTAGCGTTCCTTCAAAAAGCTTCATGATGCCCGATGAATTCAGCGGTCTTGCACATCAGGTCCCTGGAGCAGAGTTTTTTGACAATTTTGGTCACGTCTCCGAATTTACGTTACAGCATAGACAGGCGATCAAATATTTCGATAAAGCCTTAGATGAGTACGATCGCCCTTTAAGAATGTTCCTATTTATTCTTGCATGCGAGTCGCTAGAGGTAGGTCAAAAGGGTGATATCCGGTCATTAGCGTACAAAAACTATAGAGCCTTAACCAGCGGAACACAGCATGAGGTTCTTAACCGCCTCAATATTCCATGGTTTAAAGATTACCGGGACAGATTTGCTCACCACGCCGAAGGCATCGAATACTCTGGCTTCGAGGAACGCCTAATACAGTCCATTTTCATCGACTTATTCTTGTTTAGCCTCACCGGCACGAATTCCCAATTTGCACTTTCGATCAGGAGAGAGACTTGACCGTCACCGAAGCGCTCAAATCGCGCATTTCCACGCGCGCCTTCCTTGATACGCCGGTGTCAGAAGGCGAGATTGCCGACATTCTGGACACCGCGAAATTTGCCGCATCCGGCGGTAATCTGCAGCCGTGGAAGGTGATCGCGGTCGCCGGTGGGGCCCGCCAAAAAGTCATCGACGCCGTCAATGACAAGCTCTCCAAAGACCCGTTCAGCAACGAAGCCGACTTCCCGGTCTATCCGGAAAAGCTGTGGGAGCCCTATCGCAGCCGCCGCTATGAGCTGGGCGAGGACATGTATGCCCTGATGGGTGTGCCGCGTGAGGACAAGGCCGCGCGCTTAAACTGGCTGATGCAGAATTATCAGTTCTTCGGTGCACCGGTCGGCCTGTTCTTCGCCATCGATGAGCGCATGAACGCCAATCAGTGGGCCCATCTGGGCATGTTCATGATGAGCGTGGCGCTGGCCGCCCAGGAAAAGGGCCTCGCCACCTGCATGCAGGAAGCCTGGACACCGCATGCGAAAACCGTCGGTGACGCGCTCAATCTTGAAGCGCCTTACATCGTCTATTGCGGCATGGCGCTCGGCCACGCCGACCCCGACGCCAAGGTCAATCAACTGCGCTCCAAACGCGCCGATTTGGGTGAGTTTGCGCGGTTCGACGGGTTTTAGGCGACGCCTACTCCTGTCATGGCACGGCTCGTCCGGGCCACCCATACAGATTGGGAAATGCCAATCCAAAGGACACTGAATGGGTCCCCCGAATAAATCGGTGGCGACAAATCTTGAGATTTGTTCTGTAGGTCCTTCGAGACGCGCTGCGCGCTCCTCAGGATGAGGTTTTCAAAAAGCTCCAACAATCCTCATCCTGAGGAGCGAGCCCTTGGCGAGCGTCTCGAAGGACGCACCGACACAAAAAAATAACCCCGGGTGCAGGGAACATCCGGGGTAAAAAGTGGGTGGTGGTGGGTTGGTGTTGGAGCTCAGCGGGGGTTAGCGATAGCCGCCCACGCCGCCATTGAGCATCAAGGTCATGGAGGAGGCTGCGGTCCGGCGGGTCTCCTGGCGGACCGTCTCGGTATAGACCTCTTCATAGCGATAGTAGACGAGCTTCACGCCCGGCCCGTGCAGGCGCAGCAATGAGCGCTCATTGCAGTTGCGGCGCGGTTCCTGGGTGGCGCAGCTTAAGTGTCCGCCGGGGCTGTGGCGCAGCGCCTCGCCCTTGCGGCACTGGATCGTTTCCCCGCCATCAAAGCGGTCATGGCCGTTCTCCCGCCAGCCGATCGTCGCGTGCAGCGCGGTGCCGGACATGCAGCGGAAAATCTCGCCGTTGTAGTTCGGGTCGACCTGCTCTTCGGGGTCGGGTCGCGAGGCCGGGTGCGGCGTGCCCGTGTCGTCCATGCAGACCACGCGGACCACGCGCCAGCCCTCGACCCAGCGCGTGCGCTCTTCCTCGATCAGCTCATAGCTCGAGCCAGCCAGACGGAGGTCGGTCAGCGCACTTGCCCCCGGCGCTGACCCACCTCCGACATAGCCCCCACCGGAGTAGAAATAGGTGTTGCCGCCATTACCCATGGCGCGGCCCATGGCATTCGCACTCGCCATCGCCGAAGCGCTGGCCGACGCAGACGCCGTCACATTGACATTCACGTGGCTGTTGAGATGCACCCCGCCAACATGGATGTTCGGGCCACCGACATGAATGTTTGGACCGCCGATATGCACATTCGGTGCATGGATCGTCGGACCGCCGGGGTGGGTACAGCACGGATGCTGCGACGGCGGCGGCGGTGACACGGGCGTAGGCGCATGCTGGGCGGTCGCCGCAGCGCTGGCGATCAGCGAGCCTGCAACAGCCACAAGCATGGAAGCGTACCGAGATGAAACGCGCATGGCGGTCTCCGAAACTATTCGGAACGACCCACGCAAGCGGCGGGCCAGTTTGTCTAGGTCCGGCCTATGACAAGACCTGATAATCCGAAGTGACCTGAAATCCCGGACCAGCGAAGCGCAGATCCGGGACCTCGCTCAGGACTGGGAGCCAACACCTCAACCCGGCCCCGGCTCTGCGGCTTTGCCTTGGCCGGGGTTTCAATGTCTTTGATCCCACACCACCCCAGCCACTTGGCAAGGGCTTTGCAGTGACGGCGGCGACTTGCCGGCGCATCCCTCTCACGCGCCGACGCCATACATAAGGACGGCTCGCCGTGAGACATCGTAACAGCCAGACATTGCTGGCCTATTGGAACGCCAGGCGCCAGAATGAACCGGCACCCCTGCGCGCAGAAATCCTGCCCGAAGACCTCGGCGGGCTGTTGGCCAACCTCTTCCTGCTACGCCGGATGGACAGTGATCACCACGTGTTCCGCCTGGCTGGTACCGGCCTGTGCCGCATGCACCGCCGGGAGTTTCGCGACCAGAACTTCCTGTCCCTGTGGGAGGGGCATGACCGCCAGCACATGCGCGCGCTTCTGGAAGGGGCGCTGTCCGCGCCAGCGCCTGCGAGCGCGGTGACCGAGGCGATTGCCCTTGATTCCACCACGTCGGAAGTGGAGCTAACCCTGCTGCCCCTGCGCGGGCCGGAAGGCTTTCTGGACCGGGCGCTCGGCCTCTACCAGCCGCTGGGTGCGGGCCTGCCGAGCTTGCGTCCCATTGTGCGCCACCGGCTGACAGAAATCCGTCCCGCCTGCGAGCCCGATCCCACCATGTCCTTCTACGGCGCTATGGAACGTCCGACCCGGGCGCTGGCCGCCAATGACATTTAGCCCCCGCGGCTAGCGATTAATTAAGCCTCTGTCAGGCAGATTGCTGCGCTGGAAGAGGTTTGATCCATGTCGAACGTCACAGATATCAGAAGCCGGCTCGATCGCCGCAAGATCAAGATCGCCGCGCGCGGGGCTGAAGAGCGCCGCCGTCATCGGCGTGTGCGCCTGTCCTCACCGGGCCGCGGACTTGCGCCCAGCGTTGGCGAATTCGGCTGCACGCTGGTGGATGTATCCCCCGGCGGAGCGCGCATCGCCTCGAAGACCCCGCCGAGCATGGGCGAGCGGGTGGTGCTGCTGTTTGACGGCATTGGCCGCATGGAAGGCCAGGTCGTGCGCGCCGGAAAGGCGGGCTTTGCGGTCCACCTGACCACCTCCAGCCAGCTAAAGCGTGATCGCCTGGCCGATGCCATAACCTGGCGTTTCAATATGGAGCGCCTGGGCCTTGAAGAAGACCGCGCAGCGCCGCGCAAACCGGGTCGCGGACGGGCCAAGCTGCACCTGAAGGACGGTGTGATCATCCAGGCCGATGTCATCGACGTGTCGATTTCAGGGGCGGCCTTTGCTTGCCTTGAACGCCCGCGTGTGGGCGAACCGGTGCGTATCGGTGACATGACCGGCAAGGTAGCGCGTTGGATCGACAACGGTTTTGCGATCGCGTTTGACCGCTAGGCCTGCCACTCTAACTGCGATTTCATCTTTAAAACTGCGGCAGCGACGTGAAAGCGTCACCTGATGCCCGCATAGTGTGATCATTCGGCCTGAATCTTGCCTTGAATGGGTGAAAGCTTGTGCAGCGAGACACGCTGCTGGCTGGGAGAACGACGCTGATGCCTCGCGATGACGGAATTACCATGACCTGGTTTGTCAAAGTCGAAGGCCGTGTCTATGGCCCCTACACCGGTGCCCAGATGCGAGCCTTTATTGCCGAAGGACGGGTGGCCGCCCATTCCATCGTGTCTGATGAGCGCGACGGGGAGTTTTCCGCCGCCTCTGCGACACCGCAGTTGAAGGCCTGGCTGGACGAGGCGCGCCGCGCGCCGACCGAAAAGCGCCCCCTGCCCGCCGATGCCAAGACCGCCAACTTCATCATCGCCGCTGAACTGACCGATGACAGCCGCAACGCGTTCACCGCAGCGCTGACCGAGTTTGGTGATGTCCAACCGATTAGCGCCGGCGTGTGGATCCTGCGCGGGGCTGCCAGCGCAGCCCATTTGCGCAACGAGCTGAGCCACCTTCTGGGCAAGGACGAGAAGCTTCTAGTCGTCGACGCCTCGCGCGACCGCTCCGCCTGGTTCAATCTGGGCCGCGACGCCGACCAGCGCATCCGCGATCTGTGGGGCCGGAAGGACTAAACCTCCTTCAGCCCCGCCGCGAAGCGCTGCGCGTTTTCCACATAGTGGTCGGCGCTGGCTTTGAGCATTACGTCCACGCCCTCGGCGATTTGCTTCACGACCTTGCCCGGTGAGCCCATCACCACTGAACCGTCGGGAATCTCCTTGCCTTCGGTGACGAGCGCGTGCGCCCCGATGATGCAGTTCTTGCCGATTTTCGCGCCGTTGAGAATCGTCGCGCCGATCCCGATCAGCGAGTAATCCCCAACTTCGCAGCCGTGCAGCATGGCGTTGTGACCGACCGTCACACCTTTTCCAAGCACCAATGGAAAGCCCATATCGGTATGCATCACCGTGCCGTCCTGGACGTTGCTATCCTCGCCAATCGTGATCAATTCATTGTCGCCGCGCAGCGTTGCGCCAAACCAGACCGACGCGTTTTTCTCCAGCTTTATCTTGCCGATAACACTGGCGGACGGAGCGACCCAGGCCCCGTCTGCGCTGATATCGGGGGCGTGACCATCAAGGGCGTAAAGCGTCATGGGGCGAAGGTCCTTTTGCTGCGGCGTGTCCGTCCAAACGTTGCGGTTTGGTGACACCGGTCTGACAAGTCCAAGACGACTGGACTCATAATTCGTTCACTGTCCTAAGATGAGACTGCGTATGCGATTCGAGTTCAAGGATTCGAGTCGCCCGCCGCACCGAAAGGTGCATGTCGAGGTCGAACAAGCGAAAGGAGAGACCGGTGTTCCCGTTCTCACCCCCCGGACCGGAAGTCGCGCCGCCGCCCAGTGCACCGGCTGCTTTTGAGTCCCGCCGCTTTGACGACTCTTCTTTGACCCCTCCGCTGCCGCGCGAGGGGTTTTTTATTGCCATCTGGAGGGCATGAGATGGGTAAGCGAGCTTCCAAACGTCGCCAAGCTGGATCGTTCAACGCTGAAGCCTACGAGGAAGAAAAGGTCCGCGCACTCTTTCCGGGAACCAACTGGTCACCGGACGACAAAGAGCCCATGCGCGACCAGAGCTATACCAAGAATGTGAAGCCGCGCTCGAAAAACCAGGCCGAGCTTATGAGCGCCATCGACGCCCATAATCTGGTCATGGCCCTCGGCCCGGCGGGCACCGGTAAAACCTATCTCGCGGTTGCCAAGGGCGTTGAGGCGCTTGAGGCCGGCGAAGTGGGCCGCATCGTGCTGTCGCGCCCGGCGGTGGAAGCGGGTGAATCCATCGGCTTCCTGCCCGGCGCCATGGAAGAAAAGCTCGCGCCCTACCTGCGCCCCCTCTACGACGCCCTGTCGGACCGTCTCAGCCCGAAACGCCTGAAAACCCTGATGGCCGAAGGCCTCATTGAGATCGCCCCCATCGGCTATATGCGCGGTCGCACGCTCAACAATGCCTTCGTCGTCGTCGATGAGGCGCAGAACTGCACCTATGCCCAGCTGAAAATGCTGCTGACCCGCCTGGGGTGGAATTCCACCATGGTGGTCACCGGTGACCCGGCCCAGACCGACCTTCTGCCCGACCTGTCAGGCCTCGGTCAGATCGCCGACAAGCTGGAAAGCGTCGACGATATCTCGGTGGTCCGCCTTCAAAAAGAAGACATCGTCCGCCACCCGCTGGTCGCCAGCATGCTGAACGTGCTGTAGGCGCTTACCCCCTCTGACGAGAAAGGGCGGCCCAAACGGGTCGCCCTTTTTTGTGCGCAAACGGCGTGCGTCCTTCGAGGCTTTTGCTCGCGCAAAAGCACCTCAGGATGAGGAAAGTAGAAGTTCTATGAACACCTCATCCTGAGAAGCGCAAAGCACGTCTCGAAGGACCGGCAGGATGAAGCGCACCCTCTCCTCCGTCATCCTGACGAAAGTCAGGACCCAGTCGCACCCTTGGTTCCGCCGGGTCCCAAATCAAGTTTGGGATGACGTTGAGGGTGATAAAGCCCCCCTACTCCAACGCCTCTTCAATCACCGCCGCGCCCTCACTCACGGGCCGCCGATCCACATCCACGGCGGCGTTCGCGCGGCGCATGAGGGTGGCGTCGATGGAACCAATGAGCGGCTGGAGCGCTTCGGCGAGGCCGGGGCGATTGGCGGCGTCAGCCGACATGACCACAATGGCGTCATAGGGCGGTAGCGCGCCCGCTGGGTCGTCCAGCACCACCAGGTCATAGGCGAGGATGCGCCCGTCGGTGGTGTAGGCGGTCACCGCGTCCACCACCTCATCGCGGGCTGCGCCATACATGAAGGTGGAGTCCATCGGCCGCTGGCGAGTCTGTTCCAGGCCATAAGCCGCCTTGATCCGATCCCATTCAGGCCGAGAGAAGAATTCAGGATCCGCCCCCACCGACAGGCCGTCCACCCGGTTCAAATCAGCGATGGTTTGAAGGTCGTGCTCTTCAGCAAGCGCTCGCGACACCGCGAAGCCATAGGCGTTTTCAAAGCCCAGCTGGCCCAGCACCACCACGCCATGGGTCTCGTAGAGCCAGCTGGTGACCGCCGCATTCAGTACATGGCGCGGGGCTGGATCGGTGCGCCCCATCAGGTTCGCCCAGACCGTGCCGGTATATTCCACATAGACGTCGATTTCGCCGGAAACGAGCGCATCGAAGACCACGGTGGAGCCCAGATTATCGAGCCGACGTACGTCCGCGCCCGCGACCTGAAGCTGGCCCTTGAGAACGTCGGCGAGAATGTATTGCTCGGTGAAGGATTTGGCTCCGATGACCACCGGCGCTTCAAAAATGGACTCGCCTTCGGCCTGCCCTGCTGCGGCAACGCTTGCGGCGGGCTGGTAGAGCCCGGCCCCGATGATCGCGGCCCCCGGCACCAGCACGGCGGCAAGCGCGGCCACCAGCGCCTGGCCGATCTTGCGCGCTTCCAGCCCCTCGTGAATGGCGCGGATCAGCTGGTCGATCAGAATGGCAAGGCCCGCCGAGCACAGGCAGCCAAAGACCACCGCCGCCCAGGTCCGCGTCTGAAGCCCGGAGAAGATATAATTGCCGAGGCTCGCTGCGCCGACAGGCGTCGCCAGCGTCGCCGCGCCGACAATCCAGACAGTGGCCGTGCGAATGCCGGCGACGATGGTCGGGGCCGCCAGCGGCAGCTCCACCTGAATCAGCGACTGGGTGTTGCTCATGCCCACGCCGCGCGCGGCCTCTCGCACCACCGGGTCCACGCCTTGCAGGCCGACAATCGTGTTTCGAAGCACCGGTAGAACGCCGTAAAGCGTGAGCGCGGCGAAGGCCGGGGCAAAGCCGATCGTGCCGCCGAGGATCGGCACCATCAGCGCCAGAAGCGCCAGGGCCGGTATGGTCTGCATCACGCTCGCCACCGTCAGGGCAGGCGTGGCGATATTGGGATTGCGCGCGGCAACAACGCCCAGCGGCAGCGACAGCACCAGCGCAGCCACCAGTGCCGCGACCGACAGCTGAAGATGTCCACCCAGAAAGGCGGGCAACTGCTCAATCAGGTCGGGAAGCGCCTCAAACATGGCCGGCCCCTTCGGTGAGGTCACGCACGCGCCGGGCTTCGCGCAGTGGCGTTTCCAGCATGCGCTCCACCAGCGGTCCGGCCGGTTTGGCGAGCAGGTCGGCCGGGGTGCCGTACTGGATGATCTCGCCCTTATCCATCACCGCGATGCGATCAGCGGTCAGCAGCGCTTCGGCCATGTCGTGGGTCACCAGAACCGCGGCAAAGTTGAGCTGCGCTTTCAGCGCCATCACGTCTTCGCGCAGGCCGTCGCGCGTGATCGGGTCGAGCGCGCCGAAGGGTTCATCCATGAGGATCAGATTGGGACGTGCGGCGAGCGCGCGGGCGACGCCAACGCGCTGTCGCTGGCCACCGGACAGCTCAGACGGCAGCCGATCCCGATACAGGTCAGCTTTCAGTCGAACCAAGGTCAGAAGCTCATCAACCCGGTCCGATAAATCAGGTTTTGACCAGCCCAGAAGGCGCGGCGTGACGAGGATATTCTGCGCTACGGTCAGGTGAGGAAACAGGCCATCGCCCTGCATCACCCAGCCGACTCGGCGACGCAGCGCCACCGGATCAAGGCTGCAGATATCCTCGCCCTCAAGCTCGATCAGCCCAGAGGTGGGGTCGAGTAAGCGATTGATACATTTAAGGGTCGTGGTCTTGCCGCAGCCGGATTCGCCGACTAGCGCGACCAGCTCTCCGGCACCCACCGTGAAGCTCACGTCGCGCACGGCCTTCACCCCGCCGGGGAATGTCTTGGCCAGAGCGTCGACGCGCAAAACCATTTCAGATCAAGCGATTAGCGCTTAACTGCACCAATCACATATCCTCAAGATCGATGTCCAGAATGGTGATCTCGAACGAGAAAGAAGTCTCACCCTCTTCCACATTTTTCGACACCACACCGAGACACTCAGCGCCGATGTAAATTTCTGCACACTCGTCAGCGCGTTGACGCAATTGAACTTTTAGCTCCGGGTTCAGTTTTCCACGCAGGAAAGCCTCAACCTTGGCAGCTTCAGGACGGGTGAAAACGGGTGCAGCCATGCTCGGCGCTCCTTCAGTTAGGGGGGTCACAATTCGCCGCGCAGCCTAACGCCACCGGCCAAAAGGGCAATGGCGTCAGGTGAAAGCACCCTACCCGCCGCTGTTAAGTGTTTGATCCATAGTGCGCGATGGCTCTGCGCACGGGCCACCGACCGGCTTTGCCGGAACCCCTGCAACCGTGCAGCGCGCCGGAACCGGGCTGAGGACCACTGAGCCAGCCGCGATCCGCGCTTCCTCACCCACCGTGATATTTCCCAGCACCTTGGCCCCTGCGCCAATCAGTACGCCGCGGGCAATCTTCGGGTGACGGTCGCCATCCTCGGTCCCCGTCCCGCCCAGCGTCACCTCGTGCAGCAGCGAGACATCGTCGCCCACCACGGCGGTTTCACCAATGGTCACAGCGGTCGCGTGGTCGATCATGACCCCGCAGCCGATGCGCGCGGCGGGGTGAATGTCGACCCCGAAGCGCTCGCTGCAGCGGCTCTGGAGGTGGAAGGCCAGCGTTTCGCGATCCTGGCGCCACAGCCAGTGCGCGATGCGGTAGCACATCAGCGAGTGGAAGCCCTTGAAATACAGGAAGGGTTGGAGCAGCGACTGGCAGGCCGGATCGCGCTCATCGACGGCCAGCATGTCAGCCGCGGCCTGATCAGCGAGCCCCGGTTCCTTGGCAAGCGCGTTGGTGACCACGTCATGCATCTGCAGCACGTCCAGCTGCGGGTCGGCCATCTTCGCAGCGATGCGGTGCGCCAGGGCCGTCGCGAAGCTGTCATGGCGCAGGATCGCGGCATTGAGATAGCTCGCCAGCATGGGTTCGGACGCTGCAGCCGTGGCCGCCTCGTAGCGCAGGCGCGACCACACCGTATCCTGCAGGCCCCGCTCGGCACGCTCATTCAGGTCTGTCGGACTTTCAGCCAGGCTCATGATCGCCGTCCTTATGCGTTTGTCGTGCCCAGCATCGCGCGGGCGACCGCGTCGGGCAATGCGCCCGTTCGCGCCAGATAGTCAGCCTTTGACAACATGATGATGGAAAAGGCGTCTGTGATGTCCCCAGACATGGCCATTAAGTGCGCCTGATGGAAGGGCAATCGCTTCACAACCATGTCAGCTTCACTGCCCTCACGGTGCGGTTCGCCCTCGCTGAGGCCACAGGCCATAAAGCCCACCGCCCATTCTGCTGTCACTGAATTCGAGACCGCAGTGCGGCTGAGCTCCACCCAGTGGTCTGCGCTGCACCCGGTTTCTTCGGCCAGCTCGCGTTTTGCCGCTTCAAGCGGATCGCCATCCTTCTTGCCACCGCCTTCAGGGCACTCCCAGGAATGGGTGTCGATCGCAAAGCGGTGCTGGCCCACCAGAAGCGTGTCGCCATTGGGGTATATCGGGACCACGCCCACCGCGAGATGCTTCGGGATCATCACCCCGTAAAGGCCCGGCACCCCATCAGGACGGATCACGTCATACTCGCTGACACTGATCCACGGATTGTCATAGACCTGCCGCTCAGCGGTGATGGTCCAGGGCCCACGCTTGGTCCCACTCATGGCGCTCTCCCGACTCTTCACGCCGGTTGAGGCTCCAGTTTCGGGGCCTTGCGGTCAAATCGGCTGAGCAGGACGAAGGCGGATGGAGCAAAGACCAGCGCCAGAATGGCCGATCCGCCAACGCCGCCCGCCACAGCCGCAGCAAACGGCAGCCAGAAGCTGTCGCCTTCAATCAGCAGCGGCGCAAAGCCGCCGATGGTGGTCAGCGTTGTAGCCAGGATATGGCGCGTGGCGTCCACAACGGTCTCGCGTGTTGCTTCATGGTGGCCCGCGACGGCCTTCTCATTCGCCCTCAGCGCTGAAAGCACCACGATGGAGCCGTTGATCGACAGGCCCACCAGACCCAGCGAGCCAATGATGGCGTTAAACCCCAGCGGTGTGCCGAACATCCACACACCGAACATCGCCAGTCCCGCAGACAGAAAGCCCACCACAAACACCACACCGGCATAGCGGAAGGAGTTGAAGGCGAGCACCACGGCCGCCACCATCAGCGTCAGCAGGGGCAAGGCGGTACTCATCAGATCGCCCATGGCATCGCCCTGGTTCTCGGCGTCTCCGCCCACCGCGATGCGATACCCCGGCGGCAGCGGCTGGCCCTGCTCCTCGTAAAGCTCCTGAAAGCGGGCAAGTGCGGGTGCCGGCAGGACGAAGGGGTCCAGAAAGGCGTAGATCGGATTGGCCCGCTGACCATCAATGCGCGTGATCAGCGCGGTCTCCGGCTGCAGCGTGACCGGACCGAAGGCCCCGACAAGGCCCGGCACCGCGCTGTCACTGCCAGCGGGCAAAGGCGTTGCGCCGATCAGGCTGACCGCTTCGCGTCGTGATGTGGGGGCCATGACCCGGACGGGCAATTCCTCCACCCCCTCCAGCACGGAACCGCCGATCACGCCGTCGATATCGGCGCGCACTCGCCCGGCCAGATCGGTGAGACGCAGGCCTGCGCGGGCGGCCGCCGCCTCATCGGCCTGCAGCTGGGCCACCGGTTCACCGAGGCGAAGCTGGGCTTCGGTGTAGGTGACGCCCGGCACCTGTGCGAGGACGCGGCGAATGTCGTCACCGATCTGATCAAGGACCGCGAGATCCGGTCCGATGACTTGCAGTTCGATCGGGGCGGCGCGGGGTGGCCCCTGCTCAAACGGGATCGCGAGGAACTGACTCTCGGGAAATTCAGCACGGGCGCGGCGCTGAACATCGGTCACGATGCGGCGCGTGGCGGCTTCGGATTCGGTGCGCACAAAGCCTTGGGCGAAATTCGGGCGCCCCTGCGTCCCGGCGAGCATGTTGTAATAGACCCGCGGGCTGGACTCCCCGATCACCCAGCTGACGTCCTCTACCCCGTCATAGCCTTCCAGCAATGCCGTGGCGTCTTCGACCCGGCGCGTGGTGGCCTGAATTGAGGTCGCCGGCGGCAGGATCAGGCGGACCTGGAACATGTCGCGTTCTGTGGGCGGAAAGAATTGCGACGGCAGGGTGGAGGCGGCGAAGAAGCCTGCAAACGGCAGCAGGACCGACAGGATGATGCCGATCACGGGCTGGGAGATCGTCGCGTCGAGCAGCTTGCGGTAGGCCCAGGCGAGTGGTTTGGACCTCAAGCCGTCCCGCCAGAGTGGCGCGTTCTGCTCTCCCGCGCGTCCGTCATCAAACCAGGCCGCAAGCGCCAGAATGACGGTGAAGGACAGAGCAAAGGAGGCCAGGATCGAAAAGATCACTGAGACGCCGATCATGCCTACGAATTCACCCGCAGAACCAGGCAACAATGCAATCGGCGCGAACGCGAAAACGGTCGTCATGGTAGAGGCCAGAAGCGGCCCGAAGAGGGTTTTGACCACCTTTTCCAGCGCAGTAAGGCGCTCCATGCCACGAGCGCGCAGCAAGCGGTAATCGTCCACAACGACAATGGCGTTATCAATCAACAGGCCAAGCGAGACGACGAGACCGGTCACCGACATCTGGTGCAACGGCTGGCCGATCACATTGATTAGCACCATCACCAGAAGGATGGTCAGCGGCAGCGCGGAGCCCACGATGAAGGCCGAACGCCACCCCATCATCAGGAAAAGCACGCCAAACACGATCAGGGCGGAGAAGCCGAGATTTTGTGCGAGGCCCGCCAGCCGATCGACGACATAGGTGGATTGGTCAAACAGGATTTCGACGTCAGCGCCCGGATTGGCCGCAGCAAATTCGCGCACAGCCGTCTGTGCGCGGGTGTCCCACTGATCGACCTGAAGGCCGGGCTCGAGGAAGGCCGCAACGAGGATCTGGCGCTCGCCATTACGCAGCGACATTGAGGCGGGCGGGTCGGTGATGGCGCGCGTGACCGTTGCAACATCGCCGAGGCGCACAAAGCCCTGATCGGTCTCGGCAATCGCCACATCCCGTACACGATCAAGGCTCTCAAAGGCGCCGGCGACCTCCACAGTCAGGTCCAGCTGATCACCGGCCAGACGGCCTGCCGGGGCCTTGGCGTCGGACCGCGCCAGAAGCGACGCCACATCGTTGGCCGTCAGGCCCAGAGACGCCACGCTTTCAGGATCGAGGACCACCCGGACTTCCTCGACGGGCGCACCGTAGATGTCGGTTTCTTCCGTGCCCGATACCGCGCGCAGGCGGTCTTCCAGATCCCGCGCCAACCGGCCCAGAACCCCAAGGCTCGCGTCCACACCCTCCGGCCAGGTCAGCGCCACAATGAGCGTCGCAGCTCCCAGATAATTCTGTTCAACCTCAATGGGCAGGACGCCGCCGGGCAGGCTGGCTTCTGCGATGGAGACCTGATCACGGACCTTGGTCCAGGCCTGTTCGACCTGGGCTTCGGTCAGGTCTTCGCGCATGGAAACATCGATCAGGCCGATATTGGCTCGGGCGCTGGAATTGATCTCGTCAATCTCTTCCAGCTCCAGCAACTCGCGCTCGATCGGCTCGATCACCAGCGCTTCGATGCGCGCGGCGTCTGCACCTGGAAACTGAACGATGACATTGCCGTAGCGCTTGACGAGCGTCGGGTCTTCCTGACGCCCCAGGACACCGAGCGCCGCGAAACCGCTGACCACGACCAGAAACAGCGCGAGCAGGGTGAGGCGCGGAAAGCGGTAAAACAGGCTGGAGATGTGCATCGGGCCTAGCCTTCGCTTGTGGCGCGGACCAGCTGGCCCGGTGCCGCGCGGTGCACACCGGCGGAGACGAAGACCTCGCCCTCACGCACCGCTCCGGAAAGATAAACCCGCTCACCCTCGGTGTGGATAATCTCCACGGGCCGCGGCTCCAGCGTTTCACCGCCCTCGCCGTTGGCCACCACATAAATCGACCAGAGCCCGCGCCGACCTTCCGACAGCGCAGTCACAGGAGCCCAGAAGCCTTCGCTGTCGATGACGGTGGGCAGGATAAGCCGCGCCACCTCCCCGCTTCTGACATTGCGATCAGCGGGGATATCAAACAGGGCCGAGACACTGCGGCGACGGGCATCAATCACGCCGGTCACGGCGCGCAGCGTGACATCAACCCGCTCACCGCCAATCTCTGCTTGGTAGCGGTCACCGACCGTCAGGCTTGCCGATTCACGCTCGGGCAGGCCGGCGCGCAGTTCCAGATCGCCGCCTTCGATCAAGCTGAGAACGGGCGTGCCGGGCGCAGCGATCGCGCCTTCGTCAGCAAGTCGTGCAGTCACGACGCCGCTGAACGGTGCAACGATTGTTGCCAGGTCGATGCGCACGCGCAGGGTCTGGGCCTGTGCAGCCGCTGCCGCGGCCTGGGCACGGGCCGACCGGGCGTCGGCGGCGACTTCATCAAGGCGCTGGGGCGAGACATGGCCTTGATCAACGAGCGTTCGCTGGCGCTGAAGGGTCAGGTCAGCCAGATCCGCGCGCGCTTCAGCCGCCACGACATCAGCTTCAGCCGCGGCCAGATTGGCTTCAAGCGCGCGAATATCGAGCCGAGCCAGCACATCGCCAGCCTCTACCGCGTCGCCCGTATCCACAAAGATCTCCGCAATCCGCCCCGACGCCTCAAAACCAAGTGCGCTTTCACGCCGGGCGCTGACGAGTGCGGGATACCGCGCCTCGATCTCGCCCGCCTCAGTGAAGCGAACGGTCCCGGTCGCGACCGGTAGCGGATCGATCTGGTTGGGAACCGATTGATTGGCAGAGGCACTGCGCAGCCCCGTCACAAGGCTCACCACAACGATAAGCGCGACGGCAAAGCCCAGTACGCTCAGGCTAAATCGGCTTTTGGCAAGAATACTGGCCTGCGCCATGACGCTCTCTCCGGATATCAACTCCGGCGAGATATAGGCCCGTTAACGGCGTTTGGAAAGTGAACAGCGTTCACTTTCTCGAATTTTATGTGTGACCGCCTAGAAAGCCTCGCCCGCATCCAGCTTTTCGATGAGGCGGGATGAGCCCAGGCCGCGCATGACCATGGCAGCATGGAAGTCGATCAGGTCGTTGAGCTTGTGTTTCACAACGCTCTTCATGTCGGCGGGCGGGTTTTCGCCTGGCGCGTACATGCCGACCTTTTCATCGGGAAAGTCAGGCATGGTGATCGCGAGCAGCGTCAGGCCATGGGATGCCGCCCAGACACTGGTGGCCGCCATCTGGATATCGACCGGACGGAACCAGCCTTCCTGCACCGACTGCACGATCATTTCACGCAGATGCTCGGCAGCGGCAAAGCCGAACGTGCCCTTTTCCTCTTCATCGTCAGAAATGCCGGTGAAGGCGAGCTTGTAGTGTGCCGGCTGCTCCAGACCCGTTTCGACATAGGCCCGCATGCAGGATGTACACAGCATCGGCCCGCTCTTGGCATCGCAGGCCACCGCCTGCATCCGCTTCAGGAGCCGCTCGAAAAAGCCTTCCCGGATTTCCTGGAACAGCGCTTCCTTGGAGTCGAAATACTTGTAAAGCGCAGCCGGAGAGTAATCGATGCGCTCCGCGATGCGGCGCATGGACAGGCCCTGCTCACCTTCGCTGGCAAAGATATCCTCCGCCGCCTCGACGATCGCATCGCGCACCTTCAGGCGGCGGCGTTCGGCCGGGCTCAGATCGTCTTCGGTTGCCGTTTCCGCAGCCATGCCTGCTGCGCCTCCATAATTTTCAAATCTCTGCGCAGCGGGGTGTCAGGCCTTGCGCTTGCGAATGCAAAATACATCTTCCACCTATATTGGGCGTTTTGGCCGCCCCGTCAAAAACCTGTTTGCCGCACGCTGCTTTAAGGAGCTTTGTCATGGCCGCCTCCTCCCTGCCTGCCTCGCCGTCCGCCGGTGACAGCCTGCCTGCCGCGCACAAAAATGATGCGGCTGTGAAAATGCTGGTGCAGCGCCGCTCGACGCTGGCGAAAAACATGACTGAGCCGGGCCCCAGCGCGCAGGAGCTGGACACCCTGCTGACGATTGGCGGGCGCACGCCGGACCATGGCAAGCTCTTCCCCTGGCGCTTCATCGTATTTCAGGGCGAGGCCCGCACCCGCTTCAGTGCGAAGCTTGAAGCGCGGTTCAAGCAGATCGAACCTGAGGCTCCAGAGGAACGCCTGGCGCTGGAGCGCAGCCGCTTTGAGCGTGCGCCAGTGGTCATAGCCGTCATCTCCGACACCACGGAGAACCATAAGATTCCGCTCTGGGAGCAGGAGCTGAGCGCTGGGGCTGTATGCCAGAACCTGCTGATCGGTGCGAACGCCATGGGCTATGGCGCACAATGGCTGACCGAGTGGTATGCCTATGATCGCGTTATGAAATCGGAGCTGGGTTTGGCCCCGGGCGAGCGCGTCGCGGGCTTTATTTATGTCGGCACCGCAGGCGAAGACCCGGTTGAGCGCCCGCGCAAGGCCCCGCGGGTAAGCCACTGGTCGTAGCGACGCGCAGCCGCGCCCCCTTACCGCAGCGCACCATCGGCGCTAGGGTATCTGAAACGACAGGCGCAAGCGCGCCGCAAAGGACACTGAGACGATGACTGCCTGGAGCCCGGAGAGCTGGCGTTCGAAGCCGGCCAAACAGCTGCCCGACTACCCCGACGCAGAGGCGCTGGCCCGCGTTGAGGCGGAGCTAGCGCGCCGCCCGCCGCTGGTTTTTGCCGGTGAGGTCAAACGCCTGAAGAAGCAGCTCGCCAACGTCGCGGCCGGTCAGGCTTTCCTTCTTCAGGGCGGCGACTGCGCGGAGAGCTTCAAGGAATTTTCCGCCGACAATGTGCGCGACACCTTCCGTGTGCTACTGCAAATGGCCGTCGTGATGACGTTCGCCAGCGCCAAGCCGGTGGTGAAGGTGGGGCGGATTGCCGGTCAGTTCGCCAAGCCCCGCTCGGCCAATACCGAGATCATCGATGGTGTCGAGCTGCCGAGCTATCGCGGCGACAGCATCAATGACATGGCCTTCACCGCTGAGGCCCGCGTGCCGGACCCCGAGCGCCTGGTACGCGCCTATGACCAGTCTGCAGCGACGCTGAACTTGCTGCGTGCATTGGCGTCGGGCGGTTATGCTGACCTGCACAATGTGCACCAGTGGACCATGGACTTCCTGGCCGGCAGCCCGGCCGGTGAACGCTATCAGGAATACGCCAACCGGATTTCCGAAGCCCTCGCTTTCATGCGGGCCTGCGGCGTGACGCCGGACGGAGCCCCGACGCTGGAGGGCGTGGACTTCTTCACCAGCCACGAAGCCCTGCACCTGCCGTTCGAGGAGGCCCTCACCCGCATGGAGCGCGAAAGCGGGCGCTGGTTTGCCACCTCCGGCCACCTCAGCTGGATTGGGGATCGCACCCGCCAGCCGGACGGGGCCCACGTGGAATTCATGCGCGGGATTGAAAACCCCGTCGGCCTGAAATGCGGCCCGACACTGGATCCGGATGAATTGATCCGCCTGATCGATATCCTGAACCCGCGCGACGAGGCCGGGCGCCTCGTGCTCTATGTGCGCATGGGGGCCGACAAGGTCGCCGACGGCATGCAGCCTCTGGTGCGCAAGGTCTTGAGCGAAGGCCGAAACGTGGTCTGGGCCTGCGACCCGATGCACGGCAACACGCACAAGGCAAGCAATGGCTATAAGACCCGCGACTTCGACAAGGTGTTGACCGAGCTGAAGACCTTCATCGAGGTCTTGCGCGCTGAGGGTGCTGAGCCCGGCGGCGTTCACTTTGAAATGACAGGTCAGGACGTGACCGAGTGCGTTGGCGGTGCCGGTCATCTGTCAGAGGCTGACCTGTCGAGCCGCTACCACACCCATTGCGACCCGCGCCTGAATGCTGATCAGGCCCTGGAAATGGCCTTCCAGATCTCTGAAGCGCTTAAACCAGCTGAAGGCATCACGCGGGCGGCCGAGTAAGCGGTCACCAGACACCACGAAAAAAGGCCGCTGGACATCCCGGCGGCCTTTTCTTTTGATCAGCTTTGGCAAAGAAAAATCGCCGCCCGGTTTCCCGAGCGGCGATCGATCCGACAGCTCTGAAAAATCAGAGCGAAGTCTTAGATGTCTTTGAGAGCCGACGCCGGGCGGAAGGCCAGGCTGGTCTTGGCTTTGGACATCATCTTTTCGCCGGTGCGCGGGTTACGCACTTCGCGAGCTTCACGGTGCTTGGCGTGGAAGGTGCCGAAGCCAGCGAGCTGCACGGTGTCACCACCCTTGGCCGCTGCAACGATGGCGTCGATCACAGCGTCAACGGCGTCGCCGCCCTGAGCTTTGGTGATGCCAGCTTTGTCGGCGACGGCTTTGGCCAGTTCAGACTTGTTCATGAGGGATCCCCCAAAATCGTTATCAGGCACTCACAGCAGAATCGCTGCGAACGGTCTTTTTTTCGACGACGCCATCAAGCGCGATTCTGATGCGAGATTGCAAGCGTATACAGGTGATTTGGGACATTTCAGCTGTAAGAGCCGCTCTCAATGTGTCCTTATGGTAAACAAAACCCTGATTTTCGGCCCGCTGTTTGCTGGTTGGAAAACATGACACGCAAACCCGTACCGATCCTGAACAGAATCGCTTTTACCGGCCTGGCTGTTTCTGCGGCCTGCATGGCGTATGCAGGCTTTGACTACATGTTCTCCAACGAGACACTGGCCGCCTTTGTTGGTGCCTGCGTTGGCGGCGGCGTTATAGGCCGCGGCTTCCGCAGCACGCCCGAGTACACCTAGCTCCGGCTCAGCGTCTCAATGGCGTAGGACAGGCTCCAAAAGTAGAGCGCAACTCCGGTGCCCAGCGATACAAAGGCCGAGTAAAGGCCAATCGCCCCGGCCTTCAGCCAGCGCCCTTTGCTCGCCTTGGCACCAAGGCCGGACACTCCCCGCGCATAGGTCAGGCTGTAAACCGCAACCATGATCGGAACCATGATCAGGCCAAGATCCGGACGCTGAACCATGACCGGAAAGAGAACCAGCGCAGCCACAGCCCCGGCCGAGCTTAAGGCAAATGTCAGGTTCATCCGCGCGGCCCAGCGCATGGGGCCGCTGAACAGGGCGATCAGCCCGATCGAGGTGAACCCCACCAGTCCTGTGACCGTGGACTGAAACAGCCCGTATAATTCGCCCTGAATCCTTGCCAGGTCTGCAAAGCTGCCATCGATCTGCGACAAGACCTGCTGCCTCAAGCTGTCCGGCCAGTTTGCATAGGCGTTGGCGAACAAATCCTCATGGCTGCCGAAGAAGTAGGTGATAATCGTCAGGACAACCGTAAGGCTGAGCCAGAGGCGAAGCGACGGCGTGTATGTTCGCTCGCCCCTGGCATAGGCCTCAAACACCTTCGAGGGCTTGAGAAAAAGATCACGCAGCGTTCGAAGGCTGCGAAAATTAAAGCCGGTGATTTCCTCCAGAATGTCTTCTGGTGAGCCCCCTTCAAAGGGTTCATCGGTGTTTTTGCGCGATCCGCCCTCCGGGGCCTCGGCTGTCACAGCTTCACCAGCATCTTCCCGATATTGGCACCGGTGAAGAGGCCCATGAAGGCGTCGGGAGTCTTCTCGATACCCTCAAAGACGGTATCGCGGGTCTTCACCTTGCCGGCCATCATCCAGTTCGACAGATCGCTGACGAAATCTGAATAAACGTCGAAGTGATCGGACACGATGAAGCCCTGAAGCGACAGCTTTTTGGCGACGATCTGGGTCAGGTTGGTCGGCCCGGGCAGCGGCTCATCGTCATTATAGCGCGCGATCATCCCGCAAACCGCCATCCGGCCGTGGGCCTTGATGGCATCGAGCGCGGCCTGCAGGTGGTCTCCGCCGACATTCTCAAAGTAAGCGTCGATCCCGCCAAGCGGTTCGGCCGCTTCGCGGACCGCCGCGCCCAGACCATCAACCGCCTTGTAGTCGACCACAGCGTCGGCACCGAGTTCGGTACAGAAAGCGGTCTTCTCAGACCCACCGGCCGTTGCAAGCACTTTCGCGCCCATTGCCTTGGCAAACTGGATCCCGGCAGAGCCCACCGCGCCAGCGCCCGCACTCATCCACAGGGTCTCGCCCTCTTTCAGGCCAATCAGCTTCTTGATGCCGACATAGGCCGTCATGCCTGTCAGGCCCGCAATGCCCAGATAGGCTTCAGCCGGCAGCAGGTTGGTATCGATCTTGGTGATGCCCTCAGCAGAGGCTGTCCACCCTTCGCGCCAGCCATTCATGCTCATGACCCAGTCGCCTTCGGCAAAGCCGTCAGCGTTGGATTTGACCACCTGGCCGACCGCACCGCCCTCCATGGGCTGCCCCACCTGGAACGGATCGACATAGGTTTTCACCCCGATCATCCGGCCGCGCATATAGGGATCAACCGACAGCCAGGCGTTTTTCACCAGGATCTCGCCCTCACCTGGATCAGGCAGCTGCACCTCGGTCATTTCGAAATATTCCGGCTTCACCGGACCGGTGAAGTGCTGGGTCAGACGAATTTCGCGGCTTTTCATTTTTAAGCTCCAGCTTGCAATACCATGAGGTCGAGGAGTGACAGGTCGAAGCCTAACCAAAGCAGGAGCGCGATAAAGGTGAATTGCAGCACACCGGAGATGATCAGCGAGACCGGGACAATAAGAATTACGCCCAGGAGCTTCATGATTGTCCCAAGAACCGTCCTTGCGTATAGGGCGGAGATAACCCGCGCGGTGATCACAAGATATGTGACCAGAAGCGCTGCGGTTGTGACCAGCGAAACCGTTGCGGCATCCGCAACGAACGCGAGGGCCAGGATCAGCACGATTTGCACGCCCACAGCGCCATTATTTGTGATCAAATACACCAGCAGGTGACCGTAGAATGTACGCTGGGGTGCATAGGCCTTGAACAAAAGAATATAGCAGGCCGAAGAGACCGCGGTGATCGGCCAGATAAAAATGCTCGACCAGAAGCCGACCTGGTCCTCAATGTGTGCGAGGTCGTGTCCGGAGCCTGCGACCCAGGCCTCCAGCGCCTCAGGTCCAGCCCCGGTGCTTGCGGCCAGCCCCGGGGAGGCAATGCTGCCAAAGAATGCGCTGATCGCCATGAGCAGGCCATAGAGGAAAACAAAGAGCCGCAAAGCCGATGCATACCGGGTTGAGTCGCTGCTCAGTGCGGCGCGGGCCACATCCACGGGATTGACCAGTGACGCCCAGATTGTGCCCAGAAAGCGCGCATTCCATCCGAAAATCGCATCGAACAGCTCGTTGGCACTGGGGCCGGAAGGGCCGTCTGGCACAGGCTCTTCAGATTGCTTGTTGCCGTTTGTCATGGAGGCCCCCCCCCCGCGATACCACCAAGGCTGCAAGACTAAGCAGCCTTCCCCTGACGACAAGCGCAAAACTTCGAAACCATTCGTGACGGCAGCGGGGGCCCGGCGCTTATTGCGCAGCGCAACATCGCGTGCTTCCTGCAAGCCATGAGCAAATCAACAAGAATTCTGACTGCGGGCGTTGTAGGTGCGGGTGTCTTCGGGGGCTACCACGCCTCCAAATATGTCGGCCTGGATGGCGTGGACTTTCTCGGGGTCTTCGACCCGGTGTCCGACCATGCCCGTGCACTGTGCGAAAAGCACGGCGGCAAGCCGTTCGACAGCCTGTCCGATCTGATCGAAGCCTGTGACATGGTCACGGTGGCGAGCCCGGCCGTGTTCCACCACGACGCGGCGCGCCGTGCCCTCACCGCAGGCAAGGCCGTTCTGGTGGAAAAGCCGCTGTCGGCGACGGCCGCTGAAGCCCGCGAGCTGGTTCAGCTGGCCCAGCTCAATGACGCTGTGCTTCGCGTCGGCCACCAAGAGCGCTTTGTCTTTGACGCCATGGGCCTGTTCGGTGACCTGCCCCGGATCAGGGCGCTGAAGGCGCGCCGCATGGGGGTGCCGGGCGCGCGCAATCTGGACGTTTCGGTGACGCTGGACCTGATGATCCACGATATCGATCTGGCCCTTGCGCTGGCCGGCGCGCGCCCTGAGCGTATCGAAGCTGAAATGGTTTCAGATCGCGGCGGCGTTGCCGATCATGTGAAAACCACCCTTCACTTCCCCGCTGGCGTCACCGCGGAGCTGGAGGCAAGCCGTGTCGCCGAAGCGCGCGACCGGGTCATGACCATCGACTATGAAACCGGCGGCCAGGTCAGCGTCGACTTTATCAAGCGTGAGTTTGAAAATCCGGCAGACCTGCCGCTGGACCGCGACTTTGACACCAAGCCCGCCGCTCAGGACGCGCTTGGGGCCAATGTGGCCGCCTTCGTGGCTGCGGTGCGCGGTCAGGGCAATGGCCATGCAGCCGACGGCGCAGCCGGTCTGGCGGCCATTGAGGTGGGCCTCGCCATCGACGCAGCCTGTGGCTCTGACAGCCGCATTTAGCAGCCTGCGAAATCTGCAGTTTGACGCCAACACGAGCGCGGTCTAAAGCCCGCGCTCACACCCCGTCTATCTGACCGTCCTCACCAGAGTTTCGCCATGACCGTGAAAGTCCGTTTTGCCCCCAGCCCGACCGGGCGCCTGCATGTGGGCAATGTCCGCACCGCCCTGATGAATGTGCTGTTTGCGCGCAAGCAGAACGGTCAGGTGTTGCTGCGCATCGACGACACCGATCTGGAGCGCTCCACTCAAGACTATGAAGACGGGATCAAGGCTGACCTGACCTGGTTGGGTCTGGGCTGGGACGAGACCTTCAACCAGTCAAAGCGCTTCGACCTCTACGAAGCGGCCAAGGACAAGCTCATCGAAATGGGCCTGCTCTACCCCTGCTACGAGACTGAGGACGAGCTTGATCGCAAGCGCAAGATCCAGCGCGCGCAGGGCAAACCGCCGGTGTATGACCGCGACGCGCTGTCGCTGACCGATGAGGACAAGGCCAAGCTGGAAGCTGAAGGCCGCAAACCGCACTGGCGCTTCAAGCTGTCCGGTGGCCGCATCGAGTGGACCGACCTCATTCGTGGACCCAGCCATATCGAGACCAGCTCGGTCTCCGACCCGATCCTGATCCGCGCTGATGGTAGCTATCTCTACACCCTACCGAGCGTGGTTGATGATCTCGATGCGAACATCACCCACATCATCCGCGGTGAAGACCACGTCACCAACTCCGCCTCCCAGATCGAGATCTTCGAGGCCCTCGGCGGCAAGGGCTCGGCCCCGGCCATGGGCCACCAGCCGCTGCTGATTGGTGCGGACGGCGAAAAGCTCTCCAAGCGCCTCGGCTCGTTGTCGATTGCAGGACTGCGTGATGACGAGGGCTATGAGCCGCTCGCCATTCTGTCGCTTCTGGCCAAGATCGGCACCTCTGACCCGGTCGACGTGCGTGGCAGCCTCGACGCCCTGGTCGAGGAATTCAGCTTCGACAAGGTCTCGCGCAATCCGGCGCGCTTTGACCAGGACGAACTGACCCGCCTCAATGCCAAACTGGTCCACGCCATGGACTATTCTGGTGTTCAGCCGCGTCTCGAAGCATTGGGTGCCGACAGCGGCGAAGCCTTCTGGACCGCGGTCAAACCCAACCTGTCTTTCGTCAAAGAAGCCATTGAGTTTTCAGGCCTCATCGAAGGCCCGGTCACGCCGGTCATCGAGGATGCCGAATTCGCGACCACCGCCGCCAGCCTGCTGCCGGACGGCGAGCTCGATGAAAACAGCTGGTCACACTGGACCAACGCGATCAAGGAGGCGACCGGCCGCAAGGGCGGTGCCCTCTTCAAGCCGCTACGCCTGGCCCTGACCGGTCAGGGCCGCGGCCCGGAAATGGCGCTCCTCCTGCCGCTGATCGGTGCCACCAAGGCCAAGAAGCGCCTGAACGGGCAGAGCATTTAGCGGCCATAGATTGGCAACGAAGACTTTATGGCTCGAAATCGCTGAAGGCTAAACCAGCCTTTCGCGCAAAAATCGCCAGATCCTTCGAGACGCGCTTCGCGCTCCTCAGGATGAGGAGATTCTAAAGCACTCACATCCCTCATCCTAAGGAGTGAGCCCTTGGCGAGCGTCTCGAAGGACGCGCACCGGGTCGCGTGCGCCCCCTAGACGCTTCCGCTGGGCCGGGCCTTGCAGGCGTCCCGCCATGTGGCGAGGGCTTCCAGCTCCTTGCCGGGCACCAGCTTCACCCAAGCCGCGAACTCCACAAAAACGAAGGCGGTAATGTCGGCAAAGCTGAACGCGTCGCCAGCAACCCACGGATTATCCTTCAGCTGCGTGTCGAGCGTTTCAAAAAAACGCGCGCCGCGGGCCATGCCACGATCGGCCAGATCCGGGATTTGAGCGACGGGCGTTGGGCCGGGCAGTGCGCGGTCTTTCATGGCCTTGGAGGTATTGCGCAGAACCTCCATCACACTCATCAGGCCCTCAAACTCACAACGCCACACCCATTCGGCAACCCGCGCCTGCTCAATGGATGAGCGGCCCAACAGAGGTGGATCGGGGTATTCGGCTTCCAGATACCGCACGATACCGGCGTTCTCGCAGATCGCCTCACCCTCCTCGGTGACAAGGACCGGCACGGTACAGTTCGGATTCACCGCCTGGAATTCCGGCGCAAATTGGCCGCCCGAGCGCAGATCAATCTCGACTGTTTCGACCTCGATCCGCTTTTCAACGATAACCATGCGCGCCCGGCGAGGGCTGGGCGCGGTGGCGCAGTCGTAGAACTTCATCATGGCTTTGATCCCTTATGCGAATTCAGATGGGCGCTGCGCGGCCACGCCCAGACGCGCTTCAATGGCATGGCCCAGCGCCAGGGTCACGCCCTCATCAAAAAGCGGTCCCCACAGGCTTGTCGCGTAGGGCACCGTGAAGGTGTCCCCGTTGTCGTCGGCGGCACCGCCAAAAATCGTGCGGGTGGGCTGCTCGGTAAAGCCGGAGCGGAACGCCAGTTGCGGGTTGCCAGTATAATTGGTGATCAACAGCATGCCGCCGGCAAAATTCGGCCCGATGATCGCATCCATGCTTTCAAAGCGGCTCGCCATCATCTCCATAGCCTTGCGACGCAGGCGGTCCGCATTCACGAGGTCGATGGCGCTGGCAAACCGGGCGCGCCGGAAAGTGTTCGGCCAGGCCGCATCTTCCTGCCAGCGCAGCTGGTCATCAAGGTCTTCAAGCGTGAGATGCTCAAACGCGGCAGCGGCCTCCGCCTCCAGCTGGATCAGCATGGCACCCCAGGGCTCGGCATCGACATCGAACTCGACAAGCTCCACACCCAGCGAGCGAGCGGCTTCCAGCGCAGCGCGGTCAGGGTCTGCCGCCTGCTCAAACCAGGCCGGGTTATAGCCCAGCTTCAAGCCTGTAAGATCACGCGAGAGGTCGGCCCCGAACGGCATGTCGAGGCTGGAAGGATCGGCGCTATCGCCGCCATTGATGGCTTCGAGCACCAGCGCGGTATCGCCCACCGAGCGACAGATCGGCCCCAGCTTGTCGAGCGACCAGCAAAGCGCCATCGCACCGTTTTTCGGCACGCGGCCAAAGGTCGGTCGCAAGCCCGTGGTGCCACAGCGGTGGGACGGCGAGACGATGGAGCCCAGCGTTTCAGACCCGATGGAGAAGCTGCACAGCGCCGCGGCCGTTGCCGAGGCCGGACCGGCGGACGAGCCGGAACTGCCCTCATTGGGATTGAACGGATTGCGGGTCACCCCGTCATACCAGATATCGCCATAGGCAATCGCGCCGGTGGTCACCTTGCCCAGCAGAACTGCACCGGCCGCCTGCAGCCGGGTCGCTACGGTGGCGGTCTCGGTCGCCACGCGATCCTTGTAAACGGTTGCGCCCCAGGTCGCCGGCAGGCCTTCGACATCAATGAGGTCTTTCAAGGTGTAGGGAATGCCGTGCAGCGGTCCCCTCACCTGACCCCGGGCTCGTTCAGCGTCGCGCTCGCGGGCCTCGGCGCGTGCCCGATCAGCGCTGACAGCCACAAAGCACTCGAGGCGTTCCGCATGGGCGGCAATCCGCGCCAGATAGATCTCGGTCAGCTCCACAGAGCTGATGGCTCCGGAGGCCAACCACTGGCTTTGCATCCAGGTAGGCGCAAAGGCGATATCGGCCGCATCGGACGGCAACGAGGGCGCAGTCGGCACGCCGGTCACGCCGCCAGAGGCGGGCTCATACACTTTGCCCGGCAACCGCGGATCGAAGGTCATGG
This sequence comes from Oceanicaulis sp., assembly GCA_043513725.1. Taxonomy (GTDB): domain Bacteria; phylum Pseudomonadota; class Alphaproteobacteria; order Caulobacterales; family Maricaulaceae; genus Oceanicaulis. Next base: position 2,825,171 of record CP121338.1, on the reverse strand, counting down.
CCGGGGCCAGACTGTTAGGCTTTTCCATCGCCCGCAGCGCTTCAGCCCGGGACATCCAGCCCTCAATCCCGTTGAGCATCTGCTCGCGTTCTGCGTCGGTATAGGACACGCCCGCAAGACGCTCAGCGCCCGCCAGCGCATCGGCAGTCACAGGGTTTGCCTCCTGTGCTCTGGACGCTGCGGCGATTCCGCCAACACCGGCCGCAGCCAGCAACCCAAGGGCTCCGCGCCGTGTGGCCCCTGTGGGCGAAAATGTGTCAGACATGCCTTATTTCCCCGATTTAAGCGTTTTTTGTTGCAAGCAATATCGCGTGCTTTTGCCTTTATGGTCTATGGTTAACACTGATTAAGACTGTGAGATCGGAATTCGGATAGCGACAGGCAAATTGCCTTATTTCTTTCCGCAATTGTGCCTCACCTGACGCGCTAATCTGTATGCGGGGTTGTGAACTTGAAAACTAAAGGGGCTCCGAGATGTCAGATACGATTCAGTCACGCATTCGCCGTCCGCAACAGAACCGCGAGCTTCTCAAGCGCGGGGGTCAGGGCGTGAACGACCGTCTTGATCAGGCCACGCAGAAAATGTCCGACCGGCTGACCTATGCTTATCAGCGGGCAGCCTCGGCCTTTACCGCCTATCTGAATTTCAAGGACACGCGTGGCAGCCGCTTTGGCGACAATGAAGGCGTCAGCCCGATCATGCGTGCGCCGGCCTATCCCGACAGTCACATCATGACCTTCTCCATCCTGGCCGGTCTGGTGCTGTTTGAAGGTCTGGCGAACGCCTATTTCTTCTCCAAAGGCTCGGACCTGGGCCTGCTCGGTGGCTGGATCCAGGCGATCACCGTGGCCTTCACCAACGTCATCGCCAGCTTCTTCATCATCGGCTTTCTGGGCCTGCGCATGTTGCAGAACCCGCATCGCCCCTTCTCCTTCGCCGCAGCCTGCATCTTCGTCCCCCTGGCGGTGCTGCTGATCGGTTTTCTGAACTTCTCTGCTGCGCACTATCGCGACCTGCTGGAGCTGAACGCTGCGTCGCTCGCACTGGGCGGGTCTGAAGCCACCGGCGAAATCCTTGCGCCGATTACCCGCGCGCTGACGCTGGCCATGCCGCAAACGCTCGAAGCTTTGCTGCTGTTCATTCTGGGCACGACCTTTGCCGTGATTGCCGCGTTCAAGGGCGCGACCTTCGATGACCGCTTGATCGGCTATGGCGCGGCGCACCGCCGTCTGGTTGCCGCCTCGTCACACTTGGCTGCTGTTCTTAAGCAGCTGCCGTCCAGCCGTTCTGCGGACCAGTTCGACGAAGATGGCGAGCCGATTGCCGCTATCTCGGTGGGCGACCATGCGACCACGCGCGAACGGGCCATCGCCCTGAAGCACGAGATCGACGACGTCTTTGCCGAGGAAGTCGAGGAAGCGCTGGAAGCCAGCCGAGCCCGCCGTCGTCAGCGCAGCGCGCAGGACACCCGCGAGGATGTCTACGCCTCAGAGCCGCCGCCGCGCGCCTAAAATACCCTCACGGGGTAGTGGCGTTCCATTCGTGGAGCGCTACACTGCCCCACAGGGTTAATCTGAGGTGGGGTCATCATGCGCGGCAAGGATATTCTGGGAATATTCAATATATTGATCGTGCTCGCGATCCTTGGGGGCATCAGCTATGCCGCCGTGATCCTGCGACCGGCCGAGTATGATCCAGATACGCTGTGCCTGGCCGATGAAGTCCCGCCGCACACCGCACTCGTCATCGACAAGACCGATCTTTATTCGCCGCGACAGGCTGAACAGATCGAAGAGCTGGTGCTCTATTCCCGTGACCAGCTGGAGATCGGCGAGCAGCTCACCCTGTTTGAGCTCGACCAGCGCGGGGAGCTGATCAACACGAATAATTTCTCGCTGTGCAATCCGGGGCGCGGCGATCAGATCAATCCGCTTTATCGCAATCCCCAGCGCGTGGAAGCGCGCTATCAGGCGCTGTTTGAAGGCCCGCTCCAAAGCGCCTTGGCAGACCTTGTCGAGCCCAAGGAGAGCCCGGCCAGCCCGATCCTGGAATCGCTGGCTCGCCTGGCAAGCAGCGACACCTTCAACAATGAACGCCCCCATCGGGAGGTGGTGCTTGTTTCTGACATGCTTCAGAACTCAAGCCTGTTTTCGGTGTATGGCCGGGCTCGCGGCGATCTCTCCACACGCCTACCCGATCCCTATCAGGTCGCACTCGCACTGGAAGATGAGTTCGGCCGTGGCCTTTTGGGCGTAGAGGTCGATATCTATGTCATCCCTCGCCAGGGCTGGGAGCAGGATCAGGCCACTGTTCTGCGCGGCTACTGGGATCAGGTCTTTCGCCAGCTTGGCATGCGCGCGCGCTGGGTCGAGCTTTAGAGCCTTGATAAAACAAAACCCCGGACGCGATGCGATCCGGGGCCTCATTTAGCCTGCGGCGTAGAACCTGCGGTCGGCCTAATCTTAAGCCGCCTTCGTCTGCTCACCTTCGACCTGAGCGACGATGCCGGCCTTCTCCTCATCGCTCAAAAAGCCCCAGCGCCCGGCGTCAATGACGCGCACGTCGGTAATACCCATAAAGCCAAGGACATGGCGCAGATACGGCGTGGCAAAATCGATATCGCTGTCGACCGGCGTCCCGCCGGAGGCGATCACAATCCATGCCGTCTTGCCTTCAAGCAGCCCCTTCGGCCCCTGGTCGGTGTAGACAAAGGTGCGGTGAACCCGGGCCACCTGGTCAATCCAGGCTTTGAGAACCGCCGGCACAGCGAAGTTATAGATCGGCGTGCCAATGACGAGTTGATCAGCAGCCTGCAGTTCATCCACCAGCACATCTGAAGGCGCCAGCGTCGCCAGCTGGTCTTCTGACCGGTCATCAGGCGCTGTAAAGGTCGCGCCAACCCAGCCTGCATCAAGGAATGCCGGACCGCCATTGCTGAGGTCGCGGCGGATAATCTGGCCTTCCGCACCTGAAAGGCGGCGAGCGAGGCGGTCACTTAAATCACGCGACACGGACCCTTCGGTCCGAGCGCTCGCATCAATATGAAGAATGTGAGTCATGGCTATCTCCCAACGACAATTTCGTAACGCCTGGGGCGTCATTGCGCTGATAGATATTCGAGGCCAGGCCAGCATTTAAGAGTGCCCACTGGAAGCATATTGTTTCCAGTGGCTCACTATTAATCACCGCACACCCCGGTTGAGGCTACGCTTGCCGACAGGCGGCGCGCGCTACTCGGACGCTGCACCCTCAACCGGCTCCCGGAAGTCCATGTCGGTATCGGCCACCATCCAGGTGAACATGCTCCAGGCGGCCACGTTCTGCGCCATTTCCTCCGGCACAATCTTGTCAAACGTGTCGTTGGGCGTGTGGTGGAAGTTGAAATAGTCCTCGCCATTCTGGCTCAGGCGCGCGACCGGCATGCCCATCGCCTGCAGCGGGATCATGTCCGGGCCACCGCCGCCTTCATTGCCGCCGCGCAGGATGCCCAGATGCTGCATTTCAACCTGCATCGCATCAAAGAAGGGCACCGCGTGATCACCCACATTGGAGGTCAGACGCCAGACCGGCCGGGCCCCGAAATCGCTCTCAGACCCGATGACATGATTGGCGAGCGTGCCGTCCTGCATGCGGGCGTTGGCGTAGGCGCGTGCGCCGACAAGACCCACTTCCTCTGACCCGAACAGCACCACACGGATGGTCCGGCGCGGCCGCCCCTGCTCCATGATCAGCTTGGCCGCCGCCATGGTGATGCCCACCCCAGCACCGTCATCCAGAGCGCCGGTGCCGGTGTCCCAGCTGTCCAGGTGCCCGCCAATGATGACAACTTCGTCCGGAGCCTCAGAGCCAACGATTTCACCGATCACGTTGCCGCTGATCACCTCACCGCGCCAGCCGGCATAGGTCTGCAGGCGCACAGTGATGGTCTCGCCGCTCTCATGGATGCGCTCAATCTGGTCAGCGTCAGGCGCGGAGACGGCGAGCGCCGGGATGTTGGCGGTTTGGCCACCGGGGCTGCTCATCATGCCAGTGTGGGCGAAACGATTGGTGCTGGTCCCGACCGAGCGGATCAGCACCCCAACGGCTCCCCGATTTTCCGCTTCGAGCCACGCAGTCTGACGTTTGCGGTTCGCCCAGCCATACCCTTCGCCATTGCGCGCAGCGACCATGCGGTCGTTCACAAAGGCAAGCTTACCCTCCAGCGCATCAGCGGCATCATCAGAGGCAATCAGGTCATCAAAGCTGTCGAAGAACACGATCTCGGCTTCCAGCCCGCCTTCCGGCGTGGCCGCCGCACCGCCGAGCGAGGTCGCATACAGTTCCTGCGGATAGGGCGAGACGATTGCGACCTCTTCGTAGATCGAACGCCCGCGCGTCCACAGATCCAATTCAAACTCCTCGACCCGGACATTTTCAAAGCCGAGCTCGGTGAGCATCCTGACACCCCACTCCCGGGCGCGGGCTTCCTGCGGTGTACCGGCAAGGCGCGGACCGATCTCGGTGGTCAGGCTTTCGGTGATCTCATAGGCCAGATCGCTTTGAAGCGCGGTTTCAGCGAGCTCGTGGGCGATGCGCAGGGTTTCCTCGTCAAACTCGTGAACGTCCTGGGCCAGAGCCGATCCGGCCAACAGGCCTGTGGCCACCAGTGCGCCAGCAACAGAGCGAAGGGATGAAGCGATCGATGCCAAGGGACACCTCCAGACAAACCGGGTTAAAAATCTGGCGCGACCCTATACCCCGGCTTCACACTTGAGAAGCCGCAGGGCCTATCCTGCATTGCCTGTGGCTGGACACGGGCGAGCCCGGTATAAGCAAAGCCATGACCACAAAGACCGACTCATCTGATCTGACCACCGACGCTGAGGACGCGAGCGCCAACACTCCGGTGGAGGCGGACACCTCGCCGAAGCACGGAGCGTATGCGCCAGGTCTTGCTGCTCGCGTGGGGCTGGCCGTTGGGCGTCGCCTGCCGGCAGGGCGGACCGGGTTGCGTGCGGCCGGTGCGGTGCGACCGCTGGCGCTTGTGGGCCTGACCGATGGGCGCAGCGATGTTGAGGCGCTGGGCCTGAAGCTGCGCCTGCACCCCAGGGACAATTTGTCGGAAAAGCGGCTTTTCCTGACGCCGCAATGCTTTGATCCGGTTGAGCTCGACGCGCTGCGCCGCTTCATGGCACCGGGCAAGGTCTTTGTGGATATCGGCGCAAATGCCGGAGCCTATTCCCTCATCGCGGCCAAGGCTGGCGGACCGTCCGCTCGCGTGATCGCGGTAGAGCCCCAGCGCGAGATGCGTCGGCGTCTGTTGTTCAACGCGCGCCAGAACGATCTGCACAATATCGAGACCAGCGCGGTCGCCCTGTCCGACTATGAGGGTGAAGAGGTCCTGCGCATGGTTGAGGGCAATCGCGGCGGAGCCAATCTGACAGCGGCAGGCAGCGGTGAAGGCGAAGCGGTACGGGTCACGACCCTGGCCAATCTCGCCCAGGAGCTGCGATTAAAGCGCATCGATGCGGCCAAGATTGATGTTGAAGGGGGTGAACTTCCCATCCTGTCAGCCTATCTGAAGGCGACGGATGCGGACGCCTGGCCCTCGCTGCTCATCCTGGAGCGGGCGGATCTGGGTGATCGCGATGCGCCGGACGCGGCCGCTTACGCCCTGTCCAAGGGCTATAAGGTCCAGGCGCAAACACGAATGAATGTGGTTCTGACACGCTAGCTTGGCTTGCGTCGTCAGGCGACGCGACAGCATGGGACGAAGAGCGATGTCAGCAGTTGAGATGATCATCTCCGGCAAGAAGAAGCATCTGGGTGACGATTTCACGGTCGCCCGGGTCCTGCCCTACGCCAAGCGTCGCCACGTGGGCCCCTTTGTTTTCTTTGACGAGATGGGCCCGGCGACGTTCAAGCCCGGTACCGGCATCGATGTGCGCCCACACCCGCACATTGGCCTTGCGACGGTGACCTATCTGTTCGAAGGCGAGATGGATCACGCCGATACTCTGGGCGTTCAAAAGACGATCTATCCCGGTGCGGTCAATCTTATGACGGCCGGTAAAGGTATCGCCCACTCTGAACGCACAGGCGAAAAAGCGCGGGCCGAAGGTCACAGCATTCACGGCATTCAGGTCTGGATCGCGCTGCCAACCGAGAAAGAGGAAATCTATCCCGATTTCGAACATACCCCGGCGGAGGAACTGCCGGAGTTCGAGGTCGGCGGAGCCACCGTGCGCCTCATTCTGGGTTCGGCCTTTGGCCACAGCTCGCCGGTGAAAGTCCACTCGCCCATCGTCTATGCCCATGCCGAGATGCCGGCGGGCAGCGCCTTTGACCTGCCCGACAACGCAGGCGATCTGGCCGCCTACGTGGTGTCCGGCACGATCGAGACCGGCGGCGAACCGGTGGGCGCTGGCTATATGGCGGTGTTCAATCCGGGCGAACTGGCCACCATCCGGGCCCGCGAGGACAGCCGGGTCATGGTGCTCGGCGGGGCCGATCTGGGTCCGCGCGCCATCGAATGGAACTTCGTGTCCACCACGCAGGAGCGGATCGAAAAGGCCAAGGCCGACTGGCGCGCCAGCATTGCCGGCAAGTGGCAAGACACCCCCTTCTCCATGCCACCGGGAGAAGACGAATACATCCCTCTGCCCGGTGATCCCGACCCCGGCCAGTAGGCCCGCTATCCCCCTCACTGAGGCCCATTTACCGTCCGCCGCGACAAAATCGAGCAATGACAACGATGCCATGCTCTGGGTGGGGTGATTTGCCGTTTCGGTGGGTCTAGAACACTGCGCCATGCGGTCCTGACCCGGCTTGGTCAGGCCTTTCAAACAGGCAACCCACACGGGGGATATCATGGCTGACGGGATGATGACCGGGCGTGATCTGAGCGATCTTGGCGTAACCACCGCGACGCTCAACACCAACTGGACCGAAGAAGCGCTTTACGAAACCGCCATCCAGCGCGGCGAAGGCCGTGTGGCCAAGGGCGGCGCACTCGTGGTTGAAACCGGCCAGCACACCGGCCGCTCTGCGCGTGACAAGTTCACCGTGCGCGACGAGACGACCGAAGACACCGTGTGGTGGGACTTCAACGCCTCCATGAGCCCGGAGCATTTCGACGCCCTGTGGGCCGATTTCCAGACGAAAATGGGCGGCAAGGAGCTGTTCGTCCAAGAGCTGTTTGGCGGTGCCGACAAGCGCCATCGCCTGCCGGTTCGTGTTGTGACGGAGTATGCTTGGCACTCACTGTTCATCCGCCACCTGCTGCGCCGTCCGACAGCAGAGGACCTCGCCGATTTTGAGGCTCAGTTCACTATCGTGAATCTGCCAAGCTTCAAGGCTGACCCGGAACGCCACGGCACGCGCAGCGAAACCGTCATTGCGGTGAATTTCGCCAAGCGCCTGGTGCTGATCGGCGGCACGTCCTACGCGGGTGAGACCAAGAAGTCGGTCTTCACCATCCTGAACTACCTGCTGCCTGAAAAGCGCATCATGCCAATGCACTGCTCGGTCAATGAAGGAGAAGACGGCGATAGCGCGATCTTCTTCGGCCTGTCCGGCACCGGCAAGACGACCCTGTCCGCCGACCCCAAGCGCAAGCTGATCGGCGATGACGAGCATGGTTGGTCGCCCGACGGCCTGTTCAACTTCGAAGGCGGTTGCTACGCGAAGATGATCCGGCTGAGCCAAGAAGCCGAACCGGAAATCTACGCCACCACCAAGATGTGGGGCACCGTGCTGGAAAACGTCGTGATGGACCCGGCCACCCGTGAGCTGGATCTTGATGACGCAACGCTGGCGGAGAACTCGCGTGGGGCCTACCCACTGCACTACATCCCCAATAGCTGCAGCGAGAACGTCTCCGGCCATCCGCGCAATCTGGTCATGCTGACCTGCGACGCCTTTGGTATCATGCCGCCGATTGCCAAGCTGACCCCGGCTCAGGCCATGTATCACTTCCTGTCCGGCTATACCGCCAAGGTCGCCGGCACCGAGAAGGGTGTGACCGAACCCAGCGCCACCTTCTCCACCTGCTTTGGTGCCCCCTTCATGCCGCGCCACCCGTCCGAGTATGGCGCACTGCTGCGCGAGCTGATCGCTGAGCACGGGGTGGACTGCTGGCTGGTCAATACCGGCTGGACCGGCGGTGCCTATGGCGTGGGTGAGCGCATGCCGATCAAGGCGACGCGCGCCCTGCTCAACGCAGCGCTCGACGGCACGCTGAACGGCGCGCAATACCGCATGGACCCGGTCTTCGGCTTCGCAGTCCCGACCGCGGTTGAGGGCGTGGATCCGAAAATCCTGAATCCGCGCGACACCTGGTCAGACCCGGCCGCCTATGACGCCCAGGCCGAAAAACTGGCTGACATGTTCGTGGCAAACTTCGAGAAATTCGAAGCCCACGTTCAGCCCTATGTGCGCGCCGCCGCCCCGAAATCAGAGCGCGCTGCCGCTGCTGAATAGGGTTTCAGCGTCAGTCATGAAAAAGAAAAGCCCCGGTCCAATGGCCGGGGCTTTTTGCTATCAAAACCGAATGTCTAACATTTCCACATTCATCGCCGCCCTCAACGCCTTGGCATCTGGCTACCAGGAAGGGCTCTATAAGGGCGAGCGCTGGGGCGTTACGGTCGCCGGTAAACCCGGTGATGGCGTACGCAAGCTCTATGGCGAGCGTCTGGCAGGTGGCGACCATGTCAGCTTCAACCTCTACACCACAGCCTCCGGCCCGAAGCTGAAGCCCTGCGAAATGCCCGAGGCGAAGGTTGTCAACTTCGTGTTGGGGTTTGAGCCAGGTTAGCCCTGACCGCCGCCCACGCGCTTGGGCTTGTTGCGGCGGCGCTTTTGACCGCCGCCCTGCTGGCCCTGCGGACGACCACCCCGGCTTTGACCGGTGCCCTGGCCACCGCCCTGGCCTCGATGGGGCTTGCGACGACCGCGGCTTTGGGGTTTGGCGGGCTTGGCCGCTTCGCCTTTGGGCATGGGCGGGACCTCATTGATCGGGGTCACGCCAAGGCCCATCAGCTTTTCGATATCGTTCAGCAGAGAACGCTCGTCCGGCGCGCAAAGGGCAACGGCCCGGCCCGAGGCTCCGGCGCGCGCGGTCCGGCCGATGCGGTGGACATAGCTCTCCGACACGTTCGGCAGTTCAAAATTGATCACCAGCTCCACGCCATCCACGTCGATACCACGTGCGGCGATATCCGTGGCGACCAGCACTGGAGCAGCACCTGATTTGAACGCATCGAGCGCGCGCTCACGCTGGTTTTGCGATTTATTGCCGTGGATGGCATTGGCCTTGTGACCATACTCCACCAGCTTTTTCGCCACTCGGTCCGCGCGGTGCTTGGTGCGGGTAAAGATGATTGTACGCTTGCCCGCCTCCGGCGCCATCAGGTCCACCAGAGCAGCCGGCTTGGCAGCCTGCTCCACGAAGAGGACTTTCTGCTCGATCTTTTCCACCGGCTTGGAGTTCGGCGTCACCGAAATCGTCTTTGGGTCTTTCAGGAAGTCATTGGCCAGCGACCGGATCTGTTTGGGCATGGTGGCTGAGAACATCACCGTCTGGCGCTGAGCATTCACCGCGCCGAGCAGCTTGCGGATCGCCGGGATGAAGCCGAGATCGAGCATCTGGTCGGCTTCGTCGAGCACCACATAGCGGGTCATATCAAGGCGGGCCTTGCCCTCCCCCATATGGTCCAGCAGACGCCCCGGCGTCGCGACCAGGATATCAACACCGCGCGCCAGCGCCCGGATCTGAGGCCCCGGCTTCACACCGCCAAACACCACCGAGTGGGTGATCTTGGTATGCTTGGCATAGGTCTCAATCGACGCGCCGATCTGGGCTGCCAGCTCCCGCGTGGGGGCCAGAACCAACGCACGGCAGGTGCGCCCGGGGGCCTGCTTGCCCTCAGCGATCAGGCGGTCGATCAGGGGCAGCACGAAGGCGGCCGTCTTGCCGGTTCCGGTTTGCGCCAGGCCCATCAGGTCGCCGCCTTTGAGCATGACCGGAATGGCCTGCTCCTGGATCGGGGTCGGGGTGTCGTAACCAGCTTCTGTGACTGCACGCACAAGCGGCTCGGCAAGGCCGAGCGAAACAAAATTCGTCATAACATATCTCCGGCGCGCCAGCTCTTGGGGCGGCGCGCTCATCAATTTCATTTTTCAAGAAAGCCTGCGCAGATCAGGCCGTCGGATGGGGGAGCGGTTTTCGCTCAACGCCTTGGATCATTCATCCCGACACGAAGCGCTGAAAGGCGGTGACCGCCTCCTCTACGCACGCTTCGATTTGCGCTTGGTTGGCCTTGTGGGCTGGAATGGTGTCAAAAGCAAGGCGGGATTTGCGTCGCCATTGTCACAGACCCGCGCTAGGCTTTACCGAACCCAGCCCGGAGCGCCCATGGCCCAGCCCCCCGCAGATGTGAATTACACCTTCTCCGACGAGCAGCTGGAGGCGCTGACCGCCTATGGCGAGGTCCGCCGTCACGAGGAAGGCGACATCCTTATTAGGGAGGGCGAGCGACAAGTCGACTGCCTGATCACGCTGTCCGGCGAGACCCATATCTTTGTGGAAGGCCGCGAAGGACCCCGGCGCCTTGGCTATATGGAACGCGGCCAGTTTGCGGGCGATATCGGCATCCTGACTGGTCAGGCCTCGCTGGCACGCATCACGATGGGGGTCGCTGGCGAAGTCCTGCACATCCCCTACCCCAGCTTTCAGAAGCTGCTGGTCGACAATTCGGCCCTGTCCGACATCTTTGTGAACACCTTTACCGCGCGGCGCGCCTTTGCCCTGTCGCGTGATGAAGCGCCCATCATCGTGCTGGGCTCGGCGCTCGATCGCTCCGTCTTCGGCCTGCGCGATTTTCTGACCAAGCATGCCATCCCCCACACCTGGCACGACCCGGTCACAGACCCGCTGGGCGAAGCCATCGTAAAGGCCAAGGCGCTGGGTGATGAGCAGCTACCCGCCGTGGTGCTGGGCGCCAACCGGGTGCTGGAGCGGCCAACCGTCAACGATATGGCACGCATCCTGGGCCTCGATCTTCTACCCGATGGGGCCGCCGCAGACGTGATCGTGGTGGGCGCTGGCCCGGCGGGGCTGGCCGCTTCGGTCTATGCCGGTTCAGAGGGTCTGTCGGTCCTGACGCTCGACAGCTCTGCGCCCGGCGGACAGGCGGGAACCTCATCCAAGATCGAGAATTATCTCGGCTTTCCCACCGGCGTGTCGGGCCAGGAGCTGGCCGATCGCGCCGCCATTCAGGCGCAGAAATTCGGCGTGCGCCTGGCCGCTCCCATAAAGGTCAAAGCACTGACCTGTGAGCCGGACAAGACCTATTGCGTGGAGGCCGAGGACGGTCGCAAGCTGAAGAGCCGGGCGGTCGTCATCGCCAGCGGCGCGCAATATCGCCGCCTTAACATCCCCAACCTCGAAACTTTTGAAGGCGCGGGCGTCTACTACGGAGCCTCCCCGCTGGAAGCCCAGCTGTGTGGCGGTGCCGAGGTGATTATGGTCGGCGCGGGTAATTCGGCCGGACAGGGCGCGGTCTTTCTGGCCAAGACCGCCAAGGCCGTCCACGTGCTCTACCGGCGTGCCGACATTCGCGAGACTATGTCGGAATATCTCGTTCGCCGCCTTGAAGAGACGCCGAACATCCACCTCCACCCGGAGACCGAGATTGAGACCCTTCACCCCCACTGCCCCGACAGCACAGCACCTCGTCTGGGCGGCGTGACGGTGAAGAGCCCAAACGGGACCGATAGAATCGACGCGACTTTCGTCTTCCTCTTCATCGGAGCTGCGCCCTTCACCGACTGGCTACCGAAAGAAGTCGCCCGTGATCCCCGCGGCTTCGTGAAAACCGGGGCCGATCTTGAAAACCTGGAACTGGTGCGCGCCGCCTGGACCCTGGACCGCATGCCGTCCACCTATGAGACCAGCCTGCCACGGGTCTATGCGGTGGGCGATGTCCGATCGGGCTCCGTGAAGCGGGTCGCGAGCTCGGTGGGCGAAGGCAGCGTGGTTGTCAGTGCGGTTCACGCCGCCCTCGCCGAGTTTGAAGCCACCGCCGACGCGGCTGAATAACCGGCTGCGATTGCAGGTGCACGAAGCACCCGCGCACGTTAAAAAGCGGCCAACACTTTGCCAGCTCTGGAGTTCGGACCCGTGACCGACACGCTGACCGCCCCCGCCGCCAACACCGCAGACGTACTGACCATCCGCCAGCCCGATGACTGGCACGTGCATCTGCGCGATGGCGACATGCTGAAATTCTGCGCGGACTACACCGCCAGCCAGTTTGCCCGGGCGATCGTGATGCCGAACCTGGTCCCGCCGATCACGACCGAAGCGATGGCCGCGGCCTATCGCGACCGGATTTTGGCCGCCCTGCCCGACGCTCGCGCGTTTGAACCGCTGATGACGGCTTACCTGACTGACACGATTGATCCCGAAGAAATCGCGCGGGGCTTCAAGTCCGGCGTGCTGACCGCCTGCAAGCTCTATCCGGCCAATGCCACGACCAACTCCGCCCACGGCGTGTCGGACATCAGGAACATTCACGGCGTTCTGGAAAAGATGCAGGAAATCGACATGCCGCTCCTCGTCCACGGCGAGGTGGTGTCGGCCGATATCGATATCTTCGACCGCGAGGCGGTCTTCCTGGAGCAGATTCTGGGCCCGGTGCTGAAGGCCTTCCCGCGCCTGCGCGTGGTGCTGGAGCATATCACCACCGAGGACTCGGTGCGCTTTGTGGAGAATGGACCGGACACCATCGCGGCCACGATCACCGCCCACCACCTGCGCATTGACCGCAATGACATGCTGGTCGGCGGTATCCGCCCCCACGCCTACTGCCTGCCCGTCGCCAAGCGCCGTAAACACCGCGAGGCCCTGCGTGCCGCGGCGGCCTCCGGCAACCCGAAATTCTTCCTTGGCACTGACTCAGCGCCCCATCAGCGCAAGGACAAGGAAAGCGCCTGTGGCTGTGCCGGCATCTTCTCCGCGCCCAATGCGATGGAAAGCTACGCGAAAACCTTTGAGGAGATGGGCGCGCTCGACCGGCTCGAAGCCTTCGCGTCAGAGTTCGGCCCGCGCTTTTACCAGCTACCGCTCAACGACGGCAAAATCACCCTGCGCCGCGCCGCCCAAGCGATCCCGGATACCCTGACCGCTCCCGGCATCGAGGTGGTGCCATTTCATGCGGGCGAGAATGTGGGCTGGGTGTTTGAGGGGTAGGTGAGAGGCACCGCATCAACGAGACCTGCATATTCGAGATTTCCGCGCCTCCACCATGCGCTCACTAGGTAAATGGTGACGGTGCAGGGGCAGCCTCAAACTGTTCTAATTCTCGCTCAAGACCCTCGAATACCGATTCAAAAATGCGTCGCTGAGCCTCGTCGCGTGTGGGCATGCGGCCCTGCGAATCGGGCAGGTAAGCGCCACGAATGCGCGCCTCAACCTCTTCAGGGCTGATGATGACCTCGGGGATGCGCGCAACCATCTGCTGGGCCAGTTGAGGATAGGCACGCGCCACGCGCGGACGCACATTGCCGATCTCATCCACCATCTGGAACAGGTAGTAGTCGGCTGTCTCTGTATAGGTTTCGCCAGAGATCGTGGGAACCGCGTATTCGACCCGCAGGCGGTTCATTTCTAGTGCGCCCAGATAAACCACCTCGCCGGCACCGACCTCCACCTCACCATGAACAGCGGCCGCACGACGCAGATCGACCGCGCCTCGGCGAAGCTGACATCCCCCGCGGTTCAAGCGATAGGTCCCTGCAGGGACCTTGATGATGGCCGGCTCACTGCTTGGGAAACTTTCATCGCGATTGGAGAATACGACTTCGTTGAAGTCCGAACCCTGGCGATTGATACCAAGCGTGATCCAGTCGCAACCAAGGCGTCCGGTGAAGTTCACAACCAGATAGGCATCGCGCGATGGATCGAAGCTGTTCAGGTCGGCGCGCGTCGGGCGTGTCGTATCCCAGCCCGCACAGCCGACCAGAAACAGACACACCAAAACCAATCCCGATCTACACAGCATCGCTATCCCCTCGCGCAAGCTCGCTGAGCTACTCAATCCAACCTTCGTGAATGAGAAGTAACGCAAATCGCGAAACAAAAAAAACCCCGGCTCAGCCGAGCCGGGGTTTTCATTTTGGGTGCGGGGGTAGGATTTGAACCTACGACCTTCAGGTTATGAGCCTGACGAGCTACCGGGCTGCTCCACCCCGCATCAGGGTTGGCCCTATGGGCCGCCGGTGCCTTGTGGGACAGGCCATTGCGTGCCCGCGCCTCAAGGGATGGCGTGTGTACGCACTGGGGCGTTCAAGGTCAAGCGCCAGACTACACAGACAGGTGACATTGCGCTGTTTTTTCGCCCTGATCCGGCCGCGCCACTCACGCTTCACAGGCCGCTCACCGGTCAGTCACAAAGTTGGGAACAGTTCGCCCCTCGCTATCGCGCGCCACGTGCCCACATACTGGCCAGCAACACACAGATAAGGGAGCCCGCGACACATGGCCGAGTATACACCCCCAAAGGTCTGGACCTGGGATTCTGAAAGCGGCGGCCGGTTCGCCAGTATCAATCGCCCGATCTCCGGATCGACCCACGACAAGGCGCTGCCCGAGGGCGAGCATCCCTTCCAGCTCTACTCCCTGGCCACGCCCAACGGTGTGAAGGTCACGCTATTGTTTGAGGAGCTGCTGGAGCTGGGGATCGATGAAGCCGAGTATGACGCCTGGCTGATCAATATTGGCGACGGCGACCAATTCGGCTCCGGCTTTGTGGATATCAATCCGAATTCGAAAATCCCGGCCCTGGTCGACAAGTCCGGCGACGCTCCGCTGCGCGTCTTTGAATCCGGCTCCATCCTGATCCACCTGGCCGAGAAATTCGGTCGCTTCCTGCCTGAACAAGGCCCGGAACGCACCGAGGTGATGAACTGGCTGATGTGGCAGATGGGCTCTGCACCCTTCCTGGGCGGTGGCTTTGGCCATTTCTACGCCTATGCGCCGGAAAAGCTGGAATATCCGATCAATCGCTATGCGATGGAGGTGAAGCGCCAGCTGCACGTGCTGGAAACGACGCTGGCTGACCGTCCCTATGTCGCAGGCGACGAGTATACCATCGCGGATATGGCGATCTGGCCCTGGTATGGCGCGCTGGTGCTCGGAAAGCTCTATGAGGCCGCTGAATTCCTGTCCGTGCAGGACTATCCGAATGTGAAAGCCTGGGCCGACAAAATCGCCGCCCGCCCGGCCACCAAGCGCGGCATCCGGGTCAACAAGGCCTGGGGCGATGAAGACACCCAGATGCACGAGCGGCACAGCAAGGCCGACTTCGACAAATAGGCCCGGCTGCAAAAGCAAGATCAAACACCCCGCAGGCGAAGGCACCGGCGGGGTGTTTTTGTACCTAGAGGCCGTCGCTCAGCGGCCACCCAACACGGGCCAAGAGCCTAGATAAACAGGGCGAGCCCGCAGACATGCACCGTTTTAACCGGCGTCACGCGCGGGTTGATGGTGATGCACTGTTCCTCATAGGCCAGAGCTCCGCTTTCGTGTTCGCCGAGATAGCGCCACCCCTTGCCGCAAATGGCCCGGGTCACCGTCCGCGAGCATTCACAGTCCTCGCCACAGGCGCGGTTCATCGTGAACGCGCTGATCATGTCGCCATTTGGCAGAAGCCGCGGCGAGGTATCGACCTTGACCTCTTCGGTCTCGTCATCGCGCAGTACGGTCAGACCAGCCGGTTCAAGAATGCTCAGCTCCGCAAGCATGGTCATGAGCTGATCGAGGGTCTCCACGCTCTTGCCATTGACGGCGCGCACCACATCGCCCTTTTTGATCGTACTGGCGGATGCGGGCGAACCGGGCAGCGCCCCGGCGACCTGAAGCCCGGCATCGGCCTTGAAACCGAGCCCCAGCCAGACGCCCATGCCGGACGCAAAGTCCTCGGGATTGTCAGTGCGCCCGTCTTCGGGATTACCGCTCGCCCCCATCAGAGTGACAATCTCGGTCCGGAACAGATCAAACCGGTCATCGAGCATTTTCGCCAGACCATCCAGAAGCACTGGATCTTCAAATGAGGCATTGCCTCCGGGGGCCTTGCAGCAGGACCGAACCGAGGTCTCGGTGATCTGCTCCACGCCGGTGACCGGATCGCCGGTTGAATTGACCGCTGTGACCACCACACACTCTCCATCCACCCGGCCGCTCACTGAAACATTACCGGTCAGCGTGACCGGTGTGGCGGTCTTGGGCGGATCACAATTGAGCCGCATGGTGATTGTCGCGCTGCGAAAGGTCTGCCCGGCCGGAGCCACGGCGCGCCGGGTGACCGTGGCGGGCCGTCCCTGAGCATCGGCCCCGCTGAACCGGACCTTGGTTTCGGTGGCACTGGCGTCACCCTCCAATGTGCCCGGCAACGAGGTGTCATTGCTATCAACCTGCCTGGTCGTACCGTCCGAATATTGCGTTGTGATTTCAATCTTTGCGTTGGCCATATCCATCCTCCCAGCCTCGCGCGTTATCGCGCTTAAGGTGTGAAGGATACCAACCCACGCAAGAAGAGTCCTTGCGACCGATCGGAGCGCGGTAATAACGCGTCAGAACATGGCGCGGGCAATCATCGAGGCACACGATAACCAGACCAAAATTGCTGGCGGCCACCTATCGAGAGCCGCCATGATTCAGCCCCAATAGGTTGTAAGCCTTATCGCGAAGAGGGAGGGAAGTATGAAGAACCACCACATCATAATTCTTGCAGCGCTCAGCGTCGGGCTGTCAGCAACCGCGTCCGCCGTTGCTGAACCCCAACGAGTTGGTCTGCACTGCCAGATGCCCGATTCCCACCACATGATCCGCGAGGTGAAACCCTGCCCGGATGGAAGCGGGACGCAATATGAAGCCTGGTCCGCAATGTCCTACTCCACATACGGTCGACATCTGGACTGGGAGCCCATTTCGTACATGAGTTTCCCTTACCCGATCGCGATATGTGAAAACGGATTCATCGTCGATCGACCGGAAGAGGAGCAAGATGAAGCCTGGATAGAGGCGCGCTCAGCCCTGATTGAGGACGATGACTATCAGGCACTCCTCGGCGAGCAAACGAGCCATTTTCTGTACGCATACCTCCTCGAAATGGAGGGCGCGAACCCCAGCTCGGTTTCCTGGCACTATCTCAATTCAACCTGGGAGGCCGACCAATGCGGGATGGACAGCTATGATGTTTCAGCTCGTGAATTCCTCCGTGTTGCCGACGAGGAATTCGAGGGCATGTCACCCTCTGATGAGTCCTTCGCCGTGTATGTCATCCTGCGAAGTAATTTGCACCGGCGCATCGGTGAGTTTGAAACCGCACGACAGATCTTCGAGGACTACATGACGGAATATGGTCATGAAACACCTGAGGGCCTCTCGCTAGCGTTCGACTTGCTGGATGCAGCCATTACGGCACGCTCTTCGGAGCAGGTCGCCATCCAAGCTCCCGAAGAGTAAGCCGTCCGGCACGCATTAGGCACAACCAGACCAAAAGCCCCGCTCACTGTTGAGCGGGGCTTTCAGGTCGCCATCAGCGCATGGGCTGAGAGTGACAGTGCCTCTTAAGGCGCTTCGAAATAGGCGATAGCGAAGACATCGCCTTCGAACGAATAGTCACGCTCATAGAGCCCGAAAGCCGCTTGACCGCGATGGGCCTCCACATAGCGCGGATTGCGGCTGGCGGTGCTGTAGCTCTCGCCCACGTTAGACGGATCCACGCGAACCACCGCATAGGCCTCACCGCCGTGCGGACGCACCAGGGCCGCAAGTCCGAGGCCGCGGCGCTGCATCTGGTCAGCGGTAAAGCGGCGCGTCATCTCACCATTACCGGCATAAAGCTCGACAATCGGCGGGGCCAGCCGCGTCGGACTGATCCCCGCGCCCAGCATCACCGACACCAGGTTGGGCTCAGACGGCAGCTGGAACACCGCATAGGGTGAGGCCCCGTCATCGGTGATCACGCAGGGCGAAGCCGACGTCAGAGCCACCACAGACCGGATCGAGCCAGTTGGCGTTTCAGACACCATCGGGTTGGCTTTGGTCAACTCCACAGATGTCGAGCAGGGGTTCACGGGCGCAAACTCCACCACCGCTTCTGCCGGCGGCGGCGGGGGTGTGACACAGGCGGATGCCAACAGGCCGAGACCCGCCACACATGCGATACGCTTTGCAAAACGGGCCATTACGACGCCTCCCCTTCGCTCGACACTTCACCAATCAGGATATCAGCCGCCGCATCTGCGGTGATCTCGAGCGCATAGCGCAGCGCTTCAATCGCCATTTCCGGATTGTCTTCCAGATAGTCTTTGAGGGGCCGATTGGTGTAGCGCGGATCCATCAGAGGCAGGATTGCGCGACTACCGATGCCTTCGACGCCAACAAGAATGGTGTCGTCCACCAGGACCTCACCGGTGGCCGCGTTGGTCATGCGCACCTCGGTGTTCACGAACGGGCTCCAGCCGCCGCCCGTCCCGATAATGAAGCCGTAATCCCTCACGGTCACATCAATCACGGCGTCTGAGTTGATCGACGCGGTGTCATTGCGCGCGCCATTGTCGTTACGCTCACCCGCTCGGCGGTCGAGCGACAGGCCATCAGCGGTCAGCGCGCCAAAGAGCTGCGCATTGAACGTCGCTTCGGCATCAAAGCCCTGCTCTTCAATCAGGCTGCGGATGCGGCCATTGCGGTTGGCATCGATGCTGGCATCAACGGCAGCCACAATCATCATGCCGATCAACCCGCCCGCAGCACCTGCAGCCGGCGAAACATTCGGATTGGCATAGGCAGCATTCATCGCCGCATTATTCATGGCTGAATAATCAATCGGCACATCGAAGCCGCGTGCATTCTCCGGCAACGTGTCTTCATAGATCACCGCTGTGGAGACCGGCGTTAGTGTGGGATCCTGACCGAGCACAGGATCATAATTCGGCGCTGGCGTCGCGCAGGCCGCAAGGCTCACCACCGGGGCAAGCCAAACCAGTTTTTTCATGGAATTCCCCATCATTGCTGCACGCCTGGCTCCCTTCCCAAGGATCAGACGGCTGGAATGATGAAATAATGATCCGCAAAGTTCGTCAATGAGTTGAGCGCGCTTTTCGAAACTATCGTGAGACGATGCATTGTCGCACCAGCAGGCATGGCACCCGAAACAAAAAAGCCCCGCTCGAGATGAGCGGGGCTTTTTCTTTGATCATGAAACGGAGGACAGTGTCGAACGTGCGGTCCGGGCGGCGACCTACTCTCCCATGCCTTAAGACATAGTACCATCGGCGCTGAGGGGCTTAACGGCCGTGTTCGGGATGGGAACGGGTGCGGAACCCTCGCTATAACCACCCGGACGGCGCGTCCGACACAAAAAGTAGAGATATATCTTAACTGCTTAGCTCAGCTTATGGACGAAGCGATCGCCGCCCATGAGCATCGTGGGATCAAGCCTGTCGAGCAATTAGTACTGGTCCGCTCCATGTGTCGCCACACTTCCACTTCCAGCCTATCAACGTGGTGGTCTTCCACGGCTCTCAAGGAATACCTGGTTTTGAGGGGGGCTTCCCGCTTAGATGCTTTCAGCGGTTATCCCTTCCGTACTTAGCTACCCTGCTATGCTGCTGGCGCAACAACAGGTCCACCAGAGGTACGTCCATCCCGGTCCTCTCGTACTAGGGACAGCTCCTCTCAAGTATTCAACACCCACGGCAGATAGGGACCGAACTGTCTCACGACGTTCTAAACCCAGCTCACGTACCGCTTTAATTGGCGAACAGCCAAACCCTTGGGACCTGCTCCAGCCCCAGGATGCGATGAGCCGACATCGAGGTGCCAAACAATGCCGTCGATATGGACTCTTGGGCATCATCAGCCTGTTATCCCCGGCGTACCTTTTATCCGTTGAGCGATGGCCCTTCCACGCGGGACCACCGGATCACTATGGCCGTCTTTCGACTCTGCTCGACCTGTCAGTCTCGCAGTCAGGCTGGCTTATGCCATTGCACTCAACGAGCGATTTCCGACCGCTCTGAGCCAACCTTCGCGCGCCTCCGTTACTCTTTGGGAGGCGACCGCCCCAGTCAAACTACCCACCACGCAGGGTCCCGGAGCCGGGTTCACGGCTCGCGGTTAGAC
>CP121338.1:0-2800000 GCA_043513725.1 Oceanicaulis sp. | reverse complement strand
GTTTCTATGCCCCTGCCCGTTCAGGCGCAACCCCCTAAAACATCTTTTTTCTGCAAAGCGCACAGATTGGGCAATCCCAGGGCCGCGCAATCGGGGCTATGCGCCTTCTATATAAGCCTTCAAGCTCTCTGCTTCCGCTTCTGCAGTTGCGATCTTTCTTTTCACCACATCGCCGATCGACACGACGCCGGCCATCTGATTGCCGTCCATGATCAGGATATGGCGGACCCGCTTATCGGTCATGAGTCCCATAAGGTCATCGATCGTTGCAGTTGGCCCGGCAGTGACCAGGGCCGTACTCATGACAGAGGACACCGGCTCACTGAGTGCTGCCGGACCGCTCTTGCCAATCGCCTTGGCGAGGTCGCGTTCAGAGAACACGCCCACCGGCCTGCCCGCAGTATCAATAACCACAGCAGCCCCGACCTTGTGATCACACAGCGTGCGTGCTGCTTCGGTCAGGCTGTCGCCCGGCGACACGGAAAAGACTGTCGAGCCTTTGTCCTCGAGAATACGCGATGCAAGCATCTTGGCCTCCCGTTCAAGTCATTATTGGACTAGGATGATGACTGGAAGGGGCGTCGTACGCAAACAAAAGCGCGCGACGAGGCTTTGAGGGACACCATAGCGGCCATGGCCGATCGTTATAGAAAACGCCTGCAATCCGACCTGGAGCGGTGGATCGCGGCTGGTCTGATTCCAGCCGCCAACCGCGACGCCATCCTCAACGACATTGCCCCCTCCCCGCCGCGATGGAGCGCGCAGGGTGCTGCGGCAATTCTCGGCGCGGTCCTGTTGGGCCTCGCCGCGCTGAGCTTTGTCGCCGCCAACTGGGCGGATCTGAGCAAAGCGCTTCGCTTTGCCACCATACTGGGTGTCCTCAGCCTGACCTATCTGGGCGCAGGCGTGGCATTTGCCCGCCAATACACCGCACTGGGCCACGGCCTTGGTATATTGGGAGCGGCCTTGTTCGGGGCGGGAATCATCCTGACCGCCCAGACCTTCAACATGAGCTCCTTCACCCAGACCGGCATTTTGATCTGGGCGGTCGGTGCACTGGCCACTGCCATCGCAATACCGTCCCGCCCGGTTTTGATTCTCGCCAGCGTGCTGGGCGCGACCTTTGCCGGGATGGAAATGTCCAACCCTCTGACCGCGGGGCCCGTCTGGCTGTATGCACCGCTCTGGATTGGCCTTGCTGCCACCGCGTCCCGGCTGGGCTCCAGTGTTTCCATGAATATTCTTGGCGCGTCGCTGATCGCCTGGCTTTGGCATGCCTTTTATGAGATCGGCGGATCGACCGATATCGCGCTCGCGGGCATAAGCGCCTTCATTCTCTTCACGGGCGCGCTGTCCATTCTGTTCGCCGGCCTTCGCCAGCGCACAGTTACAGGGGCCGGCATTCTGTCGGCCTGGACGCTCAGTGCGGCAGGCCTTGGCCTCATTGGTGCCCAGGCCGAACTTGGCCCGGCCGATGCCGAGATCCCAAGCCTTGTGATGATCGTGCTGGGCCTTGTTGGGATGGCAGGGGCCCTGGTTGGGCTCATCTGGCAAGTGCGCGCCGGAGCGATGCAAGCGCGCGCAGGCCTGGCCCTCAGTGCAGGCGCAATCGGCGTGCTGGCCCTGCCCTGGATCGCCGCCGGCGTTGGTGAAGGGGCCGTTCTGGGCCTCGAGATTCTTCTGGGCATCGTGACCTATGGGGCAGCGGTGACCCTGATTCTTGTTGGCGCTCGGCCCGGTAATAATCTGACCGGCGGTCTGGGTGTCGCGCTGTTCGTAGGCCAGAGTATCTATGTCTATCAGGAACTGTTCGGCGACCTGTTGAACACGGCGGCCTTCTTCCTGGCGGGCGGTGTTCTGCTGATCGCGCTGTCCATCGGTTTGACCCGGTGGCGAAAAACCATCGCGAGCCAGAGCGAGGTCGCGTCATGAAAATCCTGATTCGACTGACCCTGATTCTGGCGGCGATGATCGCCTTCCTGACGGCCATGATAGTCACCCACGCCCAACATCGTGCCAATGGCCGGGAAGTCGTCCTGAATATAGAGCCTTTTGATCCGCGCGATCTGCTGCTTGGCTATTACTCGCGCATTCGAACCGACGCTCACGCGTTGGACACAAGCGATCTGGACGGCCCCAGGACCGGCTGGGCACAGGGAGACCGGGCCTTTGTCAGGCTTGAGCCTCAAGATGACGGCAGCTGGCAGCCGGTGAGCGTCCTGCGCGAACACCCCGGTGACGGCGTTTACCTGCAAGGGCGCATCCGTAGTGCATCGACACGCTATGACTGGCAGGACGCGCAAGGCCGCCGGAGCGACCGCTATGAAGCCGGCGCTGAACCCGTGCCCGGCTCAGAGCATCAGCGTCTCTTCCTCGCCTACAATCTGGAGGCCTATTACGCCGAGGCCGACGCTGCCCGTGAGCTCGACGAATTGCGCGAGGACAACCAGCTGCGCCTGATCGTGGCGCTCAGCGAGGATGGCCGCGCAGTGATCAAGGGGCTGGAGATCAACGGCGAGCGGCGCGTTGACAGCCTGTTCGGTACGGACCGCTGAGCCCTCAGGGGCGGCGGGCAAATAGCGCCAGGAAGGCCGGGAAGAAGATCATCCCGACCAGCAGGCCGCCAATATGCCCGCCCCAGGCCATGGGCTGGTCGATGAAAATCTCGGCCACGCCCAGCGCCAGGTTAAGACCGAGCCACGGCACAGCGAGCCGCAACATTCCCTGACGCCCCCCGCGCACCCAGCCGGCCGAGGCCAGAAGGCCAGACACAGAAGTCGACGCGCCGGCCATGAAGCTGGGCGATCCCAGATTGACCAGCACCGACACCAGCGCACCGCCAATGGCACAGGCAAAGAAGAATAGAAGAAAGCCAAGCGTCGCCTTGACCCCGGTGCCAAAGGCGCGCGCGGTCTGACTGCCCACCGCCAGGAGGATTCCGACATTCACCAGAAGGTGGAACCAGCCAAAGTGGACGAAAACGTGCAGCACATAGGGTGACAGGCCGAAGAGCGGCGCCTGTGGCACCTCAGCGGCCAGCGAACCGGTGCGAATGGCACCCAGCACCAGCGCCATATTCTGGGCCGATACCCCGCCGCCAAAGAACCCAAGCGCCGCCAGGTGCGCCAACACGATCAACCCGCACAAAACGACCACCACCAGCGGCGCATTGAACATCGGCGCGGGTCTGGGCGGCGGAGGCTCATGCGGATCATTTAGAGGCGATGTCATGGTCCAATCCGATTTCAGACACAGTCAAGCAAAGCGATCAATACGTGCATTTTCCGCGTCCTGTGGTTAAGCTTCCACCAGATCAAGGGGGCGCGATTTTAATATGCATCAATTATTTCGGCTAACCACCCACGCAAATGAGATCACATCACGCGCGCTCATCGCGGCGCGGGACTGGCTTTGCAACGGCGCGGTCTTGATCGGCGGACTTGCCATGATGGTTGTGACCCCAGCCGTCCACGCGCAGGAGGCGGACGCCCTGATCCCGGAGATCTCCGACGCGGCATTGGAACAAGCCTGCCGACCAGCCGGAGCTGACTTCTCCAGAACCCTGCAGAGCCTGACGGCCGCCGAACGGTGGGCACTTGCGCAATTATGTCGGGGTGAAACCGCGGATTTCAGAACGCACCTGGTGGCTATTCCTCCGCAGGAGCGAGTCTGCTCGGCGCGTGAGCGCTTTGTGCTGCGCCAGGAATTTCTTCGCATCGCCGCTGAGACACTCCCCGGCCACAGGCCTGTTGCGATCACCTTTGCCACGATTGAGACGGCTCAACCCAACGAGACAGCCGACCTGAACGGGCTGAGCATGCGGCAAGCGCTCACCCTCCGGGCAGTAGATATTCAATCGACGCTAGCAATCCGAGATTCCCATTTTGAGCAAGACTTTGCACTCCTCGGGACCCGTATGAATGGCGAAGGGTGCCCAACAGAAATTAATCGTGACACCATACTCAACAACGCCGCATTTGACGGGAATGTTGTCGTCTTGAATGTGGCGCTGGCTGCGCCCCTTCGATTTGAGAATGCTGAATTTCATGGCCAGGTCACAATACGGGCGGTCGGCCTGCAAAAAGCTGCGAATCCAAATCCAACCGCCCCGGCTGCCCGTCTTCTTTTAAAAGGCGCGCACGCACACCGGGACGTGACCCTCCACAGCATCCGTGCCACCCCCGACTGGTTGGCGACAAATCGCCAGCTATTGTGGGCGGAGGACTTGCATGTCTCGCGAAATCTATCGCTGACCGACATCAATTTGCGCGCGGCCAATAGTCTGAAAGGGGCCCGAGTTTCTGGCGATTTCACAATCACCGAAGTCAAACTCGAAGCCCGCCCGGGTTCCGACGAGACCTTGCCCTTTACAACATTCGACCTGAGCGACCTTCATGTGCAGCGCGACGTGGTGATCGGCAATCTGGTGGTGATGGAGGGGTGGGAGCCTGGCCATCCTGACTCAGTCAGCTTCGACCGGAGCAGGATCGATGGCGATTTGCGGCTTTCCAATTCTACCCTGCTTGGAAGCATCAGTCTTCGCGAGACCCAGATCGCCCGAACCCTGCAGCTCGCTGCGGAGACCGAGAACACTCAGGCTCACTGCCGACTTAACTGGGGTGATACCGGCCGACTGGACCTTTCATTCTCCGAAATCGAGCATATTCGAAGCTGCCCCTTCGCCTTTCCAACGCGCGAGGGCGAACTGCCAAGCTGCAATCGGGACCGGGAAACAACAGAACTCGTCGACGGGGAGGAACAGCCTCGCATTCGAGAGAATGAAATGCGCACCGTTCTTGATGGGCTTCGTTTTGAAAGCTGGCCGATGCTGGAGTCTGAGGACCCCGAGCCGATCATCGCTTTCCTGTCCAATGGGTCTCTAAACTGCGCCGGGTCGGTGCTTGTGGAAGCGGCGAATTATTTCGAAGGGTTGAGCCTTCCAATCTCGGAGCGGGCCGCTCTTTACGAGCGTTCGCGTCTAGAACTCGAAATGGCGCCAAGCCTGGTTGGCATTCAGTATCTGCATAACATCGCGCGGTTCAAACCCTGGTGGGTCCTGCTCCCGCTGGGCCTGATCATCCTTATTGGCCCTCTCGTATATACAGGCGGCGCTCGCGAAACGCCGCTGGGGCACTTGAGCTTCACGCGCAAACTCTGGATGAGCTTTGATATGACGATCCCCTTCGTTTCGATTGACGCCGGCCATAACGATCTGGTGCCGGGTAAGGGTTGGGTCCGCCATGCGATCTATGTCCAGAGGCTGATTGGCGCCGGGGGTACCATCTATCTGGCCGCCATTGTCGCCGTCCTGGTGTTCTGATGGCTCATTGATAACGCAGACCAGCCGGTTTCGACCTGCAGTCCCTTTAGAAAGCGAATTTGGCACGCCGGTTGCGTTGGTGATGTCGAACCGTCTTCAAAGAGG
Organism: Oceanicaulis sp.; assembly: GCA_043513725.1. Lineage (GTDB taxonomy): Bacteria > Pseudomonadota > Alphaproteobacteria > Caulobacterales > Maricaulaceae > Oceanicaulis. Next base: position 2,794,575 of record CP121338.1, on the reverse strand, counting down.
ACACTTAAGATCATGGCCACCCCTATCAAAGCCATTCTCGCTGCTTGTGCTGCTGCCGTCACCCTTGTGCCGGTTGCCAGCGCCCAGCACACCAATCCGTCAGACTGGAACCGGCCCTATGGCCAGGCACCCGGCTCTGAGACGCGGCCCTATCAGGGCACGCGCAGCGCGGGCAATCGCGTGGTGATCAACGGCATCATCCAGACCGGTGTCGGCGTGTCGGCACAGGCCAATGCGATGGCCTCCGCCAACGCGTCGGCGGGCGGCATGGGCGGTGTCGGGGCCAATGGCGGGGCGTACGGCCCGTGGGCGAGCGCCGGCGCGTTTGCGGTTGGCAACCAGCTTAATGTGGTGGTGAACGGCAACTACAACACCGTCGTCATCAACTCCAACCAGACCAATACCGGCAATATCAACGCCAATGCGAACGCGAATGCGGGCGGCAACCAGGCGAGGGACAATGATAATGACCCGAATTAAGACGCTCCTGACCGCAGCGCTGACCTGCGTGTCCGTGGCGGCCTGCGCCACGTCGACCCCGGGGTCTGACGGGCTGTATGCGACGCCAACCGGCGGCGCACCGGTAACGCCGAACCCGACGCCGTATTCTGAGGCTCTGGTGTGCATGGCCTCCCATGCCCGCGCCCAGGGTCAGGCCGCGCCGCGAATCGCGGTGGGCCGGATCGCCGACTATACCGGCCAGATTGCGCCTGAAGGCGGCACGCGCGTGACCCAGGGTGCCGCCCTGATGGCCATCAGCGCCTTTGCCAAGTCCGGCGCGCGTCTTGTCGAGCGCTTCGACACATCCGTGGCCGAGCTTGAGCTGCGCTATACCAATAACCAGCTGATCGAGGATGCCAGCGAAGATCAGGGCTTCCGCCAGATCTACGCAGGCTCGATCCCGGGCTCTGACTACTACCTGGTCGGCGGCATCACCGAGCTGAACGCCAATATCCGATCCAACGGACAGGATGCGTTTGCCGGTGACAGCGTTGATTCGGACCCGTCCGCCCTCTTCTCGCGCCGTCTTTATGTGATGAATGTGGGTCTTGATCTGCGCCTCATCGATTCGCGCACGCTCGAAGTGGTCGATGTGGTCAGCTACCAGAAGCAGATCATTGGCCGTGAGCTGTCAGCGGGCGTGTTCGCCTTCTTTGGCGATGCGGTTGTGGACGTCTCGGCGGGCGGTCGCTCGCTGGAGCCGGTCCAGCTGGCCGTGCGCAGCGTGATTGAGCGCGCCGTGCTTGAGATTTCCGCCCAGCTTTACGGAGTTGCGCCGGAAGAAACCTGTGCTTTTGACGACCCCATTGGTGGCTCGACCATCACCGGCGGCGTCCAACCTTACACCACCTATGCCCAATCGGAGGCTCCTTATGTCCAGGCTCGCACGAGTGTTGATCGCGGCCACGAGCGTCGCGACGCTGACATCCGCAGCCAGCTTCGCGGAACCTACCGATAGGGTGGATCTCGACCAGTCAAACGACGGGTCGAACACCGCATCGGAAGCCATCACCGCTCAGCAGGCTGAAGTCGTCACGACCAGCGCCTTTGCCCAGGCCAACTCGGCCACGGGTCTGATCACCAACTGGACCGGCGTCTACGGCCAGCAGGTGCTGACCGGCAGCGCGGATGCGACGTCCAGCGTCGCCATCGACAACGCCTGGTCCTACGTCACGTCCAACGCCTCGGCACAGGGCAATGCCCTGATCGTGCGCGGCGATGCGAACGCGAATCTCGATCTGACACAGACCGCGGGCGCAGGCTCGCGCACCGGCGCGCTGTCGGATCTGCGCATCTCCACCTATGGCGGCCACACTGTTCAGGGCGCGAGTGCGACCATGAATGCGGTGGAAAGCTCCACCTATGGCGACCGCGACACTATTGTGTCCCAAAACAGTGCAGGTACCACCGAAGCCGTCGCCCGGCTGGATGCGGGCGACGCAGAGATTGAAACCGTCGCCCAGGGGGTCACGGCTGCGGGCAACAGCGTGATGGTCACCGGGGAAGGCTTTGCCCGCAACGAGATCAGCCAGACCCAGTCCGGTGATGTGACCGCCGAAGCCAGCGCCACGGTGGGCACGGCCGACTACGGCGCAGTCAGCGCCAGCCAGGCGGCGGGCAACACCGTCACCCTCGCCAACGATTACGGCTATGGCGAAACCCGCGGCAGCCAGACCAATACCGGCAATGTGCGCGCCGTGACCAATCTGGATCTCGGCACCTTTAACAACGGCCTGGCGGTCGGGACCGCGAATGCTGTGGGCAATAGCGCGCTGACCTCGGTGATTGGTGCGGACGCCTATTCCGGTGTGGCTCAGACCAACACCGGCACTGTCAGCGCGCTGGTGAATTTCAACGGTGGTGCTGGCGGTGGCATGGGGACCGCCCTGTCAGCCACGGCCATGGGCAATGCGCAAAGCGCCTATATCTGCTCTGAATGCCCCGTCTCGCTGGGCGGTAACTTCAGCCAGGTCAATTCGGGCGCAGTGAACAGCCAGGTCACCGGCAACCATTCAGGCTTTGTAGGCGCGATCACCTCAACCTCGAGTGCCCTCGGCAATGTCGCGACATTTTCGACCAGGAGCGGGGGTTAAGCGCTACAGCTAAGCCCGCCACACCAAACGAGCTTGATAAGCAGTGGCAAGGTGCCAATTCCCACGATGAAGGCGAACGTTCTCATCGCCTGAGATCTGTATTTGGTGAAAATATACAGCGTCCAGCCAACGACCGGTCCCACAATACCGGCCCAGAAGCTCAACTGAGCGAGGGCAAATGTATTCTCAGAGCTAAGTCCGTTGGTGATGCCGCTGACTGTTCCGACGAATAGGCTCTGCAACAGGGCGTAGATCGCAATCACGGTCAGCAGGAGCATAACCAAGAGCCGACCCGCACCTTTAACGTCATAGCTGACACCTGTGTCGGGGGATGGCTTGTTCGGTTCTGACATGGATGTCGTCAATCGCTATTCAATTGAGATCAAACCCCGCAGGTAAATTCGCCCTGGCAGACCGTCGTGACGAAGGCGAGGAAGGCGAGGACGGCGACCGCCCAGATCACCGGGAAGAAGAAGACCAGCTTCACGCCAGTTCTGGGCGCGCGGAAGAAGATGAAGCTCAGCCAGCCCAGCACGATGCCGATACCGGCCATCACCGGGCCGCCCGACAGCAATAAAAACCCGGCCCACGCCGCGTAATTGGTGGGCTCGGCATTCAGGTCATTGGCAAAGCTCATCATGGTGGTCATCCACAGACCCACCCCGACATAACCAATCGCCACTGCCAGAAGCGTCCACACCAGCATTAGAATCACGGTCCAGACCGTGTATCGTCGTGTTTCGGTCTCTTCGGCCATATCGCGCATCCCCATCCCCTCAAAGGTTATGCTTATGAGCTTGTCCATCGCCTCCTGGAACGTCAACTCCATCAAGGCCCGCCTGCCCAATGTTATCGAGTGGCTGAAGGAGTCCGCGGTCGATGTCGCCTGCCTGCAGGAGATCAAGACCGTGGACGAGGCCTTCCCCCGTATGGAGATCGAGGAACTTGGCTACAATGTCGAGACGGTGGGCCAGAAAAGCTATAACGGCGTGGCCCTGCTCTCCAAAAAGCCGATCGATGAGGTCGCCCTGCGCAGCCTGCCCGGCGATGATGAAGACGAGCAGGCCCGCTATATCGAGGCGGTGATCAGCGCCGAAACCGGTCCAGTGCGCGTGGCGTCGATCTATCTGCCTAATGGCAATCCGGCCCCGGGTCCCAAGTACGACTACAAGCTCGCCTGGATGGAGCGCCTGCGCGTGCGTGCCGAAGAGCTGCTGAGCTATGAAGAGCCAGTGGTGCTGGCGGGCGATTACAACATTATCCCGCGCGATGATGATGTGCATGACGCGGCGGCCTGGGAGGGCGATGCCCTGATCCGTCCGCAAAGCCGGGCCGCGTTCAGCGCGATCAAGTGGCTGGGCTATACCGAAGCCTTTGAACAGATTGATGGCCGCGGCCACCAATACACCTTCTGGGACTATCAGGCCGGCGCCTGGCCGAAAAACAACGGCATCCGCATCGACCACCTCCTCCTCAGCCCGCAAGCGGCCGACAGGCTGGAAGCGGTCGAGATCGACAAGGGCCCCAGGGGTAAAGAGAAGGCCTCCGACCACACCCCGATCATCGGACGGTTCGCGCTGTAAGGGGGCTGAAACGTTGAGCGTCCTTCTAGACGCTCGCCAAGGGCTCGCTCCTCAGGATGAGGAGTGAAGGAGTTTTATGAAGCCTCATCCTGAGGAGGCCGAAGGCCGTCTCGGACCCTCAGAACTAAGCTCACCGCTCGGTGGCGGGCTCCAGCACGGTCTGGATGGTGTCCTGGATCAACTTGATCTCACCGTAGAGGGTTTCGATCCGCTTGCGCTCGCTCAGCGGCTGGAACATGGAGCCGCCCTCAAACAGGTTGCCGGTCTCCGCGGCGATCAGCAGCTCGCCCTTGCCCTCACCCTCGCCCAGCGACTCATCAAACACGCAGCGCACATTCTTGCCCGACAGCAGCGTTTCCAGCTCAAGCAGGCGCTCCATGAAGCTTGGAGTCAGAAGATAGCGGGCCATCACCTGATCGGTGCCATAAACCTCGAAGAGTTTTTCAAAGGTCGGGTCGACCAGGCCAATCCGCTCCAGCTTGCGTCCGGCGCGGCCGAAGGTCTTGCTCGCCCAGCCTTCAAACGCGTTGAAGATGCCCTTGTCGCGGGTCACAAGCGTGACGCCTTCGACCGTGCGCGGGAAGTTGATACGGATCAGAACGCCGCGAAACACGGTGACGTAATAGGTCCGGTTCTTCGACCGGCGCTTCTGTTTCAGTTCCGCTTCATAGAGCTCGAAGTCCGCACCATGGGCCGAACCGGAAAAGTGATCCTCGAACTTCTTTTTGTTGTAGGACGGAACAAGGCCGTGGCTGCGAAAGCTGTCAAAGCGCGCCGGAACACTGGGCTTTTCCTGATAGCTCAGGTCAAAGACCTCTGCGAGCCGGGTGTTGAGGCCCAGCTTCACCTCCCGGCCCAGCGTCTTCGCCGGCGCATATCCAAGCGTGATAATCCCGCCGGCAACCAGAACCGCGGCAAAGGCGATAAAGGGCGTACCGACAACCGTCAGCGCGATAATGACCCCGACAGTGATCGCCGCAAGAATCGCCAACGGAACCGACAGGTAGAAGCGGCCAATCACCTTCTGGCGGCGCGCCTCCAGCGATGCGAGCCAGGGTTCCAGATCTGTCCAGGCGTCTTCAAGCTTTTTCATAATGGGATGTCTTTTTTGCTGTCCTCCGGGACGTCCGTCCCGTCGGTCCTCGCTGCGCCGGGGCGAGCCCGGCTCGCTGCGGGCGGCTGTTCGCCTTGCGAGCGCTTCGCGCTCGAGATGCCCTGCGCCTCAGTAGGCTCGAATCAAAACGGGCGCTGCATGATGCAGCGCCCGACTGAATACGCTTGAGCGCGGCCAAGGGCCTAGCGGCGGCGGCGCGCGATGCGCTCCACCTCGGCCTGGACCTTTTCTTCCACGATGGAGGGAAGATTGTCGTCCAGCCATTGCTTCAGCATCGGACGCATCAACTCGCGCACAATGCCTTCAAGGGTTTGGCCCTGCTCGGCCGAAACGCGCAGATTTTCAGACAGCGCCGCGAACATACCGGCAGCCGCCGTAGCCGAGGCCGGGTCGACCAGACTGTCGTCCTCTTCGGTGGCTTCGGGCTCGTCTTCGCGGTCAACGATCATCAGATCGTCTGCCGCTGCGACCGGCTCGGGCTCGGGTTCTGGTTCAGGCTCGGGTTCGGGCTCAGCCGCCGGCTCTTCCTCGACGCGCTCGGTCAGTTCCAGCGCCTCTTCTTCCTCAAAAACCGGCTCGGGTTCCGGCTCTGGAGCGGGTTCAGGCTCGGGCTCTGGTTCTGCAACGGCTTCGGGTTCAGGCTCCGGTTCGGGCGCGGGTTCAGGCTCCGGGGCCGGTTCCGGCTCGGCAGACCCTTCTGCGGGCGCCTCTTCCTCGTCTTCGTTGATGATCCGGCGAATGGAAGCGAGAATCTCTTCCATTGTCGGTTCTTGTTCGGCGTTTTCCTGAGCCATGGGATATCCTTGTCCGTTGAGGGGTAACGGTTGGACCCAAAACTAAGGGCGCGTCGCTAGCTATGTCCAGCGCAACAAGCGGTTTTTCACGCTTTTGTCTGCCTGAAGGGTTAATTCCAGGGGGTCAGGTCCACGTTCAGGCCGTTAGACGGCTCAAACGTCTCGGTCGAGCCTTGCGAATCAACCGGCAGGGACAGGGTGCGCGGTCCAAGAAGGCCCATGGACTGCAGGACGCCATAGCTGGCCACGGTCAGATCCCGTTGCGCGCGCACCAGCTCAAGGCGCGAGTTGAGCAACTCCTGCTCCGCATTGAGCACATCCAGCGTCGTGCGAAGGCCGACAAAGGCCTCCTGCTCAACCCCGTCAAAGGCAATTTCGTTGGCGCGCACGGCCTGCTGGCTGGATTCGATCACAGCCTGGGCCGCGAGATAGTTGTTCCAGGCGTTGGTTACGCCCTCAATCACCTGGCGACGGACATTCACGCTGCTCAGACGCGCTTCATCGGCTGACGCCAGGGCTTCGCGCACGCGAGAGCGATTGAGGCCGCCGGTGAAGATGGGAACCGAGACGTTGGCTGAGACGGTTGCCGATCCCACAGACCGACCGGTGAGGTCCGACGGACGGCTTTCGCTGGCGCGGGCTGAAAGGCTGACTTCCGGACGCAAGGCCCCGCGGGCCACCTGAACGCCCAGCTCGGCCGCGCGTTCGGAAAACTCCGCTGCCTGCAGATCCGGATTGGCCGACAGCGCCGTCTCCAGCGCATCACCCAGATTGTCCGGCAGGCCCGGAGCCGCGGTGGAGGTGCCCGGTTCGCTGACCTCGACCCCGGTCACGCGCGCGTAGCGAGCCCGCGATGCAGCCAGAGCCGCCTGGGCCGCAGACAGCTGCGCGCGCGCGCCGGACAGGCGCGCCTCGGCCTGGGCCACGTCTGTGCGGGTAATCTCACCCACCTCAAAGCGGTCACGGGCGGCGCGCAGCTGTTCAGCCAGCACATCGACATTGTTGGAGCGGATGCCAACAACCTGCTGGTCGCGCACCACCTCGGCATGGGCGGCCACGGCATCGATTAGAACCGATTGCTCGGTGGAACGCAGCTGGGCGCGGCTCGCCTCAATGCGCGCCAGCGCAGAATCGATCGAGCCACTGGTGCGCCCACCGCGATAAAGCGGCAGGTTGGCGTTCACGCCATAACCGACACTGCCCTGCGGGTTGTTGAAGAAGCCCCCGCCCCAGCGCTCGCTTTCGCTGACATCCGCGCTCGCAGACACACTCGGCATCCGGGCGGACCGGGCCTGATAATACCCTTCTTCCGCCTGACGCAGGCGGGCGCGCTGAGCGGCAAGCGTCGGGTTGGTCTCGTAAGCCGACACCAATGTCTCTTCCAGAGACTGGGCGAATGCGCCACCAGCGGTGGGGAGCATCAGGGCCGCAGCCAGAAGTGCGGTGCGTAGTTTCGTCTTCATGACCAACCTCATTTCGCCGCTCTCACCCGCGCCCGGCGCGCAACGTGAAGCGGTCTTACAGGTTCATATAGTATCAAACGCGAAAAGTGAACACTGTTCACTTTTCGCAGAATGTTGGTTTTTCGGCCGAGTGTGGCCTTTAGAAGACGAAGCCGCCCTCTGGTTCGAACCCACCCAGATAGGGCGGCGCAGCATCAAACACAGCACGCTCGCCCACATGGCCACGCGCCTTGGTGTAGATACGCGCACGCCCCACCGCTCCGTCTCGTTCAATCACGGCCAGACGTCCGCCGTCAGCAAGCTGTTCAAGCCAGGCCGACGGGGCTTCGGCCACCGCGCCATTGACGAAGATCACATCAAACGGCCCCTGCCCCGGCACACCCTTTTTCAGGTCGCCTTCAACGACGACGGCATTATTAGCCCCACTCTGGGCCAGACGCTCACCGGCCTTGGTAGCGAAATTCTCACCATCCTGCTCCAGGCCGACCACGGTCTCGGCCAGCCGCGCCAGAACGGCGGTGGAGTAGCCGCGCCCGAAGGCCAGGTCGAGCACGACGTCGCTGGACTTGATATCAGCGGCGTGGATCAGCTTGGCCAGATGGACCGGGCGCATCATGGTGCGCCCCTCAGCCAGCTCGATCTCGGTATCGGCATAGGCCTTGGCGAGCTTGGACTTCGGCACGAAGAGCTCGCGCGGAATTTCGCCCATGGCGTCCTGGATCCGGTGGTCGGTCACGTCGGACGGACGGATCTGGCTGTTGACCATGGCAAGGCGGGCGACGGTGTAATCGGTCATGGCGGCTGCTTCGCTCTTCGATGTGGCCGGGCACGCGGTCAATGCCCTTCTCTCTTGCGGGGGCTTATATCGTTGCGTCCCCTTGGCCCGCAAGGCGGTTAAACGCCCCGGCGCGGTTCGCCGCAGCTCGCGGTCCGCGGCTGAAGTCAGCTTTCACCCGGTTTCGGGTCAGATTCACCCGGTTTCAGTCCGGGCCGAGCGGGAATTTGCCCGCCTCAGCGGGCCAAAACCGGTGGATATTCGCGCTGCAAATCCCCGCTCTGCGATCGCCCTTGGTCCGGGAATTGCGCCATCTCTATCCCGCCAGGCCGCGGCCGGATGGTCCGGGCTGCACCAGAGCCGTTCAAGCGCGTTGCAGCGCCAGCCTGATTTGGCTAAGACTTTGCGCACACTTCTGAAGCGGCGCCATGGCGGAGTGGTGACGCAGCGGATTGCAAATCCGTGTACCCCGGTTCGATTCCGGGTGGCGCCTCCAGAAGTCTCAAGCCCCCAAGCTTTTTAAAGAAACGCCATCCGGAAAGCAGCCTACTCGGCTGCGCTGGCGTGTGGGTGATCGGTAACGCCCGCCGCTTTCAGATGGGGCTTAAGCTGACCGGTAAAGGCCAGGAAAGTCATGCGATAGTCGCTGAGGAGCGACCACAGCGGGTGGATGAAGGTTGCCGGCTTGTTGCGCTCGATGAAGGCATGGCTGACCCAGGCAAAGCCGTAACCGGCCAGCGGGTAGAGCAGCAGCATCCACCAAGTCTGGGTCACCAGCGCGGCCATCAGAACGGACGTGGCGATGACCGTGCCGGCATAGTGCATGTAGCGCGTGCCCGGCTCGGCATGTTCTCTGAGATAGTAAGGCCAGAATTCGGCGTAGCTCGCAGACCGCGTTGCCATGGTGATCCTCCCTGTATCGCTTTCGTGTTCAGCCTGGACGCTAGCACGCAGCGCCTGATCATGCGAAGGGCCGGATGAAAATCTTTATTAACGTTAGCGACCTGTTAACCGTTGAGTCGGTATTTGTTAATGCGTCTTCCCTCGAAGACACCCCACCATCCACCCAATGCCTTTTCGGGAGCTCTCGGGCTCCCGATTTTTTTCGTCGGTACACCCGCGATCTGACATTGGTGCAAATTGGGTGCGGTCAGCTTCTTGCGCGTTGCGGGAAGCATTGCTAAAGACCTCGCCTCCATCACGGATGGATGATCCCTGGTAGCTCAGTTGGTAGAGCAGGTGACTGTTAATCACCGGGTCGGCGGTTCGAGCCCGTCCCAGGGAGCCACTCTTTTCAAGCCCTTGGCCTGAAGCTTCCCCAAGACACAACACATCTGTCCATGCGGTCCGCGCGTGAGGGCGTTGTCGTCGCCAAAGCACCGCGTCTTGGTGAATCAAAAATCAACATCGTTTCTTCACCGACAGGTTACCGGTCGCTGCCGAGTATCACCGGGAAGCCGCACCCACGACGGCTGACGACCCCAGGTGACCGAGCATGGCAAAATCAGTCAGAGAGACCCTTCTGGCCGTGGTGACGGCGGGCCTTCTTGCCTCATGCAGTGGCGGCGGCGAAGACGGTGGCGGCCAGGCTGGACCGCCTCCTCCCCCGCCTCCACCGGGTGGCCCGACGGGGCGAATGGCTACGCCTGCTGAAGCCGGTCTGTTCTTGACCCAGGCCACGTTCGGCCCGGGCCGATCTCACATCGAGCAGCACACCGGTCGCTCGGCCTCCACCTGGTTTGAGCGCCAGCTGGACATCGAGCCGACCTACCTCACGCCGATTGTCGACCAGTACACGACGATGGTCCGCGATCCTGACAGCTTCTCAGCATTCCGCCGTGACAGCGCCACGCTGGCCTTCTGGCGCAATGCCATCGGGGCACCAGACCAGCTGCGCCAGCGCATGGCCTTCGCCCTGTCACAGATTCTGGTCGTATCCGCTGACACCAGTGGACGGCTCGGCGGATCACCAGAAGGCATGGCCTACTATCAGGATCTGATGATCGAGCATGCTTTCGGTAATTATCGCGACCTTCTGGAGGATGTGACCTACTCGCCCGCGATGGGCGATTACCTGACCTATATCGGCTCGAAGAAGGCCAACCCGAACACGGGCCGGATGCCGGACGAGAACTACGCCCGCGAGCTGCTGCAGCTGTTCACGATCGGCGTTGTCGAGATTGACCAGGGCGGCGAAGTCGTGACCTCAGGCGGAGCGCCCGTTGAGCTGTTCGACAATGACGATGTCACCGGCCTGGCGCGCGTCTTCACCGGGTTTGAATTTGCGCTGCGCGGCGATACCGACGCCAACCGGCGCGAGCGCATGCGCCAACCGCTGGTGATCGACCCCAATGACCACTCCGAACAGGCGAAGTCTTTTCTGGGCCTGACGATCCCGGCGGGTGTCAGCGCGGAAGAAAGTGTCGATCAGGCGCTCGACCACATCATGGCCCAGCCCACGACCGCGCCCTTTATCAGCCGTCAGCTCATACAGCGTTTCACCACCAGTGACCCGTCGCCCGACTATGTGCGCCGGGTTGCGAACGCGTTTGAGGCGGGGCGATTTACCTTGCCGAACGCTGAAACTGTCGGTGACGGGCGACGCGGCGATCTGGCCGCTACGCTGGCCGCGATCCTGTTCGATCCGTCCGTGTCAGACATCGACGCGGCACGCGCCGATGACAGCTTTGGCAAGGTCCGCGAACCTGTGCTGCGCCTGGCCCACTGGGCGCGCGCCTTCGAGGTTCCCGCCTTCGAGGTCGTGTACATGTTCGATGTCTACAATACGAGCGGGACCGATGATCTGAGCCAGACGCCCTATCGCTCACCGTCGGTTTTCAACTTCTATCGCCCCGGCTTTGTGGCCCCCGGCACGCTCACTGGCGAAGCGGGCATGACCGCCCCGGAGCTCCAGATCCTGAATTCAGCGACGGCGGCGGGCTATGTGAACTTCATGGATGATTTCATCCTGGATGACCCCGGCGACCGAAACGTCAATGACCTCCAGCGCAAGATCAACGCTGTGAATGTCACGCTGTCGGCCGAGCGCGCGGCCGAAGCCTGGCTGCCGGATCTGACCTACGAGACGGCTCTGGCGTCTGACCACGAGGCGCTGGTCGATCACCTGGCTCTCATCCTGACCAATGACGCGCTGTCGGACGGCACGCGGGGCCTGGTGCTGGAACAGCTGGATGCCGAAGCGGCGCTTGGAACCGACACTCCGGAAGAGATTCGTGACCGGGTCCAGATCGCCATCCTTCTGATCATGAGTTCTCCCGACTATCTGGTTCAACGCTAGGGCCCCGTCATGACGCACCCCACCCTCTCCCGCCGTCAGCTTCTGGCCGCCCTCAGCGCGGGCGCTGTGGCCCCGACCTTCATGGGGGGCCGCGCCAATGCCGCCGCGGTTGGCGGCTACAAGGCGCTGGTCTGTGTTTTCCTGTTCGGCGGCATGGATAACCACGAGCTGCTGATCCCCTACGATCAGCCCTCCCACGACGTGTACACACAGCTGCGGCAGGGCGCGGCCCTCAACGAGGATCGCACGCGCTCAGCGCTTGAACCGTTGGCACCAAGAAATGCTCTAGAGCACGGCGGCCGGGAATTTGCCCTCCCCCCGGTCATGCCCAATATCCGCCGCCTGTTCGATAGCGGCAGGCTTAATTTTGTCTCCAATGTGGGACCCCTGATCCGGCCCGTGACCCGCAGCAGTTTCCAGAACCGGTCGGTGGAGCTGCCCCCGCGCCTGTTTTCACACAATGACCAGCAAGCAGTCTGGCAGGCCAATGCGCCTGAGGGGGCTCAGCTGGGCTGGGGCGGTCTTTTCGCCGATGTGGCGCTGCAGTCGGGTGCCAACCCCAACAGCGAAGCCTTCACCGCGATTTCGACCCGCGGTGACAATCTTTTCCTGACCGGGCTCCAGGCCGATGCCTTCAGCCTCGGTGGTGGCGGTCCAACACAGGTTCGGCTTTATCGTCGTGCCAGCGAGCGTCGGAGCCGCAATGAGGAAGCTGAAGCGCTTTACGCGCGCCTGCGCCGACATTTCTCTGCGGCGGACTTTGACGATACCCATCTGCTAGGCCGCGATGTCGCCAATGTCATGCGCGGTTCGCTTGAAAACAACGAGGCCATTCAGGACGCGCTCAATCCGCCACCGGCGCTCGGCGTGGCCTTCCCGTCGACCGGTCTTGGTGGTCAGCTGCAGCGCATTGCCGAGACCATCGCCGTGCGCTCCCGCCTTAGCGTGGGGCGACAGGTCTTCTTTGCTGCCAAGGGTGGGTTCGACACCCATTCCGGCCAGCCCCAACGCATGCAGTCGCTATTCACCGAAATCGATCAGGCGTTTGCGGCCTTCCAGGCGGCAATGGACTATCTGGGCGAGAGCCGGAATGTGACGCTGTTTACCGGCTCGGACTTCGGACGCACCTTTGCGGTCAATGGCGACGGCACCGACCATGGCTGGGGCAGCCACCACATGGTTCTCGGCGGGGATGTGGACGGCGGCCGCATTATCGGCACCCCGCCGCCGCCAGGCTTTGACCATGCCAATGACGCCGGCTCCGGCCGTCTGATCCCCGACCTCAGCGTGGACCAGTATGCGGCAAGCCTAGGGGCCTGGTTCGGCCTTCAATCTCAGGAACTGGACGCGACCTTCCCCAACCTGTCCAACTTCGGCGCGCCGCCCAGCCTGTTCCGCTAGACCGCACCGGAAAGCCATACCCCATTAAACTGATGGGAGATTTCCTCTCACCAGCATGATCCTATATGGCTGGGGAGCCGTTGCTGATCGCTAATCTGTCCCTGTGAGCGTCCATGACTCCCACCCTTCCCCTCACCCGTGATCTCGTTCTCATCGGGGGTGGTCATGCCCATGCGCTGGTCCTGAAAATGTGGGGCATGCGCAAATTGCCGGGCGCCCGGCTGACTTTGGTCGATCCCAATGCCGCGACCGCATACACCGGCATGCTCCCGGGCTATGTCGCGGGCCATTACACCCGCGAAGACCTCGACATTGATCTTGTACGGCTGGCCCGCTTTGCCAGAGCACGCATCATTCTGGATCCGGTCACAGGCATCGATCCAGACGCGCGCCGGATCAGCATCGAAGGCCGGACACCCATTCGCTATGACGTGGCGAGCCTCGATGTCGGTGCCACGGGACGGGTGCCCGACATTGAGGGCTTTACGGCCCATGTGGCCACCGCCAAGCCGCTCGGCGCGTTCGCTGATCGCTGGCAGGCCTTTATCGAGCAGGTAAGGGCCGGTGAGGCGACAACAAGCGTGGCCGTGATTGGCGCGGGTGCAGCTGGAGTGGAGCTGGCACTCGCAGCCGACCACCGGCTGAAATCACTCGGCTACGAGCCAGACGTCACACTCGTTGAGGCCCGCGACCAGATCGCGCCCGAGCTGGCCAGCGGAGCCCGCGGCACCCTGAAGACCGCGCTCGATAGAAGCGGCATCACGATTAGAACAGAGGCCGAGATACGGGCCATCGATGGAAAGGGCCTGACCCTGAGCGACGGCCGGGTCGATGCGGCTTTCAAGATTGGCACAGCTGGTGTTGAACCCTGGCCTTGGGTCAGCGAAACCGGCCTGGCACTCAATAACGGCTTTGTGCGCGTTGACAATCATCTGCGCAGCCTCAGCCACCCCGCGCTGTTCGCAGCGGGTGACTGCGCGCATTACGACGCCCACCCGCGACCGAAAGCGGGCGTCTACGCGGTGCGGGCGGCCCCTGTGCTGGTGGAGAATCTGCGGGCGGTTCTTCAGGGCCAGACGCCGCCTAAACGCTTCAAACCGCAGCGCGATTATCTCAAGCTCATCTCCACCGGCGAGCAGGCAGCCGTGGCCGAAAAGCATGGCCTCGCCTTCCACGCTTCCTTTCTCTGGCGCTGGAAGGACGGCATTGACCAGGCCTTCATGGAGCGGCTCCGGGATCTGGAGCCCATGGCCGCCGACCGTGTGGGAGGCCCGATGGCAGATGGGGTCCGGGCACTTACAGAAGATGCTCAGCCCCTGTGTGGCGGCTGCGGCTCGAAGACCGGGCACCAAGCGTTGACCGAAGGGCTTGCGACCCTGTCTGACCCGACGCGCAAGGACGTGCTGTCAGGCGCTGGCGACGATGCCGCCGTACTCAAGTCAGGCCGTCAGGAGCAGGTCATCACCACCGACCACCTGCGCGCCTTTGTGGATGATCCAGGCCTGTTCGCGCGGATCACCGCCATTCACGCGCTGGGGGACGTTTGGGCGAGCGGCGCTGAGGCGCAAGCGGCGCTGGCAACGATCATTCTACCTCCCATGGCTGAAAACCTGCAGGCCGCAATGGTTGCCGAGATCATGAATGCAGCCACGCGCGTCTTCAGTGAAGCGGGCGCAGACATCGTTGGTGGCCATACCAGCACCGGCACCGAATTGAGCCTGGGTTTCACCGTCACGGGCCTCGCCAGGAAGACGATCAGACAAGGCACGGCGAAGCCCGGAGATGTGCTGGTCCTGACCAAGCCTGTCGGCACCGGTGTCGTGATGGCCGGCGAGATGGCGCTCAAGACCCGCGGCCAGGACGCTGAAGCCTGCTGGCAGTCCATGGCGCGTTCCCAAGCGAAGGCGTCTGCCCTCCTCTGTGAGACTGCCACCGCCATGACCGACGTCACCGGCTTTGGCCTGGCGGGCCATCTCGCGACACTTCTGGGTTCACACCATGGCCAGCTTGAGCTTGAGGCGATCCCGCTGCTGCCTGGTGCCGAGGCGCTCGCAGGGGCGGACGTGCGCTCCACCCTGTTTGAAGCGAACCGGCTCCCGGCCGAAACGTTAGACGCCCCGCCAGGCGCGCGCACCGACCTGTTGATTGATCCGCAAACCGCTGGCGGTCTGCTGGCTGCGATTCCGGCTGGCAAACTCGATGCGACGCTTAAAGCGTTTGAAGAGGCAAAGGAGCCGATCTGGGTCATCGGGTCCGTGACCGACGCCACACCCGACGCGGCGAAGATCACCGCGCGTTAGGGCGCGCCTGACACGGCCCGTGCCAACTGGTCAGCGAGCTTGTCCAGACCGACCTCGTCGAGCCGCTCAGCCTCCAGCGTTGCCAGCGTAGGACGGTCATGGCGGTCGCGCTGGCGGCCATAGCGCGGGTCGTAGTGACGGGCCATCAGCTCAGCGGCGAGCGCTTCATGCTCTCCCTCTCCGGCCAGCGCGATCCAGTGCTCGATCGTCTCGCTCGACTGGTAGGGTTTCAGGGCGTTGAGGCGGTCAACCAGCAGGTCGTCGTCTTCGACAATGTCGCGATAGACCCGGGCAAGAAAGCTGGCGCGGGCTTCCAGCGGGGCCTTGACCACCAGCCGAGGCGCGACCTCCATTGCCTTCCAGATCGCCGGTGGCAGGTTCAGCGCGCCGATCTTGGAGCTTTCCGCTTCCACAACGATAGGGCGGGACGCATCCAGCTGGCGCACATGCTCGAGAATGGCGCTTTCAAAGGCCTTCTGGCTTGGCTGACCGCCGGGCCGATGCCCAAAAAGAGACCCGCGATGGTTGGCCAGCCCTTCCAGATCGAGCATCTGCACGCCGCGCTGGGCCGCTCGGTGGAGCAGGTCTGTCTTGGCGGTGCCGGTATTGCCGTCCAGCACGATAAAGCGCCAGGTGGGCGCGGCTTCATACAGCGCATGCTGAACCGAGCGGCGGTAGCTCTTGTAGCCGCCATCCAGCACGAAGACCCGCCATCCGATTTCTTTTAAGATAGTCGCGAAGGAGCCGGACCTTTGCCCGCCACGCCAGCAATAGACTAGCGGTTTCCAGCCGCCCGGCTGATCTTTCAGCGCGGTCTGCAGGTGCCCGGCGGTATTTTTAGCGACCAGCGCCGCACCAATCTTGCGCGCCCTGAACGGGTCGTCCTGCACATAAATGGTGCCGACCTCGGCGCGCTCCTCATTGGACAGAACTGGCAGATTGATCGCGCCGGGAATGTGATCTTCGGCGAATTCAGCCGGAGAGCGCACATCAATGACCGTATCGAACTGGTCGCGGTCGGCGTCGAAATCTGAAAATGGAATTTTCATGAGGCTCTGGATATCGCGCGCATCCCGCGCGGCGGCAAGTTCCAAGCTGCGCGGCCAAAAGAAAAGGCGGCCCGCAGGACCGCCTTTCCCAGGTCTTCAGATCTGGACGACTAGCGAACGCAGATTGGGTCCGGGTCACCATCGGGATCGCCGTTGGCATAGCCACCAGCGCCGCTGGTGTTGGCACCGCCGGAGATCACGAGGCCCGCAACGTGCGGCGAAGCCATCGAGGTGCCCGACAAGGTCGCATAGCCCCCATCGAGATAGGTGGAGAACGTCCCCACGCCCGGTGCCGCGCAATCCACAGGGGGATTGGCGAAGTTGGAGAAGGACGCAAAATTGTCATTGATGTCGGTGGCCGACACGGTGAGCACATTTGCGCCGTTGGCACTGGCCGGTGAGTAGTTGTTCGCATCTGCGCCAGAGTTACCGGCTGCCAGCACAAACACCACACCTGAGGACGCAGCCGCGTTTTCAACCGCGGAGTTGAGCGCTGCACTGAAACCACCGCCGAGGCTCATGTTTGCCACATCGCCCGGCTGACCGGCCTGTGCGGCATAGTCGACACCGGCAATCACGTCGGAATAGCTGCCGCCATTGCGACCCAGCACGCGAACCGCAACAATCTCGGCCCCCGGTGCAACACCGATCACACCTATATTATTGTCGATGGCGGCAATGGTACCGGCGACGTGGGTGCCATGACCGTCCGTGTCATCGCCGCCATTATCCTTGCCTTTGCTGACAAAGTTACGGCTGTCGGCGACATTCACGTTGAGGTCCGGATGGTCGAGATCCACACCGGAGTCGATCACAAAGGCCCGGCCTGTCGCGGCTGCGGCACCGCCTACACGGTCAATACCCCAAGGCGTCTCTTGAGCAGGGTCAGAGCCGCCGCCCCCATCGCCGCCATCACCGCCACCGGGGCCGCGGCCTGGAGGGGGTGGGAACGGGAAGGCAATCTGATCGGCCTCGTAGTAGGCGATCTGCGGATTGTTCGCGGCGAGACGTTCTGCGGCTTCCGCCGGCATCCGCGCCGAAAAGCCACGAATAGCCGTGGTGTAGACATGGCGCAGCTGACCGTTGGACTGGCCCACAAGCTGGCGGGCGCGGTCATTTGCTGAGTTTCCGGCCACATAATCTTCGAAGACGAAAATATAGCTGTCGCGGACATCCTCAATCTGCTGTGCGGAGGCGATTGGTGACTGGGCACTGGCACTGCCAGCTCCCAGTATCAGCGCCGTTGCTGCCGTTGCCACAACAGAGGTTCTAAATTCGAATCTGGACACTCTTTTTCTCCCCAGAACGTCGCTTCTGATTTCATTGGAGGAGAAACGTTACGCAGCTGTAATCTGCGACGTCAACAGTGATCACAAGAAAATTGAGGGATTATTTTCGGGTCAGAAAACATAAAAATCCGAAGCGCATATATTTGCTCAGAAATTATGTTTAGATGAACGCGTTTTTATTCACTAACAAGATATGAATACATTAAGATCACGCGCATACCCGCGCCCCGGGCCGCTTTGTTCTAATCGTTTCGATGCGTATCAGAGATCAGATCTGTGCGTACAATTTGGTCTTGCGGGTATTGAGACCGCGCAACTATCACTGGATCACGCCGTTTGACGTCTCACAAGCGCCCGACACACTGCTGCGCGCTTTCGTCTCGATTATCCGAGTGCGGATTAGTTAGGCAGCGCCCGCTTCAGCCTGTTTCGCCCACATGGCCGCGTAGCGCCCGTCGACCTCGATCAGTTTTGTGTGCGGTCCCGCCTCGGTGAGTTTCCCATCCTCCATCACCAGGATCAGATCCGCCTTTGCGATGGTGGAAAGCCGGTGAGCAACAGCGATGGTCGTACGACCTCGCGCGGCTTCGGCCAGGGCGGCCTGAACCTCACTCTCGGTCTGGGAATCAAGCGCGGAGGTCGCTTCATCGAGAATGAGGATGGGCGGGTCTTTCAGGATTGCACGCGCCACACCAACCCGCTGCTTCTCCCCGCCGGACAGCTTCAGGCCGCGCTCACCCACACGGGTTTCAAGGCCATCAGGAAGCTGGTCGACAAAGTCTTTCAGCCGCGCACGTTCGACCGCGTCAAGGAGCGAGGCCTCGTCCGCATCCGGCCGCCCGTAAAGAATATTCTGACGAAGGGTATCGTTGAACAGAACAACTTCCTGCGGCACCAGACCCAGATTTTCACGCAAGGAGCTTTGGGTCACACCAGCGATGTCCTGACCATCAATCAGAACCTGCCCGGAGTCGGGATCGTAAAAGCGGAAGAGCAATCGCAGCAGAGTGGATTTGCCCGCGCCCGATGGGCCCGCAAGTCCGACAAACGCCCCGGCCGGGATTTCAAAGCTGACATCGTCGACCGAACGCGCGCGGCCATCATGGGCGAAGCTGACATGGTCGAAACGCACCGCGCCGCCCTTTACCGCAAGCGCGGGCGCATCGGGCTTGTCCTCGACTTCAGGCCGCAGGCGCAGCGTCTGGAAAAGCCGTTCCAGATCGACACTCGCCTGTTTGATCTCACGATAGGCCCAGCCAAGAATGTTCAGCGGCTGATAGACCTGCATGAGCATGAGCGTGAGCGCAGCGATATCGCCAGGCTCCAGCTGACCATTGAGGGCCATCCAAGCCCCCACCAGCGCAACGCCCAACAGGCCACCATTCATGATTGCCGATTGAGCCGCGTTCAGGGCCGCCAGACTCTGCTGGGATTTGGAGGCGGCGTCGGCGTATCTGCTCTTAGCGTTGTCAAAACGCTCAGTCTCGCGCTGCTCGGCGGCGAAGGCCTTCACGGTCTCGAAATTCGACATAACGTCCACCGAACGCGCGTTCACCTCGGTATCGGCTTCGTTCATCGCCCGGCGCAGCTTGACCCGCCACTCCGTCATCAGCCAGGTCACCACCCCGTAGGACAGCACAGCAGCCACGATAATGGCTGAGAAAACCCAGCCATAGAGCACAGCAGCCACGGTCGCTGCGAGCGCGAGCTCCACAAGGGCAGGCAGGATGTTGAACACAAGAAAGCGGAGCAGGAAATCAACTGCGTTCGCACCACGATCAATGACGCGATTCACCGCCCCGGTCCGCTTGGTCTGGTGGTACCCGAGCGACAGCGATTGCACGTGGGCAAAGCCCTGCACAGCCGTCAGGCGCTGGGCATCCTGGCTGACCGGGGCAAACAGCGCATCACGCAACTGGGGTGCCCCTGACGCCGCAAACCGCAACAGCCCGTAAAGGACGATCAATCCACCGGCTGCAGCAAATCCGACGGCCCCAGTGGGGTCCTCATTGCCGGAAAGCGAGCGCGTGATCGAATTGACGCCCTCACCAAAAGCCACCGGAGACGCGACGGCCAACACCTTGGCAATGAGCGTGATCAGAAGCGCCACCGCCATACGCAGACGCCATTTGGCCATCTCCGGCGACAGCAGGATCTGGATCAGGCGCGATACAGCTTCAGATAACCGGCCTTCAGGCGCAGGACCCTCAAGCACGTCTTTATAGGATGGAGCACTCATTGTGCCCTATGTAGGACACCGGTCACCGCCCCGCCACCGCGCGTCAGTTATCGTCGTCTTCTGGTGTGTTGAAAACCTGACCGGGATAGATGAGGTCCGGGTCACGAATCTGGTCGGCATTGGCTTCGTAGATCACCGTGTACTGGAAGCCATCGCCGTACAGCCGCCGTGCAATACGCCAGAGCGAATTGCCAGGCTGGACCACGACCCTGCCCTGAGCCCGCGCACTAATCGCGTCTTCTGCCGATGCCCGCTCGAACGGCAGGGCAATCACGGCAGTGACACGACCTGTGTCCGGATCGATCTGATCGATCTGGAGATCATAGACACCCGGCGGGAAGCTTGCGTCAGCTTCGGTCACCCAGCGCCCGGATTCGTCTGCCGAGGTTTCGCCAACAAGCTGGCCGTCCGCGAGAATGCGGATCTGGCTGCCCGGTGTCGCGCGGCCTGCAAAAATCACAGCGCCGCTTTCATCGTAATCGACGGTCTCAAGGGCCAGCGGGCCAGATTGCACACCGTCAAACGGGCTCTGATAGACCTGGCTGGCCTCACCCGGCACGCCGATGACAACCAGCGGCGTGGTATCACGGCCTTCCGGCACAGAAACCACAACGACCTGCTCTGAGCGGATTTCCTGCCCGGACGGCGTTGTCATGAGAAGCGACAACTCCACCGAACCGGTGGGAAGCGGCTCGTCCACGATGATGACCCAGTCGCCGGCTTCATCGACCTGACCGGCTTTCAGCAGTTCATCGCCAATCATCAGAGAAATCGTGCTGTCCGGCGCTCCGCGACCGGCAATCACGGCGGTGCCGCGTGCATCGACACGGACAATGTCGAACGTTGGGGCAGCAAGCGCCGCCATTTCCTCACCCTGTTCATCCGCGTCGGAGACTTCAGCAACCTCTCCAGCATCGGTCTCTGGCGTCAGGGAATCAGGGGCAGGCCGCATTACCAGGAGCAAAGCAGCTGCAGCGATGGCAAGGACAAGAAGTCCTGCGGCGATCAGAAAGGACCGCGTTGCGGCCATGGGAAACTCCTGGTCCAGGTCAGTCCGGCGAGGTCACGGCATGCAAGCCTCGCACCAAGCGCTGTTTCTCGCCTATGCTGACCGCGAAGGCTGAGAGATTCAACGCGCAATACTGCGCACTGCGCAAATGGGGTGAGGCGAAAATGCGGAGCATCTGCGTCTTCTGTGGGTCAAAACCGGGCGAAGACGGCCATTTCAAGGACCTGGCCGAGGCCACGGGACGGGCACTGGCAAAATCCGGCGTGCGCATGGTCTATGGCGGTGCAGAGGCTGGATTGATGGGAATAGCCGCCCGCTCGGCCCTTGAGAGTGGCGGTTCGGTTCTCGGCGTGATCCCTGAATTCCTGATCCCGATCGAGGGTGTGCAGGAGGGTGCCGACATCCGCATCACGGCGACCATGGCGTCTCGCAAGGCCATCATGGTCGAAGAGGCGGACGCGTTCCTGGTGCTGCCGGGCGGCTTTGGCACGCTGGAAGAAATCTTCGACATGATCATGCTGCGTCAGCTCGGCCGCCATACAAAACCCGCCTGCTTTGTCGATACCGAGTACTGGGCCACCCTCAAAGCGCTCGTCACCCATATCGTCGATACCGGGTTTGCTGACCGTAATGTCCTGGACTCCATGTGCTTCCAGGACACTGCTGAAGCCGGCATCAATGCGCTTCTGGAACGACTGACCGCAGCTGCCTAGCCCTTCGGGTCGAAAACGTCCTCGATCTTGAGCTCGAACGCTTCGGCAATGTTGAACGCCAGCGATAGCGAGGGGTCGTGCTTCTCGGTCTCCACGGCATTGATCGCCTGACGGGACACACCCACTCGCTCGCCCAGATCAGCCTGGCTCCAGCGTCGCTCTGCACGAAGAACGCGTATCCGGTTCTTCATGTGTAACGCCGCCGGACAAAGGGAAGCGCAAGTCCCCAGACAGCGACCATCGCTGGAAGTATCCAGATTGGGGACAAGGCAGGCACATCAATCGTCCCTTCAACGAAACCCCAGGCAAAACTGCCAAAACCGATGACCCCGGCTGCGATCAAAATGGCTTCCTGCTGAATGCGGCGTTGAACCTCATCAACGCTGGCAAGCAAGATCAGGAATTCGCGCAGCGCAAACAGCGAGGGGATCACCGGCAGGAGTGCGAGGCCAATCCGGACCGGTTGCGCGAATTCAAACGCCCGGTCGAGAAATGGCACGCCGATCACGAAACCGCCATAGGCCATCATGAAGCCGGTGAAGGCGAAGGTGTAGCGTTTGGATGCCGGGTTCATGCGTCCACTCCCAGAATTTCATTCAGCACAACGGCAAAGGCCTCTGGCTGATCGAGCATTATGAAATGGCGTGAGTCGGCGATCACGCGCACATCCACGTCGTCGAGCGTGGAATATTGTGCGCCATAGCGCTGCGCGACGACGTCAGGGGCCACCTGAAGATAGTCATTGTGGGGCACCAGAACGGTCACCGGTGCCTCGACGGCTGAAAGGCCAGGTCGCCAGTCCAGGGACAGCGCCTCGAAGGTTCCCTGGGCGACCGTCGCCTGGTCTGACTGCGCCACATAATTCACGACCTGCGCCTGATGATCCGGTGATGTTGCCTGGGCCGGGGCACCCTGTTCGATCATCGCGAGGAAGGCGGGCCGCTCCATGCCGGACAAGGCCGGAAGCATGGCTTCACCCTGCGCCCGAACAACGTCTGGATCTGCGTCTGGATTCATCATGCCCTGAAAGAAGGGCAGAGAATCAATCACGACAACATGAGAGATCCGATCAGCGCTCATCCCCGCAGCCTGCAGCGCGACCTGCGCTCCGAGGCTGTGTCCAACCAGAACGACGTTCCAGGCGTCCTGCTCCTCGACATAGTCGGCAACGGCCTCGGCCGCCGGGACGATGACACCGTCACGCGGATCAAGTGCTGGCATCCCGCCAAACCCAGCAAGCGTGACCAGATGGGCATCAATGGTCGGGTTCGCGTTGGCGTAAGGTTCAAAAACAGAGCCTGGCGTCGCAAGCCCCGGAATAAAAACCACAGTTGGTCCGTCGGTCTGACCGTGACGGTCAACCGAGATGCGGTCCTGCGCGAAAGCGCCAAAGCTTGTGAGGAGCGCGATGGCAACCGCCACACCGATTGCGATCCAGGCTCCGACTGAGGTTTGGGATGATTTGCACATGAGGCGACCTTTCAGGTTGGTTTGACAGTAAGTCAGGTTTGCCTGACATAACGAGCGGCGTCAAGAGAACCTGACTTTTAGTCTCGCTAACCTGTCAATTTCTATGCTGTGCCTGGCACCCAAAAGATAAGGGCGGCCCTTATCGGACCGCCCTTTTCAGACGTCTTTTCAGTCGTTTCATGGATGTCACCTCACCGCACTAAGGCAGGTCGATGACATCGCGGCAGACAAGCGCTCCGTCCACGTCGTAGACATTGAGCTCAGCATGGAAGGGACGAGGCATCTGTGGGGATCCGCCAAACACCTGGCCGTCCTGATATCCCATGCCGCCCATGTAAAGACGGGAAACCGGACGCAAGCGGCTGTAAGGACCGGCAACCGGACCACTTTGCTGATTCACAAAGCCGGGAGCCTCGACAGACAGGCTCCAGCTATCAGCCTCGGCCGGATTAGCGAGGGCCACGAGGCGCGGCTCGAACAGCTGCAGATCACAGGTGGTCGAGCGGGGCTGGAAGCTTGCCACATAAGCGGGCTGCGCAGGCGCGACCGAGTTGGGGGCCGCGATCTGCGGCGAGTAGGCGAGCGCAGCACCTGTGCTTGCGAGCGCCAATGCGAGAGCGGAAAGTGCGTATTTCATCGCGTCGCTCCTTTCATTCTGACAGTGGAAGGAAGGGGTGCGCCCGACGCTGCCGTCGGCGGGCCGGGCGCAACACCTGAGCGGGGACCGTTAGTGATCGCCCTGAATGATCAGGGTGACATTGCCAGATCCACGCTGGTTGACGGTCGCGGTCTGGCCCCGGCCAGCCTGGATCACACCCACGGCGTTATGGCTGCCCGACTGCTGGGTCACCGCATAGTGGTCGGTGCCGAACTGGGCGATACCGGCCTCGTTGCGATAGCCATTCTGATAGGCATAGGCGTCGTTGTACGCCCCGTCCTGACCAATGACGGCCGAGTTGCGGCGGCCATACTGATCCAGCGCTGCAGCATTGCCGCGGCCGTACTGGGCCACCGTCGCGCCATTGCGCAGACCGTCCTGATAGGTGGAAATGAACTGACGCGAACCGCGCTGCTCCAGAACCAGACGGTTCTGATAGCCGCGCTGACGGCCCGCGATCTCATTGCTTACACCGGCCTGGCGGATATCAACGCGGTTGCGCTGCTGGGCTTCCGCCGTGGGAAGGCTGGTCATGACAGCTGCAAGGCTGAGGCCCGCGGCCAAAATCAAACGCATGCTCATAGGAAGTCTCCTCTTTCGTGTTAGCAGGCGTTCCCCGCCTGACGAAAAGGAGACTGTCAGAGTGCGCATGAACGCTCTCAGAGGGACACGTTCAAACTCCGCTCATTCACATGAATGGCAATTCAGGCTTCGCCCTAACCGCGGCCGCGATAGGGCTGAACGCCTTGATCTGGAACCCAAAGTCCTTCTGGAACCTTGCCCCACTGGCCGAAGATATCGATCGGAATTCCGCCGCGCGGATACCAGTAGCCACCAATGCGCAGCCACTTTGGATCAATTTCATCGACCAGGCGCTGGCCGATCATCATGGTGCAGGCCTCGTGGAAAGCTCCGTGATTGCGGAAACTCTGCAGGTAGAGCTTCAGCGACTTGCTCTCCACGATCCAGGTCTTCGGTGCGTAATCGATCACAATATGCGCAAAGTCCGGCTGGCCGGTGACCGGGCAGATGGAAGTAAATTCCGGACACGTGAACCGGATCAGGTAATCGGCATCCAGCGATGGGTTTTCGACACGCTCCAGGCGCGCCTCCTCCGGCGTATCCGCCGCGAAGGATTCGGTGCCGAGCTGGTCGAGTTTGGAGTAGCGTTCATCAGTCATGGCCGCGCATTTAGCGCTCGCCCGACCAAACGGCAATGGCGCAGCGTATCAACGCACCCTATCTTGCAGCTGATAATCAAAGGCCGCGCCCATGTCCGATGTCATTGCTATCCTGCCGGCCATCAAGCTTCTGGGCATCGGGTTGTTGTGCATCCTGGCCGCGCGCGCTCTCAAAACATCACCGATTGTGGCCTTCATTGCGGCCGGCATGATGATTGGCCCTTACGGTTTTCCGCTCGTCGAACAGGGTCGTACGACAGAGCTGCTGGCCCAGCTTGGCGTTGTCTTTCTGCTGTTCGAGATCGGGCTGGGCTTTTCGTCCAAAACCTTGAAGGAAAGCGGGCGCGATCTCGTGGTCCTGGGACCGCTTCAAATGCTGGTGTGCGGGGCTGGCTTTACGCTGGGTGCCAGGGCGTTCGGGCTCGACTGGCCCATGGCGATTCTGGTCGGCCTCGGTGCAGGCATCTCGGCAACCGCGGTGGTCAGCGCAACGATGGCCGAACGCAATATCGTCACCTGCCCGCTTGGCAAATCATCCACTGCGCTTCTGGTGTTTCAGGATATCGCCGGCATCTTCCTTCTGGTGTTCGCGGTGTCGCTGGAAACCGGTGAAGGCTCACTGGCGCTGGCTTTGGGAGAGGCCGGGCTGAAGGCCGCTTTCGCGGCCGGGGCCGCACTTATCATTGGCCGCTTTGCAGCCCGCCCGGCCCTTTCGCTGCTGGCCCGCACCAACAGCCCTGAAATTTTCACCGCCACCGCCCTGTTTCTGGTCCTTGCGACAGCGGCAGCCACCGGCGCACTGGGCCTGAGCCTGACGTTGGGGGCGTTTCTGGCTGGCGTGATCGTGGCCGAGACTCCCTTCAAGACGGTCGTGAAGACGGAAGCCAGGCCCTTCGGCGCACTGTTGCTTGGCTTCTTTTTCATCACCGTTGGCATGGGGCTGAACTGGCAGACCATGCTGTCACAAGCCCCTATGATCCTGATCGCGCTGGCTGCCTTGATGGTGGGCAAGACAGTGCTGACCTTCATCGCCGCGCTGATGTCGGGCTGGAGCCGCCCCGGTGCAACGCAGCTCGCCTTCCTGACCGCACAGGGGTCCGAGTTCGGGCTTGTCTTGCTCGCCATGCCCGCAGTCAGCAGCGCTCTGGGAGAGCAAGTTGCCGCCGCGCTCGTTGGGGCCAGCGCGGCCTCCCTTGCGCTTACCCCAATATGGACGGCGCTTGGGATGAAGCTTGCGAAGAAGCTCGCCCAATCGAAGGTGAAAATTACCGAACCCAGCGCCAGTCCGGATGGCGAACGTCCTATCCTCGTCTTCGCCATGACCCCGTCAGGTCGCCTTGCCCTGGATGGCATGAAGCATTTCAGCATCCCCTATGTGGCCATCGAGTCTGACGCGGACCGCTTCATGGAGGCCGTGTCAGATGGCTATGACGTCACCTTCGGCGATCCCAGCGATGTGCGCCTGATGAAGGCGGTCGGTGTCACCAAGGCCCGCGCTTTGGCGCTGGGGGCCGGGCGATATGAGATTTCGAAAGATGTGACACCCTTCGTCCAGGCCAGCTTCCCTGACCTCGCCCGCTTTGTCGTCGTTGAAGACGAAGCCGATCAGGCCCGTCACGAGGCGCTCGGCATGCATGGGGTCATCAATCGCGCCATGCCCGAAGGCCTCGATTTCGCCATCGCCCTGCTTCGTTTTGCCAAGGTGGACGAGCACGAGATCGCAGGCTGGATGCGGGAGGTCATGGAAGCCTATGAGCCCGAGCGCCTGCCGGGCATGGCACCCGCGGCGGCCTAACCGCCATCTATCGGCAGTGCTGTGCGCGCGAACACGGTCCGCATGGCAATGTTGGAAATGAGACGAGCGACGCCGGGCAGACCCGACAACCGCTCTCGGTGCAGGCGCTCATAGTCACGGGCATCACGGACCTGCAGGCGCAGGATATAGTCTTCCGCGCCCGTGGTCAGTCGGCACTCCATGACTTCGTCTATCTCCGCGACCGCATGCTCGAACGCCTCCAGCGTGTCGCGTCGCTGATTTTCCAGCGTGGCGAGCACAATGACGGTCAGGCCGCGCTCAATCGCATCAGGATCCACCAGAGCCGCATAGCCACGGATGACGCCAGAGGCCTCCAACGCCCTGACCCGGCGGTGGCAGGCCGAAGCCGATAACCCCACGCGTTCAGCGAGCTCGGCATTGGCCAGACGGCCATCAGACTGGAGCGCGGTAAGGATGGCGCGGTCCACGCTATCAAGGGCCATGGATCAAACTCTCCGGTCGATTTTCGAACCCGGTGCCACACGAGCGCCACCGGTGCGCATTTCATTGCACCGATATTCAGATTTTATTGCCAGAACGCAAGATTATTCGACCATATAAATTCTACTTGCACCAATCATCGCCTTCAGACACTTTCCGCGCAAATTTCTACGAGCCTCAAGCTCGAAATCAGACCTGCGGGAGAGCATCATGCGCGTTGGCGTTCCAACTGAGATCAAGGTTCACGAATACCGCGTCGGCCTGACGCCAAACGGCGCACGCGAGCTGATCGCTCACGGCCACGAGGTCGTCGTGCAGGACGGTGCTGGCGATGGCGCTGGCTTTACCAACGCGGAATACGAAGAGGCGGGCGCGAAAATCCTGCCTGACGCAGCTGCCGTGTTTGAGGCCGCCGAGATGATCGTGAAGGTCAAGGAGCCCCAGCCGTCTGAAACCGCGATGCTGACGGCCAACCACATCCTGTTCACCTTCCTGCACCTGGCGCCGGATCCTGTTCAGGCTGAAGGCCTGCGCAAGTCGGGCTGTACTGCGATCGCCTATGAGACGGTCACCGACAATACCGGCCGCCTGCCGCTTCTGCGTCCCATGTCTGAGGTGGCTGGCCGCATGAGTGTGCATGTGGGGGCCAACGCCCTTCACAAGGCTGCCGGTGGTCGCGGCGTCCTGCTCGGCGGTGTGCCGGGTGTGACGCCGGGCAAGGTGGTGATCCTGGGCGCGGGCGTCTCGGGCAGCCACGCTGCGGAGATGGCGCTGGGTCTGCGCGCAGATGTCACCGTGCTTGATCGCTCGCTTCCAAAACTCGCGGAGACCGACCAGTTCTTCCGCGGCGCGGTGAAGACGCGCTACTCCACGCAAGGGGCGATCGCTGAAGAGATTGCCGAAGCCGATCTGGTGATCGGTGCAGTTCTTGTCCCTGGGGCCGCGGCGCCAAAGCTGGTGACCAAGGACATGCTGTCGACCATGAAGGAAGGTGCCGTGCTCGTGGACATCGCCATCGATCAGGGCGGCTGCTTCGAGACTTCCAAGGCCACCACCCACCAGGATCCGACCTATGTGGTCGATGGTGTGGTGCACTATTGCGTCGCGAACATGCCCGGCGCTGTGGCTCGCACCTCAACGCTGGCGCTGACCAACACCACCCTGCCCTTCATGCTGGCGCTCGCCGACAAGGGGGCCAAGCGGGCCCTCAATGACGACATTCACCTGGCGCGCGGCCTGAATGTCGCTGAGGGTGAGATCACCTACAAGGAAGTCGCCGACGATCTGGGCGTGCCTTTCGTGAAGCCGGACTGGCTGACCGTTCTGTAAGACGGGTAGCGGGCGCGCGGCCACTCAGGCGGCGCGCCTGCCCCATATCCAGCTTGCCAAGACGGTCATGGCCAGCAGACTGCCTCCGGCTGCGGCACCGTAAGCGATAAGCGAAACGCCGCCCTCCGTATTGGCGACATAAATCCCGAACAGCCCCCAGCTGAGCGCCAGGGCGTAGGACAGTGAACGCGTGCGCCAGATCACCGTGACGCCGGCCACCAGCGCGAGCGCCAGCACGGCCAGCGCCGCTTCAGTTGAGCCGTTGCCGAGCCAGACCAGACCATAGACTTCGGCAACAATCAGCAGATTCACAAAGGCCGCGGCGTTCAGCCAACCGCCCAGCGCAAAGATCGGCAGACGCACCGCCTTGTGGAGCAGGCTCGCCTCAGCCTCACCCACACTCTTCAGCATGAAGATCACCGCCGAGAGCCAGCCCGCCGCGATCAGCACCATCGACACCGCCTCGATGCCAAAGAACGGCACCCAGCTTTCCCACGCCGTGTTGAACCAGAAGGCCAAACCGGCCAGCCAGCCCGTCGCCCGCATCAGCGGATCCGACAGGCGAATGAAATGCACAACCGTGTAGATCGCCGCGCCCAGAAACAACACGCTCCAGATTGAGAATGCGAACCCCGCCGGCGTGAGCAGAACCTCCACCTCAGCTGAGCGCGAGGCCACCGTGTGTTCCCACCCGGTCGCAAACGGCACCGAGCCCATCACCACCTGGGCAATGGCTCCAGACGCGACGAAAAGCGCGCGGGCAAGATCGGTGGATTTCATGGACTGGCTCTCAGCTGATTGACGGTGCGCCATCATGGCGATGCGAGCGCCCCGCGTCATCTGCGGACATGCTTTAAAACAAGACAATCGATGAAACCCCGGCCAAGGGCATCAGCCCGCAGAGCCGGGGCCTCCATCGAAATAAAGCGCTTTATTCTGCCAAAGATCCCGGATCGCTACGCGTCCGGGGTTTCATTTGAGTGGGGTCACACACCAACACCGCCTCGACGGTGCCGCCAGGCGTTTTGAGAAGATAGGAGGGGCGCGGGAGCAAGTCCGGGCCGATATTGGATTTGGTGCTTTATTGAACCCGATACGGGCTCCCGCGCCATGGAGGTGATTATTCGAGCCCGGGGATCGACGGCTCGGCACTGAAGCCTCTTAGCTATCCACTTATGGGACCGCATCCCCACTGAACGCCTGTTCGCAGCTCACGGTGCGTTAGTCCGCTGCCACTCGGGAACACCCCACCCACCCCCTCGGTCCGGACGCTCCGGTTCGACCTCCCGTGGAGATGAGCCCGCACAGTATGGGGCAATTTTGAAAGGTGGGGATAAGTTCGTGCGCCTTCGAGACGGTCCTGACGGACCTCCTCAGGATGAGGAAGCGAATGGGTTTGTCATCCCGAAGATGGTGCGGAGCACTCTGAAAATCCCTCTCATTCCCGACGAACGTCGGGACCCAGAGATGTCAAACTGCAGCGTTTAGTCGCTCTGGACCCCGGCCTGCGCCGGGGAAGAGAGAGGAAAGGAGCCTTAGCCCCCCAACACCCGCTTCTTCGCCGCTTCGTACTCCGCCGCCAGCTGGTGCACGTATGCCCCCGCGCTTTGCAGCTTGTCGATAGACCCGATGCCCTGGCCGCAGCCCCAGATGTCTTTCCACGCCTTGGCGTCGGAATTGCCGCCGGAGCCGAAATTCATGGCTGACGGATCGCTTTCGGGCAGGTTGTCGGGGTCCAGGCCGGCGTTTTCGATGCTTTCGCGCAGATAATTGCCGTGCACGCCGGTGAAAAGGTTGGAGTAGACGATGTCTTCGGCTTTGCCGCGCACCACGCCCTGCTTGTACTCTTCGCTGGCGCGGGCCTCCTCGGTCGCGATGAAGGCCGAGCCGATATAGGCATAGTCCGCACCCATGGCCTGAGCCGCCAGCACGCCCCCCCCGGTGGAGATGGAGCCGGACAGCGCGATCGGGCCATCGAAGAACTGGCGAATCTCAGCCACCAAGGCGAACGGTGACAGCTCGCCCGCGTGACCGCCGGCACCTGCACACACCGGGATGAGGCCATCGGCCCCCTTTTCCAGCGCCTTGTGGGCGAATTTGATATTGATGATGTCGTGGAGCGTCTTGCCGCCCCAGCTGTGCACCGCGTCATTCAGTTCGACCCGCGCACCCAGCGAGGTGATCACAAGCGGCACCTTGTATTTCTCACACAGTGCCAGGTCCTGTTCCAGGCGGTCATTGGACCGGTGAACAATCTGGTTCACCGCAAAGGGGGCCGCGGGCTTGTCCGGGTTCGCCTTGTTATAGCTGTCGAGCTCTGAAGTGATTTCATCGAGCCATTCATCAAGCTGGCTGACCGGACGGGCATTCAGTGAGGGAAACGAGCCGACAATCCCCGCCTTGCACTGGGCGATCACCGACTTCGGGTTGGAGATGATGAAAAGCGGTGCGGCGATGACCGGCACGCTCAAGCGACCTTCAAGAATATCCAAACCCGCCATGACGGCCTCCCCGGTTTTGTGTCTGGTGAACAGTGTTTGCGGGGCAGGCTAGCGCACAATTGGCCGGGTGGAAGCCCCTGATCGCACAGAAGCCTCCACCCACACAGACCTGGATATTGAATCGCTTATTCAGCGCCGTTCGCGCGAGGCACTACAAGCACCCGCTCAAGCCGATTGCCGCCAGCATCGAGATACATCTCTACCGGCGTGCCTTCCGGTCGTAGCGCTGCCGCGCGTGCCAGTACGTTCCTGTCAGCCACAAGCCGCGTCGGGAGCTCGGAGGGAGCGAAGGCTGGCGTCGCCACACCGGCCGATGAGGCGCTGGCGGGGGCGACAACATTGATCTCTGCACCGAAGCCGTCACTGCTCAAAAAGGTGACGCCGTTCACATCCAGCGCGCCGCGCATTTCAGAACCCAGAAAGAGGCGCGCGCCCTCACCAGCCAGCGGACGAACACGCAGCGTGGCGACCGCCACACTTGCCGTTGGCGCAGACAGGCTTTGCGAATTGGCCGTGACAATCACACTGCGGCCATCCTGATGGTCCACGGCAAAGACGTCGGCCAGCTCTTCTGTGCCGGCTGGTGTAACGGAGACCAGCTCCAGCTCCGCAGGGTTATAGGTCACCGCCACTTCTGTGGCTCCGAGCACTTCACCGCCGGCGAAGACAATCAGCGTGAGATCTACCTCCCCGCCTTCCTCGACCTGAACCGACGGGGTTTCGAAAAACGAGTCGCCGGGAAACTGGGCCCAGGCGGCCGTGCTCGGCAGGATCGAAAGCAAAAGAGCGATCAGGGCGTTACGTAATGCAGTCATGGTCCCGCTCCTATTGCACGCGGATCGTGTAAGTCTTGACGCGACCTGGTGTCAGATCGCGGCCGCTCAATGCATCGCCGGATATCACCGACGCGCCAGAGAAGCTGATGAAGTAGGTGCCGATACCATCCGGCGCAGCGCGTCCAATCAGACGAACTTCATAGTCACCCGGTGCCAACGTTACTGTAGCGCTGATAGAGGTCACGGGCTGGCTGGTGGTTCTTGTGAAACCAATAGCCGGAATACTCAGTTCGTAGATATCGTCATTTGCCGTGCCATTATCGCCCCAGGTGATTGTCACATCGGTTGCCTGACAGCGGGCAGAAACCTGAACGCGTTGTGTGTCACCGCAGATGGGCGCGGAACCCTGCAACAGGTAGTTCAACTGAACGCCCGGGCCGGGGGACGGACATGTATAGGTCGCTGTATCGCCGTTGAAGCTCAAAAGGCCTGCCGTTGAAGGCGGCATCGAAAAGACCTTGTCCGCCGGGAATGGCAGATTCGGGGCAAAAATCGCGCAGACATCGGAGATGAAGCTGTCGATCGCTGCAATGGTATCATTCAGGGATCCAACCGAACTGGAGAGGCTGGATTTGAGCTGCTCGACACTGTCGACGAAGCTGGTCCCGAAGAACTCGTCCAGGTCGGAGACAAATTCCGGTGTCTCCGCCTCCCTGATCGCGAACTCCAGCGCCTGAGACCGGGCCAGCAGGTCCAGTAGGCGGTCCTGTACCGCCGCAGCGGAGTCGCACGGCAGGCCAAGCCCGGATACCCGCACGCTGGTCCGCGTCACCAGATCCTCGCCAGCCACACCACTGAGCTGTGCCGGGTCAGCGCGTAGGCGGAACTCGACGTCTTCGACATTGTCAGACACCACCTTCACGACCTTGCGGATCACCTTCGTGCGGTTGCAGAAGGTGTTGATCGCCTTCAATAGCCGCGCGCCAGCCACCACCACCTGGACGATTTCGCCATCCGGGTCCGTCGAAAACCCAGACGACGAGCTCGACGAGCTGCGCCCGAACAGGAGATTTGAGACTTTGCAGACCTTGTTCACAGCACCAAGGAGATCATCGGTGTAATCAGCGATGACCCGCACTCGACAGGCCGTTGGCAGGAAGGTTTCACAGACATAAACCGGATCATTGAGATTGCGCGGCGAAAGCGTGGCGGGAACCGCAAAGCCCTGCGTGCCTGACCCTGACATCAGGTTTTCGGCATCCTCGCGCACCTCGGTCAGACCATTCGAGTTCATCAGGATGAGCATCAGCTCGGCGATTTCGTCAGTGCCCTCTTCGGCGAACTCGGTTTCGAGGATATCGCGGAAGGCCGCGATATCTGCGGCTGCGGCCTGATATAGCTCTTTGAGAAGAACCCCGGCGTCATCGGAAGCTCCGGTCTCAACCGACAGAACCTCAACATCCCGGCCCTCAGCCAGCAAGGTTTCCTCAACGAGGTCAAAGACAGCAAGAACATCCGCCTGGGCATCTGCTGGCAGAACTTCTGCGTCCAGCAATGAAAACGTGAATGTCTCCGCGACCGTGCCATCAATTTCCAGCAACAGCTCGACATCGCGCCCGCCCGAGGTCGCTTCGAGCGGCACCATGAAGGAGACATAGCCAAGAATGGTCTGAGTTACGATCGGACTGGCCTCACCGTCTACAGACACCTCGATACGGCCATCCGGGGCATCAAGCAGTGCCGGGGAGACAAGCGTTCCGATAAATCCGGGCGCACCCGCAGAATCCAGAAGCGCGGAGGGCAGCGCTTCACCCTGAGCCAGCGCCTGTGCCACAAGCTGAGCATCAATCGGCGTAATCCCGCCCCTGAAGTCCAGGTTAAAGCGTCTCAGCCGATCCTCCGACCCAACATCGACGAGCTCTCCAGCCATTTGAGCTGCAAGCAGCACATCGCCGAGACCAACACGGCCGTCGCCATCCTCATCTGCAAAAATATCGGGAAGCCCAAGAAAGTCCGGTGTCGGATCTGACGCCTCAATCACCGTAAGCGTGATGTCATCCGTGTCCTGGACCTCACCCTCATCAATGATTTCGACCGAAACGGTTGCCAGCCCGGCGGTATCGAAGGCGACCAAAATGGTCTCGCCAAACACGACCGAACCATCGGGCAGGGTCCACTCAATCGAGTCAATTTCGATCTCGGCTTCAAAGATTTGCGCGGTCAGCTGAAAGTCCGAACCAATTGTGCCAGTTGATCGGTCGCTGACAATCTCGACAAAGGCCTCCCCTGTGGGGCCTGCCGGTGGCGGTGGGTCAACAGGATCGGGTTCTGAGCCGCCCCCGCCGCTACACGCCGCTAGCGCAAGCCCTGCAAGCAGGATGACAAAATAACGGATGATCCAAAAATGCACGCGCATGGTGTCCCCCAACAACCTTGGGGAACAGATTAATCAGGAATTAATTCAAATCAACCACCAGTTGTTGAATTTTTTATGATCCCACCTCGACCGGCAAATCCTCGCGTGCACCCCATTCACTCCAGCTACCGTCATAAAGCCGCACATCGCGGAAGCCGCCGGCGATAAAGGCGGCGTAGAGAATGGCGGCCGTCACACCGGAGCCGCAGGTGGTGATGATGCGCCGCTCCCTGTCGGTATCCGGCAGAACACGCGCAAGCGCATCTTCCTTCAAAAGCTTGCCATCTGAGCCAATGACCGACTGGAACGGCAGGTTTACGGAGCCGGGGATATGCCCGCTGCGCAGGCCGGCGCGGGGTTCTGGATCAGTGCCTGCAAAGCGCCCCGGCGGGCGGGCATCCACGACCAGCGCATCGCAAATATTCATGTGGTAGCGCACATCCGCCCAGGTCACCACATCGTCGCGTATCAGGCGAATGCCCCGCTCGAACGCCTTGGCCCGCGATGGCGGCGGGCCATCCTGAATCTCTCCGCCTGCCTTGCGCCAGGCCTGCAGGCCTCCATCAAGGATCCGCGCATCACAGCCCATGCGCCGGAGCGTCCACCAGACCCGCGCCGAGGCCATGTAATTATTCTGGTCGTAAACGATGAAGCGCTCTGACCCGGTCAGGCCGTTGATCGACAGCCAGCGCGCGAACAGCGCCGATCCCGGGGCCATATGTGGCAGACCACTGGTGGGGTCACTGATTTCATCGATGTCAAACAGGACCGCGGTGGGAATCCGCCGCGCGTTATACATCTCGTCCGGTGTCTTTCCCGCCGCAGGCATGAACCAGCTGGCTTCCACAAAGGCGGGGTTGGTCTCCGTCATCGCGGAAACTGCCGAGATGCTCACCGGTTCGCGCATAGATTCGCCTCCCAATCGGTTGGTCCAGATTAGCAGGGCTCGCAGGCCGGACCATTGCCAATCGAAAACACCGCCGCTAAGCCGTTCCTGCTTCAGTTTTTGACCTTCAACCGCATAGAGCCCTGCCATGAGCGTGCGCCTCGCACCCCCTAGCGACACCCCCTTCCTTGCTGACCTGGAAGCCCGTGATCTGATCCATCAGAAAACGCCGGACATGACCGACGCGCTGATCGCAAAGGACATGCCGCCGATTTACGTGGGAACCGATCCAAGCGCGCCGAACCTGCACGCGGGCAATATGATCCCGCTACTCGGGCTTGATCGCTATCGTCGCCGCGGCGGACAGATCATCCTGCTTCTGGGCGGAGCCACCGGCATGATTGGCGACCCTTCCGGCAAGGATGCAGAGCGTGACCTGCAGGCCGCCGAGGCGGTTGAGGCCAATATCGCCAGTCAGCGCAAGCAGATGGAAGCCTTCTTCGCGCGCACAGACGGCCCGGATCCCATCATCGTGAACAATGCCGACTGGTTCCGGCAGATGAGCGCGATCGAATTCCTGCGCGATATCGGCAAGTATTTTTCGGTCAACTCGATGCTGCAAAAGGACTCGGTAAAAACCCGGATCGAGAACCGCGAACAGGGCATCAGCTACACAGAATTCTCCTACGCACTCCTGCAGGGCTTCGACTTTGTGCATCTGTACCGAAAATATGGCTGCTCCATCCAGATGGGCGGCTCTGACCAGTGGGGCAATATTGTCGGTGGGGTCGATCTGCTGCGCCGCATGGAAGGTGTGCAGGGCCATGCCCTGACCTACCCGCTGCTGACCAATTCGGAAGGGAAGAAGTACGGCAAGTCGGAGAAGGGCGCGATCTGGCTCAACCCCGACGAGACCAGCCCCTATGAGTTTTACCAGTTCTGGCTGAACTCCACCGATGAGGACGCACCTAAATTCCTCAAACAGTTGACCGATATTGATCTGAACGCGCTGAAAGAGCTGGAGGCGACCCCCGCCCATGAGCGCCAGGTTCAAAAGGCGCTGGCTGAGCTGATCACGACCCGCGTCCACGGGGCCGAGGCGGCGCGCCTGTCGATCGAAGCCAGCCAGGTCATCTTCAAGGGCAAGGCCGACACGCTGTCTGAGGGCCTGGTGACCATGATTGCGTCCGCGGTCCCCACGCTCGAGGTCCCGGCAGGCGCATCAGCAACACTCATCGATACGCTGGTAGACGAGGCGTTGGGCGTAGCCGCCTCCAAGGGTGAAGCTCGCCGCCTGCTGAAGCAGAACGCGGTCTCGCTCAACGGTGTGAAGGTTCAGGACGAACAGACCGACCTGCGCGAGCATGTCGCCGGTGCCGGTGCCGTGATCCTGTCTGTCGGTAAAGCGAAGCGGTTTTTGGTGCGGTTTGGGTAAATCTGATTGAATTCCCGGGCGCAGAGCGATCCGGGATCTGACCCAGAATAAAGCACCCTACACGGCCTGAGGCCCCGGCTCTGCGCTGCGCTTGGCCGGGGTTTCAATCGCCCCTAAAGCAACCGCTCCGCGCCGGGATCATCGAGTAGGTGTTCGTCGTTCTCGCGGACCTTGTTGACGCGGTCAGAGACCTTGCGTGCCTTTAGGCGGCCTTCCGGCTCGACGGTGAAAAAGGGCGATGGATCGGTGCCCGGATCGAGCCAGCGGTTGAAATCACCCTGCTCCACAAAGACCGGGCTGCGGTGGTGCAAGTGGGCGATATCGGGACCCGCCTCCTGGGTAAGGATGGCAAAGCTGTCCACCCGGTCATCGCCCTCGCCCCAGCGCTCCCAGAGGCCAGCCATCACCATCGGCACGCCATCGCTACGGGTTATGAACCAGGGCTGTTTGGAGCCATCCTCACGCTTTGACCATTCGTAAAAGCCATCGGCCGGGATCAGCGCACGACGCCGCTTCAGCGCGACGCGGAAGGTGGGCTTTTCAGCCGCGGTTTCGCTCCTCGCATTGATCAGCGGCTTGGCCCCATCGGGTCCGGTCTTCGACCAGCTTGGTACCAGGCCCCAACGGATCAGCGACAGGCGCTGCTCACCCTGCTTGCCCCGTCGGACGACCGGTAGGCTCTGGGTCGGTGCTGCGTTCCAGCTGGGCGCGAAATTCGGGCGGTCTTCGGTTTCAAACAGCTCTGAAAGCTGGTCGAGGGTCAGGGAAATGACGTAGCGTCCACACATGGACCAAGCCGTGCCCAAGCCCGACGCAAACGTCAAGCGCCCGCATACGGGCGTCGGGATCGTGGTGTGGCGCGATGAGGAGGTCCTGCTCATCAAACGCGGCAAGGAACCGTTCAAGGGCCAGTGGTCGATCCCCGGCGGTACGCTGGAGTTTGGCGAAACGCTGCATCAGGCAGCCTTGCGCGAACTGATGGAAGAAACGTCAGTCACGGCTGAGATCGCCGGCCTGATCGATGTCTACGAAAGTGTCAGCGAGACCGCTCACTACGTGATGATCGACTATGTCGCCCGCTGGACCGGAGGGGAGCCAGTGGCTGGCGACGATGCCGCGGACGCGCGCTTCTTCACATTCAACGAGGCGGTTGAAGCCCTGCAGTGGGATACCGCCCGCAAGGCGCTGGGAGACTCGCTGCGGGTGCTCCATCGTCCAAATTCTGCCGCGATCAGACCGTAGGCCGCGCATATGCGTACTCTGCTTGCCAGCCTCTGCCTCGTGATTGCGACTTCCTTCAGTGCCAGCGCACAGGACTATCGCGATCCCTACCCGGTTGAGAGTCTCGCCAGGGTGCTGGGCGAGCTGCACTATCTGGATTTTGCCTGCCGCGGGCGCGGTGCCCAGACCTGGCGCCAGACGATGGTGGAGCTTTTAGAGCAGGAAGCCCCCACGCGCGGGGCTTATCGCGATCGGCTTATCGAGAATTTCAACGGCGGCTTTCGTCGTCTGGAACGCCAGCGGGTCCAATGCGGTGCGCAAACCGAAATCGAACGCGAGCGCCTCGCCCGCCGAGGCCGGGCCCTCAGCGAACAGCTGCGCCGCGCCTATCTCGACTAGCGCGCCTGCTGGCTCAGCAACGCGTTCGCGGCGGAAATGACCGCGCTCACTTCAAGCCCATCCATCAGGCTTTGTTCGGCAAAGCGTAACTTGCCCCGCTCATTTTCGTCTGCCGGGCCGCCCGCGCGCACGCTGGTCGCATGATCACCCCAGGGGCCATAAATCCGCTCATCGGTGGGCCCGAACAGGCCCAAAGTCGGTGTACCCGCCGCAGCGGACAGATGCATCAACCCGCTATCGTTGCCGATGAACAGCGAAGCGCGCGACAGGCAGGCTGCCGCTTCAACGAGGTCCAGCTTGCCGGCCAGATCAATGACCTGCGCGTCGGGCAGCGCGTGGGCAACGGCAGCGGTCACCGCCTCATCTCCAGGCCCACCGAACAGAGCCACCGCAGCGCCGTCCAGCGTGCCACCTGCGCCCGTTAGCTGAGCGGCCGTTTGCGCAAAGCGATAAGCCGACCACTCCTTGAACGGGGCCGCCGCAGCCGGCGACAGGGCAAGGATTTTCCGGTCGCTTGGAAGGACCGCATCGGCTTTGGCCCGGGCCGCTTCATCAAGCCAAACCTCCGGCGACGGCACTGGCTCTGCGCCAATCACGTCTGCCGCTTCCACCACACGATGGCGATGCACGTGGCCCGGCTTGCGGCGGTTCACCTGGCGCTTGCCCGCCAGCAGGACCCAGCTGGTCAGCGAGCCGCGCATGTCCACGACCAGGTCCCAGCGTTGGCCCACAGTCCGGGTCCAGAGGTCGATCCAGTGCCCCCCACCCTTCTTCTTGGCCATGACAATGACCTCGCTGACTTGGGGCACCGCGCGGAACAGGGGCGCAGCCAAAGGCCCACATGCCACAGTGATCTCAGCGTCGGGGTGCCGGCGCGCAAGCTCGGCCAGTGGTCCTGAAAACAGGACGGCGTCGCCAATGCGGGTGGCCGTGATGAATAGGATGCGCGTCATGGCCGCGAGGGATTAAACGCTTCGCTGCGGGAAAGCCAGCACCTGCCCCTTGAACCCGCAGCCGGGGCGGACGACTTTGGGTCGCATGAGCAATACTCCCGACTTCCTGACCACCCTGCCCGACCGCGCCATCATCGCCATTACCGGCGAGGACGCGCGCAGCTTCCTGCAGCGTGTCATTACCCGCGGTCCTGACGGTGTGAGCCCTGAAGCCGCCCAGTTCAGTGCCGTCCTGACACCGCAAGGCAAAGTCCTGGCCGACTTCATTCTGCTTGATGATGGCGATGGCGGGTTGCTGATCGATACCCCGGCCAGCGAAGCCGACGAGTTGATCAAGCGGTTCACGCTCTATCGCCTGCGCGCCAAGGCGGACATTTCCTTACGCGATGACCTGGCTGTTGCCGGAGCGCGCGGTGAGGGCGAAGAAGAATTGCGCATGATCGCAACGGTGATTGCGAATGACCCGCGCTCATCCACCCTGGGCGTACGCGCCGCGGTGCCCGCAGGTGGGCCGACGTCCGACCTGGCGCAGTATCACCAGGCACGGATTATGGCCGGCATCCCGGAATTCGGTTCAGACTACGGCGCAGGCGAGGTCTTCTCCACCGACGTCAATCACGACCTGATTGGCGGAGTGGACTACAAGAAGGGCTGTTTCGTCGGCCAGGAAGTGGCAAGCCGCATGCATCGCAAGGGCGGAGTGCGCAAGCGCACCATCGTTCTTGAATTCAACGGCGAGGCTCCGGTTCCCGGCAATGACGTGAACGCGGGTGAGACCGTCGTGGGTTCCCTGACGTCAAGCTCTGGCCCCCTGGCACTGGCCCGGGTTCGCGTTGACCGGCTCATCAAGGCGCTTGACGCGGGGGACGCCATTACGGTCTCAGATCAGCCCGCAACACTCCTGACAGATTTGTCATCTCTGTAGCGCTTGTCGCCCATCGAAGATCAGGCGAAGCTGCCGGCCATTCAATTGGAGCAGGCATTGATGGGTGAACGCTGCGGCTGGTGCGGAACCGATCCGGTTTATGTCGACTATCACGACACAGAATGGGGCGTGCCGGAATATGATGGCCGCGCCCTGTGGGAAAAGCTGATCCTCGATGGATTTCAGGCTGGACTGTCCTGGATCACAATTCTGAAGAAGCGCGACAATTTCCGAGAGGCCTTTGACGGCTTCGACCCGGAACGGATCGCTCGCTACACCGATGCGGACGTTGAGCGCCTGTTGGGCAATGCGGGGATTATTCGGTCCCGGTCAAAGATCGTGGCTACGATCGGCAATGCGCGTGCTTTTCTGCACATGGAGGAGCGCGGCGAGACTTTTGCGCCCTTCCTGTGGTCCTTTGTCGACGGGAAACCGCACCAGAACCGCTTCGCCACACTGGCCGACGTTCCAACCGACACACCGGCAAGCCACGCCATGTCGAAGGCGCTCAAAAAACGCGGGTTCAAATTCTGCGGACCGGTTATTGTGTATGCCTTCATGCAAGCCACAGGGCTTGTGAACGACCATCTGACCGGCTGCCCCCGCCACGGCGAGGTCAAAGCCTTGGGAGCTGACGCATGACTACCCGACTGATCCTCGCGCTTGGGCTTACCCTACCCCTGCTTTCGGCCTGTGCGGGTTACGAGCCGCCGCCGCGCGAAGCGCTGAACACCACCTGCGATACCGGTGGACGTCACGGCCCGACTGGCATCATGGACTGGCACTGCATTGATGGCGATGGCGAGGAGCGGCTGCGCCCCGAACCGCTCCATGAAGTCATCGAGGGCGCACCGATCGAAGACAAGGACGACGGCGCATAGGCGCGACATATGCGAAGCTACAGCCTGTAGCCTGTTGGCGCGCTTCAAACCGACCGCTAAGTTGCCGCGCAAACTTGAATATGAAAGCTTTCTGGAGCGCATTTAGATGACCCCAGCCGTCATCCGGTCCACCGGTCTATGGACCCCGGAACATTCCATTTCCAACGCCGAACTCGTTGAAAGTTATAATGCTTACGTCGAGCTTTATAACAAACAGCACGCCAGCGAGATTGAAGCTGGTGAGGTTGAGCCGCTGGCCCCCTCCTCGGTGGAATTCATTGAGAAGGCCTCAGGCATCAAGTCTCGATTCGTCGTCGATAAAGCAGGCGTTCTGGATGTGGATCGCATGGTTCCCAACATCCCGCCCCGAGAGAATGAGAATATTTCGGTGCTGGCCGAGATCGGACTGAAAGCCTGTGAGGATGCCCTGCAGCGCGCGGGCAAGACTGCAGCTGACGTCGACGGCGTCATCGTCGCTGCGTCTAACATGCAGCGCGGCTATCCGGCCATGGCGATCGAAATTCAAGAAGCGCTCGGCATTGAGGGCTTTGGCTTTGACATGAATGTCGCCTGTTCCTCGGCCACCTTCGGCATTCAGGCCGCTGCAGACCAAATCGCCGCCGGCCACGCGCGCGCAATCCTGGTGGTCAATCCGGAAATCTGTTCGGGACACCTGAACTGGCGCGACCGCGACAGCCACTTCATCTTCGGTGATGTGGCCACGGCCATCCTTTTGGAGCGCGAAGACCTGGGCGAAGGCGGCTGGAAAATTCTTGGCACCAAGCTGAAGACCAAATTCTCCAATAATATACGCAATAACTTCGGCTTCCTGAACCGCGCTGAGCGTCCGACCGGTGACAACAAGCCGCTCCAGAACGGCGAACCGAAGGACGACAAGCTCTTCGTTCAGGAGGGCCGCAAGGTCTTCAAGGAAGTCGTGCCGATGGTGTCGGACATGATCCGCGGACATATGGACGAGCTGGATCTGGAGGCCGATGACATGCGCCGTGTCTGGCTGCACCAGGCCAACATCAACATGAATTTGATGATCGCCAAGAAGGTGTTTGGCCGCGATGCGGGCGGCGAGGATGCACCGACCATTCTGGACGAGTACGCCAATACATCTTCAGCGGGTTCGATTATCGCCTTCCATAAACATTCCGAGGATTTAAATACCGGAGACAAGGGGGTTATCTGCTCCTTCGGCGCGGGTTACTCAGCGGGAACCGTATTTGTTGAAAAGCTGCCGGTGTGAGCGAATTGACCGACCAAGACCTGCTGGCGCGTGTGATCGCCAAGACATGCGAATATCTCGATTTCCCGGCAGTGGTTGGACACGAGACGCCATTCCTCGACCATCTGGCGCGTGACTACTCAGCAATCGGCTTTAACGCTGAACGACCGAAAAACCTGTGTGTCATTGATTTGGACAAGCCTGGTCCGGTTTTCCTCGCCCATGCAGATCGCCATGGGGCCGTCATCGATGACGACGGGGCTGCTGTGTATGCCGCCCACGCGGTCAAAAACGACAAATACGGTCAGGACACCCGGCCGAGCGCGAACTTTGTCGCCACGCTAAACCCACGTCATGCGGGCGAGGATGTGTTCGCCTATGATCGGATCAGTGGTGGACGGATTGCCTACGGTAAAATCACCGGGGCAGAGCTTGATAATGACGGCCGGGCCCTGCTCAAGCTGAAGGACATGCCAGCGCTTCCCGCAGGCACACCGATCGCGCTCGCCCGCTCCATCGACCGCAGCCAAAGCGGTTTTATCGCCGGCCAACTGGACAATCCGATAACGCTCGCGGCCCTGCGCGTGGCGGCTGAACATGGCCTCGGCGGCAGGATCGTCATCACGGCTGAAGAAGAAATCGGGCGTTCCGCGGCTCACTTCATGGGCTGGGCTGAGGATGGTGGGCTGGATCCGACCAACGAACTGGTTGTGTGCGACACGAGCCCCTTTGATGACGGGGCGGCCGCACTTGCCGGTGCGGTGATTCTGCGCCGCGGGGACGCGACCTCCAGCTTCAATGCCGAGCAGGTCTCTCGCCTCGAAGCGGCGGCCAGTGCCGCCAGCGCGCCGATCATCTTCAAGGACAGCTTTATCGAGCGGGAGAATGACGCCCGGGCCCGGCGCGGCGAAACGCCAAAGTCCATGGGCATGACCGAGCTGGGCCGCATCACAGCTCAATCGAAGGGTCGCTACGCCGGGGGCACGCTGCAGCTGCCGAGCTTTGATTATCACACCAATCGTGAGTCCACCTCGCCGCGCGCGTTGGCCGCCTATACCCGGACCCTCCTGGCGCTCTAGCGCAAAAAAATGGCCCCGCCGCGAACGGCAGGGCCAGTCAGGGAGGAAAGGTATGGCGAGCGCGCGAACCCTCTAACGCGCGCCCGCCGGCTGACTATCAGCTGCTCTCCCCGTGCAGCGCGATATCCAGCCCTGTAACTTCATCTTCCTCATCGACACGCAGCTTCATGACGAACTTCAGCACAAAGGCGATGGCGAAGGTCGCGACCGCACACCAGGCCGCGGCAGCAAGCGCGCCCCAGGTCTGGGTCCAGATCAGCATGACATTGCCTTCCACCGCGCCGCCGGTACCGCCAACTGCGGTCGCCGCGAACACACCGGTGAGCACCGCGCCAATGAAGCCGCCAATGCCGTGCAGACCAAAGGCGTCGAGGCTGTCGTCAAACTTCAGTGCGGCTTTAAGGCCAGTCACCGCGTAGTAGCACCCGATGGACGCCAGCGCGCCGATAATGAAGGCCGCATAGGGCTCCACGAATCCGGCGGCGGGTGTGATACCCACCAGCCCCGCCACGGCACCGGACGCCGCCCCCAGCACGGACGGCTTGCCGCGGGTGATCCATTCAATCAGCGCCCAGACCAGAGCTGCGGTTGCGGCGGCGATTTGGGTTACGAGCGCGGCGTGGGCGGCAAGGGCATTGGCCGACAGCGCCGAGCCGCCGTTAAAGCCGAACCAGCCTACCCACAAGAGACCTGCACCGATCACGGTCAGCACCAGATTGTGTGGCGGGTGGCCTTCCTTCGGGAAACCCCGGCGCGGTCCAAGAACCAGCGCGAGCACAAGGCCGGCAACGCCTGAATTGATGTGCACCACAGCACCGCCAGCAAAGTCGAGCACGCCAGCGTCATAGAGGAAGCCCTCAC
The DNA here is from genome assembly GCA_043513725.1 of Oceanicaulis sp. GTDB lineage: Bacteria > Pseudomonadota > Alphaproteobacteria > Caulobacterales > Maricaulaceae > Oceanicaulis. The sequence continues at coordinate 2,750,492 of CP121338.1, read as the reverse complement.
CCCAGACCCAATGGGCAATCGGGGCGTAGACGATCAGGAGCCAGATCGGAATGAAGACCATCCAGGCTTTGAAGCTCATACGCTCGGCCACGGCCCCGGCAATGATCGCCACGGTGATGATCGCAAACGTCATCTGGAACAGAATGAAAACCGCTTCGGGCAGACCAGCAGCCTCGCTCTCTGTGGTTAGCCCGGCCAGAAGGATGCGGTCGAACCCGCCAAAGACATTGGTTTCACCGCCGCCAAAGGCGAAGGAGTAGCCAACCACGGTCCAGACCACCGTCACAACCCCGGCAGCACCCAGAGCGGTCATCAGCGTCGCCAGCACATTCTGCTTACGCACCATGCCGCCATAGAACAGTGCGAGGCCTGGCAGGGTCATCATCAAAACCAGCGCGCACGCGGTCAGGATCCACGCGACATCACCGCCTGCGAAAACGGGGGCTTCAGCTTCCATTGGTCAGTCCTCTGACTTGCGACCCTTGCGGCCATGTATCGGTGGCGAGACTTGAGGCGCTGCGACAATGAGTCAGCGCTTCGACGCGATTTTGCGGTGCAACAGACCGCTCATGCCCCAAGATGAGGCAGGCTTGCTCGCTGATCGGGCACGGAGCGCTCTTCAAAACGCCAGCAAGATTTCGGCTGACAGGAGAATTCTCAGCGACTAACTCTGGTTTGAGGAGATGATTTGATGGCCGAAGCCGAGAAACCAAAACCGCACTATCATGGCCATCGTGACCGACTGCGGGCGCGCTTTGCCGAAACGGGCGGCACCGGGCTCGCCGACTACGAATTGCTGGAGCTTGCGCTGTTCCGCTCCATCCCTCGCAGGGATGTAAAACCCCTCGCCAAGGCTCTGCTGGCGCAATTCGGCGATCTGGGCCGCGTGTGCGGTGCCCGGGTCGAGCAGCTGACCGCGGTGACCGGTGTGTCGGAAAAGACCGCGCTTGATATCAAGCTGGTGCAGGCGCTGGCTGAACGGATCACCCGCGAGCAGGTGACCGGACGCACCGTCATCTCCTCCTGGTCAGCTCTGCTGGATTATCTGCGCGCCGCCCTGCAGCATAGTCCGACCGAAGAATTCCGGGTGCTGTTCCTGGACAAGAAGAACCGCCTGATCCGCGATGAGTTTCAGGCCAGTGGCACCGTGGACCATGCGCCGGTCTACCCCCGGGAGATCGTCAAGAAGGCCATCGCCCACGATGCCAGCGCCCTGATCCTCGTGCACAACCACCCCAGCGGCGACCCCACGCCCAGCCAGGCCGATATCGAAATGACCCGCCGTATCAAGGATGCCGCCAAGCCCTTTGATATCGTCGTGCACGATCATATCGTGGTGGGCCGCGAACAGACCGCCAGCTTCAAGGCGCTGGGGCTGCTTTAACCTGGTGGTGCCAGGGGCTGCCAGAGCTCGACCTTGATGCCGTTGGGATCCAAGACCCAGGCGAATTTGCCGTAGTCAAAGTTTTCCGGCTCACCTTCCAGCGCAACACCCTTGTCTTTCAGGCGCGCCAGCATGGCATCCATGTCATCGATGATCAGATTGATCATGAACGGCTTCTCAGACGGCGCGAAATACTCAACACCCTTGTCGAAGTGAGCAAAAATCGTGCGTCCGCCGGGACCGAACGCTTCGGCGGACCCTGAATGCAGGAAGTCAAAGCCGCCATACTCATTGGGCTCCAACCCCAGCACATCCTTGTACCAGGCCTTGGACGCCTCCGGGTCTTCGCACTTGATGAAAACGCCGCCGACACCTAACACCGCCATATCGACACACCTCCTTTAATCCACAATCTGAACAGGGTTAACCATGAGCGCTGCGCCGTCCAATTATTTCACCCATCTTGAGTGTTCGATGACCGGCGCTGAATTGCCCAATGATCAGGCTCACAATCTGTCACCGGAAGGCTGGCCCCTGCTTGCGCGCTATGATCTCGAGCGCATGAAGGCTGAGGTTGATCGTGATGCGATCGCGGGGCGCGACAGGGGTGTGCTTTCCCGGCTTCTGGAAGTGGCGCGAGCTTCTGCCCGTCAAAGACAATGCCCACGTCACCACGCTGGGCGAAGTAGACACGCCACTGGTCGACACCCGCAAGACCGCCGCAAAGATTGGCCTGAAGGGTGCGCTTCTGGTGAAGGACGAGGGCCGCCTGCCGACGGGAAGCTTCAAGGCGCGCGGGCTTGGCATGGCCGTCTCCATGGCGCGCAGCTTTGGCGTGACGCGCATGGCGATGCCCACCAACGGCAATGCCGGCGCAGCGCTATCGGCCTATGGCTCTGCAGCCGGGATGGAAACCTATGCCTTCTGCCCTGAAGACACGCCGGAGATCAATGTTCGCGAAATCGCGGCCCAGGGCGGCAAGGTGTTTCGCGTCAATGGTCTGATCCACCAGTGCGGAGCGATAGTCGGTGCGCTGAAGGAGGATATGGGCTGGTTTGATGTCTCAACCCTCAAAGAGCCCTACCGGATTGAAGGCAAGAAGACGATGGGTATCGAGCTTGCCTTCCAGCTGGGCTGGACCCTGCCCGATGCAATTTTCTACCCCACCGGGGGCGGCACCGGCCTGATCGGCATGTGGAAAGCCTTCGACGAGATGGAGAAGCTGGGCTGGATCGGGTCCGAGCGCCCGAAAATGTTTGCGGTTCAGGCCGAAGGCTGTGCGCCGATCGTCAAAGCCTACAATGAGGGTGTTGAGCATGCCCCGGAGTGGCTGGATGCCCACACCACCGCCGCCGGCATCCGCGTGCCCAAGGCCATTGGCGATTTCCTGATCCTCCGCGCCGTGCGCGAAAGCGGCGGGGCCGCAATTGCGGTCAGTGACGCGCGCATCGATGCTGCCCGCACCCTGTGTGCTCATGAGGACGGTCTCCTGCTCTGTCCGGAGGGTGCAGCGACCCTGGCGGCGGCTGAACAGGCGCTGAGCGACGGTCAGATCGAAAAGGACGCTCGGGTCATGCTGTTCAATTGTGGGACCGGCCTGAAATACCCCTTGCCGGACACCTCCAAATGGCTTGATCGCACACAGCCCATCACCCCGGACTTGCTGACCTCCTGAATAATTCCATTTCAGGCAGGTCTAAAGTCTTAACGAATGCGTTAAGACTGAATCCGACAGATCGCATGGGATTCGCGTAGATGGCCGACGGACCGTCATCAGATACCACGTCGCGCGTGGGCGCTGGCGCCTGGACGGCTCTAGCCGTCCTGGTGCTGGTGTATCTGGTGAACTTCATGGATCGTCAGCTGTTTGCGGTCCTCCAGGAAGAAATTCGCGCAGACCTGAACCTGAGTGACAGCCAGCTGGCTCTCCTCGGCGGAACGATGTTCGCGGTCTTTTACGCCACGCTTGGAGTCCCGATTGCCTGGGCTGCCGATCGGACCAACCGGATCAGGCTGATTGCAATCGCCTGCGCGGTTTGGAGTGTCTTCACGGCCCTCTCCGGCCTTGCGGGCAGCTTCATTCAGATGGCGCTGGCCCGGATTGGTGTGGCCACCGGTGAAGCAGGCGGCGTTGCGCCGTCCTACTCGGTCATTTCCGATTACTTCCCGGCGAAAAGCCGCGGGCTCGCGATCGGTATCTTCACGATCGGTGCGCCGTTGGGCCTGATGGCAGGTACTCTGCTCGGCGCTTTGATTGCCGACGCCCTGTCCTGGCGGTGGGCCTTCATCCTGTTGGGCTTGCCGGGTCTGGTCCTGGCGCTTGCCCTGGTCCTTTTCGTCAAGGAACCGAAGCGCGGGCGGTATGACCCGGTCGCCTCGAAAGCAGCGCCGTCCAACCCGGTCGCAGCCCTGAAGGCGATTATTTCAACGCCCAGTCTTCTGCTGATCACGATGGGCGCAGCCACCACCTCCTTTGCCGGCTACGGTCTCTACCAGTGGATCCCCTCCTTCCTGCAACGCAGTCAGGGATTGGGCCTTGATGAGGTCCGCACCTTCCTGAGCCCCCTCTTCCTGCTTGGCATTATCGGGGCCATCGGCGGCGGTTGGATTGCCGACCGCTTTGGCAAGGCCCGGCCATCGGCCTATGCCTTCGTGCCCGCGTGTACGATTGCGTTAAGCGCGCCCTTTTTCCTCGCCGCCATGCTGGTCAACGACGGGGGGCTGAGCCTTGCCCTGCTCGCCCTGCCCATCATGCTGGGCTATGCGTGGGTCGGACCGGGTCTGGCCGCAGTGCAGACCCTGACCAACCCCACCATGCGCGCAACCGTGGCGGCGATCATCGGCCTGTTCAACAACTTGATTGGCATCGGCCTGGGGCCGCTTTTCATCGGGGTCATTTCCGACAATCTCGCGCCGAGCCTCGGCGAAGGCGAGGCGTTGCGCGTGGCGCTGACCTGCGGTGTGGTCGTCTTCCTGGCCTCGGCAGGCCTGTTTGCGGCAGCCGGCTTCACCCTGAAACGCGACATGGCCCGCATCGGCAAGGCTTGACTTGGCGCGCTGACCGGCGCACTTCCGCGCGCATTCCGTCACACCTTTTGCAAAGGCCGAGCGATGATCCCGCGCTATACCCGCCCTGAAATGGCTGACATCTGGTCGCCGGAGACCAAGTATCGCATCTGGTTCGAGATCGAAGCTCACGCGACTGACCGGCTCGCCGAGCTGGGCGTGGTTCCAGCTGCAGCGGCACAGGCGGTCTGGAAAGCCAAGGACATGACCTTCGACGTCGATCGGATTGATGAGATCGAGCGCGAGGTCAAACACGACGTCATCGCCTTCCTGACCCATCTCGCTGAGCTGGTCGGTGAAGACGCCCGCTTTGTTCACCAGGGCCTGACCAGCTCGGACGTGCTCGACACCTGCCTCGCCGTGCAGATGACCCGCAGCGCGGACCTGCTCCTTGACGGGGTCGACCGGGTTATGGCCGCGCTCAAAAAGCGCGCCTTTGAGCACAAGACAACGACTTGCATCGGCCGCTCCCACGGCATTCACGCCGAGCCCACCACCATGGGCCTGAAGTTTGCACGCTTCTATGCCGAGTTCGCCCGCAATCGGGAGCGACTGGTCCAGGCGCGCGCAGAAATCGCCACCTGCGCCATCTCCGGCGCTGTGGGCACGTTTGCCAATGTGGATCCCAGCGTGGAAGCCCATGTGGCCGACAAGCTGGGCCTTGCGGTGGAGCCTGTTTCCACCCAGGTCATCCCGCGCGACCGTCACGCGGCCTTCTTTGCCGCGCTCGGCCTGATTGCCTCGGCAATCGAGAATCTGGCCGTGGAAGTGCGTCACCTTCAGCGCTCTGAAGTGCGCGAGGCGCAGGAGTATTTCTCCAAGGGCCAGAAGGGATCGTCGGCCATGCCGCACAAGCGCAACCCGATCCTGACAGAAAACCTCACCGGTCTGGCCCGCCTCGTCCGCTCTGCCGTCACACCGGCGATGGAAAATGTCGCGCTCTGGCATGAGCGGGATATCTCCCACTCCTCGGTGGAGCGCGGGATTGGCCCGGATGCTTGTGTGCATCTGGACTTTGCGCTGCACCGCACCGCCTCCATGGTCGACGGCCTGATCGTCCATCCGGACCGCTGCCGGGAGAACCTCAACGCTTACGGCGGCATCCACAATTCCCAGCGCGTGCTTCTTGCCCTGACCCAGGCCGGCGCGAGCCGGGAAGACGGCTATCGCCTCGTTCAGCGCAATGGCATGAAGACCTGGGACGAAGGCGGGCTGTTGGTCGAGCATCTGAAAGCCGACGAGGATGTCCGGGGCTTCCTGTCAGAGGCCCAGATCGAAGCCTGCTTTGATGAGGGCTATCACCTCAAACATGTCGACACGATTTTTGCTCGGGTGTTTGGCGAAGCTTAGTCCAGCAACTTCGCGCGCAGCTTTTCGTCCGGAATACCGCACAGATCGCTGCGCCCGAACCAGGCGATGCGATTGTTCGCCACGAACTTATAAAGCGGCTCGCGGATAAAGCGCGGCAGAATGCGGCCAATCTGGGTGATCGGCCCGTAGGGCGCTGACATATGAGACCCGGCGCGAATAATCGCGTCAGAGCCGGTCAGGGCCTCCTCACCATCAATCAGCAGCCAGCTCCACGGATCGGACGGATCGAGACCGTGGCGACGCAGGAGTGTGTCGCCCGTCTTTGACTGCACGGTCGTGATACGAAACACGTCGGATTTGTCGTGACGTGCGATCGTGCGTGCGCCCCAGCTGCACAGAGCGCACTCACCGTCCATGACAAGAATGATCTTGCCATTCGCCTGATTGAGCGCTGGCAGATCGTTGCTCAGGGCTTAGCTCTCGCTGCGCACTTGTTTGCGCGCATCTTCAAGCAGCTGATCCATTTTGTGGCGGATCTGATGGTCGGTCTGCTCGATGCCGCGCGCGTCGAAATCGCCGCGAATCTTGCGGAAGACGTCTTCGTGACCGGCTTCTTCAAAATCGGCCTTCACGACCTCTTTGGCGTAATCCGCTGCAGCATCTCCCTCAATGCCCATCAGCTCTGACGCCCAAAGGCCCAGAAGCTTGTTGCGGCGAGCAATCGCCTTGAACTCGATCTCCTGATCGTGCGCGTATTTGTTCTCAAAGGCGTTTTCGCGATCGTCAAAGCCGGACATGGCATCCCCGTGGGTTGTAATGGGCCTGTCCCAATCAAGTAGCCATTGGCGAGCCTTGGTTCAATAAAGAACCACCGCACAGCACACCGGTTGCGACAAATTGCTGAGAGGGCGTATTGTGCAGTCGCGCGGCCCGGCCTATCCGGGCCGCTTCCTATTTGACCGGCCAACCTGGCCCTTAAGCGATTGAAGCGCCCATGTCCCGCCGCAAGAAACTCTACGAAGGCAAAGCCAAGATTCTCTATGAAGGCCCGGAGCCGGGTACGGTTGTCGCCTATTTCAAGGACGACGCCACGGCTTTCAACGCCCAGAAGAAGGCGGTGCTGGAGGGCAAGGGTGTCCTGAATAATCGCATCAGCGAATACATCATGGGCCACCTGAACCGGATCGGTGTCCCGACCCACTTCATCAAGCGGCTGAACATGCGTGAGCAGCTCCTGCGCGAGGTCGAAATCATTCCGCTGGAAGTGGTCGTACGCAACGTGGCCGCTGGCTCGATTGCGAAGCGGTTTGGCCTGACCGAAGGCGAACCCCTGCCCCGCTCTGTCGTCGAATTCTACTACAAGAATGACGCGCTTGAGGACCCGATGGTGTCGGAGGAGCACATCACGGCATTCAATTGGGCCACCACCCAGGACATCGACGAAATGCTGGCCATGGCCTTGCGCGTCAACGACTTCATGGGCGGTATTTTTGCGGCGGCGAATATCCGCCTGATCGACTTCAAGCTGGAATTCGGCCGGGTCTATGATCAAAACGACATGATGCGGGTTATCCTGGCCGACGAGATCAGCCCGGACAGCTGCCGCCTCTGGGACATGGACTCAGACGAGAAAATGGATAAAGACCGCTTCCGTCGCGACCTCGGCAATGTGACCGAGGCTTATGCAGAAGTGGCCAGACGCCTGGGAATCATCAGAGACGCCCAGGTCATCAATCTCGACGAGGCAAACAAATGAAAGCGCGCATTCACGTCTACCTGAAGCCCGGCGTTCTCGACCCTCAGGGCCAGGCCGTCGCCACCTCTCTCAATCACCTGGGCTTTGAGGAAGTCTCCGCCGCACGCCAGGGCAAATTCATCGAGATTGATCTTGAAACCGCCGACGCCGAAGAAGCCCAGAAACGCGTCGCAGAAATGTGCGACAAGCTTCTCGCCAACCCCGTCATCGAAAACTACGACATCGAGCTGAGCGCTTAGGGTTTACCCATCTCGCCAAGCCGGTCCGACCCTGCTAAAGCGCACAGCCATGAAAAGCGCCGTCATTGTATACCCCGGCTCCAACTGCGACCGCGATGCCGCGGTGGCGATTGAGCGTGTCACCGGCCATGCGCCGACCATGGTCTGGCATGGCGAAAGCAGCCTGCCTGAAGGCCTTGATTTCATTATGGTCCCGGGCGGGTTTTCCTACGGCGACTATTTGCGCTGCGGAGCCATCGCGGCCCGTTCGCCGATTACCGCCGACCTGATCAAACAGGCCGAAAACGGCGTTCCGATTCTCGGCGTCTGTAATGGCTTCCAGATTTTGATCGAGGCGGGGCTGCTGCCCGGCGCGCTGATGCGTAACGAAGGCCTGCATTTTGTCTGTGAGCGCGCGCCGCTGCTGGTGGAAACGGCGAACACGCGCTTCACCTCCGCCTATGGCGACACCAAAGAGCTGACCATCCCGATCGCGCACCATGACGGCAACTACTTCGCCGACGACGAGATGCTGGATCGGCTGGAAGGTGAAGGCCAGGTGGCCTTCCGCTATGGGCGCAATCCCAATGGCTCCGCCCGCGATATCGCCGGGGTGACCAATGCAGCGGGCAATGTGCTGGGCATGATGCCCCACCCGGAGCGCGCGGTGGATGCCAAGCATGGCGGAACCGATGGCGTGAAGCTGTTTGAAAGCGTGATGGGGAGTGTGCAATGAGCCAGATCGCACCAGACGAGCGCTACGCAGACGGCATCACCGAAGAGGTCGCCCTAGAGCACGTCACTGCGGATGAGTATGAAATCATCCTCAAAGAGCTGGGCCGTGCGCCGAACCTGGTGGAGCTCGGCATTTTCTCGGTGATGTGGTCGGAGCACTGCTCCTACAAATCCTCGCGCCTGCACCTGGCGAAGTTTCCGACCAGCGGCGACAAGGTCATCTATGGGCCGGGCGAAAACGCGGGCGTGGTCGATATCGGCGATGGCCAGGCGGCCATCTTCAAGATGGAAAGCCACAACCACCCCAGCTTCATCGAGCCCTATCAGGGCGCGGCGACCGGTGTGGGCGGCATTCTGCGCGATGTCTTCACCATGGGCGCGCGCCCTGTCGCGCTGATGAATGCGCTGCGCTTTGGCGACCCCAAACATCCGAAAACCCGCCAGCTGGTAGCCGGCGTGACGGCCGGCATTGGCGGCTATGGCAATTGCGTGGGCGTGCCGACCGTTGGCGGCGAGACCAATTTTGATAAGGGCTATAACGAGAATATCCTTGTCAACGCCATGGCCGTGGGCCTGGCCGATGCCGACAAGATCTTCACCGCCGCTGCGCGTGAGCCTGGCTTCCCGGTGCTCTATGTCGGCGCAAAGACCGGCCGCGACGGCATTCACGGTGCGACCATGGCCTCAGCTGAATTTGGTGAAGGCAGCGAAGAAAAGCGCCCGACCGTTCAGGTTGGTGACCCGTTCACAGAGAAAAAGCTGATCGAAGCCTGCCTGGAGCTGATGGCGGAAGACGCCATTTCTTCCATTCAGGACATGGGCGCGGCCGGCCTGACGTCCTCGTCTGTGGAGATGGCATCGTCAGGCGGTCTGGGCATTGAGCTCAACCTTGATCACGTGCCCCAGCGCGAAGAGGCAATGACGGCCTATGAAATGATGCTGTCTGAAAGCCAGGAACGCATGCTGATGATCGTGAAGCCCGGCCGTGAGCATGTGGCAGAACGCATCTTTAAAAAATGGGACCTGGACGTTGCCACGATTGGCAAGACGGCCGAACACGGGCGCCTGGTGCTGCGCCACAAGGGCGATGTGGTCTGTGACCTGCCGCTCGATCCGATTGGCGAGAATGCCCCGAAATATGACCGTCCGCACTTCCCGGCTGAAGCGCGCGCGCAAATCGATCCGGGCGACCTGCACCAGCCTGAGCATCTGGGTGAAGTGCTGGCTCAGCTTATGGCGACGCCGGACATGGCGTCCAAGCGCTGGATCTGGAGCCAGTATGATCGCCACGTGATGGCGGACACCGCGGCGAGTTCCGAAGACCCGGCGGACGCTGCCATCGTACGTGTACACGGCACCAACAAGGCGCTGGCCATCACCACCGACTGTACGCCGCGCTACTGCTATGCAGACCCCTATGAAGGCGGCAAGCAGGCCGTAGCTGAAGCCTGGCGCAACCTGACCGCAGTTGGTGCCGACCCAATCGCGATCACGGACTGCCTGAACTTCGGCAACCCGGAACGCCCTGAAATCATGGGCCAGTTTGTGGGCTGTGTGGAAGGCATGGCGGAGGCCTGCAAGGTCCTCTCCTTCCCGGTCGTGTCCGGCAATGTCTCGCTTTACAACGAGACCGATGGCCGGGCGATCCCGCCGACGCCCGCCGTGGGTGGGCTGGGGCTGATCCCCGACATGGACAAGCGCGCCGGCTTTGGCTGCATGGAAGATGGCGACGTCATCCTGCTCGTGGGCGAAACCAAGGGCGAGCTGGGCGCTTCGCTCTATATGCGCCATGTCGAAGGCAAGGAATCCGGTAACGCGCCGCGGGTCGATCTCAACGCTGAAAAGCGCAATGGCGACTACGTTCGTGCGGAAATCCGGGCGGGCCGCGCCAAGGCGGTGCATGACCTGTCAGACGGCGGACTTGCCTGTGCCGCCGCAGACATGGCGCTGGCATCGGGGACCGGCATCAAGCTCGCTTATGAGGGCCGCGTGCCCCACTTTGCCTGGATGTTCGGTGAGGACCAGGCTCGCTATCTGATCGCCGCCAGCGCTGACAACGCTGAAGCCATGCTGGCCGATGCGAAGGCGCAGTCTGTTCCGGTGAGCGTCATCGGCCTTGCAGGTGGACGCTTCATCTCGATCAATGGCGGCCACGCCGTCGATCTGATCCGGTTGAAGCAGGCCTATGAAAACTGGCTGCCTGACCTGATGGGCGCAGAGCCCGAAGCACGCGCGGCCGAGTAGGCCAAAGCTGGTATATCAGCTGGCGTCAGCGCGCAGGGTTTGCAGCACGTACTGCCCCTGGCGGTTCAGGCTGAACAGAACCGGGCTGCCGTCTTCGCTTGCGCCTTCGGCCAGCGCGCGAGCCTGATCGAGATTTTCCACCGTGGTCCAGGCAATCTCTTCCACGACATCACCGACACGCACCTTACCGGCAGCATCGCTGTCCGGGTCAACTTCAGTTACGATCAGGCCTTCGGCATCAGGGTGCACGCGGTAGCGGCGACGCAATGGATCGGTCAACGGCTCCAGCGTCAGGCCGAACAGACCATCACTCTGGACCGGAGCAGCCTCACCGCCACCACTGCGTTCTGCGCCCTGCGGCGCGCGCGCTCCGCGACCTTCTTCAAGGCGCTCCAGCGTGACTTCAAGCGTCAGGGAGCGGCCCCGGCGGAAGACTTCGACCTCAACCGTGGAGCCCGGTTCGGTCTCCGCCACGATGCGCGGCAGGGCCCGGTCATCAGCGACCCGGCGACCAGCAAAGGCCAGCACCACGTCACCTACCCGCAGGTCAGAGTTGCCGGCTGGTCCTTCCGGATCGATACGGGTCACCACCGCGCCGCGGGCGCTCGACAGACCCATGGCATCGGCCATGTCCTGCGTTACCGGCTGGACATTCACACCCAGCCAACCCCGACGCGTCTCACCAAACTCAATGAGCTGCTGGACCACCGGTTCGGCGACCCGGCTGGGAATCGAGAAGGAAATGCCGACGCTGGCCCCGGTGGGTGAGAAGATCGCGGTATTCACCCCGATCACTTCACCGTCCATGTTGAACAGCGGACCACCGGAATTACCCTGGTTGATGGCCACATCGGTCTGCAGATAATCGTCATACCGACCACCGATATCGCGACCCTGCGCGCTGACCACGCCGGCGGTCAGCGATCCGCCAAGCCCAAACGGGTTACCAATGGCCACGACCCACTCGCCAACGCGCAGCGTATCGCTGTCGCCAAAGCGCACGAAGGGCAGCCCGTCGCCCGCATCAACGCGCAGCACAGCCAGATCGGTAGCCGGGTCACGGCCAATAATCTCGGCGGGCAACACCGTGCCGTCCTGCAGCACGACCTCCACCTCATCTGCCTCATCGATCACGTGATTGTTCGTCACCACCAGACCGTCGGCTGAAATGATGAAACCGGAGCCGAGCGAGCGTTCCACACGGGGACCATCGCCCAGCATGTCATTAAAGCGTTCCAGCGGAGAGCCTGGCGGGAAGACCGGCATGCCCTCTTCCTCGCCAATCCGGTTGGCCGTTGCGATATTCACCACAGCGGGGCTGAGTTCGTCATTGAGATCCGCAAAGCCGCTATTGGGCTGTGCCAGAACCGGGGCGCAGGTCAGGGCGATAAGGCTCAAAACGGCAACGAGGACGGCGCGCATGGACGGCTCCAAATCAAACTTTATGTCACGCTAGCAGACAGTCTGCAGCCTCGCCATAAATCTGCCGCGCTGATAACAGCGTGTTGATACACTTCAAGCCGTTACCAATCCGGCCAATCGGCAAGGACCGACTTCGCTACTGATATGACTGCCGCCCGCCTCAACTCAACACCGCGCCAAACGCGCTTGCAGCGGTTTGTCTGTGGTGCCTTGCTTGGGCTTGGCTTGGCGATGGTTACAGGCCTGTCGCCAGCACACGCACGCCAGACGGTGGAGATTGAGGGCGAAGTCTCCGCGGAGCTGGCTCAGAGCCTGCGCACCATCGTCGACAGCGCGCCCACCAATACGCCGCGAACAGCATCGCCGACTGTCGCCCGACGCCTCGTCGCGATGCTACGCTCTGAAGGCTATTACGGAGCCCGGGTGCGGCCGATCCTGCGCCAGAACCAGCTGGTCTACTGGGTTGCGCCTGACGGTCGCTTCACCGTGGAAGCTGTAGCGGTGACGACGCAGCCTGAAACCGCAGAAGCCACTGAAATTGCCGTGTCGGCGATGACTCTGGATGAGGGCGCGCCGCTGCGGGCTGAAGCCGTGATCGCTTCAGAGGCCGCGGGGCTCGCGGCGTTGCACGAGGCTGGCTACCCGGACGCAGAAGCGCTGGAGCGGGAGGTGGTGGTCGACCACGACACGCATCAGGGCCAAATTCAGTATAATTTTCAGAGCGGACCACGCTCGGTGTACGGCGATGTCCTTCCGCAGACCACTCGCTGGCGCCCCGCCTTTCTGGAGCGTCTCGCTGACCTGCCGAGCGGAGAAACCGCGCAACTCAGCGCCTTGCGGGCCTACCAGACGCGGCTGGCAGCACTCAATAGCGTTGCGCGCGCCCAGGTGACCCTCGCCGCTCCGGAACCGGAAACAGATCGGCGTGATATCGAAGTCTCGCTTACACCCGCCGCCCGCCATGTGGTCGAAGGCGGCTTCTCACTGTCGACCAGCGAAGGCGCAGGCGTGGAAGGCCGCTGGATCCGACGCAATGTGTTTGGCGGTGATGAGACGGCTTCGGTGAGCGCCCAGCTCTCGACGCTGGAACAATCGCTTGCGACCGAGCTGGCTGCACCACATTGGCGACGGCGTGATCAGACGCTGACCCTTCACGCCAGCACCCGCAACGAAGAGACCGATGCCTTTGATCAGCTGGAGCTTGAGGTCTCGGCCGATGTGACCCGTCAGATCAACGCCGCCTGGACCGTGGGCCTTGAGATCGGGATAGATGGCTCGCGTATTCGCAGCGCCGGATCAGAAGATGACACGGTGACAGTGTTTAGTGGTCTGACAGCGAACTTCGACACGCGGGACAGTCGCACTGATCCAACACACGGCCTGCGCGCCAGCGCCACGGTTACGCCGGCACTGACGGTCGGCGATATCGAGTCAGGCTATGTGATCAGCGAGGCAACGCTCCAGACCTACCGCCAGCTCTCGCCAAGCCTGGTGCTCTCCGGCCGGGTCCGGGTGGGCAGCATCGCGGGCGCAAGCCTGAACTCGGTCCCGGCTGACCAACGCTTCTATGCCGGCGGCGGCGGATCGGTACGCGGCTTTGAGTTTCAGTCGCTTGGCCCCAGGGCAACGGATGGCAGCCTGCAGGGCGGGCGATCGGTCGTCGAGGCCAGCGCCGAGATACGCTGGCGTTCAGAGGGTCCCTGGGGGGCCGTGGTCTTCGCTGATGCTGGCAACGCCACGACCCAGACCGTGCCCGAGCTTTCTGATCTGCGGGTCGGTATCGGTGCCGGTGTGCGCTACCACTTTGATTTTGCACCCCTTCGCCTCGACATCGCCGCCCCGCTTGACCGGCGTAGCGACGAGGCCTCCCTGCACATTTATGTCGGTCTGGGACAGGCATTCTGATGGCCCGTTCGATCCTTAAATCACGCTGGTTGCGCCTCAGTCTCGGGGGGCTCCTGATCCTTGCCTCGCTGCTGGTTGCGGGCGTCTGGGCGCTGAGCGGCGCGGCCGGACGCTGGGTTCTGGCCGAGGTCCTGGAGGGCCGGGAGATTGCAGTATACGGCACACTCCATGTGGAGGATATCCAGGGCAATCTGCTGAAAGATATCCGCATCGGCCAGCTCGATATTTCCGACCAGGATGGCGTCTGGCTGACTTTGGAGGATGCGCAGGTCCGCTGGCGACTCCTGTCGCTGATCGGTGGCCCGATCACGGTGGACAGTATTGAAGTTCAAAGCCTTTCGGTACTTCGCCGCCCTGTTCGCGCGCCGCAGGAACCCCGCGAAGGCTCTGGAAGCTTCAATTTCCCGAACCTGCAGCTGACCAGGATTGAGCTAAACCTGATCGAACTCGCTGAAGGCGTCGCCGGCCCGGAAGCCGATTTTACAATGAGCGGTAATCTGACGAGTGCGGTCTCTGGCGCGCTCGCGGTGGGTCTCAGCGCGCAGCGGACCGATGAGGCTGGTGACCAGGCTGAGCTCGACCTGTCGCGCCAGCGCAACGGGCAGCTAATCGGAGAGGTTAAAATTATCGCGCCATCGGGCGGCCCGCTCGCCACCCTCGCCCGCCTTGAGGACCAGGGTTGGTCGCTTGAGGGTGAGCTCGGCGGCGACCTCAATCGCGGCGATGGCGAATTTGATTTCCTGATCGGCTCGGACACCGCATCTAGCGGTACACTCACCTGGGACGCCAACGCCTGGACGCTGGCCGCGGAGCTGCATGCAGAACGCTGGCCCGGACTGCCGGGAGCGCTGGACGGGTTTGCAGCCAATGCCGAACTTCAGGCGAACGGTGGCCTGCAAGCCTTCACCGTCGAGCAGCTATCGCTCCAGACCGATGCGCTGGAGGTTCAGGCCTTCGATCTGCTTGCAGATGCGCCGCGGGGCGAGCTGCGGCTGACCGAGACAGGCGCGCAACTGGCAAGCCAGTATGGCGTCCGAATTCGCACCGGCGAGCTGAGTTTCGAGCAGGTCAGTTCAGACCCGGAAACCCGGTACGAGGCTGCGCTCTCGGTGACAGGCCTTGAACATCCGCTCGCCCGGGCCGAACGCCTGAATGCGCAGTTTGATATTGCCGCCCTCGAGGAGGGCTACCAGGTGGAGGCCGGCGGCATGGCGCGCGGGCTCACCTCAGAAGATCAGCGCCTTGCCACTCTGCTGGGCGATGCGATCAGCTTTCGGACAAACCTGACGACCGAAGGCTTCAGCCGTTTCGACGTCCAGACCCTTGCGCTTACCGCGGACGGCTGGACGCTGTCTGGCGACGGCGTTTGGGGGACGGCGGCACAGCGTCGCGTCAGCGCCCGGATTGACCTCGCAGAACTTGGGCCGCTGGATCTCGCCGTAAACGGCCCGCTCAGTGCGACGGTGCGCAGCGCGGCCGGCGAGCGGCTGGAACGCTTCGATATCACTGCCACCAGTCCGTCGCTGTCAGCCGACGGTCAGGCGGGCGGCTTTCTCGGAGCGCTCGAGGCGAGCGCAGAGCTGCAGATCAACAGCAGGCGCATCACGCTGCCAAGCGTTCAGGCGCAAACCGACGCGGTGACCTTCACCGGCGATGTTCGCCAGACCGGGAGCGGATGGCAGGCGGCTGGTGATGCCCTCGTGGCTCTGGCTCCGCTTGGAATTGACGGGCTGGAGGGTCAGGCGGCGACCGGTTTTGATCTGAACGTCGAGGAGGGCCTCCTGACCCTGCGCGCGCAGGCCGAAACCGACACGTTGAGCTTTGGCGAAACCCGGATCGAAGCCCCTCGCCTGCGCACAGAGCTGAGCTATTTGGGCGGGGCCCTCGACGGGGTCTGGCAGATTGACGCCGCGGCCCTCGAAGAGGCGATGCGGGCCCAGGGCACGCTTCAGGCTGAAGGAACGGCCGCCGAGTTCATCATCGAGACCGCAGTCTGGGGCGAGCTGACCGCAACGGGTCGCGCCCGGCGCGAGGCTCAGCAGGTCATCGCGACCCTGTCGGTCGATGATGGCACCTTCGGGCGAACCTGGACCGGTGAGGCGCGCTATGACGGCATGCTCAACGCACCGCTCGACGGCGCTGTGACTGGTGCACTGGCTCTGGAAAATTGGGCGCTGGGCAGTGGGTCTGTCACGCGCGCACGGCTCGAATTTGACGGTCCTCTCTCAAACCTGCCGGTTCAGGCATCTGCCGCCGGGCTGTTCCTGCAGCCCTTCGATCTTGAGCTGAATGCTGGTCTGCAACTCGATGACGCCGGCCTTGATCTGACTGCTGACCTCGCCGGCAGCTGGGGCGATGAGACCATTGCGACCGTCCAGCCTGTGCGTGTGGCCACGGGCAACGCGGGTCTGGAAGGCAGTGGTGAACTGACGCTGGGCGGCGCTGACCTGACGGTGTCATTCGCACGGGCAGACACGCTGGACTTCACGGCCTCACTTTCAGATGCACCTGCGCGTCTGGTGACCAATCTGGCCGGTCTACCCGATGCAACGGGCACATGGTCGGTGCGCGCCGATCTGAGCCAGACCTCTGATCTGTGGCAGGGCGATATCATCGCAACCCTCGTCGATATCCAGCCCGCGTCCGCGCCCGAAGGCGGCAGCCTGTCCGGCGCGGTTCAGCTGGCCCTTGGCGAACAGGCGCGCTTTACGACCGATGCGACGGCCGGCGGTTTATCGCTCAACGCGGATCTGATGCGCCCTGATCCGGTCACGGACCTTGCAGTGCTGCTGGATCCAGGCTGGCGCGGCGGTGTCGACATCAACGGCCCGCTCGACACACTGGCGCGGCTTTACCTGCCTGAGACCGAAAACTTCACCGGCCGCATTGAAGGTGCAGCGCGGTTTGAAGCCGGCGAGGTATCCGGCAATGTGGACATCTCACAGGGGCGTTACCGCTCCCAGACGGCGGGCGTGCGGCTGGAGCCTTTTGCGCTGACCGCTGAGTTCAGCAATGACCGGCTCAATGTCAGTGAGGCGCGCTTGGGAGATGGCAATGGGGGCATAGCCGCAGCGACGGGCTCGATCGGTTTTACTGAGGCCGGGCTCAATGGCTCCGGAGATGTGAACTTCACACGCTTTCGCGCCGTGGCCCGGCCGGAGCTGACGGTTGTCGCCACGGGCGCTGCACAGCTGGAGCTGCAAGGTCGCCAGCTGTCGGTGACCGGCGAGACTTTGATCAATCGCCTGGCATTGACCCCTGTCGCGCCGAGTGGCCCCAGCATTCCCCAGATTGAAGTGGAAGAGCTGAACCGTCCGGACTCGCTGGATCCCGCATATCGCCGCCCCATCCAGATTACGCTCGATTACCGTGTGCGTGCAGAGGACAGCCTTTACGTGTCCAGCCGGGCCTTCAATTCAGAATGGTCGGCCGACGTGCGCGTAGAGGGTCCGCTCAATCGTTTGACACTTGGTGGTCAGGCCAATCTTGAAAGCGGCCAGGCATCATTGCTGACCCGACAGTTCGATATGGACGAGGGCCAGATCAGCTTTAACGGCCCGATCGAGCGCACACGTGTGCTCCTTCAGGGCCGTCACCTGCGCAACGGTCTGGAGGTCATCGCCCGGGCTGAAGGGCCGATCAGCGAGCCGCAAGTCAGCTTTACCAGCAACCCGCCGCTGCCCGAGGATGAGGTGCTGGCCCGTCTGCTGTTTGATCAGAGCACCGCCGCTCTCAGCCCGCTTCAGGCGGCCCAGCTCGCCGCACAGCTATCGGGCCGAAACTGGCTTGGCGCGCTGAGTGATGCCGGTCGGATGGTGGGCCTCGACCGGCTGACGTTGCGCGAGGGCGAAAATGGCGGTGTGGCTCTGGCGGCCGGGCGTCAGTTGAGTGAAGACGTCTATCTGGAACTGGAAACCGGAACGGCCTCCAATCTCGGCGCGGCCCGGATTGAATGGTCGATTACGCCGGATATCGTAGTGCTGTCGCGCCTGACCGGTGACACCAACGCCCAGCTGGCAATCCACTGGCGACGGGAATTCGAATAAGAAAAGCCCCGCTTGGAACCAGGCGGGGCTTTCCCAAGGGGAACGCTTCAGAGAGCGTTAGTCGGCAGAGGTCGCCCGGAGCATCCAGGCATTCTGCTCGTGCTGGCGCATGCGGGCGATCGCCATGTCCTCAGTAACCTTGTCACCAAGTTCCTCGGCCAGGTTGGACACTTCCATGAAGCGGCGCGCGCAGCGCTCGTTGTCGGTTGCCAAAGCATCGACCATTTCACCGGCCGTCTTCGGCTTGCCGTCATCATCCTTGATCACGCTGGTGTGCGCGAACTGCGCATAGGACGTGGGCGCGGCCTCACCCAGTGCACGGGCACGCTCGGCCAGATCGTCCGCTGCCTCGAACAGATCGCGGTATTGCGTCTCTGTCAGCTCGTGGATCGACAGGAAGAGCGGGCCACTGACATTCCAGTGATAGCCTTGGGTCTTTGCGAGCAGCATGTAGGTGTCGCCAACAACCTCGCGCAGGGCACCGGCAAGGCGCTCACGGTCAGCATTGTCCTGAACGCTGATGCGCGGTTCGTTCTCGTTGGCAAAGTCGGCTTTCAAAACAGCAGTCATATCGTCATCTCCTTGGTTGGAGGTGTAAAAGTCAGCTCAGAAGAGACAGACGCGACGATTAGAACGCGATAGCAAAACCCAGCACCGCCAGCGCCATTACG
Source organism: Oceanicaulis sp. (assembly GCA_043513725.1). GTDB lineage: Bacteria > Pseudomonadota > Alphaproteobacteria > Caulobacterales > Maricaulaceae > Oceanicaulis. The sequence continues at coordinate 2,731,734 of CP121338.1, read as the reverse complement.
GCAACGGCGAGCACCGTAGAAATAAGGAAAACACGACGCTGGCTCGTCCGTTCTTCAGCTTGGGTTGCTTCAGTGCGGGTCACCTTCGTGGTCATAAAAAACTCCTTTCGCGCCGAGCGCAGCATTGCGCATCGACACCGTAGGAGATGGTGCTTGAGGCGTGGATTTCAAGTTTTCCAATGAATTCCACCCCATCAATTGATTCAATTCGAGTTATCGAACAATCTTTTGAGCCCCTTCAAAGCTGCAAAATGAAATCAAAGTCCTTGGCCACACATTCTTTCAATCATTGAAATTTTCGACATTACTCCGCTGATGATAATTCTTCCTCATTTTTGCTATCATCATACTCGTCTCCACCGTCATCGCCCATCGGATTGATTTCAGACATGGCATAGCTGGTCGGCGTCGCCACGACGAAATCGCCCTTGTCGTCCGGGGCAACCGCAGCCCGGTCAGCGCGGCGCAACAGCATGGCTGCGGCAAGACCCACGAGCGCAACAGCAGCGATGGAGAACAGCCCGGACGGGCCGGCGATATCCATCACCACGCCGCCCAGCGTCGGGCCCACCATCATGCCAAAGGCCCAGACCAGGATCACACCGCTCATCATGGCCGCCCCCTCGCCCGGTGCCGCACGGTCGGCGGCATGGGCAACGCCCACGCCGTAAATCGACATCGCGCCAGCTCCCCATAGCGCTGCGGCCGACAGCAGGAGCCAGGATGGCGCTGTTTCGCCAAACACCGCGAGCAAAACGGAGGCTGTGCCCGCAATTGCACCCAGCCCGCCAATCACCAGGCGCCGGTCAATCCGGTCAGAGAGCAGACCGGCCGGCCACTGCAGGACCACCGAACCGGCGATCAGGGCGGCGTTGAACAGCGCCGCGAACGCCACCGCATCCACTGGGCGGATTGCGCTTATATAGACAGAATAAAGTTGCAGCACGGCAGCCCCGCACAGGCCTGAGACGACCGCTGTGATCAAGGCTGCAGGCGCGCGCTTCCAGACCTGCAACGGGCCCATGGCGCGCGCGGAGCTGACTTCAGGCGGGGAGCGGTCGGTGGCAGCGACCGGCACAAGGCACGCCGCCATCAGCGTGACCACAAGAAGGAAGCCATAGACCTGACCTTCCGGCAGCACCTGAAACAGGAATGGACCGATCAGATAGCCTAGCTTGCCCGCCACCATGTAGAAGCTGACGATGGAGCCGCGCTGTTCAGCCGGCGCGGCATCGGCGATCCAGCTTTCGCCGGTAGCCATCAACATGGCCACGGCAACGCCCAAGGCGAACTGAACGCCAATCCACCACGGGATCGCCGTCGACAGGCTGAGCAGAGCCGCAGCCACCGCTGCACAGGCCCCAAAGGCCGACACTGCGCGGATATGGCCGATCCGACCGATTTCGCGCGGGGCCAGCTGTGCGCCGACCAGAAAGCCCGCGGCATAGGAGGAGGCGACAAACCCAATCCAGAGCGATCCGACACCGGTACCCAGAAGCGTCAGCGGACCAACGATGGCCAGCGCACCAAGAGCGGCCTGAAGAACAGACAGGCAAATGATGACGGCGGTCAGACTGCGATAGCTTTCCATGATTGCCCCCGGGCGTGGTCGTGTCTGGATCAAGAGAAAGGGGCGCGGTTGCCCGCGCCCCTTTGTGAGCTTTGAAAGTGGCTCCGAGCCCTTACAGGTTCGGATCCTCTTTCATGGTTTCTTCCATCTCGTCGAAGCGTTCGGCCACCTTGCCTTTTGGCGCCTTGGTGACGGCGTCAGTGACGAGAATGGCGACGCAGCTGGCGATGAAGCCAGGAATGATCTCGTAGATCACGCCAGACAGATTGGTCTGTTCACCGTCCCACATCACATTGATCGGGGCGTAGATCCAAAACAGCACCACAACCGCACCAGTGACCATGCCGGCAATGGCCGAGGAGCGGCTCATGTCCTTGCGATACAGGCTGAACAGGATGAGCGGACCGAAGGCCGCGCCAAAGCCTGCCCAGGCATTCGACACCAGCGACAGGATCGTACTAGAGCGGTCAAACGCCAGGAAAATCGCAATCAGCGACACCACCAGAACCGAGGCGCGGCCGATCAGAACCAGCTCTTTCTGGCTGGCTTCACGGCGCACAAAGGCCTTGTAGAAGTCCTCGGTCAGCGAGCTCGACGACACCAGCAGCTGGCTGGAAATGGTCGACATGATCGCGGCCAGAATGGCTGCCAACAGGAAGCCGCCCACCAGCGGGTGGAACAGGATCTGACTCATCAGGATGAAGATCGTTTCCGGGTCGGTAAACTCGATCATGGCGTCATCAATCGCGCCGGTATTCACCGTCACAAAGGCCAGACCCAGGATACCGGTCAACACCGCACCAATCACCGTCACGACCATCCAGCTCATACCGATCAGGCGCGCGGTGGCGACCTCTTTCAGCGTCCGGATCGCCATGAAGCGTACGATGATGTGCGGCTGGCCGAAGTAGCCAAGGCCCCAGCTCATGGCCGAAATGATGCCAATGACACTCACTGCACCAATCGTTTCGGGTAGCATGGACAGATAGTTCGGGGCCTCGGTCGCGCTGCGCGTGACCTCGGCGATCTCACCGATTGAACCCAGCTGCATATACGCCACGATGGGCACCATGATCAGAGCCACGAACATGATCGCGCCCTGCACGAAGTCCGTCAGGCTCACGGCGAGGAAACCGCCGATCAGCGTGTAGACGATCACCACGCCAGCCGTCAGGAACAGGCCGAGATAGTAGTTCACACCAAAGCTGGCTTCGAACAGCTTGCCGCCGGCCACAACGCCGGACGAGGTGTAGAGCGTAAAGAAGATCACGATCACTACAGACGACAGGATACGCAGGATGCGCGTGTTGTCGTTGAAGCGTTTCTCGAAATAGTCCGGGATGGTGATGGCGTCGTCGGCGACCTCGGTGAATACACGCAGGCGCGGCGCGACAAGCGTGTAGTTAAACCAGGCACCAATCACGAGACCCACAGCAATCCAGGCTTCGCTGAGACCGGATACGTAGATGGCCCCGGGAAGGCCCATCAGCATCCAGCCGGACATGTCCGACGCACCGGCAGACAGCGCGCCCACCGCCGGGTGGAGTTGACGACCGCCCAGCATGTAGCCGGACACGTCGTCTGTGGACTTTTTATAGGCATAGAGCCCGATGCCGAGCATGAGTACAAAATACCCGGCGAGCGAAATCAGCGCTTCAAGTTGCATGACGCGGCCTCAATCTGTTTTGTGATCAGAAAGCTTGCTTTGGTAGGGCGGTGACGCGTTACGGACGCGTCTGACCGTTGCCCAGCACGCGGTATTTGAAGCTGGTCAGCTGCTCCAGACCCACCGGGCCGCGGGCGTGCATCTTGCCCGTCGCAATCCCGATCTCCGCACCCATGCCGAACTCACCGCCATCGGAGAACTGGGTCGATGCATTGTGCATCACCACGGCAGAATCGATGTTGGTCAGGAACGCATCGGCCGCATCCTGGTCTTCGGTGATGATCGCGTCCGTGTGAGCCGAGGAGTGCTGGGCCACGTGGGTCAGCGCCTCATCAAGGCCGTCGACGATCTTCACCGAAAGGATGGTGTCGAGATATTCAGTTGAGAAGTCTTCCGCAGACGCCGGCTTGATCCGGCTGTCGATCTCCTGCGCCTCGGCTTCACCGCGAATTTCGCAGTTACCCAGCGATTCCACAGCACGCGGCAGGAAGTCCTTTGCGATCGCCCGGTCCACCACGAGGCTTTCGGTCGCCCCGCAAACACCAGTCCGGCGCAGCTTGGCATTGGTCAGGATCGACACAGCCTTGCCGAGGTCGGCGTCGGCATGAACATAGGTGTGGCAGTTGCCATCAAGGTGCAGCAGCGTCGGGACGCGCGCCATGTCGCGCACGAGCGAGACAAGGCCCTTGCCCCCACGCGGGATCACCAGATCGACAAGGCCGACCGAGGTGAGCAGCGCCTTGACTGCCTCGCGGTTGGGAGTGTCGATCATCTGGATACAATCCTGCGGCAGGTCAGCCTTTTCGAGGCCTTCAGCCAGGCATTCCACAATCACGCGGGTCGAGTTCAGACTTTCCGAACCGCCGCGCAGGATGACCGTATTGCCAGACTTCAGGCAAAGCGCGCCGGCGTCTGCACCCACATTCGGGCGGCTCTCATAAATCATGCCGATGACGCCAAGCGGCGTTGCAACGCGCTCGATCTTCAGGCCATTCGGACGCTCGGTCGTGTGAAGGACTCGTCCAACCGGATCGGGCAGTGCCGCGATCTGGTCCAGCGCGTCAGCGATCCCGGCAATGCGCTCCTCGGTCAGCACAAGTCGGTCAATGAAGGAGTCTGGCTTGCCGGCCTTCTTTACGCCTTCAACGTCGATAGCGTTGGCGTCCAGAAGGCGCGCGGTGTTTTTGCGCAGCGCTTCAGCCGCTGCAGTCAACGCGGCGTTCTTCTGATCAGTGGATGCCGCCGCCAGCTGGCGACCCGCCGCAACGGATCTGCGGGCGAGATCCTCCACGTATGCGTTGATGTCGACGGTATCGTTTGAGGCGAGTGTCGCAGCAGCGGTCATGCCTAAGATCAGGTCCTTTTCACCTATTGTGGACGTTAAAAGTCTAAAGTCGTGACAGCGCGCCGATCAGGCGCGCAGCTCAACCGCACGCTCGTACGCAGCCGAGAGCGCGGCGGAGATATGCTGGCTCAAAGAGCCGTCATCGTTGAGCGCGGACACGCCGGCAGCCGTGGTTCCGCCCTTGCTCATGATGGAATTGCGAAGCAGTTCGAAGCTCGTGTCACCTTCGCCCGCCAGCATCATGCAGCCGAGCATGGTTTCCAGCACCAGGCGGCGCGCTTCTTCGGCAGAAAAGCCCAGCCCTTCCACCGCTTGCTGGTAAGTGCGCGCGAATTCAAACACGTAGCCAGGGCCACTGCCGGCGGCGGCAGTAATGCGGTCAATCGCATCTTCAGCCTGCACCCAGATTGCCACGCCAACAGCTTCAGCAAGCTTCGTTGCGAGCGCGCGCTGGCTTTCCGAGACGGCGTCTTGAGCATAAAGGCCGCTTACCCCCTGCCCCACGCGCGCCGGCATGTTCGGCATCAGGCGAATAACGGCAGCACCTGCACACGCCTCCGACACAACATCAGCAGATGTGCCAGCCGCGATTGATACCGCGAAGCTGCCCTCTTTGAGAAATTCTGCGGCGGGCGGAATGGCCTTGGCGATGAGCTGCGGCTTCACCGCGACGATCATGCCATCAAACTTCGTGTCGCCCAGTTCGCCGAGGTCGTACACGTGCTTCACCCCGTCCGGGAGGATTGGTGAACCCGGGTCCATGACCGTGACGTCAACGCCGTCCAGCTCAACCCAGCGGGCCAGCAGCGCGCCGCCCATATTCCCACAACCAACCATCAAAATCGAACAGGTCACGCGTACTCCTATAAGCTCATACAAGTGTGCGCCGCCATTGCTGACGACGCGCTTGAGCGGGGAAATAGAATGCTGATCATGAAAAATCAACCCGCTGGCTGAACCGTTTTTTGAAAGTTTGAATAAATTTCGCCGCAGATTCGGATTTGCGAAACCATCTACGCAGGTCACTTACTTGAAATAAATTTTTGATCGTCTATGTCTGCGCTCGTCCCGCGCCAATCTATGGCGCTTTTTTTTGGAGGTAGTTTTGTCAGAACGTAAGCGTCTAGTGCTAAAGATCGGTTCATCTTTATTGGCGAACACTGATCATCTCACCTTGCGCTACGCTTTCATGCACGGGGTCTTGAGTGATGTGGCCAAGTTAAGGGAAGAGGGAACGGACGTGATCCTGACCTCGTCTGGCTCGGTCGCGATCGGTATGTCGGTTATCGACGCCGAACCGGAAACCGCAGGCATCCTCGACAAGCAGGCGGCCGCCGCCTGTGGCCAGCCGCTTCTGATGAACGCCTACAAGCAGATCGCCCTGGAATACGGCTTTGATATCGCCCAGGTGCTGGTCACACTTGAGGATCTGGAAGATCGTCGTCGCTTCCTGAACGTGAAGAATACGATCACGCGCCTTCTTGAGAATGGTGTGATGCCGATCGTGAATGAGAACGACTCGGTCACCACCCAGGAAATCAAGGTGGGCGACAATGACCGTCTTGCCGCCAAGGTCGCCCAGATGATCCAGGCGGACAATCTGATGATCCTGACCAGCGTGGACGGCCTTTATGATCGCAACCCGGAAGACCCGGAGGCCAAGCATGTCCCGGTGGTCGAAGATGTGTCGGGCTATCTCGATGTGACCGATTCGGTCAGCGCGCTGGGTACCGGCGGCATGCTCACCAAGATGAAGGCGGCCAACATGGCCCAGAACGCGGGCGTGACGACGCTGATCGCAAAGGGTGAGAACGAGAACCCGATGACCGCGGTTCTTGATGGTTCGCGGCGCCACACGCGCTGCGTGGCCAATGGCGACCCCGACAGCTCGTGGCGCATCTGGCTCACTGATCGCCTGCAGCACGCCGGCGGCCTGACGGTCACCAAGGACATGGCAGACAAGCTGCGTGAGAAGCGCACCAGCATTGAAGGCACCGACCTCATCTCTATCCAGGGTGAGTTCACCAAGGGCGACGTCCTTCATGTCTATGACGAAGATGGTGAAGAGCTGGCCCGCGGCATGACCAACTTCACATCAGCCGAAGTGCTCCTGCTGGCTCGAAACCCTGGTGAAAAGCCGGAAGACCTTCTGGGCTATGACGTGAAGCCGCGCGTCATTGCCGCAGACAATATGTCCTTGGTTCAGGACCACCATCTGACCTGGGAGGCGCCGACTGACGAGTTGAAACTCGTCAGCTAGGCGGCTCTCCAGAGCCCACGATCAAGCCCTCTCTTCACCGGGAGGGCTTTTTCTTTTGTGGCTCCACACAGTTTGCGAGCGGGAATGTCGCAGAGCGTCGCTTTTAACGGCGCGCACTTATCGCTAGCATCAAATTTACGCAGTGGTATCGGACCACGGCAAGCAATTGGGGCGACGAGGATGTCCGTGCCAGCAAAAGCCAATGACCTGATGGTCGGTTGGCGTGAAACCGTCGGCCTGCCCGATCTTGGTTTTTCTTCCCTGAAGGCCAAGGTCGATACCGGCGCGCGGACATCTGCGCTTCACGCCCATGTGGAACGGGTCTTTGAGAAGGACGGCAAGGACTTCGTTGAGTTCTACACCTTCAAACCGAACGGCAAGCGCGGCGCGCTGCACACCCTGCCGCTCGTTGAACAGCGCGACGTGAAAAACACCAGCGGTGTTCCTGAAACGCGCTGCGTGATCAAGACCACCCTTGTGCTGGGCAAGCGTCACTGGGCTATTGAAGTCACCCTGACCGACCGGGAGCAGATGGCGTTTGATCTGATCCTGGGACGCACCGCACTTCGCACCCATCACATCTGCGTCCACCCCGGCCAGTCATTCCTGGCCGGCGATCCAAGCTTTACACCCAAGCGCCACCCGGCACCCTGACCCTCGTTCAAGCACCCAAAGGCCTGTTTCATGAAAATCGCGATGCTCGCACGCAATCCGAACCTGTATTCGCACAAACGCCTGAAAGAGGCCGCGGAAGAGCGGGGCCATGAGCTGGATATCATCGACACACTGCGCTGTTTCATGAATATCGCCGCGCGCCGGCCCACAGTCTGGTATAATGACCGCAAGCTGCCGACCTATGATGCTGTGATCCCGCGCATCGGGGCTTCGATCACCTTTTATGGCCTGGCGGTCCTGCGCCAATTTGAGATGATGGGCACGACACCGCTCAACGAGTCTGTGGCCATTGGTCGGTCACGTGACAAGCTGCGCTCCATGCAGATCCTGGCTCGCGACGGTATCGGCCTGCCGGTAACGACATTCGCCCATGACCCCAAACAGGCCAGTAAGGTTGTTGAGCTCAGCGGTGGCGCACCGGTTGTGGTCAAGCTGCTTGAAGGCACGCAGGGCATCGGCGTGGTGCTGGCCGACACCGACCGGTCAGCCAAATCTGTCGTGGAGGCCTTCCGCGGGGCCGGGATCAATATTCTGGTTCAGGAATTCATCAAGGAAGCTGGCGGATCGGATATCCGCGCGCTTGTTGTGGGTGACAAGGTGGTCGCAGCCATGAAGCGCCAGGGCGCTGAAGGCGAGTTCCGCTCCAACCTGCACCGCGGCGGCACCGCTTCCACGGTGAAAATCTCACCGGAAGAACGCTCCGTGGCCGTGCGCGCCGCCAAGAAGATGGGCCTGAGCGTGTGCGGTGTGGACATGCTGCGCTCAAACCACGGCCCGGTCGTGATGGAAGTGAACTCCTCGCCCGGCCTTGAAGGCGTTGAAAATGCGACCGGAATTGATGTCGCTGGAAAAATCATTCAAGTCCTGGAGAAAAAGGCCGTAAAGGGATCAACAAAGACCAAGGGAACAGGCTGATCTATTCCCGTCCTTGACCGGGCAACAGGCCCGTTGAGAAAGTGGCCTCATTAATGAAGACGCCCTCGCGCGCCTCGAAACGCTCGCCCCGTCGAGATCCCTTCATCCTCGGTGATACCGAGGTGCCAGCGGGAACACGCCAAACGATCAAGCTGGAAATCAGCTTTTTGTCGGACCACACACCGATGAGCCTGACGACCCATGTGATCCATGGCCGTCAACCCGGGCCGGTCTTGTTTGTCAGCGGCGCAATCCACGGCGACGAGATCATCGGCGTGGAGATCGTGCGCCGCCTCAAAGAGGTCAAAGCCATCGCGCGGCTCAAGGGCACGCTCATCCTGGTGCCCGTGGTCAACGCCTACGGCTTCGTTGCCCTGTCGCGCTACCTGCCCGATCGCCGGGATCTGAACCGCAGCTTCCCGGGCAGCGAGCATGGCTCGCTCGCCGGACAGCTCGCTCACACCTTTATGAGCGAGATCGTCGCGAAGTGTAATTACGGCATCGACCTTCATACCGGTGCGATCCACCGGGCGAACCTGCCGCAGATCCGCGCTGATCTGGATAACGAGACCGTCGCAGACATGGCCAGGGCCTTCGGGGCCTCGATCATGCTGAATTCAAACCTGCGCGACGGATCCCTGCGAGAAGCCGCCCAGGACGTCGGCTGCAATATTCTCCTCTTCGAGGCTGGCGAAGCCCTGCGCTTTGACGAAAACGCCATCCGTATCGGAGTGCGCGGCGTGCTGAACGTCATGCGTCATATCGGCATGCTGCGGAAATCCAAGGCCAAGTCGGATTATGAGCCGATCCGGTCTGACTCCAGCCACTGGCTTCGCGCCCCCTTTGCGGGCGTGATGCGGGCTCGCAAGGGCCTCGGCGACCGGGTCCGGGCCAATGAGATCATCGCGGAGATTTCAGACCCCATGGGTGAGCATACCGATACGGTACTCGCCAAGCGGTCCGGTATCGTGATCGGTCGCTCCAACCTGCCCGTCGTCAATCGCGGCGATGCCCTGTTCCACATCGCGCGGGTCAAAAGCACAGTCGACGCCGAAGATGCCATCGACTGGCTGGATGACGCGGTGGAAACCGATCCGCTCTTTGATGGCGTAGAGACCGTGTAAGCTGTCGCGACTCGACGGTTTCAGGACACCCCCATGACCACACCGGCTACGCTCTACGCCTATGACATTGCCGCTGATGGTACGGCGACGGCTCTCGATGCGCCGGATGCATCGCCCACCAGGGGACGGGCCTATCGCTGGCTACACTTCGACTTGAACGCTGACGGCGTCGCCGACTGGATCGCCGAGACAGTGGATCCCATCGTCGCTGAAGCACTGATCCGGGAAGATACGCGGCCGCGCTGCACACCCCACGAAAAAGGCCTGATCGTCATCCTGCGCGGGGTCAATCTGAACCCGGAAAGCGAGCCGGAAGACATGGTCTCCATCCGGCTTTGGGTGCAGGACGATCTCGTCATCTCCACGCGCATCCGAAAGCTCATGGCAGTCACCGCGCTTAACACGCAGATGGAGGCGGGAAACGCACCGGTCAGCCCCGGAGCCTTTGTGGCGCAGCTCGGCGCAGGTCTCACCGACCGGATGGACCCTGTGGTGTCTGATCTTTCAGATCGAATTGATGAGCTGGAAGAGGTCAGCGTCGACCAGACCACTGGTCTGCGTGGTCAGATCGCGGACATCCGGCGCACGACCATCGCGCTACGCCGTTATGTGGCTCCGCAGAAGGACGCCCTCTGGAGGCTCGCCACCGGCGGCTTCAGCCAGATTGATGCCGCCGCCCAGGGCCGCCTGCGCGAGACCGGCGACCAGGTCCTGCGCCTCGTTGAAGAGCTCGATGCGGTCCGCGACCGCAGTGCGATCCTGAACGATCAGCTGACCGACAAACGCGCGGAAGAGATGAACACCACGATGCTGGTGCTCTCGGTGGTCGCCGCAATCTTCCTGCCGCTCGGCTTTTTGACCGGCCTTCTGGGGATCAATGTCGGCGGCATGCCCGGTGCTGACTGGTCACTGGCCTTCTGGATCGTGTGCGCCGCCTGCCTCGGCATAGCCGGTGCCCTTGTCTGGATGTTCAAACGCCGAGGCTGGATCTAGTCGCTCCGGTCAGGCTTGCCATTCATCCCGATCAGCCCGCCGCCAAGCGTAAATACTGCGACCATGCCCCAGACCACTGGATTGGTCAGGAAACCGCTGACGAGTTGACCCACAGTCAGTTCCGGATTGGTAAATTTGAACATCACCCCCAAACCGACAAATAAGATGATCACGACCCCAAATGCTTTTGCCCAGGCGAATAGAAATCGTTGAAGCATGGCTGGTCCTTCCCCAATAACGAGGCTAACGTTAAACTCAGGTGGGTCATTGATACAGGGCTGTTAAAGGCTCGGGACGGCAATTTTGGACTTTATACTTGCACTTGGCATCCTGTTTTTGAGCGCCAATCCCAGCCTTTCATCGACTGACGCATACTCTGGAAATTGCCCTGTTGAGTTTCGCCAAGAGGTCGCTTTTACGTCAACGGAGGTCAACGACACTTTCGTGGCTCGGGTAACCGGCGAGGCGTGTGATCAGATAACGCTGGAAATTCTGGATGAAGGCGGACGGTCGCTATTCACCTATGAGCCCGAGCTGGAATGTGCGTTCTCACCAAGCGATTACATCGAGTTTGCCGAACAGGCGTTTGATGAAGCCCTGTGGGGCTATGCCAGCGACGCAAGCGGGCTTCCTGTCGGAGAGGACATCCCGCCGCTGCCCTATTTCTACATTGATGACTACGCGCTGTATGACCGCGCGGTGGAAACCGGCGGCCCCTTGGTCTGCTTTCATTCCTACGATTTCGGGTCAGCATGTGCGTGGTTTGATCCTGAACAGGATTCAGGTGTGATCCTCTATGAGTCCGGCTCCTGATCGCGCCACAGAGCCACACCGACACTAAAACACAGGAGCATGGTTGATGATTGAACTCGCCACAGCGCTCAGCCTGCTTCTCACAGACGCAGGCCAGCCGGCACAGGCTGCCGATGAGGCGCGCATTGAAGATATTCGCGACACACTCAGCCGCTCGTCCTTGCGCGCCTTCCGAAACAGCATTGAGCGTGGCGAGCTGACTGCCGATACGATTGAGCAGGACTTTGCCCTTTGGCTGGACTATCTGCGGATTATTGGTCGAGGCCCTGAAGTTCTCGCCTCCATCGAGGCTGAGCGGGACAGCTTCCGTACCATTCAAGCCTGGGCTGACCTGCCGCAAGATGAGTTTGAAGCCCTGGCCCGTGAAATCCTGATTGAGCGTGGCAGCATGCAGCCTCACTATGATCCGGCAAATGTCCGCGATCAGGGGCTGACCTTTTCCCGGCCCTATCTGCGCTGGGTCCTTTTAAATCGAGCGAACAACGGGCCCCACGCGTCTCTGCTGCTGGCCTCGGACCGAGGTCGTGGAGACATGAACTGGTGGGAAGAGGTCGACTTTGCCTATTGGCAGGCCGAAGCGTCCGGAGCCGACGCTGAAACGCTCGCTGCCTATCGCGCCGTTTTGCGCGGCTATATCCACGAGGACTTTGACACGATCGACTATCAGTGGGTTCAGCGCTCAACCGGCGCTGAGTTCATGCGCAACCCCTCGATTTCGCTGGCCTTTGGTTATGTCGACGAGGCGCGCCGCTTGCGCAGCATCAGCGGTCAATAGCGCGCTATTTCCGATACAGGAGACTTCGATGATCCATTTGACAAAACTGACTGGTCTTTGTGTTGCACTGGGCCTGGTTGCTGGCCTGCCATCCTCGGCTCAGGCGCAAAAAGACGCCCCATGTCCATCCGGGAGCGGGCCTGAAGCCGAAACCCTGGTCCAGGCCGACGCATCCTATAACGGCTCGACCTTTACAGCGCCGACGGCCATAATGCGCGACTACCCGGTTGAATGCGTTGAGTCCTTTGTCGCCGAATTGACCAGCGCCGGAGGCAATTTCGACACCGCGCTCGTCTATTATGGGGACAGCCCCTCGGTGCATTTCGACTTCAACACGGCCAATTACTACATGGACGACACACTTGGGTGGCCGACCACGCTCGTGCTTGGTGATCCGCTTTCTTCCGGTGAGAGCGCCATTCAGGTCTATCACAACGGCATCCCTCGCTATGACAGCCCCCGCGCCGTCTCGGACGACACACTGGTCACGCTGGGCGATGGCTGGGCGATCAACCTGGTGGGCGACACTCGAGACGCGGCAAACTGAGCCTCTAGGGGTTAAGCCCTGTCGGTCCAGACAATGCGATAGAGATCGAAGCGGCGGTCGCGCAGATTGCGGACCGAGCCGGAGCGCCGCGCCTCGGTCAGGTCGTCGATATGCAGGTCGGCGACCGCAATCGTCTCCACGTTCTCGCTGGCTTCAGCGGCAATGCCATCGCGCGCAAACGGGAAATCACACGGCGTGATCACAGCGCTCTGGGCGTAGTTGATATCCATGTTTTCAACGCCGGGCAGGTTGCCGACATTGCCCGCCGTCACGACATACATCTGGTTTTCCACCGCGCGGGCGTGGGAGCAATAGCGCACCCGCAAATGCCCGGTCCGGTCGTCGGTGGCGTAAGGGGCGAAGATGATCTTCGCGCCCTCGTCAGCGAGGCGCCGGGCAAGCTCTGGAAACTCGGTATCATAACAGATCAGCACGCCGACCGGGCCGCAATCGGTCTGGATGGCGTGGACGAAATCGCCGCCCTTGATATTCCACCAGTAGCGCTCGTTCGGCGTTGGGTGGATCTTCTCTTGAGCATGGACCGAGCCATCGCGCAGGAAGATGTAGGCGACATTCTGAATGTCCCCGTCATCGGTACGCGTGGGGTGGGAGCCGCCAACAATGTTGATGTTGTAGCGCACGGCCAGCGCGCTCATCAGCTCCAGGAAGCGCGGCGTTTGGCGCGAGAGCGCCTCGATGCTCTCCTCCGGGCTCAGCTTGCGTTTTTCCAGCGCCAGCAGCGACACGGTGAACATCTCCGGGAAGACACAGAAATCGGCGCGATACTCTGAACACACCTCGGTGAAGTATTCGACATTGCGCTCAAATTCCTCCACCGAGTCCACCGCGCGCATGGCCATCTGGATCGCCGCGACCCGGACCGTGGTCTTGGCCGGGCGCTGATGGGGCAGGCGCGCTTCGACAAAGCTGGAATTGCGCCAGACCATGCGCGCTGCCGCTCCACCGCTGTCCTGGTCCTCGGGCATGTAGCCCTTCAGGATGCCAGCCGGTTCAAACCCCGCGCGCATCTGGAAGTTCAGCACCGGATCCTTGACCTCGCCCTCGGCCACCGCGTCGAGATAGTCCTGCGGCGTGGGGTAGAGCTTGCGCTTGCGCCGATAGCCGGGCAGGCGCCCGCCAAACACCACACCTTTCAGGCCAAACTCCTCGCACAGCGACTTGCGCGCATCATAAAGGCGCTGGCCGATGCGCAGGCGGCGGCGAGATGGATCAACCGCGACCTCCATGCCGTACAACCAGTCACCATCGGGATCGTGACGGGCCGCAAAGCCGGCCCCGGTAATCCCCGCCCAGTCATGGGGCGCGAAGGCAGCGGCCTCGTCGATGATGAAGCTGGCACACCAGCCCACGATATCGCCTTCATACTCCACCACGAACTGCCCCTCAGGGAAGTTGGCGATCTGGCCGCGGATCATGGCCGGCGTGTCCGGCTCCATATTCGGATAGGAGCGGTCCTGAAGCTCGAGGATCGCCTTCACATCATCGCGTGTAGCGTTGCGAACGAGCAGCTTGGCGCGGCGGCGGGGTTCTTTCATGGACGGTCTCGCAGTTTGCGTGGGCCTGACCCACACACTTAGTCCGCCCCCGCGCCCAAGGCCATGGCTCGGCCTCAGCCCCTGCGCTCAAATGGCGCTCAGATATGGCGTGTGTAAGACACATCCTTGGGTTAACGTGACGCAGGATCGCGCACCCGCGCGAGGGACATCACAGGGACGCACACCATGAAATCCGCACGCACACTGGCAACGACCAGTCTTTTGGCACTGGTTGTCACGGCCGCCTGCAGCGCCCAGCCCACGCCCAATGCCTGCCGAGCCGTCGTGACCATCGACCCGGAAACCACGCTGACACAGCTGTCCGATTTCTGGTTCGGCGATACCAGCTTTCGCACCGCCATCATGCTCGCCACCAATGCGCGCGTCGGAGAGGACGGGATCAGCTTTATCAGCGATATGAACAACCTGCCGGTAGGCGACAATGTTTGCGTCCCGAACACGGAAGAAGCCAACACACTGCGCCGTCGCTATGACCGCTATCTGGATGCAGTCGATGACGCGGCCATGGCCGAGCCGTTTGAGGTGGTCGACAGTCTGGATCCCCTGCCCCAGTCCGGTGCCTACACCATGATCACCTGGATCCGCGCCGATCAGGTCAACCGCTACCCGTCCGCCCCCGGCCCCTACGACATACCCGGCGACACCTGGGTCACGCTGGCTCCGCATTTGCAGGATTTCTGCCGGCAATACCGCTCAGAGGTCAGCGATGATCCCGAGGCCCTGGTGGTCCGGCTTGAACAGCGCCTCGGCCTGCCGCCGAGCGCGTCAAAAACCCATTTTGTCCAGTTCCAGCTTTCACCGACCGAAGGCGGCGAGGCCATCTTCCGCCCCTGCGGTGATCCGGCCACAAACACGCAAAGCTGCAATGTCGGCTTTCCGAAGGACTGCGACGAAGACTGTCAGGCCCATCAGGAATTTTTCTACAGCCACTACTACCAGTCCTACGGGACGGCCCAGCCGGTCCCCTATCCGTGGACATCACTGGGTTACACCTTTGACTGGGGACCCGGCACGCAGCGCGCAGACGGCACCATCGGCTATGAAGAGGTCGGCGAGAGCGAATACGTCATCCCGGCCGGCACCACGGTCGACTATCTCGGCACCGTCACCACCGAGCAATATTGCGCGGTGACGCAGTAAGGCGCGCTATTCATGCGGGAGCCGTGAGGTATGCGGCGCAGCCAGCCTCAACTGCGCCGCCTGCCCCCTATTCCTCTTCTTCAGCGCCCATACAAAAAGCGTTTAATTTGTTGCCATCCAGGTCGCGGAAATAGCCGGCGTAGAAGCCGCCGCCGCGCAGGCCGGGCTTGCCTTCATCGGTGCCACCCGCGGCGATGGCGGCTTCGTAGATCTCGTTGACGTGGTCTGGATCGCGGGCCAGCAGCGCGACCATCACGCCATTGCCCACCGTCGCCGGGTTGCCGTCAAACGGCTTGGTCAGGCCGATCCCGGCCCCGCCATCCATGGTGCCCCAGGCGATGAAATTCTCATCCTCCATCATGCGCGGGGTATCCATCAGCCTGGCGATCGTGTCGTAGAAGGGCGCGGCCTTTTCAATGTCATTGGTCCCGATGGTCACATAGCCGATCATGTCGAACTCTCCTGTCCTGTACGGTGGGCTGCAGCACACCATACGCCACATGCCCAATGTTCATTTTATGTTCTGCTCGAATTGGCTCATATCCACAGGGATTGCGCAAGTTAAATCTTAACGAAGGTGTCGCGAATCGGCGGGCGCGCTATTGTTATGGCCGAAGCCAGACGGAGGCCGCCATGGCCCTTGCCCACCCTGCCCCTTCCCGCGATGTCGGCTCACCGATCGAGCAGGCCTATCTGGAGCTGCTGCGCGATATTCTCGACCATGGCGATGACCAGACCGATCGCACGGGCACCGGGACGCGCGGTGTGTTTGGCCGCCAGATCCGCTGTGATCTGGCCGATGGCTTTCCGCTTCTGACCACCAAGAAAGTCCACTTCAAATCCATCGCGGTGGAGCTGCTCTGGTTCATCAAGGGCATGACCAATGTGCGCTGGCTACAGGAGCGCGGGGTCAAGATCTGGGACGAGTGGGCCGATGAAAACGGCGAGCTTGGCCCGGTCTATGGTAAGCAGTGGCGGCGCTGGGAAGGCCCCAACGGCGAGGAGATTGACCAGCTCGCCACCCTGATCGAGCAGATCAAGACGAGCCCCGACAGCCGTCGCCACGTGATCAGCGCCTGGAACCCGGCCGATGTGCCCTCCATGGCGCTGCCGCCCTGCCACACCCTGTTCCAGTTCAAGGTGCTGGGTGGCCGTCTTCACCTGCAGCTTTACCAGCGCAGCGCGGACATGTTCCTGGGCGTGCCGTTCAATATCGCGAGCTATGCGCTGTTACTGGCCATGGTGGCGCAGGCCACGGGCTATGAGCCGGGCGAATACGTGCACACCTTCGGTGACGCGCACATCTACGCCAACCATATGGACCAGGTGAGCTGAACAGCTCTCGCGCACGCCGCGCGCGCTGCCGAGCCTGAAGCTCAATCCGGAGGTCAAAGACCTGTTCGCGTTTGAATACGAAGACATCACGATTGAGGGCTATGATCCCCATCCGCGGATCAGCGCTCCGGTGGCGGTGTGAAGGACCTGCGCGCCATAATCTTCAGGACGCCCCTTGTCGGCACCATTCTGTCAGCTATCGCCATAATTGTGTTTGCGATCATCCACATTTCAGGACCAAGCCCGCTCAAACGGCAAATTCTCAGTTGTGAACGAAACGGGGGAGAGTGGCACATCGCCTCCCATCAGTGCTGCTACCCCTACACGTGTCGTGAGCTGAATCGATGAGCGCGCCGAAACTCGCCGCCGTTGTCGCGGTGGCCAGAAACGGCGTGATTGGCCGCAAAGGGGATCTGCCGTGGCGCATCCCGTCCGACCTGAAGAACTTCAAGGCCACGACCCTGGGCAAGCCAGTGGTGATGGGGCGCAAGACCTGGGACAGCCTGCCGCGAAAGCCCCTGCCCGGCCGTGCCAATCTGGTCGTCAGTGGCTCTTTGGCTGAGGCTGAGGGCGCGCACGTCTTTGCCGACACCAGCTCAGCTCTCATCGCGGCGCGCACTGCCGCGCTTGAGGCTGGCGTTGACGAAGTCTCCCTGATCGGGGGAGCCCGGCTCTATGCTGATCTCCTGCCTCTGACCGAGCGCATTTATCTGACCGAGGTCGATCTTGAGCCAGAGGGCGATGCGCACTTCCCGGCGCTCGATCCAGCGCAGTGGAAAGAGGTGTCCGCCACACGTTTTGCGGCTCAACCCGGTGACGACGCGGGGTTTGTAGTGCGCATCCTCGATCGCGTGGCTGCGACTTAAAAGCGGTTTTACTTGAACCCATCCGGCTAAACCGCCAAGTATCAACCCAAGCGCATTCGCGTGTGAGAACAATCCTAATAGCGGGGAGCATATGCCCTGGAATGACAATTCGAGTGGCGGCGGTGGCGGAGGCCCTTGGGGCTCCGGCGGCGGCGGCAACAATAATGGTCAAAACCCCTGGGGCCGTGGCCCCAATGGCGGCGGGCGTGGTCCCGGCGGCGGGGGTCAGGAGCCCGATCTGGACGAGCTGGTCCGCCGGCTCCAGAACTGGCTGCGTGGCATGATGGGCGGCGGCGGCGGTGGCCGTGGCTCCAAAGGTGGCAAGGGCGGCGGCTTTCTCGGCATTATCGTCGCGATTGGTGCCCTGATCGTACTGCTGCTGGCGTCTGTCTATCAGGTCGGCCCCGGTGAAGCCGGCGTCGTCCAGCGCTTTGGCGAGTACAAGCGTACAGCCGGCGCGGGCCTTCGCTTCAAGCTGCCTTATCCAATTGAGACCGTGCAGATCGAAGATGTGCGCCAGATCCGTGACATCACGATCGGTGCCAGCGCCCAGGAAGCCCTTATGGTGACGCGCGATGAAAACATCGTGGACATCTCCTTCACCGTTCAGTGGCAGATCGATCCGGCCCGCGTTAACGACTATGTGTTTAACGTGCGTGATCAGCGCGAAACTGTCCGCTCCATCGCTGAAAGCGCGATGCGTGAAGTCGTTGGTACTTCCGACTTGCAGCCGATTATTTCCGGTGGCCGGGGTGAAGTCACCCAGCGCGCCGAGGAAATCGTTCAGGCAACGCTCGACAGCTATGAATCCGGCATCATCATTGTAGCGCTGAACCTTCAGGAAGCTTCGCCGCCGAGCGACGTGATTGAAGCCTTCCAGGACGTCATCTCCGCAGACCAGGACGCAGAGCGTAACGCGCTGCAGGCAACGGCCTATGCTAACCGGGTTGTCCCTGAAGCACGCGGTGACGCGGTTCGCCTCCTTGAGGAGGCGCGCGGTTATCGTGATCAGGTGGTCGCCGAAGCGGAAGGTCAGGCTGATCGCTTCAACTCGATCTATACCGAGTATGCACAAGCCCCTGAAGTGACACGGGAGCGTATGTTCCTTGAGACCATGGAACGGGTGCTCGGTCGCTCTGAGCTGATTATCCTTGATCAACAGGGCAACGGGGCAGTTCCCTACCTGCCGCTTGATCGCCTAGGCCAAACTCGTGGCCCGCGCAGCGACGCGGCCGGTTCCGGACAGGGAGGATAACCCATGCGCCTTCTGACAATTCTCATAATCGTTCTTCTCGGCGGCGGCGTCATTGGCGCAGCCACCGCGACATACACGGTCAGCGAAACGGAATCGGCAATTGTGCTGCGCTTCGGTGAACCGGTGCGCGAAATCAATCGCGCCGGCAATGAAGACCCGGGTCTTCACTTTAAGCTGCCGTGGGAAGAAACCATCAAGTTCGACAAGCGAAATGTCGAATTCAACATGCGCCCGCAGCAGCTGCAGGCCGGTGACCAGGAACGTCTGGATGTGGACGCCTTCCTGCGCTATCGCATCGATAGCCCGCTGCAATTTTACCAGACGGTTCGTACCGAAACCGGAGCCCGGGTTCGCCTGTCGACCATCATGGAAGACGCTCTGCGTGCTGTGGTCGGCTCGATCCCCTCGCAGGAAGTGATCTCCGGCCAGCGCGCCGAGCTCATGGACCGCGTGGAAACGTCCGTTGCCGGAGCCGTTGATCGCGCCAATCTTGGCATTGAGGTCATTGATGTGCGGATCCTGCGCGCCGACCTTCCTGACGATGTGGAAGAACGCGTCTTCCAGCGGATGCGGTCCGAGCGTGAACAGGAAGCCTCGCGCATCCGCGCCGAAGGTGAAGAACGCGCCCGTGAAATCCGCGCTGGTGCAGACAGGGAAGCCACGGTGCTTCTGGCCAACGCCCGCGCCGAAGCAGAGCGCATCCGCGGTGAAGGTGATGCCCAGCGAAACCGGATCTACGCGGCAGCCTACGGCCAGGATCGCGAATTCTTCGCTTTCTATCGGTCCATGGTGGCCTACGAGACGGCCATTCGCGATGGCACACCCATCGTGGTCCCGCCGGACTCCGAATTCTTCCGCTACTTCCGGAGCTCCACGTCTCAGGCCGACAACTAGGCCCCTGAAGACCCAACGAAGACATAAACGGCCGGGCTCAGTGGAGCCCGGCCGTTTTGTTTTGTCATGACTTTGCCATTGCCTCCGGGCTCGAGCCCATCAAGACTTGGCCCATGACTGATCTGACGCCGGGCTCCAACCAAGACCAGCAGCCCTCAAAGGCTGACACCTGCTCGAACTGCGGCGCGCCGCTTTCGGGCCAGTATTGTGGCGAGTGTGGGCAAAGCCGGACCAGCCTGAACCGTCCCG
Organism: Oceanicaulis sp.; assembly: GCA_043513725.1. Lineage (GTDB taxonomy): Bacteria > Pseudomonadota > Alphaproteobacteria > Caulobacterales > Maricaulaceae > Oceanicaulis. The sequence continues at coordinate 2,711,735 of CP121338.1, read as the reverse complement.
CCCAAGCCCTTGCCAAAGACTTCCTTGATGGCTTCTTCAGCCTTGATGAACTCTTCTGGCAAACCGTGATCGGGCTGTTCAGGACACCCGGTCTGGCCACGCGGGGCTTTCTGGACGATCGGCGACACTCCTTCACCCCGCCGATCAGGATTTATGTACTCTCAGCTCTGGTGTTTGTTATCGGGTTTCAGGTTTCGGGCATCACACCACTGGGCCTGACTAGTGGGAATCAGTCTGACCTGGCGATTGAGCAAACCGAAGCGCTGGCGGGACTGAATGTTGACCCGTTGAGCGTCTACCTGACCCTGTTCCGACCGCCCTGGAAGCCTGAACCCAGCCCTCTCAGCTGGGAGCAGGTTCGTGCTGCCGCCGAGGCGCTTGAAGCTGATGATGATATATCTGGAGAGCCCTTTCCCGAGACCGAGGCTGAAGCGCTCGAGAGGGGCGGCTATATTGGGCTGGCGGTGCGCATCGCGCGCGACCCGGCAGGCGTCGAGCGTCAGGCCAATCTGGCCCTGAACCAGGCCGTGCTGGTCATGGTGATCATTTTTGCGTTGCTGAACCTGGTCCTTCACCCACAGGCCCGGCTCATCACTCACGTCATTCACAGCCTCTATATTCACGCTGCCGCCCTGCCGGTGATCCTGGCGTCAGCGGTGGCCTCGATTTATGCGCAATCGCTCCATATCGGGCCGAGCATCGCGCTTGGCGTCCTAGGGCTGATCAGTGTGCTCTATCTGGTCTGGCGTGCGGATCGAAAGGTGTACGCCAGCAGTTGGTGGGGGGCCAGCTTGCGGGTATTCATCCTTTTCTTTTGCTATGCGATCAGCTTTCTTTTCGTCGCGATCGGTCTGATCCTGTTGATCGTGCTTTGAACCCGGTCTGAGCCCACTGGTTTAAAACCGCCCCGCAATCACCTATATTACCGATGTGCGCTTCGGCGGACTATGGCGATAAACGCGCGTGTAATAACCAGACTGGACCCGGGTGCGAATCCCGGCGGCTCCACCAATCTTCCTCGTTCGTTTGGCGAGGCGTGAGGGGCCGAATAGGATCGACAGATGGGTAAAGACGTAGCTTTCGCCCGAATGGGCTTCGATACCAGCCCGATTTTGATAGTTGCAAACGACAACTACGCTGAAGAGGTGGCTCTCGCTGCGTAAGCAGTGCGGGTATCTCGCTTTTAAGTCCTGATCTCTAGCAAGGTCAGGCGGGGTTCGGGGGCGCCTGGCAACAGAAGCCCCCACTATCCATCCAGCATCTGGCTCGATTAATGGCCTAATCCCAGCTCTCGAGGATCTGCATGTTCGAACAGGTGAAGCTGCACGCCACACGGCCAGCCCGGCAGTAAAAGCTGTCGTTGGCGCCGCCGCCCTGTATCCATATCTGCTCGTTCTCGACGACCTGGTCGTTCACAAGCACATAGTCCGGCTCTTCAGGGGCGACGCAATTCTGCAGATTGGGCGGCAGGCTGCCGATCGCAACTGGCTGGTCAAAGACATCAAGCGCAGTGCCTTCCAGCGCGTAGCGACAGTTGATTGATGTCAGGTCAGAGCTCGCGCTCACATCCCAAAAGTAGGCTGCTGCGATCACCGGAGGCGCGTTTTCCAACTTGGAATGATCTGCGAAGGCTGCGCCGGTATGCGTCAGCATCATGGGCACCTGAGGTCGGGCCATGGCGTTTGATGGCTCGCGACCGCGGGCGCGGTCACGTCTAGCCGTCGCCGTCAGTCGGGACATCGTCGAGCGCTGAGCGCCATAGGCCTCTTCATTGTTGCGCACGCGGGCCGTGTATCGTCTAGGTACGGTCGAAAACTCATCTTCAACGAACCATACATCCTCAGCTGGAGGGCAAATCAACGGTGTTGGCAAGGTGACCTGACTGGTCGCCGCAGACGCAATGAATGACGCGAGCAATGTCGACAACATAATGATCCTCCCCTGCCCATGCGTTGGTCAGTGTCGCACCCCGGCCAAATTTGAGCAAATGGACAGGTCCCGTTTCGAATGACCGGTCCTCCGATACGCCTTGCGCGCCGTGGACGGCTTCGAAGGGGCCACCGGTGACATCTCGCTGAATGTTCGGCGCTAGGTGTGTCTTCAAGACTGAGGACAGGCCGTCAGCAGACCATGCTGGCGGCCTTTCCCTTACGCGACGCCCGCGCGCTGACGCGCGACATCGAGAAGGCGGGCCTGATCGATGGGCTTGGCCACAAAATCATCAAAGCCGGCCTTGAGATATTGCTCGACCTGAGCGCCCGCGACATTGGCCGTCATCGCGATCACCGGCGTTGGCGTGGCCTGCGACTGGGCCTCCAGCCTGCGAAGCTCCTCCAGCGCCTGAAACCCGTCCATGCCGGGCATCCGGATATCCATGAAAACCAGATCGAACTTGCCGGATCTGAACTGATGGATCGCCTGCTCGCCATTTTCAGCCAGAGTTACATTGGCATGGATCGGGCGTAGCAAGCCGGCTGCGACCAGACGGTTCGTCGCACTGTCATCGACGACAAGAACATCAAGGCTGCCATCACCCGCGGGTACGGCGGGTTCGGCGATTTCGACTTCGGCCTGCCGCGTCTGGGCTTTCGGCAAGGGAAGCTCAACGCGGAAGGTCGTGCCCTTGTCGACCTCGCTCTCGACTGAGATTTCACCGCCCATGGCCGCCACGATCTGCTGACAGATCGCCAGCCCGAGGCCCGTTCCCCCAAATTGGCGGGTTGTGGAACTGTCCGCCTGCACGAAGGGTTTGAAAATCTTGCCGACCTGAATTGCGGTCATTCCGCATCCGCTGTCACGCACCTCGATGGCCAGGCCCTCAGCTCCGGCGAGCGGGGCAATCGCGATTTCCACCGTGCCTTTGCTGGTAAACTTGATCGCGTTGGAGACCAGATTGTGCAGCACCTGGGTGATGCGAGTCGGGTCACCCATGCGTTCGGCCACAAGGTCCAGCCCGGATGCCACCGTCAGTTTGAGCTCCAACCCTCCAGCTTCGGCCGTTGGAGCGTGGAGATCACGCACACGCTCGATCAGGGTCAGCGGCACAAATTCGATATCCTCCAGCTCCATTTCGTCTGCCTCGATCTTGGACAGGTCGAGTACGTCATTCAGCATGGAAAGAAGGTGGGTACCGGACGTCTTGATGACCGTTACGGCGCGACGCTGGGCGGGATTGAGTTCGGTGGCACCGAGCACCGTCGCCATACCCAGAACGCCGTTTAGCGGCGTGCGAATTTCATGGCTCATATTGGCGAGGAATTCAGACTTTGCAGCATTCGCCTGATCGGCTTTGGCGCGTTCGGCATCGATCACGCGAAGGGAGCGGGCCATCTCGGCACGAAAAACCGAGGCACCAACCCACAGGAATACCACCGCGATCACGAAGGCGGAGAATTCAGAACTCAGTCCTCCATATTCCCCGCCACCACTGACAAATCCGCAATAGACATAGGTCGCACACGTTGCCGCCAGCACGGCGGCACCGTCGCGGGCTCCCAGCGCCAGTGTGAATGTCATGACTGCGGTGATCAGCAGGAGGTTTGGCGGCGAATACATCGCCCCGTTTGACACCGACAGATAGACCAGCGACGCGACAACAAAGGCTTCCAGAGCCCGGCCGCGAAGCTGAAATTGCTTGCTACCGTTAATCAGAAGGGGCGCCAGTAGACACAGGATCGCCGCGACGCCGCCCAGCGTCACCTCGAGGAAATACTCCCCGATGGTATTAAAGTTGAGAAAGGTGATAACCAGACCACCTGCACCAGCGAGGACGCAGAAACTTGCCAACGCGCGGCCAGAGGCAACGCTCAGCCGGTCTTGATGGCTTTCATCGGGCCAGTATTTGTCGAGCCAGTCCATGAATGCATGTTCCCGCCTGCCAGTTGGCGGACTTTCCATGCAACACCATGAATGAGTTTGGTTACCGTTTGGTGGCCATGGGCCGCATTACCCACGCCCCGAAGAATCCGAGAGCCGCCAGAAGCGCAAATGCCGGTGCGGTGAACCACCCCAGAATATCGCGCTCAATCGCGGCCTGATGGCTCTGCCAGGTGCCGATCAGGATTTCACCATCGGCGAGCAGGAAAACTCCAAACGTGTCCGGCTCAGTTAACCGCCCCAGAACGCTTAGCAATCCAGCAAACCCGACAACCACGCCAAGGCAGACGGCGGCCAGCCGGCCAATCAGGACCAGGCGCTCGCGCAAAGCCGCTGCGCCGAGCTCAACCCGCCCCTGCGGATAGCGGGCCTCAACGGCGTTGGCCCAGTCGTGAGCAAAACTGTCTGGTGGGCCGAGGGCACTTAACGCCGCACTGACCTTGTCCAAGGAAGAAGCCGGATCATGGTCCAGCGCCTCCAGAAGATGAGCCTCAACACCAGTCCGGACGTCATCGCGCACAGGCTTGCGCCGCGCGTCCAGCACGCGATCAAGCTCAGCCATATAGGCACTGACGGCGGCTTGAGCATCCAGGCTCTGAAGCTGTTCAAGACGATCCATCATGGGGCCATGTCCTCAATTCGTGACGCAGTCTCCCGCCAGGAGGCGATCAGCTCGCCGGCGGCCGCTCGTCCTGTTGCAGTAAGACGGTGAACTTTCCGCGCAGGCCCAGGCTGGCTGGTGTCCCAATCGTGCTCAATCCATCCCGCGGCCTCAAAGCCCGCCAGCAACGGATACAGCGTGCCCTCAGCCACACTGCCGCCCAGCACATCTTTCAGCCGCTGGGCCAACGCGTAGCCGTGGGCCGGGGCGTCATTCAGGGCCGCCAGAGCCGCAACGCCTAAAACGCCCTTGCGCATCTGACGCTCAATTCGCGCTCGCTCTGACGATGAGTCGGCCATTCAAACTCCTTGACCTTGTCTGGAAAGACGAATAATGCGGTTTGCACAATACCTCATTTTTCGATGTATTGTGAATTAGAAACAATCTGGTTGGAGTTTTCATGACTGACACGTCTTCTACCCTCGACACGCGGCGGACCTCCCATCGCGACATTCCCCTCACCGCACGCCTTCTTTCAGCGACAGTGCTGGGGTTTGCGATGGTTCTTGCATCCGGTTGCACTGCTGATGGCGCAGAAGCCTCAACTCTTCAGGAGAGTGCAGGTGAGCTCGCAACTGCCGACGATCTCTATGATGCCTATCTGGAGGAAGACCGCGCGGCGATTGATGCCTGGAGGGACCGCCGCGATCAGGCAAGCGTTGTAGACGAGCTGGCCTACCGCACCGAGCGCGACCAGCGCATTCGACACCTGATCCTGGAACTGCTGGAAACTCCAGGTGCCGGCCCGAACGAGAACATGATCACATGGCTGAGACTGATGCAGCGCATGAAACGGATCGACGCGGACAATCAATCCTGGATCAAAGCGGAACTGGATGACCGGGATTGGTTCACCATCTCCGAGTTTGGTGATGAAGCCGACAATGACGCCTTCCTCATTGTCCAGCACGCCACCGACGATCCGGACTTCATGCGCGAGATTCACACTCGGTTCCAACGCCTGCTTCCGCAGGGCGAGATTGCACCGGACAACTATGCGCTGCTGACCGATCGACTGGCGGTCATGGAGGGGGCACCTCAGCCCTATGGGTCTCAGTTCGAGTGTCGCGAGGGTGTCCAGTCCTTGCAGACCCCGCTCAGCGATCCCGAACCGGTGGTGGATGAGCGCCGCGCCGAAGTCGGCTTGCCGACCATGGCCGAATACCGGGCAATTCTGCCGTCCTGCGACAGCATCCCGGGGAGCCATTAAAAGCCGGACCTAGCGCGGGTGGAACCGCAGCGGCATGCCATGCTTCGGGCGCAATGTGACCTGCATGACCGGTTCCACCCGCGCGCCAGTCGGCTCAACTGTGAACCGGGACAGGGTGGTGGCCAGGATGATGCTCGCCTCCATCATGGCGAACTGGGCTCCAATACAGGCTCTCGGCCCACCGCCGAAGGCCATGGACATATAGCGGTCTGCCGGTCGGCGATCCGCGCTCCAGCGGTCAGGGTCAAAGCGTTCGGGATGATCCCAGAGCCGCGGGTGACGCTGAAGCGCATAGAAGGCCAGTAATGCTACGTCGCCCTTTCTGACCGGCACGCCACAAATGTCTGTGTCTTCAATAGCTCGCCGCCCCAAGACCGGAGCGGGCGGGAACAGGCGCAGAGCCTCCTCAATGACCTGATGCGTCAAAATCAGCTGGCCATACTCACCCCAGGCCTCGCCAGCTTCAGCCTGCAGCGCAGCCTGACAGTCCGGGTCATTGGCCACCAGATACAACGCCCAGGTCAGCGCCAGTGCCGTGGTTTCATGGCCTGCCGCAACAAATGTCATGAGGGTGTCACGGATATCGTCGTCAGAGAGGCCAACCTCGTGCGCTCCCTCGCCCGCTTCGAGCAAAAGACCCAGCAGGTCGTTGCCGGGGTCAGGGCTCGCCCGGCGCCGCTGGATTTGAGCCGAGGCGGCCTCGCGAAAAACCGCCAGCGCGGCACGCCCTCGCTGGCTCATCGGTCGCGGCACCCACTCGGCAAAGGGAACAAGGTCGGTCCGCCTGACGGTTCCAACTTCAAGCAGCAAATCTTCGAGCGCGGATCTAACACGCGCCCGATCAAACCCTTCAGACGAGGAGAACAGGGCCTGCTCGATAATCGACAGCGTCGTCTCGTTCATGAGCGCGTGCGCGTCCACCGGATCTGATGTCCGGGCGAGCGTCTCAGTAGCCGCGTCCGCGGCAGTGGCAACGAGAGGCATGAAGTGGTCGACACGCTTTTTCTTGAACGCGGGTCGGATAGTGCGTCGCTGACTTTTCCAGCTCTCCCCTTGCGCCACCAGAATGGCATCGCCAAGGATTGGCCGGAGCATGCGCAGAATCAGGGGTGATTTTCGCCATGCGACAAAATTGCCCTGCAGCACAGAACGAATTTCAGCGGGCCCGGAAAGCTGGTGAACCGAGCGCCCGAGATAGGGCCCGATCACATGGGTCTGGTCGAAGAGGGCATCCGGGAGCGTCGCGAGAGGGTTCTCGCGCATGAGCTGTGCTCGCGTGCTCCAGCTGGCGTTTGCAGCCATCGGCTGAACGCTTGCAGGTACGAATAGGTCCTGCTTGGGCCGGCGCAATTTTGACGGCGACATCAAAGCCTTCCAGTTGATCGATTGCCAAGGCTTAAACCGCTGGGTGAGTCGAGACCAGCCGCTCACGCCGATTGACGACGCCAACGGCTGCGATAGGCTTCCGTTGTCTTTTCGACAAACACAGGGGGATCGCTGCGTGGCCAACGACCTGATGGGATATGACCAGCTCACTCACGATGCGTTGCGCACGGTTGTTCGCAAATCGGTCGAGCGTGCGGCAGGACCCGAGGGTCTGCCTGGAGCGCATCATTTCTACATCATGTTCCGCACCACCGATCCGGGTTGCGACATTGATGACGGGCTTCGCGAGTCCTATCCCGACGAGATGACGATCGTTCTGGAACACCAGTTCTGGGACCTTTCAACGAGCGATGACGGCTTTGAAGTCACGCTGAAGTTTGGCGGCGTGCCGAAGTATCTTTTCGTGCCGTGGCGCGCGATCACGCGCTTCCACGATCCCAGTGTGGATTTTCGCCTGCACTTCAACTACACGCCGCCCGCCCCGGGCGCGGAGCCGGTGTCGCCGAATTCGGCAGACAAAACTGATGATGAAGACGGCGATAGCGATGGCGACGCGACGGTGGTCAGCCTGGAAGCCTTTCGCAAGAAGGACTAGGCAGCGTGTCTTCCATCACACGCGATGACTTGAAGAAAATCATGGCCAACCCGTCCTTCGTGCCCGCCTGCACGAAGCATCTGGGGTTTGAGCTGATTGATGCGGACCCCAAGACCGGCCGCATCGACGCCTGGTTTACCGCACGGCCGGAATTCCTGAATCCGAATGGCTCGGTACAAGGCGGAATTGTCACTGCATTTCTGGATGAGGCGATGAGCTTCTCGGTCTTTGTGCGGACCGGCCTGAAGTCAGCGGTGCCCACGCTTGAAATGAAGACCAGCTTCCTGCGTCCACTCATGACCGGGCGGGCGCGCTGTATTGGTGAAACAGTGCGGCTAGGCTCGACCGTCGGCTTCACGCAAGGCGAGCTCTATAACGAGGACGGCGTGCTTTGCGCGACAGCAAGCGCCACAGCCGCTATCCGCCCGCTTGATGAAGGCACTCCGCTGTCCGGTGACAGCGCGCCTGCCTCCGATGCCGGATAAGGCACTCAGTCTATTCATTATCGCCCTTTGTCAGGTTTTGGCGCTGTCGGTCTGGTTCGCAGGTGCCGCAGCACTGCCTGCCATCGAAGCAGGCACGGCCCTCTCACCGACGACTGGCGCAGCCTTGTCGAGTGCCGTTCAGGTCGGCTTCGTGATCGGCGCACTGCTCAGTGCCGCGCTAAACCTGCCAGACCGGTTCGACCCGCGGCGCGTCTTCGCCGTCGGTGCGGCCCTTGCTGGACTGGCGAGCCTTGCAGCAACGCTTCTGGCCCCAGACAGCCTATTGATGATTGGCCTTCGCGTTTTGTCCGGTGCAGCGCTCGCGCTCGTCTACCCGGTCGGCATGAAGCTGGCCGCCAGCTGGGCGAAGGGCGATGCGGGCCTGCTCGTCGGATTGCTTGTAGGAGCGCTTACGCTCGGCTCGGCTCTGCCCCACCTCGCTGCGCCGATCCTGGTCACGGCTGACTGGCGCGCGCCGTTCGCCGGAGCGGGACTGGCGGCACTAACGGCTGCGGTCCTCATTGGCATCTCGAGAACCGGTCCGGCCTTTCCGCCCGGCGCTGCGTTTAAACCCGGCGCGGCCTTCGCCGCCCTGATGCGGCGAGACTTGCGCGCGATCAATTTCGGCTATCTCGGCCATATGTGGGAGCTCTATGCGTTCTGGGCCTGGGCAGGTGTCTTCATCGCAGTCTGGAGAGCAGAGCAAGGTCTTTCCGGTGCTGGCGCAATCGGCGTGTTCACCTTCGGCATTATTGCTGTGGGCAGCCTTGGAGCCTTGGCTGCGGGCTGGCTGGCCGACCGCTATGGCCGACTGCAGGTCGCTGGCGCAGCCCTGGCAGTGGGTGGGGTGTGCGCCTTCGCCTCCCCGCTGGTCTGGTCGGCCCCAGGCTGGCTACTCGGAAGCTTGCTCGTCATCTATGGTATTGTGGTCATCGCCGACAGCGCCCAGTTTTCCGCCGCGATCGCGGAGCGCGCGCCAGCAGGACTGGCTGGCAGCCTGCTGACCCTTCAAACCGCAATGGGCTTTGCCCTGACGGTTATCAGTGTCCAGCTTCTGCCGGTTTGGGCAGGTGTCATCGGCTGGCAATATGCGCTTGTGCCGCTTGCGATCGGACCGGTGCTTGGCCTGTTGGCCCTGAGCAGTTTGAGGCGCCCCACCTGACGCGTTTAACGGCGCAGGTCAAAAGCCTTCGGTTAACCAAATTCAGCTCACTGTCGTGCCCGGAATTAATCATTCACTGAATGGGTATTAAAATGCGCGAATTTCTAGACGCCCTGTCGTTGAATAGTCGCCTTCGCCTTATCGCTATCACCTCTATCGCCATGGTCTTGGCGTATGTCGGGATCACCAAAACGCTCGACATGATGGCTGGAGCAACCGAGCGAGAAGGACGTGCGGCGACGGAAGCGCTGATTTCGGCCAGCAGCCTTGAAAAAGACCTCACCTCCCTGATGCGCGACACCTATCTGATGGCTGGTGCTGCCACACCGGACCGGATTGAGGCTGCGCTGGGCAATCTGACCGATTTCGAGGCCGCACTGCGCGACACCGAGGGCCGCGTTGACGCTCCCGCATACGAACGTGCCCTCGCCTCGGTACGAAACGACATGCCCCAGCTGGAGGCTCTGATCTCTGGCGCTTCAAGCGAGATCGCCGGATATTCCGACGCTCAGCTCGCCACCTTCTTCGACGAGTTGGCTGTGTTCGACGACCGCATGGATACGCAGATCGAAGTGGTCCGTGATGGCACGAGGGCCGATCAAGCCGCGGCTTGGGCCCGCCTTGATCAGCTGGCTCAGCTCTCAACCATCGTCGATGTGGCTGCCCTGGTGTTGATCATTGCGGCCCTCGCCTTTCTGACCTTGCAGATCACGGCGGTGATCCGCCAGTCGGTCGTTGATGTGCAGCAAACCGTCGAAGCGCTGGCCGATGGCAAACGCGACCTCACTATCCCTGGCATCGACCGCAGCGACCAGTTTGGTGCCCTGGGCCAGGCGCTGGCTGCCCTGCAACGGGCCCTTGCGGACGCGGACGATATCACCTCGCGCGACAGCGAGGCGTCTGCCCGTCGCGCCAAGCGCCAGGAAGAGGTCGAGCAGGCTGTGGCCCGCTTTGAAAGCATGTCCACCGAGTTGCTGGCGAGCGTGTCTGCAGCCTCCGCCCAGGTGACGACCGCGGCCGAACGCATGCAGGCGACCTCTGGCGAAGCGTCAAGCCGCTCAGAAACCGCTCGTGAAGCCGCAGACGCTGCGGCGTCGGGCATCCAGTCGGTCGCCTCGGCATCTGAAGAGCTCGCCGCCTCAATCAACGAGGTGTCCGAGCAAATCTCGCGCACAACAGCCCTGTCAGATGAAGCGGGAGCGGAAGCAGAGGCCGGCGCTGGAACCGTCGGCCGCCTGTCAGAAGCAGCCCAGTCCATCGATGCGATTGTAGAGCTCATCGAGACCATTGCCGATCAGACCAACCTGCTGGCTCTCAACGCCACGATCGAGGCCGCGCGCGCCGGTGAGGCTGGCAAGGGCTTTGCCGTGGTGGCCAGCGAAGTGAAGTCCCTCGCTGAACAAACCAGCCAGGCCACGCAGCAGATCGCCAGTCAGATCCACGCGATCCAGTCGGCGTCCACCGATGCGGCGACCTCAGCCGAGAAAACCCGCACAGCCATGCGTGAGCTACAGGCGCTGGCCACCGAGAGCGCCTCGGCGATCTCCCAGCAGCGTGCGGCCACGAGCGAAATTGCGGGTGCTGCGCAACGCGCCGACGAAGGGGCCAGCAAGGCCAATGACGATGTGCGTGAACTCTCGTCGCTCACCGGTGAGACAGCAACTGTTGCCCGCGACGTGATGCAGGCCGCCAAGGAGCTGAAGGAACGCCAAAGCGCTTGGGAGGCCGAGTATGAGGCCTTCCTGAAAACGCTGCGCGCCGCCTGATACAAACCTCAGGTCAAGAACAAAGCCCCGCCTCAATACGAGGCGGGGCTTTTTTGTTTTCGATGGCAGCAGTGCCCTAACCGGCCAGCGGCCTCGCCCGCACCTTCACGCGTGGACGCTCACCAAGGACCTTCTCGACATGCAGGCGCTCCACCTGGCTGTCGTCGTGGAAAACAACACCGGTCAGCGAATCGAGGATCGCCTTGGCCACATTGTCCACGTCATGAACGGGGCTGTCCTCAGTGCGCTCAATCTCGATCACGACCTCATACGGGCCGTATTTGGGGCGAACGCGATTGAATTCGGTCCGGAAAAACGACCCGATCAACGACTTGAATCGCTTGGTCTGGCTGGTCAGTGCGTCCACACGCAACTGCAGCGACCCGTTTACGTCAGCGGCTTGCACCTTGCCCCTCCCTGTCCAGTCCACACCATCCCAGTCGGGTGGGTTAACAAGAGCCGGTGAATGACGATTGTCTTGATCCATGGCGGCCCGGTGCTACACACCCGATTCGTTATTGGCCCTAATGTCGGATGACCGGCGCGCCTTCACAAGCGCAACGGTTAACAGACCTGTTCATAAGCTGGAGCGCTCCATGACCGAGATGCGTGTTGAAACCGATTCCTTTGGCCCTCTTGAGGTGCCAGCTGACAAGCTGTGGGGCGCGCAGACCGCCCGCTCGCTGATCAATTTCAAGATTGGTGGCCAGACGCAGCCGCTGCCGCTCATCCGCGCACTGGGAATCGTCAAGCACTGCGCAGCCAAGGCGAACATGGCGCTCGACAACATGGAGGCCGAGCATGGCAACGCCATCGCCCAGGCCGCGCTGGAAGTCGCTGAAGGAAAACTCAACGACCACTTCCCGTTGGTCGTTTGGCAAACCGGTTCAGGCACCCAGTCGAACATGAACACCAATGAGGTGGTCTCCAACCGGGCAATCCAGATCCTGGGCGGCGAGGTTGGCTCCAAGGACCCCATTCACCCCAACGACCACGTGAACCGGTCCCAGTCGTCCAACGATGTCTTCCCGACAGCGATGCATATCGCAGCTGCTGAAGTCTTTTCCCATGATGTCATTCCGGCGCTTCAGACCCTGCGCAACGCGCTGAATGACAAGGCGGAAGCCTTTGGCGACATCATCAAGATCGGCCGCACCCACCTGATGGATGCCACGCCCCTGACGCTCGGTCAGGAGTTTTCCGCCTACGTGCACATGATCGACAACGCCATCCGCCGCATCGAAGCGGCGCTGCCGGCCCTGCTAGAGCTGGCACAGGGCGGCACGGCTGTCGGCACGGGCCTTAACGCCAAGGTCGGCTTTGCTGAACGCTTTGCTGAAGAAGTCGCCAGCCTGACCAAGCTCTCCTTCGTAACCGCGCCGAACAAGTTTGAAGCGCTCTCCACCAAGGACGCCATGGTCGAAGCCCATGGCGCGCTGAATTCCGCGGCTGTCTCTCTGTTCAAGATCGCCAACGATATTCGCCTGCTTGGTTCCGGTCCGCGCTGCGGAATTGGCGAGATCGCCCTGCCTGCGAATGAGCCGGGAAGTTCCATCATGCCAGGCAAGGTGAACCCCACCCAGTGCGAGGCCATGACGATGGTCTGTGCCCAGGTCATGGGCAATAATTCCGGCGTCAGCTTTGCGGGCAGTCAGGGCCATTTCCAGCTTAACGTCTTCAAGCCGATGATCAGCTGGAACGTGCTGACCAGCGCCAAGCTCATCGCAGACGCCGCGGTCAGCTTCACCAATAACTGCGTGGTCGGCATCGAAGCCAATGAAGAGCGCATCTCCGATATTATGGAGCGCTCGCTGATGCTGGTGACGGCGCTGGCCCCGACCATCGGCTATGACAACGCCACCACCGTGGCCAAGACGGCCCACGCCAACGGTACGACGCTCCGCGAAGAGGCCATCAAGCTGGGCTTCGTGACCGAAGAGGAATTCGACCGCGTTGTACGCCCCGAAAACATGGTCGGGCCGAAATAGCGCGCTCAACTTCTTTGCTTCCTCGAAACAAAAACGGCGGCCCGATGGGCCGCCGTTTCTTGTTTCGATTTGGACCTGCGCCTTAGAAGCGGTGGCTGACGCTCACCCGCGCATTCAACGGCTTGCCGGTTGAGATATTGTCGTTGGAGTGGGCATCCGGGAAATACTCGGTATCGAACAGGTTCTCGATATTGAGCTGGAGGCGCGTCTCGTCGGTCAGGTCGTAGAAGACGGCGAAGTCCACGCGGGTGAAGTCCGGCACCAGCACAGCATTGTCTTCGCGGACGAAATACTCGCCCTGATATGTGACACCGAGGCCGAGCGACAGCTGCTCGTTGACTTCATACTGGTTCCAGATCGAGGCCATATGCTCGGGCGTCTGGCGGGTAGTGTTGCCGTCAAACGCGCCCCCATCGGCCGTGCCATTAAGGTAGCTGTAGCCCGCGATCACCGTCCAGGCGTCCGTGACGTCACCGGTCAGCTGAAGCTCCAGACCTTCGGTCACGCTGCCCTCAACCGTGGTCACGATAGAGGGATCATCGGGATCAACGGAAGTGAACTGCCCGCGCTCCAGCCGGAAGGCAGCAGCGGTCAGGCTGAGACCGTTTTCGAGATCCCACTTCACCCCGATTTCCTCGTTTTCAAAGCGCTGCGGCTGCAGGTCTTCAGAGGTCGTGGACAGGGTCAGGAACTGGTCACCCGCGCTCGGCAGGAAGGTCTCTGAATAGCTGGCGTAAAAGGACACATTCTCTGCCGGCTTGTAGATGAGGCCGGCACGCGGCGAGATTTCTTCATCCACGCGACCGCGGCGACCATTATCCGTCGCGGTGATGGCCTGAAAGTCCGTCACAGCAACGTCGAAGCGGTCATAGCGCGCGCCCAGCACGAGCTTGAAGGTGTCGGTGATGTCGATCTGGTCCTGCACATACAGCGAGGTGAATTCGACGTCGGACGCACGGTCACGCACCGGGACCGAATAGCCAAAGTCCGGCACCACCAGCGGGTTGGTGAAGGTGACGTCAATCTGGTCGTCATTGCTGTCGACGAAGAGCGTGTCATTGCGCGCATTCGTCGTCGCCTGATCACCGTACTCAGCGCCCACGAGCAGGGTGTGAGTGAACGGACCCATGGCAAACTCGCCGATGAGATTACCCTGAATGATCAGGTTTTCGCGCATCGTCGGGTCCTGATAGCCGTCCAGCGTCACCGTGTTGGTGCTGGCCTCGAAGCCAGCCGGATAGATGTTCTGATACAGCTTGTCATAGTCGGCGTACTGGACCGTGACATTGCCGCGGAAAGCCTCGTTGAAGCTATGGTCGACACGCGCGCGCAGGATGTTGGCTTCCAGCGTTGTGAAATTTTCATCCGGGTCGCCGAAGAAGGTATCGCGCTCCCCTTCCAGCGGAACGTCAGGTCTGTTCGCAACGCTGACCGACGGGACGCCGCGGTCCACCACGCGATCGTCATTCAGATACTCATAGGACAGGTCGAGCGTCGTCTGGCCCGTCAAATCCACGCTGAAGGTCGGATTGAAGCCGTAGCGCGTTCCGTCAAACTGATCGCGGTGATTGGCCAGCTCTTCGACAAAGGCGTTGAGACGAAAGGCCGAGTTGTCGGTCGCCGGCAGGTTCAGGTCACCGCTGAGCTGATAAGCCCCAAACGTATCAATGCTGGCCCGCGTGCCGACAAATTGTTCGCCGAGTTCCGGCGTTTTGGTCACGCGGTTGATCACACCGCCGCCACCACCGCGCCCGAAGAGCAGCACATTTGAGCCGCGCAGGATTTCGATCTGCTCCAGATTATAGAGGGGGCGATAATACTGAACGTCGTCACGTACGCCGTTGAGGAAGAAGTCTGCCGTGGTCTGATTGCCGCGAATGTTGATCGCGTCGCGATGCCCCTCACCCTGGCTGATCGTGAGGCCCGGCGTGTAGCGCAGGATATCGCCGATATTGGTGAAGGCCTGAGCTTCAATCTGGTCTGCGGATACAATCGAGAGGCTCTGCGGCACATCGATGATCGGCGTCGGCGTCTTCAGGCCATTGACCTGGTCGAGAGACAGATACCGGCCGGTGACCACGATCACGTCGTCGGTCTCGGTGCTGGCCGTCGTGCCTGTTTCGGCGCTCGCACCGGCCGAGACGAGTGTGGTCAGGGCGGTGGTGGCCAAAAGGCCGAGGAGCGTTTGACGCATCTAACTAATTCCCATTCGCAAGTCGCTATGGGAACGGGTATACGCTTCTGCAAATCATTTTCAATTACGAAATGCGGATGAGTTGCAGTTTTAATGGCGCTCAGATGGACAGAGACCTACAGAAGCCAAAACCCCGTCCAACAGTGATGGCCCGGTTCATCCAGGCCATCACTGCAAATCGGATTGTGGTGTCAAATAGTATCACCCCCGCACAAAGCGGAGGTGACAGGTCAGAGTAGTCGCGCCTTACGCGTCGACTTTCTCTTTGGCCTTCGCACGGTTTTCGATTTCGGCCAGTTCCGCATCACCGGCTTCACGCTCCTTGGCGGTCAGCTCGTCGGCAAAGCGGTGGTTCGTGTCGCGGTGCTCAGCCTCGTCTTCGCGCACGACCAGAACCACATCACGCAGCATGGCGTCCTCGGGAAGCTCCCAGTAATCGATGGCAATCTGCGGTGCCGGGACGTTTTCAAGCTCGCCCGCATCAATCGCTTCGAGATACCCGGTATAGCTGATGACCGCCTCTTCCTCGAGATAGGCCACGAAGCGGTGCGCGGTGCGCGGCGCAAACAGATACATTGCGAAATAGGCGTTGTAGAAAAGCCCTTGCGCAAACACGATCAGGAAGCGCTCAAACCGGCTGGGCTGTGCGATCTTGATGAAGGTCATCAAGTGCATGCGTTCGTTGTCAGCTTCGTCCAGCAGCTCCTTGATCCAGCCCTGGTCGTCGCGAATGTGGCGCAGAGCCTTTAGGTGCTGAAGCGCGCCACCCACCATGCCGGGCACCGCCGCAACGGTCTCCAGAACAACGGCGCGGTGACCGTAGCGCTTTTTGAAAAAGAAGTCGGCGAACACGCGCATGACCTTGACCATGCGAAGAGCGATCCGGTCGCGAAACCCGTCCGGGACGCGGCGCTTGCTCAGGGCATCATCACTATAGCGGCTCATGGCGTTGGGCTCCTTTTTCAACGTACGTCGAATATGGGTCGCAGCCGCGCCTCGCCAAGATCACAGGAAGAAATGTCGCAGTCTTTTTCTCAAGAATTTTGAATGAAGCTCAGGGATAAAATCTGCACAAAAAGTACGGAATAACCAAAGACCTGAAATCACATAAAAATCCGGACCTGATTTATTTCAGGCTCACGCCATCGAGCTGACGCTCGAGCTTCTCAAGAAGCTTTTTGAGCGTCTCGCGCTCGTCATCGCTCAGGCCGGCCAGCATGCGCGCTTCATAATCGAGCGCGGTGGGAGCGATCTCATCATAAATCGCCTGGCCGTCTTCCGTCAGCGTGACATCGCTGGCGCGCTTGTCTTCAGGCTTCGGTTGGCGTCGGACCAGCGCGCGACCGTCCAGAGCCCGGATCGCCCGGCTTACGGTCACCTTGTCCATCGCGGTGGCTTCACATACGCCCTGAGCCGTCATGGGCCGCGCTTCACCGCCCAGCACTGCAATGACCCGCCATTCCCAGATGCTCAATCCAAAGCGAGCCTGATACGCCTTTGCGATCAGGCTGGACGCCTTGTTGGACGCCACCGACAACCGGTAAGGCAGGTAGTCCGGAAGGCGCAGGGACGGTTTTCTGGGAGAGGTCATTGAGCCGCTCAATCCAACCGCTGTCATCCCCCGGCTTGTCCGGGGGACCCATTCTGTGACGATGGCTATGGACAGACCAACTCAGAATGGGTGGCCCGGATAACTCGGGCCATGACAGTGTTGGCTTGCTCTTACTCTGCCGGCTCGGTCTTGATGACGCCGCGGCGGATCTGATCGAGCTCGATGGATTCGAACAGGGCTTTGAAATTACCCTCGCCGAAGCCTTCATTGCCCTTACGCTGAATGATCTCGAAGAAGATCGGACCGATATTGGTCGTGGTGAAGATCTGCAGCAGCAGGCCATCACCGGTTTCCGGATTGCCGTCGACCAGGATGGAGTTCTTCTTCAGACGATGCACGTCTTCGCCGTGGTTCGGCACGCGCTCGTCGATCAGCTCATAATAGGTTTCCGGCGTGGACTGGAAGACGACGCCCGCTTCGCGCAGCTTTTCGACCGTGGCGTAAATGTCCGGCGTGGTCAGCGCGATGTGCTGGATGCCCTCGCCATTATACTCACGCAGATATTCGCTGATCTGGGACTGGTCGTCTGAGCTTTCGTTCAGCGGGATTTTCAGCTTGCCGCACGGGCCGGTCATGGCGCGCGACAGCAGGCCGGTGTGCTGGCCCTTGATGTCGAAATAGCGGATTTCGCGGAAGTTGAAGACACGCTCATAAAAGCCAGCCCACGTGTCCATGTTGCCGTTGAACACGTTGTGAGTCAGGTGGTCGAGCACTTCAAGGCCGACACCCGTGGTGTCGCCGGCACCCTCAAAGGCTTCAAACTCATCGGCGTAGGCTGCATCGCCATATTGGTCGGTGAGATAAAGCACCGAACCGCCAATGCCCTTGATGGCCGGGAATTTATCGGTCCAGACACCGTCGCCAAACGGCTCTGCGCCGCGCTCGATGGCGTCTGCATAAGCCTGCTTGGCATCCTTCACGCGGAAGGCCATGGCGTTGGCACTCGGACCATGCTCGGCGCGGAAGTCCGCCGCCTGGCCAGTGGCTTCACGATTGACCAGGAATGTGATGTCGCCCTGGGCAAAGCGGATGATATCCTTGGTCTTGTGCTTGGCCACTGCGGTAAAGCCGAGGAGCGTGAACAGCTCCACCAGCTTTTCCGGCTCCGGGGAGGTAAATTCGACAAACTCGAACCCGTCAGTTCCAAGCGGGTTTTCGAACAGATCAGCCATGGGGCGCTCCTGTCAGCTCTTAAAAAGAATCTCTAAAGCGCGGGCGAGGCTTGATCGAACCGGCCAGCGCGCGCAGTCTTGCTGAAGCAAAATAGTATCATTTGCAACTAATTTCATCCCCCTCGTGCGCCCCCGCAAAGGAGTCTGTCTCATGTCTCTGGTTCTTCACGGCTATTTTCGATCCGGCACGACCTATCGTGTGCGTCTGGCGCTGAACTGGAAGGGTGTGGACTATGATGTCGTGCCAGTGAATCTGGTCGAAGGGGCCCAATCGAGCCCGGAATATCTGGCCAAAAACCCGCAAGGTCTCGTGCCTGCGCTGGAGGTAGACGGTCAGCTCCTGACCCAGAGCCCGGCGATTTTGGAGTGGATTGAGGAAACGTGGCCAGACCGTCCGCTCCTGCCCTCTGATCCGGTTGAGCGCGCGCGCGTCCGCGCCTTCGCCGCGGCGATTGGCTGTGACATACACCCAATCCAGAACCTGCGTGTCATGAAAAAAGTCCGCGCCGACTACGGACAGGATCAGGATGGAGCCTGGACCTGGGCGCGCCACTGGATGGAAACCGGATTTGCAGCACTGGAGACAATGGCGGCAACCACCGGCGGGCAGAACGGCTTCATCTTTGGTGACGGACCGTCCATGGCCGAGATTTATCTGCTGCCCCAGATGGTCAACGCACGCCGATTTGGCGTGGATTTGAGCGCCTATCCGCGCCTCGTCGCCGCCGACGAAGCCGCCCGCAAGCTGCCCGAGTTCGAAGCTGCCGCGCCGGAAAACCAGCCGGATGCGCAATAGGGGCTGAAATTCTTATGCCGTCGTCCCCACGAAGGCGGGAATGATGAGGGTGGTTTCACCGCTTCAACCAGTCCCCACTTTCGATACGCGTCGCCGCTTCCAGCCCCAGTCGCCAGACATAGACCCAGGCGAGGCGGTCCGGCTTGATCAGCTGGACCTTCACCCGATCATAGCGGGAGCGATCCGGGTCATCGGGCCAGTAGTCTTCAAACGCATCAAGGGCAGGCATGACCGAGAGATCGGTGAGCTCGAACAGCTCTCCCATGACCTCTCCTGCCCCGGGCACCAGTCCCGGATACGCGCCGAGATCCCACAGCTCGCCGCCGATGACGCACGGTCCCAGCGGTTTGAAGGCGTTGGCGAGACCAAAACGGGCGAACCCGCTCTCCCCGGCGCGCAACAGGCCGTAGACCGCGATCGCATCGCCTGCCTTGACCGCTTCGCTCAAGCTTTCGCCTTCAGGATGGGCTGGATCTTGCCGTAGCTCAGCGTGCGCCACAGCCACTCCAGTGGGCCCATGCGGAAGACCTGAAGCCACAGCATGGAGAAAATGAGCTGGAAGACCCACACGGCCATCACCAGCTGGGCCTGCTGCACCCGTTCCAGCTGACCAAACTGCCCAAGGCCGATCCCGCCCACAGCGATAAACACCATGATGAAAGTCTGGCTGAGATAGTTGGTGAAGGCCATCCGCCCGGCACAGGCAAACGGGTAGCGCACAATCTTCAGCCACGGGGCCTTGCAGACCAGCATGACGACGCTGGCATAGCCGAAGGCGACCAGCAGCATGGCTATGTAATTGCTCCCGAGCATGACCCAGATCGTGTTGAGCGCCCAGCCGGACTCAACCATCGCCGTGGCACCATAGGCCGCCAGCGGCCAGCCAAGGCCCAGACCAATCACGACACAAATCGCGTAGGACAGGACGCTCCAGCGCGCGGTCAGGAAGCCCAGTTTGAACAGGGCCATGCCCAGGAACATGACGCCGACAATCCGTCCACCGAAGAAGACCAGAGAGCCGAGATTCATCGCGCCATTAAGGGCGTTATATCCACGACTGGCGAGGAAGCCGTCCTGATAGGCGGCCACCATGTCCTGCAATACGTCTGGCTCATAGAGGAAGGGATGGCTTTCCTCGAAAGCCTCAGGCGGGGCGAGCCCCATGGCTGCCATCGCGCCCACAAACAATGCGCCTGTGATAAACAGCCAGATCAGCCCCCAGATGATCAGCTTGGTCGCGGACATCCGGCGGAAAAACACAATAATGAAGCCGGCGATCGCGTAAGTGGTCAGGATATCGCCGAACCAGAACACGAACATGTGGATCAGGCCAAAGACCAACATCCACCGCATCCGGCTGAAGTGTAGCTTGCGCGATGCATCGGGTTCTTCTCCGACCATCAGTAACATGCCCGCCCCGAAAAGAGCGGAGAAGATGGTGATGAACTTGCTGTCAAAGAAGATGTAGGCGATCAGCCACGTATTCAGATTGGCTCCCGTCACATCCATGTGCGCCGGCGGGTATATATAGGCGTTAGACGCCATCAGGAAGGCCTGCACGTTGAGCATCAGGATCCCAAGGATCGCGACACCGCGTAACACGTCGAGGCTTTCAAACCGGTCTTTCACGGCAATCGGTGCCGTGTGTTGGTCGACTGGCGTTTTCGCCGCCTCGCCCTGAGCTGAATTCTCTGCGGATGCGTCGGTCATGGCCTCCCCTTCCATGGCTGAGCAAATTGGTCGGGAAATCCTTGCCCTTAACGATGACGCTGGCAAGCCATGACAGGTGTCATCACCGGGCAGTCTTACCAAGATTTCATGAAATTCTTTGGGGCTTTTTCTTGCGCTCCCGCGCGCGGATCGGCATATCGGTTGATGTAGTCGCGTGGGAGGCGTGACAGACCATGGCACTGTTATTCGATATTCTGCATTTCTTCGCAGCGGCCCTGCTCGCCGTCATTGGCTTTGAGTATGAGCGTGAAGAAGACTGTGACCCGGTCCACTACCAGCCTGCGGCCTATGTCACGGCTGGCGATGCCTCCACCCAGACGCTTTGGGTCAATGACCCGACCGTGACCGCGCAGCCCGCCTCTGATTGCGACAGCAGCACGCAGTCTGTGACCTATCCGGTCCTTTAACTCGGCACCTTTCCCGCTTAAAACAGACGTACCCGGACAAAGGGTGCGGTAATCGAAAGCCGCGCCGCCGCGACTCTGTTAAGGTCTCGGTAAGAGTTCGACTTTGAGCAAGGCGCTGAGGCGACATGGCCGCCAAATCCAAATCATCCAACCCCGCATCCCCTGAAAACGCGGCCACGGCCGAAGCCGAAGACGCCCGCGCCTTCGACGAGGCCTCCGGTGGAGCGCTGACCAAACCTGAGCGTCGCAGTGCGCCAGCACCGCTTGATGTCATGCCGGATCTGCCCAAGGAAAGCGGCGGAGGCTGGATTGCCTTCCTCGGCGGGGCCTTCGGGATCCTGTGGCTTGGGGGCGCGGCGGCCTATCTGGCCGGCTATGCGGATCTGACCACGCTTACGCCAGCTCAGCTGGGCGGTCTGTCCGTGTTTGCAGTGGCCCCGGCCATGCTGTTTTTCTTGGCGGGCCTGCTGGGCCGGGAAGTGGCCCGCGCCGGATCGCGATCGCGTCGGCTTGATGCCGCCGTGGCGCGTCTGGCTGCACCGGTGGGTCACGCCGAAGCCGATGCCGAACGCCTCGCAGACGCTGTCAGCCTGCAGGTGGATCGGGTCAATCAGGCCATGCAGGGAGCGCTGGCTCGCCTGGCGGCCATCGAAGAGGTGATCACCCACCACGCCGACAGCCTCGAAGACAGCTCCAGCCGCGCAAAATCAAAGGCGGATTCGCTGGTCCATTCGCTGCGCGAAGAACGCACACGCCTGTCCGAAGTCGCTGACGGGCTGGACGACAAGGCGTCCCTGATCGCGGCCGCGATACAGGACCAGTCAAAGATGGTCGCTGCGGCCGCTGAGCTTGCCGAGGCGAAGGCTGCCGATGGTGAGAAACTGATCCGCTCTGGTGCCGACCGGCTTGCAGCAGCGGGCAAGGCTGCCGAAGAGGCTGGCGATCGTATCGCCCTGTCGCTGGATGCCCGCGCCACCGAGCTGCGCGACTTCTCGGATCGTCTGCGTGAACGAACGGACGGGCTGGAGGCGGCTTATCTGAAGCACAAGGACCGGCTGGGCGAAGCCAGCGAAAATCTGCGCAAGGAGCAGGAGAAGATCGGCGCTGCGCTCGACTTCCACAAGGCTGAGCTTGAAACCATGTCGCGCACGGCCCGCGAAGGCGCGGAAAGCCTGAAAGGGGCGGCCGAAGCGTCTGGTGCGGTCTTTGAGCGAGCTGTGGAGGAGGCGCTCGAGCGCGCCGGTGATCTGGCCCGCGAAATCACGACGCAGAGCGAAGGTGCCGCGAAGGCTCAGGAAGCCGCCCTCACCCGCTTGCAGGACGCCGCTGCCGCAGCCCGCAAGGCGGCCGAGGAAGCCGGCGAACGCCTGACCGGTCAGGCAAGCGACGCCGAAGCGGCGCTGGAGCGTGTCAGTGAAGCCGGTTTTGAGGCCGCCCGCCGCTCCGATGAAGCCTTCCAGGCGCGCCTGCGCGAAGCTGAAGACCTGACGACCCGTGCGGCCAAGGCCGCGGAGGAAGCCTCCGAGGCTGTGCGTCGCCAGCTGGCAGACACGCTCAAGAGCGCTGGTGAGGAGTCCCGGCGCATCGAGGAGCAGCTCTCCACCCTGCGATCGAAGATGGAAGCCGCGCCCGATACCGCCCGGGCTAGCGTTGAAGCCATGGAGCGCGTCATGCAGGAGGGGCTGGACGCGCTGAACCGCTCCTCTGAGGAAGCCAGCCAGCAGGCCCGCGATATCGACGCCCAGTTCCAGGCGCGCATCCGCCAAAATTATGAGCTTCTTTCCGACTTCATCCTGCGTATGGGCGGCGTGGCCGGCGGGCGCAAGCCAATTGATCTGGGCATTAACGAGCTGCCCGATCCCCTGCCCCGCCGCCGTGAAACCCGCGCGGAGCCTCAAGACGGGCCAGGCGAAGCCGCGCCGGCAACGAAGCCCGAGGCTGAAAAGCCAAAGAAGGCTTTCAAGCCAGATTTACCTGAAGACGATGCCCTTGAAACTCATCCAGAGGATCGCGCCGACGAGGACCGGGTCGAAGCGTCAGCGGATGACCGGAGCAATGCGCGCAAAGCACGAGCCCGCGATCAGGACAAGGTCAACGACAAGGACAGGGACGAGGATCGCCCCCGCCGCGAAGGGGGTTGGCGCTGGCGCGATCTGCTGGCCACCATGGATCCAGACGACGCCAAGGACGGTGACGCCCCCAAGGGCAAGGGTGACCGGCCCAAGGACGAATAAAAAAAGGGCGGCCCACCGGCCGCCCTTTCCCATTGTGTAAGGGTGACTGGCCCTATTCGGCTTCAGTCTCTGTAACCGACGGCATGGGCAGCGTGGCATGGACTGTGTCCATGCGCTCGGCCAGATCAACGCTGAGCGCCACCACACCGTTGTAGAAGTCCGGATCAATGATCCCGAATTCGTCACTCGGCTGGTGGTAATGCTCGTGATCTTCAACGCCCAGATAAATGAACGGGATGCCCGCCACGTGGAAGGGGCCGTGATCTGACAGAAGAGTCCAGTCTTCGCGCGGATCGCCGGTCGGGAAGTCGTAGCCCGCCTCAAGCGTCACGCTGGCGTCCGCAGCCGCAGCCTCGATCACCGGCAGAAGCTCCGGCGTATGGTAACTGCCCGCCGCCCAGATATCGCCGTCCGGGCTGTAGCCCAGCATGTCGAGATTGAGGTTCAGCGTGACCGGCCCCACGCCCTCAGGCGGATTATCAACAAAGGCCCGCGCTCCGTTGAGCCCGCCCTCCTCCGCGTCGAAGGCGATGATCAGCACGTCATGCTCGGGCGGATTGGCCAGGAAATGCTCCGCCACC
Source organism: Oceanicaulis sp. (assembly GCA_043513725.1). Classification (GTDB taxonomy): domain Bacteria; phylum Pseudomonadota; class Alphaproteobacteria; order Caulobacterales; family Maricaulaceae; genus Oceanicaulis. Next base: position 2,687,879 of record CP121338.1, on the reverse strand, counting down.
GCCAGAATGCCGCCGACCCCCGACGCGTTGTCATCGGCACCATTGAAGATCTCGTTGTTTTCGCCCGGACCCACATGGTCATAGTGGGCTGTCACAGCCATCGTCCGGCTGGCATCGGCACCGGGAATGCGCGCGATGATGTTGTACCCGGTCAAGCTTTCACGGCCAGCATCGGGGTTGCGGAAGTCCACCGGACGCTCAAAATCAAAGGCATGGACGAAGCTGTCACCCACCGGCTCAAGACCGACCGCTTCATAGCGGGCGAGCAGATAGTCACGTGCTCTGGCGTTCGCTTCGGTCCCGACGAGGCGCCCCTCCATGACGTCCGAGCTGAGCACGCACACATCGCGCAGGGCATCGCTCATCTCGCTTTCGAAGCAGTACTCTGTACCCTCCGGCATGATCTGCATGTCACCGACGGTCAGATCGGCCTCCCCCTCAGGTGCGCCGCAGGCGGCAAGGGTCAGGAGAGAAACTGAGGACAGAAGGACAAGACTGCGCATGAGGTGCGGCTCCATGGATGGCGTGGGGCGGCGAACCGCTTATATTGCAAGGTGTAGCGCGCAAAGAAGGATGACGCCAATGCCCATGAAGGCCGACGACATCACTGCCCTCATCAAGGAGGGGATTGAAGACGCCGAGGTGGAGATCATCGATCTGGCCGGCGACGGCGATCACTATAAAGCAGTCGTGACGTCTGCAGCCTTTGAAGGCGTGAACCGGGTCAAGCAGCACCAGATGGTCTATGCCGCCCTGAAGGGTCGCATGGGCGGGGAGCTGCATGCGCTAGCGCTGGAAACCCGCACGCCCTGACTGGCGGCTCACATTCACGTGCCTTGACGCGCCCTCGCTGATCGCCCACGTGTGGTCACTAAGACTTTTCTTGCTCTGGAGCAGACCATGACTGACGCCGCCACTCTTGATGCCATCAAAAAAGCCGTGACCGATAACGACGTCGTCCTGTTCATGAAGGGCACGCCGACCTTCCCGCAGTGCGGTTTCTCCTCCGTCGTGGCCCAGGTGCTCAACCACATTGGCGTGGAATACGCTGCGGTGAACGTGCTCGACGATCACGACGTGCGCGAAGGCATCAAGGAATTCTCTGACTGGCCGACCATCCCCCAGCTCTACGTGAAGGGCGAGTTCGTCGGTGGCTGCGACATCATCAAGGAGATGTTCGAGCAGGGCGAGCTTCAGCAACTGTTCAAGGACGAAGGCCTGGTCGAGGCTTAAGGCATCGGCCAACGTCGCAGCGTTCAAGAAAATGGCCCGGTCTTGCCGGGCCATTTTTTGTTCGCAGCCTTGTATTCAGGCCTACCCGACAGGCTGTGGCGGCACGGTGCGAAACGTATCGACCCGGTTGGTCAGCTCAATCTCGGCACTGGGCGGCAGTCCCAGCTCGTCGCGCGTCCAGACCAGCTCCACGCCCTGGGGCAGAATGGCTTCACACTCATCGGGGTAGAGCCGCTCCAGCGTGACATCAAAGGACCAGCCTGAGCGCGGTGAGCCCGTGGCGATGGCATCAAAGCTGTCCTTGTTGGTGCAGCCATTCGAATACACGCGCACAACCAGATCGCCGGCCGCATTCTGACGCCACGCCAATACATCTTCATAATTGGGGCCCGGTCCTACCGGCGGTGTATCCGGCGTGTGACCGCAACCGGTCAGCATCGCACCTGCAAGGGCCAAACCCGCCCAGCCAATCCGTGTCATGTGTCGATCACCCCTCATCGTCAGGTGTTCAGCTTAACCATGCTCAGCGCGCCGCGACAGGGTGAAAACAAAAAAGCCCGCTGCCGAAGCAGCGGGCTTTTCCATTCGGTGTCGTCCTCGAGCAATTACGAGGAGTAGAATTCGACCACGAGGTTCGGCTCCATCTTCACCGGGTACGGAACTTCGTTGAATTCCGGAATACGGGTGAAGGTGGCCGTCATCGCCTTCGGATCGAGGTCCAGATAATCCGGTACATCGCGTTCCGGGCTGCCCAGAGCTTCGAGAACCAGAGCCATGGAGCGCGACTTCTCGCGAACTTCCACAACGTCGCCCGGCTTCACGCGGTAGGACGGGATGTTCACGCGCTGGCCATTGACCTTCACGTGACCGTGGTTGACGAACTGGCGTGCCGCAAAAACGGTCGGCACGAACTTGGCGCGGTAGACGATCGCGTCCAGACGGCTTTCCAGCAGACCGATCAGATTCTCAGCGGTGTTACCCTTGCGGCGCTGGGCCTCAACATAGGTGCGCTTGAACTGCTTCTCGGTTATGTTGCCGTAATAGCCCTTCAGCTTCTGCTTGGCGCGCAGCTGCAGACCGAAGTCCGACATCTTGCCGGCGCGGCGCTGGCCGTGCTGACCGGGGCCGTAGGGACGGTTGTTGACCGGGGACTTGGAGCGGCCCCAGATGTTCTCGCCCATGCGGCGATCAAGCTTGTACTTCTGCGAATGACGCTTTGACATAGTCTTCCTATCTTCGACGCGGCCCGGCGAAATCCCCTTCAATTTCGCAATCAAAACGGCGGTTCACGCGTCGCCCGTTGGAGGTTCACGAGCGGCCAGCGAAAGTCGCTGCCTTAAGGGAAGCGCGGGTTATGGTGGAAGGGATCGTCAAAGTCAATCAGGCAAGGGCATTTGGGCGCACGGCCCGCTACCCCGCACCAATGCGCGCCTGGCATTCGCCCTGGCCGGTACCTTCAGGTTCGATCACCACGCGCACCTCACGCAGAAGGAGCGAGCGCCCGCCCCCGCGCAGGTCCGGCCAGATACCCACCAGCTCATTGTCATTGGCCACGGCAGTGTCGCGCAGCTGATAGCAGAGCCCGATCGTGGACCAGTCCTCGCCAATATCGGCGGGCTGCCAGCCGCTGGCTCCATGCCCGACGGTGAAATAGCTGATCCGGGCTTCTTCAGAGCCGTTGTCCGGCGCACGGCGCACATCGAACTCGACCCTGACGCGCTGGCCAATGGCGCGGCGTTCAAACTCGGCTGGAAGCACAGCAACAATGCCTGGTGAGTTCTGACGCCCCACCTCAAAGCTCGCCTCGGCGCTCAAACGCACCACAATATCGTCTTCAGAACTGGTCAGAAGCTGGAGCGTCGTTCCGGCCCCGGGCACCATCTGCGCCAGAGCCCGGCCGGCGAGCGTATAGGAGGTCTCCGTGACCACCGCTTCGGCCCCCGCCGGTCGCCAGCTCAGCGCCAGATAGATCAGACCTGCCACCCCCAGCGCGTAAAGCGGCATGAAGATCCAGTCCGGCGGCGAAAGTCGGCCAAATCGACGAGTGACAGTCTGCAACATCAAGCGGCTCGGGTGGTGAGAATTAGCTTCCAGCTATAGCAGACCGGTCCGGCGGGACAATGCGGCAAGGCTCAACGCCTTACATTAACAGGTCCAGCCAGACATCGGCCACGATGGGGTCGATGACACAGCGGCGCAGCTCTGCGTAATCGGTCGGCGACACCTCGTCCTTTGCGTTGGCAAAGAACATGAAATTGGCCGTTTGCACCGGAGTGGTGAAGCTGCGCTCCACATAGGCGCGCGCCGGCGGCTGTTTCAGCGCAGGAGCGTCCATGGCATCAAGATAGGCATCAATACCGTGATGGACGCTGGCGGTGAGCTGACCCTTCGCCGCGAGGAATGCATCGATCAGATTATAAAGTGCGACCTGCGCCGGCCCTGGCAAATCGGCCTGAAACTCGGCGATATAGGCTTCGATGCGGCGCGAGTGTTCGGGCGTCACGGGTGCTCCTTGCGCATCCAGAACGTCCCGCGCATCCCGCCACAGTTACACTTGGCAGGGTTTACGCAGGCCATCTCAAACGGGCCTTCAATGAAGTCCTGGTCTACCCGCTCACCGGTGCACACGACTTCGCCATGCCGAAACGGCGTATCGATCATGAAAATGGTCAGGGTCAGCGTGGCACCCACCGTGGCCCCCTCCAGGTCCACAAGAATACCCGCCGACCGGTTCTTCCGGTCATAAAACTGCATGGTGAGACGCTCACTCATGAGGCCTCCGCTGTATTCAGGAAAGGCGACCCCGGTCCATTTTTCGTCCGGGTTATGAATCAGCGGCACCACCAGACGCCAGCGCGCGTGCGGCTCAGCCTCCGGCGCTTCGACAAGGTCTGCCAGCGGGCTGTCGGCCTTGTGGGTTTTGACGAGAGTGTCGCTCATGAGCCTCAAGGATCGCCACCATACGCCAGAAGCGTCAATCCTGGCGCTCCACCCTCGCCTTGCCACGCCCGATCGCCAGCCCCTTTATCACGCCGCGCATGGTGCGGACTTCCTGAACGGTGGCCGAGGCCCGGGCAAACAGATTGATGAGGTTTTGCATCATCAGCGGTGTTTTCTCAGGCGGGTAGAAGAAGCCCGAGCGCTGCAGCTCGTCATGGAGGTGGGTGTAAAGCCCCTCCAGCTCAGCCTGGCTGGCGCGATCCTCAACCGGTTTGAAGCCCGCCGGCGGCGGGTCTCCAGCGCGCCATTCGTGGGCGATGACGCCGCAAGCCATGGCGAGATTCAGGCTGGAAAACTCCGGGTCGACCGGCAGAGCGAGCACCGCATCGGCGAGCGTGATCTGATCGTTATCAAGCCCGGATTTCTCCGCCCCGAACAGGATGGCGACCTTTTGGCCCGCCGCGATCTCGGCGCGCGCACGAGCGCAGGCCTCGCGGGCGGTGACCGTGGGTTTGACCATGTTGCGCGGCGTGCCGGTTGAGGCGTAGAGCACGTGGCAATCGGCTACGGCCTCGTTGAGACTGTCGAACAGCTGAGCGTTTTTCAGTACCGGTGAGCCGGCCGACATGGCGTCGGCCTTTTCGTTGGGCCAGCCATCGCGCGGATTGACGATGCGCATTTCGGGAATGCCAAAATTGCCCATGACCCGCGCACACGCACCGATATTCTCGCCCATCTGGGGCCCCACGAGGATGAAGACGGGCGCGGTGTCAGGCTGTGCGGGCATTTTCAGGCTTTAATCAGGGTCAAAATCGGGGTGTGCGCATCAGCGCTCTTTTGCAGGTGCGAAGTCAATGCTAGACCGCGCGAAAATCTCAGTTCTCGCGCGCTGGATCGCGAAGATAAGAAAGGCTCTCCCCCATGGCAAAGATCAAAGTCGACAACCCGATTGTGGAACTTGATGGCGACGAGATGACTCGCATCATCTGGGCGCTGATCAAGGAAAAGCTGATCCTGCCCTATCTGGATATCGATCTGAAATATTTCGACCTCTCGATCCAGAAGCGGGACGCGACCGACGACCAGATCACGGTGGAAGCCGCCGAAGCCATCAAGCATCACGGCGTGGGCGTGAAATGCGCGACCATCACGCCGGACGAAGCCCGCGTGGAGGAGTTCGGCCTTAAAAAGATGTGGCGCTCCCCCAACGGCACGATCCGCAACGTGCTGGGCGGTGTGGTCTTCCGCGAGCCGATCGTGATCAAAAATGTCCCGCGCCTCGTGCCGGGCTGGACCCGTCCCATCGTGATCGGTCGCCACGCCTTTGGTGACCAGTACAAGGCCAGCGACATGCGCGTGCCGGGCGCCGGCAAGCTGACCCTGACCTTCACCCCTAACGATGGTGGTGAGCCCATCACCAAGGATGTCTACGAGTTTACCGAGCCCGGCGTGGCGATGGGCATGTATAACGTGGATGAAAGCATTCGCGACTTTGCCCGCGCCTCCCTGCGCTATGGCCTGGAGCGCGGCTGGCCGGTCTATCTGTCCACCAAGAACACCATCCTGAAAGCCTATGACGGGCGCTTCAAGGACATCTTCCAGGAGGTCTATGAGGCTGAATTCAAGGACCAGTTCGAGGCCAAGAAGATCTGGTACGAGCACCGCCTGATCGACGACATGGTCGCCTCCGCCCTGAAGTGGAATGGCGGCTTTGTCTGGGCCTGTAAAAACTACGATGGCGACGTGCAGTCCGACACGGTCGCTCAGGGCTTTGGCTCGTTGGGCCTTATGACCTCTGTCCTTATGACGCCGGATGGCAAGACGGTAGAGGCTGAAGCCGCCCACGGCACGGTGACCCGCCACTATCGCCAGCACCAGGCCGGCGAGAGCACCTCCACCAACTCCATCGCGTCGATCTTTGCCTGGACTCAGGCCCTGCACCACCGCGGCAAGATGGACGGCAATGAGGCTGTGATGGGCTTTGCGGCGAAGCTGGAAGAGACCGTGGTGAAGACGGTGGAGGCGGGCTTCATGACCAAGGACCTCGCCCTGCTCGTCGGCGACCGCCAGGGCTGGCTCTCCACCGAAGGCTTCCTCGACAAGGTCGGTGAGCGCTTCGCCGCGGTGATGGCGGAAGGGTAAGCTCCCCCCTCATCCGACGCAGAATTGAAAAGGCCGGGCAGAGCGCCCGGCCTTTCTCATTCATGCTCTTGCGCCAAAACGTGCAACCGGCAATTTCGGCTTATTGGCCCGCGTTTCGTTCCGTCTTGGCTCACCCCATTGGCACGACACGAGTCCATCGACATAATTGTTGAAACAAAGGGGACAATCGATTGATGACGCTACTTTCTGCACTTGCGACCGCTGTCGCTATGGTCACAGCCAATTCCACATTTGTTGCCCAAGAGAGCTTTGCCTCCGCGCCGGGATGGGAGGTGAGCAAGCACGGGATTTTCTGCGAGGTGCAGCTGGGAGGGAATGATCGGAACTATCTGACTATCCGTCGATTCAAAGACACCACCCTCATCGAGGCTGAAACCTATCTCATTTACGAGACTTTTGACGGTCCCAGGCGGCAAGCGCTGCATTCCACAGGGGCGGCGGGTGAGACCTCGTTAAACCTTGCCATCGACGGCGAAGCTCCGATCGCAATCCGGGGGGACCTAAAGAGCCGTTCAAGTTCAATCGGGATGTTCGGCGGGCCGCCGTCAATGGAGGTGGAAATCAATACGAACCCTGCCGCCGTTGATATTCTCATGCAAGCAGACAGCCTGACCGTCAGTCCTACCGGTGACAATGAAGACCTTGCCTATACCTTCGACCTGAGTGACTTCGAGAATGCAGGACAACGCCTCTTGCAGTGTGTCGCCTCCATTGACTGAGCCTTCGGACGGATGCACTCAGGCTGACGGCGTCATTTGCGTCGCTGATCGCCCCTAAAACTTCATGATCTTCACGCCGTCTGGCACAGGCACATCATCGGGCACGAAGAAGTCGGGCAGAAGCTCGGTGCCAGGTTCCATCGAATATTGATCGAGATCTGTGACGCCTTCAGACACCAGGAAGGTGTCGTCGATGATGAAGTTGCCGGTGAACTCCGCTGCGGGCTTGGTCAGCACGCGGTAGGCGGTTTCAGCCAGGATTTCAGGCTTGCGGCACTGCTTCATCGCCTCTTCACCAGCCAGCACGTTGGAGATGGCAGCCGTGGCGATGGCCGTGCGCGGCCAGATGGCATTCGCCGCGATCTTGCCCTGGAATTCACCCGCCCAGCCCAGAATGCACAGGCTCATGCCGTATTTGGCGCTGGTGTAGGCGACATGGGGCGCAAACCATTTCGTGCTCATATCCAACGGCGGCGACAGCGCCAGGATGTGAGGGTTCTCAGATTTTTCCAGATAAGGCAGGCATTTCTGGGTCACCAGGAAGGTGCCGCGTGCATTGACCTGATGCATCAGGTCCCAGCGCTTGATCGGCGTGTCCTTGGTGGGCATCGGGAAAATGGCCGAGGCGTTGTTCACCACAATGTCGATGCCGCCAAAAGCCTCCACCGTCTGGGCGACAGCAGCCTCAACCTGATCCTCTTCGCGGATATCGCAGACGATGGGCAGCGCCTTTCCGCCCGCCTTTTCAATTGCGGCAGCGGCGGTGTGGATGGTGCCCGGCAGCTTGGGGTGAGGTTCAGCGGTTTTGGCCGCAATCGCCACGTTTGCGCCGTCTTGAGCGCAACGAACCGCAATGGCTTCGCCGATCCCGCGACTCCCGCCGGTGATGAAGATGGTCTTGCCTTTAAGGCTCATGGCCTGCCTCCCGAAGTTTGGTTTTGAGGCAGGCTAGACCGAGCCTAGAGCCCGCGCCAGACCCGCCATTCAGGACAGGTCAGTCCCTCTTCCTCACGGCAGGAGGCGAAGGTGAACAGAACCGTCCAGGCCTGGCCTACGACTTCGTCATTGTGGACATAACCCAGCCCGCCCGCCTGACGGCTGTCCGCACTCTCGTCGCGATTATCGCCCATCAGAAAGAGATTGTTTGCGGGCACCACAAAGGGGCCGACATTGTCCAGCGGCGCATTGTCGGAGCGCTCATAGATGGTGAAGCTCTCACCATTGGGCAGCGTCTCTTCATAGACGGCCGCCTCGACCACCACGCCGCGTGAATTGCGGTAGCGCACGACGCCCTGCGGCTCGCGCTGGGTCGGCTCGCCATTGATGTAGAGCCGTCCGCCGCGCATCTCGATCCGGTCGCCGGGACGACCAATAACGCGCTTGATCAGATTGATGCCCTGGCCGGGATCACGCACCACGACCACATCGCCCGGTTCCGGCATGCGGCCAAAAATCCGCCCGGACCAGCTTTCCGGCAGCATGTAGCCAATGCCCAGCGGCAGTGAATGGCGCGAATAGCCGTAGGAGAATTTCGACACGAGTACGCGGTCGCCGACCTGAAGCCCCGGCTGCATGCTCATGGACGGAATGTGGAAGGCAGCGAAAATGAAGGTAACGAGCACCAGCCACACGCCGGCCACCCCAAGCAGAAAGCGGCCAATCTCGCCAATCTCGTCAAAACCCCTGCGTATCATTCGAGTCGCGATATCAATCATTTGAGCTTGACCGCCGTACCGTAGGCCAGAATTTCTGCCGAGCCTTCCATGACCGCGCTCGTTGAAAAGCGGAAGGTCACAACGGCGTCAGCGCCCAGCTGTTCGGCGTGCGCGACGAGGCGACCCAGCGCCTGCTCGCGCGCTTCGGCCATCAGCTGGGTGTATTCGGTGACTTCACCGCCCACCAGATTGCGCAGACCAGCAATAAAATCGCGTCCGAAGAAGCGTGCGCGCACAACAGAGCCGCGGGCAATCCCGATCACGCCCTCAATCTCACGACCGGGCACTGTATCGCCCATCGTGACCAGAACCGGGCCACGTGAGGCCGGATGTGAAGGCGCGTCGCTCATGTTTATTCCCCGTATGGCACGCAACTGTTGCGCGATCTTTGGCGCGCAGGCCTTAAATCTTTACCAGTCTTCGCGGGAAATCCAATCGGATAGGCTGTCGCGGCTGTCATTAAATTTGCGTCAGTTTCAACTTTGACACGCCAAATCCCGTTGCAGAAATGGTATGACATCGTTTCCCGCACCCACCCCAGCAAAGGTGTATGACCGATGTCCGACAGTGAAGCCCGCCCATTTGAAACCGATAGCCCGCGCGATGAGAGCGGCGATCGCATCCTGGTGATCGCCAACTACGTGCTGAGCTTCCTGGCGATCTCCAACGGCATCACGCTCTTGATCGCAGCGGTCCTCGCCTACGTCCGCAAGGATCAGGCCCAGCCCTGGATTCAGAGCCATTTCGACTATCAGATCCGCAGTTTCTGGTACGGCCTCGCCATTTTCGTCGTCGGCGCCCTTACCTCCTGGATCGGCATTGGCGTGCTGATCCTGATCGGCGGTGCGATATGGCTGGTCATCCGCTCAGCGGTTGGATTGATGCGGGCTGTCGACGGCCGCCCGCAGACCGATCCCAAGGGCTTCTGGCTCTAGGCGCTTTCCAGCATGGCCTCGCCCGGCTCGAACAGGGTGTCGGCCCCCATCTTGATATCACCAAGGAGCCCCGGTGCGCCGGAAAGCACCGTGTCGGCATAAACGCGGGCCAGCGAAATGCGTGAGCGGGCATAATCGTCCTCACCCACGCCATCTTTCAGCATGCGCTGCGCGGCGACCGCGCCCACACACAACAGCCAGCCACCGGTCACGTCACCGGCCAGCTTCAGATAGCTGGTGGCCCCGGCGAGACGGTCGGCATCAGGGGCCTGCACCATCCACTGGGACGCGGCCTCCAGGGCGTCGCCGGCCGGTTTCAGCCAGCGTGCGAGTTCTGGCAGCTCAGGATTGGAGCTGGTTTCGCAGTCTTCCACCGTCTGGCGGATATCCTCGATAAGCTCGCCCATGGCATGGCCGCCATCGCGCGCCAGCTTGCGGCCCACCAGGTCAATCGCCTGGATCCCGTTCGTGCCTTCATAGATTGGAGCAATGCGCGCATCGCGATAGTGCTGGGCCGCGCCGGTTTCCTCCACAAAGCCCATGCCACCATGGACCTGAACGCCCAAGGACGCGACTTCCACGCCCACATCGGTTGACCAGGCCTTGGCGATCGGGATCAGCAGGTCTTCACGACGCTTCGACCAGGCGGCTTCCTCGTCATCGTCCTGGCTCAAGGCGAGGTCCGCCTCCACCGCAGCGTGGAAGCAGATGGCGCGGGCGGCCTCGATCTTCGCCTTCATGACCGCCAGCGTGCGGCGGACATCGGGATGGTCAATGATCGCGTGCGGCCCGTGGTCATCCTTGTTTATCGCCCGCCCCTGCCGGCGATCTTTCGCATAGGCCAACGCCTGCTGATAGGCGCGCTCGGCGATGCCGACGCCCTGCACCCCGACATTCAGGCGCGCGGAGTTCATCATGATGAACATACCGGCCATGCCCCTGAACTCTTCGCCGATGAGCCAGCCCTTGGCACCGGCATATTCCATGGTGCAAGTCGGCGAACCGTGAATGCCCATCTTGTGCTCAAGTCCGATGGCGGTCACCGCATTGCGCTCGCCCGGATTGCCGTCCGCATCGGGGATGAATTTCGGCACCAGGAAAAGCGAGATCCCCTTGGTGCCCGGAGCCCCGTCAGGCGTGCGCGCCAGAACGAGGTGGATGATATTCTCTGCACAATCGTGCTCGCCCCAGGTGATGTAGATTTTCTGGCCGCTGATCGACCAGCTGCCGTCCGGGTTTGGCTCTGCCTTGGTGCGCAGCGCGCCCACGTCTGAACCCGCCTGAGGCTCGGTCAGGTTCATGGTCGCCGTCCATTCTCCGCTGATCAGCTTGGACAGGTAGATATCGCGCTGCTCATCACTGCCGAGCTCAATCAGCGATTCAATCGCGCCGAAGCTCAGCATGGGGCCGAGGCCAAAGGCCATGTTCGAGCTTTGCAGCATTTCCATCAGCGCGCAGCCCAGCGCCTTAGGCAGGCCCATCCCGCCAGCCTCGGTCGGGAACTGCAGCCCCTGCCAGCCGCCTTCGACGAATTTCGCGTAGGCGTCCTTGAAGCCGTCGGGCGTCGTGACCTGCCCGTCTTTCAGGGTGCAGCCGGTCTGATCACCCGTCCAGTTCAGCGGAGCCAGCACGTCATTGGCGAGCTTTGCAGCTTCATCCAGGATCGCCGGGGTCAGATCAGAGCTGAACTCGGGAAACTCGCCCGTAGCCTTCAGCCCATCCATGGCGGCGATTTCCTCCAATGCGAAGCGAATGTCACGAACCGGGGCGCGATAGGTCATGGAATGGCGTCCTTTGAGCGGCAGAATTTTGGTCTTGGCGGCCAACATAGCGTGTTCGACGCGCGGCGGTAGAGGTCGGGCGATTGGTCGCGGTCCGTCCGCGATCTAGTTGAAGATTTGAAGCCGATGAGGTCGCCGAATGAAAGCTCCGTTTGCCGCGCTGTGCGCCCTGGTCCTGACCGCGTGCGTCTCGGCACCGTCGGTCGATCCGGTTGATTTGCCGGCAGGCGACTGGCGGCTCGATGCGGGCCATACCAGCGTGACGTGGCAGATCAGACATCTCGGGCTGTCCTGGTACACGGCGCGTTTTGATCGTGCAGACGCGTCACTCAGCTTTGATCCCGCCAACCCCGAAAATGCCCGGCTGACCGCCACCGTGGACGCCGCGTCGGTTTCAACCGGTGATCCGGATTTTGACGAAACCCTGCGCGGGTCGGGCTGGTTCGACGTCGAGACCTATCCCGAAATTGTCTTTGTTTCCGACCGCATAGAGGTCACGGGCGACACGACAGGTCGGGTGCACGGCACGCTAACGCTGAAAGGCCAGTCCCATCCTGCCGTTTTGGAAACAGAGTTTTATGGCGGCCTCTTCAATCCACTCGAAGGGCGACAAGCCATTGGTTTTGGTGCTAAATTGGAAATCGACCGTACCGAGTTTGGTGTCGGGAGACTTCCCGGGAACTTTATCGGCGACACGGTTCGCCTAAATATTGAAGCAGAATTCCTTCAGGAGTGACGAAGGCCATGACTGATACTGCCACGCCTCAACCGATCCGGGACCAGGGCCGATACACAGCGGTCGCGATCCTGCTGCACTGGCTAATCGCTGCCCTGCTGGTCACATCAATTCTTTATGGCTGGAATCTGGAAGACCGTCGCGAGGCGGGAATCACATCCCTCGAGCAGTATCGAGAGCTGGCGTCCGGCTTTAACTGGCACAAGACCACAGGCATTTTGATCCTGGTGCTCTCGCTGGCGCGTCTCGCCTGGCGTCTGACCCACAAGGTGCCTCCGCTGCCCGATGGCATGAAGGCCTGGGAGCGTGTGGCCGCGCGTATCACGCACATCGGTTTCTATGTCCTGATGATCGGTATTCCGATTGGCGGTTACATGGCGGCCTCCTCCTATGGGGGTGACCAGCCCATCCTGCTGTTTGACGCCATTGAGCTTCCAAAGCTGCCCGTGCCGCAGACCGAGGCCATGCAGAGCCTGACGGGCTCCATGCACGGTGCAGGCAGCTGGGTTCTCATTGCCTTTATTGCGGTCCACATCGCCGCGGCGGTGAAGCATGAATTCGTCAAGAATGACGGCGTGTTGGCCCGCATGATCCCGATCATCCGCTAAACCTTTAAAACCGCTCACACAAGAACAACTCCCCGAGGTGACTGGTATGAAAACGCTACTGCTTGCAGCTGCCTCGGCAGCCCTCTTCTCCACGTCCGCTCTGGCTCAGAACTGGGCCGTAGACGTGGATAATTCCGCCGTGACCGCAAACATGACAGTCTTCGGCTCGCCGGTTGTGGCGCGCTTTGGCGACTTTGACGCGACGATCACGCTCGACCCTGGAGCACTGGACGAGGCCTCCATCGAAGCTGTGGTCTATTCCACATCGGGCCAGGTCCGCACCGCGGACGGTGAACAGGTCCCGGAATATCAGGAGGCGCTGGAAGGCTCCTCCGGCTTGCATATCGAACGCTTTGATGCGGTCCGCTTTACCTCGACCGACATCCGCGAGACAGCGACCGGATACGCTGCGACAGGAACGCTTACACTGCGTGACATGAGCCGCGACGTAGTGCTGGATTTCACCCTCGATATCGATGGCGACCGCGCAGTGGCTGAAGGCGGCTTCACGCTGAGCCGAGCCGACTGGGGCCTCAACAATTCCAGCTGGGGCAATAATATCGGCGACGATGTGGAGCTGAACCTGCATATCGAAGCGACGCGCGAGGGCGCGGAAGAAAGCGAGACCAGCGCCGCGTCCGACTGATTGCGTCACGCAGGGCGCGCGGCTAGGAACATCGCTATGCGCCCTGCCCCGCCCTCAGATACGCCCATTTTGCCATCCGATGATCCCTCTGCCCTTGATAGGGCGGCTGACATCCTGCGTGCAGGCGGATGCGTGGCTGTCCCCACCGAAACCGTCTACGGTCTCGCCTGTGACGCCACCAATGGTGAGGCTGTGGCGGGCGTGTATGAGGCAAAGGGACGCCCAAGCTTTAACCCGCTGATCGCCCATGTGGACAGCTTGGAGCGGGCTGAACGCCTGGTTTCGCTTCCGGGCAAAGCCAAAACGCTTGTTGAGATTCACTGGCCAGGCCCGCTGACCGTCGTGGCGGCACGCCAACCAAATTCACCGATCAGCGACCTGGCGGCCGCCGGCCTCGATACGCTGGCTGTGCGCTGGCCGAAATCGGCGGCGCTCACGGCACTTGTCTCACGGCTGGACCGTCCGCTGGCTGCGCCAAGCGCAAATGCCTCAGGCGCTGTCAGCCCCACGACAGCAGCACATGTGAAGGGCAGCCTGAATGGCCGGATACACCTGATCCTGGATGGTGGCTCCTGCCCGGTGGGCGTTGAAAGCACCATCGTGTCCTTCATTGAGCCGGAGCGCCCGGCCCTGCTGCGGCCCGGCGGCTTGGCCCGAGATGCGATTGAAGCGGTCACGGGAAGACTAGGCGGCGGCAGTGCAACTCCAGAATCCCCGACCGCCCCTGGGCAGTTGTCCAGCCACTACGCGCCCGGATCGCGCGTTAGATTGAATGCGGAGGCACCCAGCGCAGGTGAGGCCTATCTCGCGTTCGGACCGTGGCGCGGAGACGACGCTGACCATCGCTTCGACCTGTCGCCATCCGGCGACCTGAGTGAGGCCGCGGCCCACCTTTTTACGGGGTTGCGGTATCTGGATGGAAAATCTGCTATCATTGCGGTTGCACCCATTCCCTTGGAAGGACTGGGCGAAGCAATCAATGACCGGTTGCAGCGTGCATCTGCTGATCGTTGAATTCATTCAGATTAAAGCGGCGTTCACTTTCCGCTGCTAAGGTACTGACATGGTTATTGAACGCGGCTTCTATCTCACTCGCTTCCGCACACCACTGGACGACTCCGGCGGCGTCATCTTTGTGGATGGCGACGATGTGTATGGCGGGGATTCCGGCATGTATTATGTCGGCAAGATCAGCGGGACCGAGCAGAAGATCGAGGTCACGCTCCATGTGCGACAGCACGATGAGAGCAAATACTCGGTCTTCGGCGAAGCCACGGAATTCGTGCTGGTTCTGACCGGCAAGAAAAAAGGGGCCGACTACCACTTCGAAGGCCGCGCCCGCGAAGTTCCGGCCCTGCGCTTTGAAGCGGTCCTCCGACCGGCTCCGAAATAAGCATCACCCCCCCTGTTCGCAGCGATCTGACTGCCTATCATGGCGGGCATGATCGACGCGCTTCACACCCTCACGCAGTCCTTGCCCACTAACGCCTGGTCGACCGATCCTGGTGAGATTGACGGGCATACCCGTGACTGGCGGGGGCGTTACCGCGGTGAGAGCCCACTGCTGCTGAAGCCCGGCAGCACCGAAGAGGTCGCGAAAATCCTGAAAGCCTGCAATGAGGCCGGCATCGCGGTCCTGCCCCAAGGCGGCAATACCGGGCTGGTAGGCGGGTCCACGCCTCAGGGCGAAGTTCTGATCTCGCTGAAACGCATGACTGCGGTGCGTGCCATCGATCCTGCAAACGAGTCTCTGACCTGCGAGGCCGGTGCGATCCTGGAAACCATCCAGTCAACGGCCGCTGATGCGGGCAAGCTGTTCCCGCTCTCGCTGGGCTCGCAGGGCTCGGCGATGATTGGCGGGCTGATCTCCACCAATGCCGGCGGTGTTCATGTCCTGCGCTATGGCATGATGCGCGATCTGGTGCTGGGCCTGGAGGTCGTGCTGCCGGACGGGCGGATCCTGTCGGACCTGTCGGGCCTGAGGAAGGACAATACCGGCTACGACCTCAAACAGCTCTTCATCGGCGCTGAAGGCACGCTGGGGATTGTCACCGCAGCCACGCTGAAGCTTTTCCCGCGCCCGGCCTCAACCGCCGTCGCTGTTGCCGCCGTCAACAACCCCCGCGCGGCTGTCGAGCTGCTGGGTTTCATGAAGGATCACACCGGTGGCGCAGTCGCCGCGTTCGAGCTTATGCCCAAAAACGCCATCGATCTGGCGGTCGGTCACATCCCCGGCGTGCGCCAACCGCTCGACAGCGCGCCGGACTGGGCCGTTCTGATCGAACTCGTGAGTGCTGAGAAAAACCGGGCATCGAGCCTGCTTGAAGAGGCGCTCGGCGCAGCGTTCGAGCGCGAGCTCACGAGCGATGCAGTGATCAGTCAGTCCGACGCCCAGGCCGCTAGCTTCTGGGCCCTGCGCGAAGGCATTCCTGAAGCGGAAAAAGCGCACGGCAAGGCGGCCAAGCATGATGTCTCCGTGCCCGTCTCTCGCATGGGTCAATTCATGGAAGAGGCGATCAGACTCGCTGAAAACGCTGACCCTGAAGTGATGGTGATTGCCTTTGGCCACGTCGGCGACGGCAATGTCCACTTTAACGTAGCGCGTAAGGCACCGGGCTCCGACGAAGCCTTCATTGAGCGCATGGCTCCGGTGACGGCGAGAATCTACGACCTGGTGGACAGCCATGGCGGTTCGATTTCGGCCGAGCACGGCGTGGGTATCCTCAAGCAGGCCGAACTGTCCGCCCGCAAACCCGCTGAAGTCGCCGTCATGCGCGCGATCAAGCAGGCGCTTGACCCTAGGGGCATTATGAACCCGCGTGTGCTGATCGGGGGTTAGGCTGCGAACTTGCCCTTAAAGGCCTGCCGCCTTATCTGCAAAACCAACCTGAAGACGGAGCGTTTTGCATGCTGATTCTGCTGTCGCCGGCCAAGGCCCTCGATTTCGAACCGCGCGGTGTGGAGGTGGACACCACCACGCCAGTGCTCAAGGAGCGCACGCGCGTCCTGTCGAAGACGACGGCGGGGCTGACGGCACCAAAGCTGAAGTCGCTGATGGGCCTGTCTGATGACCTGGCCCAGCTCAATCGCGAACGCTTCAAGGCCTTTGATCCGGAAAGCACCGACGGTCGCCCGGCCGCCATGGTGTTCAATGGTGAAGTCTATCGCGGCCTCGACGCCCCTTCGATGAGCGAGGACGATCTGAACTGGGCGCAGGACCATTTGCGCATCCTGTCCGGGCTCTATGGGGTTCTCCGCCCGAAGGACGCCATCCAGCCCTATCGTCTGGAAATGGGCACGCGCCTGAAAACGCGTAAAGGCTCAAATCTTTATGATTTCTGGGGCGATGACATCGCCCACGCGCTGAAGGCTGACCTTGAAGGTCAAAGCCAGCCAGCGGTGGTGAACCTCGCCTCGAACGAATATTCCAAGGCGGCGAAGCTGAAGTCACTGGGTGTCCCGGTGATCACGCCGGACTTCAAGGAAGAAAAGGACGGCAAGCTGCGTGCCCTGATGGTCTATGCCAAGCAGGCGCGCGGTTCCATGGCCCGCTGGATCATCGACAATCGGATCGAAGAACCGGAAAAGCTGAAAGACTTCAATGTCGGCGGCTATCGTTTCGATGCCGAAGGCTCGACCGCCGACAAATGGCTGTTCACCCGCCCCCAGCCTGCCCCAAAGAAGGGCTAGGCACCGCCTTATCCTCTTGACGCCAGTGCTGGCACCCGGCTTTTCTGCGGTGCAGCATAGTTCGCGAATTTCAGGAGCTCGCCATGGGCGCGGTGCGTGTTGATTTGTCCGGCCAGACGGCCGTGATTACCGGGTCGACCTCCGGCATCGGCGCGGCCATGGCCGAAGGTCTGGCGCTGAACGGGGCCAATATCGTCCTCAATGGCCTCGGCGATGGTGACGAGATCGAAGCGCTGCGGTCACGGATCGCCGAAGAGCACGGGGTTATCTGCCTTTATCACCCGGCCAACATGCTGGAACCTGACGAGATCGCTGACCTGATCGGCTTTGCGCACAGCGAAACCGGCCGTCTTGATATCCTGGTCAACAATGCCGGCATCCAGCACGTCGCTCCGATTGATGAATTCCCGGTCGACAAGTGGGACGCCATTATTGGCATCAATCTCACGAGTGTCTTTCACGCCATGCGGGCCGCTGTGCCGGTCATGAAGGCCGCGGGCCATGGGCGGATTGTCAACATCGCCTCGGCCCACGCCCTGCGAGCCAGCCCGTTCAAGTCGGCTTACGTCGCCGCCAAGCACGGGGTCTATGGTTTGACCAAGACCGTGGCCCTGGAGGTGGCGCAGGCCGGCATCACCGCGAACTGCATCAATCCCGGCTATGTAAAAACGCCGCTCGTTGAAAATCAGATCGCCGACACGGCCCGGTCTCGCGGCATCAGCGAGGACGAGGTCGTCAAGGACGTCATGCTCGCCGCCCAGCCGACGAAGAAATTCGTCACCTATGACCAGCTTCTGGGTGCCCTGCTCTACCTGGTCAGTGACGACGGTGCCAACGTGAACGGCAACGACATCACGGTCGACGGTGGCTGGACCGCGAAATAGGCGCAGCGCACGCCGCGATCCATTGATCTGACGGTTGAAATCTTCGACGGTATTTAGCCCGATCGAGGAGACAGATTTGTCCGCAACCCCAATCCATCCGCTTCCAGACGACGTTCAGGCCTGGCGTGAGGCCGGATCATGCTGGCGCTGGCCACTGGGCGATTGCAATATTTTCTATCGCGATATCGGGGACAGCTCGGCTCCACCGGACAAAACGCTACTGCTCTTCCACGGCTATCCGGAGTCCAGCTTTTCCTATCACAAGGTGGTAGGCCGCTTGGCCGAGCGCTTTGATCGCATCGTCTTGGTCGATTTTCCCGGCTTCGGCTTCAGCGACAAGCCGGAGCGCCTGACCTACGCCCTGATGGAGCAGGCCGATGCCCTGTTGTCTGTCTGGAAAGCGCTTGGCATCCGCGGCGGTCACGCAATCAGCCATGATATGGGCGATAGCGTACTGACTGAGCTAGTGGCCCGCTGCGTTCAGGGGCTGCTCCCGGGCTGGTTTGATGCGGGCCTTCAGTCCCTGACCTTCACCAACGGCAATATGGTGATGGAGAAAGCGGCTCTGGTGCCCATGCAGAAGCTGTTGCGACATCACACACTTGGACCGCTGCTCAATCGCTTCACCCGCTACCCGACCTTCAAGGGTCAGGTGGAGGCCGCCAACGGAGCCCCGTTTGATGAGTCTGACATCACGCGACTCTGGCAGATCAACGCGCTTGCAGACGGTCATCTGCTCAGCTGGAAAATCATCCGCTATCTCGATGACCGTGACCGCTTTCAGAACCCGCGCTGGCTCAAGGCTCTGAGCCAGTTTGGACGCCCCGTCCATATCTGCTGGGGTGAGGCTGATGCCGTTGCCCCGGCACGGGTCGCCCGCCACCTGAAAGACGTCGTATGCCCCGCAGCGCGCCTGACGCTGATGCCCGGCGTAGGCCATTTCTGCCAGCTTCAGGCCCCTGAAATGTGGAGCGAGTCTATCCTGGCCTTCTATGACAGCCTTTAGCCCTTAGCGCCGGAACACGGCCGCCAACTCCACATGGCCGGTCCATTTGAACTGGTCCACCGGCAAAATGGGCCCGTCAATCTTGTAGCCACCCTCAATCAGGATCGCTGTATCGCGCGCGAAGGTCGCCGGGTTGCAGGAGATGGAGCACACGGTCGGCACCATGGAATCGGCAAGCCGCTCCATCTGGGCCTTCGCGCCAGAGCGCGGCGGGTCGACGACCACCAGATCTGCCCCCTCCAGCTCCTTTACGCTGAGCGGTTCCAGCGCCAGATCACGCACCCGGGCGTCGACCGGCTTCAGGCCCGGCACTCGCTCACCGGCACGCTTGAGTGCCTGCAGCGGACCGCCCTCACCTTCCACGGCAAGCACATGGGCCTTTCGGGCCATACGCAGGGCAAACGCCCCGGAACCCGCAAACAGGTCGACGACATTCTTCGCACCGACAGCCGCCCGCATCACGACTTCGGCCAGCGCCGCCTCTCCAGCTTCGGTGGCCTGCAGGAAACCACCGGGCGGCGGCACCACCGGCACATCACCGAAATGAACTTTCGGCGCAGCAATCTCGATCACCGGCTCACCATCCACGGTCACCCGCGACCAGCCGCGCGCCGAAGCTCTTTCAGCGATGAATTCGCGCAGCGCCAGGGTCAGCTCACCTGCGCCACGCACGGCGACATCAAGGCCTGGATCAAGCGCGGCGACGACGATGTCCAGCCGGCCTTTCTTCGGCGCAGCGTGACCGGCCAGCGCACGCAGATCTTCAATGCTGGTGCGAATGGCCGGAACGGCAACGGGGCAATCGGTCAATTCCACAAGACGGTCACCGGCGCGTTCGGATAGGCCGAACACTGTCTTCACACCAACCTGGAAGCCGTGGAAGGTCATCCGCCGACGCCCGTCTCCGCTGGCATCAACCAGATCGGCCAGCTCGGCCGTGATCCCGGCGCGCGAGAGGGCCTCAGCCGCGATATTGCGCTTCCAGGTGCGATAGGCCTCCAGCTCCAGATGCTGGACCGAACAGCCGCCACAGACATCTGCCACCGGACAGGGCGGCGTGACGCGATCGGGTGAGTGTGAAAGCAGCTCCACCAGCCGCCCGCGCTCACCACGCACCTCCAGCCGCGCCTCCTCACCGGGCAGGACGCCTGGCGCATAGATGGGGCCTTCAAACACGGCATCACCGCGCGCACCCAGCGCTTTGGCGGTGGCCGTGATCTGTCGGGCAGGCGGGGCGGGTTTGCGGCGACGGTTCTTCATGGCGCTTGCGCTACGCCGAAGCCGGTAGAGCGTCAAGCGGCAACACCCGGCAGCCACTTTGCACAATCACCACAGACAGTCATGGTCCGGCTTGTCCGGGCCACCCAGGCCGGTTGGATTTAGAGATCAACACATGGATCCCCCGGATGAACCGGGGGGTGTCAAAGACTGTTCTCGCGCAACGATACCGGTCCTGAGGAAGACACAGCGCGACCGTGAACCTTTTGTTCATCTTCGCGTCAGGGTCGGTTTTCTAATGTGGTAAAGTCCGTCGGCAGACTGTGTCGGCACAAGAACACCAGAAAGGACCCAGCGATGATGCTTCGATCGCTAACGGGTGCCGTTCTGGCTGTGGGCCTGCTCTCCGGCCCCAGCTTGATCGCTGCCCCGACCGCGCAAGCCGCGGTCACCGTCCAGCAAGACGACCGTGGCGGCCGACAAGACCGCGCCGAACGCCGCGATGGCCGACAGGACCGTGGCGAGCGCGCTGCTGAACGGCGCAACGAGCGCCGCGCTGAGCGTCGGGCCGAGCGCCGCCAGGAAGCCCGCCCCCAGCCTCAGCAACGTCGGGAACGCCGGGCGCAGAATAACCGACGCGATGACCGCGCCATCAATCGCGGCAATCGTCAGCAGGCGGGCCAGCGCCAACAGCAGCGCCGCGACGCACGTCGGGACCAACGCCGTCCCGACGCCTTCCAGCGTGATCGCCGCGACGTGACACAGCGCGCAAATGGAGGCTCCCTGGGCGACCGGATTGGCAACCAGGTCCGGGAAGAACGCCGCGACCGCCGTCAGGAAGCTCGCAGGGATCAGCGCCGGGACGACCGTTTTGACAATCGCCGTGACCGCCGTCAGGACGCGCGCCGCGATCAGCGTCGGGATCAACGGTTCAACAATCGTGACCAGCGTCGTGATTTCCGCCGGGATCAGCGCCGCGATCATCGCTATGACGACCGCCGCGACCGTCGTCATGACTATCGCCGGGATCATCGCCGGGACCAGCGCTTCGACAATCGCCGTGACCGCCACTATGGCCACAACCGCCACCGCCAGGTGAACCGCTATCACTATCGCGACCGGCATTATCGCCACCGTCACTGGGGCCTTCGTACCAACTGGCGTTACCACACGCGCTTCCATAACCATTATGCGAACCGCCGCTTCCACTATTCAGACCGCTTCTGCCAGGCTGATGGTGAGACGGTGCTGGCCACAGCCCTGATCGGCGCGCTGTTCAGCGGTGCGGTCAGCGACGGGGACGCCGGGGCGATCCTGGCAGGCGGCATCTTTGGCGCAGGCCTGGGCACAGCGCTGAGCGACTGTGATCGCGGTCACTATCGCTATGCGGTCCACTACGCCTTCGACAACAACCAGCCCTACTACTGGCACAACCCGTATTCGGGCATTCATGGCGTGGTCTACGCCCGCGACTATCACACCTATGGTGCGCGTCGCTGCCGCTGGGGGGATGCAGAAATCTTCCTGCCCAATGGCGAGGTGGTCTACGACCGCGTGCGCATGTGCCAGGACGCCTACGGGCGCTGGCAGACGGCTCGCATCCAGTAAGCGCTCCCTATCGCGCCTGCTGACTGCAGAAAGGCCCGGCACGCCCCCGTGTCGGGTCTTTTTTTGAGCTGTTCATGTTGGGCTCATCGCGCCCGGCGTAAGATTTGCTTAATCTATCAAACCGGCGTGACGGCAGACGGCCCGAGCGCCACGGCCAAGGAGGCTAAACCATGGTTCGACTGACCCTTGCTGCTGTGACCAGTGCAGCCCTTCTGCCCGCCCTTGCGGCCGGTGCCAGCGCCCAGAGCTATGGCGCGCAGAGCACCTATACCGGCAATGCCCAGTATGAACAGTGCGTGCGTGAGCAGCGCAATCGCCAGGTTGCCGGTGCAGTGATCGGCGGGATCCTGGGCGCTGTTGTCGGTGCAGAGTTGCACGATGATCAGCAGGACCGTGCCCGGAACCATCGCGGCTATCGCGGTCACCACGGCTATCGCAACCGCGGTTATCGCCACGGCGGCCATCGTGGACGGCACCATCGCGGTCGTCACCACGAAGAAGGCAATGACGGTGCCGTGCTCGCCGGTGCAGGCCTGGGGGCCCTTGCAGGCGCGGCTGTGGCCGGTCAGGGCGATGCCTGCGACCGCTACCGCCAGGGCCGCTATGGCTATCAGCAAAGCGGCTATGGCTATGATCAGGGCTATGCCGACCCGGGCTATTCGGACGCTTACGACTATCAGGGTCCGGCTCAGTACAGCTACGACACGCCGGGCTATGGCAGCTATGACCAGTCTTCTGGCCAAGTGCTTGTCGGCGGTGAGGATTACCAGCTCGACAGTCGCAATTATTCAGCCAGCTCGGTCACGGTTGCCTCCGGCGCATCGACCGGTCCGTGCCGGGACATGCGCTCTGGCAATGGGGCCATCGTTCTGATGTGCCAGGGCACCGACGGCATCTGGCGGCCAGCGCGTTAAACTGGCGCGCCAGACGTCTGACTTTCTTGCGGCTCTGATTTTCTCGCAGCGATGAGCCGCTCACGATTCCCATCTCCCCCAGCAATCGGGCTTTCGACCGTGCCCGACACCTCAAATCCCGCCCGCGCCAGAAAGGCGCGGGCGTTTTTTTCTGCGCGCGCGGTCGCGGCCTCATCCTTCACGATGCCGCCTTTGCCCACATGGGCACGGCCAACCTCGAACTGCGGTTTGAACAGAGCGACAAGGTCAGCGCAGGGTGCCGCCAGAGCCAGCGGCGTGGCGAGGACTTTTTCAAGGCTGATAAAGCTGGCGTCACAGACGACGAGGCTTGGGGCTTCCCCGCCGATCAGGTCCAGCGTCAGCGTGCGCGCATCCTGCCCCTCAAGGCTGAGCACGCGATGGTCGGCACGTAGCTTTGCATCCAGCTGATCGCGCCCGACATCAACCGAAATGACCCGGGATGCTCCGCGGTCCAGCAGGACTTCGGTAAACCCGCCGGTGGAGGATCCCACGTCGAGGCAGGTCCGCCCGGCCGGATTGATGCCAAAGGCGTTCAGCCCCGCAACAAGCTTCAGCGCGGCGCGGCTGACCCAGGGGTGAGCGGCCTCAGCCTCAACGCGTGCCCCGTCCGGAATGGCGCGCGAGGCTTTGGTCCACACCTCGCCATTCACACGCACATTGCCAGCGGCAATCGCGGCCTGGGCCTTTGCGCGGGTTTCAAAATAGCCGTGTTCGACCAGATATTTGTCAGCCCGCATAGGTGCCGGACTTAACCCGCCAGCGCCTTGGCGGCCTCGGTCTCGCGGCCCAGCGCATCCAGCACCTTTGCCGTGATGTGCTTGGCGTTAAGGCCTGCCGCCTCGTACATCTGGTACGGGCTGTCCTGATCCTGGAAGACATCCGGCAGCGTCATCGTGCGGATTTTCAGGCCGGCATCGAGCGCACCCTTGTCGGCCAGCATGTGCAGTACGAAGGCTCCAAAGCCACCGACAGCGCCTTCTTCGATGGTGATCAGCACCTCATGCTCTTTGGCCAGACGCAGGATCAGGTCTTCATCCAGAGGCTTAGCGAAGCGGGCATCGGCGATGGTCGGGTTCAGCCCGAACTCGGCGAGCTCATCGGCGCTCTTGAGCACCTCCTGCAGGCGCGCACCAAAGCTGAGGATGGCCACGCCACTGCCTTCGCGGATCATGCGGCCCTTGCCGATCTCCAGCGGGGTCGGCGTTTCGGGTAGCTCCACACCGGTCCCTTCGCCGCGCGGATAGCGGAAGGCGCTGGGGCGGTCATCAATGGCGTTGGCGGTCGCGACCATGTTGGCGAGCTCCGCCTCGTCAGCGGCGGCCATCAGCACCATGCCGGGCAGCGCGCCCAGATAGCCCACGTCGAACGAGCCGGCATGGGTCTGGCCGTCATTGCCCACCAGACCGGCGCGGTCGATGGCAAAGCGCACGGGCAGCTTCTGGATTGCCACATCGTGGACAACCTGGTCATAGCCGCGCTGCAGGAAGGTGGAGTAGATCGCGGCATACGGCTTCAAGCCCTCAGCCGCGAGGCCGGCGGCAAACGTCACCGCATGCTGTTCGGCAATGCCCACGTCAAAGGCGCGATCAGGGTAAGCGGCGGCGAATTTATCAACGCCGGTCCCGCCCGGCATCGCCGCGGTGACGGCACAGATTTTCGCATCGGTCTCGGCCAGCTTGGTCAGCGTGTTGCCAAAGACCGACGTATAGCTCGGTGCCGACGGCTTGGACTTCTTCTGCTCGCCCGTGATGACGTTGAATTTCGACACGCCGTGATACTTGTCGGCGGCCTGTTCGGCCGGGGCGTAGCCCTTGCCCTTTTGCGTGACGGCGTGGATCAGGACCGGGCCTTCAATCACGTCGCGCACATTGCGCAGGACCGGGATCAGCTGATCAAGGTCGTGGCCGTCGATCGGGCCGATATAGCGGAAGCCCATTTCCTCAAACAGCGTGCCGCCAACCGCCATGCCGCGCAGATACTCCTCGGCCTTGCGCGCGCTGTTTTCCATGCCCAGCGCCTTGGCCACACCCTTGCCCAGCTTGCGGACCTGATTATAGCCCTTGGAGCTGACCTGGCGGGCGAAATAGTGGCTCATCGCGCCGACCGGCGGGGCGATGGACATGTCGTTGTCATTGAGGATGACAATCATGTCGGACTTCAGCGCGCCGGCATTATTCATCGCCTCATAGGCCATGCCCGCCGACATGGAGCCGTCCCCGATCACCGCAATGACCTTGCGATCATGCTGTTCCTTCAGGTCACGGCCGACCGCAAAGCCAAGCCCGGCGGAAATGGAGGTCGAGGCGTGGGCCGCCCCGAACGGGTCGTACTCACTTTCAGAACGCTTGGTAAAACCGGACAGACCGCCGCCTTGGCGGATTGTACGCATGCGGTCGCGGCGACCGGTCAGCACCTTGTGCGGGTAGCACTGGTGGCCCACATCCCAGATCAGAACGTCATCAGGTGTATCAAACACATGGTGAAGCGCGACGGTCAGCTCGACCACGCCAAGGCCTGCACCCAGATGCCCGCCGGTTTCGGAGACCGCATCGATCACCTCGGTACGGACGTCGTCGGCGAGGCCTTTGATGAAGGCCATGTCCCGATTTTTAAGGTCAATCGGGGTGTTGACCTGGTCCAGATATGGCGTCTCGGGCATGGGAAGCTCCGGCATTCAAAGTGTTATAGAACTGTAAACATTACGTCTGGCGTTCCAAGACGTAATCCACACAGTCCCGAAGGCGTTGGGCCTGAGACCCAAACAAATCAAGATGTTCCTTGGCCTGGGTCGCGAGTCGCTGCGCGTGGTCGCGCGCGCCATCGACCCCCAGAATGGTCACGAAAGTCGTTTTGCCCTGCTCGGCATCTTTTTGTGTGCGCTTGCCGGTCAGGTTTTCATCGCCAACCGCATCCAGCAAATCATCCACGATCTGGAAGCACAGGCCCAGATCATGGGCAAAGCCCTCAAACGCGGTGCGCACCTCGCGATCGGCATCGACGATGATGGCCCCGGCTTCGGCGGAAAACGCGATCAGCGCGCCGGTCTTCATGCGCTGGCAGCGGGTGATCAGACCGATATCGACCTCGCCATCACCGGCTTCCTCGATCGCCATGTCCAGCATTTGTCCACCAACCATGCCGCGCGCGCCCGCCACTTCCGCCAGGCGCCGGGCCAGGTTCACCGCCGCTGCCGGGCTGGCGCAGGTCTCCTCATCGCAGATGATCTCGAAGGCCTGGGTCTGCAGCGCATCCCCGGCGAGGATCGCGGTCGCCTCGTCATAGGCAATGTGAACGGTCGGGCGGCCGCGGCGCAGGTCGTCATTGTCCATGCTCGGCAGATCATCATGGATCAGCGAATAGGCGTGGATGCATTCCACCGCACAGGCCGCTCGAAGCAGAGCCCGCTCATCAGCCTGCACCAGGCGCCCGCACTCAATGGTCAGGAAGGGACGCAGCCGCTTGCCCGGGCCCAGCGCGGCGTAGCGCATGGCCGAATTCAGCGTCTTTTCAGGACCGTCGGCGCGCGGCAATAGCGCATCCAGTGCGACGGTGATGCGGTCAGCGGTTTCAGCCAGGGCAGTTTGAAAATCGGTCACGGCGCTAACAGACCCGGGCGCCCAGCGGCGCCTCAAAGTCGGGGCTAAGAAGCACAATCTGACCCTGGCTGTCGGTCACGCCCAGCACCAGCACTTCGGAGCGCACCGGGCCGATCTGGCGCGGCGGGAAATTCACCACTCCAATCACACGCTTTCCCACAAGCTCATCAAGCCGGTAGTGGTCGGTGATCTGGGCGGAGCTTTTCTTCACCCCCACGCCGGGACCGAAATCGACCGTCAGCTTGTAGGCGGGCTTGCGCGCTTCGGGGAAAGGCTGGGCCTCGACAATCTCACCCAGACGCAGATCAGCGGCGAAAAAATCGTCCGGTGAAATCTCATCTGCAGGTGGGTCTTCGGGCTTCATCACGCGTCAGTCCAGATCCGCGGGTTCGGCGCTTGGGTTGCCGTCCGCCCCGATGACGATCTTGTCGACCTTCAGCTGGGCTTCTTTAAGGCGCGCTTCGCAATGGGCCTTCAGGGCCGCGCCGCGCTCATACATGGCGATGGATTTTTCCAGTTCGACTTCGCCGCGCTCCAGCTGCTCCACGATGCCCTCCAGCTCGGCGAGGGCCGCTTCAAAACTCATCGTCGCGATGTCGGCAGATGTGTCAGCCATTCTAAATGCGTCCATGTGTAAAGCGCGCCTGACAGAAAACCCCTAACTCTGCTCGGGATCAAGCCTGAAGGCCCGCATTCGGTTAGTTTTTCAGCTCATACCGGCGCCAGGACCAGTAGCCATCATTGCAATCACGCACGCATTTCCAGCCCCGGCGGGCCAGCGCAGGGCGCAGCATGCGATTATACCAGCCATGGGCAAACAGCGAGACGGGCCCGGCCTGGGCGGTATCGATCAGGAACTGGGCGGCGCTGTCAGCCCGGCGTTCGGCCTGGGCCCGGCTTTCCCGGCCTCGCGAATGACCCAGCCACCAACTGCAACGGGCAAACACGCCCCAGGTCACGGCCCGGAACACGCCCGGGATTTGCGGTGGAGGCAGCGGGGCCTCCACAAACTGGGAATCAAGGGCGATTTCGCGCCCCTCCGCACACGCCTTCGCGGTCTCGATGGCGCGCGGCAGTGTGGAAGCGAGCAGCGTTGTCGCATTGCGCGTTTCGGCCACAAGGGAGTCCGGCGGTGTCTGGCCCGGTTTCAGGCCGGCCTCGTCATAGGCCGCCCACCAGCGCTCATAGCCCCGCCACGTCATCTTCTCGTAGCGATTCATGTCCGGCTCGCCATGGCGGGCGATGACGATCTGGCCGGGCTTGGTGGATGACGCGCTGTCTGACATGACGTTTGGGGTATCAGGCCCTGAGGGTTTTTAACAGAGACACCGACGCCGCACTGCTGCGGTCCCTCAGCCCGCGGCAAGCGCCTCAAGAAAGGCCGTCACTGACCGTTCCAGAGCGGCGCAGTCGTATCCGCCCTCGAGCACACAGACAAGCCGCGAATGACTGAATTCACGCGCCGCACGGGCCAATCGCTCACCCATGGCACCATAAGCCGCATCATCCAGTGCCAGACCCGCCAGCGGATCGGCCTCATGGGCATCAAATCCGGCCGAAACCAGAAGCAATTCCGGCCGATCTCGCTCAAGGCGGGGCCAGACCTCAGAATCGAATCGTTCAAGCCAGGCCTGCGGCCCCGTTCCGGCTTCAAAAACAACGTTCAGGATATTGCCGTGACGGCCCCGCTCATGGGCCGCGCCGGTGCCGGGATAAATCCAGCCCTGGTGCAGGGAGGTGAACTGAAGCCGGGGCTCGTCCTCGGCGAAGGCCTGTGTCCCATTGCCATGGTGCACATCGACATCGACTACAGCCGCGTTGGAAAGCCCCCGCCCCGCGATTCCGTGCATCGCGGCGATGGCGACCGTGTTGAACAGGCAAAAGCCCATGGCCCGGTCCGGCTCGGCATGGTGACCCGGTGGACGGGCGGCCACGAAGACCGCCTCGGCCTGACCGTCCAGCACCTGATCGACCGCCGCCATACCGGCTCCGGCGGCGTGCAGCGCGGCATCCAGGCTGCCGGGGCTCATATGGGTATCAGCGTCCAGCGATACCTCGCCCGCCATTGGCGCAGCGTCGAAGATCGCGTCCAAATGGGCGGGCACATGAACGCGCTCCAGCGCGGTGCGGTCGGCCGGGATCTCCCAGTCGACAACCTCGACACCCGCAGCACGCGCGCCGGCGAGTACGGCCGCATGGCGCTCAGCACGTTCGGGATGCCCGACGGGCGGGTGGTGACGGGTTGAAGCGGGGGTCGAGAGGACGCGGGTTTTCATGGGCAGTCCTGTTAGCTTTCCTGCTCGATGCGCGCGTATTCCTCGTCGCGTTCATGGGCGATGCGATCGCGCACCGCCTCGGCGGGCAGGCCAATATCCTCCAGCGCGCGGCCGGCCATCTGCAGGGCGGCCTCCACCGCCTCAGGCGTTACATGAGTGGCACCGGCTTTTTGTAGGCGCACCCCGTGGTCGACATCACGGGCCCGCGCCAGAATGGTCGCGTCAGAGCGCAGCTCGCGCATAGCCGCCACCATGGCGCAGGCTTTGTCCGGATCATCGGCGGTGACCACGAAAAAGGCTGCGGTCTCCGCCCCGGCGCGCGACAGAATGTCGGGCCGGGAGGCATCGCCGAAATAGACCCGCCAGCCATCGCGGCGCAGATGCTTGACCCGCTCCGCATTGCGATCAAGCGCCAAAACCTCCACGCCCTCGGCCTCCAGCACGCGAGCGATAGACCGGCCCACCCGGCCCATGCCCGCGATGACGGCGTGGCCCTCAAGATCGGTCAGGCTTTCCAGCGTTTCAGCGGGCGGGCCGTGGACTTGCGATTTCGTTTCGATCCGCAGCGCCCATCGTCGCCCAAGCGCGGCAAAGCCCGGCGTGAGCAGCATGGACAGGCCCGCAATGGCGGTCACGATGGCCGCGGTCCCGGGGTCCACCACACCGCCAACATTGGCTGCAGCGAGGATGACAAAGGCAAATTCACCCGCTGGCGCGAGCAGGAACGCCGTCTCCAACGCTACCGGGTGCCCCCCGGCAAACAGGCGCGCGGCGACATAAACGACGATGAACTTGATCGCGAGGAGCGCAGCCAGACCGCCCAGCACCAGCACGGCATTGTCCCACACGGCGCCGAGATCAAGGCCAATGCCGACCGTGGTGAAAAACACGCCGAGCAGCAGGCCTTTAAAGGGTTCCAGGTCCACCTCGGCCTGATGCTTGAACTCGGTCTCGCCCAGCAGCAGTCCGGCCAGAAACGCCCCGAGCGCCAGCGACAGGCCCGCCTCAGCGGTGAGGAGCGACGCACCCACGACGGTCGCGAGGATGATCGCCATCATCAGGTCGCGCCCACCCACGCGCGCCACGAGGCGGAAGGCGGGCTTTAGAACAATGCGGCCCAGCAGCATGATCACAATGATCGCGATTGCGCCCTGAATGAAGGCTTCCAGAAGCGCCGCCCCGATGGCACCGTCGCCGTCGCGCGCCAGGAAGCCCACCAGGATCAGGATGGGCGCGACCAGAATGTCCTGCATCAGCAGAACCGCGAGCGCGGAGCGTCCGGCGGGCGTCGCGACGCGGCGCTGCTCGGCCAGGATCTGCATGACTATGGCGGTCGACGACAGGGCCAGCGCAAGGCCGATGACGACGGCTGTGGGGCCGGTCAGCCCCAAGAGGAAGCACACACCGCCCAGCGCAACCGCACTACCAACCGCCTGCAGGCCGCCTGCACCAAACACAGCCTTTCGAAGGGCCCACAGGCGCTGGAAGGACAATTCCAGTCCCAACAGGAAGAGCAGGAAGAGCACCCCAAGCTCGGCAAAGGGTGCGGCGGCCTCAGGGTCGGTTATGGTGACCCATTCAAGGATGGGAAAGCGATCTGCGAGCCCGCCAAGCAGGAAGGGCCCGAGCGCGAGACCGGCAAGCAGAAAGCCAAGCACAGCGCTGACGCGTACCGCCTTCAGCGCGGGAACAATAACCCCCGCAGCCACCAGAAAAACGGCTGCATCTTTCAGCCAGACGTCATGGCCCTCAACCGCCAAGCGCGCTCCCTTCGTGTCCTAAACCTGTGCCAGAACATACAAGATACGCTGCGCACGCAGCGAAGCTAGGGGCAAACCGCTTTGAGGCTTGAGTTTTTTTACTCTGCCGGGGCGTTTGCTGACTTCAGGGCGTCACGGATGGCCTCAAGCGCGGCATCGGCCTTCGATCCATCCGGGCCACCGGCCTGGGCAAAGTCCGGACGGCCGCCGCCGCCCTTGCCGCCCACAGCCGCAGATCCGGCCCGTACCAGATCGACTGCGCTGAGGTCGCCAGCCAGGTCATCGGTCAGGCCGACTGCCAGCGCGACCTTGCCGTCATTGACGCCGATGAAGGCGGCAACGCCGGAGCCCATCTGGCTGCGTGCATCGTCAACCAGGCCGCGCAGGTCCTTGCCGCCCACGCCTTCGATGACGCGCCCGGTGAATTTGATCCCCGCGACGTCCTCAGGACCAGCCGGCGCGGCACCTGCGCCGCCGCCCATGGCGAGCTGCTTTTTGGCTTCGGCGAGCTGGCGCTCCAGCGTCTTGCGTTCGCTCTGCAACGCGGCGATGCGCTCTGCGAGATCTGCTGTCGTGACCTTCAGGGCCTGTGCGGCAGACCGCGCGCGACCAGCCTCGGTCTCCAGATACTGGCGGGCGGCCTCACCGGTGAAGGCTTCAACACGGCGAATGCCGGCACTGACCGCGCTTTCGCCCACAATCTTGAACAGGGCGATATCGCCCGTGCGATTGACGTGAATGCCGCCGCACAGCTCCACCGAATAGGCCTTGTCCCCGCCATCAAGGGCATCGCCCATGGCCAGCACGCGCACCGTCTCGCCGTATTTTTCGCCAAACAGGGCCAGGGCCCCGGCCTCGATGGCGGCATCCGGCGTCATCTCGGCAATATTGGAAGCGGCATTCTGGCGAATGACGGCATTGACCTGGGCCTCGATCGCTTCGCTCTCTTCCGCGGTCAAAGCCTTGGCGTGGGAGAAGTCAAAGCGCAGGCGGTCCGGACCGACATAGCTGCCCTTCTGGGTCACATGCGGGCCCAGCACATCGCGCAGCGCAGCGTGGAGCAGGTGGGTAGCGGAGTGGTTCGCCATGGTCTTTGACCGGCGGGCCGCATCCACGCTCAGGCGCGCACCATCGCCCGGCTTGATCTCGCCTCTGACGAGCTCGCCAATATGGGCGTAGAGCGTGCCGGCGCGCTTTTGAACATCGTCAACACGGAAGACGGCACCATTGTCGAAGGTGATTTCACCGGCATCGCCAATCTGCCCGCCCCCCTCGGCATAGAAGGGCGTCGTGTCGAAAATCAGAACGCCGTTTTCGCCCGAAGACAAGGCCTCAACCTCGCCCTCACCGGAGACCAGACCCACCAGCTTCGCGCTGCCTTCGGTGGTGTCGTAGCCGGTAAAGACCGTCTCCTTCAGCTTGTCCTTCAACGCGAACCAGACCGCCTCGGTCGCCGCGTCGCCGGACTTGAAGCCGCTGGCGCGCGCTTCGGCGCGCTGGCGTTCCATGGCCTTGTCAAAGCCGTCCTGATCCACGCCACGACCCTGTTCACGCAAAGCATCCTGCGTCAGGTCGAGCGGGAAGCCGTAGGTGTCGTAAAGCTTGAAGGCCGTTTCACCGGGCAGGTCCTCTCCGTCCTTCAGGCCTGAGGTGGCATCTTCCAGAAGCGCAAGGCCGCGGCCGAGCGTGCGCTGGAATCGTTCTTCCTCACCGCGCAGGGTTTCCTCGATCACCGGCAGGGCCCGGTTCAGTTCCGGGAAGGCGTCGCCCATCTCCGACTGCAGCACCTTGGCGAGCTGGAACAGCACCGGTTCGCTCGCCCCCAGAAGGTGGGCGTGGCGCATGGCCCGGCGCATGATCCGGCGCAGCACATAACCCCGCCCTTCATTGGAAGGGCTCACGCCGTCGGCAATCAGGAAGCTGGTGGAGCGCAGATGGTCGGCAATCACGCGATGGCTCGCCTGCTGCGCGCCCTCGGCCTTCACCTTCAACAGCTCTTCAGACGCTCCGATCAGCGTTTTGAACAGGTCGGTGTCGTAATTGTCGTGCACGCCCTGGAGCACGGCAGATATGCGCTCCAGCCCCATGCCGGTGTCGATGGACGGCTTCGGCAAATCGATCCGCTTGCCGCCGGCCTGCTGCTCGAACTGCATGAAGACAAGGTTCCAGATCTCGATGAACCGGTCGCCATCTTCTTCCGGCGTGCCCGGCGGGCCGCCTGGAATGTGGTCACCATGGTCGTAGAAAATCTCCGAGCACGGGCCGCACGGACCGGTGTCCCCCATCGACCAGAAGTTATCGGAGGTGGAGATGCGGATGATCTTGTCATCGCTCAGACCTGCGATCTTTTTCCAGAGCGCGGCGGCCTCATCATCCTCAGAATAGACCGTGACAAGGAGCTTGTCCTTGTTCAGGCCAAAGTCCTTTGTGACCAGACGCCAGGCCATCTCGATGGCGTCTTCCTTGAAATAGTCGCCGAAAGAGAAATTCCCCAGCATTTCAAAGAAGGTGTGATGGCGCGCGGTATACCCGACATTATCGAGATCATTGTGCTTGCCACCGGCCCGCACGCATTTCTGCGAGCTGGTTGCGCGGGTGTAGTCACGCTTCTCCACCCCGGTGAAGGCGTTCTTGAACGGCACCATGCCCGCGTTCACGAAGAGCAGCGTTGGGTCGTCCTGCGGCACAAGCGGGGCAGATTGAACACGCTCGTGGCCCTGCCCGGCAAAATAGTCGAGGAACTGGCTGCGAATATCGCGCAAGGCGGTCATGGGGCGGCTCCAGATATCGGTCGCGAAAATCAGGCGCTCCGTTTAACGGACATATGCGCCTGTGTCAGGCCTCATATACGAACGGGCGCCCGGCTTCGCCAAGCGCCCGCTGTCATTCAAGGTGTGAGAGCTGATCGGTTCAGCCCTGCTGCAAGGACCTAGCCGGCCGCTTCAGCATCACCGTCGTCTTCCTCGCCCTCCGGCCCGACCAGCATTTCGTCGGCAATGAGGCCGGCATTCTTGCGGACCTGGGCTTCGATCCCGGCCGCCATGTCCGGATTATCCAGGAGGAAGCGACGGGCGTTTTCACGCCCCTGGCCGATCCGCTGGCTGTCATGGGAGTACCAGGACCCGGACTTCTCAATGATTCCGCCCTTCACGCCGAGATCGAGCAATTCGCCGGTCTTGGAGATGCCCTCACCGTAGAGAATGTCGAATTCCACTTCGCGGAAAGGAGGGGCCACCTTGTTCTTGACCACCTTCACCCGGGTCTGGTTGCCGATCACTTCATCGCGATCTTTCAGGGCACCGATCCGGCGGATGTCGAGACGGACCGACGAGTAGAATTTCAGCGCATTACCGCCCGTGGTGGTTTCCGGCGAACCGAACATCACACCGATCTTCATGCGGATCTGGTTGATGAAAACCACCAGCGTGTTCGACTTTGAGATGGAGGCCGTCAGCTTGCGCAGCGCCTGGCTCATCAGGCGGGCCTGCAGGCCAGGCAGCGAGTCGCCCATTTCACCTTCGAGTTCAGCGCGCGGCGTCAGAGCCGCCACCGAGTCGATCACCAGCACGTCGATGGCACCAGAACGCACCAGCGTGTCGGCAATCTCGAGCGCCTGCTCACCGGCGTCAGGCTGGGAGACCAGCAGCTCACCCACATCGACGCCCAGCTTTTTCGCATAGACCGGGTCCAGCGCATGTTCGGCATCGACGAAGGCTGCCGTGCCACCGGACTTCTGGCACTCCGCCACAGTGTGCAGGGCCAGCGTCGTTTTGCCGGAGCTTTCCGGGCCGTAGATTTCAACGATCCGGCCCTTGGGCAAACCGCCAACACCCAGCGCGATATCCAGGCCCAGCGAGCCGGTGGAAATCGCCTCGATATCCATGTTGGGCTTGGCGCCCAGCTTCATCACCGAACCTTTACCGAAGGCACGGTCAATCTGGCTGAGAGCTGCGTCGAGCGCTTTTTGCTTATCCATATCCTGGTCGTCCACCACACGTAATTTTGCCGAAGCCATTTGGGTCTCTCCCCTTATTTCACGCTCGGATGAGTCGGGCAATCAAGGGTTTTGTACCAATTTTGTTCCAAGAACACAAGCGGAACATTTGGGCGGGCGCTAAGCTGTTCGTTCGCCAGACGAAATGGTGTCAGGCCTCATCGAGCCCCAGGTCAAAATTGGGGGCCGAGTGGGTCAACGCGCCGATGCTGATCACATCAACACCGGTCTCGGCGATAGCCCGCACAGTCTTGAGTGTGACCCCGCCCGACGCCTCCAGAACCGCCCGGCCTTTGGCCGCCGCCACAGCCGCGCGCAGGTCGTCGAGCGAGAAATTGTCCAGCAAGACGCTTTCCGCCCCCGCGCCGAGGGCGTCTTCGAGCTGGTCGAGCCGATCCACCTCAACCGCCACCCGCGTCATGTGGCCGGCAAAACGGCGCGCGCGACGCACCGCCTCGCCCACCGAGCCGCAGACCGCGACATGGTTGTCCTTGATCAGGATGGCATCATCGAGGCCGTAGCGATGGCTCGCCCCGCCCCCGGCCTTCACCGCCTGTATCTCCAGCGCTCGCAGCGTCGGAGTGGTCTTGCGGGTGTGGGCGATAGCCACGCCGGTGCCCGCCACCGCGTCCACATAGGCGGCCGTCAGCGTCGCGATGCCGCTCATCCGTCCCAGAAAGTTGAGCGCCGAACGCTCGGCGGTCAGCAGGCTTCGCGCGGGCCCGGACAGTCGGGCGACCGCGTCACCGGCGGCGATCCGGTCGCCATCGGTTTTCAGCCAGCTCGCCTTGATGGCGCCATCGACCTGGGTGAAGACCTCCACCGCGGCCTGAACCCCGCTAAGCACACCGTCCGCGCGGCTGACGATATTAAAGCGAGCGACCGCGTCGGCCGGGATAGTCGCGAGCGACGTGACATCGCCGCGACCACCGAGGTCTTCATCAAGGGTTCGAGCAACAAGTTCGGACACCAGTCCGGCGGGGATGGGCGAGGTCATTCAGCAGCGTCCAGCAGGTTCAAGTCAGCTTTCACCCGATCCTGGGTCAGGTAGCTCGATTTCGCGGTCAGGTGGGGCTCTGGATAGTCAGAGCGGAAATGCCCGCCCCGGGACTCGGTGCGCGCCAAAGCCCCAATGATTACAAAGCGTGCGGCGATGAGCGGGTGGGCGGGACCGAACTCGGCCCCCATCCGGTTGACCGTGGATATCAGGCGGGATAACCCGAAGCCGTCGCGGACCACACCGGCATCCCGCGCCATCGCCTGACGCAGGGTCTGCAGCGCTTCGGGCGGCAGCTCTGGAGCCGGGCTCGCCGCCAGCGCCCTCACGCTGCGCGGTGCGGCGTCCTTCAGCTTCAATGCCGCGCGGCGGCCAAAAACCAGCCCATCAAGCAACGAGTTCGAGGCCAGGCGATTGGCACCGTGCAGCCCCGTCGAGGCGCACTCGCCCACAGCCCACAGCCCGGAAATCCCAGTAAATCCATCAAGATCGGTTGCGACACCGCCCATGTGGTAGTGCGCCGCCGGAGCCACCGGGATCGGCTCAACCCTTGGATCAATGCCCGCCGACTGGCAGGCGGCAAACACCGCCGGGAAGCGCTCGGGGAAGGCCTCGCCCACAGCCGTTGTGGCATCCAGAAACGCTCCGCGGCCAAGCTGAATCTGCTTGTGAACACAACGCGCTACCACATCGCGCGGGGCGAGCTCGGCGTCAGCATGCGCCTTCACCATGAAGCGGTTCCCGTCCGCATCGATGAGGGTCGCCCCCTCTCCACGCAGCGCCTCAGTCGCCAGCGGGGCCGGGTCGCGACCAATATCGATCGCGGTCGGGTGAAACTGCACGAACTCGGCGTCGCGCACCGTTGCGCCCAGCTGAGCGGCCATGGCCAACGCCTGCCCGTGACTGGTCCAGGGCGTTGTTGTTACAGCATAAAGCCCGCCCAATGACCCGGTCGCGAGCACGGTGTCGCTCGCCGAAATCCGCTGCAGGCTGCCGTCCGGATCACGCGCGAGAACACCGGCGCAGCCGCCATCACTGGCCGGCAGCAGCGCCTCGCCACGCCAACCTTCCCGGATTTCGATATGCCCGGCCTCGCGCACCGCTGCGATCAGCGCTGCCAGGATCCCGGCTCCCGCCTGATCGCCCTTGACCCGGGCCACGCGAGCCCGGCTGTGGGCGGCCTCACGCGACAGAAGCCAGGCCTCGCCGTCCTTCTCAAACGGCGCACCCAGCGCATACAAGTCCCTGATTTCCCAAGGCCCTGCGCTGGCGAGAAGTTGCGCTGCAGCCTCATCCACCAGCCCGGCCCCCGCGGCCACCGTGTCGGCGGCATGAAGCTCCGCCGTGTCATCGTCAGCCAGCGCCGCGGCAACGCCGCCCTGCGCCCAGCCGGTCGAACTGCCCTCACCCAGCGGCGCGCCGGTCAGCAGAATTACCCGCCGCGGCGCGGCATGCAGCGCCGTCCACAGGCCGGCGATACCCGCGCCAAGGATGATGAGGGGGTGAGTCAAGTTACTGAAACTCCGCCTCTTGCTCCACCGGGATGGGTGAAGAGGCTATAGAATTAAACCGCCACATACGGCACAGCGACAGCATCCTTGCCGGTCTCGAAGGCCGGCGGCTTTGCAGCTTTCGGCAGGTCGAGCATGGCTTGGAGGGAGGCGCGGGCCTTCTTTGCGATCACCGGGTCAACCTCGACCTCGTGCTTCATATCGCGCAGCGCTTCGTAGATGCTCTTCAGCGTGATGCGCTTCATGTGCGGGCAAAGATTACAGGGCTTTACGAACTGAACGCCCGGATTTTCCACCGCCACATTATCGCTCATGGAGCACTCGGTGATCAGGATCGCCTTGTTCGGCGACTTGTCCTTCACATACCTGGCCATGGCCCCGGTGGAACCGGCAAAATCGGCCTTTGCCATCACCTCCGGCGGGCATTCAGGGTGGGTCAGGATGATCGCGTCCGGGTGCGCCGCGCGCAGGTCATCAATGTCCTCCGGCGTGAACATCTCGTGGACCTCGCAGCTGCCCTTCCAGGTCAGGATCTTGATGTCCGTCTGGGCCGCGACATTCTTGGCCAGATACTCGTCCGGGATCATGATGACCGTGTCGACACCCCATTGTTTCGCAACACTTTCAACGACCTGTACCGCGTTGGAGCTGGTACAGCAGATGTCCGACCAGGCCTTCACATCCGCGGATGTATTCACATAAGTCACGATGGGAAGATCGGGGTAGGCCGCCTTGATGCGCTGCACGTCCGCGCCAGTGATGGAGCTTGCCAGAGAACAGCCCGCGT
Source organism: Oceanicaulis sp. (assembly GCA_043513725.1). Taxonomy (GTDB): domain Bacteria; phylum Pseudomonadota; class Alphaproteobacteria; order Caulobacterales; family Maricaulaceae; genus Oceanicaulis. The sequence goes on along the minus strand of CP121338.1, from coordinate 2,650,141 downwards.
CCATGTCCGGGATCAGCACCGTCTTGTTCGGGCTCAGGATTTTCGCCGTCTCGGCCATGAAGTGGACACCCGCCTGCAGGATGACGTCTTCGTCCGCTTCGGCCGCGACCTGGGCCAGCTTCAGGCTGTCGCCGGTGATGTCCCCCACGCAGTTGAAGATTTCCGGCGTCATGTAGTTGTGCGCCAGAATGGTCGCGCCACGCTCTTCCTTCAGACGCAGGATGGCGTCGATCAGCGGTGCGAAGGTCGGCCACTCCATGGGGGTCACCACGTCCTTCACCGTGTCATACAGGTGATCAACGCGCGCCTTCACACCGGAATCGTAAGTCAGTTCAGAGGCTTCAGGCCAATCGGTACGCGGCGGAAATGTCATGCCATCCATGGGAGGCTCCCAGTCTTTGGCCCACTTATGCTCGTTTTGAGCATTAGGTTGGCGCTAAGAAACGGCGAAAGATGATCTCGCCGTAAAGTTATGCTCTAGATGAGCCTAAGTTCGAGACAGGATTTAGACCGATCAGGACTCGCTGGCAAGCATCAATTCGATCACGTCTCTTTCAGGCGCGGAATTGTCAGGCCGAGCGCTCCGCCTGATCGCATTGTGTCACGGGCAAATCGATGCAGTTCGGCCGGCCGCCCCCCGGTACTGCTTTGCATGCGCCCGGTGCCTTCCACAAAGCCTGCCCGGTCCAGCGAGCGTCGGAAGTTCTGCTTGTGCAGGCTGAAACCGGCAATGCTTTCAACGAGCTTTTGAAGATCGGACAGGGTGAAAAGCTCTGGCGTCAGCTCAAACACGATGGGCCGATACTTGATCTTGCCCCGCAGGCGGGACAGCGCGGTCGCCAGAATGCGCCGGTGGTCAGAGGCCATGGCCTCACCCACGCCGATGCGCGACGGCTCCTCCCCGCGGTCACGGGCCGCTTCAGCGACCAGCCCCGCTTCATAGAGCAGCTCGTAGCGATCCAGCGCCCGCTCCTCATTCCACGGCGCTCCATCAAGGCCGAAGGTCAGACGCACGCGGTCATACCGCGCCGCGCGCCGCCCCGGAGCCCCTGCCTCATCGGCCCAGCTTCTCAGCGCCGGTTCAATTTCGTCGGTCAGGAGCGCGGGGCGACCAACGCGATGATCTTCCCACGGAAAGTAGCGCGACCAGCCCACCCAGCGCGCGTCTGCGCCTTTCAGGACCCGCGCTTCCGGCGCGAGGCCCAGATAACCAACAGACACTACGCGCGCGCCATCTGAGCCCGCCAGCGCAGCGACCGGCGCGTCACGCCCGCGATCACCAAAAGTGTAGAGCTGTTCCACATAGCCGAGCTCAAACCCGGTCTGGCCGCGCACCCATTCGCGAAGGCCAATCTCGAACGTGCGGTGGGTTTCCGGATCAAACGGTCCGAACGGCAGGGCCGGCTGACCACCATCGGGACTCTCCGTCACGAGGACATTCAGCTCATCGCCATCGGCGGCGAAAATCACGGCGTTCAGACCCACGACGACGCGGCCCAACACGCCTGGATCAAGGTCTGGTTTCATCCTGTGCTCTCCCGCTCGACATGCTCAAGAAGCAAGCTGAACCGGTCAAGAAAAAGCGTCTGGGCGGCTTTCACCGACAGAGGGTCAATCGTCACCGAAAGCCCTTTCGGCCGGCGGCCGAAGAATTTGCGCGACTCCTCCACCGTGAAGCCGGCGATTTGCGTGGCTTCGAAATAGGCGCAAGCACGGTCCGCGCGCTTGATCACGGCCTTCACCGCGTCTGGCAGAACCGCCGGCAAGCCGTAGCGCGCATGAATGGCGGCTTCGAGCCGGGCTTCAAAAGCCTTGTAGTCAAATCCCAGCGCGGCCTTGAACGGCGAAATCATGTCGCCGATGACGTATTCCGGCGCATCATGCAACAGCGCAGCGAGCCGCCATTTATAAGGCCAGTCCGGCTCCAGATGCGCGCAGATTTTTTCAACGACCACGGAATGCTCGGCCACGGAAAAGGCGTGATCACCGCTTGTCTGGCCATTCCACCGCGCAACCCGCGCCAGTCCCTGGGCAATGTCTTCAACCTCCACATCAAAGGGAGACGGATCGAGGAGGTCGAGCCGACGCCCGGACAGCATGCGCTGCCAGGCTCTTGGGGCAGCTGACGGGCGTGATGATCGCGCCATGGTTTTCAGACCTTCGTTGCCGAGTCCCAGGTCCAAAGGCGCGCCACATTGTCCCGCCCGGACCGATCTTGCATTCCGTCCTATCGTGAAACGGCGTAAACTCAAGAAAAGACGGTGAGCTTTGCGCTGTCGTCAACATTGCTGGGAGGCCGGTCATGAACCATGAACGTATCCTTGTCGCCTTGCAGGGCGCGGACTCTGACGCCCCGCCGATCGCAGCGGGAATTGCCCTCGCCCCGATATTTGATGCCGACCTGCGCGCCGTTTTCGTAGAGCCGGACCCGTCTGCCTACATGCTCTGGACCGGGCCGGGTGCGGCAGGGGCTTCCGTCGTTTCTGGTGCGCTGGATGCGGTCAAGGAGGAAGCGGACAAGGCCGCTGAGGCGGCCCAGGCCCGATTTGACACCGCGCTTGACGGGACCGGGCTTGAGCCAGCCTCCAGCTTCAAGCGCATTTGCGACAGCCCGGCCGATGCCGCCCAACAGGCCCGTCTTGTACGCATGCTGGTCACCTGCCCCATGGCGGCCGCCGGCAAAGGCCCCCTTGCCGACTTCACAGCGGCCTGCCTCGTAGACGAGGGCTGCCCTGTGTTTGTGCCGCGCGGTGGGGCGATCCCGCCGCGCCATATCGCGGTCGCCTGGGACGGGTCGAAAGAAGCCGCGCGCGCCGCGTTTGCGGCCGAGCCCTTTTTCCAGCCCGGCGTGGAGGTCTCGATCCTGCACAGCCCGCGCAATCTGGACTATCACGACCGCGCCGCATCGGCTCCAAACCGCCTGCGCAACTGGCTGAAAAGCCGGGGCATCGAAGCGGTCTCCAAAGAGATCATGGGCAAGGGTGCGCTTGGCGACGGCCTGCTGGAGGCTGCCGGAGATGCCGACCTGCTTGTGGCCGGGGCCTACGGACACTCCCGCATCACCCAGTTCATGTTTGGCGGCGTCACGCGCAAATTATTAAGCGCGATTGACGGCCCATCACTCCTGATCGCTCACTGATGGAAGGACATTTTTCATGGCTTTGACCCGTTTGACGCTGCGCCTGGGCCGCAATCCGGATGCCGGTTTTCCCGATGGCGATGATGAACACGGCTATGTGCTAACTGCTCCGCTCAACAAGGATGGCCAATTGGACGCCGATCTGTGGCGCGCTCACAAAAAGGCCTGCACCGTCATACGGTTCTCACCGGACGACAGCGAGCGCGCCGATGGCTGGCTGACCCACCGCGGCTCGCACTGGTTCTTCCACTATGACGAGGAACACGAAGGTCCCGACGAGCCGGTCTATCGGCTGGGCGAGCATCTGCTGCGTCTGGGCGATTACGTCACCATCCACGAGGGCGACGGCGATATCCTGACCTACAAGGTCACCGAGTCACAGGACGTCCACGCCTGAGCCAAGCCTACTCGCAGGCCGGTGCTGGATCGTCCACACTACAGACCTGAATTTCCACCCACTCCGCCAGCTGGCGGGCCACAGTGGTGGAGCCACGGCTAAAGCTTGAGACGATGGCAGACTGCCGGTTTTCGCTGGCTCGCGGCTCGACCTCGAACGTGCGTGCGCCGATGAGCGCCCGGGTGTCGCGATCAATCAGGCGCGCGCGCACCCCAACGCGGGTCAGCGGTGCGCTGCCGTCACCATTGTCGTAGACGGCCTCGAAGTGGCGCAGCTGCAGATCCAGCGCGAAGCGCGCACGCACGCCATCGGTGGCCTCGGCAGGCGCGACAGCCGGGGCCACGCTGTGGAAGGCGTCAAGGACTGCGGTATGGAGCATGTCCGGAGCGGGCGACAGCCAGGCTGCCCCGGCCATATAGGCAATCTGCTCACCGCGCTGGATCGCAATGCGGTCACCGGCAAGCCCCCGGGGAGCCGCAAAGCGGCCCACGATCACGGTTGCCGCACCCTGATCGGGTCCTGTGCCCCGCAGATCGGTCGTGGCGAGGCGATAGAGCGTATCCGGCTCGGTTTCCGGCAGCACCGAGATGCATCCGGGCGCAGCGAACAAGGCCAGCGCAGCTGCCACCCATCCAAGGCGTCGATTCACGGTGAGCCTCATTGGGGCACCTCCACTTCTTCACCGGCAGACTGACTGATGAAGCCAGCCGGATCCTGTTCCAGCTCCAGGGCAACACGCTCCAGCGCCGCAATCAGCGAGCGCAGATCGCGAGAGGCCGCCGAGAGCTCACCCAGGCCATCCTCGGCAAACTCCTCCAGACCCGGCCGGATCGTGACCAGCGCGTCATAGGTTTCGCGCGATGCCAGATCGACCGCGATCGAGGCTGTCGACACGTCCTCGACCATCGGCCCGACCTCGTTGATGAGGAAGGCCTCGGTCGTGGTTGCGAATTGATCCACGCTGACGGCTGCTGCGGAGATATCCGTGCCGGCCTGTTCCAGGCTGGCGATCGCCCGGCGCATGTCTTCAACCAGCTGCTGCTGTTCAGACAGCGACTGGCTGATATCGCGCGAGTTCGCCAGGAGCTCGGAGAAGTTGTTTACATTCTCCTCGCTCAGCAGGGCAGACGCGCGCGAGAAGGCCAGCTGCGCGCTCTCAAGCGCGGTTTCACCGCCCGCAAACAGGGCTTCAAGCTGGGCCTGGTCGGCGTAAATGCGCGGGGCGCGATCACCGGGACGGCTTTCCAGCAAGGCCGCTTCGGTCGAACCAGAAGACAGCTGAATATAGGACAGGCCCGTAAGGCCCTGGGGCTCCAGCTGAGCCACACTGTCGGCTTTGACCGGCGTTGCAGCATCCACACGGATGCGGGCAATCACCTCACCGGGATTGTCCGGATTGAGGCCCAGATCGGTCACCTCACCCACCTGAATGCCGTTAAAACGGACCTCGGAGGCCGTGCGCAAACCGCGGACGGGACCGTCGAAGACGACGTCATATTCCTCGAATTCCTGGTCAATGCTGACATTGGCCAGCCAGAGCAGGAATACCGATCCGGCTGCCAGCAGGAAGACGACAAAGAAGCCGACAAGCGCGTGATGAGCTTTGGTTTCCATGGGCCTTACCCCTCCTTATGGGGCTGTCTTAGCACGGCCCGTCCCCGCGGGCCGCCGAAATAGTCCTGAATCCAGGGGTGGGAGTGCTGAGCAAGCGTGGAGAGCGGCTCATTGGCCACAATCCGCTTTTCCGCAATCACCGCCACCCGGTCGCAGATGGTGTGCAAGCTATCAAGGTCGTGCGTGATCATGATTACGGTCAGGCCGAGCGCCTGGCTCAGCTCCAGAATAAGCTGGTCGAACTCGGCCGCCCCGATGGGGTCGAGGCCGGCTGTGGGCTCATCCAGAAACAGAATGTCGGGGTCCATGGCCAGCGCGCGCGCCAGACCCGCGCGCTTTTTCATACCGCCTGACAGTTCGCTGGGCAGCTTGTTGCCGGCATGGTCCGGCAGGCCGGACAAGCCGATCTTCAGGTCTGCGATCTCGCGCATCAGCGAAACCGGCATCTTGATGTGTTCGCGCAGCGGAGCCATTACATTTTCCTGCACGGTGAGTGAGGAAAACAGGGCCCCGTTCTGGAACAAGACGCCCCAGCGACGCTCCAGCGCAGTGCGATCCCGCCGGCGCATGCTCGACTTGGGCTGACCGTCGAAGAAAATCTCGCCGCCATCGGGCTCTTTAAGGCCGAGAATGGTGTTGAGCAGGACCGATTTGCCGGACCCGGAGCCGCCCACAATGCCCTGGATCTCGCCGCGGCGAACCTCAAAATCAAGCCCGTCATGGACGACATGGGTCCCGAATTGCGAGCGCAGCCCCCGCACTTCAATGAGAAGATCAGACCCGCTCATATGTCGAGCTCCAGATAGAGGAGCGCGAACAGCGCATCGATCACGATGACGGCAAAGATGGACTGAACGACCGACGTGGTGACCCGGGAGCCAAGGCTCTCCACGTCTCCGCCGACCTTAAGGCCGTGGCGGCAGCCGATAATGGCGATGACCATTCCAAAGACCGGAGCCTTGGACATGCCCACCATGAAGTGGGTGTAGTCGATGGTATCCTGCATGCGCTGAATAAAGAAGGTCGGGGAGATATCCAACGTCGCCCAGCTCACAAGCGCGCCACCGATGACACCGGTGAGCATCGCCGCAAAGGTCAGCAGCGGGGCCATGATTATGCAGGCAATGACGCGCGGAATGACGAGCACCTCATACGGGTCGAGGCCCATCACCTTCATGGCGTCGATTTCCTGCTGCATCTTCATCGAGCCAATCGCGGCGGTAAACGCGCTGTCCGATCGTCCGGCGAGCAGGATGGCTGTAATCAGCACGGCAAATTCACGCAGCACCGAAAGCCCAACCAGCTCCACGGTGAAGACCGATGCCCCGAAGGTCTCCAGCAGGTTCGCGCCCATGAAGGCAACCACGGCCCCGATGAAGAAGGACAGCACCGCGATGATCGGCAGGGCGTTTACGCCCGTGGTTTCCATCAGGTGCACCGTCGCGGTCAGGCGCAGGCGCGACGGGATCAGGGCGATGCTGGAAAAGGTGGTCACCGTGCGCCCGAAGAAAGCGAAGGTATCCACCGTCTCTGACCAGGCACCTTCAAGGCCGCGTCCGATCCGCGCCATGACCGCGACAAGGCCGCCATGGTCCTCATCATCGGACGGGCAGCTTGCGAGGCGATGACGCATCTCGGCCATCAGCTGGCGGGCCGCCCTGTGCTCTCCGATATAGTGCCAGTCCCCGTCCGGATCGCCGCATCGGCTGACTGTACGGCCAAGAAGATAGGCGCCTGAGGTGTCGATCCGTCCAAGCCCGGTTAGATCAATGATGATGTCACCGGGCTCATAGCCTTCTTCAATGCGCTTGAGCTGGGTATCGAACTGGCCAATCGTTTCCACGACCCAGTCACCGCGCGGCTCCACGATGATCTTCCGATCTTCGCTGCGCGTGTTCAGCTCGGCTTTCGCGCGGGCTTTTTCGGCCAAGGCAGTTGCCACGTGAAGGGTCCCCGGTTCGTCGTGACGGCAGACTCGCTACCGCGTTGGGCAGCATTATGGCGTGATTTTCGTGCTTCGCGACAGCAGCAAAGCGCAAATCACCGCAATTGCTGCGGGCAGTGTCATGATTGCAAACCCGGCCGTGCCCACCGCGCCATAGGCAAAGCCCGACGCATAGGTCGCTGCGGCCAGCACCAGCCCGCCCGACAGCGCAGAATTGAGCGCCTGCACCGTGGCCCCATAACGGTCCGGAACAGCCGCGGCCGCAAATTTCAAAAAGCCCAGATAGGTCGCGCCGAATGTGAACGCGTGCAAAATCTGAAGCGGAAAGAGCAGGATCAGGGGCGGCGACAAGGCCAGCAAGCCCCAGCGCAGAATGGAGGCCCCTGCCCCCAGCACCAGCATCATGGTTGGCGAGATCGACTTGAACCAGCGATCGCTTTGCCAGAGGAAAACAATCTCGGCCGCAACCCCTGTCGCCCACAGACATCCGACCGCGAAGGCAGGAACCCCTTCAGCGCGCCACGCCACCGCTGAGAAGCCGTAGTAGAAGCCGTGCGCGCCCTGTACCAGCGCCGAAACCGCAAACGCGAGCGGCAAGCCGCCAGCCATCAACACCTGGATCAGCGTCCGCTCTCCAGCGACCGCTTCGGCCTTTGTAACCGGTGGGGCGCGTCGGCCCTCAGGCAGCATGAGCGAAGCGAGCACGGCAAGCCCGGCCCCGGACAGCGTCCAGTAGAGGGCGGCCTCGTTGCCAAGCCAGCCAATCAGGGCGCCACAGGTGATATTGCCAAAGATAAAGGTCGCCGATCCGAAGGCCCGAGGCGGACCAAACGCAAAGCGGCGGCGGCTCGCCTCGCGGACCGCAAAACTGTCGATGACGGGAATCACACCGGTCAGCGCACCGCCCGCCAACCCGGCCAGCGCCACGATCAGCCAGGGATTGGTGGCGGGAATATGCGCCAGGAAAAGCAGTACGGCTGCGACAACAAACCCAGCCACCGCATCACGCCGCCGGGAAGCACGGTCGGCAAATGCCGCCCCCAAGGGCGCAGCGATCACGCGCCCGGCCATCGCCGCACCGGTGGCAAGACCAATCATTTCAGGGGATAAGCCGCGCCCCTCAAACCAGACCGGCATGTAAGGCAGATACGCGCCGAAGCCGAGATAAAAGGCCCCGTAGAACAGGGCAAAGCGCGTCTTGCGCGGAATTCGTCGGAGGGCGGAGCGCATGGGCCTCTCCTAACGCCAACCGGCTCTGGACGGAAGCACTCCAAACGGTGTGCAGGTGAACAGTGTTTGCTCTTGGCGATCCGCGCCGGTGCGGATAGCTTCGCGCGCGTATGAGAGATGCCCTTACACCTCCGCCTCAAGACGGCGCTGCACCCTTGCGCGTGCTTGTGACCAGCTATCGGTCCAATCCGTTTGTTGGCGGACAGGGAATTTATGTGCGCGCCCTGAGCCGCGCGCTTCAAGCCGAGGGGTGCATCGTGTCTGTCGCCTCAGGCCCGCCCTATCCAGAGCTGGATGAAGGCGTTGAGCTTATAAAGCTGCCCTCGCTTGATCTGTTTGCTGAAGACAATGCGATGCTGGCGCTTCGCCCGCACCATCTCAAGTCAAAGGCCGACCGGGTGGAGTGGCTGGCCCATAATACCGGCGCATTTGGTGAGATGTTCAGTTTCGCCCACCGTCTGAACGCGTTTTTGGAAGCCGAGGGTCACCGCTTTGATGTGGTGCACGACAACCAGACACTGGCACCCGCCATGGTCTCGGTCGACGCAAAGCTGCCGGTCCTGACCACCCTCCACCACCCCATCGCCATCGACCGCGATTTTGCGGTCGCGGGGGCCGACAAATGGTGGAAGCGGCTCTTGGTGAAGCGTTGGCATTCCTTCGTTGAAACCCAAGCGAAAGCGGCAAGGGCCCTGCCCCGTTTCCTCGGCGTCAGCGAAGCCGCGCGCGACAGCTATGCCGAGCGCTGCGGGATCAATCCGTCCCGGGTAACCGTCAGCCTGAACGGTGTGGATCACGGCATTTTTTCGCCGGACACAAGCGTCGCCCGTGACAGCGATCACATCATGACGATCGCCAGCGCGGATGTGCCGATCAAGGGCCTCGATGTTCTGATCGATGCTCTAGCCCTGCTAAAGGAACGCGGCCGCACACCGCGCCTCACGGTCGTCGGCAGTCTACGCGAAGGACCAACCAAGGCGGCGTTGAAGCGCACCGGCCTGATGGAGCAAGTCGATTTTGTTTCCGGGCTGAGCACCGAAGAATTGGTGAACCTTTATCGCCGGTGCAGTGTCTTTGTTAGCGCCTCGCGCTTTGAAGGCTTTGGCCTGCCCGCCGCAGAGGCGATGGCCTGCGCGGCCCCGGTGATTGTATCCAACGGTGGGGCGCTGCCCGAAGTCGCAGGCGACGCGGGCATTGTAACGCCAGCCGAAGACCCGACACGCCTGTGCGATGCGCTGGATATGGTTTTGGGCGACGACGCCCTGCGCGCGCAAATGAGCAAAGCCTGCCTTGAGCGAGCGCAGGCCGAATTTCGCTGGGACAAGCATGCGCAGACCTCCATCGCGCTCTATCGCGAGGCGCTTGCAGAACGGCAAGCCGGGGGAGTGCAGACCGCATGATGGTGACCCTCGATCTTGATGCGCTCGATCTGAAAGACGGCCAGCGCGTTCTGGACCTTGGCTGTGGTCGGGGTCGCCATTCCCATGCCTTCTACTGGCATGAGAAGGCGCTCGACGTGACCATGCTCGATCTCAGCCTTGAGGATCTCAAAGGCGCGATTGACGGCTTTTTTGAACTGCCGCCCCCACCCCAGGAACCGCCGCGTAGCGCGGTGTGGTGCGTGGGCGATGCGGGTCGCCTACCCTACGCGGACAACAGCTTTGACGTGGTGATCTGTTCAGAGGTGCTGGAGCATCTGCCTGACGTGGACGCCGCGCTGAGCGAAATTGCCCGGATCACCAAGCCCGGCGGCAAGTTTGCCTGCTCGGTCCCGCGCTACTGGCCAGAGGCGATTTGCTGGGCGCTGTCTGAAGGCTATCAGAATACGCCGGGTGGCCATGTGCGCATCTTCAAGACCGGGGATCTGCGCAATCAGGTGGAAGCCCATGGCTTTTCTGCCTTCAAGCGTCACTGGGCCCACGCGCTGCACAGCCCCTACTGGTGGCTGCGCTGTGCGAAATGGGACCGGCAGGAGGAAAGCCGGACGGTGGCGGCCTACCGCAAGCTGCTAGAATGGGACCTTTTGTCCAAACCGCGCCTGACCCGGTGGACCGAAGCTGCGCTGAACCCGGTCATGGGCAAATCCGTCGCGCTTTATTTCGACAAGGAAGCGGCGTGAGCCCGCGCGCGCTTTCGCTTGGGGTCGATGTGGTCGCATGCGCGGATCGCATTGAACACCTGCAGCGGCGCGATGGCTCGATCCCCTGGGTCGAAGCCGGTGTCTGGGACCCCTGGAACCATGGCGAAAGCGCCATGGCACTCGCGGTGGCGGGTCGCACTTCAGCGGTTGAGGCCGCGCTTGATGCCCTCGCCGATCGCCAGGAAGCCGATGGCGGGTGGACCGGAGAGCTGGGGGCCGGCGTGCCGATGGACGAAACCGGTGAACGCATCGCGCCACCAGAAGTCCCGGTCACTGCCCGCGACACCAATTTCACCGGCTATGTCGCCGTGACCGTATTGCGCTGCGCGCTCGCGCTCGATGAGCCGCGCCTGATCGCGCGCCATGCGGCCATGGTGACCGCAGCGCTTGATTGGGTGATGGCGCGCCAGTCTGAACATGGCGACATCGCATGGCGCGACCCTGATCCGGGGCAAAGCCTTGATGAGGTGGATGCCCTGCGTGCTGGCAATGCCTCGCTTTACAAGAGCTTTGAGGCCGGTCTTCGCATTGCCGATGCCCTGGGCAAGCGCCGTCCGGACTGGGCCAGGGCCCGCCAGAAAATTGCGAGGGCCTTCGACGACAAACCAGAGCGTTTCGACCGCAAGGGCAATGACCGGTCCAACTACGCCATGGACTGGTACTACCCTGTCCTGACGGGGACCCTGCTTGGACAAGCCGCCGCCCAGCGCCTTGATGAGGGTTGGGACCGTTTCGTCGTCGCGGACCTGGGGTGTCGCTGTGTGGCCAATGAACCCTGGGTCACGGCCGCTGAAACGGCTGAGCTTGCCATGGCCTGCCTGAGCGTTGGGCGCGTCGACAGGGCCCGCGACCTCATTGCCGACCTCGCCCCACTGGCGCGGGGCGGTGAAGGCTTCTGGATGGGCTGGCAGTATGAGCTCGGCGTTATCTGGCCCAAGGAGCGTCCGGGCTGGACCGCGGCCGCTGTCGTGCTGGCCGTAGATGCGCTCTATCAGATCAGCCCCGGATCCGACTTCCTGATCCGCCACGCCCGGCCGGATGCCTGGATCAAACCCGGCGCAGAATCTCGAGCGTATTGATCCGTTCGACCGGCTCGAACAGCTCTGAGGCCACAGCCATCTTCCAGATTTCATAGGGCGGGGGGCCACCGTCTTCCGGGTTTGGGAACACGTCATGGATCGCAAGATAGCCGCCTCGCGCCACATGCCCTGCCCAGGCGCGATAATCGCCGAGCGTTGTTTCCATAGCGTGCCCGCCATCGATAAAGACAAAGCTTAAAGGCCCACCCCAGCTCGCGCCAATGTCGGCGCTGCGACCCACCACAGGAACGACTGTGTGCTCAAGGTCGGCCAGCGCCACCGTTCGGCGCAGGGCTGGCAGCGTATCAACGCGCCCCAGCTCGTCGTCGAAGAGCTCGGCGTCATGATAGCCCTCACCGGGCTGGTGTTCTTCTGAACCGCGGTGATGGTCGACGGCAAAGAGCAGGCGTCCAGCGTCACGGGCCGCACGTCCGAGATAAACCGAGGAACGCCCGCACCAGCTGCCAATCTCGACCATAGGGCCAGGCACAGACTTTGCCGCAAGCGTCGCGAACCGCGCCAGCGCCTCACCCTCGTCGTGGGCGAGGAAGCCCTTGACCGATCGGGGGTCGAGCGCGTCACCGGGAATGGAAATCGTCATGGCCTAGCCAAACAGGCCGGAACGGCTGGCCCAACGGCGCTCAGCCAGCGCATCGGCAGCCGACGCCAGTCGAGCTTCCACGGCTTCAAAGCCCTCGACACGTGCCGCCAGGGACGCAGCATCGGCCTCAGCCCAGGTCTCGCTCTGGCGAACTGCGTCGAAAAACCCATTGGCGCGACGCACAGCACCGAGCGCACGCTCCACAGCCGCGAGGTCTCGTGCCAGATCGCCTGAATCGATGTTGCCGTCAGCGCTTGCCACGATCAGGGTCTGATCCGCGAGCGCCCGGGTTTCCGCCACGACGGCCTCAAGATCATTTTCCACCGTCGCAAGATCAGTGGCTGCGACGTAGCTCGCGACACTGTCGGTCGCGTCCTCGTTATCGCCAACTGACTCAGCACCGCCGATCAGCCGTCCAAAAAAGCTGCGCGTTGCCTCAGCCGGGGTCGCGGTCACGGTCCATCCTGCCGCGTCGAGACGCTCGGCCAGCGCGTTGGCCTGCTGGCGCAATTCGACCTGAGCGACCATAAGCCGCCCATCCTCTGAAGGCTGCATGGAGATGGGTGCGCTCGCGCAACCTGCCACAAGCGCCGGTGCGGCCAGCAGTAAAATCGAGCAGAAAACGGGCCTGACAAAGAGGCGGTATGTCACAATCAGCAATTCCCAATGGCACAAAACGAAGCGATCCCCCACCGCCGCGCTTTCGAAAGATCATAAAAGGGCATACTGTCGAGGTAAACCAAACTCAAACTTTCTGTCAGAACGTAACGCAGGCTGGTTAACAGCATGGACACCCATCGCTCCACTCGCCGACTTGGCCTTTATCCGCCGATTGAACCCCACAGAAGCGGCATGCTGGACGTCAGTGATGGCCACAGCCTGTATTGGGAAGAATGCGGACGCCCGGACGGTGTGCCGGTGATCGCGCTTCATGGCGGCCCAGGCGGTGGTGCCGCCCCTGCCATGCGTCGCTTCTTTGATCCCAAGCAATATCGCATTCTGATCTTTGATCAGCGTGGATGCGGCCGCTCCCGTCCGTTTTCCGAGGTTGAGAACAACAACACGCAGCGACTGGTCGAAGACATGGAGCGGCTACGCGCCTTCTTCGGTGTCGAGCGCTGGGTGGTTTTCGGCGGCAGCTGGGGCGCGACGCTTGCGCTCGCTTATGCCCGGGCCAATCCTGCAGCGGTGCTGGGCCTCGTCTTGCGCGGCGTGTTCGCCTGCAGCCAGGTAGAGCTCGACTGGTTCTACCGCGACGGGGCCAACCGGCTCTTTCCAGACGTTTGGGCTCGCTTTGCCGGACGGCTCAGCCCTGAGGAGCAGGAAGATGTCCTGGGTGCCTACCACAAGCGTCTGATGAGTGATGACCCGGCCCAGCGACGCGAGGACGCGTTGGAGTGGGCGCGCTGGGAAAGCGCACTGATCAGCCTTCATATCGACCCGGACACCGCCAACCCCGAGGCCCGTCGTGCCGATGCACTGGCCCGGATGGAAACCCATTACTTCGCCAACAAGGGCTTCTTTGAACGCGACGGTGTGCTTCTGGAAGACACCGCCCACCTTCGCGATATCCCCGGTGTGATCGTGCAGGGGCGGTATGACATGGTCACGCCGCCCCAGACCGCGTGGCGCTTGCATCGTGCGTGGCCAGGGTCGCGCATCGATTTCATCCATGATGCTGGTCACGCGGCGGGCGAACCCGGGACTGTGGACGGCCTCGTCCGCGTGACCAATGCCTTCGCGAAACGTTTCAGCTGATGCTTCGCGTACTTAACAGGGCGGAAACCGGAGCAGCGCTAGTGCTATCAAGTGATTGCGTTTGTGCTGGAAGATACTGCCATGAACACCCGACCGGTCTCTGCTGCCGTCGTTGATGACGACCCGATCCAGGTGGAAATCCTGCGCGGCATTGCCGAAGCCGCGGGGATGAGCGACCGACTGACCCTGACCGCGTTTCGGTCACTTGGTGATCTTTTGTCCGGTGCCGGGCGATCAAAGTTTGATCTTGTTTTCCTGGACCGCCGGCTGCCCGACTGCGATGGGTTCAACTCCGCCCTGGCAACGCTCGCGCAGGCCCGGCTCGCCAGTCCTGTTGTGCTTATGTCAGCCCATCCGGGCCGGGACGTGCTCAAGCCCCATGGCCTTACAGTTCACGGTCCCGTGGACAAGATCGAGCTTGCTCAGCCCGAGTATTTCAAGCGTCTGGTCGAGATGATCGGCACACCTGGTGCGGCCCGACATGGATAGCCCCATCAGCCTTCAGGCCCTGCAGCAACGCCTGGTCCAGCAATTGCCCGAGGAAAGCCGTGCTTTTGCGCGTCTGGCACGCGCGTGCCTGATTGGCGACGATATCTCGCGGGAGGCGAGACAGATCAGTGAGACCCTTCACCGCCTGGGGGGCCGCTGCTCCCAGCTCGGTTACGATACGCTGGGCCGCAAACTGATCTTGATGGAGTGCCAGTTGGAGCAGGCTGAAACACCGTCGCCCAAGCTCCTTGCCGCCATCGCGAATACCGCCAGCGATGCCATTGATGAAAGTCTGCTTACAGGCAGGGCGCGGAACCCGGTTCTCAAAGCGCCCAGCCGCTATAAGCGCCTCGAGGTCAGTGCCGGCAAGTCAGCGCTCGTCGTGGAAGACGATATCGAGCTGGGCCCGCTGGCGCGTAGTGCCCTGTCTGACATGGGGTTCGATGCCGTCCGGCTGGCGCACAGCGCCGAGCAGGGCCTGGACGAGTGCCGGATCCTGTTCCCGGACATTATCGTGTGTGACTGGCGGCTTCGCGCCGCAACCGGTCTTGATCTGCTCAAGACGATCCGGCTTGGCGGTGTGCCGGGACTGGAGGCGACGCCCTTCATCATGCTCACCAGCCAGAACGACAAGACGTCGGTTCAAAAAGCGCTGCGGGAGGGGGCAGATGATTTCATCGTCAAACCCTTCGCCATTGGACGGCTAAGGGCCGCCGTCGAGCGGCTGCTCGTTGATCCAGGTTCAATGCCGGACGCCAGGGACGGGCCTCAATCAGAGACGAAGACCCACACAGAACAAGAAGACAATGACACCCTGGAGCTTTAGCCACCCCAGGGTGTCATTCAGCACAAATCCTAGCCGCCAAAGCCAGGCAGGGTGATCCCGAAGGTATCAGCCAGGCCCGTGATGATGATCAGACCCACGGCAATCGGGGCCAGGTAGCGGATCGTGAAGCGCCAGTAGGCAAAGAAGTTCGGACCTGCCTGCGGCAGTTCCTTCTGCATCAGCGCCTTGGACACAACCCAGCCGGTGAACAGGGCAATCAGCAGACCGCCCATCGGCAGCAGGAACTTGCCGGACACCGTATCCAGCAGGTTGAAGAAGCCACCGGAGAAAGCGGCGCCAATCCCGACGAGGAAGACGATCGCGCCAAAGAAGAGCGCCGAGCCTACACGGCCAAAGTCGGTATGTTCCTCACCAAAGGCGACGATCACTTGCAAAAGCGAGATCGAACTTGTCAGCGCGGCGATAAAGGCGAGGACAAAGAAGGCCGTCCCGACAAACTGCCCGCCCGGCATTTGCGCAAAGGCGGCAGGCAGCGTCTGGAAGAAGAGCCCCGGTCCGCCTGCAGCATCAAAGCCAAACGCGAAAACGAACGGGAAGATGGCCAGACCCGCGATGATCGCCACCAGCGTATCGGCACCGGCGATAATCGTGGCCGATTGCGGCAGGTTGTCCTCACGGCTCAGATAGGAGCCGTAGGTGATCATGATTGCCGAGCCGACCCCGATGGAGAAAAAGGCCTGCCCCAGCGCTTCCAGGAAGGTGTTGGGCGTAATCAGCGAGAAAATCGACCGGTTGGCAGCCTCTTCACCGCGTGACGCAGCCTCGGCCACCATTTCTGGCGTCGGGCTAAGGTCCGGGATGAACAGGTACTCCAGCGCCTGAAGCATATCGCCCGCGACAAAGGCGTAGACCACCATCCCGATCAGCATCAGGAAGAAGAGCGGCATCAGAACCGACACCACACGCTCAATACCTTTAGTGACGCCAAAACAGACAATCCCGACCGTGATCACCATGAAGAAGGTGTGCCAGCCAATGACCGTGTTGATGCTGTCAGCGGAGGTCAGTTCACCGAAATAGGCCCCTGCTTCTTCAGCCGACACGCCGACAAAACCGCCCTGGATCATCTCCCAGACGAAGGCGGCGACCCAGCCTGCCACAATGGAATAGAAGCACAGGATCATCACGCCGCCGGCCATGCCGACCCAGCCGGTGATCGACCAGAGCTCGGACGCGCCAGCGTCAAACGCCATCTTGCGGGTCGAGCCCACAGCCGAGGCGCGCGCATGACGCCCCACGGACAATTCGGCGATCAGGATCGGGAATGCGATAAGCGCCACGCAGAGCAGGTAAACGATCACGAAAACCGCGCCGCCGTTTTCACCGGCCGTGTACGGGAACCGCCAGAAATTGCCCAAGCCCACCGATGAGCCAATTGCGGCCATCAAGAAGCCAAATCGTGTATTCCAAGTTCCGTGCGCAGCGGCCATGGACCGTATCTCCCTCCCCCGATCAGCGCGTCATCATTCGCGCTGTCATGAACCTTCGCAGCGCTTGAATTGCGCGCATGCATTGGGTCGGGAAGGTGAGCGATACCTTGAAGGTGGTCAAGTTTGTGAAGCTGTTGGTTCAGCCAAAAAGCCCAGCACCCTTGGGCGGCTCGGCGCTGCGATGAACGTGAGCGCCCACGATCAGGCCCAGGCCAAACAGCACCGCCATCATCACCGTCCCGCCGTAGGAAATCAGCGGAAGCGGCACGCCCACAACCGGGAGCAATCCCATGACCATGCCCACATTGATGATCACGTAGAGCGCGAAGGTCGTCGCCACGCCCATCACGGTCAGTCGCAGGAAGGTGGCCTTGCAGGAGGAGGCGATCAGCACGCAATTGGCGAGCAGCAGCGCATAAAGCCCCAGCACAAAGATGGCACCGGCAAAGCCGAACTCCTCCCCCAGAATGGTGAAGATGAAGTCGGTCTGCTTTTCCGGCAGAAAGTCGAGCGAGGACTGGGTGCCCTGCATATAGCCCTTACCGGTACTGCCGCCGGATCCAAGGGCAATCTGCGACTGCACGATCTGATAGCTCGCCCCCAGCTCATCATCGCCGGGATTCAGGAAGGTCTGGATCCGTTCCATCTGGTAGGGCGCAATGAAGAAATTCAGATAAATCGCAGCTCCACTGACTGCGAAGACGCTGGCCCCGGTTACCACCCACCAGCTCAAACCGGCCATGAAGATGATGGCGGCGCCTGTCGCGGCCAGTAGCAGCGAAGTGCCCAGGTCCGGCTGCATCACGATCAGGCCCATGGGGGCTGCGATCATCAGCCCGGGAATGATCAGTCCGCCGAGGCCGGACACCCGTTCCTCCGGCAGGTCGTGATAGTAGCGCGCCAGCGCCAGGACGAGGGCGATCTTCATGAATTCAGACGGCTGCGTCCGGATGGGACCGATATCGATCCAGCGCTGGGCCCCACCTGCGGTGGCCCCCATGAATTCCACGCCCAAAAGCAATAACAGCGCGCCCAGATAGGCGGGATAGGCAATGCCCATCCAGAAACGCGGCGGGCACATGGCCACCACAACCATCAGCCCAAGTCCGGCCATCAGGCGCACGACATGGCGGATCGCGTAGGGCTCCCAGGAGCCGCTCTCCACCGAGTAGAGCATCGCCACGCCGATCGCGCCGATCAGACCGACCAGCAGGACAAAGGTCCAGTTGATTTCATAAAGCTTGGAGCGGATATCGCGCGGGGCGGAGACGGTATAGATCGACATGGCCTACCCCTCGCCAGCGCCGGAACCGGCAGTATTGCTCGCCAGCGGGCCGACGCGCTGACCGGACGGATCACGACGGATGAGGTCGCGAAGAATGTCGCGCGCGGGACGCGCCGCTGAGCTGGAGCCGCCGCCGCCATGCTCGATAACCACAGCCACGGCGTAGCGCGGATTTTCAAAAGGACCATAAGCCACGAACAGCCCGTGATTTCTCAGCCGCCACGGTAGGTCTTCCTGATCGCGCACACCCTGCGCCCGCTCCTCGGCGCTGATGGAATACACCTGCGCCGTTCCGGTCTTGCCCGCCATTTCAGCATCGAGGTCACCGAGTGCGCGTCCTGCATCCAGCACCCAGTAGGCGGTGCCCTGCGGGTCATGGACAACTGCGTGGTAGGCCTCCTGAACCCGGCGAAGATGATCAGCGTTAGCCCCCAGAGACGGGAACTCGACCGGAGCCTCACGCGGCAGCATGGTCGGCTCCACGGCACGCCCGGACGCCAGGCGCGCCGTCATGACAGCCAGCTGAAGCGGTGAGGCCAGGATAAAGCCCTGACCGATACCGGTATTGTAGGTGTCGCCGGTGCTCCACCGCTCTCCACGAACCGTCTGCTTCCATCGCGCGCTCGGCACCAGGCCGTCAGCGCTGTCCGGCAAATTCATCCCGATATCGTAGAGATTGCCCAAGCCGAAGCGGCGGAAGACCTCGTTGAGATTATCGATGCCAAGACGGCGCGCGACCTCATAGAAATAGGTGTCGCAAGACCCTTTGATGGCCTGGTGCATATTCACCGGACCATGCCCGCGCGGACGCCAGCAGTGGAATGTCCGGTTCCCGAGCCGCACCGAGCCGGTGCACAGGATCCGCTCGTCAGGATCGGTTTCGCCCTGCTCCAGCGCGGCCAGAGCCACCAGACCCTTGATGGTCGATGCCGGCGCGTAAAGGCCAATCGTCGCCTTGTTGAAGAGCGGTCGATAGGGGTTGGTGTTCAGGGCGCTGTAAGCCGATTGGCCAATTCCCAGAACGAAGGGGTTGGGGTCGAAGCTCGGCGAGGAGACCAGCGACAGGATTTCCCCGGTCTGGATATCCATGGACACCGCGGCGGCCGCCTGGCCGTCCAGCGCTTCCAGGGCAGTACGTTGAGACCGCACATCAATCGTCAGGCGCACATCATCGCCGGGATCAGGCGGCGTGGAGTCCTGGAGCATCTCGCGCAGGACGCGACCGCTAGAGTTCACCTCGACCTTCATCTGACCGGCTGAGCCGCGCAGCCGGTCTTCCAGC
The DNA here is from genome assembly GCA_043513725.1 of Oceanicaulis sp. Lineage (GTDB taxonomy): Bacteria > Pseudomonadota > Alphaproteobacteria > Caulobacterales > Maricaulaceae > Oceanicaulis. The sequence goes on along the minus strand of CP121338.1, from coordinate 2,630,905 downwards.
GATGCCTCCAGCCCGGTGCGTCCAACACGGAAACCGGGATGAAGCAGCAAGGGGTTACCCTGCGCCTGGCCCGGGGGTGCGGCCTGCACATAGCCCGTCACATGCGCCGTCAGCGGGCCATGGGGGTAGGTTCGCACCTCACCAAGGTCCGGTGTAATGCCAGGCAGTTCAGGCAGCAAAAGATTGATCCGGCTGAAGGTTTCCCAGTCCATGTCCTCTGCGATGGTCACCGGCTTGAACCGGGGCGATCGCTCAATCTGGCGCAGCAGGCGCTCGATGCGCGCGTCAGACAGAGGCATATAGGCCGACAGACGCTCCAACGCGGCGCGCGGGTCGCCGGCCTGTTCAGGAACGATCAGCAGGCGATAACTGTCACGGTTGGTCGCAATGCCTTCGCCAAAGCGATCGAGCAGACGTCCGCGCGTTGGGGGCTGGAGACGGAAGTTGAACTGGTTGTCGGCGGCCGCGAGGCGGTATCGTTCCTGTTCAAGGATCTGGAGCGAATACAGGCGTGCTCCCAGCACGGCGAACGCAGCACCGCCCGCGCCGGCAAGCAAAACGGCTCGCCGGTTAAACTGGGCCTGGGACTCCTGCTTGTCGCGGCGCATGCGCGCTCCCTTACCTCTGCCCCGCCAGACCTTGCCCCATTACCCGAAGGATGACCGCTCTTTGCGCCGGGCGAAAGCCCAGCCCAAAAGCGGAAATAGAACGATGGTCAAAATCGTCTCGCCGATCAATCCGCCAAAGGGGGCTGGGGCTGCAATGGCCGCAGACCCGGCCGCCCAGGCGAGGAATTGTGCAATGGCTGCAAGCGCCGCAAATCGCACAACCATCGGCCCCAGCTCGCCGCCCGTTCCATCAGCTTCCCGGTCACGGGCCGCCGCAAAAGCGACGATATAGGCGACGGCCCAAATCCCGAACGGACCGCCGGTAAACAGATCCTGGACCAGCCCGACCAGCAACAGCACCGGCGGCGCAGCAAAATAAGGGCGTTTGATCGACCAGATGAACAACGCGATGAGGACCAGGTTGGGGAACGCGCCCGGACCGCCGATCAGACGCGCCGCCGCCCCCTGCACCAAAAGCGCGGCGACGAGGCTGGAGATAAAGGCGAGCAAGGCCCACCAGGGCGAGCTTTGTTCATAGGGTGCGCGCATCAGCCTTCACTCTCGTCAGTCGGAATGGTGGCCGCGCCGGCCGCTGTCACGGGGGCTGGCGCGTCACTGCCGTCAGAGTCTAGCGGCACCGGATCAGCCTCGGGCGGCTGGACGGGCTCAAAGGGCCAGATCCATACAAGATCCACCGGCGCGTTCCGGCTGAACAACTCCACCCGCCAGCGACCGTCGCGATCAACCCGCGCGCGTCCGACCGGCAAGCCGCGAGGCATGACATTGTCATCGCCAGACGTGACGATCCGGTCGCCGTCCTGCAAGTCAGGCGCGCGGCCCAGATACTCAAGCCGCGGGAAGTCGCTGTTATCGCCCACCAAAAGTCCACGCGCGTTCGAGCGATCAGCCATCACCGAAATACGGCTGTTAAAGTCGGTCAGCAGAATGATGCGGCTGGAGTTTTCGCCCACTTCCACCGTCCGCCCGATCAGGCCGTAGACATTGACCACGGGGAAACCCGGCTCAACGCCCTCATTGCGCCCGGCACCGATCAGGCGGGATCGCACAAAGTCCGACGACTGGTCCGCCACGGTCCAGGCCGTAATGCGCTGGCCCACGGTCGGACCTTGCAGGTTAAGCGCGTCACGGTAGCGCGCATTGGTTTCCTGCAGCGAGCGAGCCACATCGCGCCAGGCGCGCAGCTCTGCGATTTCCACCTGCAGCTCGCGGTTTTCCTCGGCCAGCTCAAACTGGCGCCGCCACCACGGGCCGACATTTTCAAGCCCGCGCACCGGCGTATCGATGACGTTGAACACAGGAATGAGCACGTCCGTGGCATCAGCGCGGAACTGGGACAGCGCTTCGGGGCGTTCTTCAGGCCGATCGACAAATAGCGCCCCGACCGCAAGGCCCAGGCTCACCAGAAACAGGACGAGCGGAAACCTGACTGTATCGTCGTCGCGTCTGCGTCCCGATCTGTAAGAAGCCACTTCGTCCTCCGCGTGCGGTGCGCGGTTTAGACCGCTTCTGCCAGGATAGGCCGCCAAACCCGAAGATTTTCTACCGCCTTGCCGCAGCCCAGCACCACACAGGACAGCGGCTCGTCAGCCAGGCTCACTGGCAGGCCGGTACGGTCGCGCAGCTCGGTATCGAGGTTTCGCAGAAGCGCACCGCCACCGGTCAGCACGATGCCCTTGTCGACAATGTCAGCTGCCAGCTCTGGCGGGGTGGCTTCCAGCGCCTGCTTCACCGCTTCGACAATCTGCTCAACCGGCTCGGACAGAGCATCGGCGATCATGGCTTCGGTGACCACGATTTCGCGGGGAACGCCATTCATCAGATCGCGGCCCTTGATGTCCAGGGTCAGCCCTTCGCCCTTTACCGGCGGCGTGGCCGAGCCGATTTCCTTCTTGATGCGCTCAGCGCTGGTTTCACCAATCAGGAGGTTCGCCGAGCGTCGGATATAGTTGATGATCGCCTCGTCCATGCGGTCACCGCCGACACGAACCGAGCGCGCATACACGATACCGGACAGGCTCATCACGGCCACTTCCGTCGTGCCGCCGCCGATGTCGACAATCATGGAACCGGTCGGCTCATCAATTGGAAGGCCTGCACCCACCGCGGCGGCCATTGGCTCGTCGATCAGGTAGACCTTGCGCGCGCCGGCACGGATCGCACTTTCGTGAATGGCGCGGCGCTCAACAGCGGTGGCCCCTGACGGCACGCAGATCACCACCTGCGGGCTGACGGCGCGCTGGCGGTTATGCACCTTGCGGATGAAGTGCTTGATCATTTCCTCGGCAACATCAAAGTCGGCGATCACACCGTCGCGCATGGGACGGATGGCTTCCACGTTGCCCGGCGTCTTGCCGAGCATCAGCTTGGCTTCGGCACCCACGGCCTGCACGTGTTTTCGGCCCTTCTCCACTTTGAAGGCCACGACAGACGGCTCGTTGAGGACGACACCACGCCCTTTCACGTAGACAAGAGTGTTTGCCGTACCGAGGTCGATGGCGATGTCCGCCGAGAGAAGCCCGAACACGCTAGAGAACATACGGGTGATCCGTTTCATGCCGCGCTTCGCACTGGCACAAACCGGTCGCGAAGCAATTTTTATGAGTGACTGTGTTCGTTGTGCGACGGTGCGTCGGTTTTTGCAACCCGGTCAGGCGCTTCAGCCTCACCCTCAGGCTCATTTTCCAGCTCATTCTCCGGGACCGCCATGCCGCTATCGGCGCGCAACATGCGCCGGGCGAACAACATCAGTCCGATCCAGGCAATCAGTGCGCCACCGAGCGCAGCCCAGGCCTGCCAGCCTCCGCCGGAAATCAATGCCATCAGCGAGCCGCCGAAAAAGGCGATCACGGCCGTCTTCGGGATGACGCCAACGCCAAGTCCGGCAATGAAAGCCCAATAGCTCATGCGTGAAATGCCCGCGGCCATATTCACCACGATGAAGGGGGCGCTGGGCACGATGCGGACAATCATGCTGGCGAAGAAACCGTTACGGCCCACGAAGGCGGAGATCCGGTTCACCGTCTTGCCGCCATAACGCTTGATCGCCTTGGCTCCGGCGAACCGAGCGAGCCAGAAATTGACGGTCGCCGAGATGACGGTGGCCACCCAGGAATATAAAAATCCTTCCACCGGCCCGAAGGCGAACACCGCCGCCGCGATCAACGCAAACTGCGGCACACCGACGAAGGCCAGGACCGAGAAGATCAGGATGGTGACCGGCAGCGCATACCAGGACTCAGCGGCGGTCGCGAACCAGGTCTGTACCGAGTTTGGCTCGATATCGAGCACGAAACGACCGATCAGAAAGACTGCCGCCACAATGGCAAACAGCACCAGCGTGATCCAGACCGCGCGAGCGGCCTTGGAATCCATCCGGTTGAAGAAACGAAGTAGCGCGTCCATTCGCCTCAGGCTCTAAATCGATCAATTGCAGGATGACCTGCAAGCGGCGGGCCGTACAGGGCCCTGAAGTTTCGGGTCGCTGTCGATAAGCCTCTGCGCGGCCCGGTGCAAGCGCCAGCGCACATGGGGACGGGTCGGGCTTACTCGCCCTTCGGCAGGGACACGGCCTTTCGAATTTCCTCGCCGGCCCTTTCCAGCGGATGGTCCTTGGCGCTGGCGCGCTTTTGATAAAGCCCGGCGCGGTCCTGATCGAAGTCTGCCACCCAGCGCCGCGCGAAATTCCCGGCGGTGACATCTTTCACGATTGCCTCGAACACCGGACGCACAGCATCGCGGATGGGGCCTTCGACCTCGTGGGCTCCGAACTCGGCGGTATCGGAAATCGCCGCATACATGCCGTGGATGCCGCGTTCGTGGATCAGATCAGCGATATATTTCAGCTCGTGGACCGTATCGATATAGGCCATCCGCTCACTGATCCCGGCTGCGACCAGTTGCTCAAACCCTTCACGAGCCAGCGCGCACATGCCCCCCACCAGCACCGCCTGCTCACCCAGAATATCGGCCAGCGCCTCTTCCTTGAACGTGGTCGGATAGATGCCCGCCCGTCCGCAGCCTATGGCGGCCAGATAAGCCTTCGCGATCGCATCGGCCTCACCGCTGGCGTCCTGCTCCACGCCCCAGAAGCCAACCAGCCCGCCGCCTTTCTCAAAGCTTGTGCGCACAGCCCCGCCCGGCCCCTTGGCCGCGGCCAGAATGATGTCACAGTCGCTCGGCGGCTTGATCAGGCCGTAGTCGATGGAAAAGCCGTGGCTGAAGATCACCGCGACGCCGGGTTTGCGGTTGGGCGCAATGTGAGTGTCCCAAATCGCCTTGTGTGCCTCATCAGCAGCCAGGATTGCGATAACATCGGCATCTGAAACGGCTTCAGGCAGGCTCACCGGCTCAAACCCGTCCGCGCGCGCTTTTTCGATGGACGCAGACCGTTCACGCAGGCCCATCGCAATGTCGGTGACACCCATATCGCGCATGTTCAGCGCGTGGGAGCGGCCGTGATTGCCATAGCCGATCAGCGCAATGCGCCTCGATTTCAGCGGGCCAAGATCGATATCGGCCTCGTAAAGCGGTGCGCTCATCGCGATCCCTTTTTTAGAAATTCTCACGAAGAATAGCGTCAAGCTCGCGCTGCTGATCGGCAGGGTCAAGCGCACTGACCCGTGGCCAGTCTCCATGCTGGTTGGAAAACCAGGTGAATTGCCGCTTGGCATAGCGTCGGGAGTCCCGCTTTGCGGTCTCGATCGCGGCGTCCAACGCCATCTCACCGGACAAATGATCCAGAAGCGGCGGCAGGCCCACCGCCTTCATGGCGGGCAGGTCAGACGCCAGCGCCCGGTCACGAATGGCGCGCGCCTCTTCAATGGCTCCGGCCTGCATCATCACATCGAACCTTGCTTCGATACGGGCATACAGCGCGTCGCGATCCGGTTGAATGACAACACCTAGAACACTGTCCGGATTGATCAGCGGCTTTGAATCCGCCTGTAGCTCGGACAATGGCTTGCCGGCGGTCCGCGCCACCGCGATGACGCGCATCAGGCGCTGACGGTCGCCATCAGCGATGCGGGCGGTCGCCACCGGGTCAACGGCATCAGCCTCCGCGCGCAGGGCTTCGATCCCGCCTGATTCAAACAACGCCTCTACCTGCACGGTCACGTCCGGCGGTATGTCAGGCACCGGCGCAAGCCCCTCCAGCAAGGCTTTGAAATAAAGGCCGGTCCCGCCCACAAGGATCGGGGTCGCCTCGCGTGAATGCACCTGGTCGATCACCTCAAGCGCCATCCGCGACCACTGTCCCACCGAGCAACGCACGGACGGATCAAGCACACCGAAGAGGTGGTGCGGGGCCGCGGCCCGTTCCGTCTCGCTGGGCTGCGCACTGATGATGGGCAGACCGTCATAAAGCTGCATGGAGTCGGCGTTGATGATCTCACCGCCCAGCCGCTCGGCCGCAAAAAGTGACAGAGCGGTTTTGCCGCTGGCCGTCGGTCCGGCGAGGATCAGCACACGCTTGGTCATGGCCCCTGATAGCGTTCACACGGGCAAACAGAAAGGGCCGAAGCGACGATCGCTCCGGCCCGGTCCGTTGTAGAAAGATCTTTCGGCTTAGCTCTGGCAGCTCACCAGCGCTGAATTCTGGAGGATGGCTTCAGAATTGCCGCCCAGATCCGCCGCTGTGGCGAAATCTTCAGCCGCGGCTTCCAGGTCGCCAGCGAGCCAGAAGGCTGCGCCGCGGTTGGTGAAGGCTTCCCATACGCCGGGATTACGCACCACTGCATCATCACAGGCTGCCTGCGTGTCGTCTGACCCCTGATTGGCAAGCGCGGCACACAGATTGATCGACGCAGCCGCCTTGTTGCGGCTGGAGGTCCGCGATTCCAGCGCTTCGCGGGCAAAGTGCTCGGCGACACGCCAGTCACCGCGATCCACGCGGCTGGCCGATGCGCGAACATCAGAGCTCGCTGCGCTTACGCCAACAAAAACCGGATCGGTCGGGCAATCCTGTGCCATTGCCGCACTTCCAGCCGAGGCCAGGACTGCGCCCGCGAGCAGGCTTTGAACAAGGGTCTTCATGGGGAGGTCTCCTGATTATCAGCCCCACTTGGAGAGGCCGTCTTTTTCATTTCACTGGCAGCAGTGTAACCGATGTTAGAAAAGTGAACAATGTTCATTTTTGTGACAGGTGAACCTGCGGATCGACCTGTGGTGAGCCGCAAATGGGGAGCATGAGCACTCACATCAATGGGGCTCGCGGCAGCGCAGCAAAACCGCTAGGCTCGCCGCATGTTCGTGAAGCGCTCCCTCTCCCTTGCCGGCCACGCCACCTCGGTGGCGCTGGAGCCAGAATTCTGGGAGGTCATTGACAGGGCTGTGCGCAGTGAGCACCGCTCACTGGCCAGCCTTATTGCTGAGATCGATGAAGCGCGCGAACCCGAGCAGCCGCTATCCAGCGCCTGCCGGGTCTGGGCCCTGAAACAGGTTCAGGCGCGACTTTAGCTGTCAGCAGTGCCGAGGCTCGACTGAACCCGCTCTGCAAAGCGCTCAAGACGAGCAGCATTGGCCCCGAGGTCAGACACGCCCACGCGGCTGACGGAGCGAGCGTCGATGCGTGCGCCGCCTTCTTCAAGTGCGGTCACGCGAACGATCACATCATCCTTGAAGCCGAACCAGAAGGTCGTTGCCGTGCCTTCAAACATTAAAGCGTCTTCTGATGTCGTGGAGACCGTCCAGCCCATTTCGCGCGCAACACCCAGCGCTGCCCGGTAGGCGAGCTCAGGCTCAGCCTCGGTCACAATCGGCTGGATCTGCGGATAGGCCTCCGCCTGGACTTCAGGCAGCGGACGCTCGGAGCGCGGATCGATTTTGGACTCGTAGTCGACCGAATTGCTGGCCCCATCCACTTCACGGCGCTCCACCATGGCTGCGGAGAATTGCGGCGGGTTTGCCGTGTCCGTGGTGATATCGTGGATCGGCGGCAAGGTTTGCGCGGTGGTACGCACGCCGTTGGCGTACCACAGGCCTGACCCGCCGATGATAATGGCCGCGACAGCGGCGACATAACCACCTGCGCTCGGCGCATTGGATCGGCCAAAAATGATCCGGAACAGAACCGAGATGACCAGCGCCGCAGCACCGAGGCCAACCGTGGTGAACAGCAGCTTCGGCCCCAGATCGAACGTCATCGTGCTCAGACCAAAACGCCATTCCCAGAGCCCGAAACGCGAGCCCAGGCCGGCGGCTGCAAACCACAGCGGTGCGATGATGGCAGCCGCCGCAGCCAGGCCAACAACGATGTGACGGATAAGACGTAGAATATCGCTCATGGCGCTTCCCCCGGATCGTGCGCGATGCTCGTCGTTGAGCATACTCAATAACGGATTACGGATATAGACGTGTCGTGGTCCAGGGCACGGAAATATCGTCCCGCTCGAACACAAGCCGGTCATGGAGACGGAAGGCGCGGTCGCGCCAGAACTCCATGCGCACAGGCTGAATGCGGTACCCGGTCCAGAAATCCGGCCGCGGAATATCACCGACATTGAACTTTGCCGCATAGCCTGCAACGGCCTTTTCAAGCGCGAAGCGGCTTTCCAGCGGGCGGGACTGCTTGGACGCCCAGGCTCCGATCCGGCTGTCTCGGGCACGGGAATTGAAATAAGCGTCGGCTTCAGCGTCGCTGACCTGTGTCACCAGACCACGTACCCGCACCTGACGGCGCAGCGACTTCCAGTGGAAGCAGAGTGCAGCACGCTGGTTTTCAGCCAGCTGCTGGCCCTTCTGGCTCTCGGTGTTGGTGTAGAAGACAAAGCCGCGCTCATCGACATCCTTCAACAACACCATGCGCACGTCGGGAAACCCGTCACCATCCGCGGTGGAGATTGCCATGGCGTTGGGGTCGTTGATTTCCTTTTCCCGCGCGGCCTTCAACCAGTCTTCGAACAGGGCGAACGGATCTTCTCTGGTGAAAATATCGTCCGCCTTGGCCTGGTTTTCGGCTGCGTATTCGCCCTCGGTGGGGCTTGGGGGGATGGCGTCATTTCTGGACAAGAGGGCTCTCCAGCAGTCCGGTGTTCGCGCACACAGGTAAGTGCAGGGTCCCGACAGTCAACGTTTCCACAATAATTTCATGCTTATCATATCTCCATGACTGCAAATCCTCAGGCGTTGATCGCCGCGTACAGAGTGTTTGGCATGCAAGGTGGCGAGGACTTCTCCGAGGTCCGCGCCCGTTTTCGTGCGCTGGTAAAAGAGGTTCACCCCGACACGGTCAAGGAGACCCCGGAGACCCTGACAAAGCTGCAGAAGCTCCTGAAAGCCTACGAAGTTTTGCGCATCTATGCGCCACGCCGCTTCGATCTGGTGATTACACCCGATGAGGCGCGCAAGGGCGGTTTGCGCACCATCAAAATGGAAGATCGCGACCTGATGGTCCGGATTCCGGTGGCTGTGAAGACCGGCACGATGGTCACCCCGATCGGCGATCCGAACTGGCGGGTTTATGTGCAGGTCCGCGACAAGATGGTCGATGCCGACCTGTCAGCCGGTGACGCCGAGCGCAAATCTCGCGAAGAGCGTGCCAAAAAGTTCGAAGAACAGGCCGCGCGCGAAGAGGCTGAAGAGACCGCTGGTGTCCTGCGCGGTTTCTACGAGAATTTCGTCAAGAAGAGCCCGGCCGCACGCCTCGTCAGCTGGGCGCGCAAGGGTGCCGCCTAAGACGGCGTGACGCCAGACAAGCAGGGCCCTATTGTAGGCGCTGATTCAGCCACTCAACGCCCTGCCCCATGTCTCACAACACCTTCGGTCATCTTTTTCGGTTCACCACCTGGGGCGAAAGCCACGGGCCGGCGCTCGGCTGTGTGGTGGACGGCTGCCCGGCTGGCATTGCCCTGACCGAAGCTGATATTCAACCCTGGCTCGACAAGCGCCGCCCGGGCCAGTCCCGCCATGTGACCCAGCGCCGCGAGCCTGATCAGGTGCGCATCCTGTCTGGTGTGTTCGAAGACGAGCGCACCGAGGGTCAGGTCACAACGGGCGCGCCGATTTCGCTGATGATCGAGAATGTGGACCAGCGTTCCAAGGACTATTCCGACATTCGCGATAAATGGCGTCCCGGCCATGCCGACTTCACCTATGATGCCAAATATGGCGTGCGCGATTATCGCGGCGGGGGTCGGTCGAGCGCCCGTGAAACCGCAGCCCGCGTCGCCGCGGGCGGCATCGCGCGAAAGCTCCTGGGTGACGAAATCCAGATCCGTGCCGCGCTGGTGCAGGTCGGAGAGCGCAGGATCAACCGCGCCAACTGGAACTGGGACGTGGTTCACGACAACGACTTCTTCTGCCCCGATGCTGAGACCGCAGCCGCCTGGGCCGATGACATGGATGCCATCCGCAAGGACGGCAGCTCGGTCGGCGGACTGATTGAGGTGGTTGTCTCCGGCGTCCCGGCGGGCTGGGGTGCACCGGTCTACGGCAAGCTTGATGCGGACATCGCCTCGGCCATGATGTCGATTAACGCCGCCAAGGCGGTGGAAATTGGTGCCGGTCTTGAGGCTGCGGCCCTGCGCGGTGAAGACGCCGCAGACGAAATGGAGCTGGGTACGGACGGTCGGCCGCGCTTTAAATCCAACCATAATGGCGGTGTGCTCGGCGGCATTTCCACCGGTCAGGATCTGGTGATCCGGGTTGCGATCAAGCCCACGAGTTCCATCCGAATTGAGCGCGAAACGCTGACGAAGGACCTGCAAGCCACTACCGTCTCGACCAAGGGCCGCCACGATCCCTGCGTGGCGATCCGCGGTGTGCCGGTCGCCGAGGCCATGGCAGCGCTGGTCCTCGCAGATCACAAGCTGCGCGCCGCTGCGCTGAAAGCCTGACCTCATGGCGCTGGCAGATCACGACAGCGTCTTCATCTGGGGCTTTGGCCGCGAAGGCCGGGCCGTGCTGGAGCATGTCCAAAAGGCCGCCCCGGAGCTTCCGGTCACGCTGATCGATACCGCTGAGCCCAGCCCCCTGCCCGACGGCACCTCCTGGCTGCATCAGGATGCGATGGTCGATGCGTTGGCGGCCGAAGGCGCCCCGCTTCTGGTCAAGAGCCCCGGTATTTCCCTTTATGATCCGCGTGTTGATGACGCGCTCGCTGCAGGCGCGACCCTGACCAGCCAGACCAATCTCTATTTCGACACACGGCCGGACACTCAGCGCGTCATCGCGATCACCGGCACGAAGGGCAAGTCGACCACCTCCGCCCTGCTCCACCACATGCTGAAGGCGCTGGGAGAGAACGTGACGCTAGCGGGCAATATCGGCATTCCGGTTCTTTCAGCCCCGCGCGACGCCTCCACGGTCGTCCTGGAGCTGTCGAGCTACCAGATTGCTGACCTGGTGCACGCGCCGGACGCCTTCATTTTCCTCAATCTCGCCAATGACCACGCACCCTGGCACCACGGCGTGGACCACTACCGGGCCGACAAGGCGCGCCTGGCTCAGCTCGACCCCAACAGCCTGGGCGTCATGAATGCGCGCGATGAAAACCTGACTCGCCGTTTTGACCATCAGCCCAACCGGGTGTGGTTTGGCACCGAGGACGGCTTTCATGAGCGCGATGGCGAGGTCTGGCACGACAAGGTGCGGCTGGGGCGGATCGAGCGGCTGCCGGGCGCTCATAACGCGCTGAACGCCTGCGCGGCGCTGGCGATGCTGGACGCCCTGGGCTTCGATACCGCGCAAGCTTTTGAAGCACTTGAAGATTTCAACGGCCTGCCGCACCGGATGCAGACGGTGCATGAAGCGGGCGGCCTGCGCTTTATCGATGATGGATTGGGCACCACGCCAGAGGCGTGCATTCACGCGGTCACCGCATTGACAGGCACACCGCTTGTCCTCCTGCTCGGCGGTGAAGAACGGGACCAGGATTACGCCTTCCTGACCCAAAACCTGGTGAAAGCTGACCATGTGCGCGCGATCTTCACGCTGGCCGATAATGGTGAGCGGATCATTGACGCTTTCAAGGGCACGACGCTGGCGAACCGTGCGCGCTTCATTCCGGACGTGGCCGATGCGGTGAAGGCGGCGGCGAGCGCCCTGCCCGACGGCGGCGTGGTCCTGCTCAGCCCGGCCGCGCCGCGGGGCAAGGCGTTCAAAAGCTTTGAAGAACGCGGGGCCGCCTTCCTCGCAGCCGCAAAGGCGCTCTAGGCCTGCACCACCCGCGCCACGGCGTCTGGCATGCGATGTTCAGAGCGGGCATCGAGGGCCTCGGCCCAGGCCTGCTTCAGATCTGCCTCATCCCACTGTGCGAACAATTCGGCTTCGATGCCGGCGACCAACAGCGCGTCCTTCCAGTCATCCGTGGTCAGCAGGTGATAGAGCGCGGCAGCCACCTCCCGCCGCTCGCCGACACATTCCCAGGGCTTGGCATCGGTCAGCCCGGCGATCTCGCGCAGAAAGGTGGCGTTCGACAGATTGTCGAGCAGCTCGCTCTGGAAGACCTCTCCATGACGGGCTTCCGACAGAAAAGGCGCGAGCAGGATGGCGGTGTATACACACTTGGCGCACTCGCCGCACCAGCGCTGCCCCTTTTCCAGAACGCTGGGACCGGCGAACACAAAATTGCGGTTGCAGCTGGCAAAGATGTCGAGTGCGGCGGCCCCGCGAGTTGCAAGATAATGGGCGGTCCAAAGCTCGCTGACCGGGCGCAGGACGGAGAAATAATTCGCGCGCGCACCGGCCTCGGCGAAGCCGGCGCGTAGCGCGTCTTCAAATTCCAGGCTTTTGGAGAACTGGTGATTTACCGGGTGGCCACCCGCCTCCATCGTCGGCTCGCTGGCGGCGCGTTCATTGGCAAACACCACCCAGTCGAGCCCCATGGCTTCGGCAATCAGGGTCAGCAAGGTGGAGTTCACGCCAGTGATCGGGATGTGCCCGTTGAGCGCTTCGCCCGACTTGCTGATCTCGATCAGGCGCGGATCGATCCGGCGCTTGATCAGGCGGACCGGAGTTTCACTCATGGCCTGCAGGCGCGTGCCAACCTGATCACCAAGGATGATGGAAAAGCGCTCGCTGGTCGCGCCAGCCTCGGCGACGATGGAACTGGCCACATGGCTGTCCTTGCCGCCCCCGAACGCGACGGCCGCGCGCGGTGCCTCAGAGACCGCAGCCTCAGCCGGCGCCAGCGCGTCGGCCGCCTCGGCCTCGACCGACAGCGCGGGCGGGTAGGTCAGATCATTGCGCACATAAAACTCGCCCAGCCCTGGACCGTAGGCGAGCTCGGCAATGCGCCGGGCTGCAGGGGTCAGGGCAAAATCCGGAGCGATGGTCGGGGCCGGAGCCGCCTTGAAATAGCTCGTCCCAATCAGGATCGCACACAGGGCCAGGAGGCGGTCGCGCACCGGGGCTGTCAGCGCGGCCAGATCCGCGTCCTGCGGCAACGCCACCTGCTCGGTGAACGCGCCGAATTTCGGCACGTCGAAGCCAAAGCTCAGCGTGCGGCTGGTCGCGTCGAATTGCGGCGTATGGATTTGAAAGGCTTGGCTCACCAGGCGCGCTCCAGATTGCTCTGCGCAGCCTAGTCAGGCTCGCACCCCAGCGCCAGATGGCGGCCTGCATGTCAGGTTGGCGGCGCGTCCACATGGCGCCACATGTAAAGCGCCAGATGGCTGCGATGGGGCGCGAAGCGTTCGGCGGTGCGGATGGTCTTGCGGCGCGGGCTGGTCAGGCGCTCCAGCGTCTTGCGCGCGGCGACATCGCCATCGGGCCAGATGTCTTCTTCGCCGAACCAGAACATGTTCGCCATGTCGGCGGTCCAGCGGCCCACACCCCACAGCTTCACCAGCTCGTCCGCGCGGCCTTCAGCGTGCAGAGAGCGCAGCGCGTCGCCGTCCAGCCAGCCATCCCGCGTCGCCTCGCCAATAGCGATGAGGGTTTTGACCTTGGCATTGGACAGCCCGCAGGCACGAAGGTCTTCACCGCGGTCAGCGCAAAAGGCGTCACAGAAGGCCCGCTCGCCATTACTGGCCTCCACCCGGCTCCAGATCGACCGCGCGGCCTTCACGCTGAGCTGCTGGCCCGCCACAGCGCGAGCCAGATAAAGCGGAAACGGAGTGTCGGCACCCGAGGGGAGTTCAGCCGGACCCAGCCGCGCGATGGCCTCAGCTAGGTCGTTGCTCAGCTCACGCGCGGTGGTGATGAAGCGGGTGTGGAGCGGTGTGGTCATGACTGAAGGGAAACCGAACTTGCTGCGCGGGGCAAGCGACAACTATACGGTGTTGTCTGGATCCGGCTTTGGTCGGCTTGTGAGGATTGCTCGAGTTCCATCCAGCACGCCTTGAGCAAGCTTCACCGCACCCCCTCACCTTTATCCTCTCCCCCTTGTCCAAGGGGGAGAGGGGGGCGCTTACTTTAGCGCTAAATCCTACCCTGACGTGCTCACCGCCGAGTCCCGATGCTTTTGGCGTCGCAAGGCGAACAGCCGCCCGCAGCGAGCGGGGTCAGCCCGCGCAGCGAGGAACCGACCGAACGGACGTGAGGGAGAACAATGAAATAGTGGTGCCGGCGGCCGGACTTGAACCGGCACGGGCGTTACCGCCCAACGGATTTTAAGTCCGGTGCGTCTACCAATTCCGCCACGCCGGCCTGCGTGAAGGGGATGCACACATAAGCAAAGGGCCGGTCTTTCGCCAAGACCGGCCCTGCAGGTTTTCACCGTTTACGGGGAGAGGCTTACAGCTTCACCTCGTCCTGCTTGGTCACGATCTTTGAGCACAGGCCGTATTCGACCGCCTCTTCAGCCGAGAGCCAGAAGTCGCGATCGGTGTCTTCCTCGATCTTCGACAGCGGCTTGCCCGTGGCGTCGGCGAAGATCTGGTTCAGGCGCTGGCGCATATTGCGCATCTCGCGGACCTGGATCTCGATGTCGGAAGCCATGCCGCCTGCGCCGCCCGACGGCTGGTGCAGCAGGAAGCGGGTGTTGGGCAGGCAGTAACGGTCGTCCTTTTCAGCGCCCACGAAGATCAGCGCCCCGGCGCTCGCCACCCAGCCGGAGCCCAGGACGACAACGCGCGGTTTGATGAACTTCATGGTGTCATGGATCATGTCACCGGATTCCACATGGCCGCCCGGCGACGAGACCACCAGCAGGATCGGATCGTCGGACACCGCCGCCAGCGCGAACATCTGCGCACAGACGCGCTGGGCGGTTTTGTCGGAAATGCCGCCGGTGATCAGGATCGTCCGGCTGTCAAACAGCGCCTTGCCGACATAATCGGGATGCTTGTCCGTCTCCTTGGCGTCGGCTTCATCCTCGTCGTCGTTGCGGATCAGGCGATTGTCGTACGCGTGGGCCATGTCGAATCCTTTAAGGTGTGCGCGAAGGCGTTCATTGAAGGGGAGGTTAGGCGCGCAAACCTTATCAAACAAGAAGCGCGCGCCCGGCGATGACACATGGCCGGGATGGTGCGATGCTGGTGGGCAACCGGAGACTGATCATGTCTGACCCAAGCCCGCCCCAAACGATCCCCTGCCCGCACTGTCACACGTCGATCCCGTTCTCATCGGCCACGCTGCTGGCCGGTGAGCAGATCGAGTGCCCCGGCTGTCACAGCCGGATCGCGCTGGCCCGCGACGATACCGACCTGACCCGGGATGCCCTGAAGCAATTTGAGGCGCTGCGCCGCAACGCCTCAAAGATCAAACCTCAGGACTGAGCGCTACTCGCCGCGACCGCCATTGCGCAGGGCCGCCTGGGCCGCTGCGGTTTCAGCCAGGCGATTGAGCTGGATGAATTCGGCGCGATAGCCAAACTCGTCCTCACCGCGGGCAGGTTGAGCCAACGTGATGACATCGTCATAGCCCCACTCACCCAGATAGGGATCATTGCGCAGAAGCTGGGCATAGCCGGCCGCCGCGATGGCAAAGCGCACATCCTCACTGGTCTCGGCAATCGGCAGGACATTGCCGGTCGTGATCGGCGTTTCGATGAGCTGGCTCTCATCCTCGCCCGGCCGCTTGTAGCGCAGACGCAGGAAGGCGAACTCGTCTGACGTGCCTGTGGCTTCAGGAGCGGCCTGATAGCGCAGCGGATCAAGCTGCAGACCCTCAGAACCCGGCGCGGCGATCTCGTAGATCGCGGTCACGGAGTGGCCCGAACCAATCTCTCCGGCGTCGACCTCGTCATTATTGAAGTCTGCCCGCTCCAGCATGCGCGTCTCATAGCCGATGAGGCGGTATTCAGCGACGAGGGCGGGATTGAACTCCACCTGAATCTTCACGTCATTGGCGATCGGGAAGAGCGTGGAGCTCGCTTCCTCCACCAGCAGGCGGCGGGCCTCCTGCAGCGTGTCGACATAGCCTGCGGTGCCATTACCGGCCTGGGCGATGGTCTGCATCAGGGCGTCGTTATAATTGCCACGACCAAAGCCCATGACCGACAGATAGATGCCGGTATCGCGCTTGCGGGCGACAAAGTCTTCCAGACGCTCATCCTGGGTGATACCCACGTTGAAATCGCCGTCAGTCACCATGATGACGCGGTTGACGGCGTCTTCGTCAAAATTGCGCTCGGCCATGGAATAGGCGAGGCGCAAGCCCTCTCCGCCCGCGGTCGACCCTCCAGCCGACAGGCTGTCGAGCGCCGCCTCGATACGGCCGCGGTCTGACACCGGCGTTGGCTCCAGCACCACGCCGGAGGCGCTGGCGTAAACCACGATCGAGATGGTGTCGTCCGGGTGCATTTCCGGCAGCATCTGCTTTAAACCCTGCACCGCCAGCGGCAGCTTGTCGGGCGAATTCATGGAGCCGGACACGTCCATCAGGAAGACCAGATTCGCGCGCGGGCGCTCGTCCATCTCAATGTCATAGCCCTGAATGCCGATATGCATCAGCTGGGTGTCGTCATTCCACGGCGTGTCGGTGACCGTCACGCTGGCCGCGAACGGCGCATCGGCGGTTTCCGGCAGCGGATAGGCGTAATCGAAATAGTTGATCACCTCTTCCGCGCGGATTGCATCAATGGGCGGCAGGGTGCCGTCATTGAGATAGCGCCGCGCAACCGCGTAGCTGGCCGTGTCCACATCAATGGAGAAGGTCGAGACCGGTTCTTCGGCGACGGCCAGCACCGAATTGGTCGCCACATCCGAATATTCCTCACGGTCCACCACGGGCTGAACGGGCTGTGGTGCAGGATAACCCGGCGCAATGCGTGCCCCGGTGACGACGATCCGCTCTGCCGCGGCATCACGAGCTGGCGACGGAGGCGGCGGTGGCGGTGCCATGGGCGGAGGCGGCGGAGGCGGTGGCGGTGGAGGGGTCTCCGTTCCCAACCCGCTGCAGGAGGCCATAAGGACCCCAAGTGCACTGACTGTCAGAATATAACGCGTTTTCATGGCGATCTCCCCGCCTCTGCCCATTCCCTGTGGATCAGACTTCACGAGGTCTAAGGCGAAATCACGGCGTGAAAGTGACGCGGAGGTGCTGTCTGCCTACTGGCGCACGGCCAGCGCCGGCGGTGAGGACGAGGCGCGCCACGCTGGCCAGAGACCGGCAATCATGCCAGCACCCGCGCCACTCAAGAGCGCAACCATCGCAAATTCGGGCCGGATCGCGATCGGCACATTGGCCATGCTCGCCAACGCGTTTGACGCCCCAAAGCCAACCAGAAGCCCGATCGAGCCCCCGATGACACCAATCATCACGCTCTCGAGCCAGTATTGAACCAGAATGTCCTGGCGCATGGCCCCGGAGGACATCTGGAGCGCGATGTCACGGCGGCGCATATCCACCGAGGTGGAGGTGAAACCGGCAAAGCCGATAGCCGCGCCAATCAGGGTCACCGCCGCCACGCTCCACAATAGCTTTTGGAGGAGGTCACGCTGGCGCACCACGGCCCGGGTCGGTGCGGCCGGGTCGGCAAATCTGAACGGCGGGCTCTGTGACAGAGGTGCCCCGTGGGCACGACGCAAAATGCGATCGGTGTCACTGCGCGCAAGCCGGGCCGCGTCGCGGTCCTTGAAGACAAGGGTGATCTGGCTGGCCTCAATCGGAGACAGAAAGGGGCTCGATTCGAAATAGCGTCCCGCCGTATCAAACGGGGTGAAAACCGAATAGGCGTAGCGCTCGGACGTACGCGTCGTGGCGGGCTGGAACACGCCCACCACCTCACACGCGACCCCGTTCAGCCGCACACTGGATCCCACGGGATTGGTTTCGCCGGGAAACAGCCGGGCCCCTACCGAAGCGCCCAGCATACAGACCCGACCCGCTCCATTGAGCTCGTCTTGGCTGAGCAAACGCCCCTGGGCCAGGGCCATATCGACCTCGAACCGGTAGTCGCCGCGCATCCCCAAAAGCTCAAGCTCCAGATGCTCACCCCCATGCAGCGCCATCACACGCGATGACCGCCACAGCGCGGCACCGTCCAGGTCCTCCCCAAATGCGGCAGTCAGCTTCTCAAGGTCGGTAATCCGAGGCGGTCCAAACCGGTCCGGGATCATCAGGTTTTCAGTGATCACAATGGACCGCGTGTAGGCCCCGAAGGCCATGCGCTCCACTTCCTCACCAAAACCGGACAGGATCGCGGTACACAGACAGGCCGCCGCGGCACCCGCCCCCAGGGTCAGCGATTTGAATACACTGCGCACCGGGTTCTGGATCAGGTTGAAGAGCGCCTGCGTAATGGCTGTCGAGAGACTTAGCTGCACTTCGGGCTCAACTCGCGAATGTATTGAACCTCTCCGCGCTCCAGCCTGACCTCCATGTCCAGGATATCCCTCAGGATATTGTCATGGGTGGCCACGACCACGCTGCCGCCCCGGTTCGCGAAACTCCGCAGGGTCCTGGCGACAGACAGGCTTGTGTCCTCATCCAGCGGCGCGGTGGGTTCATCACAGATGAGGACCGGCGGATTGAGCGCCAGCGCACGGGCCAGGCCGACCCGTTGGCGCTCGCCCCCGGACAGCTCGCCCACACGACGCTTGAGCTTGTCGGCCAGCCCGACTTCCTCCAGCGCGGAAAGGGCGCGGCTGACCATCTGCGTCTGGCCTACACCGGCGTAGCGCATGGGCAGGGTGACGCTATCGAGGACGCGGGCGCGCGGGATCAGGCCCGCATCCTGAAACAGATATCCAATCTGCCCACGTCGCCAGCGCGACAATTCATGGAGGCTGGAACCGACGGCGCATTTGCCGAGGACTTTCAGCGTCCCCGCATCAGGCCGGTCCAGCATGCCCATCAACGTCAGGAGGGTGGTCTTGCCCGAGCCGGAGCGGCCGTAGAGCCCCACACACTGGCCTGCAGACACAGTAATGCTGACATTACATAAGGCGGTGACATCGCCGTTGGGACTTTTAAACCGTCGGGAAACCGATTCGGCAACGAGGCGTATGTCGTCTGCGACGCTCACAGGTCCAGCGCCGGGTCGCGGGAGTCCACAATGACCCAGTCGCCCGCCTCCAGCTCACCGCCAATCGCCGCGAAATGGTTGTCGTCTTCCGGCCCGATCCGGACATGGCGCACGCGCGACGCGCCGTCTTCCCAGACAAAGACAATCCCCTGCCCTTCGGCTGCGGCTTTTCCGGCCATTGCGCCGAAGACCGAGCCCATCATGTCTGGCAGCAGAGGCTGATCTGCGGGCACGCTGTGACGCTCCCGGATCCATTCATCAATGTCCTCCGGCACGATAAAGCCTCGGGGAACCGCGACCGAACGCGAGGCCCGGGGCACCAGAAGCTCATCGTAGGCTTCAGCGGCCACAAACTCGACAGAGGCCGTCATGCCCGGCAGCAGGCGTTGTTCACGATCGGTCGCCTCAATGGGGACAATATAGGTCACAAAGCGGTTGGAGATATTGGGAGAGCGCCTCACCGCCCCAGCCTCACCGAAGAAGGGGCAGCCAGGATAGGCGTCGACTGTGAATTGCACGTCCATGCCCGCCTCTATGCGGGCGACATCGGCTTCGGCCACCTCAGCCTCGATGACAACGCGTTCCAGATTGGCCGCAATCACGAAGACAACCGGTGTGGACAGCGCGGCGTTGACGGTCTGGCCCACTTCAACCCGGCGATCCAGCACAAAGCCGTCTAGCGGGGCGGTGATGACCGAGCGGTCGAGACGGATTTGAGCTTCGGCCAGTTGGCTTTCAGCCAGGGCAACCTGGGCAATCGTGCGATCAAGCGCGGCGCGTTGCTGAGCCACCACAAGGCGAAGATCATCCACCCGCGACTGGGGGCCGGACCGGGACGCCAGCAGCGTTTCAGCGCGGCCGAGCTCCAGCTCGCTCGCTTGCAGGCGAGCCTCGGCCTCCGCGCGCGAGGCCTGCGCCGTCGCCAGCTGAGCGTTGGCACGCGCGAGCGCGGCCTCAAATGGCGCAGGGTCCAGTCGGGCGAGCACATCACCCGCCTCCACCGTGTCATCATAATCGACCCGGACTTCTATAATTCTTCCAGAGACTTCAGCACCGACATCCACTTGGTCGGCCGCGCGAATGCGCCCCACGGCCGGAACAACATCACGCAGCATGCCGCGCTCTATGCGTTCAACGGACAAGTAATCGGGAAGGTCGCGGGGGATGACGGGTGACGAGGCTTGAGCCGAACTCGAGAGCGGGCTGTCCGAGCAGCCCGAGAGCGCCAGGGTCAAACAACTGACCAATGCCACGGGGAGTGCGCGGAGCATCCCCGTCAGCCTTCCTCGAAAATGCGCAATCAAGCCCCGAATCCCATCCATCGCGTTGACCTGCGTCTTTAACGTCCCATTGCTTCTGGGACTTCTTGATTGTGCACGCAAGTCATTAATTAAACCTTGAATAGTTCAGCCTATCCGGTCAAGAGAAATATTGGCGGTTCACTCGCCAAGCGAACACTTGCAGCAAGACAAGATACATCCTGTGGTGCCTCGCGCGGACAAGTCGGCGTCGTCACGTCTTGGCGAGGGCCGCCCATGGCCCGCTGCATGGCACCCCATGGGTGAGTACAACAAGTTTGCCCGACCGCTCCAGGCGAGAGATAGCGTGATGCCCGGAACGGTCTCCCATTCCGGGCCGCTCAGCCTAGCCGCCCGGCTGGCTCGCCTCTCCACAATAGTTGTGGCAGTTGGAAATACAGTTGCCATACCAGGGCATACGCCCCTGAAACGCCGCGTAGCAACCCGAATAGCAATTCGAGAGACAATCGGCGTAGACAGCGCTTGGCGTTGCGGCGAGCGTCGCCAGGCTGATGATGATGGTTCCGGCAAGTTTCCTGATCATGGTCGTGTCCTTTCCTGTCCCAAGGGAATAAAACACTACCTTTAATTTATGTCTGTGCAAGCGCTATGGGAATTTTCTCACTACGGACGCACTCAGCGGCCTCTCGCGCTACTCCATCCGGATGAGCTCGGCCGAACCGTCAGATCCAAAGTCGTGGCGCACGGGCCAGCCCAGTTCGGGCGCGTAGTATACAATGCGCTCAACCTGCTCGACGCGGAACTGGCCGCGCGGATCCAGCCCGACAGAGGGGTAGGACACCGCGTAACGATGGGTGTCGTATCGACCAGCCGGCGTGGTAACCGGCCCGCAGCCCTGCAACCGCACGCTGACCTGTGCCTGACCGCGATAGGTCTGCCCCTGAAGCCGGGCGATAAGCCGCCCCTCAAACGCCAGGGAATCCCCTTCGCTAAGCTGCGCCATCTGAGAGAAGGCGTCGTCAGGAAGCCTGAGGTTTCGGCTTTGGTCCATGAAGCGGTTACCCGTCGGTATCACGCCGGCAAGGGTGCTGTATTCGGTCCGCGCGTCCACGGGCGGCTGATCTGTGCCTGGGGCAATGGCCAACTGGAAATTGACCTGGCCGTCGCGGGCTGCCGATCCCACCGTTTCAAAAGCGGCGAAGTCTAGAGACTGGTACACGAAGACGGCACCAGCCTGCGGCGGATTGAATTCAGCCTGGCAGCTTGCTCCAAGCGCGGCGAATAGAATGGCGTTGAGCACGGCGTGTCTCTCCGGATCTCTATGAGTTTTACTCTGGCAAAAGCGGTCGGTGGCGCGACCCCCAGCGCCCCGATCAATGGCGGCTAGCCGCCCGGCTGCTGTGCTTCCATGCACATCTCGTTACAGTCCTGAAGGCACAGGCCGTACCACGGCATCGTACCCTGGAAGGCCGCATAGCAGCCGGCATAGCAATCGGTCGCGCAGCTACTGGCCCAGACGGCCGTGGGCGTCGCCGACAGGGCGGCGAGGCTCACCACAAGGGTTCCAACAAGTTTTATGATCATGACGGGAGTCCTTTTCTCTCTATTGGAGATAAAATTACTACCCAGAATCATTTTTCGCACAAGCAGTGCGTGTAAGTTTTTTTATTGGTGCCGACGCGTGACCCTGCGGCCCTCAAGACCGGACGAGCGCTTCCAGCGCCGCCTCAACACTGGCCAGCTTTTCCGTGTCGGTGCCGCGCGCAACCAGCGCGACGCCGCGCTTCAGCTCACCGCCCCCCAGATCCTCAAACCAGGGATAGCTACCGATGGAGATATCCGGGTGCTGGTCCTGCAGCTTGCCCAGAGCGGCGGCGAGATCGCCCTCGCGCGCGCCTTCAAGCCGGACCGAGACCGAATGGGTCACCGCCCCGCGGATCAGGCGGTCAGCCACATCTTCCAGCATGCCGCGCGCAATCTTGGGCACCCCGGCCAGTACGAAGACGTTCTCGACCTGAAAGCCCGGCGCGCCGGTGACCGGATTATCGATCAGCGTTGCGCCTTCAGGGATGCGGGCCATACGCATACGCGCCGGGGTGATCTCGCTATCGGATTTTGCGTACCAGCGCTCCAGAATTTCGCGCGCGTCATCGCGCACACCGATGGAGCGCCCGAAGGCCGCGGCGATGGCATCGGCGGTGATGTCATCATGGGTTGGCCCCAGCCCGCCGGTGGTAAAGACATAGTCACAGCGCGCGGACAGGGTCTGCACCGCCTCCACAATGGCGGGCTGGTCGTCTGAAATGATGCGCACCTCGGTCAGGGAGATGCCTAGGGGGCTCAGGAATTCGGCGATCTGCTGGACATTGATGTCGCGCGTGCGCCCGGACAGGATTTCATCGCCAACAATCACGATGCCGGCGGTGACGGTTTCAGGCGATGACATGGACCAATTCCTCGGGTGTGGCGGCAGGCTTGCGGGTCGGTTGAGGCGGACTATGGTCCCGCTTCCCGACAATTTCAAAGGCTCGCCATGCAGTTCGCCTATCCGCTCAAACCCGGACGCCTCGTCAAACGCTATAAGCGCTTCCTGGCCGATGTGGTGCTGGATGACGGGCGGGAGGTGACGGCCCACTGCCCGAACCCGGGCTCCATGATGGGCCTAAAAGCCGCCGACAGCCGGGTGTGGCTCGCTGAGAATGACGACCCAAAGCGCAAGCTGAAATTTTCGCTGGAGCTGGTGGAGGCCGACGACACGCTGGTGGCGATCAACACGATGAACCCCAACAAGATCGCCGAGGAGGCCATCCGCGCTGGCCAGATCACTCAGCTGAAGGGGTTCGACACGCTGCGCCGGGAGGTGAAATACGGCACCAACTCGCGCATCGACCTGCTGCTGGAACAGGACGGCCAGCCGCCCACCTATGTGGAGGTGAAGAACTGCCACCTCATGCGCACGCCGGGTCTGACTGAATTTCCAGACAGCGTCACCACGCGCGGGGCCAAGCATCTGGGCGAATTGTCCGACATGGTGCGCGAGGGCGCGCGCGCCGTTCAGCTTTTCATCGTTCAGCGCGGTGACTGCGATGTGCTCTCGCCGGCGCGAGACCTCGACCCCAATTATGCCGAAGCCCTCACCGCCGCCGCCGATGCCGGCGTGGAGGTCATCGCCTATGCCTGCGCCATTACGCTGGAGGGCGTCAGCGTGGACCGTGAAATCGAGGTGAAGCTATGAGCATCGACGCGACCGACAGCGGCTGGGACCTGCCCCGCCCCTTCCTCAACGAAGTGACAGTCGACCCGGCCGACATCGATGATTTCGGCCATGTGAATAATGCCGTCTATCTGAAATGGGCTGACGAGACCGGCTGGGCGCACTGGGAAGCGGACGGCTATACACGGCAGCAATGCCGGGACCTTGATCGTGGCATGGCAATCCTGCGCACCGAGGCGGACTATACCGGCCATGTGCGCGTTGGCGAGCGCATCATCTGCGCGGTCTGGATCGCGGTCTCCGACGGCAAGCTGCGCGCCGAACGCTGGTACCAGTTCCGCAACGCCGAGACCGGCGAAACCG
The DNA here is from genome assembly GCA_043513725.1 of Oceanicaulis sp. Taxonomy (GTDB): domain Bacteria; phylum Pseudomonadota; class Alphaproteobacteria; order Caulobacterales; family Maricaulaceae; genus Oceanicaulis. Next base: position 2,607,091 of record CP121338.1, on the reverse strand, counting down.
TCTTCCGCGCCGTCACCAGACTCGTCTGTTTCCAGCTCTCAACGGGGCGCCCTGCCCGCATGATCGACGCCTTTGCGGCGCATTATTCAAAGCCGGACGCGGAGCTGGCAGAGGCGGCGCTGCGGATGACAGATTCGTCACATTGAGCTGAGCGGCTGCGGGCGTATAGTCCGCGCAAATTTTGTGGCTATCGGGGTTAGACCATGCGTTCCTTGCTTTTTGTCGCCGCCAGTGCTGTCGCGCTGTCCGGCTGTGTGATCATTGATGAAACGGTTGAGGTGCGCACGGCTGCACCTGCGGCGACCGAGGTTTCGGTTCCGGCGAGCGCCATCGAAGCGCATATCCGCTTCCTGGCTGATGACCGGATGGAAGGCCGCATGGCCGGCGAGCCGGGCTATGAGCTCGCCGCCAATTATGTCGAAGCGCAATATCGCCAGATCGGTCTGCAGCCCGGCGGCTATGAGGGCTATCGCGCCGGCGTGCCGCTGCAGACCATGATGACGGTCCCGGAAATGGCCGCTTTCTCGATCAATGGTGAGGCGATGGTTCCCGGTGAGCATTTCATCGTCGACGCCTCGGCGGTCCACGATGAAAGCGCGGTGACCGGCGACGCGGTGTTTGTGGGCTATGGCCTCAACGCGCCGCAGCTGGGGCTCAATGCCTATGACGGGATTGATGTCGAAGGCAAGATCGTGGTCGTGCTGGCCGGCACGCCGGACGGCCTCGCCTCTGACGTCTCCGCCCACCTGAACTCCACCCGCACCAAGGCCCAGTTCGCCGCCGAGGCCGGGGCTGCGGGCCTCATCATGATCCCGACCGAGGGTTTGACCCGCTGGACGTTTGATCGCATGGCGGCGCGCGCGCCCTCGCCGTCCATCACCACGGCCGCAGCAGAAGCCGGGGGCAGCCTGCAGGTCACCGCATCCATCTCCGACAGCGCAGCTGCGAGCCTGTTCGCCAACGCCCCACGCAGCTTTGAAGAAGTGGTCACGACCGCGCGCGCCGGCGAAGCGCTCGACAGCTTTGCGCTGGGCTCTGAAGTCAGCCTCGCCCAGGGCACAACGCGCGAAAGCTTCATCGACGACAATGTGGTCGGCATTCTGCCGGGCAATGATCCGGCGCTCGCCGACGAGGTCGTGGTGGTCACGGCCCACCTTGATCACGTGGGCGTATGCCGCCTGCCGGAGGCTGAGGACAGCATCTGTAACGGTGCGCTCGACAATGCGTCAGGCACCTCCATCATGATCGAGACCGCCCGGGCGCTGGCTGAAAACGGCGGTGCGCGCCGTACGGTGGCCTTCGTGGCGCTGGCCGCCGAGGAACAGGGCCTGCTGGGTTCAGCCCACATCGCCCAGAACCCGCCAGAAGCCATGACGGGCATGGTGGCGAACGTCAATCTGGACATGCCGGTGATCCGCTATCGCTTCAACGATCTGATCGCCTTTGGCGCGGAGCATTCCGATCTGGGCCCGATTGCCGAACGCGCCGTACAGTCGCGCGGCCTGTCCCTGACGCCGGATCCCCTGCCCCAGCAGGCGCTGTTCGTGCGCTCGGATCACTACAACTTCGTGCGTGAAGGTGTGCCAGCCCTCTTCCTGATGACCGGCTTCTCCAGCCCGGACGCCGCCGACGATGAAGGCCAGGGCTTCCTGCGCTTCCTCGGCGGGGATTATCACGGCCCCGGCGACGAGGTGGATCAGGTCTTGTTCGAAGAAGGCGCAAAATTCGCCAACCTCAACTACGAGATCATCACCACCGTTGCCAATGGCGACGAAACCCCGGACTGGAATTCCGACAGTTTCTTTAAGCGGTAGGGCTTCGTTCCAGAGGACCGAGGCGCACTTCGCGCACCTCTGCGATATAATCCCTCTTCCCTCCCCCCCTAGGGGAGGGAGGGATGTGAATGTCGGACTGCCAAGACTTTGAAACACGCCCTCGCCGAGCGGGGGCGTTTCTTCTATGTGCAGTCGATGATATAGGAGCGCCCATCAGCGATACGGAGCCGACCTTGAACGACCTTGCCACAGATCCCGCCCCCGTCCGCGACGGCCATATCAAGCGCCATGGACCTGAAGGGTTTGAAGGGATGCGCAAGGCCGGGCAGCTTTCGGCGCGCGCGCTCGATCAGCTGGTCGATATCGTCAAGCCGGGTGTCACCACCCGGGAAATCGACGATTTTGTGCGCGAATTCTTCCTGAAAAACGGAGCCGTTCCTGCCACGCTGGGCTATCGCGGCTATACCGCGTCCAGCTGCACCTCGATCAATCATGTGGTCTGCCACGGCATCCCGAACGACAAGCCGCTTAAGAACGGCGACATCGTCAATATCGACGTGACCTGTGTCCTCGACGGCTGGCACGGCGATACCAGCCGCATGTATCTGGTCGGCGAAGTCCGCCGCAAAGCCGAGCGCCTCGTTGAGGTCACGTATGAAGCCATGATGCGCGGCATCGATCAGGTGCGCCCCGGCAATACCTTTGGCGATATCGGCCGGGCCATTCAGGACTTTGCCGAAAGCCAGCGCTATGCGGTCGTGCGCGATTTCTGCGGCCATGGGCTGGGCCAGCTCTTCCACGATGCGCCGAACGTGCTGCATTTCGACGAGCCGGGCCTGAACACCGCGGTGATGGAACCGGGCATGTTCTTCACCATCGAGCCCATGCTCAACGCCGGTAAGCCGGGCGTCAAAGTCCTCGGCGATGGCTGGACGGCGGTCACCCGCGACAAGTCCCTGTCCGCCCAGTTCGAACACAGCGTCGGTGTCACCGAAGACGGGGTGGAGATTTTCACCAAATCCCCCGCCGGCCTCGACCGCCCGCCTTATTTGCCGGGCTGATCCTACATTCTGCCGGTCCTTCGAGACGCGCTCGGCACACCCTTACAGCTTGATCGCCTTGCGCGCCGCGCATAGGTTCGCGCCGAGATCAAACCGAGCCGGAATCCTCGCCCATGACCCAGGCCAAAGCCCCGTCCTTTCAGGACCTGATCCTGACCCTGCAGCGCTACTGGGCCGACCAGGGCTGTGCGATCCTGCAGCCCTATGACACGGAAGTTGGCGCGGGCACCCTGCACCCGGCCACGACGCTGCGGTCGCTGGGCTCCAAGCCATGGCGGGCCGCCTATGTGCAGCCCTCGCGCCGGCCCGCCGACGGGCGCTATGGCGAGAACCCGAACCGGTTGCAGCACTACTACCAGTTCCAGGTGCTGCTAAAGCCGAGCCCGTCCAATTTGCAGGACCTCTATCTGGGTTCGCTGGATGCCATCGGCATTGATCGCAAGCTGCACGATGTGCGCTTTGTGGAGGACGACTGGGAGAACCCCACCGTGGGGGCCTGGGGCCTCGGGTGGGAAGTCTGGTGCGATGGCATGGAAGTCAGCCAGTTCACTTACTTCCAGCAGGTTGGCGGTCTGGATGTAGAGCTGGTTTCCGGCGAGCTGACCTATGGTCTGGAGCGTCTGGCCATGTATGTCCAGGGCGTTGAAAACGTCTACGATCTGGACTTCAACGGCGCGGGCATGAGCTATGGCGATGTCTTCCTGGAGAACGAGCGCCAGCACTCCACCTTCAATTTCGAGCATGCCGATGTCGACATGCTGATCGAGTGGTTCAAGGGCGCTGAGAACCAATGCAAGGCGCTGCTGGCACTGGACAATCCGCTGCCGCTGCCCGCCTATGACTGGTGCCTGAAGGCCTCCCACCTGTTTAATCTGGTCGATGCCCGCGGGGCCATCTCGGTGGCTGAACGCGCCAGCTGGATCGCCCGCGTCCGTGAGCTCGCCAAGGGCTGCGCCGATGCCTGGGTAAAGCTTGAAAAGCAGGCCAAAGAGGCTGCGTGAGCGGTATCATTCCTCTCTGCCGCGTCGCGGTTCACAGCGTCTGGCTGGAATTCATGATTGATGGCGAGGGCGATTATTTCGTCCATGCCCACGGCCAAGTGATTAAGGCCGCTAACCAGCGCCTGAAACCGGTGCGCACGGTCGAGCTGAAGTTTGGAAACTATGATGCGCTGATCACGGGGCTTCATGTCCTTGGGGTGCACGCCAGCGCCACCATCCTCAAGGATCGCGAGGCGATTGAGGCAATCAAAACGCTGGTGGCCCATTCGACCGCAACGGGCGCTCACCTGATCGCCGATATCACTGCGGACGGTCCCGGCACCGAGCGCGCCCAAGGCAAAGCCCATAGCTGGACCGCCTGTGATGCGCGCTTCGATGTCTTAAGCACCGCCCCGGTCGCCACCGGCACCCCAACCGACCTTGAAGACAGCGCCAATATCCGGGCCGAGCTTGAACCGCCCCGCCTCTCGTCTGGCAACTCTGCCACCGAAACGATCACGCTGTCGGGCAAGGTCACGACCCTGTCCGGGGTGGAAATCGCCGACTTTGACCGCCTGACCCTGCATCTTGATCCAGGTGCAAGTGAAGGCCGCCTGCGCCTCGATGGAGCCTCGGCAGAGCTCACCTGGCCGACACCCGCGACGGACCTGCCCCATATCCACGCCCTGCTTGAGCGCGCGCATCCGTCCGGCCGCCGCCTCCTTGATGTCGATCTGGGTACAAAAGCGCTGGATGAGGCGGGCACCCTCTGGCCGGTGACGGATGTGAGCGTGTTGGTGCAGATGCTGGGGGATTAAGCTGTTGGCGACGTTCGGCGTCCTCCCCTGCTTGCGGGTCAAGGCATTGTCCCCACGTCGATTCCAAGGAGCCGCCCAATCCCTCTCCCCTTCTTAAGGGGAGAGGTTAGGTGAGGGGTTTAGCGACGCTACATCCTGATTGGCTTTCCCAACTTAAACGCACCCCCTCACCCAGCCTCTCCCCCTTGTTCAAGGGGGCGAGGAGCAGCGCGCTTGAACCGACACCCCATTCCCTGCCCCGGGCAGGAGCGCTAGGGTGGCTTGTGAACAATACGGGACCGCCACCATGACCATCGAGCTTTTCCATAATCCGCAGTCGCGCGCGACGATGATGCACTGGCTTTTAGAGGAGCTGGGCGTGGAATACGAGCTGGTCCCCGTCGCCTATGACGACGGATCCATGCGCACGCCTGAGTTCCTGAACGTTAGCCCCATGAGCAAGATCCCGGCGATCCGCGATGGCGAGGTGACAGTCAGCGATACCATCGCGATCACGCTTTACCTGGCAGACAAATATAAGACCCCCAATGATTTAGCGCCCGCCATTGATGACCCGCGCCGCGGGGAATTTCTGCGCTGGCTGGTGTTTCAGGCTTCATCCATTGAGCCTGCCATGATGCAGGCCGGGGCCAAGTTTGAAACCAAGCGTCAGCAGGCCGGATGGGGCGATGTGGACACGGTGGTCAATGTGCTTGAAGCCCGCCTGGCCAAGGCCGACCCTTGGCTGCTGGGCGACTGGTTTACTGCTGCGGACCTGGTGGTGGGCGGAGCGGTCAGCTGGGCCATGGGCTGGACTCTCTTCCCTAAAAAGCCCGCACTTGAAGCCTATGCGGCCCGCATTGCTGAGCGCCCGGCGTTTCAGAAAGTCATGGGAGGCCAGCCATGAGTGATCCTGTACGCGCCGGTGACGGCCCCATCCCGGTCGATGTGAAAGCGGGCAAGACCTATTTCTGGTGCACCTGTGGAAGGTCTTCAAAACAGCCCTTTTGTGATGGCAGCCACGCGCCCACCGATCTGAGCCCGCTTGCCTGGACCGCGCCGGAAACCCGCCGCGTCTTCTTCTGCGCGTGCAAGGCCACGTCGGGCCAGCCCCTGTGTGATGGCAGCCACAACAAGCCGGCCTGACTGGCCGCGCCACGTTTAGAGCACCGGCTTGCTGGACGTGTGGGCGCAACAGCGCTAATCCACGCGCACCTGTTTTCGTCCGCCAGACATAAAGCCTGACACCCATGTCCGAACTGCTCCTTGAATTCTTCTGCGAGGAAATTCCCGCCCGCATGCAGGCCCGCGCCGAGGCCGATCTGGAGAAGCTTTTTGTGGAGCGCCTGAAGGGCGCAGGCCTTGGCTGGGACGCGCTGAAAACCTTCTCCGGTCCGCGTCGTCTGGGCCTGGTGATCACCGGCCTGCCGACCAAGACCGAAGACGTGCGCGAGGAGCGCAAGGGCCCGAAGGTTGGCGCGCCGGACAAGGCCATCGAGGGCTTCCTGCGCTCTGCCGGCCTGACAAGCCTCGACCAGTGCAAGATCGAGGATGGCAAGAAGGGTCAGTTCTACGTCGCGCTGATTGAAAAGCCGGGCCGGGCGACCGCCGATGTGGTCGCTGAGGCGGTACCGGACGTGGCCAAAGCCTTCCCGTGGCCGAAATCCATGAAGTTTGGCGAGGATGCGCGCCAGCAACGCTGGGTGCGTCCGCTGCAGCGCATCATCTGCCTGATGGATGGCGCGGTCGTGGACACCGAAGTCTTCGGCATCAAGGCGAGCAATATCACCGAGGGTCACCGCATTCACGGGAACGGCCCGTTCGAGGTGTCTGATTTCGCCAGCTATGAGGCGGGTCTGCGCGACAATGGCGTGATCTTGAACCGCGCCGAACGCCGGGACCTGATCCTGGCTGGCGCGCGCAAGGTCTGCGCGGATGCTGGCTTTGAGCTGGTCGAAGATGCCGGCCTGCTGGAAGAAGTCACGGGTCTGGTGGAACACCCGGTGCCTGTGCTGGGCGAGATGGATCCGGAGTTTCTGGACCTGCCGCCAGAGGTCATCACCCTGACCATGAAGACGCACCAGAAATATTTCGCGGTGCAGGACAAGACCGGCAAGCTGGTCTCCAAATTCGTCGTGATCGCCAACCAGGACGCGCCCGATGGCGGCGTCGCGATTGCGGCCGGTAACGCCCGCGTCCTGTCTGCGCGCCTGTCCGACGCCCGCCACTTCTGGGACCTTGATCGCAAGACGGGTCTGGAATCGATGGGGAAGGAGCTTTCCAAAGTCACCTTCCACGAAAAGCTGGGCACGGTCGCCGACAAGACCGAACGCGTCGCCACGCTGGCGCGCGAACTGGCCCCGGCGGTCGGCACCGACCCGGAGCTCGCCTACACCGCGGCAAAACTCGCCAAGGCCGACCTTGTCAGCCAGATGGTCTACGAATTCCCTGAGCTGCAGGGGGCGATGGGGCGGTATTATGCGCTGGAAGCGGGTCTCGATGCGCAGATCGCCGATGCGATCCGCGATCACTACAAGCCGCAAGGCCCGTCCGACGCCGTGCCCACCGCGCCGGTGAGCGCCGCTGTCGCGCTGGCCGACAAGCTCGACACGCTGGTGGGCTTCTGGGCAATCGACGAAAAGCCCACCGGCTCAAAAGACCCATTCGCGCTGCGGCGCGCGGCGTTGGGGGTTATTCGGGTGTTGTTGACCACCAACAAGAAACTCACGCTCAACGGAATCGTGTTCGAGCATTTGGGCGGGTGGTACATTTCCGAAGACAACGACGGAAATTGGTCGCTCGGCGACAGGCGTGGCACCGGCGCGGATATTGCCGATGTCGTAGCACGCGATCTCCTCGCCTTCTTCGCCGACCGCCTCAAAGTCCACCTGAAGGACGAGGGCATCAAGCATGACGTCATCGATGCCGTCTTCGCCCTGGGCGACGATGACCTCGTTCGGGTGACGAACAAGGCGCGCGCGCTGCAGGCGTTTTTGGATGCTGAAAGCGGCGCGGCGCTCCTCGCAGGGTATCGCCGGGCGGCGAATATCCTGGCCGCTGAAGAGAAGAAGGGCTTTGACCTGAAGGCGGCCTTGAAAGAACTCCTTCCTGAATTCCCGGCCGACCAGCGGGAGAGCCGGGACCTCTCTGCGAGCTCGCAACAAGGCCCCGGATCTTCGTCCGGGGTTTCAGAAGCTGAGGTTTTGGCAGCTATCCGCACCGCCGCCACAGCCGCCGAAGAAACTGCGCTCATCGACGCCATCGAAGCGGCGGAGCGCGCGGCGAAGGCTGCCCTCGCAGACGAAAACTTTGAAGCCGCGATGAGCGCTCTGGCGCAGCTTCGTGGGCCTGTGGATGCCTTCTTTGAAGCGGTTGTCGTCAATGACGAGGACGCTATTGTGCGCCGCAACAGATTGCTGCTGCTGTCGCGAATCCGCGCTGCGACGGACGCAGTGGCTGACTTTTCTCGTCTGGAAGGGTAACAGGTGCGACAAACTGCACCACATTACCTCTCCGGGGTCTGAACAATTAGGGGTGAGCCGATCATGGCGAACAAATGGGTTTATGCCTTTGGCGGCGGGTCTTCGGACGGCGACCGCGATGACAAGAACCTCCTCGGCGGCAAGGGGGCCAACCTCGCCGAGATGGCCAAGCTGGGCCTGCCAGTCCCGCCGGGCTTTACCCTGACGACAGCGGTTTGCACCGCCTTTTATGAAAACGACCGCAACTATCCGGCCGAGCTGAACGACCAGGTTGAAGCCGCGCTGTCCGCGCTGGAAGCCAAGGTCGACAAGAAGTTCGGTGATCCGGCCAATCCGCTGCTGGTGTCGGTGCGTTCCGGTGCCCGTGCCTCCATGCCGGGCATGATGGATACGGTGCTCAATCTCGGCCTCAACGACGAGACGGCAGAGGGCCTCGCCAAGCTGTCCGGTGACCGTCGCTTTGCGCTCGACAGCTATCGCCGCTTCATCACCATGTATTCAGACGTGGTGCTCGGCGTGTCGCATTCAGAGTTTGAGGAAATCCTCGAGACCTTCAAGGAAGACCGCGACTACCAGCTCGACACCGAGATCACCGCTGAAGAGTGGGAAGAGGTTATTGTCGAGTACAAGGACGCGGTGCAACGCGCCCTCGGTCACCCCTTCCCCACCGACCCGCGCGACCAGCTGTGGGGCGCGATCGGGGCGGTGTTCGGCAGCTGGATGAATGACCGCGCCATCACCTATCGGCGCATGTATGACATCCCTGCCAGCTGGGGAACGGCCGTCAACGTTCAGGCGATGGTGTTCGGTAATATGGGCGACACCTCGGCAACCGGCGTGGCCTTCACCCGCGACCCGTCGACGGGTGAGAACGGCTATTACGGCGAGTTCCTGATCAATGCCCAGGGCGAGGACGTGGTCGCCGGCATCCGCACGCCGCAATGCCTGACCGAAGCCATGCGCATCAAGATGGACGACCACCTGCCGTCCATGGAAACCGCCCTGCCCGACGTCTATGCCCAGCTGATCGAGGTCTTCGACAAGCTGGAACGCCACTATCGCGATATGCAGGACATCGAGTTCACGGTGGAACAGGGCCGCCTGTGGATGCTGCAGACCCGCAACGGCAAGCGCACCGCGCGCGCCGCGCTGAAGATCGCGGTCGACATGGTCGCCGAAGGCCTGATCACCGAGGAAGAAGCGGTCCTGCGCGTTGACCCGGGACAGCTGGACCAGTTGCTCCACCCCACCATCGATGCCGATTACCAACGCGATGTGGTGGCCAAGGGCCTGCCCGCGTCTCCGGGTGCCGCCTCGGGCAAGGTCGTGTTTGATTCCGATGAGGCCGAACAGCTGGCGAGCCTGGGTGAAAAAGTCATCCTGGTGCGCGTTGAAACCAGCCCGGAAGACATTCACGGCATGCACGCAGCCCAGGCCATCGTGACGGCGCGCGGCGGCATGACCAGCCACGCGGCGGTCGTGGCGCGCGGCATGGGCCGGCCTTGCGTATCCGGTGCCGGTGAAATCCGCATTGATGCCGAAGCGAAAATGTTCACGGCGCGCGGTCGCACCTTCACCGACGGTGACATGATCACCGTCGACGGGGCCACTGGCGAAGTGCTGGCGGGCGAAGCGCCGATGATCAAGCCGGAGCTGACCGGCGACTTCGGCGCGCTGATGAAGTGGGCCGACCGCGCGCGCCGCATGAAAGTGCGCACCAACGCAGAAACGCCTGCCGACGTCCAAACCGCGAAGGATTTTGGCGCGGAAGGCATCGGACTTTGCCGGACCGAGCACATGTTCTTTGACGCTGACCGCATTGCCGCGGTGCGCGAGATGATCCTGGCGGAAGAGCAGGAAGGCCGGGTGAAGGCCCTGTCGAAAATCCTGCCCATGCAGCGCCAGGACTTTGCTGACATCTTCCGCATCATGGAAGACCAGCCCTGCACGATCCGCCTTCTGGATCCGCCGCTGCACGAATTCCTGCCGCACACCGAAGAGGATGTGAAGGCGGTCGCAGACGCCACGGGCCTGTCCGCCAATGCGCTGATGCAGCGTGCGCGCGACCTGAACGAGACCAACCCGATGCTGGGCCATCGCGGCTGCCGTCTGGGGATCACCTTCCCGGAAATCTACGAGATGCAGGCGCGCGCCATCTTCGAAGCCCAGGCCGACGTTGAAAAGGAAACCGGCATCAAGCCGGTTGCCGAGGTGATGATCCCGCTCGTGGCGACGGCCAAGGAGCTGGAAATCCTGAAAGTGCGCATCGAGGCGATCGCCCGTGCGGTCGGCGAGGAAAAGGGCGTTCAGCCGGTCTACCTGATCGGCACCATGATCGAGCTGCCGCGCGCGGCCCTGCGTGCTGGCGATATCGCCGAACACGCCGAATTCTTCTCCTTCGGCACCAATGACCTGACCCAGACCACCTTTGGCCTGTCGCGCGACGATGCGGGCAAATTCCTGGGCTCCTATCTGGAAGCGGGCATTTTCGAGAAAGATCCCTTTGTGTCGATCGACCGCGAGGGCGTCGGCGAACTGGTTCAAATTGCAGCAGAACGCGGCCGAGCGGTGCGCGACAGTGTCAAACTGGGCATCTGCGGCGAGCATGGCGGTGACCCGGCCTCGATCCGGTTCTGCGAATCGGTGGGGCTGGATTATGTGTCCTGTTCGCCCTATCGGGTGCCGATCGCGCGCCTTGCGGCGGCCCAGGCGGCCCTGAAAACCGACTAAGAAGCTTTTGTGAAACAAGCTGATAGCGGTTAATGGGTTGAATGGGCTCAAAATATGCCCCATTTCAGCCGCAAGGAATTATTATTGACGCGCGGGGACGGGGTCAGTATCAGCCCCTCCACTTTCCGCGCGCTTGGTTCAAACCTTGCAAACGGAATGAGCGTATCCGGTCGCCCTGTCAGGCGGTCCGCCAGTGTTTTGGAGACGAAGTGGTCGCAAGCCATCTCATCCAGCGCATGAAGCGCGCAGCAACAGGCCTCGGCGTTGGCCTCGCCGTCCTTGTGACGGCGGGTGCGGTGACGCTTGCGCCTGAGCGTGCGCGCGAGCAGGACGAGGTGGCGCAGTGGCGTACGCTGGCCGCCAACTATCTGTCCGACGAGATTGCGCGCGACACCAATGCGACGCTTCAGTTCGCCAGCTTCACCCTTGATGGGGCTGACCTTCAGCCGCGCTCATTGGATGATTTGCGCAGCTTTGACACCAGCCACCTTGAGGCCGCCCATCTGGCCGCTCGCGAGCGCCAGTGCATGGCCGAGGCGATCTTCTATGAGGCGCGCTCTGAAAACCTGTCCGGCCAGCTGGCCGTGGCGGAGGTCATCCTGAACCGGATGCGTCACCGCGCCTATCCCAATACAGTCTGCGGTGTCGTCTATCAGGGCTCTGAGCGCACCACCGGGTGCCAGTTCACCTTCACCTGCGACGGCTCGATGGCGCGTGCGCCCTATGGCCGTGGCTGGGAGCGCGCTCAGCAGGTCGCCGAGCACTCGCTTATGGGCTTTGCCCGCCCGGTGACGAACCGCGCCACCCACTATCACACGACCGAAGTCGATCCGTACTGGAATGATAATCTGGTGCGCACGCGCCATATCGGTTCGCACGTCTTCTACCGCTTTCCCAATCGATCCGAGCGTCAGCTTCTGATCGAGGACCGCGAGGCCTAGGGGCGGTGCCGGACGGAGCGCCAGCCGCCGGCTTGCGGGAACGCAAGAAAGAGGCTCTACGCGAGTCACTTTATCGGACGGCGTTGAAACTCTTCCGCACAGACAGTTTTGACACGGTCACCGTAAGCGCCATCTGCAAGGAAGCCGGTGTCGCAAAGGGGACCTTCTTCAACCACTTCCCCACCAAGGATCATCTCCTGCTGGAGTGGTATAGCCGCATGACCCATGTCGGGAATGCGGCCCTGATGGCCCAGGAACCTGTACATGAGCGCCTGTTCGGGCTGGCCAATGCCTTCTTCGACATCTGTCTGGCTGACCCGGACCTCTGGCGAGCCAAACGCCAGCGCATGAGCCTGAGCCATGATTTCCGGCGGGCCGAGCGTGAAAGCGACGCGCAAACCCGCGTGGTCATCTGCAAGATTCTGAAAGACGGGATTGAACGCGGCGAAATTGATCCGCGCCATGACCCGGAAGTCCACGCAGACCTGACGCTCGCCATGCTGACCGGCACCGTCCACGACTGGACGATCCACGAGACCGACTTTGACATCCGCAAGAAAGTCGATGAGCGCCTCACCGCCTATCTGAAGGCACTTGCACTGCGAGACTAAAGCCCCTAAAGATGACCACGGTCATTTTGGAGCTATCATGTCACGCCTTCTTCTCCCCATTCTGCTTACCGGCGCGCTTGGCGCTTGCCAGCCTGACGCAGCGTCGGAGTCCTCACCGTCCAGCGCCGCGCCATGGAATACCGCTGGCCCGGTTGTGCCGCTCATCAGCGATGACGGCCTGCCGGTGGAAGACTTCCACGGAGTCTGGCAGTCGCGCGGCTATGGCTGGATCCTGCAGATCGATGAGGCGGGCATCACGCGCTTTCAGGCCGGGGCGGATTGCTATCCCACACCGGAAGAAACCCGGGACATGTCGGCCATGGCCTCGGTCAGTTATCGCTATGCGCGCACCCTGCCGGACGGTGACACCGCGATTTTCCAACTGCTCCAGGGCGATACCAATCTGGTGTTCGACCGGATCGACGCGCTGCCCGCATCCTGTCTTCAGCCAACCGACCGCTCGCCAACGGCCGTAGCCGAGGCCTTTCTCGATCATTTCGAGACCCATTACGCCTTCTTTGACCGGCGCCTGTCCGATCGCGCAGATCGGGCGGAGACGCTGCGTCAGACCGTTCGCGATGACATGAGCGAGGCTGAGCTATGGGACGCGCTCGTCGCCTACATGGACGGCATCTCGGACAGCCACACCAAGCTGATCGGTATGGTGGATGGCGAGCCGCGCCGGCAACAGGATGGACAGGGCACCACCCTGCCTTTTGTGCGTGATGGCATGGGCGAAACGCCCTGGCTGATCGGCCTGATCACCCAGACTTTGGAAGAGCTGGGCGATAGCGCCACCCACACGCTCAATGACCGCCTCGTGTGGGGCGTGATCGAACCCGAGCCGGGCCGCCGGATCGGCTATCTACAGCTCTTCGTCATGGGCGGCTTCACCGACAACCCCGACTTTGGCAGCGATGCCTGGGCGGAAGACGAGATGGGTGCGCTAAACGCGGCGCTCGATGAAGCCCTGGCGGCCTTTGAGGGCGCGGATGCGGTGATCGTGGACCTGTCAAATAATCGCGGCGGCTGGGACCAGGTCGCCAAGGCGCTACCGGGCCGCTTTACCGATACAGGCTTTGTCGGGTTTACGACCGAGAGCCGGGGCTCTGGCCTGGCGCCCTTCTTCCACATGATCGACCCGGCGGACGGGCCGCGCTTTACAGGCCCGGTTCGCCTGCTGACCAGCGATGTAACGGTCAGCGGCGGCGAGCTGGCAACGCTCGCCTTCCGCCAGCTGCCCAACGTCACCCATTACGGCACGGCAACTCGCGGCAGCTTCTCCACACCCTTGGCCAAACCTCTGCCCAATGGCTGGCTGCTGGAAATCTCCAACGAAGTCTTCGCGGCACCCAATGGGAACGTGTTCGAGGAGACCGGCATCGCGCCGCAGGTCCAGCTGGAGGTCTATCCCGAAGACGCCCCGGTTGAGGGCTACTGGCGCGCGGTCATGGCGCTCGCAGAGGAGTAGCGCCTGCGATGAGCGCGTGACCTCTCAAGTGAGGGATCGTGTTCCCGCGTACAATCACAGCACCAGAGACCTGTAATCCCTCCCCCTCGAGGGGAGGGAGGATCGAGGCCGTTTCCGGGAACGAAGCCGCCCCGAACCTACGCGTGGACGCGGCCCAGCTCCTGCTTCACCCGTTCGGCCAGCTGCTGGATGTCGAAGGGTTTGGGCAGGAAGGAAATCTCCAGATCTGAAGACAGCGTGTCGGAAAACTCTTCCTTGGCGTAGCCGGAGATGAAGATGATCCGCGCATTGCCCAGATACTGGCGCGCTTCCTTCAGGAGGGACGGGCCATCAAGGCCGGGCATCACCACGTCGGAGATCAGAAGGTCGAAGCTTTCGGGCTCGTCCTCAAGGATTTCCAGAGCCTCCTCACCGTCCTCGGCCTCGATCACCTCATAGCCACGCTTGCGCAGCGTCTTGGCGGCGATATTGCGGACCGCGGACTCATCTTCCACGAAGAGAATGCGGCCATGGCCGGCCAGGTCGGCCGGTTTGACCTCCTCAGTCTTCGCGGCTTCCTCGGCGGCGATTTCGGCTTCTTCTTCCTCGTTGGGGATATGGCCGGGCAGATAGATGGAAAACGTGGTGCCCTTGCCGACTTCAGAGTCCACGAACAGATAGCCGCCCGACTGCTTCACGATGCCGTAGACGGTCGCAAGGCCGAGGCCCGTCCCCTCGCCTGCCGCCTTGGTCGTGAAGAAGGGCTCGAAGATTTTCTTGCGGGTCTCGGCATCCATGCCGCTGCCGGTATCGGTGACGTGGATGGCAGCCCAGCGACCCTCAGCAGCATTGACGCCGCCCACCTTGCGCACAGCCTCCGCATCAAGGCCCTCGGTGCGAATGGTCAACTGGCCTCCGTTGGGCTTCATCGCATCGCGCGCATTGGTGGCGAGGTTGACCAGGATATTGTCGATCTGGTGCCGGTCGGCGCGCACCAGCGGCAGCTCCCGGCCATGGCGGATGTCCAGACGCACCGTCTCTTCCAGGATCTGACCCAGCATGACCGAACAGTCTGACAGCACGTCGGCAACATCAAACACGGTGTTGCGGAAGGTCTGCTTGCGCGAGAAAGCGAGCAGCTTCTTCACCAGACCGGCCTGACGGGTCACCGTAGCGTTGATCTGTTGCAGGTCCTGATAGGAGGGGTCACCCACCGGGTGACGGCTCAACAGCTCGCCCACATTGAGCCGGATCGCGGTGAGCATGTTGTTGAAATCGTGGGCCACACCGCTGGCGAGTTGCCCGACAGCCTGCATCTTGCCCGCCTGGGCGACCTGGGTTTCCAGATCCTTCCAGTTGGAAATGTCCACGATATAGGCGGCGCGACGCCCGTCGGACGCCGGACCCAGGAAGACATGGACCGGGCGGGGGCCCTCCTCGTGCTTCAGATTGGCTTCTCCCGGCTCGCCGGTGCCGGACAGGGCCTTGGCAAAGCTGGCCGCCAGGGGCTCCTTGCCTTCGGCTTCGAACAGATCGGCGAAGCGTGCGCCAGGAACCGCCGCCCCACCGGTCAGCAACAGGAGCGCCGGGTTGGCATCCATCAACACCGCCTCGGACGGGTCTGCGCCATCCAGCCGGGCGACGCCAAACGGCGCGGCGGAGAACATGTCCTCCACCGGCTCATCGGTCTCGGTTTCCGTCCGCGCTTCATCGCGAACGCGCGCCCGCGGCGGCGTGCCGGTCGCGCTGAGGCCGTAAATCACACCGCGCGCCAGCGCCGGGCGGTCTTCGGTCCAGGTCACTGCCAGCACGATAGGAGCTTCGGTCCCGTCCGCGCTGATCAGGCGGGCGTCAAAGCGTTCCGCCTTGCCGGTCTGGCCCTGGTTGCTCAACAGGCGGGACCCGTCACCGGCCAGAATATCAGAGAGCTTGAGTGTCTCGCTCGGCTTGGCCCCGACCCAGCCGCGCAGGGTGGCATTGGCGGCCAGCAGGCGCCCCTCACCATCGGCGAGGAACAGGCCAACCGGCGCATGATCAGCCCAGTCCGGCGTGCTTTCCTCGTCGCTGTCGAAATCGCTGTCCTGCGCCGGGCGCAGGCGCCAGACCGCGCCACCATCGGCCATCGGCTGGACCTCTGCGGCAAACACCGCCGCATCGTCGGTTCCAAAATCAATCCGGCCAAGCACTTCACGGGCCGCTTCACCCTGCATCGCGGCGCGGGTCAGGCGATAGACCGGCCCGGCGGCAGCGCCCGCAAAGACATGCTCAGGGGCGACAGGCGTGGACGCCGACCCGCCCGGGCTGCGGGCACACAGATCGCGATAGGCCGCATTGGCCCAGCGCACCGCGCCCTTGGGGCCCGTAATCAGAACCGGATCGGTCAGGGTGTTCAGCGCATTGGCGGCCAGACCACCGACCGGATTCGCCTCGCCGTCTTCGCCCAGTGACTTGCCCGCAGCGTCGCCAGCGGCAAGCGCCACCAGCAACAGGATGCCCGCGCCCATGATCCCGGACAGCAGCACAACGCCGTGCCAGCCTGCGCCCGTTCCCACAAACAGAGCTACAGCCGCCGCCGACAGGGCCGCCAGCCCGGACACCCAAACGATCGTTCGCGCCAGCGGTCGCATCAGCTTGTTGGCGCGATCGGTCTTAAGTCCGGGGGTCGGAGCGTCGGTCATGTCAGCCTCCAAAGGCCTGCGGCGTGAGTCTCATGGAGCCGCCAGAATCACCGAGTAAGGTTAACCATGTTTTCCCGAACCGCCGAGTTTGTTCAGTTATCCGGGTCGTATTTCGGTTTCGGCCCCCGCCCCGTCAGCGACAACACATAGCCGATGACCTTCGCCACGGCGGCGTAATGCTCTGGCGGAATAGGCTCTTCCAGCTCCGCCACCGCATAAAGACCGCGCGCCAGCGGCGGATCCTCGACGATGGGGATATTGTGCTCTCCGGCGAGTTCACGGATGCGCAGCGCGACTTCTTCAACGCCTTTCGCGACGACGATCGGCGCGGGCGTCCGCCCCTGCTCATACTCCAGCGCGACGGCGTAGTGGGTCGGGTTGGTGATCACCACGGCGGCTTCGGGCACCCGCGCCATCATGCGGCGCTGGGCGCGCTCCTGGCGGATCTGGCGCAGCTTGGCGCGCACCATCGGGTCGCCTTCGGTTTCCTTGAACTCGTCGCGGATTTCCTTCATCGACATCTTGTTGCGCTGGATGAATTCGCGCTTCTGGAAAGCAAAATCGACTGCAGCGATAACCGCATAGACGATCAGCGCGGCAATCAGCAGCTGGATCGCGGCGTCATAGACCTCCATCAAGATCGCGACCGGTGCCGCGGCGGGCAGAGCCATCAGATCATCGCGCCGTGGCCACAGAACGATCGCGATGGCCCCGGCCACCAGCGCCATCTTGCCGACGCCTTTGAGGAAATTCATCCAGCCCTGCGGGCCGAACATGCGCTTCACGCCCTCCACCGGGTTCAGCTTGTCGAGCTTCGGCGCGAGCTTTTTCGGCGTGAACATCAACCCGGTCTGAACCAGATTGCCCGCCACCGCGGCGACCATCAGCGCCAGGAAAGCCAGGCCCAGAATGCCAACCAGCCGCATGCCGGTTGAGGCCGCCAGTTGCAGCGCCGAGCCGGTATCAAGGCTCATCTCATGGGGCCGCGCGAGGAAGGCCTTGAGGATATCTGCAAGATCAGAGGAGACGCTGGGCGCCATGAAGGCAAACACGGCCAGGCCTGCGGCGAGCGTGAACCAGCCGGAAATCTCCTGGCTCTTGGCAACGTCGCCCTCTTCCTTGGCCTTCTGGAGTTTTCGGTCTGTCGGTTCTTCGGTTTTTTGTGACTTGTCTTCGCCTTCTGCCATCGCGCGCCCCCTAACTCAGCGTCGTGGCAAAGCGCTCGACCCGGTCAAGCCAGACCAGCGAGGCCCCACCCAGCGTCATGGCCAGGATCGAAAACCCGATCAGGATATTCAGCGGCATGGCGATGAAGAAAATCTGCGCCTGCGGCATCAGGCGCGAAAGCACCCCGAGGCCCAGATAGAAAACCAGGCCGAAGGCCACCAGCGGGGCCGCGATCTGCACCGCGAGGATGAAGCAATCGACAAACAGCCCTAGCGCCCATTGGGCGGCATCGCCCCACATGGGCGCCTCCCCTGCCGGCATCAGCAGGTAGGAGCTGGTTGCCGCCTCCAGCAGCAGGTGATGCAGGTTGGTGGCAAACAAAAGCACCATGAACATCAGGTTCAGGAACTGGGCCGGCAGTGCGCCGGACTGGCCCTGTGTCGGGTCAAAGGATTGCGCCATGGCAAGGCCGGTCTGGTAACCGATGATCTGACCGGCCACCGCGCCCGCCAGCAAGATGAAGCGCGAGGCCGCGCCAATCATCAGGCCGATGACCACCTCAATGATGATCAGGCCCGACACCCCCACAAGGGTTTCCGGCGCCGGCGGCAGCTGGGGCACGATCAGCGGCCCAACCACCAGAGAGAAGGCGAGCGCAAAGGCAATGCGAATGCGCGGCGGGATCGAGGTTTCGCCAATGCCGGGCAGCAGCATCAGGATCGCGCCCATGCGCGCAAACACCATGGCGGCGGCAAACACGGCCAGCGAAGGATCGAACCCGAAAAACATGGGTCCTAGCCTGCGATGATTCTGTCGGCCACGGTTTGCATAAATCCGGACAGGAGCGCGCCCATCAGCGGCAGGAAGAGCAGAAGTGCCAGAAAGATCGCGATGATTTTCGGCACGAAGACCAGCGTCATTTCCTGAACCTGGGTCAGCGCCTGGATGAGCGCGATGATCACACCCACCGCCAGACCGATAATCATGACCGGGGCTGCCATGGCCAGCATGACCCAGATGGCCTCGGCCCCGAAGTCGAGCACTTCTCCTGCAGTCATGGTGTCGTGTCCTTAACGCCCGTTTCTACGGCATGGGTGCGAGATTCTCTCCACGCTGCCAAGCTATGGGCTGACACGGTTAACGAAGGTTGAAGAAAGCTTAATGCGAAAAGCCGCCGGGCGCGGGGTGCGACACTATGTCAATTCTGCAACAGGGTACGGATCAAAATTAATAGATTGTCATTTTGCCATGGTGCACCGCAGCAAGACGGGGCAGGCTTTCACGTGAGTGCCTGACATGTGCAAATTCAAGCGCGGCTGGCACGCTCAACAGGGGAGCTATGAGCATGAAGTTTGGCAATCGTCGTTATCGCACACTGAAGTCTGCCGTCCTTGCTGGGGCGTCACTGGGTGTCCTGGCCACCGTCCCGGTGATCGCTCAGGAAACTGAAGAGGCCGCAACCGATGACCGTATCGTGATCACCGGATCGCGAATCGCCCGGGATCCGAACCTGACACAACCCACACCGGTTCAGTCGATCGACGAAGACGCCATCCGTCTGTCTGGCGAACTCAACATTGCTGACATTGTCAGTGATATTCCGGCGCTGGTTTCGTCATTGACGGCCGAGAACTCATTGACCGGTGCAAATGAACTTAACCTGCGCGGCCTTGGTGGCGAGCGCACTCTGACCCTCGTCAACGGACGTCGGCACGTGGCCGGTTTTCGTGGCACCCAGGCCGTTGATACCGGCACCATTCCGCGCGCGCTGGTTGAGCGGGTAGAAGTCACGACCGGCGGTGCATCGGCCATCTATGGCGCTGATGCGGTGACCGGCGTTGTGAACTTCATCCTGAAGGACGACTTTGAAGGCGTGGACATCAATGTTCGCGGTGGCATCTCCAGTGAAGGGGACGCGGAAAGCATCGTATTTGACTCTCTGTGGGGCAAGAATTTTGCCGACGGGCGTGGCAATATCGTACTCGGCGTGTCGATCGAGGAAGACAGTGGCCTGACCTATGGGGACCGCAGTTGGTCCCGGGACAACGGTATTGACACAGTCCAGACCAATCCAAATGGGGGCCCGGGCGAGCCGCCGCGCGCCATCATCTCTGACCCACGCTTCTGGCTGACCTCGCAGGAAGGCTCGATTGCACCAGGCTTTGGTGGCCGGGACACGATCTATGTCGACATCAACCAGAATGGTACCGCCGACTGTCAGGAATCAGAAGGGGGCCGCGTTGGCTTCCTGGCCGGCTGCTGGCTGACCAATCCTGACGGCACGATCCGCGTGAATCAGGATGGCCAGGTCCTTAACGGCCTTTGGGGAATTGGCGGGGATGGCGGTCGCCTGAACTTCAACCGCGACTCCCTGTTCCCGGAAACAGACCGTTATGTGATCAACCTCAATGGTCGCTACGACGTGGCTCCAACCTTCTCGGTCTTCTTTGAAGCCAAGTATGTCAACGCGGAGTCCACGAGCTTTGCTGAGCAGGACACCTTCTACGACACGCTGTTCATTCAACCGGACAACGCCTTTCTCCCGGCTGAACTCCAGCCGGTCGTTGATGTGACCGGTGGTCTGTTGCTGACCCAGGACCCGCTGGACTTCTCGGACAACAATCCGTCTGTATTCACCCGCGAAACCACGCGTTTCGTGGCAGGGTTTGAATGGGAATTCGCGCCTGGTCACTTCCTCGAAGGCTCAGCCAATAACGGGGTCTTCAAGCAGACGTCGAACACAACAGGACTGTATCTGGACCGTGTTTTCGCAGCGCTGGATTCTGTCATTGATCCGCAATCCGGCGAAGCCGTGTGCCGGTCCGATCTCGATCCGGATGCCTTTTACGAGATCGACTACTTCACCGCTGGCAACGGCTATGCGGACGGCTTCTTCTCATCCAACCGGTACTACTCTTTCACGCCTGGCGATGGGCAGTGTGCGCCGCTGAACCCGTTCGGCACCTATTCAGCCAGCGAAGCAGCCCAGAATTTCGTCACCTCGAACCTGGAAGACCAGCTGGAGGTCGAACAGACCGTGCTGTCGCTGATTGCAACCGGCCAGTTCGAGTTTGACTTCGCGGACATCTTCCTCGACGGCCCGATTGGCTATGCCGCAGGCGGTGAGTATCGCGAAGAGTCCAGCCAGAATAACCTGGACCCACTCACGCTGGGCTTCCTGCCGGAAACCACGTCCTTCACGCCCGGCGTTCTGGTCAGCGAGGTTGATCCTTTCCTCAACTCCTTCACGTCGATCGATAACACCCAGCAGTTCAATACCGGTGGCTCCTACGACGTGTATGATGTGTTCGCAGAAATTCTTCTGCCGATCTTTGTTGACCGCCCGTTTGCCGAAGAACTGACGTTTGATGCGGCTGTGCGCCAGGCTGACTACTCGACGCTGGGTGAAGCCACCACGTGGAAGGTCGGCGGCACATGGACGCCGGTCTCCGACCTGACCCTGCGCGCCACCTTCTCTGAAGCGGTGCGTGCGCCGAATATCTCAGAGTTGTTTGACCCGCAGCTGCCAACCTTTGTGGACGCAACAGATGATCCCTGCGACCCGTCCAACATCAACAGCGGCAGCGATGTGCGCGAAGCCAACTGTATCGCGGATCTGCAGGCCGCAGGCGTGCCGTTGACCGATATCGTCGATGGCGGTGGCAATTATATCTGGGTGAACCCGCTGACCGGTCGCTTTGCCGGCACCTCGGGCGGCAACCCCGACCTGGAAGTGGAAACCGCAGAGACCTTCACCATTGGTGCCGTGTTCCAGCCGCGCTTCCTGGACGGCTTCAGCCTGACGGTGGACTACTGGGATATCGAGCTAACGCAAGGTATTGCCGTTGTTGAAGATACTGACCTGCTGAACGGGTGCGTGGACTCTGAAAGCTACCCCGCAGTTGATTTCTGCGATGACTATGAGCGCCGCGCAGATGGTGGTCTGACCGACATCACATTCGGGACGATTAACTTCACCGCGATTGCGGCCGATGGCTGGGATGTCAGCTCGCGCTATGATTTCGATTATGGTGAGAACAGCTTCGGCATCGCTCTGGCCGGCTCCTACCAGGAAAGTCTCAATCGCTTCTTCAATGCGTCCAATCCAACTGATGTGAATATCGATATTGAGGAGATCCAGACGCCACAGGTGACGGGCAATCTGACCCTCAGCTGGGCACGCGGTCCCTTGTCGACCAACTTCCAGACCACCTATCAGAGCCGCCAGTTCGCCGATGATATCACCAACTTTGATGATCTTGGCGAGGCTGGCTTCTTTGATGAGGTCTACATCTTCGACGCCAACGCCAGCTATGAGTTCAGCGAAAATCTGAGCATTTATGGCGGCGTCAATAATATCGCCGATGAAGAGCCCTTCTCCACGCAGACCGCCTGGCCGGTTGGGCCGCGGGGGCGCTACTTCTTCCTGGGCGTGAACTACCGCCGCTAGGACGATTTAAATCGTCTCAAGACTGGAATGCGGGGGCGAAAGCCCTCGCATTTTTGTTATGGATAGACCATGAGCAAGTCCCAGCCCCTTCCTGGCATCCTCAAAGCCGTCCAGACCCAGATTGATCAGGGCGACCACGATGGTGCCATCGCCACGCTTCAGGACCAGCTTGGCCAAACGACCGAGCATTTTACAGGGTGGTTGATGCTCAGCCGCCTCCTGTTCGAAGCCGAGCGCTATGGGGACGCTGTCAAGGCCAGTCAAAACGCCGAGCGACTGGACCCGCTCGAACCACAGTTTCAGGCAATTCAACGGGCGATGCAGTCGCGCGACCTCGCAACGGCCAGTCGCACCGCGCAAGCCATGCTCAAAGAGATCCCCGGTCATCCACGCGCGATTTTCACCCTGGCGCACATTCACCAGAGTCGAGGCGACTTTGAAGGCGCAGCGATTCAGCTCGATGAAGGCCTTGAGACCAGTCCGGCAAATCTGACGCTGCGCGCCATGCAGGTCGGAGCGTTTGAGCAGGCGGGCCGCTATCGCGATGCGGTGCGCGCCGCCGAACTGATTGCGCGCCTCGATGACGGGTTTCAAAGCCTGTTTGCGCTCGCCACGCTGCTGCTGCGCTATGGCCAGAACGAGCCCGCACTGGCGATCTGTGACCGGCTGATCCCACTGGCCGGCAATGACCGAGGCAAGGCGAGCGCGATCGCTCTGGTACGCGCTCAGCTCCTGCGGGTTCTCGGTCACCGCGAGGAGGCTGTCGAAAGCTTTCGCAGAAGCCTTGCGTCCAATCCGGCCAATGCCGCGGCCTGGTGGGGGCTGGCGGACCTGAAGACCTATAGCTTTACAGATACAGATCGCACGGCCCTCAATGCATTGAGCACGCGCCCAGGCCTGAACCCGCGCGATCAAAGCCTTGCCACCTTTGCGCTGGCCAAGGCAGAAGAGTCCATCGACGGGGCAAAGGCGGCGTTTGCGCGCTATCACGACGCCAACCAGAAACACCCGACCGGCAGCTTCAACGCAGATGCATTCGATTCGGCTGTGGAGCGTCTGACACGTGAGGTGGACGCTGCTGCCCTGGGCCGCCAGGCCAAACCGAGACCGGGGGTGGCTCGCCCGCTCTTTATCGTGGGCCTGCCCCGGTCGGGATCAACACTGGTGGAGCAAATCCTCGCCAGCCACTCGCAGATCGAAGGCACGATCGAGCAACCCACCCTGCCCGCGATCAAGCGCCGTGCCCACCTGATGTGCGTGCAGAAGCTGAGCGGTGACTATCTGTCAAACCTGGGCGAGATCAGTGTCGAGGCGCTTGATCAGCTCGGCGACAACTATCTGGAAGAAAGCCGGCTCTTCCGCCCAGACGCCGCGCCCGTCTTCACCGACAAGCTGCCCCATAATTTTGAGCATGTGGGGCTGATCCATAAAATTCTGCCCGACGCGGTCATCGTCGACGTGCGGCGCAATCCGATGGATTGCGGCTACAGCTTGTACAAGCAGCATTTCACACAAGGCACGGACTTCAGCTACCGGCTGGAGACGGTCGGTCGGTATTACAACGGCTATCTGAAAATCATGGATCACTGGCAGACGGTGCTGCCCGGCAGGGTTTTCACGCTGCAGTATGAGGACCTTGTCGCAAATCCCGAGGCTCAGGTGCGCGCGCTTCTCGACCATGCCGGGCTTCCGTTTGAAGCCGCCTGCCTTGAGTTCCACAAGACCCGCCGCGCGGTCCGCACCGCCTCCAGCGAGCAGGTTCGCCAACCGCTCAATGCCAAAGGCGTCGGAGCCTGGAAAGCCGTGGAGACCGAGCTGCTGCCGCTCAAGGACGCGCTGGGTGAGCGCACGTTGAGCCGGTTTTCTGCCTACCTGTGACGCGAAGCATCAGATCGGCATGCGCAGGATGTCCTGATAGGCGCGGATGACCTGGTCGCGGACGGCCACGACGGTTTCCAGCTGAACTTCAGCCGCGGCCACTGCGGTGACCACGTCAACCAGTTCGGCCTGGCCGGTCGCAGCCTGGGCGGTGAGGTTCTCCGCCGTTGAGACCGTGTCCTGAACCGAGTTGATCGCTTCAGACACCATGGCTTCAAAGCCAGAGCCATCCACAGGCTGGGCCGGAGCCGACTGGCCGGCGGCGGGCTGGGTGCCCTGTGCGGCGGCGTAGGCGCGTAAGGCGGCGAGATCCATGGTCTAGGCTCCGTTAGCGGCGCAGCAGATCGAGCGTGCGCTCGAGCATGCGGCGGGTGCCCTCCACCATGGTCAGATTCGCCTCGTAGGACCGCTGGGCATCGCGCATGTCCATCAGCTCGATCAGCGAGGAGACATTCGGATACTTCACATAGCCCTCATCGTTTGCCGCCGGGTGGCCCGGCTCGTAGATGAGGCGGAAATCGCTCTCGTCGGCCTTCACATCGCTCATGCGCACCATGCGACCGTTGACCTCGCGATTGAGCTCGGCCTCAAACACCGGGATCTGGCGGCGATAGGGATCGGCATCCGGGGTTTGACCGGTGCTCTCCGCGTTCGCGACATTCTCGGCGATAATGCGCATGCGAGCCGACTGGGCGCGCAGGCCGGCGGCGGCGATCTGAAGCGTTTCTGAGGCCTTATCCATGGTTCATCAGGCTCCAACGATTACTGACCGGGTGGCCGGGCGGCCATGCGGATCAGGTTGAGACTTTTCTGATAGAGGCTGAGCGCGGTTTCGTAGCGCATGCGGTTCTCGTTCGCGCGCACCATCTGCTCTTCGATGACGACCGAATTGCCATTGGCGGTGGTTTCGCTGTCCGGCGTGGCTTCAGGACGGAACTGGTTGCTCATCCCAGCGCTCGACGTTCCATAGTGGCGCGGATCAGTGGTGCGCAGCCCCGTCGAGCCTTGCGCCTGGCCGTTGAGCACGCGTTCGAACTGGCTCTGCGACACGTCCGACGGCGTAAAGCCCGGCGTGTTCGCATTGGCCACATTTTCAGCAATCGTGCGCTGGCGGGCATTGTGATAGCCCAGCATGGTGCGCAGCGTTTCCAGCACGTTTACGTCGGCAGGGTTCATTTTAAACCGCCTGTTGAGTCGCTTTTCCACGGTTACAGTGTGCTGCGTCGGTTAAGACAGCATTAACCCCGCTTAACGCGCTGGCCGACTCTCGTTAGCTCTTTCACCTGTGATCGTGCGCCCACCGGCGTGCGCAAGCCATGAAGTGAGCGGCAAACCTTGGACGGCCTTGATCTCCTTCGCTATTTCGCGGCGCTCTTGCTTGTGCTGGGGCTGTTGGGGGGATTCCTGTTCATTGTCCGCCGGGGCTGGGTGCCGGGGCTTCCCTCCATCGCGAATTTAAGAGGGCCGCGCGTTGAGCGCCGTCTGGAGATGAAGGACAGCCTGGTGCTGGATGCGCGCCGCCGACTGGTGATCGTGCGCGCCGATGACGAGGACCATGTCATCCTGCTCGGCCCGGAACGCGACACCCTGATCAAGACCGGCCCTGCCAAGGAAGATCCGGTGTTTGAACCGGAGATGCCCACTAACGCCCTGCCGGGCACTGAAGCCGACAGCGATGAGCCTGAGCGCCGGGAGGCGTCGGCATGAAGCGCTTTGCTCTGATCGCATTCATTGTCGGCCTTGGTCTGGCGCTCGCCACTCTGGTGACCGGGCCGGGCTTTGCGGCGGCCGCTGCGCCGGGCGTCACGATCAATCTGGGCGACAGCGACACCATGCTGACCGAGCGCGTGCTGCAGCTGATCGCGTTGTTGACGGTGCTCAGCCTGGCGCCGTCCATCCTGATCATGACGACCAGCTTCGTGCGCATCATCGTGGTGCTCTCCATCCTTCGCACCGCGCTCGGCCTGCAGCAGAGCCCGCCCAATACCGTACTGATTTCGTTGGCGCTTTTCCTGACCGCCTTTATCATGGCACCGGTCTTTACCCAGTCCTACCAGCAGGGGATCGAGCCGTTGATCAATGGCGAGATTTCCAACGAGGAGGCGTTCAGCGCGACCACCCAGCCGGTCAAAAGCTTCATGCTGGCCCACACGCGCGAGGATGATCTGGGCCTGTTTCTGGGCATTGCCGATATCGAGCCGGAAAGCCCGGAAGCCACGCCCGTTCACGTGGTCGCGCCCGCCTTCATGATCTCAGAGCTCCGACGCGCCTTCGAGATCGGCTTCCTTCTGTTCATCCCCTTCCTGATCATCGACCTGGTGGTGGCCAGCATCCTGATGAGCATGGGCATGATGATGCTGCCACCCATCGTGATCTCCCTGCCCTTCAAGCTGATCTTCTTTGTGCTTGTGGATGGCTGGGGCCTGGTGGCAGGCTCGCTCGTGCAAAGCTTCCAGACGGGACTACCGCCGCCGGGGTGACCGGCGCGCCACGACGTCTCGTTTAAAGTAGGAAACTAGCTCGCCGGGTCGTCTTCGCGGCGGAAGCCAGCCATCAGGCTGTCGGCGCGATCCAGCGCACCCAGCTCGGAAACCAGCGCGGTCAGGCGGGCATCGCCAAGGCCGGTGCTGCGCCCTGCGACCATGGAGAAGGCGGAGGCATGGCGGGTGGCGGCCATGGCCGGACCATAGCGCGCCTCGATGCGTTCCATGCCGGCATTATCGCCTGCCAGCGCGTAGGCGATCAGGGCGCGCAGCACGTTGTGCGCCTCGCCGTCGTCCATTTCCGCGGTGTCCCGCCAGCGATCCCCCAGCAGCGCTTCATAACGCCGCCCGGCGTCGGCCCAGCTGCGCGCATCCCAGGCGATGCGGGCGCGCAGCTGATCAATCTCCGGGCCACGATCATTGGCGATCAGCTCCAGCGCGTGTTCGGTCCGGCCCAGATCCGACAGCGCGCGCGCCTGTAACAGGCGGCGGTCTTCGACCAGCTCCAGCGGCAGGCGCGCCACGCGTGTGGACTGGATCGCCCGCAGCGCGGCCTCGGGCCGGTTATTCATCAGCTGAACCCGGGCGAGATCCGCGGCAACCTGCGCGCGCCCAAGCCCGGTCATCGTGATCTGGTCTTCATAGACCTGGTATTCCAGAAGCTCGGCCGCCGGCTCCAAGAGGTCAATCTCGATCAGGCGTGAGGCGATACGGCGCGCCATACGCAGGCCTTCCGGGCCCATCGGGGTGAGCTCCTGATGCTCATACCAGAGCGCCAGGGCATCGAGCGGATCCATCTGATCGGCCCGTCCCTCCAGGAAAAGCTCGCGGAAGAGCTGCTGCATCTCAGAGCCGATCTGGCGGCTGACCGGACTTTCAGGAAAGCGCACGCGGGTCTGCTGCATGGTGTCCAGCGCTTCGCTGAAACGGCCAGCGTCGGCATAGACCTGCCCCAGGCGCGCAGCGGCGGTCACCTCGATATCGTCACCGCGCCAGCGATAGCGCAGCGCCTCCAGCTCATCGACGGCCGCGGCCGGGTCCATGCGGTCATGCTCGGTCGCCAGACGGACACGCTCCATGATCGCGCGCGCCTGAATGGGCGTCCATTCATGGGATTCCAGCGCGCGATAGGCCTCGATTGCGCCATCAATATCACCGCGGGCCGCGCGAGCTCCGGCTGCAGCAAAGGCAGTCACAGCGTTGGCTTCAGGATCATCGGGCACGGCCTGGGCCGCTTCCAGCAGCCGGTCGACCGCGCCGATATCATTGGTGCGCAGCACGGTCAGTGCATGCCAGGCGGAAATCCGCGAGCGCCAGACCGGGTCAAAGAAGAAGACCGCTTCATTGCCGGCGTTGAAATAACGCCGCGCTTCGGCCCAGTCGCCGGACTGTGCCGCGATCAGGCCGCGCCAGGGCTGGGCCGCCGGATCGTTTTGAAGCGCAGGATGGGAGAAATTCTCTGCTGCATCGTCATAGCGCCCCATCATGTAGTTCGCGGCCCCTTGCAGGGCGGCGACTTCGGCCGTGTCCGCCAGCGTCGGGCGCTCAGAGATTGCCAGATTGCTCAGCGACAGGGACTCATTGCCAAGCTCCCAGGCGAGCTGCAGACGGGAAAAAGCGAGCAGCGATTCCGGATCCAGGCTCATGGCCGCACGCTCGATGCGGTCGCGGGCCTGCAGGTAATTATCCCCGCCGCGCCAGCGCTCCAGATCGAGATAGCCCGCCGTCACCGGACGATCGAGGCCCGCGGCCAGCGCCGGGTCAGCGGCGCGTGACAGCGCCATCCCGCCGGGCCGCGTCAGTTCGGCCCCGCCAGCAACGACGCTCAGCTGAAGGTCATCCACGAAGGGCAGCAGCGCCACACCGTGGGAGGAGGTCAGCAATTCAGCCTCGGCAAAGCGGCGCGGCGTGATCACCCCGCGCTTTTCCCCATCGGCGGTCAGCACCAGGAAGCGGTCACCCACCACCGGATCGGGCACTTCCAGCGCGCTGCGCACGCCGTTCATGCCAAAGCGCAGCAGGGCCGGTCGCCGGAAGCCGGTTTCACGGGCAAGGCGCACTGCGCGCGGCGGTTCATCGAGGCTTTCCGCCAGAATGACGGTCCAGCTCGATCCAGCAGCGCGCACATCAGCCTGTGTGGAGCCCGGCGCATTGATCCTGAGCGCGGAATAGTCAGGCCCACGCACCACGTCATAGCCACGCACATGCCGACTGCGGGCGGCGGCAATCTCATCAGCATCGATATCTGCGGCGGCGTCGAACACGACCCACAATGCATCACCGCGGCGGAACACCGCCGACCCTGGCAGGTTCGCCCAGGGGAAGGTCAGTGCCAGGTCAGAGCCATCGACGCGCACCTGAACCGGTACGATACCGCTGGGCGGGACCGGGTCCGGGCGCTCAACCTGCTCAGGCTGCCGGGTCTCCTCGGCTTCATCCTCATCGGGCTCTTCGGCCACTGAAGTCTGGGACTGGGACGCGGCGTATTCGCCCAGCGCCGCCAGCACGTTCTCAACGCCAGCGTTGGCGGGGGCCACGTCCAGTACCACCCGGCCCGGCTCATCGGACCAGACCCGCGCCTCGGCATTGCCCGCCAGCGCAAGCGCCAGCACGAAGCCGTCCTCGTCTTCAATCTGCGTGACCACATCGACAAAGCGCGGCGGGTCGGCGCGCAGGCTGGTCAGGTCAATCTCGGCCCGGCGTGAAAACCGCAGCACGGCGCGCCCGTCCACCTGTTCCAGTGCATAGGTCACAGCCTCCGGCCACTGGAAGGCGATACGGGTATATTCGCTTGCTTCCCCGACCCGCAGGCTGACCGGCAAGGGCGGCAAAACGGCATCGGCGGCAGCCTGCACCGCTTCAGCCTCGGCCGCTGCAGCAGCGGCTTCAGCCTCGATACGCCGGGCGCGCTCATACGCGCTGATCACATCAGGAAGCGGGGCCGTGCCTTCAGGGGCAAGATCAATCGCAATCACATTGTGGGAGATCGACACCCGGGTATCGAGCGCCTGATTGAGCGCCAGCCGCAGGGTCCGTCCGTCAGGATCCAGCCGGGCCATGGCGACATACTGGCCAGCCTGCTCGGTCAGAACGCTGATGTCGGCATTGATGGATTCAGACAAGCGGGCAATGACAACCGCACCGGCCGCGATTTCCGCTTCAGCCGACAGATCGCCGCCTTCGGCTTCGGGCAGCACAATGCGGATACGGGTGGTCTCACCCACCTGCTCCACCGACAGGCTGGAGGGCGCCTGGGCAAGCGTCGGCGCGGTCAGCGCGGCCAGAGCCACGCCCGCGGCGAGCCAGGTTTTTCTAACCTTCCCCGGCAACACGGCGGACCTCCGCCTCTGCAGTCGCCTCCAGCGCTTCAGCGCGGGCGCGTAGACTGGTGGTCAGATTGGCCGCATGGATGGGCTCCATCTCAGCCAGCGTCTGGGAGAATTTGCGCGGGTTGTCGCTCTGATAGCGCTCCGCCACCATGAACAGCGTTTCGGGATCGCTTTCACGCATGGCGGTGAAAATGCTGGCGGCCGCGTCCGGCTCCAGCTGCATATAGGTCGCGACGATCTCGCCGATCTGCTCTTCGCGGCGATCATCCAGCTGACCCAACAGGCCCTGGACTTCATCGCGCAGCTCGACCAGCTGGGCCCGGCGCTCCTCATAGCGCTGCTCGGCGACGACCAGCAGCTGCTCGCGAGTATCAAGATCGCGCTCTCGATTGTCCAGCTCGCGGCGACGCACGGCGAGGCTGCGTTCCAGCCCCAGCCGAGACGCCGACGGCAGCTCGCGCGGACCGCTATCGGTCAGGGGGGGTGGCGGGGGGCCAGGATCTTCCTCGGCCTCGGCGTCTTCGTCTTCAGCGTCGGCGGGCGGCGCGTCCTCTTCCGGTGCTGCACTGGCCGCATAGGCGCGCTCGGCGAACAGGGTCGACGCCCCGTCAGCCAGCGACAGGCCCTTCAGGGCGAGCAAGCCGCCCAGCAACACAGCCAGGAGAAGAAGCGGACGCGTTCCCATTATCTCAGAGCCCTCAGTGCCTCGTGGATATCCCGTTCATCATCGGTGCGCTCCGGTGCCCGGCGCGCAGGCGGTGCAGGACGCTCGCGGCGCGACAGGCGGGCCTGCGCCTGGCTTTCGCCCTGATCGGTCAGGAAGCGCAGCTCATCGGCGAGATGGCGCGCCGCCTCCACGTCCGACTTCAGCGCGGCACCCTGTTCTTTCGAGGCACGATCCAGCGCAGCCAGGCTGGCACGGGCCCGGTCCACGGCGTCATTGAGCTGGGTGATGGTGTCTTTCAGACCGTCCTGGCCAGAGCGAAGCGCGCGCAGGCGGCGATCCACGCGCCAGCACATCACCACCGCCGCAGCCAGCAGCAGACAGACAAGACCTTCGTAGGCGAGAGCGGCGAGCGTCATGAGAACCCCATCAGTGATTTGCGCGCGGACTTGGACAAGGGTTTGTCCAGCCGAACACCGATGTTGTGCCCGATTCGGCCCATCTTGCCTTGCGTCAGGTGGATGGAGCCGCACCGCAGATCGACCCCGCCTTCGGGCCCGGCATCCAGCATCAGCGTGTCGCCGACCTTCAAATTCATGACTTCGCCCAGAGGCTTGCGCATTTCATCGAGGACCGCGCTGACCTCCATCTTGGTGGACCACAGCTCGGTTGCCAGGTGGCTTTCCCAGATATTGTCGCGGCCGAATTTCTCACCCATGAACTGCTGGAGCAGCATTTTCCGGATCGGTTCCAGCGTCGCGTAAGGCAGCAGCAGCTCGATGCGCCCGCCGCGGTCTTCCATGTCGACACGCAGCTTGACCAGAATGGCGGCATTGGCCGGGCGAGCGATGGCCGCAAAGCGCGGGTTCGTCTCCACGCGGTCGAGATCAAACTCCACCTCGGTCAGCGGAGCGAAAGCCGACTTGGCGTCTTCCAGAACCACTTCGATCATGCGTTGCACCAGCGTGCGCTCGATCGTGGTGTAGGGGCGGCCCTCAACGCGCATGGCCGAAGTGCCGCGACGCCCGCCGAGCAGCACGTCCACGATGGAGTAGATCAGGTTGGAATCAACGGTCAGCAGGCCGTAATTGTCCAGCTGCTGAGCCCGGAACACCGCCAGGATCGCGGGCAGCGGGATCGAGTTGAGATAGTCACCAAAGCGGATCGAGGAGATGTTATCGAGGCTGACCTCCACGTTGTCGGAGGTGAAATTGCGCAGGCTTGTCGTCATCAATCGCACAAGGCGGTCAAAGACGATCTCCAGCATCGGCAGGCGTTCATAGGACACCAGGGCCGAATTGATGATGGCGCGAATGCCCGAACGCTCATTTTCTTCATCATCAGAGACGGAGAAGCCCAAAAGGCTGTCGATCTCGTCCTGATTGAGGATACGTTCCGGGCCGGAGCTGGTCTGGCTGGGGACAAAGGTCTCGCCTTCATCACCACTGACCATCGCCTCCCATTCGGAGGCCAGCTCGTCGCCTTCATCTCCATCTTCGCCAATGGAATCAAAGTCCGGCTGCCCGTCTGCGGCAGCAGCGGCCTCCCATTCGGCGGCCATGGCATCCTGATCAACTTCACTCACGGCGTACGCCTCGTCTTTGCTTACTGGATCAGGGTTTCAGGAAGGAGCACGCGCTCCACCTGAGCGGGAGCGATCACCAGATTCGTCCGGCGCAGCAATTCCGCGCGCAGGCGGAAAGTGCCCATCGACCCGTTCACGTCCTCCACACGCAGGGTGCGCAGGAATTCCACATAGGTGTCGCTGAGATGCTGCTGGACATCTTCGCGCTCCAGCAGGGTGCCAACCTCGGGGTCTGAGTGGACAAGCACGATCTGCAGCTTCAGGAGTGCAGCACTGCGTCCGCCGTTATCAATATCGACGACCACTTCCAGCGGCGGGGTCTCGTCCATTTCAAAATAGGCGACCGCCTCGTCAGACGGCGATGGCGCTTCTTCTGAAGTCTCGCCCTCAGCTTCAGCAATCTCGGCTTCCTCATCGCCGCCGCCCAGAAACATCAGTCCGCCCGCGACACCGCCGAGGATGAGGATAATGACCGGCAGGCCCACAAATAGGATGAGCTTCTTCAGTCCGCCCTTCTTGGCTTCGCCCTCGCCGCCTTCGCCTTCTGCGTCAATGTCTTCGTCGGCGTCTTCAGCCTCTTCCGCCATGACGATCCTCCTGATTCCAAGGCGCAATCCGCCCGTTCACCGACTCATTAACGTGTGACGCGGTTAACGATTGGTTTGGAAACGGTCCGCAGTGGGCAGAAATTGCCGCCTCAGTGCAGTTGGCAGGCAAAAGCGCGCCGGAGGGTTTACGCTGCAGCGCACCCGAACTCAATGAAAACAATAGCTTCGCTCTGGCACACCCCTTGCGCAGGGTAAATGCGTCGCGCCTGGCGGAAGAAGCCGCAGGCCGGAGCGCACCGCCGAGAAGGAGGCCCCGTACGCGCCATGGACAACACGATGCTCATCGGGCTGACCCGTCAGCTGACCCTGCGCCGCGAAATGGACATCACGGCGAACAATATCGCCAACGCCCAGACCACCGGCTTCAAGGCCGAGCAGGTCATGCTCAACGCCAACACCGACAGCCGCGCGCGCCATGTGGATGGCCCGAACCGCGTCGCATTTGTCGATGAGTGGGCGCTGGGCCGGGACTTCTCCCAGGGCCAGCTGCAGCAGACCGGCCGCGCGCTCGATGTCGCGCTGGAGGGCGAAGGCTTCTTCATGCTGCAGACGGAAAACGGCGAGCGCTTCACCCGCGACGGCAGCTTTACCCTGAACGCCAATGGCGAGCTGACCACCGGTGACGGGGCTCAGGTCCTGGACGAGGGCGGCAATCCGATCCTGCTCGATCCCACCGCCGGCCAGATCACCATCGGCCAGGACGGTACAATCAGCCAGAACAACCAGCCCGGCCAGCGCCTGGGTCTGGCGGTGTTCGAGACCCCGTCACAGCTGACCAAGGTCGGCAACAACATGTTCACCGCACCGGATGATGCAGAGCGCCTGATCGACGGGCTGCCCATGGTCCGTCAGGGCTTTGTCGAAGGCTCCAACGTGCGCCCAATGACCGAAATTACGCGCATGATGGAAGTGAGCCGGGCCTATGCCTCGGTCACCAAGATGATCCGCGACACCGATGAATTGTCCCGCAAGGCGATCGAACGCCTTGGCCGGCCCTAATTTCAAGTAAGGAGCAGCAACGATGCGCGCCCTGTCTACCGCCGCCACCGGCATGGAAGCCCAGCAGCTGGCCGTTGAGGTCATCTCCCATAACCTGGCCAACATGAACACCACGGCGTTCAAGCGCCAGCGGGCCGAGTTC
This sequence comes from Oceanicaulis sp., assembly GCA_043513725.1. Classification (GTDB taxonomy): domain Bacteria; phylum Pseudomonadota; class Alphaproteobacteria; order Caulobacterales; family Maricaulaceae; genus Oceanicaulis. Next base: position 2,573,281 of record CP121338.1, on the reverse strand, counting down.
CAGGACTTGCTCTATCAAACCCACAGCCAGCCGGGCGCGAACAGCTCCGACGCCGGCACCATTGTGCCCACCGGCGTCCAGGTCGGCCTGGGTGTCAGCGCCGGTTCGGTCTACCGCATCGCCGAGCAGGGCAGCCTGATGCAAACCGACAACCCTTATGATGTCGGGATCGCAGGCGATGGCTATTTCCGCGTCCAGCTGCCAAACGGCAATGACGCCTACACGCGTGCCGGCAATTTCTCGCTCTCGCCCACCGGTGAAATCGTCACCGCCGAGGGCTATTCGGTCGCTCCGGGCATCGTGGTCCCGGCCGAAGCACGCCAGATGGTGATCAACCAGCAGGGCCAGGTTCAGGTTCTGCTCGACGGTCAGCCAGAGCCGCAGATCGTCGGCCAGTTCGAACTGATCACCTTCCCGAACGAAGCGGGCCTGGAACAGATTGGTGACAACCTGCTGCTGGAAAGCGCCGCCTCGGGTGCGCCCAATGCCGGTCTGCCCGGTCAGGCCGGATTTGGCGTTGTGCGTCAGGGCTTCGTGGAATCCTCCAACGTCGATGCGGTGACCGAGATCACCTCGCTCATCCAGGCCCAGCGCGCCTATGAGATGAATGCCCGGGTCATCACCGCGGCTGACGAGATGCTCGCCGCCTCCTCCAACCTCCGCTAGGGCCGTAAGCCATGATCCGCGCCAGCCTCGCCGCTCTGATCCTTGCCACCGCCCCGGCGGTCGCAGACGACACCGGCCGCACCGTCATCCTGTCAGAACGCCTCGTTGCCGATGGTCCGACCATCACGCTCGGCGATCTGTTCGACGGCGCGGGCGCGGCGGCCGATGTGGCCATTGCCCGGGCCCCCGCCCCCGGTGAGCGCCTGGCGCTCGATCCGGTCTATGTGCGCGAGGCCGCCGCCCGTGAGGGCCTGGTCTGGGCCAATGCCAGTAATGTGCTGCGGGTCACGGTGGAACGCGAGGCCCGTCAGGTTGCCGCCATTGAGATCAAGGCCCTGCTGGAAGAATCGCTCTTTGTGGAAACTGGCGAGGTCTTCTTCGTGCGCCTGTCCAATTCACGCCTGACCCTGGCTGCCCCCCTCGACAGCTTCGGCGGACCGGAGCTTATCAGCTTCGACCATGATGCCGGTTCGGGCATGATCCGCGCAGAGATTGCCGCCTACCCCGGCGGCACGCCGGTCCGTGTTGCTGGCCGCGCTGAACAGGTCGTGGACGTACCCGTGCTGGGTCGCGCCATGGGCGCGGGCACAGTCATCAACGCTGACGATATCAGCTGGGTCCAGATGCCGGTCAACCGGGTCAACGCCCAGGTGCTGATCGATCCGGAAAGCCTGATCGGCATGGCGGCGCGTCGTCCGCTACGTGCTGACACGCCGCTGCGCGGCTTCGACGTGGAAGCGCCCACGGTCATCGCCCGCGGCGAGATCGTGAACCTGGTGTTCCAGTCCGGCCCCCTGACGCTCGCCGCCCGGGCCCGGGCCCTTGAAGACGGGGCTGCCGGTGAGCTGATCCGTTTCGTCAATCTTCAGTCCAATCGCACGGTGGAAGCCGTTGCCGACGGTCCGGGGCGCGCACGCGTCACCGGTCCGGCCTACACGCATTAGGGAGGCGCTTGCCATGCGCTCGTTCAAGACTTTTTCCGCGATCCTGCTGGCGTCCGCGTCCCTGACCGCCTGTGCCACGATGGACCGGGCCAGCTATATCGGGCAGGCCCCGCCCATGAATGAAATCGACAACCAGGCCGCGCTGACCGGCACCGGCGGCCAGGATGGTCCGATCACCCAGAACAGCGAAGCCGCGCGCCTGGCCCGTGCCGCTGCCATCGCCCAGGCGCAGTCGCGCAGCCGCAATCCCAACTCGCTGTGGCAGTCCAACTCAGCCACTTTTTTTGGCGATCCGCGTGCGGCGGAAGTCGGCGACATCCTGACGGTGGCCATCGACATCACCGACCGCGCGCAGATCAACAATCAGACCGCCCGGTCGCGCACCACGGCCGAAGATTCGGACCTGACAAATTTCCTGGGCGGGGAAGCTGCCCTCAGCTCCTTCTTCAATGACGCCATTGATCCCGGCAGTGTGGCCAGTTTTGGGTCAACCTCGTCGACCCAGGGCGCAGGCAGTGTGAACCGGTCTGAAACAATCGAGCTGACGGCGGCGGCCATCGTGGTCGACAAGCTCTGGAACGGGAACATGGTGATCCATGGCCGCCAGGAAGTGCGCATCAATAACGAAGTGCGCGAGCTTCTGATCAGCGGCATCGTACGCCCGGAAGACATTGCAGCCGATAACACCATTGATCACGAGCAAATCGCCGAGGCGCGCATCAGCTATGGCGGGCGCGGTCATATCAGCGAAATGCAACGTCCGCCGATCGGTCAGGAGCTCTACAACCTTCTGTGGCCCTTCTAGATAAAGGCCCTGTTTAGGGGTGGCTCCTATCTTGCATCGCAGCCGCCATGAGCTTGAGCACAACCATGCCTGATCTTCAGATCGTCCGGAGCGAGATCAAGGACGCCAACGCTTTCGTTGTGCGCCTGATCGGTCGCAATCGCATCGTCGACAGCCGGGAAAATGCCCGCAAGCTGTGCCAGCGCATGCATGACGAAGGGCGCGCCGGGCTGATCATGGATTACCGCCAGTGCTCGCTGGACCATACCCTCAATGAGTTTGGTGAGGTCGCGACCGTCTTTGCTGAAAACCTGCCAAAGGGCCTGCGGGTCGCCTATGTCTATTCCCAAGACAATTTCATGCACGCCGCGCTGATGACCAAGCAGCTTCACAAGGCCGGCTTCCCATCCCGCGCCGTGCGCGAGTTCGATGACGCTGTCGCCTTCCTGCGCGAAGGCGTCTAGGCGCATCCAACCCCACAAGACTTAGCCCCTGCCCCGGATCATCGCTTCGCTCGAAGTGGGGCCCAGTGCCAACTCCTTTCCCTCCCCCAACGTGGGGAGGGTGGGCAAGCCGAAGGCTTGGTCGGGTGGGGGGAGCGCCAGCGCTCTATGATTTTCACTCCACCCCTCCCTTACGGGACACCCTCCCCCTCAAGGGGAGGGAGGGGCGTTGGCAAATTCTAGATGCTGCAGCCTTTGTGCGTGAGGGCGTTTAAGCGCATCCAACCCTGTCAGAAATTCCCCTGTCCCGGACGAGCGGAGCGATGATCCGGGACAGGTAAGTCGCGTTTCAGTGTCTCTTTTTCTGTTATGGCCCGGCTTGTCCGGGAATTCAGTGCCAACACCTTTTACCTCCCCCTTCGAGGGCAGGCGCACTTCAAGATTTAACTCCAGCGTCAGCGCCCCCTCTCCCCCTTAAACAAGGGGGAGCGGATACAGGTGAAGGGGTGCGCCGAAGCTGTCTCAGCTCGTGCTGGATAAGAGGTCGAAGACGCCCCTCACCTAACTTCTCCCCTCAGAAAGGGGAGAGGGATTGTGTCGACGCTTGAGGGTTTCACGCGGCCTAAGCGCGCTTTGCCTCGCCCAATCAAGGGGAGGGAGGGCGTTTGAAGATCGACCTAAAGCCCGAACCTCGCCCAGGCGAAGCGCTGTTCCATGACGTCCACGGCGGCGCCGGCAATACGGGCGAGCAGGCCGCCTTTGGAGGGGGCTAGGGTCTTGATCTTCGTGTCGTCCCCGAAGCGCTTGCGCAATTCGGTGCGGGCATCGGCCAGGCCATCAATCAGGCCAGCCTCCACGCCCTCCTCACCGGTGAACACAGAGCCGTCAAACAGCTCGCGTTCGGTATCAAGTTTGTCGCCGCGGCGGGTCTTCACATGGGTGATGAACTGGGTGTGGATCGCTTCCAGCAGCTTTTCCATCCGCGCTTTCTGGGCGTCGGTTTCAGCTGAAAACGGATCGGCCATGAGCTTGGACTTGCCCGCGGTTTTCACCCGACGCTCCACGCCCAGCTTTTCCATCGCTTCAGTAAAGCCGAAGCTGGCATTGATAACGCCGATGGAGCCCACAATGCTGGCCGGGTCGGCAAAGATTTCATCGCCGGCACAGGCGATCCAGTAACCGCCCGAGGCCGCGAGATCTTCACAGAAGACGATGACCATCTTGTCCTTCTCTGTGGCCAGCGCGCGGATGCGGTCATGGATCAGGCGCGACTGAACCGGGCTTCCACCGGGCGAGTTGATCGAGATCGCGATGGCCGGGGCGTCTTTCATTGCAAATGCCTTGTCGAGCAGGCGCTCAACGCGGGCCAGATTGAGCGAGCCCTGGCGGCCGCCCGAGGCGATCATGCCTTCGAGCCGGACCAGCGGCACGACCGGCACTTCAGATCCCAGCACCTTGCGCACGACGCTACCGGCCTCGCTGCCGAACTGTTTCACCTTCTCGATCACAGACATGAGTGCTCCTGCCACTTTCTTATGTGAGCCCTCATATAGGAAGCCGACCCGCGCTTCGCACGCGGATCGGCTGGATCGTCATCATCTGGGTAGAGCGACTAGCGCCGCGAGAGCTCGAGGCGCAGCTTTTGAAGCTCCACCATCATGGCGCGGCGGTTCATGCGCATATTGGCCCACAGCTTCATGGCGATCTGTGCGGAGTTCGCCATGATCGCGATGGCCACATAGAGGATCTGGGCCCGGGTGGTCTCGGCCTGGAAGGCCATGACGAGGCAGTAGATCAGGACCCCGGAGAAGATGAAGATCCCCACCCAGGCCATGATATTCATGGCGCTGCCGGGGCCTTTGAGGCTCGACAAGACCTCGCCGTAGTAATTCTTCTCATCGAGATGGTCGGCGACATATTGCTCGTCCTCCGCGCTCAAGGCGGACTTCAGGCGGTCATCAAAGTCAGTCATCACGAACTCCCTTGTTCGGACTGGTAGGCGGTTTTGAGATGGGTGCGCGCGGTGTGTAGCCGGGACTTCACCGTGCCGGGCGCAAGCGCCAGACAGGCCGCGATTTCCGCCACCGACATGCCATCGACATAGTAGGCCGACAGCACCTCCCGGTCGGTTGGCCCCAGCGTCGCGATCAGCGCGGTGAGGTCATCAGACCGGGTGTCGGTCGGCCCCGCCCCTGCGCCAGTTGTCTCGGCCTCGGCGGCGGCTTCGGTCTTGATCTCACGCTCCCTCACGGTGCGTTTGATGAAGCTGGCCGAGCGGTTTCGCACAATCGTGTAGGCCCAGGGGCCGAACTGCTCCGGCTCACGCAGGCGGTGAATATTCTTCACCAGCGCCATGGCCACTTCCTGCATCACGTCACGGGCGTCTTCGCTGTGACCTATCAGCCGGTGGGCGTGGCGCAAGAGCCGGGCGTGCCAGCGCCGGTAGAGCCGGTCGAACGCTGCCCGGTCACCCTCCATGGCCAACAGGGCCTGGTAGGCATCAAGGGCCTGCGGTGTGGGGGCTTTACGGGTCACGCCAGTCTCGCATCCATCAAGCCTCAACAGCGAGGCTCGACCCTTAAGTCACCGCGGGATCGAAAACGGTTCATTCGGAGGTGCATTTTTTCAGTCAACCGCGAGCGCCGTCTGCGCCTCGCCGCGCAGAATGGCATCGGCCTCAGGCGTGTAGCGCCCTGCCCCATCATGCAGCACCAGACCCGGCAGCAGCTTCAGCGGGGTTTTCGAGGTTTTGATCGCCGACACGATGACGCGCTTGGCGGGGGCATCCGCTTTGGGATGAACGGGCAGCACCCTGATCGCACCCGCCTTGGGGGTCATGGCGGCCAGCATGTCGCCCAGCCGGTCAGCGCGCTGAATAACGGTCAGCGTGCCGCCCTCCTTCAAGCGCCGGAGCGCCAACGCGATCCAGTCGCCGAGGGTCGTGTCATTGATCCAGGCTGCGGCGCGAGTCGGGTCGGGGGCGCGCAGGCTGTTCGGGTCGTCGAAAAAGGGGGGATTGAAGAAAATTGCAGCGGGCGACCGGTCGGTAAATGCGTTCAAGTCAGCTTTCACCCCGTTTTGGGTCAGACCGGCCGATTTATAGTCGGTCACATCAGCGCATGTGACGCTCACCCGGCCCTGAAACCCGTTGATATCAATGTTACGCTCGGCCAGCGCTGCAGCCGCCTCGTCCTTCTCCAACCCTAGGAAATCCACGCCCGGATTGAGCCGCGCAGCCGACAGCATGGCTGCGCCCACACCGCAGCCAAACTCCACCGCCAGCGTCTCAGGTTTGAGCTTTAGAGAGGCGGCCAGCAGTGCCGGGTCGATCGCCGCGCGGTAGCCCCTGGCGGGCTGAAACAGCTGCAGCTTGCCACCCAGATAGGATGACTGCACCGCCTGCGGCGAGGTCTCGCCCATCACGCGTCGTCTTTTGGAAGGAACTCATTTAACAGGCGTTTTGCCTGCTCGGCCTCATCTTCAGGCACCAGAATCCGGCGCTTCACCCAGGGCAGCGCACCGCCAAAGGTCGAGGCGGTCTCAGAATCCAGCGTCACCAGATTGAGGCCGGCATCGCGCAACACTGTCTGCGCAAAATTCAGCCTGATGGGATCATTGGTCGACAGAACTTCGATCACGCCTATATCTCCACACCGAACAAGGGCCTATATAGCCCTAACGGCCGCCCCCACAGAGTCTTGAGCTTGCCGGTCGGGGGGCCGCTTCCTATTGTGCCGCCACGAATTGTAACGTTTCAAGAGGGGTCGGGGTGAACGGCCTGCCGCAATCCAAATTCCAGCCTGAAGACCAGATCAATCCGGTCGTCAGACTGTCAGCCCTTGCGTCCGAAGACATGACGCAGGTCGAAGCCGTTATTTCAGAACGGGTCGACAGTGAGCGCACGCCTCTGATCGCCTCTGTGGCGCGCTATCTGGTCGAAGCGGGCGGCAAACGGATTCGCCCGCTGATCACAGTCGCAGCGGCCCGTATGCTGGATTATGACGGCGTCGGGCATCACTCGCTGGCTGCAGCTGTGGAATTCATCCACTCCGCCACCCTCCTCCACGATGATGTGGTCGATGAAAGCGAGCTGCGTCGCGGCAAGAAGCCGGCCAATCAGGTCTATGGCAATGCCCACTCGGTTCTGGTGGGCGACTTCCTGTTTGCGCGCGCCTTCATGCTCATGGTCGACGCTGGGAACATGCAGGCCCTTCATGTGCTTAGCCGAGCCGCTGCGGTCATCGCAGAAGGTGAGGTGCGCCAGCTTGAAGCGGTACGCGACATCGATCTCAGTCGTCAGGCCTATGTCGATATCATCGATGCGAAGACTGCAGCGCTGTTTGCCGCCGCGGCCCAGGTCAGCCCGATCCTGTCAGGCGCCGGGCCGGAGCTGGAGCACGCGCTGGAGACCTATGGCCGCGAGCTGGGCCTCGCCTTCCAACTGGTTGATGATGCACTCGATTATGGCGGCCTTGCTGCCGATCTTGGCAAGAATGTCGGCGACGACTTCCGCGAAGGCAAAATGACCCTGCCGCTGGTTCTCGCGGTGGAAAAAGCCGACGCCGAGGAACGCAAATTCTGGCAGCGCGTGATCACGGATCCGAACGGTCAGCGTGAGGGCGATCTGGAAGCAGCGGTGGCCATCCTGAACAAGCATGGCGCACTCGATGCCACGCTGGAAGCGGCCCGCACCCACGCCTCCAACGCGGTCAACGCCCTTGAAGCGGCCCCAAAGAATGTCTGGTCAGACTCCCTCGCGGCGCTGGCCGAATTTGTGGTGGAACGCGCCTACTAGGCCGCCGGTCCGGCACTCCAAAACCAGTAACAGGTGACCCATGCGCATCTCCAGTGTCTTTGATTCTGGCAATATTTCAGTGATTTCGGCTGATGACCCGTCAAATATCCGCCTTGAGATCAAGAAGGATAACGGGTCTGACTTTTACCAGTGGTTCCATTTCCGCCTGTCTGGCGCGAACGGCACACCCTGCCGCCTGACCATCGAAAACGCTGGCGGTGCTGCCTATCCCGGTGGCTGGGAGAACTACCAGGCGGTCGCTTCAACCGACCGCGAAAGCTGGTTCCGCATCGAAACCGACTATGTCGACGGCAAGTTGACCATGGCGCTGACCCCGGACGCCGATGCCATCTGGATCGCCTATTTCGCGCCCTACTCCATGGCCCGCCACGACGCCCTGATTGCTGCCTGTCAGCAATCGGACCGTGCGACGCTGGACGTTATTGGCCAGACCCTCGATGGTCGCGACATGGACCGCCTGGTCGTCGGCGAACCGGGTGACGGCAAGAAAACCATCTGGGTGACGGCCCGCCAGCACCCCGGTGAGACCATGGCCGAATGGGCAGCAGAGGGCCTTTTGGAGCGCCTGCTGGACGAGGCTGATCCGGTTGCGCGCGATTTGCTGGACCGCGCCGTCTTCCACATCGTCCCGAACATGAACCCGGACGGCTCCTTCCGCGGCCATCTGCGCACCAATGCCAAGGGCGTGAATCTCAACCGCGAATGGGACAAGGCCTCAGCCGAGAACAGCCCTGAAGTGCGGTGTGTGCTCGATGAAATGGCCAAGACCGGCGTCGACCTCTTCCTCGACATGCACGGCGACGAGGCCCTGCCCTACAATTTCATTGCGGGTGCAGAAGGCGTTCCCGGCTTTGACGAGACCGATCAGAACAGGCTTGATGGCTACAAGACCGAGCTGATGATGTTCAATCCGGATTTCCAGACCGAGCATGGCTATCCGGTTGGCGCGCCGGGCGCGGCCAATCTGTCGGTGGCCACGCACTGGATGCGCCACGCCTTTGGCTGTTTGGCGATGACGTTGGAAATGCCGTTTAAAGACAGTGCGATCACACCTGACCCGCTGCAAGGCTGGTCGCCGGAACGCGCGATGAAGATGGGGGCGAGCCAGCTCGACGCGATGCGCGCCATGCTCGACGAGCTTTAGAGCCGCGGGCCTAATCTGGAGCGATACGTCCGGCGATCTGATACAGCCCGGCGAGGATCACCACCCACACGCCAAATGCTGCTGGAACGGCGGCATCCGGCCCCTGCGCGGCGACGAGCCCTGTCAGGACGATGGCCACTGTCAGGCCGCCATAGATCAGCGCCAGCGCCCCGTGGCTCCAGCCCTTGCGGATCAAACGCTGATAGGCGTGCTCAGCGTGGGCGGTCAGCTTCAGACGGCCGTTCACCGCCCGCCTTAAGAGGGTCAGCAGCACGTCGGCGAGAAAGACCAGCACGAACATCGGCGCGAGCCAGAGCGAACCTGAAAAGCCCTGTCCGGCCACGGCCAGCGCGGCACCGGCATAGGCGGCCCCCGCCCCCAAAGCGCCAACGTCACCTGCAAAGGCTTTTGCGGGAGGGCGGTTGAACACCAGGAAAGCAAGGCTCGAGGCTGCCAAGGCGATGCCGAGAATGCTGGCTGACAGCTCCCCGGCGACCAGCCCCGCCACGCCGAGCCCGGCTCCAGCCGGCCCCATGACAGCGATCAGCATGCCGTCAGAGCCGTCCATGAAATTGGCTGCGTTTACAACGGTGAAGATAAACAACACCGATCCCAGGACGCCAAGCCAGAGCGGCAGATCGATGGCGAAATCAAGCGTCAGACCGAAGCGGCTCACCGGTCCGACCGCCCAGACCATCGCAAGGCAAAGCCCGACAAAGATCACGAATTTCACACCCTCGGAAAGATCGAAAAGATCGTCGGCGAAGCCCAGCGCGGCAAACAATCCGCACACCAGAAGAATGGCCCCGAGGCTTCCCGCACTCAGTGGAAAAAAGCTCGCAGCCAGCACACCTGCTCCCAGACCGGCAACGAGGCCTAGCCCCGCAGCGCGCGGTGTTGGCGTCTGGTGCGCGGACCGGTCGTTGGGCAGATCGAGCACCCGCGCGCGCATCGCAAGGGCGCTAACAATGAGCGAGGCCAGAAAGGCCGCCAGAGTAATTGCGGCCAACGCTTCTGTCATGCGGCCGCCTGGAACATCACCGCCTGAACCGTCCAGTCGGGGTGCGCCCGTGTCAGTGCTTCAGCCGCCGCTTCGGCGGCCTCAGGGGTCTCAAACAGGCCAAAGCAGCTCGCTCCGGAGCCTGACATGCGCGCGCGCTTCACGCCTGGCGCAGCCGAAAGCGCTTCCAGCGTCTGGGCCACAGCAGGTTCCAGCGCGATGGCAGGCGATTCCAGATCGTTTCGCCCCGCCGCGATAACGCTCAACGCATCTGTGACACTGCCGGCAACTGGCGTCTTTTCTGCGACCAGCAAGTCAGGGTGGCTCGCGTCATAGGCCTTGAAAACGGGCCCGGTTGGTACCGCCCTTCCCGGATTGACAATCACCGCCGGAAGCGCGGGCCAGGCGATCAGCTGGCTGATCCGCTCCCCGATACTGCCCATCATCAAGGGACGCGAATAGACGCAGGCCGGCACGTCAGCACCCACAACGCTGCCAATCTCCGCCAGCTGCTGGGTCGAAAACCCGATATCCCAGAACCGGTTGAGCAGGCGCAGGGCGGCTGCAGCATCTGCAGATCCACCGCCGAGCCCAGCGGCAATCGGCAAGCGCTTGGTGAGGGTCAGTGCGGCACCCAGCTCCGGCTGTTCAGCCGCGGCCCGAAGCGCGTAGGCGGCCTTCAGGACAAGGTTCTGTTTCTCATCAGCCAACGCCGCCCCACGTTCGCCCGCCAGGGACAGGCTGAGTGTGTCGGCTTCTACAGCGTCAAGCTCATCGCCCCAGTCGGCAAAGACGACCAACGAGCTTAAGGGGTGCATGCCGTCCGCCCGCGCCCGGCCAACGGCCAGCGTCAGGTTCACCTTTGCAGGCGCAAATTCGGTTGCAGCACTCATGTGACGTCGTCCGGCCCGGCCTCAAGCCCAAGCTCAAGGCGGCGCTCCACCAGCTCTGTCTCGTCCGCATCAAGATCAAGCGCCAGCGCGCGTTCCCACTGGAAGCGCGCTTCAAGCGTTCGCCCAACCGAGGCGTAGGCATCGCCCAGATGCCACTGGATGGTGCCATTGGCCGGCGCCTGCGCGGCAGCACGTTCCAACCAGCGCACGGCCTCGTCATAGCGCGCGAGCTTGAACAGGCCCCAGCCATAGGAATCCAGAATGGAGCCATTTTCCGGCTCAAGCGAGACGGCACGCTCGGTCAGGGACACACCTTCGTCCACGCGCTCACCCTCTACGATCCAGGAATACCCCAGATGGTTCAGCACCATGGGTTCTTCCGGCGCAATAGCCAGCGCCTGCTCGTAATAGGGCTCGGCCGCATCAAAGCCTTGCAGGGTCTCGGTGCACAGCCCCGCATAGAAGGCGTGCCGCCAATCCGGCGCCTGACCAGTGGCTGCGCGGGCGTTCATCACCTCGGTATAAATCTCAAGCGCAGCTTCACAATTTCCCTCGAACCGAAGCATGTCAGCGCGTGCCAGCTCAGCTTCAAACGGCGGCCCGTTTTGAAGCGGCGCAATCGCATTGAGGGCGGCCTCGGTGTCGCCCCGCGCAAAGCGGAGCCACGCTGCGTTGACGCCTGCACGATAGCCGAAGTCTGAGCCCTCCAGCACGTCGTAGGCTGCCAGCGCTTCGATGGGGAGCTCCAGCTGTTCCAGCAACTCCGCCAAGGCCATACCGCCGCGATCAAAGTCCGGGTCGATACGCTGGATCAGTCGCAGATACAGCGTCGCGTATTCAGGCGGGGCTTGTGAAATCAGGAAGGCGGCCGGGGCATAGAGAGCCCGCGCGGCTGCCGCTTCCGCGTCAGGGAAGCGCGGCGCGCGCCTTCCCGCTTCCGCCCTTGCCAGCACAGCGCTCAATTCGGGATCTGTACGAGGGCGCGAGCGTGCCACCTGGGCCCGATAAACGAGCAGGGCTTCGTCCGTGCGCCCACGGCGCTCCAGAAATTCGCCAAGCAAAATGGCGGTGTAATTGCGCAAATTAAGCGCGGCATCGGCGGCGCGGTAGGTGGCTTCCGCTTCTTCAAACCGGCCCGCCGCTTCCAGCAGCAAGGCCCGGTGGACCAGCCGATAGCCGGTCACATCCATGGGCTCGTCCAGCAGGCGGTCGGCCAGCGCCTGACGGGCATTGCGACCGCGCTTGGCTTCCTGCCAGTCGCCGATAATGCCCGCAACCAGCGCGCTGAACGGATCAGCATCGCTCTCGGTTTCGGTGTTTGGCGAAATGCGCGCACCTGCGAGCCGTGCGGCATCGACATAGCGATGAGCCAGCTGGGTCGCACCTGCAAACTGGACCGCGTCCTCGGCGGCCACATCAGCCCGGCGAAAATCACCGGCGGTCAGCGCAGACAGGAAGGCCCGCTCGGTCACATGGGCGGAATTCGGATCGAAATCGAGCGCTTCACCGTAAAGCGTTGCGGCACGATCGATGTCGCGCGTGCGATTGGCGTAGCTCGCCGCCAACACAGCGCCATAAACGGTTTCCGTGCGCTCATCGGCGGGCAGGAAGACCGGCGCGCCTGCACACGCAGACGCGACCAGTCCAACAAGGGCGACGAGCCCGGCGCGTAGGGCCGGTATGGGGCCCATGGCCGTCTCCTTACATATTCGGATAATTCGGTCCGCCCGCGCCTTCTGGCGTCGTCCAGTTGATATTCTGGTTCGGATCCTTGATGTCGCAGGTTTTGCAGTGGACGCAGTTCTGCGCGTTGATCACAAACTTGGGCTCTCCGCCTTCATCCGGCTCCACCCACTCATACACCGCGGCCGGGCAATAGCGCGCCGACGGGCCACCAAAGACGTCGTATTCCGACGACTTCTGCAGGTCCGTGTCCGACACCTTGAGGTGAACCGGCTGGTCCTCCTCATGGTTGGTGTTGGAGATGAAAACCGACGACAGGCGATCAAAGGTCAAAACACCATCGGGCTTGTCGTAATGCTTCGGCTTGCAGTCTTTGGCTGGCTTCAGCGCCTCATGGTCGGCTCCGCCATGGCTCATCGTGCCGAAGATGGAGAAGCCGAACAGGTAGTTCGTCCACATGTCCAGACCGCCCAGTGCGATACCGATCACGGTGCCGAACTTTGACCAGAGCGGCTTGGCGTTGCGCACCAGCTTCAGCTCTTTCTTCACCCAGCTGGCGTCATAGGCCGCCTCGTATGCTTCCAGCGTGTCGTGGCTGCGCTCAGCGCCCAGCGCCTCGACGACGGCCTCAGCGGCCATCATGCCGGTCTTCATGGCGTTATGGCTGCCCTTGATGCGCGGCACGTTCACAAAGCCGGCCGAACACCCGATCAGCGCACCGCCCGGGAAGGCAAGCTTGGGCACCGACTGGTAACCGCCCTCGGTGATGGCACGCGCGCCGTAAGAAAGGCGTTCAGCGCCTTCAAACATGGGCGCGATTTCGGAATGCGTCTTCAGCTTCTGGAACTCACCGAAGGGGAAGAGGTTCGGGTTCTTGTAGTTCAGGTGAACCACATAGCCGATCGACACCAGATTATCGCCAAAGTGATAGATAAAGGATCCGCCACCAGTCTCATTGTCGAGCGGCCAGCCCATAGTGTGCAGGACCTTGCCCTTCTTGTGGTGCTCCGGCTTGATGCGCCACAGCTCCTTCATGCCGATGCCGTATTTTTGCGGTTCCTTGCCCTCATCAAGGCCGAACTCCTTGATGAGCTTCTTTGACAGCGAGCCGCGAGCGCCCTCCCCGATCAGGGTGTATTTGGCGCGCAGCTCCATGCCGGGCTGGTACATATCCTTTTGGGAGCCATCCTTGCCGACGCCCATATCGCCGGTGATCACACCGCGAATGGCCCCGTCTTCGTAGATATATTCCGCCGCCGGGAAGCCGGGGTAGATCTCAACGCCCATCACTTCGGCCTTGTCGCCCAGCCAGCGGCAAAGATTGGCCAGCGAACCCACATAGCAGCCGTGATTGTGCATGAAGGGCGGGAAGGCGAAGGTCGGCAACTCCGCCGAACCGGCCGGGCCGAGCGCCATGAATTTGTCTTCGGTGACTTCGGTATCGAACGGCTGGGTGGAATCCTCACGCCAGTCCGGGATCAGCTCATCAAGCGCCTTGGGATCAAACACAACGCCCGACAGGATGTGCGCACCAACCTCGGAGCCCTTCTCCAGCACGGCGACGGACAGGTCCTGGCCGGTCTCCTCGCACAGCTGCTTGATCCGAATGGCCGCCGCCAGACCTGCAGGACCTGCGCCTGCGATGACGACGTCATAGTCCATGGATTCGCGTTCAATCGCCTCGTCGGCCATGTTCACTCCGAAGTCTTGTCATTTTCCCCGATGCACGCAGCTCATGGCTGGCGCAGGCTTTGTGTTCGTCTTAGCTTAGCTTGCCATATCTAGCTAGAGCATCTGCCCTGTCTGGCCAGAGCAGTTGCAGGTCCGCCAAGGATTTTCGCCGCTCCATGTCCCATCCGCTCTCCCCAGACGACATCGCCGCGCTTCAAAGCGCTGTGGACTGGTGGGCCGATGCCGGGGTTGAGGCGCTGCCGCCCCTGCCGGAGGAAAGGCGCGCACAGCCGCAACAGCGTCGCGAACCAAGACGGGCCCCGCCTGAACCCCGCCAGACCGCCCCACCCGCCGCGGCGCAGGCCGCCGGCTATGGGGCGCTGCCCGATCAGGACGGCGCAGCGATGGCCAAGGCCGCTGGTGATCTGGACGCGCTGAAGGCTGCGCTGGCCGAGTATAATGGCTGTCCGCTGAAGGCGACTGCACGCAACCTCGTCTTCTCACGCGGAAATCCGCAGGCGCGCGTGATGGTTGTTGGGGAGGCGCCTGGCCGCGATGAGGATGCTGAAGGCAAGCCCTTTGTGGGCGTTGCCGGACAGCTGCTCGACAAGATGCTCGCGGCGATCGGCCTTGATGAAACAAGCGCTTACATCACCAATGTCGTGTTCTGGCGGCCACCGGGCAATCGCAAGCCCACCGATCAGGAAATCGCAGCCTGCAAACCCTTCACCCAGCGCCATATCGAGCTGATCAAGCCTGACTTGCTGGTGCTGGCGGGCGGAATTTCGACCCAGACCCTGCTGGGTTCAAAACAGGGTATCACGGCGCTTCGTGGCAAATGGGACGACTACCGGACAGAGGATGGCACGATCATCCCCGCCCTGCCCATCTTCCACCCCGCCTTCCTGCTGCGTCGCCCGCAGGAAAAAGCCAAGGCCTGGGCCGATATGCTCAGCCTGAGTGGGAAGTTGGAGAGCTAGCCCCTAATCGCGGTCCTTATGGAAGCGATCGAAGATGTGCTTGACCTTGTTCCAGACCGTCGGGTGGCGTTTCAGCCAGTCGGTGATCATGGTGTGAGCGCGCTTTGAGGTCGCGGCCAACAGGATCATCGCCAGAATGAAAAGCGGCAGGCCCAGCGGAATCGGCAGGAAGAAAAGCGGAACCGAGATCACCAGAAGGAAAATCGCGAGCACAATCGCGATGGAACGCGCGATGACCTGGATCATCCCGTTCACGGGGTTGGGGCCCCTTCCGTTTAACGGCTCGTTCATCGCCACCTTAAGCGGATCCTTCTGCCGGGCAGAATGTCGTCTGCGACAAATAGTACCGCAATCCTGACTCGGCAATGTGACTACAGGGTGAACCCGCAGCTCGATTGAATGAGGTTAGTGGCAGGACCGCTGTCATTCGGCAAGCCGAAAAGCCGAACTTTCCAGTCGTGTAGCGGCTGGACCCGATCAAGTGTCACATCAAAGTGTCAGCCAGGGCTCACGCCCCGGCCAACATTACAATGCAGTGATGATCCACACGCTATTCGGCTGCAACCTGCTCATCGGCCGGGGGTGTCCAGCGCAGGATCGGTGAACGCGCCGCCCTCGTCTCATCGAGGCGCTTGGCGGGTGCGTGGACCGGCGCAGCCGCAAAGCGCTGCGTTTCACCGGCTTTCGCCGCGAGGGCCAAGCCCTCCAGCGTGTCACAGAAGCGATCAAGGCTGGCGCGCGACTCCGTCTCGGTGGGTTCGATCAGCATCGCCCCGTGCACGACCAGCGGGAAATACATGGTCATGGGGTGGTAGCCCTCATCAATCATGGCTTTCGCGAAGTCCAGCGTGGACACGCCGGTATCCTTCAAGAAGCGATCATCGAACAGCGCTTCGTGCATGCAGGTGCCTTCAAAGGCCTGCGTCATCACGTGGTTGAGGCGCGCCTGGATGTAGTTGGCGTTCAGCACCGCATCTTCAGCGGCCTGCTTAAGCCCGTCCGAGCCATGGCTCATCATGTAGCTGAGCGCGCGGGTGAACATGCCCATATTGCCGTGGAAGGCGGTCATGCGCCCGAACGGGTCGGTGCCGTCTGCGCGGGCCTCGTCCTCGTGCTCGATCATGGTCCAGCTGCCGCCGTCCTGCTTCACGTATGGCACCGGCGCATACGGCGCGAGGGCGTCGGAGAAGACCGTCGGACCAGAACCCGGACCACCGCCGCCGTGCGGGGTGGAGAAGGTCTTGTGCAGGTTGATGTGCATGGCGTCGATGCCCAGATCGCCTGGACGCACGCGGCCGACGATGGCGTTAAAGTTCGCCCCATCGCAGTAGAAATAGCCGCCCGCCTCGTGGATCAGGTCGGCGATTTCCTTGATGTCGCGCTCAAACAGGCCGCACGTGTTCGGATTGGTCAGCATGATGCCGGCGACATCATCGCCCAGCTTGGCCTTGAAGGCCTCCATGTCGACCCGTCCGCCTTCGTTGGCGGGAATTTCATCAACCGTGAAGCCACACTGAACGGCGGTTGCCGGGTTTGTTCCATGGGCGCTTTCGGGCACCAGCACACGGCGGCGATGCTTTTCGCCGCGCGCATCGAGCGCCGCGCGGATCGCCATCATGCCGCACAGCTCACCATGGGCACCAGCTTTCGGGCTCATCGCCACCGCCGGGGTGCCGGTCAGTGTCATCAGCCAGTGGGCCAGCTCACCAATCAGTTCAAACGCGCCCTGCACGCTCGATTGCGGCTGCAGCGGGTGAATGTCGCCAAAGCCTGGCAGGCGGGCGAGCTTCTCATTGAGGCGCGGATTGTGCTTCATCGTACACGACCCGAGCGGGTAAAGCCCCAGATCAATAGCATAATTCTTACGGCTCAGACGCACATAGTGGCGCATGGCTTCCGGCTCAGACAGGCCCGGAAAGCCAATCTCATCATCACGATCGAGACCGGCCAGGCGCGTTGGCGTGCCCTTGGGCTCATCGAGATCCACGCCGGTGTTATCAAAATGCCCGCGCTCGAAGATCAGCGGCTCAGCCTGATCCAGCCCGCGAGAGCCGGAGAAGGTATCTTCATACGCGCCCGCGTCATGGACGTGCAGCGGACGGGACGGGCGACCTTGGGTGTTCATGGACATGGCTTAGGCCTCACCTTGAAGCGGTTGGTTGTCGGTGTGGTTCGCGCGGCAGCGCGGGTAATGTCGAATTACGGCGGGGGCAATGACCTGTTCCATCATCCCCTTTTGAAGAAGGTTGTTATGACCAGCGTCAGCAAACAGGAAACGCACTGCCCTTGCCGGGGCATGCTCAAGCAAGCGCTCTGATTCAGTTGGCGCTATAATGCGGTCATCCTCACCGTGACCAATATATATCGGCTCTTCTACGTCACCGATGACTTTGTCGGTTCGGTAGTGGTCTCGCAAAAGCCAGCTGACTGGGAATATCGGCAGTCGGTCCTGTGCAACCGAAAGAACGCTCTCGTAAGGCGCTTCGAGAACGAGGAACCCGACAGAGCGTTCCGCTGCAACGCGTGTCGCGGGATAGGTCCCAAGCGACATGCCGTGAACGATTATATCGGTTTCGCGAACACCCTCGGCCACAAGGTGGTCAAATACAGCCAGCGCGTCGGTCACGAGGCCATCCTGGGATGGGGTGCCTGTAGAACCTGTATACCCACGCCAGGATACAGCCATCAGGCCAGCACCTGTGCGTTCAACGATCGCTTCATGGATCGGCTGTGCACGTCCGATATGGCCACCATTCCCGTGCAGAAACAGGATTGTCGGGCATCCTTCTTCTGCCTCCGCGTGCCAAGACAGCAAGCGCTCCCCGTCCTGAGTATCGATATGGCTGTACGCTTCGGTGCGAATTGAAACTACTTCAACCGGCGTTCGGTATGGCACGTAAATCATTGAATCCTGCACAGCCCAGGCAACGAACCCGCCTAGGACATAAATCAGGACCGCGCCGATCAGGATGCGCCGAAGCCAAAGCACCGTTACAGCACCTCTTTCAAGGCTGCCTCGAACGCGTCGAGGTCTTCGTCGGTATTGGTTTCGGTGGCGGCGACGAGCAGCAGGTCATCGAGGCCCTTGCCCGGGTAGAGACGGCTCGCGGGCACACCGCCGAGAACGCCCTTGTCGGCCAGCGCTTCAACAACGCCCGCTGCGTCTTTCTGCAGGCGCAGGGTAAATTCATTGAAGAAAGCGTCGGTCACGAGCTCCACGCCCGGCAGCGCAGACAAACGATCGGCCAGCTCACAGGCGCGCTCATGGTTGAGGCGGGCGAGCTTGGAGATGCCATCCTGGCCCAGAAGCGTGCAGTGGATGGTCCACGCCAGCGCCATCAGGCCGGAGTTGGTACAAATGTTCGACGTCGCCTTGTCGCGGCGGATGTGCTGCTCGCGGGTCGACAGCGTCAGGACGAAGCCGCGGCGGCCATCGGCGTCCACCGTTTCACCGGCAAGGCGGCCGGGCATGTTGCGGATGAAGTTGCGGTCCCCGCGGCAGGCAAACAAACCCACATAGGGCCCGCCAAACTGAAGGCCGACACCCAGCGACTGGCCCTCACCCACGACGATGTCAGCGCCCATGGCACCGGGCGATTTCATCAGGCCGAGAGACAGCACTTCGGTAAAGACCGCAATCAGAAGCGCGCCCTTGGCGTGCGCGGCTTCGGCCAGCGGGGTCAGGTCATGGACCTTGCCGAACACGTCCGGGTTCTGAACCACGACGCAGGCCGTGTCCTCGGTGATGGAGGCGGCAATGTCATCCAGCGAGCCGGGTTTCGCACCCTGGCTGGTGGTGTCGATATCCATGTATTTGGCGAGCGTGTGGGTCGCAGCGGCATAATGCGGATGCAGATTGCCGCTAAGCACCGCCTTGTTCCGGCGAGTGATCCGGCAGGCCATCAGCACGGCTTCTGCACAGGCGGTCGAGCCGTCATACATGGAGGCGTTAGCCACCTCCATGCCGGTCAGGGCGGCAACCTGGGTCTGGAATTCAAACAGGGTCTGCAGCGTGCCCTGGCTGATTTCCGGCTGGTAGGGCGTGTAGCTGGTCAGATATTCAGAGCGCTGGATCAAGTGATCGACGGTGGCGGGCACATGGTGCTTGTAAGCGCCAGCGCCGACGAAGAACGGCGCTTCAGAAGCCGCTGTGTTCTTCTTGGCCATCTTCGTGAAGGCGCGCTCGACCTGCAGCTCGGTCGCCCGACGCGGCAAGTCCACGACACCGTCGAAGCGGGCGCTTTGCGGCACATCCTCAAACAGGGCATCGACGCTCGACACGCCGATCTTGTCCAGCATGACCGTGCGGTCGTCCGGGGTTAGGGGCAGATAGCGCATCGGCTTATCCTCGTTCCAGCTCGCTCATGCGCGCCGCAAGGGCGCGCGCCTTGTAATCGTCACGGGCCAATAGCCCGTTCATGACACCTGAAAAGTCGTCTCCGGCCTTGTCCTGACTTAGCTTCACGGTCGCTTCAAGCGATGTGATGTCCAGTCGCAGGCCGACAATGGCTCTGGTAAGCCGCGCCAAATAGTCCGCGTCGGCGTCTTCTAAAGACCAGTCACCGCCATTTTGCTGCTCAAACACATCGGTTTGCCGCGACAAAATCGCCAGCGTCTCGTCTGCATCCTCAATCAGCTGCACTCGCCCGTGGGCTTCGGCCGCGATGAAGTTCCAGGTAGGCACCACCCGACCATGGATCTGCTTCGAGACATAGCTTGAGGGCGAGACATAGGCATCGGGTCCTGAGAAGACGGCAATCGCCTCAACCGGCTCACCCCCGGCCAGCGCATTAGCAAACCGGTTAGCGCAGGCAATGTGGCCTTCAAAGGCGACCGTCACGCCGCTTGCATCAGCAACCGGAACCAGCGGCGCCTGCACGCAAACCATACCATCACCTGCCGTGGCGCTGACCGCAGCGAAGGGGTGCGCCGCCGCAATCGCCAGCGCGTCCCGTGTCTCCGCCTTGAACGCCACAGAGGGGTGCATGGGTCTAGCTCGTGTGGGCCTTGTAGGCCGCGTCGTCCATGAGGGCCGACAGTTCGCCAGCGTCGGCAACTTTGATCTTTACAAACCAGCCGTCCGCGTCCGGGCTTTCGTTGACCTTGGCCGGTTCTGCGTCGAGCACGTCGTTCACGGCAATGACTTCGCCGGAGACCGGCGCATAGACCTCAGAGGCCGCCTTCACGCTTTCTACAACGGCGAGCTCGTCGCCCTGCTTCACGGTTTTGCCAACCTCAGGCAGCTCCACAAACACCACATCGCCCAGCTGTTCGGTGGCGTAGGCGGTGATGCCGATGGTGCCTTCTTCGCCATCGACACGGATCCATTCATGATCCTTGGTAAAACGGGTCTCGGTCATATCGGTCTCTCCCCAAATAAATGCCGAAAAGCGGTGTTAGCCGCGATAAAAACGATGCGGTGCGAACGGTGTCTTTGCCACTTCAGCGGCGCGCGCCTTGCCCCGGACCAGAAGCTCAAGCGCGGTGCCGGGTACGGCCAGCTCTGTCGGGACATAGCCCATGGCCACCGGTGCGCCCACCGTCGGCCCGAAACCGCCTGAAGTCACAACACCAACAACCTTGCCATCCACGGCAATCTCGGTGCCCTCACGGGCCGGCGCGCGATCCTTCAGCGCGATACCAACGCGCTTCTTGCCCGGCTTGTTGGCGATCTGGTCGAGGATTTTTTCAGCCCCGGCGAAATCGGCCCGCTCGCGGCGAGACTTCGCCACCGCCCAGATCAGCCCGGCCTCGATCGGCGTGATCGTCTCGTCCATGTCATGGCCATAAAGGCATAGCCCGGCTTCCAGACGCAGGCTGTCGCGTGCGCCAAGACCAATCGGCTTTACGCGATCATCGCCGAGCAGTTCGCGAGCAAAGGCGTCGGCCTTGTCCTCCGGTACAGAGATCTCGAACCCGTCCTCGCCGGTATAGCCGGAACGGGAGATGTAATACTCAACGCCGCCGCGCTCGATCACGCGGGCGTCCATGAAGACCATGCCCGCCACGTCAAAGCCCAGGTCCACCATGACCTGACCCGCAGTGGGCCCCTGCAGCGCCAGCAGGGCGCGCTCGGGCATTTCGGTCAGCGTGCCGCGATCGCCGATAATAGAGTTGAGATAGTCGAAGTCGCCGCGCTTGCAGGCGGCATTCACGACCAGGAACAAGCCGCCATCCTCACCAAAGGGGCGGGAAATCATCAGGTCATCCTTGATGCCGCCTTCGGCATTGAGGAGGAGCGTGTATTTCTGCTCACCGGCTTTGAGCGCGGACAGATCAGCGGTGATCACCTGCTCCAGCGCAGCCTCGTCACCGGTGTAGCGCGCCTGACCCATATGGGAGACGTCAAACAGGCCGGCTTCGGTGCGGGTGTGATTATGTTCGGGCAGAACGCCGTCATACTGAACCGGCATCTCGTAGCCGGCGAAGGGCACCATCTTGGCGCCCAGCTCCACATGGAGATCATAAAGCGGTGTGCGGTGGAGCGGCGTGTCGGCCATGGGACGTCCTGTTCAAATCTCGTTGCAGATGCGTGACCGCCAGACCCCGTTTCCGGTGCCTGATGAGCACGCCCCCGCTGTCTGTGAGACCTGAGAGATTCCCGCACCACGATCCGCATCGGATCGTCCGCTTTGCTCCTTCGGTGGGGTAAGGTCTTGCGCCCCCACCCACTTTCCAGCGTCAGTCTTTTACCTGCGGTCCCGTAGCCTGAGCGTTTCCGGGGCGGTTGCGCCTTCGGCGTCGGCCTGTTCGCCGATCTCTCCCGCAGATGACCAGTATGTGGCCCGTTCATAAACACGCGATTCCGCCTGCCTCTGAACGACGCGCAAACCTACTTCTGAAGGTGGGAGAGTCAATCGCGAAAGGGCGCAAAATAGAGGTGGGCCACACCCCCATCCGCACAAGGTGCCTGGAGGGTGCAGCCCACTGAACGCGGCCGGATCGGGGGCCAGCCGCGCTTGGCACGTGTGAGCGCTTAGGCCCGGCGGGTTGCCTCCCGCTCGCGCTGGCGCTCCTGGTAGAGAGCGATGATGCGCGGGTCGTCCAGCTGCTCCAGTGCATTGGCGGTCACGCGCTCGCTGCAATCACTAGCGAGCTGACGCTGGAGCGCGCCGCGGGCCTCGCGAACATTGCAGTAGTTGGTGATGCTGCGCTCCAGCCGGTCGAGGACTGCTTCGCGGCCCTGCGAGCTGGACAGCATCCAGCTGTCATACTGGAACGTGAATTCCTGAGCGTTCGAAGGGGCAACGATTGCAACAGCGGCAATGGCGGCGGCGGCGATGGATTTAACGTTGATCATGGTCGTTCTCCCGTTTGGATCAGATGCGGAGGCCTGACTGCCTCAGCGACGAGATTGACTTTGACCCCAAACCGCTCGCCAATCCTGAGCTGGCTATGAGCAGGTTCTGATAAGTTATAATACACTGTTTTTAATGGTGTATTTTCCAACTTATGAGGACTTCTTTTCGTGCTCTGGATCGAAGTCCGGATATACTCATAATCTGCCAATCATCAGAGGGGACAGTGATGAGCTCGCAGACGTCACCAAAGGCCGAAATCTCAATGACGCCGCTGGTCGCGGCCAATCGACTGCGACTGGATCCGGTCGCTCAGTCGGTTGAGCTGGACGGGAAGACCATTGAGCTAGGTGGGCGCAGCCTGGCCCTGTTGCGGACGTTCATGGAGCGGCCCATGCAACTGGTCAGCAAGAGCGAGCTCATCGATATCGTCTGGGATGGCAAAGCCGTCTCCGACGCGGTCCTGACAACCGCAATCCGGGAACTCAGACAGGCCATCGGAGATAACGCAAGGCGCCCGATCTGGATAAAAACCGAGCATGGGCGCGGCTATCGCTTTATCGCCCGGGTTTCAGCCACAAATATGAAAATGCCAGCCTCCAGGTCGGCTGAGACCCTGCCCGCTGAGCTCGCAGAAACGACACCGGACAGAGTTGAAACCCCGTCGCGCACGCCAACTGGGGAACGCAATACCCGTTGGCAGGCCTGGGGCATGGCACTCTCTCTCGTCATCGCTGTTGTCGCCATTGTCGTTTGGCAGCGAGTTGCGCCCTCGCCACCGCCGCCCCAGGAGCAAGGCCGATCTGTTGCGGTCCTGCCTTTCGTAACGCTGTCATCAAGTGAAGAGGCGGACTGGTTTGCCGCCGGACTGTCAGAAGAGCTGACCATCGCCCTGAACCGGGTTCCCGACCTTCGCGTGTCGTCAAGGCGGGCCACTGAAGTCGTGTCGGACATCCCGTCCAGCCCGGAGGAGCTGGGACGAAGGCTTGGCGTTGCCAACATCCTTGAAGGTACGGTCCGGGTCATCGAGGACCAGATGCGCGTAAGCGTATCATTGATCCGGACAGAGGATGGCAGCCAAGTATGGTCCCAAAGCTACGACCGCGAGCTTGAAAACATCCTCAGCCTCCAGGCCGAGATCGCGACATCCGTGGCACGAACGCTCGACACGGCACTGGACCAGACCGCGCTCGAGCAAATGGCCTCCGCGGGTACAGACTCAATTGCTGCCTACGAGGCCTATATTCGAGGCCAGGCCCGAATTGCGGAGTTTTCGCGGACAGGTGACGCCATGCTCTGGGCGGAGTCTCTAACCTTTTTCGACCGGGCCCGCTCCATCGATCCAGAATTCGCCAGGGCCCACGCCAGATCAGGCATGGTGTTTCGCTACCTGAACACGCCGTCCCTGGTGTTCATGGGACCCAACGCAGTATCCGGTGAAGAATATCGGCGACAGTATGCAGCGCGCATGGATGCAGCCATCGCATCGGCTAGCACCCCCATGGAGGCGATGTCCTATCGCGCCGTCAGGGACAGAGAACTTTTCGAACTGGACTCCGCCCGAGACGCTTTTGAGGCTTATTTTGAATCTCACCCCTTCGATATTGAGGCCGGGTTTGAATACAGCAGCACCCTGATCATGCTGGGACGCCATGACGACGCACAGGACGTCGTTCGTCACCTCGCAGACATTATTCCGCGCGAAGACGCGCGCTCGCGTAGCCTGTTGATCCAGCAGGCGCTGCGGTCGCGTGATTTTGAGCTGTCGGCAGACATCGCGCGTGAAACGCTATCTGACCATCCGTTTTACGGGTTTGCCTTAGTAGAGGCCCACTGGGCGTTCCTTAGAGTCGGCGACCTGGAACAGGCCCGCCAGGTGACAGACCGACTAAAGGCAAGCGAGATTGGCTTTCTGGCCCAGATGGGAATTGAGATGCACCAGCTGTGCGCAGAGGGTCGCCCAGCAGAAGCGCTGGAGATCGCCAACTCCTTCGTTGATCATCCGCAATCCTACATCATGGCGTGGCATGCCCATCGAGCCATGAATAATGACGAAGCCGCCTATGAAAGACTGCTGGAGCTGGACCGCCCGGGGCCACCGCCCGTTCGCCTGCGATCAATACTCGTAGGCGATCCCAGCTTTGATCCGGCTCGTTTTCCCAACCTAGCCAACGCCATCATCGGGGCCGGTGGCCAGCTTGCGCCCCCAGAGCCGCCGTTGGTTAGATGCCCACCGGCATAGCTACATCCGCTCCGGCACATCAATGCCGATCAGATCCAGCACCAGCTCAAGCTGGCGCAGGGTCGTGGCGGCGAGATTGAGGCGCGAGGCACGGATGGCCGCGTCTTTTTCAGGCAGGATCGGGCAGTTGGCGTAAAAACCGGAGAAGGCCTGCGCGAGATTATAGGCGTGCTCGCACAAAACGTTCGGCGCGCGGTCACGTTCGGCCCGGACAAGCGCGGCGTTAAAGCCATCAAGGCGGCGCACCAGAGCCGCCTCAGCCTCATGACCCGCGACGATCTCACCGGGCTCCAGACCCTGTTCGGCAGCCTTGCGAAGCACCGATTTGATGCGCACCGACTGATACTGGAGATAGGGGCCGGTCTTGCCCTCAAAGCTGACGAAACGATCCAGATCAAAGATGTAGTTGGTCGTGCGCACGTTGGAGAGATCGGAGAATTTGATCGCGGCATTGGCGACGCTCACCGCCACGCTTTCAAACTCCTCTGATGACAGCTCCGCACCGAGCCCGGCTTCGTTCAGGCGGGCCCGAGCCCGCTCGCGGGCCTGCTCGATCAGGTCTGCCAGCTTGAACGTGCCACCCGCGCGGGTGCGCAGACGCTTGCCGTCCGGCCCGTTCACCGTGCCGAACTTCACATGCTCCAAGCCGCCCTCCATGGCGAGCCCCGCCTTGTAGGCGGCTCGGAACACCTGCTCGAAGTGATCAGACTGACCCAGATCCACCACGTAAAGGATGAGCTCAGGATCCTGATCGCGGCGACGCTCCAGAATGGTGGCGAGGTCCGTCGTCGCATAAAGCGCAGCGCCCGTGCGTGAGACGAGGATCAGCGGAGCCAGCTCCTTCTTGTCGCCTTCACGGGCGACCCGGACAATCCAGGCGCCTTCGCTTTCTTCAGCGACGCCGCGCGCCTTGAAGTCTTCTACCAGCCCAGGGATCAGATCGTTGACGTCGCTTTCGCCCTTCCACAGGTCGAAATGAACACCCAGCGCATCAAAGTCAGCCTTCAGGGCAGCGATGGAGACGGCGATAAAGTGCGCGAGCAGCGCCCGATAGCCTGGACGCCCAGCCTGAAGCTCAGCCGTCGCCTGACGCGACCGCTCATTGCGCTCCGGGTCTTCCTTGGCCTTGGCAGACGCTTGTGGGTAGAGGCGCGACAGGTCTTCGATGGTCACCGGCGGCTCAGACGGGTAGCCGTCGGTGATCTCGGCGTTGAAATAGGGCAGGTCCGGCTGCTCGTCCTGAAGCTCGGTAATCAGGTGGCCCATCTGCAGGCCCCAGTCGCCCAGGTGGATATCGCTCACCACGTCATGGCCGCGGAAGCGCATTAGCCGCTTCAGGCAGTCGCCCAGCACCGAGGAACGCAAATGACCCACATGCATGGGCTTGGCCACATTCGGCCCGCCAAAGTCGATCATCAGCTTGATCCGCTGATCGGATACCGCCGCCCCGGTGCGCGCGTCCGCAGCGATCGCGTTCGCCTGAACCGAATACGCGCGCGCGCCCGGCGTCAGGTTCAGGAAGCCAGGCCCGGCGATTTCGACCGTCAGCTCAGGGTGATCGGCAGCCAGCTGGTCGGCAACGCTCTGGGCAATCTCGCGCGGATTGCGCTTGGCCTGCTTGGCCGCCGCCATCGCGCCATTGCACTGATATGGCGCAAAGTCGGGACGATCACTTTCGACCACACGGCCCAGCTCGGCTGGAAGCCCCAACGCAGCAAAGGCTGCGCCAACATCACGTGAAAGCGCTTCGACCAGTGACGGCATTGTTTTTGTCCTGTTTTAAGTCCGGTTAGCCCTGACCGGCATCGACGCGGAAGCGCAGACCATCGCGGTTGAACTGCAGCTGCTCATCGGTCAGATCGAAGCCGACAATGACCTCAAAGTTCACGCCCGAAGTGTTCGCTTCGGCGCGCGGGATCGAGATGTTGGAAAACTCCTCGATCACCTCTACGCGATCTTCACCGGGGCGGAATTCGATCGTGATCGGATATTCCTCGCGGTGGATGACGATATTGTCGGTGCGGGTCACGGCAACGAACATCGTGTAGGTCTTGGTCGTTCCAGCCGCAGCAGGCCCTCGGCCAAAGGCCAGGCTGACCGCCATTTCCATATCGATCGGATTATTGTTGCGATCAGTATAGCGGCAAAGGCTCGCGACGTTCAGAATCTCGCCGGTAAACCCGACATTTTCAAACAGCAGGTCTTCACCGTTGATTTCGACTAGGCGGTGCGCGTCATACAGCGCCAGCGCATTGGGGCATGGTCCCGGATTGGGCTCGGGAGTCCTGAAGTTTTCGCGCACGTTCTCGCATCCGGACAGAAGAAGAGCGGCGGTGATCGCGCTGGCGATAGTGATGCGCATTTGAAACCCTCGTATTGACGTGCACGCTGCGGCCTATCAACTCTACGCCAAGGCGTTGAACTTGATATGCGCAGCTGGTCTGCTACCCGTGTCTTAGGACGGGTGCCGCGTCACCGCAACGCCCGGACGCGCCTTGAAGGAAGTTTGATGACCGAAAAGCCCACTCTCACCTTGCGTCTCGCCAGCCCGCGAGGCTTTTGTGCCGGTGTAGACCGGGCCATCCAGATCGTGGAACAGGCGCTCAAGCGCTATGGCGCGCCGGTCTATGTTCGCCATGAAATCGTGCACAACAAGCATGTGGTGAACCGGTTGAAGGCAATGGGCGCGGTGTTCGTGAAGGAACTCGACGAATGCCCGGATGATCGCCCGGTGGTGTTCTCCGCCCATGGCGTTCCCAAGCGTGTGCCGGCAGAGGCCCAGCGCCGCGACATGCTGTATGTGGATGCAACCTGCCCGCTGGTGTCAAAAGTTCATGTGGAGGCCCAGCGCCACCACAAGGCGGGCAAGGAAATCGTCCTGATCGGCCATGCGGGCCACCCTGAAGTAGTCGGTACGATGGGCCAGCTGCCCGAAGGCGTGGTGACGCTGATCGAAACGGTGGAGGACGCACAAGGGTTCGAGCCGCAGGATGCGAGCAATATCGCCTTCGTCACCCAGACAACGCTGTCGGTCGATGACACGGCCGATATTGTTGCCAAGCTGCAGGAGCGCTTCCCGGCCATCGCGGCACCGCATAAGGAAGACATCTGCTACGCAACGACCAACCGCCAGGCGGCGGTCAAGGCCATCGGCGAAGGTTCCGATCTGGTACTGGTGGTTGGTGCGCCAAACTCGTCAAACTCGGTAAGACTGGTAGAGGTCGCCAAGCGCGCCGGTGCGAAAGAGGCCTTCCTCGTCCCCAGCGCCGAGCAGGTCGACTGGAGCTGGTTCGACGGAGCGTCGCGCGTGGGCATTTCGGCAGGAGCCAGTGCGCCCGAAGACCTGGTTGAGGATCTGATCGCAGCAATCGCTGAACGCTTTGACCTCACGATTGAGGACGTCGAGGTCGCCCGCGAGGACGTCGTCTTCAAGCTGCCCAAGGAAGTCGCCTAGGCTTTTTTGGCAGAAGCCTGAACCGCCGGCCTGAGACCGAATCAGAAAACTCTTTCGCGCACGAATGAATCGGGCAATTTTCTTCTCATGGCTCGGGTTCGTGCCGTTGATCGACGGCTTTATCTTCTTCTGGAAATCGCTGCGCGGCGCTTGCACCGCGATGTCGACGCGCGTCTGGCCAAAGAGGCTGGCGTCAGCGCCAGTCAGGCTGCGGTGCTGTTCCTGCTCCTGCGCCGGGGCGAGCGGCGTCTGGGTGCAATTGGCGAAACGCTGGCGCTTGGAGCGCCGGCCGTCAGCGGACTGATCAGCCGGATGGAAAAAGCCGGTCTGGTGACGCGCCGCAAGGATGCCAGTGACAAGCGCGGCGCGCTCGTGGACCTGAGCGAACACGGACGCATCGCAGCAGAACGCGCTGATGCCATCCTTCGTGCCTATAATACCGAGCTTGATGAGCGCCTGGGCGAAGACGATGCGGATGCACTCCATCACGCCCTCACCCGACTGATTACGCCGGACGGCTAAACCGGTCGGCGAAGCCTTACCGGCGCGTTTACACTTCCTAAACCGCGTAATTGAAATCCGCGTGCAAACTCGGGCTTTTGCGGGCAGGGTCCACGCCATGGACGCTGTCTTCGCTTCCGGGCTCACCGCCTTCAGATCCGCCAACACGCGGCTCCAGTCTGCGGCGGGCCAGGTTGCAGCTGTTCGGACTTTGACCATCCCTGCCGCGTCCCCCCAAGACGCACCTCAAACTCGCGCGGTCGCCGGGCAACGCCCTGCCCCCCCACCACCTGCTGATCCCGGCGGCCGTGCCCCCTTCTCTGACAAAGCAGCTCCAAACTATGTCGACGCCACCGTCGATATGATCCGCGCAGAGCAGGATGCGAAACTGGGGGTCACCCTTATCCGTGCGGCGGATGAAATGACCCGCACGGTGCTGGACATCAAAGCCTAGCGCGCAAACGCATTGACCTGCTGTCCGGCCCGGCTAGCCTGCAGCTCATGATTTCTGTTGATCTTGTTTCCGACCCCGTCTGCCCCTGGTGCTGGCTGGGTCTGCGCTACTGGCAGGCCGCGCGCGAGCTGACCGCCGATATTGAGGTGGAGACGGTGCTGCGTCCCTACCAACTCGACGCCGCCGTGCCGCGCTCCGGGACGCCATACTCCGACTATATGCGTGCGAAGTTTTCCGGGGACGGGGCCGAGCGGTTCAAGCTGATGCGCGAGCATCTTGAAGCGGCCGGACCTGAAGTCGGCATTGTCTTCAACTTCGATCAGATCGAGGTGCGCCCGAACACGCTGGACGCCCACAGGGTCATTCGCTGGGCCCAGGGCCAGGAGCTGGGGATTGAGACCGCCGACGCCATTCACAAGGCCTTCTTTGAAGAGCGCCGTGATATCGGCAAGCGTGACGTGCTGGCGGAGATCGCTGGCGAGGTGGGGCTAGACTCGGCCATCGTTGCTGATCTGCTGGCGACCAATCGAGACGCGGACGCGGTGCTGAAGGAAGAACAATTCTACCGCTCGCTCGGCGTACAGGGCGTTCCCTGTTTCATCTTCAATGGCCGCTTTGCGGTGTCGGGTGCGGAAGCGCCAGAGACACTCGCAGGCGCGATAAAAAAGGCGGCGGAGCTTCCGCCCGCTGCAGACGCATAAAGACATCCTGGGGAGAACATCATGTCAGACATCGCAAACGGAGCCTTTCTGGCCGCCGCGCTCTATCTCGGAATCAATCTGGTCCTGTTGGTCCTGCTGGGCCTCAATGTCAGCCTGAACCGGCGCGGCAAACAGATCAGTGTCGGGGATGGCGGAGACGAGAAGGTTACTTGCGCAGTCAGGGCCCACGGCAATCTGGCTGAGTGGGCACCACTTTTCCTCGTCGGCCTGATTACAGCGGCGCTGATGGGCATTCCCGCCTATGCCATCCATGCAGTCGGCGGAGCCTTCACCGTCGGGCGACTGCTCCACGCCTGGGGTATGCTTTCCACCTCCGGCGTGAGCTTCGGGCGCTTTGTCGGCACCCTCCTGACATTCCTTGCCAGCCTGCTGCTGGGCGCGGGTCTTGTGGTGCATTCATTGACCTGATCCGATTCTGAAAGGGCTGCGTAAGAGTGTAAGTCTTTACCTCGCAGCAAACCCTTCAGGATGTAAGCATGGGCGAGATCGCCACCTGGATCTGGATCGTGACCGGAATTGCCGGCCTGTTTGGCACTGCCATGGGGCTCGTCAGCCTTGCTGTGCCCCGCTGGGGGCAGTCGGTTGTGCGTCTGGGTCCTGACCCGCGCTGGAAAGGCGGCTGGGCAGAATTCCGCGCCAGCTATGGCGGAGCGCTCGCCCTGCTTCATGGTGCCGTTCTGCTGACTCTCGCCATGAGCTATCAGGCCGGTGTTGGGGCGGTCATGGGGGCCAGCTTTGCCGCCGCGCTTTACTGGTTCGGCATGGCAATCGGCCGGGCTCTGTCCATGACCCTCGACAGCGAGGAGGACACCCGCACGGGCTACAACGCCACGGCTGTGGGCTTTGAGTTGATCATGGGCGTGGCCCTGGCCTCACCCTTCATCGCCCATATCGGCGGCTAGCTGGACCCTTCAGCAATGCTCAGCGCGTAATCGGCCATCGGGGCCACCAGCGCACCGAGGTCCTTCGCCCGGTCATTCGACGCATTGCCCTGAACCGAGCGGGCGTAAACCCCCTGCGCGATCGAGGCCAAGCGGAAAATATTGTAGGCGATGTAGAAGCTGAGCTCAGGAATGCTGTCGCGCCCGGTGCGCTCGCAATAGGCTTTGACGTATTCGTCCTCGGTCGGAATTCCCATCTCTCGAAGGTCCACGCCCAGGAAACCGGACCGGATGTCCTTGGGTGTGCGCCACTGCATCAGCTGATAGGTGAAGTCCGCCAGCGGATCGCCGAGCGTGGACAGCTCCCAGTCGAGCACCGCAATTACGCGTGGCTCGGTCGGGTGGAAAATCATGTTGTCGAGGCGGTAGTCGCCATGGACGACGCTGACGCGCTCCTGCTCCGGTGCGTGCTGGGGCAACCACTCGATCAGCTTGTCCATCGCCGGTATCGAGGAGGTTTCAGCCGCCTTGTACTGCTTCGACCAGCGCCCGATCTGTCGCTCAAAATAATTTCCGGGCTTGCCGTAGTCAGCCAGACCCGCCGCTTCGATATCAATGGAGTGAAGCTGGGCCAGCGTCGCGTTGGAGGCGTCATAGATCGCCCGCCGCTCTTCAGGCTCCAGGTCCGGCAGGTAGGGGTCCCAGAAAATCCGCCCCTCAACGAAATCCATCACGTAAAACGCGGTGCCGACCACGCTGTCGTCCTCACACAGGCCGTGCATGGCCGGGGCCGGGAAGCCTTGCGCGCCCAGCGCCTTCATCACCCGGAACTCCCGATCCACGGCGTGGGCCGACGGCAGAAGCTTGCCCGGTGGCTTGCGACGCAGCACGTATTGGTGGCCGGGGGTCACCAGCTTGTAGGTCGGGTTGGACTGCCCGCCCTTGAACTGCTCAACCGTAAGCGGGCCCTCGAACCCTGCCACATTCTCCGCCATCCACGCTTCCAGCGCGCCTTGGTCAAATTTCAGGGCATCGGCAACCGGCTTGGTACCGGAGAAGGTCTCGTCGAGTTGGGACATGGATGGGCCTCGGTCAGGTCGATGGGGCACTACTTCACCCCAACCCGGCCCGCCCCTCAAGGGCGGAGCCGGGCTTGATGTCAGTCCGTGAAAAACTGGAGCGGTTTATCTAAAGCGCGAGTCTACTCGCTCTTGTGCACGACCCCGCGCGCCATCACGAAATCGACGTCGAGAAGCTCGTCGATATCGGCCAGCGGATCACCGTCTACGGCGATGATGTCGGCGGCAAAGCCCGGCGCAATGCGGCCGATCTCGTCTTCCAGCCCCACATGCATGGCCCCGGTCACCGTGGCGGTGGCGAGCGCTTCCATCTCGGTCATGCCGGCATCCACGTAGAGCCCGAATTCCTGGGCGTTATCGCCATGGGCGGATACGCCAGAGTCGGTGCCAAATGCGATCGTAACGCCGCCCTCATGGGCGCGGCGGACCATGTCGACCATTTGCGGACCCACAGCGCGGGCCTTGGCTTCCTGGAAGGGCGTCATCCAGCCGGCATCGGCCTGATCAGCCACCCAGACGCCGGCCATCACCGTCGGCACCAGCACCGCGTCATTGCGGCGGAACAGGCGGATACTTTCATCGTCGAGATAGGTGCCGTGCTCCACCGAGTCGCCGCCCGCCCGCAGGAAGGAGTTGATCCCCGTCACACCATGGGCGTGGGCGGTCACCCGGCGGCCCATCATGTGGGCCGCTTCCACAATCGCGGCGAGCTCCGCGTCAAAGAATTGCTGCTCCACGCCAGCGCCGGTCGACGACATCACACCGCCGGTGGCCGTGATCTTGATGACGTCTGCGCCTTCCTGCACCAGCTGGCGAACAGCGCGCGCGCAATCGTCCGGTCCGTTGCAGGCATAGGGGCTGCCATTGGCGCGCAGCACATGCACCGCCCAGCCATTAATGTCACCGTGACCGCCGGTCGGCGTGACCGCGCCACCGGCGATGCGCATGCGCGGGCCGACGATATCGCCGGCCTCAATGCCTTCGCGAAGCGCGCGAACCGCCTCGATATCACCGCCAACATCCTGGACGGTGGTAAAGCCGGCCATGAGCGTGCGGTTGGCATACATCACGCCATCAATGGCGCGATCAGCAGCGCCCTCGGTGAAGGCGGACATGCGCCGGGCCGGACCGGCCTGATTGGTGATGTGGACGTGGGAATCGATAAAGCCGGGCATGACCCACTGGTCGGACAGATCGATCAGCTCAGCGTCTACCGCCTCGATAAAGCCGTCCTCAATGGCGACGATCTCATCACCGCGAATGATGATCGAGACGCCCTCGCGCACACGCTCCTCGCCCGGGGCCGCAATGAGGTGGCCCGCATGGATGATGGTGTCACGCTCAGCGTCCTGAGCCAGTGCCGATGGGCCTGTCATCAGGCCCATCATCAGCGCGCTCGCGGCGAGAATGTTATAGTTTAACATGGCTTTATCACTCCCCGAATTTTGTTGGCGTATTTGTCGGCCTGAACCGGCGTGGCTGTCAAATGCCGGACACCATTCAGGCGAGGCCCAAAACAGAACAGGCGGCCCGATGGACCGCCTGTCAGGAAACTTTAGTGCGCCGCTTCAGGCTGGCTGGATCAAAGCCCCGGCAGCTTGCGACGGATGGTTCGGCGGCGCTCGATCTCGACTTCACCGCCACCGGTGACCGATTCAATGCGCTCGCGCTCTTCTTCAGGATCAATCGGAGCGGGGCGCTCGATGATCACGCGCTCTTCGCTGGTATCGGCTTCACGCCAGAACAGGATGCGGTCAGCAAAGCTGCGATCCTTGCGCACCAGCGCGGCGGTCTCGCCATCAATCAGCGCGCGCACGTCCGGGTTGGCCTCAGCAGCGCCCGCACGGGCCGCCAGCAGGATTTCCGCGTCAGAGGCGTTGGAGGCCTCGAAATCACCAAATAGCGAACGCTGGGCCTGACGGTCCTGGAAAATGTCTTCGGCACGCAGCTCACCGGGCTGCGGCGGGCGCAGAGCGTATTCCGGCGGTACGGTCAGCGGCGCAATCGTCACCACCCGGAACTCGTCTGGCGTCGTGCGGTCGGTGCCCAGAGCCTGACGGACCCCGGAGTTACAGGCCGACGCGCCGACAAGGGCAATGGCGGAAACGAGAACAAGATTGACGATACGCATGGGGGGCCTCATCGAGCCTTTTTTCAGTGTGGGCATGTTGTACAGAGGCTTGGCCGCGCTGGCCAGCACCTCATGAAGTTGGTCACAAACGCCGACCGCGCTCGCCACTCATGAACAGATCAAGCACCAGAAGCGCGACCCCGATGGAGATCGCAGCATCGGCTACGTTGAACACATAGGGAAAGTAGAGCCCTGAGAAATCGAGGAAATCAGCCACGGCCCCGTAAGCAAAGCGGTCAATCACATTGCCGATGGCCCCGCCGATAATCATGCCGAAGCTGATCGCCTGCAGCCGGCGCTCCGCCTGCATCATCCAGGCGGCAAGAAGCGCGGAAACCACCAGAGACACCGCCACCAGAATGCCGATCTGCCACCAGCTGCCCGCCTGGAACAGGCCAAAGCTGATCCCGCGATTCCACACCATGGTGAGATTGAACCAGGGGTCGAGGACCTGAATCTGCCCCACGGTATCAAGATCGACCACCCGCAGGATGACATGCTTGGACACCTGGTCAGCGACCAGAAACACCACGGCCACCAGATATCCGAATATGGCAAAGGGGCTGCGGCGCGGCCGCCCGAACATTGGTCTCATAAACTCTCCCTCTTACCGGTAAATGGCTACCAGCGCCGGGCGAAGAGGTCCAGTGAAAGGGTTGTTAGGCGTGCGGTTATTCCATCCGCGTCGTGGCAAAACAAAAAGGCCCGGCGCAAACGCCGGGCCCTTTCGTGCAATGTGTGGCGCTCGCTTCTACCCCATGAACAGCGTCGCAGGGTTTTCCAGCGTGGCTTTCATGGCCTGGATCAGCTGGGCGGCTTCGTAGCCGTCGACGATGCGGTGATCGAAGCTGGAGGACAGGTTCATGATCTTGCGCGGCACCAGGCGGCCTTCCGCGTCGTAGCGCGGCAGGGTCTGGAGCTTGTTCACGCCGATAATCGCCGTCTCCGGGTGGTTGATCACGGGTGTTGTGACAACGCCGCCAATGGCCCCGAGCGAGGTGATGGTGATGGTCGAGCCGGTGAGCTCGTCCTTCGTCGCCTTGCCGGTACGGGCCGCATCAGCGAGGCGCTTCACCTCAGCCGCGGTGTCCCAGATATCGAGGCTTTCAGCATGGCGGATCACTGGCACCATGAGACCATTCGGGGTGGCTGCAGCGATGCCGCAATGGACGCCCTCATACTGGGTCAGGGTTGAAGTCTCGGTGTCGTAGTGGGCGTTGGCTTGCGGGAAGCTCGGCAGAGCCTTGACCAGCGCCTGAACGAGGAAGGGAATGATGGTCAGCTTGGCCTGGCCCTCATCCCGTGTGGCATTGAGATGGGCGCGCAGGTCCTCAAGCGCGGTCAGGTCGATCTCGTCCACATAGGTGATGTGCGGAATGGTGCGCTTGGACAGCGCCATGTTTTCCGCGATCTTGCGGCGCAGGCCGATGACTTTCTGGGTCTCAACACCCGTACGCGGGGCCTTGGAGGCACCGCCACCACCGCCAACCTTGGAGACGAGGCGGCCACCGGCGGCGATGAAATCATCAAGGTCAGCATGCGTGATACGACCGGCCGGGCCCGTGCCCGGAACCGCGGCGAGATCAATATCGGCATCCAGCGCTCGCTGACGCACAGCCGGGCTGGCGAGTGGGCGTTCACCGGAAGAACGAGCGGGAGCGGCCGCAGCAGACGCCTTCGCCGCAGCCGCCGGAGCGGGTTCCGACTTGGGCTTCGGCTCAGGCTTTTCCTCAACCTTGGGCTCAGCTTCGGACTTCGCCTCTTCCTCGGCCTCGTCCTTGGCCTCTGGCTCAGGTGCGTCATCCTCTTCGGTTGGCGGGGTGCCGTCGATTTCGATGACGAGGATTTCGGTTCCCACGGCGATCACATCACCCGGCTCACCAAGCGTCATCTTCACTACGCCGTTGACCGCGCAGGGGATTTCCACGGTGGCCTTGTCGGTCATCACATCCAGGATGTGCTGGTCCTCGGTGACCTTGTCACCGGCCTTCACGTGCCATTCGACGATTTCAGCCTCGACGACGCCTTCGCCGACGTCGGGCATTTTATACTTGTATTCGCTCATGATCAGGCGGCCTCCGTGACCGTTTTCATGGCGCGCGCAAAGCGGTCGCGCGTCGGGAAATAGGCCCATTCATGGGCGTGCGGGTATGGCGTGTCCCAGCCGGTCAGGCGGAAAACCGGAGCTTCCAGCGCGTAGAAGCATTCTTCCTGGATCTGGGCGGCGAGCTCTGCGCCAAAACCGGAAGTCCGCGGTGCTTCATGGGCGACCACCACACGGCCGGTCTTGTTGACCGACTTTGCGATGGTTTCGATGTCGTACGGGACAAGCGTGCGCAGATCGATGATTTCTGCGTCGATGCACGCGGCCTCGGCGGCGGCTTCGGCCACATGGACCAGCGTGCCGTAAGTCACGACCGTGCAGGCCTCGCCCTCACGCACGATGTCGGCCTTGCCCAGCGGCACGGTGTAGTGGCCTTCGGGCACCTCACCCTTGGGATGCTTGGCCCAGGACGACAGCGGCTTGTCCGGCACGCCATCAAACGGGCCATTATAAATCCGCTTGGGCTCAAAGAAGATCACAGGGTCGCCGCTTTCCAGCGAGGCGATCAGCAGGCCCTTGGCGTCATAGGGGTTGGACGGCACGACCACCTGCACACCCGGCACATGGGTGAAGAAGGCTTCCGGGCTCATGGAGTGGGTCTGACCGCCGCGAATGCCGCCACCCCACGGGGTGCGCACCACACAGCCGGACGTGAACTGGCCAGCGGAGCGATAGCGGATGCGGCTCATCTCCGAGACAATCTGGTCGATCGCCGGGAAGATATAGTCGGCAAACTGGATTTCCGCGATGGGTTTGAGACCGCGCGCGGCCATACCCACTGCCATGGCAGCAATGGCGGCTTCGTTGATCGGGGTATCAAACACCCGGTCCGCGCCATATTTCGCCTGCAGGCCATCGGTGGTCTTGAAGACGCCGCCGAAATAGCCCGCGTCCTCACCAAAGGCGACCACGTCTTCATCGCGCTCAAGCAGCACATCCATGCCGCTGTTCAGCGCTTGGATCATGTTCATAACCGGCATGGCTTAAACTCCCAGATCCTGGCGCTGACGCTTCAAACGCCAGTCCTGCTCAGCATAGACATCTTCGAAAATGGTTTGGGTGGGTGCCAGCGGCCCTTCATGCAGGGTGCCGTAGCTTTCCGCCTCCTTGTAGGACTTCACCACCAGCTGGGTCATGTCTTCTTCCAGCTTCTCGTGGCGCTCTTCGTCCCACTCACCCTGACCGATCAGGTGCTGCTTCAAGCGCTCGATCGGATCGCCCAGCGGCCAGACCTGACCTTCGGTCTTCGGGCGATACTTCGACGGATCGTCAGACGTGGAGTGTGCGTCAGCGCGGTAGGTGTACAGCTCCAGAAGCGTGGTGCCATGACCGGCGCGCGCGCGCTCAGCCGCCCACTGGGTTGCGGCATACACCGCCAGGAAGTCATTGCCGTCCACGCGGATGGAGGCGAGGCCATAGCCCAGACCCTTGGAAGCGAAGCTCGGCCCGTCACCTAGAGCAATGCCCTGATAGGACGAAATCGCCCACTGGTTATTGACCACATTCAGGATGGTTGGCGCACGGTAGGTGGACGCCAGCGTCAACGCGCCGTGGAAGTCACCCTCCGCGGTCGTGCCATCGCCGATCCAGCTAGCCGCCAGTCGGTCCTCACCCTTGTAGGCACAGGCCATGGCGTAGCCGACGGCTTGCGGGAATTGCGTGCCCAGATTGCCGGAAATCGTGAAGAAGTTGCCGTCTGCCCAGGTGTAGTGAACGGGAAGCTGGCGACCCTTCAGGTTGTCGCGGCTGTTGGAGATGCAGTGGCACATCATGTCCACGATGTCCCGGCCGCGCGCAAACAGCATGCCCTGCTGGCGGTAGCTGGGGAAAATCATGTCGTCGTCTCGCAGCGCCATGGCGGCAGCGACGGCAACGGCCTCTTCGCCGGTAGACTTCATGTAGAAGCTCATCTTGCCCTGGCGCTGAAGCTTCAGCATGCGCTCGTCATAGATGCGCGTCAGAACCATGTGCTTCAGACCCTCGCGCAGGATATCCGCGCTGATCTTCGGGTCCCACTCACCAACGGCCTGGTGATTGTGGTCCAGCACACCCACGAGCCCGAGGGCCAGGTCCTGCGTATCGCGCGCGTCCACGGTTGGATCGGGGCGCCGGGCCTCGCCAGCCTTGGGCAGCTTGAGGTGGGAGAAGTCTGGGTCCTCACCCGGCCGGAAAGGCGGGGTGGGCACTCGAAAGCGGGTATCGCCGTTCGACATGGGGAGGTCTCTACCTTCTATCGTTAGGGCATTTGCGCGCGGGGATACGGGTCTGACGCCCATTTTGCAAGCGGTGTGAGCGCTCCATGACGCAAGTATCACGCCCCGGACAGTGATGCTGCAGCGCATCACAAATTTCTGTTTTCGTTGAAGAAGTCGTCGAGAGGACGCGCAGATATTGATCTTCTGCGCTTGGAAAGGCTATCGATCTGAAGCGCACTTCGGGCGCAGACCATGGGGACCCACAATGAAATCAGCTACAACACTTGCGATTGCCTGCGTGTCGATGATCGGCCTTTCAGGCTGCAGCGCCGGCACACTGCGCGCCATCAATGACGGCCTGGCCGCGGCCAACGGCTATGACGTGTATTATCCAGATCAGCGCCACTGTAACGGCAGCGAAGTCGAGATCTGCAACGGCGTCTATAACGGCTCGGCCTACTACGATGTGAGCAACGAGACGCGCGAATACTGCAAGGTCTACGTCTACATGGAAGACGGCACCCGCAATACCGTCCTGCTTGACCCTTATGAGGACGACGAGAACTACGCCGACGTCTATAATCAGGTCGATCGCTGGGAATATATCTGCGACGACGACCGCGGTGTGCACGGCGCGACCCTGCGCGATGACGGGCGCTGGTACTGGTAGGTGCGGCCTCACGTCCGGCCTTGAAAATGCCATTTGCACCGGACCGGTTTCAGGCGTAACGCAGGGTCATCTATCGTCCCAGACAAAGGATTCGGCCGGGATGACTTATTGCGTGGGCCTGAGACTGGATGACGGCCTCGTTTTCATGTCTGACACCCGCACCAATGCGGGCATCGACAATATCTTCACCTTCCGCAAGATGTTCACCTGGGACCGGCCGGGCGAGCGGGTCATCACGCTGATGACCGCGGGTAATCTGGCGACGACCCAGGCTGTGGTGAGCCTGCTGGAGGAGCGCACGAAGGCGCGCGAGGAACGCGATCCCGACCTGATGCGCGCGCCGACCATGTTCCAGGTTGCCCGCCTGATCGGCGAGACCCTTCGCGAGGTGGTGAAGTCCCAATCCGATGACGGGCCGGACAGCGAATCCACCTTCAGCGCGACACTGATCGTCGGCGGTCAGATCAAGGGCTCGCCGCCACGGCTTTTCCTGATCTATCCGGAGGGCAATTTCATCGAAGCCAGCGATGAAAACCCCTTCTTCCAGATTGGCGAGACCAAATATGGCCGCCCGATCCTGCTCCGGGGCTATCGCCCGGACATGAGCTTTGAGGACGCGGTCAAACTGCTCCTGCTGTCGTTCGACTCAACGCTGAAAGCAAACCTGTCGGTCGGCATGCCGCTCGACTTGCAGACCTATAGCGCCGACAGCCTGACCGTCGGCCAGCAGCAGCGCTTTGAGTATAACGATCCTTATTTCACTCACCTTTCTGAAGGGTGGAGCGATGCGCTCAATGCCGCGATCGCCTCGCTGGATGATTTCGAGTTCGGGGGTGGGGGCTCCTGACCCATACTGAATTCCCGGACGAGCGCAGCGAAGATCCGGGACCTCCCTCAGGGTCAAGCGGATACATCGGATAGAGGCCCCGGCCCTGCGGGCTCGCGCCCTTGGTCGGGGTTTCAACCGGTGAAACAAAAAACCCCGCCAGCGTCCGCCGGCGGGGTTCTTCGTTTCAGCTCTGAGCGCTGTGCTTAGCTCATGCGCTCGATAGCGACGGCCGTGGCTTCGCCGCCGCCGATGCACAGCGAGGCAACACCCTTGTCGACGCCATTCTTTTCCATCGCCGCAATAAGCGTGACCATGATGCGAGCGCCAGATGCGCCGATCGGGTGACCCAGCGCGCAGGCCCCGCCGTGGACGTTGACGTTTTCATGGCTCAGGCCGAGCTCCTTCATCGCGATCATCGGGACCACGGCGAAGGCTTCGTTGATTTCCCACAGGCCGACGTCAGACGCCTGCCAGCCGGCGCGCTCCAGCACCTTGCGCATGGCCGGAACCGGCGCGGTGGTGAAATAGGCCGGCTCGTGCGCGTGGGCCGCGGTTGCGCTGATCTTGGCCAGCGGGGTCAGGCCGCGGCGCTCGGCTTCGCTCAGGCGCATCATGACCAGCGCAGCGGCACCGTCAGAGATCGCTGACGCATTGGCAGCTGTCACCGTGCCATCCTTGCCAAAGGCCGGGCGCAGGCTCGGGATTTTGTCCGGGCGTGCGCGACGCGGCAGCTCGTCGGTGTCCACCGTCTCTTCGCCCTTGCGGGTGGTGATCGTGACCGGCGTGATTTCGCGCTTGAAGCTGCCG
The DNA here is from genome assembly GCA_043513725.1 of Oceanicaulis sp. Lineage (GTDB taxonomy): Bacteria > Pseudomonadota > Alphaproteobacteria > Caulobacterales > Maricaulaceae > Oceanicaulis. The sequence goes on along the minus strand of CP121338.1, from coordinate 2,532,890 downwards.
TCCTCGGTCGCCTTGGTGGCGCGCGACAGGGTTTCGATGGCGTAGGCGTCCTGATCTTCCCGGGTGAACTGGTGTTCCTGCGCGATCATGTCGGCGTACACGCCCATGGCCTTCTTCTCGTAGGCGTCTTCCAGACCGTCCTGGGCCATGTGGTCCTTGACCGTGTCGTGGCCGTATTTGAAGCCCGTGCGGTGGTTCGGCAGAAGATGCGGCGCGTTGGTCATGGATTCCATGCCGCCCGCAATGATGACACCGGCATCGCCCGCATAAAGCGCGGCGCTGCCCATGATGGCCGCCTGCATGCCAGATCCGCACATCTTGTTCAGCGTGGTGGCTTCCACCGACTTGGGCAGACCGCCGCGGATCGCCGCCTGGCGGGCCGGAGCCTGGCCCTGACCGGCACCAAGCACATTGCCCATATAAATCATGTCCACGTCTTCACCGGCAACGCCGGCTTCAACCAGCGCAGCCTTGACCGCTTCAGCGCCCAGCTCGTTGGCCGACAGCGCGCTCAGCTCGCCCATCAGGCCGCCCATCGGCGTGCGGGCCATACCAACGATGACAATCGGATCTTCTGAACTCATGGGAATGTCTCCTGTTGCTCGACGAACGCCATGTCAGGCCTGGCCGCCGAAAATCCTTTATCGCCGCATCTCCCCGCGGCAGATTGCGCGCAAATGAGCCTGTCCTATTGCACCGCGTCAAGTCTCCTCGCATCCGCAGCACGCCGCCTGCGCACCCGACCGCGCAAGCGGGACTGGGCGGAAGCCCTGCTCATGTTGGGGATTTGGACAGTCTCGGTTGCCATCCACCCGCCACCGTCATCCCAAACTTGATCTGGGAGCCACCTGCACAGGCGGCGCAACTGGGTCCTGAATTAAATTCAGGATGACTGGGGAGAGGATCGAATACTCTTCTCTTTCCCGGCGAAGGCCGGGATCCAGAGCATTCAAACGTGGCGCTCTGCCCTCGTCTGGGCCCCGGTCTTCGCCGTGGCAGACCGGATTGGGCCTTAACGCACACGCTCCGGGTCTTCGCGGTCCAGCGCGACTGCCGCATCAATCACCGCGTCTATCGCCTCATCGATTTCGCCCAATGCTTTGATCTTCACATGGCGCAGCTGCTTGCCGGTGCCTTCAACCCGCGCAGAGACGTGAGTCAGGCGGTTGCCGTTCCACAATTGCAGATTCACGTGAGCCTTCTGCGCCATGATGGAAAACACCCGCTCATGACCGGTATAGCAGGGAAAGCCCCAGGCGAGCCCTTCACTGAGATGCCCTGCCCTCGCCCTCACCCGGTCACGCAATGACGCCGCCAGATCCGCCATCGGACCGTCGAGCTGAGCAAAATAGGCGTCGGGTGTCTTGGGTTTCATGGGTAGAGGTTACGCGCCAACCCCCAAAATGTCATGCGATGACCCGTGCAGGTTTAATTCGTCACCGACCGGCCCAGCCGCACTTCGAACACGCTGCCGTCTTCACCCGTCGTCGCGAGCTTCACGTCCCCGCCCATGGAGCGAGCCAGTTCGCGCGCGATGGACAGGCCGAGCCCCGAGCCGGACTTGTTGCCTGATACACCAAAGGGCTGGAACAGGGTTTCCTGCACGCGGCCGGGCACGCCGGGGCCGGTATCGGTCAGCGTGACGACGACCCTGTCCTCCCCGGCCTCCGCGGCAACCGTCAGCCGGGAGAGTTCACCGCCCTCCATGGCCTGAATGGCGTTGCGGATCAGGTTTACAAATATCCGGTGCAGATGGTCGGGATCGGCCTCAACCACCAGCGCCTCATCAATCTCGTTCACCCAGTCGGCCACACCGGTGGCGGCGAAGGCATCGCCGGCGGCATCGTCAATGGCGTTGCTAAGCCCGATCCGCTGAAACTCAGGCGCGCGCTCCTGTGTCTTGCCGTAATCGAGCGTCTCCTGACACAGGCGAATGCCCCGATCGACAGCGCGCACCAGACGTGAACCCATCGCCGCCACGCGCTCATCGGTGCTCATGGCGAGGCGGTCGGAGACCAGCTGGGCGCTGGCGAACACGTTGCGAAGGTCGTGGTTGATGCGTGCCACAGCCCCGCCCAGTGCCGCGAGACGTTCGCGCTGAACGAAAGCCGCGCGCACTTCGCTCTGCATCGCGGCGAGCGCAGCTTCAGCATCGCCAATCTCATCAGAGCGATTGCCCGCGGCGACCGTGCGCCGGGGGTCGGTGGGATCTTCCTGAAAGCGGGTCATCGCCTTGGCCAGCCGGCGCATGGGCCGGACCAGCATGAATAAAAGAACCAGGTAGAGCAGCCCGCCGGTAACCACCGCGATAAAGAGCGACAACCAGACGATATTGCGTGAATAGGCGTAGAGCTCGTCGCGCAAGCCCGTCTCCGGCACGATGACACTGATGCGCTCGCCCGTTCCGGCCCGTGACCGCGGCTCCGCGATAATGCGGACATAGCGGCCCTCTGGCGCGCGCAAGGTGGCAACGGTTGCCGCGAGGCGATCGAAGAAGCGCTCCTTGGTGACGTCGGCGGTGATCAGTTTCGCATCGCGCAGCGTGCCACCCAGGACCAGCTCGTTGGAGCCATCGGTGATGCGCGCCACCGAAACCGCTTCAGCGCTCGCCAGGATTTCGCGGACCATATCCTCGCCCAGCATCATGTCCGGTGCTGATTCCGCAGCCAGCGCGGCCAGATGCGCAGCCTCAGCCCGGTCCATCAACCATTCGGTGCGAAAGTTCGAGGCGCTCGGGAAGAAGATCAGGATCTCGGCCACCAGCACAAAGGCGACCGATAGCGATAGCAGCTTTCCAGGCAGCGACAGCACGGCCCGGCGCACATAGCGCACGCCTGCGCGCAAGCGCGTGCCGCCTTCGCTGGTCTGCTGAGTGTCCAAGCAAGTCCCCCGGCCCGCAGGCTCTAGTGGAAGGCTGTCAAAATCGCCGACCAGGCTTTGGCCGCCGGACCGAACACGGTCGACTCATAATACTTGCCCGCCGCGCGCTTGAAAATCTCGCCCCGCGTCGGGTAAGGCGCAACCGGGCTGGTCAGGTCGCGGATTGTCCCGCCCTTGACGAGCACAGCTTGCGCAATCTGCACGAGGTCATCGGCGCGCGTGCCGGCGGCATGGGCCCCAAGCAGCTTGCCGCCCTTGCCCACAATCAGCTTCACACCGCCACGCGTGTCGCCCTCGGCAATGGCGCGGTCATTGTCGTCAAAGCCCCAGCTGGCCACTGACACCTTGTCGCCATGCGTCTCGCGCGCCTGCTCTTCGGTCAGGCCGACACCGGCCACGGGCGGGTCGGTATAAACCGCTTGCGGAATCGGCGCACTCGACTGCTTTGTGGGCAGACCGAAATAGAGATTGCGGACGATCACGCTGCCATGCCAGCCGGCGAGGTGTGTCAGTGCGCCCTTGCCCGCGATATCCCCGGCTGCAAACACGCGCTTGTTGGAGGTGCGCAGCTTGTCGTCGGTCACGACGCCGCCTGCATCGGTCTCGATCCCGGCGGCCTCCAGCTCCAGGCCTTCCACATTGGGTTGGCGGCCGACCGCCACCAGAAGGTGGCTGCCCTTGATGACATCGCCCAGCGAAGTTTTGACCGCGACACCGCTTTCACCATGGGAGACCGCCTGAGCCTTTGCGCCAACCTTCAGCGTCACGCCGTCGGCCTTCAGGCTTTCAACGACCAGATCCTTGTGTTCGGGCTCCAGCCGGGCGAGCGGCTGGCCGGCTTCGATAATGGTCACCTCAGAGCCGAGGCGGCGGAAGGCCTGACCCAGCTCCATCCCGATGGGCCCCGCCCCCAGAATGATGAGATGGCTCGGCAGCTTGGCCAGCGACCAGATCGTCTCATTGGTCAGATAGGGCGCATCGTGAAGACCCTGGATGTTGGGCACCCGGGCCCGCGCGCCGGTGGCAATGACAATGCGCTTGGCCGTCACCTCCACGCTGTCGGACCCGACCGTGCGCTCTCCTTCGAACTTCGCGTATTCGCGGATGACCCGCACGCCGAGGCCCTCAAACCGCTCCTGGCTGTCATTGGGCTCGATAGTGGCGATGGCACGCGCAATCTGCTCGCGCACCTTGGTGAAATCGACTTCGGGCTCTGATGCCTTGATGCCCCACTGGGCAGCTGTGCGGATCGTGTGGGCCTTGTGCGCGGCGGTCAGGATCGCCTTTGACGGCACACAGCCATAATTCAGACAGTCACCGCCCATGGCACCGGGCTCGAACAGGACAACCTTTCGGCCCAGCATCGCCGCGCCCGCCGCGGTCACCAGCCCGGCAGACCCCGCACCCAGAATGGCAAGGTCGGCTTTGATCTGTTCGCGGCTCATAGTGCGGCCTTCTCTTCTTTCTTCGCGATGAAGCGCTTGTACGCCCAGGGCAGGATAGCCAACACCGCAAAGGCGACCATCGCGCCAATCACTTCCGGGGTTAACAGCGCGGTAAAGCTGGGCACGCCATCTGCAGCCGCACGGGCAATCGCGTCGCCCACCGTCGCATAGACATAAGCCCCCGGGATCACCCCGACGAGCGTACCGAGGAAGTAGGCCCGCACCGGTACATTCAAAAGCGCGGTTGCAATATTGATCCCGAAGAACGGCAGAGCCGGGATCAAACGCAGGATCACGACGTAGGTGAAGGCGTCACGGGAAAACCCGTCCTGGAGCTTTTTCACATAGCCGGGGAATTTTGCGCGCACCCAGTCGGCGAAGGCGTAGCGGGCGGCCAGAAAAATGATTGTTGCCCCGATTGTCGCGCCGAAGACCGCGACACCGGTTCCAAGCCAAGGCCCGAACAGAAAGCCGGCTCCGATCGTGAACCAGAGCGCGCCTGGGACCGAGATTGAAACCGCCAGCGCGTAGAACACCATATAGGCGAGAACCGCGAGCAGCAGGTTGTCCGCAACCCAGCCATCAAGCCCGCGCAGTGTATCCCGCATGGTTTCAAGATTGAGGTATTGCGGACCACCCAGCGCAAAGAACGCGACCAGTCCGCCAACCAGCACCGCCAGCGGCAACAGCCTGGACACAAGCGACTTCTTCTTCGGCGTTTCTTCCGCGTCAGTGATTGGCTCGTCGCTCATGGGATGTCCTTTGATGATTTGGGCGAATGCGGCTTCGCTTCGATGCGACGCTGATATAGCCTCATGGATCAAGCAAGAAGAGTCACGAGGCGATCACCGCGCCTCACCATGGCGTGAACGCTGCGCCAGCGGTTTAGCCAGAGACAAGCCCATGAAACACTTTGTCCCGCTTACGGTCGCGCTGTCGGCAACCCTTCTGGCCTGCAGCCCGGCGGTGGACACACCGCCCCGGTCGCCGGATGGCAACGCTCTGGCTCAGGTGATGGAAGATGCTGAAGCCCGGCTTGGCGGGACGGCCATGCTGTTTTTTGTCTGGGACGGACGGTCGGCCAGCCTCGGCAGCCTCAATGATGACGACCCCGAGAGCATCGGCGTGAACGCGCCTCTGCGAATCGCCAGCAACACCAAGACCTTTGTGGCGGTGGCTGCGTTAAAGCTGGTGGAGCAAGACGTGTTGTCCCTGGACGGGCCGATCCGCGATCACTTGCCCGAGCCGCATGTCCGCCAGCTGGAAGACGGCGGTTATAACGTGGACGCGATCAGCCTGCGCATGCTGCTCAACCACACCTCCGGCATCCCCGATCACGCCCAGACGGTGTTCTACTTCGATGAAATCCTGGCCGACTTCGACAAAGAATGGACGCGGGAAGATCAGGTCCGGATCGCCATGCGCATGGCCGATCCCATCGGCGCGCCGGGTGAGCGATTCTCCTATTCTGACACCGGCTATGTGCTCGTCGGGGCCATGATCGAGCAGGCCACCGGTCAGGCTCTGGGACCGGCCGTGCGGGAGCTGGCTTATGGCGACCTGTTGTTGCGCGATACCTGGTGGGAGGTCATGGAGCCCGCCCCCGAACATGTGGAGCAGCGTTTCGCGCAAGAGGCCTTTGGTGGCTCGCTTTGGCGAATCCACCCCAGCGTCGACCTTTATGGCGGCGGGGGTCTGGTCTCGACGCTCGGCGACCTTGCCAAGTTTCATACAGCTGCGGCGCGCGGTGAGCTGCTGGACGATCCGGCGCTCAATGCCGCGCTGGTTACACCAACGCCGCAAAGCCTTGAGGCCGACAGTGGCTATGGCATGGGCTTCTTTGTGCGCGAGTATGCCGGTGAGACATGCTATGAGCATTCTGGCTTCTGGGGCACGCTGGCGGTGTACTGCCCGGATAGCAATGTGACAGTCGCCACGGCCGTCAGCCACGCCGAAGCCGGCTTTCGCGCCCTGCGACCCTTTACCGAGGGAGCCCTTGAAGCGGTGCGTTAGGGCGGACTTGTGCGCAGGGTTTGCGCTTGACTTGTCCCTCGCCCACCCGTATCAACCGCGGCTCGAAATTTGAAGCGCCGGAGACCCGGCCGTTCACACGCTTTGGAGCGAACCCGTGAAACGTACATTCCAGCCGTCAAACCTGGTCCGCAAGCGCCGCCACGGCTTCCGTTCGCGCATGGCCACGAAGGCCGGCCGTCAGGTCATCGCGCGTCGCCGGTCCAAGGGCCGCAAGCGTCTGTCGGCCTAATCGGCGCGCAGACCCACACGCCTGTTTTTCCAGATCGCGCCGCGCGGATAACCCAGCGGCGCGATTTTTTGCGTGCGCGTGACGGGCTGCGCTTTGCCCGCCCCGGCGTGGTGATCCAGCTGCGCCCGCGCCGTGATGATGCGGACGGACCGGTCCGCGCCGGCTTCACCGCGACGAAAAAAATCGGCAATGCTGTGGTGCGCAATCGGGCGAAAAGACGCCTGCGCGAAGCCGCGCGCCTGCTTCTACCCCTCCACGGACGGCCCGGAAGTGATTATGTGTTCATCGCACGCGGTGCGACAGGGACACGCGCCTGGACAGCCTTGCTTGACGATGTCGAAACCGCATTGATAAGCCTCGCCCGAAAATCGGGTCATAACAGTGAGACTGCGCCTGCGCGCGCGATGACCAAAGACGTGAAGGACACCGGCCCCGATGGGTGAGAACCGTAATCTGATCATTTTTGCCGTCATCGCGATGGGCATCATGCTGGCCTACAACGCATTTGTCCTGCAGCCGCAGGCCGAACAGGCCCGCGCCGAGGCCGAAGCTGAACAAGCCGCCCTGGAGGCCGCCGGTGAGGATACACCCGGTGCCACCGGCGACGGCTTTGACATGGTTTCGCCCGACGCCGCCAACCTGACGCGTGAGCAGGGCCTGGCCCAATATGAGCGTGTTGAGGTGCGTACCCCATCCCTGCGCGGTTCCATCGCCCTGACCGGTGCGCGCTTTGATGACATCCAGCTGCTCAGCTACGACACCGAGATTGGTTCCGGTGAGCCGGTCACGCTGCTGAGCCCGTCCGGCACCGAGTACGGTCACTACATGGCTGCCGGCTGGGCCGGTCGTGCCGAGGGCCTGCCCGGCATCAATACCGAGTGGCAGCTGGTGGAAGGCGATGTCCTGACGCCGGACAGCCCGATCGTGCTGGAAACCCGCGCTGGTGCCCTGACCTTCCAGCGCCGCATCACCGTGGACGACAATTACATGTTCACCGTGGAGGAGACCGTCTCCAACACGGGCAATGACGACGTCTCGCTGCAGGCCTATGGCGTTGTCCGCCACGAGGATTTCCCGGTTTTGGACCGCAATCAATTCATCCTGCGCGAAGGTGCCATTGCCGCGACCGGTGGTGAGAATTTTGCGCGCAAGTTCAACTGGCTTGAAGGCGAGCGCGACCGTGAAGACAGCCGTGAAGGCCAGGGCGGCTTTGTCGGCCTGACCACCAAATACTGGCTGGCCGCCCTGACCCCGGACCAGGATGAAAGCGTTGAGGCGACCTTCCGCACGCTCAATCGCTCTGATCTGGTGTTTGAGGCGAACTATCTGACCCGTCCGATCGCGGTGGCCGCAGGCGAGAGCATCACGCGCACCACCCATGTCTTCACCGGCGCGAAGGATCAGCCGCTGCTGGTTCAGTATCGCGACGAATATGACATCCAGCGCTTCGACTCGGCGATCAACTGGGGGATGTTCTGGTTCTTCACCCAGCCCTTCTTCGTGATCCTGCACTGGCTGTATGGCGTTCTGGGCAATTATGGCCTGGCCATCATGGTGCTGACGCTGGGCATCAAGCTGGTGCTCTTCCCGCTCAACAACCGTGCCTTTGCCTCCATGGCCAAGATGCGCGCGGTTGCGCCAAAGATGCAGGAAATCCGTGAGCGCAATAAGGACAATCCGCAGGCCCAGCAGCAGGCCATGATGGAGCTGTACCGCAAGGAGAAGATCAATCCGGTGGCCGGCTGTCTGCCGATCCTGCCGCAAATCCCGATCTTCTTTGCGCTCTACAAGACGGTGTTCATCTCGCTAGATGCACGCCACGCGCCCTTCTTCGGGTGGATTCAGGACATGTCCGCACCTGACCCAACCTCCATGTGGAATATCTTCGGTCTGCTGCCCTATGACCCGTCCGGCGTGCCGATCATCGGCACCACGCTGGCCATCGGCATCTGGCCGATCATCATGGGTCTGACCATGTGGGCGCAGCAGTCGCTGAACCCGCCGCCCCCGGACAAGATCCAGCGCCAGATCTTCGCCTTTCTGCCGGTCGTGTTCACGATCATCCTGGCTCCATTTGCCGCCGCTCTGGTGATCTACTGGACCTGGAACAACATCCTGACGGTTGCCCAGCAATACTTCATCATGCGCCGCCAGGGCGTGACCACCGAGCTCGACAAGAATGTCATGCGCCTGATGGCCAAGATGAAGGGCCAGCCGGCCCCGGAATTTGAAGATCCCAACGCGCCCAAGACCACGGGGTCCACGCTGGAGGAGAAAGCGTCGGCCGCCACGCAGACGGTTCTGAAGGACGGCTCAACACCGGACGCAGGCGGCGAGATTATCGAGGGCGAAGCCAAGCCGGTCGACGCCGAAGATGGCGAAAAGGCTGAGGCCGAGGCCAAGCCCAAGCCGGCACCTGGCAAGCGCACCAGCTCCAACCCCGCTGCGAAGAAAAAGCGCAGCACACCGAAGAAGAAAAAGTGAGCCAGGACGACGAGACCGGCTTCGATCAGGCTGAGCTGGAAGCTGCACGCAAGCTGTTTGCGGGCCCGTGCGACTTCATGCTGGGCGTGGTCTCGCTTGAGACGCTGCCCGAGCCCAGCCTGCCCGAGATCGCCTTTGCGGGCCGGTCGAATGTGGGCAAGTCCTCGCTGATCAATGCGCTGACCGGGCGCAAGTCGTTGGCCCGCGCCTCGAACGAGCCGGGGCGTACGCGCGAGCTGAACTTCTTCAATCTCGGTGATCGCCTTCGAATTGTCGATTTGCCCGGATATGGCTTTGCCAAGGCTCCCAAACCGGTTGTGGAGCGTTGGACCCGGCTGACGAAGAACTATCTTCGCGGGCGGGTGAATTTGAAGCGCGTGCTCCTGCTGATTGATGCCCGTCACGGCCTGAAGGAGGTCGATCAGGGCATCATGAAAGCGCTCGACGAGGCCGCGGTGTCCTACCAGGTGGTCCTGACCAAGGCCGACAAGCTTAAGGTCAAGGACGCCGAGGCCCGCGTCGAAGAGGTCGCCAACGCCATCAAGCGTCGTCCGGCCGCCTATCCGGTGGTCGCTCTGACCTCCAGCGAGAAAGGTTCGGGCATCCCGGAACTGCGCGCCGCAATTCTGCAAACGGCTGAAGGAGGCCGACTGTGAAATTCTGGCTTCTGGCTCCCGTCCTTGCTGCTCTCGTGACGCTCGTTGCCCCTTGCGGTGCACGGGCCGGCGAGGTCTGCAACGAAACCAGCTTTGTCGTGGAGGTGGCGACCGCCTGGCGCAGCGCAGAAGGCCTGAACGTGCAGGGCTGGACCCGGCTTTTGCCCGGCGGCTGTGCAGAAGTTGGCCCTGGCCCCGAGGTCGACCAGTATCTCTATGCCCGCTCCACCAAGGCCTATCTGGGCGGCGTACGCGAATGGCGCGGCGCGCAGATGGCCTGTGTGGATGAAACCGATTTTGAGATTCAGGGTATCGGTGATTGCGAAGCGCTTGGCCTGCAGGAGCGCGCGTTCCGTCGTTTGAGCGAAACCGAGCGCGAGCGGGCCGTGCTGGCCGAGCTGGCCGACTTCGGCAACCGCGCCGAAGAGGCCGGTCTTCAGCGCCTGTTGCAGTCGGCCGGCTACGATATCCGCTCCATCGACGGTTATGCCGGGCGGCGCACGCGCAGCCAGATCGCCGCCTTCCAGAACGATGTGGATACCAATTTCGGCAGCGACCGCATCAGCCTTCTTGAAGCGCTACACACGCGCGCACTGGAACGCAATGCCAATGTCGGCCTTGAGGTGTGCAACGAGGCGCGCTCGCCTGTTGCGGCGGCGATCGCCAGAGCCACCGGGGACGGTTATGAGGCGCGCGGCTGGTGGCGGATTGATCCCGGCGACTGCGCGCGGCCCCTCGCCCTGCGCCTGACGGAGGGTGAAGTCTTCCTTCACGCCCGCCTTCTCGAGGGCTCGACCGAGCGGGTCTTGAGCGCCAGCGAGGATGTCTTCTGCGTCGGTGCCGGGCGGTTCACGACCGAGCGACGCGAGCGCTGCGGCGATACCGGCTTCCAGGCGGCTCGCTTCCGTCCTGTGCCCGCGCCAACCGAAGGCGCGGTTCGCATGGCTTTACAAGACGAAGACTTCGGCGAGACCTTGCGATGAGCGAGCCGGTTCACCTGCCCCATATCGACACCTGGGTCTACGATCTGGACAACACGCTCTATCCCTCGAGCGCACCCATCATGAGCCAGGTCGACAAGCGCATGACCCAGTATGTCATGAAGCTGCTGGATCTGCCCTGGGACGAGGCCCGGGCTGTCCAGAAGAATTACTGGCGAACCTATGGCACCACGCTGAACGGTCTGATGACCAACCATACTGTGGACATGGGTGAGTTCATGGATTTCGTACACGACGTGGATCATTCGGTCATCACGCCCGACCCGGACCTCGCCCGCCATATCGAGCGCCAGGATGGCAAGCGCATCGTTTTTACCAATGGCTCGCGCAAGCACGCCGAGAAGGTCGTGGATCGCCTTGGCCTCAATGGCCTGTTCCATGATCTGTACGATATCGAGGCTGGCGAGTTCCTGCCCAAGCCCCATCTGGAGAGCTTTGAGCGCTTCACCCGCCATTTCGGCATTGATGGCGAGCGCGCCATCATGTTCGAGGACTCAGCACGTAATCTTGAATCCGCGGCCAAGCTGGGCTTTACCACCGTCCTGGTGCGCGCCGATGAGCACGACCCGCAAGGCGAAAGCGCCGGACCGGGCGATCATCCAGACCATGTGCACTATGCCGTCGATTGCCTGCGCAGCTTTCTGGAGCGCGTGCGCTAGCCCTTGTTGAAGGATCCAGAGCCATGAGCTTTGACCCCAGCCTGCAGTCCGCCATCGAAAAAGCCTGGGATGACCGCGAAAGCCTGTCGCCCTCCACCGGCGGGGAAGTCCGCGAAGCCGTCGAGGCGGCCATTGGCGCGCTCGACCGCGGTGCCACCCGCGTCGCCTCCAAGGGCGAGGATGGCAACTGGGTCGTCCATGAATGGCTGAAAAAGGCCGTGCTCCTGTCCTTCCGCCTCAACGCCAACCGCATCATGAGCGGCGGTGTGGATGGCGGCCCGTGGTGGGACAAGGTGGAGAGCAAGTTCGCCGGCTGGGGCGAGGCTGAGTTTGCCTTCTCCGGTTTTCGCGCCGTGCCACCGGCCTCGGTGCGCAAAGGGGCCTTCATCGGCAAGGGCGTCGTGCTGATGCCGTCCTACGTGAATATCGGGGCCTATGTGGACGAAGGCACCATGGTGGACACCTGGGCCACGGTCGGCAGCTGCGCGCAGATTGGCAAGAATGTTCACCTGTCCGGCGGAGCGGGCATTGGCGGTGTGCTCGAGCCGCTTCAGGCGAGCCCCACCATCATTGAAGACAACTGCTTCATCGGCGCCCGCGCCGAAGTCGCCGAAGGCGTGATTGTGCGCGAAGGCGCGGTGCTGGCCATGGGCGTCTACCTGTCCGGCTCCACCAAGATCGTGGACCGCGCCACCGGCGAAGTCTTCCGCGGCGAAGTGCCGGCCTATTCCGTCGTGGTGCCAGGCAATCTGCCGGGCGAAGACGGCAAGCCGGGCCTCTACTGCGCCGTCATCGTCAAACGCGTCGATGCCCAGACCCGCGCCAAAACCAGCATCAACGCCCTTTTGCGCGACTAGGCCGTCAGGCGGTCGACCAGAAACGGCAGGCTGACATCCATGCGATAGTCGATGCCTGAATGGGTGTCGGGAAATTCCTCATAGGTGTGCGCTACACCCAACGCCTCAAGACGGCGATGCAGGCGGCGGGCCCCGTAGACCAGGTCATACTGGTCGATATCCCCGCAATCGATGAACAGGCCCTTGAGCCTGTTGAGGTTGGCGTGGTGGGTCTCCACCAGCGTCAGCGGATCAAAGCTGAGCCAGTTGGCCCACAGCTTTTCATCCCGCTCACAGGTTTCCAGATCCACCGGCAGGCGAACGCCAAAGGGCTGGCTGGGGTCGGGATCATAGGTCGCCGCCATGGCGAGCGTCATGAGCACATGGATATCCCCGCCCGACGGCTTGGGGTTGGCCTCCAGCGTGTCCATGAAGGCCTTAATTGAACCAGCCTTGGCAATGGCACGCAGTGCGGACGGGAAGTCGCGCGCATAGCAAAGCTCGAACTCCATGTCGCCGGAATGGCAGGCGGCCGCCGCCCAGAAGTCTGAATGCTTCAGCGCATGATAGATCGAGCCATAGCCGCCCGAACTTTTGCCAAACACGCCGCGCCGCCCCTCACCGCCGCATTTGAACTGCGCTTCAACGGCAGGGACGAATTCGCTCATCAGTACGTCTTCCCACGGCCCCATGACCGAGGAATTCACATACTGATTGCCCCCAAGCCGGGTGAAACAGTCGGGAAAGGCCACGACGCAGGGCTTCAGAGCACCCGACCCGACAAGCCGGTCGAGGCGTTCGGGCACATTCTCCCCGAAATTCTTCCAGGCAGTATGCGACAGCCCGCTGCCGGTATAGCCGGTCAGGTCCACCAGAAGCGGCAGCCCGGCTCCGTCATGGCCGTGCGGCACCCACACATCGATGGCGCGCACATGGGGATCGTCCAGAAAATTGCCCTTGAGCAGATCGCTTTCAACGTGGATGCGGGTCAACGTTCCGGCGGGGTGGTTATGGCGTGCGGTCATGGTGTGGGGCTGTCCTGAATCTGAAGGACGGACAGGGGCACAAGCCCGAACGTCCGCACGAAGTAATCATCAACGGTGGAAGGATCCTCGGCCATCTGGACGAAGCCGCACGCATTCGCATTGCCGTCGGCACACGCCTCGGTCTGGCCTTCAACCACGGACGCGACGACCTGATCATAATTGGTGCAGGCGCGATCATATCCCTGCTCGCAGGCCTGGGCATAGGAGTACAGACGCCCCGCGTAGATCTGGCCGGTATTCAGGCCCAGCGGCATAATCGAATACATACCGCCAACCTCATAACACCACAGGGCAAGCCCTTCGCTCTGGCAGCGTGCTTCGGCCCGGTGCAGGAGGCCAGTATCGACAGCAGGCGTCGCGTCATTGTCGCGATCAATCCAGACGAAATAATCCCTCAGGGAACAGGCGGCGCTGTTCACTTCATCGCCCTCACACTCACCCGCAAGCACGCTGACAGCCTGGGGCAATTGTCCGCGTACAGGTCGGCCGTTTCCATCAACCATGACCGAGCGTGCCGAGGTGCAGGCACTTTCAATCCCGCCGTCACACGCCATCAGGAAATAGCGCAGGGAGGCGTTGTAGTCCGGCTGGCCCAGCTCGGTGCCAGCATAGGTGGTTCCGGCCCAGCGGCACAGCTCGGCAGCCCCCGCCTCACACCCCAGCACCTCCATTTCCACGGCGCGTTGATGGTCCACACCTCCACCAAAGCCAGACTGTAAGGCGGTCGACGCCTGAGCGCAGGCGCGCTGATGACCGAGCTCGCAGCCCCGCACGAAGTTGTCACGGGACATGGCCCTCATCTGTGTCGAAGTGCCAACTGTTCGAACGACTGCCGCATCGTCCATTTGCGACTGGCCCATGTCACCGATGATCTGAGACAGAATGATACCGGCGTTAAAGCAACCCGAATTCATCTCCAGCTCACACGCGCGCGCAAAGGCCATGGCGCGAACACCGCGGGCGCGAAGGTTGGACTGGTCCATTTGGAAAGCCGCATTGAAGCAGGCGGTGCCGTCATCACCGTCGCACTCCGGCGGCCGCTCGGGCTGCGCCTGCATAAGTGCAAGTGACGCCAAGATGGTTGAAATGAGCACGGTGTGTCCCCTCTCCTGCCCCTAAAGCTGCACACCGCAACCTAATGGCCGGGCACCCTGCTATGCAAACGCCTGACTGCCTCAGGCCGGACGCCGGCTTTTGAACGCGGCGCTGAGGGTGCCATCGTCGAGATAATCGAGCTCACCGCCGACCGGGACACCGCGCGCGAGCGTGGTGATGTCGACGCTGAGGGTCGCCAGCTTGTCGGAAATGAAGTGGGCGGTCGTCTGGCCATCCACCGTGGCGTTGAGTGCCAGGATGATTTCCGTGGTCTCGTCATTTTGCGCCCGGTCGATCAGGCGCGCGATATTCAGGTCCTCCGGTCCCACGCCATCCAGCGCAGACAGCACCCCGCCCAGCACGTGGTAGCGACCCTTGAACGCCCCAGCCCGCTCCAGCGCCCACAGGTCGCCGACCGTTTCCACCACGCAGATCACGCTGTCATCCCGGCGATAGTCAGAGCACACGGCACACGGGTCGGAGACATCAAGATTACCGCAGGTGCTGCATGCCTTTATCTTGTCGGCAGCCTCGGCGAGCGCTTCAGCCAGCGGGCGCATGACGGTGTCGCGCTTTTGCAGCATCTGCAGGGCCGCGCGGCGCGCCGAGCGTGGGCCCAGCCCCGGCAGGCGTGAGAGCAGCTGGATCAGGCGTTCAATTTCTGGACCGGCAGCCGACATCTCAGCCTCGAATCAATGGGGTTGCATGTGTCCAATCTAGGCAATGCGCGCGACGAAGCGAATGGCCGACTGCTGTGCGCTCGCCTGCTTTGTTTAGAGCAAAGAAAAAGGGCGCGCCGATCGGCACGCCCCTGATCTTTTTGGCATAGCGGAAGAGCTTAGCCTTCCACGACCTCTTCGGTCATTTCTTCAGCCACCTCGCCAGCATCCGTCGCTTCAGCCGGCTGAGGCATTGGCGGAGCGTTCGGCGACAGGCTGGCCATGTAGGCAATGATGTTGGCGCGATCTTCAGCATCACGCAGACCGGCAAAGCTCATCGCGGTGCCACTGATATAGCCCGACGGGCTTTCCAGATAGGCGTTGAGATTTTCATAGCCCCAGGCTTCGCCACCTTCAGCGTAGGCAACCATGGCACTGGAATAGCCGCCATAGCTACCAACGCCAGCCACATCGCGGCCGACAACACCGTGCAGCGCCGGACCGGTCATGTTCGCCCCGCCCTCTTCAAAGGAGTGGCAGGAGGCACAGCGGCGCGACACGCGCTCACCGGCCCCGACATCGGCGTTCGCCAGAAGCATGGCGAAGTCGACTTCCGGCTCTTCCTCGGTCTCAGCAGACGCGGTGGTCATGGCCGACAGGTCGACATAGTAGGCCAGCTGCTCCGGCGCGTCGGCGTGCACGAGCTCTTCACTCAGAACCCGCAGGCCCAGGACTACGAGGCCACCGGCGATGATCACGCCGAAAACTTTGTTCCAAAACAGGTCGCCCATCTGCGTCCTCTTCGTTCAGGTATTGAATGCCAGTGTTGCGGCGCTGTTTGGCACGACGCGCAGGGACTGGCAACATGTTCAAGCGGTGCTGTAATTAGCCGATTACACAGGCCAGTCAGCGCGGCACAGGGTCGCGGAAGCGATCAGACCTCACCATTGAGCCAGCGCTCGATCAACAGGCGCGAAATCGAGAAGTGTTTCGGGAATTTCTGGCCCATCTCGCCTTCGTAGAGTGCACGCACCTCATCGCGAGTAAACCAGCGCGCATCTTCCAGATCGTCGTCGGGCACCACGTCGCCCGGTTCGATCTCCGCCATCAGCCCGATCATCAGCGAGGACGGAAACGGCCAGGGCTGGCTCGCCACATAATGACAGTTCAAAACCGGGCGATGGATTTCCTCCATCGTCTCGCGGGCACAGGCCTGTTCGATGGTTTCACCGGGCTCCACGAAGCCCGCCAGCGTCGCATACAGCCCTTCCGGCCAGCTTGCCTGACGCCCCATGACGCATTTGTCGCCCGACCAGGGCAGCATGATGACGCTGGGATCCACGCGGGGAAAATGCTCCATCTCGCAGGACTGGCAGCGCAGGCGCGTGCCACCATCGGCCGGTTTGTTCTCGCCGCCGCAATTGGAACAGAAGCGCCTGCGCGAATGCCACATCAACAGCGAACGGGCGCGGCCGAAAATACTCGCCAGATGGGGCGCGGCCTGCATGGCGCTGATGCGGAAGTCCGGTCCGCGCGCAGCCACACCCTCTTCCAGCATGCCAGCAAACCAGGGCTTGCCATCTTCCAGACCCAGAAACACCAGCCCCGGCGATTGAAGCGGCAGCATGCGGGTGCGCCGGGCCGAAACAATCATCGGCTCGCCACGCTCATCCATCGCCAGATCAGGGCCGGCGAACAGAACCGCGTGAGCGTCTGAAGAAGCCTGCTGGTCGGCAAGCCAATCGGCATCGCTGCGCTGCAAACCGGCAAAGTCGAGCGGAGCATCGGTAAAAGTCAGCTTCATGGCCGCAGTCGTAGCGCGAGTAGCCCGAGGCTTCCACCATCGGTGTCGGCTTGGAGGGTAAAAATCGCCCAGACAGCAAGGCGCAAAAATCGCCTCATAGGCGTGTTGCCTAAATGCACCTCACTCAATCCAGTGTGACTTCCTTACCGCTAATTCATGATCTGGGATATTGAAACTCTTCCGGATTTTCTCTTAATGCAACGCAGCTATGGCGCGTTTGCGATGCACGCAACAGGGACATTTATCATGCGTAAAATTCTTCTGGCTTCTGTCGCCGCACTCGGCATGACCGCAGCCGCTTCAGCCCAGGATGATGCCGGTTCGGTGTATGTGGGTGCAGGCGCTGGCCTGGTGAACATCGACCTCGACACGCTTGGCGATGCGAACTTCGGCGGCGTCAGCCTGACCGGTGGTTACAACATCTCCGACTATATCGGCGTTGAAGTCGAAGGCCTGATCGGCGTTGGCGACGATACCGTACTGGGTGTCGACGTTGGCCTGAACTACCTGGTGTCCGGCTACGTGGTTGGCCGCATCCCGATGGGTGAGTCCGGCTCCAACATCTTCGGCCGCGTGGGCTATGGCACCGCAGAATTCGACGTTGCCGGCACCGACGTGTCCAGCGACGGCTTTTCCTACGGCGTCGGCGGCGAGTGGACCCCGGATGGCGCAAACTTCATCCGCGCGGACGCCACCGTGCTGGACGAGGACAGCGTGAAAGTCGGCGCGTCCTACATCCGCCGCTTCTAAGATCACACTTCGCTGATCTTTAAAGACAGAAAACCCCCGCGCGGTCCTCGCGCGGGGGTTTTTTCGTCCTGACGGCGGGGGAGGATAATCGCGCGTCAGGCCACTTTCGCAGCGGTCAGCAAATCGGCAAAAAACTCGGTCTCCCGGTCTGCATCTGTCGCAAGTTCACGTGTGCCGGTCAGGCGCACGGCATCACGGAAGGCTGAATAGATCAGACGATCGCGAGGGCTGATTTCGCTGGACTCGGTCTCCAGGCATTCACCACTCCAGCGCCAAAAGGCGAGTTTGAACGCCACATCGCGCCAGTTCGCAGCCGGTGCGCCGGCCACCGCGGCATAAAGGTGGCAGGACGGCTCTTTCGGCTTGTCAGCCTCGAGCTGGGTTTCGCGCCAGAGTTTGAACGCGATTTCAATAAAGTCAGTGTCGGTCATGAAAGCAGATCCCGAGCCTTTCCGGACAATACCGAAGCATCACCCGAGGGGAGAATTTCTATCGTTGTCATTGCAGGGCTTGTAACGGATTCATGACGGCGACCGCATGTCACGCATCCACGTGACAAAACAAGGCTGCCGCACAAATTCGTGCCGCAATTGGGACATGATTGCTGGCTCAGGCGCTGACGAGCCCGGTGCCCACAGCCTTGAGAACCGCTTTTGTGCGATTGG
Organism: Oceanicaulis sp.; assembly: GCA_043513725.1. GTDB lineage: Bacteria > Pseudomonadota > Alphaproteobacteria > Caulobacterales > Maricaulaceae > Oceanicaulis. Next base: position 2,514,647 of record CP121338.1, on the reverse strand, counting down.
TGACATCAAGCTTGGCAAATATCCGGCGCATGATCGTATCGACAGTGTGATCAGAGACGCCAAGAATTTCAGCAATCACACCATTGCTCTTGCCCTGCGCGGTCCAGTGCAAAACCTCGCGCTCACGCTCTGAAAGGACCGGCGGCGGCGCATGGCGGCGCAGATCGAAACTTCGACTGTGGATCTGCTGGCAGGCAAACTGAAGATCGCGCAACTGGGCAGCAGACAAGTCAATCCGCCCCTGGTTGACCCCGAAGGCAAAACAGCCCGCGGTGGCAAACGGACCAAAGACCGGGACACAAAGCCCATCGGTAAATCCGGCCTGCCTCAAATCTTCAAAGAACTCGCTCTGCTTTTCTGTCAGCGCGTTCTCGCGCTCCATGTCGAACCAGTGAAAGGGCAGTGTTTCAAGCAAGGACCGCCGCAGAACCGGGTCGGTCTTATAATAGGCTTTGGATTGGTAGGTCTCGGTCCAGAGCTGCGGGAAGGTGCTTAATACCAGGCTGTCTTCATAGCTGAGGGAATCAAACGCCTCACGGATCAGCTGATAGCTCACCGCCGAAAAGCCATAGGGCTCAAGCGAGGCCAGAAAGGCGTCATTGAGCCCCTCAAGCGTGTCGGCCTGACCAGCGAGGGTCAGCAATCGATCGAGCAAGTCGTCCACAGTCACATCTCCCGAACCGAAGACTAGAACGAACCTGAGTGGGGGCAAAACCCCAGATCGGTGCATAGCCAGGCGTACGGTTAAGGGGGTGTTCGCGGCCGGTGCCAGCGATTGTGCGTGCTTGCCTTGCGTTCGCGGCGCTCAATCGCGATATTGGTTATTGGAAGATCGGCGGCGGACGAGCGCCTCGCCAACCCGGTCAGGTCCGGAAGGAAGCAGCCGTAACGAGTTTTTCGTTCGGGTCGCTGTTCGGTCTTCCACCCTACCCTAGCTGAGACAGCGACAGGCCTGCAGGAGTGTTCGCCGACCATGATGGATGAACTCACTCCAGACGGCGGACCCGACGAAGAGCCGGTTGTTCACGACGGCCCCGCCCTGCCCGGCTTTGAGGCTCCTGAAAAACCCGATGATGATGGCTATCAGGTTCTCGCGCGTAAATACCGCCCGCAGACCTTTGATGATCTGATCGGTCAGGAGCCAATGGTCAGGACGCTCACCAATGCGTTCGCCTCAGGCCGCATTGCCCACGCCTATATGCTGACCGGTGTGCGCGGTGTGGGTAAAACCACGACTGCCCGCCTGATTGCCCGGGCGCTGAACTACGAGACAGATACAGCCGACGCACCGTCCATCTCGCTGGAGCCGCTGGGTCGCCACTGTGAGGCGATTGCCAAGTCCTCCCACGTGGACGTGATGGAGATGGACGCCGCCAGCCGAACCGGCGTGGGCGATATCCGCGAAATTCTCGACGGGGTGCGCTATTCCCCGGTCAGCGCGCGCTACAAAGTCTACATCATCGACGAAGTGCACATGCTGTCGACGTCAGCCTTCAACGCACTTCTGAAAACGCTGGAAGAGCCGCCGGCGCACGTGAAATTCATCTTCGCAACGACCGAGATCCGCAAGGTTCCGGTGACGGTGCTGTCGCGCTGCCAGCGCTTTGACCTGAAGCGCATCGACCGTGAAGTCCTGACCAATCACCTCGCGCGCATCTGCGAGAAGGAACAGGCGAATGTGGAGCGCGATGGCCTGGTGGCCATTGCCCGTGCCGCTGAAGGTTCGGTGCGCGATGCGCTCTCCCTCCTCGATCAGGCGATTGTGCAGGCCGAAGGCGATGGTCCCGTCACCGCCGATCAGGTCCGCGACATGCTGGGTCTGGCTGACCGCACCCGCGTGCTCGATCTGCTGGAAGCCACGCTGAACGCCCGCGCTAAGCATGCGCTGGACGAGCTGCGACACCAGTATGACTCCGGCGCTGACCCGCAGGTCGTCATGCGCGACCTGCTCGACCACCTGCATAATCTCAGCCGCATCAAGGCGGTCGGACCAGAAGCTGATCTGGGTGAAGCCGCTGATACGGTGTCGCGCCTCGTCGCGCTGGCAGAGCCCCGCTCGCTGGGCCAGCTCTCGCGCCTGTGGAAGCTCGCGCTGACCGGGCTTGATGATGTGCGCTCTGCACCTGACCCCGTTGCCGCCGCGGAGATGGCGATCATCCGCCTGATGGCTGCGTCGAACATGCCCCCGCCGGAGGATGCCGCGCGCCTGCTTGCTGCGGCAAAGGACGGTGCGAGTGCGCCCGCTCCCGCGTCTGCGCCAGGCGGAGGCGGCGGTGCAACCACCGCAACGCTGGCTCCGGCACCGCCACCCCAGCCGGAAGTCCCGGCTGGCCCCGCCTCCATGGACGATTTCCTCGCCATGCTCGAAGAGGCCCGCGATATCGGGCTGAAGCTTGATGTGGAGCGCTATATGCGCCCGGTCAGCTTCCGCCCCGGCGCGGTCACCTATGAGCCGGCAGACGGCGCGCCAAACACGCTGGGCGGGCGGATCGCGAGCTTCCTGAACGAGGCCACCGGCCAGCGCTGGCTGGTCGACGCCCACGGTAAGAATGGCGGGGAGACCATCGCTGAACGCCGCCGCGCGGAAAAGGAAGCGCGCATGGCCGCCATCATGCGCGACCCGGCCATGGTCAAGGCGCTGACCCTCTTCCCGGGCGCGGAACTGCTGGGTGTTGAAGAGGCTCCGGCCGATACCGATATCGATACTGACGCGGCACACGAAACACCCGAAGCGCGACAGGAAAGCTCATGATGAAAGATCTCGCCGGCCTGATGAAGCAGGCCCAGGACATGCAGCGCAAAATGGGCGAAGCCCAGGAAAAGCTCGAGACGCTGGAAGTCACGGGCGAAGCGGGCGCGGGCCTCGTGAAGGTCACCATGACTGCCAAGGGCGACATGGTTGGCGTGTCCATCGACAGGTCGCTGTCCGGTCCGGACGATATCGAGGTGATTGAAGACCTCGTCAAAGCCGCCCACGCCGACGCCAAACAGAAAGCCGACGCGGCGAACAAGGAAGTCATGGGCGAAGTGACCTCCGGCCTCCAGCTCCCACCCGGCATCGACATGCCGTTTGGCATGAAGCCTTAGGTAACAAGCTGAAACCCCGGCCAAGGCGGAGCCGCAGAGCCGGGGCCTTCACCCCCATATAGCGCCCTATCCTGAGCAAGGCCCCGGATCGCTCCGCGTCCGGGGTTTCAGTACTTTTGGATTTATTGGTCAAGACGCACCCCTCACCTAACCTCTCCCCTCGCTGAGGGGAGAGGGGTGGCGCTTCAGGCACCTTTGTGGCCTACCACCCACCGGTCCAGGTCAGATCGATGCGGATGGAGCGGCCAGCCTCGGAGACACCGGCGAAGACGCGCTCATAGTCCTCGTCGAAGACATTATCTATGCCGAAATCGATGCGGACATCGGTGTCTGCAAACGGACGCCAGCCGGCATAGAGGTCAAGCACCGCATAGCCGTCGCGCTCTGCTGCCGGGTCTGTCGTCTTGTCGAAATCACCGGCAAAGCCAAGGCGTCCGCCCACCATCAGACGCTGGGCGTCAAAGCGGTAGCGCGCATTGATGTGGCCCATGACCGGCTGGAGATTACCGATCGGCTCACCCGTGGCCGTATTTGTGCCGTCAACCTCATAGAGCGCGCCGGACAGCTCGAACGGGCCGTTGATATAGGCCGCAGCGACTTCAAACCCTTCAAGCTCTGCCGTGTCGAGATTTTCAGAAAAGCTCGTGCCCGCAGAGCAGGGTGAGAAGAAGGGCGGCGCGAAGCAGGTTGGCGAGAAGGCAAAGTCGACCTGCAGGTTGATCAGGTCGGTCGCCTCGGTCTGGAACCAGGCGCCTTTGATCTCGAACCGGTCGCTGCCGGTCAGTAGACCCTCCTCGATAAAGCCTGTGCCGATTTCAAACGTCTCGGTTTCTTCCGGCTTCAGATCCGGATTGGCGATGAAGTCGTTGGTGATGAAGGTGGGCACACCCAGCACCGGATGCGGCAGCGAGAAGTGGGTGTCCGACAGATAGAGCTCATTCAGGGATGGCGCGCGGAAGGCTTCTGACCAGCTGGAGAAGACCCGCACCCGCTCATTGATGGCCCAGGTGGCCGCAAGGCGCGGAGACACCGCATCGTCTTCGTTCGCGCCGCCCACATCCGACGTGCTCTCAAACCGGTCAAAGCGAACACCTGGCAGGACGATCAGTTCACCGGCACGGCCCATGTCGAGCGTGGTTTCCAGCTGCGCCCAGGCTCCGGTGAAGGTGGTTGTGCCGCTAGGGACCCCGCCGCGGGCATTGTCCACGGTTTCAGAATCAAACCCGGTCTGCTGGTCCTCATACCGTTCAGCCCCGATGAGAAGCGCACTCTCGATCCCACCGACAGTGAACTCGGCGCGGTTTTCAGCCCGGATGCCGGTGGTCTCCAGATCGCGTTCGATGAAGCGGTTGATGGCCGGATCGATTTCATCGACCTCGCCCACATTGTGGTAGAGCGTCGCCTCAAAATCGATCAGCGCGCTTTGCGGCGCGACGGACAGCGTGGCGCGGTAGCTGTCCGATGCGACGTCCTTGTTCACCAGCGGATTAAGCCCGTCGACCAGGGCTCCACCCTGCCCGTTATTGGGCTCAACAGCGGAATTGCGGAAGCTCAGCCAGCCAAGCTCCAGCTCCACGGCGTCGCTCACATCCACCTCACCGGCGAGCAGGCTGGAGAAGACTTCGTCGTCGGCAGGCAGATCATCGCCAGAGCCCAGCGCAATATCGCCCGACTGGCGCGCGGAGATGGCGGCAATACCTTCAAACGCGCCGGCATCGCCGAAGACGGCGGCCGACCCGCGGCTTTCCTCATTGACCGAGCGATAGCCGAGTGAGGCGCGCGCGCCGAAGCTTTGATCCTCGGCCAGGACATCATCAGCCTCCAGCGTTTCGAACGCCACGACACCGCCTGCAGCGCCCGAGCCATAGAGCGCCGCAGCCGAACCCCGCACGCTCTCCACCCGGCCCAGCAGCGCCGGGTCCAGAAACAGCACGCCATCATGGGCGGAGTTGAAATTCTGCCGCGCGCCATCCACCAGGAGCGTCACACTTTCCCGTCCGAAACCGCGCAGCGAAATCGTCTGCCCGGTTCGGCGCGGACCCCCGCCCACTTCAAGGCCGGGGATGTTTTCCAGAAGCTCCACCAGATCGGTTGGCCGCTCCTCATTAAGCGCTTCAAGCGAGATGGCGCTCGTCAGGCCGGGATAGTCAAAATTGCTCAAATTGGTCCGCGTCGCGGTGACCACGATCACATCGCTCGCCTCGCTCTGGGGCACTTCGGTTTCGCTAGCCTGTGCCCCAGCAGACAGGGCCAGCAGGCTCGCGCTTGCGGCCAGGGTGGCAACGAGGGACGGGGCGACGATTGGCCGGGTGATCATGGTCTGCAAACTCCCACTTGCAAATAGTTCTCATTTGCGTGATGTTCTGACGCATCCTTTCTGCGATTGCAAGTGAGACTCTTTCGCAATATGCAGTGAGGGGTGCAGCGATGACGCGGGGAGGCTGATCAGGCCGCACAGCGGAGCAGAGCGCTGCAGAGGTATTCGAGGACGTGGCGTGGACCTGCGCCACCGCAATGACAGGACTTGAGAACAATGACCCTTCGCTCAATGACCAAGATGCTGGTGCTGGGGGCATCGGCCTTCGCGCTGACCGCGTGTGCGACATCGGGCTCAACCCAGAGCGCTGCAAACGCGACCGCTGCCATCACCGCCCCGGCAGCCGACCGCAGTGAGGCGCAATTTCAGGCAGACCGCGAGGCCATCCTCGCCATGGTCGGCGAGTACAATGTGACCTTCGACTTTTCTGAGACCTTGCCGGTGGAGCCGGGCTACACCCTCGCCGCGGACAAGACCACGCCGGCGACCGAGGTCGTCTATGTGATTGAGGACACCGGCGATTACATCTCGCTCCAGCACCTGCTTCTGGTGGGTCCGGACTCCGATCCCTACGTGGTCAAGCACTGGCGCCAGGACTGGCAATACCAGCCGGATCGCCTGATGGCCTATCAGGGCTTTGGCACTTGGGAAATGCAGGACGTGGCCGCAGAGGACCGCGCCGGGGCCTGGTCGCAGACCGTCTACCAGGTCGATGACAGCCCGCGCTATGGCGGCCTTGCCCGCTGGGAGCATGCCTCCAACGCGTCCACCTGGGAGCCGGAAGCGAGCTACCGCCCCCTGCCCCGCCGCGATGCCACCACGCGCGATGACTATGACGCGATCGAAGCGGTGAACCGCCACACGGTGACCGCCTGGGGCTGGACCCACGAGCAGGACAATTCAAAGGTCATCCTGCGCGATGGCGAACCGCGTGAGCTGGTGCGTGAGCATGGCATCAACACCTATTACCGCACCGATCTTGAGGGCGATTTCGCCGCCGCCGACTATTGGGAAGCGACCGCAGACTACTGGGCGGATGTGCGCGAGGCCTGGGACGAGATCATGCTGGCCGACCACTTCACCGTGGAAGACGACGAGAACGGCACCTTCCTCTACATGCCGGTCCTGAACGAGGCCCGCGCCATCTATGAGGGCGAGAAAGACGCCGAGGCCGCCTTCGCCGACGCCGCCGATGTCATCGAGCAGCAGGTCACCGCGAACGGGTCCGCAGTTTCGGTGGATTAAGCGAGAACGTACAGAGCCTTTCCCTCCCCCAACGCGGGGAGGGTGGGCAAGCCGAAGGCTTGGTCGGGTGGGGGGCAGCGCCAGCGCTCGATGATCTTCACCCCACCCGTCCGCTAGCGCGGACACCCTCCCCCTCAAGGGGAGGGAAATACCTACGCTTTCACGATGATGGCTTGAGGGCCGCCCCTCACCGATCAAGCCAGAAGCGTGCGCATGATGAGGTCGGCGACCAGCGGGATGCCGGCTGCGGCGACCGAGATGCCCATGGGCAGGCCAAGCGAGGCAATCGCCACGCGCCAGTGGATTAAAAGGCGCATCACCTGATAGGTGCCGAGGAAAGCGACAAAGCTGCGCGCATCGGCGAGCCCGGCCATGTAGAGCGCCCAGAACACCGCCTGTATATGGATGAGGGCAAACGTCATCCAGTTGTGGACCACTAGCCAGCTGGCATAGCGCTTCGACAGTCCCAGCAGCATCGCGGTGAGCGCCGCTGCGAGGGGGAAGAGGATCCAGAAGCGCGCCCAGATCAGAAAGGTTTCACCCAGCGAGATCGCCGCGTCAGGAGCCACCAGCGTCGGCTCGGTGGCGACGAGATGATTGGCGCTGCCGACGGTGAAAGCGAAAGCCGGAATCGCGAGGATCACGCCCGCAAAGGAGCGCGCGACGCCCTCCGTACTGACATCGAAATGGTCGCGCCAGTCGTCCTTGAGGGTCAGCACCTTCAGGCAGCCGACCATGGCCGCACGCGTTTCAGTGATCAGTCCGATCATGCGGCGAAGGCCGCGAAATAGCGCTTCAGGATGTCGGCATAGATGGTCGAAAGCGCGGTGATGTCGCTTGCGTCCACGCGCTCATCCACCTGGTGCATCGTCGCGCCAACAAGGCCAAACTCGGCCACCGGGCAATAATCCTTGATGAAGCGCGCGTCAGACGTACCCCCGCCTGTCGTGAGCGCGGGTTGACGCCCCGTGCCATCGGCGACTGCGTCGCGGATCAGGTCGGTGAAGGGGCCATCCGGCGTCAGGAAGGCTTCACCGGTGACCTTCAGATCAAGATCAATCGTGATGCCGTGCTTCTTGTGAATGCCCGCCGCCTCATCGGCGATCCAGCGTTTCAGGTCGTCACCAACATGGTTGGTATTGAAGCGGATGTTGAACTTCGCGGTCGCCTCGCCCGGGATCACATTGTGGGGCGCATTGCCCACATCAATCGTCGTGACCTCCAGATTGGAGGGCTGGAAGTGGGGCGCGCCATCATCGAGCGTTCGCGCCGTCAGCACATCCAGGAGATCCAGCAGCGGCGGGATCGGATTCTCCGCCTTCTCCGGATAGGCGACATGGCCCTGACGGCCTTTCACAGTGATCACACCGTTGAGGCTGCCGCGGCGGCCCACCTTGATCGTATCGCCCAAATGGGCCGGATTGGTCGGCTCCCCAACCAGGCAATGGTCGAGTGTCTCGCCCGCGTCGATGATGGCCTGCAGCAGCTTTTTGGTGCCGTTGACGGCCGGGCCTTCCTCATCACCGGTGATCAGGAAGGCGATAGAGCCCTTCGGCTGGCCCTCGGATTTGAGATAGTCCGCAACGCCAGCCACCATGGCCGCGATCGCCCCCTTCATGTCAGAGGCACCGCGCCCCCACAGCACGCCGTCATCCAGCGCCGCGTCGAACGGCGCATGGGTCCAACTCGCTTCCGGTCCCGGCGGCACCACGTCGGTATGACCGGCAAAGCAGAAGACCGGGCCTTCTTCGCCAAGGCGCGCGTAAAGATTATCCACCTCGTCGAACGGATAGCGCGTGACCTTGAAGCCGAGCGCCTCCAGCGCAGCACTCAGCACGTCCAGCGCACCGGCATCGGTCGGCGTCACGGACGGAGCCTGGATCAGCTGGCGCGCCAGCGGGATCGGGTCGGTCAAATCGTCGGTCAAGGTCGCGTCTTTCATGGGGGCAGACATAGGCTGAAATGAACCGCTTCGCCACGCCTTGAAGCGGGATTAGGCAGGCTTGCGGTAAATCCCGCTCATGGGGGCGTAGTGGAACTCGATCCGCCTGGCCGCACGGCGTAGCTCTTCAGCCACCGTCATCATGTGATGACCGTTGGCATGAAGCAGCGTGTCGGCATCGGTCATGATGCCCACATGGCCCGGCCAGAAGACCAGATCGCCGCGCTGCAGCCCGGTGAAGTCCGGGGTGATCTCCACCGATTGCCACTTTTCCTTTGCCCAGGCTTCCTGCTGCGGCGTGTCGCGCGGACACATGAAGCCGGCCGCTTCCAGCGAAGACTGCACCAGCCCCGAACAATCCAGCCCCAGGCTTTCCTTGCCGCCCCAGAAATAGGGCGTATTGAGGAATTGCTCGGCCACGCTGACATAGTCGCTCGCCCAGTCATCCCCCACGGGGCGCAGATGGCCTTCGAACACCCAGCCCATGCGCTGGGCTTCGACGAATTTGCCGGAACGGGCCCCGCCGACAATCTTGGCATTAAGGCTGATCAGGCAGACCGGGGCCGATTTCAGGTCTGGCTCTGAGTAGACATAGGTCCGCAGCGCCTTGACCTGATGGGTGGGGATCAGCGCGGGCTGGGACAGGGCGGCCATGTCCACATAGCCGGGATAATCGTCCTGCGCGGTCCGGCCCTTCGCCCAGCCGTCCTCTTCGACCTCCACGAGGAAGACTTCACCGGCCAGTAGCTGGGTGTCCTGCGCGCCATCGTCTTCAGGTGTGCGCCGGACCGGCGCGACCCCGGCGGTGACCTGAAACGGACCCGGAGAAGAGATAGGCTTATCGGCCATAGCGATCCTTCAGCATCGTCCAGAGTGCGCGGGCCCCAAGCATCTCGCCGCCTTGCGGGCGCCCCGGGCGACCGGTCGGGTTCCAGGCGAAGATATCAAAATGGACCCAGTCCTTCGCCTCGGCCGCGAAGCGGCGCAGGAAGAGCGCAGCGGTGATCGAGCCTGCCAGCTTGCCAGAGCCCGTATTGGACAGGTCCGCAATCGGGCTTTCCAGCCAGCCGTCATAGCCATCCCAGAGTGGCATGCGCCAGACCGGGTCGGCCACCTGATCGCCTGCCCCTGCAATCGCGTCAGCGAGTTGGCCATTGCCGGTATAGTAGGGCGAAACCTCTGGCCCCAGTGCCACGCGCGCGGCCCCGGTTAACGTCGCCATGTCGATCAGCAGGTCCGGGTCGCTCTCCACCGCCTTGGTGATCGCATCGGCGAGCACCAGTCGGCCTTCCGCATCGGTATTGCCGATCTCCACAGTCAGGCCAGCCCGGCTGGTCAGGATGTCACCGGGGCGGAAGGCATTGCCGGAGATGGCATTTTCCACTGCCGGGATTAGCACGTGCAGGCGCACCGGCAGCTTTGCGTCCATGATAATGGAGGCGAGGCCGAGCACGTTGGCCGAGCCGCCCATATCCTTCTTCATCAACAGCATGCCGTCGGCCGGCTTGATATCGAGCCCGCCGGAGTCAAAGCAGACCCCCTTGCCCACCAGTGCCAGACGCGGATGGCTGGCCTCACCCCACTCAAACTCGATCAGGCGCGGCGCATCGACCGAGGCCCGGCCCACCGCATGGATCATCGGATAGGCATCACCCTCTTTCAGGAGGTCATCGCCCGTGGTCACGGTGACGCGGGCCCCATGGGCATCGGCCAGCTTGCGGGCTGCCGCTTCCAGGTCGCTCGGCAGCATGTCACCGGCCGGCGTGTTCACCAGATCACGGGTCAGCTTTGCGCCGGCCACCACACGCGCCGCCTCGGCCCCGTCAGCACCCTCTGGCAGGACGAAGCGGGCCGGAGCGCGCTTTGCGGCCTTGTAGCGGGTGAACTGATAGCCGCCGAACGCCAGCGCAATGGCGGTCTGGGTCGCGTCCCAGTCTTCCGGCAGCGCGTCCAGCGCATAATCACCCTCTGGCAGGGCCAGAGCCGCTGCGGCGATATCAAACGGCGTTGCCGCAGCACCCGCGCCGACCAGCGCAAACGGCCCCTCCCCAGCTGGTAGCAGGACCACCTCACCGGGATCACCGGCAAATCCGGCCGCGCGGGCGTGGCGGGCCGCAGCCTCGCTCAAACCAGCAAGCACAGCGTCGAGATCGGCGGCTGCAACAACACGTACCGAGCGGTCAGCAGACGGGGCGAAAGGGCTTTGGTCACTCATGGATTTGGCAGGTCCCTTGATGGCTTTGGCAACTGACCCCGGCGGGTCAATCGTTAACGGCTTCTTGACCGACTTCGGTCAGTCTCATTCCTGACTTAGTCCGTTTCAGGATCAAGAGGTAGACCATGCGCGCGCATCTTACCGCAATTGCCATTTCCGCCAGCCTGCTGGCGGGCTGCGCCACACAGGGCGAGCTGGCCCTGACCGAGGAAGAACAGGCGCTGGCAGATGAGCTGCAGGGCCGCTCCCTCGCCCCGGCCACAGCCGAAGAACGCGCCGCGATCGAGAATCAGGACCTGCTGACCCAGGCCGCCTTCTGGGCTGAAGCCTATGAGCTGAACCCCGGTGACCGCGAAGCCGCGTTGAAGCTATCCATTGTGCTGCGCCAGCTCAACGGCGCCCCGCGCGCTGCCGAAATCGCCCGTCAGGCGCTGGCGCTCTACCCCGAAGACGCCGAGCTGCAGGCCGCCTACGGCATGGCGCTTGTCTCTGCCGGTCGCGGTGCACAAGGCGTCGAACCACTCAGCCGCGCGGTCTCCAGCACGCCGGGTGACTGGCGGCTGCTCAATGCGCTAGGTGTCGCGCTGGAACAGTCTGGCCGCCGCGAGCTCGCCCGCAACCGCTTCCGTGAAGCCCTGAGCCTGTCAGAAGGCGAGCCCAGCGTTTTGAACAATCTCGCGCTGTCGCTCATGCTCGATGGGGATCCGGAAACGGCCGAAAGCTATCTGCGTCAGGCCGCGAACCGGGAAATCGCCGGTCCGGAAATCCGCCAGAACCTTGCGATGGCTGTCGCCCTTCAGGGCCGCTTTGACGAGGCCGAAGAGATCGCGCTGATCGATTCCACACCCGACATGGCCCGGCAGAATCTCGACTATATCCGCGCCTTGATGAGCAGCCCGCGCAGCTATGACGAACTGCGCCGCGCCGAGCTTGAGGCGATGCGTTAAGGGTTTCTACCCGCTTTACTTGCAAGCCGAACATCGTTCTCCCAATCTGCAGGTGAGCCGGATAAACATCCGAGCCGCTACGGAGACTGACATGAGCGATAACTGGGGCCATTTCTTCGCGCAGATCGGAGATCACCGGGCATCCTTCGTGTTTGATGATGGCATCTCGAGTGAGATCAACGAACTTCCCGATATGCTCTCGGTCTGGATCAAGCTGCCTCTTCGTGAATGGAATGAACAGGGGCTGACCACCGATGATGAATCGGTGCGCCTTGGAGATCTTGAGGACCAGATCGAGAAAGCGTTGACTGCCAGTGGCGGCATGCTGCTTGGCCGTGTGACCTACAATCGCAATCGCCACCTCATGGCGTTATCCCGAGATCATTCAATCAGAACGTCGTTGCAATCAATCGCGCTTCGCGCGGGTTACGAAAGCGAAATTACTGTCGATGAGGATCCACAGCGGGATATCTACTGGCGAGACCTCTACCCGACTGATGAAGATCGCCAGGTGATGAATGACATGGCAGTCCTCAACAGCCTCGCAGAGAACGGTGATCAAACAGATCAGCGCCGTGAAGTAGACCACTGGACCTACTTCACCGACCGCAAATCTGCCAAGGCATTTGCAAAATGGGCAAAGGCGGCGCGGTACAAGAATGTTGCGGTAGAGCAAGCTAATGATGATGGGAGCACTTTCGTTGTGCGGACACGTCACATTGGAGCGATGTTGCTCAATGAAATCACAAGCCACACTCTGGCTCACCACCGTAAAGCCGTCGAATTTGCAGGGCGCTACGATGGGTGGGAAACATTTGTTGTAAAGAACTAACGCGCCTACCCCCCCGGCGGAGGGCTCATCGGGGGTGGGGGTGGTTCTGAGGCTTCGACTTTCTTGAGCGGGAAGCGCTGTTTCAGCCAGCTGGAGACCAGCGTCTGGTCAAAGCGGAAGTCCTCGGCGTGGGCGCGCAGCTCAGACGGTGCCCGACTATCCTTCGAGGCCTCGATCGCACGGTAGAGCGCATAGAGCCGGAGATAGCCCTTTTCGTCTTTCGACAGGTTGGTGTCGTCCAGCCCCGCGCACACGTCGATCAGCTTTGACAGGCCTGAGCGGCGCTTGCCTTCGGCCAGATCGACCACCGCCAGCGCAAGTGCCGGCTTCCAGCCCCCATCGGCATATTTCAGGCGCTTGGGCACGGCGGACAGCTCGCGTCGGGCGCGCTTCACATCGCCTTCGGCCAGGGCATCGAGCGCATTGTCCGCCGACTCACCTGCAATGCGCAGCGCTTCGCGGCGGCGTTCTGCTGCTTTTGAGGAGCCAAACATTGCGTAATCCCTGACGTCGCCGAACGCAGCTTCGGCAAATCACGTCCGGAGGCTAGCGCGCAAGTGCGCCAACGTCACATGCTTTGGTAAGAAATCACTGCAGGTCCGATGATGACCAGGAAGAGAACCGGCAGGAAAAACAGGATCATCGGCACAGTCAGCTTGGCCGGCAGAGCCGCCGCCTTCTTCTCCGCAGCCGACATCCGCATTTCGCGGTTTTCCTTGGCCATCACACGCAGGGCCTGGCCCAGCGGCGTACCATAGCGTTCAGCCTGAACCAGAGCGGTCGCCACCGACTTCACGCCGGGGTGGTTGGTCCGGGTGGCGAGGTTCTCATAGGCCATCCTGCGATCCTGCAGGAAGGCCAGCTCAGCCGTGGTCAGCGACAGCTCTTCAGCCAGCTCGATGGAGGAGGAGCCGATCTCTGCAGCGACCTTCTGGAAGGCGGCTTCGATACTCATGCCCGCTTCCACACAGATCAGCAGCAGGTCGAGGGAGTCCGGGAAGGCCTGCATGATCGAGTCGCGGCGTTTGGACGCCATATTGCTCAGATAGATGCCCGGCGCGTAGTAGCCGAGCACGGCCAGCACCATCATCACGGCCAGCGCCTGCATGCCCTGCAGACCGAAGTCATTGATGAAGGTCAGGTAGAGGAAGGACAGCCCGAACAGGATGAAAGGCATCGCAAAGCGGAAGAAGTAGAAGGCAAAGACCGGCCCCTGCCCGCGCAAGCCGGCCTGGGTCATCTTGTTCTTCAGGTTCGGGTCTTCCAGCAGCTTTTGAAGGTTGAGCGCTTCCACGACCCGGCGCGACAGCGTCTGCTTGGCTTCACCGCGCAAGGCGCTGCGTCCCGAGTCCTTCTCGATAGCCTCGCGCGCCTTGCGACGCAGCTCGTCACGGCGTTCTGACACCTGCTTGAGGCGCTTTGAGGTGTTGTCCTTGTTCAGGGCCGGCGCGGAGATCGTCCAGATCGTGGCAAACACGAGCACTGCGGCAATCACGGCAAAGAGATTGCCCGGGTTCGTGATCCAGTCGGCAAAGGCGTAAAGATCCATGCTCGCCGCCCTACATCTTGAAGTTAATCATGCCGCGCATGACGAAGATGCCGATAGCCATCCACGTCACACCGGCCAGCAACATGAGCTGCCCCATCGAGGTGGTGAACAGCGGCATCATGTAATCGGGCGAAATGACCAGCACCATCGTGGCCACACCCGGCGGCAGAGAGCCGATGATCATGGCCGACGCCTTGGCTTCGGAGGACAGGGCCCCGACCTTTTCGCGCATCATCTTTCGGGCCCGCAGGACCGCAGACAGATTGCTCAATGCTTCGGCCAGGTTACCACCGGTCTTCGACTGGATGGTCAGCACGATCGAGAAGAAGGACAGCTCAGGCAGTGGCATGCGGCGCAGCATGCGGCGCAGGCCCTCTTCGGCGTCCACGCCGACAGCGATGCCTTCGGTCAGCTTTTCAAACTCGCTACGCACCGGCTCTTCAGCCTCGCGCGCGATGATCTTCAGGCATTCATTCAGCGGCAGACCGGACTTGATACCGCGCACAATCACGTCGAGCGCGTCGGCAAAGTTGGCGGTGAATTTCTTCTGGCGGCGGGTCTTGGCCATGCCAATGATCCAGCGCGGCAGGCCAAGGCCAGCCACAGCTGTTGCGCCCAGAATAAGAAGCGGGTGCTGTCCGGTAATTAACGTCCCGGCCAGTGCAACACCGCCAGCAATGGCGGAGATGATCCAGAACTTGGTCGGGCTCCAGTTCAATCCCGCCTGCTCCAGGCGCGCGGTCATGGTCAGGGATTTCTTGCGCTCGGCCTTCTGGCGATCTTCCAGATCTTTCAAGGAGTCCTGGATCTGCTTGCGCTTTGCATTGGCTGCATCCTGCGCCGGATTGCGGCGCTTGCCACGCTGAACGGCCGGCTCACCGACAGCAGCCGCCACACGGCTCTTGGCGGTCTTCTGCTCACCACCACCGCCGGTGAACGCAAAGCCAAGACCACCGACAGCCACGAAGGCGCAGATGGCGGCGAGGATGAAGGCCATATCACCCATGGTCAGGCTTCTGCAGCTTCGAGGGCGTCGGCCAGCTGACCTTCCAGACCGAAGTAGCGAGCACGATCCCAGAAGTTCGGACGGGCAATACCGGTGGAGACGTGGCGACCGTCGATGTCGCCATTGGCGTCTTCGCCGGTGATCTCGTACAGGAACAGGTCCTGGGTGATGATCACATCGCCTTCCATGCCCAGCACTTCGGTGATGTGGGTGATTTTACGTGAACCGTCACGCAGGCGCGCGGCCTGAATGATCACGTCGATCGAGCCAGAGATCATTTCCCGGATCGTCTTGGTGGGCAGGTTATAACCGCCCATCGTGATCATGGATTCAATACGGCTGAGCGCCTCTCGCGGGGAGTTGGCGTGCAGCGTGCCCATCGAGCCGTCGTGGCCGGTATTCATCGCCTGCAACAGGTCGAAAGCTTCCGGACCACGCACCTCGCCCACGATGATGCGTTCAGGGCGCATCCGCAGACAGTTCTTCACCAGGTCGCGCATGGTGACCTGGCCTGAGCCCTCAAGGTTGGGCGGGCGGGTCTCAAGACGCACCACGTGGGGCTGCTGCAGCTGAAGTTCTGCAGCGTCCTCACAGGTGATGATGCGTTCGTCTTCGCCGATAAAGCCGGTCAGACAGTTCAGGAGCGTCGTCTTACCCGAGCCTGTACCGCCGCTGATCAGCACGTTACAGCGCGAGGCCCCGATGATTTCCAGGATGCGCGCACCTGCCGGTGAGACCGAGCCGAAGTCCACCAGGTTGGAGAGCTTCAGCTTGTCCTTTTTGAACTTACGAATGGTCAGCGTTGGACCATCCAGCGCCAGCGGCGGCGCAATCACGTTCACACGCGAGCCGTCGGCGAGACGGGCGTCACAGATCGGCGAGCTTTCGTCCACACGCCGGCCCACCTGAGACACGATGCGCTGACAGATATTCATCAGCTGGCCGTTATCGCGGAACTTGATATTGGTCTTGCGGACCTTGCCCGAGACTTCGATGAAGACGTCGCCCGCGCCGTTGACCATGATGTCGGCGATATCATCGCGCGCCAGCAAAGGTTCAAGCGGACCATAGCCGAGCACATCGTTGCAGATATCCTGCAGGAGCTGTTCCTGCTCGGCGATGGACATGGCCACGTTCTTGATCGAGATGATCTCGGTGACGATGTCGCGGATTTCTTCTGCCGCCGTGTCGTTATCCAGACGCGCCAGCTGCGACAGATCGATGGTGTCGATCAGCGCATTGAAGATCGTCGTCTTGATCTCGTAATACTCAGCCGAGCGCTCGGCCCCGACCGTCTCAACCTTTGAGGCGGGTTTGGGCTTGCTTTGCGTGGCGGGCTTGGGCACGGACGGCTTGGGCGCTGCAGTCGGCTTCTCAGCTGAGGGGCGCGTCTTTACCGCGACACCGGCAGCCGGATTGGACGGCTTGGGTGTAGCCGGTTTGGGTCCGGCAGGCTTTGAAGCCTCCGACCTTGGTGCCGCAGGAGCGCTCGGCGTCTTGCCGAAGCCCTGTGTGCCGCCACCGGGCGTGGTTGGACGTTTTCCGAACATACTCGCCTAACGCCTAGCCTTTCGAGAACAGATTGCCGAACAGCGACTTGGACCGCTTGGTTTCCATCGGCGTACGGCCCGTCAGGACCCCGGCCAGATGGGCAAACCCGTCAGCGGCCTTCGACTTGGGATCGACTTCCGCGATCATCTGACCGTTATTGGCCGCCTTGCCGAACAGGGCCGGCTCAAACGGCAGAACCAGGATCGGCGACGCGCCCAGCGCATCGGAGAAATCTTTCAGCGGAATGTCCGGCTTTTTCGGGCAACCGGCCATGTTCACGACGACCTTCGGCGGCTCGTCATTTGGACGGTTGTTGCGCACCAGATCGAACAGGTTTTTCGCATTGCGCAGGCAGGCGAGATCCGGCGTCACCGTAACCACAACCTGGTCGGCCGACAGGATCGTCTGACGGACCCAGGGGCTCCAGGTGTGGGGCAGATCGAGCGCAATGAAGGGCGCCTGACGGCGAACCTTCTCCAGCACCTCATCAAAGGCCTCAGGCCCGAAGTCCCAGTCATTGTCCAGCGTCGCGGGTGCCGAGAACAGGCTCAGGCGCTCGTTACACTTCACAAGCAGACGATCGAGCAGCGCCTCGTCCAGACGATGGGGCTCGTTCAGCGCTTCGGCGATGGTCTGGGTCGGATCCTGATTGAAATCGAGACCGGCGGTCCCGAAGGACAGGTCGAGATCGACCAGAACCGCGTCAGAGCGCAAATGATCGGTCATCTGCCAGGCCACGTTATGGGCCACGGTCGAGCTGCCCACCCCGCCCTTGGCCCCGATGAAGGCCATGGACTTGCCCATGAAGGGCGCTTCGGGATCCAGGAAGAGATCAGAGATCGTCTTGATGACATTGAGCGGCGTCATCGGCGGAACGAGATACTCGCTCACGCCGCGACGGATCAGCTCGCGATAGAGGGTGATGTCGTTGGTGACACCAATAATGACAACCTTGGTGTCCGGATCACAGACCATCGCCAGCTCTTCCAGCTGGGCAAAGAGCTGCGGACCGCGCATGCCGGTTTCCACCAGCAGCAGCTCCGGCGTCGTCGCATCGTGGAAGCGCTCGATCGCCGCGGCCAGACCGCCCAGCTCCACCGTCAGGTGGGTCTTTGCCATGCGGCGGTCAGAGCCCGCATTATGGATCAGCTGACCCGTTTCCGGGCTTTCACAGAAGGCGTGAATGGTGATGCGCGGGACCGGACGAGTTTCCAGCAGGGCTTCGTCATCGCTCAATGGCGCGACTTCGCCCTGAATGCCGACAGGCGCGCTGTCGGCCTGGGCACCATTGTCACCGAAATCGTCGCTTGCAGGCTCGGCGAAGTCCGCCTCGCCGCTGTTGGCATCGGCCAGACGCGCGCCAAATGGACGGTCGACCGGCTCACCGGGCTCGCCCGCTGCGCCTGCGGCATCGAAATCACCGAAGTCACCAAAGTCGTCACCGGACGCAGGGGGCGGCGGCGGGGCGGCTTCACCCAGCATGCGCGCCTCGATGGCGGCCGCGTCCAGGAACGGATCTTCCGACCCGGCCTCGGTATCTTCAAAGCCTTCGAATTCGTCTTCGGGATCGAACTCGTTCTCGAATGAATCAGCAGGTTGGGACATGCTCACTCGACCCCTTAATTATCAATAACTTCGCTGACAGCACCGCTGTCATCACCGTTGGAGGTCGCGCCGGTTGGCGCGCCTTCACGGTAGTTGTCCAGAACGGTCTGGCGGCGACCGGTATCAGGCGCACCCATCGTGCGCGGCGTTTCAAGATCGCGCGGATCGGCCACCATGGCCGCCAGGTTGGCCGCCGTGGCGCAGCCAAAGCTCGGCCAGTTGCGACCAGGGCGCGCGACGGCCAGATCGGGCCAGCCATCATCACAGTCGGGCGCAACGGCCTGATAGCGGTTGAAAGAGATATAGACCGGGGCCTGGACCTGATCGCCGGCCTCATACGCGCCGCCGGAAATCTGCTGCCAGTTCAGGCCTGCCTCATAAAAGCGCGTGCGGGTCTCGGCGATGGCGGCGATGGCCGCTTCAGCGTTGCCAGCATTGCGCGGATAGCTGATCACCAGCGGACCGTGGCCGCGGGCCTTGTATTCGGCTGCGACGGTTTCAATCAGCACGATCTGCGACCAGTTCAGGCCGTTGTCGGCCGGGTTCACGTCCATCGCCACACGTACCGTCTCCGGTACAGCGCTGGCGCGCGGCATTTCGCGAGGCGTGCTGGCACAGGCGGTGACTGCAAGGCCGATGACAGCGAGAATTACAAAGCGCATCAGGGTCATAGCCTTACTCCAGCATAAATCCGACAGGGCCCAGCCAGCCGCGGCCTTCCACCTGCGCACCCGGCGCGGCGTAGACCTGGTTCAGCCGGCCCAGGAAGACATTGGCGGCCATGGACGCCGCCACGAAGCCCTCGCCGGGCTCCTCCAGCGCGTCCGGATCGGTGGGATCGACCAGGTAGGGCGTGACCACCACAACCAGCTCGGTCTCGTTGTTGGCAAAGTCGCGTGAGCGGAAGAGCGAGCCCAGCACCGGCAGGCGCTCCACACCGGGAACACCGTCCATGGCCTGGCGGGTCTCTTCCTTGATCAGGCCTGCGATCACGAGGCTGCCGCCGGACGGCAGTTCGACCGTGGTCTCGGCGCGGTTCACGGTCAGGGCCTGCAGCGTGACGCCCGGCACCGTACCGACAACCTGACCGTTTTCATCAACGACCGTGTTTTCAGACAGCGACAGCGAGCCTTCATTGGACAGCTCACTGATTTCAGTGGAGATGCGCAGCGAGATCCGGCCTTCGGACAGCACCACCGGCGTAAAGCCAAGGCCGACACCGAAGGGCTTGTATTCCACGGTGACATTGCCGTCACGGTCACGACCCACCGGGACCGGGAATTCACCCCCGGCCAGGAATTGCGCGGACTCACCTGAGATCGCGGTGATATTCGGCTCCGCCAGCGTGCGCACCAGACCCACGCGCTCCAACGCGGACAGGGTTGCGGACACCGAGCTTTGAATAACGCCATCGACCAGGTTTTGCGTGCCCAGCGTTCCGGTCAGACCGCCCAGAGCCGCACCGGCGACGCCAAAGCCGTTCGACGTCGAGAAGCCGCGCTGGGACTGGTAGCGGCCCGGCGAGAAGACTTCGTAGATCGGGTTGCCGAACTCGTCATCGAGCGGCACGCCGAGATCGTTAGTGGCGCGAATGCGGGTCGGCGCATCAAAATCGCCAAAGCCCTGCGAGCCGGACAGGTTCACGCCCAGCTGGCGGACCACATTGCGCTCCATCTCCACGATGCGAACGCGCAGCATGACCTGATCGCGCCCCTCCACCGTGACGAAGCTGATGATCTGCTCTTCGGTTTCGGCCCAGCGGCGCGCAATCTGAAGCGCAGCATCGGCGGCCGAGGCCGACGGGACGGTCCCCGACAGGACGATGTTGGAATTCATGCTTTCCGCTTCGATCCGGCTGTCCGGCACAAAGCGATTGAGCGCGTCCTGCAGCGAAGCCATGTCGCGCTCAACACGGACATTGAGATCCAGGATCAGGTCGCCGTGGCGATCAAAGAAGAAGATATTGGTGCGGCCCACATTCTGGCCCAGCAACAGGGCGCGGCGCGGTGTGCGCACCACAGCCGAAGCCACTTCATCAGACGCGACCATCACCTCGGTGGCATCGACCGGCAGGTGCACAATCGCGGCCTGGCCCAGCGGCAGGGTCAGGCTCTCCGAAACCGGGCCCTCGCCCGGTTCACGGATCACCACCTGCATGGTGTTGTTGCGTTCCGGCGCGCTCACCAGCTGGGCGTCAGCCGCACCAACCAGCGCCGCAGCGGCGCACAGGGCAGAGAAAACTGTCTTGATCACTGTGTACGGCCTCCCAGCGCCACGCGCTGCTCAGATCCATAGCGGAACACCCGAACCGTCGACCCGACCGCATCGTCGGTGCTGCCCTCAGCCCCGGCAAAGCGCGCACCGCCTTCGGTATCGGCGATGGAGCGCAAGGCCAGCGAGACGTCACCGGAGGCCACCGACAGAGCGACAGAGCGCGCCTGGCTGCTTGTCAGTTCCAGTGTTGCGGTGGAGCCCACCACAGCGCCGTCTTCGGTTTCAGAGTAAATCTGGTCGATAGCCAGGACGCGGACATTTTCCACGACCACGTCTGACCCAAAGCCATTTTCGCTTTCGCGGATCACGATGATGTCGACACGATCATTGGGCAGGATGAAGCCACCGGCCCCCGAGCGCGCGGAGATCGGCACCGCGACCGCGCGCATGCCCGGCGTCAGGACCGCAGACATGAAGCCCGACTCGCCCGGCTTGACCAGCTTGGCCGCGTTTGCAGGCTCACCGGCTACAAAACCGGTGCGCGCGACAGAACCAGCCAGCGTCTCAAGCGCGTCGGGATTGTTTTCCTGTGACAGGTAGGACGCCAGGATCGCTTCTTCCGGCCAGGCCATCCAGCGGAAGTCCGCCGACTGGACCCGTTCGCCGGGGCGAATGTCGCGGGACGCGACAAGCACTCGGGAGATGACCGCAGCGGGCGCTTCAGCGACCGGCTCCGGCGTGGCGACAGGAGCGGGCTGCATGGCCCCACGAACAAAGAAAGCGGCTGCGACGGCGGCGAGGCCGGCAACAATCAGCACAATAATTCGAACGAGGTTCATGGCGGTCTATCCAGGCACACTGCGAGATGTGCACCATCAGACCCTTAAATCCTCAAGGCGGCGTTAATAATAGAGGTGAAGGAAGTCTTTCACGCAGCCGACTTTAGAGCGCGTACATTGCAAGTAGCGCACTGTGCGGCAGCCAGAGCATTGCGCCGCCAGCGATCGCCACCGCGTAGGGGGCCGGTGCGCCTTGGGCCAATGCTGTTTTGCCGATCCATTCCGCATCCACGGGAAGGGCCGGACTAATGCGTCGAAGCAAGACCAGTGCCAAAGCCAGCACGCCGCCAGCCGCGGCCGCGGCCAAAAGGAACATCAGCGCGTCCGGCCAGCCAAACCACAAAGCGCCAGCGGCAATAAGCTTTACATCTCCGCCACCTAGCCAGCCCGGGGCCCACAGCAGCATGCCCACCACCAGGAAACCCGTGAAGGTGGCGAGCGACAACCCTGCCCCCGTCCAGCCCATGCCGGTGAAGGGCGCACTGACCAACCATAGGACAATCATGGCTGCAGGGACCCAATTCGGGATGGTGAAGCGTGCCATATCGGTCCATGCCGCAACCAGCATCAGACCCAGGAAGCCGAGAAGGGCGGCGTTGGAAACAAGATCAAGCATGGCAACGGGGCTCCGGCAGGTAATGGATTCTCGAGGCTGGTTTTAGCCAAACAGCCTTAAAACTGCGTGCACGCGATATTGAGACTTCATCAAGACTTCAGACACGCGCGCAAAGAAAAAGGCCGCCTCCGTTCTGGAGGCGGCCTTCTCTTATGCGTTAGCCTGTTGGCTGCGCGCGTCTTAGGACGGCGCGTTACCGACAGTGCCACCCACGTTACCCGAGAGGTTCGTGAAGGTGGTGTTGAGGTTGGTGCCCAGCGTGGTGACGCCGGCAATGATCACAACCGCGATGAGGGCAGCGATCAGGCCATATTCAATGGCAGTTGCACCAGACTCATCTTTGATAAAACGCGAAACCAGATTTTTCATCCCATCCACTCCGTTTGCTTTTTGTGGCGCCAGGTCCGTGGTCCGTCCCGACCCGTCCTGAACGATGCCTATCAAACACGACGTCCCTTTCGGTCGAGTTAAAAGCGTTGGTTTATTTTTTCTAAACTTGCGAATTCTGAGCTATGGTTTCTATTGGGTAAACATTCATTTATCTGACAGCGCGTTTAGACTTCCTTCACCCGCGCGCGCGAGGGTGCGCACACACGCCACTTATAAGGACATCGCCATGCGCGCCCTCATCGCCCTTTTCGGCCTTATCGTTGCGACCGCCGCCCCGGCTGCGGCCCAGACCTATTCGGTGCCGATTGATCAGGCCGGGCTCTTGCGTCTTCCCGAAGACGCGTCTGCGGTTGTGGTGGGCAATCCGGCCATCGCCGATGCGACGATGTTTGACGCCCGCACCGTCTTTGTCAGTGGCCGCGCCTTTGGTCAGACCAACATCATCGCGCTGAATGCAGACGGCCAGGTGATCTATGCCAACGATGTTTCGGTCGTGCTGGCGTCGAACAGCCATGTCCAGGTGTTCAACAACACCAATCAGGAAAGCTTTGTCTGTGACCCGGTCTGCCACCGCGTCCCGCAGATCGGCGACGAGGAATCTGTGTTCTCGCGCACTGACACCCAGCGTGCAGCCACCCGGAATGCCGCCGACAGCGCGACCCAGCGCGATGCGGCAACCGATAATTAACCGCGGATTTTCACTGCGAATTAAGGGCGTTGGCGTATAGCTGACCCCATGAAAACTGTCGCTTCAATCCTGACTGACGCCCAGCGTGCCCGCATCCGGGCGCGCTGTGCGCGTTTGTTCGGACGCTTTCTCGGTGACCGGACCGGAGCGACAGCCGTTGAGTTTGCCCTGGTTGCGGCCCCCTTCTTTCTGTTGATCTTCGCCATCCTTGAGATTGCGCTGATTTTCTTTGCCTCGGCGGTGATCGAAGAAGCGGTCTCTGACGCTGCGCGCGACATTCGCACCGGTGAGCTACAAAGCGCAGGCCAGGAAGAAGCAGATTTCCGCGCCGCGATCTGTCAGCGCATTCAGACGGTGGCCGACTGCTCGCGCCTGCGGATCGATGTGCGCACCTTCGAAAACTTCTCCGCAGCAGATCTCAACGCGCCGGTGGGCAATGACGGTGAGCTGGACGATAGCGGCTTCACCTTCGATCCAGGCGCAGCCCAGGACATCGTGGTCGTGCGGGTTTTCTACGACTGGCAGCTGCTGGGTCCGGGCATGGTCAACGGCCTGTCCAACATGCCGGGCAATCGTCGCCTGATTTCTTCAGCCACGGCGTTCCGCAATGAGCCGTACGAGTAGGCAGGGGTGAGCATGATCAGGACTTTTAAAACCCTTGCTGCCCGCTTCAGACGCGATGTCCGCGGCGTGTCGGCACTGGAATTTGCGCTGATCGCGCCGGTCATGATCGCCATGTATCTGGGCTCGGCCGAGCTGACCATGGCGCTCAATGCCGATCGCAAGGTCACCAACGCCACCACGGCACTGGCTGACCTGGTGACCCAGGACGATCTGATCACCGATGCGGAGATGGACGATATCTACGCGGCCGGTGACACGATCATGTTCCCCGAAGACCCGACCAATCTGAGCATTCGCATCACCTCGGTGCGCATGGACGCGGACGGTGAACTCTTTGTGGACTGGAGTGAGGGGCGCGCGACCACGCCTCTGACCACCGATACCCTGCCGGAGCTTCCCGCAGGCCTGCTCGCGCCGATGAACTCCATCATCATGGTAGAGACGAGCTATCCCTATAACGGTCCCTTCCCCAGCGAATCCGGGCCGTTGATGACGCTGAGCGATACCGCGTATCTGCGGCCGCGCCGATCGGCCTGGGTGCGTCGCTCGCGCAACTAGTCGGCGGCCCGCTCCAACGCGATGAGCCTTTGCAGAACCGGGTGATCGGTGTCGTGCCAGCGGTCATCGAGACTTGAGACCGGCACAACACCCATCACCGCATTGGTCACCGCGACAGCGACCGCGTCCGCAAGCGGCGTTGTGTTCTGGCTCGCCTCGTGGATCGTCAAACCGGCATTTGAGGCCGCGTCCAGTATAGCCGCGCGCGTTGTCCCGGGCAGAGCGCCGGTCTCTATCCCCGGGGTCATCACCGCACCGTCGCGGTCGATCCAGAACAGGTTGGCCACATCGCAGCAGGCCGGTTGTCCATCCGACCCGCGCAGCACGGCCATGTCGCCGCCGCTCGCACGGGCTTCGCGGCGAGCCGCCAGATTGTCGGCGTAGCCCGCCAGTTTGAAGCGATCTGACGGCACCCCTCCCCGGCGCACGCCGTCCAGCGTCACCAGCCGCACCGACTGCGGCGGCTCCGGTCTCGGGCGCAGCGTGACCAGTACGGTCGGCTTAGGGTTTTCGTTGGGCTCGAACCCTTCGCCCACACCGCCGCCGATCGTGACCCGAATAACACCCTCTGTGAGGTTTAACGCCTCACTGAGGGCGGCGACGGCATGTGGAATACCTGACAGGTCAGCTTTCACCTGATTCAAGTAGGCTAGGCCGTTTCCTAGTCGGGAAAGATGGCGATCCCAGCGGCGCAGCGCGCCGTTTTTGAGGGATATCGTCTCGAACGCCGCCTCGCCGAGCAGGAAGCCGCGCTCGGCCACATCAAGGCGCGCGTCGGCGCTGTCGAGCAGCCGGCCATTGAGCCAGACGCTAGTCATGTTCGATGGCCCGGCGCAGGGCCCCAGCCTTGGCGCGCGTCTCTTCGAGTTCGGATTCCGGTTCTGAATCAATGGTGATCGCCCCGCCCGAGCGCACTTCCACCGCCCAGCCGTCCGCGCTGCGCGCCATCGCGGCGGTCCGGATCATCACATTGAGATCGCTCGCGCCTTCAGCACCGATCCAGCCCAGCGCGCCGCAATAGGGCCCCCTCGCCTCACCCTCCAGCTCGGCAATGATCTCCATGGCCCGCGGCTTCGGCGCGCCGGTAATCGAGCCCGGCGGGAAGCTGGCGGCCAGCAGATCATAGACGCCATGCCCTTGATCCAGCTGACCTTTTACGGTCGAGACCAGATGGTGGACATTGGCATAGCTCTCAATCTTGAACAGATCGGGCGCTGAAACTGTCCCCGGCTTGCAGACCCGTGCGATGTCATTGCGCATCAGGTCCACGATCATCAGATTCTCTGCCCGGTCCTTCTCCGACGCCTTCAGCGCAGCGATCTCGGCCGCATCCGCCGCCGGATCGGCCTGGCGCGGGCGGGTGCCCTTGATCGGCCGGGTTTCGACACAGCCCGTTGAATCCAGATGAAAAAATCGCTCCGGTGAATTGGTGACCACCGCCCGGTTGTCGTCCAGCCGGTAGTAGGCCGAGTACGCCGCCGGGCTCGCCGCTGTCAGCCGCTCCATCAACGCGAAGGGCGCATCGGCTCCAGGTATCTCGCCGCGAAACGGGTGCGAAAGATTGACCTGGAACACGTCGCCCGCCCGCACATAATCGCGCGCTTTCGCGGCGGCGGTCAGATAGCGATCTTCTGGCCAGACCATTGAGAGGAAACCACTTCCAGCGGTAATGCTGGCAGGCTTCTGCCCCATCGCTCCGGCTAGCCGGGCCGCAGCTCCCGCCTCGCCGACGACTTCCAGCCACTGGCGCTCAAGATCGAAAACGGCCACGGCTTCGTACCAGCCCATGGCAATCGCCGGCCAGTCACACAGCCCCGCCGCCTGCTCGGGCCAGCGTTCAAACGCCCGGCCCAGCTCATAGCCCAGAAGCCCGGCGTAGCCGCCAGAAAAGCCATTTTGATCCGTGGGTTCGACCCAGCGATGCCCGTCCTTGAGGGCCTTGAAACCGGCCGTCGGGTCATCCTCGTCGACCTGAAAATCCGGGAAGGCCATCAGATAGGCTCGCTTTGATCCCGGCCCGCCGCCCTGCAGCAGCAGCGTTCCCGCCTCATCGCGCAGCGGGGCCATCGCATCCAGCGGCGACCGCCAGGGCAGCGGAATGGTGGCGCGGGTCAGTGTGGTCGGACGAGCCAAGGCGCGTCAGGCCGCCAGCAGGCGCTCACGCATGCGCTCCAGCGTTGCCTCTTCAAGGCCGAGCGTGTCGCGCAGATAGGTCCGCGGATCGCCCATTTCCTCCCAGGCCGCATCAAGATAACTCTTGTCGACACCCATGAAGGCCTTGAGCTCTTCCATGTTGAAAACACGGCCGTATTTCTCTTCCAACCGGCCACGCATGGCGGTCGCAACCCGGTCGAAATCCACTGCCTCGTTGGTCAGAAGATAGTCTTCGACGATGGTGTCATGATCGACGCCAGCCTCGGTCAGCACCAGCGCACAGAAGATACCCGTCCGGTCCTTGCCCGCTGCGCAGTGCACGATGAAGGCCTCGTCCTCGTCGCGCTCGGCCAAGGCCTTGATACCCTCTCGAAAGACATGCTGGTTGCCGGCATCAAACGGCAGCCGGCGATAGGTCGTGGTCATGAACTCACGGATCGTGTCGAAGGTGAGATCGGCCTCGCGCAAGAAGGTGATGTGGGGCGCTTCGGCCGGACCGGCATGGTCGCTCTCGATCACCATCACGCCAGGCTTTTCCGGCCAGTGCGAGGGCTCCAGCTTGCGTTCCGACGGGCGGCGCAGGTCGGCAACCACGCTGACGCCCAGCTGATCGAGGCTCGCCCGATCACCTTCGCTGGCCCGCGAGAACTGCCCGGACCGGAAAAGGCCCGGCGCAACCTTGCGGCCATCCACGCCGACATAGCCGTCAAAGCGGCGAAAGTTGTGAATGCCGTCAAAGGCCAGAACACGTTCACTCATCAGTCGGTCATTCCTCGAACCGCATCGTCGGGCGGTTCATGGCCAGCTTTCCACCACCGGTCAAGACTGACCGGGGTCATTTCACATTTATGTGTGAAGACAAGAAAACCAACACCACAAGGCGAATCCACACCCCACCTGCGTTTGGTCGAGTGAGTCTAATAGCTCATTAAGTGTTGAATTTTAGGAACCGCAAACAAAACAACCACAAAGGTGGGTGGATGCGCGTAATATCCTGCTTGTTTACCGAGCATGACTTCTTTGTCGTCTTGCTCGCGGCGTTGATCTGCGTGATCGGCTGTGCGGTCTCCATGCGCGTGATGCGCCGGGCTGAAGACAATTCCGGCATGACCCGCGCCAGCTGGATCTTCCTGACGGCGGTCAGCCTGGGCGCCACCATCTGGTCCACCCATTTTGTTGCAATGCTCGGCTACAAGCCCAATGCCCCTGTCACGCTGGATGCCGGCCTGACGGCCCTGTCCGCTGTCATCATGATCGTTGGCGCAGTGGTAACACTGGCGCGCAGCCTCGAGGTTCCGATCCTGGCTGAAGGCGTCGAAACCGCTGACCAGCTCGATCAGCTCCGCCTTGAGGGTTGTGATCAGATTCAGGGCTTCCTGTTCGGTCGCCCGTGCGCCCTCATCGACGGAGCTTCCATCGAGCCTACGGCGCACCAGTTCACCAACCTGGAAGGCGTTCGCCCGGCTGACCGCAAGGCAAGCTAGTCGTCGCCAGCGTCCATCTGGCATTGCCCGTCAACAACGTTATGGCCCAGCCAGGCGCAGGCGTCGGCATGGGCGCCGGTGCTGATCTGGACCAGGAAATTCTCCTGCGAAGCCAGCTCGCGGAACATCAGCCCCAACAGCTGAAAGCGCGGGGCCAGCTCACCCTCAGCCATGTTTTCCTCATTCAGGAACATGGTCGACGCCATCTGTCGCCAGGTTGAATTCACGCCGCTTTCCTGAAGCGCGTAGGCCGCAGCCAGATCCGCCACCACGTCATAATCGACCGGGTCGAGCACGCCGCTATTGACCGCATAGTCCCAGGCCGTGCGCGTGAGCTGCGGCGGGAAGAGACCGCGTGGCATGACCTCGACCGCGTCTTCGATGAAGCGACCGCGCGCAGGAATCTCGCCCGCCTCGATCAGGCCGGCATAATCCGACATCGCCTGCCCGGTTTCACCATGATAGGGCGCGACGACCTGAAGCTGGGCGATATTGCTTTCCAGCTCCAGAACGATGCGCTCAATGGCCATGTGTGCCCGGTTCTTGTTGCGATTGTCTTCGCGCCATTCGGTGACCAGAAAGGCCAGAATGACGGCAAACACGATCATGAGGGCTTCAAAAACGGCCTTTGCGATCGTGTTCAGGTCAATCCGGACTGCCATGGTCGATCCTTGATGTTGGGAGCCCTAGCGGAAAGGCGGCTCGTCGAAGCTTCTCAGCTTGCGCGAGTGTAGCGCCTTGGAGCCCTGACGCTTCAGGATTTCCACTGCTTCAATCCCCGCGGCCAGGTGTTCCGATACCGAGCGTTGGTAGAAGAGGTTTGCCGCACCGGGCAGCTTCAACTCGCCATGCAACGGCTTGTCAGAGACGCACAACAGCGTCCCGTAAGGCACCCGCAGACGGAAGCCGTTTGCCGCAATGGTCGCACTTTCCATGTCCACCGCGATGGATCGCGACTGGTTGATCCGGCGCGCTTCCTGATTGTAGCGCAGCTCCCAGTTCCGGTCGTCATAGGTCACGACCGTACCGGTGCGCAGGCGCCGCTTCAGATCCTCACCCTCATCGCCGGACACTGTGGCCACAGCCTCATGCAGGGCTTGCTGAATCTCGGCAATCGGCGGGATTGGGATCTCGGCGGGCAGGTCCTTGTCCAGCACGCTGTCATAGCGCAGATAGGCGTGGGCAAGCACATAATCGCCGAGGCGCTGGGAGTGGCGCAGCCCCCCGCAGTGGCCCACCATCAACCAGGCTTCAGGGCGCAGCACCGCCAGGTGGTCGGTGATCGTTTTGGCGTTGGACGGGCCAACCCCGATATTCACCAGCGTAATGCCGCGACCGTCCTTGGCGATCAGGTGATAGGCTGGCATCTGGAAGCGACGCCACGGTGCGTTGGCCACCTCGGCGACAGGGTCCTCGGTCGTGGCGTCAACCCGCACCTGCCCGGCCGCGGACAGGGCGATATATTCGCTGTCCGGGTTCTGGATCTGCTCGACCGCCCAGTCCACGAAGGCGTCCACATAGCGGTGGTAGTTTGTGAACAGGATGAAGTCCTGCACATCCTCAAACGGGGCCCCGGTATAGTGGCGAATGCGCTGGAGCGAGTAATCAGTCCGCGCCGCATCAAAAAGCGACAGGGGGCGCGCCGTCCCCGCAACCGATGGCCGGTCGCCATTAGGCAGGGCATCATCCACGCTGGCCAGGTCCACATAGGGGAAGTGGCGCACCAGCTCAGCCACGCTGGCGGCATCCATATCCAGCCCCTCCGCCCCGTCGAGCACGTAAGAGAACGGGATTTCCTTGGTGGACAGGCCGGTTTCGATGCGCAGCGGATATTCAGACGCCAGCAGCTCTATTTGCTCTTCCAGATAGGCGCGGAACAGCTCAGGGTGGGTAATCGTCTGGGCGTAAACGCCGGCTTCGGAAAACTTGCCGAACGCCCGGCTAACCGGCGGTACGGGGCCTTCGGGCAGATAGGTGATGCGCAATTCGGGATAGGAAAACGAACCGGCAAAGCGGTCAGCCTCGGACGGCGGCTTGCCGCCATCGAGATAGATTTTCAGCTCATCGCGCAGCGCATTGACCGAGGCGTCATACAGCTCGCAGAGCCGGTCAACGGCTTCGCTGGCAGTGCTGGCTTTTCGGAAGGTTTTCTCAACCGCTTCGGCGGATACAGCGTTCAGCGCGCTCATTGAGCGATCTCGGCTGAATTAGTGACAATCTTGAGGGTCATCGTAGGTCCTCTCTTTCTCTCTTCTTCTTTATCGCGCTTTAGCTACCGTCAAATTCTGTTTCTGAAAAGCCTATTGGCTTTGCCTGCTGCACCTGCACACGCTATGTGACGCGGCTTGAACCCTGATCAGGACCTGACGAGATGACAGACAGCGCAGCCACGAGCTGGCGAGTGATGAAGTTCGGCGGCGTCTCCGTCGCAGACCCGGAGCGGTGGACGACGATTGCAGGCCTTGCCAAAGAGCGCCTGAACTCGGGCGAGCAGGTTCTGATCGTTCACTCCGCGCTGGCGGGCGTATCCAATGGTCTTGAGGCGCTGCCCGCTGCCGCGTTGAACGGCCAGGGCGACGCGGAAGCCACCGCCATCAAGGACCGGCATCGTGCCTTCGCAGCCGAGGTCGGGCTTGATGCCGATGCACTTCTGTCAGACCTGTTTGAGACCCTCGACCGCCTGACCGCCGGCATTGCGCTGATTGGCGAGGCGAGCCCTCGCGTGCGCGCCGAAATGCTGTCGCTGGGTGAATTGATGGCAAGCCGGCTGGGCCTCGCCTGTCTTGAAAAAGAAGGCCTGTCGCCCACTGCTCTTGATGCCCGCGACGCACTGCTGGCGGCCGACACCGCGAAGGACGAGCGCGCCTATCTGGACAACACCGTGGGCGATGGGGTCGATCCCGCGCTGATCGAACGCCTGTCCGGTGCCACGCTGGCACTAACCCAGGGCTTTATCGCCCGTAACAAGCGCGGGGAGACCGTGCTTTTGGGGCGCGGCGGCTCTGATACCTCGGCAGCCTATTTTGCCGCCAAGCTGCAAGCCAGAGAGCTGGAAATCTGGACCGATGTGCCAGGCCTGTTCAGCGCGGATCCGCGCCTGACCGATGGCGCACGCCTCTTGCGCTCGCTCACCTATGCCGAGGCTCAGGAAATCGCCACCATGGGCGGCAAGGTCCTGCACCCGCGCGCGGTTGGCCCTGTGCGGCGGGCCGGCGTGCCGCTGAGTGTGCGCTCCACCCTGCGCCCGGATCTGGCCGGCACCGAAATCAGCACCAATCCCGGCGATGACGCACCGCGCCTTAAAGCGGTCTCGGTCAAAACCGGCGTGAAGCTGGTGGTGATCGAGGGCGCAAATATGTGGCGCCAGGCCGGCTTCCTCGCCGACATGTTCGCCTGCTTTAAAGACTGCGGCGTTTCGGTGGACCTGGTGTCCACGTCACAGACCAACGTGACGGTCAGCCTTGATCCCGACCCCGGTCTTGATGAGGCCCGTCTTGATGCCCTGCAGGCCGCCCTCGCCCCGCTGGCGCGTGTGAAAATTATCGACAATGCCGAAGCCGTCAGCCTGCTGGGCTCTGGCATTCGCCGCATCCTGCACCAGCTCGCTCCAGCGCTGGAGATGTTCCAGGACAAGCCGATCCGGCTGGTGAGCCAGGCGGCGAACGACCTCAACTTCACCGTCGTAGTCGATGAGGGTCAGGGCAAGACACTGGCTGCCCGCCTGCATGAAGAGCTGATCAGTGCGGCACCGGAAGGCCCGGTCTTCGGGCCCAGCTGGACGGCGCTGACCACCCCGCCCAAGGATGCGCCGGAGCGTCCGGCCCCGTGGTGGAAGGCCAAGCGCGAGGCGCTGCTTACCGCAGCGCCAACGACCGGCGGGCTTTATGTCTATGACCTTGAAACGATCTCGGCACGCGCGTCGGCGGTGGCGGGTCTGACGAGCCTGTCGCGGGCCTTCTACGCGATGAAGGCGAACAACCATCCCGAAGTCCTGCGCACCATTCGCTCGGCCGGGCTCGGCTTTGAATGCGTCAGCCCGGGTGAGATCACACGCCTGACCGAAGTCTTCGAGGACCTGCGCCCTGAAGAGGTGCTGTTCACGCCGAACTTCGCCCATCGCAGCGAATATGAAGCCGCGGTCCAGACCGGATGCTGGCTGACCATTGATGGCCTGCATCCGCTGACCCAGTGGCCGGATGTCTTCAAGGGCGCGAAAGTGATCCTGCGGGTCAATCCCGACCGTCCCCGCGGCCACCACGACCACGTGAAAACCGCCGGACCGAAAGCCAAGTTCGGCATTCCGCTGGGTGAGCTCGCCGCGGCGAAGGTGGCCGCCGATGCCGCCGGGGCGACCGTCATTGGTCTGCACGCACACGCGGGCTCGGGCGTCACCGAAAGCAATCACTGGCGCGAAATCGGGGCGATCCTTGCCAAGGCCGCTGAAATCTTCCCGGATGTCAAAATCCTCAATGTCGGCGGCGGCCTCG
Source organism: Oceanicaulis sp. (assembly GCA_043513725.1). Classification (GTDB taxonomy): domain Bacteria; phylum Pseudomonadota; class Alphaproteobacteria; order Caulobacterales; family Maricaulaceae; genus Oceanicaulis. Next base: position 2,482,297 of record CP121338.1, on the reverse strand, counting down.
GTGTGCCGGAAAGCCTTGATGCGCCCGTGCTGGACCTCAGCGCGGTGGATGCTGATCTCGCCAACCTGAAAAAGGCGCACCCGGGCTATGACATCTGGATGGAGCCGGGCCGGTATCCGGTTGCAGAGTCTGGCGTCCTGCTAGCGCGCGTGACCCAGATCAAAACCGCCTTCGGGGCGCGCTTTATCGGGCTGGGCACCGGCATGAATTCGCTCATCCGCCCAGCGCTGTACGGCGCGCGGCACGAGATGGTGAACCTGACCCGGCTGGACGAGTCAGCAACGGGCCTTGCCTCTATCGTGGGGCCCATCTGTGAAAGCGCGGACCTTCTGGGCGCAGACCGCCTGATGCCGGACACCCATGAAGGCGATGTCATGCTGATCAGCGAGACCGGGGCCTACGGCGCGGTCATGGCCTCGCGCTATAACCTGCGCGAACCGGCCGATGAGGCGGTGATTTAGGGGGTGCAGATGAAGGATGCGCCTTGAGCCCCTTCGACCATTCGCACGTCAGCGGGCCTGAGGTTTGACAGCCCACGGCTTTGAGTGAAGCTTTCAGCCCCCTCAATATCAGATCTCCAGATTGTTCGGCCACGCCAGTAGATATCCACACCACCCCGCGCGGTGTTTGAGGCGATGATCCAGTCACCGAAATAGGTCGCCTGCCCCGCTGGGGCGTGGAACACTGCCCGCTCAATTCCGGTATCGCTTTGCTGGACGAGTTCGGGCGGCTCCGCAGCCGGATGGACACCGCTCGAAAGTGAGCCTCGCACATACCATCCGGGCGGCACCTCAAAGATCGCGTAGGCAACAGGTGCCTGGCGACCCGGGCGGCCGTAGACAATCCGGTCAAACCGGCTGCAACTGCCGATCGCTCGCCTGGTCTCAAGATCGAACCGATCCAGCGTGACGCCGAACTCCAGCTGATCAAGGGCTCGCGCGGAATACCGCTGTCGCTGATCTTCGGGAAGCTCAACGTCGACGTCGAAGCCAAGGCCGATAACCACAAGGGCTGTATCGCGTCCCGGCGGCTGGATGCGACCATCAAGCTGGCGCACCGAATTGCTCATACATCCAGAAAGGATCGCTGCGCCGGTCAGCGCCACCAAAATGCGTAATGCGACCATGTCCGGCTCCGCTGTCGTCCTGACCGGGAAACTTCAACGCAAATATGGCGAAGATTGGGAGCAGACATCAAGCGCCTCTAGGCGGTTCGATGCTGAGATGCAAAAAACCCCGGAGCTGATGCTCCGGGGTTTCTCGTTTAAGCAAAGGCTCCAGCCCTACTCCGCGTGGACCTGATCGGCCAGGGAGCGGTTGGAGATGACCTTGTCGAAATTGGCCCAGACACCGCCATCGCCGTGCCAGTCGCCCTTGGTCGCGCCCTTGGAGTATTCGGTGGCGCGGGCCTCGAAGAAGTTGGCGTGCTCCACCCCGTTCAGAATCTCGGTCAGCCAGGGCAGCGGGTGCTCTTTCGCGCCGTAGATAGTCGGCAGCTTGAGCTGCTTCATGCGCCAGTCGGCGATGTAGCGGATGTAAGCCTTGATATCGTCCGGCGTCATGCCTTCGACTTCGCCAGCCTCGAACGCCAGATCGATGAATTTGTCTTCCAGCTTGATCACCGTCTTGCAGCAATCGGCGATGTCATCCTTCACGCTTTGCGTCAGAGCGCCGGTCTCTTCAGCGAAGGTGTGGAACATCTTCATCATGCCCTCGCAGTGCAGCGACTCATCGCGCACCGACCAGGACACGATCTGGCCCATACCCTTCATCTTGTTGAAGCGTGGGAAGTTCATCAGCATCGCGAAAGAGGCGAACAGCTGCAGACCTTCGGTGAAGCCGCCGAACACCGCCATGGAGGTCAGGATGTCCTTCTCCGTCTCAACGCCAAACTTGCCGAGATAGTCGTGCTTGGCCGCCATCTCCTCGTACTCCATGAAGGCGGAGAACTCGGTGTCGGGCATGCCAATGGTTTCAAGCAGCAGCGCGTAAGCTGCGATGTGAACCGTCTCCATGTTGGAGAAGGCCGACAGCATCATGCGCACTTCAACCGGCTTGAAGAGCGGCATGTAGTTTTCCATGTAGTTCGCGCCGACTTCCACGTCCGACTGGGTGAAGAAGCGGAAAATCTGCGTGAGCAGATTGCGCTCCTTATCGGTCAGCTTGGTCGCCCAGTCCTTGCAGTCCTCGCCCAGCGGAACCTCTTCAGGAAGCCAGTGCACTTGCTGCTGGGTCTTCCAGAAGTCATAGGCCCACTGATAGCGGAAGGGCTTGTAGGAATGGCTCGGCGTCAGGAGGCCCGGGCGGTCGCTGGCGATGGTCTGCATGGCGGTGTCGCGTCCTTACAAATTCGGCGGTGAATCGCGCAGGATGGCGCTGTGTTTAGAACAATATATTGTGGTGAACGCGCCGTTAACGTCCAGCCCTTGTGTGTAGGAATCTCGCGATATCCACAGTCGGGCGCTGCGCTGCTCGCCTGACATAAGGTATAGCGCGCGTAGTTAAGGACCAGAGCCAGACAGAAAAATCAGGTGCGACAGGTCGACGCCCGAGCGTCAGATCAAGCGCGTTAACGCCGCCAGGTCAGAGAGAAAGCGGCAAAGCCTTCATTGGTTTCCCAGGCTTGCTGGGGCAGCTCATAGCGGGTTTCGCGGTGGACATAAGCCAGCGAGACATCCGCTCCGCGCAGGCGCATGGCCACGCCAGCCTGGGCATCGCCGACCACCGCATAGGGCTCCATCGCCAGCGCATTGCGCATGTCAAACCCGCGGCCCGGATCATACATGACAGCCTGGCGATCGGCACCGGCAAAGAACCACCACGCCGGGCGATCGGTATCATAGGCGTCCAGATACTGACCGAAGCGAACCGTTGCACCAGCGGCGGCGGATGGACCGTCCTCACCAATCGAGACACCGGCTCGCGGGCTCAGACCCACATCAAGGCCATCGGCTCCACCACGGGAGTCGAATGCGCCTTCATAATTCAGTGCCATGCGGCGGCGCTCAAACTGCGTTCCCGGCACCAGTGCGCTTCCGACGGCTTCGGCGTAGGCGGGATCAATCGTGAGCAACGCAATGCCGGGCTGGTCGGCCTCAAGCATCGTCAGCGACAGGCGCGAGCCCGAAGGTGTCCTCGCCAGAACGGCTTCCTGAGACGAGAAGGCCGACAGACCGTCGCGCGCACGCCCGTCAGCGTAGGACGACAGGACCGCCTCGGCGAAGCGGGAGGCCGCTGGCCGCGCCAGATTAAAGTCTTCGTCTGGCGAGAAGAGCGGCTGTGGCTGGAACCGTACCGCGGTGACATCGGTTTCGACACGCAGCGGTGACAGGCTGGGGGCCGGGGCCGGCAATTCGGCCTGTAGCGGACCAAGGATCATGGCGCGCGTGTCGACCTGAATGCCATCCTGCGCCGTCGCGGCCGGCACCAGACCAAGACCCATCAGCGCCGCGCCGAGCAGTATGCTCAGGCGGTCTGGCCGATTGGATCTGGTGACGTTCGCCGTCATCTGGGTCCCCGTAGCGACGTGGATATTTCTTTGTGCACTTGCACAATCAGAAACATTCTATTTCCACTATATCACAGGCGCGTGATCGTCCGAGTGGGTCAAGACGTCTTTTTGGTTAACAAAATCCTTCTCCCAATATGGCAAAGGACTTGTCACTGTGTCTGAGGACAGCTGAACGCTGGCTGAACCGAAAAGCACTCTCCGGTCGAGGTTAAATCAGGTCGATTTTGTGATTCGCTGCAGTGCAATATCAAGACGCAGTCAGCGTCGGCCTGCCTCGACCTGAACCGGGCGAGAAATGCGGGGGTCAAACCACATCAGGTGGATCGCGGACGCGATGAGCTCATAGGCCTCGAGCTTGGATGGTTTGACGAAATACCCACTGGCCCCGGCGGCATAGGCGGCATCAATTTCTTCCTGCAGGCCCGATGTCGAGATGCAAATGGCGGGAATGCTGGCCAACCCTGGTCGCTGCTTCAGACTGGCAACGAGTTCGATACCCGTCATGCCGGGCAGACGCACATCGATCAAAAAGAGCTGCGGGATTTCACCGGTCTTCTCGATCGCGTCGATGGCCGTTTCGCCATTACCAAACAGCTTGATGTCGTGCACGCCCTCCGTCTCAAGCATTTCACGCATGAGCGAGGCATCCACATGGCTGTCTTCAATAATGAAAATACTCATGACTGAGGCAGCGCAGACGGTCGCGGGAACTCAAGCCTGAATGCCGCTCCTTCGGTGTAGGCGGTGTCCAGCGATATCGTGCCGAGATGCGCCTCCATGATGCGTCGGCAAAAAGCGAGGCCGACGCCCGAGCCCGGTACATCTGTTCGATAGCGTTGCAGCATCTTGAATATACCTTCTGCCTGCGAGGCGCTGATGCCCGGTCCATCGTCCCGGACGAACACCGTGATTCCAGTCAGTGAAGACAGTATTTCAACATGGACCTTAGGATTATCTGAATCCGCATATTTGCAGGCATTCTCAAACAGGTTGCGGAACAGCTGGGTCAGCAAGGTCACGTCGCCGAGGATTTCGGCGTCCCCCTCGATGCCCACGTCGAGCGCTCCAAAGCCGTCGCAAACAAAATCGCGCTTGATATCGGCGAGCAGGCCCGCCAGCCCGACCAGGCGCTTCTCCGGCTCAGCCTCCACCAGCGCAGAATAGTTCAATAGCGTATCGACGAGGGACAGCATGCTTTCAGCCTTGCCTTTGACCTCGTCGAGATACTCACGCGCTTTCGGGGAGTAGGCGCTGTCGCCATCACGCAGCGCCAGCTCTGTTAAAAGGGCAACCTGGCGGATAGGCGCTTTCAGGTCGTGCGACGCGCCGGCGGCAAAGTCGCGCAATGTATCGTTTGATTGGCGTAGCGCCTGGGTTCGCGTTTCCACGGTACGCTCGAGATTCTCCGCCAGATTGGTGAGCTGGGTCTCGGCCGCCGAGCGGCGCACCACTTCTTCGCGCAGGGAATTGTTGGTGTCCTCCAGTTGCTTGCGGCTGGGGATGGCCAGTGCCTGGGGCAATAGCGGCCACAACGCGATCGCTGTCGCCACAGACGCCGCGGCGGTTCCGACCTTGAACAGGCCCTCAACGAAATAGGCCGGCACCCAGACCGTGTAGATCGACAGGAAGTGGGTGGTGCCGCAGAACAGGATGAAGGCGATGAAGAGATAGGCCACCGGCCGATACATCAGATCCGGTCTTCTGCGCGAAAAAATCCAGAGGACGAGCGGGATCGAAAAGTAGGCAAGGCCGATCAGCAGATCGGAAACGACGTGCATCAGCAGGATGTCGAGCCGCCACATATAACACATGCCGTGGGGCATGAAGCCGGACATTGAGGGCATCAAAAATAAACCTCCAAATGGGCAGGCTGAAACTTGCGCAACGATCTAGGCTGAATTCAGTCAGTGACACTAAAAGGGATTCTATTCCCCCGACAGCCAAAACTTGTGCCGCGTGTGAGATGAACAAAGAAAAAGCCCCGGCCAGATGGCCGGGGCTTGTAATTCTTCAATCCGATGAGAGCCTTACTGGCAGGCGAGACACTCGTCGTAATCGGTGGGTGCCGCGTCCTCCATGGATTTTTCCATGTCCGTCTTGTCTGCAGCATTGGCAAAGGCGGTCCGCTGCACCGACTTGGAGCGGCAGTAGTAAAGCGACTTCACACCCTTCTCCCAGGCCGACCAGTGCAGCATGTGCAAGTCCCACTTATTCACATCCCCCGGCAGGAAGATGTTGAGCGACTGGGACTGACAGACATAGGGCGTGCGATCGGCGGCATGCTCAATGACCCAGCGCTGATCAAGCTCGAACGCGGTCTTGAAGACGGCCTTCTCGTGCTCGTCCAGCGCTTCCAGGTGCTGAACCGAGCCTTCGTGCTCCAGGATGGACGCCCAAGTCGACGGGGTGTTGATCCCCTTCTCGTCCAGCAGCTTTTCCAGATACGGGTTTTTCACCGTGAACGAGCCTGACAGGGTCTTGTGCGTGTAGACATTGGCCGGGATCGGCTCAATGCCCGCGCTGGTCCCGCCGCAGATGATGGAGATTGACGCGGTCGGTGCGATCGCCAGCTTGTGGGAGAAGCGCGCCTTGATGCCCTGCTCTGCAGCATCCGGGCAGGCACCACGCTCGTCAGCGAGTTTCACCGAGGCTTTGTCGGCTTCCTGGCGGATGTGCTGGAACATGCGCTTGTTCCAGGACTGAGCCATGGCGCTTTCAAACGGCACATTCATCTGCTGCAGGAAGGAGTGGAAGCCCATCAGGCCCAGCCCCACCGAGCGCTCGCGGAAGGCGGAGTATTTCGCACGCTCCATCTCGTTCGGGGCGCGGTCGATGAAGTCCTGCAGAACGTTATCGAGGAAGCGGAACAGGTCTTCGATGAATTGCTCATCGTCCTTCCACTCCAGATATTTCTCGGCATTGAGCGAGGACAGGCAACACACGGCCGTGCGATCCTTGCCCAGGTGATCGATGCCAGTGGCCAGCATGATTTCCGAGCACAGGTTCGACTGGCGGACCTTCAAGCCCAGCTTGCGCTGGTGAACCGGCAGGTTGTTGTTCACCGTGTCAGAGAAGATCACATAGGGCTCGCCGGTTTGCAGGCGCAGCTCCAGGATTTTCTGCCACAGCTTGCGCGCGTTGACGGTCTTGACGACCTCGCCGGATTTCGGCGAGCGCAGCTCGAACTCTTCGTCCGCAGCCACCGCTTCCATGAAGGCATCAGAGATGTTGATGCCGTGGTGCAGATTCAGGCTCTTGCGGTTGAAGTCACCGGACGGCTTGCGGATCTCCAGAAACTCTTCGATTTCCGGGTGGTCGATGTCGAGATAGGCTGCAGCCGAACCGCGACGCAGCGAGCCCTGGGAGATCGCCAGCGTCAGCGAATCCATCACGCGGATGAAGGGAATGATGCCAGAGGTCTGACCGTTCTGACCAACCTTCTCACCGATGGAGCGCACACCGCCCCAATAGGTGCCGATACCGCCGCCATTGGATGCCAGCCACACATTCTCCGTCCAGGTGCCCACAATGTCGTCAAGCGAGTCGTGGACCGAGTTCAGGAAGCAGGAGATCGGCAGACCACGCTCCGCGCCACCGTTCGACAGAACCGGCGTCGCCGGCATGAACCACAGGTTCGACATGTAGTCATAAAGGCGCTGGGCGTGCTCGATATCGTCGGCATAGGCCACCGAAACGCGCGCAAACATATCCTGATAGGATTCGCCGGGCAGCAGGTATCGATCGACAAGCGTCTTCTTGCCGAAATCGGTCAGAAGATCGTCACGCGACGGGTCCGTCTTCACCTTCTCAACGAGGCGCAGATTGACGGCCTTCGGGCGGCCGCGGCGCTCTTCTGAAGCTTTCACTGCGGCGGCGACGGCGCTCTGGGCTTGGTCTAACGGCGTCATTTAAAGCGCTCCTGCTCAGCTGCGCGCAAAGGGTTGATGCGACAAGGCAATTACCTGCGCGCGGGCTTAAGAAAACCTATACGTAGTGCGGGTTCCCCCAGGAACCGCAACATATAGTGCTCGCGACCCAAACAGGCGTCAATTACCCAATGCGCCCAAAACCGAAGTTTTTGGTAAACGAAGTCTTACCAGAAAACGCTCCGCGCCCGGACTCGTTAAGGAGTCCGCAAATGGGCAAAGCTGTGGAAAGTCACAATTGCCCGCAGTCGCGCCTATTCGGCCGCCACATTCATGTCGGGATCAAAGGTCAGTCCTGCAATGGGGCCGGCCGAAGAAAATCGCGCCGGCAGTCGGACCGGCTCTACGCGTTGATGCTCATAGCAACGCGCAATTTCCTCGGCTTTTTTAAAGCTTTGAGACCGAAGCGCCGCCCCTCCGGTTTCGGCTTGCAGCGTGCTGGCTCCATCACCCTCGACGAATTGCCAGTGACCTGTCGCGGGCTCGAATCGATAAGCGGGGAGGAATCGCTCCGCCTTCACGGCGAGGAACTCGATCGCCTCGATCAGATAATCCCGCTCGGCCTCGTCCATGGACCAGTGCAGGCTGATGCGCACCCAGCCGGGCCGCAAACCGGCATATCCATCCATTACCGCATCGCGATAGAGCGCGCTCGACACAACATCTAGTGCCAGGAGGTGGTGACCATAGGGTCCGGCACACGAACAGCCCGCGCGCGCCTGAATGCCGAACAGGTCATTGAGCAGCCGCGCGGTGAGCTTGGGGTGAATCAGCGCTCCGGATTCGGTGCGCAGGTTGAAGCTGACCAGCCCGATGCGCTGTGCGGCGTCCTGCGGTCCGTAAAGCTCAACACCTGTGCATATGCCCAAGCGGTCCAGCGCGCACTCAAGATGACTGTGCTCGCGCCCTGCGATCTCGTCCCAGCCGATCTCGGGAAGCAGCTCCAGCGCCGCGGCCGCCCGCTGAAGCTGTGGCAGACCTGGCGTCCCGGCCCGCTCGCGCGCCTCCACATCCTCGATGAAGTCGTGCCCGTCAGGCGAGACGTAGCGCACCGTACCGCCCCCGCAGCAGCTCGGCGCGAGGTCTGACCGGTACAGCGCCTTGTCGAACAGAAGCAATCCACACGCCCCCGGGCCGCCAACCATCTTGTGGGGCGAAAGATAGGCCGCGTCCACATCGTCACCGACCATATCAATCGGCAGGTAAGGCGCACTTGCGGCGCAATCGAGCGCCAGAATCGCCTCGTGGCGATGCAGCAGCGCGGACAGCCGCCGCACATCACTCTTTACGCCCGTCACATTCGACGCTGCGGAAAACGCGCCAATCTTGCGCCGTTCGGCATAGCGCGGGTCGGCAAGCTTCGTCTCAAGCTCGGCAAAGTCGATATGACCGCTTTCATCAAGGCCGATGGCCACCACCTCGGCGAGGCTCTCGCGCCAGCTCAACTCGTTGGAGTGATGCTCATACGGTCCGATGAAGACCACCGGTCGCTCTCCGGCAATGCGATCAAGGACACGCTGGCGAGCCTCCTCATCAAGGGTCGCTGCGAGCACGTTATCCATAAAGGCTTTTGTCGCGGGCGGGATGGCGAGCCCCAGAATCTCCTGAAGCCGGTGAACCCCCGCCGTCGCGCCTGAACCGCAGGCGATCAGGGCGTGACGTTCGTCAGCGCCCACCGCCCGCTTGATCCGCGCCACAGCATCATGAAGCGCAGCCGTCGCCGCATGGCCCGTGGCGCTGTCTTCATTATGGGGATTGGCGTAGAGCGCGGCCTCGCTCGCAAGCCGCTCCTCGACCAGCGCACTCATCCGCCCGGACGCTCCGTAATCGGCGTAGACCAGCGGGCGCACTCCAAAGGGCGTGCGCAACACCGCATCGCGCCCGATCACGCTGTCGCTCACCGATTGAAGCTTCGTCATCATGCCCACGTCCTGCCTGACCCATCTGGTGGCAGGAAAACACGCTTTGACGATCTGATGTCGCTAATTTCTTTGCCTTCAGACCCCATTTGTGGTGATTTTCACCAATCATATGAGGATTACCAGCATGGATCAGTATGATCGCAAGCTTTTAAAGGCGATTCAGGTAGATGCGGACCGCACCGTCCAGGAGCTGGCCGACGAGATCGGGTTGTCGGCCACGCCCACGGCGCGTCGTTTAAAACAGCTGGCCGAGCGCGGTCTGATTGAAAAGACGGTGACTCTGCTGAACCCGGCGGCACTCGGTTTGAAGACCACGCTGTTCATCTTCGTGCGCACCAACCGCCATGATGAAGCCTGGCTGAAGCAGTTTTCCCAAGGCGTGAAACGGATGCCTGAGGTCGTCGAATTCTACCGCATGGGCGGGGACATCGACTATTTGCTGAAGATCGTGCTGTCGGAAATCTCAGACTATGACGACGTCTACAAACGCCTGATCGCCGTCGCCCCGCTCGCCGACGTCAGCGCCGCCTTCGCCATGGAAGCCATCAAGAACACGACTGAGTTGCCTATCTAGTTGAGACCCGTGCTGGCGCTGGCGGTTAATCATCAAGCGCCCCTCCCTCCCGTTGGTGGGGAGGGTGTCCATGAAATGGACGGGTGGGGTGAGGATCATAGAGCGCTGGCGCTACCCCCCACCCGACCAAGCCTTCGGCTTGCCCACCCTCCCCACAAAGGGGGAGGGAAAGTAGGCAGGCTCCATCATCGCACTTAAACGCAAACGCCCCTCCCTCCCCTTGATGGCGAGGGTGTCCCGTCAGGGACGGGTGGGGTGAAGTCGTAGAGCGCTGGCGATAATGCTAAACCCAGCCTCGGACACGAAGGAAGATCAACGAAGCAAGTCCGTGAAATCTGATTTTCGCCAAAGAGTCCCCCGGACTGTCTGGCGCGTAAATCAGCCCTCGAATTCTTCCTCGATCTCGGTCAGGGCGTGGTCGAGACGCAGGACCTTGCCTTCATAATCGTCGACGAGGAGATACAGCGAGCCGTCAGGGCCAACGCGGACGTCGCGATAGCGCTCGCCGCGATCTTCCAGCAGGTCCTCAGTGCTGATCACCCGGTCGCCATCCATCTCCAGACGCTGCAGCTTGTAGCCTGCCAGTGCGGAGACAAAGAGGTCGTTCTGCCAGGCCGCAAACTGCTCACCTTCATAGAAGGCCATGCCGGACGGCGCGATGGACGGCACCCAGTACCAGAGCGGGCCAGTGAATTCGTCACGCTCACGCTCATCGGTCAGGACACTGCCATCATAGTTGATGCCGTAGCTCACGGTCGGCCAGCCATAGTTGTTGCCGGCCTCGATGATGTTCAGCTCATCACCGCCGCGCGGGCCATGCTCGTGCGCCCAGACCGAACCGGTGTCAGGATTGCGGGCAATGCCCTGCGGGTTGCGGTGGCCATAGCTGTAGATGCCCGCTGCAGCCCCCTCGATCGAGGGATTGTCGTCAGGGATGGAGCCATCAAGGTTCAAACGGATGACCGTGCCGAGATGGTTTTCCACATTCTGCGCCTGCTGCAGCGTGCGCCCGCCATCACCGACGGTGAGCAGCATCGTGCCGTCGTCGTTGAACAGCATGCGGCCTGCGAAGTGGAAGCCAGCGGCGGTGTCACGATTGACGCGGAACAGGATTTCCACGCCCTCAAGCGCGGTCAGGTCTTCGCTCAGGCGACCGCGCGCCAGCGTGGTCCGGTTCGCATCAACCTCGCCCGCGGCATAGGTGAAATAGACATGGCGGCTGTCTGCAAAGTCCGGAGCCAGCGCAATGTCGAGCAGGCCGCCCTGACGCTCCACCAAAAGGTCATCGGGAATGCCGGCAACCGGCGCTTCGCGAAGGCCATCTTCGGTCAGGACCCGCAGGCGCCCCTCGCGCTCACTGACCAGCATCTCGCCAGACGGCAGGAAGGCGATGGACCAGGGATATTCCAGGCCCTCAGCGACCACCGAAACGGTGAAGCTTTCCTGTTCAGAGTCGATGACATCCTGGCCCAGGGCCGGAACAGATGCGGTCAGGGCCAAAAGGCTGGCGGCGCAAAGGCGAAGCATGGCGGATCTCCGTTAAGCGTAGCGTGGTGACGCGCTATATAGCGCGCCAGACGCAAAACGGAACTGACAGCTGTGTGAAGTCGCTAGGCGGTCAGTCGCTTGGGGGCCTCGGCAAAGGCGGCCGCAAACCGCTTCAGACGGGCACCATAGGCCGGCTCAATCGCGGCGGTCTGGGCCCAACGCCGGCGAAGTTTCAGCGGTGCGCTGGCCAGCGGACCGGGCAGGACTGTGCCCAATTGTTCAGCCATTTCCCAGCCCTTGATCCGCAGCCCCGACAAGCCGCTGCGCACAGCGCGGCCGGACGACAGCGGCGCTTCATAGTCGGTGTAGTAGGTCTTGTAGCCTTGCTCGCACTTGCCAAGGTCAATACGGCTAACGCCCATGCCTTCAGCCGCTTCGATTATCCCGTGCATCAGCAACAGGCCCGGCGACACGCTGGCAAAGCGACGGTCATAGGCCGGCATCCAGCTGTGATAGGTCCCGCCCGCCACCAGGCCGGTCTCAACCGCAGCCAGGCGGTCGCCAAAATAGAGCGAGGCTGTCATGCCGCGGAAAGGTCCGAAGGCGCGCGCCGAAGCCCGGGCCAGAACCCCTTCGGTCCAACGCACCGAGAACAGGTCAATCAGACCGCTGTCGCGATATTGCTGGCTCTTCCAAGCTTTCAGCGCATCATAGCGCTCACCCAGCGGGTCCCCAAAAACGACGCGGACTTCGCCGAACTCACGCTCGGCCTTGCGCAGACGCTGGCTCATCTTCTTGAAGTGGCAGCGGTGCAACTGGCGGCGGTTTGCAAACCAGGCCTGCGCGCCCTCGCTCAGATCAATGATCGAGGACCCCGCCCGGTCACGCACCTTGCCCGGCGCCTTGCCGCGCCAGTTGTCATAAACCAGCGCGCTGGCCCCCAGCACATCCAGCAGGGCGTCGGGCTTGATCTCAAAGCCGGGCTTTGCCGCAAATCCCTGATAGTCAGACAGTGGCGCTCCCACCGGACGGACCACCCCGCCCACCGGCGCGTGGCAGGCACAATAACCCACCGGCGATCCCTCTTCCTCGGCGATCACGACGCGCACATCGCGGCGCTCCGCATCAACAAGGTCAGCAAATTCAGGCAGCAGATAGGGACTGAGCAGGACGCCATCGCGGTGGGCAAACTCCCGCCATGCGGTGCGATCAATCGTCCCCAGATGGGAAAGCGGTGTTTCAAACAGGCGCATTCTGCTCTCCTGGTGCTGCCTCGGATCACTGACGTTGCAAGGCGCGCGCCGGAAACGAATCCGCTACGATCCTGTTTCGTTCTGTTTTGGGAGTTTCCGTCATGGATCCGAACACCATCGCCCTGATCGCCGTGGGCAGCGTCGGCCTTGTCGCCATTGGCGTGCTCGCCTTCATGACGATGAATGCCTGGAAGCGGGCGGCGGCGGGCGATGCCGCCCTGACCCAAGCACGCGAAGACCTGCGCGAGGCCGAGCTGGAGCTGGAACGCGCCCGCGCGTCGGCCTCCCAGCTCGACGAGGTCCGTGACGAGCTGCGCACCGAGCGCACACTACGCAGCGAAGCCGACAAGCAGATCGAGCGCCTGTCTGCCCAGATGCGCGAGCGTGAGCAGGCGGTGGACGCTGAACGCAAACGCCTGACCCAGCTCAGCCAGGAGATGCAGGACCGCTTCAAGGCCCTGGCCGGTGAGGCGCTGGATGCCTCCACCGCCAAGCTGATGGAGCAAGCGAAAGAGACCTTCACCAACAATACCAAGCTTGCCGAAGGCGGGGTGAAGTCGCTGGTCGATCCGATCAAGGCCAATCTGGACGCGGTGAAAAACCAGGTTGAACAGCTGGAACGCAATCGGGTGCATAGCTCAGCGGAACTGACCAAGCAGATCACGCTTCTGACCGAAGGCCTCAGCCGCCAGCAGGGCGAGACGGCCAAGCTGGTCAACGCGCTGCAGCGCAAATCCACCACCCGCGGCCAGTGGGGTGAGCGCACGGTTGAGAACATCCTGGAGCTGGCGGGCCTGACCAAGGACATCGACTACGACGCCCAGCACCAGACCCAGAATTCAGAAGGCGCGGCCCTGCGTCCCGACTTTGTCGTGCGCCTGCCCGGTGGCGGCCGCTTCGTGATCGATTCCAAGGTCGCGCTCACGGCTTACCTCGATGCGGTGGAAGCCACTGATGAGGCCACGCGCCGCGATGCCCTGCGCCGTCACGCCCAGCAAGTGAAGACCCACGTCAAGCAGCTCGCCAAAAAGGAATATGCCTCAGCCGTCGATGGCGCGATCGACTTCGTGGCGCTGTTCATCCCCGGTGAGAGCTTTTATTCCGCCGCCATTGAAGAAGACCCCGGCCTGTTTGATGACGCCATCAAGGCCAATGTCATCATCACCACGCCGGCAACCCTGCTCGCGCTCGCCAAGGCGGTCGCCTACGGCTACCGCCAGGAAAAGCTGGAAAAGAACGCACAGACCATTGCGGCGCTCGGCGCAGAGCTCCACGACCGTCTCGGCACCTTTGCCGATCACCTGGGCCGTGTGGGCTCGGGCCTGAAGACCGCCACCGGCAATTACAACAAGGCCGTTGCCTCGCTGGAGGGCCGGGTCATGGTCTCGGCGCGCAAGATGGCCGACCTCAACGGCCAGACCAAAGCGCTGGAAGCCCCGCAACAGGTCGATGAAACGCCAAGGGCGCTCAGCGACGATCGGGACGCCGAGTAGGCAGGCAATATGGTTGAGCCCTTTAAGCCAGGCACCGGGGACGAAAACCTCGAATGGATCATTCGCAAGATCGACTGGCCTCAAGTTGAGGATTGGATGAAGGCCCCCAAGTCGATCACCATAACCTCATGTCCCATGTGCGGCTTGCCTGCACCGCCCGATACAATTGACCCGCCCACCCACAACATTTGTCCACTTTGCAGTTGGGAAGATGATGGCGAGGAGAGCGAGATCAAATATTCTGGAGCCAATGCCAATTTGTTTCAGACCCGGAACCGGGCTGAACGCATTGTGAAATCGGTCCGCAAGCTTGCAAGAATGCGAATTCTTGGCATCGAGTTTCGCCGCAGGGCTGTTCCCGCGGACGAGTAAGACAAACACCCCCCAATCTTGAACCTCGCCTCGCACTCGATTACCTACACAGCATGGCTATTCGAGAGATACTGACTGTTCCCGACCCGCGCTTGAAGCAGGTTTCCAAACCCGTCGAGGGCGTGGATGACGAATTGCGCGCGCTGATGGATGACATGGTTGAAACCATGTATGACGCCAACGGCATTGGTCTGGCCGCCATTCAGGTCGGCGTGGACAAGCGCGTCATCGTCATGGACCTGTCGGACGATCGCAACGATCCCAAATTCTTCGTCAATCCGGTGATCACGCCACTGACGGAGGAGGCCAAGCCCTATCAGGAGGGCTGCCTGTCGGTCCCGGACGTCTTTGATGACGTGGATCGCCCTATCGAAGTGAAGGTCGAGTATCTCGACTATGACGGCGAGAAGCGCGAAGAGATCGCGACGGACCTGTTCGCCGTGTGCATCCAGCATGAAATGGATCATCTGGAAGGCATTGTCTTCATCGACTACCTGTCGCGGCTAAAGCGCGAGCGCGCGGTGAAGAAGGTGCAGAAGATGATGCGCCAGCGCGAAGCCGGCTGAGCAAAGCCTTTCAATTCCAAGACAAACGGTTAGCGTATGCCCCTGACAGAGTTTGGGGAGGCTCATGCGTATTGCTGTTTTTGCTCTGGCCGGACTGGGCGTTGCCGCCTGTTCGCCCGCCGAGGAGACATCGCCCGATCTGATGGACGCGCTCAGCGCCCTGTGCGGTCAGGCGTTTGAGGGTGAGGTCACATCCGATGATCCGCGCGATGCTGACTTCGCCAGCGAGCGCCTCGTCATGCATGTGCGCGACTGTGAGGCGGATGTGGTGCGCGTGCCCTTCCATGTGGGCGAGGATCGCTCCCGCGTCTGGGTGTTCACGCGGACCGAGGATCGCGGCATCGAGCTTAAGCACAACCACCGCCACGAGGACGGCGAGCAGGATGCCCTGTCCATGTATGGTGGGCGCACCGTCGGAGCCGCGTCGGGCACCGCGCTGGATTTTCCCGCCGATCAATTCTCCAAGGACCTGTTCGAGCGCGAAGGTATCCCCGCCTCCATGGCCAACACCTGGTCTGTGAGCGTGACCGACACGGCCTATGTCTACGAACTGACCCGCCCGGATCGGCATTTCCGTGCCGAATTTGATCTGACCTCACCGGTCGTGACCCCACCGCCCGCCTGGGGCGATGAAGAGCTTTAAAAAGTTTGAGGATTAATCCCATGCGCCCTGCCCTTTTGACCGCCACCGCTCTGCCCGCTCTGGTTCTGCTTGCCGCATGCGGCGCGCCGCAGGACAGCGGCAGCAATGCCCCTGTCGCGGATCCAGCCGACCGCGTCTTTTCCGGCGGCCCCATCTATACCGGGCTTGACGGCCCGGCGACGGCCGAGGTGGTCGCCGTGGATGACGGGCGCATTGTCTATGTCGGCGATGCGGCGGGCGCGGAGGCCTTTATCGGCACCGAGACCGAGCAGGTCGATCTTGGCGGCGCGACGATGTTCCCGGGCTTCACCGATGCCCACGCCCACGTCATCGGCGTTGGAGAGCGCGAACGCAATCTGAACCTTGAAGACGTCAGCTCGATCGCGGAGCTGCAGGCCGCGGTGGCTGGCGCGGCCGAAGACGCCACCGCCTCCATCATTACCGGCCGCGGCTGGATCGAGACCCACTGGCCGGAGGGACGCTTCCCGTCGGCGGCCGATCTCGATGCGGTGGAAGCTGAGCGCCCGATCGTGCTGGTGCGCGCTGATGGCCATGCGCTGGTCGCCAATACTGCCGCGATTGAAGCGGCGGGCATCACCGACGAGACTCCCAACCCCGATGGCGGCGCGATCAACCGAGACGAAAACGGCGTCGCCACCGGCATGTTCGTCGACGCGGCCATGTATCCCTTCGCCGCCCTCAGCCCGGAGCCGACACGCGAGGAACGCAAGGCGCTCTATGAGCTGGGCGCGCAAGTGATGGCTGCATCGGGCTGGACCGGCGTACACGATATGAGCGTGAACTATGCCGACGTAGACCTGATGGCCGAGCTCGCCGACGAAGGCCGCTTCGCCATTCGTTCCATGGTCTACTCCAACCCGGAAGACTATGACGCGGTCGCCGCCGTCGCGCCACGCATTGAAGGCGATGGCCGGGTCATAGCGCGCGGCATCAAATTCTACATGGACGGCGCGCTCGGTTCTCGCGGGGCGGCCCTGCTCGAACCGTATGACGATGAGCCGGACAATAGCGGCCTCTTCCTGTCCACCCGTCCCAACTCTGAAGAGATGATGCATGCAGCGCTTCAAGATGGCGTGCAGCTCGCCGTTCACGCCATTGGCGATGCGGGCAATCAGCGGCTCCTGAACTGGATGGAATCAAGCTTTGACGCGGTGGCTGAGGATGAACGCACGGTCGCCGATCCGCGCTGGCGCGTGGAACATGCCCAGGTGCTCAGCCCTGCCGACATCCCGCGCTTTGGCGAAATGAGCGTGATCGCCTCCATGCAGCCAAGCCATGCCATCGGTGACCTGCACTTTGCGCCCTCGCGCATCGGCCTGCAGCGCCTTGAAGGGGCCTATGCCTGGCAGAGCCTGGTGGATACCGGTGCCATCATTGCCGGCGGGTCAGACGCCCCGGTGGAGCGCGGTGAAGCGCGCATTGAGTTCTACGCCGCCGCGGTCCGCCGCGATCTTGATGGCTATGCCGGTGAGGGCTGGAATCTCGATCAGGCGCTAGACCGTGAGACGGCTTTGAAGCTCTTCACGATCTGGCCGGCCTACGCCAGCTTCCGTGAAGATGAGCTGGGCACGATCGAAGTGGGCAAGATCGCCGACTTCTCCGTCTTTGACCGTGACCTTATGACGGTGCCGGATCTGGAGCTGCGTGATGCGCGTCCCGTCATGACGGTTGTCGACGGTGAGGTGGTGTTCCGCGCCGAGAACTAGCCCTCGGCCCGTGCGCTGACCTGATAACGCTCCAGCGCCTGCCGGGCCGGGGCGTAATCGGGATGCAGGCGCAGGGCTTCTAGAAGATCGGCGTAGGCGGCCTCGGCGTCACCGCGCCGCTCAAGGATCAGCGCTCGGTTGAAATGGGCTACATGGGCAAGCTGCGGCCCAAGCTCCAGCGCACGATTGATGTCGGACAGCGCCGCGCGGTCATTGCCCAGCTCGGCCTGAGCCGCACTGCGGTTGAGATAAATCTCGGCCAGATCCGGTGACAGTTCTGCCGCCCGGTCATAGGCACTGAGCGCCTGCGCTGACTGGCCGCGCTTGCGCAGGACGATGCCGTAATTGACCAGACTTGCCGTTCGATCCGTCCGGGTCAGCCGGGGATCGGCCACAGCCCGCGCACATACGGCCTCGTCTTCACGGGTCACGACGGTCGATTGCGCCGCCTCCAGACAATCACGCGCCGGGGTCTCACCCAGGATCAGCGCCGGCTGGGCACTGGCAGCGCTGGCGATCACGACGAGACTGGCAAGTGAAACGAACATGGACGCTCCGTTTGATCGTTCCTGACAGGCTAGCACCCCCACCGCCGATGTCTGCGTGACATGGTGACCAAACAAAAAAGCCCCGGTGGATGCGCACCGGGGCTTTCCTGTCTGTAAGAAGCTTTGGGTCTGTTTAGGACGCCTTGGCTTCTTCCACCGGGTCGCGCAGCACATAGCCACGGCCCCAGACGGTCTCGATGTGATTGTCACCATCGGTGGCCGCAGAGAGCTTCTTGCGGAGCTTGCAGATGAAGACGTCGATGATCTTCAGCTCCGGCTCGTCCATGCCGCCATACAGGTGGTTGAGGAACATTTCCTTGGTCAGCGTGGTGCCTTTGCGCAGTGAGAGCAGCTCCAGCATCTGGTATTCCTTGCCAGTCAGATGCACGCGCTGGCCGTTCACTTCGACGGTCTTGGCGTCGAGGTTCACCGCGATGTCGCCGGTCTTGATGATGGACTGGCTATGACCTTTCGAGCGACGCACCACCGCGTGGATGCGGGCGATCAGCTCTTCCTTGTGGAAAGGCTTGGTCATGTAGTCATCAGCGCCGGAGCCCAGGCCGCGAACCTTGTTATCAATGTCGGCATTACCCGACAGGATCAGGATCGGCGTATCCACCTTGGCCACGCGCAGCGTCTTCAGGACATCAAACCCCGGCATGTCCGGCAGGTTCAGGTCCAGAAGGATGATGTCGTAGTCATAAAGCTTGCCGAGATCGACACCTTCCTCACCATAATCGGTGACGTAGGTATTAAACCCTTCCGACTTGAGCATCAGCTCGATGCCCTGCGCTGTCGCGCGATCGTCTTCGATCAACAGAACCCGCATCGGTTCCCCCTTGTTCGGCACCCATAATGACGAATCGTTTCGCCCCGTCGAATGCACCTAGCGTTAACCTTATTCGCACTGTGTGGCGAACTTCCTACTGGAAAGTTAACGGGGGTTTGACTCCTTAGGCAGAATCGAGTCCGCCAGCGCTCAGAATCACCTTGTATGCTTGTAACTCAAAGGGTTAACGAGACTGAAATTTCGCCATATTTGTTTTTGTGAAAAATGCAGTGAATTCGACCCCGGTCAGTTTTCCCCAAGAGAATTGTGGGGGCTTTATCGCCAGAAGCCTCGGCACGAACGGAGCAGATCGCGCTCAGCTGCGCGGTCTGCGCACAAAAAAGCCCGGCACCGCGTTCGCAAATGCCGGGCATTCATTCCGGATGCTCAGATTATTCCGCTGCGGTTGCCAGAGCCGGCGCGAGCGCCGCCAGAAGCGGGCCGAACTTGTCATCGGCATCCTCGCGGCGACCGTCATAAAGGATGCGGTCTTCATAGCCGGTGATCCACAGGGCGTCCGGATTGCGGCGCGCAATGACGATATCGCTCTGACGGTTCTCGAACGGCGTGCGGTGCAGGCGGAAGACCACCAGGCCTTCGGCCAGCGCTTCGCCCACCGGGCCGCCCACAGCGTCGGCCAGACGCTCGTCGCCATCGATCACGCTGACCAGCTCCATCTTGCCGGCCTCGGTCGACAGCGCAAAGCGTGAGCGCTCAATGCCAGACAGGCCGTGCTGGCTTTCAGCGTGCAGCTTCCAGGCGGTTTCCACCGGCACGGCAAACGCGCGGAAGCCCTCAATCTCGCGGCACTGGAAGTAGTAGTGGTTGTTCACGCCCATGCGCTTGAGTTCCTGCTGCATGATGCGGAGAACATCGGCATTGTCGTTGACCTGGTCGATGATCGGCGTCTGGTTCTCCAGCGTCACGAAGGGACGCGAGCGCAGGCGCTGAGCCGCGCTCTCCACCAGACGGTTGCGCAGGAAGCGGCCATGCTCGTCGCGCACCCACTCACCATCTTCGGTGACGTGCAGGAATTCATCGGGATGCGTGAAGTGGACCATGAAGGCCACCAGCACATGCGGGTGGAGCTCATGGAACAGGTCGAGCATCTCAAAGAAGTTGTCGTCAAAGCGCTCCGGGAAGAAGGCCATCTCCTTGGTCCCGATGCGAATGACGTCGAGACCGGCTTCAGCCAGACCGTTGAGATAGTCAAACAGGTTGCGGTTCGACAGCACCATCGGGTCACCGCCGGACAGAAGCGCTTCGCGGATCTTCGGCTTGTCGGTGATTTCACCGGCCTCAACAGCCGCGTTATGGCCCTTGATGTAATCGGTGATCTCGGTGATCGAGGCGGTGTCCTTCTCCGTCTTCCCGGTCAGGAAGTCGGAGCGGTAGCAATAGCGGCACCAGCTGGAGCAGGTACGCACCACGTAGATCAGGCAGAGCTCATACTTGTGGAGCAGACCGGGGACCGGCGAATATTTCAGCTGGTTGGACGGATCCTTTTCACCGGACAGATCTTCCATCTCTTCAGGGCGCGCCTTGATCAGGTTGCGCACAGCCTGCGAGCGCTTGGCCAGATCAAGATAATAGCCCGTGGCGCGCGGCGGCAGGCGATCTGAAATGCCGGCGGCTTCCAGTTCATCCAGCTCTTCCTGCGAGTAGACGGCCGCACCGCCCTCATCGACATATTTGCGGTAGCGCGCGATGTCGTGGACCACATAGCGATTGAACTTGGTCTCGGAAATCTGACCGTAGACATTGTCCTTGTGACGGCGCACCAGCCCTTTTTGTTTGGGGCGGGAGACAGCAATCGGTTCGGGCTTGTGATCAAAGGGCATAGCGGGTCCTCGTCGGCCTTTTCGGGTCGGCGGCAGCTGAAGCGCCAGTGTTTCAACAACTCGAACCGCGCCATGCGCCACGATGCGCACATCAGTTCGACTTCGATGTGGGTGCACCCCGATAGCCGGGGGCGAGTCTCGGCGTCGCTGCAGCGATCCGTCTGCGGTCGGCAGCGGAGCGGGCGACTGCGCGTGAGATAGTGGATCAATACCGGCTTGGCCACAGCTGAGCCGTATTTTTAAGGTCCAGGCCACACTTAACAGAGCACAAGCGCCGCGTTTACCCGACCGAAACCGCGTTTTGGTACAAGGTGATTCTCTCGGCGCAAAAGGCGTCGCAAAAACGCGGGAATATGCGGTGGACAGGCTGATAGAGCGGGTCTCGGCAACGCCGACGCTTACCTATACAGGGCGCATTAGCGCAGTGAACGGCCTGCTCGTTGAAGCTCAGGGCCCGAAGTCTGCGTTGACGCTCGGAGCCAGTGCCCGCCTTGAACACAGCACGGATACCAACGCCTCGGACCTGGAGGTTGTTGGCTTTCGCGGCGACACCGCCTTGATGATGGCCTATGGCGATCTGGCAGGTGTGCGCCCGGGTGCAAAAACCACGATTGATCCGGACGGCTCGGTCCTGCGCCCCTGCGCCGCCTGGCTTGGCCGGGTGATGGACAGTTTTGGCCGCCCTCGCGATGGCGGTGGCCTGATGGCGCAAGGCGACATTACCTACCCGCTAAAAGGGCGCGCCCCGTGCGCCCATTCGCGCCAACGTCTCGGTGAGCGTATGGATCTGGGCGTGAAGGCGCTCAATGTCTTTGCGCCCATGCGCCGCGGTCAGCGCCTGGGTATTTTTGCCGGCTCTGGCGTGGGCAAATCGGTTCTGATGTCGATGCTTGCGCGCGGCGCTGAAGCCGATGTCATCGTTATTGGCCTGATCGGCGAACGGGGCCGTGAAGCCCGTGAATTTGTTGAAGACACGCTGGGTCCGGAGGGCCGCGCGCGCTCGGTGGTTATCACCGAGACCAGCGACGCCCCGGCCCTCGCCCGCCGCCGTGCCGCTTACGCGACGCTGACCGTGGCAGAATATTTCCGCGATCAGGGCCTGAACGTGTTGTGCCTGATGGACTCTGTGACACGCTTTGCTCTGGCCCAGCGCGAGATCGGCCTTGCTGCGAGTGAGCCACCGACCACGCGCGGCTACACGCCTTCGGTCTTTGCTGAATTGCCCGCGCTTTTGGAGCGCGCAGGGCCCGGCCCCAACGGGTCTGGATCGATCACCGGCCTGTTCACGGTTCTGGTGGACGGCGATGACCATAACGAACCAATCGCGGACGCCGTGCGAGGCATCCTGGATGGCCATGTGGTCATGAGCCGGGCCATTGCCGAGCGTGGACGCTTCCCGGCGATCGACGTTCTCAAATCAATCTCGCGCACTGCGCCAGAAGTTTACGCACCCGAAGAGGTGCCCCTGGCCAAGCAGGCACGCGCCCTCCTCGCCACCTATGGCGACATGGAGGAACTGATCCGACTGGGTGCATATGCCCAGGGGACGAACCCGGAGGTGGACCGGGCGATAGCGGTCAACGAGCCGCTGGAACAATTCCTGGCACAGGATAAAGACGAAGTCGGCTCGATCGAGACGAGCTTCGCGGACCTGGCCGGGATTTTGGGTGGAGAGTGAAAGGGGTAGACCATGGCAAACAGGTCCCATGAACCATTGATCCGGCTGGCCCGGTTCAAGGTGGAAGAGTTACAAAAGCAGATGGCCGAGATTGAGCGCGCCCGCGCCTCTATCGGTGGTCAGATCTCCCGTCTCGAACAGAGCGTGCCGGAAGAGCAGGCCGTCGCCGCCGAGGACAAGGACGGCTACCTGGCTTACGGCAGCTATGCTCGCTCGGTGATTCAGCGCAAAGACAATCTGCGCGCCTCGCTTGATGAGGTCGCCGGTCAGGCCGATGCCCTGCGAGCCCGTCTTGAAGACGCGTTCGCGGAACTGAAGAAGTATGAGCTTCTGGAAGAGCGCCGCCTGGCGCGCATTCAGGACCAGCTTCGCGCCGCGGAACAGGCCGAGATGGACGAAATCGCCGGTCAAATGCGCCGCGCCGCCCACTAGGCACCGCCTGCCTGAACGGTTGAGAGCGGCTTCCCTCCCCTTGAGGGGGAGGGTGTCCGCGCTAGCGGACGGGTGGGGTGAAGATCATCGAGCGCTGGCGCTGCCCCCCACCCGACCAAGCCTTCGGCTTGCCCACCCTCCCCGCATTGGGGGGAGGGAGAAAGGCGGCATGGCCAAGGACGATTGACGACACTAGAAAGCAAGACGCAGCCTTCAGCATCCAATCGCGTCATCGTAAGCACAGGACGTGGTTTTGACGGTGTGCGGTTTTTAACTTGATTTCAAATGTAACCAATAGCTTAATACCCCTAATTCATGAGGGGGCCCGACACAGGCAATTGCTATGACGGGGACAAGAAAGCTTGAAATTTCGCTGGCGGCGCTGATTGCCGGCGCGGGAGCATTTACCGCGCTGGTGCCCGGTGCCATTTCCAATGATCGCGGGCTGTATGAAGCCCCCGCCATGGATGCTCCAGCTGCTTCAATCCATAATGGTATGCTGGATATCAGTGACGTGTCCGCTGCCTCGCGGGCGGTCGCCGCGGATGTGATCAGCGGCGAGACCCAGCCCACCCGTTTTGCCCGCGCGACCCTGCGCGAAGACCAGCTGACCCCGCCGTCGGGAGTTCAGGTATCCCCGCGCGCCAGCGCCCCGTCCGGCCCGGCCTGGAGCGGTCAGGCGGTCGGCTTTGACGTCACCTACGCGCCAATGGATGCCCAGGACCGCCGCTGGTGGATTGTGGGTGGCGCGGGACAGGAATCCTACGCTGTCGCACCGGCCGGATTGCGTGAATACACGATCGCTCCGGTCTCAGCCCAGACGACCATTGGGGACGCCCATCTGGGCGTGGCCTTTGCCCTCAATGACAACGCCTACGCCTCGCTCGGCTATGTGCGCGAGAACCGCAAGTTCACGCTCGGCACCGAAGACTGGGAAGAAGACGAGCATTATGTCGGCGTGGGCGTTCAGGCCCGCTGGTAAACCCGCACCCCAGAAAAAGAAAAAGCCCGGCACCGCATTTCGCGAGGCCGGGCTTTTTTGTTCCGATTGGCGAGCCTGCCTAGGCTGCGGCATCATCCTTCGATGAGCCACCGCCCTCTTCACCATCGGCGGCTTTCAGGGCAGCCTCGGCGTCAGGGTCCGGTGTACGGCGGGACCGGCGACGGGGCTTGGGGCTATCCTCACCACTGTCGTCAGAGGCTTCTGACTTGCGCGGGCGACCCCGGCGGCGCGGCTTGGGCTCATCGTCATCGTCAGAGCTCAGGCCCGGCTGCTCACCAGCCCCGGCATCCGGTGTCACCACAGGCAGCGGGTCATCTCCGCCGGAGTTTTCCGGTTGCTCGTCGCGGCGGCGACCCCGACTGCGGCGATTACGGCTGCGGTTGTCGCCATCCTCACCGTCCCCATTGTCAGACGACGCAGCGTTATCATCGCGGTCATTCTGATTGGTGTTCCGGCGGTTCTGGCCACGATTGTCGTCGCCGTCACCATTGTTGTCGTCGCGCCTTTGCTGCTGGGCCTGGTTGGCCTGCACAATGCGCAGATAATGCTCGGCGTGCTGGTAGTAGTTTTCTGCCATCACCCGGTCACCGGAGGACATGGCGTCGCGCGCCAGCTGCATGTATTTGTCGTAGATATGCGAGGCATTTCCGCGGATTTTGACGTCCGGGCCGTTGCTCTCGAAATTCCGGTTATTGTTGTTGCCGGGCTTACGCCCGCGTCCGCGTTGCCGCTTCATGGAAAAAACCTGGATCTGTTATTCAGCTTGGCGAAAGTCGCTCGGTCCGTTGTCTGGCGGCCAATATTCGAGCTGCACCATGCAGCCGAGCCGCGGGTTAAGCCAAGCGGTCGGCGAACCGACTTCAAAGCTCAACATTAAGGGCCATTATTCAGGGTCGGTCGCGAAGCGAAATATCGGGGCAGCCCCTGTCCCGGTCAGCGCCGTAAACCTGATATCTGCAAACTAGACGCATTGGGCTTAAGATTCCAAGCCTTTTTTCACGTCTCTTTTTAGGTCGGGAAAGTGAAGGACCAGCGCTCTGTCCCGGCCCGCCAGATCCTGGCGTAGTTCAGCCTTGGCCTGAGCGTCTCTGGCAAGCCGCAGGGCAGCCTCGCCCTGATCATAGCCGATCTCAAAAACAGCCTGGCCTTCAGGGCTTAGGAGGCGGCGCGCCTCGGCGATCAGATGAGGATAGGGATCAAGCCCGTCTTCGCCACCATCAAGCGCCATATGCGGCTCGAAGGCCCTGACTTCAGGCTCCAGCGTGTCAATCACCGCGGTGGCGACATAAGGCGGGTTGGACACCACCAGATCAAACGGGCCATCGAGCCCGTCTGCCCACCGCGTCTCTACACAGTCGATCCGCCCGGCGAGGCCGTTGCGCTCTGCATTGCCCCTGGCGACCTTAAGGGCGGCGGCAGAGATATCCGTCGCGACCGCTCGCGCGTTCGGCAGCTCGCTGAGCAGAGCCAACGCAATCGCGCCAGACCCTGTGCCGATGTCCAGCAGCCGCAGCGGCGCGGTCCGGTCATCTATCGCCTCAAGAGCGGCTTCAACGATGGTCTCGGTATCCGCCCGAGGGGTCAGCACATCGCGGGTGACGTGAAGGTCGAGGGTCCAGAAGCCGACACTTCCAAGAATGTGAGAGAGTGGTTCGCGGCGTTCGCGGCGCTCGATCAGAGTTTCAAAGCGCGCGGCCTCATCAGCTGGCATGGCCTCACGCATCGCTGCGATCAGGCTGGCGCGCGACAGGCCTGAGGCGCGTTCCAGGAGCGCGCGGGCATCGTCGCCTGCATCCTCGCCCAGGCCTGCGGCCTTCAGCCGGACAACCGCATCGCGCAGCGCATCAGCGCGGGTCACGAGGCTTAAGCCTCTTCCATGGCCGCCAGCTTGGCCGCCTGATCTTCGGCCAGCAGGGCATCGATCACTTCATCCAGCGCCTCACCGGCCAGAATTTCATCCAGCTTGTAGAGCGTCAGGTTGATGCGGTGATCGCTGACCCGCCCCTGCGGGAAGTTATAGGTGCGGATGCGCTCGGACCGGTCGCCGGAGCCGACCTGGCCTTTGCGATCTGCCGCGCGGGCGGCGTCCTTCTCGGCGCGCTCTTTTTCATAAAGGCGGGCCTTGAGAACCTGCATGGCAATGGCGCGGTTCTGGTGCTGCGACTTTTCTGAGCTGACCACCATGATGCCGGTTGGCAGGTGGGTCATGCGCACAGCAGATTCGGTCTTGTTGACGTGCTGCCCGCCAGCGCCAGAGGCGCGCATGGTATCGATCCGGATGTCTTCATCCTTGATCTCGATATCCACGTCTTCAGGTTCTGGCAGCACCGCGACCGTGGCCGCTGAGGTGTGAATGCGTCCGCCGCTTTCGGTCACCGGCACGCGCTGAACCCGGTGTACGCCAGACTCAAACTTCATCTGACCGAACACGCCCTTGCCCGACACGCTGGCGACGATTTCCTTATAGCCACCGACCTCGGCTTCGCTGGCTTCGACCACCGAGACCGACCAGCCGTTCTTGGACGCGTAGCGCTCATACATGCGGAACAGATCGCCGGCGAACAGTGCAGCCTCGTCGCCGCCGGTCCCGGCGCGAATCTCCATCATGATGGAGGCTTCGTCGTCCTTGTCCTTGGGCAGCAGGAGAAGCTGTAGCTCACGTTCCAGCCCGGGGACCTGTTTTTTGAGATCCTGAAGCTCGTCCTGGGCCAGCTCCACCATGTCGGCATCCGAGCCATCCTCAATAATGGCTTCAGCATCAGCCAGATCCGCGCGCGCCGTTTTCAGCTCGCGCGCCTTGTCAGCAACGGTCTTGAGCTCGGAATGCTCCTTGGACAGGCTGACGATCTCATCGCCATCCGTGGCCGCGCCCAGACGCGCTTCGACCTGGTCAAAGCGGTCAATCACCTGATCGAGTTTGGCGTTTTGAATACTCATGGCGCTTGAGTACCGCGTGGGGGCAAAACTTGGAAGGGGCTGGGGCATTTGCCAGTGGCACGCCGCACGCTCTATGGTGTTATGGCGCGAGAATATCGCGCGTTGAGGGCTTTAGCCGGTAATAGGCGCGCACCATGAAATGGATCATATCCATCGTTCTCGTCATCGCCGTTGTGGTGACCGGTCTATATGTCTGGCAGTATTCACGCACTGTGCCGGCTGGCTTCAAGGCGTCGCTGCTTGCCTGGAAGGATAGCTGGGTGAGCAGTCGTGCCTGGGACGCAGTGTATAACGAAGCTGACCCGGCGACCTACCGGGAGCGTCTGGCAGAATGGGATGCAGTTCCCGAAACCCCAAGGCATCTTATGCGCCAGCGGATCGGTGCGATGGAACACTTTGCCCATGGGCAAGGCGACTATTTAGTGCTGGAAGAGGCGACCACAGGCCCTAGCATCGATCTGCTCTACCCCTTCCCACTGGATCGCAAATTCGAGCCCTCGACAGATCTGGACACGCGGAGTGAGTTCGGGCCGCTCCTCGACTGCCAGGCCCAAGCCTCGATGGTCGAGCCCGCTACCTCCTACGACTTCGCAACCTGGACCGAAACCGGGTCACCACCCGCCGCACTACTCGCGCGCGCAGAAGCGGGTGATCTCGATGCGCAATACGACCTTGGCCTCGGCGCCACATATCTGGAAGACGAAACGCTCGCGGCGGAGCTGGCTCCTTGGCTGGACCGAGCAGCGGATGCTGGCCACGTTGAAGCCATGACGGTGCGTGGCGCGGAGCTAATAAGCCAAAATGCACCGTGGGGACCGACTGATGAACAAGGCCTTTCATATCTTGAAGCTGCCATCGAAGAAGGCAGCGTCATCGCCATGTCGCTGGCCGCCTACGCCGCACCGCGCGAAGGGGAAGATCTAAACGCGTACGCGCAAAAACGCCTGAACTGGGAAATGCAGGCCGCGGCAGAGTGTGAGCCCGATGCCATGTTCCGCATTGGCTGGCGGCTCTCAACGGGACGCGGTCTTCCACGAGACCGTGATCTGGGCGTAGATATTGCAGTCGTTTCAAACTATGGACCGCAAATTTTCGGCGAAATTGAGGACTTGAGACTGACCCAGCCTTAAGTCTGCGTGCGCTCCAGGCTCGCGATCATGCCGGGAAATTCGTACGATTCCAGCGCTTCGAGCACCGCTTCGGGCGTTTCAGCCGACAGCAGCATGTCGCGGTGGCGGCCTTCCACGAAGCCCTCATCGCGCATGTGATCGAGGAAGGCGGTGAGCTTGTCCCAATAGCCCTTCATGTTGAGCAGGCCAACCGGCTTTTTATGGCGGCCAAGCTGGGACCAGGTCCACACCTCAAACAGCTCTTCCATCGTGCCCAGCCCGCCGGGCATGGCGATGAAGGCATCGGCATTGTCCGCCATCATCAGCTTGCGCTCATGCATGGAGGAGACAATGCGCATGTCCTGCACGCGCGGGTGGGCGATTTCCTTGTGATCAAGGAAGTCCGGGATCACGCCCAGAACCTGACCACCTGCATCAATGCAGGCATCGGCCACCACGCCCATCAGGCCCACCTGACCCCCGCCATAGACCAGTCTGAGGTCCCGTTCGGCGAGGGTTCGGCCCATGGCCTCGGCAGCTTCGGTGTAGATCGGATCGGATCCAAAATTGGACCCGCAATAAACGCAAACAGAATTCATAGTCATGGCGTTTCACTTAAGCGATCTGGCGAAATTGCCAAGATGGCGCGCTCAGCTTTGGCCCGCGTCATACGACACAAAGTGAAGATAAAGCCCGTCGGACGGCGCGACCGGGCCGCAGCGCTTGCGGTCCGCGGCGTCCAGCGCCGCCTTGAAATCTGCCGGGCTCCATTTGCCAAGCCCCACCTCCACCAGCGACCCCACAATGGAGCGGACCTGGCGGTGTAAGAAGCTGATCGCCTGCACGCGCACTTCCACCTCGCCATCGGGGTAGCCGGAGACCGTGATCGCCTCCAGCGAGCGCACCGGGCTGTCGGCCTGGCACTGGGCATCGCGAAAGGTGGTAAAGTCGTGGGTGCCCACCAGATGCTGGGCGGCAGCATGCATGGCGTCTGCATTCAGCGCCTTCGGCACCCGCCAGGCGAGCCCCCGGTCCAGCGCCAGCGGGGCCCGGCGCGCCACGATGCGGTAGATATAGCCGCGCTTTGTGGCGCTGAAGCGGGCGTGGAAATCATCGCTGACCTGCTCGGCCTCCACCACCGCGATGGGGGCCGGCTTCAGGTGATAGTTGATGGCGTCGCGCACCTTGTCGGCGGGCAGATCCTTTTGAAGATCGAGATGGGCCACCTGCCCCAGCGCGTGAACACCCGAGTCGGTTCGCCCCGCCCCATAGATATCGCCCGCCTGCGGGTCGAGCTTTCGTGCGGCGTCATCCAGCGCGGCCTGAACACTGGGGCCATTGTCCTGGCGCTGCCAGCCCACGAAGGGGCGACCGTCATATTCAACTGTGAGCTTGTAGCGGGGCATGGGCCGCGCTATCGCGCGCCGTCCTCGCCCCGTCAAGCCTCGCTTGAGTGCCTAGCCATCAAGCGGCATGGGCTGCCCGCAGGTTTTGCAGGTCGTATCGAGGGGATCGACATCCGCGTCCGCATCGCGGCCTTCGTGGCGGGCGGTCACGCTCGCCATGGGAAAGGCCGGGCCGGGATCACGCTTGCGCCCGGGGGCGATGTCATCATGGCCGAGCACGGCCTCGAACTTGTACTTCGCCTGCAGCACCGCCACGACATCCATCAGGGCGTCAAGCTGCGCCTCGGTATAGGCGTGCCAGCCGCTTGGCGCGGTGCCCGGCGCGTCATGCTTGTGATTGGCCACGACGACGTCAGTGTCGTCATAGGTCTTGCCAAACCATGCGGTCCAGCCGCCGCCCGCCTTGTGGGTCAGCTCACCGGCATTATCGAGCTCGATCCCGATAGAGTGGCTGTTCAGCCCGACGATATCGCCCCAGCGCGACTTGCCCGCATGCCAGGCCTTGCGGTTGAAGCCCACCATCTGTGTGATGCTGCCATCGCGGCCGATCACCAGATGGGCCGACGCCTTGGCATCGGGGTTTTTAAACCAGCTGACAGAGCTCTCCGCGCTGCGTCCCGCCGTGTAGTGGATGATCAGAAATCGCGGCGTGATCGTGCCAGACGACTGGTTTGGCGAGCGTTCAAACGGGTATGGCTTGCCGTCATCCTGAACGAGCCGGTGATTGATAACCTTCATGGTGGCGTCTCCCCTGTTCATACACAGAGGAAAATTACCACAATTTCGGGATGTAGGGATAAGTCGATTTGACGCTAGTCGACTTTGCCGGGCAAGGGCGCTGCCAGACCGTTGAGGAAGTCGCGCGCATCCACCGCGCCGCGGCCTTCACGCTGCACACGGGTCAGACGCACCGACCCGCGACCGCAGGCGATCCGCAGCTCATCATCCAGCACCTCGCCGGGCTCGCCCTCACCAGCCTCCGGCACGGCAAAATGAACCTTCACGCGCACCGGCTTGTCACCCGGGATTTCGAAATATGCCCCGGGGAAAGGCGACAGGCCGCGGATCTGGTCGGCGACCTCACCGGCTGGCTTTGACCAGTCGATGCGGCGATCCTCTGCGGTCAGTTTGTGGGCGTAGGTCACGCCCTCCTCGCCCTGCGGCTGGGCGGCGAGTGACCCACGCTCCAGCGCCGCCAGCGTGCGCGGCCACAGCATCGCGCCTGTCGTCATCAGCCGGTCGTGGAGCGTACCGGCGGTGTCGGCTTCAGATATGGGAACCACTTCACTCATCAGCACCGGGCCGGTATCGAGGCCAGCTTCCATCTGCATGATCTGGACGCCAGTGACCTCGTCGCCCGCCATGATGGCCCGCTGGATAGGCGCTGCACCGCGCCAGCGTGGCAGCAGCGAGGCGTGCAGGTTGAGACAGCCCAGCTCCGGCGCATCCAGCGCCCGCTGGGGCAAGATCTGGCCATAGGCCACGACGCACGCGGCATCGAGATCGAGCGCCTCAAACTGTTCAAGGACCGCCTCGTCCTTGAATTTCTCCGGGGTTTCGACCGGGATGCCGAACTGCTCGGCGAGCTGATGGACCGGGGTTTTGGTTTCCGCCTGGCCACGCCCGCGCCGGCGCGGCGGCTGGGTATAGACCACCGCCACCTCATGGCCGGCACCGACGATTTCTGCCAGCGACGCGGCGGCGAATTCAGGCGTTCCCATAAAGGCGAGGCGCAGGCTCATGGCAGATCTCGTTCATCTCTCATTCGTGTAGCGACGTGATAGAGTGGGACAGACCTCATTTCCACCACCGGAGCCGAAATCATGCTGCGCCTTGTCCTGATTGCCCTTGCCACCCTCGCGCTTGCGAGCTGCGCTGCACCGCAGACCGGCTCTGACACGCCCGAGCTGTCTGGTCCGCCGGAAACCTCCGGGCCGCCGACCCGCCCGGTCGCAAGCCTGGGTGAGATGTGCGGCGGGATGATGGGCATTCGCTGCGAAGGCGAGGAGAGCGCCGCCTACACCGCCAATTTCTGCCAGTGGCAGGCAGGTACCCAATGCGGGGCCGCCGACCAGATGGGTGTATGCACCGCCGTGACGCAAGCCTGCACGCGCGAATACCGCCCCGTGTGCGGCTGTGACGGGCAAACCTATCCCAACGCCTGCGTCGCTACCGCGAACCGGGCGAGCATCCTGCATGAAGGCGCGTGCCGGGTAGAGGCCGACTAGGCCTCCACCGGGCGGCGGGCCCCGCGCTCGACCACGTAGACTTTCTGGTCTGACGGTGCGTAACCATTCTGGCGCTTCACCTCGCCCACGGTGCGCAGATGCACCTCGGCCCGGTCTTGCGTCAGATTGATCAGGCCATAGCCGCGCTCGCGCGCATCAAAATGCTTGATGTGATCGAAATTGGCCGCATTGGCGGCAAAGAAGTCATGATTGGTGTGGTGGCTGGTCACGGCGGTGGTGACGAATTCTGACCCCACCGACGGGCTCGCCGGATCGGCGTAATCGGTCTTCACCTCGGTCACCCAGTAGCAGTGCGTATCGCCGCCCAGAATGATGGGGTCGGCGGTTTCGCGCGACGCCAGGGTTTCAGCAAGGCGGCGGCGCGCCGCCGGATAGCCGTCCCAGCCATCGGTCCAGCTGGTTGGCGCGCCGGTTTCAGGATTGGTGGTATAGAATTGGCTGAACAGGGTGGGCTGGACGATAAAGCTCCAGCTTGCGCCGGAGCGCGCGAAACTGCGACGGAGCCAGCGCTCCTGCGCCTCGCCCAGATAGGTGCGCGCCTCGTCCTCGCGCTCCGGGCAGGCGGCGGGGTCAATGACCTGACCGCCGCGATCTTCCTCGCTGGGACAGGCCATCGGCGTTTTGAACTGGCGCCCGTCCGTCATGTTGATTTCGGCCAGATTGCCAAACACCGTCTGACCCCAAATCCGCATCCGGCCAGAGGCCCGCTCCAGCATGGAGCGACGGCGCAGCGGCATGTTTTCCCAATAGGCCTGATACGCAGCAAGACGCCGATTGCGGAATGCCTCCACGCTGACAAAGGGCTCTTCGGAAATGTCGCCAGCATAGTCATTGTCGACTTCGTGGTCGTCCCACGTCATTAGCCAGGGCGCGATGGCGGCAGCGGCCTGAAGGTCCGGGTCCAGGCGGTAATTTGCATGGACGCGGCGATAGTCTTCGAGCGTATAGGGCTCGGGCGTCACATGGCGGCGCACCTGCGGCCCCCAGCTGCTTTCATAGATGTAGTCGCCGGTGTGGATGATCAGGTCCACGCGCTCCTCGGCCATGTCGCGATAGGCGTGGAAATAGCCCTGCTCGTAGTGGGCGCAGCTGGCCCAGGCGATCTTCATCGCATCGACCGGTGCGCCATAGCCCGGAGCGGTCAGGGCGCGGCCCAAAGGGCTGGTCACACCGCCCACATGGAAGCGATAGAAATACTCACGGCCCGCTTCCAGCCCGTGGATTTCGGCATGAACCGAGTGGCCCTGCCTTGGCAGCGCCCGTTCCACGCCCGTGCGCACGATGGACGTAAACGCCTCGTCGCTGGCGATCTCCCAAGCCACATCAACCGGTTCGGGGGCCATGCCGCCATGGGGATCGAGCGGGTTGGGCGCGAGCCGCGTCCACAGCACGAAACCGTCAGACGCCGGGTCGCCGGACGCGACGCCCAGCGAGAACGGGTCATTGCGAAACACAGGCGCGGAGCCCGTTGAGGGGGCCCGGCATCCCGCACCCAGCGCCAGTGCGGCACCGGCAGCGGCAGAGCCCAGAACGAGACGCCGAGACGGCAATGTGAAACGCGGTTGTGACATGATTGAGCTCCCCATGGGCATGAACGCAATGGGCAGGGGATAGCGCACTTGGCTGACAGTTTCATGTCGGTTTTTCCTGTCCTCCGCCCCATCCGGGGCGTCGTGTCCTCGCTCACGCTGCGGGCGGCTGTTCGCCTTGCGAGCCCGATGGCCTCGGAGTGCTTCCCCTCGCAGGTCCTTCGAGACGCGCTTCGCGCTCCTCAGGATGAGGGACTGATAAAGCTCCTGCTTCCCTCATCTGCGAGGAGCGAGCCGTTGGCGAGCGTCTCGAAGGACGCACTGCGAACGCGCTGCGAGGACCTGACCAGACGAACGTCCTGGAGCACATCCAAAAAGAAAAAGGGCGGCGTCTTTCGACGCCGCCCCCAATCTTTGACAGCTTTGTGCTGAGATACGCGTTCTTAGAACTCGTAACGAACACCCAGCTGAACCTGCCAGACCGAAGCCGGGAAGGAAGTGCGGATTTCCGAACGGGAACCACCGAAGTCGTCGTACAGGTACTGGCCGTTGGAGAAATCTTCGATTTCAACAACCGGCTGGAAGTACTCGTAACGGACCTGCTCGTAACGGCCCCAGTCAGGGTTCAGCAGGTTACCGACGTTCTCGATGTCGAGATAGAAGGTCGCCTTGGAACCGTTCGGGAAGAAGGCCGGGACTTCCTGCTGGAAGCGCAGGTCGACCAGGTTGATCCAGTCAGATTCGAACGCGTTACGCGGAGCAATCTGGCCCGCATAGTCGATCAGACCGGTGTCCTTCAGGTACTGGTTGAAGCCGTCGATGTCGAAGCCGTTGGTGTAAACGATGCCCGGATCAGAGTTCAGGGTCACGTTACCGCTGCCATCGGTCATCGGGACGTAGAGCAGCGTGCCTTCGTCGTCAGCAGAACTTTCGTTGATGCCGAACGGCGACAGACGACGGTACTGGCCACCCAGACCATTGGTGTAGTCATAGGTGTACGAGAACGGCTGGCCCGAACGACGGGTCGCGAAGAGCTCCACGCGGGTGAAGTAATCTTCGAACAGCAGATCGTCAGCCCAAGACAGACGCAGCTTGAAGTCATGCTCACGAACATAGTTCGAACGCGCAACGATCGGATTGTTCCGGTCGAAGGTTGCGTAGTCGGAGTAGTTCGAGGTTGCCGTCGAGCTGGTGCCCGGGTGGGCTTCGGTCACGTCGGAGTTGGTGTAGGAGAAGTTCGCCGAGATGTTGTCGAAGAACGTCTTCGCGACCGACACGGTCCAGATGTTGGACTCGCCGCCATTGACCGAGGTCAGGAACAGGTCCTGACGCGGGCTGTTGGCGTCGAAGCCGCAAGCGTAGACCGGACGACCGTCAACAGCCGAGGTGCCGTTGTCGAGGCACGAAATGTCACGCCAGAAGGCGGTCGCTTCGTTGTCGCCACGCAGATAGTCGAGCGAGATGCGGAAGTCTTCCAGCGACATGATGTCGACTTCGAAGTCCACACCGATATTGCCGCGCCAGGTGTTCGGGATGTTGAAGCCCGGATCCAGGATGTTGGTGTTACCGTCACCGGCAACGAGACCATCCTGAGCAACCTGCGGAATATCAGTTGCGCTGACATTGTTGATCGGACCCGGCAGGAATAAGGAGTCGATCGACACGCCGTTGTTGGAGAAGTTGTTCGAGATCCAGACGTTGGCCGAACCACCTGCGAAGCGACCGTAGCCACCGCGGACGGTGAAGTTGTCAACGTTCACGAAGTCAGCATCGAACGCCAGATCCGGTGCGTAGTTGAAGCCAATACGCGGCAGCAGGATGTCCAGACCGTCCAGGTTCGCGTCGTTACGGAAGCCGTAACGGGTCTCGAACTGGGCGTTGTACAGCGGGCTGTCGTCCTGAGCGTACCACTCGTAACGCAGACCACCGACGACGGTCAGGGCTTCGTTCACGCTCCACTCGTCCTGGAGATACAGGGTGTTCTTCAGGAAGGAGAAGGCTGCAGCCGCATCGTTTTCGTCGTTGGTGACGGAGTTCTGGTAGAACAGCGAGGAAGCCGTACGGTTCTGAAGGTCAGCAATGCTGTCGAACTCGTAGGAACCTTCCGAACCCGGGACGAACAGGTTGAAGACGTCCTGGTAGAAGAACTCGTAACCGGCCGTGAACAGGTGGTCGTTCCAGACATAGTCAGCCTTGAACTTGCCCTGCCAGCTTTCGTTGGCGAGCGCGTTGGCGTGACGGAAGAAGTCCGGGCCGATCGACAGGACGCCGCCAGACGGCAGGGTCACCTGGAAGTTGGCGATGTCGGCACCGTCAACAGACTCCTGACCGGTGTCCTGCGTGGTGTAGGCCAGCTTGACTTCGGTCGACAGGTTGTCGGTCCAGTCAGAGAAGAGCTGCATGGAGTGGGACTCCAGCTCTTCGGAACGGATGTACCAGGTCGAAGGCGTGCCAAGGTCAGCGCCGTCGTTACGCTCGGCCACCGAGGTGCCTTCAGAGGTGTTGTAGGTGTACTGGAGACGGTGATCGTCGTTGATCTGCCAGTCAAAGCGAGCCAGCCACTTGGTGTCTTCGGTGTCAGCCGGAGCTTCTTCGAAGCGGGTCAGGTCCAGACCGTAGACCGACTCCATGATGTCAAACACCTGGTTCACTTCGTTGATCGGAGCGTCGGAGATCTGGTTGGTGTAGCCGGACAGGCCAGCCGGACCGTCGCGCAGCGGGGTCGAACGGTTGAACTGCTCGTAGGAGGCAAAGAAGAACAGCTTGTCTTCGATGATCGGGCCACCAAGGCTTGCACCCCAGGTGGTTTCGTCGAAGGTCGAGGTGAAGGTGTCGTCGCCGGAGCGCGAACCGACATAGCTGTCATCGGTGTAGAAAGCGTAGACCGAGCCGGTGAACTCGTTGGTACCACCGCGGGTCACAGCGTTGATTGTTCCGCCCTGGAAGTCGCCGTATTCGACGTCAAACGGAGCCACTTCGATCGTCAGGCCTTCGAGCGCGTCGATCGAAACCGGACCGCGGTTTTCAGACGGGAAGCCCGAGGCATTGAGGCCGAACAGGTCGTTCTGGCTCACACCGTCGAGGGTGAAGGAGTTGAAGCGGTTGTTCGTACCGGCAAAGGAGATCGCGTCCGAGTTGGTCGGGTCGACGTTTGCGAACGGGCTCAGGCGAGCGATGTCGCGCGGGTCGCGAGAGATGGACGGCAGGTTGTCGATGTCTTCAGAAGAGAAGCTCGTGCGCGGGCCGGTTTCCAGGTCGCCGGTGAAAGCAGAACCGGTGATGACGATGACGTCAGCGGTTGCAGCACCTGCGGTGAGCTGGACGTCGGCGCGGAAGGTTTCACCCAGAGCCAGGTTCAGGCCTTCAGCACGCTCCGGCTGGAAGCCACCAGCGGAGAAGATGACGGTGTAAGGACCACCGACGCGCAGGCCGCGCGCGTTGAACTGGCCATTAGCGCCCGTGGTACGCACCACAGCCGAACCGGTCGGCTCGTGGATGATCGTCACAGACACGTTGGACACCGGGGCGCCAGAGGCGTCGGTGACCGTACCGCGCATGGCGGAGGTGGTTTCCTGGGCATAAACAGCGGCAACCGGAGCCAGCGCAGCGAGCGTGGCAATGGAAGCGCCGTAAGCGAGCTTCTTGAACATTGAGGAGGTCCCCCTAATAGACCAACGGAGTGCAACGCAGACACTACGCCTACGCTTCGAAGGCGGGCGTTAAAGCGCGGAGCTGACGGTTCGGTGACATGTTTATGAAGCTTTTGTGTCACCGCGAGAGGCCAGTCATCAGACCACGGATCATCATAGCAAGCGCTGGGCGGCGTATTTGCCTGCAACACCATGGATTCCCACTGTGACAGGCGATGCTGCAGTGCAAAAAGCCGGTCTCCGACAGCCCACACAGGGCTGATCCGCTGAACACATGTGATGGGGTGGCGTTGCATTTGCGCCACGCCGCATCGCGCTGAGCCCGCCAAAATCGCCGAAATGTGACAGCCCGATTCCATCAAGGCTTTGACAAGGCGCAAACGCGGGGGCATCCACCGGCCATGACCCAGCTCTACGCCCCGCAGGACACCTCCCCTCTGGATACACCGCGCACCGCACTGCGCGCGGCGATCGCACTGCTGGCAAGCATCACTCTTTTGCGGATTGTCCTTGCGGTCCTCGATCCCAACAGCCTCTACGCCGACGAGACGCAATACTGGCTGTGGTCGCAATCGCTGGACTGGGGGTATTTCTCCAAGCCGCCAATGATCGCCTGGGTGATCGCGGCAACGACCGCCCTGTTTGGCGATGCCGACTGGGCGGTACGATTAAGCGCGCCCCTGCTCCACCTGACGACGGCGAGCTTTCTGGGGCTGACCGCGGCGCGCCTGTTTGGGCCACGCGCCGGTTTCTGGGCAGCAGCCCTGTGGGTGATGATGCCTGCGGTCTGGCTGTCCTCCATCATTATCTCCACCGATGGTGTCCTGATGGTGGGCTGGTCGATCGGCTTCTACGCGCTGATCCGGCTGCGCGAACAGCCAAGCTGGCCGTTTGCGCTCTTGCTGGGTGCCGCCGCCGGTTGGGCCTTCCTGTCGAAATACGCCGCGATCTATTTCCTCATCGGTTCGGCCATCGCCATCGTCATTGATGGCCCGACCCGGCGGGCCCTGCTCAGCCTGAAAGGCGCCGCCGCGCTCGCGATCTTTCTGGCGCTCATCAGCGGCAACATTCTATGGAACTCCGCCAACGATTTCGCGACGGTCTCCCACACCGCGGCGAACGCGAACTGGCAGGGCTCGCTCTTCAATTTCCAGGAGCTGCTCCAGTTCATCGGCGACCAGTTTGCGGTGTTTGGCCCGGCAACTCTGATCGCTTTCATAACCGCCGTGGTGATCGCGTTTCGTCGCTTTGACCTGTCAGACGACGCCCGTCCGCTGTTGATGCTGGCCGGCTACGCCATTCCGGCCCTGGTCATCGTGGCGTTTCAGGCCTTCATCAGCCGGGCGCACGCCAACTGGGCCGCGTCGGCCTATGTCGCCGCAACCCTCCTGACGGCGTGGTTGCTCACCGACGGTCCACGCTGGCGGCGCTTTGTGATTTACGGCTCGGTGGCGTTTCATGTTGCCGTCGGCGGGCTGTTTGTAACGCTCGCGGCCTCACCAGGCCTGACCGACGCGCTGGGCCGGTCCAACGACTTTAAACGCGTACGCGAATGGCCCGCGAGCGCCGCCTCCGTCATCGAGGCTGCCGAGACGCGGGGCGTCAGCGCCATCGCCTTTGATAACCGCAACGACTTCCACCAGACCCAGCGCTACGGTCCGGACACCGACATTCCGCTTTACATGTGGCTGCGCCAGGAGGGGCCGCAGAATTTTGCTGAGGCCACCTGGCCGCTCACCCCGCAAGTCGACGGCCCGATCCTGATTGTGTCGGAGCGCCACTGGGAAGTGCCGGTGATTGAGGCCGACTTCGAACGCTTCGAGCCCGCGGGCGAGCTCGTCACCGATCTCGGCGGCGGGATTGAGCGCCGCTATCTGCTCTTCCTGGCTGACGGCTATGACCCGCAGCCCCGCACGGCTGAATTCGAGTTGCAGTACGCGCGCGGGCGCTAGCCGCCGAGCGCCTCACTGCCCCAGATCTCGCGCAGGCGCTGATCGCGGCGGCAGCCGAAACGGTAGCGCTGATAGCGGATCGGGTTTTCTTCCGCGTAATCCTGATGATAGCCCTCGGCCGGCCAAAAGGTGTCGTGCAGCTCGATGTCGACCGCCACACTGCGCTCAAACCGGGCTTCAACAGCCTCGGCTGAGGCCACGGCCAGCGCGCGCTGCTCTTCATCCAGCGGGAAAATGTGCGGCGCGTAGGCCGAGCCGCGGTCACAGAACTGGCCGGCGCGATCAAACGGATCGACATTGACCCAGTAATGGTCGAGCAGCGCCTGATAGCTCACCACCTCCGGATCGTAGATCACACGCGCGGACTCTGAGTGACCCGTCTCGCCGCGCACAACCTGGTAATAGCCGGGGCTTTCCTCGGTGCCACCGGCAAAGCCGGAGACGACTTCCACAACGCCGTCGAGCTTTTCAAAATCAGCCTCGGTGCACCAGAAACACCCCGACGCAAAGACCGCTTGGGCCAGCCCCTCCGGCAGGTCCGCGCCCTCCGCGGTCGCCGGAACGGCATACTCACCGGCATCCTGCGCGCAGGCGGCGGCGGGAAAAGCGATCAGGGTGGTGGCAAGAAGCAGAGCGCGGTGCATGGGGGACCTCTTGGATGCGTGTCCTTCTAATTTGGCATTCTTCGCCTGATCGCCAAGTCACAACTGATCACGGTGGCGTTAGGAAAGCCTCGACCACCATAAGCGCGCGTAATAGACTGACGGCATGATCAGAACCGCAATCACAGCGGCAGTCTTGGGCATAATGGCGTCGCAGAGCGTCCTGGCCTGCGGTCCGCCGCCCAGAACGCCCGGCGACGTCATTATCGACGCCGTTGCGATTGAAACAATCGACCTTCCCCGCCCGTGGGAAACCGACAGCCTGCTGGGCTGGGCGAACAGGCGCTGGATCGTTGTATTCAGAAGTGATGTCAAAACCCGTTTTCGGGTCGTTGAATATTTCCGAGGCGGCGGCGATGACGTTGTAGAGATCGAACATGTCGACCTGGCCGGAAACGCCGCCGGAGCGGACTGTGAGGGGGTCATGTTTGAGCCCGGTGAGCGGGTCTTCATTCACGCCTACTACGGCGAAAACGACCGCTTGTGGGCGAGCCGTGATGTCGTCGCATTCGGCGAGAACCGCCAGCGCCACCTGGAGTGGGCGCGCTCCCCGCGCTTCTGGCTTGAG
This sequence comes from Oceanicaulis sp., assembly GCA_043513725.1. Classification (GTDB taxonomy): domain Bacteria; phylum Pseudomonadota; class Alphaproteobacteria; order Caulobacterales; family Maricaulaceae; genus Oceanicaulis. The sequence continues at coordinate 2,442,430 of CP121338.1, read as the reverse complement.
GGCAGCACGCCGTATGACGACGTGCCGGAGTTTCCTCGCGGTGAGAACTGAAGCGCTGGAACCCCTCACCTAACCGCTCCCCTTACGGAGGGGAAAGGGATTGGGTTGGCGGTTTGTGATTAATCGCGACGCTCGCGCCCCCTCTCCCCCTTGAACAAGGGGGAGAGGATAAAGGTGAGGGGGTGCGTTGAAGCTGTCTCGAGGCGTGCAGGATGAGAGGCTGAAACACCCCTCACCTAACCTCTCCCCAGGGATGGGGAGAGGGACTGGGTTGGCGCTTAGCGATTAGACGCACTCGACTAACCCTCAATCCCCTTCAGCTCCTCCAGCCCCAGCGCGAGGGCGAGGTTCTGGACGGCCTGGACGGCAGCCCCCTTGAGCAGGTTATCGAGCGCGGAAACGACGACCGCCCGGCGGCCGTCATCTGACACGGTGAAGCCGCCCACGACCGCGCCGGGTTTAAAGGCCCCGTCAGCGATTTCGGGAATGGCATCGGTGACCGTGATGAGGGGCTCATCGGCATAGGCGCTGTCATACGCGTCGCGCAATTGCTGCGCGGTGACGGGGCTGGAGAACTCCAGCTGGGCGGTGAGCGTGATCCCTCTGAAAAAGGCGGCCACATGGGGGCTGAAGCGCACGTCAGTGCCCAGCTGGCGGCTCATCTCGCGCTCATGCATGTGACCGAGCAGGCCGTAGGGCATGAGATTGTCCTTCAGCGCCTCGGTATCGTTTTTCCGGCTCGGCGTGGTGCCCGCACCGGAATAGCCCGACACGCCAAACAGGTGGGCCGGTCCCGACAGCCACGGGCGCACCGGCGCGACACACAGCTGACCCGCCGTCGCGTAGCACCCCGGATTGGCGATGCGCCGGGCCCCGGCAATCTTCTCGCGGCCATAAATTTCCGGCAGGCCGTAAATCCAGGCGTCGTCAAAGCGATAATCTGCCGACAGGTCGATAATCACGGTTTCAGGCGCGTGAGCGTCAAGCGCAGCCACATAGTCAGCGGCGGCCCCGTTCGGCATGGCGAGGATAATAGCGTCCGCCCCGCTTTGCGCGATCTCTTCGGGGCTGAGGGCTTCGAACTTCAGCGCGGGGTCCGCCTCCGGCGCGAGATTGGACACCGGCTCACCCGCCATGGCGCGCGACACCGCGAAGCTCAGGCTCATGTCATCGCGTGCCGCCAGAATACGGATCAGCTCACGGCCGGTATGGCCGCGCGCGCCAACAAGACCGACGGACACCATCACGCCTCCTCCAGGCTCGGTGGCAGAGCGGTGATCTGTTCAGCCAGCTGCGGCAGGCGCGACAGGTCGGTCTCACCACGCTGGAAGACGGTCCACTCGCCGCGCTTGATGGCGCTGTCGCAGGCGGCGAAGTAAAACTCGTTGATCGGATTATCGCGGCGCGAGCGCCAGTAGAGCTTCGGCGCATAGGCCACCAACCGCTTCCAGACCGCCCCGCCAAGCCCCTCGCCCCGCGCAGCATCCAGCACCGCAAACTTATCAAGATAGACGGTATCACCCAGGCGCGCGGTAATCGCCGCAGCCCGGTAATTCTCCGTCACGAAGGCGCGGTCAAAATCAAGCGTGTCGAAATAGCCTGCCTTCAGCGGCCGTCCGAAGCTTTCAGCCACCAGCGCAGTCGTTCGATCAAGATCGAGCGCCGCGAGGTCCGTCACCTCGTCAATGCGCTCACCGCGACGCACCAGCGTGCCAGCCCCGGCATGGGTGAACAGCTCCTTGGCCAGATGATCAGGCCGGGTGATGGAGACCGAACTCGACAGCGGCAGGGCATCGAGCAGGCGTTTGATCTCCTGTAGCTTCAGACGCATGCCGCCATTGACCCAGGCCTTGCCCATCAACTCGTCAAAGTCGGTGGCCAGGTTCACCGTCGAAATCGGATTGCCCTCTTCATTGAGGAGCGCGCCGGTTCCTGTCAGGAAGACGATCTTGTAAGGCTGCAATTCACCAATGAGGGCGCGCACCGCGCTGTCGGCATTGATATTCACCAGCCGCCCATCGGTCGTATCGCCCAGACAGGTCAGGATCGGGGCCTGCCCGGCCTGTGCTGCTGCGGCCACCAGATCGAGGCGCACGCCGCTGGGCTCGCCCACACGGCCAAGGCCAGCCTCGTCGACCAGTTCGGCTTCGAATACTCCAGAGGGAATCGAGGCTGCGCGTCCGCCCTGGTCGCGGATCGCCTGCACGAGCTTCACATTCACTGCCGTCAGCGTATCGCGCACCGTGCCGATCGCTTCAGGCGGCGTGATGCGCAGGCCATCCTTGCGGTCTTCAGGAAAGCCGGCCGCTTCCAGCGCGGTGTTCAGCTGCGGCCCGCCGCCATGCACCACGATGGGTGCCAGCCCCACCGATTGCAGGAAGGCGAGCGCGCGAGCCAGATCATCAAGCTGCTCCTCAATGATCGCGCCCCCCACCTTGATGACGGCGAAGCGCTCCTGATCAAGCTCGGAGAAGCGGTTGAGATATTCGCGGATCTCCTTGCCATCGCGCATGTGCGACAGAAGCTCCACGATGGCTGCGCGAACCGGCGGACGCGCGAGCTTGGTCTCCTCACTCATGCTTCAGCCTCTTTGACGAGCCGTTCCATCATCGCCTTCTGGACGTGGAGGCGGTTCTCCGCTTCTTCAATGCCGAGGAAATCCGGACCGTCGACCACCGCGTCGGCGATTTTCACATTGCGGCGCATGGGCAGGCAGTGGCTGACCACACCGCCATTGGTGAGCGCCATTTTCGCCTCATCAATCATGAAGCCGGCACCCTTGGCACGGTAGGGCGCTTCAGCGTCCCAGTTGCCATAGAGAGGCAGCGCACCCCAGCTCTTGCCGTAGACGGCATGGGCCCCGGCATAGCCTTCGGTCGGATCGGTCGTGACCGTGAGCGAGGTGCCCGCCTCGGCGCAGAAGCGCTCAGCCGCGCCCATATAGCGCTCATCGAGGCGATAGACCTCGTCAGGCACCAGCAGGCGCACATTCATGCCCATCTTGGACGCCATCAGCAGAGCCGAGTTCGCCACAGCAGTGTTCAGCGGTTTGGGGTGGGGCACCCAGGTTAAAAGGAAGTCCTTGCCGCGCACATCGCCCATGCGGTCCTGCAGCGCCATCATCATGGCCAGCTCCTGACACGGGTGGACGATGGTCTCCATGTTGATGACCGGCACGGTGGCATGCCTAGCGTAGGCGGTGATCAGCGGATCCTCGCGCTCCACGCTCCAGTCCTGGAATTTCGGGAAGCAGCGGATGGCGATCAGGTCGACATAGCGCGACAGCACGCGCGCGGCCTCCTTCACATGCTCCTCCGGGCCGCCATCCATGACCGCGCCGTCTTCAAACTCCACCGGCCAGGTCTGGCCCTGGGCATCGAGCACGATGGCATGACCGCCCAGCTGATGAACGCCAATGTCAAAGCTCGATCGGGTGCGCAGCGACGGGTTGAAGAACATCAGCGCGACCGACTTGCCCTTCAGTGCATCGCCCTGCGGGCTGTCACGAAAGGCTCGCGCGCGGTCGATCATCTGCTGCAGATCATCACGGGACCAGTCTTCGGTCGTCAGGAAGTGTCGCATCGGTGCGCCTCACAAATCTTGAAGCCCGCCGTTTTAGGCAAGTCACAGGATTTGGCAATCGGGGCGCGTCGGTCGGCGCTTCTTTCTGAGGGTCCTTCGAGACGCTCGCCAAGAGCTCGCTCCTCAGCACCGTCTCGAAGGACGCACAACGCCCCTACTCCGCGTGGCCCGCCCCTTCAGCCGCGACCGCATGGATATAATCGCGGCGGGCCTTGGTGGGATCGACGCCCTGAGACGCGGCCTCGATTTCAGCCGCGATACGTTCGTCTTCGTCCTGAAGCGCCTGCGGGTCGAGGTCGGCGTAGTGGAGCACGCCCATGTCGGCGTAACATTTCTGGATCTTCGGCCCCCAGAGCCCGATATCTTTCACGATCGGGACGATGCGCTGGAACAGCATCGTGCGATAAAGCTTCACGATTTCCGACTCTTCGGTGAAGGCTTCACACTCTTTGACCGGCAGGCCCAGCTGTTCGTAGACGACATTGCCCTGGGTCATCCGGTCCCGCATGAGATAGCAGGCCTCCACCAGAAACTCCTCGCGCTCATCGCGCTCCTTCTGGGTCAGCTGCGGGTAGTAGTCGCGCAGTGACAGGCGCCCGAAGGCCACGTGGCGCGCCTCGTCTTCCATGACATAGGCGTTGACCTGCTTGGCGAGCGGGTTCTGCGCCAGATCGCGGATCGTGCCGAAGGCCGCCAGCGCCAGCCCCTCGATGACCACCTGCATGGCCAGATAGGTGACATCCCAGCGGCTGTCGCGCAGCGCATCATTGACCAGCTCCTGCAGCGGATCGGTCATGGGATAGGCGACACCGAACTTGCCGAGCAGCTTTTTATAGGCCTCCACATGGCGGGCCTCGTCCATCACCTGGGTGGCCGCATAGAATTTCGCATCAAGGTCGGGGACAGACTGAACGATCTTGGACGCGGCCAAAAGCGCGGCCTGCTCGCCTTGCAGGAATTGGGAGATATTCCAGGACTGGGAGTGGCGACGCAGTTCGGCCTTCTCCTGGTTGGTCATCTTGTCCCAGATCGGCGAGCCGAAGATCGGCACCGCCTCATCGGGCATGACCATGGGGTTTTCAGCATCCAGATCGAGGTCCCAGTCGATGCGATTGAGCGCATCCCACTGCATGTCCTTGCCCTTCTGGTAGAGGTGCATCAGCGTGGTCCGGCCCTCGTCAAAGCGCCAGTCAAAGACCGCATCAAATTCGTTGGGCACGTGCCAGTGCTTGTCGATGTCCGGCATGGGGTAAAGGTCGCGCAGCGCCGTCATGGTGTCCTCCCGCATCATCGCCGCCCCCTGTCTTTCGCGAGGGGTGAACAGCGTTCACTTTTTGCAGTGTGTGGGATGAATAGCCCTTTGGCAAGGATGGATTTGGTCGCACGCGCTAGCGCTCCAACGCTCCCAATGGGATCGGGGTGCTAGCTCGGCATCAAGGGGGGGAGGAAAGCGAGGGTCTCAAGGCCAAGAATGGCCTCGGTGCCCCCCTCTCCCCCTTGGCCAAGGGGGAGAGGATTAAGGTGAGGGGGTGCGGCGAGGCTTGCTCAGGGCGTGCAGGTTGAGGCGCTGCAAAACCCCTCACCTGACCTCTCCCCTTGAGAAGGGGAGAGGAATGGCGTTGGCGCTAACAAAAATACCGTGAACCCCGGACCTGATCTAAGGGCCTCTTTATGTGCGGGGCGCCTAATTCGCGATCAAATTTACCGCTGAATATCGCTCCGGGTCAGCTTTCACCCAAACATAGGTTAGACGGACCCGATCCTGGTCGGTGCGGGTTGAAACGCGTCGCAACACTATCCCCGCACCTTGGCGCACCGCGAGCAGGGATAGACGAAAAAAGTTATCCGCGAGTTCCGAGCGGCCTATTCGGCAGCGACCTTGTCGGGGTCCGCCTCGCCCTCCTGGCGGGCTTTCCACCGGGCTTTCAGGATTTTGGAGCTGTCGCGGCTGCCATCCGGTGACCAGCCTGGTGGGCCGAGCCAGTAGCCCAGCGCTTCGCCGATCGATCTGGAGCTGCGTACGTCCTTGATGATGCCGACCCATTCATGGAGGCAGATTTTCAAGGGGTTATAGGTGCCCAGATTGCGCACGATGCCATAGCGGCAAGGCTCGTCATCGCGTTCCGGCTCAAAGGTCCCGAACATCCGGTCCCAGATGATGAAGACGCCAGCATAATTGCGATCAAGATAGCGCGGGTTCGTGGCGTGGTGGACCCTGTGATGGCTCGGCGTGTTCATGATCCACTCGATCGGGGCCCAGAGCCGACCCACCGCCTCGGTATGGATCCAGAACTGGTAAACCAGATTGATGGCCGCCACGAAGGCGATCATCGCGGGCGGGAAGCCCAACAGCACCAGCCACGATCCGAAGAAGATGAATTTCAGGGTCAGCGGGCTGAGCCAGGGCTGACGCAGTGCGGTCGACAGATTGTAGTGCTGGCTGGAGTGGTGGATCACATGATCGGCCCACCACCAGCGCACCGTGTGGGCAAAACGATGGCTCCAGTAGTAGACGAAATCGTCGAGCACGAAGGCCAGCAGAAAGGCCCACCAGGCCCAGCCAATATCCAGAAGCGCATAAGGCTCGATCAGGCTGAACCAGAACACCGCCACGCCGCCCAGAAGCACGCCTGAGATCGTGTTGCCGAGGCCCATGGCCAGGCTCGCGGCGGTATCGCGCGGTTCATACTTCGCCCGGCCAGTGGCGCGCGCATAGATCATCTCCGCCACGATCAGCAGCACAAAGGCCGGGATGGCGATAAAAATCGGATCAGGCAGGTTGGGCATGGCTCGTCTCGGTGTCGGTCAGGCCAGCAAAGTCGGAAACATATCCCGCCCAGCGCGTGGCGCTCTGGCTGTCTTCAAGGCGCAAGCTGGCCTCGGCGAAGGTGTAATCGTCAAGCGTCACGACCAGTTCCGGGCCCTGGGCGGCAACTTGGCGAATATCGCCAGGGCGCAAGGCACGCACCGTCACGATATCGCCGCGGCAGGTGGCCAGCCCAAGACGCGCCTCGCCCGTCTCAAATACCAGCGCGGTCTTGCGAGCATTGTCGAGCACGCCGCGATGGCTGGCCTCAAAGCCCAGCACATCGGTCGCGATGCGCGCGCTCGCCGCTTCAAGATCGGTGAACCGGGTTTCGGTCCAGCCGCCGATAAAGGCGTTGAGCGCGACCAGCAGGCTAACCGCGAGCGCCGAAGCGCCGATCACGATGATCAGTGTGAGGATATCATCCATGGGCGGCAATGAACGCTGTTCACGACCAAAACTCAACGGGTGTTTTGCCGCGCACCTGTCTTGGCGCACATGGGATCAGGTCAAAAAGAAACGGCGCCGGGTTGCCCCGACGCCGTTCCGCTAAAGCCCTTTAAGGCGATCAGACCTAGTAGCGCAGACGCAGGGTCAGGCCGTAAGTCTGGGGGTCACCCGGGTAGGTGTTGAAGCTGGCACCGAGATAGCCAACCGACGGGAAACCGCCCTTGACGTAGTCTTCTTCGGTGATGTTGCGGCCCCAGAGCTGCACATCCCAGCGATCATCGACCGAGGACAGAGACACCGACGCGTTGTAGAGCGTGAAGGCATCCTGGTTGGCCACCGGGCGCGGATCGAGACCAGTCACCAGCGCGAACTCGGAACGATAGGTCGCTTCACCGCGCAGGGTCAGCTCCATCGTGTCGCCAATCGGGTGGATGTAGGTCCCGGTGAACGAGCCCACGAGCTCCGACGAACCGCGGTCAACACCGGACAGGTCGTTGAAGGTGCCCGACACACCGGCGTCATTCACACGCGGGCTTGCGCAGGCGGCAAACAGCGGCTCGGTCGGGTCATAGACCGGGCCAAGCAGCGGGGACGTGTCCGGGCACGGTGCGAACTCGTACTCACCGTACTTGTTGTCGATCAGGTAGGTACCGCCGAGCGTGAAGAACAGGCGATCGGTGGCTGCCCACTGAACGTCCAGTTCGATACCGCTGACTTCAATCGAGCCGGCATTGTCGAGCGCAAAGCCACTGCCGACAAAGTTCTCGGACTGGAAGTCCTCGATTTCCTGATTGAAGTAGGCGACGGCGTAAACCATCGACCCGTCAAGCAACGAGCCCTTGGCTCCCAGTTCCCAGGAGGACGCGGTCTCTTCGCGGAATTCGAAGATGCCGGTTTCAGCCGCCTCGTAGGACAGGTTGAAGCCGCCCGGCTTAAAGCCGGTGGAATAGCTCGCATAGACGTTCAGAGTGTCCGTCACGTCATAGCTGGCGATCACATTGTAGGAGAAGTTCTCGTCAGACCGGCTGGTCGGATACTGGCTGGCATCCACCGGCGAGAAGTTCTGGAAAGCCGCGAAACCGTTCAGCAGGTTGAACGGCGTGTTGGCCAGGAAAGCGGCCACATTCGGGTCATAGACAACCAGCGGGTTGGCAAGCGTGGCACCCGGGATGCCGGAAGCCTGCAGCGCACCTTCAAGCTGGGCGGCAAGCGCTGCGTCACCCTGCGCTGCACCGGCCAGAAGCGTGGTCAGCAGGAACGGGCAGGTGTCGCCAAAGCCAGGGTTCGGGAAGCCCGGGCACAGATTGGTGTCCGGGAAGCGCAGGTTGGACGCCAGATCGGTAAAGGAGAAGGCCGAGATCGGATCATTGATCGTGATGTCGGTGACCATCTCCTTGTCTTCCTGGGTGAAGCGGCCGCCCACGGTCAGCGTAAAGCGATCGGTCAGATTGAAATCAAGCTGACCAAAGGCTGACCAGGATTCGGTGTTGTAACGATAATTCTCGTCCACTGTGACGCCCGGCGCGATATAGCCCTGTGCGGGCAGGAGCGGCACGTTCGAGGCACCGATCGCATTGTTGGCACCGACGAAGAACTCAAGCGTGGAAATGCCGCCCGTACCCGGCGCGAGCGCCGGCACACCGGCAACGATATCGGCCACAGCCGCCGCCGAAGCCAGGTCGAAGAAGGCCTTGGCGTCAACGCCATAGCCCAGATCCTGCTCAAAAATCAGTTCGTTGTCGTAGTAGAAGACACCGGCCATCCAGTCGACGAAGTTGTCGCCGGTGGAGGTCAGGCGGAATTCCTGGGTGAAGCTGGTGTAGTCGTTGTCGATCTGACGCGGATTGACCAGGTCGAGGTCAGAGAAGTCTGCGTCGATATTCTGGGCTTCGTCATAATCGCGATAGGACGTGATCGAAGTCAGTACAAAACTGTCGAAGTCGTGGTCGACCTGAACCGAAAGGCCAGCGGTGTCGAGCGAGGTGTTGACGTTGCCGTCCACAGCCATCTCGCCGCTGAACGGATCAGCCGGAAGCGCCGTACCGCCAAGCGCCACGAGGGCGGCCTGGTCAATCGGATCATAGAAGCCGAACGGTGCCGCACAGCAGTTTTCGTTAATCGTGCCGTAGTCACCAATGATGCGCATCTCGGTGTTGTCACCGATCAGCCACAGCAGCTGGCCGCGGAAATTCTGACGGTCACGGTTGTTGATCTGGGTCCGGGTCGCGCTTGGCGAGACATTGTCCAGATAACCGGTATTGGTGTGCGTCGTGGCATCCAGGCGGAAGGCGAGCGTTTCGTCTTCGGTCAGCGGACCGGTGATGGTCGCCTTGGCCACGCGCTGGCCGTAATTGCCGAACGTCAGCTCGGCGTCACCGCCAAATTCAAATTCCGGCTCCTTGGTGATGAAGCTCACCACACCGGCTGGAGTGTTCCGGCCGAACAGGGTCGACTGCGGGCCGCGGATGACTTCCACGCGCTCAACCGAAAGCAGGTCGTTGATCGCTGCTCCGGCGCGCGGACGGTAAACCCCGTCGACGAACACACCCACAGACGGCTCAAGGCCCGGGTTGAACGAGCTGGTGCCAACACCGCGCAGGGTGAACTGCGTGTTCGACGAGGCGGCAAATTCAGCCACCGTCAGTGACGGCACAAGCGTCGACAGGTCCGCAGCATCGCGGATCTGGGACTGTGCAATCGCCTCATCGGTGACAACCGCCACAGAGACCGGGGTCTCCTGCAGGGTCTGCTCACGCTTCTGGGCTGTCACGGTGATGACGTCTGGCGTCTGAGCCATGGCACCGGTGGTCACAAGACCCGCGGCGAGTGCTGTTGCGCCAAGGGCAACGGCTTTAAGTGAACGCTTCATTCAGGCTTCCTCCCCCTGAGAAATATGTCGGTCACGGCACAGCTTTTTTCTGCTGCGTCACGTGCTGCTGCACAGCTTATGCAGCATTCATCGCGTTTGTCATGCGGACTCAATGACCTTTGCTGCATGAGTGTCTTATTCGCCACAACTGAATTGTGGAATGCGAATTAGCGCCGCAGGGCTCTGATTAAGATTAACAATTGCTGAAAAGCCGTTAACGTGAAGCCACGAACCTGGTTGAGGGGCCAGGTCAGCAAAGCGCTGCATCAAAGCGCCTTGAGGCCGCATCCTCGTCCAGGGTTTGGGCTTTTTATGGGGGGAAGTATGACACTTCGAACTATCTTGCTTGGCACCGTGGGTGCCGCCATTGCTGCGTCTTCGGCCGTGGCTTCACCATCACCGCATCCCATGGGCATGCGGGTCGATCTGCCCAATGCGCAGATCGGCGAATGCTATCAGCTGGTTCGCATCGATGCGGAATACGAGACGGTCATGCAGACCGTGGTCGTGGCTGATGGCTATGAAATCTTTGACGTCACCGATCCACGCCTGACCACGCGCAACATGACCTATGTCTCGCGCGAGGCCGGCATGCGCTATCGCGTGACCGAACCGGTTTACGAGACCCGAACCGAAACTGTGCAGGTTCGCCCGTCCTATGTGCGCTATGAAGTTCAGCCGGCCCGTACCGAAACGGTGTCAGAGCGAATCCTGGTTCGTGAAGCCCATCTCAAATGGGTCCGTGGCTACCAGGACGGAGCCCGTCAGGTGCGCCATGACCCGGAAACCGGCGAAATCTGGTGCCTTGTGGAAGAACCAGCCGTCTACGAGACCATCCACCGCACGGTGGTTGTTGATCCGGCCCAGGTTCGCGAAGTTCCGGTCGATCCTGAATACACCACGATCAGCCGTGAAGTGCTGGTGCGCCCGGCCACGGTGGAAGAAATTCCAATCCCGGCCGAGCAGAGCAGCTACACCATGCAGGTGCTGGTCGAAGAGGGTTCGGTGTCGCGCTCCATGTCGCAGCAGCGCACCGAGCAGGTCGCCCGCTACGAGCTGGTCCACGGCGAGCGCTTTGAATGGCGTCTGGTCGAGTGTGAGTCGATCGACATTCCGAGCGATCCGCACCCGATGCCGCAGCGCCACTCTTCGGCCGCCGAAGACCAGATGCCGCGCAGCCATATTCGCTCGCGCCGTCAGGCCGATCAGGGCAATGTGCCGCACCAGCGCGGTGGAGATGCCGAGGCCACGCCGGTGGCATCGAACACGCTCCACCCCGGCGCGCCGCAGCGTCGCCGCGTCGACTAAGCCGTCTGACATTTTGGGTCAGGACAAAGCCCCGTCGCAGCGGACGTGCTGCGGCGGGGTTTTTCGTTTTCGGTCAGGCTTTCGCGCGCGGTGCCGGGGTAAGCTGTGCAAAGACAAAGCCGGCGATGGCGCCAGCCAGCAGCTGGCTGGCAAAGCCGAGCGTGGTACGCGCGCCAGCGACCAGCTGAATGCCGAAGAAGACCTTTTCCATCGCCAGCAGCATGACCAACATGCACACAAGGCCAGCCGCGATAAAGACCAGCGCTCTGGGCAGCTTGCTCACGCGATGTAGCAAGGACGCTGACGGAAAAGCCACCAGAAGGCCGATAGCGATCAGCGCCCCATAAATCGGGCCGAAGCCGACAAGGTCATCGACGATCATGCTGGCAAAGGCGTCAGGCCCAATGTCTGCGCCCACCTCGCCCAGCATCAAAAGGACGAAACTGGACTGAAAGATCACCGCCAGCACCGCAAGAACCAGAGCGGCCACAACAAAACCGCCAAGCGCTCGCAAAAATCCCATGGCCTCGCCTCCCCTTTTGGGTGCGTTTTACACTCATCTGTTTAGAATGCCGATTCAACGCTTGTCGGCAAACCCGACGCGCTCAAAAAACAGACGATAGGGGCATTTGCCATGGCTTCGCTGAAAACGACCCTGACACGCACCGCCGCTCTGCTGGCCCTCAGCGCCGGGCTGGTGGCCTGTGGAGAGGCCGGCGATCGCTCTGACGCGCCGGTGGTCTCTGATGCAGACTTCGTTGAGGACGTCGTAGTGGAGGGCCTGTCGTCGCCGTGGGATCTCGCCTTCCTGCCAGGCGGCGACATTCTGGTAACCGAGCGCAGCGGGCAGCTGAGGTTGATCCGGGACGGGCAACTGCTCGACGCGCCGATCGACGGCGTGCCGGAGGTGTTCTTTTCCGGCCAGGGCGGTCTTCTGGAGGTCGCCTTGACGCCAGACTTTGCGACCACAAACGGAGTGATCCTGACCTATTCTTCGGGGAATGCAGACCAGAACCACACTGCGGTCTTCAAGGCCCGGCTTGAGGGCAATGCGCTGGTCGATGGCGAGACAATTTTTCGCTCCAGCCCCGACCGCGACACCGACGCCCACTTCGGCGGACGTACTGCCTTCCTGCCCGACGGCACGATGCTGCTGACGTTGGGCGATGCCTTTGCCTATCGCGAACAGGCCCAGCTCTACACCAATCACCTCGGCACCGTGGTGCGCATGACCCCCGACGGCACACCGCCCGCCGACAATCCCTTCTTTGATGAAGGCGGTGATGCAGCCTTCGTCTACTCCTACGGTCACCGCAATGTGCAGGGCATCGCCTTTGATGCGCTGCGTGGCATCATCTGGGAGCATGAGCACGGCCCGGCGGGCGGCGATGAGCTCAATCAGCTGAGCCCCGGCGACAATTATGGCTGGCCCATCGTGACGGCGGGCCGCGACTATAACGGCGCGCGCATCACCCCGTTTGAAGACCATGAAGAGCAGGGCTTTACCGCCCCGGTCTGGGGCTGGACGCCCTCCATCGCGCCCGCTGGCCTCGCGGTTTATGACGGCGATCTGTTTGCTGACTGGACCGGCGACCTCTTCGTCGCAGCGTTGGCGGGCACCGCGATCCACCATCTCGACCTTGATGCCAGCGGAGACGTCACAGCCGAAAACCGCCTCTTCCTGGACGGCCGCCCCCGCATCCGCCAGGTCGCCGCCGGTCCTGATGGTGCCCTGTGGGTTCTGACCGATGGAGCGGAGGGCAAGCTGGTCCGGCTGGTGCCGGGAGAGTGAGGTCGAGACTTAAACGATGAGTTTTGTTCTGCTGTTCCTTACCGGGGTGACCTTTATTGTTGTCTTTGGTTGGCTCGCCTGGAAGGTCCGCAAGCTCGATCTTGATGACCGGCACACCAACTCCAAAATCAAATATCGCGCGAACAGGTATTTGATCTTCAACGTAGACCCTGATTCGAAATCTTATTTCGGATCTGAGCTGATTTGGGCGTACCGGGCCTTCTACTGGCTCGCAATTATTGGCTTATACCTGATCCTGTATTCGTGTTCGGGCAACTAGCCCCCGCTTCCAAACACCTCACCTCCCCCTCTGGCCAACTCGCGCTGAACAGTGTTCACTTCTCACTGACAGAGCGTCACCGCTGAGCCATGACAGCGGGGCCTCAAGGGGAGGACATTGATGTTGAAGCGCATTGTGATCGCGCTGGTGGCCATTGTGGTGGCCGCGGCTTTGGCGTTTGGCGGCTGGTATTATCGGCCCTGGTCGGACTACTCACCGGCGAGCATATCGGCGCTGGATGATCCGGACGCCTACCCGCAGACCTTCCAGATGATGGGTGAAATCCTGCCCTACTCAGTGGTGCATGCGACCAACCCGTCGCCCCTGCCCACCGGAGAGGCCGATCTACCAGCCAGCTTTGAGGTCAATGGCGAAACCTTGAGCGTGGCCGACTATATCGTGGAGGCGGAGATCACCGGCCTGACGGTTATGCGCGATGGCGAGATCGTCAATCAGGCCTTCTTCCAGGGCGCGGACGAGACCACCCAGTTCACCAGCTGGTCGGTGGCCAAATCCTTCGTGGCGACCCTCATCGCCAAGGCGATGCAGGATGGCCTGATCGACAGCCTGGATGATCCGGCCGCGAAATATGCGCCGCAGTTTGAAGGCACCGCCTATGGCGAAACGAGTCTGCGCCACTTGCTGATGATGTCGGCGGGCGTCGATTTCAACGAGGAATATTCGCCCGGTAACCCCAGCGACATCCGTCCGCTTTTCTTCAACGCCTTCATCCTGGGCCGCAATGTCGACACCATGGTGAGCGAGATCGAGCGCGACCGGGAGCCGGGCCAGGATCTGCATTACACCAGCCCGAATTCCCACGTGCTCTCGGCGGTGGCGCGCGGCGTTTATGGCGGCCGACTGGCCGATGTGGTCACCGATCAGCTGTGGGGGCCGCTTGGTATGACCAGCGACGCCACCTGGCTGCAGAACAAGCAAGGCGAGGACGGTATAGGCGTTGGCTATTGCTGCCTGCAGGCGACCAGCGAGGATTATGCCCGCATGGGCGAATTCTATCGTCTCGATGGCGTGTGGAATGGCGAACGCCTGCTGCCCGAAGGCTGGAGCGAAGAAGCCACCACGCCTCGCGAAGACTTTCAGGAGCCGGGCAATACCCGCTACGACCAGCGCGGCTATGGCCTGCATTTCTGGGTCCCGGAAGGCTATGACGGCGAGTTCTACATGGCCGGCGTCTTTGGCCAATATGTCTGGGTCGACCGCCATCGCGGCGTCGTGATTGCCCAGAACGCGGGCGACGAACGCTGGTTTGCCCGCACCGCGGAGGCCCATGCCTTCTTCCGCACCGTGTCCGAACATGTCAGCCCATTAGCGGAGCGCCTTCCAGACGCCCGTGACGTCATCTCCGACTTGCCGGACGTCCAGCTTGAGGGCGACGCTGGTGCTCAAGACAGCGATGAGGACGCCCCAGAGGGCAATGGTCCATGAGCGACGTCTTTGACTATGTGATCATCGGGGCCGGCTCGGCCGGCTGTGTGCTGGCTGATCGCCTGTCTGAGGATGGCCGCTCCACCGTCTGCGTGCTGGAAGCCGGCGGCAAGGACAACAAGACCAATATCCAGACGCCCATGCTGCTCCAGTTCACGATCACCGATCCGTCGATCAACTGGGACTACTGGACCGAGCCGCAGAAAAACCTCGGCGATCGCAAGCTCTACTGGCCGCGCGGCAAGACGCTGGGGGGATCATCCTCGATCAACGCCATGCATTACATGCGCGGGTCCTTGAAGAATTACGATGCCTGGCGCGATGAGCATGGCTGTGAGGGCTGGTCCGCGGAAAGCGCGCTGGAAGCCTTCATCCGCGTTGAAAACAACGAGAACCACGGTGCGCCCTGGCACGGCAAGGACGGCCCGCTCAACGTCAAATCCATTGAGCCGCTCAACCCGCTGACCGAGCGCTATTACGAGGCCTGCCGCCAGCGCCAGATCCCTGAATGTCCGGACCATAATGGTGAAAGCCAGGAAGGCTTTGGCGTCTACCAGGTCACCCAAAAAGGCGGCAAACGCTGCTCCGCCGCCGACGCTTTCCTGAAACCCGCCATGCAGCGGCCCAACCTGACCGTCGTGACCGAAGCCATGGTCCGCCGCATCCTCATCGAAAATGGCGAAGCCCAGGGCGTGGAGATCGACATCCACGGCGAGCGCAAGGAAGTCATCGCGGCAAAGGAAGTCATCGTTTCAGGCGGCGCGATCAACTCGCCCCACACCCTGATGCTGTCCGGCATCGGCCCGGCTGACCACCTGAAAGAGCATGGTATCAGCGTGGAACTTGACCTGCCCGGCGTGGGGGAGAACCTGCAGGATCACCTGGACATCATGGCCCGGGCGCGTACCAAAAAGCCGACCAGCATTGGCTACAGCCTGGCGAAATTCCCCGCCACCGTGCGCGATGTGCTGCAGTGGGCGGCCACCGGGACAGGCAATTTCACGGTCAATCCGGTCCAGGGCTGCGGCTTTGTGAAATCGAGCCGGGCGGGCGACCTTCCCGACATCCAGCTGGTCTTCATCCCGGCGCTCGCCAGCCCCCACGGGCGCGAGACTTTGACCGGCCATGGCATCAGCCTTCATGCCTGCCATCTCTACCCGAAAAGCCGCGGGCGGCTGACGCTACGCAGTGCTGATCCCAATGATCACCCGGTCATCGACCCGAATTATCTCGACCACGAGGAAGACGTGGCGGTGATGACAGACTGTCTGGAGACTGCGCGCGACATCCTGTTGTCTGATGCGTTTGACGGCGAGTTCAAGGAACTCGACCTGCCCTTAGACCCGGGCGGGGATCGCGCGACCCTGGAAGCCGATATGCGCTCGCGGGCTGAAACGCTCTACCACCCCACTTCCACCTGCGCGATGGGCACCGGCGAGATGGCCGTCACCGATCCGCGCTGCAAGGTGCACGGGATCTCCAACCTGCGCGTTGTGGATGCCTCTGTGATGCCCAACGTGGTGGGCGGCAACACCAACGCGCCCACCATCATGATCGCCACGCGCGCCGCTGATATGATTTTGGCTGACCGCTAAAAGGAGCCACGCCATGAGTGCAGAACTGGCCACCAATGAGACCGGCGAGCTGGATCGCCTTCAGTCGATTTTCGACCAGCAGAAGATCGCCTTCGACAAGGAGCGTCACCGCCCGATCGAGCAACGCAAGGCGGATCTGAAAAAGATCGAGGAGACGGTGAAGGCGCGCGCCGACGACTTCGCCGCCGCCATCGACGCCGACTTCTCGCGCCGTAGCGCCGGTGAAACCGCGGTCGCAGAAACCGGCTTCACCATTGCCACCGCGAAGCACACCCGCCAGCATCTGACCCAGTGGGCGTCGGCGAAGAAAAAGCCCGTTCCTATGACGCTGGCACCAGGCAACGCCTATGTGCGCCGCGAGCCCAAGGGCGTCGTTGGCATTATCGCGCCGTGGAATTATCCCATGCAGCTGGCGCTGGCCCCGCTGGTCGCTGCGCTGGGCGCCGGCTGCCGGGTGATGATCAAGCCGTCAGAGTTTACCCCGCGCACCGCCGAGCTTTTGCGCGAGGTGCTGGCCGGGCTGTTCAGCGAAGACCATGTGGCGGTGATCGAGGGCGGTACGGACGTGGCCGCAGCCTTCTCCTCCCTGCCCTTCGATCATCTCTTTTATACCGGCTCCACCCATGTCGGGCGGATCGTGGCCAAGGCCGCGGCAGAAAACCTGACCCCGGTGACGCTGGAGCTGGGCGGCAAGTCGCCCGCGGTCGTCGCATCAGACTTTGACGTGGCCGAGGCCGCCAAGACGCTGGCTTGGGGCAAATATCTCAATGCCGGTCAGACCTGTGTCGCACCGGACTACGCCATGGTGCCGCGCGGCTCCCAGAGCCAGTTTGGCGAAGCGGTCATGGCCGAGGCCGATCGCATGTGGCCGAGCGTGGCAGACAATGGCGACTACACGGCGATCGTGTCTGAACGCCACCACGCGCGCCTGACCGAGATGGTGGAGGAAGTGCGCAGCGCCGGCGCCACGGTGCTGCAGGCCGAGTTTGATCAGAGCAAGGTGGGCAATACCCGCCTCTTCCCGCCGACGGTCGTGATTGATCCGCCGCTTGAGTCAAAGCTGATGACCGAAGAGATTTTCGGCCCCGTGCTGCCTGTGCTCGGCCATGATGGCCTGACCCAGGCGGCTGACTTCATCAATGAGCGGGAGCGCCCGCTAGCGCTATACATCTACTCGAAGAGCAAGTCGGTCGCCCGCGGCTTCCTCGCCAAGACGATGTCGGGCGGCGCTGCGGTGAACGTGCCGATGCTGCATCTGAGCGTGGAGGACCTGCCGTTCGGCGGGGTCGGGCATTCAGGCCAGGGGGCGTATCACGGAGAATATGGCTTCCTGACCTTCACCCATGAGCGGGCCGTGTTTGAAGCCCCGGTCTGGCACCCCAGCCGGATGATCCAGCCGCCGTATGGCAAGATGTTCGAATTCTTCAAAAAGCTGCAAGGCGGCTAGCAGCCGACACTATCCCAGGGGATGTCCGCCTGAGCCGTAACCGCTTCAAACGCCGGCTTTGCAAAGTGATAGCCCTGGAACAGGGATATCCCGAGGTCGCGGATGGTCGTGACCTCGGCGCATTCCTCTACGCCCTCGGCGATGACCTTGATGCCCAGCTTGTCGCACATCTCGACAATGTTGCTGACGACCACCTTCTGAACGCGGCTTTTGTGGATACCCGCGCACAGGCGCATATCAAGCTTCACAATATCCGGCATCACGGACGCGAACAGCGTCAGCCCCGATGAGCCTGCGCCAAAATCATCAATCGCGGTGATAAAGCCCATCTCCTTGTAGGAGCTGACGATCTTGGTGAAGTGGTCGAGATCCTCGATCGCTTCATGCTCGGTCATCTCAAACATGATCCGCGTGATCGGGAACTCGACGGCCTGGGCCGCTGCGATTGTCGTGCGCAGACAGGTCTGGGGGTCGTAGACCGAGTTCGGCATGGTGTTCAGGGACAATAGTCCGGAGTCCGGCTTCATGAGCCGCGACGCCGCCTTCACCGCGCCGATCCGGCATTTGCGATCGAAAGCGTGCAGATTGTCGTCATTGACCTGAGACAGTATGGTCCCCGCGCCCTCGCCTTCAAGACCGCGCACCAGCGCCTCATGGGCGAAAATGGTGCCAGAGTTGAGGTCGACGATGGGCTGAAAAGCGAAGCTGAAATCAACACCGGGCGATTGCGAACAGGCGCACCCCGCTGGGATCTCCAAGTCTACCGCACTGTCCGTCTGAGCCATTGCCGTCTCCGTGAAAGCCAGGAGCGCGGAGGAGTAGACCATTGATCTTAATATAAAGTTTGGGGATGTGTGCGCCCTGCTGTCGCGGCCTTTTCTAAACCGCGGTCACTGATAAGCTGCCCACCCTGAAATGTCCGGGGAGGGGCTGACATGTTGACGTGGATCATCCGCGCAGGTGTGGTTTTGCTGGTATTGGCCGGGCTTGGCGCTGTGGGCGTCACCGGCTGGCTGATCGAGCGCTTCCACGCGTCCAAACCTCGCGAAACGGGAGAGGTCACGCTGGCAGCGGCGCCGGGCACCGCGCAGGTTGTCCGTGACGACAATGGTGTCGCCCATATCTTCGGTGAGACCGACGAGACGGTGTTCTACGCGCTCGGTTACACCCACGCCTCGGAACGCTTTTTCCAGATGGATCTGGTCCGCCGCTATGTGCGCGGCCAACTCTCCGCACTGTTTGGACCAGACTATCTGCGCGTCGATGCCCGCACCCGCACGCTTGGTTATGCGCAGCTGTCTGAAACCCTCGATGCCGAGATGTCCGAGGAGACCCGCGCGGTCGTGGAGGCTTATGTGGCGGGCGTGAACGCGCGCCTGGCAGAAGGCAGTGTCGCACCTGAATACGCGATCCTGCGCAAGGCTCCCGAGCCGTGGACGATCACCGATAGCGCTGCGGTCATGATCAGCTTTGCCGATGACCTCGCCGCAGGTCGCGGGGCGGATATGGAGCGCGCGCGCCTGCGCGATATCCTGAACGAGACCCAGCTGGATCAATTCCTGGCGGGTTATCCCGACTGGGGGCCGACCACGCTCAAGGATGAGGACGTGCGCGCCGCCTTCAGCGATATCGGCACGCAGGACCTTGCCCCCCTGCCCCCGCTGGCTCAACCGGACAACCTGCCCGGCTCCAATGCCTGGGTGGTGTCCGGTGAGCGGTCCGAAACCGGTGCGCCGCTGCTCGCCAATGACCCGCATCTGGGCCTGTCGACCCCCTCCATCTGGTATTACGCACGGCTGAACCTGTCTGACGGCCCGGTCATCGGTACGACCGCGCCGGGCGCGCCATTTGTGATCCTGGGCCGCAATGCGTCCATCGCCTGGGGCTTTACCAATACCGGCTTTGACGTCATCGACCTGGTGGAACGCGACCCGGCAAGCCTCGACATCACCGAACGCACTGAGGAGATCGTCGTCGCCGGGCGTGACGAGCCGGTCGCGATCACGGTGCAGGAGACGGCAGAGGGTCCGATCCTCGACGCGCAGTGGTTTGACCTGTCGGCCTTCCACCCGGACCTCGCCGTCATTCAGCGCTCGACCCTGAACCAGCCCGGCAACCGCGGCGCGGACGCGACCTATGGCCTGATGAAGGCGCGTAGCTGGGCGGAGTTTGTGGATGCTGCGCGCGGCTACACTGTGCCCATGCAGAACATGCATTTTGCCCATGTGAACGGCACGATCGGCTACACCACAGCCGGTCTTCTGCCGATCCGTGATGAGGCGACCGGCAACTGGACAGGCTTCGTGCCGTTTGAGGAATTGCCACGTGTCGTGAACCCGGCAGGCGGCCTGATCGCTTCAGGCAATAATCTGGTGGCCGGCGAGGCCTATCCCTACCCGCTTCCCGGCAGCTATGGCGTCTACCGCGCACCGCGCATCGAAGCGCTGTTGAACGCGCGAGACCGCCATTCCCTCGACAGCTTTGCCGACCTTCAGATGGATGTAACCAGCGAGCAGATCGCCCGCATCCGCCCCGCGCTTATGGGCGCAGAGCCGGAAAGCCAGCTGGGAATTGAGGCGCTGGCGCGCCTTGAAAGCTGGGACGGCGCGCTTGATGCGGACGGGCCGGAGGCGCTGATCATGGCCGCCTGGCTACGGGTCCTGTCCGGGGCCATCTGGAATGACGAGCTGGGACCCCAGGCGGCTGCGAGCTTCAACCAGCCCCGCCGCGCTTTTCTGGAGAGCGTGCTGATGGGTGAGGCCTCGGCCTGGTGCGATAATACGCGCACCGCGGAGATGGAAACCTGTGCGGTTACAGCCGGCCTTGCCCTAGATGCCGCCATGGCCGAAACCGCCGAGGCCTTCGGCCGCAACATGGACCGCTGGCGCTGGGGCGAAGTGCACCAGGGCGATTTCGATCACCCCTTCGGCGACCTGCCGCTGATCGGTGGCATGTTTGAAAACCGGGTCGCAGTCCCGGGCGATGGCTCCACGGTGAACGTGGCCCATTTCAGCTATCGCTCCGGCAGCTACGACGTCTACCACGCCGCGTCCATGCGAGCGATTTATGACCTCGCCGATCTCAACAACTCGCTTTACATGCACGCGCCGGGACAAAGCGGCCACCCGCTCTCGCGCCACCATGGCGACCTCGCCGATCGCTGGGCCAATGGCGAGTATTTCCAGATCCGCGATGACTGGGATGTGGCTAGCGCGCCAGAAGGCGTGCGCGTGCTGGTGTTGCGGCCCGAAGAGTAGAGTGAAACCCCGGCCAAGGGCGTAGGCCCGCAGAGCCGGGGCCTCAGGCAAGACCGTGGGCCATATACTGATCAAGCTTCCGGATCGCTTCGCGTCCGGGATTTCAAACCACTGGAGATATCAATGAAGCCCCTGAACCAGCAGACCATCTTCGTCACCGGTGCCTCGCGTGGGGCCGGTCGCGGCATTGCCTCCGAATTGATGGCGCAGGGCGCGAATGTCATTATCGGGTACGCGAAGAACCGCGACGCCGCTGAAAGCCTTGCCGCGCAATATCCCGATCAGGTCGCGGGTCTGGTCCAGGCAGACTTTGGCACGCCGGCGGCGGCTGAAACGGCCTGGGCAGAAGCGAAAACGGCCGCCAGCGGGCGTATTGACGGGCTGGTGCTCAATCACGGCATCTTTGAAGCGGCCAGCGTCCATGATGATGCCGGGCCATGGATGGCGAACTGGTCGCGCACGCTGCAGGTCAATCTGCAAAGCGCGGCCGATCTGGCGCGCCTGGCGATCCGCGACTGGGTCGATGGCGAAGAGCCCGGATCCATGATCGCCATCTCCAGCCGCGCCGCCCATCGCGGCGATGACCTGGACCATCCGGCCTATGCCGCGGCCAAGGCCGGCATGATTGCGATGATCAAGACCTTTGCCCGCGCCTATTCCGGTCGCGGCGTGCTCGCCTACGCCATCTCGCCGGGCTGGATCGACACCGAAATGGCCCCGCAGGAGCCGGCTGCTCGCAAGGCCGCGCTGGCTGAAGTGCCCTATGGCGACATGGCCAAGCCTGAAGAACTCGGCCGCCTGTGCGCCTTCCTGCTTGGCGGCGGGCTGCCGAGCGCGACGGGGGCCACGTTTGACGTGAACGGGGCGAGCTATGTGCGATAGGGCGCGGTCCATTTGACCGCTTGCCCAATTCGGCTTCGAGCGCTACCAGCTCTGTACCGACCCAGACTTGGAGTTCTCCCATGATCCGCGCCTTTCTGCTGGCCCTCGCCGGCCTGACCCTGACCGTTTCGGCCCACGCCCAGGACGTGCTGTCGATTGGCAGTTTTAATGTGGAGAGCGATCTCGACACCGAGGCCGAGCGCGTCGCAGAAGATTTCGCGCGCATCCCGCCGCTGCACATCTGGGCCCTGCAGGAAGTCTATAACGATGAAGCGCTGGACCTGTTTACCGCCACGTTGAGCGAGGCAACCGGCTTCACCTATGCCTCCCACCGCGGCACCACGGGCTCAAACTTTGGCGACTATCTCGCCTTCGTTTACGTGGAGAACGCCTTCAGCGATGTCAGCTTTGAAGAGCTGGGCGAGGTCGGCGGGGCGCGCCACCCCCTCGTCATGCGCGCGACGAGCTTTTCAGGCCATGAGCTGACCTTCGTGAACACCCATCTCGATCGCGGCGACGCCCGGGCCCGCGAGGGCCAGGCCCGGTCGCTGCGCAGCTGGGTCATCGACCACGAGGACGAAGCCCTGATCATGATGGGCACGTTCAATTTCGACTATGATTTTGCCGGCACGCGCCGGGGCGGTAACCGCGCCTTCGTGAATTTCTCACGTGGCGGTCACGTGTCCTGGCCGGAGCCCATGTGCATTGCGGGCGAGACCTGCCCGGTCACCGGCACGCAGTGCAATCCGCAATACAATAATATGCTGGATTTCATCTTCCTCGCCGGCACCGCCTTTGACTGGCGCGCCATGACGGATCTTGCCTTCCTCGGCGAAGACTATTGCAGCCGCGACCCCCAGGGCTACTCCGACCACCGCCCGGTGCTCGGTCAGCTGCTGATGGAGTAAGGGGCGGCTTCAACCGGTCCACACGACACCGTTAAGCTACTGACCTCCGCTGCGCTGACCACGTGGCGGCGTCGCTGGCGGTTCAAGGGGCCAGACCGGGCCTCCCCACGGCGGTGGCGGAGGATGAGTTGGACCACTGAAGTTTGAATCGAAGGGCGGCACAATTCCGGCCGGGTCGAGAGGCCAGCGGTCGAGGATGGCTTCGCGCTGCTCACCCGTAGCGACAAATCCGCCCTCGATCACATGCCACTCGCCCTCTCGTAGGTCCAACGCGAGCAGATAGCGTTCTCCTCGTTCCAGAGGCTGGCCCGTCATACACTCTCCGATCTCAAGCGTGTTGCGAACTGTGAGAATGTCAGGTCCGGCCCCAAAGAGGTAGTCGACGACCCGAACCTGCGAAAATTCTACGTTCCAAATCTCAGAAGAGCCCGGCCAGTCAGCACGGGTCTCAGCCCAATCAAGAAAGGTGCGATTGCGTCGGTTTGGCTCTGGATAGGGGGCACTCTGGATCGCGACCACATCAACGACCGCGTCGGCAGGGCTCCAGCCATAACTACACGCCAGCGCGCTCTGGGGAAGCACCAAACCGAATGCTAAAGCTGCGAGGGTTGATCGGATCATCGCGCCATCCGCCTACTCCGCTGCCATCGCGACCGTCTGCCCGGCGCGGACCAGCCGTCCGGGCCGGGCCTCCGTCACCTCATCGTCGCGCACCACGACCTCACCGGCCACAATCGTCGCCCGGTAGCCTTCGGCGTCCTGAAGCAGGCGCTGGCCGCCAGCGGGCAGGTCCTGCACCAGGCGTGGGGCGTGGAGTTTCAGCTTGTCCATGTCGATGACGTTGAGGTCGGCTTTCAGGCCCGGCTTGATCCGGCCGCGATCAGCGAGGCCCAGATAGTCGGCAATGTCGGCTGTGAGCATCTGCACCGCGCGCTCCGGTGCGATCTTGTCGCCGCGGGTGCGGTCCCGGGTCCAGTAGCTCATAAGATAGGTCGGAAAGCTGGCGTCACACACCGTGCCGACGTGAGCCCCGCCATCTGAAAGCCCCATCATGGCCAGCGGATGGTCCATCATGGCTTTGACATTGTCGTAGCTCAGCTCGGTATAGTTATAGATCGGCAGATAGATCAGCTCACGCCCATCGCGGGCGATCACGGTGTCGTATAGCTGCTCCCAGATGGAAACGTTGCGCGCGCGAGCCTTCGCCGCGATGGAGCTTTCCGGCGGCTGCTCGTAGTCGGGGTTTTCCGACAGGGTGAAGAGCTTTTCAGCCGCAAACTCCATGTTTTCAATCAGCAAATCCGCAATCGGCGGGATGGAGCTGCCCGGACCGGAGAGCTTGTCTGACGTCTGGCTCAGCATCTTCGCCTTGAATTCATCCGTCTGCATCAGCGCCACACGCTCATCAAGCGGCAGGTGGGCGATTTCCTTATAGGCCGGATAGCCCATGAAGGGGTGGAAGGTGCATTGCAGGCCCAGGAACACCCCAATGGCGCGCGGCGCGACCTGCGCCCTGACGGTAAAGCCTTCAGCATCCAGCTGTTCCAGACCGGCGAGGATTTTCTTCCACTGGTCGGGGGCAAAATCGCGCTGCATGACCGAGATGGAGAAGGGTCGGCCACCGGCCGCGCGCACATAGTCTTCAATCACCGCCCACTCGCGCGGGAATTTGTCCTGATCGCGCTCCAGATCGAAATCGCTGACCGCCTGGATCACGCCATGGTCGCGGCTCTTGAAGGCGCTTGCGATACCGGCGAGCTCCTTTGCGGTGGCTTCACTGGCGGGTGTCCATTCACCATCGGCGGTGCGGTGCAGATCAGAACGACCGGTGGCAAAGCCCACCGCGCCTGCATCCAGCGCTTCAGCCACCAGATCACGCATCCTGGCGATCTCTTCATCGGTGGCCTGGGCGTCGAAGCTGGCGCGTTCATCCATCACGAACACCCGCAGCGGGTCGTGGCCAACCATGGCGGCGATATCCATGGTGCGCGGCGTGCGCTCCAGCGCGTCCATGTAATCGGGGAAGCTTTCCCAGTCCCAGGTGAGCCCCTCAGCGAGCGCGGTGCCAGGGATGTCCTCCACCCCTTCCATCAGCTTGATCAGCCGCTCGTGATCACTCTTGCGCACCGGGGCAAAACCGACACCGCAATTGCCCATCACCGCGGTGGTCACGCCATGCCTGATGGACGGTTCCAGCCGGTCATCCCAGGTCGCCTGCCCGTCATAATGGGTGTGGGCATCGAGAAATCCCGGCGTCACGATGCAGCCGGACGCATCAATCGTCTCAGCCGCTGAGCCAGGCGCGTCGCCCACCGCCACGATGCGGCCCGCCCTGATGGCGATATCGCCAGCAAAGGGCGAGCCGCCCTCGCCATCATAAATGCTGCCGCCGGTGATCTTCAGATCATAGTCCGCCATGGCGGGCCTCCCTCGTTTTGTCTTTGGGGTGAGTGTCCCAGAGGTAGGTGAGGCACTCAAGGGATAGCGCTGCCGCACCTCTCCCTCCCCCCTGTGGGGAGGGTGGGCGAGGCGTCAGCTTCGGTCGGGTGGGGGTGCAGCGCCTGCGCTTTATGATCTTCACCCCACCCGTCAGCGTTCGCTGACACCCTCCCCCTCAAGGGGAGGGAAAGAAATGGTCGAACGTCAGCGTAACGCACGCCACCGGAACAGCGCCGCCAGCGCGCCACCCGCACACAGATGCCAGACACTCCAGAGCCCGGTGATGGCGGCGGCTCCGCCGAGGCCGTCGAACTGGGACAGGAGGATAATCAGCGCGAGGCCGGTATTCTGGATGCCCACCTCCATGGTGACGGAGCGGCGCTGGCGGGGCTCCATCCCCATCAGGCGCGCACCGATCGCCCCGAGCGCAAAGGCCGACGCGTTATGGAAAATGGCAATGCCCAGCACCAGGAGCGCCGTTCCGGTGAAGACCTCCCAATTTGAGGCGAGCCCGCCAACCACCAGAAACACCAGCGCCAGGATCGACGCGATCAGGAAGCCCGGTCGCACCCGCGCCGCGGTCTTTGGAAAGCGGTGGGCGATACCCATGCCAATGACCAGCGGAACGGCCAGCAGGATGGTCGTCTGCACCACGAAGGGCACCGCATCCACATCAATCTCGCTGACGAGTGTATCAGCCGGGCCGTAAAGGCTGGTCCAGAACAGGATCGAGACCGGCGTCATCAGGGCGGCAAACAGGCTGGAGGTCGCGGTCAGTGCCACCGACAGCGCCGTGTCACCTTTGGCCAGGTGGGTGTAGAAATTGGAGACATTCCCGCCCGGACAGCAGGCCACCACAATCATACCCAGCGCGATAGACGGGATCGGGTTGAGCAGGTGCACCAGCCCC
This sequence comes from Oceanicaulis sp., assembly GCA_043513725.1. GTDB lineage: Bacteria > Pseudomonadota > Alphaproteobacteria > Caulobacterales > Maricaulaceae > Oceanicaulis. Next base: position 2,416,459 of record CP121338.1, on the reverse strand, counting down.
AGCGTCAGAAGCGGCAAACCGATCAACTGTAACGCCGCCGCCCCAAGAAAGCGGCGCGGCTGACGCTTGATGATGGCAAAGTCGGACAGGTGCAGGTTCAGCGCGACCGCCAGCATCACAACCGCCAGCAAGGCCGGCATGATCAGCGACGCGCCCGGTGCCAGATCAATGCGAATGGCGTCCAGCGCCGCTGCGTCCATGAAGCCCTCTCCCTTGCCAATCCGAGAATGGGCGGGGTTCGGGCGTAATGTCGAGGCTTTATCGCCCAGCGACCGCAGCCTTGGCCGATTGTTACATCCACACTCCTTCCCTCCCCCTCGAGGGGCGGGGGGAATGCAAAGACCAACCGCCCTCACCCTTGCCACCACGGCGATCAAATGCACGATACGCCCCATAATTCAGACCTTATGGGGAGTGCCATGATCCGCACATTTTCAATTCTGAGCGTTTCCGCGCTGGCGCTGGCGGCCTGTGGGCCGGCGAGCGAACCGGCTGACGAGACCGAGACCGACACCGCAATGGCTGAAATCGCAGCGGCAGAGACCGCGGGCGATTGGCCAATCCACAACGACACCAGCTCCGGCATCACCGAAGATGACTTTGCCTATCGCATCTCCACCCTGGCCGATGACCGCTTTGGCGGGCGTGGCCCGGCAAGCGAGAAAGGTGAACCGGCAGCCGCCTGGATCGCCCAGGAGATGGAAAATGCCGGGCTGCAGCCGGCTGGCGTTGACGGCAGCTGGTTCCAGCCGGTCGAGCTGATCGAAAGCACGCTGGATGAAGCAAGCTCCAGCTTCGAAATCACCATCAATGGCGAGCCGATGGGCCTGACCTCGCTGGAAGACGTGACCTACTGGACGCAGAACCCGGAAGAGGCTGTCAGCCTGGAGGCGTCAGACCTTGTCTGGGTCGGCTATGGCACGGTCGCGCCGGAATATGGCTGGAACGACTATGAGGGCGTCGATGTTGAGGGCAAGACGGTGGTCATGCTCATCAACGATCCGGGCTTCATCAATCAGGGCGAAGACTTCAACGGTTCGGCGATGACCTATTACGGGCGCTGGACCTACAAGTATGAAGAAGCCGCCCGCCAGGGCGCAGAAGGTGCGATCATCATCCACCAGACCGATCCTGCCAGCTATCCCTGGGGCACGGTGCGCGCCAGCTGGTCCGGCCCGCAATTCATCCTGGCCGCCGGGGCCAATAATGACTTTGTCGACGTCCAGTCCTGGATCACCGAAGAGACGGCGGTCACCCTGTTTGAAGCCATGGGCCTCGACTTTGAAGCCGAAGCCGCGCGCGCAGCTTCCGGCGAGTTCACCCCGGTGGAGATGGAGGGGGCCCAGCTCTCGGCCACGCTCAACAATTCGCTGCGTGAGCTGACCTCCAACAATGTGGCCGGCATGATCGAAGGCGCTGAGCGTCCGGACGAATACGTGCTCTTCATGGCCCACTGGGATCATATCGGCGAGCGTTTGAACTTTGCCGGTGACGACCAGATCTATAACGGAGCTGTCGATAACGCGACCGGCACTGCCGCCATCCTGGAAATCGCCGAGCGCTTTACCGGCAATGCCGGGGCACCGGCCCGCTCGCTGATCTTCGTGGCGGTCACGGCTGAAGAACAGGGCCTTCTGGGCAGCGAGTACTATGCGATCGATCCGCTGGTGCCGCACAGTCAGACGGTGGCTGGTTTTAACTTCGACGGCATGCTGCCCATCGGGCGGACCGAAGACATTGTCGTGATCGGCTATGGCTCGTCAGAGCTGGAAGACATCCTGCGCGAACAGGCCGAGGACCGCGGCATGTATCTGACGCCCGATCCAAACCCGGAAGCGGGATACTACTACCGCTCTGACCACGTGACGCTGGCACGTCGCGGCGTGCCGATGCTCTACGCCGACTCCGGCTCCATCCATGAGGAGTTTGGCGCCGAGTACGGCGCGCAGATCGAGCAGGGTTATCGCCTGGAGCGTTATCACAAGCCGAGTGATGAATATAACGAGGAGTGGGACCTGTCCGGCTTCGTTCAGTCGACACGTCTGATGTATGACGTCGCGTCCCAGCTTGCGAACTCTGAAGACTGGCCCAACTGGTATGAGGGCAATGAGTTTAAGTCGATCCGCGATGCCTCCATGGCGGAGGAGTAGGCTGCAACAGGCATTGTGCGTCCTTCGAGACGGTCCTAACGGACCTCCTCAGGATGAGGATTGTAGAAGTTCTATCATAACCTCATCCTGAGGAGCGCGCAGCGCGTCTCGAAGGACCTGCAGGATCACACGCAGCGAGTTCAAAAAAGCCCCGGCGGGATCTGCCGGGGCTTTTTTTAGTTCACATGGGCCATGTGGTGGAGCCACTGGCGATGGCGCTCATAGTGGCGGATGAGGTCGCGGATCACCTGATCCTTGGTATAGCCATAGATGCAGTAGTGCTGGCCACCCTCAGCCAGGAAAACCTCGCCACGCGAGTAGAGCCCGGAGCTACGGGGATTTTCGCCCGGCTCGTCCTCATTCTCATAGGATTTCAGCATGATGCCGTAGACGAAATCAGGCTCTTCGCCATGATCGACGGTGATTGAGACCGTATCCGCATCGACATCCTGCTCGATTACCGGTTTCAGGCCCTGTCGCTCAAATTCAGGGGTCACCTCTTCAAACGCGGGGATCACGTCTTCCTTCATCCAGGCCCGAATGTCCGCCGGCGTCGGGGTCGTGAACATCAGGCGCATACGCGTCTTCCACGAGACACCGGTACCCTCCACCGGCAGCTGGGCCGCCGTCTTGATACCGGCCCGGCGTGCGGTCTCCTTCGACCAGGCGCGTATCAGGCCGATGAAGGCGAGAAAGATCACGATGGTGAAGGGCAAGGCCGCGGCAATGGTGGCCGCCTGTAGCGCCGCGAGACCGCCGGCGAGCAGCAGGGCGGATGCCACCACGCCCTCGGTTACCGCCCAGAAGAAGCGTTGCCAGACCGGCGGATTGAGCGTGCCGCCCGACGCCAGTGTGGACTTGACCAGCGAACCGGAGTCGGAGCTCGTCACGAAGAAGGTCGTCACCAGGATGATCGCCAGCACAGACGTGATCGAGCTCAGCGGCAGGGTGTCGAGGAAGGCAAACAAGGCTAGCGACATGTCACCGCCAGCGACAGCTGCGAGCGCGGGCGAAGCCGCATCAGCCAGCGCTTGTTGAAGCGCGGAATTGCCGAACACCGTCATCCACAGGAAGGTGAACAGGGTCGGGCCAAAGATCACACCGAACACGAATTCGCGAATGGTACGCCCGCGCGAGACCCGCGCGATAAACATGCCGACGAACGGGCTCCAGCTGATCCACCAGCCCCAGTAGAACAGCGTCCAGCTATTGATCCATTCGGTCTCGCCATAGGCCCCGACCCGGAAGGTCAGGTCGGCCAGCTGGGAGACATATTCGCCGATATTCTGAACATAGGCGCTGATGAGGAAGAGCGTCGGCCCGACAACCAGCGCAAACACAAGAAGCGCGATCGCGAGATAGAGATTCCATTCGCTAAGGCGTTTGATGCCCGCATCGAGGCCGGCCAGGACCGACGTTGTCGCGATCACGGTGATGATCAGGACGAGAACAACCTGAATGCGCACATCGATGCCAATGCCGAACAGATTGTCGAGGCCGGCATTGATCTGTGCGACACCAAAGCCGAGCGATGTCGCCACACCAAACAGCGTACCCACAATGGCCACCACGTCCGCAGCATGGCCAATCGGACCATTGATACGATCACCAATCAACGGATACAGCGCCGACCGGATGGTGAGTGGCAGACCGTGACGGAAGGAGAAATACGCCAGGCTCAACCCCACAACGGCATAGGTCGCCCAGGCGTGAATACCCCAGTGGAAGAAGGTCAGAACGACAGCCTGCTCGGCCTTTTCCGGTGTTCCAGGCTCGCCATAGGGCGCGTTGAGATAATGCTCCAGAGGCTCTGCCACGCCAAAGAACATCAACCCGATGCCCATCCCGGCCGAGAACAACATGGCAAACCAGGCCATGAAGCTGAAATCAGGCTCACTGTCGTCCGGACCGAGCTTTAGCCGCCCCCAGTCGGAGAAGGCCACAACGATTGAACCCACAAGAAAGACGCCGACCCCGACCGAATAGAACCAGCCGACATTCGTCGTGATGGTATCGCGCAGCCATGCGAACAGCTCTTCGGCCTGATCCCCGGCAATAATCGCGTACGCCACACCACCGAATGCAATGACGGCGGCGGGAATGAATACGGCGGGCTCAAACTTCTTCATGGGATGTCCTATTGGTCGCGTCGCCAGTCGGTGAGCGTGGGCCCGAGAGCGTTCTTGAGCGGGTCGAGCCAGGCCTCATAAGGCTTCCACGCCTCGAGCCCCTTGGTATTGATCGGTTGGCGCACCTGCTCTGAGCTGGCGGTACGCACCTCTCGCTTGGTCTTGTGGAAGTTGACGCAGGCCTCTTCAAACTCAAGGCCGCAATACTCGAGGATGCGGCGCACCTGCGCCTCGGTATCGTTGACCACGTCCTCATAGATGACCCGCAACACCGCGCCGGGGATGACCTCATCCCAGTGGTCCATCAGGTCCACATAGCCGCGGTAGTAATGGCCAATCTCTTCAAGCCCGTAGGTAAATTCCTGACCTTCGGCAAAGAGCTGTTTGAAGCCGGAGAAGCAGCAGCCCAGCGGATCGCGGCGCGCATCAATGATTTTCGCGTTTGGCAGGATCAGCTTGATCATGCCGATATGGCGGAAATTATTGGGCATCTTGTCGGTGAACAGCGGTGCGCCTTTGCGGTGCACACGCGTCTCGTCGATATAGCGCTGCCCCAGCTCGGCCAGCTTGTCAGCGTCCACATCGTGGAGCACGCGCGGGTATTTCGTGCGGTCCGACAGCTTGTCCCGGCCACGCAGATGCTGGCTGAGGGCGATGATGTTGGGCAGCTCCAGCGTGCCATCGACCTGGCTGTGGCTGGCAAGGATCTGCTCCAGCAGCGTCGATCCGGCCCGCGGCAAACCAACGATGAAGATCGGATCGGGGGCGGGATGGCCTTTCCCGGCCTGCTTTTCAAACAATGCGGGCGTACAGAACTCCTTCTGCGCCGCGAATTCGGTGTCCATTTGCTCGGAGGTGTAGCGGGTCTGCAGCTTCTTCAGCGCATTGCCCCGCTCATAAAATTTGAAGGCGGCCGCGTAGTCGTTGCGGTCCTCGGCCGCCTTGCCGAGCGCAAAGCACAGATTGATGCGGTTTGGCAGGGTTTGGCCCGGTGCGGCCTCCGCGGCGCGCATGGCCTCGTATTCATCGTCGGCGAATTTGTAGGTCTTCAGGTTGGCCAGCGCATACCAGGCATCGCCATGGTTGGGTTCCGCCTTCGTGGCATCGCGATAGGAGGCCACGGCATCGTCTGACTTGCCCCAGGTCTTGAGCGCATGGCCGCGGGAGGTCAGGGTCGCGGGGTCGCCCGGTACCTGTTCAAGAACCGCGTCAAACAACGTGACGGCCCCGTCATAATTGCCGGTCTGCATGCGTTCGATTGCGAGCTGGGAAGTATAGACCGGATTTGACGGATCGGTCTCATGCAGGTGCTCGGCCTGAGCCAGCGCCTTCTCATATTTCTGGCGCTTTCTGAGAATGCGGATGTAATCAAGGCGCGCGATGACATTGTCGGGCTCGAACTCAACCGCGCTTTCCAGAAGGAATTCAGCGTCTTCCAGAACGCCAAGCCGATTGCCGACTTCGGCGAGCAGGCGCATGCCCTCCACATCGCGCGGATGGGACTGCAGCCACTGCCGGCACAGGCCTTCGGCCTTCAACAGCCGGTTTTCGTAAAGGTGGTGGGTTGCGGCCTGTAACTCACGGGGCAGCTTGCGCACGCGTTCGGCCTGCGCATAGGCCGCATTCGCGTCGGCCTGGCGGCCCTGTCGGTGATGAATATCGGCCTGGGCCGTCCACGCGGCATGCAGCGCAGGATTAGCGCGCACCGCAGCCTGATAGCATTGCAGCGCGCGATCCATATCGCCGGTTTCGCGATAGAGATGACCTTCTTCCTGAAGTCCGCGACCGAAATCCGGCGCAGCCTCGCGCAGCTGCTCCAGCACTTTGGCGGCGTCTTCAAAGCGCTTGAGATAGCGCAGACTGACCGCCTGCATGTACAGCCCGTCGCCATGGCGCGGGTCGGCGGCGAGAAGCGGCTCCAGCACGCTCAGGGCGCGGTTGAAGTCACCGGCCTGCATCGCCGTCTGCGCGGCCTTCAGGCCGTCTGCCATTTCTGGCGCGTCGTTCAAGTCATTTCCCCGTGGCGTCTGTGCGCCTCAAGACTTAACCCTGTGACCGGACAAGGAAAGCGCCCCGCCATATGGCGAGGCGCTCCCTTAGACTGCCCGCTAGAGCGGTTGGTCACAACCGCTGCGGTTCAAGGCCTTAGTAGGACAGGCCAAGACGGAGACCAACGGTGCGCGGACGCACCGGAGTGACGCGCTCGCGGTCATTGATGAAGTTGTTGGCCAGCGACGCATTTTCATTCGTCACGTTGTCAACAAACACCTCAACCGACCAGCGGTCAGACGTCACACCACTGCGCAGGCCGAGCATGGCATAGCCATCCACTTCTGCGGAGTTGATGTCGATGATGTCCGAACGGCTGTCGTCAGAGTAGATCGCCTGTGCCTGGACGTGTGCCGTGTTCAGGCCACCGATCGACCACTCATACCGCGCACGGGCGTTCAGCTGCAGACGCGGCGCATACGCGAGCGGCGTGCCTGCGGTCACATCGTCGGTCGGGGTGAGAACTTCGGTGATCTCGGAGTCGAGGATCGAGAAGGCACCCGTCACCGTCAGGCCCGGAAGGTCGACCGGAGCGTAGGTCAGGTCACCTTCAACACCCATGATCTCTGCGTTCGCGGCGTTATCCGAGAAGAAGAGGTTGGTGATGGACGGGTCGAAAATCGTGGTCTGCAGATTTTCGATGTCCACGAAGAAGGCGCTACCGTTAAAACGAACCTGATCATCAGCCAGATCCAGCTTCCAGCCCAGCTCGTAATTGGTCACTTCGTCGGTATCCAGCGCGAACGGAACCGTGAAGCCGTTGGCACCCGGAGCACCGCCCGGACGGTTCAGCAGACCCGGACGGAAGCCTTCCGAATAGGTCGCGAAGAACATCATGCCTTCCTGCGGACGCCACGTACCGGTCAGCTTGTAGATCATGCCATCGGTCGCCGCGACGTCAGGCGCGCGGGTCGCGTTGAAGATCTGCTCGGCCTGAGCCTGGGACAGCAGCGGATCAATCGCAAGGATATCCGCGATGGACTGCGTGTCGTTGTACGTAATGTGGCGGCTCGTATCGCAAGTCCCGATGAAGGTGTACTCGCCATCGCCGTTATACAGGTCGGAAATGTCCGTACCGAAGGCGTTGGCATCCGTGCCACCGGAGTTACAGAACGAACCGTTGGCCGAACCCTCCAGGTCCACCTCAATGTCGTAGTAGCGAGCACCGGCGGTCACCGAGAACGTCGGCGACAGGTCGAGCGAGAACTCACCAAAGACACCGAACTGATCGTCAGTGCGACGCACGTCGTTACGGAAGATCACGCCTTCCGGGAACGGACCCGGATCGGAGATGAAGCCGGTCATCTGCGGGAAGTTCGGCGCAAACGGACCAAACGGATCCGCAATCGCCGAGCTGAAGTAGGTGAAGTCGTTACGCTCTTCCACGACCGTTTCGGACATGAAGACACCCGCGGTCACACGCCAGGCATTGTCCTGCGGCGTGTTGAAACGGAATTCGTGGCTTTCGACCGTCGTGTTGGTCAGCGAGTCCACGATGGATTCCGGCGAGTAGCAGGTACCCGACGGATCTGCTGCACCCGGGTAGGTCACGGAGCCGTCACAGGTGTAGTACGGGAAGTACTGACCCACGAACATGTACTCAGTGTAGTCCACGACCTGGTCGCTTTCACGGTCGGTGTAGGCCCCGGTGTAAACCAGATCCAGCATCGCCAGGCGGCCCTCAAGGGTCCAGGCGAAGTTTGTGAACTCGTCATCCAGACGATCCGGCGCATAGCGCTGAACGTCGTAATCGTCGAGCTCGGGGTCCTGGAAGAACACACCGTCGGATTCCAGCTGCTGCTGCATGACCGACGCGGTCAGGCGCCAGTCGGCATTGAACTCGTAGCGACCCGACAGGCGGTAACCGGCATAGGTCGTGTCGTTGAAGTTTTCCTCAACCAGCTGCTGGTTGTTGGCGTCGATAAAGTTCACACCGGACAGGTCAGCACCAGCCTGGAAACCAGCGCGGCGCTGAGACACAGGCACGCCATTGTCACGTACCGTGCCAGCCGCGCGGAAGCGTGCAGACTCAGACGTGTTCACGGTGCCCGGAACGTTATCGATATAACCGCCCTGGTCATCCACAAACGCCACACCGCGCAGAGCAAACTTGTCGCCGATCGGCAGGTTGACCATCGCGTCAGCCGAACGGTTGGTTTCGCCGTCTTCGGTGAAGGACACGCCGAAGTTTGCAGCCGCTTCATAGGTACCAAGCAGCGGCTTGTTGGTGATCATGCGGACAGTACCGGCCTGCGAGGATGCGCCAAACAAGGTACCCTGCGGCCCAGGCAGGACCTCAACACGCTCAAGGTCAACGGCATAGACGTCCAGGTTACGACCCGGCTGCGCCAGCGGCTGCTCGTCCAGGTAGAAGGCCACGTTCGGGGCCAGACCGGCCACACCGGCAGTGGTCAGGTTCGGCGTCGTCGACGCGATACCACGGATGTAAATGGTATTCTGGCCTGGGCCGGAGCCGCCAGCGGTCACCCCCGGCAGCTGGACCAGATAATCGGTGAACACATCAACATCGAGCTCATCAAGCTCCGTCGAGCCCAGCGCTGAAACCGCGACAGGAATGCTCTGCGAGTCCTGTTCGGTCTTGGTCGCGGTCACGGTGATGCGCTCAACCTGCGCCGAGGCGACGCCGGTCGCGCCAACCGCGAAGGCGGCAGACAGCATAGTGGTAGCAAGAGCGTGTTGCTTGAAGGTCATGGGATCTCCGTTGGAAATTTATGTCGCGCTGGATGTATGCGATCAGCGGCGTAAAGGCCACCGAAGCTTCGTGTTGAAATCAGTTCAAACAGGCCACGCGCGACACTTCGCCACCCCGAACCCCCGCAAATTGTTGTTTTCAATGCAGATTTATGCTGTGTAACAGGATTGCAACACAATTCGAAGCTATGGACTCAAACCGTTCACCAAGCAAAAAGCCCTCTTAATTTCTTTGAGTACAAAGCATTCAGCGAAATCGGGCTTACCCGGCATTCGACTCAGCCTTAAACTCAAACTCCGGAGCCTTTTTTCATGTCTGATCACGACGCAATCTTGATTGCGCTGCGGCGCATCACGCGGGCGATCGACCTTCAGTCCAAGCGATTAATGAAGCAGACCGGTCTGACCGCCCCACAGCTGATCATTCTCCAGCTGCTCAACCGCGAAGGTGAGTTGGCGTCCGGCTCCATCGCGCTGAAGGTCAACCTCAGCCAGGCGACGATCACCTCCATCGTGGAGCGCCTGGAGCGCGGCGGCCTGGTGGAAAAGCGCCGTGGAGACACGGACCGGCGTCAGGTGCTGGTCCAGCTCACGCAGAAAGGCCGCGAGAAAGCTGAAAACGCACCAGAGCTGTTACAGGCCGGATTCGTGCGCGCCTTTGATGCCCTGCCGAGCTGGGAGCAGCACATGCTGATCGCGTCGGTTGAGCGGATCGCCGAGCTGATGGACGCCGAAGACCTGTCGGCCTCGCCCATTCTTGAGGTTGGCGAGATCGAGGACCACGGCAGCCAGCCACACTGAGCTCAGGTGCCGCCTGTCGCTCAAACTCGTTATCCCACCGCCCTGACCTAGCTAGATGGCTTCAAGACAGGACGGTGCATGAACAGGCTTTTCAATCTCTTGGTCGGCGAAACGCGTGATGAGGCGGACTCCGATCTGTCCGAGACGGCGCGCGAGCACGAACCGCGCAGCGCCCTCACCCACATCGCCGCGCTGTGGGCCAGCAAGTCTGCCGACGGCCTGCTCGATCCCAAGCTGATCCTGGCGGCGCTGCTTCAGACTGTGGGCGCGCCCACCGGCCTGATCGGCCTTCTGGTCCCGGTACGCGAAGCCGGCGCCCTGCTGCCGCAAATCCTGCTCGCGGGGCCGGTTGATGAAGCCCGAAAAGCCAAGCTGTTCTGGGTCTATGGCTCGCTGGGTCAGGCGCTTGCCGCGCTGGCCGTGGCCGGGTTCGCCCACCTCACGACAGGGCTGGTGGCCGGGCTTGGCGTGCTGGCGAGCGTCGCCGTTCTGGCGCTGGCGCGCAGTGCCTGCTCGGTCAGCTACAAGACCATTCTGGGCAAGACCGTGGATCAGAGCCATCGCGGCCGGACCACGGGCCTTGCCACCTCCCTGTCTGCGGCTGTGACGCTGATCGGCGCGGGCATCCTGATCCTTGAGCTTGCGCCACGCGACAGCCTGCTGGCCGGCTTCGTTCTGGCGGCCGCCCTGCTTTGGGCGCTCGCATCGATCACGCTGGCGAGCCTTCCTGAACAGCCCCGCGAGGTCGACACCGGTAAGCCGGATCTTGAGGACCAGCTGAAGGCGCTGGCCCCGGCGCTGAAGAAAGCCTGGTTCCGGCAATTCATTGCCACGCGCGCCCTGTTAAGCGCGACCGCCTTTGCACCACCCTACTTTCTTCTGGGGCTTGAGGGCGAGGCCCGGCTCGCCTCGGTCGGCTGGCTGGTTCTGGCAAGCGCCGGTGCGGGTCTGGTCAGCGGCTATGTCTGGGGCCGGGTCGCCGACCACTCCAGCCGCCTGACCCTAATGATCGCCGCGCTGGCCGCTGCGGTCGTGCTGGCGATCAGCGCCGGGCTGGCGCTCACCGGTCAGTTCAACACCGTCACCGCCACGATCGGCCTGTTTGCCCTGATGCTGAGCTATCAGGGTGTGCGCAGCGGCCGATCGACATACCTGGTCGACAAGGCCGAAGCCGACACCCGCGCCCGCTACAGCGCGCTCGCCAACACCATCATGGGCGTGCTCCTGCTTCTTGGCGGCGGGATCGCGGCGCTGGCCCAGGCCTTTGGGTCTGCGGTCGCCCTGTCCGGCCTGGCGCTTGCCTGCCTTGCCGCCTTCGCCTTTGCCCGCGCCCTGCCCGAAGCCACGGATTGATCCACACCATGAAACAGTCAAACATCGAAGTCTTCCTGAAGGACCGCGCCCCCAACGAGCCGGAATTCCATCAGGCCGTCATGGAAGCCGCACCGGACATCGAGGCGGTCATCGGCGAGCTGGATCCCGATGGCGAGGAGGGGCTGGGCCCGCGCCTTCTGGAGCCGGAGCGCCTGATCAGCTTTCGCGTCGCCTGGCGCACTGATGCCGGCACGGTGGAGGTCAATCGCGGCTATCGGGTGCAGTTTAACGGTGCCGTGGGCCCCTATAAGGGCGGTCTGCGCTTTGCACCGGGGGTGAACCCGTCCGTCCTGAAATTCCTGGCCTTTGAGCAGGCGATGAAGAACGCCCTGACCGGCCTGCCGCTGGGCGCGGCCAAGGGCGGGGCGGATTTTGATCCCAAGGGCCGCTCAGACCGTGAGATCGAACGCTTCTGCATCGCCTTCATGACCGAGCTTCAGCGCCATATCGGGCCGAATGTGGACATCCCCGCGGGCGATCAGAATGTGGGCGCGCGCGAGATTGGCTGGCTGTTCGGGGCCTATCGCCGGATCACCGGGGAGCATGTGGGCGTCCTGACCGGTAAAGGCCCCGATTTTGGCGGCAGCCCGCTGCGCCCGGAGGCGACCGGCTATGGCCTGATCTATCTGGTCCATGAAATCCTGAGCCACCGCGATGACACGCTGGAGGGCAAGACCGTGCTGATCTCCGGGGCTGGCAATGTGGCCAGCTTCGCCGCCCGCAAGGCGATTGCCATGGGCGCAAAAGTGCTGACCCTGTCCAACAGTCGCGGCCTTCTGGTGTGTGAAGACGGTCTGAGCGATGACGCGGTTAAGGCCCTGCAGACCCGGCACGCAGACGCGGACAACCCGCTGAAAGCTTTGGCCGATGACATCGGAGCCGACTTCCGCGAGGGCGAGAAGCCGTGGAGCCTTGAGGCGGATATCGCCCTGCCCTGTGCCACCCAGAACGAGCTGGATGAAGGCGACGCAAAGGCCCTCGCCGATCATGGCGTAAAGCTGGTGGCCGAGGGGGCCAACATGCCCTGTACGGCCGACTCTCAAGCCGCTCTGCTGGACGCAGGTATCCCGCTGGTACCGGGCAAGGCCGCCAATGCGGGCGGGGTCGCAGTCTCCGGCCTGGAAATGATCCAGAATTCCAGCCGCGAGCCGTGGACGGCCGATCAGATCGACGCCGAACTGAAAAACATCATGGCGCGCATCCACCAGACCTGCATCGACCACGCCGACGACGGACCGGACCAGTATATCCGCGGCGCCAACCGCGCCGGCCTGAAAAAAGTCCTCGCCGCCATGCAGGCGCAGGGGGTTTAGGGGGGACAGCCGCCCGTCAGGTCGGCCAGTACCAGGGCTTGGAGCCGCAGCTGTGGACCAGCTCACCGTCGACAAACAGCTCCACGAAATTGGGCTCCAGCGCGCCTTCTTCGCTGACAATCACGAACGACCCGCGGGCATAATCGGCCTCAGGTAGTCCCCTGATGCATGACTCCAGCGCATCGAATGACACGTCCAACAACACCTCGGATGTGTCACAGTCATAAAACCTGATCGGGTCACCTTGAGGATCGAGACAATCGCGCAGGACAAATCGCGTGCTAGCGAAGTTTGATCTGCGCGCAAGATCATTCACGTAGCTTATGCTCAGCACCTCACGGCCAAGCGATGCGCGACTTCGAACCTCTGAGTAGGCGATGTATGCAGCAAGAGCGCCAAGCAGAGTAATCGCGATCACCAGAATACGACGTATCAATTGAGCCCCCTCGACAAGCCCAAAGCCCGATCCCTTCGCCCTAATCGGCGTAGAAGACAAACCCTACCAGAAGCAGAAGCGATGAGGCCATTGAGATCACGCATATCACCTTGAAGCCGACCCGCCACATTTCCGAGCCCGAAAGCGGATGCGTGCCCGCTGCGATATAACCCCAGGTGATGGCGGCGTTGGTCAGGCACATGAGTGGGCGATACTTCGAGCGATAAGCGAAAGGCTCCGGGGGAGCGTTTCCCGCGAGAAGGCCCTGATGATTGGCGTGGAAGAAGGTTCGATCGCCGGTGCTGGCGTCCACCTGAAAGGGGGCAGCGGGCCTCAGCACTAGGACTTCAACTTTCCCTAAGGTACGGGCCAATCAAGACCAATGAAAGAAAAACATATAGAAGCGAGAGAGCGCCAAATATTCGCAAGTCCAAGAAATCAAGCGCCCACGACGCAAAAAAGGCGGCCGATAGCATTACCCCTACCGCGGAAACAGCGTAGCGCATCCACCTTGTTCGCGTCGTCATCCGATTATGATCTCGTGCAACTTCTATGCTGCGGCTGCAGCCAATTGTTCACCATTCTTGTCGCATCAATTACGCCACCCATAAAGCCAGAGCTGGCGTCCACTTGGACCAGCGGCTCATTCACGCCCGGGCCATGGACGAAGCGCGTGGTGACGGAGCCGACAATATCGCCGCCAATCTGGTCTTCGAAGTGGACATGATCGCGTACAGGGCCGAGAGCGACCTGAGGAGGTCGACCCGCAATTTCGACGGGCTTTAGACTAGCACCTCAGTCGTTGCGGCTATAGAAGAAATTCATCAGCTCACGTCGTCGCCGCCACCAAGCGTATGCAATGATTACCATCCCGAGCACGAATGTATATCCGCCCAATCGAAATAGAAGTTCTGCCGCAAGGCTTACCGGCGGTGTCAGCCCACACGCGAGCAGGAAGAACCAAATTCCAGACGGAGCCTTCATTCCGCCGATCCGCAAGTTGTTACGGTCGCGACACCACGGCCAACCGTAACTTGAAACGGAAGACCGGCAATGATCAGCAGGCTGAGGTTCGATGGAGAGTCATGCTCGGTGTGAAATCGACCCACATCGGTCAAGAGCTCCTGGGGCGCGCATGCCGCAAGACCCACCGAAAGCGCTGTGACCAGCGTTGCCGATTTTATTTTCATGCGATGACCTCTTCAGCCCTCGGTGGGCATACGATAACGATGACCCTAAAACTTAGTGATGGCAGAGATATTCGTCCTCCGGCAGGGCGACAAAATCGACCGTATCAATGAGGATGCCACCCTTCAGCTCTCCAGATACCTGCACCACACGCCCAAGGACTTTTTCCTGACAGGGCGCGGTCACGCCCGATATATCCGCCGGAACTGAATAGGTGCAGGCCTGAGTATCGCAAAGCTGAGCGCCGGTCTCTGTCCGTACCAGATACCCCCACAGCACGGCTCTCACCGCGTTTCTCGGCGCGCCGTGATCGCGATGGTAAGTTTCCACATCCGCGATGATCACGCGCTCACCGCAGGCCGAGAGGGCGCAAAGCGCCGCGCCCATTACAAGCAATGCTCTGAGAAAACCCATCTGACTCGCCACCCCAATGTGTCCGCGCCACAAACCCTTCGCGCACCCAGCCACAGCCCTCGTCACGAGCAAAGGCGCTCAGTCAAACGGTGTCCATTCCCCGGCCACCGCGACCCACATCCGGGTCAGCTCAAACTCTTCGCCTGGATGAGGCAGATACCACCCCGGCTCACCGGGATCGGAGAACTCCACCTCCGCAATCATCACGATACGATCGTTGTTCACATAGTAGATGAAACCCGGCTGATCATACCGGATCAGATAAATGACCGAGGCCTCTTCAGACGTTAGCAGGTCAGCGCCGGTGTCAAATTCAGACGTCTCAATGATCGTCCAACCCTCGTATTCAACGGCGACATTTTGTTGAGCGGGGCGAAACAGAGGTTGCTCGCCGTTGAGGCATGTGGACAGCACTTCGCTGTCACAGCGCGTAAACGGAAAAGCGATACTGCCGATCTGTAGCTGCTCGCCGATGACGGTCGCCATGACGATGCCACCGACCTCTCCAAACCAGGCCACGTCACGAGCGTCAGCGTGTGAGACGTTATGGCCCGAGAGGCCGAATAACACTGAAAGGATCGATAGTTTGACCAACATCTATACTCCCCCAAATTGATTGACAGAATGCACTATGGGCGCACCGCGAAGGTCGTGGAAAACCATATTTCATAAGCATTTCGTGAGCCCAATACTCGTTAGCCCGCTCTGTCATGCTGTCGGTCCGAAAAAAGCCAAGTCTACCATGTCCGATTTCGTGGAATGTGATCCTGAAAAGGTTGGGCAGGCCTTGGTAGAATGACCTTGACGTGTGCACAACGCGACCGTCCCTTGTGTATTGCGGCCTGCCAAACCAACTCTCACCTCCGACGTGAACACCAGACGGCGTAATCGCAAACCGGACACCAGCGAAATCAGCTACCGCTAATGCGACCTGCGTTGCCAATATCGCCAAGTTTAAATCACGTTCACTCGCTGGGGCTTCTCGTGTCCCGGGCAGCCTGTATTTTCTCCAGTCTCCACCTCTTGTGATGAGCAGCGTTGCCCAAAGAATCTTCTCAACTCGCCTAATATCTCTATCACTAAGGCCAGTATCACCTAGGTTGGCACAACGTCTTAGAAGCGTGCCTGTACGCTCGGCACAAATTATATCATCCTCGCGTTCGCGCTCTGGCGGATCGTCAGGACCGCATTCCTCTGAAAACATCGAACAGCCCTCCAATCCCCACGGATCAGTAAAGTTCACCGGATCCCCACCCACATAGGCATAGAGATTCATGCCGCCCTGCACGCCGATGGGGTCGGTTTGCATGAAGCGCATATGGGTCGGGCTGTAGACGCGGTTATGCATGTGGTAGAGGCCGATTTCGCCAAGCCAGAGCTGGCCGGTATAGCCATAGCCGCCTGGCTCCGCACCGCCGGAGTTGCCGTATTCGTCATAGCTGAACGTGGCCGTCTGGGCACCTGTATCATCGGTGTGAGCGATGATGCTGCCCTGATGGTTGGCGTGCAGCCAGGTGCGGGTGCCCGTGCTTGAGACCTCCACCAGCGGTTCATTCACGCCAGGTCCATGGATGAAGCGCCGTGTAATGGTGCCACTGATCTTCCGGGCGATTATGTCCGCACCATCATAGACGCTGTTCACCGCCACCCCGGTCAGGCCGTCATACTCCTCCAGACGCCCCATCGGATCGTAGGACAGCGTCGCGGTGTCCGTTCCGTCATCGGCGCTCGTCAGGCGGTTATACGTGTCATAGGTGTAGGTAAACGCCCCGTCCGAGGTCATGTTCCCGCGCCCGTCATAGGTCGGCGTCGGGGCCCCGGTCTTCGACGTGATCTGGTTCAGCCCGTTATGGCCAAACAGCGTGTCCACATTCACGTGCGAGGCATAGCTATAGTCGGTATTGGTCCGGCTGCGGCTGGCGATCTGACCGGCCGGGTTGAAGGTGAAGTTGTCGGTGTTGTCGTCCGCGGTTCCGGCCAGATCGGTCACCAGCTCACCCAGCCGGCCCATGGCGTCAAAATCATAGCGCGTCTCGGTGCCATTGCGAGGTTGCCAGATCAGCATTAATTCAACAAATCAAACTGGTCACTTAACCGCTTGACTAAATTTATTTCTATATAGCCTGAATACCGATCTATAATTTCCTCGATCCTAGGGTGATTCAAATCCAGTGCAACTGTAAAGATTGAGATCGCAAAATTAACAGATGCCCCACTAAATTCAGGAGCGCTAGAAGTCCAACTTTTAAGGTTCGGATAAATATTTATAATTTTTTTCATGGAAGAAGCGATTTCATATACTAAAAATTTTTTGAAAAACTTTGCATTTTTATGATCATATATGGACCAAAGTTCACTCCTAGTTTTTTTTGAAATTTGAAAAAAGCTGATAATCTCCAGAAATTCGTCTGTATCGTCTTTCCTTCCATGGATTTCTTTTTTTATATACTTTAATCGATCTATATAGCGTGCATCCGAAAGATAAAATATCGGCGCATTAAATCCCCCTGCTACCCGCTCACCGTCAAGCTTTATCATAAGTCTGAATCCGTCAGGGGAATCAACTGTTAAGCTAACATCATTGATGTTTGCGTGTTGCAGGTTGAAATCGTTATCCAACGACCTTGCGATCTCATACAACATTCAAGCAATCACCTCCCTGTCGCACAATAAACCGTTGCGAGCTCAGCTGTGCTCACACCTTGCTCGCTTAATGGGACGCCTGGTGTATATCCAGCAGCGGCGGCTAAAGGTCCAATAGGAATCGCCTCCAAAGTAACAATCCTCGGATAGACTACCCTTTGGTTGTGGTTCCAAGTGCCGCTTCCCGTCTTCACCTCTAGCACAATGGTTTTTATATCTATTCCCGTGTCTGGATTGGTATATGTCACCACCAGATCTGCGCGCGCAACAGTACCAGTGTAAGGGTCCCTGAATGAGACTTCAGGGGTTACCCGACAATTGGGGTCATTGGACTGCATTTCGTCAGCAACACGATCTCGAGCGCGATCGTGTTGTCCACGTACCATTCTCCAAAAGTCCCGCCACCAGTTTTTGGGGAAGATGCTGTAGTTGGCTTCCCCACCATCAAGACTAAGCGCCCCGGTATCTGCGAAGGGGTCGACGTCCCCGAAGTAGTTTATTGGGGCACCGAACACGGCAAAAGCCTCGCACACAAACCAGTTATCGCCTAGCGGTCTGGCGTGTTCTCCGGGGTGACAGCCCTCATTCGTTCGGCGATACCCTTCTGGAACCTCCCGCTCCAATCCCCACGCATCCGTAAAGTTGACCGGATCCCCGCCCACATAGGCGTAGAGATTTATGCCGCCTGAGACCCCGATCGGGTCGGTTTGCATGAAGCGCATATGGGTCGGGCTGTAGACCCGGTTGTGCATGTGATAAAGGCCAATATCACCAAGCCAGAGCTGGCCGGTATAGCCATAGCTGCTCGGCCCGGCACCGCCCGAGTTGCCGTATTCATCATAGCCGAACGTGGCCGTCTGCGCACCGGTGTCGTCGGTGTGGGCGATGATGCTGCCCTGATGATTGCCATGGAGGAAGGTTCGGTCCCCGGTGCTGGCGTCCACCTGGACCAGCGGTTCGTTTGTACCCGGGCCATGGATGAAGCGCCGTGTGATGGTGCCACTGATCTTCCAGGCAATCATGTCCGCGCCATCATAGACGCTGTTCACCGCCACCCCGGTCAGGCCGTCATACTCCTCCAGACGCCCCATCGGATCGTAGGACAGCGTCGCGGTGTCCGTCCCGTCATCGGCGCTCGTCAGCCGGTTATACGTGTCATAGGTGTAGGTGAACGCCCCGTCCGAGGTCATTTTCCCCCGCCCGTCATATGTCGGCGCCGGGGCCCCGGTCTTCGACGTGATCTGATTGAGCCCGTTATGGCCAAACAGCGAGTCGATATTGATGTGGCTGGCATAGCTGTAATCGGCATTGGTGCGCGTGCGGCTGGCGATCTGCCCCGCCGGATTGAAGGTGAAGCTGTCGGTATTGTCGTTGGCGGTCCCGGCCAGGTCGGTCACCAGCTCACCCAGCCGGCCCATGGCGTCAAAATCATAGCGCGTCTCGGTGCCATTGCCGCGGGTCAGCGCGGTGCGGCGACCGAAATCGTCATACTCAAACTGGGCCAGCACCCCGACGCCGAAGGTCGCGCCGTTTTCACGGATCGCGGTCAGCTGGCTGATGTCGTTCCAGTCATACTCCACATAATAACTGTCCGGCCAGGTCATGCGGGTGCGCCGCCCGACGCTGTCATACTCATAGCTGACCGTGCCGTGCATCTGCGCCTGGGACAGAAGCTGGCCCATAGCATTGAACGTGTTGGTGACCGTATTGGTGCCGTCAGACACCGTCAGCACATTGCCGAAATGGTCGTAGGTGAAGGTGGACGAGGCCGTGCCCGACGGCGCGGTCACGTCCGTCACCCGGCCCAGCGCGTCATAGCTGTAGCTGAACAGCTCATTGGTCCGCACCCGGCGCGTCGCGATGCGACCAGCGCTGTCATAGGTATATTGGACATCGTCCGACCAGTTGGAATTTCCGGTACTGGTCGGGTCAGCGAAATTGGTCTCTTTCAGCCGGTCATGGCCGTCATAGATGTGGTGGTAGACCCGGTTGCCATTGCCATCAAACAGGCGCTCCACCTGTCCATTGGCTGTGTAGACCATGCGGCGAACCTCAGCCTCATCGGCGGTGCCGGCCGCTTCGGTGACCGTCAGGACGCGGCCGTTATCGTCATATGTCCATTCGGTGATCCGGTCCGGCCCGCTGGAGCCGGTCGTGCCCAGCGAGCAGGCCGATGACGGCAGGCTGGAGTAAACGGCCGGGTTCATTCGCATGGCGGCACAGGCCAGGCGCCCATCCGTGCCATAGGTGCGCTGGATCACCGCGTCGATCGTGGTGCCGGCGGCATAGCTGCGCGCCTCCAGCACGCGGCCGATCACGTCATAGTCCACGGCCTGGCGCTGGGTCCGGGAGAAGGCCGCCCAGGCGGTATCGCTGATCCCGTTGACGGTGCCCGCCTCCTGCTCGGTGACGCGGCCATCACCGTCATAGGTCATGCGCTGAGCCGCACGCAGACGCGGTCCGGTCCCGTCAGGATCCGGACCGATCATGCCCACCTGCCGCCGCAGCAAATCGTAGCGCATGTGAACACTGTCCACATTGCCCGAGACCGGACCGTCCACCACGGTCACATTGCCAAATTCGTCATGGGCGTAAGTGGTCGTCTGCGCCAGCGTCCCGTCGCCGAGGCGAACCGTTTCATTGCGCTGGTGCAGATTATTCGCGGTGCCGTTCTGCAGCCCGTAATACAGCGTCATCCGGCGCTCGGTCGTGGTGGTGTAGCAGGACCCGGCCCCGCCGGTCCGACAGCTACTGACCCGGGTCGGCAGATAGATCTGATCACCGGCTGTAATGCTGCCGCCGGATGTCAGCTTGTAATAGGCGCGGCGCGTTCCGTAAAAAATCTCCGTCCGGGGGCGATCTCCGCCCACCGCGGGTGCCGTCACCGTGCGCAGGCCGCCATGGGTGGCATCGTAGGTGTAGTCGGTCGTATTGCCTGCCGTGTCGGTGGTGGAGGTTGGCTGATTGCACGTGACCGGGTTGGAGCAGCTGGTCGGATAGGTCGCCGACTGAACCAGATCGGCCAGTCCGGAACCGGAAGCCGCAACCCGGCGCATCTCTGTAATATTGCTGCGGCTGTCATAGGTATACTCGATCTCCTGACCGCCCGGCGCGACGATGCGCTCCACCCGGTCTTCGGTGTCGTAGTAATACTCCGTGATGTTGCCTTCACCGTCTTCGGTGCTGGTGATCAGGCCCGTCGTCGGGTCACGGTGGTTTCGCGCTGAGCACTTGAAACATCGACATAGGCATAGCTCGTGGACAGTGTGCCCACCACGCGCGTCGCAACCCGGCCATTACTGTCATAGGTGTAGGACAGGTTTGCCGTTGTCGCCTCTGGCGATTTCACACTTTTCAAGCGGTGGGGCGTGACGGACTCATCAATCGTGATCTCCGTCACATCGCCCAGGGAAGTTTCGTAGGAATAGATGAGGTCAGACCCGCTACCGGCCGCCTCGCTCACCTCCAGCGTTGGCCAGGTTTGCGACAGCCCCGTGCACGGACCACCGATCGTACACACATCAATTGTGTTGTTGAGCGCAGTGACTTTGGAAAGTTCGTAATAGTCGCCGTAGTCGTTCAGCCCCGCTGTGACTTCAGCGCCGTACTCGAAGTGAAGTTGATAGCCGGTATTCGAACGAACCGAATCGAGACGGTAAATGGTCTGAGGAAGGAACTGCTGGCCGAACGGGCCAGTCATGTCGTAGCTCGTGGAATCATACCCGTATGACACCTCAAGACCGCTGGGCTGAGTGATCTTGGAGATCAGCGCAAGATCAGCGCCGTAAACCGGCGGTGCAAAGCTGATCAGAGATTCAAGAAACTCGAACTCGGTGCCGTCTCCGGTTGTGTAGGTCCAGACGCCCGAGCTGACGCTCAGCGTCGACCCGCTTGGTTCGTCCGGCTCATAGCCGGAGCCGTTTGAAACAAAACGCTCAGACCCGCCGCCGACGGCGACAATCCGGTCAGCCCCGTCACGACGGATACCACCCATGACGCTGTGGCGCCACTGCCCGCCTGAAAAAAGGCGGTGATAGCTCAGCCCGCCGCGCCTCGGTTCGCCAATACTGACCGACGGAGACCGGGCTTGAACATCGCCGCTGATCAGATCGACTCCGCCGCCATCATAGTTGGGGTCCTCAGGTGGCACACCCTGGTCGTAGTCGTCATCGAGTGTTGCCTGCCCGAACGCTGGCGAAGCAAAAAGCGTCAGCGAAACAAGGCCTGAAACAAGAGCAGAACCAAGCAGGCTGACGAGCCCTGTGACAGAGGTTCCGCGAGGATGAGGCATGTAGGGGGCTCCGGTGTGGCCGGCACGCAGGCACACCCCGCGCAGGACAGATATTCAGGTGAAGGGAGTGAGACGACGCTCGCGCGCCTTATGCGCCCGTGATGCGCTTGCGCTTCACATTGTCGGCGTCGTCATACTCGTATTCGGTTTTCACCCCGGCAGAGGGACCAGAGGTGTGATTGACCTCCACCAGGCGTCCGCGTGCGTCATAAGTATAAGTCACGGTCTCGCTGGCAAAAGCGGCTGAGGACACCAGACCGAGCGCAGCTGCAACAAAAAAACTTCGGGTCATGGCACTCTCTCTAAGGCAGCATTTAAAAACATAATTCCACTATTACGATAGCGTCATTTCTTCTGAGCGCGCAACTCCAGATCGGAAATATTTCTATTAAAGCCCTTAAAGGCGGGGTTTGGCAAAGGATCTGGACACCCCTGCGCGGACTGGGCTTCGCGCTTCGTCACCCTCGGAAAATACCTTGACGGATGCGCGCCCGCAGCGAGCAGCGGAGGATATCGATAGCGCGTCGCGGCATGCGCTTGGCGATGGCCTCAAGCGTTAGATGAACATCGCGCCTGACCGACCGGAGGGGAGAGAGTTGGGCGATGCGATGCATCTTCGAACCCAACGGGTTCGCAAGGCGAACAGCCGCCCGCAGCTTTAGCGAGGACGCGACTGAGCGGAGGCGAAAGAGCATGATAGAAAATGGTGGGCCCGGAGGGATCAATAAGCCTATTTATATCAACATTTAATGGCGATAAAACCAGCATAAGGCCCAACTCTGCCCTCTGATTAGCCGGTGGTGACATTTGCCAAGGCTGCTAAATGCCGCGCGAGAAAAACGGGGACGATTGCTCCCCCCCATGCTTTGGGTAGCAAAGATGCTTCATCGCCATGTTGAGAAACTCAAGCGTTGCGAACTTGCCGCGCATCCTACTCATGCACGACTCAAACATATCAGAACCGTACCGGACTAGGGTTGAACCCGATTACGAGCCGCTTAATATGACGATGCCACCTTGTCCTTTGACAACACCTTCAACCCGAGACGACACGCCCTGCCTATGAAAAGCGTCAGTCACGGCCTCTGAGGTGCCACCAAGCTGGCTCCGGCTCATCATGAAGGCCTAACCACTCACGCACCCGATCTTCCATCGGCTGGATCATTTGCCAAGCCGGGATGCGATGGTCGAGCCATTGGTCCACGTCCGGTGACAGAACCGATCCGATGAAAGCCAAGCCAAACGCGGTGACCAAAAGTGTCAACAGCGGCTTGAACACATCCAAAATAAACTTCATGGCTCACCGACAGGCCGCTCTCAGAGGGGCGCACAATAGCATCGGTCGGTTGTCGCTGCGACATAAACTTCACTGCTTACCTCGTCCACAACCCGCATGGTGTTGCAATTTATCCACAGCCTCCCGACTAGCAAGGTGAACGCTGCAGTCGCTGCGTGGCGGGCGCGTACTCTCGGCATACTTTTTGCGGTGTGACGATCATGATGAATGTTCAACGCCGCTTGTGGCTTCTTGCACTGCTTACCACACTCGCCAGCCTGGCAGGCTGTGAGCGGGGCCAGGCACCTGCGCGCGACTATCCGCCAGCAGTTGAAGAGCGCGTCGCATTGGTCATCGGCAACACACACTACCGTAATTTCACATCGCTCCCCGGAGCTCGTGCCGATGCCGAGATTGTTGCCGACGCTTTGAGGGCCCAAGGGTTTACCTTGATCGGCGGCGGAGCCCAGACCGATCTCAATTGGGCCGAAACTGTCCAGCTGATGCGCGTATTTGAAGCGTCCATGAGTGAAGGCGGGGTGGCAGTCTTCTATCATTCCGGGCATGCAGCGCAGGTTGCAGGCGAGAACTTCATCATACCCGTCGATGCTGGGGCCTGGGCCCCCAATGAGGTGGACACCGAGCTGGTGCGTCTTGGGGGCAGTTTCCGACCACCCGCTGACCGAGAGCCGCGTATCAAGCTCGTACTGCTCGATCGAACTCTGCCCGGACCACTTCTGGGCGGTCCGACCCCCGTGATCGACATGGCCCTGGCCGAAGAAGAGCTCGAACCCAACGAAATCCACATCTTCGCCGCCGGTGAGAACAGCCGCATCCGCGCTGCCGAGGAAATACTGGGTACTGCAGATTATCTTGAGAGCGGCGAGGTGGATCAGGCCTCAACCATAACGCCCTCACTACTCTCCCAGGCCTTTGCTGATACGCTCGGCGACCCATCGATCCATATCCTTCAGATCGCCTATCAAGTCAGCGTGCTGGTCGCCGATTACAGCGATGATCATCAGCATGTTATGGTCCGCTTTGGCGATAACATCGACGCCGCGGGTTCCCTGGTTGGCGCTCAGGATACGCGCGGCATACTCTCCCGCCTTGATGCCGCTGAGCGTAGTATTCTGGTACAGCGCGAGCGCGAGCCCCAACCCATCCGGTCGGCAATCTCGGCTCTCGTCGGCGGAGAAACCCGTTCCATTGAGGCGGTCAGCGACACGGTCGCCACACTCACCGTTCTGAATGTTGAAGATGCCTTCCCGCTATCGCGCAGCGGGCGCAGCTTCGTTGCGGATGATGACAGCGCACTGGCGCGCCTGGAAGCCTGGCGCCGGGTGCTTGAAGAAAGCCGAGCGGCACAGCTGGAAGATTGGCAGAAAGCGGCCGTGCTATCTGTGACCAGCTCGACCTCTTCCAACCGGCTGCATGCGGCGGGCATCGACACCATGCTGGAAACCGGGGCGTTTGACGGCCTGCCGGAAGCTATCGAGGCCCTGGCTCAGGATGGCACAATCCTAACGCCGACCGCACGCATCAGCCTGGAACGCCGCCGCATAATTGAGCGCGCATTGTTCGAGTTGCCCATCAACGGCCGGGGAGCGGGGGGGCTGGTTAACGCATTCCCCGCGCAACGGGGCGTAATTGAGCCGGAACCCGGCCTCTTGCTCGACAGTGCCTTGAACCGGGCCCGGTCCGCTGTGGCAGACTGTGCACCAGATCCGCTCAACGGTAATCAGATGGAAGCGATTGCGTCCTTTGCGCTCTCCATCTCGGTAGAGGCGTTTCGCACCTCCTCCATCTGTCGTCATCTGGGCGATGGGGACTTTGTTCAGGTCGCTCGTGAGCTTGCCTATTCCTCCTTTGAGATTGGCGACAACACCATTGTCCACGATGAGGGCCTGGCACGTCGCCGCGCTTATGAGACGGCACTTTTTCTTGCGGTCAACGAGGGCGCAGCACGCGATCGTCTGCACGAAGTTCGTCTCGCCCGCACACTTGAAGCGCGGGGAATCGCGGTAGCTGCGAACGCCTCAGTTCAAGAACTTCAAAGCGCTGAAAGCTCGCCGGTCGAGGCTGTGGAAGCGCCCATCGAACAGGTCGCCACCGCATTCCAGACCGGCGACGGCTTGCGCAATGCCGCTTATTTTATCCGTATGTTTGAAGGCTTAGAGCTTGATGCCTATCAAGACATCGCTGGCGTGTGGACCATCGGTTTTGGCACCACGGGTCCAGAAGTCGGTCCGGGGCTCCATATCTCTGAAGAACAGGCCACGCGCTATCTGCTGGATTTCATCGAGCGAGACTGGCGCGCCCTGGATGCGGAGATAGAGCCTGCGCTAGAGCCCCATGAGCAGGCAGCTCTGCTCTCGCTTTCCTATAACGTGGGTCGCGGAAATGTCGTGCAGTCGACCCTTCTGCGAGAGCTAAATGGCGGCAACTACGAAGCAGCCGCCGAGCAATTCCTAGCCTGGAACAAGGCCCGGCTTGAGGGTGAGCTTACCGTTGTGCGCGGGCTCGATCGCCGCCGCCATACCGAGCGCGCCCTGTTTAATCTCGATGCCGAGCCAAATATCGCGCGCACGGTACTGGTTCAGCATCTGCCCTTCCGCGAAACTTCAGAGCCCATCAGCGCAACCCAATCCATCATGGGCTATGGCCGAATCCGGGAAGGACAGGACTTCCCGCGACGCGTTGATCAGGAAGATGCACTTATATGGCTGGACGAAGACTTGGCCCGCATGCGCGCTGATATCACTAACCGGGTAACCACCCGTCTGGAGCCGGTGCAAATCGAGGCCCTGACTCTGCTCGCCTATGCCATGGGACTTGAACGGTTCGAGCGCACGCCAATCCTGACCTATATCAACGAAGGCAATACCCAGGCCGCGCTGGCGGCCATCGGTTATTGGCGCGACACAGGTCGCGGCCGCGATGGAGAGCCCCTGGAAAACTGGGAAGAACTGCGCGCCGCTACGGCAGCGCTTTACACGATGGGATTCCGGTCATGAGATATGCAGCTAGGCTGATCCTTCCGCTTCTGGCGCTGGTAAGCGGACCCACGACAGCGCTCGCACAAAGCCAGACGCTGGAAACCGTTCGCGATCGCGGTGTTTTGCTGTGCGGGGTAAATCCCAATCAGACTGGCATGGCGGTACAAAGCCAAACCGGGCGGTGGGACGGGATGGGCATCGACCTGTGCCGGGCCTTCGCCGCCTCGACACTGGGTGACGCCAGTGCCGTGGAATATATCCCGGTCACCGCGCGGACCCGCTTTCCGGCATTACAATCGGGCGAGATCGACATCCTTTTACGGACCACCACCTGGACCTATAATCGCGACACCGCTCAGGGTATCGACTTCATTGCCAGCTATTACATTGAAACAGAACGTATACTGGTGAGCGCTGATAGCGGGTTGGCCAATTTTGCCGACCTTGACGGGCAACCCATCTGCATAATTGCTGGCAGCATTACCGAAAATATCGTGCGCAATCGCGAACAGGTCGCCGGGATTAATATCCAACCCGTGCCGGTCTCCGGTCTGGAGGGTTATCGCGCTGCTTACCGCGACGGGCGCTGTGTGGGTGTGGCCGATGGTGCAGCGGGGCTAACAGCTTTGCGCGCCAGCCTCGATGACCCTGAAGCCCATGTCTTCATCGAGGAGGCGCTCGCCATCTCCCCGCTTTCCATCGCGGTTCGCCATGGCGATGACGCGTGGGAGGACATTGTGCGATGGACCTATTTCGCGATTTTGGAGGCTGAGGGCCTCGGCGTAACGCAAATCAATGCCCAACGGCAGGCTGAAAGTTCACGCCATCCGATCGTGCGCCGCATCTTCAACGCAGACGGGGGTTCAGGTGACGCCTTAGGGTTGGAGCCTGACTGGGCGCTGCGCGCGGTACTTGCGGTGGGCAATTATGGTGAGATCTATAACCGCCATTTCGGCCCGAATGGAGCGCTGCCCATCGACCGGGGTGTTAATCGGCGCATGGATGACGGTGGCATGCTGTTCACCGCTCCGTTTGAGTAGGACACCGATCATGATGACTGCCCTTCTCCGTCTTTTACTGACCGGTCTTGCCCTCACCGTGACAGCCGCCTCTCTGGCGATGGGGCAGTCGCCCACACTGCTACAGGTGCAAGAGCGCGGCTATCTGCGATGCGGCGTCAATCCCGGTCAGCTGGGCATGTCCATGGCCAACGCCCGGGGGGAGTGGATCGGCATGGCAACCGATCTGTGCCGCGCGGTGGCTGCTGCCACGCTGGGTGATGCAGACGCGGTGGAGTTTGTACCAGTCACCGCAGGCAATCGGTTCTCGGCCCTGCGCTCCGGCCGGATCGATGTTATCGCTCGCAACACCACTTGGACTTTCACCCGTGACGCCACCGAGGGCGTTCAATTTGTCGGGCCTTACTTTGTGGACGTAGAGACCGTGCTGACCCGTCGCGAAGGCGGTATCGACTCCCTTGACCAGCTTGACGAGAGCAGCGTTTGCGTCATTGCCGGCGGGCCATCGGAAGTGATCATGCGCGATCTGGCAGCCTCGTCAGGGGCACGGATCAACATAATCTCGACCGGCAGCGCAGAACTGTACCGCGAGGCCTATCTGCAAGGGCGCTGTGCCTCCATCGCCGATGGCCGCGCCGCGCTTCAGTCCATGCGCGTGGCCTTGCCTGAGCCAGACGCGCATATTTACATTGGCGATCCGCTCGCCTTCTCCCCGCTATCGCTGGGTGTTCGTGAGGGCGATGACCCTTGGGGCGATATCATTCGCTGGGTCTTTTTCGCGCTGGTAACCGCCGAGGAGTATGGCGTGACCGGTTCCAATGTCATCGAAACATCTGAGACCACAACCATCCCCAGCCTCGTTCGTATGCTACAGCCCCAGCCAGGGTCTGGCGCACGCTTCGGCCTTGAGGACGACTGGGCGCGTCGTGCCATTCGCGCCCGAGGCAATCTCGCCGAAATCTACGCCCGAAACTTCGGCGAGGACAGCGTGCTCACCCTTGAGCGAGGCCCAAGTGCGCTTTGGCGCGACGGCGGCATGATTACCGCACCACCATTTTAGCCTCTTGCACGTCCAAAAATGAGATTGTCATAATCGCTACTGCTAGCCGCTCCCGACTGCGCTTGGGTCGAGGTGTTAAGATCGCAAGATGAAAACGCCGGTTGGCGAGCCCTATTTCGTTGGTATCTAGGTTCGCCTGCACAGCCCGGCGCACGTCAGTAACGATACGCCGCAGAACGATACGCCACCGACCCTAGTCAAACTGACCCTGAATCATCCTGCGTGATTTCTGGATCAGGTAATATGGATAGGTCCAGCGCCTCATCTTGACCGGAGTCAGTAGAGCCGTCAGCCAACGGAGTCCCCTCAGGATCAGGTTCAATTACGTCCGGCGCTTCAATCTGTAATGGTCCGGGCTGAATATCGGTCAGTCCAACGCCCCCGAGATCGAGATAAGCGCGCGCAGCCTCGCTCGGGTCTGTCGCAACCCCGCTTGCGCCTACGCCATCTTCGGCGAGATGCAGATATGCCTGAGCGCCCGAGGACGCTTGCTCACCGACGAACGAGGTCAAGCCGAGGTGGAGGTTTTGCTCGGCTTCAGGGTGCGCACCATCCGCAACCGCGTGGAAACCAGCCTCGTCAGCGACCGAAAAAGCGTCCATTTCGGATGTTGGCAGGCCTTGCTCGTCAGCTTGGGTATGTGCCGAGTCGAGATAAATCGTAGCCTCGCCATCAATCGCACTCTCCGGCGCATCCGCGGCTGGCGAGGGTTGTGTCGGGTCAAGGATAATCGGCGCGTCACTGGTTGCCACAGCCCGAGAGCCATCCGGACCCTCGGTTACAACATCAACAACGAGCCGAAAATTCGAAATAAACGACAGAGGTGGCGTGGCTTCTATCGACGACAGCAACCATCCAGTGACATCCACCGGCTGGCCGCCGGCTATGGTCGCGGAGTTGCCGTGACTGTCAGTAACAAGTGTCCCTTCGGGCAATCCGCGCAACACCACGCCTGTCACGGTGTCATCTGTGTCCGCCGGGGCACCGGGATCGATCTCAAGGATCAAAGTCGCACCGGGGTTGGGCGTCGCTAAGGCGGTATCAACCTGGACTGTTTGGTGCAAGAATCCACCGTGGGTGCCGTAGGTGAAGTGACCTGTGTGGTCGTGCACCTGGCCGTTGACCATCTGCACGTCGGTCAAGAGCGCTGGATCCCCTCGCAAGACCTGCCCCAGTTGGGCGTTCTCCAATTGCGCGGGGTCGACAGCGTTGCTGGCCATCGAGGCGCTGAACATCTGGCCGTTGAAAGCATCATTGACGCTGAAACCACCCCGCATAGAGTCCTGATCGCCGCCGAACGCCAGAGACCCTCCGCTTGGCACGGTGTAGCCCTGCGCGATCCCATCCATGTGCTTAACGACGTGACCGTCGATCATGACGTCCAGCGTTCCCTGCTGGCCATCCCATATGAATCCGTAGCGATGATCCTGTCCATCGTTCAACATAGCCACGCCAGTGTCGTGCTCGGACCCGCCAACACGCACAGTCAAACTGTCGGGCTTGTAGACATAGAGTTCGTCGGTGTGCGGCGACGTCTCGTAGCTCATGAGCGTGGCGCCATGAATGCCGTCGGAGGCCACCTGCTGACCGCCTATGACGGTCATCTCGATGGAGAAACCGTGCATGCCCGATCCTGACACGGCCTCATTGGTGAAGATTGCTGACGCACTTTGGTTATCGAACGACATGACCTGCTGCTCGGCTTTCACCGTCAATGACGGTGCCGCCGCATCCGTCACCGGCGTCACGTCCAGCGTCGCTTGTGCGGTCGTTACATCGGCTCCGTCCGTCACGCGAACGGTCACCGCGATATCATCGCCCTTGAAACTCGCCGACGGTGAGAACGTGAAAGTGCCGTCACCGTTGTCGGCAATAACGCCTGCAGTCGAATCCACCGAGACTGAAGTGATGGACAGAGTGTCGCCCTCAGCATCAGTGGCACTTACAGACTGCAACAACTCCGCCGTTGTGAAGGTTCGTGCCGTATCTTCCACCGTGGTGCCCAGATCACCAGTGGTCACCACCGGCGCGTCGTTAGTGCCCTGGATCGCGACGGTAATGTCATGCATCGTGCCATCGACGCTGGTCACCGTCAGCGTGTCCGTCAGCGGCGTGCTGCCCTGATTCAGCTCTTGGATCGCCTGCTGGCTGTTGTCGGCGGTGTAGGTCCAGTTGCCCTGCGCATCCAGGCTGAAGGTCCCGTAGGTGCCCGCCGCACCGGTGACCGGCGTGAACGCCGCCTCACCCGCATCGGGATCGGTGATCGTCAGCATTCCCCCGGCGGTCAGATCGCCGCCGGTCAGCGCGGTATCCTCGGTCACCACCCCCGTGTCCGTCCCGGCGATCACCGCACCGTCCGAAGCGCCCGTCACGTCGATCGTGACTTCGTGCGTGTCCTGTGTACCTGTCGCGTCCGTGGCGATCACGCGAAACGTCTCTGTCGTCGGCTGGCCCTCCGCCAGCGCCTGTGTCGCCAGACGGCTGTTGTCGAGCGTATAGGTCCATTGCCCGGATGCATCCACGCTGAGCGTCCCGTAAACACCAGCCGACGCCGGATCGACGCTCCAGTCGAGCGAAGACGCAGGGTCGGTGCCGTCGACATCCGTCGCCGACAGCTGCCCGCTGGCCGTGGTCCGCGCCGCATCCTCGGTGACCGCACCGGTATCGCTGTCGGTCGCACCAAGCGTGATCACGGGGCTGTCGTTGGTACCCGTCACATGGATGTGCAGGGTGCGCAGCGCAAAGCCGTGCACCGGATCCGTGACCCCGACCTGAATCTGGTCGGTCACCACCTCGCCCTCACCGAGCGCCTGGGTCTCAGGCCGGGCGTTGTCCAGCGTATAGGTCCATTGCCCGGTCCTGGCATCGATCGTGACACTGCCGTAGGTCCCGTGACCACCCCGCACCACGTTCCAGGTCAAATCGCCCGGCTCATGGTCCACATCCGTCGCAGCGAGGGTGCCGCTGGCCGTAACCTGTGCCGGGCTATCCTCACGCACATCGCCGTCTACCTGCCGGATCGCCGTCGTGATGACCGGATTATCATTGTGTCCGGCAATAGTGACCGTGAGGTCATGCGTCGTCCCGTCCACACTTGTCACGGTCAGACTGTCGGTCAGGCTCTCTTTGGGCCCCAGTTGGTCGATCGCCGATTGCGCATTGTCGGCGATATAGGTCCAATGCCCGTCCGCGCTTAGCGTGAAAGTGCCGTAGGTGCCGGCACCCGCAGTGCCTGTCAGCGGCGTAAACGCTGCCTCTCCGGTGTCTGCATCGGTTACCGTCAGCACGCCGCCGGTGTGCAGCTGGCCCGCCTGCAGGTGGCTGTCTTCGGTCACCGAGCCTGTGTCCTGGCCCCCGATCAGGGCCATGTCATTCTGGGGTGCCACATTGACATGAAGCGTCGCCGTCGACAGCGCGATGGGACGTCCTTCGCCCGCTGAAAGGTCCGTCACAACCTCAGTCACCTTGAGGGTGATCGGCCCGGAGAAGTCCTTGGGCGGCGTCAATTCGAGCCCTGTCAATTCAGTCAGTGGCACGTTCCAACGACCCGGATGTCCAGAATCCTCCACGCCATAATTCAGAGTCGCGCCGGGTGGGACTCCGTCGATCGACAGGCTCGCCCCGAGGTGTTGCGTCGGGTCTTTATCGAAAAGATCCGTCGTAATATCGAGACTTATGACCGTGTCCTCTAGGGCCGCCAGGGTCGCAGTTGCGCTTGTGCCAGCAGTTGCAGTCGCTTGATCGGTACCCTGGCTGCCGGTCACAGTCAGCGCGGGCGCGTCGATGAGGCCCTTGATCTCAACAGACACGGTATGTGTCGTGCCATCGACGCTTGAGACCTGCAATGTATCAGTAAGACTTTGCCCGCGCCCGAGCTCCTGGATCGCCTGCTGACTGTTATCGGCGGTGTAGGTCCAATTACCCTGCGCATCCAGCGTGAAGGTCCCGTAGGTGCCCGCCGCACCGGTTTGCGGCACAAAGACCGCCTGGCCTGCATCCGGATCGCTCACTGCCAGCGTGCCCCCGGCGGTAAGATCGCCAGCGCCGGTTAGTCCCGTATCCTCGGTCACAGTACCTGTGTCGGTGCCGGCGATGGTGGCTCCATCTGGTGCGCCGGTCACGTCGACCGTGACGGTATGCGTCGCGGTTGCGTTATGCGGGTCGGTCACCCGGACTTCGAAACTCTCCTGCACTGTCTGGCCCTCCGCCAGCGCCTGTGTCGCCGGACGGCTGTTGTCGAGCGTATAGGTCCATTGCCCGGATGCATCCACGCTGAGCGTCCCGTAAACACCAGCCGACGCCGGATCGACGCTCCAGTCGAGCGAAGACGCAGGGTCGGTGCCGTCGACATCCGTCGCCGACAGCTGCCCGCTGGCCGTGGTCCGCGCCGCATCCTCGGTGACCGCACCGGTATCGCTGTCGGTCGCACCAAGCGTGATCACGGGGCTGTCGTTGGTACCCGTCACATGGATGTGCAGGGTGCGCAGCGCAAAGCCGTGCACCGGGTCCATGACTCCGACCTGAATCTGGTCGGTCACCACCTCACCGTCACCGAGCGCCTGGGTCTCAGGCCGCGCATTATCGAGCGTATAGGTCCATTGCCCGGTCCTGGCATCGATCGCGACATTGCCGTAAGTACCGTGACCGCCCCGCACCACGTTCCAGGTCAAATCGCCCGGCTCATGGTCCACATCCGTCGCAGCGAGGGTGCCGCTGGCCGTAACCTGTGCCGGGCTATCCTCACGCACATCGCCGTCTACCTGCCGGATCGCCGTCGTGATGACCGGATTATCATTGTGTCCGGCAATGGTGACCGTGATCTGCTGAGCCGTGCCGTCCATTGTCGACACCGTGATCGTATCGGTCAGCTTACCTCTAGCACCAGGCAGCGCTTGAACCGCCGTCTGCGCATTGTCCAGCTGGTAGCTCCATGTCCCGTCCGGGGCCACCGTAAACGTCCCGTGCGATCCTGGCGCGTCGGTCTGTGGTACGAACACCGCCTCGCCTGCGTCCGGGTCTTTGACTTCCAGCTTTCCACCGGTTCGGAGCGCGCGGTCCTCAGTCACAGCGCCAACAGCCGTCCCGCCGATCACCGCCCGGTCGTCAGACCCGTTGATCGTCACCGTGATCTGGTGCGTCGTCCCGTCCGCGCTCGATACCGTCAGCGTATCGGTCAGCTGATCGCCTGACTTCAGCGCCTGAACCGAAGACTGCGTGTTGTCCAGCTGGTAGCTCCACGACCCGTCCGGGGCCACCGTAAACGTCCCGTGAGATCCCGCCGCATCACTCATCGGCACAAACAGGCCCTGGCCTGCGTCCACGTCCGACACCGTCAGCTGGCCCGACGCACGCGCCTGCTGGTCCTCAGTCACAGCGCCAACAGCCGTCCCGCCGATCACCGCCCGGTCGTCAGACCCGTTGATCGTCACTGTGATCTGGTGCGTCGTCCCGTCCGCGCTCGATACCGTCAGCGTATCGGTCAGCTGATCGCCTGACTTCAGCGCCTGAACCGAAGACTGCGTGTTGTCCAGCTGGTAGCTCCACGACCCGTCCGGGGCCACCGTAAACGTCCCGTGAGATCCCGCCGCATCACTCATCGGCACAAACAGGCCCTGGCCTGCGTCCACGTCCGACACCGTCAGCTGGCCCGACGCACGCGCCTGCTGGTCCTCAGTCACAGCGCCAACAGCCGTCCCGCCGATCACCGCCCGGTCGTCAGACCCGTTGATCGTCACCGTGATCTGGTGCGTCGTCCCGTCCGCGCTCGATACCGTCAGCGTATCGGTCAGCTGATCGCCTGACTTCAGCGCCTGAACCGAAGACTGCGTGTTGTCCAGCTGGTAGCTCCACGACCCGTCCGGGGCCACCGTAAACGTCCCGTGAGATCCCGCCGCATCACTCATCGGCACAAACAGGCCCTGGCCTGCGTCCACGTCCGACACCGTCAGCTGGCCCGACGCACGCGCCTGCTGGTCCTCAGTCACAGCGCCAACAGCCGTCCCGCCGATCACCGCCCGGTCGTCAGACCCGTTGATCGTCACCGTGATCTGGTGCGTCGTCCCGTCCGCGCTCGATACCGTCAGCGTATCGGTCAGCTGATCGCCTGACTTCAGCGCCTGAACCGAAGACTGCGTGTTGTCCAGCTGGTAGCTCCACGACCCGTCCGGGGCCACCGTAAACGTCCCGTGAGATCCCGCCGCATCACTCATCGGCACAAACAGGCCCTGGCCTGCGTCCACGTCCGACACCGTCAGCTGGCCCGACGCACGCGCCTGCTGGTCCTCAGTCACAGCGCCAACAGCCGTCCCGCCGATCACCGCCCGGTCGTCAGACCCGTTGATCGTCACCGTGATCTGGTGCGTCGTCCCGTCCGCGCTCGATACCGTCAGCGTATCGGTCAGCTGATCGCCTGACTTCAGCGCCTGAACCGAAGACTGCGTGTTGTCCAGCTGGTAGCTCCACGACCCGTCCGGGGCCACCGTAAACGTCCCGTGAGATCCCGCCGCATCACTCATCGGCACAAACAGGCCCTGGCCTGCGTCCACGTCCGACACCGTCAGCTGGCCCGACGCACGCGCCTGCTGGTCCTCAGTCACAGCGCCAACAGCCGTCCCGCCGATCACCGCCCGGTCGTCAGACCCGTTGATCGTCACCGTGATCTGGTGCGTCGTCCCGTCCGCGCTCGATACCGTCAGCGTATCGGTCAGCTGATCGCCTGACTTCAGCGCCTGAACCGAAGACTGCGTGTTGTCGGCGGTGTAGGTCCAGCTACCGTCTGCATCCACGGTAAAGACACCATAAGTGCCCGCGCCAACCGCCACCGACGTAAAGGCCGCCTCACCCGGATCAACGTCAATAATCGTGAGAGTGCCTCCTGTTTGGAGGCTGCCACCAGCGAGCATGGAGTCCTCAGTCACCGAGCCCGCATCCGCGCCTCCAATCACAGCACGGTGTGGGACTGTGCTAGGGGTCTGGTCGTTCCCCAGCGTCGGCGGAGCCTTGGGAGGCTCAGCCTGACCCGGCTCCTTCATCGCAGGCGGAACCATGTCCGGGGTCTGGTCGTTGCCCAGCGTTGGCGGAGCCTTGGGAGGCTCGGCCTGACCCGGCTCCTTCATCGCAGGCGGAACCAAGTCCGGGGTCTGGTCGTTGCCCAGCGTCGGCGGAGCCTTGGGAGGCTCGGCCTGACCCGGCTCCTTCATCGCAGGCGGAACCATGTCCGGGGTCTGGTCATTGCCCAGAGTTGGCGGAGCCTTGGGAGGCTCAGCCTGGCCCGGCTCCTTCATCGCAGGCGGAACCATGTCCGGGGTCTGGTCGTTGCCCAGCGTCGGCGGAGCCTTGGGAGGCTCAGCCTGACCCGGCTCCTTCATCGCAGGCGGAACCATGTCCGGGGTCTGGTCGTTGCCCAGCGTCGGCGGAGCCTTGGGAGGCTCAGCCTGGCCCGGCTCCTTCATCGCAGGCGGAACCATGTCCGGGGTCTGGTCGTTGCCCAGCGTCGGCGGAGCCTTGGGAGGCTCAGCCTGGCCCGGCTCCTTCATCGCAGGCGGAACCATGTCCGGGGTCTGGTCGTTGCCCAGCGTCGGCGGAGCCTTGGGAGGCTCAGCCTGACCCGGCTCCTTCATCGCAGGCGGAACCAAGTCCGGGGTCTGGTCGTTGCCCAGCGTCGGCGGAGCCTTGGGAGGCTCAGCCTGACCCGGCTCCTTCATCGCAGGCGGAACCATGTCCGGGGTCTGGTCGTTGCCCAGCGTCGGCGGAGCCTTGGGAGGCTCAGCCTGGCCCGGCTCCTTCATCGCAGGCGGAAGCTGGTCTGGGGTCTCGTTTGGACCGTCTATGGACGGCCGAGGGCGAGCGCTTGGCATTTTGGCCGCACCGCCACTTGGGAGCTGGTCTGCAACCGAGCTGCCAATAACAGCACCAGCCTCGGTCCCATCAATTCTGACGGTTATCTCATGTGACGTCCCATCCACCCCGGATACAATAACCGTGTCGACCAGCTGGCTGCCCGGCCGCAACGCGCGAACCGCCGGTTGACTATTGTCCAGTTGGTAGCTCCAAGCCCCGCCGGGCTCCACGGTGAACCGACCCAGGGTGCCGGGCTTATTGTCGATCGGCTCGAACGCCGCCCCTCCGTCATTCAAACCAGGCGCCCGAAGAGTCCCAGCAGCAACAGGCGTTGGGCCGGTGTAGCCCTGGCCTGCACCGGAGCCGCCGGTGGCTGTCCCACCTTGTTCGACAGGAGCAACCTGATGGCCTTGACCCGCCGGTGCGCCTATCGGCGCATCTTCTCGGCCAATTCCCTCATCAATTTGCTTATCGTCGCGGTCGCCTTTCAGACCTTTCCGCTGGTTATTCGACTTCGGTTGGTTCGCCATAACCTAACGCTCGCTGAAAGCTGTATCCGCACTCTGAAAGATAGGTTTGAGCAGATACTGGAACAGAGACTTCCTCCCGGTCACAATATCCACTTCGCCAGTCATGCCCGGGGTGACGATGTGGTTGGTATCTTGCCCAACAAAGGCCTCGCTCAAAACGATCTCGACGAGGAAGTAACGCGCACCTGTACGCTCATCGACAAGTGACGAGGGCGAAACTCGACTCACCTCGCCCTCGACTGACCCGAAGCGCGCGAAATCGTAGCTGTCGACCTTGATCGTCGCGCGTTGACCAAGCTCTACAAAGCCGATGTCGCGTGGTTGAAGCCTCGCCTCGAACACAACGCCCCCATCGCTCGGGACGATCTCAGCAACAGTCCCTCCCGGGGAGATCACCGTTCCCCGCGGCGTATCGGAGACGTTCTGGACGATCCCATCGACCGGCGAGCGAATCTCTGCGTCCCCCGATTCTGTCCGGAGGGCCACGAGTTCTGCGTCGAGCTCGGCAATCTGCTCAAGTATCGTAGCACGCTCAGCGCGAGCGCTCTGCCTTGCCTCCGATTGAATAATCTGAAGCTCAGCCTGAAGGCGCTCCAAGTGCGCTTCGGAATTCTCAATCTCCGAGGCCAGTCGACCTGCGGCACGGTCTGCAGCGACTGCGGCAGCTTCGACTTCTGCAAGCCTGTTGCGAGGTATGATCCCTCGCGCAACGCCGTCGCGTGTACGCTCCAAAACCTCTTCCGCAGCACGATCAGACTCCAGCACCAGCGGTAGCTCGCGGCGCGCTTCCGCCAGATTGTTGCTGACTTCTTCTATTTCGGAGGACTTTGCCGCAATTTGAGCCGTGATCAACGACAGCACTGCCGAATGAAGGTCAATCGCTTCCGAAACGAGGTCTGGAAACCCCTCTGAAAATTCGACGAGATCGAGGGGACGTTGTTCAGCAAGCGCGTCCAGACGCTCTGATGTGATCATCAAGCTTGCCCGTCGCACATCGGCCTGTGCCAGATTCGCTCCGATATCCGTCGCTCTGAACCTGGCAATCAAATCACCAGCGCTGACCCTGTCCCCATCGCGCACCGGCAGGTCTGAAAGGATACCGCCTGCGGCGGTCTGGATAACCTGCAGTCGTTGCGACGGAACCGCATCGCCGCGCGCCTTCGAGATTTCCTCTACCTGCACGAAGAACGTCATAAGCATGAGAATCGCGGTCATGGCGGACAGGGCAATAAGAAGCCGTCGCACACGCCGCACAACAGCGTCGCGATCAAGGGCGCCCGCCATTTCTAGCACAGGGCGCTCGTCGCTCCCCACAGCATCAAGAATCGGTTGATTTGAACTAGATGTCATGGACTTCTCCGACGGCCATCCCGTCAGTGGTCTCGTTATCGTTCGCGACGGGGCCAGCATGCACCAAAGCCCCCTCATCCAACACAATGATTTGATCGCATGACTTGATCAGATCGGTATCGTGTGTGGCAAGGATGACGGTAGCCCGAGACCTGACATCATCAAGTGCCGAGAGCATTCGACGGGTAATATCCGGGGCAAGCTGAGTTCGCGGGTGATCAATCAGTATAAGCGCTGGTTCGGCCACCATAATCGCAGCCAAATTTATGAGAAAACGTGCTGTTTCGGCACCGGCGCCCTGACGCCAAGGATCAATGTGCGTGTCGAGCACGTCTTCACCCGTCTTCGGACCGACAAGCGCGACGCGCCCTGCCCATTCGGGACCCCCGAAACGCTCAAGAGCCACGGCGATCTGCGCATCCGTCGCATGCGGCATCACCAGCTGAAAAAACTGCCGGACACTCATGGGAAGGCTCGATGCATCCTGCCTCAAGTAGCCAACCCAGGTTCGATAATCTGCTGGATCAAAATGGCGGATGTCGCGTCCATCCATCAGCACCCTTCCGGCTTGAGGCCGCCGGAGCGACGCCAAACAGTCAAGAAGGGTCGTCTTGCCCGCGCCATTCGGTCCCACCAGCGCCGTCCGGCTACCAGGCTCAACCTCACAGGAGATACTGCTGAGTGCCGCCTCCGCCATCCCGGCATGCCGGTAAAATACTCGATCGAAGCGAATTGCCGGTCGAAGCGGTTGCATCGGCGAGACTAACTGCGGTGCGCTCGTTTCGCCGACAGATTCCATGTGCGCGGCGATCGTTTCGGCCGAATCCTTGATTTGGCGGAGGCGAGTCATGGATGCAAACGCCTGCTGGGCTGGCGTCGTGACACGCCAGATTAGCATCGACGACGCGATCAAGGCTGCCGGGTGCATGACCCCTTCCATTATAAGGGTTGCCCCAACCACGATGTTAGCAAGCACAGTAAGCGGCGCGAGCACCTGACCCACCGCCTGCGCCCAGGCCAGCGCGATGGCGTAGTCACGATTCAAGGCCGCCGTTTCGACAGCGCTCGTCGCAAATCGACGAAGCCAGTTATCAATTCCACCAACGCCATTGATTGCGCGCACACGTCGAAAAATTGCGGTTGCGTCGCGGCTCAGCGCCCCGTTTGCCCGCGCGGTCCGCGCGCCCCACCGCCTCAGATATCCATGAAATGGAAGAGCCATCCCTGCGTAGATCGTAAGTGACGCTAGGGGCACCAAAACAAGCCACCCTCCCATAACCGCGATTGCTACCAGAAAAACAACGACAAACGGATAGTCACCGAAGTTTGACCCACCTGCGCTGGATGCGATCTGGCGCACGCCTTCTATCGACCTCAGGCGAGCCAATCGCCCATGCGCGCCTTGAGCGGCACCCGCTTCAAG
This sequence comes from Oceanicaulis sp., assembly GCA_043513725.1. Lineage (GTDB taxonomy): Bacteria > Pseudomonadota > Alphaproteobacteria > Caulobacterales > Maricaulaceae > Oceanicaulis. Next base: position 2,377,463 of record CP121338.1, on the reverse strand, counting down.
TGGCATCGTTAACGTCTTACGGAGCCCTGCAACGGTCGCCTCACGCCCCAGCCATGCGCTAAGCGTGTTCATGCCCTCCAGGCGAATTGCACGCAGTAAGAAGCCGCCAACCACAGCGACGAGGGCCATCGCAGTGAATCCGATAAGACTGTCTGTCGATCCTGACGGGATGGTCCGCGAATAGACGGTCATGACAAAGAGCGAAATCGTCAGAGCAAGAACGTTGATGACGAAGCTGCCAACGCCAAGGCCAATCAAAGCAGCCCGAAGCGGATCGAGGACCCCACCCAGCCAATCCGGCTGCGACGCTTCGGGCGTTCGAAAGTTCGAATCCCGCGAGACCGATAGAGCGAGACGGCCAGCGACCGGGCCGGGCTCAGCCTGCTCGATTTCCCCCTCCACCCACCAGTGGTCACGACCCTGACGACGCCCCAAAAAGACCCGACAGTCATCATCTGAGCCAACGACTAGCGATCCGACTGGTAGCCCAGCCGTATCGAGAAAACCGGCGCGAGCATCAATTGGCAAAACATGAAAGCCAAGCGCTTGAAGGGCATCTACAAGAGCATCAAGTCCGATTGATGCAGCACGTTCGGAAATGGCGGCGGGCAAAAGTCGAGGTGAGCCCAACCAATCAAGCGCGACAAGCATTGCTGGCAAGGCCCTCAGATAGGGGGATTCTGCGAGTGCGCCGTCACCAACAGCAGCGCCAAGTCGCTCAAGCCGCGCGCGCTCACTCCAAAACTCTGTTCTGGCACCCTGAGACCGACTCGACGCGTCCCCTGTGAGGCTATCCAACGACTGGCTCCCTTCGCGCTACGGCCTCGGCCCGGTCGCAGATTTCAGCTAACGCCGGTACATTCGTCGCCATGAGCAAAATGCGCTCGTTCCTGGTCTCAAGCAAAAATTCGGCGAGGTGTTTTTGCCCCTCCAGATCAAGGCCCGACGCAGCGTGATCAAGCAAAACGATCGAAGGCCGCTGTAATAAAGCCCGTATCAATGAAACACGCTGGACAACACCTGTGTCGAGCACCTCATCAGACAAAGGACCAACATCACTGAGCAGTCCGTGAGCCAGTCGCATGGTGGCGCGTTGGAGACCAAGCTGCTCGGCAAGGCTGCGCGCTTCTGCGTTCAAGCGGCCATCAAACAATGTCAGATTGCTTAAAATTGTCCCCGGCAAAAGGCAGGAGGCACCGGAAACATAACTAACCGCGCGATTAAGTGAGCTGCCGTCGATGTCGCCCAAACTTTCACCGCCAATTTTGATCGCTGCGCCCTCCAAACGGCTGAGCCCTGCGATGCATTCCATCAGGCGGGTGATGTGCCGCGGCTCGTTTCCACGCAGACGGACAATCGCACCGCGCTCAAGCGCAAGCGGTCTGGGCAGAACGGCTGGAAGGCTTATCTCCAACGGTTCCCAACGTTCTGGCACGACCATCGTAGCACGGTCAGCGACATGCAAAGGCGCACGCGGAAGCCCTTCAATGTCATCAATGTCGCGCCGCACCGACTCCATTTCCTTGTACCGGCCAACAAAGGCAAAGGCAGCCATCAATGGCCCCACACTTCGCCCCGCCAAAAGCGTGCATGCTGCAAGACCGCCTGTTGTGATCGATCCATCAATGACCAGGCCTGCACCCAGCGCCACGATCAACACCGTTGCCAGCTGGCCAAGCGTCGTACCAATCTCGCGGACCCAACCGGTCCGGGTTTCTAGCCGCGCACTATGGGCCAGCAGCCTTGACTGAAGTTCGGCATATCGCCGCGAGACAAGCGCCTCCGCAGCAAGCGATTTAACCTCAGCCAGCCCTTCAAAAACACACCATACAAAGCGGTTTACTGCGTGAGTTTGATCGCGAACTTTCTCGCTTTCAAGTTCAATCCCACGGGCCAGCCCCAACGCAAACACTAATGCCAATGCCGCGAGTGAAGCCGGGATCAATGCGAGCCATCCACCAATGTAGGCGACCAACCCGATATAGATCGCGATAAAGGGAAGCTCATAAAGGCTTGCCGCGGCGCTGCCGGACCAAAAATCACGCAGTCGCGCAACCGAGCGAAGCACCTCAGTCAGTCGCGCAGCCCCAGCTTTCTCAACCGCAGACACATCGGCTTTGAGTGCGCTTTCCACCAGTCCGATTGTCGCTTCAGCTTCGATTCGCGCTCCGATATGCGCAAAATAAACGGATCGTCCGAAGCGGAGTGCCATTTCCAGAATGATCGCGAACAACACCCCTCCCGCGAGTAGGTAGAGCGTGCCATAGGACTGATTGGCGATAATCCGATCATAGGTCTGAAGCATCGCCAATGGCAGAGCTAGCGCAAACGCATGGGCCGCTAGTGACGCTCCAAGAATTTCTATCGATGTTCGCTGTTGCAAACCGAGCAAATCACCCTCCCAGACGGTCGAGATACGTTAAGCAGGCGCAATAAGAACGCAACGGCAAACTAACAGGCCCCATCAGATTAACGCCGACAGGTGCGAGCCGGACCCGTACTTGTTGTCTGCATACGCGATTTGTTATGTTTGAAATAATGTGCGGCCCGAATGGCAAACTGACCTACGTGCAACCCAGCCAAGCGCTCTTATTAAACCCAAAGAGCCCCGCAGCTGAGGCCATTTGAAACGACTTCGATGTTTTGCTCAATTTGGACGTCGGCGCTCAAATCATGATCGCTCTTACACCGCACAGGCCGGCAAACGATGAACCGGAAACCGAACCTAAGTGGATAGCCGATTGGGTAACACCCGAACGGGGTGGGTTGAAGCCGAGATTGTCACGCAAGCTGATCGACTTCTCGAAGATCATTCACATGATCGACAGCCGATACGCGCACTGATCTAAAACTTGCATTGAAATCGAAAAACCCCTGGGCCGCTGGTCCGAGGGTTTTCTTTTGCTTGGAACGCATGAACTGGAATTTGCATCCTGTTGCAAGTTTCCAGTGTGCCGCGAGGCTAGATGGTGGAGCTGCAACCGTCGGCAACCGATGGTGATTTCAAAAGGTTCGCGCTAAGCCATTGAAAACAAATAACTAGGACCGTTGCGACCGTTGCAACCGTGATTCCTACACACCCCCCGTATATCCCCTTTTTCAATACCAGTGTGTTGTAGGGTTACCCCTATTACCCTCTACGAGACTCTTATAAATTTTGGTTGCTTTGGTTGCAACGGTCCTAACTTAATAAAATCAACGGTTTACAGCGAACCGTTTGAATTTTGAACGGTTGCCAACGGTTGCCGGGCCAACTTTCGCTCAGATCGACTTTTCATAGGATCGAAAAAGTGCGCAGCCCTATTAGATGGTCTCAAAAACTCTCGAATTACGCGGCTCAGCGCTTCCCCGCGACAGAAGGGCGGCCCAGAAGGACCCGAAACCCTTAAACCCTTGTTTACATTGATAAATCGCGCTTGTGAGACCCTGAAACACTGAAGCCCAGGCTAACCGCTCCACTAAATCGCGTTCATGCGTGCCCATGCGTCCCAGTGCGGACCAATCGCCCAGGCGCACGGCCGCTCAGACCGGCCGGTGTTTATGCGCTCCCGTGAAGCCCAGGCGCACACGTGCCCAGGCGGCCGAGTCTATAGGCGGCGCTATCGCGGGCCGGCGCAACCTGGGCAAGCGTTCGCCCGTTCCAGTGTTTGCCCAAACCGATCGCAAGCTCCGTTGAGTTGGATTATTCGAAATACAAGCTAGCGATCCAGGTCACAAACGCGGTTCCGAGGATCAGAGCTAGCGAGAATTCGCCGCGTAGCGTCATTACGACGAAGAAAATAAACCCAGCCAGCCAAACAAATGGCCTTAGCCCGCCATTAAAGCTTCCGTGCATGTTCGCCTCTAATCACTGAGTAGCACGCCAATGCGCTGTTTTTGGGCGAGATAGTCGGAATACCATTCCATCATCTCACGCCTCTGCTGTAGCCATTGAGCGGCGTTGTACGCGCCCCGGATTTGATTGGCTTCCACGTGGGCAAGCTGGCGCTCGATCCAATCGGGCGCGAACTTGCCGCTCTCATTCAGGATGGTGGACGCTGTCCGTCGAAACCCATGAACCGTGGCTCGACTGTGATACCCTAGGCGATACAAAGCGTAGAGCATGGTGTTCTCACTCATGAAGCCTCGTCGCGCTCCCGGGAACACGATCTCATCGCTCAAGCCCAGCGCTTTTATGCGGCTCACTATGTCGAGTGTCTGAGGCGTAAGCGGTACGAGGTGCTCCTTGCCCATCTTCATGCGCTCAGCCGGGATGCGCCACATCGGATTAGTCTCGCCCAGATCGAACTCTGACCAGGTCGCAAAGCGAAGCTCTGCCGTCCGCACGAATGTGTGCGCGACCATTTCCAGAGCGAGGGCGGTGAGCTTATCGCCGTCATATGCGGACAAACGGCCGAAAAAGTCGGGCAGATCGTCTTCCATAAGGGCGGAGTGATGCCTCTGACGCGGGGCCGGTGACAGGGCCTCGCCGATCTCTGACGCTGGATTGGTCATCGCAAGCTCTGAGGCAATGGCATACCGGAAGACCGCCGAGACCGACTGGCGCGTCCGCTTGGCAACGTCGATCGCGCCGCGCTCTTCAATCTTCTTCAAGCAAGCGATCACCTCTCTTGGTGTGATCTGGTTCACCGGGCGATCACCGAGCGCTGGAAATATCTCGCGCTCAAGGCGGGCAAACACGCGCGTGGCGTGGGATGGCTTCCAGCGCGTCTGTCGGCTTTTCCACCACTCAGTCGCAACGGTTCGAAACGCATTCTCAGGCACACCTGTTGCGCGGGCCTTTCTACCGGCCGCTGGATCCTTGCCCGCAAGCAGAGAGCGCCTCAGCTCCGTAACTTCATCGCGAGCCTCAGCAAGGGTAATTTCAGGGTAAGGTCCAAGCGACAGCTCACGTTGCTTACCATCAAAGCGGTAGGCCCATTTCCAGGCCTTACCGCCTGTGGCGGAGACCAAAAGCTGGAGGCCTCGTCCATCGCTGACCTTGTACTTGCGGTCTTCGCTCTTGAGCCCTCGAATCTTCGCGTTAGTCAGCTTATTCAATTATCCGGCCTCGAACCCAACAATGTGTGTCCCTCCGACCCACCATGAACCCAACAAATTGTTGGGTCTCACTGGGCCTCATCGGAACTCATGAGATCATAGACACGGGAAAACGCAAGCATTTTCAATGCGTTTATGAAATAGAATATAGCGAAGCAAAGAAAATGGTGGGCCCGGAGGGACTCGAACCCCCAACCAAGCGGTTATGAGCCGCCGGCTCTAACCAATTGAGCTACAGGCCCCTTGCCCGGACGCGCGGGCAAGCAGGAGGACTGTTTAGCGCGGCTTGTCGGATCGGTGAAGAGTGCGGGTTCAGCTTTAAGCGGTATCACGCCCGCGCCCATCGCGTTGGCCCAGTTGCCAGGCTTGCCCGCCAGTTTTGGTCGTCGCCTGGACGCCCTGTGTGCGAACCTTAAGCCGGGCGGTTCAGGCCCAGCCGCTGGACCGCGGCGTCGGCAGCGGCCAGCGCACCCTCGATCAGGCCGCCATGCTGGGTATCGGCTTCGGCGCCCGCAATGGCGAGCTGGTCATCAAACCACAGCTGCTGAAGCGCATTCTCGCCATAGGGGGGATGGCCGTCCGGCGGGCTGGCATCGCCCGGTCCGGCGGTGAAGGGATCGGCGGCCCAGTCTTTCAGATGGGTGGCCACCGGGTTCAGGGCCGCCTCGCCAAACAGGCGCGCAAGCTGGCCCAGCGCATCCCCGATCAGGCCCTCCTCGCCGCGCAGCTTACGCTGCTGATACGGCCAGCCGACAAAGCCGAACAGGGCGGGAATGTCTGCGTCCTGATCGCTATGGTCGACCACTTCCATCAGGGGGCCGCGCTGGCTGATCGCCGTGCCGGACAAGCCGGCTTCGCGCCAGAAAGGCGTGTCATAGCGCGCCACGAATTTGGCATGAGCCGCCATCCAGGTCGGCCAGCGGGTCAGCCCGGCCTTGAGCTCTGTCGGCAGCTCCGGCGTGATTGCCCAGCGGCTGAGCAGGCGCGGCGGTACCGCGGCGATGATCTGCTTTGCCGTCAGCGTGCGGCCATCGCGCAGCGTGGCGGTGGGGGTGCCGGTAAAGTCGAGCCCGGTGACTTCCGTTTGAAGGCTGAGACGCTCCGGGTCGAACTGGTCGGCCATGCCCTGCGCAAGCGCCGCCGGCCCGCCCGCGATACGCCTTGTATCGCCATAGCGCAGCGGATGACGCAGGCGCTGAACGCCGTCCTTCGCGTCGTACAGAATTTCGCCGGTTTCAAACTGCTCAAAATGGCGCAGCTCCAGCGCATCGATCAGCCCGCGCACCCGCGGTTGAAACCCCGGCCAGACCCAGCTGGGCCCCAGATCCACACCGCCATCGCCCTGAAGCGCCACGCCATGGGCGCGCCCGCCAACGCGCTCGCGCGGGTCCACGATCAGGAAGTCCCGCCCTGCCGCCTGCAGGTGCAGCCCGGCCGCCAGACCACTGATGCCGGCACCGATGATGAGGGTTTCAGTATCCACCCCGCGTCAGGCCGCTTCTGGCGCGCGCGCATGGACAAGATGGCCGGTCTTGATCCAGATCTCGGCCCCCTCCGGCCCGGCGCTCAGCGTCTTTGCGGTGCCATGGGGCACACGCAGCCAGTCGCGTGGGCCCAGTGCGGCCTCTCCGTCGAACAGAGCGCCGGACAGCACCAGCAGCTCCGCGCCACCGTGCGTATTCAGCGCCACCTCGGTCCCGGCGGCCCAGCGCTCCTTGCGAACAGTCTCGTACGCATCGGTGTAAAGCGTCGCCGCCTCAACGCCGGCGGCTTCGCCCTCGCCGGACAGGGCCACCGTGTTCATGTCGACCACCACATGCTCGCGGTCATCGGGGTGCATCTGCCAGAGCTTCACAAAGATCGTGCACCCCGGCTCAGAGCCCGGCGTGTGGCGGCTGGTGGGCGGATTGCGCACATAGCTGCCAACCGGATAGTCGGCATGCTCATCCTGAAACACCCCCTCCAGCACGATGAATTCCTCGCCGCCACCATGGGTGTGCGGGGCAAAGTCGCTGCCTTCGGCAAAGCGCACAATCGTCGTGGCGCGCGCGACCTCGTCGCCGATCCGGTCCAGCATCTTGCGCTCCACCCCGGCAGACGGCGAGGCGCGCCAGGGATTGTCGCCATCGCGCACGCAGACGGCTTCAGAGAAGTTGGCGTTGAGTTCCATGGTCAGGCTCCCGTGTCACGCGCCATAGGTAAGGCCGTGCCCGCTGGGGTCAAAGAGGGTGACTGTTCACCTGTGTGTGAAGACGGGATGGCTTCGTGTTTTCACGCCCCCTCAATGGAAGGGAGGGGCGTTGGCGCATTTACACCCCGAGCCCTCCACAAATTGGCCATTGAGCCCGGTCACGCTCCGCGTCAGAGTTGAACGCACCCCATGAAGGAGCCCTGTCATGATCCGTACCGCTGCCCTTGCCCTCGCCCTTGTTGCCCTTGCCCTTGTTGCCCTGCCCGCCGCGCCCGCGCTGGCGCAGGAGACCCAGCCTCGCATCGCCGAGTTTTCCCTGTCGGCCACGGGCGAAGTGACGCTGGTGCCCGATCAGGCCACGGTGTCAGTCGGCGTGGTGTCGCGCGGCGATACCGCCGCAGCCGCCCTGCGCGCGAACGCAAACTCGATGGATGGCGTGTTTCGCGAATTGCGCCGCGCCGGGATTGCCGAGCGCGATATCCAGACCAGCCAGCTGTCGGTCAATCCTGTCTATTCGCGCCAGACCCGCGAGACTTCAGAGCCGCCCCGCATTGTGGCCTATGAAGCGCGCAACACCGTGACAGCGCTGGTGCGCCACCTCGATGATGTTGGGCCTGCCATTGATGCGATGTTCGAAGCCGGAGCCAATACGCTCAACGGCGTGAACTTCTCGTCCTCCGAAGCCGAGGATGCGCTCGATGAGGCCCGCCGCGCGGCGGTTGCCAATCTCCATGCCCGGCGCGATCTTTACGCCGATGCCGCCGGGTTCGAGGTGGTGCGGCTCTTGAACTTTTCAGAGAGTGGCGGCGGGATGCCTCGCCCGGTGCCCATGATGGCGCGGGCGGAGTTCGCCTCTGACGCCGGGACCCAGATCGCCGCCGGTGAGCTGACGATCAGCGCAACGGTCAGCGCCACGTGGGAAATTGAGGGTTAGACCCTACCACTCAAGCGCCGGGGCGACATAGCGCGCCGATAGCTTGTCTTCGGCGAGCAGGTCGCGGGCGGCCTGTTCGTCGAAGGTGCCGCCCAGCCGCTCTGACACCACGCCGGCGGCCACGAAGACCACGTCCAGATCCTCACGCACGGCCCCGGCAATGTCTGTACCCGGCCCGTCGCCGATGGCAAGGATGCGCGCCTTCTCGACCGGTCCGCGCAGCGCGTCGATTCTGGCATAGGCCCTGTCATAGATTGGCGGGTTGGGCTTGCCGGGCAGGATGACCTCACCGCCCATCTGCTCAAACCTCTGGGCCAGTGCGCCGGCACACCAGGCCAGCTTGTCGCCCTGCTGCACCATGATGTCTGGATTGGCGCAGATCATCGTCAGACCGCGCAGCTGGGCCTCGCGCAGTGTATCTTCATAGCGGTCCGGGTGATCATCGGGATAATCCACCAGGCCGGTGCAGGACACAAACTCCGCCTTGTCGAGCGGCGCAAATTCAAGGCCTGATCCCTCATACAGCCCCTCATCCCAGCTTGCGCCGATCTTGTAGGTCGGACCCGGAGCACGCTCGGTCAACAGGGCAAAGGTCGCCTCGCCGGAGGTGACCACATCGTCCCACGCATCATCGGGCGCGCCCATATCCTCAAGGAAATGCTGCAGCGAGGAGGCGCGGCGCGGCGAGTTGGACAGAAGGATCACCGTCCCGCCCTGCGCGCGGAATTTCTGCAGAGCCTCGATCGCGGAGGGCACCAGGTCGCGCCCATCGCGGATCACCCCCCAGACATCACACAGAATGGCATCATAGTCGGCGGCGACGGCGGAAAGCTTGAAGGATTGGGTCATGGCCGCGGAGGTAGGGTGTCGACGCCGGGGCGTCAATTTTTTCCTGTCCTCCGGCCCTTCCGGGCCGTCGTGCCTCGCTGCGCGGGGTGAAACCCGCTCGCTGCGGGCGGGCGGTCGCCCTTGCGAGCCAGATGGGCTCGGGGAGACCAATCGCCTAAGCCCCTCCCTCCCCTTGGGGAGGGGGGGGGGGGGGGGGGGGGGAGGGTGTCTCGTCAGGGACAGGTGGGGTGAGGATCATCAAGCGCTGGCGCTGCCCCCACCCGACCGAAGCTGAAGCTTCGCCCACCCTCCCCAAGGGGAGGGAGGGAAAAGAACGCAGTGCGGCTACCCCGTCTGGCGCAGCTTCTGATCCGCTTCGGTGATGACGTCATCGCGGACCGGGCGCGGGGCCCCGAAGAGGTGGCCCTGGGCGTAGGCGATGTCGATATCGAGGACTTCGACCACCGTGCCTTCGCTTTCGATCTTCTCCGCGATCAGGTCGATGCCATAGCGGGCAAACAGCCCGGCAATGTCTTCAGGGCGCAGGGCCCCGGCTTCGCGCCCGGCAATGGGCTCGCCGCCATGGGCGGCCTCCACCAGGCGTGTACCTGGCACTTTCAGGAAGCGCACACCGGCGCGCTGCAGCTCGGCGAGATCCAGCGACAGATCGCTGACTTGGTCAATGGAAAAGCGGAAGCCGTAATCGGCGAGCCGCGCCATGTTGCGCGCGGCGATGGCGGAGCGGGCCTCGAAGGCGGCGCGGGGCAGTTCGAAGATCAGCGCACCGGCGAGATCTGAATTGCGACGCAGGAAATCGAGGAAGGCCGGGAAGAAGTCTTCATCGGCCAGCGAATTGATCGACACATTACAGAACACCCCCACGCGGCGGTCCGCCTTGGTCAGGCGACGCACGATCTGCACGCAGCGCAGCAGGAGCAGATTGTCCACATCGGTGATGAGACCGGCTTCCTCAGCGGCCGCGAGGAATTCACCCGGGGCCACGACCGCACCGCTGCTTTCACGGATGCGGGTATAGCCCTCGTAGAAATAGGTGCGTCGCTGGGGCAGGCCGACGACCGGCTGCAGGTAGAGATCAACCCGATTGTTCTCCAGCGCCTCGCGGACAATGCGCGCGGCTTCATGGGGGCTGCGCTCAGGCGCCGGCGCGGCGGCCTGTGTGGCCTCGCCCTTGCCCAGACGGGACAACAGCTCGGCAACCAGCTGGTCATCGGGCTTGCTATCCGGCGTCAGACCGGCGGCCGTGTTGGACGCCTCGCCGTCGGTGATCTGATCAATGCGGTCCTGGGCAGCCTGCAGCTCATCGAGCATGGACAGGTTGGCGGCTTTAAGCTGGTGCAGCTCGTCTTCAAACATGGCGCGCTCTTCAGCGCGCGCGGCGGCGGAATGGACCTGGCCCGCGATCAGGAACACCACCGCACCCATGATCCAGGCGAGCTCGGTCGACATCAGGCCGAAGCGGTCAAAGCCCAGCGCAGCAACGACGGCCACCATCGCATAGGTGAGAACCACCAATATGTCGCCGGCCTTCGGCATGCACCCTCCCAGAAACGTCGACAGCCCGAATCACCAAGCCCAACTCGGGATCATAGGGTGCGTTAAGGAAAGTTGAGAGAGGGTAAATGCGGCGCGGGAATTTAAGAGGACACGAGAGCGTTCAAATGCGCCTTTTTCTGAGGGTCCTTCGAGACGGCCTGCGGCCTCCTCAGGATGAGGTCTCCATAAAGAATATACTTCCCTCACCCTGAGCAGCGAGCCGGCTGGTGAGCGTCTCAAAGGTCACACCCCGAGCGCAAAGCGCTCGCAAGGCGAACAGCCGCCCGCAGCGAGCCGGGCTTGCCCCGGCGCAGCGAGGACCCGACCGAGCGGACGCGAGGGAGGATAACAAAAAAGCGCGCCAGCCTTCGCCAGCGCGCCTTCTTTTGTCGCGAGGCCGCGTCTCTTAAGAGGTGTGCGGCGCGATGGTGATTTCCACGCGGCGGTTCGCAGCGCGGCCCGCGTCGGTGGAGTTGTCCGCGATCGGCTGGCTTTCGCCCATGCCGGCCACGTAGAGGCGGTCGCGCAGGACACCGCGGGCGATCAGCTCACCGGCGGTGGAGCTGGCGCGGCGCTCTGACAGGCGCTGGTTGTAGGTCGCGTCGCCAACGCTGTCGGCATGGCCCACCACGTTCACATAGGTCGCCGGATAGGTCTGCAGCACGTCGGCCACATCATCCAGAACCGGGCCGAAGCGCGGATTGATCTGGGCGGAGTTGGTGGCAAAGGTCACATCGCCCGGCATGGTCAGGATCAGCTCATTGCCAACCCGGCGCACCGAGACACCGGACCCGCGCAGACGGGTGCGGAAGGCTTCTTCCTGGCGGTCCATGTAATTGCCCACAGCACCGCCGGCGAGCGCGCCGACACCGGCACCGATCAGGGCGTTGCGGCGGTCATCACCGCCCGCCAGCGTGCCTAGAAGCGCGCCAGCAGCCGCACCGGCCAGCACGCCGGTACCGGTATTATTGCGGGTCACATTGCCATACTGGTCTGTCGTGGTGCAGGCGGCGGTCAGCCCCAGCGCCATCACAGCAACGGTCATATTGCGAAACATCATTGTCGTCGTCCCTCGTTAGAGCCCGAAAAGGTCAGCGTTAACACGATGTACGCTATCACCTATGGCGAGCAGTCTAAACCATTCCGCCAAAATGCACATGAATGTTTTCTGAATGGGGCTTCACGGGACCGTGCATCCTGAGCGGGTAGAACACGGCACCCCGTCCCGGACGCATCGCGATCCGGGATCCACCACAGGCTCAAGGGTGAGTCCCCCTGGGGCCATTCGTAGATCCCGGATCATCGCTTCGCTCGTCCGGGACAGGGCTTTAAGTCCTGAGCCGTATGTCCGGGCCTTGCGGTCACCTCGAATGTAGCCCCCGCGCGCTGAGCGCCGGAAAAAGAATCCACTTTTCGCACCGCCTCACCTCTTGACGGTCTGCCTCCACACCCCTAACTCCGCGCTCGTTAGCAGCTGGGCTGGTCGAGTGCTAACGCATCTGGCCCGGCCTGCTACACGACATACCAACGAAAGAGCGGATCGCTCACGTATTGGAGATAGGCAATGACTTTTCGTCCTCTGCATGACCGCGTGCTGGTAAAGCGCGTGGAAGAAGAGACCACCACCAAGGGCGGGATCATCATTCCCGACACCGCCAAGGAAAAGCCGCAAGAAGGCGAAGTTGTCGCCATCGGCGGCGGCGCGATCAAAGACGACGGCTCCGTGCGTCCGCTGGACGTGTCGGTTGGCGACCGCGTCCTGTTCGCCAAGTGGGGCGGCACCGAGGTGACCATCGACGGCACCGAGATGCTGATCATGAAAGAGTCCGACATCCTCGGCATTCTCTAAGGGACGCCATTCAAGCGCGGGCCTTAAGCGGCCCGCTGCTGAAGCCCCTTTGAAGACGTAGACACATTTCTCAGGAAAGAGACGAAACATGGCTGCTAAAGACGTGAAATTCGGCGCTTCTGCGCGCGAAAAGATGCTCAAGGGCGTCGACACCCTGGCTGACGCTGTAAAGGTCACCCTCGGCCCGAAAGGCCGCAACGTTGTGATCGAGAAGTCCTTCGGTGCCCCGCGCACCACGAAGGACGGCGTTTCGGTCGCCAAGGAAATCGAGCTGGAAGACAAGTTCGAGAACATGGGCGCCCAGATGGTCCGCGAAGTCGCTTCGCGCACCAATGATGAAGCCGGTGACGGCACCACCACCGCAACCGTTCTGGCCCAGGCGATCGTGCGCGAAGGCCTGAAGTCGGTGGCGGCTGGCATGAACCCGATGGACCTGAAGCGCGGCATCGACATCGCCGTGAAGAAGGTTGTCGAGAACATCCGTTCCATCTCCACCCCGATCAAGGGCAATGACGAGATTGCCCAGGTCGGCACCATCTCTGCCAACGGCGAAAAAGAAATCGGTGAGATGATCGCTCACGCGATGGAAAAAGTCGGCAACGAAGGCGTCATCACGGTTGAAGAAGCCAAGTCGCTGGAAACCGAGCTGGAAGTCGTTGAAGGCATGCAGTTCGACCGCGGCTACCTGTCGCCGTACTTCATCACCGACTCCGACAAGATGGTCGCGGACCTCGAAGATCCGTACATCCTGCTGTTCGACAAGAAGCTGTCCTCGCTCCAGGCCATGCTGCCGGTGCTGGAAGCTGTGGTTCAGTCCAACCGTCCGCTCCTCATCATTGCCGAGGACGTGGAAGGTGAAGCGCTGGCCACCCTCGTGGTCAACAAGCTGCGCGGCGGCCTGAAGATCGCGGCTGTGAAGGCTCCGGGCTTCGGTGATCGTCGCAAGGCGATGCTGGAAGACATCGCGGTCCTGACCGGCGGTACGGTTGTCTCTGAAGACCTCGGCATCAAGCTGGAGAATGTCACCCTCGACATGCTCGGCACGGCCAAGAAGGTCAACATCACCAAGGACGACACCACCATCGTCGACGGTGCTGGCGACAAGACCGCGATCGAAGCCCGCGTGGGCCAGATCCGCAGCCAGATCGAAGCCACCACGTCTGACTACGACAAGGAGAAGCTCCAGGAGCGTCTCGCCAAGCTGGCTGGCGGCGTTGCCGTGATCAAGGTTGGCGGTGCTTCGGAAATCGAAGTGAAAGAGCGCAAGGACCGCGTCGATGACGCCCTGAACGCCACCCGCGCAGCAGTTGAAGAAGGCATCGTGCCGGGCGGTGGTATCGCTCTGCTGAAAGCGGGCAAGGTCCTGGCTGGCCTTGAAGGCGAAAACGACGACCAGACGCAAGGCATCGCCATCGTGGCGCGCGCCGTGCAGGCTCCGATCCGTCAGATCGCTGAAAACGCCGGTGTTGAAGGCTCGATCGTTGTAGGCAAAGTGCTGGAAAGCACCGACGCCAACTTTGGCTACAATGCCCAGACCGAGACCTATGAAGACCTGGTCAAGTCCGGTGTGATCGACCCGTCCAAGGTGTCGCGCATCGCGCTGCAGGACGCTGCTTCCGTCGCAGCCCTCCTGATCACCACCGAAGCTGCTGTGGCTGAAAAGCCGAAGAAGGAAGGCGCTGGCGCGCCGGACATGGGCGGCATGGGTGGAATGGGCGGCATGGGCGGCATGATGTAATCATGGCGCTGAGCCCAACGCTCAGACGAAACGGAAAGGGCGGCTCAAACGAGCCGCCCTTTTTGTTTGTCCTGGTGCCTGACGGGTGGACCAGCACCTAGCTCTCGACCACCGTGGTCAGAGTCTTCAATGTGAGCGTCGCCTCGCCATCCTCGATGACGCTGAAATAATTCAGGGTCTGCCCCATCTGGCCAAACATGACCGGGTTGGCGACGACACGCTCGTCGGTAATGTTTACCCCTCCATACTGGTTTTCGTGGGACGCCAGGATTTCGGCAAATTTCACGTCAAAGACCACTTCACAATCCGGATCGGTAGCCCGCTCTGCCTCAGCACATTCGCGCACACGCATCAGGATGGAATAGACACCATTGCCGTCCTCGTCCTGAGGCAGAATAAGCCAGGCCTCACCGAGCTGCGTTTCATGCCCGCTTTCAAAGGACAGGTCTTCGTCACCGATCTGCAGACGGAATTCATAATCGACCTGGACGGTATCCGCACTCGCGCTCGGGGCCATCACGACACTTGCCGCGGACAGGGCGGCAACGGCACCGCCAACACCGCCCGCAATCCATTTTGATCGTTTCATAATCGTCTCCTTCAGCTTGCCCAGCCGCGCCATGAAGGGACGCGGGCGGGTGAGAACAAAGTCGATGATCAGCGATCGGATCACGGCCCCGGAGGACACGCCTTCCTCCCGGCAGCGGGCGAGGAATTCATCCTTCAGCTGGTCGGGCAGGCGCACGTCCAGCTTGGCATTGTGTTTCAGGCGTTCGATCTGATCGCGTTTCATGACTGTCCTCAACGTCAGGCGATGAAGTGACGGAACGCTAGCGCAATCCGGTCATGACACAGAGCTAAAACGTGTCGGACACGAAAACGGGCAGGTCAGATGACCCGCCCGCGCCGCTGTCTCGAGCTATGGCAGAGAGAGCCAATCAGGCACGCGGTGCGACGTGGACCCTCAGGGTCCGGCCGTCGCCGAGCTCAGCCTCATAGCGTGTGCTGTCGGTGTCCGAGACCGCCACGCCATGGATCAGCTCGCGCACGATCTCACCGTCGCTCAGCTCACTTACGGTCAGCCGCAACTCGGCAGACTCGCAGTCGGCCATCTCGCTTTCGCCACAGGGCAGGGTCACCAGCTCAAAGCGGACACCAGGCCCCAGCGAGTCGGCAATCGGCCCCTCACCGTCCAGCGTCTCCCCCATGGAAACGATCTGGCCGATGCCGTCATCGACCACGACCTGGTAGGCGTAGGTCATGTCGGCAGACGCCATAGGTGCCAGCAGCAGGCTGGAGGTCAGCGCGAGCGCGCCGGTCAGGGCGGCCGCCGTGAGGCGCAGGGGTTTGGAAATCAGGTGTGTCATCGTTTCAAGCATCCTTTGTCGTGCAGAGTGAAACCCGACGAAAACCCGCATCAGTCCGCGCAGCGCCTGGCTGGCCGACCGGTTTGCCGCGTGACAGGCCGCCATGAAGGCGGTCTTGTCTTCCTCACTGATGCGCACCTCTATCGATACGGTCTTCTTCGGCGGCTTTTGGATCTGCGGTTTTTTCGTCATGGCTCGTTCTACATGGAGGCTTGAGGCCTGAAGCGTGACAGATTTCGTGTCCGGAACCAGACAAATCGTGTCCGGACACGGTTCGCGCAACCCAAGGCACCGCGAGAGCCAGGGCAGCGCATTGACGCGATTGCACGAACAGCGACAAATTAGCGTTTGCTAATAATGGAGCGCCCCATGGCAGCCGCAGGCCAACGCAAAATCCTGAACTCAGCGTTCAAACTGTTTTCCGAGCGCGGGTTTGATGGTGTGTCGATCCGCGATATCGCGGCCGATGCCGGGCTGACGAACCCGGCGCTCTACCGCCACTATCCCAGCAAGGAAGCGCTGGGGCTGGCGCTGTATCGCAAATCCTATGACGCGGTGCTGGAGCGCATTGAAGGGCGGGTGAAGGCGTCCATGAGCGGACCGGAAAAGATCGATGCCTTTATCGAGGCCTGTGTCGATCTTCACCGGGTCAAACCCTCCCCGCTGCTCTACCTCGATGAGCTGCACAACAGCTTCTGGCCAAAGGTCAGGGAGGAATATGGCGACCGCACGCTTTCAGCCCTGATGCTCGCCTGGATCCGCGAAGGCCAGAAGAAGGGCGATATCCGTAGCGATGTGGACGCCATCATGCTGGTGACTGTGCCCACAGGCCTGGTCAGCGAATGGAGTACGCTGGCCCGCAACGGCATGGCCCCCTGGTCCACCGCCGCCGCCACACTCAAACAGCTCACCCGGGACGCCATGGCCCCGCAGGACTAGTCGCCTCAGTCCACGCGTGCGCTGTCTCGCAGCGTCTCCAGCGCTTGCCGGCCGAAAAATCGCCCCTGCGTATAGACTGCGCCGGGGGTGCGGTAGGCGGTGATGTCGGTCAGCGGGTTGGCCTCCAGTAGCACAAAGTCTGCCCCCTGCCCGACCTCAACGCCGGTTGGCATTCCAAAGACCCGGGCCGGATTGACCGTCGCGCTCTGCAGCACCTCCAGCGGTGCCCAGGCGGCCAGATAGCGCGCCAGATAAGGCTGCGCCTCAGCGATCAGATCCTCGAGCGTTTCGGTCTGACCGTCCCGCTTCATCAGCGCGCATTCAGCATGGCGGTCTCCCGGCCGATGCGGGCATTGAGCTGGTCGATGCGCTGGTTTGCCTCGATCAGGCGCTCCCGGGAAAGCTCCCCGCGCTCGATCGCGGCTCCGACCCAGTCGACCGCCTTGCGCGGCAGGTCAGGGTCCGGATTGGCCGAATTGGAGATCAGGAGCAGGTCATTGCCCGCCGCCAGCGATCCCACGATCGCCTGCTCGCGAGTGTAGTGATCGCGGATCGCACCCATGTCGAGATCGTCGGTAATCACCGCCCCGTCATAGCGCATCGCCTGACGCAGAAGTCCGTTGAGGACCGGCCGCGACAGGGTCACCGGATCACCGGACGGATCAAGCCGCCGATTGATCAGATGGCCGCCCATCACGAGATGGGCCCGGTCTTCGGCGATGAGACGGGCAAAGGGTTCGACCTCTTCAAAGCTCCAGGTTTCAGTCAGGTCGACAAAGCCGTAATGACTGTCGCCCGACGAGCGGCCATGTCCGGGGAAGTGCTTGATGGCACAGGCCACGCCCTCAGCTTCCATGGTCTCGATAAAGAGGCTGCAATAATCCGCCACGGTGTCGGGATCGGTGCCGAAGGCCCGGTCCCAGCGCCCGATGACTTCATTACCCTCCTGGGCGAGGTCAGCGACCGGTGCCAAGTTCAGGCAGAAGCCGGTCTCGCCCAGCTCTCGCGCGGCCGTGCGGAATATCTCGCTGGCAGCCTCGCGGCCCATGGCCTGCAGCTGGACGGCGGTGGGAATATCGGTAAAGCCCATATCCACGGTCAGACGTTGGACAAAGCCGCCCTCCTGATCAATGGCGAGCCAGGCATTGGGGGCGGCATCGCGAAACCGACGGGCGAGACCCAGCACCCCGTCGCGAGAGCGCGCATTATGGCGCAGGAAGAGGACGCCGCCGATCCGGCCCGCCTCAAGATCAGCCTCAATGGGCTGAGCGCCATCCGCGTCAACCGTGGAGCCGATAAAGCCCAGCACCAGCGTGCGACCCACCAGCGTTGCCAGATCCGCATCGCGCCAGCGATTGTTAGAGGCCCAGGCCGGGGCAACGCCCAGGCTCGCTGTGGCAGCCAGCCCGCCCAGAACGGTGCGTCGGTCAAACATGGGCGAAACTCTCCGGCTGTCTTTTAAAGCGTGTGAAAGTGCTAGCGCGCGCACCGCGCCGAAGTCCAGCCTGCGTTGCCAGTGTGTTGCCAATTGTTAAGGCAGCGGAACGGGACCTGTAATCAACGACACGATAGTGTGAGGCGAGAGTTTGGGAGGACCAACCATGAAACATCTGCTCGCCGCTGCGGCCTGCACACCTTTACTGATTGCCTGTGCTTCGGCTGGAGCCCAGCCCACCAATCTGGCTGACGCCGACACGGAAGTGACGCGGGAGCATCGCGTCCTGGTCATCAACGGCGAACGTATTGTGCTGGATGGTGACGGCGATGCCCGCACCGTGATCCGTCAGGCCCTGCGTGACGGAGAAGGCCCGGGCGAGCGCCACATTGTCATCGACATTGACGGCGAGGACGGCAGTTACGCCTTCTTCTCTGAAGGTGAGATGACCGAATTTGCCGAGGCCATGGAAGGCATGGCGATCGTCATCGGCGAAGGCTTTGGCGAGCATTTCGAATTCCACTTCGATGAAGACATGGAATTTGGCGAAGACTTCGACCTTCACTTCGACGGTGAGGGCTTCGACGAAGAAGAGCTGCGCATTCATATCGAGCGCATCGAAGAGCATGCCGAGCGTGCGGCCGAACGCGCAGAGCGCCACGCCGAGCGCTATGCCGAACGCGCTGAAGCCATGGCCGAGCGCATGGCTGCCCGCATCGAGATCCAGGCCCGCCACGCGGAACGCATGGGCGAGCGCATGGCGGTTCGCGGCCTTGAAGCCGGCGTTCGTGGCATGGAGCGCGGCATTGCCGGCATCGACCGGGTGCTGGAACGCGGCTGGTATGAAAGCAATGGCGAACGGGTCGAGCTGGACGCTGAAAAGCGCGCCGAGCTGGAAGACACCCGCGCAGAGCTGGCCGAGGAAATCGTCGACCTGCGCACGGAGCTGGAAGAGATGCGCGGCCGCTTCGGCAGCGCCGGTGAGCGCCGCATCGAACGCCGCGACGGCAGCGTGCGTGGCTGGGTAAATGGCGAGGAAGTGACCGGCTCTGAGCTGGATGCCCTTCTGGAAGGTGCGCCTGAAGCGCCTGAGCCTCCTGAGGCCCCCTAAGTCCCCCTGGCGCGCCATAATGGCGCGTCATCCCCCGCGTTTCCCCAGAAGGCGGATCTCGCATTGCGAGATAAAAAAAGGCCCGGTGTCGAAAGACACCGGGCTTTATAGATCTGGTTGGTCGATTAAGAGACGTCTCCTCCCCAGAGACACCGCTTAAGAGACAAGACGGTCAGGCCTTGTCATGGCGAAACCGTGACCCAAGAGCCCATAACCCGTCAACCCCCTAATCTCAGGCGGGTATTGAAGCCCGCCCACGGGGCCCGGGTCCGGATTTGCGCCGCATGTCACACTGGCGTGGCCCGAGCCTCATCTTCTAGGATGGGGCCATGACCGGCCTTGAATACGCGCTGACTGCTCTCCTGCTCGCCGCCCTTGGGGCGCTGTCGGTGATCGACTGGCGCACCTACCGCCTGCCCGATGTGATCACTCTGCCGCTGATAATCGCGGGTCTTGGGGCCGCCTGGCTGCTGTCTGAGCCACTCTGGCTGCACGCCCTGGGCGCGGCGCTCGGCTATGGCGTGCTGGTCATCCTTGAAAAGGCCTATGAAAAAACACGCGGGCGACCGGGCTTGGGACGCGGGGATGCCAAGCTGTTTGCCGGTGGCGGGGCGTGGTGCGGGGCGGTGGCGCTGCC
Source organism: Oceanicaulis sp. (assembly GCA_043513725.1). GTDB lineage: Bacteria > Pseudomonadota > Alphaproteobacteria > Caulobacterales > Maricaulaceae > Oceanicaulis. The sequence continues at coordinate 2,357,840 of CP121338.1, read as the reverse complement.
CACCATTCTGTTGGCCGGCAGCGTGCTCGCCATCATCTGGATTCTCGCCCAGCGCCTGATTGCAGGAAAGGAAATCCAGGGCGATTCCATGATCGCCTTCGGCCCCTTCCTCAGCTTCGGGATCGCTTTTGTCTTCATCGGCCAGCGCCTCGATGCGCTCGGCTTTGCCGGGCTTTAGGCGACCCTGCCCTATGCTGAGGCGCAGGATCGCCATTGAACCAGGAGACTATCGCGCGAACTTCTGGAATTTCACGCGCTTGGGCACCAGCGCATCGTCGCCGAGGCGGCGTTTCTTGTCTTCCAGATAGTCGGTGAAGCTGCCTTCAAACCACTCCACATGGCTGTCGCCTTCATAGGCGAGGATGTGGGTGGCGATGCGGTCCAGGAAGAAGCGGTCGTGGGAGATGACCACGGCGCAGCCGGGGAATTTCTCCAGCGCGCTTTCCAGCGCTGACAGGGTTTCCACATCGAGATCGTTGGTCGGTTCGTCGAGGAGGAGCAGATTGCCGCCCTCTTTCAGCATCTTGGCCAGGTGCACGCGGTTGCGCTCACCGCCGGACAGGATGCCGACCTTTTTCTGCTGGTCGCCGCCCTTGAAGTTGAACGCGCCCACATAGGCCCGGCTCGGCACTTCGCGGTCGCCCAGCATGATCATGTCATTGCCGCCGGAGATTTCCTCCCACACGGTCTTGTTAGGATCGAGCGCATCGCGACTCTGGTTCACATAACCCAACTGCACCGTCTCGCCGAGGGTGACCTTGCCCTCATCGGGCTGCTCCTCGCCGGTGATCATTTTAAACAGCGTGGTCTTACCCGCACCGTTCGGACCGATGACGCCCACAACACCGCCCGGCGGCAGTTTGAAGTCGAGGTCACGGATCAAAAGCTTGTCGCCAAAGCCCTTCGAGACGTGGTCAAAGTCCACCACATTGCCGCCCAGGCGCGGGCCCGGCGGAATGTTGATGACGGCGGTGTTGATCTTTTCACGATCGGCCGCGTCACGCTTTTCTTCATAGGCCTTGATACGGGCCTTTGACTTGGCCTGACGCGCCTTGGGGCTGGACCGGATCCATTCGAGTTCCTCATTCAGCGCGCGCTGCTTGGAGCTTTCCTCGCGGGCTTCCTGAGCCAGACGCTTGGCCTTCTGCTCCAGCCAGCTGGAATAGCCGCCCTCATACGGAATGCCCTTGCCGCGGTCGAGCTCCAGCGTCCAGGTGGTGATGCTGTCCAGGAAGTAACGGTCGTGGGTCACGATCAGGACCGCGCCGTCATAGTTTTCCAGGTGGTTCTGCAGCCAGGCGACGGACTCCGCGTCCAGGTGGTTGGTCGGTTCGTCGAGCAGCAGCATGTGCGGCTTTGACAGAAGCAGGCGGCAGATCGCCACCCGGCGCACTTCACCACCGGACAGATTGGTGACATCGGCGTCGGCCGGCGGGCAGCGCAGGGCCTCCATCGCCATCTCGATCTTGGAGTCGATGTCCCAGGCATCGCGCGCGTCGACCTGCTCCTGCAGCTCGGTCATCTCCGCCATCAGCTCGTCGGTATACTCCTCGGCGAGCTTCATCGCGATGGCGTTGTAGGCATCATAGATCTGCTTGTCTTCACTGCCCTCGATGACGTTTTCCCAGACGGTTTTCTCCGGGTCGAGCTTCGGCTCCTGGGGCAGGTAGCCGACGCGCACGCCCTTCTCCGCCCAGGCCTCGCCAGTAAACTCGGTATCGGTGCCCGCCATGATGCGCAGCAGCGAGGATTTACCCGCGCCGTTGACGCCCACAACACCGATCTTGGCGTCAGGCAGGAAGTGAAGATTGATGCCGGAAAAGACCTGCTTGCCACCGGGGTAGGTCTTGGCAAGATCGGTCATGTGATAAACGTATTGATACGCAGCCATCGGCGCAGCGCTCCTTGCAATGCGAAGCTGAAGGGGATTTGGCTCGAGCGTATAGCGGAAGTGGGGGGTGTGGAGCAATCGGGGAAGGCTTTGCGAACGGCGCTTTTCCGAACGCCAGCCCGCCGCTAGGCTTCATGCCGCACCGACCGGAGCCGAGACCATGCGCATCCTCATAACCCTTTTTGCCGCCCTCGCCCTCACCCCTGCTACCCTCGCTCAGACCGGCAACGACTTTGCAGGCCTTGAGGAAGTGACCGAGGCGCTGTTCGCGGCTTATGCAGTGGAGGTGGGCGAGCCCCACCCGCTGCCGCCTGCGGTGGAGGTGGAGACGCCGGTGGGTTTGCAGACCGCGCACGCGGTCTTTGACGAGGGCGTGAATTTTGCCGGGCGGTATGTGCTGGCGACCATCGGCTGCGGGACGGAGTGTCAGGCGACCTATGTGCTGAATCCGGCCCCGGGCGATGCGTTCGAGGGCGTCGTGTCCGGCCACCGCATCGAGTATCGCGCAGACAGCCGCCTCATCATCGTCAATCCGCCCGAAGCGCTCACGTATTGGGGGGCGGATGAGATTCCAGAGCGCCTGCACCCGGCGTGCTTCGTCTATGAGGGTGGAGCCTTTGGTGAGGTGGAGTGCGCGGGCTATCCAGACTGAACCCCGGTCGCGTCAGCCCGACCCCTCGCCCACAAAGACCGCCTCCAGGCCCAGCGCCTGGGCCGCGTCAACGATGCGGCGGGAATGCTCCTGCATCGGACCGTGCTGGATCACCAGGGTGCGAATTCCAGACGACCGCAACAACTGGGCGATCTCTGTTTCCTCGCCTGCGACGCGCTCAAGGGACAGGCCTGCCTGGCGGGTGACATAGGCCTTGTTCACGATGACGGTCGATGCGTCCTGACGCACAGCGGCCTCGCAAATGGCAAGGAAGCCATCCCGGCATCCCAGCACACCCATCTCTCCGGCAAGGTCGACCGCCAGCGTTCCGTCACGCAGGCAGAATGAGCTCGAGATGCGCATCGACATCTCCCGCTTTGCTTATCCTCCCGCCTAACACCTGAAGGCGTTCAATGATAGCCCCCTGCTCGCGCTAGGGTTACTGAAGTGATTGAGTGAGACCTGCCCCATTGCCTCTCCCTCTCGTAAAAGGGGAGAGGCATACCGTTTGTGCCTCTTGCCTCCCTCAGTCACCTCGCTACCTTCCCGCGCACACACCATGACCGCCGGGGATATCCATGCGTTTTTCTGCGACCGTTCTTACATCTGTCTCACTTCTGGCGCTGGCCGCCTGTTCACCGGAAGCCGAAGCGCCGGAGCCGCCCGCCCCGGCCGAACCCCCGGTCGACACCGCCGCGCTGAGCATTGACCGGCTGTACTCCTCGCCCTCGCTGGGCGGATCGTCGCCGCGGTCGTTGAGCTTTTCGCCGGATGGGACGCGCGTGACCTTCCTGCGCCCCAAGGAAGAAGACCGCACCGTTCTGGACCTGTGGGCGATGGATGTGGCCGACGGCAACACCTATCGCCTGGTCGATAGCCGCGCTCTGGTCCCGGATGAGGGCGAGTTGTCCGAAGCAGAAATCCAGTTCCGCGAGCGGGCGCGCATCTCCAGCTCCGGCATTGTGACCTATCAGTGGGATGAGGCTGGCGAGGCCATTCTGGCCCCGCTGGGCGGCGACGTGTTCTACATCGACGTGGAGACCGGTGAAGCCCAGCGCCTGATGGAGACGCCGGACTTTGAGACCGATGCGCGCATCAGCCCCGATGGCAGCCAGGTGAGCTTTATCCGCAATCAGGATCTGTGGGTCCATGATCTTGAAACCGGCGAAGAACGCGCCCTGACCACGGAAGGTGCCGGACCGATCAGCTGGGGCATGGCCGAGTTTGTCGCCCAGGAAGAGATGCAGCGCTACACCGGTTACTGGTGGCACCCGGAAGGCACGCATATCGTCGCCGCGCGCATTGACGAAACGCCGGTGGAAATCGTGCCGCGCTTTGGCATCAATGCCGATGGCGTGACGGTCACCGACCAGCGCTATCCGCGCGCGGGCACGCCCAACGCGCTTGTGGAGCTTTACGTCATCGATGTGGCCACCGGGGCGCGCACGCAGATTGATCTGGGGCAAGAGACCGACATCTACCTGTCGCGCGTGAACTGGGCGAGCGATGGCTCAACCGTTTATGTCCAGCGCCAGAACCGCGAGCAGACGGTGCTCGACGTGCTGGCCGCCGACCCGGCGACCGGTGAAACCGAAGTCATGCTCACAGAGGAAGCGCCGACCTGGATCAACCTGACCTACGACCTACGCCCGTTGGAGGATGGCGGCTTTTTGTGGACGTCGGAGCGCACCGGCTTTCGCCATGTCTACCACGTGAACGCGGAAGGCGAGGCGCGCGCGCTGACCTCCGGCGAGTGGGTGGTCGACCAGATCACGGGCCTGTCTGAAGACGGCTCCACGGTTTACTTTGAAGGCTGGATGGACACCCCGCTGGAACGCCACCTCTATGCGGTGCCGTTTGAGGGCGGCGAGCCGACACAGATCACCTCCGGCGAAGGCTGGTGGAGCGTGTCACTGGGCTCCGGCGCGCAGGGCTTTTTCGGCAGCTATTCAGATCCCGACACCCCGTCCCAGACTGGGCTTTACGCCATGGATGGCACCCTGACCGCCTGGATCGAGGAAAATGCGCTGGACGCCGACCACCCTTACGCGCCCCACCTGGACAGCCACCTGACGCCGGAGTTTGGCACGCTGACCGCAGCCGATGGCGAGACCGAACTTTACTGGTCCATGCTCAAGCCTGACCACTGCACGGTGGAGACTCCCTGCCCGGCCATCGTCCAGGTCTATGGCGGTCCCCATGTGCAGACGGTGCGCAAGGGCTGGACCAGCCCGCGCGATCAGCTGTTTGCCGACCGGGGCTATATCCTGTTCAAGCTGGACAATCGCGGCAGCTGGAATCGCGGCCACGCATTCGAGGCCGTGATCCACGACACCATGGGCATCCCGGAAGTCGCCGACCAGCTGACCGGTCTTGAGTATCTGGAGAGCCTCGATTTCGTCGATGACGAGCGCGTTGGCCTGTGGGGCTGGAGCTATGGCGGCTACATGACGCTGATGACCACGCTGCAGGCACCGGGTCGCTTTGATGCGGCGGTGTCTGGCGCGCCGGTGACCGACTGGGCGCTTTACGACACCCACTATACCGAGCGCTATATGGACACGCCCCAGGCCAATGCGGAGGGCTATTATGAGGGCTCGGCCTTTGCCCATCTTGATGGCTATGAAACGCCCACACTCGTGATCCACGGCATGGCGGACGACAATGTCACCTTCGACCACACCACCCGCCTGATGGCCGAGCTACAGACCCGCAATGCCGACTTTGAGCTGATGACCTATCCCGGTCAGCGTCACGGCGTGCGCCCGCCGCCCCTGCAAAAGCATCTGTGGACCACGATCTTCAATTTCTTCGATCGGCGTCTGGCTGAAGAGGACTCCGACGAGTCCTGAGCCCTTGTGTCTCATGCGCAGGGCCTCGCTCCCTCCCCTTGAGGGGGAGGGAAAAGAAGTGACACTGAATTCCCGGACGCGAAGCGAGCCGGGACCTGCGTGAGAACAAGCACCCACCTGCGCACAGCGCCCGGATCAGGTCCGGGGGTTCAGGGCAGGGTGTTTGTCACAAGCCCAATCTCACTTTCTTCAGGCAGGCATTTTGTTTCAGCGTTTCAACCTGCCCGGGTTTGGCAAGCCAGAGGGATAATGTTGGACTGCGACCTTCGCTTGCCTGAATATCGCGGCGAGAATGAAGGAGACACCCGATCGTGCTGGACATCGCAATTGCTGCAGGCCTGCTCACCGTAGCCGGCCAACAGGCCGAGCCTGCCACACCAACACTGATTGAAGCGCGCGCCAGTCAGGTTGTAACGCTGGAGGCGGAGACCGCCGTCTTCAGCATGAGTGTCACGCTCAACACGCCGCAGCCGGTGGCCAGACTGGAAGACAGTGCCAATCGCGCCCTGCAGGCCGCGAACGCGTCGGTCAGCGCTTTTCAGATCGAGGCGGCGTTTAACTACGCCGATCAGGGCTTCTGGGACATCTTCTTTTCAGATTACGAGCCGAGCGACCCGCCATATTATATAACCGTCAGAGGCACGGGGAGCCTGGAGGCGATCAACACGGTGCTCGCCTGGGCGCGCGAACGCGGAGAGGTCTCCAACCTCTATCAGAACGGCGATAGCGCCGAACCGGCCCCTGGCGCGCTGAGCGACGCCAGGCAGGCCGCCCTTGAAGGTGCCGCACAGAACGCCGCGCAACTCGCCGCCGCGACAGGCTGCGAGCTGGGCCAGCCGGTCAGTCAACTCATCCGCCAGGGCGTGACCCAACGCTACGCTCAAGTTGACACAGGGCGACTCGGCCCTGAGGCACCAGTCCGAGCGCCCGGCTTGACCGCGAACTACGCCGTTGAAGCGGTTGTGACCTTCGAAGCGCAATGTGAATAGCGCTTCGCCAGCAGGAGAAGACCATGCAAAAGCAGACATTTGGGCTCATCTTGAGCCTTGGCCTGAGCGCCATCACAGCACCGGCGCTGGCCCGGGACCGGGTCGTGGAGATCACGACCACCGGATACGCTGAAGCCCAGGTGCCCGCCGACAATGGCGTATTGATGGTCAGTGGTCAGGTCGCAGATGTCGAAACCGTTGAGGCACGCCTGGCGGAGATCGTGCGCGAAACGGGTGTTGAGGTGATCCACTCGCAGTCGCTGGACACAATCTGGACCACCGAGGCTTTTGCCGGACATGAGGATGCTCCGGCCGGCATTCCATACTTTGCCAGGCTTACTGGCTCACCAGACAGCATTCTCGCGGCAAGAGATGCTGTCGGGGACCTGGCCCTTGAGGCGGCAGATCTGGGCTGGAGTGTCCGCAATAATCCCGAGGCGGGAAATGAAGCGATCAACGCAGCGATCTCAAAAGCCGAAGCCCTCGCCGCCGGTCTTGCCACATCGAGAGGTTGCACACTCGGGTCTGTAACACAGATCAACGTGGAGCATCCGCACGCCGGAACCGACGCATCCGCCTTTGGTGACCTCTTCGCAACAGCTGGGATCCATGACACCTACGACGTCATTGACGGTCGCGATCTTGCAAGCGGCTCACCGGAAGACGGACCGATGGCAACGGTGTCAGCCCAGGTCGTGACCACGTTTGAGGCGGTCTGCTCCACCGACTAGCCCACTCGACTAAAGGGGTAGCGGCCCGCAGCGGGCGCGATATCACCTTTGGATCGACATAACGGAGACAGCCCGGCACAGAAGAACGAGACCCTCGCGCCTGCGCACAGGCTGATGCTGCAGAGGTCGTGCAGATCTGTTCAAAAAAACTGCGACGGAAACGAGTGGGTTGCTGCGTACGCCTAGCCATGGCTCGCGCGCTTGATCGCACCGCCATGATGGAGCGGGCGATCTGGACGCCTCTCCATCAGGCGGGGTGATAAGAAGGGGTGTGATGGCCAGGATCAAATGAGTTCTGGAGCGCAGCATGACGACAAACTTCCTGACCCCCTCGATCGGCGCATGTGTCCTGTTGCTCTGCGGCTGTACGCCGGGTGAAAATCCTGACGCGCGACCGCAGACAATGCCTATCGAAGCGAGCACTGATCCAGACCTCGACGCAACCGTTCGAGCCATCCTCGACCGTCACGACATCCAGACGGCGGGTCTTGGCCGGATCGAAGACGGGGCGCTCGTCTGGGCCGGATATTATGGCGAACAAGCACCCGGCATAACTGCCTCCGCCGCGACCCAATTCGATATTGGCTCGATCACCAAGGTGGTTTCCACCGAGACGGTCCTGCGCCTTGTAAGCGAGGGCCAGCTCGACCTTGATGAGTCCATGGGACGCTACTGGATTGATCCAGACCTTGAGGATGATCCCCGCGCGCTCCTGCTCACCCCCCGCATGGTCCTGACCCACACAACGGGCTTTCCCAGCAGGCGAAGCCGGACCGAAGGCCGCCTCCAATTCCTCAACGAGCCGGGATCGTCATTCAGATATTCAGGCGAAGGCTTTGAGTATCTGATGCGTTTTGTCGAAGCCAAGCTGGGCACGCCCTTCCCGGACCTCGTCGAAACGCACATTCTGTCCCCTCTGGACATCAGCGATGCCTCCTTCGCTTACCGCGAGGAGAATTTTGGGAATGTGGCCCTGAGCGTGGACGCCGATACGGGAGAGTTTCGACCCGACTGGGGCTATCATTGCTCCATCGTCTCCAACACGTGTCTGGAAGACGGGGCTTACAGCACGTCACGCGATATGACGATGTCGGTAGAAAGCCTTGCCAGGTTTGCCATCTCAGCCGCCAACACCGAGGGCTATGGCGATGCCATGGTCACCGATCGCAACACGGTTCAGTCGATCAAGGATCGCCCCTTGTATTTTTGCGATACGCCGGGGATGGCCGACTGCCCTCTGGAGCAGGGCTATGGGCTGGGCTGGGAGGTGCTTGACTATGGCGATGCCCAGCTGATTGCCCACGGCGGCCACGATTACTCCGTACTGACCGTCGTCGGGATCAATACCGAAACAAGAGACGGCGTCATCGTGCTTTTGAATGCGATGGAGCTGCCGTCATTGCGTGCGATGCCCGATCTCCTCGAAGCTCTGGACCCCGCCACGCCGCTTAGCCAGCAATATCGCGGATGGCTGCGTTACAGAGAAGCCCAGCTAGAGAGCGCGTCTGACTAGGGAGCTGGTTGTGGTCGGCAAGTGTCATCCGGCCTAGCCGCTGCGCTCTTTCAGCCATAGATCGAAGCGGTCCTGGCCCCAGAATTTCTGATGGCCGTCAACTGCGAAGGGCACGCCGAACACGCCGTCTTCGGTGATTTTCTGGCGGTCTGCGCGCAGGCGCTCGGTGATCATCGGGTCGGTGTCTACCGTGTCCGCGTCATAGCCTGTCCAGCCCGCGGCCAACGCGGCCTCAGCAAGGATGGCGGGCTCTGAGATATTCTTGCCCTCCCCCCAGCGCGCATCGGACAGAGCCAACGCCATGGCAAGGCCGTGGCCTGCCATATCGGCCGCCACACAGGCGCGATTGGCGGCTCTGAAATCCACATCGAACGGATCGGGCAGCGCCAGCGGCAGGCCCATCGACACCGTCATGCGCAACACATCCTGCTGATAGTAGGCCAGCTTGTACCTGTTCGCCGTGGGATCGGCGAAAGGCGCGTCATCAGGCGGCCCGGTGAAGGGTATCAGCTCCACATCGACGCCTGATGCCGCCACCTTGTGAAGCCCCAGGCGCGAATAGGGGCTGCGCAGACCGAAATAGACCCGCGGGCGTTTACCATGCTGTGTGTTTTCCATGTCGCGCCCGGGCCTCTTTTGGTTTCAGGCAGCTTAACAGCCTGCCCACCCCGCGCTAGGTTGCCGTCTTGAAAGAGCGCGCCATCAGAGCTGCGCGGAGTGGATGGATCGCGAGGGGATGCGATGACGTCGGAAGTCATGATCATGAACCGGCAGGCGGTGGTGCTCGCCGCCGACAGTGCCGTCACCTATGGCGGCGGTCCCGAGCCGGTCGTCACGCTGGAAGCGGAAAAGATCCTGAACCTGGGGCCGAATATTGCCCTGATGGTGTATTCGCGCGGCGATGTTCTGGGCCGGTCATGGTCGCATATCGCCCACGCCTTCACCCGCGAACATGGCCAGACCGACTACGAAACGGTCGATGATGCGGCGGCGGCCTTCTTCACCTTCCTCGATCAGAACCGCCAGCTCTTCCCCGAGCATGAGGAGCGCGAGGAGTTCGAGGGCCTGATGAAGGCGGCCTTCCTGACCATTCTGAACCACGCCAAGTCCATGCGCGGCTATCCCGGCGGCGGCTATGACAGCGACGAGGCGGCCTTCAACGCCGCGCTTGATCTGTATCTGGGTCATCTGGTCGTCGACGAGCAGGGCATGGAGCGCCAGCGCCTCGCCCTGTTTGCCAATCTCGATCAGGAGCGCTTCACCCACCAGTATGGCGAGATGCTCGACGCGATGATCGCTGAGGCGCTGGGCGAGTTCGGCATGGCCGCCAGCACGCGCGAGAAGCTGCACAAATTCGCCTATCTCATCGCCACCCAGCCCGCCTTTCTGGAGCCCTATGCGGGTCTGGTGTTCGCCGGCTTTGGATCCGCGGACGTCTTCCCGGTCTACTCGCACTACTACGCCTCCATCCTGGTCGATGGCGTTTTGAAGCGCGCCCATGACGAGACCACGGCGGTGGGTGTTGAGGATGGGCCGAACGCCTATCTGCGCACGTTTGCCCAGGCGGAGATGACCCACGCCTTCCTGCGCGGGGTCCATCCTTACATGTTTGACGTGATGGTTTCGCTCAACCTCATCGCCAATGAGGCGGCTGCCGAGACCGCGTTGAAGCAGGCCGGCGTGCCCGATGAGCAGATTGATTCTGTACTGGCGACCATGCGCGAGCAGGCCCTGCCCCAACTCGCTGGTGAGTTCGCCCACGCGGTACAAAACGTCTCACAGGACGAGTTTATCAATCCCTTCATCAAGGTCGTCTCGGCCTCGGGCAAGAAGCAACTGGCTGAAACCTCAAAGGCTTTGGTCGAACTCAACATCCTGAAAAGCGATCTGCACATGCACCAGACCGGCGTTGGCGGCGAAGTCGACGTCGCAATGGTCTCGCGTACCAATGGCTTTGAGTGGTATGCTAAGAAATCGTAAACGCGCGATCGGCCTTTTTGGGAGGCACATCCATGACTGAAGACACGACCCGCATGAAAGACGACACGACCCGTCTGAACATTGAACGGGCCCGCGAGGCGCTCGCCCGCGCCCGTGCAGACCAGGTTGCCGCCGCTGTGCGCTCACCGCGCCCGGCTGACCTGTCCCGACTTCAGGAAGACGAAGCCCGCCGCATGTCCATCGACACGCGCGCCGGAGCTTTCCGTGGACAGATCCGCGAGCAGCTTGGCCTTGGCGACTATCGCGGTCCGGAAACCCCGACCTCCAGCTATGTCTCCAAGCTCATTTCCGCGCCGTTGTGCGATGCGGATGTGTGCGCCCCGCCGCGCCCGGCAGACATGCAGAGCGTCACGCTGAACGAGGCCGAGCCCGACACCGCCGCAACAATCGTGTCCGACGTGCCGCCTCCGCCAGCGAAAAAGCGCCGCAAATTCCTCGGACTTTTCTAGGGGCTCTTCTTTAAAACGTGGCATGGCCACCCCACTTGGGCGTCTCCAGGACAGGCCCGGGGAGGAAGCTGTGCCCGACCGTATCGACAAATCATTATTCTTGCTGGGCTTTGCGGCATTCACCGCCGGACAGGTGATGCTGCGCCTGTTCGACTCGGCAGCGCGGGGCCAGCAGCCGGTAGACTACACGCACTGGCTTTTGCTGATCGGGGTCGTGCTGCTCATACCCTACACCGCGCGCTTGCCACGCCGCGGCTTCCATCTCGTCACGGCCCCGGTTCTGCTTTTAGGTATCGTCGTGACAATCGGTATGAATGTCCTCGACTTCGTTTTCTGGGCCCTACCCCCGGATCTCGGTGGCGACGTCTATCGGGTGCTCAGTGTCGAGTCGTCGATATGGTGGCCCTTCATGCGCTATGGCCCGAACGAGTTTTTTATCACCGCCTTTGTGCTGCCCAGCCTGACGCTATTCAACGTTTCCAGGATTGGAACCGGCCTTGTGATTGCCGGCGCAGTGACGATGGCGCTCGGCACTGATTGGTTCAATGTTGCAGGTTATGTGCTCGTGATCGCGGGCTATTTCCTGTGTTTTGATCGTTTGCGACCCACGTGAGACCCGACAGTGACGCAACAATATGGAACTGACCTGTTCGATAAAAGCCGTCTATCGGCGCGTGGTCTTTGGCCAATCGCCGGCCTCAATGCGCGCGCGCTCCTCATCGGTCGCCTTGCGAAGCTTTCCCGATGCGTCACGAAAATGGGTCGTATCCAGATCGTGACAATACAGGGGCTCAACGCCCAACGCTTCGGCAACCTCCTTTCGATGCTCAATCGAGATCAGATGCACGAGCCGATCCTCGAGCATCTGACGCGCCTCTTCACGCGCCTCCTCAGGGGCAGGCCCGGCCGCGGCCAGTCGTTTTGCGACGTCACTGAACCGCTGACCCAGCAATAATTGCTCACGTGAGGCTCGCGCTTCGCCGCGATCTGCCAGCACAAGCGCCAGACGCAGGGCGCGCTCACTGGCAGCTTCCAGCGTCTTTTGAGTGACCGGCGCGCCATAGGTTGAAACATCAGCCCCCTCGACCATGGCGCAGTCGGGCTCGTCCTTTGCTTCGAAGGCTTTCCCCTTTTTGCCCGTATCGATGGGAAACCGGATCGCACCGGCGCTCTCCAGATCGCGGACCCGCCAGCCATCGCGCGCCGCCCACTGGGTCAAGGTCGGTGCGGGCACCCCCACGGCGCGGGAAATTTCCGCCAGCGTCGCCCCCACAGCCCGCAGCGCCTGCGCCCTGGCGGCAAGCTCTGCGCGTTCTTCCTCGGTTCTGCGGGTGTAGGCCATCGCGCGAGTATGGGGGCGCAAGCACCGGGTGGGGATAATTTCTCCTGGCCTCCCCCATCTCCGCTGGGTCCGAGGCACCTTATCTTGCGGGTCCTTCGAGACGCGCTTCGCGCTCCTCAGGATGAGGCTTCGAGACGGCCTTTGGCTTCCTCAGGATGAGGGTTTCATAATGCTCTTTCGCTCCTCATCCTGAGGAGCGAGCCCATGGCGAGCGTCTCGAAGGACGCACCTGCCCACCCTCCCCTCGTGGGGGGAGGGAAGATGCTGAAAAAGCTCCACCGCTCTTAACAAGCCAGGGAATATACGGGCTTCCCTCCCCGCGTTGGGGGAGGGAAAGCCGGTCGACATTCCGTTCGCGTTTAATCGTTTGGCGCTAGCCCTTCAGCAGGAGCCCGCAAATTGCTTCAAGGCCTGTCTGATCTTCGGCGTCAAAGGCGTCAGGCTGATCTGAGTCCACATCCAGGACCGCAGCCAGCTTTCCGTCGGCATCAAAAACCGGCACCACGATTTCAGACTGGGAGCGGCTGTCGCAGGCAATATGGCCGGGGAAGGCATGCACGTCGGCGACGAGCTGGGTTTCACCAGTTTGCGCCGCCGCGCCACACACGCCGCGCCCGAACGGAATACGCAGGCAGCCGAGCGTGCCCTGATAGGGCCCGACCACCAGCTCGGTCGGCTTGTTCGGGTCGACCACATAAAAGCCGGTCCAGAAAAAGCGCGGCCCGAAATTATGCGCCAGCAGGCAGGCCGCCGTGGCATAGCGCGCGGTGTGGCTGGTCTCGCCGGCCACGATGGCGGCAATTTCCTTGCCGACACGCGCATAGGCTTCGGCCCTGGTTTCACCGGGCTCGGCGGTCGACATTGCTTCAGCCATTTTTAGCGCTCCTTCGTGCCTGCTCGCGACACAGTTAGGCGGCCAGGACGCCAAACGCCACCCCCCGTCTGAACCACGCCCTCTCACGCGCCCGTGACCCTCGCTCACGCCGGCCACACGCGCCTGTGCTTTGTCGTGTAATGCGTGGGATCCACGCCGGGCGTATGTGTCTGTCCATCGAACGCGAACCAGAGACCTGCGACATATCAAGGACAGACCCCATGAAGACCCTCACGCTTGCCCTCGCCCTCAGCCTCAGTGCCGTGGGCATGGCCGCCCTGCCCACGACGGCACAGGCGGCCGATGACCTTGTTTATACCGGCCTGTTTTCAAATACGGCGGTCGGTGGATATGACACCGTCAGCTATCACACTGGCGGCGCGCCGGTACGCGGCAGCCGCGAATTCAGCACCCAGTGGAACGGGGCGAACTGGCACTTTGCCAGCCAGGAAAATCTCGACCTGTTTCTGGCCAACCCTGAAGCCTACGCTCCGGCCTATGGCGGGTATTGCGCCTGGGCCATGGCCGAGGGCTACACCGCCAAGGGCAGCCCGAACCACTGGCGCATTGTCGATGACGTGCTTTACCTGAATTACGACCAGACCATTCAGGACCGGTGGGAGGCCGACATTCCCGGCTTCATCGAAGCGGCCAACGCCAACTATCCCACCATTCTGGAGGACTGAGCCATGGGCTGGATCAATACCCTTCGGCCGCGCCTGGTTGCGACCTACGCGGTCGGTGCCTTCATCACGGCGATCTTCGTGGACTCCCTGCGGTTCAAGTTCACCGGCCACCCGACGCCGCAGCACATCTTCACGACACTGCGCGACTGGTCCGGGATTGAGCTATTCTATCCGGCCGGGCCGTGGATCATTGGCCTGAGTGAGCTGGCAGCCGCCCTGCTGGTCATCCTGCTTCCCCTGACGCTTCGCTTTGTGGGCCAGGCCCGGCTTGCGCCGGTGTCACAGGTGCTGGGCGGACTGGCCGCGCTGGCCATCATGACGGGTGCCATCAGCTTTCACCTATTCACGCCGCTGGGGATCGCCACGCCCACGCTGTGGGAGAACGGCCAGATCGTTGAGGAAGGCAATTTCCTGTTCATCGCCGCCTGCCTCACCTGGGCCAGCGGCGCGCTGATCGTGGCCCTGCGCGGGCGTGAGGCAGTCGAAGCCGTGCGCAGCCGGGTGGCGCTTCGTTCGGTCAGGCCTGCGTAGGTTAAAACGCACCCCCTCACCTTACCTCTCCCCCTTGTTCAAGGAGGAGAAGGGGCATCAATGTTGCGTTCGATCCCATGGCGTCAACGCCATCCCTCTCCCCTCCGTGAGGGGAGAGGTTAGGTGAGGGGTGCGGCGCGGCATTGCTCGCCCGGGCCCACCTAACAGATTTGTTACAGTGTAACCGGCTGTAGACGGGTTGTTCTGGCCTGATTGGTCCGTAAAACAGAGCGCAGGTTAACAACTGTGCCCGAACGGGCTGATCCGGGGAGTTTTCATGAAGACCCAGCTATTCCTGTCGTCCGCTGCTCTCGCGCTCACGCTGGCCGCCTGTGGCCCGGCTGAGGACGCGGCTGCGCCCGCCGAAACCGAAGCCATGACCGAAGCGGGCGACACCGCCGGCGTTGAGGCCACCAACCCGTTGTTGGCCGAATGGAACACCCCCTATGGCGCGCCGCCGTTTGACCAGATCGAGGAAGCCCATTTCCTGCCGGCCTTTGATGTGGCGCTGGCGAGCCACTCCGCCGAGATCGAGGCGATTGCGTCCAACGACGCCGAGCCGACCTTTGAAAACACCCTGCTGGCGATGGAAAATGCCGGTGCGGACCTGACGCGGATCAGCCGGGTTTTCTTCAACCTGACGAGCTCGGCCTCCAACGACGAAATCCGGGCGATCCAGCGCGAGATGAGCCCGCGTCTCGCCGCTCACAATGCGTCGATCACGCTGAATGCTGACCTGTTTGCGCGCATCGAGACGATCTACAACTCGCTCGATGAGCGCGATCTGACCGCCCAGCAGCGCCGCCTCGTTGAAACCACCTATGAGGACTTCACCCGCTCCGGCGCCCAGCTGGAAGGCGATGACCGGGAGCGTTTTGCGGCCATCCGCTCCGAGCTGGCCGGGCTCTACACCCAGTTCTCCCAGAACGAACAGGCCGACCGGGAAGCCTGGACGCTCGCGTTGTCTGAAGACGATCTGGCCGAGCTGCCGGACTATATCGTCTCGGCGGCGGCCGGAGCGGCAGCCGACCGCGATATTGACGGCCATGTGGTGACGCTGGCGCGCTCCAGCGTGGAGCCCTTCCTTCAGACCTCGCCCAATCGCGAGCTGCGCGAACAGGCCTGGCGGGCCTGGTACAGCCGCGGCAGCAATGACAATGCCAATAATAATGCCGAGACGATCCGCCAGATTCTGGCGCTGCGCCGTGAACAGGCCCAGCTGCTGGGCTTTGAGAGCTTTGCCCATTACCGGACCGGCGGCACCATGGCCGGTACGCCGCAGGCGGCGCTCAACCTGATGGAGCAGGTCTGGTGGCCGGCGCGCGAGCGTGCGCTGGAAGAGGCCGCCGACATCGAGGCGATGATTGAGGCCGATGGGCTGGATCACGATCTGGAAGGCTGGGACTGGCGCTACTACACCAGCCAGGTGCGTGCCGAACGCTTTGATCTCGATGAGAGCGAGGTGAAGGCCTACTTCCAGCTCGACAAGATGATCGAGGCGCAGTTCTACGTGGCCGAGCGCCTGTTCGGTGTGCGCTTCAATGAGCGGACCGATATCGCCACCTACCATCCCGATGTGCGGGTCTGGGAGATGCTCAATCCCCAGGGTGAGGTCGTCGGGCTATTCTACGGCGATTACTTCGCGCGTCCGGGCAAGCGCGGCGGAGCCTGGATGTCCAGCTTCCGCGCCCAGAATGGGATCAATGGCGACATCCCGATCATCATCAATAATTGTAACTACAACAAACCCGGCGATAATAATCCCGCCCTCGTAAGCTTCAACGACGCCTCCACCCTGTTCCACGAGTTTGGCCATGGGCTGCACGGGCTTCTGTCCAGCACCGACTACCCGTCTCTGGCCGGCACGGCTGTAGACCGCGACTTCGTGGAGTTCCCGGCCCAGATCTATGAGCACTGGCTGGAGCAGCCGGAGATCCTGGAGCGCTTTGCGGTCCACTATGAAACCGGCGAGCCGATCCCGGCGGACCTGCTGGAGCGCCTGATGGCGGCAGGAACCTTCAACCAGGGCTTTGCCACGGTCGAGTTCCTGAACTCCGGCTTTGTGGACATGGCCTACCACCTCAACGATGACCCGACCTCGCTGGACATTGAGGCGTTTGAGGCTGAGGTGCTGGAGAGCCGGGACAACCTGCCGCAAATCCCGATGCGCCACCGTTCCACCCACTTCCTGCACAGCTTTGCCGGCGAAGGCTATTCATCGGGCTATTACAGCTATCTGTGGGCGGGCGTGCTGGACACCGATGGCTTCGAAGCATTCCGCGAGGCCGGCGACATCTTCGATCCGGAAACCGCGCAGGCGCTCTACGACAGCGTCTTCTCCGCAGGCAACTCAGAGCCGGCCATGGACGCCTATGTGGGCTTCCGGGGTCGCGAGCCGCGCGTAGATGCCCTCCTGCGCGACCGCGGCTTCGTGGAGGCAGAGGGCTAGACCGTCCGCCCGTCGTTCAACACACAAAGGCCCGCAGCGTCACGCTGCGGGCCTTTTCGTTTCCAGAGCTGGGTCTGTTGCTAGCCGATGGACGGCACATTCAGCAGCACAATCCCGGCGAGATAAGCCCCATAGCCAAGCGTAAAGACCAGACCAGTAAGTCGGGCCACATCGCGGCGCGCAAAGATCATGAGGGCGATCGCCACCATTGCCGCGAGCATGACCCAGAAGTCGAAGCGCATGAAGGTCGCGTCAAACATTGCCGGCCCGCCGGTCGCCAGTTGGGCACTCACGCCGGTGATCCCGCCCACAGCGGCAATGTTGAATATGTTCGAGCCAATCACATTGCCGATCGCCATCTCGGCCTGCTTGCGCATGGCGGCCACAAAGGCGGTGGCAAGCTCGGGCAGGCTGGTTCCAATGGCCACGATCGTCAGGCCAATGATCGCCTCACTGACGCCGAAGCGCTCTGCGATATCCACCGCACCAGTGACGATAAAGTGCGCGCCCACCGGTAGCAGCACCAGGCCGGCGAGGATGAACACGCCAACAAGCGCAGAGGTTTTCGGCAGACCCTCCATGTGATCGACATCGGTCAATTCTGCGATCACCGGGTCGTCCTTCGCGTTGCGCGAGGCAATCGCCAGATACACGATGTAGACGACAATCGCGGCGGCCAGCACCAAGCCTTCATTGAAGGTCAGCGCACCGTCAGCGCCCAACCAGATGAAAACGCCAGTCAGGATGAGCGCGATCAAGGCATTGGTGCGCACACCGGCGACACGGGTCGCCAGCGGTGCAAGCAGGGCCGGGATGCCCAGTACCAGCAGAATGTTCGCGATGTTGGACCCGACAATATTGCCTAGAGCCAGCCCCGGCTGTCCTTCGATGGCAGCGGCAGCGCTGACCACCATTTCCGGCGCGCTCGTTCCGAAGGCGACGATCGTCAAGCCCACGATCAGCGCCGGAATACCAATCCGCCGCGCAAGCGCGGTCGCACCACGCACAAGCAGATCGCCGCCGTAAAGCAGCACCACGATGCCGACAGCGACAAAGCCAAAAGCGAGGAGAAGGTCTGTCATGGGATATCGCGAGCGCTAGGCACCGCGGTTGCCCCTAGTCCAGACGCTTGTTGTCGATCAGATTCAGGATCGCAAAGATGGCGAAGGTGCCGCCAAGAGCAATGAGGGCCCACATGTGCGTTCTCCAGTATAGCGAGCGCCGCGCCGGCGCGTTCCGTTGCGGGATATAGCGTGCCCTGCTTGCCGGTAAAAGTCTTGCGACCTCATTTTTGCTTCATATTAACAGGCCGGGCTTCATGTTAAGGATATTGCTCCTTGTTAAACGGCTCCCATTGCCATGCCCTCAGCTTCAACCCCTTCGCCTGTTCGAAACCAACCGGGCCTTGATGAAACCCATGCGCGTCTTGCCGTGGAGGCCGCAGGTCTTGGACTCTGGGAATGGGACATCGAAAATGACCTGTTTACGGTCAATCAGGGGCTTGCCGCTCTGCTCGGACGCCCTGAGCTGGCAGCCTCCCCCTTCCCGACCCATGTGCTGACGGAAATCACACACCCGGATGACAGACAGCTTGTTCAAGAGGCGCTTCAGGCCTGTCTGGATTCTGGTGATGGGGCCTTCCTTGTCGAACACCGCATCCACCGCCCGGATGGTGAGGAACGTTGGCTATGGATCAGCGCCTCTGTTGTTGAACGCACAGACACCCGAGACGCTTGCAAAATTCTGGGCGTGGTCCAGGACCGTACTGAGCACAAACAAACCAAGCTGGCCCTGGAAGATGAAAAGCGCCGCACCGATAAGGCACTTGAAGGGTCGCTCACCGCCATCTGGGAATGGGATCCCGTCGAGAATTTGACACGATGGTCTCCGCGCCTTGCGGAGATGCTGGGCCTACCGGCTGGCGATCTTGGTGGGAATGGCGACCCGCTGACCAAGGCCATTCATCCAGACGACATTGAAATCATAACCGATGGCATTGAGCGTCACCTTAACGACGGCACGCCCTACGATGTGGAATTTCGCATGTTCCATGCAGACGGGCGGGAACTGATTGTCAGATCTCGCGGGCAGGCCGAGACGGATGTCGATGGCACCGTTCTACGGATGGCGGGATCACTCGTTGATGTGACCGAAGAACGCGCAGCCAAGGATGCGGCGCTCAAGGCAGGCATCCGCGCTCAGTTGGCGGTGGAAGCGGCAGAGCTGGGCACCTGGGAGCTTGATCTGCGAACCTCCATTGCCACGATGGATCAGAGGCTCTGCGACCTGCTCGGACGCCCGGAACTCGCAAACATACCGATTTCCTCATCCCAGATGTTCGAATTTACTGCGCCGGAGGATGTCGATCGGGTCCGCGCTGAATTTACCTCGCTCATCAAAGGCGAGCTTGAGTTTGTGCACAACGAACACCGTGTTCTCCGCCCGGACGGGAGCCGCACATGGATCCTGGCCCATGTAAGTGTGGCCGAACGGGCGGCAAACGGTCATTCGGTCCGATTGATCGGTGTTGCCCAGGATCTCTCGGAGCAAAAAGAAACAGAACGCGCCTTGCGTGACGCGAAAGAGCGGGCAGAGACCGCCAATGAAGCAAAGTCGAACTTTCTGGCCACCATGAGCCACGAAATTCGCACCCCGCTGAACGGTATGCTGGGCGTGGCACAGCTGCTTGGGCTTTCGCAACTTGATGACAAGCAACGTCGCTATGTGGACACCTTGCAGTCATCCGGGCGCACGCTGGCCAGCGTCATCGAAGATATTCTGGACATCTCCCGCATCGAGGCTGGCAAACTGCATCTCACACCCGAGCGGGTCGATCCAGAGGCCTGGTTGGGCGAGACGCTTGCAACATTCAGCGCGCTGGCGGCGGAAAAGTCGCTCACGCTAAAATCCCGGATTTCGGATGACGCCTCAAAACCCCGCTATTTCGACCCGCGCCGAACCGCGCAGATTGTCGGTAATCTCGTTTCAAACGCGATCAAGTTCACCGATGCTGGCTCAGTTGAGATCAGCCTGACCGCACCTTTGAGCGGTGTATTACGAGTTGAAGTCAGTGATACCGGCCCCGGGGTCTCAAAGGATCAACAGGCTCGAGTTTTCGAACGATTCAGCCAGGCTGATATGTCGGCAAGTCGCGAACACGGGGGCTCAGGCCTGGGACTTGCCATCGTGAAGGAACTGGTGGAGCTGGCTGGAGGACAGCTGGGACTGGAATCCGAACCGGGTCAGGGCTCAACATTCTGGTTTGAAATACCCGCGCGCTCTTCGTCCTCTCAGGATCACAAGGTATTGAGCCCAGCGGCACGCTGTGGGTTAAACACGTTCCGCGTTCTCATTGTTGAGGACAATGAGGTCAATCGCACAACACTCCAAGACATGCTTGCCCAACACGGTATGCAGGCCGTCGCGGTCGACAGCGGAGAAGCCGCTCTCGAGCGGCTGCGTGAGGATGCGTTCGATCTCATACTACTTGATCTGCATATGCCTGGCATGGGTGGTTTTCAAACCCTGCAGGAAATTCGAAGCAACCCGGCCTATCCAAACACGGTGCCGGTCTACCTGGTTTCAGCCGATGCCACGCCGAGCGCCCGGGATGAAGCCGGAGCGCTCGGGGCGCAGGGTTTCTTTACCAAGCCGGTCGACATGACAGCGCTGATTGATGAAGTCCTGTGCGTCAGTGACCGCCGCAAGAGCAGCTGATGGCCCATATCGCCCTGATCGATGACGACCCGACGGAAAGCATGGTCCTTGAGGGCATGCTCATGCATTGCGATGGCGGCCATACGCTGACCGCATTCGCGCGTGTCGAAGACTTCCCGTCCGCACCGGACAATGGCACCTTCGATTTTGTTCTGTTGGACCGGCGTATCCCGCCACATGTGGACTTTCAGACATCACTGCCGATCCTGAAAGCCGCAGAATATCCCGGTCCGATCGTACCGATTTCTGCAGGCCACCTGGAACCGCTCGATCACGAAGGCCTCAACCTTCTACCGCCGGTCGAAAAGTCGAAATTGCTCACGCCAGATGCGGTCGCGGCGCTTATCGAACGCGTGACGTCGCCAGCCTAGTAGCGAACACGCACCTGGCGGGCCTCAACCCATTCCAGAGACCGGGTCACGCCCAGGAGCGAGAAGGTCGCCAGGCGGTCATTTCCGCTCACATCGACGTACTGGACAGTCAGGCGCGAACCCCGGCGCATGGCACCGATCAGCCGCGCCGTTGAAGCCTGATCGGACAGGACGAAGGCCCCATTCTCGCTTGCGCTATAGCCTGAGTAAGGGCGGAAAACGACCGGGTTGCGACCGTCCACGCGAACCGCGATGGCACGCTCTGCATCAACCGGGTGGCGGTTCGACGAGAAAATAATGTTCCAGCCGTCACCGCTCGCCCGGAGTGCCGTCTCAAGCCGGTCAGCAGCGCTTTCATCGCCCACGGTTGTGAAAGCGGTGCACAGACCGCCTCGGCGGCAGCGCGCCGTCCAGTCGCGATAGGTCTCGGTTTCCACAGAACAGAACGGACCAACACATTGTTCGGGATCAGGGGACCAGCCCGGATCAACGCCGCCGGGATCAATCTGGCCAGCCAGTTCGGTCAGGCGTTCGGTTTGCGCCCGCAGAAGGGATACACGGCAGGAGGTGGCTTGCAGGCTACGCTCTGAATAGCTGTTTCCCAGCATAGCGCCTTCAAAATCGCACTGGAAATCCAAATAGGAGCGCCAGGTCTCCCGGGCGAAGCGGAGCGCCTCGGCCTCTTCTGCCTGCTGGAACTGGTCCTCGCGTTCCTCAACCATCGTCACCAGTGTGCGGAAGCTGATGTCGTACCGGCTCTCGGCTTCAAGGAGGAGGCGGGACAGACACGCACGGAGCTCGAGATCACCCTGGGAGCCGCGACGACACTCCTCAAGCGGGGTTTGTGTGTAATAGCGGGTCAGTGGGCCGGAGCTGAACTGCCAACCCGAGCCTTGGTTCCATTCCGAATTCTCGGCAATCGCCGGCGTTGCGATGAAAGCTGCAGCTATCACAAGCATGCGCGCTAGAGCGGTGAATTTCATAAATGGTCCCTCCTGTTTCGAGCCAACATCCCCCCGGATCGGAATCAGCTCGCGCGCTTATTAACCCTAACGCGACGCCACCGTAGCAAGGCCAGCGCCAGATGAGTAGGGTTTTATTAAGGATCTGCATCGCGGTCGGGACTGAAACCCGGAAGCTGTTGCGATGATGCCGTATGCGCCCCCAAGCGGCCCGAAAATTGATCGGAAAATTTCAGAGCTCGGCCTTCCAAGTTTTTCATTTGTGACAGCCGTGCGCGTCGACATCGGATCGCACGTTCGGCTTAATCCCTTAACGCGGAACACATCAAATCACACGAACACATTGTTTTGTATGGATTTGGAGAATTTTCGAGATTAATTTTTTAGTCTGTGTGCAGATTTTTCTTTTCAATGCACCAAAGTCATATTACATTTATATGACAGATGGGTGACTGAACTATAACAAACACGCCCCTCCTGTCTCCGGTCTAGCGATCTCACCCATCGCTCCCATGGCCGCGACGGGGACGTGTCCCGCCCAACGGGCAAATGGAAGGACGAGACAATGAAGAAGACTATCCTGTCACGTGTCGGCGCAGCTGCAGTTCTGGCCATCGGCCTTGCGAGCGCGCCCGCCATGGCAACCGCGAACGATGACACTTTTGTGTTCCGGGTGAACGCCTCGGCGCTGGAAACTCCGTCCGATGTGAGCGCTGCCTATGAGCGCCTGACCTCCGAGGCTCAGCGTTACTGCCAGGCTCTCGGCCTGAGCGTGGACCGCGATCTCGCTGTCTGCCGCCTTGATGTGGTGGCAAATGTGGTCGAGGCGGTCGGCGAGGAGCGTCTGAACACGCTCCACCGTGCGACGGTGAACGAACTCCGGCTCGCCTCCGTCAACTAATTCTACGGATTTGTCCGTAGTCGGACCCGCTCGGCACACCCTGCCGGGCGGGTTTTTTCATGGGCAAGGCAGAGCGCTGGCTTGACGGATGGTGAGCTGCGCTGAATGCTCCTGCGCCTGATCAAAAGCGGGACGGGCCATGGACCACATCAAGCAGGCAATCCGGACAATTCCTGACTACCCCAAGCCGGGAATCCAGTTTCGTGACGTGACGACACTGCTTGGTGATGCGGCGGCCTTCAGGGCTGCGGTTGATGCAATGGTCTACCCTTTTGCGGGCAATAAGATCGATAAGGTTGCCGGCATTGAGGCACGCGGCTTCATCCTTGGTGGAGCGGTGGCCCACCAGCTCTCTGTCGGCTTCATTCCCGTGCGCAAGAAAGGCAAGCTGCCCCACGACACGATCGGCCAGACCTATGAGCTGGAGTATGGAACTGACGAGGTGGAGATTCACACTGATGCGGTCAGTGAGGGCGAAACCGTACTAATTGTCGACGACCTGATTGCCACAGGCGGGACCGCCGAGGCCGCGATCAAGCTTTTCAGAAAGGTCGGAGCCAACGTTATCGGCACCAGCTTTGTCATCGACCTGCCCGACCTCGGCGGCGCGCGCCGGATCGCCGCGATGGGCATCCCGGTCACGCGCCTCGTGGAGTTCGAGGGCGACTAGCGATCTAACGCGCCCTCGATCAGCTCGATCGTCTGTGGCAAGCCATACAGTGCAGCCAGGCCGCCAAAGCGGGGTCCCTGGCTCTGGCCCAGTAGCACTTCGTAGAGCGCCTTGAACCAGTCGCGCAGATTTTCAAAGTCGTGCGCCTTGCCAGCCGCGAACACTTCGGTCTGGATCACTTCCGGATCGGTCTCGTCCGGGTCAAGCGCCTTCAGGCGCTGCACCAGATCTTCCATGGCCGCCCGCTCTTTTGCGTCGGGCTGGCGGAAGACCTTGGTCGGCTTCACGAAGTCCTCGTAGTACGCGAGCGCATAGCCCGCCAGGCGGTCCAGGAAGGGCTCGTTCTCCGGGCTGGCATCCGGCGCATAGCGCGCGATGAAGCCCCAAAGCGTATCCTTGTCTTCAGCGTTGGCCACCGAGACCAGGTTCAGCATGAGCAAGAAGCTGATGTCGGCCCCGAGCTTCGGCGGCTTTCCGGAGTGGATATGCCAGGTCGGGTTCTCAATCCGCTTGTCGGGCGCTTGGCCCTCGAACGCGTTGAGATGCTGGCGATATTCGTCAACCGCCTTCGGGATCACATCAAAATGGAGCTTTTTCGCCGTGCGCGGCTTCTGGAACATGTAGAGCGACAGGCTTTCCTGCGGCGCGTAGCGCAGCCACTCTTCAACCGCCAGGCCATTGCCCTTCGACTTGGAGATTTTCTCGCCCTTGTCGTCGAGGAAGAGCTCATAGACATATTGCACAGGCGGCTCGACACCGAGGATGCGGCAGATCTTGGAATAGATGGGCGCATTGGCCTGGTGGTCCTTGCCGAACATCTCGAAATCAACGCCCAGCGCAGCCCAGCGCATGCCAAAATCCGGCTTCCACTGCAGCTTCACATTGCCGCCCGTGACGGGCAGCGTGATGTCCTCACCCTCTTCATCGGTGAAGGTTATCGTGCCGTCTGATGGGTTCGTGGCCTTCATCGGGACGTAGAGAACCTTGCCGGTCTTCGGAGAGATCGGCAGGAAGGGCGAATAAGTGGCCCGGCGCTCTTCGCCGAGGGTGGGCAGCATCACGTCCATGATGGCCTGATACTTCTCCAGCGCTTTGAGCAGTACTTCATC
Organism: Oceanicaulis sp.; assembly: GCA_043513725.1. GTDB lineage: Bacteria > Pseudomonadota > Alphaproteobacteria > Caulobacterales > Maricaulaceae > Oceanicaulis. The sequence goes on along the minus strand of CP121338.1, from coordinate 2,333,150 downwards.
GAACGCACCAGAGCGGTACTGCTCGGTGGCGGAGTAGAAGTCGTACTCAAAGTCAAAGCCATCGAGAAAGGCGCGCAGCCGCGCATTATTATGCTGCGCAAAGCCCTCATGGGTGCCAAACGGGTCCGGAACATCCGTCAGCGGCTTGTCGATATAACCGGCGAGCATGTCCTGCTGCGGCAGGTTGGACGGCACTTTGCGCATGCCATCCATGTCATCGGAAAAGCAGATCAGCTTTGTGGGATACTCATCATTGGTCAGCACCCGGAAGGCATGCTGGACCATGGTGGTACGCACTACCTCACCGAAGGTGCCGATATGGGGAAGGCCGGACGGGCCATAGCCGGTCTCAAAGATCACCGCGCCGCCCTGAAGGCCGGCTTTCTCCACCCGTTTTTTCACCAGACGCGCCTGTTCGAACGGCCAGGCTTTGGCAGATTGGGCAAAGGTGGAAAGATCGGTCATGGAGCTTGCTCTAAAGACGGTGACAGGTATGCGCTGGCAAGTAGGCCCCTGTCCGCCACCGGTCAACTGCCGGGCCTGCTCAGCCAGCCTGTGGACTAGGTGCCCTCATCAACGAAAACCTGCTCGATCGGCAGGTCAAAGACCCGCGCGATCTTGAACGCCAAGGGTAGCGAGGGGTCGTAGCGCCCGTTCTCGATCGAGATGACGGTCTGACGCGAAACATCGAGATGCTCGGCCAGTGCCGCCTGACTCCAACCCCGCTCTGCCCGCAGCGCCTTGAGGTGGTTCTTCACAAGGCCCTCCGGCGCAGCAGAGCATGTGTAACGCCATAAATCACTGAAAACACCGGCAGGAAGGTCCAGGCCTGCGGCTCGGTCCATCCGTCGACCAGGGTCGCCAAGACACTCAATCCGGTGGCTCCGGCGACTACTCCGCCGCCAGCGATTGCGATAGCGGTCGTGTGTAGGCCACGTTCGAACTCATCGCTTAGCACGATCATCCGGGTAAATTCGGCAACCAGCACCACGAGCAATGCGATCGGCGCGCCGATAAACGCCCCGCGCGCGATCGCATTGTTCATCTGGGACGCCAATGGCTCGGCGGCCACGAATGCAACCACGAAGCCAAGAACCCACAGCACGTGGAATTGCTCGAAGCGCAGCCGGGCGCGCTCTGGCGTGGTCAGGCGGGACCGACCGGCCAGCGCTTCACGGCGAACCCCGATACTCATCGCGGCGAGGCCGCCCAACCCAATAAGGGCGACCACAGCAGCGAACCCCCAGTGGGCACCGAAAGCCAGCAGCTGCGTCGTGAATATCGTGCCGCCAATCAGCAGGGCGAGCCCGCCAAAGCGAAGCCAGAATGCCGAGAGTGGCTTTGAGGGGTGGGTGTCGTCTTCGTCCATCAGATCATCCATCAAAGTCACGTCCGAATTCAGGCGTGGCTGCCAGTCAGGCGCTTCCAAAGCCGCGCCCGGTTCGCGAACACCGTCCAGCCCAGGACTACGGCCCCGACCCAGAAGACGAGCTCGGTGGACACCGCGGCGGCAACGACCGCCCCAACGAATATGGGCTGCGACCAGTCGAGGGCCCAGGCAAAGCCGAGGACGACCCACGAGGTCGCACAGCCGAACAGCGCCAGGGCGAACAGGGAACGGCGGGCAGTTTCACCAAACGTCATATCGTTGTCTCCATAACCAACCAGGTTTCACGCCCGTATCTGTTTTGTGTGGGCGTCTCAATCGCTTCATCTACGTAAAGCGTGCTTGACCTTATGAAGCAAAGGACCCTTTACGTCAAGCACCCTTGACCAAATAAAATGCAGAAATCCCGCATGGCGAAACCATGACAGAAATTTCTATATGTTTTTCAGTAGATTGATGAGCCTGCGCAGGATATCAGCTGAGCGCATCCACCTCTGAACGCGACGGCAGGGCGGGTTGAGCGCCAGCTTTTGTGGTCGCGAGTGCGCCGGCCGCGCAGGCAAAGCTCAGCGCCTGAGCGTCAGACTGCTTTTCAAGAAGAGCGACCGTCAGAGCGGCGGTGAAGGTGTCCCCTGCCCCGGTCGCATCGATCACGCTGACCGCTGGCGGGGCGGCCCGAGCCACTTCCTGACCGTCGCGGAAGAGAACTGCCCCGCGCGCGCCGAGGGTCACCGCCACAAGGCCGCCAGCGGCGAGAAGGCGCGTCTCGCCATAAAAATCGGCCTCGGTCTCATTGACGACGAGAAGGTCGGCACGGTTCAGAATCGCCTCAGGCACGTCCATCGCAGGCGCGAGATTAAAGGCGACAAAGCCTGAACATCGCACGGCGGCTTCAGCCATTGTTTCCAGCGGCACTTCGTGTTGACCGATGAGCGCGCCTTCAATCCGGGACGGCAGGTCATCGACACCCAGCACGCCGTTCGCGCCCGGTGCGACCACGATCTGGTTCTCGCCATCTGGTGCCACCGTGATCAGCGCGACGCCGGTAGGTGCCACCTCGCTCACACTGACACCAGAAAGGTCCACCCCGTCCTGCTTCAAGAGCGCGAGCGCTTCATCGGCATGGGCATCGCGGCCAACCTTGGCCACCAGGGACACGTCCGCCCCCAGTCGTCGGGCCGCCAGCGCCTGATTTGCACCCTTGCCGCCAGGATGGCTGGCAAAGGTGCCGCCCAGGACCGTCTCTCCGGGAGCCGGAAGGCGGTCGGCCGTGGCCACAAGGTCCAGATTGACTGATCCGACGACGGTGATCCGCGGTGCGTTCATAGCCGGGAAATCCGGTCGTGAAGCAGAGCGAAGGCTGCCTCGGCGTCCACGCTCATCACCCAGTCGGCATTCGTATCGGCTGCGTCGGCATAGACATCGACCGAGGTATGCCCGCGGGTCAGACCGGCGCGCGTCTCTACCTCGATGTAGGCGCGACGGGTCTCAAAAAGATCCGGCTTGAGGAGGTAAAGTACGACACACGGATCATGGAGCGCTGCGCCCTCAGCCCCGTAAATCTCGCCGTAGATCGTGTTCACGTGACCGATCATCTGGGCTGCCACACGGCCGGCTTCATTGCCCATGGTCTCAAGAGCCCGGTGGCGCCCCGGCGTGCACCGCAATTGAAGGGTGGTATCGAGGCCCACCGCCGTAATTTTCAGCCCCGACTGGAATACGACCCGTGCCGCATGAGGGTCGGCGTACATGTTGAATTCGGCCGAGGCAGTGATGTTTCCGCCTTCGCTCCGCGCCCCGCCCATCAGGACAATCTCCCTGATCCCCTCAGCGATCTCGGGAGCCTTCACCAAAGCCACGGCGAGATTGGTCAACGGGCCAGTCGGTGCCAGTGTGATCGAGCCGGGATCGGCAGCACGCAGTGTCTCAATCAGAAAATCAACCGCGTGGGTCGGCGATGCGGCGTGGAGCGGGTCCGGCAACCGCGCCGCGCCCAGACCGGTTTCGCCGTGGATATGCGCCGCCGCCACAGGCTGCTCGACCATGGGTCGCGGGCAACCCGCATAGACTGACACATCCTTCCGCTTTGCCAGCGTGGTAAGCGCGAGGGCGTTTCGGGTGCAAACCTCGAGCGGGACATTGCCCGCGACAGTGCAGATGCCCAGGACATCAAAATCCTCGGGCGAAGCGAGCGCGGCCATTAGCGCGATGCAATCATCAACGCCGGGATCGCAATCGAAAATGACCTTGCGTGCCATGGTGTTCTAGCTTGCCGGAAGGAACAGCATCCCGGCAATCACCGCACTCATCAGATTGGACAGCGTTCCAGCCAGAACTGCGCGCAGACCGAATTTGGCGATATCGCCCAGACGGTCCGGGATAAGGCTGCCCAGACCACCCAGAAGAATGCCGATCGAGCTGAGATTGGCAAATCCGCACAGGGCAACGATCAGGATCGCCTGGGTCCGCGGTGAAAAGTCTTCGGCGACCTGAATATAGGACAGGTAGGCCACGAACTCGTTGATGATAATCTTCTGACCGAGGATGGCCCCGGCATCGGTGGCCTCAGCCCATGGGACACTCATCGCCCACATCAGCGGAGCGAAGACATAGCCAAGGATAATCTCGATCGAGAGGTCCTCAACGCCGACGACCGGGCCCAGCAGCCCAAGGAAGCCGTTCAGAAGCGCAATCAGCGAGACGAACGCGATCAGCATGGCCCCGATATTCAGCGCCAAATTGAGGCCGTCCTTGGCACCAACAGCCGCCGCCATCAGGACGTTGGCGTGGCGATCCGGGCCCACCTTGGGTTTCAGGAGGTCCTGCGCCTTGTCGGCGTCCTTGTCGTCCGGCATCAGGATCTTCGCCATCAGCAGACCACCTGGGGCCGCCATGAAGCTTGCCGCGAGCAGATAGCTCAGCGGAATGCCCATCTGGGCGTAACCTGCCAGCACTGTACCGGCCACGGACGCAAGACCCGAAGTCATGATCGCAAAGAGCTGCGGCTTGGTAATGCCTTCCAGATAGGGTTTGACCACCAGCGGCGCTTCGGTCTGGCCCACAAAGATATTGGCCGAGGCGTTGAGCGATTCCACACGGCCGGTGCCCAGAACCTTGTTCAGGAACCAGCCCACACCCAGCACGACCCACTGCATGATGCCAATGTGGTAGAGCACAGCCATCAACGCCGCGAAGAAGATCACCACGGGCAACACGTTCAGTGCAAAGCTGAACCCCACCGCGTCGCCGATGAGCGGGCCGAACATGAATTCAATGCCGGCATTACCGTAGCCGAGGAGCCAGCCCACACCGCTTGCCATGCCCGCCAGCACGGTCTGGCCAATCGGCAGGAAGAAAACGAACACCCCGATCGCGACCTGCAGCGCCAGCGCGCTGAGCACGATGCGCAGATTGATCGCGCGGCGATTGGTCGAAAACGCAAATGCAATCGCGAGCAATAAAAGCCCGCCCAGTGCGGCGTGCGCCATTTCAGTCATGCGTGAGAGCCCCGGTTACTCAAGGTCCAGCAAACTGCCGTGAGACGCGCGCAAGAGCAAGCGTGACACTGCGGGCAATTCCCGAAATGCTCACTTAGGCAAGGACGTATATTCTGGAGTAAAAGGATGGTGGCGGGGGGGAGACTTGAACTCCCGACCTCACGATTATGAGTCGTGCGCTCTAACCAGCTGAGCTACCCAGCCATCCATCTTTCGCCCGCTTTGCGGGGCCCGTTCGTTGAACGGAGGACGGGCTATACCCGCACGGAGCCGCCAATTCAAGCACTCCGCGCGGGTCAGCTTCAGTCGTTTGCGCCTAGGCCGCGCGAACGCCCTTGAGGAATTCGGAGACCGCCTTCTCGAGGCCATCAGATTCCTGATTGAGGGCGTTGGAGGCCGCACTGACCTGAGCGGCGCACTGGCCGGTTTCAGAAGCTGCAGCGTCAACGCTGGCGATGGACTGGCTCACCTCGCGCGAGCCGGAAGCGGCATCCTGAGCCGCGCGCGTGATCTCGCTGGCTGCAGCCCGCTGCTCTTCCATGGCTGCGGCAATGGCTGCGGAGATATTGTTCATCTCGCTGATCACTTCGCCGATATTGGCGATGGCGTCGACCGCCTTGCCGGTTGCCCCCTGAATGCCGTTGATCTGGTCAGAGATCGAGCTCGTGGCCTTGCCGGTCTGTTCAGCCAGGGTTTTGACCTCGCTGGCGACCACCGCAAAGCCCTTTCCGGCCTCACCGGCCCGGGCAGCCTCAATCGTGGCGTTCAGGGCCAGCAGGTTGGTCTGCTCGGCGATATCGTTGATCAGGCTGACAATGTCACCAATTTTGGTCGCCGCCTCATTGAGGGCGGCCACATCGGTGTTGGTCTGCTCAACCCGGTTCGCCGCATCCTGAGCAATTTCTGTGGACCGCGAAATTTGCTGGGCGATCTCGGCAATTGACCCGGTCATCTCTTCAGCCGCAGCCGCAACCGTGTCGACGTTCTCAGCCGCACGGCCAGAGGACGAATTGACCTGAGCGGTCGTTTGAGACGCGCTGCGTGAGGACTGGTCCAGAGCCGTAGCCGCAGACTCCATTTCCTTGGCCGCGTCGCCCACTGCACCCAGAGCGCGGCTGGAGACCTCTTCAAAGCGGGCAATCAGCTCTTCGATGGCGCGGGTACGAGCCGCACGGGCAGCTTCATCTTCACTGCGCTCGGCTTCCAGACGCTGACGCTCAATGGCGTTGTCGCGGAAGACATTGACCGAACGCGCCATGCCCGTGATCTCATCCTTGCCGTCGGCTTCAAGGGCTTCACCAATTTCACCGCCAGCGAGCGTTTCCATCGCTGTCGAGATATGGGTCAGACGCGCCAGCAGCGATCGGCTGATGTAGAGCCAGGTGATCGCCGCGCCGGCTACAATGGCCGCAATCGCGAAGAAGACCATGATCATCTGGCCAAAGCCGATCGCGGATTGACCGGCCTCGCTGGCGGCACCCTGTTCGGCCAGGGCTTCATCTCGTGTCGTGGTGACAAGCTCGCTCAGCGCGACATCGGCAAAGCGCGCTTCCTCGACTAGGTCAGTGGCCCGGGCGCGCATGGTCAGCTCGCGTTCACGCAGGGCGAAGACATCGCCAGCGCCTTCTGTCTGGGCCAGCAATGCGTTGACCGGCGTACGGATGGCGTCGGTCACGACCGGCCCGAGCAGCATCAAGTTGATGTCGAGATCATCGGCCGCGTACTGGAATTCGTCGCGAACCTCTGCGACATCGCCGGCAGTATCGGTGGCCGACAGCTCGGCGATCCGCGCTACCGCGAGGTTCAGTGCCATATTCGCGCGCAGCAGCGATTCAATCGCGGCTTCGTCTTCTGTTTCATCCAGCGCATTTTCAAGCGCGGCGGACGCCTCGATGCGAGCCTGGAAAACCTCCCGCATGGCGTTCTCGCGCGCTTCTGCGGCATCAAGCTTGGCGGTCACGGGGCCGGAAGCCGCCTCAACCGCTGCGCCCAGCTCTTCAAGCGCGGTCGTCAGTTCGCCAGCGCGACCAGCATTCAGACCGGTGGCGCGCAGATCCTCAATGGCCGTGCCCGCCTCTTCCATCAGCGTGTTAAGGCGCGATGCAGAGACCTGCTGGTCAATCGTGTTCCCGGAGCGGGCAAGCGCGGCCAGTTCGCCAGTGATTGCACCGGATGCCGCCTCAAGGCTTTGGGCGGCCGAGGCGCGCGGTGCGCTTTCCACTACAACCTGGTCAAGGGCACCTCTGGCTCCCGAAAACGCGAAAATCCCCGCCGTGATACCGACGAGGGCGAGCAGGATGACCGATGCGAACGCTGCAATTAATCGCGTCTGGACCGAGTGGATGGAGAACGACATGTTTAAGCCCCGGTAAGGTTAATTCCCGTTGTCATGAAAAAGGCGGCGCGGGATTGTCCCGCGCCGCCCTGTCATGCGTTTAGCCGCCGAAGTTGAAGTCGAAGCGACGCTCGACACCCTCGGTCGTGTCAGCAGCGGCAGCATAGCGCCACTGCTCGAGTGCGCGCATCACGGCGCGGTCAAAAATACCCGACGGGTTTGATTCAACGACTTCAACGCCGTCGACGGTCCCGTCCGGAGTTACGTTATAGCGAACCACAACGTGGCCCTCGATCTCACGGCGTTCGGCCGCACGCGGATATTCCGGTGCCTCAACCTCAACCAGTTCACGATCCTGAGCGGCAAATGCCGGCGCGCCGGAAAGACCAGCAGCAACAGCAACCGCAGCGAAAACACCCGAAAACTTCTTCATGGTCACACCCAACCCTAATTGATGCAGCCGCCCAATGCGGACTGCTCTACCAAAGCCACGACACAGCTGGACTGTTCTCGCCCTTGTTTCTGTGTCGCGATTTATAGGGTTATGAACGAAGAAACTTGATGTTCGCTTAACGCGCAGACATTTTGGTAGCGCTTTGAAATAAAAGCACTTTCAAGTCGGGTTGACCGAGGTCACTTTGATTTGAATGCGTTCAGTGTGGAAATCTACGCTGAAATGTGGATTGGGTGCCCCAGCGCGGCGAGAGCACTTTCAGCAAAGCCTTCCGTCAATGTCGGGTGCACGTGAATGGCACCGGCAATGTCTTCAAGGCGCGCACCCATCTCCACGGCGAGGGCAAATTCACCCGACAGCTCGGAGACGTGCTTGCCGACCGCATGAATGCCCAGGATGACATGATCATCCTCTCTCGCGGTGACACGCACAAACCCGCCATCAGCCCCGCCTTCCATCGTCAATGCACGCCCGGAGGCGGCCAGCGGGAATTTGCCGGTGATCACGGTCTCGCCCTTGGCTTTCGCCTCGTCCGGCGTCAGGCCCAAGCCCACCAGCTCCGGCTCGGTAAAGCACACAGCGGCGATGGACACTGGGTCAAAGCGGCGACGGTGACCGGCAATGATCTCGGCGACGAGCTCGCCCTGCTTGGTCGCCTTGTGGGCCAGGAGCGGCTCACCGACCAGGTCACCAATCGCATAGACGCCGCGCATGCCAGTGCGGCACTGGTCATCGACCTTGATGAAGCGGCCATCCATATCAAGGCCCATGGTTTCAAGGCCCCAGCCATCGGTGACCGGCGCGCGGCCTACGGCGACGAGAACCTTGTCAGCCTTCAGTTTCTGCGTGTTGCCGTCCTTGTCCTGATACTCAAGGAAAGACTGACCGCCTTCCTCAACCACGGACTGGGCCTTGCAGTTGAGGTGAATGTCGACCTTGTTCTTCTTCAGCCACATCTGAACCGGGCGGATCAGCTCCTTGTCATAGCTCGGCAGGATGGAGTCCATGGCTTCAACGACAGCCACGTTGGACCCCATTTTTCTGAACGCGATGCCCAGTTCAAGTCCGATATACCCCCCGCCCACGACGACCAGGTCTTCAGGCAACTCGGTCAGATCCAGTGCCTGTGTCGAGCCAACGACCGTTTCACCAAATGGCAGGGACGGGATTTCCACTTCGCGCGAGCCCGTGGCGAGGATGACATTCTCCGCTTCGATGCGAACGGTTTCGCCATCATTGGTCTTAACCACACAGGACTTGGCGTTCTCAAATTCAGCCCAGCCTGCAATCGCCTCGACTTTGGCCGCCTTCAGGAGTTGGCCGACGCCTTTGGTCAGCTTGCCGACGACGCCGTCCTTCCATTGCGTCAGGCCGCCCATGTCGAAGGTCGGCTCGGCGCTCAGCGAAATGCCCATCTCGGACTTCGTGGCGCTATGGCGCATCTCTTCAAACTTGGTTGCGGCGTGGATGAAGGCTTTGGACGGGATGCAGCCGCGGTTAAGGCAGGTGCCGCCCAGACCGTCCTTGTCGACGATCACCGTATCAAGGCCCAGCTGGCCGGCGCGAATGGCCGCGGGGTAGCCCCCGGGGCCGCCACCAACAACGAGCACCTGGCATTTACGGACGTCAGACATGGCGAGCCTCCTGAACTCGGCGCGAACAGATTTCGCCGCGGGTTTAACGGCTCACCGGAGTTTGGAAAAGGCCTCGGCTGTCTGCGAGGCGATCTAGCGCAGGAATGGCAGGAGGCTGACCTGACTGAGAGACGCAAAGGTCCGGGCCGAAACCTCAACGGCGGTCTGGGCCTGATTGAGGCGTGTGGCGGCCTCGGCCATGTCGGCGTCCTCGATGTCGGCGATCCAGCCCAACAGGTAGTCGCGCCGGTCTTCGTGGCTGCGCAGGCTGGCTTCAATGCGTGCCTGCTTGGAGCCGTTCTCGCCCATGGCATCGTTGATGGTTTCAAACGCCGCAATGACATTGCCGATTTCGGTGCGCAGGAAGGTCTGCTGGGCCTCCGTCACAGGACCGTCGAACGGTCCATCCGGCCCGGCGTGAAAGTCTGCAATGCGCTCAAACGAGGCCATGAGGTCGCCAACGACCTCTTCAGCGGTCCGGTTCACATCGATAGAGGTATTTTCATCGATGCGGGCCGTCTGGCGATCAGGCGCATTTTCAAAGACGGCACTGGTATCCGGGACCGCGGCCTGAAGCTCGGCAATGGTGGTGGCATTGATCGGCGCGGCATCGGTGCGCAGACCGGAGAAGACGAAGGAGTCTCCGAACTTGGTGTTGATCGCCGCAACGGTGCGGTCAAACGCCTCCTGAACCTGGTTCATCAGGGCGGTGCCGTCGGCTGTGGTCAGGGCCTGACGCAGCTCGCTGGCGGCATCAGACATGTCCCGATAGGCCAGATCCTGAACCTCCAGCCGGGAGGCCAGACGCTCATTGGTGGTGATGAAGGTTTCGGTGCGCACCTGCGCGCCGCGGGCCGTCATCAAGGTCTCAGCCGCGTTGGCAAAGCCTTTCAGGTCTGAGGCCTTCTTGCCGGTGGCGAGCTGGTCGCGCGCATCAAAGGCATCGCGCTGAGCGCGCATCAGGTCCATGAGTGCGGACTGGGAGGCGGCCTGAGTTGAGATACGCATGTCTTAAACCCTTCTCACCTAAACGATGCTCAGCAAGGTGTCGGTCATTTCCTTGGACGCCTGAAGCAGACGCGCCGAAGCGTTGTAGGCCTGCTGATACAGCGTCATGCGGGCCAGTTCCTCGTCCAGATTGACGCCCTCCACGTCGGCCCGCTTCTGGTCAGCCGCAGATTTCACCGACTGGGAGGCCAGCTCGGCCCGTTCAGCCCGTGCCGCGCGCGAACCGACATCGCCGGCGAGACGCGCGCCAAACTCCTCAAGACCCGCCTGCCCGCCAGCGAGGCTGCCAGCATTTTCAAAGCGGCGCTTGGTGGTCAGTGCGGCCGCCAGCTCCTGACCGCCGCGATTATCGCCTTCAAACAGGATGCGATCACCGGCAACGCTGGCAGCAGTCAGGGTCAGCCGCGCCATGGCCAGGCGGCCCGAGTCGGAGCGAATTTCGGGCGCGACCTGGTTGGCCTCTGCGCGATTATAAAGCGCAGCATCACCGAGACCGAAGAGCTGGGTGAAGGACTGGCCGCTTGCCGCGCGCAATGTGGAATCGCTTGTGACACTCACATCGTAGCGCTCATAGCCGGGCGCGGCGGTGAAGCGCAGATGCCCATTGGTATCAAGCGCAAAGCTGCCATATTGGCCAACGCCGGTCGTCGGGTCGTTCAGCGCGGCGATCTGGTCTGCGATGGTGGCCCCGGTGACCGGCACATCCACTTCCAGCGCGCGGCGGCCATCGGGGGTCATGACGGTAAAGCCGATCTCGCCGCCTGCAGTCAGCTGATGGAAGCTACCAGGCTCAAGGCCGGTATCGTAAAAGCCCGGGCGGGCCGCATCGACGATGTCATTGAGGCCGAAGAAATGGGCAAAGCCGCGCCCACCGATGGATGACGGCGTCGTCTCGTCCTGGACCGTGGCGATACCGTTCGCGCCATTGGTTGCCGTGAGGGTCAGTCGGCCATCGGTGAAGCTTGCCGTGGCATCGCCGGCAAAGGCGGTGTTTAGCTCATTGACGAGATCGGCGATCAGCGGCGCGCCAGTGCCATCGACGGTAAAGCCGCCAGCGCCAACCTGCACCTCAACCGCGCGCACCAGCGTTCCGTCAGCGGTGACCACGGCGAGGCGAGCGGTGCCGGAACCGGTCAGTATGTCACTGTTTACAAGACCGGTTTGGCGACCTTCCAACGAATTCGGGGCCGGGTAGGAGGCGCTGTTATTGTGCGCAGCGTTCAGGCCGTCCGCGACCCCGGCAGCAAACTCGGCGAGCCCGGCGGCGATGTCGGGCAGCTCTTCATCGCGCAGGGTCATCAGACCGCGCAGCTGACCAGACTGAATGGACGGCGTCAGGTCGACCTCAGCCCCGGAGGCGGAGACCACCGCGGTGATCGGACCGTAGTCGATGCCGTAAGCGCCTGTTCCTGCTGGCGTATACTCAAGCTCGAGCCGGGAGTTGTCGAGCAGCGCGACACCATTGCCGGTCCGCACGAAAATCCGCCCGTCGCCCTGATAGTCCGCGCGCACATCCATATAGGTGGACAGCTCGTCGAGCAGCTCGGCCTGGCGGTTTGCGGTGCCGGAGGTGTCTGACGTGCTGGCGCTGAGCGACTGGGCTTCGGAGTTAAGCGACTGAAGTTCTGCGAGAATTTCGTTGACCCGCTCGACACCGACGCCGATGCGCTGGTCAGCTTCATCGCGCATGCCGCGGATCTCGGTCGAGAGACGCTGGATCTCGTCAAAGAAGGTCTGGATGTCACTGGCAGCCGAAAGGCGTGCGACCTGCTCGGCGCTGTCGGTGGCCGCAGAACCCAGCGAGGCAAAAGCCTGGTTCAACCGGCCAAACAACGCACCTTCATCGTCCGGAGCGCCGAACTGGGCCTGGAGCCGGTCAAGGGTCGCAGCGATAGCCTCGGCAGCGGACGCATCAGACCCGGCACGCAGCGACGCGGCCTGCAGATAGCGGTCCGTAACCCGTTCAATTCCAACAACTTCCACGCCCATGCCCTGACCGGCGGCATTGCGGGCGGTCTGGCGAATTTCGGTGCGGGCATAGCCGTCCGTGTTGACGTTGGCGACGTTGTTTGAGGCCGTTCGCATGCCCAGCTGAGCCGCCTGAAGGCCAGACAGGGCGTTGCCGAGGATTCCGTTCAAAGACATGGCGACCCTCCTTCAGCGCGTGAGCGGCGCTTCCTGCCGGGTAAAGGGCAATTCCTGCCGACCTCACGGCATGGAAAATCCGGCGTTCTACACGCTCGAGCTTCGCCACAAGCCTTTGAGATCATTATGGTTTGCATCCCTGCTTCCGGTCAGTCGCGCACACGCGCTTGTCTTCAGTCAGGGGAGATAAGCGCAAGGGCCGGGCCAAGTTGGAAACCACCCGGCAGCGGGCAAATTCCGCCGGGCCGGGGCGGCAGAGTCTGCCCGTTTCAAGCCCGTTAAACTCGGTAAATAATATTTTACCCATTGATTTATTTGCTTTTTTTGACTTGGCATATTTGGCGCGCCCCTTGCAGACCCGTAAGCCTGAGCCCGCCGGCAAAACGCCAGCGATGATCTCACAGCGGCAAAATGCGCACCCCTGACAATCGAGCTCATTTGAGGACGCTGACGCGCATGTCGTTAGAGGCCACCCCCCTTCCCTTTGTCCCTGCCGCCAAGCCGGCAGCCCAGACCCGTGGCGCGTCGACAAACCGGGCGGATGACGGCTTTGAGGCCCTTGTGGACAAGGCAAAGCGCGAGCGGGCCGCCGCGGACAAATCAGCTGAGGCGAAATTAAACGAGCCGGAACCCGCCAAGGCTATCCCCACCAGCGAGATCACGCTGACCGACGCGAAATCTGAGCCGAGCAAGGGCGCAGAGACCGGGGTCGAGGGGATCGCCTTCGTGGCCGAGCTGAACGTTGAGGCGACGGCGCGCCCGGCCAACGGGCCGGTCACGGTCGAGCCGGCTTCAGAAGAAATCCCCGATCCTGAGGGGGCTGCGGTCGTGAAATCCGCTGAGGTTACCGACCAGGATCAGGCGGGTTTGACCGGAAACAGGGTGAAAGCTGACCCGGACCTGGCTTTGGCCGCGACGTCCGATGAAGATTCTGCAGTCAAAGCGCCAGGGACCGGAGACAAGGCCGGGGATAACCCCAAGGCCAATCCCCTCCTCCAACCCGTGGATAAGCGCGCGTCGACACCGGTTGAGGGCGATGCGGAGATCCCGCCTGCAAGCGCGGCACCGAAAACACCATCAGGCGACGCCCCCACCCCTTCCGGTGACGCCGCGTTGACCGCACGCGAGGCCCGGGCCGCTGACGCCCTTCAGCGCGCTGCCGATGCGAAGGCGGCCAAGGCTGGCGCAGAGGTGAACCCGAACCCGCAAAACACCGCGAAGGGTGAGCCGGGTGCCAAGGCGGGCGGCGAGGCCCGCGCCGATGTCACACTGCCAAAGGCCGCCGCCGGCAAGACCGACCAGCCCGCCAAGGCTGAAACCGCCCCGACTGATGGCGAACCCCTCGATGGCGAAGTGCTGGCCCCGTTAAAAGAGGGGCGTCCGGCAAGTGAGCGCGCCCCGGGCGAGCTGTTGCGTGGAGACATTCAAAAGGCGCGCCGCGCCTCGGCCACGGGCGCTGACGCAGCCGCCGCCCGAGCAGAGCGCGCCGACGCGCGATCAGGAGCTGCATCCGCGACGCCAGCTGAGCCGAAACCTGCTGGCCAGCCCGCTCAGCCTGCCGCCCCGGCCATGGCTCCGCCCGGCCTGCCGGGTGTGCTGACCGCGACACCGGCGTTCGAGGTACTGCTCGCCCAGATGAATTTTGCCGCAGACGGCCAGGCAATGCTGGACGATGGGCCGATGGATCCGGCCCTGTCGAAATCCGACGCCGCCTTTGATCCTTCCGGCGTGCGCATGGACGCCCGCGCCGAGGTGCGGACCGCCTCGACACTCCAGTTTGCCCAGGGCCCGCGCATGACGCCGCAGAGCGCGCAGACCATGGCCGCCCAGATCGCCCAGCGCTTCAATGAAGGCAGCCGGGTCTTTGATATTCGCATGGACCCGCCCGAGCTGGGCCGCGTTGAAGTGCGCATGGAGGTCAGCTCCGACAATAGTGTGCGCGCCGTGCTGTCGGCTGAACGTGCCGAGACCCTGGCCGAACTTCAGCGCCACGCCCGCGAGCTGGAACGCGCGCTGAGTGAAGCGGGTCTCGATGTCGGCGAGGACGCGCTGTCATTCTCCTTGAGCGATGACAGCGAGCATGCCGGCGAAAGCCGTGACGACACCGGACCGGACCTGCCGGTCTTCGCCGATACAGATGCGGGCGCGGACGCGCTGTCAGCGCCGCTGGCCCCTGTATCAACCTACGGATTTCTACTGGCCCGGGCTGAAGGCCTGGATGTGAGCGTCTAGATGTTTGAACTGAACCCCATCGGCTCTGCCCTGCCGGGTGCCACAAGCCCGAACGAAACCGCAGGCGCGGCGGCAGACCTGGCCGACAATTTCGACACCTTCCTGACCCTGCTGACCGAACAGCTGCAGAATCAGGACCCGCTGGACCCGATGGATTCCCAGCAATTCGTCAGCCAGCTGGTCGACTTCTCCAGCGTCGAGCAGCAGATCGCCTCGAACCAGTCGCTGGAAAATCTGCTGGCACTGCAGGCCGCTGACGCCCGCATGTCCGCCACAGAGTTCGTCGGCCGTCAGGTAACCGTCTCGACGCCGAATGCGGCGCTGCAGAACGGTCAGGCGCGCTGGGAATATGCCCTGCCGCGCGGAGCCCAGACCAGTGAGCTGATGATCACCAACCAGCAAGGCACCGTGGTGGCGACCCTGCCCGGTGAAGCCGCGGCCGGTCAGCACTCCATCAGCTGGGATGGTCGAACCAATGCCGGCACCACCGCGCCTGACGGGGTCTACACCCTGAATGTCGTGGCGCGCGATGCCGATGACGCGTCGATTGACGCGAGCGTGCGCATCACCGACCGGGCGACCGGTGTGGAGATGATCGGAGAGGACGTGATGGTCGAGATCGGCGCGCTGCGCGTGCCGGCCGGCAATGTGATTGCTGTGCGCGAAAGCGTCAGCTGATGAAACTCGGCGTTCGCGGACAAAGCCGCGAGCGCACTACAGGGGGACCGGGCGCGCAGGAGGCGGCGGCCCGTAACTGAAAACAAAAACGGGAGACTGGGATGAGCATCAATTCCGCCCTCGCCGCCGGCGCCTCGGGCCTGGTGGCCAATTCGTCGGCTCTGGCCGCGATTTCTGATAATATCGCGAACGTGAACACGGTCGGCTACAAGCGTGTCGATACGATCTTCACGCCGAACTACAAGATCCGCGGCGGTGGCGAGACCCGATACGCCTCGTCCGGCGTGGCCTCAAACTCGCGCCTCGACGTTCAGTCGGCCGGCCTGCTCAATCCAGGCACGGTACCCACCGACATGGCCATCGACGGTTCCGGCTTCTTCGTCGTGCGTCCGACCCCGGACGGGGCGGCTGGCTCTGACGCGGTGCTGTTTACCCGCTCGGGCAGCTTTGAAACGGACAATGAAGGCTATCTGCGCAATGACGCCGGCCAGTATCTGTTCGCCTGGCCGGTCCAGCAGGACGGTACGGTCAGCCAAAACCCGTCCAACCTGACCGAGCTTGAAGCGGTGAACCTGTCGAATATCGGCGGTACGGCTGAGGCCACCAGCTCCATCCGGATCAACGCCAACCTTCAGGCCAGTCAGGCGATCTCGCCCGCTGCGGCCACCTACGCAGCAGGCACGGTCGCAAACAACATGGCCTCGGGCAATGTGACGCCGGACTTCCAGCGCACCATTCAGGTCTATGACAGCCAGGGCGGTATCCGCTCGATCACCATGTCGCTCCTGAAGTCGAACACCGCCAATGAGTGGCATGCCGAGCTGCACGTCGACCCGGCTTCGGACATCGTGACCGGCGCGGGCCTGATCAACGGTCAGATCGCCACCGGCATTCTTGCCTTCAACACTGATGGTGAGATTGACGCGGCAAACACCACCCTCCCAACCACGCTCGATTTCCTGGGTTCGAACAATGCTGGCGCACTTGCGGCCAACGAATTCCAGTGGGCTGGCGCAACCGGTGTCGGGGCCCAGACGATCGATCTTGATCTGGGCGGTGCAGGCGCGCCGGGCGGCATCACCCAGTTTGACAGCCCATCGACCCTGAACTCGACCGTTGCTGACGGCGCAATCTTTGGCGCTTTCGCCGGCGTTGAGGTGAGCGGTGACGGCTTTATCTCGGCACGCTTCACCAATGGTGTGGTTCGCCAGATTTACCAGATCCCGGTCGCCACGGTGTTCAACCCGAACGGTCTCGCCTCGGTTGGCGGTGCCAGCTTCCAGGTCACTGACGATAGTGGCGCCTTCACCCTGAATGCACCGGGTGTGGGCTCTTCAGGTACGATTTCAGCCTCCACGCTGGAGAACTCCAACGTCGACATCGCGACCGAATTTGCCGATCTGATCGTCACCCAGCGCGCCTATTCGGCGTCTTCTCGCATCATCACAACCGCCGACGAGATGCTCAACGAAGCCATCCAGATGAAGCGATAAACCCTTTACCACCCGCCGTCCCACGGCCCACCTTGACCCCGGCTCGCACCGCGCGCCGGGGTTAATTTTATCTAAATAATTGATTTAGCTAAATTTTACCTTGAGGATTAGAGGTTCCTCAACCCGGCTCGCGTATAACCCTCCTCATCAAGAGGCCACACAAGATGGCGTCGGATACAAAGGATGGGTCGGATGGATCGTCGAGCGAAGAAAGAGAATTATGTGATCGGGCCGGATGGTAGTCCGCTTACGATTGCAGATTTGCCAAACCCGGAAACCAAGCGTTGGGTCATCCGGCGCAAGGCTGAAGTCGTCGCGGCAGTACGCGGTGGCCTGCTCAGCCTTGATGAAGCCTGTGACCGCTATCGCCTGACTGTGGAGGAGTTTCTCTCCTGGCAGCGGTCGATTGATCGCCATGGTCTGGCGGGCCTGCGCACCACGCGTATTCAGCAATATCGCCAGTAATCTGGCGGCCCTGCGCTGAGCAGGGTTTATAGATCAGCCCCCTTCTGATCCGGCAGCCGCGCGCCTTTTGGTGCGCGGCTGCTGTGCGTTTTGATTCAAGCTGTTAAGACCTCGTTTACGCGAGCGGTGGGAAAAACTTGCCTACCAGGTGATTTGGATGCGCCTGATTTGTGAGTGAACACCACCGCCGGAGTAAGCGTCGCTGTGAACGCCTTTGTAGAGCAACTGGCCCGATTTGGTTGGGGCCGCCTCGCCGCCATTCTCGGCCTGACCGCTGGCGCGGCGGCTGCGCTGGTCATTTTCACCATGACCATGAATGGCTCGGGGCAGTCCCTGCTGTATTCAGGTCTGGCCCCGGCGGATGCGGCTTCGGTGACCGAACGCCTCGATCAGGCGGGCATCGCGTATGAGCTGCGCGATGGCGGGTCGGCCGTTTATGTGTCCTCCAGCGATGTGGATGATGCGCGGGTGCGCGTGGCATCGGGTGGCGCGCTGGGCTTTGGCTCGGTCGGCTATGAAATCTTTGACGAGACCGACGCGCTGGGCACCACCAGCTTCGTGCAGAATGTAAATGCGCGCCGCGCCCTTGAGGGCGAGCTGGCCCGTTCGATCAATACGCTGGCCAACGTGTCCGCGGCCCGGGTTCATCTGGTGCTGCCCGAGCGCCGCCTGTTTGCCCGCGATGCGCAGGAGCCTTCAGCCTCCGTCGTCATTTCGGTCAACGGTCAGATGTCATCCGGTCAGGTCGCCACGATCCGCAATCTGGTCGCCACGGCCGTCCCGGGCCTGTCGGCAAACCGCATCACGCTGGCCGATGACTCCGGTCGCCTGCTGGCGAGCCCCTCCGATGGTGACATGGCCAGCAATGCTGCGCTGGAAGATCGCCGCGCAGACGTGGAAGCCCGCCTGCGCACGCGCATTCTCGACATTGTTGAGGGCGTGGTTGGGCCCGGCGCTGCGCGCGTCGCGGTGACCGCCGAACTGGACCGGGAAAGCTCCACCAGCACCTCGGTTCAGTACGACCCGAACCTCCAGGTCGAGGTCAGCCGCCGCAGCACCACCGAGTCCAGCGAAGAGCCGCTCAATGACGGTGCGGTGTCGGTGTCGGAAAACCAGCCGGACGCCGAACAGGGAGCCAGCGAGAGCCGCCTTGCCCGCTCCTCGGCTGAGACCACCGAGCGCAACTTCGAAAATTCCTCGACCCAGACCACGACCGTGCGCGAAGCCGGGCAGCTGGCGAGCCTTGCGGTCTCTGTCGTGGTCGACCAGATCGCCACGCGTAACGAGGACGGCAGTTTCACTTTTTCTGAGCGCGGCGAAGAGGAAATGGCGCGGATCGAGCGCCTGGTTGCCGCCGCAGCGGGCTTCCCGCTCAGCGTTGAGGATCGCGCCACCGGCCAAATCCTGCAGGTCGAGCAGATGGCGTTCTCTCGCCCTGACCTGACCCAGGGCACGCCGGCACCGACCGGCTTCCAGGTATCTGACCTCGATTTCATGCGGATCGCGGAAATCGCGGTGCTGTTCATCACCGCCGTGCTGATCATCTTCCTGGTCGCCCGCCCGCTCATCAAGGGCGCAATCGCTGGCGGCGGCACAGGGGGTCAGGCGGCGATCGGCTCTGGCATCAGCGCCAACGCGGCAGCCCTGGCAGGCTCAACTGCGATGCTGCCCGAAGACGGTCCCGGTCAGAGCATGCTGGAAGATCATAGCGGCGAGGATGATATCGATATCGCCCAGATCGATGGCAGCGTGAAAAAGTCCTCCCTGCGCAAGGTCGCAGACCTTGTCGAGCAGCACCCCGATGAAACCATCGGCATTCTGCGCACCTGGATGAATGAGGGTGCGTGATGAGTAAGAGCGGGCGCAAAATCGACGATCCCACCCAGCTGGCGGGTCCTGAAAAGGCCGCCGTGATCCTGCTCGCGCTCGGCGATGAGCAGCGCCAGGTCTGGGAACAGATGGATGACGAGGAGATCCGCGTCGTCTCCCAGGCCATGGTGGGCCTCGGCAATGTGACCGCCAATGCGGTTGAGAAGCTGATCACCGAATTCGTCGGCTCCATGTCCTCGACCGGCTCCATTGTGGGTTCGGTCGATCAGGCCCAGCGCCTGCTGTCGTCCTTCCTGCCTGAAGACAAGGTCGACCAGATCATGGAGGAGCTGCGGGGCCCCGCAGGTCGCACCATGTGGGACAAGCTCGCCAACGTGAACGAGACGGTTCTGGCGAACTATCTGAAGAATGAATACCCGCAGACAGTCTCGGTCGTGCTGTCGAAGGTGCGGCCAGACCACGCCGCGAGCGTGCTGGCCGCCCTGCCCGAAGACTTCGCCCTTGAAGTCGTGATGCGCATGCTGCGCATGGAGCCGGTGCAGCGCGAGATCATCGAGAAGATCGAGGAGACGCTGCGCACCGAATTCATGAGCAATCTGGCGCGCACCTCCAAGCAGGACAGCCACGAGCTGATGGCCGACATCTTCAACAATTTCGATCGCCAGACGGAAAACCGCTTCCTGGCGAGCCTGGAAGAACGCAATCGCGACAGCGCGGAGAAAATTCGCTCGCTGATGTTCGTGTTCGAGGACCTCGGCAAGCTGGACCCGCAAGGCGTTCAGACCCTGCTGCGCCAGGTGCCGAAGGACCAGCTGGGTCTGGCTCTGAAGGGTGCCTCGGACACGCTGCGCGACATGTTCTTCTCCAACATGTCCGAGCGCGCCGCGAAAATCCTGCGCGAAGACATGGCCGCTCTCGGTCCGGTGCGTCTCAAAGACGTGGATGGGGCCCAGCAAGCCATGGTGAACCTCGCCAAAGACCTCGCCGCCAAGGGCGAAATCCTCATTGCCGATGGTGGCGGTGAGGACGAGCTGATCTACTAGGGAGGCGCATGTGACGAGCAAAGCACGACCTTTCGCCTTCGACCGCGAGTTTGCTGCGGACGGCACCGTCCTGCGCGATGGCGAGAAAATTCGCCGCGTCCTGACCGAGGACGAAGCCCAGGCCATGGCTGCCAGTGCCGCCGAGCAGGCGAAAAACACCGAGGAAGCCGAAGCCGCCCGCGCCAGCGCCGACGCCCTGCGTCAGGTGGCCGGCAAGCTGCAGGCCCTGCTCGCCCAGCTCAACGCCGAAAGCGAAGCCCTGCGCGAAGATGCGGCACGTCTCGCCGTTGCTGCCGCCACCGCCATCGCCGGCAAGGCGCTGGAGCAATACGGCGCGGACACGATTGAGTCCTGCGTGAAGGAGGCGCTGACCGATCTGCGCGCCGAGCCACGCATCGCCATCCGCGTCGCGCCACACCTGGCGGACCCCATCGGAGAGCGGATTTACGCCTGGGCCGAAGCCGAGGGCTTTGAGGGGGCCGTCGTGGTGCGCGCCGACGAGGACGTTCACGCCGGTGACTGTGTGCTGGAATGGCGATCGGGAACCGTGGAGCGAACCGCGTCCGACATCCAGACGAAAATCGCCGAGGTGGTCGAGCACTGGCTCGCCAGCCCGGACACCGAAACACGAACAAACATGAGCGAAGAGAGCCAGACCGGCTCTGACGACGAAACCCATGCTGCCTAAGCAAAGGACCGAGCCATGAGCGATGATGATCTGAGCCTGCCGGACCTGGGTCAGGACGCCACCCAGATGACCGAAACGGGTATGCCGGCGGACTCCACCAGCGAGCACGGCCAGCCCCTGATCGAGGAGGAGATTCGCACCGCCGTTGATCTCGCCCCGGTCTTCGATGTGCCGGTCAACATCTCCGCGGTGTTGGGCAAGGCCCATGTGGACGTGAATTCGCTTCTGCGCCTGACCTCTGGCTCGGTGCTGGAGCTCGACCGCAAGGTCGGTGAAGCCATTGATATTTATGTGAACAACCGCCTTGTCGCCCGCGGCGAAGTGGTTGTCGTGGAAGACCGCCTTGGTGTGACCATGACGGAAATCATCAAGGACGGGGATACGGGTTGATCCCCGCCCGGATGAAGCAAAGGACCTGAGCGATGCGCGTTCTGATCGTTGGAAGCCTGGGCGGACAATTGTCCGCTGCCACCAAAATCGCCATGGACCGCGGGGCGAAAGTTGCCCACGTGGACACGGTGGAACAAGCCACTGCCTACCTGCGGGCCGGGCGGGGAGCCGACCTTTTGATGGTCGATGTGAGCCTGGATGTTGGCGCGCTGATTGCCGCCAATGAGCAGGAGCGCATCACCGCCCCGGTCGTGGCGTGCGGGGTGAATGTTCAGCCCCAGGCCGCCGCCGGTGCCATCAAGGCCGGCGCGAAGGAATTCATCCACCTGCCGCCGGAGCCGGAGCTGATCGCGGCGGTCCTGGCCGCAGTGTCAGACGATGAACGCCCACTTGTCGCCCGTGACCCGGCGATGCTGGAAGTGGTTCAGCTGGCGGAGCGCATCGCCCCGGCTGAAGCCAGCGTCCTGATCACCGGTGAAAGCGGTGTCGGTAAAGAGGTCATGGCCCGCTTCGTCCACAAGAAGTCGAAGCGCGCGGCCAAGCCTTTCGTGTCGGTCAACTGTGCGGCCATCCCGGAAAACCTGCTCGAGTCCGAGCTCTTCGGTCACGAGAAAGGCGCCTTTACCGGCGCTGTGGCCCGGCGCGTGGGCAAGTTTGAAGAGGCCGACGGCGGCACGCTGCTGCTCGATGAAATCAGCGAGATGGATGTGCGCCTGCAGGCCAAACTGCTGCGCGCCCTGCAGGAACGCGAGATCGACCGGGTTGGTGGCACCAAGCCGGTGAAGGTCAATATCCGCGTCATCGCCACCTCCAACCGCGATCTGCGCAAGGCAGTTGCTGAAGGCGTGTTCCGTGAAGACCTGCTGTTCCGCCTGAATGTCGTGAACCTGGCCGTGCCGGCCCTGCGTGAGCGCCCGGAAGATGCGCTCGCGCTGGCCGATCACTTCCTGAAGAAGTACGCGAAGGCCAACGGCGTTGAGTATCGCCCGCTGTCTGAAGCCGCGAAGGCTCAGGTCACCTCCCGCGACTGGCCCGGAAACGTGCGGGAGCTGGAGAACGCCATGCACCGCGCGGTTCTGCTGGGCGCAGGCTCGGAGATAACGCCCGACGCGATCCGCATGCCGGACGGTCGCCCGTTTGCAGGCGGCGGCAGTTCGGTCGCCCAGACCGCACGCGCTGCCGCGGATGAAGCCATCAACCAGGTGGGCAAGACGGTGGCCGAAGTAGAACAGGATCTGATCCTCGACACGCTCGACCACTGCCTCGGCAACCGGACCCATGCGGCCAACATCCTGGGCATTTCGATCCGCACGCTTCGCAACAAGCTGAAGCTCTATTCCGACGCCGGCGTCTCCATCCCGCAACCGGGCGAAACCCGAGCGGCGGGGTGATGTCGAGTTTAACTCTCTTTCCCGGCGCAGGCCGGGACCCAGAGCCGCAAGGCCCTGTGATTTGTGAGACTGGGCCCCGGCCTTCGCCGGGGAAGAGCTGCGTGGATTGGAAATTGAATGGCTGACGCCCCCGCCTCTTCCAGCTCCGGCTTTACGCTGGGTGGGTTTGCCCAGCGCCTGATGCGCGGCGACATCGCCATGGGCGTTGGCGTCTTGCTGCTGCTGGTCATGCTTCTGCTGCCCATGCCCAAAGTGCTGCTGGACCTGGCGCTGGCGGTGTCGATCTGTTTTTCGGTGCTGATCCTGATGACGGCGCTGTTCATTCGAACACCGCTGGAATTTACCGCCTTCCCGGCCATCCTGCTGGTCGCGACCATGCTCCGGCTGGGTCTCAACGTGGCCTCCACGCGCCTGATTTTGTCTGAAGGCTCATCGGGGACTGAAGCGGCCGGTGACATTATCGAAGCCTTCGGCAATTTCGTGATGCAGGGCAATTTCGTCATCGGCATCATCGTCTTCATCATTCTGGTGATCGTGAACTTTGTCGTGATTACCAAGGGTTCGGGCCGTATCGCCGAGGTGGCTGCCCGCTTCACCCTGGACGCCATGCCGGGCAAGCAGATGGCGATTGACGCGGACCTGTCCTCCGGCCTGATCACCGAGGAAGAGGCGCGCACCCGACGCAAAAACCTGGAAGACCAGTCCAACTTCTTCGGGGCCATGGACGGTGCCAGCAAATTTGTCCGCGGTGACGCCATTGCCGGCATCCTGATCACCTCCATCAACCTGATCGGCGGGATGATTATCGGCGTGGCCCAGTCCAACATGGCCTTTGGCGACGCGGCGAGCACTTATTCAACGCTGACCATCGGCGATGGCCTGGTCAGCCAGATCCCGGCCCTGATCGTTTCGCTGGCCGCCGGTCTTCTGGTGTCGAAGGCTGGCGTTGAGGGTGAAGCTGACAAGGCGGTCTTCGGCCAGCTGTCGGCCAACCCGGCCGCCATGGGCATGGTCGGCGGTACCGCAATTGCGGTCGGCCTTCTGCCGGGCATGCCGCTTCTGCCCTTCCTGGCGCTCGGTGCTGGGGCGGGCGCGATCGCCTGGTTTGGGGCCAAGGGACGCCAGAAAACCGCAGAGCAGGAGATGGAAGAGGCCGTTGCGGCAGAAACCGAAGCTGCAGGCGAAGCGGCCAATACCGAAGAGCCCATCGAAGACACGCTGCATATCGACGAGCTGAAGATCGAGCTTGGCTATGCGCTGCTGCCGCTGATCAATGATCTGGAGGGCCGTCGCCTGACCGATCAGATCAAGGCTCTGCGCCGCAATCTCGCTCAGGAGACCGGATTCGTCCTGCCAAGCGTGCGCATCGTCGACAACATGCAGATGGCTGGTGAAAACTACGCCATCAAGGTCAAGGAGATGGATGCGGGCGACGGCGTTCTGAAACCCAGCCATATCCTGGCGATGGACCCGACGGGTGCGCAGGTCGAGCTGCCCGGCGAGCATGTCAAGGAGCCCGCCTTCGGCCTGCCCGCGACCTGGATTGAGGAAAACCTTCGCGAGGAAGCGACCTTCCGCGGCTATACGCTGGTCGATCCGGCCGCCGTGCTGGTCACGCATCTCACTGAGATCCTGCGTGAGAACATGGCCGACCTGCTGTCCTATTCGGAGACCGAGAAGCTGCTGAACGGCCTGCCGGACGAGCACAAGAAGCTGCTGGACGACATCACGCCGGGTCAGATCACCCGCGCGGGCATTCAGCGCGTCCTGCAAAACCTGCTCAAGGAGCGCGTCTCCATCCGCGACCTGCCCGCGATCATCGAGGGTATCGCGGAAGCCTCCGGCGCAACCCAGAATCTCGACGCCATCACCGAGCATGTGCGTACCCGCCTGTCGCGCCAGATCTGTTATGCCAATCGCGGACCGGATGGCGTGCTGCCGGTGCTGTCGCTGTCGCCCCAGTGGGAGCAGACCTTTGCTGAGGCCCTGATGGGTGAAGGCGAACGCCGCCAGCTGGCGCTCGCCCCCACCAAGCTGCGCGACTTCGTGGCGCTGGTGCGCGACGGCTTTGACCGCGCGGGACAGGCCGGCGACGTGCCTGTGCTCTTAACAAGTCCGCAGATTCGCCCTTACGTTCGGTCACTGGCGGAGCGATTCCGTCCCCAGACCACGGTGATCAGCCAGAATGAGATTCACCCCAGCGCCCGACTGAAAACCGTCGGCCAGATCTAGAGTAAACCCTGATGCGCCTGCGCACTTTTTCCGGTCAGTCCCTGTCGAGCGTCATGGCCGACGTGCGCCGTGAGCTGGGGCCCGATGCGGTGATCATCACTACCGCCGATGCGCCCGGCGGCGGGGTGGAAGTGCGCGCCGCAGCGGAACGCGGGGCCATCGCCCCGGCCAATGAGACCACAACCACCGCCCTGGAGCGCCGGGATACCGCGCGCAAGAAGGAACGCGGCGATGCGGCCAACGGCATCAACCGAATCGCGCGCGCCCTGTGCTGGCACGAAATCTCTGAAAGCGCGGCGGAAGCGCTGATCGAAACGGCGGTCAATCTGGAAGACGGGGAAGCCACCGCCACCCTCGCGCGCGCGCTGGACCAACGCTATGGCGTGCATCCGGTGGAGGCTGATCCCGGCCGCCCCATCCTGCTGGCTGGTGCGCCGGGCGCGGGCAAATCCTCCGCCATGGCAAAGCTCGCTGCCCGCGCGGTGCAGCAGGGCGTCTCGCCGGTGCTGATCAGCGCGGACATGCGCGCCGGAGCGCCCGAACAGATGCGCGCCTACGCCAAGGCGCTGAACCTGGAGTTTGAAGCGGTGGAAGGCCCGCGCGAGCTGGAGAGCGTGCTGTCGCGCCTGCCCGCTGGGCCCGTGCTGATCGACAGCCCCGGCATCAACCCGTTCGAGCTGGACGATCTTGATGATCTGACGGATCTCGCGCACGCATCCGATGCCGAAATCGTCGCGGTCTGCGAAGCGGGCACCACAGCCGGTGACGCCGAAGACTCAGCCGCGCTGCTCGCCTCCATCGGGGCTGGGCGGGCGATCATCACAAAGCTTGATGCCGCCCGACGGCGTGGAGCCCTGATCGCGATTGGTGAGGCGGGCATTGCCTACGCCCACATCTCCGCCTCGCCCTTTATTGGCGCGGGACTGGCACCTGCCACCGCGCTTCGGATCGCTCGCGCGCTTCTGGAAGATGACAGCTGGGAGGACGGCCTATGAGCCTGTCGCCACACCATGACGGTGCGCCGCGCTTTGCCGGGCCGCTGCTCGCCATCGCGTCGGGCAAGGGCGGGGTCGGCAAGACGGCGCTGACGCTGGCGCTCGCCCACGCCTTCTCACGCCGCAAGGCCCGCACGCTGGTCGTCGATGCCGATCTCGGCATGGCCAATATCGATGTGCAACTGGGCCTGAACCCGCGCGGTGATCTGTCGAGCATTGTCGCAGGTCACCTGACGCTGGAAGAAGCGGTGACACCGGCTGCCGGCGGTGCAGACAAGTCTGGCGGCTTTGACGTTCTGGCCGGGGCCTCCGGCTCAGCGGCGCTGGCCGGGCTTGATACCAACGCCGTTAGCCGCCTCGCCGCCGGGGTGACGGCCGCGTCGCTCACCTATGATCGCACACTGATCGATCTGGCTGCCGGGGCGGAGCGTTCGACCATTCGCCTGGCGGCTGCTGCGGATGATGTTGTCGTGGTGATCAATGACGAGCCGACCTCGCTGACCGACGCCTACGCCTTCATCAAGATGTTGCGCATGCGCGACGAAGGCGCCTCGCCCTTTATCGTGGTCAATAATGCACCGAGCGCGGCGGCGGCGCGCGACGCCTACGCCACACTGGCCCACACCTGCCACAGCTTCCTGGGCTTCACCCCACCGCTGGCTGCCACCGTGCGCCGCGATCCAGGCATTCCCGACGCCATCCGCGCGCAGCGGCCGCTGGCGGTGCGCCACCCGGACTCCAAGGCCGTCCAGGATATCGCAGGCCTCGCCCGCGCGCTGGAACGCGGTGTGGAGACGGTTTAGGCTAAGACTGTAAGTTCAGGGGGGCGATGATGGGGCAGAGCGGACTGGATCTTCTGTTTGGTGGCTTCACCTTTTTCGAGGTGTTGCTGATCCTCGCCGCGTCCATTGTGGGCGCACTCGTCATGCGCAAATGGCGACACCTGACCGGCGCGGTCTTCATCGCCTATGGCGTGGATGTGGCCGTCCGCCTGATCATGCAATTCCTGTCAGCTGGCGACATGCCCGCCAACTTCGCGCTGGAGCTGGCCTTTGCACGCCTCGACATGCACGGCCTCGCCGCCACCGCCAGGCCCTTCCTCTATTTCGGACTGATCGCGCTGCTTTTCGGGTTGAAGCACCGCTACAGCGGCAAGTAGCCGGCCTAGAGCAGCGCGTCCTGCACCGGCCTGGTCCAGCCGACATAAACCGCGCCGTCGGCCTCAATCACCGGGCGTTTGATCAGCGTCGGGTTCTCAGCGAGCAGCCCCAGCGGATCTGAGGTCGCGCGCGCCCGCTCGGTGTCATCAAGGCCGCGCCAGGTGGTGGAGCGGGTGTTGGTCAAAGCCTCAGCGCCTGCCGCCTCGATCCATCCGGGCAGCCTGGCGGGCAGGTCAGCTTCAGCGCGGATATCCACGAAGCTCACCGCTTTGCCCGCACCCTCCAGCGCCTTGATCGCCTTCTTGCAGGTATCGCAATTCTTCAGGCCATAGAGTGTGATCGTCATGGGTTGATGAGCCTCATCACATTGGCCACCGCCATCACGATCAGCGCGATGGAGCTTAGGCTGAAAAGCACAAAACGCACCGGCGTGAAGTTGATCGTCGCCTGGAAAATGGAGTGAGCCACGCGTAAGGCCACATAGGCCCACGCCGCCGCAACCGTCACCTCAGTCACAACGCCCTGAAGATGGCAGTAGACGCACAGCGCGTAGAAAATCACCGGCTGTTCGTGCAGGTGATTATAGTTGTCCGCAACCTGGCGCACGCCCATGGGCAGCACATCCAGATCGCCCTTCTGCTTGATCTTGGCCGGATCGAGCCCCGCCTTCTGCATCGCCGGAATGCGCGTGGCATACATCCACAGCCACATCACCAGACTCCAGCACACCAGCGCCAGCAGCGGTGTCATCGTCGACAGCATAGTCGGTCTCCTCCCCCAATAACGTAGCGAATTAACGGCGAGTCTCTCGCTTGAGGCAATTGGACTGCGCAACGTGGGGACCTGCGGCCTTATTGCGCTTGCACACACCGGGTTTTCACCGACGATGGAAGACGGGACAGTTTTTGACTTCGGGCAGTTGGCATGGGCGCGCTCAAAAGCCTCTTTATCTGCGGAGCCGGGCATTCAGGTTCCACCCTTCTGGGCATGGTGCTCGGCGGGGCGGCGGGAGCGTTTTACATCGGCGAAGGGGCCAAGGCGCGCTATCTGCACGACCTGAACAAGCCGCTGCGCAAGCGCGCCTGCAAGATTTGCGGTGAGGCTTGCCCTGTATGGTCCGACTTTCAGTGGGACGGCGAAGCGCCGCTTCACGCGCGCATCGCAGAGCATGTGGGCGCTGACATCATCGTGGACTCCACCAAGGACGCCAAATGGATCACCGCCCGCGCAGCCGAAACCCACGCGCTTGGCGGGACGGTCGGGCTGGTCTTTCTTCAGCGTGACGGGCGCGCGGTGGTCAATTCTCGCCTGCGCAAATACCCCGACCGCGACCCGGTCGCCCAGATTGAACAATGGGTGGATCAGATGACCCGCAGCCGCAATCTCTATGACGGGTTTGATGGCGCGAAGGTGGAGCTTCAATACGAGGCCTTCGCGACCGATCCCCATGCTGCCATGGCCAGGGTCTGCGCGGCGCTGGATGTGAGCTTCGCGCCATCCATGCTGGACTTCACCGGGCGCGAGCATCACCCGCTGGGCGGCAATACCGGCACGCAGTTTGTGGCTGCCGGTGCCGAAACCGCGCGCGAAAAGTCAGGCTCCATTCGGCTGACCGAACGCACACACGCCTATTACGCCGACCACCCCGGCGATATCCGTCTCGACCTTCGCTGGCGCGAGGAGATGAGCCCCGCCCACCTGGCCCTGTTTGAAGACCATGCCGGCCAGATCAACAAGACTTTCAAATGGGACCTGACCGCGTGACCAAGATTGATCTCGTATTCCGCAAAATCGATGAGCGCACCGCCGAGGCGTCGCTTGAGCTGGCCAAGCGCCATATCCGCCCGGATGCGATCCACATCATCGATGATGTGCGCCCCTTCACCAAATGCGTGGAGGAGATGCTCAAGATCGATCATGACTGCGACTACGTGGTCTATCTCGACGCCGACTGCCTGATCCTGGAGGACATGCGCAGCTTTATCGAACAGTGCGATGCCGCCTATGTGGACAGCTATGTGTCCGACCGTTTCCGCGGGCGCATCCATTGCGGGGTCCACATCACGCGCGTCGATCTGGTGCAGGCCATGGCCAATGTGACCCCGCCTGAAGACGACATGAAATACGTGCTGCGACCTGAATCGCGCCTGCGCAATCTGGCCATGAAGCCGCTGCGCATGTCCAAGCAGTTCCGCAATTTCGACATCCTGCACGACTATTTCCAGTTCAACCGCCACATCTTCATGAAGTACGCGCTGCGTGAACTGCGCAGCCGCACCCAGGTGCAGCTTCACCGTCTGAAATCCGCCATGAGCCGCTGGCCCGACCCGACCGGTGATGGCGAGGTGGATGACTTCACCATCGCCCAGATCGCCGTGGACTATGCCCGCCGTGAGGTGTCGGCCAATGCCAGCGCGGCTGAAACCCACGCCTTTATCGAAACCCTGCCCCAACGCGCCGAGGACGAACTCGCCCGCCACGGGATTGCCGAGAAGGCCCCGCTGAGCCTTGCTGATGTTGAAGCCTGGCTGGAGGCGAATAGCGATCGGCCCTATTTCGGCAACAAGCCGACGCGCTCGAAGGTTTTTGGTCTGGGCCTGTCGCGGACCGGCACTCGCTCACTGACCAGTGCACTGCAGGTTCTGGGCTATGACACCTCGCACTATCCCATCGACGAGGACACCTATACCGAGCTGTCCAATGGTCAGTATGACCTGACGCTGCTGAAATATTATGATGGCCTGACCGACATCACGACGGTGCCCTTTTACCAGCAGCTCGACAAAGCCTATCCCGGCAGCAAGTTCATCCTGACGGTGCGCGACAAAGATAGCTGGCTGCGGTCCTGCTCCAATCACTGGTTCAATCGCCCGGCCTTCAAGCATACCGATGACCCCGATGATGAGGTTCACATGCTGATGCGCCAATTCCTGCGCTCGGCAGTGTATGGGTGTTACAACTACGTGCCGGAGCGTTTCAGCTGGGTCTATGACCAGCACGTCGAAGCGGTAAAGGCCTACTTCAAGGACCGCCCGGACGACCTTCTGATCATCGATATCTGCAGCGGTGAAGGCTTTGAGAAGCTGGCACCCTTCCTGGGTCGGGAAATTCCAACAGAGCCCTTCCCGCACAAGGGTGCAGTCCTGAGCCAGCGCGTTGCCGAAGCCCGGGCCGCAGCCAGCGCAGCGGCTGAATAGGCCCGCAACAGGCAAAGGACACAGGAGTGGGCGAGGTCGAGCTTTCAACGGTTGAAAAACCGGGCCTGAAAGAGGCGATCGGCCATGCCCGCCGCGTGCTGACACTGGCCTGGGCCACCGCGCCTGGCCTGATGGTCACCTTGATCGTCATGACGCTGTTTGCCGCCCTCGCCCCGGCGCTGGCGGCCTATCTGGGAAAGCTGATCATCGATGGCGTGCTGGCCGCGATTGCCGAGGAGCCCTCCGCTGAAACCCGCAACGCCGTCATCGGCTTTGTAGTCATGGAGGCGGGCCTGTTGGGCCTGTTGCTGGCCGACCGCCGCCTGATGGCGTTTCAAAAGCGGGTGCTACAGGCCCGGCTGGGTCAGGCGGTCAGCCGGACCATCTTTACCAAGACGCTGAAGCTCGATCTTCAAACCATTGAGGATGCCAGCACACAGCAGCAAATCCTGTTGGCGCGCCAGCACGCCACCTCACGGCCCTATAGCCTGGTCGTGCGTGTGATTGAGCTGGCTCAGCACTTCATCACGCTTGTCAGCTTTGCGCTGGTGCTGATGACGTTTTCGCCCTGGCTGATCGTGCTGGTGATTGGCGGCGGCCTGCCGCTTTTTCTGTCAGAGACCCGCTTTGCCGGCACCGTCTTCCGCTTACTGACAGGGCGCACGCCGGAGATGCGCCAGCGCAATTATCTTGAAGGCCTGATGCTCTCGGATGGCTCCGCGCCAGAGCGCATCCACTCCGATGCCAGCGCCTCCATCTTTGAGCGCTATCAGGCGCTGTTCGGCAGCCTGTTTGCTGAAGACATGGCCACCCACCGCCGCCAGGCCTGGCTGGGTGCCGCGCTGATTACGGCAAGCTCGGTCGTCTTCATCGCGGGGAAGGTCTGGATCGTACTGGCGGCCATCGCCACGGTGATCAGTGTGGGCACCATGACCATGCACGTGGCGATTTTAAAGCAGGCGCAGAACACCGTGACGGCCTTCCTGACCTCGCTGAATGGCGGGTATGCCGACCTGCTTTATGTGTCCAATCTCTACGCCCTGCTTGCCCTGCCTGAAGGCACGCCGCGCGGGACAGCCAGCGCCGGTCCTGTACCCGGTGATGGCTATCGGCTGGAGGCGGTGAGCTTTACCTATCCAAGTGCCAAACGCCCGGCTGTGCAGGATCTCAGCCTTCATATCCCGCCGGGCATGGCACTGGGTATTGCCGGGGCCAATGGCTCGGGCAAGACCACGCTGGTCAAGCTTTTGACCGGGCTCTACACGCCCAGCGACGGTCGCATCCTGCTTGATGGCTTGCCGCTGCAAGACTGGTCGCCCGAGGCGCTCTATGCCCGCACCGCCGTCCTGTTTCAGCCGTTTCAGCGCTATCGCATGACCGCCGGGGAGAATATCGCCATGGGCAAAGGCTTGCGCGATACCGATCCGGATGCCTTGCGCGAGGCCGCGATCAAGGGCCTGGCCCAGCCGGTGCTGGATGACCTGCCCCACGGGCTCAACACACGCCTGTCGCGCCAGTTTCTCGATGGGCGCGAACTGTCCGGCGGTCAGTGGCAGCGCCTGGCGCTGGCCCGCGCCATGCTGCGCACAGAGGCGCAAACCCTGATCCTGGACGAGCCGACCTCCGCGCTCGATCCGGCCGCGGAAGGTGAGTTCATCGCCGCCGCCTCAGCCGATGATCGTACCACCATCCTGATCAGCCATCGCCTGGCCAATCTGCGCGGCGCAGACCAGATCCTGGTGCTGGACAAAGGAGAGATCGTGGAACGCGGCACCCATGATCAGCTGCTGGCAAAAGGCGGCCGCTACAAGGCCATGTTCGAAGGCCAGGCCGAGTTTTATCGGGAGGGGTGAGGCCCCTACTCCGCGGCTTGCTCTGCCGCTTCGCGTTCGGCTTTCATCTTGGCGGCCTTGTCTTCGACCGCTTCGACGATGCGTTCGACCATCTCCTCGTTGGAGACTTTTCCGGAGATCGCGCCGGCGTGGTAGAGCATGCCGCTGCCCTTGCCGCCGCCGGTAAAGCCCAGGTCGGTATACATGGCCTCGCCCGGGCCGTTCACAACGCAGCCGATGATCGACAGGGAAATCGGTTCCTGGATGTGTTCCAGGCGCTCTTCCAGCGTTTCCACCGTCTTGATCACGTTAAAGCCCTGACGCGCGCAAGAGGGGCAGGCAATGATGTTCACGCCGCGGGTGCGCAGGCCGAGCGATTTGAGGATGTCATAGCCAACCTTGATCTCCTCGACCGGGTCAGCGCTTAAGGACACGCGGATGGTGTCGCCAATCCCGGCCCAAAGCAGCGAGCCCATGCCAATGGAGGACTTCACCCCGCCGGTGCGCAGGCCGCCGGCCTCCGTCACACCCAGATGTAGCGGCGTGTCGGTGGCCTCTGCCAGCTGCTGGTAGGCGGCGACGGTCAGGAAAATGTCCGAGGCCTTCACCGAAATCTTGTAGTTTTTAAAGTCGAGATCTTCGAGGATGCGCGCGTGATCGAGCGCGCTTTCCACCATCGCATCGGGGCAAGGCTCGCCATATTTTTCAAGCAGATGCTTTTCCAGCGAACCAGCGTTGACCCCGATCCGGATCGCACAGCCATGGTCGCGTGCCGCCGAGACGACGTCCTTCACCCGGTCCATCGAGCCGATATTACCCGGATTGATCCTGAGGCAGGCGGCCCCGGCCTCTGCCGCTTCAATGCCACGCTTGTAGTGGAAGTGAATATCCGCCACGAGCGGCACATTGGCGGCCTTGGCGATGGTCTTGAACGCCGCGGTGGAGTCCTCATCCGGGCAGGACACCCGCACGATGTCGGCCCCCACCTCTTCCAGACGGCGGATCTGATTGATGGTCGCGTTGGCGTCCGGCGTCGGCGTGTTGGTCATCGACTGCACGGAGATCGGCGCGTCCCCGCCCACGGCCACATTCCCCACCATGATCTGACGCGAATTGCGCCGGTCGATCATGCGCCAGGGACGGACGGTGGTGTGCGCTTCAACGGACATGACGAGGCCTTTCGCGGATCGCTCAGCGGATCGGCTATAACATATAAAACAATATGGTCTTTCCGGCGAGGCCCTTTGGGCGGTCCTGCCTAGCGGCTGGCGTCTTCGCGCAGCGCGGCGAGGATGAACTCGGCAGCCGAGACATTGTCGACGGTCTCGCCATCATCGCCCAGCGCCCCCAGAGGACGCCCGGACACCCGCACCAGCAGGGCGCCTGCGTCGGACGCAGACACGGTCAGACCCGGCTCGTCAGGCGCTCGGTAGACGTCACCAACGTCCAACTCACGCGCCGCCAGAATGCGCCCAGAGGCGTCGCGCACCTCGATTTCGACCGGGGCTGCAGCTTCCAGCGTCAGCGCCCCTTCGCTGGAGGCGGTGGGCAATGCCGACCAGATCGCCTCGGGCGTAGGGCGCGGGGTAGCGCTTTCAGCCACCAGCGGGCCCTCGTCCTCAATCAGCGCATCCATGGGCGCATCGACGCCAGCATAGGCCTCTGACCGATTGAGATAATTGCCATACCAGCCGGCCCCCGCGATCACGAGGACGAGGATGAAGATCGCTCCGACCATGCCGCGTGGTAGCTGGATTTCGTTGCGTTCCTGCGGGGCCGTCGGTGTGGCACGGCCCGCATCGACTTCCACCTCAAGCTTGAACTGCTCGACACAGGCGGCGGCATCCAGCCCCAGAAACTGCGCATAGGTGCGCAGATAACCGGTCGCGTAGGTGCGCGAAGGCAGGCCGCGCGGGTCCATACTTTCCAGCGCGTCGAGATAATCGCGTTTGATGCGAGTGCGAGCCGAGGCCGAATCAAGGGTCAGACCGGCATCCGTACGCGCCTTGCGAAGCTGTTCTCCAAGCCCGCCATAGAAGGCGTCATTGGCGCTTGGCGCGTCGGAAAAGACTGAATCCACAGGCACATACGCTGCGTCGGCCTGTGTGTCGTCCAGCTTGGTCATTCGTGATCCGGTCATGATGTGCGTCCGTCGACGCCCCCTCAGCAAGTGTGACTTGTACGCCGCACTGCAACATCATTCAATCAAATGCTTTTGAATTTATCAACAAACTCAGGCGCGACCCCGGCAGCCTCGCCGGCATCGAGCAGACGCTGGCGCAAAGGCGGCTGACCGATCCGGTCGCCAACCTCCATCTCGGTCCGCAGCCAGTCTGCCATCTTCTTCAGGTCGGTCCCGGCAATCGCCTGTTTCACCGGGGCAATGGACCCCGCCGCCATGGACAGGCGACGCAGACCCAGCGCCGACAGGACACAGGCCTCCAGCGGGCGGCCCGCCAGTTCACCGCACACATTGATCGGCTTGCCATGGCGCTCGCACGCCGTCTGGATCGAGGTGAAAAGCTTCAGCGCAGAGGTGCTGATCGGGTCATAACGCTCCGACACCTGTGGGTTCTGGCGATCGGACGCGAAGAAATACTGCATCAGGTCGTTCGCACCCAGCGAGACAAAGTCCGCGATCTCCAGCACCGGGTCCGGATTGTAGGCAATGGCAGGGGTTTCCAGCATAAAGCCGACGCGCACCTCGATCGGGGCTTCCCGGCCATGGCGCACCGCGTAGGCGACTTCCTGGTGGAGGATATCCTTGGCTTCGGCGAACTCCTCCGGCTCGGTGACCATGGGGAACATGACCCGCAGCACGCGCCCGGCCCCGGCCCGAACCAGCGCGCGCAGCTGGTAGCGTAACAGACCCGGGCGATCGAGCCCCATGCGGAGCCCGCGCCAGCCGAGCGCCGGGTTCGGCTCACGCATGGATGGGGTGTAGGGCGTGACCTTGTCGCCGCCGAGGTCGAGCGTGCGGAACACCAACGGCTTGTCGCCGGCCGCCTCATACACCGCGCGATAAAGCTCAGTCTGGGCCTGCAGGCGCGGCAGGGTGTCAGAGACCATGAACTGGAATTCGGTGCGGAACAGGCCCACGCCCTCCGCGCCGGTTTCCTCCAGCTTGGTCATCTCCACCAGAAGCCCGGCATTCATGAAAAGCTCGACCCGCTCGCCATCAAGGCTGAGCGCCGGCTCGTCACGCATGTCATGGAAAGCGCGCGCGCGGACCGCAGCGCTCTCAATGCGCTCGTCATAGGCGGTGCGCACCTCTTCAGACGGACGCGCGAAGAGCAGCCCGAAATCGCCATCGAGGATGAGTGGATCGCCGTCTTCCACCCGGTCCAGCGCGCCCTCAACGCGGCCCACCATGGGGATGCCGAGCGCCTTGGCGACAATGGCGGCGTGGGAGCTGGAGCTGCCCTCTTCCAGCGCGATCCCGGCAAGCCGCGAGCGGTCAAACTCCAGCAATTCGGCCGGACCGATGGAGCGCGCCAGCAGGATCGCATTGTCCGGCAGGCTTGGGGCCGCATCTTCGGTGCGCGCTAGGTGGCGTAAGAGCCGGTTCGCCAGGTCTTCCAGATCGTGCAGGCGCTCGCGAAAGTGCACATCGCGCGCCTTCATCAGCCGGGCGCGGTGCTCGTTTCGCACCCGCTCCACCGCCGCTTCCGCGGTCAGGCCGGAGCGTACCGCCTCGTGCAGCTGCTTCAGCCAGCCCCGGTCATAGGCAAACAGGCGATAGGCTTCGAGCACCTCCCGCGACGGGGTGCCGGTGGGTACGCGTCCTGAATCCAGCAGCGCATCGATGGACCGGCGCAGCCGCTCGATCGCAGATTCCAAGCGGGCTTCTTCGGCGTCGCTGTCCTCAGCCACAATCCCCTGGGCGAGCACGTGTGGCTCGAACTTCACCGCCACACCGGCGGCAATACCGTTGGACAGGGCGAGGCCCTGGAAGCGTTCCGGCTTCGACAGGCGCAGCTCCAGCCCGGAAAATTCCTCCGCGCCGGCCAGATCGCTCGACGCCACGATCTCCGCCAGCAGCATGGCGACGGTCTGCAGCGTCTCGATTTCTTCTTCGGTGGTCGCGCGCGCTTCGGCGGTCTGGGCGGTCAGAACTCCGACCAGACGACCGCCGCGCAGGATCGGTACGCCGACAAAGGTCTTGAACGGTTCTTCTCCGGTTTCCTCCCGGTAGGAGAAGTTCGGGTGAGCCGGCGCATTTTCCACCGCCAGCGGGCGGGCGCGCCGGGCCACAGTGCCGACCAGACCCTCACCCGGGCGCAGGCGGGTGGTGTGCACCGCTTCCGCCTTCAGGCCGTGGGTCGCTGACAGCTCCAGCGCACCGGACGGCCGCACCAGATAAATCGAGCTCACATCGGACCGGGTTTCTTCGGCGATGATGTCGGTGAGCTCATCGAGGCGTGCCTGCGCATCGGCCTGAACCGCCATCAGGTCGCGGATACGGCCCAGCAGGCGGCGAGAGCCACGCTCGGCAGTGGAGGGGGCGTTGGTCGGCATCAAGTGTCTGTCGGCCTCAGCTCTTTAATCGATACATCAATATGGCAAACAGGAGCGCGCGTGAGACGCGTTTCGTCAAGTCTTGCGGTGCGCTTGAACCGTGAGATGGGGGTTAGCTTGCGGCCAGACCATAGGCTCCATGCAGCGCGCGCACAGCCTTTTCCAGATCCTCACCGTCCACGAGCACCGAAATCTTGATCTCGCTGGTTGCCACCATGTGCGCGGTCAAACCTTGCTGGGCAAGCACCCGATAAAGCGTACGCGCAACATCGGCTCGTCCGCGCAGCCCGGTGCCCACCACCGAGACTTTCGCCAGACCGGTTTCAGAGCGCACGGCGAGGTCCTGCCCCTCCAGCGCTTCGGCAACCTTCAGCGCCCGCGGCAGATCCCGGCCCGCCACCGAGCACTCCACGACGGCCCCGCCGGCGCGCGAGCGGGCCTGGACAATCATGTCGACGGCCACATCAGCCTCGGCCAGGCCGGCAAACAGGGCCTCGGCGGGCGCGGCATCGGCCCCGCCATGGACTGACACCCGGGCCTGATCGCGCACATAGGAAACGCCAGACACCACCCGGCGTTCGGCGATGGCGGCGTCTTCAACCACCTCGGTCCCGGCGCTCTCGCCCGGATCGAGGAAGCTGGATTTCACGCGCAGGGTGACATCCTTGGCCTTGGCGTATTCCACAGAGCGGGTCTGCAGAACCTTTGCGCCCTGGGCGGCAAGCTCCAGCATAGCATCATGGCTGATGCGCTCCACGCGCGCTGCCTCCGGCTCGATGCGCGGGTCGGTGGTGAAGACGCCATCCACATCAGTATAGATGTCACATTCCCCGCCGATGGCCGCCGCGACGGCGACCGCCGTCAGGTCGGTGCCACCGCGCCCCAGCGTCATCAGGCGGCCCTCCCGGTCGAGACCCTGATAGCCAGCCACAACGGGGATGACCCCGGCGTTTAACAGCGCCTCCAGCCCCTCGCCGGCAATCGCGGTGATCCGCCCGGAACCCGGTGGCCCCTCCACATGGATGGGCAGGCTCCATCCCATGACCGCCTGGGCCGGATGACCGGCCCGGGTCAACGCAAGCGCCATCAGGGCGGCGCTCGCCTGCTCGCCTGCGGCAAGGACGGTGTCTGTTTCGCGCTCGCCAAGCCCGCCGCCCATGGCTTCCGCCAGACCCAGCAGGCGGTCGGTTTCCCCGGCCATGGCCGAGACCACAACTGCCACCTGACGGCCCGCTTCGGCTTCGCGTGCGGCAATCGCGGCGGAGTGGGCGATACGCTCCGGGCTGCCCATGGAGGTCCCGCCGAATTTCAGGACAAGGCGTGAAGGGCGGGCGTCACGGGTCACAGGCAGGTCTCGTTTTCAGAAGCAGTAGGACAGAAGATCGCAGGGCTCGCTTTATCGGGCGGCCATGACCATATTGCGGCGCAAGCAAGACGCAAACCGCTGACGACACGTTTGACCTGAGGATTTGACATGGCCACCGCCGCTGCTCCCGACGCTCTGTCCACCCCGTCGATCGACCCCGAAGAGGTCGCGAAATTCTCCGCCATGGCCGCGGACTGGTGGAACCCGGACAGCAAGTTTGCGCCGCTGCACAAATTCAATCCGGCGCGCCTGACCTATATCCGCGACACGCTGGCGGCGCACTTTGGCACCACCGGTGCAGAGCCGCTGAAAGGCCTGAAGCTTCTCGATATCGGCTGCGGGGGCGGGCTGGTGTCTGAGCCCATGGCGCGGCTAGGCGCTGAGGTCACGGCCGTTGATGCCGCCGAAGCCAACATCAAGACCGCACTGGTCCACGCCGAGGAAGCCGGTCTCGAGATCGACTACCGCCACGGCACCGCTGAACAGCTTCTGGAAGCGGACGGCCCGGAGCAGTTTGACGTGGTGCTGAACCTGGAAGTGGTGGAGCACGTGGTCGATCCGGACAGCTTCCTGCGCAACTGTGCGCGGATGGTCAAACCCGGCGGAATGATGGTGGTCGGCACGATCAACCGCACGCCGCGCGCCTTCGTCACCGCGATCTTTGGCGCCGAATACGTCATGGGCTGGCTGCCGCGCGGCACGCACCAGTTCGACAAGCTGGTCAAACCCGATGAAGTCATCGCCGCGCTGGAAGCCGAAGGCCTGACCCCACGCTCACCGGTCGGCGTCAGCTACAACCCGCTGAAAGACCGCTTCTTCATCTCCGGCGACGCCGGCGTGAACTATCTGATGGCCTCGGAGAAAGCGGCTTAGGGTTCGGCTACGGCCATGGACAGCTCGGTCTTCTTCAACGCGCTCTTGCTGGCCGCCATCGCGGGATCGACAATCCCGGTCGGAGCTGGCCTTGCGCTTTGGGACCGCATCCATCCCAACTGGCTTTCCAGCGAAAGCCGCCACGGCATCATGGCGTTCGGGGGCGGCGTTCTGATCGCAGCCATAGCGCTGGTGCTGGTACCCGAAGGCCTGAACCGCGCCCCGCAACTCCTCGCCCTGCCCGCCTTCCTTGCCGGGGGGCTCGCCTTTTTCGTGATTGACCGAAGCCTTGGAAAGCGAGGCCATTCGGCTGGCCAGCTACTGGCCATGTTGGTGGACTATGTGCCCGAGGCCATCGCGCTCGGTGCCTTGCTCGCGACAGGCGCGGATGCAGGTTTGCTGCTCGCTTTGCTGATCGCGCTTCAAAACCTGCCGGAGAGTTTCAACGCCTATCGCGAGGTGGCCTCCCGGGGGCGCGGGAGCGAGCTCAGGACGCTCGGCATTTTTATCACCATGCCGCTTCTGGGTCCGGTCGCAGCTGCCCTGGGGGCCGGCTTCCTGTCTTCGAACCCGGAGACATTGGGCGTGCTGATGCTGTTCGCAGCCGGCGGCATCCTTTTCCTGACATTTCAGGATGTGGCCCCACAGGTGAAGCTGGAAAACAGCTGGGTCCCGCCGCTGGGAGCCGTTGCTGGCTTTTGCGTCGGCCTCGCTGGGGCAATCTGGGCGTAGCTAATTCGCCTTCTTGGGCGGCGTCGGCGCAAAAGGCTCGGGCAGCGGCGCGACCGGGACATCATCTTCGGCGAGCTTTTCGCGCTCTTCTGGTGTGGTTTCGCCATAGATCAGGCGTTCAGGCTTTTGGCCTTCGTGGATGGCGCGCGCCTCTTTGGCAAAATCGGGCCCCACATAGTCGTAGTTTGACCGGATGTGCGCCTGGACCTTGCGGGCAAGCTCCTGAAAATTCGCTGCGCCATTGGCTGTTTTTTCAGCACGCGCTTCCACCTTGCGCGCGGTGCGTACCGACGGGGCCATGATCTGCTTCTTTACAGCTGTGGAGCCGCAATGCGGGCATTCCACGAGGCCGCGCTCGACCTGCATGTCATAATCGCCTGAGGACGAGAACCAGGCCTCGAACTCGTGGGTATCGTCACAAACAAGCGCGTAGCGGATCATGGGCCTTCAAACGCTCTGTCACCGATGAGGGCGGGAATGCGCTCACGCGCCTTGTCTGATTTGGCCGTATCAATCTCGGCGTAAAGAATGCCGGGCGCGTCATGGTCCAGATGGCCAATCACTTCGCCCCACGGATCGACGACCATGGAATGGCCCCAGGTCTTGCGCCCATCCTCATGCTTACCGCCCTGGGCCGGCGCGATGACGTAGCTGCCGGTCTCGATCGCGCGGGCGCGCAAGAGCACCTCCCAGTGGGCCCGGCCCGTGGGTTGGGTAAAGGCGCTGGGCACGGTCAGGACGTTGGCTCCGGCTTTCGCGAGCTTGCGATAGAGCGCGGCAAATCGCAGGTCATAGCAGATCGTCAGACCCAGCTTCACCTCAGCCAGATCGACCATCACGGCGGTGTCGCCGGGCTGATAGGTGTCGGACTCGCGGTAGTTTTCACCCGCCCCGAGACTGACATCGAACATGTGGATCTTGTCATAGCTGGCGCGGGTCTGACCGTCCGGTCCAAACAGCATGGAGCGGTTCACCGCGCGGCCATCGGATCCCGTCAGCGCCATGGAGCCGATCAGCAGCTCGATATTCAGACTGTCAGCCAGATCGGCAAACCGCACCAGCGCGGGATCGGCCTCCGGTGTCTTGATCACCTTGGCGAGCTCAGCCGGATCGCGCTGGACAAGATGCGTGGTCTCCGGCGTCGCGATCAGCTGCGCACCCTCGGCGGCAGCCTCACGGATCATCGCCTCGGCGTCATCAATATTGCGCGCCGGATCGATGCCCGAACGCATCTGAATCAGAGCTGTCTTCATTTTCTCTTGTCCTTCCTCACGTCCGTTCGGTCGGTCCTCGCTTGGGCGGGGCGAGCCCGCCACGCTCCGGGCGGCTGTTCGCCTCACGACGCCTTTGGCGTCGGGGCATCGCCAAACGGTACCGTTCGAGACGATGATTCAGGATAGCAAAGTGATCAAGCGCGCTCGCAGTGCCCCGCGCTCACAAGCCGAACAGCCCGATATTCGCGGAAAACGACAAATACTCATTGTGTGTCATGGCCCGATTTATTCGGGCCACCCATGCCGGTCGGGTTGGGCCTAGCAGCACGGACACAGCATGGGTCCCCCGGCTAAACCGGGGGATGACACTCTGATCTGATCAGAAATCAAGCCGCCAGCATCTCGTCGAGCTTGCCTTCGCGTTCCAGCGCCATCATCTCGTCGCAGCCGCCCACATGGGTGTCGCCAATGAAGATTTGCGGGAAGGTGCGCGCGCCGTTTGCACGCTCCATCATTTCCTTCTTCTTGCGCACGTCGAAGCCGGCATCGATTTCTTCAAACGCGACACCCTTTTTCTTCAACAACGAGACCGCGCGCACGCAGTAGGGACACAGCGGGCGGGTATAAAGCGTTACGGCTGCCATGGCGGCGCCTCCTTTAAACGAATTACGATTGGCCTGTTATTTAGTCGGATCGACCGGTTTCACAACGCGCGCCAGTGTGATCGCATTCACATTCGCGGCACCAGCCCGCTTTAACGCCCGTACGCAGGCATTTAGCGTCGCCCCTGTTGTAAAAACATCATCCACCAGGACCAGGTTTCTGCCGTTCAGGCCCTCGCCTGCCGCATCGCGAACGGTGAACGCGCCGGCCACGTTGCGCGCCCGGCTTTTGGCCGTCAGCCCGCCCTGCGTCGGTGTGCGCCGGGTGCGGGCCAGCGCGTGGGCGTCGACCGGCACTTCAGTGACCCGTGAGATGGATTTCGCCAGCAGCAGCGACTGATTGAACCGCCGGGCGCGCAGGCGGCTGGGATGCAGCGGCACCGGGATCAGGGCATCAGCCCCCTCAAGAGCATCGGCCCCGGCCCGGGCCATCCAGCGCCCGAAAGCGGCCACCGCGTCGGTACGCCCGGCATGCTTTAATCCGAGGACCATGGGCCGGCTGGCCGCGTCATAGACGAAGACCGAGCGGGCGCACCCGAAGGCCTGGGGGCGGGCAAGGCAGGCCGGGCAGTCCATGTCGTCAAAGCTGGGATGGTCAAAGGGCACGCCACAGGACCGGCAGTGGGGGCGGTCGATGAAATGGATGTCGGCCCAGTCGGCGGCGGTCAGTTCGCCGGTGTGTAAAACCGGCTCTCCTGAGATCGGCGAAACGGGCGGCCACAGTGTATTGGCCACGGTCGTCCACACCTGACGCGCTTGGCGCGCCAGCCATAAACGGCCATATCGGGACCATGACCCGTGTGACCCTGATTGCGTCAAAGCCAGAGCCTCCCTCTGAAGACGGCCCGCCGCAGCTGTTCGACCGGCAGCTCCTGCGCCAGCGCAAAGATCGCGCGGCACGCGAATTTACAGACTACGACTTTCTTTATGCGCGTGTCGCGGATGATTTGCTCGACCGGGTGGAGAGCGTGTCCCGCGACTTTGAAACCTGCCTGGTCATCGGCGGCGGCGGCGCGGTCGGGCGCGCCCTGAAAGACCGCCCCGAGGCACGCAAGAAAATCGGCCATGTCATCGAAGCGGACCTGTCGCCAAAGCTGGCGGGCCTGTCAGATCACACGGCCGTGGCGCTGGATGAAGAATTCCTGCCGGTGCGCGAGGGAAGCGTGGATCTGGTCCTGTCCTGCCTGTCGCTGCACTGGACCAATGATCTCGTGGGCGCGCTGATCCAGATCAATTACGCGCTGAAGCCGGACGGCTTCTTTGCCGGTTCGGTGCTGGGTGGATCGACGCTCACAGAGCTGCGCAGTTCCATGGCCAAGGCCGAAGAGGCAATCGACCGCGAACCGGCGCGGCGCGTCTCCCCCTTTGCCGACACCATCGACATGGCCGGGCTGGTCTCGCGTGCCGGCTTTACAATGCCGGTGTCAGACATCGACCGGGTCACCGCGCGCTATGGCAATTCCTTTGTGCTGATGCGCGACCTCAGGAAGATGGGAGAGACGAGCGTGCTGACCGATCGCTCGCGCACGCCCGGCACCAAGCAACTCTTCGTGACGACCGCCCAAGCCTATGCCGCCGACCACGCGCACGAGGATGGCAAAGTGCCGGCGACCTTCGAGATCATCAATTTCGCCGGATGGGCGCCCCATCCCGACCAACCCAAACCCAAACGCCCGGGCTCTGCGACGAAGCGCCTGGCCGATGCGCTCGGCGTTGAGGAAAAGGGCGCAGGCGACAAAGCGGGCAGCTAGGCCGCCTTGCGCGCCCCGCTCTCCAGTTCCACATAGGTCCAACCACGCGCAACCTTTGGGAAACGGACCCGTTTCGACATGACGCAAAAACACGCCACGCTCTACCGCATGGTCATGGGTGACCACATGTGCCCGCACGGTCTGAAAGCCAAGGCGCTGCTGGAGCGCGAGGGCTATGACCTGGACGATCATCACCTGACCACGCGCGAAGAGGTCGACGCCTTCAAGGCCGATCAGGACGTAAAGACCACGCCGCAAGCCTTTATCGATGGCAAGCGGATTGGCGGATTTGACGAGCTGAGCGCCTTCTTTGGAAAGGCGACCAAGAGCGACGATGAGACGACCTATCAGCCGGTGATCGCGCTATTTTCCGTTGCGGCGCTGCTGGCAGTAGCCGTGACATGGATCAGCAGTGACACGGCGCTGTCGGGTCGTACGCTTGAGCTCTTTATTGCCATCTCGATGGTCCTGCTTGGCCTTCAAAAGCTGCAGGACGTGGATCGCTTTGCGACCATGTTCCTGAACTACGATCTCCTGGCCCAGCGCCATGTGCGCTACGGCTATGTCTATCCCTTTGTGGAGACCGGCGCGGGTGTGTTGATGGTCGCGGG
Source organism: Oceanicaulis sp. (assembly GCA_043513725.1). Taxonomy (GTDB): domain Bacteria; phylum Pseudomonadota; class Alphaproteobacteria; order Caulobacterales; family Maricaulaceae; genus Oceanicaulis. Next base: position 2,289,337 of record CP121338.1, on the reverse strand, counting down.
CGTGCTGACATGGCTGGCTGCACCGGCCGCACTCTTCGTGGCAGGCGTCGGGGCCGTCAGCGTGTTCAAGGCGGTTTATATCGACAAGCGGGAGCTGAAATGCGCCTGCGTGGGCGGTGACAGCAAGGTGCCGCTCGGCTTCGTGTCGCTGACGGAAAACCTGATGATGATCGGTATGGCGGTCTGGATGCTCATCAAGATGAGCGGAGCGGTCTAGGCCAGCTTACGCGGCGTCGCCGCCGTCTCCGCCCTCTGATCCGCCTGCATCTCCGCCCAGGGGGGCAGACAGGCTGGCCGACATGCGGTCCCACATTCCATCAACGCCGTTACCCAGAAGGCTGACGGCTCCAATGATGGAGGTGGCAAGAATGGCCGAGATCAGACCGTATTCGATGGCCGTGGCCCCAGACCTGTCGCGTCCGAAAAGCCTTAGACGCGCCCACCAACGAGGCGGTCGCGCAGCTCTGCGGCCAGCGGCTTGTCCGCGTCCAGAAGGTCCATGGTGAGAAGCTTGTCTGAGCGCACCCATTTAACGGCCTGACCTTCCTTGGGATCGACAAAGCCGTCCCAGCGCCGGCAGATAAAGAGCGGCATCAGCAAATGGCGATCCGGACCCATTGGATGGGAGGCGAAGGCGAAAGGCTGCAGGCATTGCTCGCAAGGCTCCACTCCCAATTCTTCGCGCAGTTCGCGCACCAGTGCCAGTTCCGGCGTTTCACCGGGCTCAACCTTCCCGCCGGGAAACTCCCACTTGCCAGCGTGGGCCTTCCCTTCAGGGCGCTGCGCGACAAGAACCCGTCCATCGGGATCAACAAGCGCGGCGGCCGCCACAAGAAGCAGCATGTCAGTCTTCATCAAAAACCCATTGTCTTAAATCGCCGTGCAAAAGGCTGGTTAAAAGGGACTTAACGCCCGGGCTCTTCCTCGTCAGCCGCGGGAGCCCCTTCAGAGCTGCCATTTTCAGCCGGTTCATCACCGTCGGGCGTGCGCAGGTCGCTGGGTGCTGCGCCAGTCTGGATCACCACCGGATAGGTCTGCCTCAACTCTGAAACCAGCCCGTCAATCTGTTGCAGGGTCAAGAAGCGCAAGATGCTGGGGCGCATACTTTCAAGGCTGGGGCGCGGCTGGGTCCGGCGGTCCACCACGGTCAGGATGTGCCAGCCATATTCGGTTTCGAACGGGGCGCTGATCTCGCCCTCTTCTGTAGAGAAGGCGACCTCGGCAAATCCCGGCACGATGCCCGAGCGCGTGAAGTAGCCCAGATCCCCGCCATTAAATCGCGTGGCCGGATCCTGGCTGATGCGCGAAACGAGATCGGTAAAGCTCACCCCGTCTTCGAGAACCCGCAGCGCCTCTTCCGCCTCCTCGCGCGTATCCACGAGGATATGGCGCGCGCGCACCTCAGGGACGCGTGGAGCCAGGCGCGCCTGCTCCTCGTAGACCCGCTCCACAGCCTCATCAGTGACGGAGCGCGCAATTGTGGTCTCCACCAGCACATTGCCCAGAATACGCTCCTCGGCGGCGGCAAGGCGGCGGCGGGCTTCACCGTCCTGATCAAGGCCGCGACTGGCCGCTTCAAGTGCGAGGAGGCGCTGGTCGACCAGCTCGGCCAGAGCATCCTGAAACAGCGCGCCGCCTTCCGGCAGGTCTTCACCGTCGGTGATAAACTCCTGCGCAACGGCCTCCCGGTAGACGTCGCTGACCAGGATGACGGTATCGCCGACACGCGCGGCCACCTGCTCGCCGTCACCCGCCTCGGTGGCGATGAAGCGCAGGCCCTCGGCACTGGGTGGCGGGGCGGCCGCGGGCTCATCAGACGGCTCACTGACCTCACCGGAGCAGGCGGTCAAAATCGCGCACACAGCAAGGCTTATTGCCATTCGCCGCAGCGGGGCTTGATTGACACTCAAAGGGGGCCTCCTTAAGTCACCGGTGACGGTTGTGCCTTGTGACTACTATGGCAGGTACAGCTTATTTGTTCATCACCGCGTCACCTCTTGTGACGCACACAAAAACTTTCTCGCCCGCCAAGGCTGATACGTCATGCTCGATCTCGCCCGCAAGCTCTTCGGTTCATCCAACGACCGCACGGTCAAACGCATGCGGCCAGACGTTGAAAAGATCAATGCCCTGGAGCCTGAATTCGAGGCGCTGGACGACACGCAGCTGGCGGCCAAAACCGCAGAATTCCGCGAGCGCCATGAGGGCGGCGAGAGCCTGGACAAGCTACTTCCGGAAGCCTTTGCAGCGGTACGCGAGGCGGCCAAGCGCGCCCTGGGTCAGCGCCATTACGATGTGCAGCTGATGGGCGGCATGGTGCTGCACGGCGGCAATATCTCTGAAATGAAAACCGGTGAAGGCAAGACGCTGGTCTCCACCCTGGCTGCTTACCTGAACGCGCTGCCGGACAAGGGCGTGCACGTGGTCACGGTCAACGACTACCTGGCCAAGCGTGACTCTGAATGGATGGGTCAGGTCTTTGCCAAGCTGGGCATGACCACCGGCGTGATCATGCACGGCATGCAGGATGATGCCCGCCGTCAGGCCTATGCCTGCGACATCACCTACGGCACGAATAACGAGTTCGGCTTCGACTATCTGCGCGACAACATGAAGTATTCGCTCGCCGAGATGGTCCAGTTCGGCGGCCGCCCTCCGGAAAAAGCGACCCATAATTTCGCGATTGTCGACGAGGTGGATTCCATCCTGATCGACGAAGCGCGCACCCCGCTGATCATCTCCGGGCGCCTGGATGATCGAACCGACTTCTACAAGACGATCGATGCCATCATCCCGCTGCTGGATGAGGAAGACTACACGATCGACGAGAAGTCGCGCAGCTGTACCTTCACTGAAGAGGGCAACGAGCATATCGAGCAGCTGCTCAAAGAGCGCGAGCTGATCGAGGAGCATGGCGACCTGTATGACGTGGAAAACGTCTCCGTTGTGCACCACGTGAACCAGGGCCTGAAAGCGCACAAGATCTTCAACAAGGACAAGGAATACATCGTCAAGAACGGCGAAGTGATCCTGATCGACGAGTTTACCGGTCGCCAGATGCCGGGCCGTCGCCTGTCTGAAGGTCTGCACCAGGCGATCGAGGCGAAAGAAGGCGTGGAGATCCAGCCGGAGAACCAGACGCTGGCCTCCATCACCTTCCAGAATTACTTCCGCCTTTACGACAAGCTGTCCGGCATGACCGGCACCGCAGCGACCGAAGCCGAGGAATTCGGCGGCATCTATGGTCTGGGCGTGGTGGAAATCCCGACCAACCGCCCTGTCGCGCGCGTCGACGATGAGGACGAGCTTTACCGCACCATGGCGGAAAAGAATGACGCCATCGTCGCGGCCATCGAAGAGGCCAACGCCAAGGACCAGCCCATCCTCGTCGGTACGGTTTCTATCGAAAAATCCGAGGCCCTGTCGGAAGTCCTGAAAAAGAAGAAGATCCCGCACAAGGTCCTGAACGCCCGCTACCACGAAGAAGAAGCGGGCATAGTGGCCCTGGGCGGCGAACCGGGTGCGGTGACCATCGCAACCAACATGGCCGGTCGCGGGACCGACATTCAGCTGGGCGGCAATGTGGAATTCCAGCTGAACGAATGGATTGAGACCCAGACCGAAGCCGGCAATGCGCCGGATGAGGCCACCATTGCCGCTGAGCGCGAAAAAATCGCCGCTGACGTGGCGGAAAAGAAGCAGAAGGCGCTGGACGCTGGAGGCCTGTTCGTAATCGGTACCGAGCGCCACGAAAGCCGGCGGATCGACAATCAGCTGCGCGGTCGTTCCGGCCGGCAGGGTGACCCGGGTCGCTCCGCATTCTACCTGTCCGTAGAAGACGATCTGCTGCGGATCTTCGCACCAGAGCGCCTTGATTCCATCATGCGTACGCTCGGCATGAAGCCGGGCGAAGCCATCCAGCACCCCTGGATGACCAAAGCGGTGGAGACCAGCCAGAAGAAGGTTGAGCAGCGCAACTTCGACATCCGCAAGAATATCCTGAAATACGATGACGTGATGAATGATCAGCGTAAGGCGATCTTCGAACAGCGCATCGAATTCATGACCGCCAAGGATGTCTCCGACGTCATCAAGGACATGCGCGAGCAGGCCGTTGAAGACCTTGTCGCCCGCCACATTCCGCCCAAGGCCTATGCCGACCAGTGGAATGTTGAGGGCCTGAACGAGGACGTCACCAAGTATTTCGGCCTGGAGCTTCCCATCGCCGACTGGGCGGCCGAAGAAGGCATTGCCGACGAGGAGATCAAGGATCGCCTCATGACTGCCAGCGCCGAGCACTACGCGGAAAAGGCCGCCGACATCGGCCCTGAGCTGATGCGCAAGATCGAGAAGCAGGTTCTGCTTCAGACCATCGACCAGAACTGGCGCGAGCACCTTCAGCAGCTTGATGCTCTGCGCTCGGTAGTGAGCCTGCGCGGCTACGCCCAGCGCGATCCGCTCAACGAATTCAAGACCGAGGCCTTCTCCCTGTTCGAGCACCTGCTCGACGAGCTGCGCTTTGAGACGACCCGCGTCCTGTGCAACCTACGCCTGGCCCCGAGCGCTCCGCCCCCGGAAATGCCGGAACCGCCGAAGGACATGCAGGCCAAGCATATCGACCCGGCCACTGGCCGGAACGAGATGGCCGATGGTGAGGGCGCGCCGCGCACCGCAGCGCCCGTCGCCTCGCGCAGCGCTGCGACGAATGTCGATCCGAACAATCCGGAGACCTGGGGCCGTGTGTCACGCAACGCCCCCTGCCCGTGCGGGTCTGGCAATAAATACAAGCACTGTCACGGCAAGGTGACGGCCGGCTAGTTCGGGCGTTGGCATGACCACGCCCGTGCTTGCCCGTATCGCGCCCGATCAGCAATCGGCGATCAACGCGCTCATCCTGCGGTCAAAAGCCCACTGGGGCTATGACGCCGCGATGATGGATGTGATGGCCCGCGTGCTGCGCGTGGACATGGATGCCGCTGGCGCGGGCCGCGCAATCGCCGGCTGGATCGAGGACCAGCCCGTGGGCGTCGCGCAGGTCAGCGATCCGTATAAGGATGAACGCGGCCGCGCCATGGAGCTCGACCTGCTGTTCATCGCACCGGAGGCTATCGGCACTGGCCTGGGTCGCCAGCTCTATGAGTGGGCGGTCGATCAGGCCCGAGCGGCTGAGGCTCAACGCCTTGATATTCTTTCTGATCCCTTTGCGCGCGGCTTTTATACCGCGATGGGAGCCAGCTATATCGAAGAGCGCGCCTCGAAGATGATTGAGGGGCGCACCCTGCCCTGGCTGGAGCATCGGCTCGACTAGGCCTGTGCCAAAATTATTACCGATTTGATTTCGGCCCGTTCAGCAAATTTTTGCCAATCTCTGTTTCACTGGCTCCCAACGATAAAGCCGTGGGTGGCGGAAACATGACTCTAATGGGGAAGATCTTCGCTCTGGTAGCGGGGCTGGTCGTAGCGGTATTGGGCACGGTTTTCCTGCAGCCCTTTATCGAGAGCGAACGGGTGGACGGCCAACGCGAGGCTCTGGAGACCTATGTCGCCGAGCGGGCCACAAACCGCAACACGCTGTTTGATGAGGCCGAGGTCGTCCAGGCCACGGCTGAAAACCACTTCCGCCAGTATTATGCCGACCTGACCCAGGCCGAGGTTGATACGATCTTCTATGACCGCTTCCCGGTTTTTGATGACGGATCGCGACGCAGCCGCGACGAGGATTTTGAAGGCCGGCGCACGCCAAGTGGCCATCTGGTCTACGGCTTTGGGGCCTTCCTGGGCGACACCGAGTTTTCCCCGCGCGAGCGCCGCGAAACCGTAGCGGCCTACCTCGCCGTCACATCCGTCGGCCCAGGCGTCGAGGCGCTCTATGAAAGCCTCTACTTCAATGATGCAGGCAATCGCCTGATCATTTTCGCGCCCAATCGCGATGACCAGCTGGAATTCTATCGCAAGACCGCTCCGGCTGACTTTGAGTTTACAGACCGGATGTTTGTCGAGATTGTCCAGCCCGCCAACAATCCAAGCGGACAGTTCGCCTGCACCTCGCTGACCGACCTGATGTATCGCCAGGACCAGCGCCAGCTGACCATTGGTTGTCACCTGCCGGTGCGCCAGGTCGGACGTCAGATCGGGGCGTTCGGCATGACGCTGGACGTGAAGGACTATCTGTCCGACGCGGTCTTTGATCCGTCCGGGCGAGAAGCCTTCGTGGTGGATCGCGATGGCAATATCGTCGCGCACGCAGCCCTGTTTCACTCTGACGTCATAACGGCAGAGGACGTGGCACAGGTCCGCGAGGAGCTGCGCCTTGAAGAGGTGTCCGCGGCCATTGTCGGCAATGGCCAGAACCAGGCGGTCATCGATGACCCCACCCGCAATGGCCTGGCCGCGTTTGTGAAGCTGGGCGCGCCGGGCTGGTATCTGGTCGTGCGCGAAGAGAGCACGGGCTCAGCGCTGATGAGCTGGTTGCAGGCCGGACTGTTCGGGCTGGTTGGCGGCATGCTGGTGTTTTTCCAGCTGATGATGCTGCCGGGCATGACTTTCCGACGGTCGGGTGAAGGTCGGGACGAAGCCGCAGACCCCGCACGCTCCTAGCCGTCCAGCAGGCTGCGCCCGATCGTCAGGAAGCGCTCACGACGGCGGCGCTTCAATTCAGCCGGATCAAGACCGTCCATCGATGACAGCGCGTTCTCGATCGCATCACCCACCTTGGACATGGTCACGGCCCGGTCGCGGTGCGCACCGCCCACCGGTTCGGGAATGATCGTGTCGATGATCTTCAGGCCGATCAGGTCTTGCGCCGTGATCTTCATGGCCATGGCCGCGTCTCTGGCCCGGGCCCCGTCACGCCACAGGATGGACGCACAGCCCTCCGGTGAAATCACCGAATAGATCGAGTGCTCCAGCATCAGCACCTGGTTGGCAGATGCGAGCGCCACAGCACCGCCAGAGCCCCCTTCCCCGGTGATCACCGAGACCAGCGGCGTGCCCAGCGTCAGGCAGCGCTCGGTGGAGCGGGCAATGGCTTCGGCCTGGCCGCGCTCTTCCGCGCCAAGGCCCGGATAGGCCCCGGCCGTGTCCACCAGCGTGACAACCGGCAGATCAAAGCGCTCGGCGAGATCCATCAGGCGGATCGCCTTGCGATAGCCTTCTGGCCGGGCCATGCCGAAATTATGTTTCAGGCGCGACTGGGTGTCGTTGCCCTTCTCATGGCCCATGATGACCACGGGGCGGCCCCGCAGCCGGCCCGTACCGCCAACGATCGCGTGGTCTTCCCCAAAGCGACGGTCACCGGACAGCTCCTCGAACTCGGTCACGAGCGTGGAGATATAATCTTTCAGGTGCGGACGCTCCGGGTGGCGCGCGACCATGGTCTTGCGCCACGCATCCAGCTTTGAATAGAGCGCGACGAGCTGATCGGCCGACTTCTGGCGCAGCTTGGCAATTTCCTCAGCCGCATCCGGCGCATCATCGCCGTTGCTGGCGAGGATCGCCTCCAGCTCCTCGATCTTGGAGTCGAGCTCGGCGATCGGGCGTTCAAAGTCGAGATAGGTACGAGTTGGATCAGACATCATCCGTCCTGAAGTGTATGACCGGGCCACAGATCAGGCCTGCGCCAGTCCCGAAGTGGGCCGCAAACTATAACCGGGCTTCAAGAGAAGCAATTGTTGTGCGCTTTTGGCTACACATTGCGCTTGCGGGCTAGGGGGTGCGCATCGTGAACCAGCGCGGTGATCCGCTCCTCCAGCACATGGGTGTAGATTTCTGTCGTGGACACGTCCGCATGACCGAGCAGGGTCTGCACGCTGCGCAGGTCCGCCCCGTTGGCCAGAAGATGCGTGGCAAAGGCATGGCGCAGCACATGCGGGCTGACACGCGCTGGATCGAGCCCGGCTGCGATGGCGATCTCCTTGAGGACCTGGGCAAAGCGCTCCCGGGTGAGATGGCCTTGTTTCGCGGTGCGCGACGGGAAGAGATAACGCTCAGCCTTGCGACGCGTTGGCGTAGTCTTGCCTGGCAACTCCTCGTCGCGGACCCACCTATAGGCTGCCACCGCATCGAGCGCAGCGTCGGTCAACGGAATCCAACGCTCCTTGTTGCCCTTGCCAATGACCGAGATCAGGCCTTCAGACCGGGCAAAAGCACTTAAGGGCAGCGACACCAGCTCACTGACGCGCAGACCGCCCGCGTAAAGCAGTTCCAGAAGCGCCCGCGCGCGATAGCCCGCGACACCCTCAAGGCTGTCGGCGGCTTTAAACAGCGCATCCACCTCGTCTTCGCTCAGCACCTTGGGCAGAGGGCGCGGCTTTTTCGGACCGGACAGGCCCGACGCCGGATCATCGGCGCGCAGCCCCTCTTTCAACAAGAAGCGATAGAAGCGCTTCAGCGCGGACAGGCGCCGCGCCGCCGTGGCGGGCGACAGGCCGTCCGCGGCCAATTGCGTCAGCAGTGTCTCAAGGTGGCCAGTTGCGGCCTCGTCCAGGTCCACACCCTGCCCGGCCAGCCGCTCGGCAGCGTCCTCAAGATCACGACGATAGGCGGCCAGCGTGTTGGCCGCTGCCCCACGCTCAGCCGCCATCATGTCGAGAAACAGATCGATGCGGCGTGCGCTCAAACTGCGTCTTCCAGAACGCGGGCCAGGATCCATTTCAGCGCTTCGCCCTCAAGCCCCGCGCGGTCCAGCATGACGGCCGCGACCGCACAGGCGACCGGGTCGCCGGGAGCGGCCTCCAGCAGTGCTGCGGCATGGAGCTGGCTTTCGCCCAGCGCACCGGCCGAGGCGGCCAGCAGCCCAGGTGCCAGCGCCAGCACGGGCGCGTCTTCTTCACGGGCAAGGCCGGTCATCGCCGCGCGCATCTGCCCGCCATCATCAGCCCCCAGCGCGCTGAGCGCTGCGGCCTGGCACAGGCGCGGGCCATCGGCGTTTTCGATCCGGGCAGCGACAAGCGCTGCAAAGCCGTCATCCTCGATCCGTCCGCTGGCGATCGCCGCAGCAAAATCCAGCTCGACCATGATGCCAGGTGCCGGGGGCTCCCACGGCGGCTCATCGATGACATCTGCGCTGTCATAGCTTTCCGGTGCGGCCAGCGAGGCCGGGCCATCCCCCGGGAACGGTACAGGCTCGGGCTGAGGCTGGGGCGGCGCAGGCGGCCCCTCCACCAGCGCGTCACGCCAGGTCCGCGCGGCGACCACATCATCCGCGCCAAGCGCAGCCAGAACGAACAGGCGGCCATGGGCCAGCGTGTCGGCGGTGATGGGCAGGCGCGCAACTTCCGGCCCGTAGGCGCGAGCCGCGGCTACAAATTCATCCGCCTCAGCCGCATCGCGTAGCCGGATGGCGAGGGCCTCGGCGGCAATCTCGCGGTTCAGCTCCTGCTGGATCAGCGCCCCGAGCGCGGCCCGGCGATCGGGTCCTTCCATACCTACGGCGGCTTCAAGCGCTTCAGGAAGCGTGGATGGCAGGCTGATGGCCGGTCCAGTGCGCTCGGTCGCACGCTTCAGCCAGCCCGGTGCAGCCTCGGCCGCGGCGATGCGCGCCTCTGGTGCGATGGACGAGGCCATGGCCAGCTCCAGCCCGGAACGCACAGTGGCGTCGTCGGCCAGCTCACGCTCCAGCGTCAGCGTGTCGAACAGGGCGTCAAAGCTATCATTGGCCGACTGGGAACGAGCAAGCTCCGCGGTCAGCTCAGCGGCCGGGATATTGCCCTCAAACGCCAGGCACACCGCACGCACACGCAGCCAGTAGGCCGTGTCGCGGCCCTCCAGCAGAGCATTCGCCGCCTGACAGGCGCTCGCGTTTTCGCCCACCGCAAAGGCAGTTTCCACGTAAAGCGCGGACAGGTTGGCGTATTCATTAATGTTGGGCGTGCGCGTCAGCAGGCCGAAGGTCTGGCGCGCGCCGCCAGCAGCAAGAATGCGATCTGCACGCAGGAGCGCCAGCGCCACGCCTTCAGCCTCGCTCGCTTCAGGCGGCTCACCGCCCGTCAGGAGCGCGGACAGCGCCAGATCGGCCGCCGCCCGATTCTGCCAGTTCCCGTCAGACGAGCGCGGCAGGGTTTCCAGCACGGCCCGCAGGGCGCGCGCATCCCCGCTGGACCATACTGTGTCCGGCAGGCTGCCCCCCGCCGAGACCTCAAGCGGGCGAACTTCGCCCAGCTCAGCCACCGCGATGTCGGGCTGTTGAGCGCTGGCGAGCCCCGCCGACAGCGCGAGCGCCAGCGCGCTAGCGAGTGGTGCGAAGGTCATCGCTCACCTCAATACGGATTTCCTCAGGCTCCGGCGTGCCGGATTCGGCCATCGCCAGCAGAGCCGCAAAGCCTCCGCCAATCACAACAACCAGAACCGCCAGTGCGATCAGTACGCCTTTCATGGACGCCCTCTCCCGTGTTTTCACTTACCCGCCAACCTTAAGCCCTTGAATGGGGCATTTTCCAGACATGGGCGCGCCTGATTGCCGGTTTGAGGCAGTTTGGTCTATCACCTGTGGTGTTATGACCCTAGCCGAGCTGCCTTCAGACTTTAGCCAACCCATCGCCCTTGTCGGCCTTATGGGGGTGGGCAAGACCACAATCGGGCGGCGTCTGGCCAAACGGATGAACCGGCCGTTTCGCGATGCCGACGAAGCGGTTGAGGAATCTGCGGGCCGGTCAGTGTCCGATATTTTTGCTGACTTTGGAGAGAGCGCCTTCCGCGATGGCGAGCGCAAGGTCATCGCGCGCCTGCTGGAGGACCGCGAACCCATGGTACTGGCGCTGGGCGGCGGGGCCTTCATCAATGACGAGACCCGCGGGCTGATCAAGGAGCGGGCGGTGTCGGTCTGGCTGAAGGCAGACCTCGACATCTTGATGGAGCGCGTCTTGAGAAAGCCGGGCCAGCGCCCGCTTCTGCAAACCGAGGACCCGCGTGCGGTCATGGAGCGCCTCAACACCGAGCGCGCGCCCATATACGCCAAGGCGGACATCACCGTTGAAACCGATGACGCCAGCCACGACGCGACCGCCGCCAGAGTGTATGCCGCTCTGGCTGACTATCTTGTGAAGGGTTGAGGGATGAATACCCACCGCACCGTACCGGTCGAGCTGGGCGCTCGCAGCTATGACGTCATCGTCGGCGATGGCGCGCTGGAGGACAGCGCGCACCAGCTGGCGCAGTACTGCCCGAATGGCCGCGCCATCGTGGTTGCCGACAAGGCCGCCCTCACCCACCACGAAGTCGCCTTGCGCACAGCGCTGTCCAAAGCGGGTCTGAGGCTGGACCTGATCACTCTTGAGGGCGGCGAGGCGGCCAAAGGCTGGGACGGCATTCGCAATCTCACCGATCAGCTTCTCGCGCTCGGTGTTGAACGGGGTGAGAGCCTCGTGGCGTTCGGCGGGGGCACGATTGGCGACCTGGTGGGGTTTGCCGCCGCGATCACCAAGCGCGGAACCGGCTTTATACAGATCCCCACAACTTTGTTGGCTCAGGTCGACAGCTCGGTGGGCGGCAAGACGGGGATCAACACCAGCGCGGGCAAAAACCTGATCGGAGCGTTCCACCAGCCTAACCTGGTGATCGCCGACACCCGGCTTCTGGTCAGCCTGCCGGCGCGCGAGCTGCGGGCCGGCTATGCCGAAATTCTCAAGGCCGGGCTTATCGGCGATGCCCGCTTCTTTGCGCGGCTCGAGGCGATTGGCACCGAAGGCCTGTCGGGCACATCGCTGGTGGATGCCATTGCCGACGCGGTGGCCTTCAAGGCGCGGATCGTTGCTGAAGATGAGCGCGAGGGCGGACGCCGCGCATTGCTCAATCTTGGCCATACCTTCGCCCATGCCTTTGAGGCTGAGGCCACCAGGGGCGCGTTGGTTCATGGCGAGGCTGTCGCCTGCGGCATGGTGCTGGCCTTCGACTATTCGGTCCGCCTGGGCGTCTGCCCGAAGGACGATGCGGATCGCGCCCGCCGGGTGATCGCGGCAGCCGGCCTGCCGACCACGCCCCATGAGCTTGCCGGTGGCCCCTATGAGGCCGAAGGTCTGGTCGCGCGCATGGCATCGGACAAAAAGAATGTGGGCGGTGCGATTACACTTATACTGGCGCGCGGCATCGCGAAGGCCTACATCGCGCCTGATGCAGATCGCACCGATCTGACCGAGTTTTTGACAGAGGAACTGGCTCGACAATGAGTTTTGAACCCTGGATGGGTTGGACCAGCCTTGGCATTCTGGCCCTGCTGGCCTGTTCAGCCTTCTTTTCCGGCTCCGAAACGGCGCTGACGGCCACGTCCAAGGCGCGCATGCTGTCTCTTGAAAAAGAGAAGGATCATCGCGCGCGCCGGGTGAACACCCTGATCAGCGATCGCGAGAGCCTGATCGGCGCGATCCTGCTGGGCAACAACATGGTCAACATTCTGGCCGCCTCCATGGCGTCGGCGATGTTCCTGGCCATGTTTGGCGAAGCCGGCGTGCCCATTGCCACGCTGGTAATGACGCTTCTGGTGCTGATCTTTGCGGAAGTGCTGCCGAAGACTTATGCGCTGTCGAACCCCGACCGCATGGCGCTGGTGGTATCGCTGCCACTGCGCTTCTTCGTCATGCTGTTTTCGCCCATCGTGGCGGCGGTTCAGGCGGTCGTGCGCGGCACGCTGCGTATTCTCGGCGCGAATGTGGAGGGCGATGTCCTGTCGGCACACGAGGAGCTGCGCGGTCATATCGACCTGCACCACCAGGAAGGCGGCGTGGTGAAAACCGACCGCGACATGCTCGGCGGTGTGCTGGACCTGCGCGAACTGACCGTTGATGACGTGATGGTTCACCGCAAGAACCTGACCATGCTGGACATTGACGAGCCGAACCACGTGCTGGTCACCGAGGCGCTGAACTCGCCCCATACCCGCATTCCGCTTTACAAGGACGATCCCGATGAGATCGTCGGCGTGCTGCACGCCCGAGACCTTGCCCGCGCGCTGCATGAGGTGGGCGGTGATGCCTCCAAGGTGGATATTGAGGCGGTCAAGCGCGACGCCTGGTTCATTCCCGAAACCACCGAGCTGCTCGATCAGCTGACGGCCTTCCGCCAGAAACGCGAGCACTTTGCGCTGGTTGTGGATGAGTATGGCGCGCTGATGGGGATCGTGACGCTGGAAGACATCATCGAGGAAATCGTCGGCGAGATCGAAGACGAGCACGACGTGGCCGTCGAAGGCGTGTCACGCCAGCCCGATGGCACGGTGCTGGTGGACGGGTCCGCCCCGATCCGGGATGTGAACCGTGCGCTGGACTGGGAGCTGCCAGACGATGAGGCGGTGACCATCGCAGGCCTCGTCATCCATGAAGCCCAGACCATCCCCAACCAGGGCCAGATCTTCCGCTTCCATGGCGTGCAGTTTGAAATCATCCAGCGCGAGCGCAACCAGATCACCCAGCTGCGCCTGAAAGCCGAGCCCAAAACAGAAACGGCGGAGGCCTGAAGGGTCAGGGTGCGGGGGCGTCTCCGCTCAGTCGTTCTGCGCCTCGCCTCACTCCATCCAGCGCATTAATGACCGCCTGGTCGCGGCTGTAGACATCATGGATGAAGCGCACCTGGCCCACCCGGTCTGTCACCGCGGTGAAGTAGAGCATGTGCACCGGGATCGTGTTGCGCAGGCGCACGCGCCGGGTCTGCTCGCCCGCGAAGACCTCGCGCACCGCTTGTGGGGTCCAGCCCTCCGCCTCCAACACCCAGACCGCCAGCGCTTCGGGGTTTTGCACACGCACGCAGCCCGAGGAATCGGAACGCTGGGCGTTGGCGAACAACTCCCGATGCGGGGTGTCGTGGATGTAGACATTGTGCACGTTGGGAAAGAGGAATTTCACCTTGCCCATGGCGTTGTTCGGCCCCGGGGCCTGAACGACACGGTAGCGGCCATACTCCCAATCCGCGTCGGCGGCGTTGACCCGGCTACCGGTATCGAGATCCACCAGACGAAAGCCTTCTGAATAGGCGTAAGCAGGTGAGCTCTGAAAAGTGCGCACCCAGCGTTCGCCAAGCCCGGCCGGCGTCAGCCACCACGGATTGATCTCCACAACCGACATGTCTTCGGAGAAGACGGGCGTGCTGGCATAGAGGCTACCGATCTGGGCCTCGTGCACACGGGCAATCTCACCGTCTTGCCAGGCCTCCAGCCGATAGTCGGCGATATTCACCCGGATGTGGCGATCGCCAAGGTCAGCCGGAAGCCAGCGCCAGCGCTCCAGATTGGCGCGGAGTTGATCGATCCGCCGGGCATCGATCGCGTTGAGCTCTCGCAGGGTCGTTGCGCCCAGCCGGCCGTCGGCGGCCAGGTTGGCGCGGGCCTGAAAGCGGATGAGCGCGGTTTCAAGCTGGCGGTCAAAGGCCTGACCGGACTGACCGGGCCTTGAAAGAAATCCCAGCTCGAACAGGCGCGCGCGCAGGGCATCGACTCGCCGCCCCTGATCGCCCAGCCCCAGCGCCGGACCAGAGGGGATTTGCACAGCGGCCGAGGGGAGCGTCGTGCGCCGCACCAGCTCTGCCCTGAGCGCGATATAGTCGGGATGCTGCGGGCTCAGCGCCTCAAAGCTCTCATAGATCGCGCCGGTCTCACGCGCCTCGGCATAGCGGGTCATGAGATCCTGGTCGCGGACCGTGGTGGTCCAGTCCTCATCAAGATCGCGCGGATTCACATGGCCGAAGGCCAGATCCTCGGCATACTCAAACCAGGCCGCACGCGCCGCTCGATCACGGGCCTCGCCGCGCGGCATGGCGGCCAGCGCTTCGGGATCAGCGTAGTGACTGGGGTTCAGCCCGTGGGTCCAGGCCTCGGCAATGGCGAATCCCAACGCTTCGATCTCGGCATCGGTCCAGCGTGCCGTCCAGCTACGCTGAGCCTCGGCGGGCATGGCGATGAGCGACACGGCAAGTGCCAGCAGAGCTGAAACGACCAGGCGCATGCGATTCCCCCTCCCCGGCGCGAGGAAGGTTAACAAACCTTACCCGCACACGGCGAGGGGAAAATCAATCAGGCGAGGCTGAGCAGCTCCGGGTCACCGCCCTGGGCGGAGATATTGATGGTGACAGTGCGCTCCGCGGCAAAGCGGTGGATATAGTTCGGGCCGCCGGCCTTCGGACCGGTCCCCGACAAACCTTCACCGCCGAAGGGCTGCACGCCAACCACCGCACCGGTGATGTTGCGATTGACGTAGACATTGCCCGCCGGAACCGCGTCACGCACGACGTGGAAGAAACGGTCGAGACGCGAATGCACGCCCAGCGTCAGGCCGTAATGCTTGTCGGCCAGCTGCTTGGCGATCTTGGGCAGATCGGACCGCTTGTAGCGCAGCACGTGCATGATCGGGCCGAACTTCTCTTCGGTCAGCTGATCGAGATTGTCGATCTCGATCATGGTCGGCGCGAAGAAGCGGCCCTGGCTCATCAGCTCCTGAGGCATCGGCGCGCGATGCAGGATCTTCGCCGGGCCACCCATGGCGGCCACGTGGGCTTCCAGCATGGCCACGGCCTCGGCATCAATCACCGGACCAATATCGGTAAAGGCATCGGACGGATCGCCAAGGGCGAGCGCGTCCATGGCCCCTTTCAGACCCTCGATCAGCTTGTCGGCGGTGTCTTCGGGCAGGAAGAGCACACGCAGGGCCGAGCACCGCTGACCGGCCGACCCGAAGGCCGACACGACCGCGTCGTCAATCACCTGCTCGGTGAGCGCCGAAGTATCGACAAACATGCCATTCAGACCGCCGGTTTCAGCGATCAGCGGCACGATGGGTCCATCCTTGGCCGCCAGCGTCCGGTTGATCAGACGAGCGACCTCGGTCGAGCCGGTAAAGGCGACGCCAGCGATATCGGGCAGGCTTGTGAGTGCGGCACCAATGCCGCCATCACCCGGCAGCAGGTGAAGCACCTCGGTCGGCAGGCCAGCCTTCTGGTAAAGCTTCACAGCTTCAGACGCGATGAGTGGGCTTTGTTCAGCCGGCTTGGCCAGCACGGTGTTGCCCGCTGCGAGCGCGGCTGCCAGCTGGCCAGTGAAGATCGCCAACGGGAAGTTCCACGGGCTGATGCAGACGAAAACGCCGCGGCCCTTGAGCTCAAGATGGTTGGTTTCACCGGCCGGTCCGGGCAGGCGCACCGGATCGCCAAACTTGTTTTCGGCCTCAACCGCGTAATAGCGCAGGAAGTCGACCGCTTCGCGAACCTCGGCGATGCCGTCAGAAAGCGTCTTGCCGGTTTCGCGCGCCATCAGCGCAAGCAGGCGGTCGGTGTCATCTTCAAGGGCATCGGCCATCTTGCGCAGGATTTCAGCGCGCTCTGCACCGCCACGAGCGTCCCATTTCGGTTGGGCCGCCTTGGCGATCTCCATCGCCCGCGACACGTCATTGCCGTCTGCATCGCTGCATTTGGCGACCGTGTAGTCGAGGTCGACCGGGCTGACATTGTCCATTGGGGCAATCGTCTTCATCTTGCCATCAACGATCGCACCGCAGGCATAGGGCGCGCCCTCGTCAAACGCGACCTGCGCCTTGGCGAGGCGCTCGCGCACCTCGACCTGAGTCAGGTCGTGACCGGCGGAGTTCTCGCGGTCTTTCCCGTACAGCGCCGGCGGCGCCGGAATGAAGGGGTGACGGTCCAGGATTTCCGCCTGGGCAAACGGGCCACAGGCTACGTCGGACGCCGGAACCTCTTCATCGAGGAAGGCGTTCACGAAGCTGGTGTTGGCCCCGTTCTCCAGAAGGCGGCGCACCAAGTAG
Source organism: Oceanicaulis sp. (assembly GCA_043513725.1). Classification (GTDB taxonomy): domain Bacteria; phylum Pseudomonadota; class Alphaproteobacteria; order Caulobacterales; family Maricaulaceae; genus Oceanicaulis. The sequence continues at coordinate 2,272,604 of CP121338.1, read as the reverse complement.
GGCAGCAGATCTTCGTGGCTGCCGACCGGCGCATAGATGCGCACCTCTCCGAGGTCTGCACCCCAGGTTTCGGCTGCGGCCGCATACAGCGGCTCCCCCATGCCGTGCAAGCGCTGGAATTCGTAGGGTGGATCACCCGCCTCATGGGCCAGCTCGCGCACCGCACACAGGGAGTGCGCATTGTGCGTGGCAAATTGCGGGAAGATCGCCTGCGGCGCATTCAGCATGACCCGGGCGCACGCCAGGTAATTCATGTCGGTGGCCGGCTTGGTCGACCAGACCGGGAAGTCCGGCTGGCCGTTATACTGAGCCCACTTGATCTCGGTGTCCCAGTACGCACCCTTCACTAGGCGCACCATGAAGCGACGGCCAGACGACTCGCCCAGCTCCACCAGGCGCTCCAGCAGCGCTTTCGCACGCTTCTGGTAGGCCTGGATTGCAACGCCAAGACCATTCCAGCCTGCAAGCGACGGCTCGTAGGCCAGCCGCTCGAGGATCTTCATCTGAAGGACGAGGCGGTCGCTTTCCTCCGCATCGAGCGTGAAGCCGATATTGGCCGCCTTGGCCGCTTCAGCCTGCTCCAGCACTCGCGGATACAGCTCTTCCATCACCAGCGATTCCTTGACCGCCAGATAGCGCGGGTGAAGAGCAGACAGCTTGACGCTGACGCCGTCGACCTTCTCGACCTCACCCTCACCGCGCTTGGCCGCCACGGCCGCGATCGCATCAAGATAGCGCTGGTGGTAGCGCAGAGCGTCCGCCTCGGTGCGAGCCCCCTCGCCCAGCATGTCGAAGCTGAACAGCGGACGCATTGCGCCATACATCTTCCAGGCCCGACCGCGCTTGATGGCACCGTTGATGGAGCGCCCGAGCACAAACTGCTCGCCCAGGATACGCATGGCCCGGCGAGTCGCAGTGCGGATCACTGGCTCGCCCATACGGCCAGCCAAACGCTTGAAATACCCGCCCGGGTCGCGCTTGGCCTCGCGGTCCACGTCCATCAGAGAGCCGGTCAGCATCAGACCCAGCGTGGAGGCGTTGACCAGCCAGTTGTCAGACTTCCAGGCATGCTCGGCCCATTTGCCCGACCCGATTTTTTCGGAAATCAGATCGTCAGCGGTATCAGCGTCAGGAACGCGCAATAGAGCTTCAGCCAGGCACATCAGTGCCAGGCCTTCCTTGTTCGACAGACCGAACTCCTGAAGGAAGCTTTCCATCAGGCCGCCACCGCGCCGTGTCTTCCGGGCGCGCTCGACAAGTCTGACTGCCTCGTCGCCAGCGCGTTGTCGCGCCTCGTCATCGAGACCGACAAATTTGTCGAGCTTGCGCGCCAACGAGCGCTCGTCAGCAAATTTCAGTTTATCGAGGCCATCCCAATCGATGGCAATTTCTGCGTGGTCGCGCATGGCCTGTGCCTCCATACGTAAACTCCAACATACGTGCCTGTGCACGCTCGACCCTCAAAATGATCAATAAGACTCCAGAAGGCAAGCCAAGTGTACTGCGGCATAATTATAAAGTTTAAAACACCCAAGTCTTATGAATACAGTCAAACGTAGTTTTATATTCTCCGTAAAGCGGGGTTAACTCGAAAAGTTTTAGCCACGTCTTCCTGCTCAAACAACAGGGCGCACAAGAGCGCCCAGCTGGCGAACGCTGTTTGCAGTCTACGCAAATACGCGCCCTGAGCGTTGCAAGGCACGGCGACCGGCCGAACTGCAGTGTGAATTACGCACAAACCTGAATCTGCTCAGTCACAAGGCAGCCCCTGCACCGTGAGTTCAAGAAAAGATCCGCTTCAGCCCGTCCACATTATAGTCATCCTGAGCGCGACTGATGACCGGAATGAAGCGCATCAGAAGAATCGCGGAGGCGATGAACATGAGCGAGGAGATCAGATCGAGCGACGTCCCGATCACGAGCTGTTGCGTGTCGTAAGTGGGCTCGAACACGCCAATCAGACGCGTTGCGATATTCGAAAGAATGCTGGCCGCCACCCAGAAGAACCACCACCAACCCATGCTGGCTGGAAGTTTACCCGCGTCCTCACTCACCGCGTCGAGCGAGTGCTGCCAGATCTGACGCATGCCGGCGAAAGGCATCCAGAAGCTGGCAAACGGGATGAAATACCAGACCACCGCCATGGTCGGAGACTGGCTGATCTCATCGCCGCGGATGCGAAGATTTTTAACCGCCCGGAAGACCCAGCGACACACGATCACCGCCGACCAGATCAGCGCCACCAGATAGGCGATACCCGCGAATGCGTTGGTCAAATCGGTCAATGTGGCGACCTGATCGTATAACACCGGATCGGCAATCAGATCGCCGGCAGCGCCGGTCCAGAACACAAGCAGCAGCCCCGCCCCGATGGTGTAGACCACCGATACCGCGATATAGGCGTAGACGGCGATGCGCAGATGCCGAACAAGACCGCCAAGCGGTTTGATCGAGTCCGTGGGCTCCGTGGTTTGCGCTGGCTGTGTGGTGTCGGTCATGATTCCCCCCGGACGTCCTGTGACGAAACTCAAACCCCGCCGACGCAATGCATGCAAGCACCAAGTGTGACGACACCACTTCGCCTTGGCGCAAAAACACGCTAAACAGCCGCCCCAACGGTCTTGGACGGTTAATACGGAGCCTTTCGATGGACGACAGTGCGCCCCTGCGCATCATGCTGGTCACCGACGCCTGGGAGCCTCAGGTCAACGGCGTGGTCCGCACGCTTTCGCGCACCGTGGACGAATGTCGTGCCATGGGCCACGAGGTGGAGGTCATCCACCCCGGGCTGGGCTTCAAGACCTTCCCGCTGCCAAGCTATCCGGAAATCAAGATGGCGATCGGGGCGCGTGATGAGCTGGAGCGCCGCTTCAAGGCCTTTGAACCTGAAGCCATCCACATCGCGACCGAAGGCACGCTGGGCCAGGCGGCCCGCGCGATCTGTCTGAAATGGAAGCTGCCGTTCTCGACCAGCTACCACACCAAATTTCCCGAGTATGTGAACGCGCGCCTGCCCATTATCCCGGTTGCGGCTGGCTACTGGTTCATGCGCCGCTTCCACAATGCCGGCAACCGACTGATGGTCGCGACACCGTCCATGCGCGACCTTTTGCAAGAGCGCGGCTTCAACAACATCACCCCGTGGGCACGCGGCGTGGACACCGAGCTGTTCCACCCCGACAAGCGCGAGATGGGCGGCGAGAATGTCTATGCTGACCTAGAAGGCCCGATCTTCGTCTATATTGGCCGGGTCGCGGTTGAGAAAAATATCGAGGCCTTCCTCGATCTGGAGCTTCCCGGCACCAAGGTGGTGGTCGGCCCCGGCCCGCAGCTGGAGGAGCTGAAGGCGAAATATCCCGACGTGGTCTTCAAGGGCAACAAGTCCGGCGACGAGCTGGCGCGCCACTTTGCCGACGCGGACGTGATGGTGTTCCCAAGCTTCACCGACACCTTCGGCCTGGTGATCCTGGAATCCATGGCAACCGGCACCCCGGTTGCCGCCTATATCGCCAATGGCCCCAAGGACATTATCCCCGGCTCCAACGCTGGCGTGGTTGATGACGACCTGCAAAAGGCCTGCCTTGAAGCGCTTGAAATGAAGCGGGAAGACTGCCGCGCCTACGCGGAGAAGTATTCCTGGAAGTCCTGCGCCGAGGAATTCGTGAAAAACCTGAAGCCTCAACCGCGTCCGGAACGCCGCCGCTTCTGGCGTCGTCTGCGTCGTCTGGGCCGCAGGGGCTAACCTAGCCGGGCTGATCCATCACCATGAGGTCGCGCGCCTGTGTCGCCACCGCGTCGCGGCGGCTTTCAGGCAGGGCGATCAGGCCACGTCCGGCCAGATAGCCATAGGGGCCCCAGGCGTCCTCGTGGGTCAGTTCCTCGATGAATTCGCGCAGGCCCGGCTTGAAGTCGACATGCTGGGCCTTGGCGTAGATGTAGAGCGAACGCGAGCTCGGATAGACGCCGTTCGAGATATTCTCATAGGTCGGCTCCACCCCGTCGAGCCGCGAGGCCTGAATGCGATCGCCATTCTGCTCCAGAAAGGAATAGCCGAAGATTCCAAACGATTCCGGGGCGTTGGTCAGGGTCTGGACAATTGCGTTATCGTTCTCGCCTGAGTCCACCCAGCGGCCGTCTTCGCGAATGCGCGAGGCGACTTCTTCAAAGCGACCGGGCGCAGCCACTGCCATGTCGGCAAGGCATTCAATCCGTCGCGCGCCCTCGATCATGTCCAGCTCAACGAAGGCATCGCGGGTTCCGCTGGTCGGCGGGGGGCCAAAGACCTGAATGCGCGCTGCCGGGAGTGCCGGATTGATCTGCGACCATTCCGTGTAGGGATTGGCGACCAGCTGCGCGCAATCATACCCTCTCACATCGGACAGGCTCGCACCGTCAAGAAGCCGGCCGCTGGCATCCACAAGTGCTGCACCCTGCGCATCCACCGGCATCGGTGTACGGGCCGCCAGAGCGAGGAAAAGGTCGCCCTTGGCGATGTCCATGGACTCGGACTCAATAGAGTTGCCCAGCACAATCCCATCAAAACCGATTGGAATTTCAACGATATCGGTGACGCCATTGTCCTGGCAGAGCTGGAACTCGGTTGGCTTCATCCGTCGCGAGGCTGCGGTAAAATCAGGATAGCGCGCGCCGAGGCCGGAGCAGAACAAATTCATACCCCCACCCGTCCCGGTTGGCTCTACAACGGGCGTCCCGAAGCCGGATTTTACGCCGAAGCTCTCTGCAACAGTGGTGATGAAGGGAAAGACGGTCGAGGAGCCAACGATGCGAAGCCGGCCGCTCTCGGCCCGGTCAGAGAAGGCAACAGCCGCATCCTCTTCCGGCTCTGTCGGCGTGGCGACCGTCCCGGGTGCCGACAAGCTCACAGGCTCGCGCGGCTCATCACACGCGACCAGCAGGGCCGATCCAAGCAGGCAGGAAAGGAGGATACGAAGGGCGGCAGACATGGACATCTCAATGGAGCAAATCTGGAATCCGCGCAAACAACCACAAGATCATTGCACCGCCATGACAGCGACCGCAATTGCAGCACCGCCCGCTTCACTGCAGGCAATCGCAGACTTCACAATCGGTCACGCCATCTCATGGAGCGCATCCAAAGCACTGTTATATTTGAAGTTTCAGTCAGTTTTTAATTTTTGCGACCCAATGATGTTTCGATGCGGTATCAATTGGGGCTGCGATTTTGCTTTACAGCGCTGATCGCACGGCCTAATTGGCGCGTCCCGGCGGAGGAGACGATGCCGGATTGGGTTAACTGCAAGCAGGGGGTCACGTGAATTGTCACGCTACCACACGCCCCTGGACCTGGTCCGCTCTCGGCCTGTCGAAGGCCCGGTCGCCTGCGCGCGGCCCGATCGACTAGCTATCGCGGCCACCTGGTTCCAGAACAATTTTCCCGGTGAAGTGCTTTACGCGGTGAAGGCAAACCCTTCCCCGTGGGTGATTGACGCGCTGTATGCGGCGGGCATGCGCTGGTTTGATGCCGCCTCCCTGCCAGAGGTGGAGCTGGTGCGTGAGCGCTGTCCTGGCGCGACCATCGCCTTCATGCATCCGGTCAAGAGCCGCAATGCCATCCGGCGCGCCTATTTCGATCACGGCGTGAAGATCTTCGTGCTCGATTGCGAAGCCGAGCTGAAGAAAATCCTGGAAGAAACCGGCCATGCCAAGGACCTGACCCTGGTGGTGCGCCTGGCCGTGTCGAACGAAGGCTCTGCCCTGCCGCTCGCTGGTAAGTTCGGCGCTGGCGAGGCCGAAGCACCGGACCTGATCCGCCAGACGCGCGCCCATGCCGACGAGCTGGGCGTGAGCTTCCATGTCGGCAGCCAGTGCATGGCACCGGGCACCTATCGCGCCGCCATGGCCGAAGTCTCCCGCCTGATCGTGCAAGCCGGTGTCACCGTTGACATTGTCGACGTGGGTGGCGGCTTCCCGTCGGTCTACCCGGGCATGCGTCCGCCGCCACTGGCCGACTATATGACCGCCATCAAGGACGCGTTTGAGGACATGATGGTCCTTGAAAACGCCGACCTGTGGTGTGAACCCGGCCGCGCCCTGATTGCCGAGTCCGTCTCGGTTCTGACCCGTGTTGAGCTGGTCAAGGGCGACCAGGTTCACATGAATGACGGGGCCTATGGCTGCCTCTACGACATGGTCTACGCCAAATGGCCCTTCCCGATCCGGGTGCACCGGGCCGATGGCGAGCTGAACCAGCAGACCCAGGACTTCAAGCTCTACGGGCCGACCTGCGACAGCATTGACACCATGCCGGGCACCCATGCCCTGCCCGCCGACCTGGCCGAGGGCGATGTGATCGAGATCGGCATGCTGGGCGCTTACGGCACCGCCATGGCGACCCGTTTTAACGGCTTTGGGGATGTGGAGGCCTGTCAGGTCGACGATTACCCCTGGGCCTCGCTTTACACCGGCAGCGCGGCGGAAGCCGTTGCCGCCCTTCCCGCGACCGCTGCTGAAGACCGCGTCGTGCCCTTTGCACGCGCCCAGCGCCGTCGCCGTAACCGTTTGATAAAGAGACGCGGATGACCGACAAGACAAACAAGAAGGCCGAGCTGCTTTCGAGCCCCGTTGAGCATATCGATATCGCCAGCTTTGATGGTCGCGTGATCATCGACGTCTGGGAGAAGATGAGCTTCACCAGCCGCGATGCCGCCCGTGCCGCCCGCATCCTGCAGGCCGCACAGGAAGACAAAGACTGCGCCGTCATCCTGACGCTGGCCGGCTCCACGTCGGCGGGCGGCTGCATGCATGTCTGGCGCGACATGGTGCGCAACAACATGGTCGACGCGATCGTGGCGACCGGCGCCTCCATCGTGGACATGGACTTCTTCGAAGCCCTTGGTTTCAAACACTATCAGGCCAAAGAGATTCCCGACGACCGGGTGCTCCGCGATCTTTATATCGACCGCATTTACGACACCTATATCGACGAGGAAGACCTTCAGGCGTGCGACCACACCATTGGTGAAATCGCAGACAGCCTGCCCGCAGGGCCGATCTCCAGCCGTGCCTTCATCAAGGCGATGGGCAAGTGGCTGGCCGACGGCAACGCCAAGAAGGAAGGCTCCCTGATCGAGGAGTGCTACAAGCACGGCGTGCCGATCTTCGTGCCGGCCTTCTCTGACTGCTCGGCCGGTTTTGGCCTTGTAAAGCATCAGGTTGAGCGCATGAAGAAGGGCGAGGCCTACCTGTCGATCGACAGCGTGGCCGACTTCCGCGAACTGACCGATATCAAGATCAAGGCAGGCTCCACCGGCCTGTTCATGGTCGGCGGCGGCGTACCGAAGAACTTCGCCCAAGACACTGTTGTGTGTGCCGAAATTCTCGGTCACGACGATGTCGAGATGCACAAATACGCCGTCCAGATCACCGTCGCTGACGTGCGCGACGGGGCCTGTTCCTCCTCAACGCTGAAAGAGGCGTGCAGCTGGGGCAAGGTCGATGTTGCGCTTGAACAGATGGTCTACGCCGAAGCGACCACGGTCGCGCCGGTCATCGTCTCTGACGTCTTCCACCGCGGGGCCTGGAAGGCGCGCCCGCGCCACCGCTTCCAGGACCTGTTCGAAGACGGATTTTAGGGGGATATCCGGCGGACCATCTGCCGGATAGATCGACAGATAGCGCGGGGACAGACAATCTGTCTGTCCCCGCAGATATCCACGTTTTTGGCCCCATCCCACCGCCCAGGCCTCAACCGCACCGAACCAGAATACCCTGACTCTGACCCATCTTTGGGTGAAAGCTGACCCGCGACGCATTTCAGGGCGAACGATCGGCTGGCGCGCACGGTTCAGGCCGCCAGCAACCGCGCCACTTCCGCTTCGAGCGTGTCGAGATCAATCGGCTTGGTGATGACGGTGTCAAACCCGACCGCGCGATAGTGATCCAGCTGATCCGCGTAGGCGTTGGCCGTGCAGGCAATGGCCGGGGTGGGTGCCAGGTTGCCGGCCGTCTCGTTTCGCCGAAGCTCGGCGAGCACCTCGTCGCCGCTTTTGCCCGGCATCTGAATGTCGAGGATCATGAGGTCAAAGCTCTGCTCGCTGAGGCAGGCCAGAGCTTCGGTTCCATTCTCAACGAACACCAGTTCAAAGCGCGCATCATCCAGCATCGCCGCAAGCGTATGGCGGTTCATGGCATTGTCTTCAGCGATAAGGATCCGGGCCGGTCGGTCTTGCCCGCCAGGCGGCTCCAGCGTCGCTTCGGTCGCCGGAGGCTCAGCAAGGTCTGACGGCGTTTGGAGCGGAAGGCAGATTTTCACAACGGTTCCCACACCCGGTTCAGATGACAGCGAGATTTCGCCGCCCATGGAGTCGATCAGGCCCTTGCTGATCGCCAGGCCCAGACCGGCACCTTCATGGTCGCGTGTGGCCGAGGCGTCGCTCTGGGTAAACCGCTCGAAGGCCTGCGCGATAAAGTCTTCCGGCATGCCAATGCCGGTGTCGCTCACCTCAACGCAAAAGCCGGGACCCTCAGCTTCGCATGACACCTTCACAGCGATCTTACCGGCTTCGGTGAATTTCACGGCATTGCCGAGAACGTTCGACACGATTTGCCCGATCCGGTTCAGATCGCCGACATAGGCGTCCTCTGCGCTACTGGAGTACTCAAACCGCAGGCCCTTGCGCTCGGCCTCGCTCTCAAGCGGTGCAATCGCCTTTTCGTAGAGCGCCCTGAGCGTGAAGGCTTCTTCGACCAACATGGCCCGGCCCGATGACAGCGTCTCGAAATCGAGCAGGTCCTCGACCAGTTTGAGAAGCATCTGGCCCGACGACTTGGCGATCTTCACATATTGTGCGGCCTTCTCGTCCAAAGGCTGTCGTGAGGCCAGTTCGAGCATGCCAAGAACGCCATTGAGCGGCGTGCGCAGTTCGTGGCTCATATTGGCCATGAATTGAGACTTCGCGATATTGGCCTGCTCGGCGAGCGCCTGCTGGCGTCGCAGCCGAGTCTCGGCCGCCTTCTGGTCGCTGATGTCCTGGATCACCGACAGAAGCATTTCTTCGCCCCGTTCAGAGCGAAGGAGCGCTGCTTCGACCCTGACCGGGACGCGATACCCATCCTTGTGGATGTACTCTTTCTCATAGCCTTCAAGGCGACCGAATTTCTTCAGCGTCTCCAGGGCCTTGTCGTCGCTCTCGTAGAGGTCTTCAGGCGTGATCGCCCGCATGCGCTGACCATCAAGCTCCTCGGGCATGTAGCCAACCATGGTCCACATGGCCCTGTTGGCCTCTTTCACCTCGCCAGACTTGAGGTTCACGATCACAAGGCCAACTGGTGCGGCGTCGAACACAGCCGCCAACATAAGCTTGTTAAGCCGGAGCTGTTCTTCTGCGCTTTCGGCGGCTGTGAAGGCGGCCTGCCGGATTGCCTGGTCGAAGGAGTTGAGCAGGAGCAAAACGCTGCCCGTCAGGATGATCGCGCACACGCCGCGCATAACGAGCAGGGAGACGCCGGTTATGGCTTCAGCAGCCGCGGTATTGAAAATATTAGCCGGAAAGAAGTCGGCAGGTGCCACAAAGACCTGCAGGCTGGCGTAGAGGAACATGACGCCAGCGGACAACTGACTGAAGCGCTCCGCGCTGCGGTCAGGCCCGCGCAGGCTTCTGTCAGAAAGAAACGCGATCCCGGCGGCGATAGCCACGGGCACCGCGAAGCCCCACCGGGTCGCAATTTCAACCACAACCGGGATGTCAGCGCCCCAAGCCGTCGTGATCCAACCGGCCAGAGCGAGCGCGGCGACGCCTGCAAAAGCGACGGTGACACGCCCTCGCCCGCCCACCGCAAAATAAAGCAGGAACAGGAAGCTGGTGACGCTCAGCCCCTGACGCGTCAGCGCTGTGTTCCAGTCAAGTTGCGCCAACTCTGAGAGGTGTAGCCACTCATAGAGGCCGTGCAGGATCCCGAAAGTCGCCAGCCCCAGAATGCGGAACTTGACGGTTGAATTGGCCAGCGGCGCAGCGCGCGCAGCGACAGCGACGCCCAGGACAAAGAAGGCGAGCCCGTAAAAATCGTAAATGATGTCGGCTGACTGGCTCACCGGGATGCCTGAGCTGTTGATTGGGTCGCGTTCAGCTAAGACTGAATACGGTTAACGGCCGGCAAATCACGGTGGTGGGTGCAGCGCCGGGGATAGGGCCGGCTTCGCGCCCTCGCCTTAACGCATAGCGGCAATGAAATCGCGCGCTCTCGCCTTTGGCGGGGCGAGCTGATAGAGCGAGGCATCCGTTCTGGATCGCCCCGTTTTGATTTGTGATGGAGTCCCGCCATGGACGCCCTTGATTACGGCCTTCTGACCGCCTCGCTCGTGACCTTCTTTGTGGTCATCGACCCGATTGGTGTGGCCCCCATTTTTGCCGGCCTGACCGAAGGGTCAACGAACCAGCACAAGCGCACCATGGCGATCAAATCGGTGGTCATTGCCACCGGCGTCTTGTTCGGCTTCGCCTTTCTGGGCGAATGGCTGCTGGGCGCGCTTCATGTCTCGCTGGACGCCTTCCGCGCGGCCGGTGGTGTGCTGCTCTTCATGCTGGCGCTCGACATGATCTTTGAAAAGCGCACCGAGCGCCGCGAGGAGCGGGCCGACGCCTTGAGCGAGGCCGACGAAGAGATCCCCGGCACCAATGTCGACATCTCGGTTTTCCCGATGGCGATTCCGATGCTGGCGGGCCCCGGTGCGATTGCCTCCATCATGCTGTTCATGAGCGAGGCTGAGGGCAGCATCGCCGGTCAGCTGATGGTGTTCGGCGGCATGGGTGCCAACCTTCTGCTCTGCCTGGTGCTGTTCCTGGCCATTGGTCCGATCATGAAAGTGCTCGGCGATACGCTGGCTGCCATGATCACCCGCATCCTCGGCGTGATCCTGGCCGCGCTGGCCGCGCAATTCATCTTCGACGGAATTGCGGGCGCGCTCTTAAGCGGCGGGTAGTCTGCACTCGATCCCGGCACGTGGTGGCGCCGGGCGGTATCGCGCGCTAGGTATGCATCTGACGTGCGCGACCGACCGCGCGCTTTAGCCTGATGAGTGAGCCCTCGCCCATGACTGATGATGCGCTGATTGCCCTTGAGCCTGACACCAAAGCCGATTGCAAAGCCCTGTTCGGCTTTGATCCGGGCTTTGAGGTGGCCGCTTTCTCCACCCGTGACAGCCACGTGCCGGAGATTGACGAGACCTATGTCTTCGACGAGGCAACCACGCGCGCGATCCTGGCCGGCTTTGCCTTCAACCGCCGGGTCATGGTTCAGGGCTATCACGGCACGGGTAAATCCACCCACGTGGAACAGGTCGCTGCGCGCCTGAACTGGCCGATGATCCGCATCAATCTGGACAGCCATGTCAGCCGCATCGACATGGTCGGCAAGGACGCCATCGTCCTGCGCGATGGCAAGCAGGTCACCGAGTTTCAGGAAGGCATCCTGCCCTGGGCGGTACAGCGCCCGGTCGCGCTGTTGTTTGACGAATATGACGCGGGCCGCCCGGACGTGATGTTCGTGATCCAGCGCGTGCTGGAAGCCTCCGGCTCTCTGACGCTGCTTGACCAGAACCGCGTCATCAAGCCGAACCCGAATTTCCGCCTGTTTGCCACCACCAACACGGTTGGCCTGGGTGATACCACCGGCCTCTATCACGGCACCCAGCAAATCAACCAGGGCCAGATGGACCGCTGGTCGATTGTCGCGACGCTGAACTATCTCACCAACGATGTGGAAAACGAGATCGTCGCCGCCAAGCTGGGTGACCAGGCCAGGACCGAAGACGGCGCGAAGATGATTGCCGACATGGTCAAGGTCGCCGACATGACCCGCGAAGCCTTCATCGCCGGCGACCTGTCCACCGTGATGAGCCCGCGCACCGTGCTGACCTGGGCAGAGAACGCCGCCATCTTTGGCGATACCGGCCAGGCCTTCCGCCTCACCTTCCTGAACAAGTGTGACGAGATGGAACGCCCGGTGATCGCTGAAATGTACCAACGCGTCTTCGGCGAAACGCTGAAAGAAAGCCCGGTAAAGCCGGGTGAAGCGGCTTAAAAGAGGCGTCCACCTCGGCCATGTCCAAGACGTCCGACGACACCGCTGACGATTTTCGCCGCGCTCTGGCTGCGACGACCCGGGCCATGTCCGGGGAGCGCGAGCTGGAGGTGAGCTATGGCGGGGATAGCGCGCGGCTGGCGCAGGGCCGGGTCGTGCTACCCAATCCGCCGGACGGTATTTCTGAAGCGGAAGCCGCCAAGCTGCGCGGCAAGGCCGATGCGCTGGCGCTGCGCGTAGCGCTGCACGACAGTTCAGAACACCAGCGCGGCCTGCCACCGGGCTCCATGGCGCGCGGCGTTTTTGATGCGGTGGAGCAGGCCCGCGTGGAGGCGCTGGGCGCGCGGGCGATGAAGGGCGTGGCGGAAAATCTGGATGCCGCGCTTGTGGACCGCTGCCGCCGCGAAGGCTGGAATGTGGCCGAAGACCGGCAGGCTGCGCCGCTGGCCGACGCCATCTCCATGCTGGTGCGCGAACGCGTGACGGGTCGCAAGGTGCCCGCCGACGCGAAAGGCCTGATGAAGGTCTGGCGCGATGATCTGGAAGCCGCTGCCGGGGGCGCGCTGGATGCGCTGGCCGAGGCGGCGGGCGATCAGGGCAAGTTTGCCGAAGCCCTGCGCCAGGTGTTGCGCGATCTCGATATGTCTGACGAGCTGGGTGAGTTCGACCAGGACGAAGACGATCAGGACGACAGCCAGGATGATAGCGGCGTCGAGCAAGAGCCCGAAGCCGGCGATGATGGCGGCGATCAGGACCCTGACAGCGGCGAAGACGACACCGAATCCGACGCCCGCGGCACCGCAGCCGACACCGACGACATCTCCTTTGCCGAGGAAAGCGCGGAAACCATCCAGGCCGATGACGAGCCCGGTGAGTCCATGGAGGCCGCCCGCCCCAACTGGACCCCGCCCCAGGGCGGTGAGGCGGACGCCTACAAGGTCTTCACCACCGCCCATGACGAGATCATTCAGGCCAGTGATCTGTGCGACATGGACGAGCTTAATCGCCTGCGCCGCACGCTCGATCAGCATCTGAAGGGCCTCGAGGCCGTCGTTGGACGGCTCGCCAACCGGCTGCAGCGCCGCCTGCTGGCCCAGCAGCAGCGCAGCTGGTCGTTCGATCTGGAAGAAGGCATGCTCGACCCGGCGCGCCTGACCCGGGTGGTCACCGACCCCACTTCGCCCCTGTCTTTCAAGCAGGAGCAGGATATGGAGTTCCGCGACACGGTCGTGACGCTCCTGCTCGACAATTCCGGCTCCATGCGCGGGCGGCCGATTCTGGTGGCGGCAGCCTGTGCCGACATTCTTGCACGCACGCTGGAGCGGTGCGGCGTGAAGACCGAGATCCTGGGCTTTACCACCAAGGCCTGGAAAGGCGGTCGCTCGAAAGAAGACTGGCTGGCGGAGGGCAAGCCGCAAAATCCAGGCCGGCTCAATGACCTGCGCCACATCGTCTACAAGTCGGCCGATGCCCCGTGGCGGCGCGCGCGGCCCAATCTGGGCCTGATGCTGCGCGACGGTCTGCTTAAAGAAAATATCGACGGCGAGGCCCTGCTCTGGGCCAACAAGCGCCTGATGTCGCGGCCGGAACAACGCCGCATCCTGATGGTGATCTCCGACGGCGCGCCGGTCGATGACGGCACCCAGTCGGCGAACTCTCCGGCCTATCTGGAAAAGCATCTGCGCGAGGTGATCGACGCCATCGAGACGAAGTCGGAGACCGAGCTTCTGGCCATCGGGATCGGCCATGACGTGACGCGCTATTACCGCAAGGCGGTGACCATCGTGGACGTCGAACAGCTCGCCGGGGCCATGACCGACCAGCTGGCCGGCCTGTTTGAGGAAAGCCCGCGCGGTGGATCGCGGCGCACGCCGTCGGCTGACCGGCCCAAACGCGGCGCATCCGGGCTTTCCGCGCTGAAGCGTGCGACGAAGACGGCGGTCCGCAGCTAGGGCGTCCCAGCCTGGGCGAGCAGCTCGGCGACCAACGGGTTCGGGAAGCGCCGCTCCACGGTAATCGCGTAGAAGGCTTCGGTGAGACCGGGCAAAGTCGCGGCCTCCACCAGCCGGCCGCTTTCCAGTTCGTCGCGCACCACGATGGGCGGAGCCACTGCGAGCCCCGCATCCGACCGCGCCAGCAGGCGCAGCATGGCCATATCATCCACCTCGGCGGCGATCTTGGGTTTCACCCCCAGACGGAAGGCCAGCGCATCAAATCCAGACCGGATTCCACTGCGCCGCGACGGTAGGACGAGCGGCTCCTCCGACAAAAGAAGCTTCAGGCTGCGCCCCTCGCCAACCCGGTCCGGCATGCCCACCAGACTGACTGTCTGTTCAGAAAGCCGGTGCGCGGTCCAGGCCTGATCGGGCGCGGGCTCCGGTTCATGGCTTGCCAGGACCAGATCAAGATTGTGCGCCTGAAGATCGCTCAAAAGCTCCTCCATCGATCCGGACTGGAGGGAGAGCTGAACATCGCCAGCCTCGAAAACGGGCCGCAACAGCATGTCCTGGAAATTGCGAGACAGCGTTGCCAGAGCCCCAACCCTCAGACTCCGCCGGGCGGTACCGCCCTGGGTTTTCAGCGCGCTGACCAGTTCTTCACCGACAGAGAAAATCTCGTCGGCGTGATCAAGGGCGATCCGTCCCGCCTCGGTCAGCACCAGCGAACGTCCGCGCCGTTCGAACAGGTCATGGCCCAGCTGGGCCTCCAGCTGGCGGATCTGGGTCGACAAAGCTGATTGGGACAGGTGCAGGCGTTCGGCGGCCCGCACCAGCTGGCCCTCATGGGCCACGGCCTGGAAATAGCGCAGATGTTTGAAGTTGATCATTCCATAATTCTATAAAATAGAACTTATTGTTTCAATCATTGTATTTTTTAAAATCTCTGCCAACGACTAGATCAGCGCTCCAGAACCAGTAACGCCGGGGCCTGATATGGACTTGATCACCGATTTTGCGTCGACCTTCGTCAGACAGTTTCAAACGCCCACCCTCGCCTTCCTTGTGGGCGGCATGGTTCTGGCGGCCTTTAAAAGTCAGCTGACCATTCCCGATCCGATCTATCGCTTCATCGTTTTCATGCTGCTGATCACCATCGGCATTGAAGCCGGGCTGGAAATTCGCAAGGCCGACCTTGCCGCGATAATCCTACCTGTGGTGATCGCCATTGCGGTCGGCGCGGGCATTGTTGTGGTCGGGGCTTTCGTTCTGACCCGGCTACCGGGCGTGAAGCGCGACGATGGCTACGCCACAGCCGGCCTGTTCGGGGCGGTGTCCGCCTCAACACTGGCCGCTGCGATGGTGGTCCTTGATGAGGCCGAGATCGCGTTCGAGGCCTGGGTCCCAGCGCTCTACCCCTTCATGGACCTGCCCGCGCTGCTGGTTGCCATCCTATTGGCAGGCATCGCCAAACAGCGCAGTGAAGGTGGTGAGCGAACCAAGGTGAATTATCGCGCGATCGTCGCAGACTCGCTGAGGGGTTCCGCGCTCTCAGCCCTTCTGCTGGGTCTTGCGCTTGGTCTGCTTACCCGCCCGGAAAGCGTGGTTGAGAGCTTCTACGACCCGCTGTTCCGCGGTCTGCTGTCGATCCTGATGCTGGTGCTGGGCATGGAGGCCTATAGCCGGCTGTCAGAACTGGCCAAGGTTGCCCACTGGTATGTGGTTTACGCGGTTGCGGCACCATTGACCCATGGCCTTTTTGCCTTTGGCCTCGGCTATGTGGCCCACCTCCTGACCGGCTTCAGTCCGGGCGGAGTGGTCCTGCTGGCAGTGATCGCAGGGTCCAGCTCCGACATTTCCGGCCCGCCAACCCTGCGCGCGGCAATCCCGGGGGCCAACCCGTCCGCCTATATCGGGGCGTCCACCAGTATCGGCACACCGGTCGCGGTCGCCATTGGTATCCCGCTTCACGTGGCCCTCGCCCAGCTGGTCTTCCCGGCCTGATCGCGACACCCAAGGAGATTGATCATGTTTACTGCCGCAACAAAGCTGGTTGTCATCGTTGAGCAGGTGATCACCAGCAAGGTCTGCCAGCTCCTGGAGGCGCATGGCGCGAAGGGCTACACCGTCGTGGAGTGCCGCGGGAAAGGCCATCACGGCCTGCATCCTGGTTCAGACCGGGTCTCGGTGGCCCAGGGCTTTGCCCTGTCGCGCATTGAAGCGGTTGTGACCGACCGGGCGGCCGCCGAGCGCATGGCCGAGGCTCTGGCTGAGACCTATCTGAAACAACAGTCTGGTATCGTGTATGTTCAGGGCGTCGACATTCTCCGACCGGAGAAATTCTAGCCTGCCATCTGGAGTGCCTGACATGCCGATCCGCATCGCCCTCGCCGCCTCTGTCCTTCTGGTCGCCGCGTGTGAGGCCGAGCCGGCCGGTGATGTTGCCGTCACTGCAGAACCCGTGGCGCTGTTTCCCGACGACCCGGGCCGCCAACGGATTGGCGCACTGCGCTATACTGGCGGCCTGGTGCTGACAGGCGAGCATGAGCGGTTCGGCGGCTGGTCGGCGATCGAGCTGAGCGAGGATGGCACCCGCCTGCTCGCCCTGTCAGACAGCGCCAGCTGGATGACGGCAAGCCTTCGCTTTGATGACGCGGGCACCCTGACCGGGCTGGGTGACGTCACACTGCCCCCCCTGCTCGATGCTGACGGCGCGCCGCTGAGCGGTAATGCGGCCGATGCCGAGGGGCTCGCCCTGCTCGGCGACGGGCGCTACGCGGTCAGCTTTGAGCGCCAGCACCGGATCGATACCTATCAGATTGGCACCGACTGGAGCGTGATCGAAACCGCGGTCGCAGAGCCCCATCCCGCACCGCCGGGCGCCGACCGGCTTCGAAACAATGCCGGGATAGAGGCTCTGGCCTCCAGCGAGGCGGCGCTCTGGGCCGGGGTTGAATATCCGATCATTGAGGGCCAGCCCTACACGCTGTGGCGGTTCGACCGCACCGCACCGGGCTCAACGCCCGAGGCCTATACGCTCGGCCTGACGCCGGGCTATGGCCTGACCGCGCTCGCGACCGATGGCGAGGGCGGGCTTTACCTGGTGGAGCGGTTTTATTCGCGCGATGTGGGTAATCGCATCCGCATTGGCCAGCTTAACCGCGATGCGCTTGAGACGGGCACCTCACCGCTGACCCCGACGCTGCTGGCCGAGGTCACGCCGGACATGGCGGTGGATAATTTTGAAGCCCTCGCCATACACGAAGAGGCGGGACAAACCCGCCTCTTCCTGATGTCCGATGACAATTTCAACGACGCCCAGCGCACGCTGCTTTTAAGCTTCGTGATCGAGCCCTGATTACTGGCTGATCCGAAGCTGGCTGATATCGGAAGCGATAGCCGAGAATGCCGTGCCGATGTCGGTGTTCTCGATCTGGAAATAGTTGTCCGACTTGCTGGCGCAGTTGCGCATCAGGTCGCGATTGGTGCTGCCATTCAGCTGGAAAGCGATGGTGTAGATGTGAACGCCCTTGCCTTCAGCTTCATCACAGGACTCCGCCATGTTCTCGCGGGCGGTGCGAGCGCTGTAGAGCTGAACGTTGCGCCAGCGACCCCAGCGAATCTCGCGGCGGATCTGGGCGGTGGCTGCACCGTCGGTCATGACCACCAGAACCTTGATCGTGTCTTCGTCGGTGTAGGCAGCTGGCCGGTCTGAGAAGTCGCCCCCCATGCGACCCCGCCAGACCGGATCCAGCGCCCGGGCCCCCCAGGCCGTTGCGATATCAAGACCGGTATTACCGCCGGCATCCAGATCCCGGATGCGGTCAACGAGATCGGCCCGGTCATTGGTCAGGAAGACAGAGGTCTCGTCACGCTCCGGGCAGAAGGACGAGGAGGATCCCGCCTGCATCGGCTGACCGCCCCAGCGCAGAACATCCAGTTCCACATCGGTCAGGTCGATCTCGATCGGGTAATCCTCCCCGTATTCGGCACACGCTGTCTGGTTTGCGACATTGCCCGGCAGGTCGATCAGATTATTGGCGATCTCAGCGGGCAGGCGCACGCCGCCATTATACGGGATCAGGTTCACGCTGGTGCGGCCAGGATTGTCGGCCAGCACGACCTCGATGAACTCTTCTGCCGCCTCGCGCAGATTGGCGATCTTCGAGCCGCCCATAGAGCCGGAGATATCCAGCACCAGAGAGATCTCGATATCGCGGATTTTTTCTTCAGCGCGGGCTGCGCGCTCGACCGTCAGCGTGTTGATGCCGGCAAGGCCGAGCAGCGTGGTCGGCATGGACAGGGACGCCGAAGCCGTCACTTCGCGGGCGTTGAACCCGAACTCGCTGGTGACGTCCAGGTGCAGCGATTCCATGACACCGGGATGGTCGCCGATCGCCGCTTCCACATAGGAGCGAACCACCTCATCCGCCGACCGGGTCTGGGACATGGAGGCGGCAGCGAGCACGCCGGAGTCGAGCGCGGCCTGCAGCTCGGTCCCCAGACCGACAGATCGCGAGTAATCCAGCCCTCCGCCGGCGGCCGTCGCCATCGCGCCAAAACACAGCGCGAACGTCATCGCGATGTTGGCGCGGGTGTCGCGCACAAAGCCGTTAAGGCGGGTTTTGATCGCTGCGATGTGTCTCATGACAACCTCCATCCCGTAACAAGCTGGGACTTCTGCCATGGGCTATGCAGGAACAATGCCAAATATGACGTTAAATCAATGGTTTACGAATAGTAAACGGGTTTGGGACCGACCTAGTTGCTCAGGCGAAGCTGGTTGAGGTCCGCCGCGATGGAGGCAAAAGCGTCTGCGATATTAAGGTCTTCCACGTTGTAATACTGGGCCGGCGTGCTCGCGCAGTCCTGCATGTCCTGGCGGTTGCGATTACCGTTCACACGGAAGGCGATCGAATAAACCACCACGCCGCTATCCTTGGCGTAGTCACAGACGCTTGAGAAATTCCGGCGTGCCAGATTGACGTTGTAGAGGTCATCCGTGCCCTGTGTCCCAACATGGCTCGGGCCGGTCTCGGGATTCCAGCCCCGCTCCGGGCGCCGCTGGGAGGTGATGCCGCCATCAGTCATCACCACCAGGATTTTCATTGTGCCATCGTCATCGAACGACGCCGGGCGGCCATTGAACTGGGCGTCACCATTCAGCCCGCCCTGCCAGATGGGATCGAGCGCCCGCATGCCCCAACTGATGGCCACATCGGTTCCGGTTCCGTCAGACAGAACGTCGTTGTCAAAGTTGCCAATGAGGGTGTTCAGGCGAGACCGGCTGGAGGAGAGGAAGACCGCTTCGGTGCCGTCCTCATCCGGACACCAGCCATTGCCCTGATTCCAGACGGTGAAGTCTGGAAGCACGCCATGCCCGCCCGGCGTCATGGCCATGCGGTCAACCTGGGTCCGGTTCAATTCGATACAGCCATTCCAGTCCGCAGCGCTCGCTGGGACATCCAGCTGCCAGTTGAAACCTGGCGGGGAGTAGGTCTCACCATTGGTCACAAAGCGGAAGAAGCTGTCGTCGAGCTTCACGGACCCACCATAGGGCACAACCGAGATCGAGGTGGTGCCCGAGGTGTCGGTACTGAGCACCGTATCGACAAACTCCAGCGCGGCCGCGCGCAAGCTGTCGATCTTCTGACCGCGCATGGACGAGGAGATATCCAGCACCAGCGAAATCTCGATATTGCGGGCGCGTTCCACGGCCCGGGTTGAGCGCAAGACGTCGATTTTCTGGATACCGGCCATGTTGAGCAGGGTTGTCGGCACACTGACCGAGGCGGTCGCTTCAACTTCGCGCGAATTCAGCGATGCCGACTGCGTGACGTCGAGATCAAGCGTGTCGATCAGCCCGGCATGGTCTCCCAGGGCCGCCTCGATATAGGCGCGCACAACAGTTTCAGCATCGCGCGTCTGGGTCAGGGAGGCTGCGGCGAGGACGCCAGAGTCCAGCGCAGCCTGCAACTCCGACCCGATACCGACTGAGCGCGAATAATCCAGTCCGCCCCCGGCGGCCGTCGCCATAACCCCAAAGCAGAGGGCAAAGGTCATTGCGATATTGGCCCGGGTATCGCGCACGAGGCGGGCCGTTGAGGTCTTGAGCAATGTGAGCATCGGGTCGGCTTTTTATAGCGGCCCCTTTGTGGGACCTTTGCCAACACCGATGCATATTCAATGCCAAATCCCAAGAAAAATCAAATATTTACCAGATATTAACCGTGCTAGCGGCTCAGCCGCAGGCTGTTGAGGTCAGCGGCAATGGCCGAGAAGGCCTGCCCGATATCCATATCCTCGACCTCGTAATAATTGTCCGGATGGCTGGCACAGTTGCGCATCAGGTCACGGTTCGTGCTGCCGGAAAGCTGGAAGGCGATCGTGTAGATATCCACGCCGCGCGCTTCAGCATCGTCACAGGCGCTCGCCATGTTCGATCGCGCGGTTGAGGCGGAGTACATGTTATAAT
The DNA here is from genome assembly GCA_043513725.1 of Oceanicaulis sp. Taxonomy (GTDB): domain Bacteria; phylum Pseudomonadota; class Alphaproteobacteria; order Caulobacterales; family Maricaulaceae; genus Oceanicaulis. The sequence goes on along the minus strand of CP121338.1, from coordinate 2,252,132 downwards.
TCCGCCAGCGGTCGTCTGCGTCGTCCCAGTAATTTCGAATCTGTGCCGTTGCGGCACCGTCAGTCATGACCACCAGCGCCTTGATGGTCGACGGGTCGTCATAGTCCACCGGGCGATCTGAAAAATTGCCGCCGAGCTTTCCGCGCCAGCTTGGATCGAGCGCGCGCGCGCCCCAAGCCGTGGCAATATCCAGCCCTGTATTCCCGCCCGCATCGAGGTCTTCAATCAGGCCCAACAGCTCGCTCTGGCTGTTGCGCAGAAAGACGGCCGCCTCGTCGCTTTCCGGACAGAAGGCGGAGCTGCGCGAGCCATGCTGGTCATTGCCTCTCCACACCAGCCAATCGAGACCGTTCGCGGGCGGATTCAGGACAACGGGGTGATCCTCGCCATATTCAGGACAGCCAGACCGCTCCGCGTTTGCACTGCCGCCCGACACCAGCTGGGTATTGACCAGATCAGGCAGGCGGACACCGCCATTATACGGAATGACCGAAACAGAGGTGAGGTCATAGGTCCCGTCCATCATCACCACTTCGATGAACTCGGCCGCCGCCGCTCGCAGTGCCTCGATTTTCGATCCGGACATGGAGCCGGAAATATCGAGCACCAGCGAAATCTCCAGATTGCGGATCTGCTCGGTGCCTTCAGACGCCCGGGTCAACTCCAGCCTGTCGACACCCGCCAGCCCCAGCAGCAGCGTCGGCACGGAGATGTCAGCCTGGGCATGAACCTCACGGGCGTTGAGCGCCACATTCGGGGTCACGGTAACCACCAGGCTCTCAATCGTGCCGTTATGCTCGGCAATCGCGGCCTCGATATAGGCGCGCACAACCGCTTCTGGATCACGCGTCTGGGTCAGCGAGGCCGCCGCCAGTACACCAGTATCAATCGCGCTTTGAAGCTCAGCCCCGATGGTATAGGTGCGAGTGTAATCCAGCGCACCGCCAACACTGACCACGACCGGCGCGGACGCGAGGGCGAACATCATCGCGACATTACCGGCGCGATCCTTGATGAAGTTCCTGACACGGTTGAACATGGCCCAGCTCCTGCATGGTGCATTCGTCTGGGACAGAGTCGCGCCTGTAACTTAAAGTCTTGAAAAGAAACATGGTAAGCGGCGCGTTCAGCATACCGCCGTGCCCACGCCCTACCCCATGCCGCAGCTTTTCAGGATCTGGTAGGACTCCACCACCTTGGTCAGCTGCTCCTCCATGGAGCGATCCCCGCCATTGGAGTCCGGGTGATAGGTCCGCACCAGCTCTGCATAGGCCTTGCGGACCTCAGCCTTGGTCGCGTCAGGCGACAGGCGCAGGGTTTCCAGCGCGCGCTTCTGCAACCGGCCCATATTGGCATGGGGGTCGTTGACCTTGGCCTTGGCCTGTTCCGCGCCGGGGGGCGGGCGATCGCCGAACAGGTTGAACGGATCGACAAAGCTGTCGCCGAAATCCTTGCTGGCGCGTTCAGCGGTCTTGCGCGCCCCGGAGCCGGAGGCGAAATTCCACGTTGGGCGATGGCCGTAAGTATCGGCCTCGCGGTGGGCGCGGGCCGCGTCCTCGCTCATGCCCTCGAAGAAATTCCACTGCTTGTTGTACTCGGCCGCGTGGGACTGACAAAAATGGTAGAATTCACCGGGCGTATTCGGACTCTTGGGTGAGCGCGCGGTAGCCTTGGATCGGCACTGGGGATGCTCGCACACCTTGTCCCTGGACTTGGGAGCGTCCTTGGGCGGCTTGATGCGGATATCCACAAAACGCGGTTTATAATTGTACTCACGATCCATGGGACAAAGTATGGTGCGCGCCGCCCTAAGCGGCAATGAATGGAGCTGAACGCAATGGCCGAAGTTGCAGAAAAAATGAAAGCCGCGCTGAGCGAGGCCCTCAGCCCCAGCGCCCTCATCATCACCGATGACAGCCATCAGCACGCGGGTCATGCCGGTGCACCCGAAGGCGGGGAGAGCCATTTCACCGTTGAAATCACGGCTGATGCCTTCACCGGAAAAAACCGTGTCGCCCGCCACCGGCTCGTCAATTCAGCGCTCAGCGAGCTTTTGAAGACCCGCATCCACGCTCTGGCCATCAAGGCCAAGGCCCCCGGCGAATAATCCATGACATCACGAACCCTGCCCCACGAGCTTGGCACCCAGGCCGCCGTCCACACCTGTTGGCCCGCTGCAGCAGAACTGTGGGAGGACGACCTTGAACCCGCCCGCGCCGAGTTTGCACGCTTCCTGACGCTAATGTCGGCGGCCGGAGAGACCGGCAAGGCGCTGCCCCTCGTAATTTACGCCGCCACGGACGAGGCCGAAGCCGATGCGCGCCGCCGCATGGGTCAGCGCGCCCGGGTCATCCGCGAGCCCTATGGCGATGTCTGGGCCCGCGATACCGGCCCGGTCTTTGTAAAGCGAGATGGCGGGCTTGAAGCGGTGCGCTTTGTCTTCAATGGCTGGGGCGGCAAGTATCAGCTCGACGGGGACACAACCATCGGCGCGCGGATCGCGTCTGAAGCCGGGGCGGACATCGTGACATCAAACCTGGTGTGCGAAGGCGGCGCGCTGGAGTTTGATGGCGAAGGCACGCTGATCACCACGCGCCAATGCCTGCTCAATGCCAACCGCAACCTGCGCCGGACCGAAGCCGATATCGAAGCGGAGATGGAGCGCCTGTTCGGCGTCACCCGGGTGATCTGGCTCGATCAGGGCCTTGAGGGCGACCATACCGACGGGCATGTGGACAATATCGCTCGCTTTGCTGCTCCGAGCGTCGTGGTCTGCCAGACCGCCAGCGGCCCCGACGACCCCAACGCCGCGCTTTACGCGGAAATCGCCCGGAGCCTGCGCGCTGCCACGGACGCGCAAGGGCGCAAGCTGACGGTCATTGAAATCCCCTCCCCGGGACGCGTTCTGGACTTTGAAGGCGAGGTGGCCGCCGCCTCTCACATGAATTGGGTCATCGGTCCGCGCCACATCGTGATGCCGGCCTATAACCGCAATGCGCGCGAGGCGGTTCGGGCGCTGCAGCGGGCCTTTAAGGACCGAACAGTTGTCGCGAGCGACGCTAATCATATCCTTACCGGTGGCGGTGCATTTCATTGCGTCACCTGTCATCAACCGGTTTAGCAACGAGACCCGGCCATGATTCCGCTTCTTGCCGCTGTTCTGGCGCTGTCGCCTGATACCGACCCTGTGGGCACCGAACCGCCCATGGCACAGACCCCGCCGCCAGCCTGGCTGGAGGATTTCCGGCGGGATGTGGACCGCGTCACAGACCACAGCCGCATGGTCGGTTTTGCCGCCGCCATCATTGAGAACGGCGAAGTGGTGGCCACCTTCACCCACGGCGAGACGGCTTTGGGCTCGGGCGAACCGATCACCGAAGACACGCTGTTTCGCGCGGCCTCAGTCACCAAGACCTTCACCGGTACATTGCTGGCGACGCTGGAAGACCTGCGCCTGGTGGACCTGGACGAGCCCGTGCCTGAAGATCTGATCCGGCTGAACAATGCCCGCCAGCCCACCTGGCGTGAGCTCGTGAGTCACCAGACCGGTCTGCCGCCCAACGCCTATGACAACCTGATTGAAGCGGGCCGCGATGCCGAGACGGTGCGCGCGCGTCTGGCCGAGGTCGACCTGATTTGCCCGGTCGGGGAATGCTACACCTATCAGAATGTCGCCTTTGCCGCGGTCGAGCGCCTGGTGGAGGACACTACCGGCCTGACCTACGAAGAGGCGGTGGTCAGCTATCTGCTCCAGCCACTGGGTCTTGAGACCGCCGGCTTTGGTGCTGAACATCTGGAAGCGTCTGGCAACTGGGCGCGACCGCACTATGGGCGTTTTCGTCGCCGGGGAAATGCGCGGACCGACTACGACACCCTGCCCGCTGCGGCCGGCCTTTCGGTCAGCCTCAATGACATGATCGTCTGGGCACAGGCCCATATGGACGAGGAGAGCGGCCTGCCGCTCAGTGTGCGCGAGCGCGCCTTCACCCCGCAGACCCGCAGCCTTCGCGAGACCCGCAATCTGCGCCGCCTGCGCCGGGTGGACGACACTGCCTATGGTCTGGGCTGGCGCATTTATGAGTGGGACGACCACACGCTCGTCGCTCACGGGGGTGCGCTGGCGGGCTATGGCTCCCATATCGTGATGGAACCGGAAACCGGCTTTGCCTTCGTGGCGCTGTGGAATGCAGACTTCGGCCTGCCGCGCATGCTATGGCCCACCGCGATGGATCTTCGCACAGGCGATGGCCCCGGAGACTTTGTGGATCGAACGCTAAGGCGCGCACGCTAATGACCAACACGCTTTCCATCGCGGTGCTTCAGGCCGCGTTTGGCGATGATATCAAGGCCAATATCGACACGGTCACAGGCCTGATTGAAGAGGCTGCCGGCAAAGGCGCAAAGGTCATCCTGCCGCCGGAATTGTTCCAGGGCCCGTATTTCTGCAAGACGCAGGACGAAAAATGGTTCGCCCACGCCTGGCCGGCGCTGGAGCACCCTTGCGTCACCGCGCTGAAACCCCTGTCCAAAGCGCTCGACGTGGCGATCCCGGTGTCGATCTATGAAAAGGATGGCCCGGAATACTACAACTCCATGGTCATGCTGGACGGGGGCGAGGTGCTGGGCACCTATCGCAAGAGCCACATCCCGGACGGCCCCGGCTATATGGAGAAGTTCTACTTCCGCCCGGGCGATACAGGCTTCAAGGTCTGGGATACCAGACATGGCCGCGTTGGCGTCGGGATATGCTGGGACCAGTGGTTTCCTGAATGCGCGCGCGCGATGGCGCTGCAGGGCGCTGAAGTCTTGCTCTACCCCACCGCCATCGGGTCAGAACCCCATGATGATAGCCTCGACACCGCCGCACGCTGGCGCCGGGTCATGCAGGGTCACGCGGTGGCCAATGTGATGCCGATCGCGGCGGCCAACCGCATCGGGGATGAGGACGGCCAGGTGTTTTACGGCACCAGCTTCATTGCCGACCATACCGGAGCCATTGTTTCCGATCTGGACCGTGAAGCCACCGGCGTTCTGACCGCCGAGTTTGATCGCGATTTCCTGACCCGCCACCGTGCCGCCTGGGGCTTTTTCCGCGATCGCCGGACGGAGTTCTACCGCTAGGGCTCTACTCCGCAGCCTTCTCGCCGCGGTCGCTGTCAAGCAGCTCGTTGAGGATATCCTGCGTGTGCTCGCCCAGCTTGGGGGCGCGCACTGCAGAGGGGCGCTCGCCATTGATCTTGAACGGTTCGCGTAGCAGGCGCAGCCCTTCCGGCTTTTCAGGATGCTCGACCGTTTCGATCATCTCAGCGGCGTGCTCGGCCTCCAGCGCGTCAGCCAGCGAATTGACCGGAGCCACCGGCACATGCCCGCCCAGCCGCTCCAGCCATACCGAGGTCGGTTGCAGCGACAGGAAGGCATCGAGCTCGTGCTGGAGCTGGTCGCGATGTTTGCGGCGTGCAGCCATGTCCGCATAGGCCGGATTGCCCAGAAGATCGGTGCGGCCCACACGCTCGCAGAATTCGACCCAGAATTTGGGGATCTGGCACATGATGAAAATCCAGCCGTCCTTGGTCTGGAACAGCTGGCTGGGTGCGGCTGCCGGGTGGGCCGAACGCGGCATGCGCTCGGTTTCGCGGCCCTCATTGAGATACCAGGTTGCCGGATAGGACAGCTGATGCATGGCCGTATCCAGTAGCGAGGTATCCACATCGCATCCCACGCCGGTCTGGCGCGCACCCAGCACAGCTGAAACCAGTCCCATGGCTAGCATCGTCCCGCTCATCAGGTCCACGACCGACAGGCCAAATCGTGTGGGCGGGGTATCCGGCTCACCGGTCATAGACAGGAAGCCGGCTTCGGCCTGGGCCAGGTAGTCATAGCCCGGCCAGTCCTTGCGCTCGGTATCCCGGCCATAGGCGGACAGGTGAGCGCACACGATGGTTTTCTTGATCGGAGCGAGCGCGGCGTAATCGACCTTTAGCGCCCGGGGCAGATCTCCGCGCAGATTGTTGGCCACCGCGTCGGCGTTTTCCACCAGCCGCTCAAAAAGGCGACGGTCGCCGCGGTCTTTCAGATCCAGCGAGACAGATTTCTTGCCCCGGTTGAAGGTCTGGAAATACTGGCTGTCATGGTCACCGAGGAAATGCGGCCCCGCCTGGCGGGCGCTGTCACCGCCGACCGCCGGATTTTCAATCTTGATGACCTCAGCCCCGAGACTGGCCAGAAGCTGGGTCCCATACGGCCCTGCCCCGTATTGCTCTATGGTCAAAATGCGAAGCCCAGCCAGTGGCTTGTGCATGGTATCCCCTACCCAAGTGTGGGTTTCGGTCTGGATGCCTCAGTGAATTGAACACAACGATACGTCAAACCGGGCAATAAAGCGATCTAAATTCTTTGCCCTGTCTGCTTTGGAGCAATCAAGCGTGCGAATTGTCACAGAAAAAAGCCCGCCGGGATCCGACGGGCTTTTTCATGTATTCAAGACGTGAAGGCGTCGCTTAGGCCGCGGCCTGAGCCTTCTTGATGTCGCGCTTGATCTTCAGCGCGTTCGCCGACAGGTCACCATCGCGGGCCTTCAGCAGGAACTGATCAAGGCCACCGGTGTGGTCGACGCTGCGCAGGGCCTTGGCGGCGATGCGCAGGCGGAAGGAACGGCCCAGGGTTTCCGATGCCAGCGTGACCTGGCACAGATTGGGCAGGAAGCGACGCTTGGTTTTGTTGTTGGCGTGGGACACGTTGTTGCCCGCAACCGGACCCGTACCCGTCAATTCGCAACGGCGCGACATGGCTTCTACCTTAATACTCGTCAAAACGGATGCGCCTGCAGAGGGGTCCTCCGCAGCGCAAGAGCGGGCGAAGTACCGGAGCCAGCCGCCCCCGTCAAGGCGAAAGCGGCAGGTGACGGGCCACATGTTGCAGCAGCAGTGCTTGCAGCGCGCCCGTTCGGCGTTCATCTTGCAGACAGCCGAGGGGGCGTCTCATATCAAGCCCGACCGTGCAGGACCAGACCCATGACCTCAGCTCGCCTTACAGTTTGCGCCCTCGCCGCCACGCTCGCCCTGTCCGGGGCTGCGACCGGCGATGACCACGCCACCGCCCCCGGCGGGTCAGGCGACTATGGTCAGCTCTATGTGGAGTATGCGGGCTCGGTCCTGTTTCTGAATGTGGCCGACATTGTCATCAACGCGCGCATCACCGAGTCGGACTATTCTGCCACGGCCAGCTTCAAGACCGCAGGTCTGGCCGCCTGGTTTGATGACACCGACATCGAGGCGAGCACGGTGGGTTATGTGAACGGCAGCGGCCTTGAGCCGTGGCGCTACCAGCACCTGAACCGGGCCAGTGACAAGGGCCGCATCGTTGGCATCGACTTTGCCGAGGGCATGGCCGTGCCCGACGTGAACCCGCCCTTTGGCTCCATGGGAGAACCACCGGCCACAGACGCAGAGCGCCAGGGCGCGCTTGACCCGATCACTGTGCTGTTGAACGTGGCGCTCGCCCGTAGCTTTGAAACCGAGGGCGAGACCTGTAACGGACGCATGCCGGTCTTCGACGGAAAGTCACGCTACGACCTGCGCTTTGTAAATGTCGGCATGGACGAAGTTCGCACCCGCGCCTATCGCGGCGAGGCGATCCGCTGTCAGGCCTTCCTGGAGCCGATCAGCGGCTATGACCCCGGCGACCGGCCGACCGAAGAAGAGATCGCCCGCCCGATCACCATGTGGCTTGCCCCGATTGATGGGGCCCACGTGCCGGTCCGCTTCCGCGCCAACACCGCCATCGGCAATATCTCCATCCAGGCCCGGCGCGTGACCCATCAGGCGCTGGCGGAGTAACGATCGCGCCGCTTAAGGCCGGCGCGTACGCCGGATATGCCGTTGATCCTTATAGGACTGTAGCTGGTCGCGTTCGAGCGGGATGCGTTCGGCCTGATCAAACTCGGTGGAATCAAGGCTGCGCATCATGTCGTTGGCCCCTTCCACACCGTCCCAGGCGTCGAAGGTGGTGATCACGGTCACCGTCTTTGGGTTGACGTCGACAACGCGCAGAAGGCCCCAGGCCGGCTCATCCTCGTTAAAGTCGCCGAAGGTGAAGGCGGAAAACTGATGCAGGTCAGCGACCCACACATCATCGACCTGCGGGTCGGCGAGTCGCGGGTCTCCGGACGCGCCACAGGCGGACAGGACGCCAGCGAGCGCGACAATGACAAAGCCGGACAGGATCCGGCCAAACGAGAAGAAAGAGCGATCTGCGATCGAAGTCATCAAGCATTCCCCAGCTCAAAACAGTCTTTGACAGTGGCATCCTAGGCCAGCGCCTTTGAAAAATGCCAGAGTGGATTGGGAAAAACTGATCCGCAGGGCTAATTCCTGCTGAACTGGCCGGCCCGATTGAGGGTTGAGACACGAGACGCGTCATGACCGCCTACCCTTCAGCCCATAGCCAGATCACCGCCGTGTTGGGACCTACCAACACCGGCAAGACCCATCTGGCGCTGGAACGCATGATGGCGCGCTCATCCGGCGTGATGGGCCTGCCGCTGCGCCTGCTGGCGCGCGAGCTCTATGACCGGGTGGTCAAGGTGAAGGGCCCGGCCCTGACCGCCCTGATTACCGGCGAGGAAAAAATCGTCCCGCCTACGGCGCGCTACTTCCTGTGCACGGTTGAGGCGATGCCGCTGGATCTGCGCCCGGCCTTTCTGGGCATTGACGAGATCCAGCTGGCGGCTGATCCCGAGCGCGGGCATATCTTCACCGATCGCCTGCTCCACGCGCGCGGCAGTGAAGAGACCATGTTCATGGGCGCGGGCACGATGGAGACCCTGATCCGTCGGCTGGTGCCCGATGCCGAGATCGTCCAGCGCGAGCGCTTTTCCACGCTGACCTATTCAGGCGCGAAAAAGCTGACCAAGCTGCCGCGGCGCTCTGCGGTCGTGGCCTTCAGTGCCGATGACGTCTACGCCATGGCCGAGCTGGTGCGTCGCCAGCGCGGTGGGGCCGCCGTGGTCATGGGCGCGCTCAGCCCGCGGACCCGCAATGCCCAGGTCGAGCTTTATCAGTCCGGCGAGGCGGACTTCCTGATTGCGACCGACGCCATCGGCATGGGTTTGAACATGGATGTGGACCATGTCGCCTTTGCCAGCTTTTCCAAATTCGATGGCCGCAAGCGTCGCCGCCTTTTCCCCCACGAGATCGGCCAGATCGCCGGACGCGCGGGTCGCTTCCGCTCGGATGGCACTTTCGGTGAGACCTCCGACGCACGCGCGCTTGACCCGGAAACCATCGAGCGGGTGGAGAACCACCGCTTTGATCCGGTCACCCGTCTGACCTGGCGCAATTCAGACCTGGATCTTTCGAGCCTGGAAGCCCTGCGCGCCAGCCTCAACATGCCTTCACCCAATCCCATGCTGGAGCGGGTCCGCTACGCGGTGGATGAAGAGGTGCTGGACCTGGCCGCCAAGGACCCGGAGGCCCGGGAACGCCTAAATAGCCGCGCGGGCCTGGCGCGCTTCTGGGACGTGTGCCGCACGCCGGACTTCCGCAAGGTCTCGCTGGATGAGCATACGCGCCTTGTTAAAACCCTGTTCGGGCACCTGACCGGCAAGTCGGGCTTCCTGCCCGACAGCTGGCTGGAGGCCCAGCTGGAGCGTCTAGCCAAGACCACCGGCGAGGTGGACACTCTGGCCCAGCGCCTCAGCCATGTGCGCACTTGGGCCTATGCCGCCCACCGCAGCGACTGGACCCGCGACCCGGCCTACTGGCAGGAGCGCACCCGCGAGGTGGAGGACCGGCTGTCCGATGCCCTGCACGAGCGCCTGACCGCGCGCTTCATCGACCGGCGGACCAGCGCTCTGATGAAAGGCCTGCGCGAGAAGTCTGACATGGTCGCCGGCATTGATGCTGAAGGCGATGTGGTGGTGGAAGGCCACCATGTGGGCAAGCTGATGGGCCTGCGCTTTGAAGCCGTGCGCGAAGGTGGACCGCTGGCACGCCGGGCCGTCGCCAATGCCGCACTGAAAGCAGTCCGTCCGGAGGTCAACCGCCGTCTGGGGGCCATTGTGAAGGCCGGCAATGATACGCTGGCGCTCAACGATGACGGGTCCATCTTCTGGACCGGGCAGATCGTTGCGCGCCTGTCCGGGACCGACGATCCCTTTACGCCATCGGCGTCCCTGGTGGGCGGCGAGCTGGGCTCACCGGAAGCCATCGCCCGGGCTGAGCGCCGCATTGAACGCTTCGTGGCCGAACAGGCCGGTGAGGCGCTGAAGCCCCTGACCGCCCTGAAAAACCAGCTCCGCGAAGGCTCGAGGCTGACCGGTCTGGCCCGCGGCGTCGCCTACCGCCTGGTGGAGAGTTTTGGTGCAGCCCCGCGCCGCGTGCTGGCTGCGGACCTCGCCAATCTGTCGACCCAGGAACGTCGCCAGCTGAGGCAGGCGGGCATTCAGATCGGCGAGCATGCGGTGTTCATGCCCGCGCTTCTGAAGCCGAAGGCGGCCCGGATGAACGCCCTCCTGCGCGCTATTCACAGCGGCGATGCCAGCCGCGCGCTGCTGCCCGACGCCGGCCGTACCAGTCTTGAAGTCGAGACCGGACGCTCTGAAAGCGACTATGCGGCTGCGGGCTATCAGCGTTGCGGGCCGCTGGCGGTCCGACTGGACATGCTGGAACGGCTCGCCGACCTCATTCGCGACAGCCGCAAGCAGCATGGCAAGGGCCGGTTTGAACCCGGCGCGGCGATGTGCAGCCTGCTGGGCTGTTCCAACGACGAACTGCGCCACGTCCTGAAGGCGCTGGGCTATCGCCGCCTGCAGAAGCCCTCACACACCGAAGGCGAGGCCGCTGTGCCAGAGCTATGGGGCGGTCGCTCCCGCGCCCTGAAGCCCGAAGCCCGACCTGCCACGCCCCCAGCGCCAAAGCCGGACTCGCCCTTTGCTGTTCTGGCTGAGTTGCAACCCCAGCCCGAGCGCCGGGCCAAGCCATCGAACGCAAAATCAAAGCCGAAGCCCAAACGTCGCCGCAAACCGCAAACCAAGCCGCGCACGGCCTCCTCATGAGTGAAGATGCCCAACGCTGTGATGTCTGGCTGTTTCGCGCGCGCCTGTTCAAGTCGCGCGGTCTCGCCTCGAGCTTTATTGAATCGGGCAAGATGCGGATTGATCGCACCGGCCGGGTGGAGCGCCTGAAAAAGCCGTCAGGCCTGGTTCGTGTGGGTGATCGCTTGATCTATATGCGCGGTCAGCGCTTGATGAGTATTGAAATCCTCGGCCTCGGCGACCGCCGGGGGCCGGCCAGTGAAGCCCAGACGCTTTACCGGATCGAAGAAAAGACAGACCCCTGAAGGACCGCATTCATGATCAAGGCGTTGAAAAACCTGTTCTCCGGCACCCCCGTCGAGACGGAGACCGAGACCTCGGCAGAGCTCGCAACCGCGGCACTGATGGTCGAGGCCGCGATGAGCGACGGGGTCTATGCCAATGTGGAGCACGACCAGATCATGAAGGTGCTCACCAGCGGCTTCGGCCTTGATGAGGCGGCCGCGAAAACCATGCTGGATGAGGCCGAAGACCTGGTTGAGCAGGCGGTCGACCACTACCGCTTCACCAAGATCGTCAAGGACCTGCCCCACGACAAACGAGTGGAAATGCTGACCCATCTGTGGAGCGTGGTACTGGCCGATGGCGAAAAGGACGCCCATGAAGACGCCCTGCTCAGGCGGCTCGCGCCGCTGCTGGCGCTGAGCGATCACGACCGGGCGCTGGCCCGCCAGGCTGCACAGCAGAGCGTCTGATTGAGTTGACAAATGCGCGCGCGCCCGCCAAATCCGTCGGCGACATCCTGAAAGCCTGAAAGCTATTCCCAACGATGACTTATATCGTCACCGACGCCTGCATTCGCTGCAAATTCACCGACTGTGTGGAAGTTTGCCCGGTCGACTGCTTCTATGAAGGCGAGAACATGCTCGTCATTCATCCTGATGAATGCATCGACTGTGGGGTTTGCGAGCCGGAATGCCCGGTGGAGGCCATCGTTCCGGACACCGAGGACGATAAGGATGGCAAGTGGCTGGCTCTGAACTCCAAATATGCGGCTGAGTGGCCCAATATCACGATCAAGAAAGATCCGCCGGCCGACGCCGAAAAATTCGAGACTGAAACCGGCAAGCTGGAGAAGTATTTCTCTCCTAACGCACCGTCCGCTTAAAATTATTCCGGCTTACCAACAGGTTAACCAATTATTAGCCTCGTTCCGGATGCGGAACGGCTGAGCGTGTGCAGCAAATTGCTTTTATGCAGTTTTTGTGGTAGCTTGAATGTCTTCTGATTGCGTTAGTCGCTGTCGCTAGGGATTTACCGAGACTTTGATCTAGCCCGCTTTGCACCTGAATAGTGATCGGCCTTCTTTAAGACCGGTCCGGGTGTATGCGCGCTATTCTTTGTCTGAAAGTCACAGCGATGCGAGGCCGCGCTTTCACCGGTAAAGCTCCGGTGCCGGCGCCCAGGTTTGAGAGGACCTCCATGACCAAAAAGACCGCCAACGATAACAAGAACTTCAAAAAGGGCGATCATATCGTCTATCCGGCTCACGGTGTGGGCCGCGTCACTGGCGTTGAGAAAGAGACCGTCGCCGGTTTCGACATCGAGGTCTATGTGGTGTCCTTTGAGCAGGACAAGATGACCCTGCGCGTTCCGACCGCGAAGGCCATCTCGGCCGGCATGCGGGCGTTGGCCAACGACAAGATCCTGAAGAACGCGATGGAAACCCTGAAGGGCAAGCCGAAGGTCAAGCGCACCATGTGGTCGCGCCGGGCGCAGGAATACGAAGCGAAAATCAATTCCGGCGACCTGATCTCCATTGCCGAAGTCGTCCGCGACCTGCACCGCCAGGAAGACCAGCCTGAGCCGAGCTATTCGGAGCGCCAGCTCTATGAAAGCGCGCTGGACCGGATGGTCCGCGAAGTGGCGGCCGTCGAGAAGCTCGACCGCGACAAGGCGCTTGAGATGCTGACAGAGACGCTGACCAAGAAGGCGGCCTAACGCTCTGAAGTATCCGGACACCGGATCGCCGATCTGAAAAAGCCCCGTCAGCCCTGTGCTGGCGGGGCTTTTTGTTGCCCTCTGCTCAATATTTCGCACCGGATGTGAAAAAATATGTCCAGAATGTGAACCGCCATAGGTCGGCCTTCGTAAAAGGCAATACGAACGATATCACTTGAGGAGAGTTCGCTTATGGCTACGTCCCCGACCCGTTCCGTCGATCCTGATCGCCGCTTTTTAAAGCGTGCCATGGACGCCCCGCTGCTCGAGCGTGAGGAGGAACTGGGTCTGGCAACGGCCTGGCGGGACAACGGTGATGAAGTCGCCCTCCACAAGCTGACCACGGCCTATATGCGCCTCGTCGTCGCTGTAGCGGCGAAGTTCCGCCATTACGGCCTGCCTTTCCCCGATCTTGTCAGCGAAGGCAATATCGGCCTGATGCAGGCGGCCGCCCGATTTGAACCGGAACGCGGGGTGCGCTTTTCCACCTATGCCAGCTGGTGGATCCGCTCTTCCATTCAGGACTATGTGCTGCGCAACTGGTCCATCGTGCGGACCGGTACGACCGCCGCGCAGAAGTCGCTTTTCTTCAACCTGCGCCGCCTGCGCGCCCTCATCAAGGATGTCGGCTCCGGTGCCCTGAGCCCGGAAAACCGCGCCTATGTGGCCCAGGCCCTGCGCGTGGGCGAAGACGATGTGGACCAGATGGCATCCCGCCTCGCTGCGGTGGACCGCTCGCTCAACGCCCCCTTCACCGAGGATGGTGACGGTGAGTGGCAGGACCTGCTCGCTGACGAGCGTCCGGACCCGGAAGCCAACGCCATGGACAAGCGCGATACCAACAAGCGTTCCGAATGGCTGGGTGAGGCCATGGATCGCCTTACCGACCGGGAACAGCTGATCATCCGTGAGCGTCGCTTGCGCGAAGACAGCGTGACGCTGGAGAAGCTGGGCGTGCGCCTCGGCATATCCAAGGAGCGTGTGCGCCAGATCGAACATCAGGCGCTGAACAAGCTGAAAAAGGCGCTGACCGAAACGGTGGGCGATCCGGAAGAGGCCGGTCTGATCCCGACCATTTAAAGTGCCTCAGCGCGGGAGTTCCCGTGCGGTCGGCGCGTCAACAAGCTCAATCTGGGCCGGGTGTTGCAAGGCAAGGCTCGGCCCATTGAGTTCATAGAGCCAGCCGCGAACGCGGATCACGGTGCCCTCAAGGGCGCGCAGATCAACACCCGCCTCGACAAATCGGGCCGCCGCGTCCCCATCGGCGACAGCGGTGAAGTCGGTCCGCCAGTCCAGTCCGAAATTGACAAAGACCCGTCCGTCGCGCGCCGTACCGGTGGAGATCACCCGGCCTTCAATGATCTGGGCGGAGTCCAGACGCTGGGCCAGGCGGTTGGGATCGGTATCCCGCACGGCGAAATCGCCTCGCGCCCAAGCCCCGGCCTGCGCCTCGCGCGCATTTGCCTCGGCGGCATACAGCAGGGGGAAGTCGGCCTCCTGACCAAGACGCGGCCAGACCATCAGCCAGCCCCGCTCCACCATCACACGCCCCAGATCATCGCCATTGCCGAGCGTGACCTGCGACGGCGTGCGGGAATAGCGGTCCGGCTCACCGGCAGGCGAATGGGTGACCTGCCCATGAGCCAGAAGCTGGTCGAGTGCCGCTCGGGCCTCGCGCGCGGCCTCAGGAGCGACCTCGTCATCCGGGGCTCTGGTTCCCGCAATCAGTAGTGTCTGCGGCTCGGACTGCGCATCAAGAATAGTGAGGGCGTGGGCAGAGCGCACATCCTCAACCGGGCTCACCTGCGGAGGCGGAGCCTGACCACAGCTTGTCAGAAACAGGAGGAGAAAAACGCCTGACCGGTGCATTCGGGAAGACTACACAAGTCAGGCGCGATTTCCTAAAGCAAAAGATCTGCGGCAAAGAAAGCGAAGAACGCCCCGACGGTCAGCAGGATGCTGGCCACCCAAAGCGTAAAGCCTCCAAAGGCCCGCATGCGGGCACAAGCTTTGGCCTTCGCAGGGTCTGCCGGACAGGGCGCGTTGCGCGTTGCCCAGCGGGCATACCAGGCCCCGGCCAGCAGGAGCGCCGCAATCGCAAAGACCCAGCCCTTGTGCTGAGACAGAAACACCAGCCCCGGCACATTGGAGGCCAGACCCGCCATCGCCGCTCCGGCCCCGATGGTCACAAGCAGGGCCGGTAGCGCACAGCAGATCAGCGTTGAGGCGCTGGCAAACAGAGCCAGCGCCGGTGCCGCGGTTTCACGGATTGCCAGACGCATCAGTCAGACACGCCCCGACGGATCGCCGTGGTCTCATAGCCCGACCGCGTCACCAGATCGCGGATCATTTCATCGCTCATGCTGGCGTCCGCCTTGATCACAAGCTGAAGCACCTTGGTGTCGAGATCGACGTGGACGGCAGCCACCTCGTCACGGCGTCCGAAGGTGCGGGTCATGGCCGTGGCGCAAAAGTCGCAGACCATGCCGTTTACGTTCGCAGTGACAAGTGAGCCACCGGCGGCCAGAGCCGCGCTGATGTCCTCGTTCAGCTCCATGTCGGCGGCCTGCATGTCATGGCCGTCATGATTATGCTCGCCATGATCATCCGCGATGGCGGGCGAAAGCGCGAACAGCGAAACCGCAGCGGCGGTCAGGAAAATACGGGTCATGGAAGTCTCTCCTCTTTGAGACACTAAAAACGGTAGATAAAGCTGGCGAAGGGCTCGTCGTCGGCGGGCGTGTAGCCAAGCTCGAGCAGGACCGGCCCTTTGAAGAAGCGCACCAGCGGTGTGACGGTGACCGGTTCGTCGCGCTGGGGGCGTTGATCGACCTCCAGCATGAACCAGGTGTGCAAATCGCCGAAGTCACCCTCATAGGGAGCCCAGCCGACGCGGGCCGCCTGCATGGCTTCGCCCCCGTCACCAAAGTCGGCGAGCCGGGCCTCCCAGCTGACAAACCAGCGCCGGGTTTCCCAGTCGGCCATCAGGCCGACAAAGCCGGCCGCCTCGGCATCACGCGGATTCGCGTCGATACCTTCCGCCACACCTGCGCCAGCAAAGGCATAGAGATTGCCCTGGCTGTCAGGCCTGAAGCGGCGATGGACGAGATGGGTCGCCTGCGCCCCGGTAAACACGAGGTCGCGGTCACGCATCCACTCGACACGCCCTCCGACAGACCACTCATAGTGGGGCGTATAATGGATCCAGAGCGCGCTTGACGCGCGATCTGACTCCGCGATGGCTGTCCAGCCGCCCTCATAGGAAACGGGTCTGGCTTCAGCCGCAGCAGCACAGGCCAGAAGGCCAGCACCCGCCGCAATATGTTTGAGCATGGGATTCCCCTGCCAAAATTGAACCTGGATGGCTTAGATCGAGGTCAACGCTTTGGGCGGGGGTGGGTCAAAAGTGGCGATACGCGTGAGCGCAACATCGCTGTAGTGGGCCGTCTTCAGACCCAGCGCAGGTAGCGCTGCGACCTCAAATCCGGATGTGCGATTGACGCTTAGCAGCGCACAGTCGCTACAGCTTCGCCCCGTGGCGCAATCAGGGCAGTGATCGGTGTCAGTCGGATCATATGTCTCACCAATGGCGGGAGCGACGCTGGAGCGCATCATGGCGTGCGAACTGTGATCAGGCGCATGTGCACCATGACCTGCATGAGCACTATGATCGCCATCGACGGCCATCAACATGACCGGCTCAACATCCTGCGCATGGGCGTGTCCGGACGCGCAGACCGACAGGCCCGCTTCACCCAGCGCCACAACAGCAAGGAGTGCCATCAACCACTTCATGGCTACAGCTATAGCCGAAATACGGGGTTCGCGGCAATCACGCTCTAGTGACCGTGCCCATCGGCCGGGATTGCCTCAGTCGGGTGCTCAACCGTCAGCGCGACCGTAATCTCGCCAAGCTCTTCGAACACCAGTGTGACCGAGGGCGCGCTGCCCTCAGTTAACGGCTCGGACAGGCCAAACATCATGAGATGCATGCCACCAGGAGCCAGCGCCACCGTTTCGCCAGCCGGAATGACAAGGCCGTCGGTCATTGCACGCATCCGGAAGATGCCGTCTTCCTCGACCACGTTGTGAATTTCAATCGCCTCTGCAAAGCCGTCTGATCGGACCTCCAGCAAGCGCTGATCCGTCTCACCGGTATTCTCGATGGAGAAAAACCCCGCCCCCGGCTGGCGAGCGGTCACCGTGGGACGCGCCCACGGGTGATCAATCGTGAGCGCGCCGATGACATAGTCATGGGCCGTGGCCGAGGACGCGCCGAAGGCTGAAGCCATAAGTGCTAACAGCACAACCAGTGTCCGGGTCATTGCAACCTCCATCGAAGCCTGCCCCGCCCTAGAAGCGGGTATTGATCCTGAGCCACGCACCGACGCCCGGTCCGGGCAGCCGATCACCAACGGGAATGCCCAGCCCGGCATTTCGATTATACCCAGCCAGATGCTCACGATAGCTCTGGTCAAAAATATTCTCCACGCCCGCTGACAGGCTAACGCTGTCGTTGATCGTCCATGACCCGAACGCGTTCAGCAGCACATAGCCATCCGTTGGAACTTCCTCGTTTATCTCCGACACCTTGTCCTGATCGGCAACCGCCAGAGTTTCCAGGGTCGCGCTCCAGCTTGGCTGTTCATAGGTCAGGCCAACGCGCAGGCTTGGCGGTGTGATCCGGTACAGATCATCGCTGACATCCTTGCGTTCGCCGCGGACATAGGTCAGCACGCCATCCATACGCCAGCTGTCACCAAGGCCAACGCCAAAATCGGCATCAAGGCCGGTCAGCTCAGCTTCGGTATTGGAAAAGCGAAGCGGTGTAGAATCCCCATTCATGCCGGATATCATCTCCAGCGGGGTGTCCACGACACCTGGGGTGTTCAAGTCGGCCGGCACACCCTGCACATAGTCGTCAATGCGCGTGACATAGAGCGTCGGGCGCAGGTAGAAGCGTTGGGTGGACAGGTCGAAACCTGCCTCCAACGTCGTCGCAATCTCAGGATCAAGCTGAAGCGTCCCCACATAGGTATTACCGTCAGCAAGGCCGCCACTGGCTGAGATCGGCAACCAGCCGAACCGCTCCAGATAGCCTGCCACCCGTGACTTGCGCGACAGACCCGCGCGCAATGTCAGCTCATCGCTGACCGGACGGGTGACGCGCACAAGTCCATCCACGGTCGTATCATCCCAGCTGCGATCTGCCGCGATGAAAGCATTGGCCAGCATGTTCGGTCCCATGGGTAGTGCCGGTCCGAGCGTTGGTTCGCCGGCTTCAGCCTCGTGGGCATCCACCCTTGCCCCCACATAAAGGTCAAACCCTGCCGCCGGACCTTCCCACTCGGCATAGACGCCCCCGCGGGACGCTTCGATATCCGGGAAGGGCGTGACGAAGAAGTTGGCGTTGGCCGGATTGGTGATTGTGACATCATGGCGCGTTCTCATGGTATCGCCACCAACGCGCAGGATACCGCCGGAAAGCTCGCGCTCTGCGCCCGCTTCAGCCATCACGGTCTCAGAGCTGGCGAAGGTTTCACGCCAGCGCATCATCGCCGGCTGCGGCCCCGGGCGCTGAAGGAAGTTATTCATGGCGTGATCCACACGGGCATGGCTGACCATGACGTCAAACCGCCAGTCAGCGAGCGCGGTATTCAGGCCCACCCGACTGAAGGAGGTGTCCATGAAGCGAATGTCCATCGGGAAAGGTGGATTGCCGGTCTTGTCGACTTCTTGGCGGCGGAAGTCGACGGTCAACTCCGTCGCATCGTTGACGCGCAGGCCATATCCGACGCCATAGGCCATACGCTCGTGATCTGTGCCCTCCAGCGTGGCAACCGGCGTGCGCGTTGAGCCGCCCTCTTCCAGCGAACCGAGAAGCTGGACGCGATGGCGGTCGGTGGCATAGCCAACGATCCCGCCAAAGGCATGGCTTTCATCCACCGTGCGTCCGATGGCCGTCAGGTCACCGCTGAGCCGGCTTTCGCCAGCTGCCGCATAATCAATCCGCTTGAAGACGGCGTTGACTGCAGCGGTCAGTGCGGGCCCCGCGCTAACCGGTGCCGGACCCCGTGTCACCTCCAAGCGCTCCAGCAGGGGTGCCGGAGCATAGTGGAGTGGCGGGTCCATCAAATTTGGTCCACCAGACGCGAAGGCCTGCCCGTCCACACGGATGGACACACGAGGTCCGAACAGGCCGCGATACTGCACTTGGCCAGACAGGCCGCCATTGTTGATCAGAGCTGCGCCTGGCAGGCGCGCGACGACGCCAGCCGCATCCGGCGCGATGGCTGGAACTTCGCTGGCAAGCACCACCTCTTCAGAGGACATACGCTGACCGGAAACAACGATAACGTCATTCCAGGTCGACCGCTCCTGCGGGTTGTCTTCAGCGCTAGACGCCGCAGCGCCGCCAGTTTCAACTTCAGTGATCGTGAGCTCAGGTGACGAGCACTCGGGGCAAAGGGCAAGCGAGGCAACGCTGGCCAGTAGAAGGGATGTCATAATTACGGATCCACATGATCTGAGCCGCGCGCTGATCTCAGCGCGCATTCAAGGCCCGGTGCAGGCCGGGCCCTAACGATGTCGAGGGTCAGATCAGGGTCGGGGGTGCCCGCAGGCCAACCGGTGGACCGGTCGTGGAGCGGGGCTGCTGGGCAGGATCGAGGCGGACCGCCTGATCGCGCAGAACAGGACGATTGAGCCCTGGTTTGATATCAGCTGCCGCCAGAGACACAGGCTTACACAGCGTACAGTCACAGCCCGCCATATTATGGTCAGACCCGTGGTCGGCGCCATCGGCACAGGCCGCGTTGGCGGGGTGCGCTCCACCATGAGCGTGGTGCCCGCCATGTTGGGCTTCTTGGCCGGCGGCGTGATGGGACAGACCTGTATGATTATGGCCCTGCGCTGACGGGGCCAGCGCCGTTTGGGTCGAAACATTTATAGATGGCTCGACCGCATGCGCGAGAGGCATCATCGCCATCCACGCGCCATGGATCACCACGGCGAGCGTGATGATCACGTGCAGGGCTGTGCGCATCAGCATCATGGCGTTGGATTTAGGCACACAGTCACAGCTTGGGAAGCCAGCTCAGCTGAGAATTCGCAGCAGTACTTCGCCCTGAAGCCCTAACCGTACTCCCGCGACCGGTGCTCGCCGTCCAAGACGCCGTCGCGTCCTTCGACGGGGTTCTCGTCCGGCTCTGGCGCAGCCCCGAAGCGTGCTTTCCAGTCATCGTAGAACTCGATCATCGAGATCATTCGCTGGCGGGTCCGGTCGATCTCGGTCTTGATCTCGGTCAGCGCGCCCGGCCAGGACGCCCGGTCGCTGGCTTCCATGTCGGCGATATTGCCCGCCATGCGTTCCAGCGGATCAAGATAGTCTTCCCTGATCATGGCCACGAAACGCTGCTTGGAGGCATCCATGGACGCCTCAAGACGCAAGGCCTCCTCGGCCTTGCGCCGCGCACTGATCTCGACCGTGATCGCCGCGACCAGGCGTCGGGTCAACGGCCAGAAGATGAACAGCGCCTCGCCCACAAGAACCAGGATGATGACAATTAACTGAATGGTGTGAGCCGCCGCGATGGTCTCCAGACCGCTTTCTGCATCAGCCTGGAACAGGCTGACCGCATCATCGAGACCCTCAAACAGCGCGCCGAACGCCAGTGTCTCCAACCGGTCCAGCTCAACTCGGGTCAGAGGACGGTCACTCGCCGCCTCGGCAAGACCGACAAATTCACTCACCAGGCCATCAAGGCCCCGCACGCCGGTGAAGCGCTCCTGGAAGGCTGCGGTCAGTTGCGGGCTCATCCGATGGGACAGCGCATAATCGCGAAGCTGGGCGTGGGCGGCCTCGAACCGGTTCAGCGTGACGACCAGGCGCTCGATACGCTCGTCGGTGCGGCCGTCTTCCTCGCTCAGCGCCTGGGACAGGGCAAGCGCCCGCTGACTCAGCATGCGTTGCGCGCCGCTCATATTGACCATTTCGGCGGCTTCGCGCTCATCGGCGAGCGTGGCATTGATGTAGAGATGCGCGCCCAGCGACACCGCAACGAGCAGGAAAAGCGCAACGCCATAGCTGGCCAGAAAGCGAGTCTTGATCGTCTCAGGGCTTAGTCCGGACATGGGCGAGTTCACTTTCGCGGCGCAGCTTAACTAAATCTGTTCACTGCAGGCATTTATCCATGCGTCGAGTTAGAAAGATGTGAACGCCCAAATCACCAGAGAGAATCCGCAGTTCGCGGCAAACATCGCCCGCCGGTGACACGGTAAACGCCGCGTTAGTCATACTTCTTTAAGACAGTTTAACGCCCACGCGTCACGCTGCCCGGTTGGAAGCAAACCTTCTAACCAGCAGTGGTGGACCCATGGGCACGACCCACAGATCAATCTTCGGACGCCTGACCAGTGACAGGTCGGGACATGTGGCAATTGTCACTGCAATCATCGCGCCAGCTCTGGTCGCCGGAGCCGGGATCGGCATGGAAGCCGGCCATTGGTTCTACCAGCAGCGCACCGCCCAGCTCAGCGCCGATGTGGCCGCCTACGCGGGTGCTGTCGTGGCGCGCGCAGGCGGTGAGAAGGCCGAAATTGATGCGGGCGTCATCTCAGAAGCTGAGCAAAACGGCTATGATCCAGACATCGGAACGCTGCAGATCAACTGGCCGCCCCTGTCGGGACCGAACCAGAATGACCGCTCGGTAGAGGTCATCCTGACCCAAAGCTGGCCACGCACCTTTTCCGCGCTCTACGCCCAGGGCGACATGGTATTCCAGGTTCGCGCCGTGGCACGCTTCGATGAACCCGGGCCCGCCTGCATTCTGTCGCTCGACCCGGCCGGCAGCCAGTCGCTGCTTTTTTCCGGTTCCAGCGCTGTGACCCTCACCAATTGCGACCTGATGTCGAATTCGATCGCGACAGATGCTCTCGCGATCACCGGTTCGGGCGATGTAACCGCCAGCTGCGCCAACTCGGTCGGGGGCATGAATATCTCCGCCCAGCTGATCATGACCGACTGCACCGAGGCGCGCACCAATTTGCCGCCAGCGCTCGACCCTTACGCTGAGCTCGTCGAGCCTACCGCGAACGGGTGTCGGAATATCCCCGGTGGCGGCGGACAGACCAAAACGATCTCGCCGGGTCGCTACTGCAACGGCATGAATTTGAGTGGCAACATTGTCATGGAACCCGGAGTCTACATCGTCGACGGTGGCACGCTCAGAACCAATGGCAATTCGAACGTCACAGGCGACGGCGTCACGATTTTTCTGACCGGCGATGCCGAGGTTCAGATGAACGGAAACGCGGACGTGAACCTGTCCGCCCCCGAGACCGGCGCCTATGCTGGCGTCCTGTTCTGGGGCGACAGTGACAATCTGGCCGACACCTCGGTCATCTTTAACGGGACGGCCAATTCCAGCCTGGTCGGGGCGCTCTATTTCCCCAGCCAGACCATCGACATGCGCGGTGATTTTTCCGGCAGCGCCGGCTGTACCCGCCTGATCGGCTACCGGATCGATGTGTCCGGCAACACGACCTTTGACTCCGATTGCTCCAACGCGGGCGTGACAACGGTTCAGACCCCCGGGTCTGTGAAACTGGTGGAATAGGAGACGATCTGATGATGTCCGCATCAAGACGCTGGTGGAAAGACCGCTCGGGCGCAGGCGCGCTGGAATTCGCCCTTATCGCGCCGATGCTGGGCCTTGTGATGGTGGCCGCCGCCGACATCGCCCACATCGCGTTTGAACGCTCCGACATGCTGGGCGCGGTCCGCTCCGGCAGCCAGTATTTCATGGCCGGAGGGACCAATACCGACCGCGCCCAGACCATCATCCAGACCAGCTGGTCGTCCATGCCCGAAAACGCCGTGGTGAAGGTGAACCGGATCTGTGAGTGCGGCGGCGCGACCGCGAGCTGCAATCTGCTCTGCCCGGACACCAGCGTACCGATCGCCTACGCCGTCATTGAGATCGAAGCCGACATCGATGGGGTCTTTGTGGATTACTACAACCGGGCTTCAGACAAGGTGCGCGTGCGATGAAACATGTCTTCTTGAAGGACAGGCGCGGCAGCTCGGCGATCGAGTTCGCCATGCTTTTCCCGGTCTTCATCCTCCTGGTCGTGGCGGCCATCCTGTTCGGCCAAGCCTATTACGCTCTGGGGTCGGTTCAATGGGCCATTGAACGCACGGCCCGCGACATGATGCTGGACGGCGGCCTGACCGAAGCCGAGTTTGAGAACCGTGTGCGCAGCCTGACCAGCGAGCTCACCGCCATGGACTACGCAGTGGCGTATCAGGACGTGAATTATGGCGAGATCCGCGTGACCGAGATCACCACGACCCTGAGCTACACCATCGAAATCCCGGTGGTCGGCAGCTACACCCTCACCTATCCGGTGGAAGTCCACAGCCCACGTCCTGTGCTCTAGGCAGCGACATCCCACATCTGGCCGCTTTATCGCGCCGCGCTGACCGTGATAAGACGCATGGCGTGCGTCCCCGTAGCTCAGCAGGATAGAGCGCCGGATTCCTAATCCGTAGGTCGGAGGTTCGAATCCTCTCGGGGACGCCAGTCTTTCTTGATGCTTAAACCCTCCGGGTTCTCGCTCCTCGCTTACGCTGCGGGCGGCTGTTCGCCTTGCGACGCCTGAAGGCGTCGGTCTGCTTGATGCTCAAACCCGTCGCGGTTACCGCTTCTCGCTAACGCTGCGGGCGGTGCTTATGCCGCCTCCCACATCTCCAGCATCAACCTTGCGACAGGTTCGGTTGTCTCGCACTGGATCCAGTGGCCGACGCCGTCCAGTCGCTCATAGCGCCAGGGCGCGTCGATAAAATCCGCGCTTCCGGCCATCTGCGCCTCGTCGAGATAGCGATCCTCAGTTCCGAGCAAGCCCAGCGTGGGGATACTCACACGCTCTTGCCCGAACGCGCCCTCTGGCGGCTCCACCAGCATACGGCCCAGACCAATATTGGCGCGATACCAGTTGAGGCCAGCTGTCAGTCGGCCAGGCCGTGACAGGGCAGTGATGATCGCGTCCCTGTCCGGATGGCTCGCCCAGTGGCGTTTAAACCAGGCCCAGCCATCGCGCCGATAGGCCCACTCGCACAGCCCCTTGAATTGATGCCACAGGATGTAGCGGCTCTTGGCCATCTGAACCGGCGTGAAGCGGGCTTCGAGGAAGGACCGCTGATGCCCCACCGCCATGGCGGTCAGCGTTTCAAATCGATCCGGATGCTGCGCGGCCAGCAGCCAGCTCAAAGCCGCACCGAAGTCGTGACCAACCAGATGGGCGCGCCGGATCTCAAGGGCGCCCAGGATCGCAATCACGTCCGGCATCGCGCCGGTAAACATGTCGTAGTCGCCCACCGAGGCGGCCATGTCGGTTTGCCCGAAGCCCCGCAGGTCCGGTGAAATCACGCGATATCCGGCCTTGGCCAGCAGGAGTGTAAGAGCGTCCCAGCAGCGGTGGTCATCGGGAAAGCCATGCAGGCACACAGCCACCCCACGCTCCGCCGCATCGGGGCGCGTGTCGCAAACATGGTGGGTGAGCCCACCCGCCGGGATGGAATGATAAACGCCTGCCATCGCCCGCAGCTTTGCGGGCTTTGCCCGCGCCGCCAAGTCCCTGCCCCAAACATGCCCCTTTTGGTTCAGCTATCATTTAGCCCCGGACCGGCTAAGGTGATTGCAGGCACTTTGATGGAGGGGGCCATGAAGTTTATCGCTGACCTGTTCAAGCCGATCCTGACGATCCTTGTGACAGTCCTGGTCGGAGCCTTTCTGCTCTCGGTCTTCTGGCCGGCAGCTGATGTCTGGATCGAGGGATATCTGCCGGTCTGGGGCCAGCTGGACCCGGTAATCGACCAGATTCGCGCCTGGCTGCAGATTCATCAGCCGGAAGAAGACCCGCCCTGGTGGCGCTTCTGGGAGTAGGTCGCACCGTATGAAGGGCTGGCGACTCACGCGCTCTGGCGTAGACTTGAGGTCATGATCGAACGTCGCCTCAGCCTCCCTGATCTGGATCTTACCTATATCGTCGCGCATTCACGGCGTCGGCGGACCATCGGGCTGAAGGTCAATGAAGACGGCCTGACCGTGACCCTGCCTCACCGGCTAGGCGTGCGCCACGCCGATCAGGCGGTGCGCGACAAGCAGGCCTGGGTGATTGATCGCCTGGAGAAGATGGCCCGGCGCGCCCGACCGGCGCTACAGGGCACCGACGGCGAAGACATTGGCTGGCTGGGCCAGACGCTCACCCTGACCGTTCACCGCGAAGACCGAGTTCGCACCCATATCAAACGCGCTGGCGCGGCGCTTCACGTTCATATTGATCAAAGTTTGCCCCCTGACATGGCAGCCAGTGCGGTGCGCAGCGCCCTCCACCGCTGGCGCAAGGCCGAAGCGCTCACCCTCATGCGCCCGAAGCTGGAGGCTTATGCCCAGCAGCTGGATGCCCGCCGCCCCAAGGTGAGCATCCGTGAGCAGAAGCGCCGTTGGGGCAGCTGTTCAGAGGATGGCTCAATCCGAATGAATGCGCGCCTGATCGGCTTTGACGAAGCGCTGATCGACTATGTCTGCGCGCACGAGGCCTGCCATCTGAAGGTCATGGACCATTCGCCCCGCTTCTACGCACAGCTCGATAAAATCATGCCCGACCACCGAGTCCGGGAGCGCGCGCTGAAACAGGCCGTCGCCGCGGGGGTGGCGTTTTGATCGGGCTTGCCCTCACCGTCGCGCTGGCACTTCAAGCCGCTCCAGAAACCCAGCCGAACGAATACATCGTGCCCACCGAGATGTGTCGGGGCTACTGGATGCTCCCCGTCACACTGCAACCGCGTGAAGGTGTCACCGAGCCGCGCACACTCTGGTTCCTGCACGACACCGGTGCGTCAACATCCTATGTCGATCCGGACTCCCTGGAGCGTATCTCCAACCGGACATTTGAAAGCGGCGGACGGGTCAATATCGTCGATGCCACCGCCGGACCCGTTCAGATCAATCGACTTCCCGCCCGCATTGGCGAGCTCGATCACCTCTCCATCGCGCTAGGTCGGGAGATTGATGGCATCATGTCGGTTCACGCCCTCGATGAATTCCTTCTGGTGCTGGACTATCCCAATGAGGAAATGCGCCTGCGCGAGGGACGTCTACCGCGTCCGGATGGTGAGACGGTTTTCTCATCGCGCGGGCCGGACCGGCGCCCCTGGCTCAACGTTGATTTTGCCGGGCGCGAGCAGAGGCTCCTGATCGATTCAGGCGCTGGGCAGCTGGCCTTCGCGGTCAATGACATTGACCAGTTCCAGCTGACCGAGCCTGCGCAGGAGATCAGTGGCGCGGTGCGCTTTGATCGCCTGGAGGCCCGGCGCGCTTCCCGGCTTGACGGGAACGCACAGGTCGCCGGGCTGAATTTCGAGACGCCAGTACTGGAGGAAGTGCCTCGCTCCGCCTTGCTGGGCGGTGAGGCTCTCCGCCATTTCGTGGTCACGCTTGACCAACGAAACCGACGGGTATCGATGGTGACATCCCGCGCCGACGCGGTTCCTGCCGAGCCACATTTCGAATTTGGTGCGGTGCTGCGCCCCACAGCGGCTGGGCTGGAAGTGGCACGGCTCTACGACGGCCTGCCCTTCGCCGCGGCCGGCGTAGAGGTCGATGATGTGATTTCCCATATCGATGGTGTTGCCGTGGCTGAGCGCGGCTGTGACCGGGAGATGTCTGAGGGGCCGGTGGAGCTGACCCTCCTGCGCGATGGCGAGACGCTTCAGCTCGTTGCACAGATGTCGCCGGTGCTCTCAGTCACCGACTGATTTTTGCCGCGCGCCCCTGCTGCGCACGGAGCGCTTATGGACGAAGCCGCGACCCGGCCACCGCACCGCCGCATTGACGCCACGGGGCGGTTGTCTGCTTACTTCGCAGACGCA
Source organism: Oceanicaulis sp. (assembly GCA_043513725.1). Classification (GTDB taxonomy): domain Bacteria; phylum Pseudomonadota; class Alphaproteobacteria; order Caulobacterales; family Maricaulaceae; genus Oceanicaulis. The sequence goes on along the minus strand of CP121338.1, from coordinate 2,225,166 downwards.
CAAACGGGTGAGCGAACCATGACCCAGCACGAACCCTTTTACCGCGAGCGGCGCTTGCCGCCTTACGTCTTTGCCGAGGTGAACCGGCTTAAAGCCGCCTACCGCGCCGAAGGCCGGGACGTGATCGATTTCGGCATGGGCAATCCGGACCTGCCGCCTGCGCCCCACATCATCGCCAAGCTGGCTGAGGTGGCTGGCGATCCGCGCGCCCACCGCTATTCGGCAAGTGCTGGCGTGCCGTCTTTGAGGAAGGCGCTGTCGCGCTATTATGAGCGGCGCTTCAACGTTTCGATCAACCCGGACACGGAAGTCTGCGTCACGCTGGGCTCCAAGGAAGGGCTTGCCAATCTGGCCCAGGCCATCACCGCGCCGGGCGATGTTATCCTTGCGCCTGACCCCTCCTATCCCATCCACATGTTCGGCTTCATCATCGCCGGTGCGGCCGTGCGCCCGGTCTGCTTTGAGAGCCCTGAAGCCTTTCTTCGGGAAGCCGATCACGCCTGCCGCCGGTCTATCCCAAGCCCGGGTGCCCTGGTGCTCAACTTCCCGTCAAACCCGACCGCTCAGGTGGTGGGGCTCGATTTCTATGAAGAGGCGGTCAAGCTCGCCAAGGCTCACGACCTCATCTTGATCTCGGACCTCGCTTATTCGGAAATCTATTTCGATGGCGGCCCACCGCCCTCCATCCTTGAAGTGCCAGGCGCGCGCGACGTGGCCGTGGAATTCACCTCCATGTCGAAAACCTATTCCATGCCCGGCTGGCGCATGGGGTTCGCGGCCGGATCCTCACGCCTGATCGATGCGCTGAAGCGGGTGAAATCCTATCTGGACTATGGCGCATTCACGCCCATTCAGATTGCCGCCGTGGCCGCTCTGGACGGCCCGCAGGACAGTGTGGAGGCCGCGCGCCAGACCTATCGCTCGCGCCGCGACGTGCTGGTGGAAAGCTTTGCCCGTGCCGGGTTCGATATCCCGAAGCCGCCCGCGACGATGTTCGCATGGGCCCCCATCCCGGAACCGTTTGCTGAGCTGGGCAGCGTGGAGTTTTCCAAGCAGCTGCTGGAGAAAACCGGCGTGGCGGTCGCGCCGGGTCTCGGCTTTGGGGAGCGCGGCGACAGCCATGTGCGCCTGGCCCTGGTGGAAAACGAACAACGCATCCGCCAGGCCGCGCGGGCGGTGAAGGGGTTTTTCGGGTAGCCTCCCAAACGGATTCAACACCTCTTATCCCTCCCCTTGAGGGGGAGGGTGGCCCAAAGGGTCGGGTGGGGTGGAGACCTCTCCGCCTGCGCCAGCGCTCTATGATCTTCACCCCACCCGTCAGCATCCGCTGACACCCTCCCCCTCAAGGGGAGGGAGTAAAGGGCGGCTGCAAGTCAGGCGTTTTTATCCCCACGCCCTCTTGTGTTGTCATAAAGCAACACCCAATTCTAACGCATCAGGGCAATAGAGTGCTCGATTGAGGCTCAATCCTGCCCGTCTCGCTGCGACTTCAGGAGACAAGACGCGATGAATTTGGACCAATATACCAACCGTGCCCGCACGGTCCTTCAGGCCGCCCAAGGCTCGGCGCTGAAGAACAAGAACCAGCATTTTGCACCCGAGCATCTGCTCAGCGCGCTTATGGATGATGAGGCCGGGCTTGCCGCGAATCTGATCAAGGCGGCCGGTGGTCGCCCCGACATGGTGGCCGACCTCACCAAGCGCGCGGTCGATGCCCTTCCCAAGGTGGAGGGTGGCAATCAGCTTTACCTGCAGCCGAAGACCGCCGAGGTTTTTTCCACGGCTGAGGAGGCCGCCAAGAAGGCGGGCGACCAATATGTGACGGCAGAGCGCCTGCTGCAGGCGCTGTCGATTGTGTCCGGCACCAAGGTTACCGACATCTTCAAGCAGGCGGGCGTCACCGCCAACGCGCTTAACACCGCGATCAACGACCTGCGCCAGGGCCGTACCGCCGACAGCGCATCCAGCGAAGATGCCTATGAGGCGCTTAAGAAATATGCCCGCGACCTCACCGAAGTCGCACGGGCCGGCAAGCTCGATCCGGTCATTGGCCGCGATGAGGAAATCCGCCGCGCCGTGCAGGTGCTGTCACGTCGGACCAAAAACAATCCGGTTCTGATTGGTGAGCCGGGCGTGGGTAAAACCGCGATTGCCGAGGGCCTGGCCCTGCGTATCGTCAATGGGGATGTGCCTGAGAGCCTGAAGGATAAAAAGCTGCTGGCCCTCGACATGGGTGCGCTGATCGCCGGCGCGAAATATCGAGGCGAGTTTGAGGAGCGGCTGAAAGCCGTGCTCACCGAAGTGGAGAGCGCGAACGGTCAGATCATCCTGTTCATCGACGAGATGCATACCCTTGTGGGGGCCGGCAAGACCGATGGCGCGATGGATGCCTCCAACTTGCTGAAGCCTGCGCTGGCCCGCGGTGAGTTGCACTGCGTCGGGGCTACGACGCTCGATGAATACCGCAAGCATGTGGAGAAGGACGCTGCCCTCGCCCGCCGCTTCCAGCCGGTCTTTGTCGAAGAACCGACGGTGGAAGACACCGTCTCCATCCTGCGCGGCCTGAAGGAGAAATATGAGGTGCACCACGGCGTGCGCATCGCCGACGGCGCGATTGTGTCCGCGGCCACCCTGTCGAACCGCTATATCACCGACCGCTTCCTGCCCGACAAGGCCATCGACCTGATGGACGAAGCGTCTGCGCGCCTTCGCATGCAAGTGGATTCCAAACCGGAAGCGCTTGATGAGCTCGACCGGCGCATCATCCAGCTGAAGATCGAGGCAGAAGCGCTCAAGAAAGAGAGCGACGACGCGTCGAAGACCCGTCTTGAAGCGCTGAAGAAAGAGCTCGCCGATCTGGAAGACCGCTCGGCTGAATTGACCGCGGCCTGGCGTGCAGAGAAGGACAAGCTTGCCTCCTCCACCGAGGTGAAGGAGCAGCTCGACCGACTGCGCGCAGAGCTGGCCGATGCGGAACGCCGCGGTGATCTCGCCAAGGCGTCAGAGCTGAAATACGGCCAGATTCCGGAGCTGGAAAAGCGCCTCGCCGACGCTGAAGCCGCTGGCGATGCTGAACAGGCCAATGGCAAGTCCGCCCTCGTCAAAGAGGTCGTCGACGAGGAGCAGATCGCCGCCGTTGTCAGCCGCTGGACCGGTGTGCCGGTGGACAAGATGCTGGAAGGCGAGCGCGAAAAGCTGCTCGCCATGGAAACCGGTCTGCGCAATCGCGTGGTCGGTCAGGACGAGGCGCTGGCGGCTGTCTCAGACGCCGTGCGCCGCAGCCGGGCCGGTCTGAAAGACCCCAACCGCCCCATCGGCAGCTTCCTCTTCCTGGGCCCAACGGGCGTCGGCAAAACCGAGCTGACGAAGGCTTTGGCCGAGTTTCTGTTCGACGACGAGACGGCCGTGACCCGCCTTGATATGTCCGAGTATATGGAGAAGCACTCGGTCAGCCGCATGATCGGCGCGCCTCCCGGCTATGTCGGGTATGAGGAAGGCGGAGCGCTGACCGAAAGCGTGCGTCGTCGCCCCTACCAGGTGGTGCTGTTCGACGAGGTGGAAAAAGCCCACCCGGATGTCTTCAACACGCTGCTGCAGGTGCTCGATGATGGCCGCCTGACCGATGGTCAGGGTCGCACAGTCGACTTCAGGAATACTATCCTGATCATGACCTCCAACCTGGGCTCGGAATTCCTGCTGTCTGGCGATGTGGAAAGCGCCCGCGAAAGCGTCATGGGTGCCGTGCGCGCCGCCTTCCGGCCTGAATTCCTCAACCGGATCGACGAGACCATATTGTTCCGTCGCCTGGAGCAGGAGCATATGGGAGCGATCGTCGACATCCAGCTGAAGCGTCTGGAGGCCCTCTTGAAGGATCGCCGCATGACGATCGAGCTTGATGAGGCCGCCCGCAACTGGCTCGCTGAAAAGGGCTATGACCCGGCCTATGGCGCGCGCCCGCTGAAGCGGGTGATCCAGAAGGAGCTGCAGGACCCGCTGGCCCGGCTTATCCTTGAAGGTGCCCTCAATGACGGCGACGCGGTGAAGGTCTCGGCCGAGGCCGGTGCGCTCACCGTCAACGGCAAGGCGGTCAGCCGCAATGCCCAGCCGCCCTCCGAAGCGGTCATTCAGTAACCGGGTCTTATCCCTCTCCCCGTTTGAACGGGGAGAGGGATTGGCCTTGCCGCCTGCACACGCGCCCGCAATAGTGCAGGCATGATTGCGTCTCGCCTCGCCCGTGCTTTTAAACGACAGGACTGGCTGACCATCGCGATTGAGCTGGTGCTGGTCACGCTGGGGGTGCTGATCGCGCTGCAACTCGGCGCATGGGCCGAGGCGCGTGCGGATCAGCGCAGCCTGCGCGGCGTGCTGGAGCGCCTCAGCGAAGAAACACAGACCAATTTCGAAACCATGGACTCCTACCTGGAGCGCTATGAGGCGGTTCGCGAGGCCACCGATATCGGGAGCGCCGCGCTTGAAGCCTGTGATCCGACACCGGCCGCCGCCGAGCAGGTCGCTTTTTCAATTGCCCTGATGGCGACAGATCTGGACCCCACATTCGTCTCGATGACGGCACAGGAACTCAGTCGGCAGGACCGCTTTCTTGATCGGCTGTCACCGGAGTTCCGGTCTGCCTTCAACACCTACCAGGCGCGCATCGCCGAAGATAACGAGCAGACCACCGTCAACTTCATGCTGATCTGGGACAATCACCCGCTCAATCACCCGGCCGTTTCCGCGGATCTGTCCGGAGATCCGGACTCAAACGGTTTTCTGCTGACCGAGCCGCTCTCGGTGCTCTGTGAAGATGGCGAATTCCGCCGCCGCTACTTCCTGTCCTCTGCCATCATTGGCGGGCTCGAATTGCGCATCAACGGATTGCGCGAGAACGCTGAGGAATTCCGTATAGCATTGACGGACGAACGGACGGCGCAAGGCTGATGTGAAAGCGTTACCGCCCCATGCCCGGTTGCAATCCCGTGGTGGCTTTTTGCGGGCGACGCGTTAATTTGGACAAGCGCCTTGTCCAATGACGTCAGGCGCGATGGGTTTTTTAAACTGCCGGTGAAGTTTTAGCGTTGAAGATATCGCTTTCAGTTCTGGGCCGCTTCCGTTTCGCACTCATGGTCGCGATCGTGACCCTGATCGGACTACCCCTGCTTCATAGTCAGAGCCATGCGCTCGAGAACGCTGTTGACGCGGCCACAGTCTTGGAAATCGAACAGGAATATGAGCCTGGCACCCAAGCCCCTGACAACAAAGACTTAAAGGACCGTGACTGCGCGGCCTGTGCGGTCAATGGATTTGTGTCACCGCGCCTTATTCCGTCTGATCTGGCACCCGCAGGCGTTGATGCCCTGCCATGGGTTTACGCCGAGGTGCCGGACGGCACTGCGCCGCCGCTTTTCCGACCGCCACGTCCCTTCAGCTGACCCCTGCCGCTCGACCTTGCAGGTCGAACACTGCACCCAGCTCAAGGACATCATCTACGTGACACCGTTACTCAGCCGCACCGCGATTGCGCTTGCGCTTGCGCTCGCGTTTGCTTTTGCCGATGCCTCATTGGCACAGGAACGCCCGAACGGCGACGCAGACCTCGATCATGACCATCACGAACCAGGCCATCAGGACGGCGAGAGCCATGACCACGCTGACGAAGCCGACATAATTATCGTCCAGGCGACGCGCACCGGCCGCCGCGCTGAAGACGAGCCGATGCGGGTGGAGGTCATTCCCCGCGAGGAGATCGAGGAAAAGGCGATCATGCGGCCGGGCAATATCGCGACGCTTGTCAATGAAACCGGCGGCATTCGCGTTCAGGTGACCTCACCGGCGTTGGGTGCCGCGAATATCCGCATCCAGGGCCTTTACGGGCGCTACACGCAGTTACTGGCTGACGGCTTGCCGATCTACGGCGGACAGGCGTCCTCGCTGGGATTACTCCAAATCCCCCCGACGGACCTGCAGCAGGTCGAAGTGATCAAGGGATCAGCAACCTCGCTCTATGGCGCCTCTGCACTGGGCGGCGTGATCAATCTTGTATCTCGACGCCCAGGTGAGGCGGCAGAAAGCGAAATTCTTTTCAATCTGACATCGCGTGATGGTCAGGATCTCACTGGATACTTCGCCACGCCGATAACAGAAAATGTAGGGGCGTCCGTGACCTTGGGGGCCCATCGTCAAGGCCTTGAGGACTTTGACGACGATGGCTGGATCGACATGCCCGGCTATGAGCGGTGGACCGCCCGCCCGCGGGTCTTCTGGGCCGGTGAAAATGGCGCGGAAGTTTACGCCACACTCGGCTACATGACAGAGCAGCGCGACGGGGGCACGCGCCAGGGCCGCACCGTTCCTGACAATTCAGCCTTTCCGCAAAATCAGGACACGACCAGATTGGACGGTGGGCTAACGCTCGAAATGCCACTTTCCCCCGCCATGGATGCGCAGATCAGAGCATCGGGCATGTCACAAGACCACGAGCATCGCTTCGGCCCGGTTTTGGAAGAGGATCGACACGAAAGCTATTTGCTGGAAGCCTCATTATCCGGGCAGAGAGGCCAGACGTCCTGGGTCGCAGGTCTCGCATACCAGGCGGAAATCTATACCTCAGACGCCTTTAGCGCCTTCGACTATCAGTATGATGTGCCCGGACTATTCGCCCAGGTCGATCACGATTTTACCCCTGAGCTCTCAATGTCCCTGAGCGGGCGTGTTGATGATCACAGCGAATATGGCAGCCAGTTCAGTCCTCGATTCTCTGTGCTGTATCGTCCGGGGCGCTGGACAGTCCGAGGCTCGATCGCTGAGGGCTATTTTGCCCCAACACCATTTGTTGAAGAGATTGAAGCTGCGGGTCTGTCACGGCTTGAACCGCTTACAAACATCGCCGAAGAAACCGCGCAGACGGCGTCACTGGATGTTGGCTACCGTGTCGCAAGCCTTGAAGCGACGGCCACGCTCTTTGCATCGAATGTTGATGGGGTGACACGACTGGAAGCCTTTGCCAGCACGCCCGGCGGCGCGCTTGACCGTGTCCGTCTGGTCAACGCGCCGGGCACTACCGAATTAAGAGGCACCGAGCTTCTGCTTCGCTATTTCTGGCGCGATTTCAAAGTGACAGGGAGCTATCTCTATATCGACTCCCGTGAGCCGGATGAGCTTGGGTCAGCGCGCCGGGAGGTGGCGCTAACCCCGCGCCATACCGCCGGAATGGTTGCCATGTGGGAGCGCCATGGAGAGTTCCGGCTAGGCCTTGAAATGTACTACACCGGCGAACAACGGGTGGAAGACAGCCCCTTCCGCACCGAAAGTGATCCCTATCTGGATATTGGCATCCTCGGAGAGATCACGACCGGTCCCGTCAGCTGGTTCATCAACGCGGAGAATATTCTCAATGTCCGCCAGACGCGTGAAGAGCCACTGGTACGTCCCACACGAGCTCCAAGCGGGTCGTGGACGACGGATATCTGGTCGCGCAATGATGGCTTCATCGTCAATGGTGGCCTCCGTTTGAAGTTCTGATCATGTGCGTGCCCACCTGTTAAGGCATGATCGGATCACCATCAGTCTTCTCGTCACCCTTGCTGTTGCACCGGGTGGCGAGAAGCGCCCTGCTCAGGCTGTGAAAATACAACGCGTGACGAAACGGCATTTAAGGCGTATGTACGCCGCGAACTGGAGCCAGAGCGCTCCTCGCATGCTAACTGGCGCGACGCTGCGCCCCCTTCCGTGACAGGCAAGGATTGACGTATGCCCGGGGCGTTTGGCCAACGGGCCGATTGGATTTTGTATGACGACCCCGACTGAGATTTCACCCGCCCTTGCCGAAGCCCTCGCCGAAAAAGGCTATGAGGCGCTCACCGATGTACAGGCCGCCGTTCTCGATACCGAAGCCGACGGGCGCGACCTGCTGGTCTCGGCCCAGACCGGTTCAGGCAAGACGGTAGCCTTCGGCATTGCCATGGCCCCCAACCTTCTGGGCGAGGCCACAGAGCTGCCGCGCGCCGGCGCGCCGATGGCCCTTGTCATTGCGCCGACCCGTGAGCTGGCGCTGCAGGTTCAACGCGAGCTGGGATGGCTCTATGCCAAGGCTGGCGGGCGTCTGGCGTCCTGCGTTGGCGGCATGGATGCGCGCTCCGAGCGTCGCCAGCTGGAGCGTGGCGCACACATCGTCGTGGGCACGCCCGGCCGCCTGCGCGACCATATCGAGCGCCGCGCTCTGGACCTGTCGCAGCTGCAGGTCGCGGTGCTGGACGAAGCCGACGAGATGCTCGACTTCGGCTTCAAGGAAGACCTGGAATTCATCCTGGACGCCGCCCCGGCTGAGCGCCGGACACTGCTGTTTTCAGCGACCGTCTCCAAGCCGATCGCGAAACTGGCCGAGGACTACCAGCGCGATGCCCTGCGCATTTCCACGGTCAGCTCGGGCAGCCAGCACGCCGACATCACCTATCTGGCCCACCTCGTTCACGCCCAGGAGCGTGAGCATGCGGTGATCAATGTGCTGCGTTACCACTCTGCGCCCCGCGCTCTGGTGTTTTGCGCAACGCGTGAAGCGGTGAACCGACTGGCCGCGCGCCTGCACAATCGCGGGTTCCGCGCCGTGGCGCTGTCCGGGGAGCTGACCCAGGCGGAACGCACCAAGGCGCTGCAGTCACTGCGCGATGGGCGCGCCACCGTATGTGTGGCTACCGATGTGGCCGCACGCGGCATCGACCTGCCCGGCCTTGATCTGGTGGTCCATGCCGAGCCGCCGACCAATTCTGAAAGCCTGCTGCACCGCTCCGGCCGTACCGGCCGTGCCGGTGCGAAGGGCACGAGCGTTCTACTCTGTGCGCCATCGCGCAAGGGCCGGGTCATCGGCCTGTTGCGTGCGGCAAAGATTGAAGCGGAATGGGTCGAGGCCCCGAGCGCTGACGAAGTGCGCGCCCGCGATCAGGAACGCCTGGGCGATCACCCGGCCTTCGCCGCGGATCCTGAAGACAGCGAACTGGACGACGCCCGCGCCCTGATCGAGCGCTTTGGCGCTGAACGGGTTGCTGCCGCCTTCCTGTCGGAGCTGCAGCACCGCCTGCCTGCACCGGAAGAGCTGAGCCCGCCGCCCAAGGTCAGCGACCGCAAAGCCAAGGAGCACCCGGCCCGCCGGGACCGCGAGGACTTTGACGATGACGGCTGGTTTGAGGTCAATCTGGGCAAGCATATGCGCGCTGAGCCGCGCTGGCTGGTGCCCATGCTGTGTCGCATCGGTCAGATCACCGGGTCTGACATCGGGGCCATCCGCATTGAGGACAAGACCAGCCGCTTCCAGATCGCCGCGGATAAGCGCGCGAGCTTTATCGAAGCGCTGAAGGCCCCGCGCGGCGACCGCGATGCCAATGTTCACGTGGTCGAGGCCGGTCAACCCATGCCCGATGGCCCGCCGCCGAAAGCGGCACCGGGTGGAGACGGCAAGCCGGGCCGCGGCGACCGCAAGCCCTACGCCAAGGGCGCAGACAAGCGCGGACGCACGTTCGACGATGGCGGCGACCGCAAGCCGAGCCGAAAATTTGACGACAAACCGCGCGCGAAGAAGCCCCATCGCGGCAAGGGTGAGCCCCTGCACTCAGACAGTCGCGATGGCGATACGCGCCCGAAACGGGACTGGGCCCCAAGGTCGGGTGACGAAGCACCGAAGGGCGGCCCGAGAACCTCAAAGCCGGCCAGAGACGGCAAGCCGGCGGGCAAGTTCAAGGGAAAGCCCAAGGACAAGTTTGCGGGAAAATCTCAGGGAAAACCGCACGGAAAGCCATCCGGCAAACCCAAGCCGGCGCGCAAGTCTGACCGGTTCAGCTCTGATGGCACCGCGAGCCTGAAGCGCGTCAAGCGCAAGGGCTAGCGTCCAGCACTGGTCGGGGCTGCGGTGCTCTCAGCGAGCAGGACATCTGCCTCACTGATCTCCTCGAGTGAGGCCAGCGCAGCCGGCGCGCCATCGCGGATCGCGATGATGCGGTCGCGCTCGGCTTCAAACAGGTCCAACTCATCATCACCCAGCGTGCGCCCGGTCGGCAGTTCCAGCGCCATCGGATTGGTCGGGCGCCCGTTGAGGTGCACTTCATAGTGCAGGTGCGGCCCGGTTGAACGCCCGGTCGTGCCCACATAGCCGATCACCTGGCCCTGCTGGACCCGGCTGCCGGAGCGAATGCCGCGTGCAAAGCCCTGAAGGTGGGCGTAGGCGGTTTCATAGCCGTTGGTGTGCTGGATGCGGATATAATTGCCAAAGCTGCCGAAGCGGTTGGCGCGCTCCACAACACCGGCACCGGCCGCCATGATCGGCGTTCCGCGCGGCGCGGCAAAGTCAGTTCCGTTGTGCGGGCGGCTACGCTCAAGGATCGGGTGGAAGCGCATGCCAAAGCTGGACGAGATGCGTGCACCATTGATCGGCATCTTCATCAGCAGCCGCTGCGCGCTTTCGCCCTCGGCCGTGAAGAAGCCAATCTCACCGTTAGGGGCCTCGAACCGGAAATATTCCAGCGGATCGCCGCGACCATCAAAGACCACGTAGAGGATATCTCCGGTGCGAATGGTCTCGCCGCGTCGGTTCACGAAGCGCTCGAACACCACGTCGAAATCATCGCCGGGCTGGATGGTGCGGAAGTCCACGGCAAAGCCCAGAACGTTGGCCAGCTCACCCACAATGCGGTCGGTGGCCCCGGCCTCGATGGCCGACAGGTAGAGCGAGCTTTCGACTTCGCCGGTCGCACGCACGATCTGGCGCTCCAGGCTGCGGACAGCTTCACGGGCGCGGAACTGGTTGCCCACACGCGCCACAGTCAGGGTGCGCTCCTCATCAGCCTGGAAAGAAAAGCCAGCAAGCCAGCGATCCGGCAGGCTTTCCTCGTTCAAACGCGCGGAGATGCGATCGGCTTCGCTGGGCGTCTCCATGAAGATGGTCAGGCGCTGGCCAGCGCGAAGGCGGCGCGCAGAAAACAGCGGCTCAAGCGCGGCGATGGCGCGAGCCGCATCCACGCGGCTGGCTCCGGCATTGTCGAGAACGCTTGCAAAGGTCTGGCCGCGTCGGACAACGGCATTGATCGTCGTGACCGACGGCACGGCACTGCCGGCAAACTGGGCGTGTTCGGCGGCGATAAGGTCCTGGTCGAAACTGGTGCTGAGGTTGGCCGGGACCGCCAGCGCCTCGCTCTGCGCCACCGGCTCGGTCATCTGCGCATCCAGGACGGCGGGCTCGGAGGCTTCAACCTCGCTCAACAGCACAGGCGGGTCGATTGTCGTGTCATCAGATGCGCCACTGCCTGCGCGCGCAATCAGAAGAAGCGCGATTAGCGCCAGCGCGCCGCCGACGGAGAAAAAGAACACCAGCGTGCGAGACCGCTGGGCCTGAGCTAATCGAACATTAAATCCAGACATGGACCTGTCGCGCTTGCCTTGCCGGTGTGTCCTTGGCTGACACAGCCTACATCTATTGTTTAAAGCCCCTCCGATCGCCATGTTGGCGATATCGGACCGCGCTGCCAAGTGGGGCGTATCCCATCAGGTGCGGTTTAACAAACCGGTAAGCAAACTTCCTGCCAGCAATTCATATAGGTCAGAATTGAAAACCGCCCTCATCACCGCCTTTATTCTCCTTGCCTTCCTGGCGCTGTCAGTCTGGTTTGCCATGACCGGCTGGACCGGTGTCGACGCTCAAAGCCACGCCAGCATTTCCGGCCATGGCTATATCGCCATGGCCATCGGCATTGTGTTTTCACTGCTCATTGGTGGCGGTTTGATGGCACTGGTGTTCTATTCCGCACGCAACGGCCACGACGACGTGGACCACGAGCTCTGATCAGGCTGCAGCCGGCGCGATTTTGGAAATACATGGTTAGGAGAATCGCGCCATGGTTTCTCCCATGACCCAGACAAACGCACCCACCGCCGCCGAACTTGCCGCCCTCCTCTGCTCGCGCGTCTGCCACGATATCGCTGGTCCGACGAGCGCTATGGGCGCAGCCCTGTCGGTTCTCGATGACGAAAGCGCGGCGGACATGCGCGATGATGCCATTGATCTTTTGCGCACTGGTGCCGTGTCGATCCGCAACAAGCTGGAATATGCCCGCGTCTGTTTCGGCGCTGGCGGATCACGCGGCGGCGAGATGGCGCTTTCCGAGATCAAGAGCCTGGTCGAGCCGATGTTTTCCGATGCCCGGCCCGACATCGCCTGGAAGACCGAGGACGGCGCGATTGACCGCACTGCAGCCCGAGTCCTGCTCAATCTGATCTGGCTGGCGGTTGAAAGCCTGCCGCGGGGTGGCACTGTTACCATTGAAGCGACGTCGTCGGGTGATGGCGGGGCGCGCCTGCGCATTGTCGGTGCCGGCCCGCGCATCCGCCTGGATGACGGCCATCGTGGCGCTCTCGAAGGTGAGCGTCCGGAAGATGGTTTTGATGGCCGGTCCATCCAGCCCTACTACGCCGGATTGCTGGCACGCGAGACCGGTGGGCGCGCCCACGCGACGGCCGGTGAGGACCGGGTCGAATTCACCGCTCTGACCGGTCCGGCGCAGCGCTCCGAAGCTGCTGCATAAGCGTATTACCAACCGCCGTACTAAAACTTTTGCTTAACCAAGCCCGTGAGACAGTCGTCATCAGACGCCTGTATCTTTTCATGGGGCTGGTTTCATGGACGAACTAATCGGCGAATTTTTGGCCGAAACTTTTGAGAGCCTCGACGTCATCGACGCCGAGCTTGTCAAGTTTGAGTCAGACCCGACAGACCGGGCCACACTCGATAACATTTTCCGCCTGCTCCATACGATCAAGGGCACATGTGGCTTCCTGGGCCTGGAACGACTGGAAGCCATCGCGCACGCCGGTGAAACGCTGCTCGGCAAGTTCCGGGACGGCGACCTCGTGGCTGACAGCGCAGCCGTGACGGTGGTCCTGCGCTCACTTGACCAGATCAAGATGATCCTGGAGGGCCTTGAGCAAACGGGATCGGAGCCCGCTGGTGATGACAGCGCCCTGATCGCCGAACTGGAAGCCCTGTCTGAAGGCAAGGCCGTGGCCGCTGAAGCGCCCGCCCCTGCTCCGGAACCAGAGCCTGAACCCGAGCCCGAGCCGGAACCCGCTGCAGAAGCCAGCGAAGGCGGGGCATCCTTTGATGCCGACCTTGGCCGCGAGCTGCGCCCCGGTGAAGTGTCGCTGGCTGACCTTGAAGCAGCCTTCATGAATACGCCCGGTCCGGAAGACGAGGCCGAGAGCGCGTCAGCCGAGGCTGACGACGACGCCGATATCGAAGATGAGGCTGAAGCGGTGGCAGAGGCCGCAGCGCCGGCCGCGACAGACGCAGCTCCGGCTGCTGCACCGGCTGCCGCCAATGCAGACGCGCCAGCGGGGACTGGTGGTGCCCGCACCCAGTCGACCATCCGCGTGAATGTGGATGTGCTCGAAAATCTGATGACGACGGTGTCCGAACTCGTTCTGGCCCGCAACCAGATGCACCAGATTGTGCGGGGCACCGAAGACAGCGCCCTGAAGACACCGCTCCAGCGCCTGTCATCGGTGACCGCGGAGCTGCAGGACGGCGTCATGAAGACCCGCATGCAGCCCGTTGGCGATGCCTGGAAAAAGCTGCCGCGGATTGTTCGCGACGCCAGCCAGGATTTGGGCAAGAAAATCAACCTGATCCAGGAAGGTGAAGACACCGAGCTGGACCGTCAGGTGCTCGAGCTGATCCGCGATCCGCTGACCCACATGATCCGCAATTCCTGCGATCATGGTCTGGAAACTCCGGATGTGCGCGCAGCCAATGGCAAGCCGGAAGTCGGTACGATCCGCCTGTCCGCCTACCATGAAGGCGGCGCGATCATCATCAAGATCACCGACGACGGCCGCGGCCTCGATCCGGAGAAAATCCGCGCCAAGGTGATCGAGAAGGGGCTCGCGACCGCCGACGAACTCGCCAATATGAGCGAGCAGCAGATCCAGCGCTTTATCTTTGCGGCCGGCTTCTCGACCGCAGCGCAGGTCACCAACCTGTCCGGCCGCGGCGTCGGCATGGACGTGGTCCGCACCAATATCGAACAGATCGGCGGCCAGATTGACCTTCAATCCGAGGTCAACAAGGGCGCGACCTTCACGATCAAGATCCCACTGACGCTGGCCATTGTCTCCGCCCTCATCGTAAAGGTGGGCGAAGAGCGCTTTGCTGCGCCGCAACTGAGTGTGCGCGAGCTGGTCCGTGTGGGTCCGGGGTCCTCAGTCGAGGTGGAAACCCTCAACGGCGCGCGGATGATCCGCCTGCGTGATCGCCTCCTGCCGGTCATTGCACTGAGTGAGGTGCTGAACCAGACCCTGGGCAGCACCGAAGAGATGTCCGGCTATGTCATCGTTCTTGAGGCCGCGGGCCGCAAGGTTGGCCTGGTGGTCGACGATGTCCTTGATACTGAAGAGATTGTGGTCAAGCCGTTGTCCGGTCCGCTGCGCAATGTTTCGGTTTTCTCCGGCGCGACAATCCTCGGCGATGGCTCGGTGATCATGATCCTCGATCCCAATGGCCTGGCTTCAGAAACCGCTATGGAAGCTGAAGAGACCAAGGAAACCGCGGCTCAGGCTGCTGACAGCGACGATGCCATCAGCGCCCGGCAGCGGCTGCTTCTGGTGCGCGCCGGCGGCGAGGAGCCCAAGGCGGTTCCGGTCAGCCTCATCACGCGCCTTGAAGACTTTGATGCTAAGACGATCGAGAAGGTCGATGAGCGTCACGTGGTCCAGTATCGCGGTCGCTTGCTGCCACTGGCCCATGCCGGCGGATACGACACCTTCATGAGTGAGGGACGCCAGCCCGTTCTGGTGTTCTCTGAAGACGGCCGCTCAGCCGGTGTCGCGGTCGATGAAATCCTTGATGTTGTTGAAGAAGTTCTGGACCTGGAAATGGGATCAGAGCGCCCGGGCGTGATCGGCTCGGCTGTGATCAAGGGCAAGGCGACCGAGGTGCTCGATATCGCCTGGCACATGGAGCGCGCCTGGTCCGGTGCGCCGCAGCGCGCCAAGAAGGACGACCGCAGCGCCGTGCTCCTGGTGGAGGCCGATGCCTTCTCCCGGCGCATGCTCGCACCGCTTCTGGCGGCAGCCGGCTATGACGTGACCGTCGCCGGCGGCCTGCACGAGGCCCGCGATGCCGCCCAGATGGGCGCAGAATACGACGTGGTCGTGGGCGATCCCGGTGCGCTGAGCCGCCTGGGTGAGGAAGGCTTCTTCCTGAACATTCCGCGTCTGGGTGTGGGCGACAATGCCTACAGCCACTCTTCAGAAGGCTTTGTGGCTGTGATGGACCGCGCTGATCGCGGCGGTCTGATTGCAGCGCTCGACAAGGCAGCCCGCGAACGCACGGCTGCTTAAGGGGAAATCCAGATCATGTCGGTTCAATCCTCCTTCGAATACGTCACCGTCCATATCGGCGGTCAGCTCTTTGGCGTCGAAGTTGATGAAATCCGGGAAGTTTTCTCCCCGCAAGACATCACCAAAGTGCCCCGGGCCCCTGGCGAGATTGCCGGTCTGCTCAATCTGCGCGGCCGCATCGTCACCGCTGTGGACGCCCGCAGCCGTTTGAACCTGGCCCCGCGCGAAGCCGGCCAGCCGGTCATGGCGCTGGGTCTTGAGCAGGGCTCTGAACTGTTTGGTGTGCTCGTTGACGAGGTTGGCGAAGTGATGCGCCTGAAGGCGGACACTCTGGAAGCCAGCCCGGCTCACCTTGATCCTCACTGGCGTGCGCTTTTGAAGGGCGTGCACCGTCTTGAGAAGAATTTGCTGGCAGTGCTCGACATTCGCGCGCTGATCAATTGGGACAACAAGCTGGCGGCTTGAATTCAGGAGTAGTGCCCCATGAAAACCTGCCTCGTCGTGGACGACAGCCGGGTCATCCGCAAGGTCGCACGCAAGATCGTTGAAGATATCGGCTTTGCAGTGGAAGAGGCCGCCGACGGCCAGCAGGCGCTGGATGCCTGCAAGAAAGCCATGCCCGATGCCGTGCTTCTGGACTGGAACATGCCGGTCATGAATGGCCTCGACTTCCTGATCAAGCTGCGTCAGGAGCCGAACGGCAAAAAGCCCGTCGTGGTCTTCTGCACCACCGAAAATGACATGTCCCACATCACACAGGCGCTGCGCGCCGGTGCCGACGAATACGTCATGAAGCCGTTCGATGGGGACATCATCGAGTCGAAATTTGCTGAAACCGGGCTCGTCTGAGACGCGTCATCACCTGGGAGCGCCATCCTGTGAGCGCCGCCGTCCAATTATCCTCCGCACATAGCGGAAAACCTCGCGTCCTGATCATCGACGATAGCGCTGTGGTGCGTGGCCTTGTGGCGCGGTGGGTCGAAGGCGATCCCCGCCTTGAAGTCGCCGCGACATGTGCCGACGGCGAGCAGGGCGTGCGCCGGGCCGCCGAACTTCAGCCTGACCTGGTTGTCCTCGACGTTGAAATGCCGCGCATGGACGGTCTGACCGCCCTGCCGCTGATCCTGAAAGCGGCACCGCGGGCGCGCGTCATCATGGCCTCCACCCTGACCCGCAAGGGCGGTGAGGTGACCATGCGCGCGCTGTCACTGGGTGCCGCGGATTACGCGCCCAAGCCTGAAGCGGGCCGCGTGGCCGGGGCTGAATCCTATCGCACCGAGCTTCTCGACAAGCTTGTCGCGCTCAGCCCGCGCCAGAAAATTCCGTCTGCGGTTCGCCCGCGTCCTGTCGCTCCGTCCGCAGCCAAGCCTGCACCACGCCCCGGCATTGCGCCGCGTCCGGACCTGATCGCAATCGGCTCTTCAACCGGTGGTCCTCAGGCCCTGCGCGAAGTGATGGCAGCGATCCCGCGCGATGCCCGCGTGCCGGTCGTCATCGCCCAGCATATGCCAAAGCTGTTCACGGCGATTCTGGCCGAGCACCTGTCCAAATGCGGCCTGCCAGCCGCTGAGGCCAAGCATAACGAGCTTATCCGCCCGGGCCGCGTCTATATCGCGCCGGGTGACTGGCACTTTACCGTACGCCGGGAAGCGGCCGGCCTTGTTGCCCAGCTTGACCAGGGCCCGCAGATCAATTTCTGCCGCCCTGCCGTGGACCCGCTGTTTGAAAGCTGTGCTGCTGCCATGGGCCGCAAAATGCTGGCGGTCGTGCTGACCGGCATGGGATCAGATGGCCGCGAAGGCGCGCGCGCCGTACGCGAAGCGGGCGGCCAGGTCGTTGCCCAGGATCAGAATACCAGCGTTGTGTGGGGCATGCCCGGCGCAGTCGCGGAGGCAGGTCTGGCCGACCAGATCCTGCCATTGAAAGAAATCGGACCGGATATTGCCCGGCGACTAAGGGGTGTTTGATGACTGCTCTGCCGTCCAACAAATTTGAGTTTCTGTCCAAGGACGTGAAGACGCGCACCGGCCTTATTCTGGGTCCGGAGAAGGCGTATCTGGTGGATTCCCGCCTCGGCCCTCTCGCGCGCAAGGAAGGCTTTGCCAGCGTTGAAGCCCTTATCGACGCCATGATGCGCGGTGACCGCAAGATGTGTGTGGCCGCCTCCGAGGCACTGGCAACGCACGAGACCTTCTTCTTCCGCGACAAGACCCCGTTTGACCTGTTTGAGAAGACCATCATGCCGGCGCTGAAGGCGTCGCGTCCGGGCCGCTCTATGCGCATCTGGTGTGCCGCGGCCTCCTCCGGTCAGGAGCCTTACTCGCTGGGCATGATCCTGGACGAAGCCGGCGAGCGTGGAGCCGACATCCTCGCCACCGATATGAGCGCGCAGGTGCTGGAAAAGGCCAAGGCCGGTGTCTACACCCAGTTCGAGGTCCAGCGCGGCCTGCCAATCCAGAAGCTGGTGAAGCATTTCGAGCAGACCGGCGACACCTGGAAGGTCAAGCCGCACATCCGCCAGCGCGTCCGCTTCGAGCAGGGCAACCTGCTCGATGACTTCTCGCGCTACGGCAAGCTCGACGTGATCTTCTGCCGCAATGTCCTGATCTATTTCGACATCGAGACGAAGGCGAAGGTGCTCGACCGTCTGGCCAATCAACTGGCCGATGACGGATTCCTGCTTCTGGGCGCCGCTGAAACCGTGGTCGGCCTGACCGAGACGCTGCGTCCGGTCCCCGGCCATCGCGGCCTCTACGCCAAGCCGGAAACCGCCGCCAAGGCCGCCGCGGCATAATATCCTGATCCTCCCGGACGTCCGTCCGGTCGGTCCTCGCTGCGCGCGGGCAAGCCCCGCTCGTTGCGGGCGGCTGTTCGCCTTTGATAGCCTTAAGGATCGACCGGCTGAAGGCTTTATGAGCAAGCTATCAACCATATCTTAGCCAAGGTCTGTTAGCCTCTTTTTCGTCCCAGTTTTGTGGGAGGTGAAAGGCCATGACCCGACTGCGTCTTGGAATTCTCATGTGTGCGGTGCTTGCCGCCGGTGCCGGTGTCGCTGCTGGCGCGGCGAGCTTGATGCATGGGGCCTTTGATCAGGCCGTTGCCTTCACCTGGCCCGGTGTTGCGGCCTCGATCGGGCTGATGCTGCTGGCTCCGTCCCAGACGCCGGACTAGGGGCGCCCAGACTAAGCGCACATCGACCGCGCCATCGCGCGCACCTCTTCGGGCGTTTTGCCCGCTTCACGCAGGCTACGGATCGTCAGCGACTTGTCACGCTTGGCAAAGCGCTTGCCGTCCTCGCCCACCAACAAATCATGATGACGATAGATCGGTCGCGGCAGACCCAGCAGCCGCTGCAGCAGCACGTGCAGGTGGGTGGCAAAGAACAGGTCCTGACCCCGAATGACATGGGTGACACCCTGCAGGGCGTCATCATGCACGCAGGCGAGATGATAGCTCGTCCCCACATCTTTGCGGCCCAGGATCACATCCCCCAGCGTCTCCGGCCCTGCCATAACGACCCCGCGCTCTGCGTCCGGGCCGGTTCCCTCCTCCATGAAATGAAGCGTCGCCCAGACATCATCGCCGAGAGACTCCCGGCAAGCGGCGATCGACAAGCGCCAGGCGAACGCCTCGCCCTTCTCCAGCCGCTCGGCTTCCTCATCGGCGCTCATGGGCTCGGCCGGGCCGGGATAGATGACGCCCTCGGGCCCTTCGCCGAGATGGTGGGGGGCGCGGGCGATTTCCTCGGCGATCTCCTTGCGGGTCTTGAAGCAGCGATAGACGAGGCCGCGCTCGGCCAGCTGATCCAGCGCCGCGCGATAGTCTGCAAAGTGGTCACTCTGCCGGCGCACGGGCTGGGGCCAGTCAAAGCCAAGCCACTCGAGATCTTCGATGACCGCCATCTCGAAGTCGGGCGTGCACCGGGTCGTATCGATATCCTCGATCCGCAGCAGACAGGTCCCGCCCGCAGCCCTGGCCGTGTCAAAGGCCTGCATGGCTGAAAAGGCGTGACCCAGATGCAGGTGGCCGGTGGGAGACGGAGCAAAACGCGTGATGAAGTCAGGCATGATGGTCAAAGGGTTAGCAGCTCCGCCCCCGCCATTCCAGTATGCGCGCAGCCAGGGACATTGAACCCGTCACCAGCGCCCCTAAGATCAGCGCCAACAGCGAAGGAAGCTCTTGAATGATCCTGATTGACGGCCCGCGCATCCCGCCCAAGTCCGGCACCGCGAAGAAGCTGGTAATCCTGTTCCATGGCTATGGATCGAACGGGGCGGATCTGGCCGGGCTGGCGCAGGCCTGGGCCCCGCACTTCCCCGATGTGGCCTGGGCATCCCCAGACGCGCCGGAACCGGTGCCCGGCGCACCGGGCGGCTATCAGTGGTTCCCTATCAGCCGCCTTGATCCTGAAGCCATGGAGTCCGGCGTGCGCGGCGCCTATCCCACGGCCGAGCAATTCGTGAAGTCAGAGTTGAACCGCTGGAACCTGACCCCGGCCGATCTGGTGCTGGTGGGCTTTTCCCAGGGCACGATGATGGCGCTGCATACCGGGCTTCGCCGCGAGATCGCGCCGGCAGGCATTCTTGGCTATTCCGGCGCCCTGCCCGGCCCGGAACGCCTGAAGGAGGAGATGGCCTGCAAGCCGCCCATCCTGCTCATTCACGGTGATCGCGATGACGTGCTGCCGGTGGGCATGACGCTGATGGCCGCGCAGGGGCTTGCCGCCGCGGGTCATGGCGCGGAGTTTCACATCAGCCAGGGCATCCCCCACTCCATCGGCCCGGACGGTCTGGAGCTTGGCGGTCAGTTCATCCAGAACGCTATTTCTGGCAAATTGCTTTAGGCAATTTGTAGGAAATCCTCGCTTGCCGCGAGCAGGCTCGCTCTCGCTGAGGGCGGCTGTTCGCCCTTGCGAGCCCGGTGGGCTCGGACGTTTGACTTTCAGGGCGCGCCTCTGTCCCTCTCCCCTCCGCGAGGGGAGAGGTTAGGTGAGGGGTGTGCAGCGCTTCATCCTGCACCGTGGTCACAGTTCAAACGCACCCCCTCACCCTGACCTCTCCCCCTTGTCCAAGGGGGAGAGGAGATACCGCTGTGCTCTGAGACCCTACGTCCCGCCCTCACGCAGGTGGAGGACAGGGAAAACAAGTGCGTCAATTTCCCGTCATGTGCCTGTCATGGGGTTTGGGGTACATTATGGGCGTTGCGGGCGCTGGCGTGATTCGTTGGTCGTGCCCGCACAAACTGAGGGAGGCGCGTCTTCAGGACGCTGTTCACATATCCGGCCACCGGCCAACACCTCCAACTGAGCCTCGGCTCATGCGTGCGGGGAGGTTTCCATGGGTGTCTTTAAGACGGCCCCGGAAGACCTTCGCTGTTTAGTCCTGAATGCGGACTACCAACCCCTGTCCTATTACCCGCTGTCGACCTGGAACTGGCAGGACGCCATCAAGGCGGTCTTTCTGGAGCGCGTGGACATCGTATCGGAATACGACACCCAGATCCGCTCCCCCAGCTTTGCCATGCCGGCCCCGTCGGTGGTGGCGCTGCGCGACTACATCACCCAGGACCGGCCGCCGGCCTTTACTCGCTTTAATCTGTTCCTGCGCGATGGTTTTCGCTGCCAGTATTGCGGCACCAAGGGCGTTGAGGGTCTGACCTATGACCACATCACGCCGCGCGCCTATGGCGGCAAGACGACGTGGGACAATATCGTGGCCGCCTGCGCGCCGTGTAACCTGAAAAAGGGCGGCCGCACCCCGCGCGAAGCGAAAATGCCGCTGATGCGCCAGGCCGACAAACCCAACATGCACCAGCTGCAGGTCCAGGGCCGCAAATTCCCGCCCAAATACCTCCACGAAAGCTGGCTGGACTATCTGTATTGGGATGTCCCGCTGGAGGAGTGAGGGAGGACAGGGAAATCACAGATTTCCACCCCTGAAGCCGCCCGCAAACCCAAATCGTGACGCGTAGCGACCGCCGCCGTCTGCACGCCTAATCCCCGTAGCGATAGGCAAACACGAGCGGCTCACCTTCGGTGGGCAGGTCCTGCTTGCGGTAGCTGACCCGGTCTATCTGGTCACCATTGGCATCGTTCAGGATGATCAGGCCCGGCTTTGTATCGTCAGGGGCGTTGACCAGGCGGATGGCCCCGTTGGGCCGGATGCAGCGCGCCTCACCGGCCCCGATCTCACCTGACAGGATATGGGTCCGGCGGCTGCGGTCGATCAGCTGCCAGCCTTCGATGGAGATCGCATCAGCAGACAGGTTGAGCAGCGAGACCCACTCACCCTCACGCTCCGACCCGACCGGATTGACCATCGCCCCGGCGATATAAATACCCACCTCGTCGTCGCGATAGGCGTTGGGTCGGTCTTCGGTCGCGGTCTTCACGATGTCTTCCACGCCATTGATGTCACGGGCTTCAGGTCCGTCTTCCAGATCAAGATTCTTCACCGCAGGCGTACTCGCCCCACCGGAAAACCAGATCGGATTGGCGTTGGCCAGCTTGTTGTCAAACAGGAGCCCGGTCTTTTCTTCCACCTCGGCCACCGAGACCTGATAGATCTGATTGTTGAAACGCGAGCGGCCCTTGCGATCGGCAATCGCGGCCTCGTCCTGCATCACGATAAAGGCCCGGGTCTCCAGCGCCCCGGCCTCACCCACATAGGCGATGACCTTGAAAAAGGCAGACGGGACGAAGGCCGTGGCGCGCCCTGATGGACGGATCGTGCGCATGTAATCACCAAAGATCGGACCCGTGAACTCCGTGACCCGAGTGGCCTGATTTTCAGCCAGATCAAGCACCCAGTCTTCCAGCGCCACCCACTCATCGCGATTGAAATTGCGATGCTGCAGCGCCGAGTTGGTGTAATAGAAGGTGTCGTCATCGGCGATCTGGGCTTCGCGCTTTGACGGGCCCCAGGCCGCGGCCTCACGCATGGCAATATGACCACGATCCCAAGGATTATTGGCGTAATAGTCGGGGCCCAGCTGGTTGGTTTCACCGACGCGCTCATCAATGCGCCAGCGGTCCTTGCGCGTAGTTCCCGGATCACCCTCACGGTGGATGTTCAGCGCCGCAAACAACGGTGCCCGAAAGGTCTGGTGCATCGCCACGGTATAGGTCGCGTAGTCGGCAAACGCCCCCTCGCGCAGCCCATCCTCATAAAGCACGCTTGCTGCCAGCTCCGGTGTGAACTGCGGCTGGGCAATGGTCACGCCATCGTCCGCACCCAGAAAGTCCGCCCTATAACCTGCCATCATCCGTCCCCTGATGCATGCGCGAGATAAATACGCGCTGAGGATGTGGAGAATAGCGCAAAGCGGGGCGTTTGAGGAAGCAGAACGGCGTCCTGGCTTCTCTCCTACATTCTCCCGGTGGTGGTCTTGCTGCGCGGGGGTAAACCCCGCTCGCTCCGGGCGGTTGTTCGCCTTGCGAGCGCGATGAGCTCAGGAACTCAGGCTTTTCCCTCTCCCGACTTGTGAATCCCCGGACCTGATCCGGGACCCAGGGATCGTAGAGCACTACGCTTAAAGGCTCTGGATCCCGGCATTCGCCGGGAAAGAGACTATGCGTCAAGTACAGGCAGGTCGAGGCGGGGCTGGGCGTCAATCACGCTTTGATGGGAACCGGTGTCCCACGGCAAAAGACGGTCCTGAACCCCCGGCCAAAATAGCTGGTACGCGTTGAAGGGAGTATCTCGCTTGAGCTGAGAATCCCAAAACCACATGGCGGAATTGAAGTAATCAATCACGAGCTGGGACGAGTGGACGGCGCGTGTCTCGCATGTGTAGCCCGGCAAAATCGTATCCCAGCGAGCCCGGTCGTGAAGCTGTTTTCCGGCTTTAACAGCATCGAAGACATTCCACAGCATCTTGTGCATAGTCTCACTCGTTAAGCCAAAGACGATTACATCAGGAACTTTAAGGGAGGTCGGGAAGCCCACGGAGTAAGTGAAGCCCGGCCCGTCGGTCGGATGACCGGCCCGCGGGAACACACTGACACCAAACCAGCCGTGCTCCTCGACACTGCTGACGATCCGCTTTTCGTAATCAGATAGCTCAAGCATCTAAGACACGTCCCCAACCCGGCCCCTGCCGGGGCATTCGGGCGTCGGATTGATCCCCCGGATCAATCCGTCGTCTACGACGACCCGCCCTCATCCAGATAAATCTGCGAGCCCTTCGCCTTGAACTCTTCCGCCTTCTTCGCCATGCCTTCGCTGGCTTCATCGGCCTGCTTCTGCAAGTCCGCGCGCTCGTTATCGCTTAGCCCATCGGCGAAGTCGCGAACTTCCTGCGTGATCTTCATGGAGCAGAATTTGGGACCGCACATGGAGCAGAAGTGGGCGACCTTGTGGGCTTCTTTCGGCAGGGTCTGATCGTGGAAGTCGCGGGCGGTGTCGGGGTCGAGGGACAGGTTGAACTGGTCTTCCCACCGGAATTCGAACCGGGCGCGGCTGAGCGCATCATCGCGCAGCTTGGCGGCCGGGTGACCCTTGGCGAGGTCGGCGGCGTGGGCGGCGATTTTATAGGTGATGACGCCGGTCTTTACGTCGTCGCGGTCGGGCAGGCCCAGATGCTCTTTCGGCGTGACATAGCAAAGCATGGCGGTGCCGAACCAGCCAATCATCGCCGCGCCAATGCCCGACGTGATGTGGTCATAGCCCGGTGCGATATCGGTGGTGAGCGGGCCCAGCGTGTAGAAGGGCGCCTCGCCGCATTCCTTCAGCTGCTTGTCCATATTGGCCTTGATCTTGTGCATGGGCACGTGGCCCGGCCCCTCGATCATCACCTGACAGCCATGGTCCCAAGCGACCTGCGTCAGCTCACCCAGCGTTTCCAGCTCTGCAAACTGGGCTTCGTCATTGGCGTCCGCGACCGAGCCCGGGCGCAGGCCATCACCGAGGCTGAAGGTCACGTCATAGGCGCGCATGATCTCGCAGATTTCATTGAAGCGCTCGTAGAGGAAGCTCTCCTTGTGGTGAGCGAGGCACCACTTGGCCATGATGGAGCCGCCGCGAGACACGATGCCGGTCACGCGTTTGGCCGTCATCGGCACGTAAGGAAGGCGCACGCCGGCGTGGATGGTGAAATAGTCCACGCCCTGTTCAGCCTGCTCGATCAGCGTGTCGGCGAAAATCTCCCAGGTCAGGTCCTCGGCAATGCCGCCCACCTTCTCCAGCGCCTGATAGATCGGCACGGTGCCGATGGGCACGGGGCTGTTACGCAGGATCCATTCGCGGGTGTTGTGGATATTCTTGCCCGTGGACAGATCCATCACCGTGTCCGCGCCCCAGCGGATGGCCCAGACCATCTTGTCGACCTCTTCCTCCACCGAGGAGGCGACCGCCGAGTTGCCGATATTGGCGTTGATCTTCACCAGGAAATTCCGGCCGATCAGCATCGGCTCCAGCTCGCCATGGTTGATATTGGCGGGCAGCACCGCGCGGCCGCGGGCAATCTCGTCGCGGACAAATTCCGGGGTGACGAACTCAGGGACCTCAGCGCCGAAGCTCTCGCCATCGGCGTGGCGGATGTCCGCGCCCGGCAGCGCCTGCGCCCGGCCCAGATTTTCGCGCTCGGCCGCGTAAATCATCTCGTCGGTGATGATGCCGGCGCGGGCATATTCGAGCTGCGTGACCGGGGTCTTGCCGGTGGCGCGCAGCGGCTGGTGGCGGACCGGAAATTCGCGGGCGAGATATTTTCCGGTGGCGTTGCCGTTATCGAGCGGGGTCGGTTCGCGGCCGTCATAAAGCTCCACGCCGCCACGCTTGACCACCCATTCAGAGCGCGGACGGGACAGTCCTTTTTCCACGTCGATGCGCGCTTCCGGGTCCGTGTAAGGGCCTGAACAGTCATAGACCCGCACCGCCGGCTCCATCGCGGTGGGGTGCAGCTCCACCTCACGGTGGGGCACCTTCAGGTGGGGAGCAGCCTTCGGGCTGGTATAGACGCGCGACGAGCCCGGCAGGGACCCGGTGGTCACCTCAGGGGTCGGAAATTCAGCCTGGTTGCGGGGCTTGTTCATGATATTGCGCTCTCTTCGACTGGCCGGGCCTCGAAGTGGACACACATCGCGCAAGCGGCACTCTGGCACCTGCCCCATCTGCTCCATCCCGACGCCGGCATGATCCGGATCCGGTTCTAAGGGTCACTCTCAGCCCGGTGAGCGATCACCGAACACCCCTTGGAACGTACCCCCGGACAATGCCGAAGCTGGCACACGGTGACAAGAGCGCGCAGCCAGCTGACTTTTGCTTGCAGACTTTTCCCCAATAGCCGTACTCTCCTCCCGGTTTTATCGGAGTATACCCATGAGCAAACTCAAATCCGCCCTTGAGGGCATCAAGGATGCGGTTGTCGACCTGTCGACGCTGGAGGTTTCGACCTATACTGGTGATCTGTCCGCAACAGCCGCTGATAACGCGAAGTGGAAATCCTTCGCCTCTGCGATCAAGGGGGACGACCAGACGGTCGGTGGCACGTTTCAACTTCGTCTCTACACATTCATCTCCCCTGACGGGGACGCACGCCTTTATCGCAGCTCTGACGAGCCGTCTGCGGCGCTTGTGGCCGCTCACGAATCTGCTGTGAAAGCCGGTATTGAAACACGCGCTTCGATCGTCGCGCTGTTCAAGGATCTGATTGGCTGGGGCGACTAGGTCCCGGCTGCCATGTCTGATTTCGACTATGCTGCGCTGAGTGACCAGACGATTGATCCGCTCGACCGGTATGACGCGCTGGACGGCGCGCTCGACGACCCTGAGGCGCGTCAGCTGGTAGGCGGCGAGCCTGAGTCAAAAGAGGCGCATGACGGCGATCATGCCGACGCCCTGTCGCCGGCACAGTCGGCTCGCTTTGTCGCTATCAAGGATCGTCTGGAGCGGCTCGGCTATCTCAGACAGGGGGCTGCCGTCCACATCACCGAGCCGGACGAGTCCTTCAACCACGCGGTCGGCTGGTTCCAGCATGACGCCATGATCAAGCGCGACGAGTGGGTTGGCCCGCAGACATGGACGGCGCTGCAGGCCGCCTTCGGACTGGAGGGCGACCCGGCCATGCGCCAGCATCTGCTCAGCGCAAACGACGGCCAGCCCACGCGCCTGGCCTGGCGCGCCGGGCTGTTGCGACTTGCGGTGATCGGCCTGTCCGATGATGACTTTGAAAGCTGGCGCGCGAATAAGGCGGCTGACCCCTGGGAGGACACCGCGCCTCAGAAAACACGCGAGGCCATCGACGGCGGCATTAAGCGGTTGAGCTCGGTTCTGATCCACCTGAAAGCCCCAGGGGCCAGCACGCTGACTGAGGTCGGCCTGCTCGGCCTCGCGCTTGATTTTGATCGCGTCACGGCGCTGCTGGCCCAATGCCCGGAGCCCTCCAGTGATATTCTGGACAAGGACAAGGTCGTTGACCTGTTGGGGAAGGCGGTCACGGTCGAGCTCTGGGCGCGCGGCTTCAACCTGGATCTGGCCGGCAAGGTCAACATCTCAAAGGGGGGCGCGATCCCCAAACCGTCAGGCCCGTTTCGCGAGGCCCTTGAACAATATCTCACGGGCGAAGGGCGAACGCCGCAGGAAGCCACCAACGAGGCCGCCACTGCGCTGCTGCACTTCCCTGCCCTTTTCGAGGTCTTCAATTCGGACCGGGGTGTGGGCGAGGAATCCGATGACGCGGCAGAAGACCGCGTCGAGGCCTATTTCCGCGAAGACCCGGATCGTTTTGAGCAGGGGCGCTCGCTTCTGGCCAAGCTCGGTTCGCGCCTGTTCGATGGCATCAAACGAGTAGTGGGCTGGTTCACGCGCCTCGTCCGTCGCGGGGTCGAGCTGATCTCGAAAACGGTGGAAGGCACGCTCGGCTTTTTCATGCGGGTCGGCCAGCGCTTTGCCCGCGATGGATTTCACGCTGTCAGGCGCGCCCGGCAAATCCTTGTCGAGTCCGTCAAATTTTTTACCGATCGCGATCAGGTGCTGCCGGAAAAAGGCGTCGCCTGGCAGCGCAGCCTGGATGGTGATTTTTGCCTTGCGGTGGACAACACCAAACTCCAATCGGCCGGTGATGCCGTCGCCATTGTGGCGGTACGCGCAAAAATCGTACGGCTCGCAGGGCAACTTCTTGGCGCGGTGCTGAAGCTCGCCCGTAAAATCATCACCGGCTCGGTGACCGGATGGCTGGGATTTTGGCTGACCTTGATGCGCGTGGTGCGCGGTGGGAAAGCCTGGCTGGAGCGGGCTGACACGCTGTGGCGCAAGCTTCAGACGCTGGAAGGCGAGGACCAGACCGAACAGCAACCAGGTTGGCCAGCCGCCCGCAGTGACGCCTTAGCCGTCCGGTTCAGCGCTAAGTCTTCTCGACCGCATCTGCTTGAAACGCATTGAGCGCAGCCGTGAACGCAGCAAGGGCACCCGATGGATCCGCGAGGCTATTCAGCTCTGCTCGGTCATCGCGGTTGATTTTGAAGCCTGCTTGCTGCGAATGAAGTTGGAGAACCAAAGTGTCGTTATCGAGCGTGACGGCCTCAACCTCTTTAAGCTGAACATCATAGACCTCGCCCTGCAGGGGTGACTTCGCTAGTACACGCCGGTTGGTCAGCAGATAGTCGCACTCGAACGGATCACCACGGCGCAAGCGCGCGGCGATGTGCCGCCACGACCAAACCGTCAGCGAAGCTCCAACCACCGCCAAGCCCACTCCCAGCAAACCTAGCATGGAGTCGCCCTCCAGAACGACGAACAGAAACCCGACCATGACCAAAGTGACAGACAAAAGAAACCAGTGTCCATCCAGATGGATCACCGTGGACCGGGCGAGCTTGATCCGCCGCGGTCGCGCCGGATTGGACCGATCCACCCAGATCACGCGCTCGTCAGCTTCAACAAAGCTGTCGATCGGGCGCGGCGGGCGATGTTTGAAAAGCCCAAGCATACCTAAAGCCCCAGCTCTGCCCGCAGCTTTTTCGTCAGGCCTTCGGCCACCAGTGCGTGGCTGGCTTCGATATGGCCTTGCAGCTCTTCGGTGGTGACGCTGGAGCGGTCCTGGCACTGGATCCACAGCATGCCGCGGCTGGCGAGATAGGGGGCGGGTCGGCAGCCCAG
Organism: Oceanicaulis sp.; assembly: GCA_043513725.1. Classification (GTDB taxonomy): domain Bacteria; phylum Pseudomonadota; class Alphaproteobacteria; order Caulobacterales; family Maricaulaceae; genus Oceanicaulis. Next base: position 2,196,700 of record CP121338.1, on the reverse strand, counting down.
CGCATCGCGCAAGACCTCAAACACGATGTCGGAGCATTTGAAGCTGACGGCGACCACGTCCCCGGTGCTGTCCTTCGCCCAGCCGCCGACAGCGAACACCTTGCCGCCCACCTTCCAGACATGGCTATTGCCCCACTGGACCACATGGCTGGTCGCTTTCAGCGCACCACAAAAGGCGTTGTAGTCGTCGAGGGTCAAAGCTCAGCAAGCGCCTGCGCGTACGCCCAATCGAGCCAGGGGCCGAGCGCGGTCACATCGTCTGCGTCCACCGTCGGGCCGCACCAGATGCGTAGACCCGCCGGGGCCTTCGGGTGGGGGATGACGTCAAACGCGGCTTCCTCACGATCTAGCAGCGCGCCCATCTTGCGCGACACGGCCCAGCGCTCCTCCTCGGTTTTGCCTGCCAACTCCTTGCCTGCAAACACCAGAGTGGCGGAGGTGGTGGAGCGCACGGTCGGATCCTTGGCGAGCCAGTCGATCCAGTCGGTCTGCTCCACCCAGCGCGCCAGCGCGGCAAAGTTGGCTTCGACCCGGTCCACGAGCGCAGAAATTCCGCCTTCGCGCGCGGCCCATTTCAAGCTGTCGAGATAATCTTCGGTGGCCATGAGCGAGGGCGTATTGATCGTCGAGCCCTCGTAGATTTTTGCATCGTCCTGTCCGCCTTCAAACAGCTGCAGGATGCGCGGCACGGGCCAGCTGGGGCGGAACTCCCGCAGGCGCTGACGCGCCCGCGGGCTGAAAATTGCGATGCCGTGCTGGGCCTCACCCCCCATGCATTTCTGCCAGCTGAAGGTGGTCACATCGAGCTTCTCCCACGGCAGGTTCATGCCAAAGGCCGCGCTGGTCGCGTCGCAAATCGTCAAACCGGCCCGGTCGTCCGGGATCCAGTCGCCATCGGGAATGGTCACACCGGCAGAGGTCCCGTTCCAGGTGAAGACCACGTCATTGTTGGCGAAGTCGGCCTTGGAATAATCCGGAGCCTCGCCGAACGGGGCCTCATAACAGGACAGACCCGCCGGCTTCAGCTCGTCACGCAGGTCCACCGTCCAGCGCCGACCAAATTCATCGCAGGAGAACACGTCCACGCCCCGCGCGCCGATCATCGACCACAGCGCGCCTTCCATGGCCCCGGTGTCCGAAGCCGGCAGGATCGCGACCTTGTAGTCCGCCGGACATTCCAGCACGGCATGGGTCCGCTCCAGCGCTTCAGCCAGGCGCGCCTTCGGTGTCCCGCCCCTGTGCGTCCGGCCGAGCGGGGCTCCGGCCAGCGCCGACCACTCCCACCCGGGGCGCTTCTTCGTGGGCCCGGAGGAAAAGCGCGGATCGGCAGGGCGAAGCGTTGGTTTGGGCTGGGTCATGGGCAGGCGTCCTGAAAAGACTCACGCGAAGGTCAAAAGTAAGACCTCAAGCGTTAGGCCGCCGAAGCGAAGGGGTCAATCAGGGTGCGACCACGCGCGGCGGCCGTTGATACCCGAGCGCGGCTGCGGGTTGACCTTGGCGCACCGTGCGCCTACCGCCTCGATCCATGAGTACTTCATCCTGGCGCGACCTGTTCGATCTGCCGCGCGATATCACCTATCTCAACGCCGCCCAGATCGGCCCCATGCCCCGCCGCGGCGTTGCGGCGGGCAAAGCCGCTTTTGACGCGAAGGCCACGCCCTGGATGCGCACCATCCCGGACGAGTTTTTCAACGCGCCTGAAGCCACCCGGGCCAAGGCCGCGGCCCTGTTTGGCGATGACGCCGACAGCGTCGCGATTGTCCCGGCGGCCAGCTATGGCCTGTCTGTTGCCGCTCGAAATCTGCAGCTGAATGCGGGCGAGGAAATACTGGTCCTGTCTGACCAATTCCCGTCCAACGTCTACACATGGCGCACAATGGCAGAGCGTGATGGGGCCCAGGTGCGCACCGTCAGCCGGGACCAGGGCCAGAACTGGACCGATGCTCTGCTGGCCGCCATTGGTCCGAAGACCGGCCTCGTCGCCTGTGGGGCGCTGAACTGGATTGATGGCGGGCGCATTGACCTGGTTGCCGTCGGTGAAGCAGTCCGCGCGGTGGGCGGCGCGCTGGTCCTAGACCTCACCCAGTCGCTGGGCGTGATGGCCTTTGACGCGACCGCCGTTAAGCCCGATTTCGCCGTGGCGGCGGGCTATAAATGGCTGCTCGGACCCTACACGCTTGGCTATCTCTATGTGGCCCCTCAGCATCGCGGTGGCGAGCCGCTGGAGGAAAACTGGATCAACCGCGAAGGGTCGGAAGACTTCAGCCAGCTGATCCGTTATCGCGACGGCTATCAGGCGGGTGCTCGGCGGTTCGACATGGGTGAACGGTCCAACCATCAGCTGATGCCGGCCGCGCTGGAAACCCTGACCGTGCTGGAAGACATCGGTGTGGCGGCCGCCGCGCGCCATATCGCGGACATCAACGCGGCGCTGATCGATGCGGCTGAACCGTTTGAACTGCGCGCCGACATACCTGACCGCGCCCCGCACTATCTGTCGCTGGGCCTCCCCACCGATGCGCCCGCGGACCTCGCCGCACAACTGGACGGTCATGGTGTGAAGGTGTCCCAGCGCGGGCCGCGCCTGCGCGTTGCGCCCCACATCTATTCCGATGAGACCGATATTGCGCGCTTCGCCGACGCGCTGAAGGCCGTGCTGTCATGACCCCGCAAAATCCGGGCGTGAAGGGATGGGGCGGCCTCGGTGCGCTCGCAATTCTATGGGGCGGCGCGTTCGCCGCGATCACGGTCGCGGTCGAAAGCGTCCCACCCAGCCTTGTCGCCTTCGGGCGCCTGACGCTCGCTGCCATTCTTCTGACCGGCTGGACCTATTACCAGCGCCGCCCGCTGCCCCCGCTGGCTGACCGGCGCTGGCTGTGGTTTGCGGGGCTGGGCCTGTTTGGCAACGCCCTGCCCTTCACACTCATTGCCATCGGTCAGCAGGAGGTGCCGTCTGGGGTCGCCGGCATCCTGATGGGGATGACGCCGCTGGCGATCATCATGGCCGCGCACTTTGTGCTGCCCAACGAAAAGCTGACACCGGCCAAGGCGGTCGGTTTCCTGATCGGATTTTCCGGCATCGTGATGCTAATGGGACCCAGCGCGCTGGAAGGCCTCCTCTCCACGAGCTTTCTCTACCAGGCGCTGATCTTTGGCGGGACGCTGTGCTACGCGACGAACGCCATCATGTATCAGGCTGCGCCGGAAACCCCGCCGACCACGGCGGCGGCCGGAGCCCTGATCTGCGCCGCGATCCTCAGCCTGCCGCTGGCGATTTATGATCTTGCGGGCGGTGCCACCGTCAACCCCAGCTGGGGCTCACTTGCCGCGGTGGCCGCGCTTGGCATTTTCCCCACCGCGCTTGCGACCATCGTCTACATGGGCATCGCACGCAAAGTGGGCGCAGCCTTTATCGCGCTGGTGAACTACGCGGTCCCGGTCGTGGCCGCCCTGCTGGGGCTGGCGCTGGGCGAGGAGCTTGGGCTGACCACCTGGCTCGCCCTCGGCGTCATCCTGATCGGGATTTTCGTGGCAAGGCGCAAGCCAAAGGCAAGGCCGAAACCCTACCCCTAGAGTTTGCCTGCCAGCGGCCAGCCGTGATTGACCGGGCCTGCGCCTTCACCAAAGCCCGGCGCGCGCTGGATGGCCTCGTGAAGGTAATCACCGGCTTCTTCGGCCGCGCGGTCCATCGGCAGCCCCTGAGCCAGAAACGCGGCGATGGCGCTGGCCAGCGTGCAGCCGGTCCCGTGGGTCTGGCGGGTGCGAATGCGCGGACGCGTGAACAGGCGCACTCCGTTTCGGGTGGCCAGCACATCGATGATGATGTCGCCGTCCATATGCCCGCCTTTCACCAGAGCGGCGCGTGCGCCCATCTCCAGCAGCATCTCCGCGGCGGCTTGCTGGCTTTCCATGTCTTCGATCTTGCCGCCAGTCAGCGCCTCAGCCTCGGGCACATTCGGTGTGATGAGCGTCGCGCGCGGCAGGAGCCGATCTCGCACCGCCTCCACGGCCGCGTCGTCAATCAGACGGTCGCCGGATGTTGCGACCATCACCGGGTCCACAACCAGCGGGATGATCGGATCGCCGTGGTCATCCAGCGCCTTGATCACGGTCTCGATCACCTCGGCAGTGGCGAGCATGCCGGTCTTGATCGCATCGGTTCCGATGTCGGTGAGCACAGCCTCAATCTGCCCCGCGATGATATCTGCCGGGACGGGGTGGACTGCGCTGACCCCTTTTGTGTTCTGCACCGTGAGGGCAGTGATCGCCGTTGAGGCATAGCCGCCCAGCGCCGTGACCGCCTTGATGTCCGCCTGGATCCCGGCCCCGCCCGAGCTGTCAGAGCCCGCAATGGAAAGCACGCGGCCTTTGGGCTGGATGTCGTCTGTCTCAGGCGTGTCGGTCATCAGGCAGAGCTTTCTTTCGACTTAACATCGACGCGCTTGTGGCGGACCACACCCAGCGCCAAACAGGTCTGCGCGACGAAATAGGTGATCCAGATCGCAGCGCCAACCAGATCGATGCGCCCATAGCTGACGGAAACCTCTCTGAACCAGCCCGCGGCGATCAGGCTGTCGGACAGGACGAAGAGCAGGGCCCCGATCGCCACAAGGCGCGGCACGCGGGCAAATCCGGCAAGGATCGCCATGACCAGAATAATCGCCAGATAAGCCGTTACCGGAGCCTTCAGCGTTCCCATGCCCGGGCTCAGCCACCAGTACATGGCCACGCCGAACGCCGCGAGCGCGAGCGCCAGAACAAGGCCGTCGCGCCGGAAGCCGGACTTCAGGATGAAGAGGGTGAAGATGATGATGTAGGCCATGTGGGCCCCGGCGAAGAAACCAATGCCCAGCTCGCGCGCTGGCGGGCTAATGGCCAACGCATAATCACCAGCCGCGGACAAAAGCAGCGCCAGTGTCAGGATCGGAGCCTTTGAAAACACGGCGTAGGCCGCCAGCAGGACCACCGAAAGCGCCTTCACGACCGCCATTCCCATCGCGCCGCCCAGCACAATCTCGAGCAGGAAATACGTCGCCGAGGTGATCCCTGCGACCCACAGGTAAACTGGCGCAGCCCATTCAGGGATGAGCGGCTGGGTATCGTCGTATCGGCTGGGCTGGCTCATGGGTACACGCGCGGAAAGCTTTTGTTTGACAGATAAACAGGCTAAGGCCCGCGACGACTTCACACAAAGCCCTTGTCACAGACGCAGCCAGACATAGACCATCTGAAATGAAATATGTAACCGCCCTTTTCTTCGCCCTGCTTCTCCCCCTCTCGGCCGTGGCCCAGGAGGGCGAGCTGCCCGCTCCGCTTCAGGAGCTTCTGGAAGCGGCGGCGGCTGATCCCGATCCGGCCCGCTTTGAAGCGGCGGTGGACCTGCTGGCGCTGACCCAGAGCCCGGACGCCATCGCTCGCGGCGCGGATGCGCTGTCGCCGGAGCTCGGCGCGTCGGCACGCAGCGCCCTTGGCCTGACGACTGAGGCGACAATACCCGATGCCCAGACGGTCGCAGAGCCGGTTGCCGCCCCAGAGGCTGAACCTGAGGCTGAACCTGAGGGCGAAACAGGAGGCTGGCGCGCCGTCCCGATGCAGGCCGTCGATGCCATTGCCAACGGCCAATCCGATCTATGGACCGGGCAAGTCCGTCTGGGCTTCCGTCAGGACAGCGGTAATTCCGACCGTCTGGATTACCTGGCTGCACTGAGCGTGGAGCGGGACCTGTCGGTTTGGGGCTTCGAGGCGGGCATTGACTACGCCTATGCCGAATCCGATGGCGCAGTGGGAACCGATGCGCTTACAGCCAACGCCCAGGTCGACCGGGAAACCGGCGAGCGCTGGTCGATCTTTACCGGTGTGCAGTACGAGCAGGATGCCTTGTCAGGCTATGACTATACCGCTGTCCTGGATGTGGGCCTCGCCTATCGCGCGCTGACCGGCGATGTCCGGACGCTGACGCTGGAAGCTGGTCCGGCGGTGCGCTTCCTCCAGCCGGTCAATGACGAGTCGCGCACCGAAGCCGCGAGCGAGTTCAGTGCGGACTTCGACTGGAATGTCACCGACACTCTGGTTTTCAAATCCGACAGCCAGCTTCTTGTGACCGACCAGTCCCGCTTCGAGCAGATCCTCGCGCTGCAGACGAGCCTAGGCGAGCTCTGGGCGCTTCAGCTGTCCTATCGCTACCGCAACGAATTTGATCCCGAGCCGGGGTTTGAAGAGGTCGATACGCGCACCGACCTCTCCATCGTTCGCAGCTTCTAGGCGTTCTACTTCTTGATCGGACTGAGCGGATCGGGCTTGCCCGGTCCGCGCGGCCGGCCGATCTGGCCTGAAGCAAAGGCATCCACCTGGTCGGCCCAGCGCCCTGACAGCGCCGCGATATAAATCATGGGACCGTCGGGGTTGGATCGGAAATTGGAGTCGGTGGCCACGACCGCCCACTGATCTCCACGCCGCACCATGAAGGGCGAGCCGCTGTCACCGCGCGTGGTGTCGCAATTGTGCGCCATCGTGTTGTCGCGGTTGAACTGAACAATCCGGCAATTCTCGTTGCCCGACAGGTTGGTGCCGGTATCCCAGGAATAGCCGGCCTGCCAGATACGTTCCTGGCGAGCCGAACGTGCGCCAGCGTCGGAGAGGTCCAGTACGCCCACATAGCCCAGCTCATCACCGAGCGGGCGATCAAGGCGCAGGAGCGCCCAATCCGTTCCATCAAGATCATCGCCAGCACTGAAGCGTTGCTCATTCCAGTCCCGGTCGATCAGGTAATCGACAACGCGCGCCGTCCGCGGCCCACCGGGCAGACCGGCTCCCGTCTGGAAGAGGCCGCGTTCTGAAATCCGTCCGCCTTCAGAGATGCAGTGGGCTGCCGTGGCCAGCACATTGGGCGCAACCAGAGTTGCCGTGCAGACCCCGCCCGCATCAAAGGTGACATAGCCGATGACGCTCCACGGGAAGGTGCCGGTATCCATGAAGACCCGGTCGTCACGCCCGAAGAAGTGGTCATTGATCGTCAGCGGGCGTTCACGCGTCGAACAGTCGGTGCGGTCGGTGCGCGCATCGCAGCGTCCATTGCCCCGACCGGGTTCTTCACACACGCCGTTAAAGGCGGTCGGACAGCTGTCCGTCTGAAAACGCAGGTGGATGACGTCACCGCAATCGGTCAGGTCCGTGCCCTGAGTGCAAGCCCCGGTGCCAAAACCCGGCTCATCGCACTCACCGTCGCGCGCCCACTGGCAGCTATCGTCTTCAATACCGTTCATGATGCGATAGCAGTCCGAGCGATCCGTACCGGATGCGCACGCACCTGTGCCGACCCCGGGCTCATCGCATTCGCCGTCATTGGCATGGCGACAGCTGTCATTGCCCCCGCCACCAGGACGGCGTGGCTTGTCGACCTGCTGTAGCAGACGGGAATAGTCACGCGCGCTTGGCGCTGCGTCGGCAAAGCCGTCGGGAATCTCAATACGCGCTTCTACGGTCACCGCTGTCGGCTCGTCGGATTTCGCGCCCGCTACACTCACAAGCAAGGCCGCGATAAAGGCACCAATCATTGTCCTGTCCCCAAAACTTCTTTCAATACAGTGACGCTAGACGGCTCCGGGCAAAAATCCAAATTGAGCACAGACCGCATCTATCCTGTGGCGCCGTGACGCAATTGTCACAAACCTGGATTTAATTCATATTCACTAAATCGCCTCAGCCAACACCCCTCAGGCATGGCTTTCCAAGGCGATAGCGCGACCGAGACCCCTCCCCAGGGTGAGCCTCGCGTTTGAAAGCGGGCATCGCGCGCCCCCAACCGCGGATGCCGGGCTTCTGTTGAAGAACCGCCGACGCATTTTCGTCGGCGGTTTTTTTGCCCCCTGCCCCCTTTCACCCGACACACACGCACACTGCGTTCATCTGCCTGAACCTGAGCTGAACGCTGGGGCCACAGGTCGTTCAGCTAAGGTTTGCCAGTCTTGTCGCCATAGCTGCCGGATCCTCCGGTGGATGACAGACAAGAGAGGCGAGAGCCATGACCCTTATTGCCAAACTGGCTGCAGCCGCCGGACTTGCAGCCCTGAGCCTGACTGTTCTTCCCGCTGCCGCAGAAGCCCAACGTTATGGCGGGCATCACGGCGGGCGCTGGAACGGACCGGAAGGCCATTTCCTTGTGTACGCCCATGCCTGCCCGGACCTGCGTGAAGATCGCCGCGACCGCCGGGTCAATCGCGGACGCGCTGACCGGCGCGAGGACCGACGCGACGCCCGGGTTCTGAACTGCCCGAGCCGGGCCTGGGAATATGTGCCGACCCGCCGCGAACTGCGCCAGGGACGCACCGGTGAACGCCTCCGCCCGAACGTGGCCTATCTGGACCGCCGCACAGGCCAGTATTTTGTCGACACCCGTTGGGGCGACGTCCCGGTGTACGTGGTCGGCGGGCGAGGCTACCAGCCCCATCACCGGGGGCACCGTCGCAATCGCGGTCATCGCGGCTATCACCATTAGGCATCAGGACTGAGACAGGAGTGAAGGCGCGCGCTAGAGATAGCGCGCGCTTTTTTACGGGGCACTGGCAAAAGCCGCGTCAGGATCAGGGACCACCGAACTCGACACGGCATAGGCACGGTCCGCCAGCCGTCGCTGTCCCAGGGCTTCTTCCTCGCTGACCCGGCGCATGTGCGAGACCACCGCAATAATCGCCCAGTCCTCGCCCCGGCGCACCAGCAGCGGCGAACCGCTATCGCCAACAACCGTATCGCAGTTATGCCCAATCAGGCCGGAGGCCCTGAACTCCATGATCCGGCAATCCTCGCTACCGGACAGATTTTCGCCAGTATCACCGGAATACCCGGCCTGCCAGACCCGTTCGGCGCGCGGGTCCTCGCCAAACATGGCGCGGGCCGCAAAGCCGCCCAGAACCAGAATGGCGATGATGGAGAGCAGCTGAAGCACACGCTGCTGGGCGCCCTTCAAGGCAAAGGACGCGATGAAGGTGATCACCGCCATGGCAATAAAACTGATCAGGTCCCGGCGTAGCGGGCGGTTATCGCTGACGGTTTCAATGGGCAGAAAGCCGACTTCTGCGCCCACGGGCCGATCGAGCCTCAGCAAAGCCCAGTCGGAGTTTTCCCGGAAGAAGCGCTGCATGTCCGGGTCATTTTCCACGGTATCAAGGACATGCCCCTCCAGAATGCGCGCAGTCACCGGACCGCCGGCCCGATCCCGCGCCGTGACAAACTCGCCGTCGGTGACCAGCGCGCCGAAGTGGACGATGCAGTGGGCCGCGGTCAGCACCACATCGTCAGAGATCAGCGTTCCAGAACAGGTCGCGCCGGTATCAAAGCGTAGCTGACCGATGGTGCGCCATGGCCATTCAGACGTGTCGAACAGCCGCCGGTCGTCATAGCCGAAGAAGCTCGCGACCGGCGTAAAACCCATCTCGCGCCCCTCGCAGTCGGCATAATCACCGCCGAGCGGGCACTGCCCGGTCCCGCCGCGGGTCGGATCATCACAACGATTGTTGAACGCGAGGTCACAGGCATTCGGTGCAAGCTGAGGCTCACCTTGTGCCATTGCCGTTTCGGTGACAGCCCCAACGAGGCAGGCCGTTATCAACGCAATGACGAGGCCGAAGCCGATCCGTGACACCATGATGGAGCCCCTCGTGCGACGATCCAGAGCCTTAGAGCCGGATTACACCAGTGAGATAGGCCTTTGATCGCCCGATCAAGGAGACACGCCCATTGCCGGTAAATTCGACCTTGAGCGCGCCGGCCCGGGGGCCGATCTGGCGCGCGGTCATCGCGGACTTGGACAGCTTACCGGCCCAGTAAGGGGCCAGCGTGCAATGGGCCGAGCCGGTCACCGGGTCTTCATTGATGCCGGCATCGGGACAGAAAAAGCGTGAGACGAAGTCGCTTCCATCGCCGCGTGCTGTCGCAAGCACATTGATGCCGGTCCGGCTGAGCGCGCCGAAATCAGGGTCCAGCGCTGCCACGCTCGCCTCATCTGGATAGACGAACATCTGGTAACGTGAGCCGTGAATGCGCTCGACCTCAAAGGCGGCCAGCGGTTCACGCCCCAGCGCGGCAACCGCGTCAGCATCGGCCGCCGCAGGCTTATAAGGCACTTCGGGAAAGTCCATCACCAGCTGCCCATCGGAGCGCTGACTGACGGACAGACGCCCGGACGCCGTGTCAAAGCGGGCAACGTCGCCTTCCACCAGACCCGCATCGAACAGCGTCGAGGCTGCCGCCAGCGTGGCGTGGCCACACAAATCCACCTCACAGCCCGGTGTGAACCAGCGCAGTGACCACAGGTCCGACGCTTCGTTCTTAGCGAGCAGATACGCCGTTTCAGACAGATTGTTCGACTGCGCCAGTCCCTGAAGGTCTGCATCAGACAGGGGCGCATCAAGACGGCATACACCGGCGGGGTTGCCGCTGTGCGGCGTGTCGCCATCGGGAAAGGCGTGGCGTTCTTCGTAGGCGATTTCAATCATCGGGCTTCAGGCCACCTTCTGCGTTGCGACACGGTCATTGGGGTCGGGATCGGCCACGCTCAACCGCGCGAACACATCGACCACGTCCTGGGGTGTCTGCTGGCGGGCGGTGCGCCAACGGTCCGCGCTTGCGCGATTGACCACCTCCCCCGCGGCGGTCATCACCAGCACGGTCGGCGCTCCCGGCAGGCCATTGGCAAAGCCCAGCCGCGCAACGACATCCTGATTGACGTCATACCGGCCGATGGACGCGGTCACGATCTCGAACCGGTCAGCCAGAAAATCGCGGACGGCGGGAATGGCCATCATGCCGGCCATGATCCGGCAGTCGGGGCACCAGGCCCCGCCGAGCTTGACCAGAACGCGCGTGCCGCGCACCTGTGCCCGGGAAAAGGCCGCATCCAGTGCGGCCTGCACATCAAGGTCTGGATCATAGGGCTCGGCGATTTCATCAAAGGCGATGTCGGCAGAAATTTGGGGCGCGCTCATGGTAAAAACTTTCAGGTCAGGTTTCACCCAGACCTAGTCGGTGAACCCTTGCGAATCCAGCACGTCGAGCGCGATTTCCATCAGCTCCGCCTCGTAGCGTGTGAAGCCCGACGGCCGGTTTCGCGACAGATCACTGTCCGGATTTACCCCGGTGATAAAGAAGGCCACCGCCGCATTGCGCGAAGGGATAGCCCATGCGCCGCCGTACAGCCCGTATGCCTCTCCGGCATGACCCACAAGGCGCAGCTCGGGGCGGCTCTCGATCTGTCCGAACAGCAAGACCTGTGGTCCCGGCCCGTAGGCCCGGACGCCAGGCACTTCATTGCCGGTCCAGACCGGCTCGCCCAACGCCTCACCCCGACCACCGGGCAGAAAGGCCGAGGCAAGCACGGCCAGGTCCTCAACGCTCGCCCTCAAGCCGCCTTGGGGTGAGTAGAGGGTGCCGTTGTCAAAGCCTGCCGACAGAGCTGCCTCATTTGCCTCATTGCGCAGAATAGCCGGCCGGGTGTCCCCAAGCGTCTCGGCGTCATCCACCTGCGCGACCCAGCGCCCCTCAATCCAGCGATAGAGCGTCGCGCCAGCCTCGCGCTTGTCCTGACTGACACCTGACCAGTTGAACCCGGCATCCAGGCCTAACGGCTCCAACACGTGCGTGGTCGCTAGCTGATCGAAGCGCTCGCCAGCCGCCACCTCCATCACCTGAGCCGCAATGCCGTAATTGATGTTGGCGTAGGTCCACCCCTCGCCGGGGGCGTAAGGGCAGCGCGCGTCCTCGGTGAGAAGGCTCTGCAGGGTGTCACCCTCGGCGGCCCAGTAGACGTCAGGGTCGCAGATACCGCTGGTGTGAGACAGCAGCGCCTTCATGGTGACCGGCGCTCCACTCCGCTGAACGGGCAGATCAAATCCGAGGCGCTCTGTGACGTCCGCGTCCATATCAATGACGCCGTCTTCAGCAAGACTGTGTGCTGTCAGCGCGGTTGCCAGCTTGGAGATGGAAGCGGCACGAACCGGGGACCGGGGTGTCAGCGGTCGGGTCGCGGTCACACCATCATCGCCGAAGACCGCCGTCCCGGCCGCATATGACCACACGATTTCACCGTCGAGCCAGACCGCAATGGCGGCTCCGGGCACCCCAGTGCTCGGGTCCTCCTGCGGGCTCACCGTCGCGTCCAGACGCGCCTCAGGCGACACAGCGCGATTCTCGCATGCAACAATAAGGACGGCGGTCATCGCAAGGGCGGCGGGGCGGATCATGGGACAGCTCAAGCGCGTTCATCGGAATAGACCGCGAGCTTATGCCGCCCCGGCCAGCGCCGCCAGCCTCGCATAAACGCCCTCACCCTGTGCCGCGAGCTCGTCATGGGTGCCCTGCTCCACAATCCGACCATTTTCAAACACGAGGATCCGGTCAGCATCTCGAATGGTCGACAGACGGTGGGCGATGACAATCGCCGTTTTGCCAGCGGTGACCTCCGCCATCGCCTCCTGAACAAAGCGTTCAGTCTCGTTGTCGAGCGAGCTGGTCGCCTCGTCGAAAATCAGGATCGGCGCATCAGCGAGGACCGCGCGGGCAATCGCCACGCGCTGGCGCTCACCGCCGGAAAGCTTCACCCCGCGTTCACCCACCATCGTGTCATAGCCCTGGGGCAGCTTCTCGATGAAGTCATGCGCCCGGGCGCGCCGGGCCGCGGCCACGATCTCGGCTTCAGTCGCATCCGGGCGTGCATAGGCGATGTTTTCCTGGATCGTCCGGTGAAACAGGGCCGACTCCTGCGGCACCAGCGCGACGGACCGCCGAAGGCTGGACTGGGGCACCTGGCGCACATCCTGACCGTCGATAACGATACGACCTTGGTCGATGTCATGAAGGCGCTGGACGAGCTTCACAAAGGTCGACTTGCCCGAGCCGGTAGGGCCAACAAGCGCGACCTTTTCTCCAGCCTCGATATGCAGCGAGAAATCCTCATACAGCGGCTCGGTCTGACCGGCATAGGTGAACTGGACCTTTTCAAAAACGATCTCGCCCTGCCCCGGCACAAAGTCTTGCGCGTCGGGGGCGTCGGCGATCTGCTCGGCCATCTTCGCGTAGCCGGCAATGTCCTGAATCTCATCGAGGCCACGCTGAACGTTCTGCACCTCTTCGCCAAAGCGGCGCATATAGCCAGCCATCATCAAAAAGGCCGTAATACCAAACACGACGTCGCCCGCGGTGGCGTCGCCCCGGGTCCACAGATTGACCAGCAGTCCCGCGAGCCCGGCCTGCAACGCCAGGACTGCCACGATCTGGACCAGCCAGCTGTTTACAAAGCGCAACCAGGTTTTTTTGGTTTCCGTCCGCCAGCGCCAGGCGAGCGTATGGAAGCGCTGGTCCTCGCGCAGCTCTGCGCCAAAGCTCTTTACCGTTGCCACGCCAGAGATCGCGTCGGCCACCGCCCCGCCGAGTTCAGAATCCACCGCGTTAGAGCGAAGGTTCTGCGGGCGGATATAGCTGTTGGCCATCCACACCGACAGCCCCATGAAGATCGCAGTAACGACCAGTGCGTAGACGCCTACCCAGAACCAGGTGAACAGCATGTAGACACCCAGCCCGATCATAACGCTGACCGACGGGATCAGGCCCAGCCACAGGGTCGCGGTGATCGTGTCATAGGCCCACATGCCCCGTGTGATCCGCCGCACAATCGATCCGGCGAAGGTGTTGGCATGCCAGTCGGCTGAAAAGCGCTGCACCTTTGCGAAGGCCTCGGTGGTCATATCGGCCATGTTGGCGCTGGAAAACGGCACCTCGCAGCGCACGGCAATCTGGCGGAAGGCATTCACCGTGATGGCAAGGCCAATGAAAATCGCCAGCGCGATCCAATGCGCCATGCCCTGGCGGTTAGCCTCAGCATTGCTGATGCTGTCAATGAGTGCTCCAGCAGCCACCGGCACGAAAACATCGGCCACTGTGGCAGCCATCGTGAATGCGAACAGGCCGGCAAACAGGCGCGGCCGGCGCTTCCATTGGCGCGTGACGAAGCTCAGGACTTCAAGATTGGAAAGAATACGTTCGCGCCGTTCATCGGCGTCATCGTCAAAATCGCTCATGTCTGTACCCAAAGGATCCGCCTGTCAGGCCACCTGGCCAAAAGCGGTTCAAAATCTGAATGTGCGGAGGTTCGGCGATGGCAAACCCGATCTATCCGGCGCGATGCGCGCAAGATTAAAGGTCGAGATGCGGTGCTCGCCGCCTGACACAAAAGTCAGGGCACCGCGATTGGCTTCAGATCAGTCGCATGGGTCAGACAAGGCTCCTGTGCTTGACGCGAATGAGTGCGTCGGGGATCGCGTCATTACCCAAGCAGACGCGCAGGGACCAGCAAAATCGCCCCCGCGCTGTTGCGCAAACGAGACGCTGTGACTTTTCGGCATCGATCAGCCCTCTCCCTTCCTGCGCTAGGGCCCATCATCCCCAAACGGATTATTGACGCCGAGATTATCGCTCCTTCCGGCTTCATCCCGCGCCATGGATCGGGTCAGATCAGGCGAGTTGATCGCCTCCCGTCGCGCTTCACGAACGCTCGTCAGAATACGACCGATGGCGGTGTCGCCTGCACCGGTCTGGGACAGCTGAAAGGCGAGCCGGTCCATGTCTTCCAGGAATTCTGGAGGCTCTTCGCCGAGGCCCATCAATCCGAACTGCGCTAACCTGACCGCGGCGAGCTGGGAGCCTTCCGGACAATCAAAGGCTTCCTGGTTGGCGTCAGACGACGACAGACAGAAATTCTCACGGACTGTACCGCGTACTCCGCCGTCAAAATTGGCGATGATCCGGAAGTCGTCGGGATCAAGCCGGGTTTCGGCCCGCGCCAGGATATCTTCAAAGGTCAGGGGCGCTGCGGGGCGCGCGTCCTGCGGGACGGCTTCGCCCGGTTGTGCCGTGGCAATGGGTTGGCCGGGAGCCACCGGCTCAGACGGTGGCGGCGCGGGCGTGGGCCGCGGTCGGCTCTGCGGTGGAGGCGCGCCTTGTGGGGTCGACTGGACAATCGCCGCATCCGCCTGTGTAGGCGCGGTCTCCGCCTCGGGTGCCGGTAGCGGCTCCACCTCGGGAACGGTGGTCTCAACAGGCGCGGGTGGCGTGTCGACCTCAGGCTCGGGCTCGTCGACGGGTGCGGGATCAGCAGGGTCTGATACCCGGTCTTCACTTGCCGCAGCCCCAAGGCTTCCGTCTGCTCCTTCACCGCCATCAACACCGACCGGCCCAGCCCCGCTTTGCCCCCCAGCCAGTGGGGGCTCGAACAGGGGCGCGTCCGTTTCCGCGTCTGGTCCTCCCGCCACGGTGTAAAAGCGCACCTCCAGCGCCTGACCCACACGGCCTGCCTCGCGCACAATGGCCGGCGGCAGCGTCAGGAGCGCGACCAGCGCAAGGCCGTGCAAAACAACCGCAGCCGCATAGCCAATCGCACGCCGCCTGAATTCAGGTGACTGGAATAGCTCGCGCAGCGGATCGGCCGCGGCAGGAAAGGTCAGGGTAGCGCTCACGGCTCGTAATCTGGGCGAGCGTGGTTCGCGCTTCAAATGAAATTGCGGTGAGACATCACCCGGGCGGCGTTACCGGGCGCTGGCGCTCACACTGCCCGTTGGCATGAAGAGCGTATCAGAACCCTGAGCGGCGCTGGCGTGGAAGACATAGCCCACAATGGCGAGACAAAGAGCGGCAAGAAACAATCCAGTCCATCCGCCGGCGCTGTTTCGCTTACTCATCTTCGCCTCCCCTGGGCTCTAAAGCGGTCCTGAAGTGAACCGTCCATGAATGAGAGCTTCAGACTGGCGCTGGGCGAGGAGCGGGCGCGAAAAGGGCAAAGCCAAGGTCAATTGGGGCCATTTCGCGGCAAGGTGCTTGCCATCACCCCCGACCGATGCCCAACATCGGCCTGTCATGGAAACCCTGCTCTATCTCGGCCCGGAAGGCACCTTTTCCCATCAAGCAGCGTTGGCGCTGGCTCCTGAGGGCTGCGCGCTGGCGGCGATGTCGAGCCTTGAGTTGGTCCTGGCCGGTCTTGAGGCGGGTGAGGCGGACTATGCGGTCGCGGCGCTTGATAGCGCCGCGGGACCAATCGCGCTTACAACTGAGGCGATGGAAAGCGGCAAGTTTGACGCTGTCGCCCGTCATGCGCTGGCCGTCAGCTTTGATCTTTACCGTCGCGGTGACGATGACGCGCCCCTCGCTGGCGTCTACGGCCACGAAAAAGCACTGGCTCAGTGCCAGGACTGGATCGACCGCAACGGTGTCGTCAGCCGCGCCATCGCGTCGAACACGGCCGGCCTTGCGCACCTGCGCGATCATGCAGAGGCAGGTTGGGGCGCGATTGGTCCGCCCGGCCTTTCAGAAAGCTACGGACTCGCCGTATGCGACCAGGTCTTGGAAGGTGAAAACACCAACCATACTTTATTCGTCCTGCTGCGCCGATCCGGGCGCTGACCCCTGATTTGAAAGGCTGAACGCCCATGAGCGCTGAAAACATTTCCGAGGCCTTGTCCCGCGTCAAACCGTCAGCGACCATCGCCGTCAGCCAGAAAGCGCGTGAGCTGAAGGCCGCAGGGCGCGATGTTATCGGTCTGGGTGCCGGTGAGCCGAACTTTGATACGCCGGACCATATCAAGGACGCCGCTATTCAGGCGATCCGGGACGGCAAGACCAAGTATACCAATGTGGACGGCATCCCGGAGCTGAAGGAAGCCATCGCAGCCAAGTTCAAGCGCGACAATGCCCTGGATTACGGAACCGACCAGATCAGCGTGTCTCCGGGCGGCAAGCCGGTGATCTACAATGCTTTTGCCGCGACGCTGAACCCCGGCGACGAAGTGGTGATCCCGACCCCCTACTGGGTCAGCTATCCGGAGATGGCCCGCCTTGTCGGCGCCGAGCCGGTGTTCGCCCCGGCCGGTGTTGAAGACGGCTTCAAGCTGAAACCTGAAACACTTGAGCGGGCTATCACGCCAAAGACCCGCTGGGTCGTGCTCAATTCACCGTCCAACCCCACGGGCGCTGCTTATACCCGCGACGAGCTGGCCGCGCTTGGCGCGGTGCTGGAACGCCACCCCGAGGTCATGATCCTGACCGACGATATGTATGAGCACATCGTCTATGACGGGTTTGAATTCACCTCGCTGGTTCAGGCGGCACCGGCCCTCTACGACCGGACGCTGACCATGAATGGCGTGTCGAAAGCCTATGCCATGACCGGCTGGCGCATCGGGTATGCCGGGGGGCCGCAATGGCTGATCAAGGCCATGGCCAAAGTGATGAGCCAGACCACTTCGAACCCCTGCTCCATCAGCCAGTGGGCCTCGGTTGCCGCGCTTAACGGCAGCCACGACTTCCTGATTGAGCGCAACGCCGCGTTCAAACGTCGCCGTGACGCCATGATGGAGAAGATCGATGCAGCCCTCGGTCTGACGGCACCGGTGCCTGAAGGAGCGTTTTACATCTTCGCAGATTGCGCCGGCCTGATTGGCAAAACATCAAGGGGCGGAGCAAAGCTAGGCACCGACCTTGATGTCTGTGAAGCGCTTCTGGAGGAAGAAGGCGTTGCTGTGGTTCCAGGGACGGCCTTTGGTGCCGAGCCGGGATTCCGCCTGTCCTACGCGACCGATGACGCGGCCCTGGAAGACGCTGGCCAGCGGATTTTGCGCTTCTGCGAAGCGATTGACTGAATTAATAGCCCAAACTCAAGCTATCGATATAAGCTATTATTGGCAGCGCTATTATCGATTGGATTTATAGCGCTTCGCCCGGCATAACCGCCTCAACGCTTTTCACGGAACAGGAGGAAGAGCCAATGGATATCAATATGGGCCTCGATAAAGGCCAGCGCGAAGTGATGGCCGACGCGGTATCGAAGCTTCTGGCGGACACCTACGCCCTTTATTTCAAAACCCATGCTTACCACTGGAATGTCACCGGGCCGCGTTTCCACGACCTGCATTCCATGTTCGAGCTGCAGTATAACGAGCTGTGGACCGCCACTGACGAGATCGCCGAGCGCATCCGCGCACTGGGTGTCATGGCCCCGATCTCCTACGGCGAGATGACGGTCAACGCGTCGATTGATTTTGACAAGGTCACGCCGGACGCCAACACCATGGTGGCCAACCTGATCGACGGGCATGAGCAGGTGGTTCGAACCGCCCGTGCTGCCCTTAAACTGGCGCAGGAGCATGACGACGAAGCCACCGCGGACCTCGTCGCACCGCGCATCACGGTCCACGAAAAGACCGCCTGGATGCTCCGCGCCACGCTGGGCTAGACCTCTTCAAATCTCATTTATTGAGCGCCCCGTCAGTCCACTGGCGGGGCGTTTTTGTGTGCCCACCGAAAGAAACAACGAGCACAGAGCGAAGTCGCTGTCCCCCTCCGCCCACTTCATAGGCACCTCCCCCGCAGGCGGGGGAGGACAACAGTCAACGGACCGCGAGGTCCGCAAGGCGGACAGCCGCCCGCAGCGTAAGCGAGGAGCCGAAAGCCCACACGGGCTTGAGGACAAGCTAGAAAGAAAAAAGCCGACCCCAGTTGTGTTGGGGGCCGGCTGTTAAAGTCTTCCGCGTCAGTTCGGGGAGGAGACGACGCGGGTAATCACAGGGGAACGCAGCGGCATCGCCGCCGTTCACGAGCGGGTACATGCCCCCTCTACTGCACCGCAGCAAGGCGAGTTTGGTTATATCCGCTATGCATTTTTGCAAGGCATACATGGTCGTGACACGGGCCTGCCGCATAGCTGTCACATTTGCTCTTGGCTGAGCGGCGGTGAACCGAAATTGCGACACAGCAGGGGCAAAGAACAGCCTCTCAAGCAAGGCAGAAAACGACTACCATCCGATCGATTGCATCGCGGTAAGTCACTCAATTATTTAAACTTCGATAATTTTGAAGAATATTTTTTTATCCGTAGCCTGATGAAATAATTTGCACTTGTCTCTCAGCCATGTGAGGATGGGGTCTAACTTGAGCGAGAAGGAGGCTCGAATGACCCGTTTTCATGAGATGCTTTTCATTGCGCTCGCCTGGATTGGCTTTGTTGCCGCTGGCCCGCGCTTTTTGACCGATGACTGGATGGGTGGCCTCACCCTGCTGGGTATGCTGGCAACTTTCATTTTCCTGTCCCGCGACGGCCTGGTCCGGCGCAAGGACCCGCTCTCGCTCAGCTCGACAGGCCGGCGTCCGTACTTCGAGATGCGGTAACGCTCACAGCTCTGAAAAGAGCCCCAGACGATACAAGAAACCCCGGAGCGCCACCGCTCCGGGGTTTTTCATTTAGTAACTGGGGTTTTGGCCTTAGCTGAACGCCTGCAAGCCCGTCTGCGAGCGGCCCAGAATTAGGGCGTGGACGTCGTGGGTGCCTTCGTAGGTGTTCACCGTTTCCAGATTAATGGCGTGGCGCAGAATGTGATATTCCTCCGCGATGCCATTACCGCCGTGGATGTCGCGCGCCTCGCGAGCAATGGCCAGCGCCTTGCCGCAATTGTTGCGCTTCATCAGGGAAATGGCTTCAGGAACCCAGGCCCCTTCATCCATCAGGCGGCCCAGCTGAAGCGCGCCCTGGAAGCCCAGCGCGATTTCCGTCTGCATATCGGCCAACTTCTTTTGGACGAGCTGAGTGCCGGCAATCGGCTTGCCGAACACCACGCGCTCCATGGCGTAGTCACGCGCCGCATGCCAGCAGAATTCTGCGGCTCCCATCGCCCCCCAGGCGATACCGTAGCGCGCCTTGTTCAGGCAGCTGAACGGACCGCGTAGACCCTGCACATGGGGCAGGATCGCATCGTCTGGCACGAAGGCATCATTCAGGGAGATCGAGCCGGTCGTCGACGCACGAAGCGACAGCTTGCCTTCAATCTTGGGGCAATCGAAGCCCTCAACGCCCTTCTCCACAATGAAGCCGCGGATCTTGCCGTCGAGCTTGGCCCAGACCACCGCCAGATCGGAGATCGGCGAATTGGTGATCCACATCTTCGAGCCGTTGAGGACATACCCGCCATCAACCTTCTTCGCGGTTGTGCGCATCGCGCCCGGATCAGACCCGCCATCGGGCTCGGTCAGGCCAAAACAGCCGACCCACTCACCGCTGGCGAGCTTGGGCAGGTATTTCTGCTTCTGCTCTTCAGATCCGAAGGCCTCAATCGGATACATGACGAGAGAGGACTGCACGCTCATCGCCGAGCGGTAGCCACTGTCGATGGCTTCCACTTCCCGCGCGATCAGGCCGTAGGCGACATTCGACAGGCCTGCGCCGCCATACTGCTCGGCCACTGTCGCGCCGAGGAGGCCCAACTCGCCCATCTCGGTCATGATGGCCCGGTCGAAGCTCTCCTCGCGGTAGGCATCGACGACACGCGGCAGCAGCTTCTCGCGGCAATACTGGCGCGCGGTCTCGGAAATCATCCGCTCTTCTTCGGAGAGCTGGTGATTGAGATGCAGCGGGTCTTCCCAGTTAAAGCTCAAGCTCTGCTCATTCGCAGCGTCCAGCGCAGCCATGATGGTATCCTTTGTCGTTCGCGTCTTCGCGATGAATGCTATCGCATGGGTGGTACGCCATTCCCAGATAGCCCGGCAAGGGCACAGGCGTAGTGCAGCTGTGTCGCAGGGTGGCGTTACTCTATAACTCAAGACATCGCTTCCACCCGCTGCTAGCGTCGCGAAAACAGCGGCCGCTGCCGCTTCGAGGGAGAGACTTCATGATGATTTCAGTGCGTTGGATGATGGCCGGTGTCGCCGGTCTTGCGGTTGCCGCGTGTCAAATGCCAGCCGGTGAGGGTGAAAGCGCCGTCATCGAAGCCCCTGAAACCGAAGCAGACCGCTTCATGGTGCTGGTCGGCGGCACGCCGATCGGGGCTGCAGACATCACCCGGACCCGTGACGGCTTCGATATTGCCTATGAATACCGCAATAACGGCCGGGGTCCGACGTTCAACGAGTCCATCGCGCTGAATGATGACGGGTATCCGGTCAGCTGGGAAATCACCGGCAACACGACCTTTGGCAATGAAGTGAATGAAGTTTTCAGCTGGTCTGGTGACAGCGCGACCTGGCGTGATGCAACCGGTGAAGGCTCGGCCGAGCTTACCGAGCCTGCCTATTACGTGCCGCAGAACTCATCGCCCTACCAGCTCGCCATCGCCGCTCGCCTGCTGCTGGCCGATGATGATCAGGCCATCGCGGCGCTGCCAGGCGGGGAGCTGCGCCTGACCGAGATGGAAGAGATTACGCTGGGTGAAGGCGAGGACGCGCGCACCATTACCGCCTGGGCGCTTTCAGGAACCAGCACCAGCCCGACCTATTTCCTGATGGATGGCGCGGCCTTCTTCGGCGTGATCTCCCCGGGATTTGCGGTCCTGGCCGAGGGCGAGGAGGAGCATGACGGCATGCTGCGCGCCCGAGCGGCCGAGTACGGCGCGCGTCGCTATGAAGACATTCAGACACGCACGGCCAACCAGTATGACGGCCCCGTTGCGGTTCGAAATGTCCACGTCTTCGACCCAGCTCGCGAGCGTCGTACCCAGCCGATCACGGTCGTGTTTAATGGCGACCGGATCACCGCGCTGCTTGGTGTAAATGCCGAGCTGCCCGAGGGCACAACCGTCATCGAGGGCGAAGGCGGCACTCTCGTACCCGGCCTGTTTGAAATGCATGCTCACCTGGGCGAAAGCGCGGCGGCCCTGGGGATCGCAGCGGGCATCACGAGCGTGCGCGACATGGGCAATAATAACGACGTACTCGACGGCCTGATTGCCAATATCGAAAGTGGTCGCGTAGCTGGCCCTCGCGTTTTCCGCTCCGGCTTCATCGAAGGTCGCAGCCCGTTTAATTCCAATAACGGCATCCTGGTCGGCAGCGAAGAAGAGGCTGTGGAAGCCGTGCGCACCTATGCCGAACGCGGCGGCTTCCACCAGATTAAAGTCTACAATTCCATGGATCCGGACTGGATTCCGGCTGTCATCGCCGAAGCCCGCGAACAGGGCCTGCGCGTGACCGGCCATGTACCCGCCTTTACCGATGCCGACGCCATGATTGCGGCAGGCTATGACGAGCTGACCCATATCAACCAGCTGATGCTGGGCTGGGTCCTGGACGAAGGCGAAGACACCCGCACGCTCCTGCGTCTGACCGCGCTGAAGCGCCTGCCGGAGCTCGATCTGGAAAGCGAAGCGGTCCAGTCGACCATCCAGGCGATGGTAGACGCCGAGATCGCCATCGATCCGACATTCGCAATCCATGAAGCCCTGCTGCTGTCGCGCAATGGCGAGCTTTCACCTGGTGCTGTCGACTATATCGACAACATGCCCGCCAACTCCCAGCGTCAGGCGCGGTCTGCCTGGGCTGCCATTGAAAGCGAAGAAGACGATATCGCCTATCGCGGTGCGTTCGAGCAAATTACCGCCGCCCTGGCCGAGCTGCGCGAGCGTGGGATCTATATGGTGCCAGGCACGGATCTCGGCGGTAGCTTTGCCTACCACCGCGAGCTGGAGCTCTATCAGACCATCGGCATGGAGCCGGCTGAAATCCTCGCCTGGGCAAGCCAGGGCATGGCCGATTACCTTGGGGCCGGGGATGAGCTTGGCTCTGTGACGCCCGGCAAATATGCCGACTTCTTCCTGGTCCCCGGCGACCCAACCACCGACTTCAAAGACATCAAGACCATCTCGATGGTCGTTGCCGATGGCGTCGTTTATTTCCCGTCAGACATCTATCCCGAATTTGGCATCCGTCCCTTCGTGGACGCACCGGAGGTGATTGAACCTGAGTAAGCCGCAGGCCTCCCCTCTCCCCAAGCCCAAGGGAGAGGGGCCTAGGCAGAGCGCTCGCGCCACATGACGAGCGTGTCCGCCTCGCCGAGCTTGGCCATTTCCCGGTCGCCATAGCCGAGCTTCTCAGCGACCCGGATCGACGCGGCATTGGCCGGGTCGATCAGGCAGCAGCTGCGCGGCGCATCGAGATGGGTATCCATCCAGCCCAGCACCGCACCCATGGCCTCGGTCGCATAGCCCCGGCCATGATGATCCGGGCTCAGGACCCATCCAGTTTCAGGCACGCCATCGATATTGGCTGAGCAATTGCGTTTGAAATCAGCAACGCCCACTTGCCCGACAAACTCGCCCTCATTCGTTTCCACGATCCAGTACCCATAGCCCAGTAGGACCCAGAGCCCGGCAAACTGCTGCAGGCGCCGCCAGCTGTGATCTGGCGGCGATGGCTGCCCGCCAATATGGCGGACCACCCGCTCATCAGCCCACAGCTTGACCGTCTCATCAAAGTCTTCGGCACGCGCAGCCCGCAAAACGAGGCGGTCGGTGGTCAGCGTAGGTGCGATTGAGGCGTCAACCATGAGAGGGCTCCTTGGCGGACTGGCGGAAGGTGAAGAGCAGAACCAACGGAACTACCCACGGAGCAATGCGCTCGAAAGGATCACCGGGTATGGCGGCCAAATTCGCGAGGAGGCCAGGCAGGCCTGTCAGAGTTTCTGCATCCATCTGGCCGAAGATGTAGAACAGAACCGTCACGAAGAAGCCGGCGAGGATTGAGACAAAAATCGCCCAACCTTTCGGCTCGACCTTCATGACCCGGGCGATGATGACCGGACCGAAGGCCGCCCCAAGCGCCGCCCAAGAGAACAGCACGCGGTTAAAGATGGTCGCGGGTACGGTCAGCGTCAGCACCACGGCGAGCACACAGATGGCCACCATGACAGAGCGGCTCACCAGGACTTCGCGCCCTTTCAAGAGCCGCACGATCCGCAAATCGTGGGCGGCCGCAGCTGACGCGGCCACAAGCAGGGAGTCGACCGTACTCATGACCGCTGACAGGATCGCCGCGATCACGATACCAGCCAAAACGGCAGGCAGCAGTTGCGCAGTCAACTGGTAGAATAGCGCCTCACCATCGGCGACGTCCGGCAGCAAGGCCCGACCAGCCAGCGCCATGACGCCCATGCCGACAAAGACGATGACGCCCCAGCTCATGGCCACGATAAAGCCGCGGCGGCGCGCGCCCTCGTCCTTCACCGCCATGAGGCGGGCGAGCAGGTGTGGCTGGCCCAGTGCGCCAAGTCCAATGGCCGCGATCCCGAGCGAAAACCCAAGGAATGCAAAGCCTGCGCGCCCTCCGAACGGGTCGAGATACTCTGCGGGCATCGTAGCACTTAACGAGGCCACGATGCCCGCAGGCCCGCCTGCGGCAACGACGGCCAGCGCCGGGACGAGCACCGCGATGAGCGCCATGATCGCACCCTGCAGCGTGTCGGTCAGAGACACCGCCCAGAATCCGCCGAGCAGGCCGTAAATCAGGATCACGGCTGCACCGATAAGAACGCTCTCGGTGCGCGACAGCGCAAACTGGCTCTCAAACGCAATCGCAGCGGCACCAAACTGGGCCGCGATGTAAAACACGAAGGTGAAGAGGACGAGGAAGCCAGCGAGCATGGAGATGGCGGGTGTCCAAGTGGGGCCAGCCTTTGCCGCCATGAAATCGCTGGCGGTGACATGGCCAGCCTCGGCGGTTTCCGACTGAAGCCGCCGCCCGAACCAGACCCACACACCGACATAGCCAAGCCAGATGCCCGGCACCATCCAGAGCGCGGAAACGCCATAGGCATAGACAAAGCCAGAAAAGCCCAGCAGCACCCACGCCGAGCTGGTCGAGGCTGCATAGGACAGACCTGCAACCCAGGGCCCCAAGCCCCGACCGCCCAGAAAGAAATCGGACTCGTTCTTGTTGAACCGGGCTGCCCAGATGCCAATCCCGATCAGAACGATCTTGTAGATGACAAGGGTCGTGAGAACGACGCCTGTGGCTGAGTTGTCTGCGTCCATGTGAGCGATGCGCCCCCGCTGCCCGAAACCGAGTCGCATTGAGCCATGAAAGCGCTGTGGTGGGAATGGGCTGAGGTCTGCATGCCGCAGACGGCGCTGAACGCAAAAACCGTTTGCCTCGCGCGCTCGCCTGATCCAATACCCGAATTAGAAAATGGGTATTTGAAAAGCGGACATAGACCATGGCTCAAATCAGCGTCGAAACCACCCCGGATGAGGGGCGCAGCGCCCTGATCGGGATGGTGTCGCTGTTCTGCGCGGCGTGCGTGCTGGGCTTTGCCCCGATCTTCGTCAAACTGTCTGAGCTGGGTCCGCAGGCGACCGGATTTTGGCGCCTGACGCTTGCGCTGCCGCTGCTGGCCGTCTGGCTGTGGGTGGACCAACGCCAGGCCAAAAGGCGCAAGGATACAGACGGCCTCGCGCCGGCACCTGTCGCCTGGAAGCCGATCATTCTGGCCGGTCTGTTTTTCGCGGGAGATCTCGCCTTCTGGCATACTGGTATCAAACTGACGACCGCCGCCAACGCGACCTTCCTGTCCAACCTCACGCCAATCATCGTGGCCGTTGTCGCCTATTTCCTGTTTGGCGAGCGGATCACGCGGCCTTTTCTGTTTGCGGGCGCGCTCGCCTTGCTGGGCGCAGGCCTTCTGAGCGCAGGTAATCTCCAGTTCGCGCCAGAACGGCTGACCGGCGACATCTTCTCCATCCTGACCTCGCTCTGGTACGCGTCCTACCTGTTGGCGGTCCGGGCTGCGCGGCGGGCCGGAGCCGCCACGGTCAAGCTGATGTTCTGGTCGACAGCAACAGCGGCCCCGATCCTGCTTTTGGTTACGCTGGCCTTTGGCGAGCCGTTATTTCCAGAACGCTGGATCGGCTGGTTGCCGCTGATCGGGTTAGGCGTGGTGGCCCATGTAGGCGGCCAAGGCGGCATTGCCTTCGGACTCGGCCGGACCCCGGCGGCGCTGGCCACGCTGATCATCCTTATTCAGCCCGTTGTTGCGGCGGCCGCAGGGTGGATCATCTTTGGCGAAGCGCTGGTCGCGATCCAGTGGCTCGGTGCGGGCCTTGTGCTGGCCGGCGTTTACGCGGCGCAGCGTTTCCGCCCTGCCGCCTCGACCTCAAGGCCTGACAGCGCTAAACCCTGAGCCATGATGGATGACGCCCCCGCCAACCCCAAAGCGCGAGAGGACAAGTTCACCGCAGCTGGCGGTGAGCTGATCCGTGACATCTGGTATGTCGCCATGACCGCTGGCGAACTCAAATCCGGAAAGCTTCACAAGAAGATGTTCCTGAATGAGCCCGTAGTCATGGGGCGGGAGAAGGACGGAAGCCCGTTTGCACTTCGCGATATCTGCCCCCACCGGGCCGTGCCCCTTTCGGCTGGGCAAATTCTGGACACCGACGGCGCGCAAACCGTGGAATGCCCCTATCACGGCTGGCGCTTCAAGACGGCTGACGGTGGCTGTGCACACATCCCGTCACTGGTGGAGGGCCAGCCCTTTGATCTCGACCGCATCAAGGTCCGCAACTATCCGGTAGTCGAGCAGGATGGGCTGATCTGGATTTTCATGGGTGCTACGCCCGAGGCTGAGCCGGATGGTCCGCCACCGCGTTTCGAGCGCATGGTCCTTGAAAGCGGAGCCGCAGAAGGCCGGGTCAAATTCTTCGAACGCGCCGAGCTTGCCTGTCATATGGACCACGCGGTGATTGGCCTTCTGGACCCCGCGCACACGCCATTCGTGCACAAAAGCCCGCTGTGGCGCAGCTCCAAAACGCTGAAAGAAAAAGAAAAGCACTACGCGCCCAGCGAAATGGGCTTCACCATGCTCAGCCATGAACCGGTGAACTCACCGCTTTATAACTGGCTGCTCGGTCCGGGCGTGAAGGTGGAAATTCAATTCCTGCTGCCCGGCCTGCGTGCTGAAAGCATCACAACAGATCGACACAGCTTCCTCGGGCTCGCCGCGATTACGCCCATCACCGATGAGCTGTGTGAAATCCGCGAGATCATGTACTGGAACGCGCCATTTCTTGACGTCGTGAAACTGTTTGCCCGCCCCTTCACAAAGACCTTCCTGAACCAGGACGCGCGCATCATGAGGCTGCAAGGCGAAGGGCTGAAATATAACCCGCCGCTGATGCAGATTCCTGACGCGGATACGCTGATGGTCTGGTATCGCCGCTGCAAGCGCGAATGGATCAAGTCGCGGGCCGAAGAGCGCGCGTTCGAAAACCCGGTCAAACCGGCAACGCTGCGCTATCGGACCTAGGCTTTCACACCATTCATCAGTGCTTCGAGACGCACGGTCAAAGCCTCGCGCGGGTCCCGCCCATTCTCGCGACGGTCTTCACGGATGGCGCTGAAGAAGATGTCCACCAGCACCTGCATGACCGCGCCCACATTCAAATCCTCGCGGAACTCGCCGCTCTCAACACCGTTGTTCAGGACGCGGCGCACGGGCTGCCACGCAAACTCCATTTCCTCAATCGCGGCCTGATAGCCAGAGTCCGACATCAGCCAGCTATGTCCGATGGCGGCGGCAAACAGTTCGGTGTGCTGGGTATGACCATCCAGCATGAGGTGCAGCAGGGCATTCAAGCGGTCTGTGGCCGATCCCGAGAGCACCGATTCCATGCGCTCGACCGACTCCGCAAGCGTCTCATACTCCCGGCGCAGAATAGCGACCAGCAGCGCCGCCTTGGACGGTTCAGCGTTGAGCACGGTGCCCGGAGATACGCCTGCTTCATCGGCGATCATCTTGATCGTGGTTCCATCGAAACCGGCTTTGAGAAAAACGGCGCGAGCCGCCTCAAGCACAGCAGCTTTCGTAGCTTCCCGGCGCATGTCGCGGCGGGTCATGCGAACATTTGAGGCATCAAGCATGACGCGGTGGAACCTCTCAGAATCAACTCATCAAAAAAATGAACGGATGCAGACACAGTGGCCCGTGTTGCATCCGCTTTCAATGGTGAGACATGAATTCATGACCGCGGTCAATCAACTCCTGAGCGCAACGCGAGCAATAAAAGGGCGACTTCCACGCTCTTCTTTGGAAATCCGCACTGATAATCAGGACTTGGTCGGTCACACATGGTGTGATTGCCAGGCACCACCCTGACATCTAAATGCGAGAGTATGACAGGTTTTATCGACATTCTGCTCTATGGGCTTCTGGCCGTGGTATTCGTGATTCTGGCGGCGGGCATCTATGCGCTGTTCAGAGGTGGCGAGTTCGGTCGCACCTGGTCCAACCGGCTGATGCGTATGCGGGTTCTGTTCCAGTTCATCGCCGTACTGGTGATCGTGGTCGGCTTCTGGCTGAAGCGCCAGTTCACCTAGCCTCATCGGGCGCGATCAAGTCACCTATCAGCTGACTGACCGGCCCCGACACCTCATCGATCCGCCCATCGTTGACCGCCACAACGCCGAGGCATCCGTCATCCGGCGCGATCGCCATTTGGACAAACCACATCGTGTTGGAACCAGAGTGGGTGAGCGTGCCGGAACTGCGCACGCCCCAACCCAGCGCGTAGTCGGCCCCGTCTGGCGCGGTCTGCAGGCGCTCCCAGCTCTCTGCCGTCAGGTATTCGCCGTTGCGCTGAAGATGCGCGCTTAAGAACCGTGTGAGATCCTGAAGGGACATGTGAGCGCGGCCTGCAGCATTCATAGCAGGCGGATTGTCGGCACTGGAACCGGGCTCACGGGCATTCAGTCCGCCAAACACCCCCGGGCGATGGCCGCGGGGCTGGTCTGCTTCACCTTGCACGCCCGGCGGCCCCCAACCCGCTGATGCCATGGAAAGGGGTTCGAACATCTCACGGGCCATAAGCAGCTCGTAAGGCTCACCGGCCATCTCCTCCATCATCAGGCCCGCAATCACATAGCCGGCATTGGAATAAAGGAAGTCACCTTGCGGGCCCGCCGGCTCTTTCAGAACCGCAGACGCATAGACAAGACGATCGGCCCTCAGGTCGCGTTCTGCGTCAGCCCCCATAAGGCGCAGCGTCGTCATCAGCCCCGCATTGCCCATGACCCCACCGCGATGCTGCAGCAGCTCCGCCAGCGTGACCGAAGCCAGCTGTTCGTGAATGTCCAGATCAAGCTCTGACAGCGCATCTCCGATTGTGGTGGACCAGTCGATCAGATCTGCCTCAACCAGCCGCGCGGCCAGGGTGGCCGTCATCGCTTTGGTGTTCGAGCCGAGATGCCAGAGATCCTCCGGTGTAATGGCCGCGCTCTGTCCGGCAATGCGAACGCCAGCAGTCGCGATGTCAACGCCCGTGCCGCAGTCGCGCAGGCTTGCACCGCCCGGTGATCCTGTTTGCTCGATCAGGGTCGCGATACTCGGTGCTGCGCTGTCAGTTTGAACGCCGACGGTCAGAACGGTGGAAAGCACAAGTGCGGAAAAGGTCATCAATCATCTCCGTTATGTAACCTTGAGGTTACCTCATGAATGCCTTGTGACCGAGCTTTTGTTGTCCGTCAAGCGTAACCTTGAGGTGACACTTTGTCGAGATTGAACGTCGGTCGCGCGCACAGGGCTGGTCAGCGCACTTCGACGCGCTACAACAGGGCCATGGTTCGACTGACAAAAATCTACACGAAAACCGGCGATGGCGGTCGTACGCGGCTCGGTGACATGAGCGAAGCAGACAAGACTGACCCTCGCGTCGAAGCTTATGGAGCGGTCGATGAAGCCAATGCTGCAATCGGCCTGGCCGTCGTGGCGCTGGATGACAGTCATGACCTGCATCCCATTCTAATTGCCATTCAGAACGACCTGTTCGACGTAGGGGCTGACTTGTGTGTGCCGGACCGCGGTGAGGCGCTGGAATGGACGCCACTCCGCGTCGAGATGGCCCAGGCTGAGCGGCTGGAGCGTGAGATTGATCGGCTCAACGCCCGGCTAGAACCACTGGACAGTTTTGTCCTGCCCGGCGGCTGTGAGGCGTCCGCTCGCCTTCACATGGCCCGCACCATCACCCGCCGTGCTGAGCGCCGCGTTTTTGCGCTGAAAGCCTCCGGTGAGCCGGTCAGCAATGCTGTGGTCGTCTACCTGAACCGGCTGTCCGACCTGCTCTTTGTCGCGTCCCGCGTCGCGAATGATGATGGCGCGAAGGACGTAAAATGGGTGCCGGGCGGTGGGCGCGAAGATTAAGTCAGCGTAGTCTTTCCGCCAAGGAAACGCGCTTTTTCGCGCGCCGCCACTGGCAAAGCCCCCCTCACCGACCCTATCTACACCCTCGACGGTGCGGCGCCCGGTCGCACCGCGTTCTTGTATCAAGAGCTAGAAGGGTTGAACCCATGAAGACCGCATTTGCCGCCGCCTCACTCGCGGCCTTCCTCGCTGCCCCGACTGTTGCCACGGCTGCTGAGCCCGCCGAATACACCTTCGACAAGTCGCACACGTCGATCTCCGCGACCTGGACACACCTCGGCTATTCGCGCCAGTCGATCTATTTCACCGACTATGACGGTGTTCTGCTGCTCGACATGGAAGAGCCCGAAAACTCCACTGTCGATGTAACCTTCAATCTCGCCGGTGGTTTCTGGGTCGGCGCCAATCAGGACCAGTTCGAAGGTCACCTGAATTCCGGCGACCTGCTGAATACCGAGGCCTTCCCGACGGCTCGTTTTGTCGCCACCAGCTTCGAAACTGAAGACGGTGAGACCGGCACCATGACCGGCGACCTCACCCTGCTGGGTGAGACAAATCCCGTGACCCTCGACGTCACGCTGCGCCAGGCGGGCCCGCACCCGTTCAGCGGCAACCAGACGGCTGGCTTCTCGGCCACCGGCACGATCATGCGCTCTGAGTGGGGTGTGGACTACGCCGTACCGGCTGTATCTGACGAGCTGACGATCTCAATTGAGACCGAGCTGACCCTCGTGACCGACGAGGAAGACGGTGAGGCCATGGCAGACTAATCTGCCCACCCATGCCTGATTTGGCCGGTGCAGTCTGAGCTGCGCCGGCCTTTTCATTTGTGCACCGCGTCATTCATTCTGCGGCATTGCGGCGCACGCGTTGACTTCGTCCGGTCGCGGGGGCAGTTTCCGCTTCAGTTTTTCAAGGTAGCGAGGGGTCAATCCTGAAGGTCAGGGCGGAAATCTCGTGCCACCACCAAACCCGGAGCCGTCGATGAAAATCCTCGTCCCCGTCAAGCGGGTGGTCGATTACAACGTGAAAGTTCGCGTTAAGCCCGACCAAACCGGCGTTGACCTGGCCAATGTTAAAATGAGCATGAACCCCTTCTGCGAGATCGCTGTGGAAGAAGCGATCCGCCTGAAGGAAAAAGGTGTCGCTGAAGAGATCGTCGTGGTCTCCATTGGCCCCGCCCAGGCCCAGGAAACCATTCGTACTGCACTCGCCATGGGCGCTGACCGCGGCATTCACGTGACCACAGACGAAAACGTGGAATCGCTCGGTGTGGCCAAGATCCTCGCCAAGGTCGTGGAAGAAGAAAGCCCCGAGCTCGTTATCCTCGGCAAGCAGGCGATTGACGGCGACGTCAATGCCACCGGTCAGATGCTGGCCGCACTGCTGGGCTGGCCGCAGGCGACCTTCGCCTCTGAAGTCGAAAAGACCGATGATGGTTACAACGTCACCCGCGAGATCGATGGCGGTTTGCAGACGATCAAGGTGTCGTCGCCGGCCATCATCACCACTGACCTGCGCCTGAACGAGCCCCGCTATGCCTCGCTGCCGAACATCATGAAGGCCAAGCGCAAGCCGATCGACGCCAAGACGCCGGACGATTTCGGTGTCGACATCGCGCCGCGCCTTGAAGTGTTGAAGGTGGCTGAGCCTGCCAAGCGCGAAGCTGGTGTGAAGGTCGAGACCGTCGCCGAGCTGGTCGACAAGCTGAAGAACGAAGCGGGGGTTATTTAGAATGACTGTCCTGGTAATTGCTGAACACGACAACGCGTCGCTGAACGATGCTACCCGCGCTGTGATCACCGCTGCCAAAGGCATCGGCGGCGACATTCACGTGCTGGTCGCGGGCAAGGGTGCCGGCGCTGCTGCCGAAGCCGCCTCGAAGCTGGACGGTGTCGCCAAGGTGCTGCACGCGGAATCTGACGCGCTTGAGCGCAAGCTGGCTGAGGCCATGGAAACGCTCGTTCTATCGATTGCCGACGGCTATGACGCGATCCTGGCGGCCGCTTCCACCGTCGGTAAGAACTTCATGCCGCGCATCGCAGCCAAGCTCGACGTGATGCAGATCTCCGACATTACCGCGGTCGAAAGCGCAGACACCTTTGTGCGCCCGATCTATGCCGGTAACGCCATGATGACGGTGAAGTCCAACGACGCCAAAAAAGTTATCACCGTGCGCCCGACCACCTTTGAAAAGGCGGGCGATGGCGGTTCGGCCTCTGTTGAGAGCCTCGACGCCCCGGCTCCGGCCGCGGCGTCCGAGTTCGTTTCCGAAGAGCTGTCGAAGTCTGATCGTCCTGATCTGGGCTCGGCCAAGATCGTCATCTCCGGCGGTCGCGGCATGGGCAATGGCGAAAACTTCGCCATCATCGAAAAGGTCGCCGACAAGCTGGGCGCTGCCGTCGGTGCCTCGCGCGCCGCTGTGGACGCCGGCTTTGTGCCGAACGACTACCAGGTGGGCCAGACCGGCAAGGTCGTTGCCCCCGAGCTCTATATTGCCGTGGGCATTTCCGGTGCCATCCAGCACCTCGCAGGCATGAAGGACTCCAAGGTGATCGTCGCAATCAACAAGGACGAAGAAGCCCCGATCTTCTCGGTCGCAGACTACGGCCTTGTTGCAGACCTCTTCACCGCCGTACCGGAGTTTGAGGCCGAGCTGGAGAAGGCGGGCGTTTAAAGACGCAGCCACCTAAACGGTTAATTCGAAAGCGCCTCGGGACATGTCCCGGGGCGTTTTTGTTGATAGCGTCAAAATTCCGACATTCATTAACTCATTGAATCGAATAAGCGTAGGCGCTTACTGCACACCTTGTCGCAGCTGAGCCCTTTTCAAATCCAAACTGGACGCGTTTAGTAAATTAACCACATAGAGGATGTGGGCTATGAAAGGGTCACGATAATGGACCTGTACGAGCCTATTCTGACCGATGGAGATCAGGTCGATCAGAACACGATAAAGACACGACGCCTGCGGCCTGTTTACAAGAAAACGCCGCTTAAACGCACCGATACGGCCTATGTCCTGGAAGATGATGAGGCGAGCGGCCTGGTCGCGACCGAATTTTTGAAGGGCTATGGCTTCAAGACGGTTGTCTGGCGACGTAGCCTCGTTCAAGCCATGAAGGATGCACCTGCCCTGGCGCGCGGGGAATACGACCTCGTACTTCTGGACATGATGCTGCCGGACGGAACGGCGGTCTCCCTGATGGACAAGATCAAGGACGAAGGCTGCCCTTCACCGGTCGGATTTTACACCGGACGGGCCGCGCTTGAAGGCGCTGACTTCTACGATCAGCACGCTTGCGACTTCATATTTGAAAAGCCGCTGATGGCCGACGCCTTCGTCGATACGCTGGACGATCTGAAGCGGGCTGCGAAGACCTAACGGCCCTCGCTTTCAAACGCCCG
This sequence comes from Oceanicaulis sp., assembly GCA_043513725.1. Lineage (GTDB taxonomy): Bacteria > Pseudomonadota > Alphaproteobacteria > Caulobacterales > Maricaulaceae > Oceanicaulis. Next base: position 2,163,309 of record CP121338.1, on the reverse strand, counting down.
CTCAAGCGGCCAGTCCTCGTCGGCGGCGCGCCAGGCGATTGATGCGACTTTCCACTCCTCGCCTTCGCGCACAATAACGAGCGTGTTCAGGCCAACAGCCATCACCTCGCCCGTAGACTGATAGATGCCTTCATAGGTGCTGAGCACAGTGGCCATGTCGCCATAATTATACGTCCGGCGATCCAGCTCGACCTCGGTAAATCCGTTGGCTACCAGATTGGGCCCAGCCCGCTCGATATAATCTTCCGGCGACAGTGTCACGATGCGGTTGGTGCCGTCATCCTGCGGTACGACGATGGTCATTCGCGCGCCCTCGACGAAGAGCCCGCGGAAGCGGTCCCAGTCGCGTTCTTCGCCGACCGGACCTGAAATCACATCGTAGAGCGACTCCAGCGTCTCGCCGGGCGATGACTGCTGGGCAATGGATGGTGAACCCACGACAGCAAGGGCTGCTGTGGCCCCAAGAATTGAACGGATCATGGCATGTCCTCCCCATGTCAGGAGGAAAGTGGAGCCTGAATCCGGCAGCCAATCAAATGAAGCTGCGTTAATACTGCTCGATCACCGCTTCAATCAGGCGGTAGGCATCCTCGCTCGCCCATTCGGCTTCGCCCTCAAGCCGCCCGATCTCCTGACCATTGCGGTCATAGAGAATGGTCAGTGGCAAACCCCGGTTGGTGGTGCCCATGACATTGAACGCAATGCTCATGGACGGGTCGAAATAAAGCTCGAGATTGGTGAGTTGATTTTCCTCGAAGAAGCGCGCGGCATCCTCGTAGCGCCGGTCCATCGAGACCGTCACCACTTCAAATTTGTCCGAGCCGTAGCGCCCCTGCAGCTCGTTGAGATAGGGCATCTCGATGACACAGGGCGCACACCAGGTCGCCCAAAAATTGACCAGCGTGATCTTCCCGCGCTTTGACGCCAGCGTCGTCGTATCCCCGCTTTCGGTCTGCAACTCCACCAGCGGCTGCTCGGGCGGGTCCGACACCGTGCGGAATTTCGACATCGTGCCGACCGCATAAGCGTCGAAGGGGCCACGCTCGGTGGTGACAAGCGCAGAGACAATGACGTAGACAATGCCGAAAAGGCCGATCAGAAACATGCCGGCGATGGCATTACCAAGGGTCGGTTTTGGCAGTTGCACGTCGATGCGTCCTTCAGTTTCTCGCCCGGAGCCCCGCGACCCCATGAGCGACACACCCAGTAAATCTGCAGCCAGCGACATCTGGGGCGGCCGGTTTGACGCCGGACCGTCAGATATCATGCAGGCCATCAACTCCAGCGTGGGCATCGATCAGCGCCTGTATAACCAGGACATCGATGGCTCGCTGGCCCATGCGCGGATGTTGTCTGCCTGCGGGATAATTTCAAGCAAGGACGCTGAGGCGATCTGTGACGGGCTTGAGGCAATCCGCGCTGACATCGCGGCCGGCCAGTTCGTCTGGAAGCCGGAACTTGAAGACGTCCACATGAATATCGAGGCGGCTCTGCGCGAAAAGATCGGCGAGCCGGCTGGCCGGCTTCACACCGCCCGCTCCCGCAATGACCAGGTCGCCACCGACTTTCGCCTGTGGATGCGCGACACGCTCACCGGCGCGATTGAGGGCCTGACCCGCTACCAGCGCGCCCTCATCGCACAGGCCGAAGCCCATGCCGGCTGGGTTATGCCGGGCTTCACCCATCTGCAAACTGCGCAGCCGGTGAGCCTCGGGCATCACCTGCTGTGCTGGGTGGAAGCCGCTGAACGCGACAAGGGTCGGCTTGAAGACTGCCGCAAACGCCTCAACGAAAGCCCGCTTGGCGCGGCGGCGCTGGCTGGTACCGCCTTCCCCATCGACCGCGACGAGACTGCAAAGACGCTCGGCTTTGACAGGCCCATGGCCAACTCGCTCGATGCCGTCAGCGCACGCGATTTCGCGCTTGAGGCACTGGCGGCTGCGGCGATCACGGCGGTCAACCTGTCGCGCTTTGCCGAGGAGATTGTGCTGTGGACGTCGCGCCGCTTCGGCTTTGCCAAGCTGACCGATGCGTTCTCTACCGGCAGCTCCATCATGCCGCAAAAACGCAATCCTGACGCAGCCGAACTGGTGCGCGCCAAGCCGGGGCGTATCGCCGGAGCGCTGCAGGGTCTGATCCTTGTTTGCAAGGGATTGCCGCTGGCCTATTCAAAAGACCTTCAGGAAGACAAATCGCTGGTCTTCACCGCGTTTGATGACCTGGCGCTCGCCGTCTCGGCCATGGCGGGCATGGCCGCCGACCTGTCCTTTGACCGGGAAGCCCTGGAAGAGGCGGCCGGGGAAGCTTACTCCGACGCGACCGATCTGGCGGACTGGCTGGTGCGCGAGCTCAACCTGCCCTTCCGTGAGGCCCACCATGTGGCCGGCAGCGCCGTAAAAGCAGCAGAAGCAAAAGGCCTGCCACTCAGCCAGCTATCACTTTCGGATTATCAAGCCATTGAACCGCGCATCCATGACGGACTGTTCGCCGTGTTATCAGCTCGCGCCTCAATGGAGAGCCGGTTAAGCTATGGCGGAACCGCGCCGGTCCGGGTGCGCGAGCAAATCACGGCCTGGAAAACCCGGCTTGATGCGTGACACGAGGGAGCCACACATGCGCCGACTAATCTGTCTTCTCACAGTGCTCGGGGGCGTGCTTGTCCTGAGCGCCTGTGGCGTGCGCGGCGACCTTGAGCGGCCACCGCCAGCCTGGGGTGAAGATATGCGCACCGACGAAGAGCGCGAACACGAGGACGACGACAGCGAGTCTCGCTGATCAGTAACGTGGCAAGCGCTGACATGGGCGCTACACTCTAAGCCATGAGAACGCGTGCTGCCCTTTTCAAAGCCCGGGCTGCGCTCCTGTGGGAGCGCACCGCGCCCGTGCTCGCCGGTCCACTGGCGGCCCTTGGCGTCTATGTGCTGCTGGCGCTGGGCGGAGCGTTCGAGCGCCTTGGTGATCCGGTCCGCCTGCTGGCGTTCCTGGCACTCATCGTGGCCGGAGGCTTTGCTGTCCGGCTAGCGCTCGCAGGCTTTTCAGCCCCCACACAGCGCGACGCAGAGCGCCGGGTCGAAGACGATAGCGGCCTGACTGATCGCCCCTTTGAAGCCCTCGCCGATGCACCCGCAGCCGGCGACGATGCCCTGTGGGATGCCCACCGCGCCCGTATGGAAGCGCGCCTCAAGACCGCAACAGCACGTCGACCTTTTGCGGCCTGGGCCCGGCTCGACCCTTATGGCCTGCGCGCTGGCCTCGTCATCCTCATTCTCACCGCTGGCTTCCTCGCCGGGGGTCGCGCCACCGAGCGCCTCGGGGATGCCTTCTCGCCGCGCCTCATGGCCGGCGGCGGAACAGCAGCCGAGATTGAATTCTGGATCGAGCCTCCGGCCTATACCAACCGTCCGGTCGCTTATCTGCGCGATCGCCGTGAAGCAGAGATGATTGAAGGCTCAGTGGTTTCGGCGCGTATCGTCGGCCTGCGGCGTGATCCGCGTGTGTCAGGTGCAGATGCAGAGATCGAAGCCCTGTCAGAGGATGTGCGCCTTGTCACTTTGACGCCTGAAACCGATGGCGAGATCGTCATTCGCTCTGGCGCGCTTCGCGAAACCCTGTCGCTCACCGTGATTGAGGACGAGGCCCCGGTCGTGCGCCTCGCCGCAGAGCCAGAAGGCGATGCCCAGGGGCAGATGGTGCTGGACTTCGTCGCTGAGGATGATTTCGGTGTGGAGGCCTACGCTTTGGAGTTCGCGCCAGAGCCGGATGCAGGCGAGCCCGCCGAGGAGAGTTTTGAAATCGTGCCACTGTCCGGTGGCGATGTCGGACCGCCCGATGCCGATGGCGTTCGCACCGCGCGCATTGATCTGGCGCGTCACAAGCTGGCCGGTGAGCGCGCCGTGATCCGCATGGCAGCGCTTGATGGGGCCGGTCAGCGCGGTGTGTCTGGTACGCTGGCTATCACCCTGCCCCAGCGCGTGTTCCTGAACCCACTGGCCAGGTCGGTCGCGGCCGAGCGCAAGCGCTTCATCACTGAAGAGCGCAGCTATGCCGCGATGCCTGATGGTGTACCGCCGTCCATGACCGGCGGCTTCCTTGGCGATGAACCGGCCCGCAGGCTGGAACGTGCCCCCGACGGCGTGGTGCGACTGGCGCGCGCCCTCGACGCGGTCAGCGATGCTCCACCGGCTTATTTCAATGATCCGATCGTCTGGACCGGGCTGCGTACCGCCATGCGCGAAGTGCGTCGCGCGCGCGAACTCGATGATCTGGATCATCTTGACGAAGACCTCTGGCAGATCGCATTGCGGGCAGAGCTTGGCAGCCTTGCTGATGCCGAAGCGGCCCTGCGCGCCGCGGAACAGGCCCTAATGGACGCGATGGCGCGCGGCGCCGATCCAATTGAGCTATCGGCCCTGTTTGATGCCTTCGAACAGGCGGTCTCCAACTACATGCAGGCGCTGGCCCGTGAGGCGCTGGAAGACGGTCGCTTTGCTGAAGGTGGCGGCGGTAGCGGCGGCGGCATGAGTTCCGATGGCCTTCAGGAGCTGCTTGATGCGCTTCGAGAAGCCGCAGAGCTGGGCGATACCGAAGGCTCCCGCCGGGCGCTGGCCCAGCTGTTGGAGATGCTCCGCAACATGCAGGTGACGCTATCCCAGGGCGGCAATGGTCAAGGCGGTGACAGCGCGATGGCCGAAGCGCTCCGTGAGGCGCTCGAAGAGTTGGGCGAGACGCTATCTGACCAGCGCGAAACCATGAATGAAACTTTTGACGAGGCCGAGCGTCGCTCAGACGCTGGCGAAGGATCATCGGCGGGTCAGCCTGGTGGTGAACTGCCCGCCCCTGGCACGCGACCCGGTGAAGGCTTTGGTGAGCCCGTTGAACAGGGTGAAGCAGGCGGAGCCGGCACCGAAGAAGGCGAAGAGCCGGGCCCTGGCCTCGGCGCGCTGGCTGAACGGCAGAACGAAATCGCCAATGCAATTCCCGGCCTGTCCGAGCGCATTCCAGGCAGCGGGCCGTCGTCTGATGAAGCCCGCCGCGCGCTGGAAGAAGCCGAAGATGCCATGGGCGATGCAGCCCGGGCGCTGGAACGCGGTGATGCCGATGCGGCACTGGAAGCTCAGGATGCCGCGATTGGTGCGCTGCGAGACGCCGCTCAGGCCGCGTCTCAAGCACTGGAGGCCGAGCAAGGCGCGCAAGAGAGTGATGCTGATCCCCTCGGCCGTGCTGCCGGAGGCACAGCAGGCCCCGGCTCGGAAATCGGCGTGCCCAGCGAAAGCGATCGCCAGCGTGCCCGCGAAATCCTGGAAGAACTGCGCCGACGGGCCGCTGAACGCGGGCGGCCACAGGAAGAGCTGGATTATATCGACCGGCTGCTGGAGCGCTTCTAGAAAGCCTGCCTAGAACACGTCCTTGCGACGGCGGACCTCGGCAAAGACTTCGTGATCGGCGGCGGCTTCAAGGCCGAGCTTGATCCGCAGCGCCGGATCATCCCAGCGCAGAAAGGGATTCGCCTCGCGCTCACGCCCGATTGTCGTTGGAACGGTGGGCTGGCCTTTTTCGCGCCTGGCCGTCACCTCGGCAGCATAGGACAGCAGCGCAGGATTTTCCGGATCGATCGAAAGGGCAAAGGCCGCATTTGCCGCTGTGTATTCGTGCGCGCAATAGACAACAGTTTCTGGCGGTAGCCCCTTGAGACGGGCCAGCGAGGCCTGGAATTGCTCCGGCGTACCCTCAAACATGCGCCCGGATCCCAATGCGAACAGGCTGTCACCCACAAAGGCTACGTTCGCCTCCTCAAACCAGTAGGCGACATGGCCCAGAGTATGGCCGCCCACGTCGATGACTTGCGCGCGCTGATAGCCAAGCTCAATCGTATCACCATGGGAAACCGGCCGATCGATATGACCGATCTGCGCGGCTTCCGACGCGGGGGCCGTGATCGTAAGACCCAGATTTTTGCGGAGCGCCTCATTACCGCCAGCGTGATCCCAGTGGTGATGCGTGTTCCAGACCTCTTTCAGGTCCCAGCCCATATTCTTCGCCTCGGCCTCGATCACCGCCGCATCGGGCGTATCAATCGTGGCGCAGGCACCGGTCTGGCTGCAGCGTATCAGGAAGCCGTAATTGTCCGACAGGCAGTTAAACTGGAGAACGTCGAGCGCCATGGTTTACCTTCTTTGCAGACAGGGGCTTATCGCGAGATCAGCGCGACCCTATCATTGAGATGGGCCAAGCGTGAGCCAAAACAACGCCGAGAGGCCAATTGATGCGTACCGACGCGCTGGAAATCGACCGCTTTTACCGCAGCATACGCGGGCGGGCTGCGCGCGAGATGGTGTTGCGCCGCCTCACCTCGCTTTGGTCGAACACAAAGGATCTCGACATTCTCGGGTACGGCTATGCCAGTCCGTATCTCGGCGCGTTTCAGGATCAGGCGCGGCGCGCGGTGGCCTACATGCCCGCCGAACAGGGTGCCGTGCCCTGGACCGTTGAGGGGGCCAATCGGGTCGCGCTGGGTGATGAAAGCCGCCTACCCTTCAATGAAGCCGTGTTTGACCGGGTCATTCTGGTGCACGCGCTTGAAGAAGCCGACGACCTGCGCCGATTGCTGCGGGAGATCTGGCGCGTCATGGCACCCGAAGCCCGGCTTGCTGTAATCTGCACCCATCGCGGCGGCCTGTGGGCACGGGTCGACTCCACGCCCTTCGGCCATGGTCGTCCGTTTTCCCGGACACAGCTTTCACGCTTTCTCACCGATGCCCTGTTTGAGCCCACGGCCTGGTCGCAGGCGCTTTATGCGCCGCCCTGGCGGTTTACCTGCGGGGAAAAGGCCGCCGACGGCTTTGAGGCCATCGGGGAACGCATCTACCCGGCCTTCGGCGGACTGCTGATGGCAGAAGCGGTCAAGCATGTCGGCGCGGTGCGTCCGGGCGGCACAGCTGAGCGCGCACGGGTGAGAAAACTTGAAGGAGCGGGCAAGCGCGCGCTATCTCCCACCTCAGACGACACGTCCCGCTCGGCAAAGCCGCATTCTGACAGGAAAGACGCGCCATGACGCTTCAGCCCCGCCCCGGTCTTCTGGACATCAAGCCCTACACCCCTGGTGCTGCTGCGCCCGAGGGAGCCGTGAAGCTGTCCTCCAACGAAAATGCGCTGGGCTGCAGCCCCAAGGCGGCCGAAGCCTTCAAGGCCTCGGCGGACCATCTGCACGTCTACCCGGACGGCGGTGCAAGCGCGCTGCGCGAGGCAATCGCAAAAGCCGAAGGCATTGAAGCGGATCGCATCGTTTGCGGTGCCGGGTCTGATGAGTTGCTGCAGCTGATTGGCCGGGCCTATCTCGATCCGGGCGACATAGTGGTGCAAACCCAGTACGGCTTTCTGGTCTATCGCCTCGTGGCCATGCAGTCCGGGGCTCATATCGTGTCTGCACCGGAGACGGGCTACACCGCCGATATCGACTCTATTCTGGAAACGGCCAAAGACGGCGCGAAGATTGTCTTTATTGCCAATCCGAACAATCCGACGGGCACCTGGGTGCCGGACGCGGAAATCCGCCGCCTGCGCGAAGGCCTTCCCGAAGACACGCTGCTGGTGGTCGACGGAGCCTATGCCGAATTCGTCAAGGAACCGGCCTACGGCAATCCTCTAAAGCTGGTCGACGACTACGCCAACACGGTGGTAACGCGTACCTTTTCCAAGATCCACGGCCTGGCAGGCCTGCGTCTGGGCTGGATGTACGGCCCGCAGGAGATTGTCGATGTGATCCACCGGGTGCGGGGTCCGTTCAACGTGAACCTGCCCGCGATCGAAGCGGGTCTGGCCGCCATTCAGGACACCGCCTTCGTAAAGGAGTCGGTCGACCACAATGAACGCTGGGTCGGTCAGATGACCCAGTCCATCCGCGCGCTGGGCCTGGAAGTCACACCGTCAGTGTGCAACTTCGTCCTGGTTCATTTCCCCGAAGAGCCCGGCAAGGATGCCATGGCAGCCAATGCCTTCCTGGCAGAGCGCGGTCTGATTGTGCGTCCGGTTCAGCCCTATGGCCTGCCGAATGCGCTACGCATCTCCATCGGCAAGGACGATGACAACCGGCGTGTGATCGAAGCGCTCGAGGCCTTCACCAACAGCTAGCCACCGGCCTCGGCAAAGGTCCCGATCCGGGCCGGTCCGAGGAAGATGCCGCCATTGCGCAGCCGGAACGGCAGCGCAATACCGCCCTCCCGGCGGGGGGCCATGAGCGCGGCGAGGCGCAGCGCCTCGCCCTGCTCATCCACGACAAGGCCGGCGGTCTCAAGTGCGGTGATCAGGGTTTCGGGGTCCGTCACGACAACGGAGAGACGGCCCTCTGGCAACAGATCGGCATCGAGGCCGATTTCGCCAGAGCCTGCGAGCTCTGCCGGCCCCCAGACCAGCTGAGACTGATTGATCACGAGCTGCCCGCCCGCCTGACGCCACTCATAGGGGTCCGCACGGCGCGCCAACGCCGTCCACTGGGTTACGGCTGCATCGACCCGCAGAACCGAGGCTTCACGGCCAAAGGCCTCCAACAGGTCGCGATCCAGTGCGCCTTCGCCGAGTTGCAGGTCCTGTGTGTCGATGCCCACCAGAAGCTGGTCTTCGTCATCGACACGTCCGGACAGAGCCAGTGAGCCAATGGCGGTAATCGCAGGCTCACGGCCCTCAGGACCTGAAATCGTCAGGGCTTCAACGCTGGCTCCAACGCGCGATGTGCGCCCCTCCCGAGCGCGCAAAGACAGGCGCGCGGCTTCAGCGTTCAGCGTGTAGAGCTCACCATCGGTCAGGACACTGCCCTCACCATCGGCGACAACGATCCAGTGGTTAAGGTCGTAGAACTGGGCGGAAGCCGACAGGCGCTCAACACGCGCCGTCCAGCCGCCCTCACCGGCTGGTGCGGTCAGCTGGGGCGCGGTGGCGTGCATGCGGAACCGAAACGGGTAGCCGCCCACGCGCAACTGCTCATAGGCGACGTCATAGCCGGCAGCCTGCTGTGTTTCGATCCAGGCGAGCGCCCGCTGTTCAATCTGGCTGGCCGTATAGGTCCAGTAGACGGCATGCAGCACCGCAGCCACGAGGACGAGCACAAAGGGCACAAACAGGACAATGCGCGACGGGGCGCGCTTGGCGTCAGTCATCAGGCTGCCTCGGGCGTTGAGGGTTTGGTGCCGGTCGGTAGCAATGCATCCGATGCGTTCTCAATGCGCGCTTCCAGCGTTTTCAGGAATTCATCCTTGGCCAGCCCTGGCGCAATCGGTTCCAGAAACTCCACCACGATGGTTCCCGGCCGGCGCACGAACCCATGGGCGGGCCAGAACAGGCCACTGTTCAGCGCCACGGGGACGCAGGGCACTTTCATGGAGCTGTAAAGGCCAACCACACCAGGCTTGTAGGTATCCGGTGCGCCCGGCTCGAGGCGCGTGCCCTGCGGGAAAATCACCACCTGTCGGTCTTCCGTCGCGCGATCACGGGCCTGCTTGAGCATTCCGCGCAAGGCCTTGGCCCCAGCGGCACGATCGACAGAGATATTCTTCAGCTTCATGGCGTACCAGCCGAAGAAGGGCAGGTAAGCCAGCTCTTTCTTCAGGATGATCGCGGGATCATCGAGGATTTTCCAGAAGGCGAGCGTCTCGAACATGGACTGGTGCTTTGACGCCACCAGCGCTCCGCCGGATGGGCGATACTGCTCGCCGCGCACCTCATAACGTATGCCACACAGGACACGCAGCCCACCAAACACCAGCGCGAGATAAAGCCGCAGACAGACCTTTGACCAGCTGCGGGGGCCAAGAAGCGCCGGGCTGCAGAGGATACCCATGACGACCATCAGGCCGTACATCCAGATTACAAACAGGATCGAGCCGATCATAGCCACTGGTCTCAACGTCCCTCACCGCTGGATGAACCGTGCCGAGCCAGACCAGTGACGCGCTCGCGGCCAAAGACGGCAGCGTATTTCACGTACTCGGTCAGCCAGCGACGGGCTTCGTCCAGATTTTGCCAGGGTGCCGGAGCGGGCACCGCATGGGCGATGAAGCGGGTATCGGGCATGGCCGCTTGCAATTCAAGCAATGCGCGCGGCATATGGTAATCGCTGGTCACCACAATTAGCTCACCATAGCCCTGTCGCGACGCCCAGGCAGCGGTTTCAACCGCATTGCCTTCGGTATCTGCCGCGGTGGGGCCAACATCGACGCAGCATTCAAACAAGGCCTGTGACGCCCCGGCTGCTGAGGCGATATCCGAGACCGGGCTGCCTGGATTCACGCCGGATATGAGCAAACGGCTACCGCGCTCGGCTTCTAGGAGCTGAACCCCGGTGGCGACCCGGTTGGGCCCGCCGGTCAGAACAACAATCCCGTCTGCTGTGGTCTCTTCAGGTGGATTGAAGCTGCGGGCCTCGCGCACAAACAGCGCAAACCCCGCCAGGAAGGCCACCAGCATCACAAAGGCAAAGGTGCGCAACGCTTGCTTCATAGGTCAGATCGAGCTCCTGAACCGCACTCTTGCGTGCAAGCATGGCAAGGACAGGGCAGGCTCATGACCACTTCGCCTTCAGGACATTGGACACGGCGACGCGCGCCGAGACCGCGGAGATGACGCCTGAAACAAGGGCGGCACCCGCCGCGATGCCCAGACCGGTCCAGCCAAACTCAAACCGGGGCAGGAAGAAAATGACGCCCGCGCCCCCACCAAGCCGCTCAAGCCCGAACCCAACGAGACCGGCAAGCACCGCGCCAATGGCGCCAGCCTTGGCACCCAGCATGAAAAAGCGCTCCTGAAACAGGCGCGTGATAAATCCGTCCGGTGCCCCCACCAGATGCAAGGCTTCGGCGACATCCCAGCGCGCGGCCAGCGATGCGCGCGCCGCGAACGCAATGACGGCTGCTGCGGCCAGTGTCAGCAAAGCCATCACGCCAAGTCCGAAATAACGCACAGCTGCGGCAGCCCGTGTCACAGCGCGCTCCCAGCGGTCATGGTCGTCAACCACGACCTCATAGGGCGCTTCGGCGAGAAGCGTCTCCACCGCCCCTGGTGCCAGGGGTGTCTCAGGATCCAGCCGCACCGCAATCAGGCGCGGCACGGGCAGGTCTTCGGGCAGCACCCCAGTCCCAAGCCACGGTTCCAGCAGGCGTTCAGATTGCGCCCGCCCCCGCGCTTCGGCAGACGCAACGCCGGGCAGGCGGGCGATTTCTTCAGCCGCGGCTTCAGCATCGGCATCGGCATCCCGGCCCTGCCCTGGCAGGATTTGAACGGTAATCTGGTCTGTAAGCTGGGCAGTCCACCCTTCAGCCGCCTGCCAGGCTCCCGCCGCGCCGATCCCCGCGAGCGAAGCGAGGAAAACCAGGATCGCCGCCACAGCCAGGAGCGGCCGGTCACGTCCGCTATCAGGAGGCAAAAGCGGTGCTGATCTCGCCTTCTCGCTCATGCCGCGCGCACCCCGTCATCAATCAGCTTACCGTCAGCAAGCTCGAGAACCGGTGCGCCCAGCGAGCGAACAAGGGCTATGTCATGGCTCGCAATCAGGATTGTAGTTCCCAAACGGTTCAGCTCGGCTAGCAGCCGCAGCAGGCGATTGGCCATTTCGGGGTCCACATTGCCGGTGGGCTCGTCGGCGATCAGAAGCTCAGGCTTCGAGATCACGGCGCGGGCGATGGCTGCGCGCTGCTGTTCGCCACCTGACAGGGTTGGCGGCAAGGCATGCATCCGATCGCCCAGGCCCACCCAGGTCAGAAGCTCTTCCACATCATCGGCGTAGGACGAACGCGCCTCACCCGCGACCCTCAACGGCAACGCGACGTTATCAAAAACGGTCAGATGGTTGAGCAGGCGAAAGTCCTGAAACACTACGCCAATGCGCCGTCGCAGCTCTGGAAGTGATTCGCGCGGCATCATCGAACTGTCGCGCCCGAACAGGGAAATCAGACCCCTGGAAGGGCGCTCCGCCATATAAATCAGCCGTAAAAGTGAAGTTTTTCCAGCGCCTGACGGTCCGGTGAGGAAATGGAAACTTCCGCTTGCTAATTCAAAGCTTAGATCGCTCAGGACTTCCGGGCCGCGCCCATAGCGCATCCCGACCCCGTCAAAGCGCACAGCCGGTGCCTTGGGGGTCTGGATGGTGTCAGTGGCACGCGGATCGGAGTTCATAAGAGCGATACTCGAATTCAGCTGTGGCGAAGTGATTCGCCCGACTATGCAGGAAGACCAAGGCGTGCGTCCATGATCGTGACCTGTCCGAGCTGCGAGGCCAAGTATCGCGTTGAAACCGCCGCGCTGGAAGCGCGCCGCGGCAAGGTGAAGTGTGCCAGCTGCGCCCATGTCTGGACGGTTGAGGATGACGCCCTGACGCTGAGTGAGGCGGTCGCCGCCCCTGCCCCCATGGCCGAAGCAGAACCTGCACCGGAACCGCGACCGAGCCTGCGAGAAAAGCCCCACGCCGCAATCCGGGCCCGTGAAGACGCGAAGCGGCGCACCGCGCGCCTTGCCACCGAAGGGGCCGGATGGCTGGGCGTCGCGGCCTGTCTGGTCGTGCTCCTTGGCGCGGCCGTCATGTTCCGTGTTGATGTCGTTGATGTCTGGCCACGCACGGCCGGGGCCTACGCAGCTGTCGGTCTCGACGTAAATCCGTACGGTGTCGAGATCGAAGGCCTGAACGCCCAATTCACGACAGAAGGCGAAACGCCGACCCTTATCGTGTCGGGATCCCTGCGCAATATTGCCGGTGAAGACCTGGCCGTTCCGGCGCTGCGTGCGGTCGTCTATGACGCGCAAGGTCAGGAGCTGACGAGCTGGCCCATCGCGATTGAGGTTCCGAGCCTGTTGAGCGATAGCGCCGCGAGCTTTGAGGCCGCATTGAGCGAGCCTCCTGCTGGTGCGGCGCGCGTTGAGGTCGTGGTCGCCAGCTAGGCTGCGTCGCGCAGATCTGTGACCTGAAGCGCGGCCTCAAAATCTGGCAATAAGTCAAAGGCCTCCTGGGCGGTCATGGACTGACCACGACGGCCATGAGTCCAGAATTTCCAGTAGGCAGATACGTGCTGCAGCCGGCCCAGATCCTCGCCCATTTCCACGAAAAGCTCCGGTGCCCGTGTCATGAAGGACTTCAGGGCTGCCGGATCGCCGCGCTGGACGAAGGTGTTGAATTCATTGTGATAGGCATCGAGCCGACCTTTCAGACGGTTCCAGCGGCCCATGGCGAGCTGGCCGATGGAGGCCATGATAGAGCGCATTTCAGTGCGGTCCTCACCCATCAAGCCAATGACTTTCAGCCCCCTGAGCGCCTTCAGGAATTCGACTAGTTCGGCATAGCAGTCGGCGGAGCGCCAGCTGTAATAGAGCGTGCCCTTCCAGCCGAAGACCCCGTCGCGATATTCCTGAGGGCTCATGCGCAGAGCTTCGCGGATTACCGTGAGCTGAGGCGAATCCTCATCTTCAAACAGGACCTTGGCGAGTTTCTTCGATTGCGCGAGCGTCGCCATGTCGCCGTCGCCGCCGACCGCCTTGCGGACGAGCATGTCAATCTGAGCAGCGACATATTCAGTGATGCGCTGAAGCTCGTCGTCCGAGATGACAAAATAGCAGGGATCAATCTTCTCACCGGCCCGGCGGAAAAACTCATGGAGCAGATAGGGGTCGAAGGACGGCATGCCTGCGAGCGCTTGCAGCCGTGCAATATCGGCCTTGAAATCAGGGTGATCGACCGTCACGCCAAGGTGGGCGGCCAGCTTGCGGACAAACTGGCGATCTTCAACAAAGATGGAGTGGCCACCCAGGTCCAGATTAAGATCGCTGATCGGGATGATCACCTTTGTCGCCGAGGTGAGGTCCTGTTCAAGCTGCTCGCGCTCCCAAGCGCGCAGCGTGTGTTTGACCACGAAGCTCTTGTTCAGGCGCGCCATTCGAAACATCGGATCGCTCACCCAACCTGGAGTCTCGCCAAAGCGCTCCTTGATCGACACCAGGTCAATGACCCGGCTGGTCGACCCACCACGCTTTAGAAATGAGAGCTTTCCGAAGGAATCTTTGGCCATGGCCCCGAACTCGACAATACAATTGCTAGCATCCTAGACAGGACAGGGTGAGTACCGGGTTAATTGCGCGAATTTTTAGAGCGAGGGCGAATGATGAGACCGGCAGGTGATCTGGGGGCCCAGGAGATCATACGGATGCTCGATATGAAGCCGCACCCCGAAGGCGGCTGGTATGTCGAGACGCACCGCGCGTCTGCTGCACCGGGTGAGCGCGCGGCCCTGACGTCGATCTACTTCCTGCTTGCGGCCGATCAGGTGTCGGCCTGGCACAAGGTGGATGCGACCGAGGTCTGGCTGTGGCAAGCCGGTGCCCCGCTCGCACTGACCATAAGCGACGATGGAGTTGGCGCGCGTTTTCAGCGCCTTGGACCCGATCTGCGCAGCGGTGATCGCCCACAGGCCATAGTGCCACCCGGGGCCTGGCAAGCCGCAGAATCGCTTGGGGCCTGGACGCTGGTGAGCTGCGTGGTGGCTCCCGGCTTTGAGTTTTCAGGCTTTAAATTGGCTCCGCCAGACTGGCGACCGGGGCCCGACGGGCCGCCCGCAGACTAGCGGGAGCCGGACTCAAGCGCGCGACGAATGGCGTCAGAGCTTGGACGCCCGCCATAGCCCATCTGTGTTGCTACTGAAATATCAAGGGTTTGACCGTCGAATGTGACCCGCGGCGCTTCACCAACACCGATCCGAACAACCCGCAGATCGCGAACGGTCCGGCGCGGGGCCTGATCAGCAGCGATGACGGTCATCAGCATCGCGTCGATGATGTAGGGGTTCTGGTCCTGGGTCAGGCTCGTCAGTTGAGCATTGACCTCATTGCGCGACGCCCGGGCCAGCGCGTCGACCATGTCGCGGGCTGCGGCCTGAAGCTCATCGGTGCCGGCGGGGGCGGCCACCAGCGTGCGGGCCCGTCCCAGCGGTTCGACAATCACGCCATCACGGGCGTCTTCAGGAAAATAGGTCCAGCCACCCAGATTGCTCTCGCGCAGCACGGCGCGGTCGGTATCCGTGAGCCAGACCTGGCCGCCACCCGATGCAGGGGCGCGATAAAGGGCGATCACTTCGCGCGACCCCTCCTGCCACAGCAGGGCCGGACGCAAGGTTCGGTCAAGGATAAACCGGCCGCCCCCGTCCGCGCGTTCAAACCAGATGGACGCGTCGACGCGCTGCTCGTCTTGCTGACCGAGCAGTTGGCGGAATGGATTCGACTGGCCGATCCCGTCTGCGGCAGACAGCGCCCAAGCCCCGGCACTGGCAGCAAACAGGGCGATGATTCCCCGTAACATGGTGAAAGGCTTATCGAGCTAGTTGGGCAAAATCGGGGCGCCGGGATGAACAAACGCAGTCGCTGTCCCTTCAGCGCCCCGCGGACAAGGTCTAGCTTGCCATGTACTGACCGCCATTGGCCGTCAGTGTTGCCCCGGTGATAAAGCCGGCCTCGTCAGACACCAGGAAGACCACACAGCGTGCAATTTCATCGGCTTCGCCGAGGCGCCCAACCGGGATAGTCGCGATGATCTGCTCGCGTACAGCCTCAGGGACCGCCATCACCATTTCGGTCGCGATATAGCCGGGGCAGATCGCATTGACGGTGATATTCTTACGGGCCCCTTCCTGGGCCAGGGCCTTGGTAAAGCCGAGATCGCCGGCCTTTGCCGCGGAGTAGTTTGCCTGGGCGAACTGGCCCTTCTGGCCATTGATGGAGGAGATGGTCACGATCCGGCCAAAGCCGCGATCGCGCATGCCGTTCCAGAGGGGATGGGTCATGTTAAAGACGCCGGACAGATTGGTATCTATCACCTCGCGCCACTGCTCAGGCTTCATCTTGTGGAAGGGCGCGTCGCGGGTGATGCCGGCATTGTTGATCAGGATCTCGACCGGACCCAGAGCCGCCTCGACTTTCGCGATGCCCTCGACACAGGCGTCATAGTCGGCGACCGACCATTTGAAGACCTCGATTCCGGTCTCGGCCTTGAAGGCCTCGGCAGCCTGGTCATTGCCCGCATAGTTCGCGGCGACGGTGTACCCGGCCTCTTTCAGCGCCAGTGAAATGGCCTTGCCAATACCCCGGGTGCCACCGGTTACGAGTGCTACCTTGCCCATGTCACTTCCTCTCTGTCGCGACGCGATTAAAGCTTTATGCTGCGCAGCAATGCGGTTATATGCAGTTGCAGCAATAAAACGCGTGTTGCCCCTTAGGGTCCAAGGTCTTGTTTTGACCGCACGCGCAGCAGGAGTCGAGTCGCGAAACGGTTCGCCTCCCAAAAATTTGCCCCGTCAGGCGGGGCTGGAGGGACGCTCACCATGGCCGATAGCAACGCCACCATCGTCATCAAGAAATACGCAAACCGGCGTCTCTACGACACGTCAGCCAGCCGATATGTCACGCTGGATCACCTGCGTGAGCTGGTGAAGGACGGCAAGGACTTCCAGGTCGTTGACGCCAAATCCGGAGAGGATCTGACCCGGGGCGTTCTGGCCCAGATCATCTTTGAAGAAGAGAGCAAGGGCGAGACGCTTTTGCCGGTCGAATTTTTGCGCCAGCTGATCGGTTTTTACGGCGACAGCATGCAGTCGATGGTGCCGGGCTACCTCAACATGTCCATGGACAGTTTCGCCAAGCAGCATGCAGAGATGCGCGAAAAAATGGCTGAGGCGATGGGTTCGCCGACCGCCTCCATGGCGATGATGGAAGAGGCCACCAAGCGGAATATGGAAATGTTCCAGCAAGCCATGTCGATGTTCTCGCCCTTCGCCCAGGCCAGTGCCGCCACGGCCTCCGAAGCCAGCGAAGAGGACAAGAAGGACGTGGATACCTTGCGGGCCGAGCTTGATGCCATGAAGGCGAAACTCGACAAATTGGCCGGCGAGTAGGCCCTGAAAAAGCGTGTCAGTTCGAACCAGTTTTGAGACAGTTTGACCCAAAACAGGGTGAAAGCTGATCCGGATTGAGCGTTAACGGCCCATTTACAGGTCCTAACGAGGTGTAAACGTCTGGCACGCGCGTTGCGTGGGTCAGACCATGATCGGTTTCGACCCGCATACGCGCCGCCCTGGCCCATCCGTCCCGACCCACCGGGGTGGCCGCGTTGCGCCTGCACCCAACTCTGGCCAGACCGGCCGTGACGGGGATGAGCAGCGCGCGCTGGTGCCGATCAAATCCACACGGGCGAAGCCTGAAGCGCCGCGCGCCCGGTCGTCGTCGCAGCCGAGCTCTGCGACGCGCAGCGCGGCCTCGGCGTTGTCGCTGCAGTGTGACGCCCCGGCCCCGCGCCGCGGCCTGCGGGCCGACGCGGTGGAGCGTCGCCGCTATCGCGACAGCTATGAAAGCGCCGCCCGCCCGGCCCCGCAGCCGGTGCGCCCGACCCTGGTGCGTTGCGCATGAGCCGGGCCCGCGCTCAAGCCCTCGCCAGCCGCGGCCTTGATGCCGCGATCGTGCTGACGGTGTTCTTCTTCGTCATTTGAGGGCGGGGTTTGGGCCCGTGATCCCTTAACCTGTCATAGTCTGACCTGTCCGGGCTTCCTAGGCCGGTCGGTTTGCACTCAACACCCAGTTTGAAACCCCGGACTTGATCCGGGGCCTCGTCCCAATGTGAGCGTCCTGACTACGGACAGGTCCCGGACCGCTTCGCGTCCGGGAATTCAGCGCGGTTTGGGTTCACGCTCGCTCGAACGGGAGAGCCCAGTCCACGTAGAACAAAAAAGGCCGGCCTGCGTGTGCAGGCCGGCCCTTGCTGTGGCGTCGCGCCAGACCTGAAGCTTTACGTGCCCAGGTCGCGGCGAGCAGCGACGGCGGTGATCGTGAAGCCACCGGCCACATCGATCAGCGCCATCATGATGATCAGGAAGAAGACCGAGCTGGCAAACAGCGGCACCAGCAGGAAGAGCAGGATGCACACTAGCAGCACGGCAATCGACAGGCCGTGATTGACCAGGGTCGAGGTTCCCGAACCCGACGACTTGATCATTTCAAAGAAGAGCATGATCAGCGCCAGAATGAGGATGAGGTCACCGGTGGAGATCGACCAGGACCCGCTGGGCAGGCCGATCGAGACCAGACCGCCATTGAGCGCACCCACGGCGCAGGACGCGCCTTCAGCACACGCCCCGGCGCGGAACTGGGCCATGTCGCCAATAAAGGCGCTGACGTCGCCGCCGCCCGTGAAAACAGAGATATAGCCGACAATCGCATAGACGATCACCGGGATGAGCATTTTCGGAAAGATGTTAAACACGCTAAGCCCCCCGCTTGGTTTTTGACCTTCAGTGCTCGCGATTCCGACCGCGACACCGGCTCCAGATGCTCCGGACATGTCCGGTCCTCCTTATTCCCCCTCAGCCCTGCCTGTGGCGGCCCCTGGTTGGAAGGACCGCCTTAGGACTCGTCCCAGCCGCCGGGCTGACGCGCACGACTGTTGAGCCACATCATACCTACCATATCGCTGAGTGAGGCGAAAAGGCGACCAAGATTGGTATATTTCGATTGGCCGACGGTGCGTGCCCGGTGGGTCACATCGCGAAATTCCAGTCGATAGCCTTCCCGCTTCATCAGAGCGGGCAGGAAGCGATGCTGGTGATCAAAGAAGGGCAAAAGCAAATAAGCGTCGCGTTTGAAGGCTTTAAGTCCGCATCCGGTATCATTCGCATCGTCATTGAGCATGGATTTGCGAATGCCGTTTCCAATGCGGGAAGCAAATTTCTTCGCCGCACTGTCCTGACGCCCGACGCGCTGACCGGCAACCATGCCCAGATCGGCGGGCGCATCAGCCCGGGTCAGGGCGTCCACCAGCATGGGAATATGCTGGGGCGGGTTCTGGCCATCGCCGTCCAGCGTGCAGACCACGGGCGCGCGCGCAGCCAGCACACCGGTGCGGATGGCACGGCTCTGGCCTGAATTGCCATGATGGGTCAGCACACGCAGCTGCGGGATCTCGGCCTTGGCCGCATTAAGCTCGTCCAGCGTGGCATCCGTGCTCGCATCATTGACGCAGATAATCTCGAAGGATCGCCCGCTCATGGCCTCGGCAATCTCATGGGCGAGACGCGCGGCATTGCCCGCTTCATTGTGCATGGGCGCAACGACTGCGACATCCGGCTGGTCGGTGGAGGCGGTTTTGGCGGTCATGGTTCGGCCCGCGTGCTTGCAGTTCAGGACGGGGCGTTTCATACCGATTATACAGCGCGGTGCACGATGTTTTTTCGGCTCGCCGCGTATTGAGTGTGCCCGGACCCGAAGCCAAACCGCCCCGCGGAGCCCTTGATCATGCGACTTCCCGGCCTTTTAAACGGCCCCGTTGCCCCGCTTCTGATCGCGATCCTTGCGCTGGTGGCGGCAGCGGCAGGCCTTTTTTCCATGCCGGTGCTGGATCGCGACGAGGCCCGCTTTGCCCAGGCCACGGCCCAGATGATTGAAAGCGGCGACTATGTCGAGATCAGCTTTCTCGATGAGCCGCGCAACAAAAAGCCGGTGGGCATCCACTGGCTGCAAGCCGTCGCGGTCCAGCTGACTACGGGCGAGGAAGCACGGGAAATCTGGGCCTACCGCCTGCCCAGCGTACTGGGCGCGATGCTGACCGCCCTTTTCTGTTACTTTGCGGGCGCGCGGCTGTTCAGTCGGCGGGTGGGTTTTGCCGGGGCGGCTCTGATTGGCGTGTCGGTTCTGCTGGCGGTCGAAGGCGGGATCGCCAAGACCGATGCCATGCTGAGCGCGACAGCCGCGGGAGCCTTTCTGGCGCTCACCACCTTGCGAACCGCCCCATCGCCACTGGCGGCAAGACTGGCGAGCCTTCTGTTCTGGATCAGCTTGGGTCTTGGTGCCCTGATCAAGGGTCCGGTCACGCCAATGGCTGGCATTCTGGCGGTCATCACACTGATCGCCCTGGAACGCCGGATCAGCTGGGCGAAGCCGTTGGCCTGGTGGCCGGGTCCGGTCATCGCCGCCGTGATTGTCCTGCCCTGGCTGGTCGCGATCCAACTGGCCACCGGCGGGGCCTTCCTGATGGATGCGGTGGGCGATGACATGGGCACCAAGGTGGTCACCGGCGATGAGGGCCATCACGGTCCGCCGGGCTATCATTTGATGCTGATGGCGGTGCTGCTTGGGCCGGCCACCCTGACCCTGCCCGCTGGCATTCGTCAGGTGGCTCGCCACTGGCGACGCCATACACAACTCGCAAACGCCGCACGCACGTTGGTCGCCTTTATTCTTCCAACCTGGATCGTGTTTGAGCTCTTACCCACCAAGCTGCCCCACTACACCCTGCCGGTTTATGCCGCGCTGGGCGTGATTGCCGGGCTGGGCCTGGTCCGCCTTGACTGCACGCCAGCGCTGTGGCGCTGGCTGGGGGCGGGACTTGGAGCCTTTGGATACGCGATCGCCATCATCGGCATTCTGGGCTTTGCCATGATTTACGGCGACCTGCCCTTTGGCCCGGCTGCGATCGGTGGCGCGGCGCTGGGCGTGCTGGCGTTTGCCACGCTTCTGGCCACCGGCCTTGGCAAGCCGGCCACCGTGCTGGTGCTGGCCGTGGTAACCGGCCTCAGCTGGCATGTGGGCGTACGCGGTGTGCTCGCCCCGCAAGCCGAGACCTTCTTTGTCTCGCGCGATACCGCCGCGGCGACCCTCGCCCTGCAGACGCGTCATCCCGGCGCCGACGTCGTCTCGACCTTTACCGAGCCCAGCTTTGTGTTCGGCGTGGGGGGCATGGTCACCCTGATCGACCCGGCCGAGCTAAGCCGGACCGAGATCAATCCGGCTCAGCCGCGCCTGTATGTGATCGACGAAAGCCGCTGGCTTCAGGTGGAAGGCGGCACGCTGGACGATGAGGCCGAGACGCAGCGCCTGAACTGGCTGATCGCAGTGCAGGAGGCGGCCTGCGATGCCGACGCCGCCCAGGGCATCAATTATTCGCGCGGCGACGATGTCGTCAACGTCTTCATCTTTGCAACAGGATGTGGGACCCCCACATCCAGCCCAGACCCAACGCCACAAGAGCCCGAGGACCAGCCATGACCCGTGCCATCGACATCGTTGAAGTCGGCCCCCGTGACGGGCTTCAAAATGACCCGACCCTGCTGGAAACCCCGGTGAAGCTGGAGTTTATCGACCGGCTGATCGAGGCGGGCGTGAAACGCATGGAGGCAGCAAGCTTTGTGAACCCGAAGCTGGTGCCCGCCATGGCCGACAGCGACGCCATCATGTCGGCGGTGCCGCGCGGCACGTGCGCCTATATTGGCCTCGCTCTAAACGAACGCGGCATGCGCCGGGCCATCGAGGCGGGCTGTGACGAGATCAACTATGTGATGGTCGCCTCTGAGGGCTTCGGCAAGGCCAATCAGAACGCCACGCCGGAAGACACCGCAGACCTGCTGGACCGGATCGCGATCCTGGCCCATGACGCGGGCATCTCGCTGTCGGCCACCATCTCGGTGGCCTTTGGTGATCCCTTCGATGGCGAGGTGGACCCCGCGCGCGTGGCCGCGCTGGCCGCACGCGCCGAAGCCGCGGGCGTGGCCGAACTGGCGCTGGGGGACACCATCGGCGTAGCGAGCCCGTATGACGTGGCCAAGGCGGTTGAGGCTGTGCGTGAGGCCGCGCCAAAACCGCGCCTGCGCCTGCACTTTCACAACACCCGCAATACCGCGATCGCCAATGTCTATGCCGCCGTTGAAGCCGGAGTCGATGTGATCGATGCCAGCTGTGGCGGAATTGGCGGTTGTCCGTTTGCGCCCAAGGCGACCGGCAATGTGGCCACCGAGGACGTGGTCTATCTGTTGGAGCGCGGCGGGTATTCCACCGGGCTCGATTTGGACGCGCTGATCAAGACCGCCCGCTGGCTGGAAGAGGTGGCGCTGAAACACCCGATCAGTTCCGCACTCGCCAAGGCCGGGGGATTTCCCGCCGCGAAGGCCTAGCGCTTGAGGCGGAGCAACATCGCCCGGCCCAGAAGGGCAGAGTAAATCGGCACCGCCAGGATGGCGGCCTTGAGCCAGCCCAGCGCTCCGCCATGGCGGCGGAAATAGCGGATCAGCCCGCTCGCCTTCCAGCGCTCCACCTTGTAGAGGCTGATCTTGCTGGTCGAACCGTAGTGGATGACCATGGCGCGCGGTTCGAAGATCACATCGCCGCCCAGCTCCCGCGCCCGGCGGCAGATATCGAGATCTTCCACATGCAGGAAGTAGCGCTCGTCAAAGCCGGATACCTGATCATAGCCGCGCCGGGACATCATCATCGCGGCACCGGAGACCGCGGGGATCACCTCCGGGCCTGCGGGCAAGGGCTCGTGCTCGCGGTGAATATCGCGGATGCCCAGGAGCTTTGTCAGCCCGAGAAAGCTTGTAATCGCTGAGGTGAAGGTCAGCTCGCCGCGCCGCCCGCCGCGCTGCTCCTTGCCGTCCCGTCCGATCAGACGCGCGCCGACGATGCAGGGCTCGGCGGCTGATTGGGCCGTCTTCAGCATGATCTCGGCGGTTCCCGCCAGTATAAGCGCGTCCGGGTTCAGAAACAGCAGATAGTCTGACCGCGCGGCCCCCACACCGATATTGCAGCCGCGCGCGAAGCCCAGATTGGCGTTGGTGTGGATGACAGTAAGCTTGTCATGATCGGCGGCCATCTGGATCAGGCGCTCGGTGTGGTCAGGCGGGTTGTCGTGATTGACCAGAATTACTTCGTCGACCGCCGGAATGGCCAGCGCGCCCTCAATAGCGTCAAACAGCACCGCACCCGTGCGGAAGCTGACCATGATGACTGCCAATGTGGGTCGGTCGCTGGACGCCACGCGCTCTACTTTCTTCTTCGACCGCTAATGGTCGTCCTTACAGTTACACGCCCCAGCCCCAAACGGATCACGAAATGCCCAGACCTTCCACCAGGGCGCGCCATTGGAATGCAGCGGTGCGGGATCATGCCCCCAGCTTCCGCCCGGCCTGCACCGCAGCACACGCCCCGCCGCCAGCCAGCTGCCGCGCCACAGCCCCTGGGCGGTAATCGCCTCGGCAGCATAGGTCGAGCAGGTCGGCTCATGCCTGCACCGGACCCCCAAAAGGTAGAAGACCGGCGAGATCAGCACCTTGTACGCGCCGATCAGCAGAAGTCCAGCGCGTGCAGGCAGTTGCCTTACTGTGTTCAAAATCACGGTAAACGCGCTCTTTCCTCAACTGACAAGGGACACTGTCTCGCCCCGATCAGCCTCGTTTTTAAAGCTGTCAGGGCTTCTCGACCAGCGTGGCGAGCGCCTCCACCCCGGCCTCGAAGGCGAGCAGGATGGAGCCGTGGCGCTGGCGGTAGCTGGCGGCGGGCTGCAGGGCGGCAAGGGCTTCGAACCGGCCGGTGGGCGGCTCAGCCCCCTCCTGCAGCATGGCCTTGAGCTGGTCGCGGGCGGCTTCGATCTCGGCGAGCGAGGTGCCAATCGCCCCGCGGGCAAAGACGCTGGCGCTCGCCTGGCCCAGCGCGCAGGCCTGCAGCTCCAGCCCCAGCTCGGCGATCCGCCCCTGACCATCCACACACAGATCAAGCGTCAGCTCCGACCCGCAAATGCGCGACACCTTGTGCGATGTCGCATCGGGCACCTCAAGCCGCCCGACATGGGGAATGTCAGCCGCCAGCTCCAGAACGGTGTGGGTGTAAACGTCAGTCATGGGCGGGATGTGGGGGCGGGGCGGACAACGGGAAAGGGCAGCTTCGTAATTACAGACGCCTTCTCGGAGCTCGACCCGCAAGACCGGGAGCACCACGCAATCGCGGAGCAAGCTCCAAATCGACAAACTGGCTAGGTGTCCACCCCCGCTTTGCTTTGCTCAGCAAGAACCTATCGAAGGCAGATATCGCTATTCCCGCGCCCGGCACAAGGTTTCCTAAAATTTCCGCAGGGACATCGAAAAATAAAAACTTCGCGGCGCGCTCTCCAATACTTGGATCTTTCGCCTTAATTTCTTCAAGAAATTCGCCTGCTAACTTCCGATCATCAGGGATTTTGTGTAACCAGTCCCGAAAATCTTTATCTCTGATCAGATTAAGCGCTGATATTTGAGACATTTGACCACTATTTACCGCATCTCTAAATGTTGGAAGCGATGGAGTCGCGACACGAAAAAAGTCGCCTATATCTCTGTACCCATCAAACTTTCTCAAACTTAGACCGACCGATCCGGAGATATAATCGGACATAGCATCGTCAAGATAAAAGCTCTTTTCTTCATTTATAGAGCTATATTCTAATATTAATGCGCTCTGAAGAAATGCAAGGTAAGATGAAACGAACGCGTTTATCCCTAGTTCTTCCATAATCCGAGTTTCGAAATCAAAATCTAAAAATATTTTTCGCCCAGCAACACGCGCGACACAGCCAAACTTCCCATCCCCCAATTCAAACCCTTTTTTCCTTAGAAAAGAATTGATGGATAGATTGGCAAATTTTTGATCATCAAGACGGCTAGCGACCTTTTCGCCGGTCACATGTTCTATGCCCTCAAAATGAGATAAAATCTTAGAACGGTCTATAAATTCATAGAAAGAAGACTCGGTAGGCCACATTTTAAGCGCTGCACGCTTTAAAAAATCCACCTCTAAGTCAACAGAGTCAATTACCTTGTTAAACCTCTTACTATAAATAAACTCCAAACCTTGATTGAAATCTCTCCCTTGAGATGCCACGCCTGGCATATCATAATAAAAATTTGGCTCCAGATACCCCTCCTCAACTAATGACCTTAAAACAATGTAATTAAAAGAACGAAATAAATCTATTGAGTCTTTTCCATAAAGCTTGATGGTCACAGATCCTTGGAAAAATATAAGCTCCAATATTCGACCAACATCAATGACGCTATCATCTATACCGTGAGATGAATAAATTACAGGCTGGCTCAGCACTGCCCTACCCCTTCATCCGCCATGTCGTGCCCTCCGGGCCGTCTTCGGCTTGCACGCCTTTGGCGACGAGTTCGTCGCGGATGGCGTCGGCGCGGGCGAAGTCTTTGGCTTTGCGGGCTTCGGCGCGCTCGACGAGCAGGCCGTCGATTTCCGCCTTTTGCGCCTCGCTGAGCGAGTCCAGCCCGAACCAGGCGTCTGGATCAGCGTCAAACAGGCCCAGCAGACCACCGGCGGCCAGCAATTGCCCCTTGGCTTCAGCCTGCGCGCCCACCGTATCCGCCTTGTTGGCCCGGCCGGCAATTTCGAACAGGGCGGCGAGCGCCTTGGGCGTGTTGAGATCGTCGCTCAGCGCTTTGAGCACGGCCTCGGTAGGTGCCACGTCGGCGGCCTTCACGCCCTTTAACCGGCGCAGCACGCCGTAAAGCCGGTCGAGCGATTTCTGCGCGCGTTCGATCAGCGTCTGGTTCCAGTCCAGCGGGGCGCGGTAATGGCCGGTCAGCATGGCGTAGCGGATCACCTCGCCCTTCACTCCGGCTGAGAGCAGCTCATTGGGTTTGACGATATTGCCGAGCGATTTCGACATCTTCTCAGACTCGATCGACAAAAATCCGTTGTGCAGCCAGTAGTTTGCCAGCGCCTTGCCGCCATGGGCGCAGGCCGACTGGGCGATCTCGTTTTCATGGTGGGGAAAGACCAGGTCCATCCCGCCGCCATGGATATCAATGGTTTCACCCAGCTGTTTTTCGATCATCGCCGAGCATTCCAGGTGCCAGCCCGGACGCCCCGGCCCGAACGGGCTCTCCCACACCGGTTCACCTTCCTTCGACGGCTTCCACAGCACGAAGTCGGACGGATTGCGTTTATAGGGAGCTACCTCCACCCGGGCACCGGCAATCATGTCATCGAGCGAGCGACGCGACAGCTCGCCGTATTGCTCGTATGCCGTGACATCGAACAGCACATGACCCTCAGCGGCATAGGCAAAGCCGTCGGCGACCAGCTTTTCCATCAGCGCGACCATCTCAGGCATGTGCGCGGTGGCCGCGGGCTCCAGCGTCGGGGCAAGGATATTCAGCGCCGCGGAGTCCTCGCGATAGATTTTGGTAAAGCGGTCGGTGATCACCGAGATGTCGACGCCTTCGGCGGCTGCCGCGGCATTAATCTTGTCGTCCACATCGGTGATGTTGCGCGCATAGACGACATGGTCCGCGCCATAGCGATGGCGCAGAAGGCGGAACAGCACGTCAAAGGTGATCGGCGGGCGGAAGTTTCCGATATGGGCGGTGGAGTAGACCGTGGGCCCACACACATACATCGTCACCCGGCTTTCGTCGGCGGGAACGAAGGCGCGTTTCTTGCGCGCCGACGTGTCATGGAGCATCAATTCGGTCATCACGGCACTTTCACATATGCGGGAAACCGCCGGCAGCGTGTTTGCAGGCGGAACCTAGCGGGTCTACAACACCCCCGCGTTGAAAAAAAGGAGGCCCATCGGTTTGGAATCCCAAATCTGTCTCCTATCTAAGCGCCAGCACAGTTGCACACTGTGTGACTGTACTGACTGATCTAGACCCGGCGTGTGCTGGGGGTTGTGCATGCCCCGACTCCGCTGGATCCGGAAACCGGTACTTCGCTGCCGCCGACTGGTGCAGCGCCCGTCAACGAAAGGATCCGCGTTCCATGGACGCTGTAACAGACAAGAAAACACTGGAGTCCGTTGAAGACATGGCTCCCCGCCCCTCCCGTGAAGAAGCCGAGGAAGCCGTGCGCACCCTGCTGCGCTGGGCTGGTGACAATCCCAAGCGCGAAGGTCTGCTGGAGACCCCGAAGCGTGTTGTCAAAGCCTATGAAGAATGGTTCCGCGGCTATGACGAAGACCCGACGCAAATCCTCGGCAAGCGCTTTGAGGACGTGCAGGGCTATGAAGACATGGTCATGCTGACCCATATCGATGTGGAGTCGCACTGCGAACACCACATGGCTCCGATCCTGGGGACGGCGTGCGTCGCCTACCTGCCGGACCGCGCCGTGGTGGGTATTTCCAAGATCGCCAAGGTGGTCGAGGCCTTCTCCAAGCGTCTGCAGACGCAGGAGACGATGACCGCCCAGATCGCCGACGCCATCGAAGAGGCGATGAACCCGCGCGGTGTGGCGATCTTTGTTGATGCCAAGCACCAGTGCATGACCACCCGCGGTGTCCATCACCCGAATGTGTCGACCATCACCACCAGCTTCACCGGCGAGTTCAAGGCCAACCCTGAACTGCGCCAGCGCTTCATGAGCCTGTGCGAACAGTCCAAGCGCTAAACAAGACGATCAAAGCGAAGCCAAACGCTTTAAAGAAAAGCCCGGGAGCATCGCTCCCGGGCTTTTTGTTTGGTGCCCTCATTGATCCCCGATACGCTCTAGGGCTGAACGGGGACAGTTGAGAGGTGCTATGGGTTTTAATATCGTATGGGTCGGTGTTGATAAGAGTTCGAAATCTGAGCTCGCTTCGCTTCTCACGGTTCGCGATACCGGGCTGGCCGATGAAACAAAAGAAGCCCCAATCAGTGCCGCCGAACTCCCGAACGGCTGGACGATTGTAGTATTCAATGACTTGAACCCAACCCTTCAAGGCAGAATTGATGCTTTGGGCCCGAGCCGGCGGCTTGTCACCTGTGCGGTACTTGAAGGACCAATGGTTAGCCAGGTCATTCACCGTCATGGCAATGGAAGCTCGTGGTCGGTCGCCCATGTGTCGGAACACGGTCTGTTCGACCTCAAGGTCGAGGGAACTCCGCCTGATTTCTTCGAAACGATCAAGGCAAAGCAGATCGCCGAGCAAAATGCCGAGAATGAAGCTGATGCTCTGAACGTTGACCATATCTTCGACGTTCCAATTCTGTTGGCCGAACACGTCACAGGGTTCAGACACGACAGATATGAATTGGAGTCGGGGGTTCCGAACTTCACGATCCTGGCATAGACATAAAAAAGCCCGGGAGCATCGCTCCCGGGCTTTTTGTTTACGCCGTGTTAGGTGTGAAACCTAGCGGAAGCGCCGCAGGCTCTCGCACGACAGGCAAGTGGCGTAGACGTGATTTGGATCGTTGAGCACGTTGATCTGCTCCAGCTCGTCGCGGGCATCCGCGGCCACGTCAGAGAAGACCCCGTCGCCGAACAGGCCCGAGCCGAAGACCGCACGGGTCATGGCCGAGCTGTCGGCTTCCAGACCCAGATCCTTCAGGAATTGCTCGATCTCGGTCAGCGGCTTGGTGATTTCGACCACTGCATAGCTGCCCTCTTCAAGGCCGGCGAGCTCCGCAGCGGCGGCAACAGCCTCGTCATATCCGCCCAGCTGGTCCACAAGACCGCGTTCCAGCGCCTGATTGCCGGTCCACACGCGGCCCTGGGCCACAGCATCCACCTCGTCACGGGTCATGCCACGGCTGTCGGCCACGATGGAGAGGAAGCGCTCATAGCCGTACTCGATATTGGACTGCAGGATACGGTCCCAGCTTTCGGGAATGCCGCCAAAGGGTGACGGCTGACGTGCGGTCTCGGTCAGGCCGACCCCGTCTTCGAACACGCCGTAGTTAGCAGCGGCGTTTTCAAAGGTCGGGATAAAGCCAAAGATGCCGATGGAGCCGGTGATGGTGGTCGGCTCGGCAAAGATCTGGTTGGCCGGAGTGGCAATCCAGTAACCGCCAGAGGCCGCGACACCGCCCATGGAGGCGATAACCGGCTTGCCCTCAAGACGGGCCAGCTCCAGCTCTTCACGGATCAGTTCAGAGGCGAAAGCCGAACCCCCACCGGAGTCGATGCGCAGCACAATGGCGCGCACGTCGTCATCGAGACGCGCCCGGCGCACCAGTTCCGCATGGGCATCACCGCCGATCACACCGCCATCGCCATTACCGGCGACGATGGTACCCGACGCAACGATCACGGCAATCTTGTCACCGGACGTGCGGCCGGAGCCGCGATTGGCTTCCACATAATCAAGGAAGTTGCTGCCCTCGACATTGCGGCCCTCTTCGTCGGCACCGAAGCGTTCGATCATCTGATCGCGGAAGGCGGCCCGGCCAACGAGCGCATCGACCATGCCCGCATCCAGCGAAGCCTGGGCCGAGTTGCCGCCGGCAGCTTCCATCAGGTCCGGCGCAGTGTCAGCGACCCGCTGCACGGTACCAGCCTCCAGACCGCGAGCCTCTTCGGTCGCGGTCTTGTAGGCGTTCCAGATGTCGCCGAAGAGGAAGAGGTTGGCTTCCGCAGCCGGCTCACTCATCTCATCGCCAAGGAAGGGTTCGAGCGCGGACTTGAACGTGCCCACGCGGTAGACATTCACCGTGACTTCAAACCGGTCGAGCAGCGAGCGGAAGAAGGTGCGGTAGGAGCCATAGCCGGTCACAAAAGCCGCGCCGTAATCATGCAAATGCACTTCGTCGGCATGGGCGGCCAGGAACCACGACCCGTTGGTGTAGTTGTCGCCGTAGGCGATGATTTCCTTGCCCGACGCGCGGAAAGCTTCCATCTCTTCGGCGATTTCGTGCATCGCCGCAGGGGTGGCACCCAGCAGACGGTCGAAATTCACCAGAAGCGTGGTGACATTCTCGTCTTCAGCGGCCATGCGCAGGCCATCGACCACATCGCGCAACAGGACCTGGGCCGGCTCACCACCGCCCAGAACGCCGGCAACGATGGCGTCACCGGGCGCGGAGCGCACCGACTCTTCCACGATCACACCGCTTGGCGAGAATTTCAGCACGCCATTTTCGGCCATGGTGAATTCCGGCTCTGCATTGATCACTGCAGCGATGCAGCCCGGGATGGAGATCGCGACGATGAAAAGCAGGATGATCCCGAAAAAGCGCAGGATGCCGTGCTGGATCACACCGATCCAGTGCCACACCAGCGCAATCGGATTGGTGTTGTTGGTCGTGTCGGACATGGATTTCCTTGTTGTGAGGCCGCGCGTGCAGCCTCCCCCTCGTTGATTACAGCCCCAGCCTTACGGCGTTCACTTAACAAACTGGCGTTACCAGGCAGGCCTGTCCAGCTTTACTGGATTAAACCTCAGCAAGGCTTGGGCCAGTGTGGCCTAGGAGATGCGCTCCACCTCGGGCACCACGCCGCCCTGCGCCGGGCGCACGCGCCAGACACTGTCTGGATAGGCGTTGAATTCCCGGCTCTTGCAGGTATCGACCACCATCAGCTCGGCCCGCGCCTCGTCCGGCGTCAGGGTCAGGTGCAGATAGCCGCGATCATAGGCGTTGTGACGCTTTACGTCTGGCGCGGCCTCTTCGGTATAGACACCAAAGTCCACGCCCGGCAGCTCCAGCCGCTCAAAGCGGGATGGCGAGCTGACTGATGTCACACCAAATTCGGTTCCCACGCGCTCGCCCTCTTCGGTGGCCAGATCAATGGCCCAGAAATTATGGGTGTCGCCGGTCAGGGTGATAAAGTCGGCATTGGCCCCGCGGGCGGCCTGGAACAAGCGCTCGCGTTCGGCCGGATACCCATCCCATGCATCAAGATTGAAAGGCGTGCCAAAGGCAAAGCGCTTGATAAAGCTCCACGCCAGCGGATCACTGCTCTGGATCGCCCAGCGCAGCCAGAAGGGCAGGACTTTCGGGTAATTCGGTGCCGGTACGCGGCCCATGATCACCTGATTGGCAAACAGCCGCCAGGGCTGCCCCGCCGCCACGCTTTCGCCCAACGCAGCTTCAACAAAGGCCAGCTGTTCAGGGCCAAGCAGGGTTCGGCCCTCAGCCCCGGCGCTCGCTTCCAGCCACTCGGCCACGATGCGCCGGTTTTCCGGATCATCAGGGTCGGCGGTGTCGGGATCGACCGGGAACGGGTCGAGCGTGATTTCCTCTGACCGGGCGGTCAGGCGGGTCTCGATGAAGATCAGCCGCGCCAGATCGCCAATGTCCAGCGTGCCCCAGCGCTCATGCATGGGCGTGCGATCACGCGTTGGCGTCCAGGCCTGCCAGGCGCGCAGGGCCTCGTCCCGGCGGGTGATCCAGTCGCCTTCGCTGGCGTCATGGTTCTCGGCCCCGTCGCGGGTCGCGTTGTTGGCCGTCTCGTGATCGTCCCAGATCAGAAGCATTGGGACTGCAGCCTTCAACGCCTGCAGGTCGGGGTCAGCCGAGTACTGGGCATGGCGGCGCGCATAGTCGTCATAGGTCAGAATTTCATGGGTCGGATCGGGCACACGCGACAGACGCTCGGCATCTTCGGTCGCATAGCCGCCCATCTCATACTCATAGAGATAATCGCCCAGATGCACCGCCAGATCGACATCGCCACGTGCCGCCGCATGGCGATAGGCGTTGAAGAAACCGGCCGGATAGTTGGAGCAGGAAAAGGCGGCAATGCGAAACTGGTCCACCGCACCCGTGGGCAAGGTGGTGGTCGTTCCGACCGGCGAGTCCATCTCGCGATACCTGAAGCGATAGTAAATTCGCTGCCCCGGCTGCAGCCCCTCGATCAGGATCTTGTAAGGCGTCGCGCCATGGGTCGGCGGTCCGGCCGGGCCAGCCTCGACATCATACATGTAGTCTTCAAAGGCTTCGTCAGCGGCCAGCTCCACCGTCACGGGCGCGCCATCCGCGCCCGACACCGCGGTCCACAGCATGACGCTGGTCTGATCAGGATCGCCGCTCGCGACGCCGTGCCGAAACGGTCCATCAGGCCGCGGCAGCGGGTCAAAGCTCTGCTCTGAACACGCGCCCAGCGCAGCGGTGGCTCCCACACCGGCCAGCAGGGCCGCGCGGCGGGTCAGCTTCATCTCGTTTTGCATACCATCCTCCCCCGATAGTCTTCGGCGCTACGGTGCGTCGAAGCGCGAATATCGGCAAGCCCCCAAGAACGCTCGCCGTCTTGCCTCCGCGCCGGTTCTGTCTAAGACAGGGCGGTAGGTTACGAGGCGAGTATGACATCTGATAGCACCGACATCCGCGAAGCGCGCCCGGACGCGTCCGGAGAGCGCCTTGATCGCTGGATGACGCAGGTGTTTGAAGACCTGTCGCGTTCGCGCTGCAAGGCGCTTGTTGAGGCCGGGGCCCTGAGTGTGGATGGCGAAGCGCTGACCGATCCGTCCGCCAAGGTGAAGGAGGGTGCGCTCTACGTTCTCAAGGTGCCCGAGCCTGAACCCGCCACGCCACGCGCTGAGGACATCCCGCTCGACATCCTGTTTGAGGATGACGACCTGATCGTCATCAACAAAGCCGCCGGAATGACCGTGCACCCGGCTGCAGGCAACTGGACCGGAACGCTGGTGAACGCCCTGCTGTACCATTGTGCCGGCAGCCTGTCAGGGATTGGCGGAGTGCAACGCCCGGGCATCGTTCACCGGCTGGACAAGGACACGTCCGGGGTGATGGTGGTGGCGAAATCCGATCGCGCCCATCAGGGCCTGGGGGCCAAGTTCGCCGCTCACGACGTGGAGCGGGCCTATCTCGCATGCGTGCGCGGAGCACCGAAACCGCGCGCCGACCGGCTGGAGACCCGGCTGGGCCGGTCCAGTTATGACCGAAAGAAATTTGCCGTGATTGACGACTCGCACAGCACGGCGGGCAAGGTCGCGATCACCAACTACGAGACGCTGAAGACTTTCGGCCAGGAGCCCGGAAAGTCTGTCGGCACCCTGCTCGCCAGCCTGATCGAATGTCGGCTGGAAACCGGGCGCACCCACCAGATCCGCATCCACATGGCCCATCTGGGCTGTCCGCTGCTGGGCGATCCGCTTTATGGCCGGGGCCGCTCAACGCCGCTGGCAAAGCTTGATAGCGGCAAGGACTTCAAGGATTTCCGCCGCCAGGCCCTGCACGCCGCCATCCTCGGCTTTGACCACCCGGTCACCGGTGAGCGCCTGCGCTTTGAAACCGAACCGCCAAAAGACATGCAGCGCCTGATCGGGTTTCTGGAACGGCTTTAGGCCCCCATCCGCCGGGCGCGACTGGCCGCGGCTGACCAACGTCTGGCCCAGAGGATGAAGACGCCAGCGGTGGCGAACATCATCAGGCCGTACACGGCAGCGGCCGTCGCGTAGTGGATATCGCCCAGAATCGCACCAGCCACCACGATGGCCAGCGTCGCGTTCTGCAGCCCGCACTCCAGCGTCAGGGCGATGCGCTGCTTCATCTTCAACGCCAGCAGACTCGATACGACAAACGCGACCAACATCGCGGCCAGGTTAAGCGCCAACGCGTAGACCCCGGCCTCGGCAAAGCGCCGCGCGGTTTCGGCCAGGCCATCGGCCATGACCGTCAGGACGACCACCGCCACGAATACCGCCGCTGAAAGCCAGCGCGAGTGTTTCTCCAGCGCCATCGCCACTTTTGGGGCAAGCGCGCGTAGTCCCATACCGAGGCCAACCGGGATCACGGTGAGCGCAAAGATCATGGCGCCGGTGGTCACCAGCCCCACCTCTGGCGCGTCCGGCCCCATGAAGAGCGACAGGGCGACCATCAACACCACCGGCACGGTGATCACAGATAGAAGGCTGGTCAGCCCCGTCAGCGAAATCGACAGCGCCACATCCCCGCGCGCCATATGGGTAAGCAGGTTGGAGGTTGTCCCGCCCGGACAGGCCGCCAGCAGCACGATACCCACTTTCAACACAGGAGGCGCGGGCAGAAAGGCCACCAGCAAAATCGCCAGTAGCGGCAGCGAAATGAATTGGAGAAACGCCCCGGCCAGAAAGGCCTTGGGCTGGGCAAAGACACGCCGGAAATCACTTGGCGTCAGTCCTACGCCCAGCGTCAGCATGATGAAGGCAAGCGCCAGCGGCAAAATGATCTGGGCGAAGATTGATTCCATGGGCAAGACCCTAAACGCCCTGCCGGTCCAGACAAGCAGGGGAAGGGCTTGCAGGCGCAGCGCTACAGCCGCTTTGCCAGCACCCAGTCTGAATAGGTCACGCCGCCAACATCAAAGCTGCGCTCGCCCACGCGCTCAAAGCCGACGCGGTCGTAGAAGGACAGCGCCTTCTCGTTCTTTTTATAGACACCAAGCAGCAAGCGCCGCGCCTTTTGCTCGCGAGCGTATTGCGCCGACGCGTTCAACAGCTCGCGGCCCAGCCCTGATCGCTGCAGCGTGGCAAGCACGTAGATGCGCTTGATCTCCAGATCACCGGGCCTTGTCTCAATCGGCAGGTCCGGCGGCGTAAGGTGCAGGTAGCCAACCGGGGCACGGCCGGGGTCAAGTTCGGCCAGCCAGAGCGCCTGATCGGGATCAGCCAGCGCCTGGGCATAGGCAGACGCGGACTGCTTGTCCTGGCAATGGCGCACCAGCCCGCCGCCATCAATCACACCGGCATAGCTTTCAAGGAAAGTCGCGGTGCCCACGACGGACAGGGCCTGGGCATCGTCAGGGATTGCACGGCGAAGGCGGGTTTTCATGAATACAGGCGCTCGGCAAGGCTGCTGGCGGAAGGCCATTGGCGTTGAATGAATATATTAAGCCGCAGCGTCGGACTGGAAAGCCACTGTTTCCAGCTATGGCCTTAATCTGGCCCCGGTAACCGGTTATTTTTCCTCGCGACTGAAACACAAATGCCTCACCAGCTTGTGAGGGGCTCGCGAACCGGATTTGCGATACCTATATGCATGGCCGGTGCCGGACAAAGCCCTGTCTCAAGGTGCCCTGCCCAAGGGGGAATGACCCATGTCGAACACTGCGATGATCCCGCTATCGCCTGAAGGTGGACTGTCCCAGTATCTGGCGGACATCCGCAAGTTCCCGATGCTGGAAAAGGACGAGGAATTCATGCTGGCCAAGCGCTGGGTCGAGCACGAAGACACCGAGGCCGCCCACAAGATGGTCACGTCCCACCTGCGTCTGGTTGCCAAGATTGCCATGGGCTATCGCGGTTATGGCCTGCCGGTCGCCGAGGTCATCTCAGAAGGCAATATCGGCCTGATGCAGGCAGTGA
The DNA here is from genome assembly GCA_043513725.1 of Oceanicaulis sp. GTDB lineage: Bacteria > Pseudomonadota > Alphaproteobacteria > Caulobacterales > Maricaulaceae > Oceanicaulis. Next base: position 2,128,481 of record CP121338.1, on the reverse strand, counting down.
AGAAATTCGATCCGGACAAGGGCTTCCGTCTGGCGACCTATGCCATGTGGTGGATCCGCGCCGCGATCCAGGAATACATCCTGCGCAGCTGGTCGCTGGTGAAGATGGGCACCACCGCGGCCCAGAAGAAGCTGTTCTTCAACCTGCGCCGGATGAAGAGCCAGATGGCCGCGCTGGAAGAAGGCGATCTGCGTCCTGAACAGGTGGAAGAAATCGCCACCAAGCTGGGAGTGACCAACGACGAAGTCATCTCCATGAATGGCCGCCTGTCCGGTCCCGATGCCTCGCTGAACGCCCCCATGCGCTCTGACGGTGAAAGCCAATGGCAGGACTGGCTTGAGGACAATGACGCAGAATCCGCCGAAGACGAGCTGGCCCAGAGCGATGAGTTCGACACCCGCATGGCCCTCTTGCAGGAAGCCATGGGCGCGCTGAATGAGCGCGAACAGAACATTATCCAGGAAAGAAAACTCACCGAGGAGCCGAAAACCCTGGAAGACCTGGCTCAGGTCTATGGCGTCAGCCGCGAACGCATCCGCCAGATCGAGGTGCGCGCGTTCGAAAAGCTTCAAAAGGAAATGGTCCGCCTCGCCGCCGAACGCGGCCTGACACCTGCGGAAGAGGACGCTTAGTCGAATGGTCTGTCATCCCCCGGCTTGTCCGGGGGACCCATGCTGTGACGGGTGTTCGCCACTTACCTTTGTAACCCCGGACTTGATCGGGGGCCTTTATCCAGGTGGAACGCTTATTCCTGAGAAAGGTCCTTAGATCGCTTCGCGTCCGGGATTTCAGTACCCAAACCTTCTCTCTCCCCCCACGAGGGGAGGGTGGGCAAGCCGAAGGCTTGGTCGGGTGGGGGCAGCGCTGGCGCTCGATGATCTTCACCCCACCCGTCCCTGACGGGACACCCTCCCCCTCAAGGGAAGGGAGGAAAGCTGCGTTACTCGCGCCCCACTCTTCCTCAATGAAAATCACGGCTCGCCGGAATGATCTCGGCCCCCGGTGAGATGAGGCCGTGTTTACGGTTTGGTTTCTGGCGGGCATCGGCACCGGGGCGGGTGATCTCGTCGGCGTGAGCGAGGCTTGGATCAAAGCCGCCATCGCTCAGACGCGACAGTGCGGGCGTCCAGTCCACCAGCTGTTCAGCGACCAGGTGGATGACCTCGCCTTCGCGCTGTAGCCGCCCGGTCACGCCCAGAAGCTTCGCGCCAATCACCGTCTTTCGATAGCGCTGGAACACGCTCTGCCAGATGATGACATTGGCGATGCCGGTTTCATCCTCCAGCGTGGCGAAGATCACCCCCTTGGCCGAGCCCGGGCGCTGGCGCACAAGCACCAGACCGGCAAGGCCGAAGCGTGAGCCATTCTTTGCGGTCAAAAGCTGCTCGCAGGGCCGGTAGCCATAGCTGTCAAACCGGCGACGCAAAAAGCTCATGGGGTGAGCCTTCAGCGAGAGCGACAGGTGAACATAGTCGCGCGCCACCTCCTCACTCAGAGCCATTTGCGGCAGGCGGGCACCGGACAGGTCCGGCAATTGCGCCTGCTCTCCGCCCGCCGCATCAAAGAGCGGCAGCTCCGGCCCGGACAGCCCCAGGGCACGCCAGCCGGCTTCACGCCGACGCGTGTCGAGTGAACCAAAGGCATCGCCAGACGCCAGCCGGTCCACCTCCGCCCGCTTCAGCCGGGCCCGGCGCGCAAGCTCTTCAACACTGGCAAAACGCCCGCCCGTCTGACGCGCCGCCATCACGCGCGCGGCAGAGATCTCGGCGAGCCCCTTGATCTGGCGAAGGCCCAGACGCACCGCAAAGCGGCCGCCACCTTCCGGTGTGGCGCGTGGTCCTTCGCCGGCCTCCAAAGGCTCCATGGTGCAGTCCCAATCAGAGTGGTTCACGTCCGGCGGGCGCACCACCACGCCATGCTCGCGCGCATCGCGCACCAGCTGGGCCGGGGCATAAAACCCCAGGGGCTGGGAGTTCAGCATCGCCGCCAGAAACACGTCCGGGTAATGGCGCTTGATCCAGCAGGACACGTAGACGATCAGCGCAAAACTCGCCGCGTGGCTTTCAGGAAAGCCATACTCGCCAAAGCCCTCCAGCTGTTTGAAACAGCGCTCGGCAAAGTCGCGCTCATAGCCGTTGGCAATCATGCCGCTGATGAGTTTCTCGCCCATTTCCTGAATGGTGCCGGACCGCCGGAAAGCCGCCATGGAGCGGCGCAGCTTGTCAGCCTCTGACGGGGTGAAGCCCGCCGCCACGATGGCGATCTTCATCGCCTGCTCCTGAAACAGGGGCACGCCCAGCGTTTTGCCCAGCACCTGGCGCAGGGCGTCGGAGGGAAACTCCACCCGCTCCTTGCCCTCCCGGCGTCTGAGATAAGGGTGGACCATGTCGCCCTGGATCGGACCCGGGCGCACAATGGCCACCTCGATCACCAGATCATAAAAGCAGCGCGGTTTAAGCCGCGGCAGCATGGTCATCTGGGCCCGGCTTTCAATCTGGAACACACCCAGCGTATCGGCCTTGCAGATCATGTCGTAAACGCTGGGGTCTTCTGGCGGGATGTCGGCGATGGGCAGGTCGCGGCCATAGGTATCCGCGATCAGGTCGAGTGATTTCTGCACCGCAGTCAGCATGCCCAGACCCAGCACATCGACCTTCATCAGGCCCAACGCCTCGATATCCTCCTTGTCCCACTCAATGGCGGTGCGTTCAGGCATCGCCGCCTTTCGAACAGGGACAATTTCATCAAGCCGGTCCAGCGTGATGACAAAGCCGCCGGGGTGCTGGGACAGGTGGCGTGGAAAGCCCTGCAGGGCCTTCGCTGCCCCCAGCGCGCGCTTGAGCGCCGGGCTGTCGGGATCAAGGCCCAGCTCTCCGCGGATGACGTCCGGCGTGATGCCTTCACGCCAGCCCCACACGGCCTTCGACAACGCCGCGATCACATCGCCGGACAGACCAAACACCTTGCCGCATTCGCGGATCGCCCCACGCGGACGATAGCAATGGACCACCGCCGTCATACCCGCCCGGCGGCGACCATATTTGCGGTAGACATACTGGATGATTTCTTCGCGTCGCTCGTGCTCGAAGTCGACATCGATATCGGGCGGCTCGCCGCGTTCAGCCGAAACAAAGCGTTCAAACAGGAGGTCGACCTTGACCGGATCCACCTCCGTCACGCCGATGGCGTAGCACACGGCCGAGTTCGCCGCGGACCCACGCCCCTGACACAGAATGCCTTCGCTGCGGGCCTGGCGCACCAGATCATGGACGGTCAGGAAATAGCTCGCGTAATCCAGCTCCTCGATGAGATTCAATTCGTGATCGAGCACGGCCCGGGTCTTGTCCGGCACCCCGTCTGGCCAGCGGCGTTGGCTCCCCTCGGCCACCAGGCGCTTGAGCGTCTGCATGGGCGTTTCGTCCTCACCAATCACCTCGTCGGGATATTGATAGACCAGCTGATCCAGGCGGAACGCGACGCTGTCCGCGAGCCGGGCCGTGCGCGTGACCGCATCTTCATAGCCGGCAAACAGGCGCTCCATTTCCTCAGGCGCTTTCAGGTGACGCTCGGCATTGGCCTGAAGCAGGCGGCCGGCTTCATCAATGCGCACGTGCTCGCGAATGCAGGTGACCACGTCCTGCAGCATGCGCCGCTCCGGCGCATGGTAGAGCGCATCGGTGCTGGCCACGGTTTTAAGCCCCAGCTGGCTGGCGAGCTGGCTCTGGCGCATCAGCCGCGCGCCGTCGCGCCCGTCAAAGCGCCGGACCAGCGCCAGATGCACCGGGCTTTGCACCTCGGCCAGGAAGGCCTGAACCGCATCGCGCCAGGCCGGTGTCTCCTCTGGCGGCGGGATGAGGATCAGGATCTGATCCTCACCCAGTGCCGCCCCGGCCCCGGCGAGGCGCACTGCAGGCTCGTTGGGCTCACCGGCCAGCTGGGCATCGGTGAGAAAGCGTGACAGGCGACCATAGGCGGTGCGCGTCTTCGGCACGCAAACCAGCTCCACCCCCTCCCCGGTCACCAGCCGGCAGCCCACCAGCGCGCGCAGATCATGATCCCTGGCGGCCAGAAAAGTGCGCACCGCACCGGCCAGCGTGTTGCGATCGGCCACCACCAGCGCGTCCAGCCCCAGCCGTACAGCCGCCTCCACCATCTCATGGGGATGGCTCGCCCCGCGCAGGAAGGAGAAGTTCGACAGGGCACAAAGTTCAGCAAAGCGGGTCATCACCCGGCTCCGTGGACGAACCAGGCGGGCTGCATGGTTTCGCTGGCGTAGAGGCCGTCGCGGTAGAGCCAGAAGCGGCGGCCGGCTTCGGTTTCCACGCGGAAATAGTCCCGGGTCAGCCCCGGTCCCGCACCAGCGGGCGCGCGCCACCATTCAGGGGCCAGGCGTTCAGGGCCTTCAGCGCGTTTTACATCATGGCGCACCCGCCGCCAGGTGAAGCGGCGCGGTGGTCCGTCGGGAATTTCAGCCACCGCCTCAGCCGGCTCCGGGCGATCAAGGATCAGCAAGGGGCGGCGCTCGGCGCGCGTGGGCCAGACCGCCCCGCCCCCGTTCGCAGACCAGGCCGCCGCGCGCTCAGGCAGATGGCTGTTCCGGGCCCGTGGTCGCTGGACGGCATCTGCGCCCAGGCGTGCATTGAGGCGGTCGGCGAGCCGGGCGGCTTCAGCCCCCTCAACACCGCTGCTGGTCATATCACTCTGGGCGTGGTCGAGGCGGCGAGCCAGCGCGGCACCGGCTTCGACCAGATCCACGCCGAAGCCGATATCGATACTGGCGCGGGCAAGGCGCTCCTTTAAGAGACGTTTGAGGTGGCTCGCCTCCCGACTGGGTGCCGCCACTCCGATCAACAGGTCGCGCGCGCGGCCATCCACCCGGTAAAGCGTGATGCGCAGGCGGGTCACGCCGAGGCCTTCGCGCTCCAGCGCTTCACACAGGCGCGCGGTGGCGTCCCCGGCAGCAGCGGTGATGGCATCCAGCGTCTGCAGCGGTTCGGCAAAGCGCACCCGGGCGCGCAGATCAGCCTGGGGGCTGAGCGGCGTGAGACTTTCGCGCTCCTGCCCGCTCGCCTGATCGAGCCGGCGCACCAACTCCAGCCCGAAGCGTTTGGCGAGCGAGGCCCGCGGCAACGCCTGCAGATCCGCCACGCGTTTCAATCCGAAGCGTTTCAGCTTGGCGGCCGTCTCACCGATACGCAGCGCCTCCACCGGCAGGCCCGGCAAAGTGCCGCCCACGTCGTCCACCGCCACCCAGCCGCGGGAGGCTTCAGGGCCCACGAAGCGGGCGAGCGCCCAGGCAAGACCCAGCGTGGGTGCGGCGGCTGCCGAGGCGGTCAGGCCGAGCGCGTGGGTCTCGCCCACCAGACGGGTCAGTAGCTGGTCCTCCCCGCCGAACACGCCGGCGCAGCCGGTGATGTCCAGCAACACACCGTCCAGTCCCGGCAGGCCGGGATCGGGTGCTGTCCAGGGCGAGAACCGCCCGGCCCAGCGGGCAAAGCGCTTCAAGGCGGCCCGGTCTTCGTCCGGGTCGGCGGCGCGGGCCTGTAGCGCCGGGGCCAGCGCCCGGGCATCGGCCACGCCCAGCCCGGACGTCAGACCGGCCACTTCGGCATTCGACGTCAGCGCATAAAGTCGCTCGCCACCGGCACCGGTCTGGGTCAGAACAAAGGGACGCGCAACGCTGTCAGCTGGCAAGGGCCTGAGGCGCTCGACCGGCCAGCGCGGCAGGCTCAAGGCTGCGTAACGCATCATCCTCCCACTCCATTTCATACTGGGCCGGGGCTCCGCCCCGTCGCCGTTCCAGCACCGCGCGAAGGCGCAAACTGCCAAGGCCGGGCAAACCGCCCGCCCCGCGCCAGGGGGCCGCCGCACCAGGCGCAGAGGCCACACGCCAGCGGGTCAGGGCCGCGCTGGTGCCCTCCGCGTCATGGGCCCGCACGACCAGACATTGCCCGCTGCTTTCGCGCGCAGCCCGGTGCAGGCGCCGCGATGCGGTCAGGTCATAGCTGCGGGTCAGGCCCGCCTCACCCAGCACAAATGCGCCCGCATTGAGCGCCTCTTCCATGGCCCACAGGGCATCGGTGCCGGCGCGGGCCTCCACCCGGATGAGGCGTGCCGGATCAAGCCCCAGCTCGGCCAGGCCATCAGGACAGGGCGCACCAAAATCAAGCCGGGCATCGCCGCGCGCACGCACCCAGACCAGCGGTCGGTCCCCCGGCAGCTTCGCCAGCCAGCGCGCGGCAAAGACGTAGGCTGCTGGCGCATCGAGATAGCTGTCCGGTCGCAGATCATGGAGCCCGGCCTCGGCACGGAACGCCGCCAGCGGATCGTCATTGGCCGCAGCAGCAGGCACAGACGTATCGGGCGCACTCAGCCGCGCGCGCGCGCGGACCTGGCCTGCCCCCTCACCTTCCAGCCGGATGATATGATCGCGCAAACGATCCAGCTTTGCCCGGCGGTCGGGGATGGCCTCGGGGCCATCTCCCATCCGGGCACACGCGGGCTCTGTCGCGCGGCGGCTCGCTGCGCGGGGCATGGACAACTCCTGTCTTTGAACTTTCAATCGAGCCTTCGGGAGCTCGTTTGTTCTATTTTTGTTCTATAGCGTTCCAGAGTCAAGCGCTTCGAGTCACTGCCGAAATAGTGATTAAGATTCAGGGTTATCCAGCACCAGACGCGGCCCCGCCCCGTCCGCGCCGCGCGTGTCGCCAGGGTTATAAAGCGCGCAGGCCTCCAGCGAGAGACAGCCGCAGCCGATACAACCATCCAGCCGGTCGCGCATGCGCTCCAGCGCGGCAATCTGTTCGGTGATCCGCGCACGAATGCCGCCCGAGATTTTCGTCCAGTCGGCCGCCGTGGGCGTACGGCTATCGGGCAACCCGGCCAGCGCGTGCGCAATCTCCTCCAGGCTCAAACCCAGCTTCTGGGCAATCAGGATGAAGGAGAGCCGCCGGATCGCCGCGCGCACGAAGCGGCGCTGACCGCCAGAGCTGCGCTCAGAGGTCACCAACCCCAGCTCCTCATAATAGCGGATCGCCGACACGCTCAGGCCCGTGCGCGCAGCCACCGCTCCAATGGACAAAGTCGTCTCGATCCGCTTGGGCAAGGCCTAACCCCCTCAAAAACAACAAAACTAAAGTCTTGATCTCAAGTTAGCTTGAGCTTTTATACTCTCTGGCGTCAAGTCAAAACCCTATGCCGGAGCTTAACGCCCATGGACGACCACGCCCTCCCCCACATCCTGAAGCCCTCCCCGCCCTTGCCCCAGCGTCGACGCGCCGCTCTAGATGACGGACTCCAGGCGATTGGTAACGCAGCGCCCCTCATGGAGAACGGATTCTTCGATCATGGTCCCATGGCGATTGAGGCTCTGGACGCTCTGGGCCTTGGCTCCGAGATCGCCGGCTTCATTGCGCGCCACCTCGACAGCGGAAAGCTTATCAAGGCGCGCGCCGCCACACGCCCCATCGCGCCGGAGTGCTGGCAAGAGGCGCTGGGGGATGGTGAGCGTTATTCAGACTGGGTCATTCTGCTGACCACCGAGCTCGACGCCTCCTCATGGCAGACTTTGGCCGGGTGCTGGGTGCCCCGCCTGACCTCAGGCGCAACCACGGCCGCCCTGCACGGGCTGATCCGCACCGCCCACGCCGTGCGGGCCCTGAAACGCCGCAAGACGCCGCAACGACTGGCAGAGCTGGTGCGCGCGCTCGCCAGCTGGGCATCGCTTTATGGCGAGCCGCCCTGGCCCGCGATCACCGGTGCCGGCCGTAAAAGCCCGCGCGCCACCTTCCAGCAGCTCACGCCAGCACCGCAGGACCAACGCGCGCCCCAGGGCTCGATCAGTGTCGGGCTCCGCCACGCGCTCCATGCACCGCACTTCAGCGAAGACCTTGATCAAGCTGACTTTTCCAGCCCGATCGACGACCTCATCAACACGCTGGTGATCACCCTGGCCGACGCCTTCCTCAAAAACGCACGCACGCCTTACACCGCCATCGTCTGGTGCCATGCGATCACTGCGACGGTATCGGTGCGCCGCCTGCAATCGGTGTTGAGCGAGGTTGAAGCCCGCGCGTTGCTGATGCGCGTTTTTGAAGCCGCCTGCGCCATGAAGGCCGCCTTCACCGGGCTTCATGGCGACACTGATCCGGGAAAAGACGTCGCCGACGCGAACTACACGCTGGCGCTTCTGGCCGCGCTCACGGGCGATGACCACGCCATCAAGCTGACCGATGCTCTGTTGGAGGCGCACAGCGGCCTCGGGGAGGAGCGCCTGCTCCTTGCCGCCAACCGCGCGATCCGCCTGCTGGGGGCCTAGTCCTCGGCTGCGGCTTCGACGGCCCGCATCACGCGCAGCACGTTTCCGGACCAGATCTTTTCGATGTCGGCTTCGGAATAGCCGCGACGGACCAGCTCTGCGGTGACGTTGGCGGTCTCGGTGGCGTCGTCCCAGCCGAGCACACCGCCGCCTCCGTCAAAGTCGGACGCGATGCCGACATGGTCGATGCCCGCGACCTCGACCGCATGGTCAATATGATCAACGAAGTCGGCCACGGTCACATCGGGATAGCGGGCGTTGATCTCGGCGAGGCGGGCGCGATAGGCGTCCTGCTGCTCTTCGGTCGCGGCCACACGCGCCGCCCGGGTGGTAAAGCCAAACTCCTCGGCCAGCGCCGCGACTTCGGCGCGCTGATCGGGGTTGGCGGCCCGTACATAGCCGCGGAAGGCAACCATCTGGGCGACGCCGCCATTATCGCGGATCGCGCGCAGCTGCTCGTCATCGAAATTGCGCGGGTGGTCATAGACCGAGCGCACGCCGGAATGCGAGCCCATGACCGGTGCGCGTGACAGGGCCATGGCCTCCAGCCCGGTGCGTTTTCCCACATGGGAGATATCGATGATGATGCCGTGATCGTTGAGTTCGGCCACAAGCTCACGACCGAGATCGGTCAAACCCGGGTCCTCCGGCGGATCACCGGCGGCCAGATTCGGGTTGGAGCTGCCACCAAACTGGTTGTTGCCGAAATGGGTGATGGAGGCATAGCGCACACCGCGCTCGGCCCACATCGCGACATCCTCCACGCTGTCACCAAGCGGGTAGGAATTCTCCATACCGATCAGCGCCACCAGACGCCCCGAGGCGTGGATTTCCTCCACTTCATCGGCTGTGGTCGCCAGCGCGATGCGTTCAGGATAGCCGCGGATCATCCGGTCGATGGCGGCGTATTTTTCCTCTGCAATGGCTGAGGCTTCCTCATAGCCGATCTGGCTGACGGTGCCTTGGCCCACATAGACGATGAAAAACGCTGCATCGAGCTCGCCAATGCGCATCTTCGGCAGGTCGACCTGGGCTGGAGTAAAGCCGCCGGGATCCAGCGCCCCGGTCGCGTAGCCGCTGTCGATATCGACATGGGTGTCCAGCGTCAGCACGCGCGAATGGATCGCCACTGCGCTCATATCGGACGGATCCGGGCGCTCCACCGCCACATCCCGGCGCACCTGCACACTCTCCACCTCAATGACCGCACAGGCCGAAACAAGCGCAGCCAGAGCCGCAGCGGTGAGAAGTCGAGTTTTCATGGCGATGCCCTCTGAATGATCTCTTCAGAGGCTAAGGCACCCAGATAGCACAGGCAATTGGGGCATGAGGCTATCCGCGGTCTGTCATCCCCCACGTCGTGCGGGGGATGACAGGCTGTGAGGTCAGGCCCTAGAAGCGCAGGCTGACGCCCACGGTGGCTTCAACCTCTTCCAGATAGATGGAGATGGTCTGGCCCGGGTCGAGCGGGTTCTGGCCGGTCACCGTGGTGCGCGGAGCGTAGGTCACGGCCGCATCCAGCGTCCAACGGCCGCGGCCAAAGTCGCGGGTGAAGCCGGCGGAGTAGTGCTCTTCGACCACGCCAGGCGCGAGGATGTTGAACAAGACTTCGCTTTCCGGCACCGGGTTGTCGTTGACCGCATAGCCGGCACGCACGGTCCAGGCGTCCGCCACCTGCCAGTCGAACCCGGCTTTGACGGCGGTCACATCGTCCCAGCCAAAGCCGGGGCCACCGGGATTGCCGAGCTGGCCCGGGCTCGCCAGCGGATTGCCGACGGCGGCAATGTTGGAATAGCCGATCTCGCGCACATCCAGATAGGCACGGAAGTCTTCGGTAAAGTCATAGCTGGCACCGATCGTGACTTTCCACGGGATGTCGAAATCACCGCCACTGGCGAACAGGCCGGCATAGTCCTCAAACGCGCTCATATTGATGCGCGGCTGATAGGCGACGCCGATATTGAGCTTGTCGGTCACTTCCATGCGCGCGCCCAGGCGCACACCGAGCCCATAGCTGTCATCGGTACCGTTGTCCGACAGGCGGGCCGGGTCAGCGGAGAAGCCCAGCTGACCAAAGGCACCCACGCCGTAAGCCTTGAAGGTCTGGATCGCGAAAACCGGGCCGACGCCCACATCAATCCGGTCGGTCACCTCATAGGCAAGCGTCGGCTGGATGAAGAGCTGATTGAGATTAACCCCCGTGGAGCCACCGCCAAACGGGCCGGGGAATTCCTGTCCAGAGTAGCTGGTGTCGATGCCGCCATTGCCATAGACGGCAATCGCCCAGCTCCACCGGTCGCGGGCTTCGCCCACATAGGCCCCATAGGGGATAAGGAAGGGCGAGCGGCCGCTTTCATAGCCGCCGGGGAAGACACCCACACCCTGCCCCGATGGCTGGGTGGCGCTATAGCCACGATCGGGATCAAACACGGTCAGGCCAAACTCGAATCCGCGAGGAACGTCACGGATGAGGGCTGGATTCAGCGCTGCCGACAGGCCTTCGGTGCCAAAGGCCACACCGGCCCCAGCCCGGGCGCGGGCATGTACGCCATAGCCGTGCTGGTGATAGCCGTCGGTCGCATGGGCCGCGGACGTGAAGAGCGCTGTGCCGGGCACAACGAAGGCAGCAAGTGCCGCAGAGGCACTCAAGACAGAACGAAGCATGGGAGTTTCCTTTTGCAGGGCAATTGAAGGGTTGCGAGCGCTACGTGGTGTGCGCCGCAGCAAAAGGAAGGCTTCGCGTGTTCACAGGGGCGTGAGGCCTAGCTCGCGCTCCACGCCGCCCAGCACAGCCTGGCCCCAAGACCCACCAGGATGACGCCAGACATCACCAGATAGCTGTGGGATTTGAAGGCCGAGGCGAACAGGCTACGGCCCCATCGTGGGGCGAGGATGCGGGTCACCCCCTTCGCCAGCGACGCCCACCCCAGGACGGTGATGATCACGGGCCAGTCCGCGACCCAGACATTGTGCGTGGTCACAATCAACAGGCCGATGATCAGCGCCCAGAATCCGGAAAAGAAATAGTCCTGCGGATCATTGAAGAAGCGCGCGATCATGTCCCGGTAGTATTCGCGATTGAGAAGCATCGCGAGGCCAACAATGACAAGTGCTGGCCCGACCAGCCACGCCAGAAAAACAGAAGTGCCCATGGCACCCTCCCGTATAGCGAAACCTGTGCTTCACTATACCGGAATTTCGCCTATCGCGTTTGATCCGAAAGGTCGCAGCCCCTACGCCCTGAACGGGTCCTGCATCAGGACGACGTCGTCGCGTTCGGGGCTGGTGGAGAGGAGGGCAACCGGGGTTTCGATCAGCTCTTCGATGCGGCGGACATATTTGACCGCTTCGGCAGGCAGATCCGCCCAGCTACGCGCACCGGCGGTGGAACCCGACCAGCCTTCAAGGGTTTCATAGACCGGCTCGACACTGGCCTGGGCAAAGGTGCCCGCCGGCAGTCGATCATACATCTCGCCATTGAGCTTGTAGCCGACGCAGACTTTCAGCTCGTCAAAGCCATCAAGAACGTCGAGCTTGGTCAGCGCGATACCCTTGATGCCATTGATCTTCGCGCTCTGGCGCACGAGCACCGCATCAAACCAGCCACAGCGACGCTGGCGGCTAGTGACGGTACCAAACTCATGGCCGCGCTCGCCGATTTTCTGGCCGATCTCGTCGGTCAGCTCTGTCGGGAAGGGCCCCTCGCCCACACGCGTGGTGTAGGCTTTCACAATGCCGAGCACATAGCCGACCTCGCCCGGCCCCACGCCAGAGCCCGCCGCAGCCTGACCGGCCACGGTGTTGGAGCTGGTCACGAAGGGATAGGTGCCGTGGTCGACATCAAGGAATGCGCCTTGCGCGCCCTCAAACAGGACGCGCTTGCCGTCGGCGATCTTGCCGTTGAGCGTCTTCCAGACCGGGTCAGCGAAGGGCAGGATTTTCGGAGCAATCTGGAGCAGCTGCTGGACCAGCTCCTCAGCGTCGGCTTCGGCCACACCAAAGCCACGGCGAAGAGCGTTGTGGTGATGGAGCAGCTCGGTGACGCGGCTGCGCAGCTGGCGTTCGTCTGCCAGATCGATCACGCGCACGGAGCGGCGGCCGACCTTGTCTTCATAGGCCGGGCCAATGCCCCGACGCGTGGTGCCGATCTTCATGCCGTCGTCGCGGTTCTCGCGCAGGGCATCCAGCTCGCGGTGAACGGGCAGGATCAGTGTCGCGGTCTCGGCGATGCGCACGAGTTTGGAATTGATATCCACACCCTGCTCACGGACCGTCTCGACCTCCTTGATGAAGGCCCAGGGGTCTACGACCACGCCATTGCCGATCAGTGAGAGTTTCTTTTGAACCACGCCAGACGGCATCAGGGAGAGCTTGTAGGTCACCCCGTCCACCACCAGGGTGTGACCGGCATTGTGACCGCCCTGGAAACGCACCACCAGGTCGGCGCGGTTCGACAGCCAGTCCACGATTTTTCCCTTGCCCTCGTCGCCCCATTGAGCGCCGACGACCACCACATTCGACATGACAGAAAGCTCCGTAGACCGGCCAATAACCGGGCGAGAGGCTTACGCGTTAAATGCCGCCCCCGCAAGCATGGGGCTGGACGACAGTGCGTCCCATGCGCAGGCTCCTCGCAAACCAGAAGCTGATGAGGGTTATCCGCATGCTTGCCACCAGCCTTCTTGCCGCATTTTTGGCAGGCCCCTCAATCGGCCCTGAGGCCTCACCCGACATGTGCCAGAGGCTCATACGGGACCACATGGGCTGGCTGGTTGGAGAATGGGCGGTAGTCCGTGACGAGACCTATGTCGCTTACGGTGAGGTTCACCTGACCACCGTCTGGGGCGGTTGTGCGATCCTGGAGCAGCAAACCGGGCACCCTGCTGCACAATGGCCGCTTGGCGACGGGGTCGGCCTGATCCGCTTTGATCCGGTCGCAGCGGTATGGCGCTATAGCTTTACTGGCGACGGCGTTGCGATGGAGGCTGAAGGGCCAGCTGTCGAAGGCCGGACGCTTTCACTCGACGGGACACTGATTTACCTGACCGGCGGCAGCCAGGTCCCGGCACGAATCCATTGGTCAGCCGAGGCTGAGGGCGTCCGCCATGTCATTGAAACGCTCGACCGCGATACTGGACAGTACACACCGTGGCAGGTCGACCAGCTGCGCCCGGCGCATACGACGCCGCGACCGCGCGAGCCTGACCACTGGAATGAGCCCTAGCGACACTGCAGCTGGCAGCCAGGATAGTTCGTTGCATTGCCAAATGATAATGCGGCGAATGCCCCTGCCTCGGATATGGTCATCAGCCTGCGCCATTCATGGGAGGCTGCCATGCTGAAACCGCTTATCACCTGCGCGTCGCTTGTGTTGATGACCTCGCCGGCGCTTGCCCAGCAGCAGGGCCCACCCCCGAACCCGTGTGAAACCGAAGCGGTTTATGGCCATTTCGATTTCTGGCTGGGGGACTGGAATGTCTATGCACCAAACGGTCAGCTGGCCGGCGTGAACCGGATTACCAAGACCGAGAGCGACTGCCTCATCCGCGAAAACTGGCTTTCAGCCGCGGGCACGAGCGGCTTCTCGATGAATTTCTATGATGTCAGCGTTGAAAGCTGGCGACAGGTCTGGGTCAGTCTGGGGGCACAGATCGATTATATCGGCGGACTTGATGAGGCCGGGTCAATGCGGCTGGAAGGCGAGATCCACTCTCCTCGCACTGGCACCAGCGCGGCTTTCCGCGGCGGCTGGACGCTACAGGATGACGGTACGGTGCTACAGGAATTTCACCAGCAGGACGGCGAAACAGGCGAATGGTCAGTCTGGTTTATCGGTCGCTATGTGCCCGCTGAAACCGAGCCGGACAATGACGCCGCCAACGCCTTGTGGGACAGCTTCGACTAGCCGTCGTCGCAGCGCCTGACACCGGCCAGTGGACGCACGGTCCGCGTGCCATCGGGCTGGCGTGCAGCCAGGATCACATCCTCCAGCCGGTAGCCGTCTGCGGTTTCAGCGCCAACGCGGCCTGACAGCGTGAAGACCAGTGCGTCGTCCGGAGCAGCATAGACCCGCTCAAAGTCCTGCCCTTCGATGAAAGCGCCGCCCTGGTCAGCAAAGTCAATCTCGTAGATCTCACCGCCATGGACGAGTTTCACAACGCGTGCGGTCTCGTCTTCAAACACAACAAAGGGAAAAGGCTGGCGCGCGCCAAACAGGAAGGACGCACATTGGCCGGGCTGCAGGCGCTGAGCCGGCAGATCGGCAACCGGCGCAGGCGCGGCGGGGGCGGCCTGCGGGTCCGCCTCAGCCGTGACGCGTGCGGGCATCATCCCGGGCGTTGAACAGGCGGCCAGCGTGGCAGCCAGGCTCGCGGCAATGATCAGGCGCATCGGTCAGCCCTCCTCAGGCAATGGCAGGGTAAGCGCATAGGTGGTCTGATCAAGCTGCTCGAACCCGGCAAAGGACAAGGCCGCAATTACGTCACGCTCAGACGTGCGCGCCTCGACACGGCCCTCCAGATCCTGCTCCCCGAAACGCACGCGGCCGGAAAACTCCACAGCCTCGGAGACCCCGGACAGATCCGCGCCAACACGGTCACCAGCGCACAGCAGATCGAACTCCAGCACGGGCATATCAACGCCGTAGCGCTCCCCTAAGGTCAGCAGCGCTGGCGTCATCGCGCCCCCCTCTGCAGCCCGGCACCGCCCCGCACCATCAAGCTGGAGCCTGTCGATGTCGATCTGAAGCACTTCCTCGGAACCCAAAAAGGCCAGCTCGGGCACCAGTCGGTCCAGCCGCACCACACCGCTGGCGTCCTCCGCGCGGAGACCGCTGGCGCTGAGTGTGACCGATCCTCGACCGCGAAGGGCCGGGTCGGACAGGGCGACGTCAAAGCGTGGGCTGAACCGGATCAGGCTCGCCGGCTCAAGTTGGGCACTGGCTTCGGCAATCGCCATGTCCCCGGACCGCAGTCGCAGGATTTGCGCATTCCAGACCCGCCCTTGAACCAGACCGGCCTCGATACCGGCAGGCTTGAGGCTGAGGTCGAAGACAAAGCGCGCGGGCATCGCCGCGATCAGGAATGCAATGAAAAGAACGACGCCGAGGATGGCGGGAAAGAGCGCGCGCTTCATGATGCGCCTCCGCGCACCAAAACCATCTGCGTCCGCACCAGCTGGTCACCCTCGCGATCGACGCTGATCTGGTCCACCCGGATGCCTTCATCGCGCGACAGCGCCAGAAGCCAGGCCATCAACGCATCATCGCTAACCCCCTCCATCCAGACACCGAGGCGGCCATCTTCCAGCGGCTGCACCCGGCTGATCGCCAGATCGCGCTGGGACGCGCTTGTGCCGACCACGGTTCGAAGGGCCGTACCCGCACGCGGCTGGCGCGCAGCGGCCACCTCGGCGCGGTAGCGTGCCACGCCGGAAACCATGGTCTCAAAGCTTTGAACGGCGCGGGCGTGATCATCGCGCGCTTCTGCTCGCCAGCTGAGAGCCGGGTTAAGAAGGCCGTACCAGGCCACGACCCCCACGAGCAGCGCGGACAGTCCGGCGAGCAACATCTGCTCGCGCGAAGTCCGCTCGGCCCAATAGGCTTTCGCGGAGGCGAGACGGTCGGGACCGGTCATGGCAGCCTCACCGTGAAAGAGCCTTCGACACCGCTGGAGGACTGGCGGGCCCCGCCATCTTCCAGCACCACATCCTCGCGCTCGGCCGCCGCGCGCAGGGCATCGAAATCATCAAAACCGGCATAGAGCGCGCTGACCGACAGGACGCCGCGATCGGCGTCATAGCGCAGCGAGTCGATGCGCACCTCCTCATTGTCGGCCATGATCCGGGCGAGAGCCGCGGCAAGTTCAAGAAAGCCTGCGCTGTCTTCCACCGCACCAACACTGGCCAGCGCGCGCCGCAACTGGGCCGGCGGGTTTGTTGCGCGGGTGTCCGGGAAAGCGTTCTGGAAGGTCTCAAGCTCGGCCGTGGCATACGCCTCGGTACGCTGTTCGAGATAGGCCGCCTCGCCAGCTGCAAAGATCGCGGTGGCAACAACGGCCACACCGGCCAGCATGGCAGCCGTCCGCCAGGGCCGCAAAAGCCCCGCCCAGTCCAGCGCGCTCATCAGGCCCGCCCCGAGCAGGGCCGGCAGACGCGCCAACCGCTCAGCTCCGGTCTGAGCCGCCAACACGCGCAGGTCCGGCGCGGGCACGCGCTTCAGCGCGACCGGGCTGCCGTCCGGCGCGGTCAGGTTGGGATCGAGCCCCTGGCTCACCAGCACACGCTGTGGATTAAGGTGATTGGCCAGAATCGGAAGCACCGCTTCGGCAAAGTCCAGCTCAATCGAAACCGCAATCGGTTCAGCCAGAGCCGCGTCCACATCCCGCGCCCCGTCGGTGGCGGAGTTCTCTACGCCGCGCGTGCGCGCCAGCACGCGCTCGCCATAGGCAAAAGCCGTCAGGTCAGCGCCGACTTCGGGCAAGACCAGCGCGTCGGGAACGAGATGGACGGGTTTTACACCCAGACCCACAGCCAACTTTCGCCACAGGGTCAGCAGCTCGCGATCGACCGCGGCGATAAAGCGGGTCCCGTCCTCGGCCGCCGGACCGATACCCGTCTCGACATCTTCAAGCGGCTGGGCGAGCTGTTCTTCGATCAGGAAGGGCGTCGCGCGCTGGGCATCGCGATCATTGCTGCCGGGGACCGGTGCCCGTCGCAGGAAGACGGCTTCGGTCGGGGCGAGCGCAATGGCGTATTCAGGCGCGCTGCCAGCGGGCAGCTGCACCATCTCGCCGACCGAAAGCTCGCCAGCGGAGACCACGCTCTCACCGTCAATGAGCGCCCAGCCTGCGCGTTGCGTGCCAGCCTCTGCCGGCAGGGTGAGGACCAGAACTGTCATGCCTAAAAGGACCCGAAACGCTGCTGGTGACGACTGATGCGATTGCCCTCATCGAGCTCGACGAGCTGACTTACGGTATAGCGCGAGCCTTCGGAACGCACACTCACCACCATGGCAAACCATTGGCTTCGAAGGGTCACGGCGGCCTGGTCCACGCCATCAAGCTCCAGCTGTTCGATCACCGGGTCGGCGAAAAAATCCTCCAGAGCGTCATAGCCCTGCGGCGGCCTGCGGAAAAGCACACGCTCGGCATCGGTGACGTCCAGACGCGCAGAAAACGCAGCCGCCAGCAACGGGGCCTGCTCCAGCGTGAGCGTGTTGACGTTGAGCGGCGGCTGGACCCAGGTTGGAAGCGCACACAGCCAGGGCTCCAGCGCTGCATAGAAATCCGGCGTCATGTCCGGCAGAACCAGAAGCTCATCAAGCTCGGCCATGGGCCGGTTCGCCGCGCGATAGGGCGGATCAAAGCTTTGATAGGTGCGATCCTCCGCGCCGCTGGGTTCAGGGCGGGTATCGCTGTCGATCCAGTCGATAATCTGGGCTTTGAGGCTGCGCGATTGTCCGGGGGGCGCGCCGATGCGGTCCATCAGGACGTCAAACCGGTCACGGACCCGCTCAAGCTCGGTGCGCAGATCCTGCTCGTCCTCCACCTCGCCGCTGAGCGCCAGCGCGTTCACGTTCAGGCAGTTATTGGCGTCCGTGATAGTCCCGGAAACGAGCCCAGTATCGGTGGTGAAGACCTGGGGCTCATTCAGCCAGGCGAGGTTGGAGGCCATCACGCTGTCCTGCATGCCGCGCTGAAGCACGCCTTCTGCAAATTCGCGCGCGCCCAGCGCCTGCCAGTAATTCTGCGAGCGGATGTCGATATGGCTGGTGCGGAACACGGCAAAGCGCGCCATGTCCACCAGCTGCACACTGACCGCTGCCATCAGGGCCACCAAGAGCAACGCGGCGATCAGCGCGGTGCCACGCTCGGATTTTGGAGCGAGCCTCATGATTGCGGCTCCGCTGCGGGGGTGAGGGCCACATGCTCCAGAACGCCGAGCCCAGGCAGCGTGTAGCGAAGGCGTACCGCATCGGGCAGGCTTGCCTCACCTTCCGAGCTGGCCACGACGCGCGCGACCGTATCCCATGTTCCGCCTTCCAGAACCTCAATCTCAACCTCGCTGAGCCCCTCCACGAGAAGCTGATCCTGCGGCTCGGTTTCGCGCGCAGCATCGGGATAGAACCAGACCCGGCGATAAAGCCGGTCCTCATCCAGCACCCAGGCGACACGCTGAAGACCGGAGCGCGGCTGCAGGCGGCCCGGATTGGACCAGCCGGTGCGCGTCAGCACCATGATTTCCACCGGCGCATTGGCGCGGGAGCGAACAGCTTCGGTGCCGTTGATGTCGACGGCAAAAGTCCGCGGATCATCAAGGCCCTCAGCGTCGCGCACGGGCCGTGCTGCGATCTGGCCAACATCCTCGCGCAACAGCGCGGCGAGCCGGTGTATGTCGGCCACTTCAGCCAGAACCGCCTCGCCCTGCTCCTTGGTGCGCAGCGCGCCCACCAGAATGCCCGCCGACAGCGCGCTGACCAGCGCAAATACGGCAGCCGCAGCGAGGACTTCCAGCAGCGTGAATCCCTGATCCCGGCTCATGAGCGTGTCCTGACAAAGGTCACGCGGCGCGCCGCCTCGACCTCATCGCGCTCAATCACGACTGTCACACGGGTCAGCGAGGGATCAGGCGTTGGCTCAAGATCGATCGACCAGTCATAGGTGATGCCCGCCAGCTCATAGGCACCGGTTCGGTCGCGCAGGGTCTGTCCGTCATCGCCGGCCAGGTTGAGCGCCATGACATTGTCCGCGGCCACACCCGCAAGGCTGACATCGCGCGCCAGGCCCGCTGCCCGCACGCTAGAGGTCATCGCATTGGCCAGCGCAATCCCGGCGACCGCAAGAATGGACAGCGCGGCCAGCACCTCAACCAGCGAAAATCCCTGCTCGGACCGGGTCATGAGGCGCGCGCCTGTTGCTGCCCGGTCGAGCCGATAAACAGACCCCCGCGCCCATCGCGCTGAACCATGAAGCGCTCGTCCTCGCTGCGCATCACGTAGGAGAAGGGCTGATCAAAACCGGTCGGATCAAAAAGAACCTGCGGGGCGTCGAGCTCTCCAGCCTCCTCGCGCGTGGGCAAAGCGCCTTCGGCAATGAACAGGGCCTGCCCACTTGGCAGGCGTTCTGCTTCCAGCGCCGGGTGGTCGTCGATCACCTGCCACTGCCCGTCCGCGGCGTGGAAAAAGCGCCAGCCGCGCTGGTCCGCGTCGGCGGCAAAACCGATCACTTCGCCAGAAACGAGCGCAAACTCGCGCGCCTCGGCCAGACGCGTCACCAGGCGGTCGGCCGCCTTGCGCGTCTCAGACAGCCCCGATCCCATTGACACCACGACCATACCCGTCATGACCGCGACAACCGCCAGGGCGGCCAGCGTTTCAAGCAGGGAAAGTCCGGCGTCTTTGGGCAGGGACCGCTGGGTCATTAATTGGTCTCGGGCGTCCAGTTGCCGATATCGGCGTCTTCGCCCTCACCGCCCGGCCGGCCGTCCGCGCCCCAGGTCCAGATATCAAAGCGGCCATGCTCACCAGGATAGAGATACTGGAAGGGATTGCCCCATGGGTCTTCCGGCAGCTCATTGATGAAACCGTCTTCGGGGAAGCGGGCGGCATCACGGGAGTCGTCCGGCATCGTGACCAGCGCTTCAAGGCCCTGCTCGGTTGTCGGGTAGCGCCCGAAGGTCAGGCGGTAGGTTTCAACGCCCTGCTCCAGCTGGCTGATCTGGGCCTCGGCCGCGGTGGTGTTCGCCCGCCCGATCTGGGGCGCGACGTTGATCACGATAATCGTGCCGACGATGCCGATAATGGCCACAACCGCGAGCACTTCGATCAGCGACAGACCCGCTTCGCGGTGCCGGATATCAGCCTGATCGATTTTTAGTTTCTCTGTCATGGGCCTCTCCTTGAATTTCGTGTCGTCTACAGGACCGGCGAGGTGCTGAGCTGGATCATGGGCAGCAGGATCGCCAGCACGATGGTGAGCACAACCGCGGCCATGAAAATGATAATGCCCGGCTCCAGAAGGCTGAGGCCGGTTGTCACAGCGCCATCGACATCCGCTTCCAGATGATCGGCAGCACGTTCAAACATTTCCGCCAGACGGCCCGAGCGCTCCCCGGCGGCCACCATGTAAACCAGGATCGGCGGGAAGGTCCGGGTTGCGCGAAGCGAGTCCGCCAGCCCGCGCCCGGTCTCTACCTGGTCAATGATACCGCCAATCACATCCTGAAACGCCAGGTTCGCCGCCGCTTTGCGCGAAGCACGCAGGGCGTCAGGCAGGACCGCCCCGGCCTCAATCAGGATGCCCATGGTGCGGGCAAAGCGCGCCGCTTCGGTTTTGGCCATGAAGCCGCCCAGCAGAGGTAATTTCAATAGCGCAGCGTCACGCACCTTGCGAACCGGCTCGCGCTGCAGGGCGACAACAAGGCCGACAATAACCGTGAGCGCGACGCCCAGCAGGATGGGCCACGTCCGGCCGAGGAAGTCAGACAGCGCAATGACGATCGAGGTCAGCGCCGGGAGGGTCTGGCCCATGCTGTCGAGCTGATCGGCGATCTCAGGAACGATGAAGGTCAGAAGGAAGATCACGACAAGGATCGCCATTGTCGCCAGGACCGCCGGATAGACCAGCGCGGAGCTGACCCTGCGCTTGAACTGGTCGGCTTTCTCCAGATAGTCCGCCAGACGGTCGAGCACCTGACCCAGGCCACCCGCGCTTTCACCAGCGGCCACCATGGCGCGATAGACCGGCGGGAAGCTGCGCCCGTTGGCGGTCATGGCCTCTGACAGGCGCTCGCCTTCGGTGACCTTCGCGCGCACCCCCATCAGGACCCGCGCCGTGGCGGTCCCTGAAGCCTGACTGCCCACCACGCCGACGGCTTCTTCCACCGGCATGCCGGCTCCGATCAGGGTGGCGAGCTGGCGGGTGGTGCCCATCAGCTCACGCTGGCCCATCGGCGCGGGACCGGTGAGGCGCTCAACCAGGCCCTTCGCTGCTCCACCCTCGCCCGCCCGGCTGACCGACAGCGGCGCGAGGCGGCGACGCCTCAGCTCTCGCCGGGCTGCAGCTTCGGAATCGGCAGACAGCAAGCCACGGGTGCGCTTGCCGGCTGTGTCCAGGGCTTCATACTCAAACGCCGCCATCGCGTTCGGCGTCCTCCCGGCATACGCGCATCACTTCAGCAAGGCTGGTTTCACCCGCCAGCGCCAGCTTCACGCCGGACCGCCACAGCGTATCGCGCCTAGCAAAGGCGGCCGCGGCCATGGCGCTTTCACGCGCGTCATCATGGATCAGGGTGCGCAGATTATCATCGACGACAGCGACCTCATAGACGCCGCGCCGTCCCGCATAACCCGTCCCGCCACAGCTGTCGCAGCCATGGGGACGGTGCAGGGTCACCGCGTCGCCGGTCGGAATGTCCAGCATGCGCCGTTCAGCGTCATCGGCCTCATAGGGCTGTTTGCAGGCCGGGCAGAGCCGGCGCACAAGGCGCTGGGCCAGCACTGCGCTGACCGTGGAGGCGAGCAGATAGCTTTCCACGCCCATGTCGCGCAGGCGCGTGATCGCCGCTACGGCAGAATTGGTGTGCACGGTAGACAGCACCAGGTGGCCAGTCAGGGAGGCCTGCACTGCGATCTCTGCGGTTTCCTGGTCGCGGATCTCACCGACCATCACGACGTCCGGGTCCTGGCGCAAAATCGCGCGCAGCCCGGCGGCGAAGGTCATGCCCACCTTGGTATTCACCTGGGTCTGGCCGATGCCTTCCACAGCGTATTCGACCGGGTCTTCGACCGTCAGGATATTGCGGGTCTGATCATTGAGAAGGTTGAGGCCCGCATAAAGCGTCGTGGTTTTACCCGCGCCAGTTGGACCGGTGACAAGAACAATCCCGTTAGGCTGGGCGAGCACACGCTCAAGATCGGCCAGCTGCTCTGGCGCCATGCCCAGATCTTCCATGGAGAAGCGAGCACTTTCCTTGTCGAGCAAACGCAGAACGACCCGTTCGCCATAGCGCGATGGCAAGGTGGAGACGCGCACATCGACCGCCTTGCCGCCCAGCGTAAGAGTGAGACGACCATCCTGGGGCACGCGCTTTTCGGCGATGTCGAGCCGGGCCATGACCTTGATCCGGCTGATCAGAGGCGGGGCGAGCTTGGACGACAGGCTGACCGTTTCACGCAGCACGCCATCTACGCGCAGGCGCACGGAAACCCGCTCTTCAAACGGTTCCACGTGCACGTCGGATGCCCCCGACCGCACGGCTTCAGCAATGAGGCCGTTGATCAGGCGGATGATCGGGGCGTCCGAAGCGCTGTCGAGCAGATCCTCGGTTTTTGGAATTTCGTTGATCAGTTCGGTGAGGCTGGCGAATTCGTCGTCGGTGTCTTCATCCTCTGCCGACTGGGCCAGACCATCAAAGGCATAGATATCCGACAGGGCCCGGTCATAGCTGCGGGCATCCAGTGTCTGGACGTCGAGCGGCCTGCCAGCCGCCCGACGCGCCTCGATCAGGCGCAAGGGATCCGAGCCTTCACGGAACAGGAAGGCCGGCGCATCGCCAGTTTTCAGCGCGATGCCATGTTCACGGGCAAAGGCGTAGGCGAGCGGTTTCAAGACCTAGCCGTCCTCATTGTCGCTGGGCAGGGGGCGATCAAAGGCCGGCGCGCCTTCCATCATCATGGTGACGATATCATCAAGGCTGGAGCGCCCGTCATTCGCCGCGCGCTGAGCCCCGACGGTGTAGTCATAGGCCGACCGGGTCACGCCGCGCATGTCCTCAGGGCCCCGGATGATCACTGGGCGCAGAAACACCATCAGATTGCGCCGCGTCGTGGAGCGGGCCTCGTTCTGGAACAAGCGTCCGGCCACCGGAATACGCGACAGACCGGGCACCGCATCGGTGGCGATCTGCTCGTCGGTTTCGATCAGGCCGCCGAGCACGATGATCTCGCCATTATCGGCAAGCACCGTGGTGGAAATCTGGCGGGTATTGGTAATCAGCTCCTGGAAGTCGGCGCTGACCGGACCGGCCACGGACGAAACTTCCTGAATGATGTTCAGGCGGATCGTGTCGCCATCATTGATCTGGGGCGTCACTTCCAGCTTCACACCAACATCCTGGCGATCAATCTGGCGGAAGGGATTGGCGTTGTTGGAGCCCAGCGCCTCGCCGGTGGTGATCGGGATCTGCTGCCCCACGATCAGAGAGGCGGGCTCGTTATCCAGCACAGTGATCTGCGGCTTGGATAGCACATTACTGTCGGTATCCGATTCAAGCGCGTTCAGGACCACCCCGAAAAGCGCGCCGGTATCGCCGATATTGCCGCCGACACCAAAGCTGCCGCCGCGGGCTCCGAATAGAGAGGCAAGTGCCAAATCGCGCAGATCGCCCGATCCCGATGAGCTGGCGTTGTCATCGAAGCCATCGGTGAGGAGAGCCTCGGCGAGCGCCAGAAGGTCCGGAGAGCTGTTCGAGCCATAACGGGTGTAGCCAAAGGGCGTCGCGTTGGAGCCGTCGCCCGACAGCAGGAATTGAACGCCCAGATCCTGGGCGGCCTGGTCGGAAATCTCCACCACAATGGCTTCAACCTGCACCTGGGGACGGCGGATATCGAGGCGGCCAATCACCTGCTCCAGCTCTCGCAACACATCCGGGTCGGCATTCAGAATGATCGCGTTGGTCGGCGCGTGATGGGCGATCGACACGGGACGACCGGAATTGGCATCGCCCGGGCTCAACGCCTCGGCAAACTGTTCCAGGATCGGCAGCAAGGTCTCGCCCTCGGCATGGTCCAGATAGACCACCCGGAAGGACTGGTTGGAGGCGCTGACCGCATCGACCCGGCGGGCCAGCGCGACCATCTCGCTCACCGCACGCGGTTCACCGCGCAGTAGCAAAGAGTTGGACGCCGGAACCGCCGCCACGGTAACGGCAAAGGCGCGGTCATCTTCGCCCTGTCCCGTTCGGGTGCGCAGACGTTCAACAATGGACACCATGTCTTCTGCCGGGATGTTTTCCAGCACCAGCATTTCAACGGTGGACCGGTCCACATCCATGGCGCGCAGGGCCTGCTCGATGGCGTCGACATTGCTGGCAAAGTCGACCACCACGATGAGATTGCCGCCCTCCACCGCATTGGCCGCGCCTGTGCTGGATATCATTGGCCCCACAGCGCGTACGGCATCTCGCGCCGAGGTATTGTTCAGGCGAATGACGGAGGTCAGGAAGGTGTCACCGTCGGAACCGCCACTTACCGGCGCGCCTGCACGGGCCCCTTCGGCAATCGGGACAATCTGAAACACGCCCGGTGCCGTGCGCGTAGCGGCATAGCCATTGACCCGCAGCGTCGACAGGAAAACCTGGAACACTTCCGCCGCGCTCAAAGGCGTCTGGGAGGTGATAGTGACCCGGCCGCGCACTTCCGGGTCTACGATAAAGGTGTAGCCGGTCAGCCGCGACACATCCTCAATCACCGCAGCGATTTCAGCGTCACGAAAGTTCAGCGTCTGCCCGCCACCCGATTGCGCCAGCGTGGTCGCCGGCAGCCCGGTCACCAGGCCAAGGCAAAGCACCAGAGCGGCCAGCGCATGCTGGATCTTGCCAATTCGCGTCGCAATCATCGTCAGGCTCCTCATGGCCGCATCCTAGTTCAGCGGCACGTCGATCTGAACCGGTGCGCCATCGCGCTCCAGGCTCAGGGACAGACGGTCTCGGGTTTCAAGAGTGGACAGGGCGCGCTGCGCCGCTTCAAGGCTGGTTAGCGGTTGGCCGTTCAAGGCCGTGATCACGTCGCCAACCTGAAGGCCTGCTGCACGCAGAATTTCAGCCTGAGAATTCGGGCGAACTCGCAGGCCAGCCACCTCGCCATCGATCATGCGCGGCGCAAGGCGCAGGCCATCAACCCAGTCCTCAACGCTCAGTGAGCGAGCCAGTTCAGCATCTGCCTCAACGCCTTGCGAACCGGACGGTGACTGTGTCGCGCCAGCCGACGATGGCCGTTGAGCGCTCGCAGCGGCATTCGCGCGCGCGCGCTCGGCCGCTTCGGGGCTAATGAACAGGCTTTCGCGGCTTCCGCCACGATTAATGATCACCCGGTCTTCGTAAATCTCTTCCAGACGGACGCCATTGGCGATCTCGTCGCCCGCGGCGTAGGAGCCTTGCCCCCGCCCCGGTGCCTCGATGAAGGCCGCACCGGAGCGTGCGTCAGCCCCGGAGCGCACGCCGCGCAGGGTCAGGTTCAGCCGCGTCTCCGGCGCGATCTGGGGCCCCGCATCTGCGACCTGCTCGCGCGTCGCAAACAGACCGGACTGAGTCAGCACCGACATGTCGGTCACACGAGTGCCAGCACCCCCGCTGAGACCGGACTGGCTGTCCACATCAATCGGACGCACAGCGTCGCCATAGACCACAAACCAGACTGCCTGAGCCGCAAGGAAAGCCAGGAATGCGACAAGGCACAGCTCGACAAGACGCGCCAGCACACTCAGGCCAGGGGCCAGGGCGGACTTCGCCGTCGATCCTTGAAACAGTGAGCTTGCAGCCATGGGTTGATGTTCAATCATGTCCGGACGCGGATGGAAAGGGATGGTGGGACGTAAAGTCCTAACAGGCCAGAAAAATCTGGGCCCAAACGACAAATGGGCGGGCTCTCCCGATACCAGGAAAACCCGCCCGATCCGTCGTTCACCGGTCGGTGAAGGCGCGCCTAGAAGGCTGCCGACAGCGACAGTGAGAAGGTGGTGCCCCGCTCATAGCTGTCCACGACGAGTTGGTCGGACCCCCGGCGCTGGAACGCCGTGTAGTCTTCATCCAGCAAGTTCCGCACTGCAAAGCGCACGGACATGTCGCGACCATTAAGCTCAAAGCGGCGGTTGTGAACCAGATCGAGCTGCATTGGCGGCTCTTCAATGATCTCAGGCTGCTCTTCACCTGGTGCCAGGTTCTGCAAGGCACGGGTCCGCTCGCTGTTGTAGGTGAACAGGAGAGCGGTGCTTGAGTCATTGTCTTCCCAGCCAACCTGAACATTCAGGATATGCTCGGACTGACCCTGCAGACGCTGGCCATCGACAATGAAGCCCTCTGCAGAACGCGGGTCCGGCGACGGAACACCGCCCGCACCGGCTGCAAGGATCACCTGGTCGGCCGCTGAAACGCTCATCTCGGACTCGGTGAAGGTGTAGTTACCTTTCACAAAGAGCTCGATGTCATCCCAGAATTCGTGGTCGTAAATATCGCCCAGCGCGAAGACCTGCTCATACTCCAGCTCATAGCCCAGAAGCGTGGCTTCGGGTGCGTTGATGAAGGAGGTAGACAGGTTCTCACCCGTCGGTAGCAGGTATTCCACGATCGGGTTTTCGATATTCTTGTAGAATGCCCCGGCGGTGAAGAATTGCTGGCGACCGAAATACCACTCAAGGCGGGCGTCGTAGTTCGTCAGCTCGCTGTTGATGAGGTAGGGGTTGCCCACAAAGAGTTCATCAGTCTCGGTATCGACGAATTGGGAGAAACCCAGCTCGCGGAATTGAGGACGGGTGATGGTCTCAGAATAGCCGACACGGAACTGCAAGTTATCGGCAAACGTCCAGGTCAGCGTTGCCGCGGGCAGAGTGTAGTCCTCGGCGATTGGCGTGATCGGATTCACACCGGTCGGGTTGGTAGACGTAGGCGTGACCGGGAAGGCGAAGGTGCTGAGCGACTGCTCACCGTCTTCGAAACGAACACCCAGAGCCGCCCGCAGGAATGGGGTCACCTGGGCGTCAGCACCCACATAACCGGCATCGACCTCCAGCTCACCACGATAGGCTTCAGGGAAGGCCAGGCCGCCCACTTCACGCAGGAAGAAGCGCGTGGACAGGATGTTCTGATCAGCAAAGACATAGTCGATGCGCGACCCGTTCAGGCCAGCCGGGATGGACCCGTCAAAGAAGAACTGGCGGGCATATGCGGTCCGCTCGCGCGAAAGCGAGGAGTAGCCAGCTTTCAGCTCAACGTCCTGCCCCATGATCTCGATGGGCTGGCTGAGGTCGAAGCCCCAGTCATCGGTGGTTTCATCCACGCGAGAGAAGGAGATGGTGTTACCCGTCCGCTGGCCAAGCAGAATGTAGTCGCGGTCGGCCGGATCAATGGCATCGGCGTTTTCAACCCGATAACGCGCCCGACGCTGGTTTGGTGCATCGCGGGAGGCATCTGCCGTCGACGCACGCCATTCCAGATTAAGCGGCGAATTCAGACCCAGATTGAAGTCATGATCGCCGCTCAGCTGATAGGTATAGACCTGACGCTCGAACCAGCCCGTACGATCCTCGCGGATGTCGTTGCCGGTTTCGTCAAAGCCTTCCTGAATTTCGGTTTCCTTCACCGTTGAACGCAGCACAAGCGCGAGGGCCTGCACTTCGTGATCAGCGGTTTCGAAACCGAAGCCGAGAAGACCATTGCTCTCAATCTCGTTTTCGGTGGCCAGACGGTCAAAGGCCTGGATCGGAGCAAGACCTGCACCCTGGAAGCGCGACGTGGCGCGCACGCCATCCCGGGTTTCCCAGGAATTATCAAAGCCAACCGATGCCAGAACGCCGACAGAGAAGTTATCAAAGTCGTAGCGATCGCCTGCGGTGAAATCGAAGCCGGCATTGCCTGGAATGTCACCATCCTGAACAACCCAGAGCCTGGAGTTCTCGAGACCGCGGCCGATTTCGGCAAGCGTGGTCGGATCCTGAACGCCAATATTCTCGGTCGCGAAAATGTCAGGGCGCGGGAAGTCACGCGTATCGTCTGAGAAACCTGTCCAGTCGAGGGACCCACCGTCATGCAGCAGGCCGTTGTCGAAGCTGGTCGCGGTGTCAGCGGATACACTCACACCCAGCTCAAAGAACCGCTCATTCGGCAGCGCGGAAGTCTCGATTTGCACAAGACCACCGCCAAACTCACCCGGATATTGGGGCGAGAAGGTCTTCTGAACCAGGATGTTACTGATCAGGGATGTCGGGAACAGATCCAGCGGGACAGCCCGACGGAACGGTTCAGGGCTGGCCATCGGCGAGCCGTTGATCAGCGTATTGGAATAGCGCTCGTTGAGCCCGCGCACGACAACAAAACGGCCATCCTGGATGGACAGGCCGGTCACGCGGGACAGAGCTGACGCGATATCGCTATCGCCCGTCAAGGCGATGTCGTCAGCGGACAACAGGCTGGAGACTTCAGACGTCACACGCTTTTCGTCCGGGACGAATTGATAGCGCACGACGATCACGTCGTCAGTTTGTGCGGACTGGGCGCCCGCGTCGGAATCTTGCGCAAGGGCGGTTCCCATGGGCACGAGGCTACTCGTTGCCAGCAGGGCTGCCGTAAGCGCAAAGCGGTTACCATTCATTGTGATCCCCAATTTCATTGCTTCGCTTCTAGGAGAGCAGAGCGGAGCCCACCCGCAGCGCGGGTGAGCTCCTGCAGCCCTTACTGCTGTACGTAGGTCCAACCCAGGTACCAGTCGTCATTCGCATCCGCGACAGCGCCGATATACGGAGCGGGCACGAAGTACGGGTCGATGGTGGTTGGGTCGACAGGCGTTACGGCCTGCTCAGCTGCACCAGGCACAACGCCGCTGGCGTTGTTGTTGGCAATCAGCGAAGCCGGGATGAATGAGAAACCGCTCAGGTTGGTCGTGGTGATGACGTTGTTGGCGTCAGCATTGAAGACCGTGGCTTCAAAGGTGTCGCCATCATCGTCGAGCGGCTCGGAGCAGTCGATCAGCACCGAACGGATGTTCAGGTTGCCACCGGTGAACTGATCAAAGGTTTCCTGCTCATCGATGTCGAGGCAGGAGGCCTGGAAGTCGGCAACGATGCCGTTGACGAAGTTACCCGCGGTACCGCGACGGATCAGCAGACCATCGTCGGAGTTCACAGAGCCGCGGACACCGATAGCGGTGAAGTTGGCGATCTGGGCCGTTGAACGCGGGGTAAGGTTCGGGTCACCGGAGCGGTTGTCCAGCTCAAAGCCACGCGGGTCACCCGAGCCGGCGTCGCCGGACTGCTGGATGATCACGAACTGGGCGGCACCCTGCCAGCCATCGGTGAAGTCGAAGCTGTCATCGCGGTTACCGGTCAGGATCAGGTGGTCGATATTCACCGCACCGCCGAAGAACTCGATGCCGTCATCGAAGTTGTTGTGGATCTGGATGAAGGACAGGTCGGTCCCGGAGCCGACACCCTGCAGCGCCAGGCCATTCAGCTCGTTGTCCGGCGTCACTTCGAAGCCGGCGAACTGGATGCGGCTGTAGCTGATCTGGCCGCTATCATCGTCGTTGGTTTCACCACCGTAGCGACCCGAAGAGCCTTCACCCTCGGTTTCACAATCGACAGTGCCCGGGGTCGCGGTGCCGGACAGACAGACATTGGTCTGGGCCCGACCGTTGATCACGATGCCGCCCCACTGACCGCGCTCGCTGCCGAGCGTGTTCTGGCCGTTGACGTCCTGACGGGAGGTGAAGACTACCGGAGCCGCCTCGGTGCCGTTGGATTCGATCTGCGAGCCGCGGGTCACAACGACGTAGTCACCACCAGACGAACCGAAAACGGTCACGCCCGGGTCGATGGTCAGCGTTGCTTCGATGCCGGATGGCAGCGGGTTCGCCGGGTCTGCACCCCGGTCCACACCCACGAAGACCGGACCGCTCAGCTCATACAGATTGCCGCGGGTCAGGCGAACGTCGGTGGTGATGTTGCCGGTGAGCAGGCAGACGCGCTGGCCGCCAATGGTCTGCGGCTGCTCGGAGGTGCCCGTCGGGCAGCCCGGATCAGGCAGGAAGCCGAAGGTCCAGCCGGTTGCCCAGCTGCTTTCCGGCGTTTCACTCGGACCAAAGGCCCCGATGTAAGGCGCTGCGGTGAAGAACGGATCGAGAGCGGTCGGGTCAGCCGCGGTGACTGCGGTTTCGACCGGCCCCGGGAAGAAGCCCGCCAGGGTGTTGTCAGCGATCGTGTTGTTCGGGTCGCCGTTGAACAGCGTGGCTTCGAAATCGTCGCCGTCGCTGTCCAGCTCGTTGCCATCACAGTCCAGCAGAACAGACTGCATCGACAGATTTGCCGGGAATTGAGCGATGGTTTCGGCTTCGTCCACGTCCAGGCAGGAGCTGCCGAAGTTCACGACGATACCGTTGAGATAGTTACCAGCCGTACCGCGACGGATCAGAAGACCATCGTCGGAGTTTACGCCACCATTCACATCCGCTGCACCCACTGCGGTGAAGTTTGAGATGTTCGGGGCAGACCGCGGCGTCAGATCCGGGTCGCCTGACCGGTTGTCCAGCTCAAAGCCGCGCGGGTCGCCCGAGCCGGCGTCGCCGCGCTGGCTGACCACCACGAACTGAGCCTGACCGGTCCAGCCATCAGTGAAGTCGAAGCTGTCATCGCGGTTGCCGGTGAGGACTAGGTTGCGGATGTCGACGGTGCCACCGAAAAACTCGATACCGTCGTCGAAATTGTTGTGGATCTGGATGAAGGACAGGTCGGTGCCCGAACCCACACCCTGCAGCGCGAGGCCGTTCAGCTCGTTGTCAGGCGTCACTTCGAAACCGGCATACTGAAGGCGCACATACCGCATGATGCCGGAGTTGTCGGTGATGTTGTCGCCGCCGTAACGGCCCGAAGAGCCTTCGCCCTCGGTTTCACAGTTCACGCCGCCCGGGGTCGCCGTGCCATCGAGACAGACATTGGTCGGTGCGCGGCCGTTCAGGATGATGCCACCCCATTCGCCGCGAGCCGTGTCGTCGCCATCGCGCGGGTTGCCGGACTCGGTTGCGTCGATGTCCTGCAGGGAGGTGAAAACGATCGGGGAGCTGTCCGTGCCCTGTGCGTCGATTTGAGAGCCACGAGCGATGACGAGGTAATCACCGCCGCCAGCACCGGCAACAGTTGCGCCTGCCGGAATGGTCAGGGTCGCGGTGGAGGCGTTGGGGTTCGGGTTCGCCACGTCGCTGCCGACATCTTCACCCACGAAGACCGGGCCGTTCAGCAGGTAAAGACCATCAGAGGTCAGCGTCAGGTCTGAGGTCAGGTTGCCGGAAACCACACAGGCCGTCACAGAGTTGTCAGAGCCGGGCACGTCAACGGTCTGGGACGCAGTGCCCGCCGCACAGCCACCCGCAGGAAGCAGGTTGAAGGTCTGGCCGGTAGAACCGCCACCGCCGCCATTATTGGGCGGCGGGACCTGGTTTTCTTCACCCGGAGATGAAATCGAGGCGTTGGAACACGCTGCGATCACGGCGCAGGATGCACCGGCGAGCAGCAGCTTGATCTTGGAAAAGTTCGACGTCATGGCTCGAAAACCCCCACTTGGACGTGTTGCGCAAACAGATGACAGATCACCGCGCCGGGGTTTCCAGCGGGCAATCGCTGGACGCCGAAACATAGCGAGTCTTGTGACGCTTCAGACGCAGAACTGTGACAGAAAAATAACTGCCGTCAGTGTACGGAATAGTCTCAGATCTGAAGTCGCGATAATCGCCTGATCAGGCAGAAAATTCGCTGGCAGGCGTAACCGCGTCGAGGCAAAAACTCGAATGTGTGAAATTTCAATGACGACCGCGGTCAACTTATTCGGGCTTAACCCTGGCCGTCGAAATTATCATTTTTTTGCAAAGGCTTGGGCAAGATTTCCGGGGCCAGAGCCTCAATGGCATCATACTGGCTGAGGAAAACCTGACCGGATAGCGATTCAAGAAAATGGGTCCGCTTCAGTCGATCCATTACGGGTCCCTTCACCTCCGACAGGTGAAACTGGACGCCGGAGTCGGCCAGGCGCTGATTGATGGCCTCCAGGCTTTCCAGAGCCGAAAGGTCAATCTCGTTCACCGCTGGACACATGAGAATGAAATGCTCGGTCTCCGGATGCTCGGCGATGAGGCCGTAGACCTTGTCCTCAAGATAGCGGGCATTGGCAAAGAAAAGCGCGCGATCGACGCGCAGCGTGAGGACACGCGGCGTGGTGATCACATCATGGCGGTCGATATTGCGGAAATGCTCGCTGCCCGCGACGAGCCCCACCAGCGCGGAATGGGGCCGGCTGGTTTGATAAAGAAACAGCGCAAGCGACAGCATGACACCGGCCATCACCCCGGCTTCGACACCAACGACCAGCGTCAGGACGATGGTCGTCAACATGGCGGCAAAATCAGACAACGCGTAGCGGCGGGCACGCACAAGCGCGCCAAAATCAACGAGGCTCAGCACCGCCACGATAATTGTCGCGGCGAGCACAGCGACCGGAAGATTATAGAGCAGCGGAGTCAGGAACAGGGTCGCGATGGCGATACCCACCGCGGTAAACACGCCCGCCGCGGGGGTCTGGGCACCGGCATCGAAATTGACGACCGACCGGGCAAAGCCACCGGTGACGGGAAAGCCGCCGGACACCGAGGCCGCGATATTGGACGCACCAAGGCCGACCAGTTCCTGATCCGGGTCAATGCGTTGCCGACGCTTGGCGGCGAGCGTCTGACCAACCGAGACGCTTTCCACAAAACCAATGACTGAGATCAGCAGCGCCGAACTTGCCAGAAGGCTGAGCACGCTTGGCTCCAGATTGGGCAGACCAAAGGCAGGCAAGCCCTGCGGGACATCGCCCACGATCGCGACGCCCGCGGCTTCAAGGTCAAAAATCATGACCGCACCAATCGACACGGCCACGGCGAGGATGGGGCCCGCCTTTGTGAGAATGTCAGCAATCTTCGCCGACACTCCGAGCGCCTTCAAAAACGGCTTCAGCCCCATCCGTACCCAGAACAGGAAGACAAGCGTGGCGGCGCCGACCGCAACGGTTGGCAGGTGGATTTGATCAAGATGGGCCGCAAAGCTGACCCCAAGCTCAAACAGCGTATGCCCGTGCGCACTGATGCCGAGAATATGTTTCAGCTGACTGGCCGCAATCAGCACGCCAGAGGCGGTGATGAAACCCGATATGACGGGGTGGGACAGGAAATTTGCCAGGAAGCCCAGCCTGAAAATTCCCATCAGAAAAAGGAAGAGCCCGGAAAGAAAGGCAAGGCTCGCCGCCGCCGCGACATAGCCCATGGACCCTGCTTCAGCGACCTGCCCGACCGCCGCAGCCGTCATCAGGGAGACCACTGCAACCGGCCCCACCGCGAGCGTCCGGCTCGTCCCGAAGATCGCATAGGCCACGAGCGGAAGGATGGAGGCGTAGAGCCCCACCTCGGCTGGCAGGCCTGCCAGCAGGGCATAGGCCAGCGATTGCGGGATCAGCATGATCGTGACGATCACTGCAGCCAGCAGGTCGTTCGACAGGGCCGCACCGTTATAGGTGCGCCCCCAGTCCAGGATGGGCAGGTATTTCGAGAGCTTCACGGGACGGATCAGGCTGACTTGCGGGATTTTTCCGGAAGAGCCTCCGGAGCGTCATGCTGGGCGGGATCATGATCAAGACGGTCAATTTTCATCATCCACTCCTTGCCCCGAAGCATGGCATCAAAATAGATGCCCGGCAGCATTTTCTCCTTCAGGAACCAGGCGAGACGGGTGGGCTTTTGACCGTCGACCACCCAGCGGGGGAAGGTCGGCAGCAGCTTGCCTCCATACCCGAACTCAGCCAGCACAATTTTGCCACGCTCGACGGTCAGGGGACAGGATCCATAGCCATTATAGATCGCGCGCGGTGCCTTGCCTTCCAGCACTGAGACCACATTCTCGGCAACCACGGGAGCTTGGGCACGGACTGCGGCCGCCGTCTTGGCGTTCGGCGTAGACCCCGCATCACCAAGTGCAAAAACGTTGCCGTAGCGCGTGTGCTGCAGCGTCTCTGGTGACACATCAATCCAACCCGCGTCGCCAGCCAGCGGACTGTTGCGCACAAAGTCAGGAGCCGCCTGCGGCGGGCAGACATGGATCATGTCAAATGTCTTCTCGACCTGTTTCACTTCCCCATCTTCACCGGCCTCGGCAAATACGGCGGTCTGTGTGTCTGCATCCACTGCGGTGAGCTTTGACCCGAATTGAAGATCAATCCCGTAGGCCTTCACGTACTCCATGAGGGCCGGGACATAATCAGCCACGCCAAACAGGACCGGGCCGGCATTGTGAAAGCTGACATTGATGTCCTTGAGCGTACCCGCCCGCTTCCATGCATCACAGGACAGATACATCGCTTTTTGAGGCGCGCCTGCACATTTGATCGGCATGGGCGGCTGAGTGAATAGCGCCGTTCCGCTTCGGGTCGATTGCACCAGCTCCCAAGTATATGGCGCAAGATCGAACAGGTAGTTCGATGTGACGCCATTGCGGCCCAGCGAACTCTTTAATCCGTCAACCTGATCAAGATCGAGCTTCAGACCCGGTGCTGCGACCAGCACCGTGTACGATAGACGTGAGCCGTCTTCGAGCACCACAGCCCGGTTTTCCGGTTCGAAACTTGCGACAGCAGCCCGGATCCAGTGGGCGTCCTCTGGCATGAGATCAGCCATCGCACGACGGGTCTGTTTGCGATCAAAGACGCCGCCGCCGACAAGGGTCCAGCCTGGCTGGTAGTAGTGTTCATCGCGAGGCTCCACGATGGCAATATTCAGGTCCGGACGCCGATTGAGCAGGCTGGCTGCTGTGGAAATGCCACCCGCGCCACCGCCAACGACGACGACGTCGAAGGCGCGTGCATCAGGGCTGCCGATCCCCTCGTCGTCGCTCGCGACCCGCGCCTGAATGCGACCGGCAATCCGGTTCTTCAGGCTTGAGATGTCGTAGCCAGCTTCGCTAGCCGCCGCCACAAGCGCATCAGCGCTCATGTGATCACCCTCGCTTAACGACCAAAGCGAGATTGAACGCTGACCGGTTCGACAGAAGGCCAGGACCGGACCGGTCACTTCACCCAAGGCTGATTTGAAAGCCTCGATATCCGCATCGGAAATCTTTCCGCCGACCACCGGGATATGGCGGTAAGCCAGACCCTGCGCGATCGCGGCCCGCTCAATGTCCGCGCTGGGCGGCTGGTCATCACTCTCATTGTCCGGGCGGTTATTGATGATCGCCTTGAAGCCCATGCTGGCCGCCACGCCGACATCGGGTACGGACAGCTGCGGGCTTACTGAGATGAAGGGTGAAATTTTCTTGATGTCCACGGCAAAGCCTCCCCGGCCTTTGATGCGGGCGGCACCCGGTCCTGAGCACCACCCGGCCATTCTTGTCTGATTAAAGCGCGTCGATCGGTATTTTCATGTAGCGCACGCCGTTGTCTTCGGGCGGTGGAAGCTCGCCCGCGCGCATATTCGTCTGGACGCTGGGCAGGATCAGCACCGGCATCGCCAGCTGGGCATCACGCTCGGTGCGCATCTTTACGAACTCGTCCTCGGTCTTGCCGCCGCCGACATGGATGTTCTTCGCCTTCTCCTCGCCGACCGTGGTTTCCCAGGCGTACTCATCGCGGCCCGGGGCCTTGTAGTCGTGGCACATGAACAGGCGCGTCTCATCAGGCAGGGCAAAGATTTTCTGGATCGACTGGTAGAGTGTGCGGGCGTCTCCGCCGGGGAAGTCGCAGCGCGCAGTCCCGAAGTCCGGCATGAAGAGCGTGTCGCCCACAAAACCTGCATCACCGATCACAAAGGTCATGCAGGCCGGGGTGTGGCCCGGCGTGTGGATGGCTTTTGCCTGGATCGACCCGATGGCGAACTGCTCGCCGTCTTCGAACAAATGGTCGAACTGGGAGCCATCGCGCTGGAATTCGGTCCCGGCGTTGAAGACCTTGCCGAAGACATCCTGCACTGTGGTGATATTGGCCCCGATGGCCAGCTCACCGCCCAGCTTTTCCTTGATATAGGGCGCGGCGGACAGGTGGTCGGCGTGGACGTGGGTCTCCAGGATCCAGTCCACATCAAGACCCTGCTCGCGCACATAGGCGATGACTGCGTCGGCACTGTCGGTCTTCGTTCGACCGGATTTCGGGTCGTAATCGAGAACGGAATCGAGGATTGCGGCTTTGTTGGTGGCCGGGTCGGACACAACATAAGTGACGGTAAAAGTGGCTTCGTCGAAGAAGGCTTTCACGTCCGGACGGTTTGCCATGGGACTAGCTCCTTAGTCGTTTGCCGGCTCTGGCGCGGCATTCAGATGGGGTTTGAGATCAGAGCCAAAGGCAGCGCACATGGCCTGCATCAGGCGCTCAATGCGAGTATCGGCAAGGCGGTAGAAAACCTGCTTGGCCTCCCGGCGCGTCGTGACCAACCCAGCTTCGCGCAGGCGAGCCAGATCGCGGGACAGGTTGGGCTGGCGCACTCCGGTTGCCGCCTCTATTTCAGAGACCGAGCGTTCGCCCTCCATCATTTCGCAAGCCACAAGCAGCCGATTGGGGTGCGACAGGAGCTTTAGAAGCCCTGACACCTCATCGGCGCGCTCGCGCAATTGCTCAAGATCAAGCGTGTCGTTCACGACCGTCACTCACGTTCCGCCCAAGGCCCGGCCCTTCGACCCACACGCTTTTTCATTCGCCGGATCAAAAAAGAGCTTGCCTTTCGCTCTAACATTTATCATTTTCGATAATTGATAAGTATGGAGATAAATGCAAGCCCTTTATTTTAAACGGACTGCAATATGACCCTACTTTCCATAGGACAATTCGCCCTAGGGCGATGCAGAACGACACGCGCAACGCGGAGACAACATGGACTACGCAACTGAATTTACGCCGGTTTCGGCAATGGTGGGGGGAGGACTAATTGGTCTGGCCACCCTCTGGCTCATGGCGGCGAACGGTCGCATCGCTGGAATTTCCGGTATCGCCGGATCCCTGATCGGACCGGAGGGCGGTGACCGGCTTTGGCGGCTCGCCTTTATCATAGGCCTGATTGCCGGGCCCTTCGCCTACATGGCGACGGGCCGTGAGATCGAGGCCAGCATACCCGCCTCCACACCGGTCCTGATCATCGCCGGCCTGCTGGTCGGCATCGGCACCCAGCTGGGCTCAGGCTGCACATCCGGCCACGG
The DNA here is from genome assembly GCA_043513725.1 of Oceanicaulis sp. Taxonomy (GTDB): domain Bacteria; phylum Pseudomonadota; class Alphaproteobacteria; order Caulobacterales; family Maricaulaceae; genus Oceanicaulis. The sequence goes on along the minus strand of CP121338.1, from coordinate 2,091,203 downwards.
CGTATGCGGGATTTCGCGCTTCTCAGCGCGGGGCATCGTCGCGACGATCACCTTCATGGTGACCGGTGCGATCGCTGTCTTCCTCATCCGTCACGTCTTTTAAGGGAGGCAAATCTTATGCTTCGTATCCTATCAAGCCTCGCCGCAGGCCTGGTCTTCGGGCTCGGTCTTGTCATCTCTGGCATGATCAACCCGGCCAAGGTCCAGAACTTCCTCGACATCACCGGCAGCTGGGACCCCAGCCTCGCCTTTGTGATGGGGGCGGCCCTCATTGTCACAGGCATCGGCTTCTTCATCCTGAGGAAAACAAAGCGTCCGCTTTTCGCGTCCAGCTTTCAGTGGCCCACCAAGACCGATCTCGATCCACGCCTGATCTCGGGCTCGGCGACCTTCGGCGCGGGCTGGGGCCTTGCCGGCTTCTGTCCTGGTCCTGCCATCAGCGCTGCGGCGCTGGGGCTGATGCCGGTCTACATATTCCTGGCCGCCATGTTTGGCGGGATCGTCCTGTGGCGCTGGCTCATTGCAGGCATTCTGGAACCCAAGGCCGCTTAAGCCCTTGATCTTTTGACAGACACAGCCGCCCGGATGACTTATACCCATCCGGGCGGCTTTGTTTTGCGTATCCTTTAGCTCAAGCCGCTGACGCCCCGACGAAGGATCGAGATGGATATTCTGCCGCTCCTCGCCACCAACCTCGCACTCGCCCTTGTTCTTTTCGCGGGCCTTTGGGGGCTGGCGCAAATCAACCGTGACCCGAGTTTCGTAGATGCGTTCTGGGCGTTCGGTATCACGCTGATGGTGGTGTCCAGCTTCTGGCTTGCCGATGGCTGGCCCCCGCGCCAGCAGGTCATCACCGCGCTTGTCGTTGTGTGGGGCGTGCGCCTCGGACTGCATATGTATCTGCGCTGGCGTCATGAAGGCGCGGATCGGCGCTATGAGAAACTGCTGGCCGATGTCCGGGAAAAGCGCGGCTGGTCGTTTGGACGAACGACAGCCTTCTTCGTCTTTCTGCCCCAGGCGGTCCTGCTCTGGGTCACATCACTGCCTGGACAGCTGGGACAGATCTCCACCGATCCCGGATTTGGGGTAATCGCCTACACAGGGATCGCCATTGCGGTGATCGGCATCGCCTATGAAGCTATCGCCGACTATCAGCTGTCCCGCTTCAAGGCCAACCCTGACAACAAAGGACATGTGATGGACCAGGGCCTATGGGCCTGGTCGCGCCATCCGAATTACTTTGCCGAGGCGCTGACCTGGTGGGGGATCTGGTTGATTGGCGCGGAAACTGTGCCGGGCCTGTTTGCCGTTGCCGGACCGGCCTTCCTGACCTTCACGCTGATGCGCTGGTCCGGTGTGCCGATGCTGGAGGCCGGACTCGCAAACACGAGACCCGCCTACGCCGACTATGTGGCGCGGGTCTCGCCCTTCTTTCCCTGGCCACCAAAGCGGCCATAACGCTGAAACCTAGGTTGGCGGGATTTCAGGCTGGATCGGTTCCGGTCCGCTGAAATAAGCCATCAGCGTATCGACGCCGTCCTGCATATCTTCGAGAACTTGTTGATCCGGTCTTACCGATTCCGCAACACTCGCGCGCACGCTGTCCGGGCAGATCACATAACTTGCAAGCAACAGACCTGCCGCCGCAAAACCAAAAACAATACGCATCGCAAGCCTCCCCAAGCCGTTATGCTGAGGAAACGCTATATTACAGTCTTGTCATAAACAAGCGGAAACCTTGCGAGGTTGTAATATTTGTCTAGCTGGCGGCATCGCTCGTGGGGGCGCTGTCCTCACCGGACATGGCCTTTACCGCAGCATTCAAAGCACTTAGCGCTTCAGCAACGCCGGTTTCCAGCGAGTGTGCGCTGCGTTCAGCCCGGTCGGCAGCCTCGCTCAAACGCGTCGCATCCATACGGGATGTGGCCTCGACAACCTCGCTGGCAGCCGCCTCGATTCGCTGGGCGGCCCCGTCCACGCGCTGGCCCATGGCACCGGAAATCGCGTCGAGCTCGGCGCGAAATTCGGCCAGCATGTCTCCGTCTCCCGACCCGGGAATCGAGGCTGCGATCTGGCGCATTTCTGCGCGGAACGCGCTTAACTCACCAGCGAGATCGGGCTTTCTCGGCCGCTCGGGGGCCTCGGTCAGAGCTTCCAGGCATTCAGGCGCGGCTTTATCGGTTACATTCGGTTCGCCCCAGACCGGCCCCTCGGGGGCGTCAGCAAAAACGGGAGGTTCCGGGGGCTGGGGCTCTATCGCATCCGCTGTGCCAGGCCTTGCTTCAACTTCACCGTCGGGATCGACGATATCAATATCAAAGGCATCAACCTCGAACACGTCACTTTCATCATCGAATGCGGCACGCTGGGCCGCTGTCGCAAGGTCCCAATTGCCATCTTCGCCAGGTGGAGGCGACGCGGGATCAACCTGATCGGGCATCGCATCAGAAGCCGGCATGACCGTTTCAGCCATCTCATCGGCCGACCCGATATTCAGATCATCGATGACGAAGACATCATCGCCCGAGGCGTCAGATTCGGTACGCTCATCAACCGCTCGTGCGTCCTCGAGCTGCGCGGACAGGTTTGCGTCTTCCGGCGCGATCTCGGACGCTTCAAGGGCATCCAGATCAACCGAGTCGGACTCGAAAATCGGATCTGTTTGGCTGTCGGTCGCCGCGATTGGTCCCGCTGGCGCAGTATCGGCCAGGGTCCAGTCGTCATCGTCACCTGTCGCGTCTGCAGCGTCGTCTTCGGTGTGGTCTGCGGCGTTGTCGGCCAGGTCGTGTTCAGGCGCACTCGGCGCCACACCGAAGGGCCACTCCAGTTCGACCTTCTGGCCATCGTCCTCGCCGTAGAGGCTTTCCGCCAAACCTACCCGGCTCTGTTCGAGCGCATCAGCGTCCTCAACCGCGGCAGCGATGACCCAGGTATTGCCGCCCATCTGGGCAAACCGGGCGGTCGTCGGTTCTGTCTGAGACAGGAAGAGTTCCACAAACTGGCCCATCTTCTCCATCAACGCACCGCCCTGCCCGTTCGAGGCTGACGGCAGGCTCAGCTTGAGGATAAAGGTGTCCTCACCGGTTTCTGGATTGGCGTTGTCGATCGACACAGGCTGCATGTGGCACGCGCCGAATCAGTCCGGCGCTCCCTTAAAGGATTGCTAGCCTTCAGGAATGGAATGCTTGCCCTTGCAAAAGGGTTAACCGGTTGGCAACGAAGGTTTACGGAAGCGCACGATCCAGCGCCGCCAGCGTCGGTGTGGCCGGGGCGACCGCTTCGCCATCCGCATGGACAATCGCAACGGTCTCCCGCCCGAACCGTGCTCCAGCCAGCGACGGGGCGTCATCAATGGCGTGAACCATCAGGCCTGGCGCAAAGCGCGCATCAGCGGTGGAGCTGTCCGGGTTGAGCCGCGCGTAGGCGACCTGAACCAAAGCCAGATCAGACAGGGCCCGCACATCTGCATCCCGGCCCGCCCGATTGTCCATCACCAGCCGGTCCGCATAGACCCGCAGTGGCGCACTGACATTGGTCGGCTGGGTGTTGATCGCAAGGAAGGGCGTCATCACCGGTCCGGTCTCGCCGCTTTCAGCCGCTGAGAAGTCAAAGCGGATCTCGGCATCGGCCGGGACAAAAGCTGCCAGCGATTCTGCTGTCACGCGTGCAGCGATCAGCCGCTCACCGGTCATCATAGCATCGGGCAGACGCACAACGACCCCTTCGGCAAAAGCCCGCGGCAGGGCGGTGAAGCCTTCTGCGCCCGCTCCGCGCGAGAACACGAGACCACTCTCATTGGTCAGCTGCACCGGGTAGCGCTGCTGGCTGATCTCGCAGCCCCCGTCATCGCGATGGCGCTGCAGCACAACCGATACCTCGTTGTTCAACGCCTGCAGGTTCGGCGGCAGAGCGACCGCATACTGGTTGTTGCCCCCGGCCTCGAGGCGGCGGGAGTCGATGAACTCACCGTTGAGTTCCACATGGGCGATATTGGTAAATCCATCCGGCCCGTCCGGTAGGCGCAGATCCACGGCCAGCGCTTCAGGCAGCAGGCCGCCCGGCAGCTCCGCCAGGGCATAGTCGAAGCGCCAGTCGCGATTGTCGGCGATCCGCTGGATTGACGTATCAACCCCGAACTGCGTGACGGAGCTCAAGGCCGCATTCGCATTACGGGCGTCAAAGACCACCGGATCGATAACATCACCGCGGGCGATCGCCGATAGCTCGCTGGTCAGGAAGCGAATGGTCTCAAAACGCTCAGCATCGGTCAGTGCAACCATGGTCATGCCGGCACGCCGCCACAGGCTGGCACCGGTCGGTGCGCCCTGCTCGCTCACCGAAACAAAGCCTGCACGTTGCAGGGCTTCGTTGGGCGCTGCCAGAAACAGACCGCGTAGATCCGGCTCGGCCACGGCAGCAGCCTCTTCAAGGCTGACCATCTCGACCTCATAGCCGTTGCGTGCCAGTCGCGCGCCCAGGCGTGCGGCCATTTCAAACCAGGCTTCGCCCTCACCAACCGCAATGGTCACTTCACGCGGGGTCAAAGCCAGCACGTCGCGAACCGAGCTCACCGGGCCGTTCAGCTCCACTTCCAGACCCGATTGGGGCGCAAACGCCAGCACGGCACCGACCGAGCGGTCGTTGTGGCACAGATGCTCCGGCAGATCGCCCAGCAGCTGGAAGGCAACACGTGCGCCCGGCTCTTCGGCCAGCTCTTCGGTCAGATCGAAAACCCAGTTGAACTCGCGGCGACCAGGGCTGAGTACCCGCTCCATAACGCGGCGACCGTTGACGGTAACCCGCAGCGCGGTCACCGCATCGCTGGAGATATCCTGTTCCCCGGCCAGCACGAGCCGCACGGCCCGCGGGCGCTGGTCACGCACCAGTGCCAGATCGGTGGACGCGTAGGACGGGAAGCCGGACACCACCAGCCCATCAACCTCACCGCCATCGGCAAAGCTGATATGGTGGCGACCTTCAGAGCTGAGATCAGCGTGAGCGGTCGTGATCCGGTCCATGACACGGGTGACGAAAAGACCGAACTCGCCCTGGCCTGCATTAAGCTGGCCAGAGACAAACAGCGTCGCGACGCTGGCCACTGCTATCACGCCAAGCGAGGCAGAGAACCACGGAAAGCGGCGTTTGTATTCGCGGTTGGTCTTCATCGGATTTCCCCCGAAACGTGCCCGAATGCGCCAGTCCCGGCGCGCCCCGAAGTCGTTAACGACCTCTTCACCCTGTCAGATTTCGGATTTCATTACGGCTCGGACATGATCGGTTTGGGGCCGAAATGGGGCTTTTTCGTTCATATTCGGGTCAGACTTGTTCAGAATTGAGCCCGGAACCCTACCTGGAAGGTCTCCCCACCGTAGTCACGCAGGGCGAAATTCGAGCTGTTATCGAGATAGCCGGCGGACGCAAAGGCGGTAATCCGCTGCGAAACCTCACGCTCGACCCGCAAGTCGGCGGTGAAGCGTTCATCGGCCCGCGGCGTGGCAATCAGAGGCGTGAAGTCCGCGTCATAATCACGGTCGCGATAATCGAGGCCGGCGACCACGAGTGTCTTGTCGTCGGGTTGCCAGGCCACCTCGGCCCGGGTGCGCACTTCATCAAAGCTGAAGCGGTCATCATCGGCATCAGCCGTTTCGAAGAAGGCTGACAGGCGCACGGCGATACTGGCGTCCTCATTGCGGAAGAACTGCTCCAGGCCATAGCGCACGCGCGTTGAATCGAGGCCCTGCAGGGCCGGGTTCTCGAACTCATAGGCGTTGATCCGCAAGCGCGCGACTGTCTCGAGCTGGCGCTCACCGTTATGGCGGTAGCGCAGTTGAGCCTCGCCCTCGGGACGGGTCCACTGCTCATCACCGTCACGACTGAAGTGCGACCATCCCGCCGACAGGCGCATCTGGAAGCGATTGTCGCCGCTGGTGTTCCAGTACTGAATGCGCGGGGTCAGGAGCAGGGCGTTCAGCTCATCGGCGTCAAAATAGGTACGCACGCGCACCTGCTGCTCAAAGCGAACAACCTGACGACCCTCCAGCGGCTGAACCCAGCGCAGCCACGTGTTGGAATCAAAGCCGGTCTCCAGCTCAAACGGCGAGCCCAGCCCCACCATGGTTTCATCGCCGGGCGCGAAGGGATCGGAGCGCACGATCGTGTTCTCGCTGCGCAGTTCAAACCGACCGTCGTCAGCCAGCGCCGTACCGGTGCCGGTTGCCGCCAAGGCAGCCATGGAAACCGTCCAGACAGATTGCTTCATTGTCGTCCCCTCTCAAGCGCTGGCGCCAGACAGCCTTAATCTAGACCATAAGAGCGCCCAATTCGCAGGTTTAAAAAGTCTTAATTTGAGGCTTTACTCTGTTTTTGTGGCCGGGAATGGCGAGGACGGGGCAATTTTCGGGCGGGGACACTTCCATGCTGGACGACACTGATGCACCACCGGCTCCGCCGCGGCCTGAAACACTGACGGCGAAGGGCAAGACAAAGCCGGTACCGGCAAAGCTCGACGATCAGGGCCGCTCGGAAGACTTCTTCCGGTCGGTGGATTCAGCGCCGCAGGGCGTCTCAATCGCACGGCCCCGTGTGATTCAGGACACAGCGCTCGTCGGCTTTGCCTTCGTTTCGATCATTCTTCTAGCCCTGCCGGAAATCGCGAGCGCCAGCTTTAACATCACCCTGCCGCGCGACTTTGTGGGCTTCACGGCCGACCGTCTGAACGCGGTTCTGCCGGTGCGCACCTTTCTGATCAGCTTCTTTCTGACCTATGCGATCTTCGCCTATGGTAATGTCGGAACCCGCCTGAAACTCGCGAGCCTGTTCCTGATCAAATTCGCGGTGATATGCGCGATTGTGGATGTGGCCAGCTGGGCGAGCTGGCGGTTTGCGTCCGCAGTCTGGCCAATCCACTTCCAGCAATTCCTGGTCGGGATCGCAGGGCTTGCGATCTTCCCGCACACTGTCATCGCCAATGCGCGCCTGCCGGTCGATAGCGGGGTACCGAACCTGCGCACGGGCAAATCCTATGAATACACCGTGCTGATGGTGACGGCCCTGATTGCCGGTCTCATCGCCATCATCGTCGCAACCGTGTTTGAACCCGAAACCCGGTATCTCAGGTCTATCGCCATCCTCGGCGGCATGGGCCCGGGCGTCTTTCTCGCCCAGCAGGTCATGGGCGGTCAGCTGGCGCTGATTGGCTGGCTTCGCAATCTGATTTCCAGACGGCGCGCCTATGCCCCACCGGTCGCCGTGCTGGTCCCGGCGCACAATGAAGCCCACCAGATCGCCGCGACGCTTAGAGCCGTCGATGCAGCCGCCAAGCGCTATGCCGGGGAGGTCCGGGTCGTGGTCATGGAAAACTGCTCCAGCGATGCGACCGCCCGGGTCGCTGAAACCACGCTGGAAACCTGCGCGCACATATCCGGCTTCACAGTGGACGCCAGCACCATTCCCGGCAAAGCCAAAGCGCTCAACCGCGGGCTCGACCTCATCGACGAAGACTTCGTGGTGCGCATCGATGCGGATACCGAAATTTCAGCGCGCGCCATTCACGTGGCCATGCGCCATTTCGCCAATCCGCAAGTCGGAGCGGTCGGTGGCCTGCCCATGCCCCACGAGGATGAAGGCCTGCTGGCGAAAATCCGGGCGATTGAGGTCTTGCTGCGCCACGGCTTCGTGCAGGTCGGCTTTGGGGCGTTTGGCGGCATTTTCGGCCTGCCCGGCATGTTCGTCATCTATCGCAAGGGCGCGCTGGATGCGGCGGGCGGCTTTACCGAGGGCATGAATGGCGAAGACACCGACATCACGCTCGCCATGGCGAGCATCGGCTATCGCAATGTGTCTGAGCCGCGAGCCCTCTTCTACACCGAGACCCCGGATACGCTGGCCTTCCTGCGCGAACAACGCACCCGCTGGTTCCGCTCGCTCTACCACGTGGTGGCCCATAACCGGTCTGCACTGTTTTCCAACGGATCTGTGATCGGGAATGTGTCCCTGCCCTTCACGCTCCTGAACGGGGCACGCCGGGCGATGATGACGCCGCTCCTGATCTACGGCCTCATCGTCTTTTTCATCTTTGGCGGGGTTTACGGCCACCCGGATTTCGCAACCGTCGTAGCCGTGGTGCTCGGCATGCCCTTTGTGTTCGCTGCCTTCGTTCTGACAATCTGGCGACGGCTCGACCTTCTTTGGGTCTTGCCGCTTTACATGGGTTTCCGCTTTTTGCGCTCCTACTACACGCTGGGCTCAACGCTGTCGCTGATCTATCCGGCGAAGAAAGACGAGCGCCGCTTTGAAGCGAAAAAGCCGCGGCAGTATCCGCCAATGCCCGATTAGGCGTCAGGCGCTCACCCGCATCTAGGCTTTCACCCGGAAGAACAGCCCGTAGAAAACCGGCGTGGCGATCAGGGTCAGGACCGTGGCAAATGCGAGACCGCCGATAATCGTCACGGCCATGCCCTGGAAGAAGGCATCAAAGATGAGCGGCGTCATCCCCAATATGGTGGTTCCAGCCGCCAGCATGACCGGTCGCACGCGGCTGACCGAGCCTTCAACAACCGCGCTGAGCTTCTCATCGCCGCGCGCGATGCGCTGATCAAGCTCGTCAACAAGAACAATGGCGTTCTTGATCAACATGCCGGACAGCGACAAAAGCCCGAGCAGTGCGGTGAAGGAGAAGGCCACATTCGTCGAGAGCAGGCCCACCGTCACACCAATGACGCTCATGGGAACGACAAGCCAGATGATCAGCGGCTGACGGACGCTCTGGAACAGCAGGATGGAGGTCACCACCATCACCAGCAGTGAGAAGGGCAGCACACCGCCGAGGCTTTCATTGGCCTCCTGGCTGGCTTCATGCTCACCGCCCCATTCCAGGGTGTAGCCCCGCGGCAGTTCAATTGTCTCGACAATTGCGGAAAAGCCGACGAAGGCGCTCGCAGCGGTCACGCCCTCTGGCGGGTTGGCCTGAACCGTCAGGGTTCTGACCCGGTCGCGGCGCTGAATGAGCGTGTCGCGAGCCTCAAGCGCAAACCCGTCCACCGCCTGGCCGAGGGGCACATACGCATTTTGCGCCGGGCTCCAGATCAGACGGTCAGACAGATTATCAGCCACGGCCCGCTCGGCTGATGGTGCGCGCGCGACGATGGGGATCAGGCGATCGCCCTCCCGGTAGACGCCAACATCCACGCCCTCGGTCGCAAAGCGCAGCGCTTCGCCAATGTCTGAGCGGGTCAGGCCGATGGTGCGGGCGCGCTCGTCCACAATTTGCGGGCGGAGCACCAGCTCACGATTGCGCCAGTCGGTGCGCAGGTCACGCACATTGCCATCCGCACGGAGTTTCTCGATGGCCTCGGCGGCCAGCTCGCGCAGCACCGTTGCGTCCGGCCCCATGAAGCGGGCCTCCAGCTGGGCCCCGGATGGTGGACCGAAGACGATGCGGTCAACGCGCGCTTCAATGTCGGGATGGGTGTCGGAAATATACTGTAGGATCCGATCGCCGAGAGCGGGGATTTCCTCCAGGCCATCGGTGCGCACCACGAGCTGGCCGTAGGCTGGGTTCGGCTGCTCGGAGGTATAGGTCAGCATGAAACGCGTGGCCCCCTGCCCGACGAAGGCGTCCACGTTCACCGCTTCGGCCTGCGCGCCGGCATAGCGCGCGATATCGCGGATGGTCTCGTCAGTGGTCAGGATATCTGCGCCCTGCGGCTCCAGAATATTCACGTAGAACATCGGCGTATTGGAGTTCGGGAAGAAGGACTGGCGCACCTGTCCAAACCCCACATAGCTCGCCACAGTGATCGCCAGAAGAACCGCGACCGTGACCCAGCGGAACTTCAGCGTCGCTTTGAGGAGACCGCGATAGCCGACAAAGAATGCACCGCCATGGGCGTCCCCACCGGCCTTGCCCTGCTCACTTTTGAACAGCGCATAGGCGATCATCGGAGCCACGGTGATCGCGAGCAGCCAGCTCAGCAAAAGCGAAATTCCAATCACGGCGAACAGCGAGAACAGAAATTCACCCGTGCTATCTGGCGACAGACCAATGCCGGAAAACGCCATGATCCCGATCACGGTTGCGCCCAGCAGCGGCCACTGCGTCGACGCAACAGCATCCTCGGCGGCCTTCATGCGACGCTCGCCGCGCTGAACCGCGACCTGAATGCCCTCTGTCACCACAATGGCGTTGTCGACCAGCATCCCCATCGCAATGATCAGCGCCCCCAATGAGATGCGCTGCATGGTGATGTCAAAGCCCGCCATGAAGGCGAGCGTACCCGCCACGGTCAGCAGAAGCACGGCACCCACGGTGACACCGGCTCGCCACCCCATGAAGACACACAGCACCCCGATCACAATCGCCAGCGACATCGCCAGATTGATCAGGAAGCCGTTGATCGACTCCTCGACCACCACGTGCTGTTCATAAATCGGCTTCAGCTCGACACCGATAGGGAGGTTGACCATGAGCTGGTCGAGCTTGGCTTCGACCGCCTTGCCCACATCCACGATATTGGCGTCCGACAAACCGGACACACCCACCGTGAAGGCGCGTTCACCATTGTGATAGATATACTGATCCGCGCGCTCCACCGGAGCCCTGCGGACCTCGGCAATATCGGACAGGCGCAACGTTCCACCTGCATCGCCCGGATTGATCAGAAGGTTTTCGATCGACGCGACACCACCAATGCGCTGTGGCAACTCGATCGACAGAAGACGCCCGCCCGCCGGCGTTTCACCCGCCGAAACAACAGCGTTTTCGTTCGACAGGGTCGACAGGACGGCCCCGACCGGAAGTCCGAGGCGCGCCAGATTTTCCTGGGGGATTTCGATGTAGATCCGTTCTTCAGGCACGCCGGCGAGGGCAACGCGTGACACGCCATCCACCGTCAACAATTCACGGCGCAGATAATTGCCAATGTCGCGCACTTCCGCGTCAGAGTAGCCCGGCGCAGCCACCGCGTAGAGGATGCCATAAACGTCGGCAAAGTCGTCGGCGACCTGGCTCGGTCCTGCGCCCGGAGGAAGGACCGCTTGCGCATCGCGAACGCGCTTCCTCAGCTCATCCCACACCTGGGGCAGCTCAGACCCGTCAAACTCGTCGCGAACCACGACCCGGATTTCACTGATGCCCGGTGAGCTTTCAGAGCGCACTTCGCGCAGCTGGCTCATCTGCTGAATAGCGGTCTCGAGGCGTTCGGTCACCTCGCGCTCGACTTCCTCGGCGCTCGCTCCGGGATAGGGCGTGAAGACGATGGATTCCTTGATGGTAAAGGCCGGGTCTTCCAGCCGGCCGACCGTGTCGAAGCCCCACCAGCCGCCGAGCAGGCAGGCCAGAATGACGAGCCAGGTCAGCACCGGCTTTTCAATCGCGAGGCGCGCCAGCTTGCCCCGGCTTGTCGAGGTATCGGTCTTACTCATGAGGAAGGCTCCCGCGCGCCGGGTTTAGAACAGACCGGAGGCACTGGTACGAACTGCCCGCTGCAGCGGACGCACGGCCATGCCTTCATGAAGGGCGGTCACGCCCGCAGTCACAATCTGCTCGCCGGCCTCCAGTCCTTCCTCCACCAGGACGGACTCGCCATTGACCGGACCGACCGCAACACGGCGTGCATTCACCAGTCCCTCAGCCGGGTTGAAGACCCAGACCTGAAACCCGCCGTCGGGCGCGGCCGCGAGTGCTGTCACCGGCACCCGCACTCCCGGATTTTCATTGAGCGCGTTGGGTTCTGTGACGATCCGCACATTGGCAGTCATGCCCGGCAGGATGTTGGCGGGAATGTCGTTGGGCAGGGCGAACAGCACGGTATAGGTCTGGCTCGCCTGATCCGGCTCAGCCACAAGCTCACGAAACTCCAGATCAAAATTCTGATCTGGAAGGAAGGGGAAGCGCGCCGTCATTTCTTCCGGCTCGGTCTCGTCCACCAGCGCCAGGACACTTTCGGGCACCTGAATGGCCACACGCAGCTCGCTGACGTCCTGAAGCCGGACGACTGGCTGGCCCGGCGAAACGGTTGTGAAATTATCGACCAGACGACGACTTACCAAGCCGTCAAACGGGGCATCAACCTCGGCGTACTGGCGGTTTTGACGGGCGTTATCGAGCGCGACAGCGCGCAGGTCATAGGCGGTCTGAGCGTCTTCGAGGGCTGCATCAGAGGCAATGCCGCGCTCGTGCAGCGTGCGTTGGCGGTCCAGATTCTGCTGCGCCTGTTGCAGCTGCACCCGAGCTTCACGCAGGGCCCGCTCAAAGTCCTGAGCCTCCAGCGCGGCAACGCGGGTGCCCTCTGCGATCTGCTCACCTTCACTGACCGGGAAGTCGGCGAGGCGACCGCCAACCTGGAAGGCGAGGTCTACGGTCAGGCGCGCTTCAACGCGGCCGACAAAGTCTCGAACGGCGGCGGACTGAGCTGGCTGGACCTGCTCGATGCGAGCGGCCCGGATCGGGCTTGGTTCTGAAACCGGTGCCGGCGAGCAAGCCGCTAGCGCCGCGAAGCTCAACAGAGTGACGGGGAGGAGAGATTTCATTGGGGAGGCTCCGAGGCCAGAGCGATAAGGCGGGCTTCTACGGCCTCGCGCTCATCTTCAGCGAGAATGTCCAATCCGAGAATGTCGGAGAAATGAAGGCCGTCTGCGGCCAGAAGCATAATCGTGGCGAGCTGGGGGTCCGGCGCGTGGGCCAGGATATCGCCGCGCATGCGGGCAATTGCATCGCGGATCGGGTCGATCAGCTCCGGGTTTTCCGCCGCTGCTGCGAGTAGACCCATGGAGACCTGACGATCCACATCGCGTTCTTCCTTCGAAACCAGCGCGCGCGCCATGGCCTCAAGCGGCGAGCGCCCTTCATCCTGCGCCTGCTTCAGCGCAGCCTCATGGCGCTGGGTATGGCTGTCGACCATGCGCTGGACCATGCCTTTGATCAGATCCAGCTTGGACGGGAAATTGTAGAGCACCCCGCCCTTGGAATAGCCGCTTTCCTTGACCACCGCATCGATCGTCAGTCGGCGCGCCCCATCACGCGCCACGACACGTTCTGCTGCGTCCAGAATGATGTCGCGCGTGCTCGCCCGGTCGTCGCCGGGGTTTGCGTTAGCCTTGGAATGATCGTCTGCCATGGGGTGAGCCTGAGAAACTATGCTGCACTGCATTTATACCGTCTGGACGGTTTTTTTCAAGCCAAACCGTCCAGACGGTACAGAAATGATCGTTCGGGCCAGTTTTTTGTGAATCTAAACCCCTAGGCCATGGCGAGGGGCACAACCTGCTGTGTCAGTTTTATGAAATACAGCGACACGGGACCGGTTTGACTTGACCCCTCTCCCCGGATTGCTATCCGGGCACGTGAGTGTGTGTCGCATGGCACATGAGGGGAACTCTCTGGAGTCTTTCGATGTCCGAACTTTCGGTTTTTGGTGTGCCGCTCTTTGCCCTTGTGGGTTTCATGTTCGCGGCCTACGCCATTGTGGCCAATGACGTCATTCAGACGCTTGGAACCTTCCTGTCATCGAACTCCAAACGACCCTGGGTCGTCCTGTGGGCCTTCGCCGCGACGATCATCATCGCGGTCATGCTCTACGGTTATTTCGGCTACGATGGCGACATTGCCTTTGACCGCCTGAACTCCATCCCCTACCCAGAAAATGGCATTCAATGGTGGCATGTCCTGCCGCCTCTGGTGCTTTTGCTGCTGACCTATTTCGGCATTCCAGTGTCGACGACCTTCCTTGTGCTCACGATCTTCACCCTGACGGGCGGCGCAGCGACGGCGGGCGTGCTTGGCAACATGTTGATCAAGAGCCTGCTCGGCTATCTGGTTGCCTTCGGTGCCGGTGCTGTACTGTTCATCCTTATCGCACGCGCGTTCGAGACGTGGATCTCCAGGACCGATGTCGACGACAACCACTCGCCGCCCTGGGCGATCCCTGCGGTTGCCGGTCTGGTCATGGTTCTGGCCTATCTGCTGCACGTTGGTCCGGCGCTGCCGGATATCGCCAATGCAAACTGGATGTGGGTTGGCATCGTTGCCGTCGTGGCCGTCGTTATTGCCCTGGCCACAAGCCGCCTGAACACTTGGTATGTGCTGCAATGGCTGTCGACCGGATTCCTGTGGTCGCAATGGCTGATGCAGGATCTGGCCAATATCTTCGTCTATCTGCCGCGTGAAACCGTGATCGACCCGGCCACGGGCGATGTCACTGTCACCTTCTCCATCGCCATGTTGGTTTTTGCCACCCTGCTCATGGTTGGCCTTCACGCGATTATCTTCGCGATCCGCGGCGGTGAAATTCAGAAGATCGTTCTGGCCAAAACCAACACGGTAGACGTGCGCGCGGCCACCGTGGTCGACTTCTCCTTCGGCCTGATCCTGATGTATTTCAAGGAAATCAACGACATTCCGATGAGTACGACCTGGGTCTTCCTCGGTCTTCTCGCGGGTCGCGAGATCGGCATCGCCGTGGTCACAAACCTGCGCTCCAAAGGCGAGGCGGTGAAAGATGTCGCGGGCGACATGGCGCGCGCCGGCTTCGGCCTGGTGGTGTCCGTGGCCATGGCCATGGGTCTGCCCTTCCTGGCAACGGGTCAGTGGCCGGATATGGGCGCAGCGCTGTTCGGCTGATGGCGGCGTCTTCTGAGCTTCGGCGGCGACAGCTCCGACAAAAATTCCCGCTTGGGTCAAAACTGCACTGGCACTTACGGTGAACCGAGTTAGGTTGCGGTGCATGGCGCACGTTTGCGCAGCGACCTAGAGTGGACTAAAACCTCAATGAGTGCTGAGCAGGACACCGGTTCCACGGATCGCCGTTACGAGAACGGCTGGATCGGTTGGATACAGATTGGTGCAATTATCGCGGTGATCCTGATCGCTGCCTTCATCACAATTCTCCTGTCCGGCGGCAGTGGTGGCCCACCGGGCGGCAGTCCTGAACAATCCACGATCCCGGTCCGTGTGGTCACGCCCAGCGAAGGGTCGCACGCAGCCACGATCACCATCACAGGCACGGTCACGGCAACGGCTCTGGTGGATATCTCACCGCAAGTGGGCGGTCGCATCGACCGGTTGTCTGAAAGTGCCCGGGCCGGGGCGAGTTTTGAAGCCGGGGAAGTTCTCTTCCAGATCGACCCGCGCGATTATCGCGTTGCAGTGACACGTGCCGAAGCCGCGCTGGCCGACGCTGATGCCTCCCTGCAGCAGACTGAAGCCGACGCCGCAATCGCACGCCGGGAATGGGAAGCGGTTTATCCAGACCGGGAGATCACGGCGCTCGCCGCCCGTGAGCCGCAGCTGGCCGCCGCCCGTGCGCGCAAGCTCGCCGCGGAAGCCGACCTGGCACAAGCACGCCTCAACCTCGAGCGTACATCCGCCTCCTTCCCGTTTGATGGTCGCGTGACCGAAAGCCGGGTCGAGGCCGGGCTGCTTCTTGTCGCGGGACAGCGCTATGGCTCGGTTTACGACGCCTCCACGCTTGAGATTGTTGCACCGATCGCGCCGTCTGATCTTCAGCGTATTGGCGACGCGACAGGCGTGACTGCGCGCGTGACCCTCGAAGGTGGCCCACGCTTTGAAGCGCAGATTGCCCGCGTTGGGGCTCTACTGAATTCGCGCACACGATTTATCGATCTCTTTCTCGCACCCGGCGACGCCGCACCATCCCTGCGTCCCGGCCAGTTTGCGCAGATTGAGATCAGCGGCCCCACCGCGACAAACGTTCTGACTTTGCCGGCCGAAGCCGCGCCCAGCCTTGATGTCGTACGCATCGTTCAGGACGGACTTATTGTGGAGCGTCAGGTTACCGTTATCGACAGGCCGCGCGGCCAAATCGTCGTCGAGCCCTTTGATTTCGGGGACGGCATCATTGTCTCGCCCGTACCAGAGGGTGGTGTTGGTCGCTCGGCCGACATCCTTTCGACATCAAGCGACGAGCGGTAAGCGGCCATGAACGACACGCCGCCAGATATTCCGCCCAGCATTCACTCCAACTGGCCCGGCAAAGGCCTCGTCAGCTGGTTTGCGCGCAACCCTGTGGCGGCAAACCTGTTGATGGTGCTGTTCCTGCTCGGCGGCGCGCTGACCGCCTGGACGATCCCGACAGAGGTCTTCCCGACCCTGTCACCACGTTCAGTCCAAGTCTCGGTCATTTATCCTGGCGCTACACCTGGCGAAGTCGAGGAGAGCATAACCCGGCGCATGGAAGAGGCGGTGCTCGGCCTTGAGGGTGTAGACCGGGTCCGCTCCGTGGCATCGGAAGGGCGCGGCACTGTTACAGTGGAGCTTCTTGATTTCGTCGACGCCCAGATCGTCAAGGATGATGTCGAGACCGCCATCGACTCCCTGGTGGATTTCCCGCCTGAGGAAGCCGAACAGGCACAAATTCGCATACCTCAGCCGATCACGACCGTCCTGACCTTTGCGATTACCGGCGCAGTTGACGAGCGCACGCTGCGCGAAACCGGCGAGTCAGCAGAGCGTGACCTGCTGTCTCGCGGTGATATTTCCACCGTCAATCTGCGCGGCGTACGGTCCTACGAGATCTCGATCTCGGTCGATGAAGACGCGTTGCGGCGCTATGGCCTCACCTTCAACGAAGTGTCTCAGGCCGTACGCAGCTCTTCGCTCGATCTGTCTGGCGGTCAGATCCGCACCGACGCTGGCGAAATCCTTCTGCGCACCGATGCCCGGGCTGAAACCGGTGAGGCCTTCGAGAACATCATCCTACGCGCCTCAGAAAGTGGGGCCCGTGTGCGTCTTGGCGATGTTGCCGAGGTCGTGGACGGATTCCAGGAAGAGCCCCTGATTGCCACATGGGACGGCGTTCCGGCCGTCTTCGTCGATGTTCAGGTGCGCAGCCGCGAAGACCTTCTGGATGTGCGCAACAGTGCTGTGGCCTGGATTGAAGAAACAACGCTTCCGCCCGGCATCGAGATCGTGATCGCCAGCGACCAGAGTCAGGTCTTCTCTGACCGGATCGCCCTGCTCGCGCGCAATGCCATTATCGGCTTCACACTGGTGTTCCTGCTCCTAGTCCTGATGCTGGACCTGCGGCTGGCGTTCTGGGTGTCGATGGGCGTGCCCATCTCCTTCCTGGGCGGTTTTGCACTGTTCGGTGCAGCGGGCGTAACGCTCAACTTCATCACGACATTCGGCCTGATCGTGGTTCTGGGCATCGTGGTCGACGATGCCATCGTGGTCGGTGAAAACACGGATCGGGAACGGGCGAAGGGGCGCAGCGGGGAAGAGGCGGCCATCGCCGGGGTCACCGGTGTGGCCGCACCAGTTCTGGTTGGCGTTCTGACCACAATGGCGGCCTTTGGGCCTCTGGTATTTTCAGGTGGTACCTTCGGTGAGATCACGCGACCGATCCCGATTGTGGTGATCTGTATCCTTGCCGTGTCGCTGGTCGAGGCCTTCCTGATCCTGCCCGCCCACCTCGCCCATGGCGATAACTGGTCAAAGGGGCCACTGGCACGCATTCAGGACGCGGTCGCCAGCCGACTGCTCGCCTTCTCTGAAGGCCCCGTTGCGGGATGGGCCCATTTCGCTGCGCGCCACCGTTTTCTGGTCGCAGCAGCAGGGATCATGGTTCTGGTGGCGGCCATGTCGCTCGCCACCAGTGGCGTCGTACGCTTCATCTTTTTCCCGTCGATTGAAGCCGAGCAAATCAATGCGGACATCTCGCTGCCCGACGGAGCTCCGTTTGACGCCACACGCGACGCTGCCGAGCGGATGATCAATGCCGCGCGCGACATGCAGGCAGAGTATGAAGAGGCTGGCGAACCAGCGATCCGCGGCGTGATTGCCACGATTGGCGGACGCACCAGCCTGTTCAGCGGACCAGGGTCCACCAGCTCAACCACCGTTGCCTCGAACCTGGCGCAAGTCGAGCTTCAGCTCACGCCGGCCGCGGAGCGCACCGTGGGATCGGCCGCACTGGAAGCCGAATGGCGAGAGCGTATCGGCCGCCTTCCCGGTGTTGAACAGTTGACGATCATCTCCTCCGCTGGCCCGCAGGATGCCGACATCGCCTACGAGATGTCCCACCCGGACAATGACACGCTGGAAAGCGCGGTCGCCGAATTTGCCGAGCGTCTTGCCCTGATCAATGGCGTTTCGGAGATTGATGACGGGTTTGACCTGGGCAAGCGCCAGCTGAATTTTGCGCTGACGCCCGCTGGTGAGGCGGCTGGCCTGACCCCGTCTGACATTGCCCGACAGGTGCGCCAGTCCTTCTTCGGCGAAGAAGTCCAGCGCATCCAGCGCGGCCGGGAGGAGGTCCGGGTCTTCGTGCGCTACCCATTGGAGCTGCGTAACGACCTGTCCGCACTGGATCAGCTGCGCATCCGCACGCCCGACGGCGCGACGCTGCCGCTCTCGGTGGCTGCGACCTATAGCGAGACCCGAAGCTTCACCCAGATTGAGCGAATTGACGGTCGGCGCATTATCGAGCTGACCGCGGACGTGGATGAAGGCGTCATCACGCCCGGCGAGGCGAGAACCCTGGCTGAGACTGAAATTTTGGCCGATCTTCTGGAGCGCTACCCGGACCTGCGCAGCAATCTGGCCGGGGCTGGCCGAGAGCAGGCCGAAGACTTCGCAAGCCTCGGCCGTGGGCTGATGATCGCGGTGATCATCATGTACGCCCTGCTGGCGACCCAGCTCAGGAGCTATGTCCAGCCGTTGATCATCCTGATCGCCATTCCGTTCGGGATTGGCGGGGCGATCATTGGTCACTTTGCTCTGGGCTTTGACCTGTCCTTCCCGTCCATCTTCGGGATGGTCGCGCTTTCAGGCGTTGTGGTGAACGCCTCCATCGTCATGATCGATCGGTATAACAACAACCGAAACGAGCGCGGACTTGATCCTGAAGCCGCGATTGCCGAGGCCGCCGCGCGGCGCTTCCGGCCAGTCATGATCACCACGCTGACCACGGCCCTCGGCCTGCTCCCCATCATCTCCGAACAGAGCCCACAGGCCCAGTTCCTGATCCCCATGGCTGTGTCGTTGGGGGCTGGGCTGATCTTTGCGTCGGTCTCGATCCTGATGCTGCTGCCCGCCTTCGTCATGATCGTGGAGCTGATCCGCGAGTATGGATCACGGACCTTCCTCGGGCTGCTGGCCATCGTGTTTGTGCTGGGGAGCTTTGCGGTGTTCGGGCCGCTCGGAGGCCTTGTGGCGCTTGTCCTGCTGGCTGGCGCGATTGCCGCGTTCATCTTCGCACGGCGCAACCGGCTGGCCCAGCTGCCTGACTGACCAACAGCCGGTTCGCAGGCCGTCCTTGGTCAAACCCGGCACCAGCCCTATCTCGACGCCAAACGCAGCCTCCAGGAGCTTTCCATGCTCGACCTTCGCCCCGGCGACCGGATTTTCGGCTTTGGCTCTCTGGTCAATGCGAAGACCTGGCCGCGTGAGCTGACGGTTCAGTCTGCGAAGCTCACCGGCTATCGCCGCGAATGGCGGCACTCGGCCACCATGCCGTCTGGTGAGATGGTCAACGCCGTGACACTGACCGAGGCTGACGGCATCACCGTGGATGGCGTCGTGGAGACCATCCGTGATGAGGATGTGGAACCGCTGAAAATCCGTGAGCTGGGCTATCGCACGATCGATGTCACGGACGGGGTGGAGCTAGAGGCCGGAAAGCCTGAAGGCCGCATCGTCGCGCTCTACAGCACAGGCGACTATCGCCGCTGGAGCAGCCCTCAGACCCCCATTCTCCGGTCCTATATCGATGTGGTGATGGACGGGTATGAGACCCGCTTTGGAGAGGCTGGCCTGATGCGGTTCCTGGACACCACCCACGGCTGGAGCGGGACCATCGTGCCGGACCGTGACCAGCCGCGCTATCCGCGCTCGGTTGAGCTGCCTGAAGCCACGCTGGCGCGCTACGACACGCTCGTAGAGCAACGCCGCGAGGCCGAGCTGGCAGCCGGTTAGCGCTTCGCTTCCACCCAGTCGATCAGCATTTTCGACACGTCCACGCCGGAGAAGCGACGTAGCTCCTGAATGCCGGTGGGCGAGGTCACGTTGATCTCGGTCATGACGTCGCCGATCACATCGATACCGGTGAAGACCAGACCGCGGCGCTTCAGCTCCGGGCCGATGATGGCGCACAGCTCCAGATCGCGCTTGGTCAGATCAGACTGAACCGCCTTGCCGCCCACATGCATGTTGGCGCGCACCTCGCCCTCGGCCGGGACGCGATTGATCGCGCCCACCGGCTCGCCGTCCACCAGGATGATCCGCTTGTCGCCATTGCGCACGTCCGGCACGAAGGCTTGGGCCATCAGCGGATCGCGGCTGATCTGCTGGAACATCTCTACCAGAGAGGCGAGGTTTTCGGCCGAGTCCCGCATCCGGAACACGCCCGCGCCACCGTTGCCGAACAGCGGTTTGACGACAATGTCGCGGTCGTGGCGCTCGAAGAAATCGCGGATTTCGCTTTCAGAGCTGGTGATCAGCGTGGGCGGCATGATGCCTTCAAAATGCGTGATGAACAGCTTTTCCGGCGCATCGCGGACATGGCGCGGATCGTTCACCACCAGCACCTCGGGCATCAGATGCTCCAGCAGGTGGGTCGTGGTGATATAGCTCATGTCGAAGGGCGGGTCCTGGCGCAGGAAGACCGCATCAACCCCGTGCAGGTCGAGCGTCACCGGCGCGGCCAGGCTCACATGGTCGCCCTTCACCCGCTGCAGCTTGTCGACCTTTTGAGCCGTGGCGCGCACCCGCCCATCCTCAAACGACAGGTGCCGCGGTTCATAGACCCAGATCTCATGGCCCCGCGAAAACGCCTCCAGAGCAATGTCGAAGGTGGAGTCCCCGTCAATATTGACGCCGGTAATCGGGTCCATCTGGAAAGCGATCTTGAGCATGGGCGAGAGTCTTTCGAGGGCCAGTGCAAGCGTGAAGCGCTAGAGGTAGGCGGTGAGGATGAGAAAGGGAAGGTGGCAGGTTCGGCCGAAACATGTCCGACCTCTTTTAATAATAGAGCTGAAAGCGACGCGGTTGTTATTATTGATGATGATTGGGACCGCGGGTTTCATCGTGCGGCGCTCGCAAATGCGGACACAGTAGGAGGCATGAACGGCAAGTGAGCGCTTTGGATCATGGCCACAGTCTAACCGACCAAAGGTGGCCAGCGGATAGCGGGAGTCCGGGCGACACTAACGTTCGGCCTTACACGCCTGGGTACATTACACCAGAAAGTCCGGCCTTGACTAAAGGACATCTTCTGCTTGAGACACACGCGCAACGTGTTTAGCGTTCGCGCATGTATCGGCTGTTCATATCCCTGATTTCGCTTACCCTCCTTGCCGGCTGCGAGGCTACCCCCACCAACGGCGACGCGCTGCTTCGCGACGCCATTGCCCGCATTGAGGCTGGCGAGTGCGGCGTTTCCCAAGCCCATGCGATGATCGCCGCGCGAGCTGGATACCCCAATCTTTTCAATAAAATACACCACCTCAGGGCCCCGGCGCATTGTCCCCACACGACTATCCTCGATCCAGGTCAGGAGTACAGCCTTGAACCGCCAATTTCTGTTTCGGTTTCGGCTGTAGGGAGCGTATCGAGCGGCAATCGCATCAATTGGAGCCTTGTATGGCTCCAAGGTCTGGTCGACCCAGCCGCCGCACGCGCCCATCGGGGGTTTCAAAACCTGCCTGACCAGTGCCGACGCTATGCCACCGCTGTCCTGCCCAAAAGCCCGGAGCTTATCGACCTTTATTTGGAACAAGGCGGACTTAGGCCCCTTGCTGCAATGCGCGAGCATGCAGACAAACTCAGCCCCTGCGCTGAAGCCTCCACAGAGATCACGCTAGAGCACCTTGAGGCAGGAGAGGAAGGCTGGGCCGCTTTCTGGTTTGAAAGCGCACGCTCGCTCGGTTATGGCGCAGAGGAGCCGATTTCACGCCACCTGTTGGAGCAAGCCGAACACCCTGGGATCGCTGAAAGGTATCGAGATGCGCTCGCCTTTGCGCTTCTTGAACGCGTCATGCTTGAGGATTACGACGCGCTTGAGCGACTGGCCAAGGATGGCACAATCGCAAGGTCACTCACCCGCAATGAGCTCGGTGGCCCGGTCACCGGAGCCGTGCAACTTGCAACGGCTGCAGGGATAGAACCGCACCAGAACTGGTTGAACCTCGAGCAATCCGAGCCCGGCTATTCTGACTTACTGACACAGCTCGCACAGGGTGGCGGCCTTCAAACTGACGAAACACCACCCCTGTTTTCGGCCGTCCGCGAAGCCTGCGCCGTGCCCGTCAATTCTGATATTTTGTCAGGCCTCGATAATAGCGACCAAGCCCGCCACCATGAATGTCGCAAAGCCCATCAGCGGATAGGCATCGCCGCTGGGCTTGAGCGTGCGGAAGCAAATTATATCCGATCACTTTTCATTGATGCTGCAGCCTCAGGCGGTATCAACACCGAACTTTTATCGCTCGTGACCGGCCGGCGCAAAGATGAGCTGATCGACATACTGCAGGCGTCTGAAGCGCCAGCGGTCGGCTACGACGTGTATGGCTGTCCCCGCCCGTCCGACACGCTCCGCCCCTATTGGCAGGTTGCTCGGCCAGCGCCAGAGACAAATATTTGCCAGCGGCTGGCGGAGATTCAGCCTGATCCCGCCGACTTCGAAGCGATGACCTCAGCCTTGCCGTTTGTTACCTGTGATGTAGCGAGTATCGCCAATGCTGAACCCAACTCGCTACTTCCAGCCTATTATGCCGCTCAGGCTGGCCGGGCCGAAGCCTTTGATTGCCTTGCCGAGGCCGCGGCCCTGAGCGCGAGCCAGACACAGCATAGCCCCGCCAAAGAGGCCTTAGTCGTCGCCGTTCATGCCGGCGTGCGGGCCGGTTATCTTGATGAAGTGGACTGGTCGCTTGCCGGTGGCGAGCTGGTCTGGTCGATTGCACAGGTCATCGACAAATCCGAAACCGACTTTGGCCACCTTGAGGCCTGGGCATCTGGGCCGGAGCCATTTGAGTGGCTGGAGCAAGAGAACGGCGCATCGAATTGATGCCGCGCGCCCCGCTCCGCCAAGCCCACACTTGACTCTCACCCCCTGCCCCGGTAACTCCCCACGCTCCTACGCAAGCGCCAATCCGCTTGCCTAACCAACACACGGCGTCCACGCATCGTGGATCACACGCCCGGAGGTTGGCGAGGTCCCCCGCTCGACGAAGGCTCGTCCAGCGGGGCGGTTGCGGCGTGCGTGTTGAGCACTCACCTCTTGGTGAGACATGAAGCAGAGTTAAAGCAGGGCCCATGTTCGACAGCTTAAGCGAACGTTTGACAGGCATATTCGACGGTCTCACCGGGCGCGGTGCGCTCAGTGAGAAGGACGTCGACGCGGCCCTGCGCGAGATCCGCGTGGCGCTGTTGGAAGCCGACGTCGCCCTGCCCGCGGTGAAAGACTTCACCAGCAAGGTGCGTGAGCGCGCGGTGGGTGAAGAGGTCATCCGCTCGGTCTCGCCCGGCAATCAGGTCATCAAGATCGTCCATGACGCGCTCGTTGAGCTGCTCGGCGGTGAGGGTGAGCCTGAGGGGCTGAGCCTGGGCGGTGAGCCGCCGGTCGCCATCCTCATGGCGGGCCTGCAGGGCTCGGGTAAGACGACCACCACCGCCAAGCTCGCCAAGCGCATTTCAGAGCGCGAGAACAAGAAGGTCCTCGTCGCCTCCCTCGACACCCGTCGCCCGGCCGCCATGGAGCAGCTGGCGCAGATGGCGGAAAAGGCGGGCGTGAACTGCCTGCCCATCGTGGCGGGGCAGAGCGCGGTTGAGATCGCCAAGCGCGCCATGAGCGCAGGCCGCCTTCAGGGCTATGACGTGGTGATCCTCGATACCGCGGGCCGGACCTCCATCGACGAAGAGATGATGGGCGAAGCGGCGAAGATCGCCGACATTGCCCGGCCGCGCGAAACCCTGCTGGTGGCTGACGCGCTGACCGGTCAGGACGCGGTGGAAACCGCCAAGCGCTTTAACGAACGCCTGCCGCTGACCGGTCTGGCCCTGACCCGGATGGATGGTGATGCGCGCGGCGGTGCGGCGCTGTCCATGCGCTGGGTCACCGGCCTGCCAATCAAGTTTCTCGGTGTCAGCGAAAAGGTCGACGGCCTTGATGCCTTTGACGCCAAGCGCCTCGCTGGTCGCATTCTGGGCCGCGGCGACATCGTCTCGCTGGTGGAAAAGGCCGCGGCCGAGGTTGATCAGGACAAGGCTGCCAAGCTCGCCAAGAAGATGGCGAAGGGCAAGTTCGATCTCGATGACCTGGCCGACCAGCTGCGCCAGCTTCAGAAGATGGGCGGCCTGGGGGGTCTGATGGGCTTTCTGCCGGGCATGAACAAGCAGGCCAAGCAGCAGATGGCCGCCGCCGGCATGGACGACAAGATGCTGAAACGGCAGGAGGCGATCATCTCCTCCATGACGCGTGAAGAGCGCGCCAAGCCGGACATCCTCAAAGCCAGCCGCAAGCGCCGCATCGCGAAGGGTGCGGGCGTTGAGGTGCCGGACGTCAACAAGCTTTTGAAAATGCACCGCCAGATGGCGGACATGATGAAGAAGATGGGCAAGAAGGGCGGCAAAGGTGGCTTCCCGGGCATGCCCGGTGGCGGCATGCCGCCCGGTGGAATGCCGCCGGGGCTCGATGCAGCCGCGTCTGATCTTCTCAAAGGAAATGCACCGCAAGGTGCCAACCTGCCAGGCCTGCCGGGCTCTGGCGGGAGTTCCGGACTGCCAGGTCTTGGCGGTTCGGGTGGCCTCCCTGGCCTGCCCGGCGGCAAACCCAAAAAATAGGTAAGGAATACCCATGGCTGTTAAAATTCGTCTCGCCCGTGGTGGCGCAAAAAAGCGCCCCTACTACCGCATCGTTGTGTCCGACGCGCGCATGCCGCGTGATGGCCGCTTCATTGAAAAGATCGGTGCCTACAACCCGATGCTGCCGAAGGACCACGAGCAGCGCGTCGTTGTCGACGCTGAGCGCGCCGCCGAGTGGATCAAGAAGGGCGCAAAGCCGACCGACCGCGTCGCCCGCTTCCTGAAGGACGCTGGCGTCTACGAGTGGACCGCTGGCAACAACCCGAAGAAGGGCGAGCCGGGCGAGAAGGCCAAGGAACGCGCTGAAGAGAAGGCTGAAAAAGAAGCCGCCAAGAAGGCTGCTGAAGAAGAAGCCAAGGCCGCTCCAGCCGAAGAAGAAGCTCCGGCTGAAGAGGCTCCGGCCGAAGACGCCGCCGCTGAAGCTGAGGCTTCTGAGGAAGAAAAGTCGGAGTAATCTCCGCTTCCTTCTGACAGGACACGAGAAAGGCCGGGCGGAAACGTCCGGTCTTTTTTGTTTGTGGCTCAAACCCATACGGGTTTTCGCTCCTCGCTCACGCTGCGGACGGCTGTTCGCCTTGCGAGCGCGTCGCGCTCGGGGCGCTAGCGGTGCAAAGGCTTAGCGATGGTCTCGAGCGGTTGATGACATCTGAGGGGGCCAACATCGCGCCCGACTAAGCCGACGCGAAGGAGGATCGACAAATTTCGGCTGTTCGCGTTGCGAGCCCGAAGGGCTCGGGGAGGTTTGTTTTCAGCCATCATCGGTCAGGCTGAACACATCCTCTACCGGGACGTCGAAATAGCGGGCGATCTTCAGCGAGATCACCGTGGAGGGCGTGAAGCGGCCGACTTCGATCGTGGAAATCGTCTTGCGCGACACGCCAATGGCGTCGGCGAGATCGGTCTGGCTGATCTGACGCTCAGCGCGCAGCACCCGGATCCTGTTGGCGAGGGGGCCCGACACTAGTCGACCCCGTCGCCAGGACCGCTGGCAAAGATCACGAACGCCAGCGCAAAGATCATCAACGAGCCGGCCACCACGAAATCAAGCGCGATTTCCGGCGTGATCCGCGACAGGATCAGATTGTCCATCAGGCTGAGCAGGATTGTGCCCAGAAGCGTCAGGGCAAAGGCGGTGAAGCCCGCCTTGCGAAGAGCGTTTGCCAGAAAGCTGTCCGCCTTGACCGGGTTCATGGACGGCGCGCCAGCGCGGCGTTTGAACCAGATGAAGAGCGGCAGAAAAGCGCCGATCAGGACAATCGCAGCCCCCTTCGCAATCCAGTCGATCGCAACCGCCATGTCCGGGGAAGCCAGGGCCTCAGCCGCACTCAGCGCATAGATGAGAGAGGCCAGGCCCGCGCCCAATCCGGTCAGCCAGCTCAGCCGGTCAACGGCCTCCGCTGAGGTGCGTGGGGTAAGATATGACATGAGCCTCTCCTGCGTTGTGAAACCCTTACTCCATCATATGATACCCAAAGGTGTCAATATGAGAGCTTCAGGTATCTGCGCGATGCAATCGACCGCGCCTGGAATTGGTAGCTGGTGCGTGGACAGGTCCGCGCGAAATCCCTAAATCAATGCGGTGTGTACGCGCTGCGTGCTCTGGTTCCACATATTGCAATGAAGACCTCATCATCATGTCGCAAGACGCTTTTCCCGTAGAGACGCGCCGCCACTCGGCTGCGCACCTGATGGCCGCCGCGATCAAGGATCTGTATCCGTCCGCGAAATTTGGTGTGGGACCGGCGACCGAAACCGGGTTCTTCTATGACATCGCGCTTGATGAGCCTCTGACGCCGGAAGATCTGCCCAAGATCGAAAAGCGCATGAAGGAGCTTCGCAAGAAGAAGAAATACTTCCAGCGCGAGGAAGTCGGTGCCGACGAAGCCATCGAGTACATGAAAAAGGAAGGTCAGGACTTCAAGGTGGAGCTCCTGGAACTTCTGCGCGACAAGGGCTCCACGGCGATCGCCAAGGAAACGGGCGATGAGTCCGTTGTCGGCGAAGGCGAAACCACGATCAGCTTTTATCGTACGGGTGACTTCGTCGACCTGTGCCGCGGTCCGCACGTCGACCATTCAGGCCAGGTCGGTCACTTCAAGCTGCGCTCCATCGCGGGAGCCTACTGGCGCGGGGATGCGAAGAACGCCCAGCTGCAGCGTATCCACGCGCTCGCCTTTGAGACCAAGGAAGAGCTGGACGCCGAGCTGGTCCGCCTGGAAGAGCAGGCCAAGCGCGACCACCGCAAGATCGGCAAGGAGCTGAACCTCTACACCCTGGTTGAGGAGGTCGGGTCCGGCCTGCCGCTCTGGCTGCCCAACGGCAATGTCATCCGCGACGAGCTGGAGCGCCTCGGCAAGACCGAGGAGCACAAGGGCGGCTACAAGCGCGTGACCACGCCGCAGATCACCAAGGGTGACCTCTACCACCGCTCCGGGCACCTGCCCTACTACGCGGAGGACATGTATGCCCCGATGAAGATCGACGAGACGGACTATTATCTCAAACCGATGAATTGTCCGCACCACCACATGATCTACGCCCATGATCAGTGGTCCTATCGTGATCTGCCGGTGCGTCTGGCCGAATATGGCAACTGCTACCGCTATGAAGCCTCCGGCGGCCTGTCCGGCCTGATGCGCGTGCGCGGCTTCTGCATGAATGACGCGCACATCTATTGCCGCGAGGACCAGGCCAAGGACGAATTCCTGTCGGTCATGCACCTGCACGCGAAATATTATCGCATGTTCGGCATCGATAATTTCTGGATGCGCCTGTCCCTGCCCGACATGGAAAATCTCGACAAATATGTCGACGACGCCGCGGGCTGGAAGCGCGCCCTCGACATTCTGAAAGAGGCGATGGACGAGTCTGGCTATCCTTACAAGGAAGTCGAAGGCGAGGCGGCCTTCTACGGCCCGAAAGTGGACTTCATGGTGAAGTCCGTGGTCGGCACCGAGTACGCCATCTCCACCAACCAGCTCGACTTCGTGGCCACGAAAAACTTCAATCTCGGCTACACCGATGCCAATGGCGAAAAGCAGCCAGTCTACGTGATCCACCGCGCGCCGCTGGGCACCCATGAGCGCTTCATCGCCTTCCTGATCGAGCATTATGCGGGCAAGTTCCCGACCTGGCTGTCACCGGTTCAGGCCATGGTGATCCCGATTGCTGACCGCCATGAGGACTATGCCGCCGAGGTGAAGAAGAAGCTCTTCTTCTCCGACGTGGATACGGTCCATGGCGGCATCCGGGCGGAGACCGACTTTGCCTCTGAGCGCATGCAGAAGAAGAT
Source organism: Oceanicaulis sp. (assembly GCA_043513725.1). Classification (GTDB taxonomy): domain Bacteria; phylum Pseudomonadota; class Alphaproteobacteria; order Caulobacterales; family Maricaulaceae; genus Oceanicaulis. The sequence continues at coordinate 2,063,097 of CP121338.1, read as the reverse complement.
CCGCAACGCCCAGACCAAGCAGATCCCCTACATGCTGGTGGTTGGCGATGCCGAAGCTGAAAAGGGCGAAGTGGCCGTGCGTCACCGCGACCATGGCGATATCGGCACGATGAGCGTCGATGCGCTGATCGAGCGTATCGCCGAGGAACAGCGCATGCGCGCCGACCTGCCCAAGCCTGAGTAGGTCAGAGCAGCCCTAGAGCACACGCTTCACCGCGTCCGCCCAGCCGGCCAGACGGCGGGCGCGGGTGACGGCGTCCATGGCGGGCACGAAGTGGCGATCCTCTCGCCACAGGGCGCGCGCGTCTTCGATGGAGCTGTACAATCCCGCGCCCAAACCGGCCAGGAAGGCTGCGCCCCAGGCGGTGCACTCGGCGTTATGGGGGCGGATGTTTTCCACCGCACACAGATCGGCGAGCCGCTGCATCAGCGCGTTGTTGACGGTCATGCCGCCATCGACCTTCAGGGTGGACACCTCCACTCCGTCCGCGGCCATGGCGACCAGCAGGTCGTGGGTCTGATAGGCCACCGAGTCCAGCGCTGCCCGGGCGATCTCTGCACGCCCGGAGCCCCGCGACAGACCGACCAGAGCCCCGCGCGCATCCGGGTTCCAGTGCGGGGCGCCCAGCCCTGAAAACGCCGGAACGAGATAGACGCCGCTCTCTGGATCAGCGTCCATGGCCAGCGCTTCGATCTCGCTCGCCTTGGCGATGAGGCCCAGACCATCGCGCACCCACTGCACCGTGGCACCCGCCGACAGGACCGAGCCTTCCAGCGCGTAGCGGCTTTCGCCATTGAGTTTCCAGGCCGTCGTGGCGAGCAGGCGATTGGTGGAGGTCACCACCTCCTCGCCGGTATGGACCAGCATGAAGGCCCCGGTGCCATAGGTCGATTTCATCTCGCCGGGCTTCAGGCAGGCCTGACCGATAGCGGCCGCCTGCTGGTCGCCCGCGCCGCCGGTGATGGGAATGGCCCGACCGAAGATGGACGCCTCGCTGTGCCCGATCTCGCCTGCGCTATCGACCACGGTTGGCAGGACCGCCCGCGGGATATTGAAAACCTCCAGAAGCTCAGTGTCCCAGTCGCCCGACTTCAGACCGTAGAGGCTGGTCCGGCTGGCATTCGTGGCTTCAATCGCATGGACTCGGCCGCCGGTCAGGCGCCAGATCAGAAAACTGTCGACCGTCCCGAAGGCCAGCTTCCCCGCCTCCGCCTTGTCCCGCGCCCCCGGCACATGGTCGAGAATCCAGGCGAGCTTGGTAGCGGAAAAGTAAGGATCAAGCACCAGCCCTGCCCGCTCGGCCACCCGCTTTTCATGGCCCGCCGCGCGCAGGTCCGCGCAGGCGCTGGCGGTGCGCCGGTCCTGCCAGACGATGGCATTGTGAATGGGACGCCCTGTGGCGCGGTCCCAGACAATGGTGGTTTCACGCTGGTTCGTGACGCCAATGGCCTGAACCTCGTAGCCGGCGTCCTCGGCCTTGCTCAGCGCTTCGCGTGCGGTCGATAAAACCGTGGCCCAGATGACCTCCGGATCGTGCTCCACCCAACCGGGTTCGGGGTAAATCTGGGCAAATTCCTTCTGCGCCGTGGCGATCAGATTGGCTTTCAGATCAAACACCAGGGCCCGACTGGATGTGGTGCCCTGATCGATGGCAAGGAGCGCAGGTGTGGCCATGGCAGATCGTCTCTCATCGGTTATGCTGCTCGCCTACGCTAAGCCAAGCCCTCGACAAAGGAAAAGCCGCCATGGAGTTTCAGGCCGAAACGCTGAACAGCCCGACCGGTGCCACGCTGAGCTGGCGGACCCTGAAGGCGGACGGCAACGCGCGGGGAACGGTTCAGATTCATCACGGCCTGTCTGAACACTGCGCGCGCTATGAGCGCTTTGCCCGACATCTGGCGGCGCGCGGGTTTAATGTCGTCGCCCACGACCATCGCGGCCACGGTCATACCCGCGCCGACGATGCCCCGGTCGGTGTATTTGCGGCCAAGAAAGGCTGGGCGGCCGTCATCGACGATGCGCAAGCCGTTGAGACCGCGGCGCGTCAGACCTTCGGCAATCTGCCTCACATCATCTTTGGTCACTCCATGGGCGGTGTAATCGCCATGAACCACGCCCAGGAACGCAAAGGGGAGATTGCGGGCCTTGCGATCTGGAATGCCAATCTGGCGCTGGGCAGCCGGGCAAATCTGATGCGCACGGTGCTGGGGATTGAAGGCCTATTCAAGAAAGCAACCGCGGCATCGACCTGGATGGACGCCCTGGCCTTCAAGGCCTGGGGCAAGCAGATCAAGGACGCGCGCACCAGCTTTGACTGGCTGTCGCGCATCCCCGTAGAAGTCGACGCCTACGTCAACGATCCGCTGTGCGGCGGGCCGGCCTCCATCTCGCTATGGCGTGACTTCATTGAATTGGCAGAGCGCGGCGCTGACGAGACCCGCACCCGCATGATGCGCCTCGACCTGCCCATCCACATGGCCGCAGGCGGTGAAGACCCGGCCACCGACAAAGGAGCTGCGATGGATACGCTTAAAGCGCGGCTTTACAACGCCCGCTTCATCGACGCGACCATGCGGTTTGACCCCAAGGGCCGCCACGAAACCCTCAACGACAAGGGCTATGCGCAGGCCATGGACGACTTTGCTGACTGGGCCGAGCGGGTGGCGGCTCAAGCCGGTTGAACCCTTTAGGCGACCTTTTTCGCAGGCTTCAGGCCAAGCAGTTCGTTCAGGGTAACACCCTCATCAAGCTGGGCCCCATCAAACCGCGTAGAGTGCATCAAGGTACCGCCAAAATTCGGCGGAAAGCGCCGACCAGAGGCCCCGTCAAATGAGGCGAGGTCAGCGCGCGACAGGTCAGCGTGGTTGAGATTGCAATTCTTGAAGTTCACACCCCGCAAGTCCGCGCCTTCAAAGCGTGCATTGCGCAGGTCGGAGCCTTCAAACGACGCACCGATCAGGATTGCGCCGCGGAAATCGACGCCTACGCCACACGCATTCTTGAAGGTCGCGCCCACCAGGCCCGCCTTGTGGAAGCCGTCACCGACCGGACGCAAGTCCTCACCGTCGAAACTGCCCCGCTTGCCGGATCTGCCGAGTGAATGGGTGTAGGCGTCATTGGCTTCAACGCGATCTCTTAATACCTGCGCCTTCGCGATGGCCGCCTCGCTTGGGTCGCGCAGCACGTTCTCCATCGTCACGCCATCAAGCGCCGCGCCTTCCAGCTTTACATCGGTGAGCACCGCACCGTTCAGATTGGCGTCGCGGATATCGGCTCCGGACAGGTCCGCCCCATGGAGGTTGGCCCCGCTGAAGTCAGCCCCTTTCAGCTTGGCGCTGCCCAGCTGCACACCAACCATCGAGCAGTTGCGGAAATCCACCGTCCCGCCCCGCATGTCGCCATCTTCATCAAAATCGAGGCCCGCCGGTACCATCTTTGAATCGCGGTCTGCGCGCACCAGCACAGCCTGACGGAAGTCAGCGCCATCAAGCTTGGCCCGGTAAAGGTCTGCGCCGCGCAGGATCACGCCGCGCATGTCCGCCCGGGTGAGATCACAGGCCCGAAGGTCGGCGCCACGGATGTTGGAACAATAGAATGAAGCCGCGCGCAGCGAGGAAAACAGAAGCTGGGCATGGGGCAGCTCGCAGCCTGTAAATTCGATGCCGTCCAGCGTCCGCCGGCGCAGCACAAGACCATCAATCCGCTCATACTGCAGACGAGCCCTGTTCCCGCCCATGACACCTCTCACGAAGCGCTCATGCTCGGCGAAACGCGTATCAGTCTTTTCGTTGAATAGAGTCATTTATTTGTCCGAACCACCCCGGAAGGAAATATCAGACAGGGTTTACCTGAAGCTTAATCGACTGAATGAACAGTAAGATAAGCATTTTTATATTACTTGGACACTCTCAGTTCTTTATTAACTACAACCTTCATTTTTCACTAAACGCATTTAGCGTCTCGCATCTCTTCGAGCTGGTGCGCTATAAGGGCCGGCAGGAGCCACATCTTCCGTTTGGTCGGCTTGCCGTCGCCCAGCCGCAGAATGTTGCGATAGAAGAAGGCCATGTTGGCAAACCCGTTCGCGGCCTTGATCACCTCATTTTCAGAGGTCGGGCCCCATTGCCCGGAGCCCAGTGCGAGGCCCCTCTCATAAGCCGCCAGTTCGGTGAGCGCGCCAGAGAGCAACTCGCGCGGCGCATCCACATCCACGCACAGCGGACGGCCAATCCCGATCATGGCAACACCGGCGTCGAGTGCCTCCTCCATGGCGGCTTTTGTGCGAAAGCCGCCGGTGACCATGACCGGCGTTTTCGCCGCTTTGATCACCTCTTCAGCATAACCCATGAAATAGGCTTCGCGCGCACGCGTGCTCTCGCGCACCTCGCCCTCAAACACGGGCTCGGTCCCCTCCAGCCCCATCATGCGCGGCTGTTCATAATTGCCGCCGGATATCTCAAGCAGGTCGACAGCTTCCTGATCGAGCAGGGCAACCACCTTCAGGCAATCATCAAAGCTGAAGCCGCCTTTCTGAAAGTCGGAAGAATTGAGTTTGACCGACACGATTTTCATTGGCCCCACCGCTTTGCGCACCGCACGCACGATTTCGAGCAGGAGCCGCGCCCGGTTTTCCAGCGCGCCGCCCCAATCATCCTCGCGCTGATTGACCAGCGGGTTGAGGAATTCGCTGATCAGATAGCCGTGGGCGGCATGGACCTGCACCCCGTCAAAGCCGGCCTCGCACAAAGTTTTCGCGGTATCGGCAAAGCGCGCGATGACGTCGCGGATATCCGCCTCGCTGAGCGCGCGCGGTTTGGCGAACAGCCCGCCGGGCAGCTTCACCGCGACCGCCGACGGCCCGACCGGTTCCGGCGCAATGCTTGCCGGGCTTTGACGTCCAGCGTGGGAAATCTGGGCAACAGCGATCGTGCCGCCGGTTTTTGCCGCCTCGGCATAGGCCCTAAGCCCCGCCATCGCCGCTTCGCTCTGCGGGCCATCGACAACGATATTGGCCGGCCGCTCGCGATAGCGGCGGTCCACCATGATATTGCCAGTCAGCGACAACCCGATGCCGCCCTCAGCCCAGCGGCGATAGGCGGTCGCGATCCGTGATCCCGCAATGCCGCGCGGCTCAGCAAGCCCCTCTGTCATCGCCGCCTTCGCAAGACGGTTGGGAATTTTCACCCCGCATGGCAGGGTAAGCTCTGATGACAGATTGATGCTCATTGATGGCCTCGCGAGATGATTGAAACGATTAAGAAACAGCCCGGACTGGGCTTGCGCCGCATGTTCGCCCGACACCTGGCCCGTCAGGCCGGTTTGAAGGTTATGTCGCCGGAGAACCCGCGCCAACTGGCGCGCGCACGTATCGACAAGGGCGGTGATCGCGCCCCCATCGCCGAGGGTGTGGAGGTCGCCGAAATTGAGCTCGCCGGTCGCCCCGCCCTGCATTTCAAGCCGGCTGAAACCCGGCCCGGTGGCCTGCTTTTCCTGCACGGCGGGGGCTATTGCATCGGCTCGCCGCAAAGCCACAAACCCTATGTCTCCCAACTGGCCCGCGCGCTGAAGGTCGAAGCCTGGTCGCTCGACTATCGTCTGGCACCGGAACATGTCTGCCCCGCAGCCATTGAAGACGGTGCCGATGCGCTCGCCGCGCTGCGGCCAAAGGTCGATGGCCCGCTAATCGTCTCCGGCGATAGCGCGGGCGGCGGTCTGGCCCTGTCCAGCGTGATCCGCCACCGCGATGCCGGGCGGCCCATGCCCGACGGGCTCTTCCTCCTGTCACCCTGGACCGACCTGTCCGCCTCCGGCGACAGCGCGACGACCAAGGCCGGCAAGGACCCGATGCTGAAACCCCACTATCTGGAACAGGGCGCGGCGCTTTATCTCGACGGCCGCGATGCGCAGGACCCGGAAGCCTCGCCCCTGTTTGCCAACCTCGCCGGGCTGCCACCGACCCTTATTCAGGTGGGCCAGGACGAAATCCTGCTCGATGATTCCACCCGCCTGACCGAAAAGCTCCGCGCGGCGGGCGTCGTGGTGACGTGTGAAGTCTGGCAGGCCATGTGGCACGACTTCCAGCTCTTCGCGCCGGTCCTGCCCGAAGCGATCGTGTCGGTGAAGCATGTGAAACGCTGGGCGGAGACGCTGTTCTAGGATCTGGCGATCCAGTCCTTCTCGTCTTTCTTCTTTAGCGCGCCTGCGAACTCTCCGGCGTGGCCATGCCAGTTATTGGTGATGATGCCGTCCTCGGTCTTGTACCAGGACGGGCAATCGGCGGCCCAGACCGTCCGGCGAAGCTTCTTCTGGATCTTCCTGTTGAACTTCGCCTCGGCCTCCGGGTCGACGTCCAGCGCACGCAGATCTTCGGTAAGAATGCGCGAGACCTGTTTGCCAATATAGGCGCTCTGCTGTTCCAGCATGTAGATGATGGAGTTGTGGCCCAGATTGGTGTTCGGCCCGTACATCATGAAAAGATTGGGAAAACCGCTCACCGCCACGCCGCGATAGGCCCGCGGACTGGCACCCCACGCCTCGTTCAGTGTCTTGCCCTCAGGACCAATGACTTTCAGGCCCGCCAGAAACTCGGTCGCCTTGAAACCGGTGGCGAACACAATGGCGTCCACCCCAAAGCGCTCGCCATCGGGGGTCAGGATACCGTCACGATCAAGCCGCGCCGCCCGCCGCGCAACCACGCGCACATTCGGACGCTGGACGATGTCGAAGAAGTCGCTGGACAGGAGGATCCGCTTGCAGCCCGGCGGATAATCCGGGGTCAGCATTTCGCGCAGAACCGGGTCTGACACTTCCCGCTTCAGGCGGCGCTTCAGACGCCATTTGGTGAAATCGCTGGCGATGGAGTTTTTCACGAAGGCCGAATAGCGGCTTTCATGGATCAGGAAGCTGATGCGCCGATAGACGCGGTGCCAGGCCGGAACCTTCCGGAACAGCCATTTTTCGAACCTGGTGAATTTGCGGTCCGGCTTGTCTATCACCCAGTTCGGGGTGCGCTGGAAAATGGTCAGCTGCGCGGCCTTGTCGGCGATCTCTGGCAGGAGCTGGATGGCGCTCGCCGCATTGCCGATCACCGCCACGCGCTTGCCCGCATAGTTCACTTTCGAGGCCCAGCGGGCGCTGTGGACCATCGTGCCTTCAAACCGCTCGCTGTCCTTGATGTCCGGCGTCACCGGTTCTGACAGCTGCCCGACAGCGCTGATCACCGTGCGCGCATCGATGACCTTGCCGCTGGCAAGTTTGACCCGCCAAAGCCCGGCATAGTCATAAAATTTCAGCGCCTTGACCGTCTGGTTCAGCTTAATGTGATCGCGCAGACCGAACTCGGTCGCTGCTCGATCGAGATAGGCGAGGATCTCCGACTGGGGCGCATATTTGCGGCTCCAGTCCGGATTGAGAAAGAAGGAGTAGGAGTAAAGATGGCTGGGCACGTCACAGGCGGCCCCGGGGTAGCGGTTATCGCGCCAGACCCCGCCCACAGACGCGCCACGCTCCAGGATGACAAAATTCTCGACGCCGGCCAGCTTCAGCTGGCGGCCCATGGCGAGGCCAGCAAACCCGGCCCCGATGATGACGGCATCGTATCGGGCAGGTGCCTTGGCCGGGTCGGCCTTTGGCTCAGCGCCCTCAGCGGTCGTCGCTTCCATACATTTCATCCACCAGCGCCCTGTTGCGGTCGATGACCACGTTGCGGCGCACCTTCAGCGTCGGGGTAAGCTCCCCGTTCTCTACGCTCAGGCTATGGGGCAGGACCTTAAATTTGCGTATGTTTTCAACCCGGGCATAGCGCTCATTCACCTCATCGACGGTTGCCTGAAGCGAAGCCAGCACCTCCTGGGAGGTGCGCGCGTCATCGACGCTGATGCCATTCTTGTCGGCAAAGGCGGTCAGCGCATCGGGCGACAGGGTCAGAAGCGCGGTGAGATAATGGCGGCCATCGCCCACCACGACGGCATGCTCGACCAGCTCACCATTCATCAGATCGGTTTCGATGTTGGCCGGCGTGATATTCTTGCCGCCGGAGGTGATGATGATGTCCTTGATCCGTCCAGTGATGAAGACATAGCCATCCTCATCAATGCTTCACGACATCGCCGGTTTTCATCCAGCCGTCGGCGGTAAAGGTGTTCGCCGTCGCCTCGTTGTTCTTCATATATCCGACGAAGACATTCGGGCCCTTGACCTGAAGCTCGCCTTCTTCGGAGACCCGCGCCTCCATGCCGTCGATCATCTTTCCGACCGCACCAAAGCGCACCATGCCCGGGCGGCTGAACGCCGTCGGCGCACTGGTTTCCGACTGGCCATAGCCCTCGTAGATGGTCAGGTCGAGGCTGGCGAAAAACTCCAGCACGTCCGGCGAAATTGGCGCAGCACCGGAAATCAGCATGCGCGCTTCATCAAGACCCAGCGCCGCCTTGATCTTGTTGAGCGCCAGCGTGTCCGCGAGTGACTTTTGCAGGCTCAGCAGAGGCCCCGGTGAGCGCTCCTCGCGGATCGCCCGGTTATAGGCGGCGGCCGTCTTCATGGCCCAGTTGATGATGGATTTGCGCGCGCCGGTCGCTTCGTTGATACGGGCACGCAGCGTCTCATGCATCTTTTCCCAGACGCGCGGCACACCGAAGAATACAGCCGGGCGCACAGTCTGAAGGTCTTCGCCCAGCTGCTCCATGGAGCGGGCAAAGTGCAGGCAGCTGCCCGACTTGATGTGGTTATGCACGCTCTGCTGCTGCTCGGCGATATGGGCAATCGGCAGATAGGACAGGCCGCGATCGCCATCGCGATTTTCGAACATGTGGCTGAGCATCGCCGACGACCAGCTGATATTACCATGGCTCAGCATGACCGCCTTGGGCGGGCCGGTGGTGCCGGAGGTATAGATCAGCGAACCAATGGTTTCCTCGCTGATGGCCTTAAGGCGGTCAGACACCGCGTCATCATGATCGGACACGCCAAGCGCCAGGAACTGCCCCCAGGACAAGACTTCCGGGTGCTCCCCGGCTGAGCCTTCCATGACGATGATGTGCTCAAGCTTGGGGCATTCTGCCTTCAGGCCCAGCGCCTGCTCCACGTGTTCGGCGGTTTCCACCAGCAGCACCGGGCTTTCAGAGTGTTGCAGGATATAGGCGATTTCCGGCGGCGAGCTCGTCCAGTAGACCCCTGCCGGGCGACCGCCCACCATCATCGCCGCGATGGCCATGGTGGTCCATTCAGGCCGGTTGAACCCCAGGATCGCGACTGCATCATCAGCCGCCACCCCCAGCGCGATCAGCGCCCGGGCCGCCTGCCGCGTCTGATCGGCATAGCCTTTCCAGGTGGTGGGGACCCATTTCTCCCCGTCATGGACGCAATAGGCCGGCTTGTTGGCATCCTTCTCGCCACGCTCCAGAAGGCGTGCGGGCGTTGACGGAAAAAGATCGTCTGCGCCAATACGTGGCAGTTCGCTGGCCGTTGCTTCCATGGATTACCCCTCCCTAGTGCAGTCCCATCAGCTCGCGGGCTTCGGCCGGACTTGCGATCTCCCGGCCCGCGTTTCTCGCACACTGTGCCAGCGCTTCGATCAAAGCGCCATTGCCAGAGGCGCGTTCGCCGTCGGGAAGGTAAAAGGTATCCTCAAGCCCGGTGCGCAGCATGCCGCCCAGCTCGGCCGTGCGCTGATGCACCGGCCAGATTTCCTGACGCCCGATCAGCGTGGTCTGCCAGGGATCGCCCTCGCGCTTGTAGCGCAGCAAAAGCTCCAAAAGGTCGGCATCCACCGGCATGCCGGAGGCCACCCCCATCACGAAGTTATAATGGGCGGCCGGGGCCATGCCGTTCTCGATATACATGTTCACACAGCGCACGATGCCGACATCGAAGCACTCAAACTCCGGATGGGCCCCGACCTCGTTCATGGCGTCGACCATGGTCTGGATTTTCTCAACCGGGTTATCAAACATCATGGGCGGCCAGGCCCAGCTGCCATCCCGCTTCAGTTTCAGATAGTTGAGCGAGCCTGCGTTACAGGCCGCGATTTCCGGCCTTACCCGCTTCACACACGCCACGGGGCCGGACACATCCGGACCGACCACGCCGGTGGTGGAGTTGATGATGACGCCGGGGCAGGCCTCGCGGATTGCTTCGATGATGGCCCCCGCCACATCCGGATCCCAGCTCGGGAAGCCGCCATGATCGGGCTCCTGCATGCGGTAATGCACGTGCATGACCGCCGCGCCGGCATCGAAGGCCTCGCGCGCGCTGGCGGCCATTTCCTCGGGCGTAACAGGGACAGGATGGGTCTTCGGATTGGTCAGCACGCCATTCAGCGCGCAGGTCAGTACGGCCTTGGTCATCGGTTTATCCCTGTTCGTCCAGATCAAGTTCAATCAAAAGCGCCCCGCCGGAGGCCTGGCTTCCCGCCGCGGCGTTGACCGCAGCCACCACGCCGTCGGCGTCAGCGGTCAGGCGCATTTCCATCTTCATGGCTTCCATCACGGCAACGACATCGCCCGCCTTTACCGCATCGCCGGGCTTCACATTGACCGCCACGACCGCGCCGGACACCGGTGCGATAATGCGGGACGGGTCTGAGCCGGCGTCATCACTCCAGGGTGAGGCTTCAATGATGCGAGCGAGGCGTTCAGGCAAAGCGGTGTAGAGCGCGCCGTCGTCACATGTGGCGGCTGGCACAAGGCGCACCACACCGTTCAGGCGGACCTTTAGCACCTCTTGCCAGCGCTCCAGGATTTCGACTTCAGCACGGTGATCATCCTTCGTGACGATCACACCGCCCGATGGCGTTTGCTCCACCCGGACGCCCGTAAATTCGCCACCGACATCAAGATCCAGATCAAAGGCCGTGACCGAGCCTGAGCGCAAAACCGACGCTTCAGTTGCTGCAGCATTTGCTGCAGCAATCGCCATGGCCTCGAAGGGTAGCCGGATAGGCGCAAACGGCCCTTCACCGGCTTCCGCCCACGTATCGAGATCATGGGTGCGAACTTCGCCAGCGCGGAAAGCCTCGCTATCCAACAGCCGGATCAGGAAGTCCCGATTGGTCATCACGCCCAGCAGCGGGGCTTCTTTCAGGTGGTCGATCAGATAGTCGATGGCCGCATCACGGGTTTCGCCCCGGCTGATCAGCTTGGCGATCATGGGGTCATAATCGGTACCGATCCGGTCGCCCGTCTCATAGCCGATATCAGTGCGGACGCCGGGCGTCCGGCCGTCCGGGTTATAGTGCGCGATCAGACCGGACTGCGGCGCGAAGCCATTGAGTGGGTCTTCGGCGTAAAGCCGCACCTCGATCGCGTGGCCGACAAAATTGTCTTCGGTCTGGTCCTCGGTCACGGGCAGCGGGTGACCGGCCGCGACATCAAACTGCCACTGCACCAGGTCATACATCGTTACCGCCTCGGTGACGGTATGCTCCACCTGAAGCCGCGTATTCATCTCAAGGAAAAAGTAATTGCCGTCATCGTCCAGCAGGAATTCGACCGTCCCCGCACCGACATAATCCACCGCCCGTGCCGCAGCGACCGCGTCCGCGCCCATGCGCTGTCGCAGGTCGTCGTCCACGGCTGGTGACGGGGCTTCCTCGATCACTTTCTGGCGGCGGCGCTGGGCGGAACAATCACGCTCGCCCAGATGGATGACATTGCCGTGGCTATCCGCAAAGACCTGGATTTCCACATGGCGGCCACGCTCGATAAAGCGCTCCAGCAGGACCGCATCATCACCGAAGGCTGACTTCGCTTCCCGGCGCGCAGAGGTAAGCGCGTCCTCAAACTCACCCACCTCTCGCACAACGCGCATGCCGCGTCCGCCCCCCCCGGCAACGGCCTTGATCAGGAGCGGGAAGCCGATCGCCTCTGCCTCAGCCATCAGGTTGGCGTCAGACTGGTCCTCGCCCTGCCACCCCGGCAGGGTTGGAACGCCCGCCTCAATCATCAGCGCCTTGGCGCGTGCCTTGTCACCCATCGCTTCGATCGCTTCGGGCGGAGGGCCGATCCAGACGAGGCCTGCATCAATAACGGCGCGGGCAAACGCGGCATTTTCGGACAAGAAACCGTAGCCGGGATGGATCGCCTCAGCGCCGGTTTGCTGCGCAGCATTCAGGATGGCTTCGGCGTTCAGATAACTGTCGGCGGCGGCCGCCGGACCAATGCAGATCGCCTCATCGGCGGCGCGGACATGCATCGCGCCGGCATCAGCCTCAGAATAGACCGCGATGGCCTTCAGATCGGTCATCTGCGCTTCATTGAGGACGCGCACCGCGATCTCGCCGCGATTGGCCACCAACACGGAGCGGAAGGGGCGGGCCTTTAGTGTCATTCGCTCACCGCCCATTTCGCCGGGCGCTTTTCCAGAAAGGCGGTCAGGCCTTCTTTGCCTTCATCACTGCGCGCGGCCTCGGCGAAGGCGGCAGCCGCGTCATCGATAAGGCCGGTGGCATCCTCCAGCCGGGCACGGCGGATCAGCTTCTTGGTGGCAGCGATGGCATCGGGGGCACCCTTGCGGATCTGGGCGAGCGTCGCCTCGAGCGCGGTGGTGATCGAGTCTTCCCCGGCACACAGATAATGCACGAGCCCCAGACGCTGAGCGTCCTGAGCCTCGATTGCGCCACCGGTCACCGCAAGGCGACGCGCTTCGGAATAGCCCAGCCGTTCCACCAGGAAGGGGGCGATCTGTGCTGGCACAACGCCGAGTCCGGTTTCCGGCAGGCGAAATTTCGCGCCCTCGTCGGCAATCACCACATCGGCCACACACGCCAGACCAAAGCCGCCGCCCATCACAGCCCCCTCCAGCACCGCCACGACCGGCAGACCGGTTTCGGCGTAGGCGACGCACAACTGCCCGAAGCGGGCATTGACCCGGGCGACCGGGTCATCACCGGCGCTGGCCGGCTGAGCCTGGGCCGCGCCCATATCCTTGATGTCTCCGCCGGAACAGAAATGCCCGCCCGCGCCGCGCAGTACGATGGCCCGATCACCGCTGGCATTGGCGACGTCAAGCAGAACCAGAAGCTCATCCACCATGGCAAGCGACATGGCGTTGCGCAGCTTCGGCCGGTTCAGCATCACATAGACGACGCCGCCACGCCGCTCGACGAGGAGGGTCTCGAAATCAGGCATTGCCGACCGGACCGCTGGACTTTTTCTTCTTCGGCAGCGTGCCTTCCAGCTTGGCGATAATGCCGAGCATGATCTCGTCAGCGCCGCCGCCAATGGAGACCAGACGTCCGTCGCGGAAAGCGCGGCTGATCGGGTTGTCGGCGGTGTAGCCCATGCCGCCCCAATACTGCAGGCAGCTATCGGCGATCTCGCGCGCCAGACGGCCCGTCTTAAGCTTGGCCATGGAGGCCAGCTTTGTAACGTCCTTGCCTGCGTTGAAATCTTCCACGCAGCGATAGACAAGCGAACGCAGAAGCTCGACCTCGGTGCGAAGCTCGGCGAGGCGATAGTGGATGACCTGATTGTCCAGCAGCGACTGGCCAAAGGCCTGGCGATCGCGGGTGTACTCTATGGTCAGATCGATCTGCTTGTCGAAGCTCTTCAGCGAGGAGGCCGCGCCGTAGATGCGCTCTTCCTGGAATTGCAGCATCTGGTAGATGAAGCCCGCGCCCTCATCGCCAACAAGATTGCGCTTGGGCACGCGCACTTCATCAAAGAAGATCTGCGCGGTGTCGGATGAATGCATGCCGATCTTTTCGATCTTCTGGCGCTCAATGCCCGGCGTGTCCATCGGCACCATGATCAGCGACTTGTTCTCGTGCGGCTTGCCATCAGACGTGTTCGCCAGCAGGCAGCACCAGTCCGCTTTCAGGCCGTTGGTAATCCACATCTTCGAGCCGGAAATGACATAGTCGTCGCCGTCAGACTTCGCGGTGGTCTTCACCGCCGCCACGTCCGATCCGCCGCCCGGCTCAGACACACCAAGGCAGCCCACCATGTCGCCCGCGATCGCTGGTGCCAGAAATTCATGGCGCAGCTCGTCCGAACCAAAGCGCGCGAGCGCCGGCGTACACATATCGGTGTGGACCCCGATCGCCATCGGCACACCGCCGCAATTGATCAGCCCCAGCTCCTCAGCCAGGACGAGCGAGTAGGACATGTCGAGCCCGGCCCCGCCAAACTCCTCCGGCCAGCGCAAACCCAGCAGGCCGAGATCACCCATCTTCTTGAATATCTCGTGGGAGGGAAACTCACCCGCGGCCTCCCATTCCTCGACATGGGGGTTGATGTCGTTCTCCACGAATTTCGCCACCGTCTCGCGGAGCTGTTCGTGCTGTTCGGTGAATTGCATGGGAGCTCTCCTGGTTGCGAGCGCTAGAAACGCGCCACGCCGAATGTGTTGGGGTTGAGCTGACGGGTTTCGCCCTCAGCGCAGATATTCAGGGCCTCGATCAGGACGGCGCGGGTGTCGCGCGGGTCAATGACGCCGTCGTCCCACAGCCGGGCAGACGCAAACAGAGGCTGGGACTGGTCATCAAGCGAGGCGGTGATCATGGCGCTCATCTCGGCGAGCGCCTTCTCGTCGGTTTCGATGCCGGCGCGGGCATTCTTGCCCCGGGTGACGATCTCCATGACCTTGGCCGCCTGCGCCCCGCCCATCACAGCCGTGCGCGCCGTGGGCCAGGCGAAGATGAAGCGCGGATCAAAGCCGCGCCCGCACATGCCGTAATTGCCAGCCCCAAAGCTGCCGCCCAGAACGATGGTGATCTTGGGTACGCGCGCGTTGGCAACCGCCTGGATCATCTTCGAGCCATGCTTGACCGCGCCAGCGCGCTCAGCTTCAGAGCCCACCATGTAGCCGGTGGTATTTTGCAGGAAGATGATCGGCGTTCCGGACTGATCGCACAGCTGAATGAACTGACCGGCCTTGGTGGAGCCTTCCGGCTGGATCGGTCCGTTATTACCAACGATACCGACGATCTGACCGCCGATGCGGGCATGGCCACACACGGTTTCAGACCCGTAGCGTGCCTTGAACTCCAGGAAGTCTGACGCATCGGTGATCCGGGCGATCACCTCTTTGACGTCATAGGGCGTCTTGTCATCCGCAGGCACGACGCCCATCAGCTCCTCAGCGTCGTATTTCGGACCTGTGCCCTCCCAGGGGTCCGCGACCGCGTCCCAGTTCAGCTTGTCCATGATCTCGCGGGCATAGGCGAGCGCCTGGGCATCGTTCTCGGCGACGTATTCACCAAGGCCCGTTACCTCGCCATGAAGGTCAGCACCGCCCAGACTTTCATCGTCAGCGTCTTCGCCAATGGCTGCTTTCACAAGCGGCGGTCCGGCCAGGAAGATTTTCGACTTTTCGCGCACCAGGACCACATAGTCGCTCATGCCCGGCAGATAGGCTCCGCCCGCGGTGGAGCTGCCATGAACGACGGCAATCTGCGGGATGCCGGCCGCACTCAAGCGCGCCTGATTGGCAAAGCTGCGCCCGCCGTCGACAAAGATCTCCGACTGGTAGAGCAGGTTCGCGCCGCCGGATTCCACCAGATGGATCATCGGCAGCTTGTTGGTCAGGGCGATTTCCTGGGCGCGCAGAGATTTCTTCAGCCCCATGGGCGCGACAGTGCCGCCCTTGATCGCGCTATCGCTCGCCGCCACGACACAGCGCTTGCCGCTGACGACACCGATCCCGACGATAGCCCCGCCGCCGGACGCCCCGCGCTCGCCGTCATCATCGTGCATCTTCCAGCCGGCCAGCGGCGCAATCTCCACAAAGGGCTGATCGCGGTCCACCAGGCGCGCGACGCGTTCACGCGGCAAGAGCTGGCCGCGTTCCTCAAAGCGCTCCTTCTTGAACGCCGAGTTGCCGCGGACCTTGGCCTCGGCCGCCTGGATTTCACCCAGCTTGGCGGCCATCGCCTCAGCCGCAGCTTTAAAGTCGTCGGAGGCCGTGTTGAGCCTTGATTTCAGCTCAGGCATCGCCGCCCCCTCTCAAGACGTCAGGCTCCACGGCGCGGTGGAAGCCATTGAAGATGTCCGATTTCTCGTGAGCTTCGAGCGGCCAGATGCCAGACCCCAGCGGGGCCCCGCCATCGATCTGCATCTGGGTACCCGTGATGAAGGCCGCCGCGGGCGACAGCAGAAAGACGACGCCCGCACTGACCTCAGCCTCAGAGCCAAGGCGTTGGGCGGGCAGGTGCTGTTTCAGATAGGGGATCATGGCCCGGGTCGAGCCGCCATAGGTGTCCATACCGGAGCTGGCGATCCAGCCCGGGGCCACTGCATTGACGCGAATTCCGTATTTGCCCCACTCCAGCGCCGCGGTCTGGGTCAGGTTGAACATGCCCGCCCGCGCGGCACCTGAATGGGCCATGCCCGGCATTCCCGCATGCATGTCGGCGGTAATGTTCACGACCGCGCCGCCATGGGCCTTCATGGACGCTTTGAAAACCGCCCGCATGACCAGCCAGCCGCCCGTCAGGTTGGTGGCAATGACCGCGTCCCAGCCCTTTTTGGAAATGTCCGCGACCTCAGCCGGGAATTGCCCGCCGGCGTTATTGACCAGGCCGTGAATCCGACCGTGCTTGGCCACCAGCGCGTTGACAGCCTCGCTGACGGCCTCCTCGTCGCGGATGTCAAAGCTGGCGGCGTCGGCTGTACCGCCGTCCTCAGCGATTTCAGCCGCGACGGCATCGAGTTTGTCCTGCTTGCGGCCGACCAGGATGACCGTGGCCCCAAGGCTTGCAACCTCGTGAGAGATGCAGCGCCCAATCCCGGAGCCGCCGCCTGTGACCATGATCACCTGGCCCTTAAAGAGCCCGGGTCGAAACACGCTGTCATAGGCAGGCGTGGCGGCGTCGTTCATGGGCGCTGATCCCGTTTCCTCCCCGACTGGCCCGGCGCTCTAGCGCTCTGGAGCATCAGTCATGTCGACACTGAAACACCGCCTTACGTATACGTCAAGCAGCTCTTGTTTGCGGAAGGCATTTATGCGTAGTCTGTGAGGACTGAGGACGCTCGACCATGGCCGACGGCACCAATACATCTGAGAGAATTTACGGCATCGCCGATCTGGCTGAGCAGCATGGCGTCAGCCAGCGCACGATCCGATTCTATGAGGACAAGGGGCTGATGAGCCCCCAGCGCGTGGGGACGCAGCGGGTCTATACCGAGTTTGATTCCAAGCGCTTGGGGCTGATCCTGCGCGCCAAGGCGATCGGGACGAAGCTTTCAGACATCAAGACCTTCCTCGAGCTCTACGGGCGCGAGGGCGAGGGCCGGGTCAAGCAGCTGGAATTCGTGATCGAGAAAACAGCCGCCGAAATCGCCAAGCTGGAAGACAAGCGTGCGCAAATTGACGCAACGCTGGCCGAGCTGCGCGTCATCCACGACGGCTCAAAAGAACGGCTGGCCAGACGGCGCGGTTAGGCGAGACGTTTGGCTGCGCTCCTCACGGCATTAGTGGCTGTTCCGACACGCTCTGAGGCTTCGGCGATTGCGCGCACGGCGCGGTCGACTTCGGACACGCCCTGTGAGGCTGTGCTCATATTGCGCGAAATATCCTGGGTCACAGCCGTTTGCTCATCGACCGCTGAAGCGATCCCGGCGGCGATCTCGTCGACCTTCGCGATAACCTCACCAATGGAGGCAATCGCTTCGGCAGCACCGCCCGAGCGCGACTGAACCGCGCCGACCTGGATCGAAATATCCTCAATCGCCTTCGATGTCTGGCTGGCGAGCCCCTTCACCTCACTGGCGACCACGGCAAAGCCCTTGCCCGCCTCACCTGCGCGGGCGGCCTCGATCGTGGCGTTGAGCGCCAGAAGATTGGTCTGATCGGCGATGGAGTTGATCAGCTCAATCACCTGACCAATGGACTCGGCCGCTTCAGACAATCCGTTGACAATCTCGCGGGTCTTCTGGGCCTGCTCGACCGCATCGCGGGACACGCCCACGGCATCGGCGACCCGGCGGCTGATCTCTTCAAATGAGGCCGCCAGCTCCTCTGCACCAGCCGCAACAGCTTGAACATTTTCCGCTGCCGAGGTCGAAGCCCCGGCTGCTTCACCGGCTTCGCGAGATGAGGCCTGAGCGGACTCCGCGACCGCTTCGATCTCGCGCACGATATCGGCCTGGATTTCCTGTCGGGCCAGGCGCTGCTGCATGGTTTCGGTGATGTCCGTGGCGAGCTTCACGACCTTGATCGGCTTGCCGGCCATATCTAGGACCGGATTATAGGTCGCCTGCAGCCAGACTTCCTTGCCGGACTTGGTAAAGCGCTTGAACTCGCCAGCATGGAATTCACCCCGGCCCAGCTTGGCCCAGAATTCACGATACTCATCGCTTGCCGCATAGTTCGGGTCACAGAACTGGCGGTGATGACTGCCCACCAGCTCTTCGAGGCTGTAGCCCATGAAGTCCTGGAAATTCTGGTTCGCCTTCACGACCGTGCCGTCGAGGTTGAATTCGATGACGGCCTGGGACTGATTGATGGCCGAGATCTGGCTTTCAAAGTCGAAACGTTGGTAACGCCGCGCAGTAACATCGGTGGCAAACTTGATGACCCGCTCGACCTGACCCTCACGGCCCAGGATCGGGTTATAGGTCGCCTCAATCCAGATCTCGCGCCCGCCCTTGGCAAAGCGCTGGAACTCGGCCGACTTGAACTCGCCCTTGCGAAGCTCGGCCCAGAAGTTCTTGTACTCTGCCGAGCCCGCATCTTCCGGCGCGACGAACATGGAGTGGTGCTTGCCGACAATCTCGCTGGACTGATAGCCCATGGCCGACAGGAAATTGTCGTTGGCCCGCAGGATTGTGCCGTCTGGCTTGAACTCGATCACCGCATAGGCCCGATCCAGCGCCGCGAGTTTCGGGTCTTCGCCCTTTAGTTGCCCAAACATAATCTTGCGCCCCATACACTGAATATGGTCATTAAGCGCGATTGCTCTTAATGGGCCTTTAACGACCGACGAAAAGCGCGACCTCGGGGCTAACCAGGTCATGCTTCAGAGTTTGGGTTGGATGTAAGTGGGCGTGGAACGCTTAGGCGACCTTGGCGGCGTCCGCTTTCAGGTCACCAACTGCCGCGTCAATCTCTCCCGCCCCCGAGGCGATGTCGGCGACCGCATTGGTTACAGTCACCACACCTTCAGAGGCGGTCTGCATGTTTTGAGAGATATCCGCCGTGACCGCTGTCTGCTCCTCAACAGCGGTGGCAATTCCAGATGCGATTTCAGAAAGTTGTTCGATAACACCCCGCACATCAGAAATGGCGTTGGTGGCTTCACCAGTCCCCGACTGGATGTCATTGACCTGAGCAGCGATCTGCTCGGTCGCCTTGGCGGTCTGCTCGGCGAGGGTTTTGACCTCGCTGGCCACAACCGCAAAGCCCTTGCCGGCCTCGCCAGCGCGGGCCGCTTCGATCGTGGCATTGAGCGCCAGGAGATTGGTCTGCTCAGCGATTGTTGTGATCAGCGTGACCACCTCGCCAATGGCCGTCGCAGCGCTTTCCAGGCGATCCATGACGTCCCCGGTTGCATGGGTCTTCTCTGCGGCTTCGCCAGAAATCCGGGAGGCCTCACCCACCTGGCGACTGATCTCGGCGATGGAGGAGGATAATTCCTCTGCGCCGGCCGCGACCGTCTGCACATTGCTGGCGGCCTGACTCGTCGCTTCATTGGCCGATTCGCTGCGATTTCGGGCCTGTTCAGACGCCGCAGCGATGGACGCAATCCGCTCGCTCATGCCGGCGACGATGTGAGACCGCTCGCGGGCCGCCAACACTTCCTCGGTCACATCGGTCGCGATCTTGACGACCTTGGACACGTTGCCCTCAAGCCCGAAGACCGGATTATAGCTCGCCCGGATGATGACTGGGCTGCCGTCCTTCGCAACGCGTTCGAACTCGTCAGCCATGTAGTTGCCAGCGGCCAGGTCGGTCCAGAAGCGGGCATAAGCATCGCTTTTGCGATCCGCCTCCGGCATGAAGATGGAATGGTGACGACCGACAATCTCATCAAGCCGGTAGCCGGTCGCGCCGAGGAAATTCTCGTTCGCGGTGAGAATGGTCCCATCCGGCTCAAACTCGATGACCGCGTTCGAGCGGGAAACCGCCTCGATCTGGCCCTCCAGCTCGCGCTTGCGCAGCGCCGCCTCGGTGATGTCGGAGGCGAATTTGACGACCTTGTAGACCTTGCCGCTTCGATCCATCACCGGGTTGTAGGAGGCCTGGATGAAGATCGACTCACCAGACTCGGTGATCCGCCGAAACTCACCGGCATTGAATTTTCCATCCGCCAGGCCTGACCAGAAGCTGGCATATTCGACGCTTCTGGCGTCCTCGTCCGGCATGAAAATGCGGTGGTGCTGACCGACAATTTCCTCAAGCGCATATCCGACCACGCTCAGGAAATTCTGATTGGCTTTCAGGATGGTTCCATCGGGCTTGAACTCGATCACGGCCTGGGACCGATCCAGCGCGTCCAGCGTCTGGGCGTCAGAAGCGTTTACCTTCAAAAACATCGGGCGAGTCTTTCTATCTGTTGTTCGCCCTGCACGCTCGTCGCACTTGGTTTATGGGTTATTAATTACCCCACCACCTATATGGCTTTATAAGAATATTCGCAGTCAATTGAATACATTCAAACGCTTAGCCGTTGACTCACTGATCCTTATTTTGGGCCGCCTCGGCGCGTTCAACAGCTGCAATCGCGGCTTTGATCGCCGCTTCAATGCTCATTTCGGTGGTGTCGAGCTCGACGGCGTCCTCGGCCTTGATCATGGGCGCATCCACGCGGGCCGCATCACGGGCATCGCGCTGGCGCAGCTGGCCCAGAATGTCATCCAGTGACCATTGCTCGCCGCGACTGGTCAGCTCGGTATGACGACGCCAGGCCCGGGCCTCCTCGCTGGCCGTCACAAACAGCTTCACATCCGCATCCGGCGCGATCACCGTGCCGATATCGCGGCCATCCAGCACGGCCCCACCGGGTTGATGGGCAAAATCGCGCTGCAGCTTTAACAGCGCCGCGCGCACGCCGGGGTGGGCGCTGACAACGCTGGCCGCCGAGCCCGCACCGGCGGTCCGAATCCTGGCCTCATCAATGCGGGACACATCCAGTGCCTTCGCCACCGCTTCAGCCGCCTCCGCGTCTTCTGGCGGCTTGCCCGCATCCAGCACCGCCACAGCAACCCCGCGATACAACGTACCGGTATCAAGGTGTGGCAGACCGAACCGCGCAGCGAGCGCGCGGGCGATGGTCCCCTTTCCCGATGCGAGCGGGCCGTCGACAGCGATAATCATGGAGGGTGTGCCTAGCTGTCGATCTTCGCCATCTCTTCTTCAGAGATGTCGAAATTGGTGAAGACCTGGCTGACATCATCGAGGTCTTCCAGCGCTTCGATCAGGCGAAGCACCGTGGCCCCTTTTTCAGAGTCCACGTCGATCAGGTTTTGCGGCTTCCAGATGATGTTGGCCGATTTTGCATCGCCAAACTTTTCCTGGAGCCCATTTGCGACCTCGGCCAGATCCTCACGCGCGCAGTAGATCACGTGCTCGGGTGCCGGCTCGCCGTCGTCATCCTCAAGGTCTTCGCGCACGACGTCTTCCGCACCGGCCTCAATCGCGGCTTCGAGCATCGCCTCTTCATCAGCCACCGACAGCGGGAAGCGGATTTCGCCGAGTTGGTCGAACATGAAGCTGACCGAACCGGTCTCACCCATATTGCCGCCATTCTTGGAGAAGGCAGCGCGAACTTCACCGGCAGCCCGGTTCTTGTTGTCGGTAGAGGCTTCCACGATTAGGCCGATGCCCGCTGGGCCGAAGCCTTCATAACGGATCTCGAAATATTCCTCGACATCGCCGCCCGCGGCCTTCTTGATCGCGCGCTCGATATTGTCCTTGGGCATGGACTGGCCCTTGGCGTTTGACACAGCCAGGCGCAGGCGCGGGTTCATGTCCGGATCCGGGCCACCCATTTTCACCGCGACCATGATTTCTTTCGAGAGGCGTGAAAACAGCTTGGCGCGCGCCTTGTCCTGGCGCCCCTTGCGGTGCTGGATATTTGCCCATTTTGAGTGGCCGGCCATCGGTAAGCCTCCGAAGTGAAATCGCGCTGTGAACGACGCTTGTGTGGACCCGAGAGAAGGCAGGCCTTCTATCAAAGGATCATAGTCCGGGCAAAGCCCTGAAATGAAGCGCTTTGCGCCGCGAGCCATCCCGTGGCATGAGAACCCTCACAGATTGCACTAGGACCTTTGCCTTCATGACTGTTATCGCTGTCATTCCCGCGCGCTATGGCTCAACCCGCTTTCCCGGGAAGCCCCTCCATGAAATCGCAGGCGTGCCGATGGTTGAACGAGTGCGCCGCCTGGCCGCGGCCGCGCCCAGCATCGACAAGGTGCTCGTCGCCACTGACGATGACCGCATCATGGACGCGGTGACGGGGTTCGGCGGCGATGCGGTGATGACGCCGGTAAGCTGTCGCAATGGCACCGAACGCGCCTTTGAAGCGGTCAAGGATTTCGCCAAGGACGACGACGTGATCGTCAATCTGCAAGGCGACGCCCCGCTGACCCCGCCCTGGGTCATTGATGCAGCCGCATCCGCCATGACCGCCGACCCCGCGCTTCAACTGGCCACCCCGGCCACAGCGCTGACCGAAGATGCCTACGCCAAACTCGCGTCAGCCAAGGCCGCTGGTGAAGTCGGCGGCACCACCGTCGTTTTCGACAAGGCCATGAACGCGCTTTATTTTTCCAAGGCCATTATCCCGTTTCGGCGGGAAGATGCGGGCGTGCCGATCCACAAGCATATCGGCCTTTACGCCTATCGCTTCTCCGCCTTGCGCGCGCTCGTCGCTCTGGAGCCAAGCCCGCTGGAGCGCACCGAAAGCCTGGAGCAGCTACGTGCCCTGGAAAATGGCATCCCGATCCGGATCGTCCTGACCGATTATCGCGGCCGCACGCCGTGGAGTGTGGACTCGCCGCGCGATGCTGAGATCGCGGCTGACATCGTCGCGCGCGAAGGGGAGATCGTTTAGTCATGCTTCTCATCCTCGCGCGCCACGGCAACACGTTCGGACCGGGCGATACGCCGGTCTGGGTCGGGGCCAATGAAGACCTTGATCTCGTCGAAAAAGGTCTTGAGCAGTCGCGTGCCATCGGCCGCGCGCTCAGTGCGGCCGGGGTAATCCCTGATCGGGTCATCGCCGGGCCGCTCAAGCGCACGCGCATCGGCGCACAGCTGGCGGTCGAGCATTGCGGCTTTTCCGGCGAGATCGAAATTGACGAGCGCCTGAAGGAGATCGACTACGGCATCTGGGGCGGCAAGTCTGACCTTGAGATCGCCGAGACCTGGGGCGAAGCCGCGATCCATGACTGGCGCGAACGCTCAATCCCACCTGCTGGCGCAGGCTGGACGCCCACGCCAGAGCAGATCGAAGCTAATGCACGCGCTGTGCTGGACGCAGTCACCCGGGACCGCAGTGAAGACACAGCCATCCTGATCATCACCTCCAACGGGATACTGCGCTATTTCCACACGCTTCTGGCCGGCGAGGGCGCAGCACCGGAGGACTCCAAGGTCAAGACGGGCCATATAGGGGTCGCACGGATCGATAGCGATGGCATCAATTTGCGGACCTGGAACACACCGCCGGATGCCGTGGGAGCCGCCCTGGCATGAGCGGGCTTTTGCGCCTGTATGAAGACTGGATCGTCCGGCTGCTTATCCTGGCGAGCTTTATTCTCATGGGCGCTGGCGGGCTTGGCCTTGCAACGTCTGTGGGGCTGATCGGCCTGCTTTTGCTGCCAGTGATCGGGTTTGCAGCGCTGCGTGCCGGGCGCGCGGCGGTTGAGCCCATTATCTATGCCCTGGTGGCGATCTGCTGGATCAGTCTCAGCCTTGTCTGGTCACCCTATGAGAAGCCTGATCAGGTTCTGAAATTCTTCCTGCTGACGCCTTTTTTTGGCCTGGCGGTCTTTGCTTGTGCCCGCCTTGACGATGAGCGCGCACAGGACAGGCTCGCCTGGGCCAGTGTATGCGCAGGCCTTCTGGCCCTCTACTTTCTTATTGAAGCTGCCACTGGGTCCTTCCTGTCGCTTCAGTACAAGCTGGCGTTTGAAGATGTTCAGGACCCGGTCGAGGTGGCGCGCCTCGCCGACCGGATTCTGGGCCGCGGCACAACGGCTTTTGTGCTGGTCGCCGGCCCCATAGCCCTGGCGCTGTGGGTGTATGGCGGTCGGCTGGCCAAAGCCATCGCCGTGGGAATTGGCTTCTCCGCCCTTGCCGGCTCATTTGCCTTTGGGATCGAGGCCAACGCCCTGTCACTGGTCCTGGGCGTCCTCGCAGGAGCCGTGGCCTGGTGTTTCCCGCGCTCGGCGCTACAGATCGGGTTCTGGTTTGCTGGCGGCATCATTATCGCCGCCCCCCTGGTCATGGGGGCGATGCTTTCGCTTTTACCAGCCAGCTTTATCGAAGCCCTTCCCGTGAGTTGGGCCATGCGGATCGAAATCTGGCGCTTTGCCATGGAGCATATTGCGGCCGCACCGCTGACGGGTCATGGCCTCGACGCCAGCCGTGTCATCAGTGAGACCGGCGAGCTCAGGGGCGTTGAGTTCGACCGTCTGCCCCTGCATGCCCACAATGCGGGCCTGACGATCTGGCTTGAGACCGGCGCGGTCGGAGCCATTCTCGTCGGGGGAACGATTATCTCTATTGGTCAGCTTATGGCGCGTCGCTTGCTGGCACCGATCCATGCCGCATCGATCGCCTATGCCTGCGCGGCCTTCTTCGCGACGGTCATGGTCGGTTCGGGCATCTGGCAGGAATGGCTCCATGCCGCCCTCGCCTTTGCGCTGGGAGTAACGGCGCTGATCCGTCGCGACACTGGCTCGGAACTTGCGTGATTTGAGTTGAAACGGGTGCAGAACGCGCTCCGTCAGCTCACGAGACCGCCATGTCGTCCCAGATTGACGCTCAAGACGTTTCAGTAACGGCCATCGGACAGAAAGTCCGTCGCCCCATCCTTCACGTCTTTACCTATTCAGATCTGCTGGCCCTTCTGGCAAGCGCGCTTCTGGGTCTCGCCCTGAATGAGCTGCTGGGCCATCCGTCCTCCCTGGGGCAGGCCATGCTGGCCTTTCTTGCAGTCGCCGGCTGTGTTCTCGCGTTCAGGTCTGTTGGCCACTACCGCTTGCGTCAGGCGCTTAGCGATCAGATCCGCCCCATCCTGCAAACCGTCGGCCTCGCCTTTCTGATTGTATCAACGGCCCAGCTGCTCCTTGGGGCAAGCGGTGCCAATCCTGGCACGCTGGTTCAGTGGGCGCTGTCTCCGGTGCTGATCCTAGTGCTGCGCTTCGGGGTTCGCGAAGCACTCAAGGCGGAGGATAGCTGGTATGAGCCGCTGCTGCTGATCGCGCCCGCTGTTCAGGCGGACAGGGACGAATGGCTGATCAAGGCCAATGACGGCCATGGCCTGAAGGTCGGGCGCACCTTGAGCCTTGAAAGCCTGGCTGACCTTGACGACGCGGCGCTGCGCCAGCGCCTCGACGGTTTGACGAAGCTTACGGTTTTCCTGGCTCCAGATGCGAGCACCCAAGCCATTGCAGCGCGTCTGGCCAGTCGCCTGTCCGCGCGCGGGGCCGAGTTTTACTACAAGCCGGCGATTGGCCGGGTCCCCACCGAAAAGCTGGACCTGCTCGATGCCCCGCCCGCCGAGGGGCTGGTCCTGCGCATGGGTGACAGTCTCGCTCGCCCTCTCGCCCAGCAGCTCAAGCGCTGCTTTGATGCGCTGACGGCGACTGTGGCCCTGACCCTGCTGTCCCCAATACTGCTCATCATCGCGGCGCTGATCCGGCGTGATGGCGGGCCGGCCTTCTTCGAGCAGCCACGCGCTGGCGAAGGCGGCAAGGCGTTTCAATGCCTGAAATTCCGGACCATGGCCGTCGACGCGGAAGACCGCCTGGAGGCCATTCTGAATGCTGATCCGGCCAAGCGCGCCCAATGGGACGCCTATCAAAAACTGGATGATGACCCGCGCATCACGCGCATTGGCCACCTGCTGCGCAAGACCAGCCTTGATGAGCTGCCACAGCTGATCAACGTCCTGCGCGGTGAGATGAGCCTGGTCGGTCCCCGGCCCATGATGCTGGACCAGATGGACATGTACGGCCCGTCTCTGGACGCCTATGTGCGCATGAAGCCAGGCATCACCGGCCTGTGGCAGGTGAACGGCCGCAACGCCACCACGTTTGAGGAACGTGCACGCCTGGATGACTGGTATGCACGCAACTGGTCGCTGTGGCGCGATATCGTCATCCTTGTGCGAACTGTCCGGGAAGTCTTCGGCGGCAATGGCCAGTAGGCCCCGGCCCTGCCACCAGCCGCGCCAGCGCCTTGCGCGCGAGGCCGTGACCTGCCAGAACACGCCGCAATAATTAAAGCCTGCGGGCTTTTTAATTAGCGGAGAAACATCGATGAAAGTACTCGTGCTTGGAGGTGACGGCTTCTGTGGTTGGCCGTCTGCACTGCACCTGTCTGCGCGCGGTCATGACGTGGTGATCGTAGACAACCTGTCCCGCCGCAAGATCGATATCGAGCTTGAAGTCGACAGCCTGACCCCGATCCGCCCGATGGGTGAACGTCTGGCCGCGTGGAAAGAGGTATCAGGCAAGGATATTGCTTTCATCGATATGACGATCGGCAAGGATTATCAGGAACTTGTCGACCTGATCCTCGCTGAAAAGCCCGATGCCATTATCCACTTCGCAGAGCAGCGTGCTGCGCCGTACTCCATGAAGTCGGCCCGCCACAAGCGCTACACCGTGGATAACAACCTGAATGCCACCAATGATGTGCTCGCCGCCATCGTGGAGACCGGGCTGGATATTCACCTGGTCCACCTGGGCACCATGGGCGTCTACGGCTACGGCACCGCAGGCATGAAGATTCCCGAAGGCTATCTGAAGGTCAAAGTGGAAACCGAGGAAGGCGACAAGGATCAGGAAATTCTGTATCCGGCCAATCCGGGCTCCATCTACCACATGACCAAGACCCAGGATCAGCTCTTCTTCCAGTTCTATAACAAGAACGACAAGGTGAAGATCACCGACCTGCACCAGGGCATCGTCTGGGGCACCCAGACCGAAGAAACCCGCCAGGACGAGCGCCTGATCAACCGGTTCGACTATGACGGCGATTATGGCACGGTCCTGAACCGCTTCCTGATGCAGGCAGCGATCGAGTATCCGCTGACGGTGCACGGCACCGGGGGCCAGACCCGCGCCTTCATCCACATCCAGGATACGGTCAAGTGCATCCAGCTGGCGGTCGAAAACCCGCCGCAGTCGGGTGAACGCGTGCGCATCATGAACCAGATGACCGAAACCCACCGGGTCCGCGAGCTGGCCGAAATGATTGCAAAAATGACCAATGTCGAGGTCAAGCAACTGCCCAACCCGCGCAATGAAGCCGACGAGAACGAGCTTCACGTGGAAAACGAGACCTTCCTCGCCATGGGCCTGGAGCCGGTGACGCTGGAGCAGGGCCTGCTCGACGAGGTTACCGAGATCGCGAAAAAGTATTCCGATCGCTGCGACCGCTCAAAAGTGAAGTCGGTGTCCTACTGGAACAAGGACCGCGAGGCGGCCGACAAGGCGAGCTAGGTCTTACGCCCCAGTGCCTGAAACAAAGCCCGCCCGGCCCATGCCGCGGCGGGCTTTTTCATTCGTTATCGCAGGTCAGACCGCGCCCACCTGGCCCACGCATGCAGCTCTCGAGCTCAAGGTCCGGCAATTCCTCACGCAGGATGGGCCAGATCATGGAGGAGATGACCGTGACGTGTTTGGGGCCTTCATAGCGCGCCCGCGGCGTCACACCTTCGCAGGCCTCGGCCTTCGTCTGAGCCGCAAGACGCAGCCCCTCAAGATCAGATGGCGCGCCGTTGACCTCCAGGTCCTCGTAATTCGCCACAACGATATTCAGCGGTACCGCCTCACAGCGCGCAATGGCTGAAGATGTATCCGCCTCGGCACGGCTCACGTCAGGCGACCGCGTCTCGCACGCCGATACGCCAAGGGCCAGAACTGCCAATAACACCCGAGCTCTCAAAGCGGCCTCTCATGAAAGGTTGCCCAGCCTAGACCAGCCAGCATGAACCGGACACAAACAAAAACCCGCCGGGTTTCCCCGGCGGGTTTCGTTCAGTCCATTGACCGCTGGTGCCTAGGCACTGCCCGGCTTGGGATCGAGATTGCCGCTGGGGGCCTCTTCCTCATCATCGTCGATGACAGGGACTGCACCGGATGGCGGGTTATCGTCCTTCTTGGGCGGGACGGAAGTGTCGCGCGTTGGCGGCTTTCCGTTGATGAGATTGGTAATCTCGTCACCGGTCAGCGTCTCGTACTCCAGCAGGCCCTGAGCCAAAGTCTCCCAATCATCCTTCTTCTCAACGAGAATTTCCTTGGCCTTGGCGTAGGCTTGCTCGATCAGACGGCGCACTTCGCTTTCGATAAGCTCTTTGGTGGCTGCTGAAATTGAACCGCCAAAGGTCTGCCCACCATAGCCTTCATGGGCTTCGGCATAGTCGACATTACCAACCTTGTCCGACATGCCCCAGCGCAACACCATCGCCCGGGCGAGCTGGCTGGCCTGCTGGATATCGCCAGACGGGCCGTTGGAGACGTGATCTTCGCCGTATTTGAGAACCTCGGCAGCCTTGCCGGCCATGGTCATAGCCAGCTTGTGCTCGCATTCGTCACGGTGATAGTTCAAGCGGTCCATTTCCGGCAGGCTCATCACCATGCCAAGCGCGCCTCCTCGCGGGATGATCGTGGCTTTGTAGACCGGATCACACAGTGACATGTTCAGTCCCACAATGGCGTGGCCGGCCTCGTGATAGGCGGTCTTTTCCTTTTGGTCGTCGGTAAGCACCATGGAGCGACGCTCCGGGCCCATCATGACCTTGTCCTTGGCATCCTCGAACTCGGCCATGCCGACACTGCGCTTGTTGCGACGTGCGGCCATCAAAGCGGCCTCGTTCACAAGATTGGCCAGATCAGCACCCGAAAAGCCCGGCGTACCGCGTGCGATAACCTTCGGATCCACGTCGGAGGCCACCGGCACTTCACGCATGTGCACTTTCAGAATTTTCTCGCGCCCGGAGATGTCCGGGTTCGGCACCTGGACCTGACGGTCAAAGCGGCCTGGACGCAGCAGCGCTTTGTCCAGCACATCCGCGCGGTTGGTGGCCGCGATCAGGATGATGCCTTCATTGGCTTCAAAACCGTCCATCTCCACCAGAAGCTGGTTCAGCGTCTGCTCGCGCTCGTCATTTCCACCGCCAAGGCCCGCGCCACGGGCGCGGCCCACAGCGTCGATCTCGTCGATGAAGATGATGCAGGGCGCGTTCTTCTTGGCCTGCTCGAACATGTCTCGGACGCGAGATGCACCGACACCCACGAACATCTCGACAAAGTCAGAGCCGGAGATCGTGAAGAAAGGCACGCCTGCTTCACCGGCCACAGCCCGTGCGATCAGCGTCTTACCGGTACCCGGAGGCCCCACCAGCAGCGCGCCTTTCGGGATCTTGCCGCCGAGGCGCTGGAATTTGGACGGGTCCTTCAAGAACTCCACGACTTCCTGAAGTTCTTCCTTGGCTTCGTCGACACCGGCGACGTCGTCAAAGGTCACGCGGCCTGATTTTTCAGTCAGCATCTTGGCCTTGGACTTGCCAAAGCCCATGGCACCTTTGCCGCCGCCTTGCATCTGGCGCATGAAGAAAATCCACACACCGATGAGAAGCAGCATCGGGAACCACTGGATCAGGATGCCCACAAGGCTCATCCCGCCACCTTCTTCGCGGGCCGTGATCTCAACATCGGCCGAGCGCAGGGCTTCGGTGACGTTGGCATCGGCTGGCACCGTGGTGCGGAACGTGGCACCGCCAGTGGTCTCACCGGTGATGGTTTCGCCCTGAATGGTCACAGACTGGATCTGGCCATCTTCAACCTGATCCATGAACCGGGAGTAGTTCATCTCCCCGGCTGCGGGTTCCTGTGACGTGCCGCTGAGCATGTTGAACAAAGCCAACAGCAGAACCAGCAGGATCGCCCAGACGAGAATGTTCCGCATATTCATCCGTTTATACCTTCCTTGCGCGCGTCGCTCTGATAGCTCGATCTTGCGCCTGTCACTGTGTGATATTGGGCCTACCGCCCGCCTTCGCCAGTGTTAGCTCGACTTTGCGCGCACATCTGTCCGCATCAAACCACGTCGGGACCGTTGGTGGAAGCAGGCGCGAGGCGATTCTCTGTCGCGCGAGCTGCTCAAAATCGGCCACATCCGTGGTGTTAACCCCCGGTAAAGCAAGAAGCTCGCCGGTTTGCGGGTCAACGACGGCCAAAAGCGAAGGTCTGAAGGTCGAGGGAACATCACCGGCCAGACGCCCATCCTGCCCCCAGGGACCAAATTGCAGCTCGGTATGCGCGGTGATAGCCCAGCGTCCGTCAAAGATTGTTGTCGAGCCCGCCTTCAGGACCTCTTGATTCAACCCCGTTTGACCGTCCGCCCGCCCGATCACAGCACCGGGATCGCGCCCCAGGACGCCGGCGGCGGTCAGAGCCACGCCCGCGACCGTGGTCGGCTGGCCCTGCCTCAGTGCTGTGAAGGTCTGCGTGATCTGGGCCGGGCCAGGACTGCGCGAGTGGCCCGACGCGGCGAGCATCAGGGCATCGAGCGCTGTGTGTGCCACGGGCTCTGGCGCACGCTCAAACGCGGCACGATCAAGGACTAGACCGCCCCATCCGGTCAGCCTTGCCGCCTCGTCAATGAGCGCTCTGGCTTCGGCACGCTCCTTTTCGCGGCAGGACAACGCCTTGTCACTTTCGGCCAGGAGCGCGGTCTCCTGCGCATCGCCCTCTGGCCAGGCATCCTGACGCAGCCGGGTTCGTTCATAGCTGGTGTCATCATTGCTGGGATCGTCGATCCAGCCGTGTCCCAGCGCCTGCAGGAAAGCTCTCAACTCGCGCCGGCGCAGCGTCAAAAAGGGGCGCGCAATCGTCAGCCTGCCTCCCTCCGGCCAGACCGGCGAGGGATCAAACAGGCCGGGGCCGGTCAGTTGTGCCGCATCGCCCGGCCGTGACGCACGCATGCGCAGGGTCTCGATCCGGTCGTCCAGCGTATGGGCAAGGCATAGCAGATCGATCTGGAGCCGCTGGCAGGCCTCAGCCAGCAGGCGGTGGCGCGCGTCGCGGGCATGGCCCTGCCCCTTCCGCGGCGCATCCCAGACCAGGATTTCAGGCCACGCTCCGGCCTCTTGGGCCCACCGGGCTGCCGTCTCCGCCTCGCGCGCGCTTTCAGCGCGCAGACCATGGTCCACGATCAGGGCGTGGACTTCGATTTCTGGAAAGGCCGCGCGCAGGGCATGAAGCAGGGCGAGGGAATCCCCGCCCCCGGACAGTCCCAGAGCCAGGCGGCGCGTCACCCCAGCCTAGCCGCAGCCGATCCGGGAGACTTCACGCTGGGCCTTGCGGCGTGCATCCTCGCTGGCGTTGGGGAACTCAGCCGGGAAGGTGGCTAGCACCTGACAGGCCCGGCTGGTTTCACCCAGAGCGGCCAGCGAGGCACCCAGACGCACCAGCGCGTCGGGAGCGCGAGCCCCCTGCCGGTCTTGCTGAAGCGACGCGATATAACTGTCAGCGGCATCGCTGTATTCGCCATTGATGAAGTGGGTTTCGCCCAGCCAGTACCAGGCTTCACCGGCCTGATCGCCCTGCGGAAACTGGCTGGTGTAATCGGCAAAGGCTTCGCGTGCGCCGCCAAAGTCACCATCCAGCAGGCGGGCGCGGCCTTCATTGAAAATCGACTGCGGGTTGGCCGCCTGAGCTGCCGGGGCGTCCAGTTCGGACGACGAGAAGCTTTCTTCGACGCGGCCCGGATTGCGCATCGGCGGGGTCTCGTCACCGGTAGGCTGACTGTCGGGGCGCTGTGGCTGCATGCCGTCCGGAGCCTGCAGCGGCTGAACGCTGGCGGCCCGATCGGCGGCGAACGGGTCGTTGGGGTCCATCTGGGACGGGTCGAGAACCGCTGGCCCCTCGCTCGGCATCATCGGCTGGGACAGCAGCGCGTCCACATCGCGGCCCACCTGCTCCAGCTCGCTGCGCAGGCGTCGGTTTTCAAAGCCGAGACGTTCAATCTCGCCTGTGAGAACACGCTGCTCGCGCTCCAGAGCATCAAGGCGCGCCATCAGGGTCTCGGCAACCGGGTCGCCCTGCAGGGCCTGGGCTTCAATCTCGGCGAGGCGGGCTTCGGCCGCATCAAGGCGTGCCGCCAGCTCACGGCGTGATTGCGCCTCCGCCGGAGCGGCAAGGGCAAAGATCAGGACGACAAAGCTCAGCACGCGCACCATGGCGAAGCTCCCTTAGATGTAGAGACCCAAAAATAAACCGGGACGCCAGAGCATCCCGGTTTGATTGGCGAAATCAAGGCAGGTGTCAGCCTTCCGGGTGAATGTTGACGCTGCCTTCGGGCACTTCATATCCGCCCTCAGCTGTATTCTGGAAGCCGAAGCTGTAGCGCACGCCGGTATCGGTCCGGGTCATGTTGCACACCATCGCAACATGGCTGGTGTCACAGCGGGCCTCGACCGCACCGTCATCAGCGGCTTCCTGCGCCATGGAGGCAAGGTCGACGCTCTCCCCGTCCACGTCATACGGCCCAGTGCCAGCCAATGTCTCGGCCAGCCAGACCGCGTCATCGCCTTCGCCATAGGGCAAGGGGAGGCGCGGTTCGTACATCGGCCCCTCGTTGTCCGCGAGCTCGTCGCCCATGGCCTCGGCTTCAGGCGGACCCGGCTCGATATCAGCAATTTCATCAGGGCTGGCAGCCCGGATGTTCAGATACTCGCCAGCGCCATAAAGCGCGCCAGCAGACAGTGCACCGCCCAGAACGATGCCGAGAATGGCTCGAATAATCATGGTGGCCCCCTCGCCCCAATTCATCTGCCACGCCCCCACGTGGCATTCATCGCGCGATGCTAAGCACAAGACGACGTTTGGGCAAATGGTGAAGGGACGGGACCGGGAAACAAAAACGCCCGCCCGGGCAATCCCGGACGGGCGTGATTGAAAATTGGTCGGTTTGAACGCTTTAGGAGTTAAAACCCGACTGAAGCACCGTGGTGCCGTTACGGTTCAGAGCCCAGCAACGCTCCGTCGACTGACGGCAGACCGGCTGCTCCTTGCCGTAGGACACGGTGGAGATGCGGGCCGGGTCGACGCCCTGGCTGACCAGGAAGTCGCGAACAGCAGCCGCGCGGCGTGCGCCCAGAGCCAGGTTGTATTCACGGGTACCACGCTCGTCGGCATTACCGGCGATAAGCACGCGCACACCCGGATAGCTATTCAGCCAGGCAGCCTGGTTGCGCAGGGTGGACCGAGCCGAATTGGTCAGAACGCTCTGGTCCAGATCGAAGAAGACACGATCACCAGCGTTGACCTCAAAATCTTCAACCGAGCCCGGAGGCGGGCCTTGCGGGCCTTCATCGACCACAGGCGGCGTGTCATCCACGACCGGCGGCGGTGTGTTGTCGATGGGCTCAGGCTCCGGCGGCGTGGAGCAAGCGGCGGCAAACAGGCCGGTCGCGGCGAAGGCTGCAAAAACAAAACGATTCATAAGGTCGTCCCTCTGCTCAGTCCGGCGGGCAGGACCCGACGGGCCGTGCGCTTGTTAAAGCCGTGTTTTATCCAGTTTTTTGAACGCGCCCTTACCCCTCAGATCGGAACGCACGCGCTTGGTGGGCAGTTAGCCACGTGAATCCTAATCGATCAAGGGCGACCATGCCGGATCAGAGGCCGGGCCCTGCGTCGGCAACCGCCGCAGGTTGAATCCAGCAAGGTCCACACTCCAAATGGAATAGCGGGTCCCTTCGCGCGCAGCATCGCCACGGGTGAACAAAATCACGCGTCCGTTGGGCGACCAGGCCGGCGTATCGACAAAGAATCCTTCATACAGGATCCGCTCCTCGCCCGAGCCGTCAGCGGCCACAACGCCAAGCATAAAGCGGCCCTGCAGCTGTTTGGTGAAGGCGATCAGGTCTCCGCGCGGCGACCAGACCGGGGTGGTGTAGCGGCCCTCACCGAAGGTGATCCGCACTGGATTGGTTCCGTCCGCGTTCATCACATATAGCTGGGACTGACCAGACCGGCTGGAGGAGAAAACCACCTGTTCACCATCTGGTGAATAAGACGGCTCCACGTCATCGGCCGGGTGCGTTGTCAGCTGGCTCAGGGTCCGGGCACGCAGGTCAAAGCGGAACAGATCATGGCCGCCGCGACGTTCAGCCGACACCACAAGCTCATTGGCGGTGGGGTGGAAGCGCGCCGAGAGCGACTGACCACTGGAAGAGCCCTGATCGAACAGTGCTTCCTGACGCCCGGTTTCCAGATCGTAGAGATAGCTGGTCGCCTGACCGTCACGGAAACTCACATAGGTGATCTGCTGGGCGTCCGGCGCATAATTCGGCAACAGCGCCATATAGCTGCGGTCGGTCAGGAAGGACGGGTTCGCCCCATCCTGATCCATCGCTGCCAACCGGCGGATCGGCTCGCCGTTGGGGCCGGTCCCTTCAGAGACATAGACAATCCGGGTATCAAAATAGCCCTCTTCACCGGTCAGGCGCTGATACACGGCATCGGACACCTTGTGGGCGATGCGGCGCCAATTGTCCGGTGAAGTGACAAACTGCAGGCCGAGCATCTGCTGTTCGGTTGCCGTGTCCCACAGGCGGAAGGAGACGACCATGCGCTCGTTCTCATCGATGGTGACACGACCGACCAGCAGAGCCGAGGCGTCGATCACCCGCCAGTCGCCAAAGCGCGGACGCAGGTCGATATCGGTGATCTCCTCAATGAAAGCATCGGGATCGACCGGGGCGAACAGGCCCGTATTGCCCAGATTATTGGTCACCACCCGGGCAATCTCGGCCCCGGCTTCAACCTCGCGCGGATCATTGCCGCCATTGACGAAATCGGTCACCGCGATGTCCAGCGGATCGAGATGGCCTTCGGTCACGTCCACACGCAGCGGAGCCTGGGCACTCGCGAGGCTGGAAACAAGCAGAACACCAAGCAGCGCAACGAAGGCGCGGTGGATCATCGAGGTGACAGTCATGGGCGAAAGGCTCCGGGCTGGACTTTCAAAAGGTTTCATCAGCGCCCTCTCTGCGTGTCAATATTGACCTCAAGGCGGCGCCATTCCTGGTAATTTTGTGGCGGAAGCTGATAGGGCGCACATTCGATCACCGCGCGCAGCGCTCGCTCGCCGGCGACACGCAGAAACGGATTGGTCGAATTCAGGACACGGCGCTCGTCCACCAGACGCGGCGGCGAGGCGATTTCGCCGTTGCGCTCAAGGCTTACCTGAACGACCACAGCCAGATCCATATTGGCTGGCGCATCAAGATTGGAGCGCACACAGCGCTGGATCTGGCTTGCGGCCATGGCCTGCAGCGTCGCAGTCATCGCCGTGCCAGCGCCTGCGCCGCTGCGGGTCTCCCCCTCATCGGCATTATTGTTGACCCGGTTATTGTTCACGACATTCGAAAGATCACCCAGGTCGAGGCGGGAGGGCTGCTCCGGCTCAGGTTCGGGCTGGACGGGTTCAGGTTCCGGCTCGGGCTCTGGCTCAGGCTGAACCGGATCGGGCTCAGGCTCCGGCTCGATCGGCTCTGGCTCTGGTTCGGGGGCCGGGGGAATGGCTTCCGGTTCCGGCTCGACGACCGGTTCGGGCTCAGGCTCAGGCTCCGGAGGTGTCGGCTCAGCCTCGGGCAACGGCTCTTCGATTTCCGGCTCTGGCTCGGGACGGGCCGCGCGGACATTCGTCGTGTCGGCAATCGTCACCAGTTCAATGGGAATGATCACGTTCTCCGCGGCCATCCGCGACGCTGCCGGGAAATAGACAAGCGCCGAGGCCACCACGCCCGCGTGGAGGACGATAGACAGGAGGATACCCAGGATCTGGCGCATGCCTCCGGTAATCTCCTATTCGCGGACCGGATCGGTGACGAGGCCGATATTGGCGTAGCCGGAGGCAGACACCCGGGCCATGACGCGCATCACCTCGCCATACTCTGCGCCATCATCAGCGCGGATATAGATGCGGGCATCAGACCCGACGCCGGCAATCGCCTGCAGGCGCGGCTCCAGCTCGTCAAAGTCGATTTCGGTTTCCATCAGATAGAGTGTGCCATCGCCCTGGATCGTCAGGGTGATCGGCTCCTCTGAAGTTGTCATGGCGCGCGCTTCGGTATCAGGCAGGTCCACCTCGATACCGACCGTCAGGAGCGGGGCTGACACCATGAAGACGATGAGCAGCACCAGCATCACGTCCACGAAAGGTGTGACGTTGATCTCCGCGTTCGGCTTCCAGCGGCGGCGGCCATTGCCGGATCCGCTATCGACATTGCCGGCCATCTAGCCCTCCCGGCTCGCCATCGCGGCGAGGTCATCGACAAAGCCTTCCAGCTTCGCGGCGTATTTCGCGATGTTGGACGACAGGGCATTGAAGAAGATCACCGCAGGGATTGCGGCCAGCAGGCCCAGCGCGGTCGCAAACAGCGCCTCGGCGATGCCCGGAGCCACAACCGCCAGCGAGGTATTGTCAGTCGCGGCAATCGCGCGGAAGGAGTTCATGATCCCCCACACCGTGCCGAACAGGCCGATAAAGGGCGCAGACGAGCCGATGATCGACAGGACGCCGAGCCCGCTTTCCATCTTCGACAGCTCGCGATTGGCTTCCGCGCCGCCCGCCTTGGCGACCGAATAACCGTCCCAGTCGCGCAGTGCAGCGGCCAGAACGCGCCCGAACGGATTGTTCTTTTCCCGGCCATAGCGATCGGCCAGCTGCTCCAGCGCCGTGCCGGACCAGAATTCCTGTTCAAACTTGCGCGCACGGCCGTGGTGGCCGGACAGCTGCAGCGCCTTTTCTACGGCAATGGCCCAGGACCAGACCGACATGAAGGCCAGAATGGCCATGACGATCTTCACCACAATGTCGGCCTGCATGAAGAGATAGACGATGGTCAGATCTTCAGTCGGGCTCGCCAGATCAACGGCAACGCTTTCCATGGCGGTAACTCTTCCCTCAAACACGCGCCGCGATGTCCGGCGCTGACACTCCCAAGCGGCAGGATGTGTAGCGGTCTGCAAGGCCTACGCCAACCGGAGGCCCTGCATCACGGCGTTCTTCCACCCTGCCGAATGGCCCGCGAATGCGGCGATTTGAAGGAATGCGGTGTTACGGTGAGGTTATCTGGCAGTCGCTCTAGCCACCATTCGAGAGAATTGGCATTGGAGTGCGGACCCAAGGGTGTCTCACCCCGTTTACGGGGGAGTGTCCGCGGAGCGGGCGAGGGGGGAGTTCTGCCTTTACTGGTCCCCCTCCGTCAGCTTCGCTGACACCTCCCCCGCAAGCGAGGGAGGACATCCAGTCGCGCAGCTCTTCGCGTTGGTTAGCCGCTAAGGGTCTGGAAAATCAGGCGTCCGTCATCGCGCCCAGCGCATTCACCACGCCCTTCGGCAAACGCCGCGGCCGCCCCTCAAGATCGATACAGGCCGCCTCAATCTCAGCGGTGAACAACACGTCGTCGCCGCGCAGGATGCGTTGGGAGAAGCAGATCCGCGCGCCGCGTGCCTCGGTCACGCGCGTCTCGACGGTCAGGGCATTATCGATGCGGGCCGGGATGAAATACTCGGCCGTCACCTTGCGCACCGCAAAGCCCAGCGGCGGATTGGCGTCCAGCAGATCTGTATGCGCCACGCCCGCCGCGCGCAGAGCATCGGTCCGCCCACGCTCAATGAATTTCAGATAGTTGGCGTAATACACCACGCCCGTGAAATCCGTGTCCTCGTAATAGACCCGGACGGCGAGCGTGTGGATGCCAGAGTTCCAGGTGCCGGAGCTTGGCTCGCTCATTTGCCCTCTCCGAACAAATCGCCGGCCGCGGTGCGGGGCGGCTCAAGCCCCAGATGGCTCCACGCCCTGGGTGCCGCGATGCGGCCGCGCGGCGTGCGCTGGATGAAGCCCTGCTGGATCAGAAAGGGTTCGACCACGTCTTCCAGGGCGTCGCGCGCCTCTGCGCAGGCCGCAGCCAGCGTGTCGAGCCCGGCCGGTCCCCCGGCAAAGCCCTCAATCAAGACCTTGAGATAGCGCCGGTCGAGACTGTCGAGGCCCACTTCATCGACTTCCAGTCGCTTCAGCGCGGCGTCGGCGACAGCGCGATTGATTTCCGCTGCGCCGTCGGCTTCGGCAAAGTCGCGCACCCGGCGCAGCAGGCGCCCGGCAACGCGCGGCGTGCCCCGAGCGCGCTTGGCAATCTCCGTGGCGCCATCCTCGCTCATGGCTGCGCCCAGCTTGCGGGCCCCGCGCGCAACGATGCTCGCCAGCTCGGCGGTATCGTAAAACTCCAGCCGCACGGGCACGCCAAAGCGATCACGCAGTGGCGTCGCCAGCAGGCCGGCGCGGGTCGTCGCACCCACAAGCGTGAAGGGTGGCAGGTCGATGCGCACGGTCCGGGCGCTCGGCCCCTCCCCGATCACCAGATCAAGCGCGAAATCCTCCATCGCCGGGTAGAGGATTTCCTCAACCGCTGGCAGCAGGCGGTGGATCTCATCAATGAAGAGCACATCACGCTCTTCCAGATTCGTCAGAATAGCGGCGAGATCGCCCGCCTTGGCGATGACAGGCCCGGAGGTCGCGCGGAAGTTTACGCCCAGTTCCTTGGCCACGATCTGCGCCAGCGTCGTCTTGCCAAGCCCCGGTGGGCCCGAGAGCAGAACGTGATCAAGCGCTTCATCCCGGCGGCCGGCGGCGTTCACGAAAACCTTCAGGTTATCGATGGCCGCCTTCTGCCCGACGAAATCGTCGAAGGACAAAGGCCGCAGAGCCTTGTCGCGCGTATCACCGGGTGTCGCGTCGGCGGAAATGATCCGGTCCTCATTCACCGCGCCAACTCCTTCAGCGCCGTCTTGATGAGCTGGCCTTCGCTGGCGTCATCGCCGAGCTCCTTGAGCGCGACCGCACAGGCGCGCCGGGCATCGCCCTCGCCATAGCCCAGATTGATGAGCGCTGAGACTGCGGCCTCACGCGCCGCGCTGCCCCCTGTCTCAGCGACTGCAGCCGGAGCCGGGGTTCCCAATGCCGCATTAAGCCCGGCCGCCCCGCCCGCGAGGCTACGCCCCAGAGGCGGTGGTTTGTCCTTCAATTCCGTCGCGATGCGTTGGGCCAGCTTTTTACCGACGCCCTTGGCGCGCTCAAAGGCCGACGCGTCCCCCAGCGCCGCTGCGCTTTCCACCTCACCGGGCCCCAGCACATCGAGAAGCGACAGCGCATGCTTTGCGCCCACGCCCTGCACGGACTGGAGCCGGACAAACCAGGCTCGCTCGCCTTCCGACAGGAAGCCGAACAGCTTGAACTGGTCTTCGCGCACATAGGTCTCGATATGGAGCGCGGCGTCTGTGCCGACCTCCAGCTTGGACAGGGTGCGCCCGCCTGCATGGACGAGATATCCGACCCCGTTCACATCGAGCACCAGCTCCTCTTCGCCGAGGCTGTCGATCAGACCCTTGAGCTTCCCGATCATGAGGCGAGCCTTTTCGCATTTCGGTGATTGGCATGGCAGATGGCAATGGCCAGCGCGTCCGCATCGTCCGCAGTGGCTTTTGCGCCGGGCAACAGCACGCTGATCATGGCAGCGACCTGGGCCTTGTCCGCTGCGCCGGTACCCACGACCGCCTTTTTGACAAGGCGCGGCGCATACTCGCCCACGGGAAGGCCCGCACGCGCTGGAGCCAGCATGGCCGCGGCGCGCGCCTGACCCAGCTTTAACGCAGTGCCGGGATTGCTGGCGACGAACTGATCCTCGATGGCGGCCTCGTCCGGGCAATGTTCGCCCAGGAGCGCGTCGATCGCGTCGTGAATAAAGCACAGGCGGCGCGCCATGGCGTCTTTCGAAGGAGCCTTGATCACTCCGTGGGCCACCAGCGAAAGCCGTGTTCCGTCCTGGGTGATCACACCCCAGCCGGTGGCATTCAGCCCCGGATCAATTCCCAGAATGCGAATCGCGCGCGTCATGGTCCGCAGCATAACCGCTTCAGAACAAAGCGCGACCATTCTTGCTGCGGCCGACTCCCCCCTTGTCGGTCGGTGCAAGCACCAGCAGAGCGCCCCTGCCCTGTGACGGTCCAAGGACGGGGGCGCGCCGCGCGGCTTACCGGTTATCGGGCTGGCTGCGGACCAGCTCCAGGCCTCGCCGCGTAATACGGTATGGGCCTCCGCCAGACGAGGCGATGGCCTGCTTTGATTTGAGTTTGCGGAATAGTCGCGGCGCAATGGCTGGCATGCGCCAGCCGTCCCGCGTCAGACCTTCCACGTCGAGAATGCGTCCCGCACTGGTTTTACGCACCACCAGGCGGCCGCCCTGAGCCAGCACGTGAAGCACGCGCTGCTCGGCTTTTGAAATATCCACTTTGGATCACTGTCCGGTTTCTTAAGGCCGCTGGGATGACACGCAGCGGACAAACACAATCGGACCGCCCGCAGGCAGTCGGTGAAGGGTTTGTGCCTCACTCGTTCAGGACGCATCCTGACGGCGAGGCCCTACCGGGGCTCAGACAATGCACTCAACATAAGTGGCCAAGACTAGTGGGCTTCCCGGTGCCTGTCTGTATCCAGGAAGTCACGATGCAAATCTCAAATTCATCTCGCATTCATCTGAAAACCCCGTACACTGTCCTCATAAGGACGAAGGGGACCCGTCCATGGCGAAGACCAGAAAACTTTCCAGACGCTCATTCCTGACCCGCGTGGCGGGCACCGGGGTTGCCATCGGTTCAGCCGGACTGGCCGGGTGCGCGACAACCGGCATTACGGACTCTGATACCGGCGCATATGCCGATCCGAT
The DNA here is from genome assembly GCA_043513725.1 of Oceanicaulis sp. Classification (GTDB taxonomy): domain Bacteria; phylum Pseudomonadota; class Alphaproteobacteria; order Caulobacterales; family Maricaulaceae; genus Oceanicaulis. The sequence continues at coordinate 2,022,190 of CP121338.1, read as the reverse complement.
CGGTGGAGGACGCGGAAGCTACGGCGCACGCGGTTGTACCGACAGTGATGCGGGAGCCTATTCTGATCCGGTCGGGCGCGGTCGAAGCTGCGGCCTGAACGCAGGCGGGTATACCGACTCAGACACCGGCGCATATGCCGACCCGCCCGGCGGCGGACGCGGGGGCGGTGGCCCGCGCGGATGCACCGACGGGGATGTGGGAGCCTATGCCGACCAGGTCGGACAGGGCCGCGCGTGCGGCTATGGCGGCAATCAGACCGGCTATACCGACCAGGACTCCGGATCCTATGCTGATCCGGTAGGTGGCGGACGCGGTGGCGGCTATAACGGCAGCCGCAATTGCAGTGATGCCGACAGCGGCACCTACGCCGATCCAGGCGGACAGGGCCGGTCCTGCGGCTACGGCAATTCCGGCTATTCTGATAGCGATACCGGTGCCTACGCCGACCCGGTAGGCGGCGGACGCCGCGGCGGTGGGGCTTCTGGTTATTCAGACAGCGACACCGGCACCTATGCGGACCCCGTTGGTGGCGGTCGACGCGGCGGCGCACGCAATTGCTCGGATTCTGACACCGGCAACTATGCCGACCCGGTCGGTGGCGGACGGCGCTGCTAGCGCGACGCGGAGCGTTTAGATGACGACCCGTTTTGATCCCGCAACGGGCCTTTCAGGGCTGCTTGCGCCCGTCACCCCGCGCGCGTTTCTCGACCAGCATTGGGAGAAGACACCGCTGCACGCGCCCAATCCGGGTGGGCGGGATTTTACCAACCTCATCTCGACCAAACGCATGGATCAGCTTCTGGCCGAGCAGGTTTTCAGCCCCGACACCCTGTCGATGGCGCGCGCCGAACCGAAGATCAGTCCGGATGCCTATATGTACGACAACGGCATCGTCGATCGCGGGCTTGTGGCACGCACCTATCAAGAGGGTGCCACGCTGATCATGCCCCAGCTGCACCGGCGCCAGCGGCCTCTGGCTGATCTGTGCCGAGCGCTGGAGCTGGAGCTCAGCCATCCGCTTCAGACCAATATCTATCTGACCCCGCCGAACGCGCAGGGCTTTCAGACCCATTACGACACGCACGATGTGCTGGTCCTGCAGGTGGAGGGCACAAAGCGCTGGCGGCTCTATGACACGCCGGTGGGTGCCCCCTTCCGCGGAGAGCAGTTCACGCCCGACGCCGTGGCAGCCGGAGACATCACCGCGGAGCTGGTGATGCAGCCCGGCGACGTGCTCTATGTGCCCCGCGGGCTGATGCATGATGCGGTCAATGCCGACACCGATGGACCAAGCCTGCACATCACCACGGGCATCCTGGTAAAGACCTGGGCCGATTTCCTGCTGGAGGCGGTCTCAGAAGCCGCGCTGAAGTCGCCTGCGCTACGCGCCGCCCTGCCTCCCGGCTTCACCGATATGGAAACCGACGCGCTGAAGCCGCAGATCGAGGCGGCGCTTAAGGCCGTCAGCGACACCGCAGACTTTGATGCCGTGCTCGCCCTGTTCACCGACCGCTTTGTCACCAGCCGCGCCGCTGACACCGCCGGTATGATCACACTGGGCAAGCCCGCAGACGATGTGCGCATCAAGCGCCGCGGGCTGATCGCCATGCATCTTGCCGAAGACGGTCACCACATTGTGCTCGTCGCCCCGGGCGGCCCGATCAGCTTTGACCGGCCCGCCGAAGCAGTGCTTCAGCGTTTCCTGAACGGCGACGTGATCAGCTGCAGCGACTTCGCCGAACTCGGCGAAGACAAGGCCCGCGATGCGGTCTCCAGATTGCTCGCCTTTGGCACGGCAGAGGTCACCTAGACCCGCTTCAGGGCTTCTTCCACGATCGCTTCGGCGGTGATGCCGAAATGCTTGTAAAGCTCTTCGGCCGGCGCGGACGCCCCAAATCCGGTCATGCCCACAAAGCCGGCATCGCGACCGATCAGGCCATCCCAGCCCCAGCGCAGCGCGGCCTCAACAGCCACCACGGGCAGGTTCGGATCGACCACGCTGTCGATATAGCTGGCATCCTGAGCCATGAAGGTTTCAAGGCTGGGGCAAGACACCACGCGCGCGGCGACGCCCTGATCCATCAGGGTTTTCTGCGCTTCGAGGGCCAGCTCCAGCTCCGTGCCGGTGCCGATCAGGGTGACCTTCGGCGCTTCAACCTCGGAGATGATGTAGGCCCCGCGCTTGGACGCGTTGATCGCGCCATTGTCAGAGCGCAAATGCGGCACTTTCTGGCGGGACAGGATCAACGCAGTCGGACCATCGGTGCGCTCCAGCGCGGTGATCCAGGCTTCGGCGGCTTCCACCGCATCGGCCGGACGGAAGACCGCCAGATTCGGGATCGAACGCAGGGCGGAGAGATGCTCCACCGGCTGGTGGGTCGGGCCGTCTTCGCCCAGTCCAATGGAGTCGTGGGTGAAGACATAGATGACCGGCTGGTTCATCAGCGCCGACAGGCGGATCGCCGGGCGGCAATAGTCCGCAAACACCAGGAAAGTGCCCGAGTAAGGCCGGATCCCACCATGGAGCGCCATGCCGTTCATCGCCGCGGCCATACCATGCTCGCGCACGCCGTAGTGGACATAGGTCCCGTCATAGTCGGGTGCAGCCACTGGCGTGTGATAGCTGGCGCGGGTGTTGTTGGAGCCGGTCAGGTCGGCCGAGCCGCCGATCAGGCCGGGGAATTTGTTAGCAAACGCCTCGATGGCCTTGCCCGAGGAGGCGCGGGTCGCCAGCGCCGGCTTGTCTTCCAGCATTTGCTGGATATGGCTTTTAAGCGCCTGGATGGCTTCAAGCGGCGGCTCGCCGGACAGCTGGCTGATGAAGCTCTCCAGATGGTCAGAGGTTTGCAGGCGCTGCTCCCAGGCCCCGCGAGCGAGCGCGCCGAACCCGGCGACACTGCCCCACCCCTCATAAACTTCATCAGGGATCACAAAAGGCTCATGGTCCCAGCCGAGCGCCTTGCGCGCGCCGGCAATTTCGTCAGCGCCCAGCGGAGCCCCGTGAGAGCCGGCAGTCCCTGCCTTGGTTGGGGCACCAAAGCCGATGGTGGTCTTGCAGGCGATCAGAACCGGCTTGTCACTGGACTTGGCTTTGGTCAGCACTTCATCGACCGCAACCGGGTCATGGCCATCCACCGTCATCGTCGCCCAGCCCGCGCTTTCAAACCGGGCGCAGTGGTCAACCGTGTCAGACAGGTCGGTGGAGCCATCGATGGAGATGGAGTTGTCGTCCCAAAGCACGATCAGGCGGTTCAGCTTCAGATGCCCGGCCAGCGAGATCGCTTCCTGGCTGATGCCTTCCTGAAGGTCGCCATCGGATGCGATCACCCAGGTGTGGTGATCAACGAGATCCTTGCCGTATTGCGCATTCAAAAGGCGCTCAGCCAGCGCCATGCCGACAGCCGTGGAGATGCCCTGGCCCAGCGGGCCGGTCGTGGTCTCAACACCCGGGCAGTGGCCGTATTCGGGGTGACCGGCGGTCTTGGAGCCCATCTGACGGAAGGCCTTCAGGTCTTCCAGCTCCACACCCTCAACGCCAATCAGGTGCAGGATGGAGTAAATCAGCATGGAGCCGTGGCCTGCCGACAGGACAAAGCGATCGCGGTCCGGCCACTCAGGATCGGCCGGATCAAACTTCATGTGGCGCGTCCACAGAACAGCGGCGGCATCGGCCATACCCATGGGCATGCCCGGGTGACCGGACTTGGCCGCTTCGACCGCGTCCATGGACAGGGCGCGGATCGCGTTGGCGAGCGGCTTGAAGCTTTCAGGATCGAGCGCAGGGCGGGTCGGTTCACTCATGGCGGGCCTCATGCGTGTGCGAGCCTTTGGCTCGCGCCAGACTTGATGATCGGCACACCCTTTAGAGGGATTCGCGCCGGCCGTTTGACAAAGTTAGACGCCCAGCCGCTTCGCAAGATCGAGCGCCGGAGCGTCGAGCACGTCCGTGTCGCCTGAAAGAATGGCGCGGGCAAGCTGCTTGCCCAGCTCCACGCCATACTGATCAAACGGATTGATGCCGTAGACGAGGCTTTCCACGAAAACCTTGTGCTCGTGCAGCGCAATGAGCGCGCCAAGCGTTTCAGGATTAAGCCCGTCCATGATGATTGTGCTGCTTGCCCGCCCACCGGCAATTGAAGTGTGAGCCGCAAGCTCACCCTCGCCCACCTTGCCGCGGGTCAGGGCTGCGCCCTGGGCGGCGAGATTGGCGTTGAGTGCGCGCGCGCGTTCGTCCTTGGTAAATTCCGCATCAGCAAGCCCGATGAAGTCGACCGGGACTTCATCCTGCCCCTGGTGCAGCCACTGGAAAACCGAGTGCTGGAAGTCGGACCCGCGCCCGCCCCAGATCAACGCGCCTGAAGCCGGGTGCGCCGCCGGGCTGGCGCTGCCATCGGCCTGCACAGATTTGCCAAGGCTCTCCATCTCCAGCTGCTGAAGATAGGCGGGCAGCCGCTCCATACGGGAGGAATAAGCTGTGACGCAGCGGGCGGGGCGAGCCCGGAAACTGCGGTTCCAGACATCGATCAGGCCCTTGGCGATCGCCATATTGCTTTCAATCGGTGCCGTGAGCGCATGGGTATCCATGTCGGCAGCGCCGGCAAGCAGGCGGTCATAAACCTCAGGCCCGAAGGCGGCTTCAAGGCTGAGGCCGGCAGGCGACCACAGCGAATAGCGCCCGCCCACCCCGTCTTCGAACGGGAAGATGCGCTCCGGTGCCAGACCAAAGGCCTGAGCCTTGTCCGGGGCCGCCGTGGCCGCCGCAAAGCGTGCATCAGCGCCGGCATCACCCAGCTTGTCGGCCAGCCAGGCGCGGGCGACCTGCGCATTCATCAGGGTTTCCTGGGTGGTGAAGGATTTCGAGACCACGAGCACCAGCGTGGTTTCAGGCTCCGCGCCCTCCAGCGCGTCATCAAGATCGGCAGGATCGAGATTGGAGACGAAGCGCGTATCGATCCCGGGACGCCGGAATTTCTTCAGCGCGTCATAGACCATGCGCGGCCCAAGATCAGATCCGCCAATGCCAATATTGACGATGCGCTTGACCGGATGACCACCCAGCGCATCGGGCGCGACGAGGCCCGCGCAGAAGGCCCGGGTTCGCTGGCGCGCTTCAGTCAGGCGCGCAGCGAGCGTTTTGTCCTTCAAGCGCGAGGCGTCGCGGCAGGCGGTATGGAGCGCCGGGCGGCCTTCCGTGACATTGACGATTTCGCCGGACATGAGGCCTGCAATCTTCGCGGGGGCCTCCAACACGGTCGCCAGCTGCAACAGGTCTCGCCAAGCGGCCAGATCCAGTCGCTGCCGGCGCGCATCAAGGGCTAGACCGGCGGCAGAATACTGAAGCGCGGCATCGCGACCCGCTTCAGTGAGGAGTGTCGCCATCTCCATGGCTGCCAGACGGCTCGCATGGCCGGCCAGAATTTCAGTAGTCATTCGTTCAAGTGTCCCCAGCGTCGTCAGATTTTACCGCCGCCCAGATCAGAACGGTCAGCCCGCCTTCAATGCCTTCCGGCTCCAGCGTTCGCAGCGCCTTCAGGGTCAAGCCGGCCGACTGTAGCCAGCCCGTCATGCGCGCAGGCGGGAAGCCCAGATGGCGGTGATGGTGTTCGTCGCGCAGATTTTCATGGCGGTGCTCATCAAAATCAACAAGCAGCAAAAGCCCGCCCGGGGCCAGCACGCGCGCACATTCATCCAGCGCCACCTTGGGGTCAGGCAGATAGTGCAACACCTGGTGGATCGTCACCAGATCAGCGGCACTATCTTCCAGTGGCAGCGCCGAGGCATCGGCCTGACGCACAAAACGGGAGCTCAAGCCGGCTTCGGAGAGCTTTGCCCGGGCAACCGACAGCATCTCGCGGGAGAGGTCCACGCCCATGCCCTCATGAGCCTGCGCGCTGAACAGTTCAAGCATGCGCCCGGTCCCGGTGCCCACATCCACGTGGAGATTAAAATCGCGCTTGTCGCTCAGGGCGACGAGCTCGGCTTCGACGGCCTCTTCGGAATATTGCAGGGAGCGGATCTGGCCCCACTCCTGCGCCGCCGCCTTGAAGTAGAGCTCGGCATGGGCACGGCGCTGGGATTTCAGCTCTGCCAGCCTCTGGCGATCGCGCTGGGCTTGCGGGTCATCAAAGTCGGCGAATTCCTCGACCACGCCAGCGAGGCTCGACACGGTTCCCGTACGCACCAGGCGATAGAAGACCCAGCCGCCTTCGGGAAAGCGCTCGCACAGGCCAGCATCGGCCAAAAGTTTGAGATGCCGGGACACGCGCGGCTGTGACTGGCCGAGCACCTGCATGATCTCGCTGACCGTCATCTCGCCATGGGCGAGCAGCGCCACGATGCGCAGTCGCGTCGGCTCGGCCAACGCCTTCAACATGGGCAGCAATTCACCCGGCATGATTCTTCCTGATCAGGACCCAGTGTTTTGGGTAACCTTGTCAGGCCCGAATGTCACGCCGCGGACGAGGCGCTCGGCAGAATATCAAGTCGCGCCAGCACCTTCGGGATTGCCTTTTTAAGCTTGAAAAAGCCCTTGTCTGCGTGGGGGTGGAAGCCGATGTCCCAGCTCCGCTTCACCTTCACCAGGTCCAGTCCGGCCACAACCAGCTGCGGGCGCAGCGCATCCACCTGATCGCCCAGCGGGCCAATATGCGGCCGCGCCATCACGATCTGTGTTGCACCTAATTGCTGCGCAGCATGGATCATATCCTGTGCAGCATCGAGGTGCTGACTTTCGGTCGAAAAATGTTGTTTGGCGCGGTTTGCTGCATCTTCGAGCGCAGCATCGGTGAAAGCTTTCGCCCGCTCGCCGATCTCAAGATCGCTGCGCGCAGCATAGCTCGCGAGGCTGGCGACGCCGCCAATGTTCAGGCCGTCGAACAGGCCATCTTCGGCGCGGCCGTCTTCATCATGAACCACGAGCAGGGTCTTCGCATCCCGGTCAGGACGCTGGGTCTCCGGCAAGGGCACCGGCGCGGGATGATCCGGGTCGCCAATCGGCAGCGCTTCACTGGCAAGATCATAGCCCTGCATCTGGAATCGGCCCCCGGAGTATTTGTTGATGTTCCAGGCGCGCGCCAGATAGGTCTTGTCGCGCGTGTGAAGACCGCACACCCAACGCCATCCCAGCGTGTTCGACGCCGCATCGCCATCGATGAGATGCCGGAAGAAGAAGTCTGCGCCCAGACGCCAGGGCAGATCGAGCGTGTAGACCCAGATGGAAGCAAACCACATGCGGGCGTGGTTGTGCAAATAGCCGGTCTCCACCAGCTCCTTCGCCCAGACATCAAAGCATTCAATACCCGTCTCACCAGACACGGCCTTCTCATAAGCCGCGCGCAATGCACCGTCTTTCTGCAGGATTTTCAAATCGCGCGAGAGGCCTGCCGTGTAATCGCGCCAGACCGAGGGGCGCAGCTCCAGCCAGCCCTTCCAGTAGGTCCGCCAGCAGACCTCCTGGACGAATTTCTCCGCCCGATCGAGCCCGTGGGCGTTGATCGCAGCCTCAACCAGTTCCTGCTCAGTCAGAAGGCGGTGGCGCACATGGGCGCTGAGCACCGACACATTCGAGCGGTCATCGGGGCCGAAATCATGGTTACGCGTGGCCGCGTAGCGCTGGCCCATGGATGGCGTAAAGGCGGACAGGCGTGCCAGTCCGGCCTTGCGGCTCGGCTCTGGCAGGCTGGCGGTTTTTCCAAAAAGATCGTTCTGGCTCATAAGCCTGAGAGCTAGGGCTCATGAGTGCGTTGAGAAGACCCTAGTCCTCGCCAATTCCACCCAGCGTAAACAGGACAATCTGGAACTTGATCGCTTCGTTCGGGCCCAGATCACCGATCTGAAGGTCCTCACGCTCCCAGAAGACGCGGAAGTCGGTGCATTCGTCGCGATAGCGCAAGCCCGCCGACGTTGTCCGCGTAATGGAATCGTCCAGGTCCCGCACCACATCCCAGGTCGCACTCCAGCGATCGGCAATGGCAAACTCGGCGCGTGCCTTGACCTCCTGCAGCTCGCGCGGGGCCGCGGCGTCAGAGATGTCGGTGTAGGTCGCACGCATATCGAGCCGCCAAGCCGAAACCGCGCCCTCAATATCCAGTCGGTTCAGATCGCCAGTGACCGAGTCGATACGGGTCCGCGTTGCAAGGCTGGCATGGGAGGACGAGATTTCAGCCTCCGCGACCCAGTCGGACTCATCTTCAAACGTGCCGGACGCCTCTGACAGACGCGGGTCGCCATCGAGGCGATAGCTCCGACCCACAAACCCTTCCACGCGCAGGCCCAGATCACCGCGCCCCTCGATCGAGCCATTAAGGCCCACGTCCAGCCGCGTGCCATCTTCCCAAAGGTCGTAGCCGCCCACCCGGTTGGTTTCAAACAGGCTCGTCTGATCCAGGTCGACCGTCTCGCTTTCGGCTGCGAGCGGAATCTTGTCGTCATCAAGCCCGGTTGCAGACACGGCAAAGACGCGCGGCGCGATGATGGTGTCGAACTGCTCGCCCGGGCGCAGGAAAGGCCAGCTGACGTCCACGCCAGCCGCGCCCAGCGCGCGGGAGAAGTTGGTCGTGTCGATTTCTGCCCCATTGGCATCAACTTCGTTGAAGCTGTAGGCGTCCGCACGGCCCAGCAGGAAAGGTTCGGCACGCACCCCGAAAGGCAGGGTCGTGGGCGCGGACCACTCCACACCGGCACTCGCTCGAATATAGTCGCGGCCGAACTCCCGGCGCAGCGCCACGGCGTTGAAATCGACATCCACATCGCCCAGTCCGCGCGGCAGCGGGACGTCGCCATTAAACCGCACCAACGGGGCGACGATGGGCAGGGTGTCGTTGTTGAAGTCTTCGGTCAGCCGCTGGAAGCGCAGCGTGGATACGTCCGCGTAATAGGACTCGCCACGCCCCGCCACATAAAGCTGGCTAATCAGGGTGCGTTGCCCGAACTCGAACAGGGTCGAGGTTTCTTCCGGCGCTTCGGAATAGTCGTAGCGCCTGAGATAAAGCGCATCGTCAACGGCCTGGACGCCAAAGCCCCAATCCCATTCCGGCGACAGGTTGAAGCGGCCATCGGCGAACACGTGGCCGCGAAACTCTTCATCGCCGCGCCACTCGCCCTGAAGGTCAGCGTCGGGGCCGTCGGTGTATTCCTGCTCATAGGTGAAGCTGAATTCGACATTTACTTCACCGGAGTAGAAACGACGACGATAGTCGATCTCCAGAAGCGGGTTGGCCTCGGTCATCAGGCGCGGGGAAATCACCACGTCCTGATAGGGACTGATCGCCCAGTAATAGGGCTGCTGATAGCTGAGACCCAGGCGATTGGAGATGTCGACAGACGGCAGGAGAAAGCCTGACCCGCGCTCCGCCGAAGGGTCGGCATGGGCGAAATAAGGCGTATACAGAACCGGGACGCCCGCCACCTCAAGGCTCATATCCCGATAGCGAATGACCTCGTCTTCCAGGTCGCGCGTGACCTCTGCGGCGCGCAGGCGCCAGGTCGGTTCCCGGCTCCCGTCCTCACACAGCTCGCAGGCCGTGTAGTAGGCATCGCGCAGCTCCACAGAACCACCCGGACGCCGGATGGCCGCAGCCGCTGCAGCGCGCCCGTTATTTTCCAGAAGCGTGGCGAAGCCGTAGGCAACGCCCTCTTCCATGCCATCATCGAGAACGATCTCGTCGGCGGTCTGGGCGGGCTGCGCCCCGTCAAACAGGCGCACATTGCCGCGCGCTGTCACACGCCCGGTCTCGGGATTATAGATCAGCTCATCAGCATAAAGCACGCGCGCGCCAGAGCGCAGGCGTACTGTCCCCCGAGCGATGTAGAGGCCATTCTCGCGGTCTTCAACGAGCTCGTTGGCCTCCAGATAAATCTGGTCGCTGGCTTCTCCGCCCAGCATGTCCTGGCCGAGGCTCGCAGCAGTCAGGAGTGCGCCAGCCGCACAGGCCGTCATCAAAGCGCGCGCAAATTTCACTGAATCATCCCTCCGGCACTCCGTCTCACCGCGGTTAACACAGCGAAACCATGTTCCGGTTTATCGGATTGCTTGGAAAGCGTCTATGGCGGGCAGACACAGGGGCCCAAAAACAAAAAAGCCCGGGTCTGAAAAGCCAGACCCAGGCTGATTTTGCATTCTGCTGCGGTCTAGAAGCCGAAGCGCAGCGCCACCATGAAGCGCTGATAGTTGTACTCGTCGCGATTAAAGTCACGCTCGTACTGCGCTTCAATGATCGCGCCTTCGGTCAGCTGATAGCCCGCACCAAAGCGCGTGGTCAGGTAGCTGGCGTCAGGTGCCAGACCGGTCAGCGTGAAGGAGTTGCCCGGATTGCTGACGAGAACTGCGGTACCCGTCGGAGCTTCGTCGCCATCAATGATCCGCTCAACACCAATCTCACCAGACAGGATGAGATTATCGGTCACCGGCGTCCAGCCAGACACGGCAACGGTCGCCGTTGTCTGCTCGACATCACGCTCATTGACCCGGACACCGAACGCGCCCGCACCCTCTTCGGTGTAGCCGTCAATCTCCGTGCTGCTGGTCCGGATACGGGCCAGCGGGCCAAACTGGCCCCCACTGGCGAGCGAGGCCGTCAGGCCACCTTCAACAGCGGCATAGACCTGCGTGGCATCGGTGCTGCCCGTCGCGTCCACGATGGTGGTGCCATTAAACACCGGGCGCTCACTGTTGTAGGAGTGGCCCAGATAGCCCACGACAGCGTTGGCATAGAACAGGTCGTTGGCAGCCCCGACATAGGCCGCGATGCCGTAGCCATCGCCGTCATAGGTGCGCATCTCGTCGCCAGCTTCGACCCAGCTGCCGGTGACGGCAAGGCCGCCAACGACATTCGGGTTGATGCGGGTTTCGATACCTGCGGTCACGAGGGCGGTGTCGACCTCACCGCTGACCGCTGCCGCCCGGTCTTCCGAGAAGACGATGTCGCCCGCAATAAAGGCGGTCATGTTGTCAGGCAGGATGCGCTGCTGTGACATACCCATTGGCGTGTCCTGAGCAGAGCTGGCCAGAAGCGTCGGCGTATTGTCGCCGCGAATATTCAGGCCGGCCATATCCAGCCCACCGGCCGCCTGGCGCGTCCGGTTCGGGCGGTTCAGGAGCATGGTTTGCATGCCGCGGCTGGAATTCAGGCCCATCTGGTCAAAGACAAAGGTCTCTGTCGGTGCCATCGTGCCCAGTGCCATGTTCAGCGCCTCTACCGTCGGCAGAGCATCCAAAGACCGGACCACCGAGCCAAGATCACCTGACGGCGCTGCACCATTGCTGGTTCCCGCGTCGATCGATGCACCCAGCGCCCGGGCATTCGGGTCACCGTTCGCCAGGACGTCGGCATAGTCGGCTGCAACGACCGTGGCCGTGACATCATTGGCATTGTAGGTCAGATCGAAGGAGAGGACCGCACTGATCTGCGTCATCTCATTGGCAAAGGTGCCATTGATCGTGGTGGCGTTCAGGATCGAGTAGGTGGTTCCGCGTGCCTGTTGTGAAGCATCAGCCGTAATCCAGATCGTGCCATCCAGATTTGCCGCACCAAGAACACCGAGGTTTTCAACCGAGTTGGCTGCGCCCGGTGCGCCAAGAATATCGATCTTCAGAACACCCTGAGCCTGCTGGGTGTAGTCACCGACAATCGTGAGCTCACCGAAGGTCGTCTCCGGATCAACGAAGTCAGGATCGACGATACCACCCCGATTGATGAAGTCGTCGGCGAAAATGACACCGGAGCCTTGAACGATGCCGAAATCATTGACGAGAACCGGCGTGAAGAGCGCTGCGGTTTCTTCCACATACAGAGTGCCAAGTAGCACATTGGTGCCGATCAGCGTTTCCAGAGCCGCTCCATCATCGATGCGCAGCGTGGCACCGCCATTCATCAGGGTGACCTGATCAACAGTGATGAAGGCAGCATCATCCAGCGTCGTGGTGCCGGCCTGGGTAAAGCTGACATCGAAATATTGCGCCGGGTTGGAGAAGGCCACGCCCGGCGTGCCGTCGGTATTGTCCGGCACAAAGCCGGTCGAGCCCGGACCCTGAAGGACAGACGACTGCGGCAGGTTGTCCCCGAAGTTCGGCGCATCCAGCTCCGGCGTCGGGTTGACTACGTCTACGGCGTCGATGCTCAGAACGGTGTCAGCCGAGCCCTGATTGCCAGACGATGCCGGTTCAGCTGAACCAGCGGTGATCTGGCCGAACCCCGGCTCAGCGACGGCCACGCCAACAACCGCGTTGGTCGCCCCACCGGTCGGCGCTGCGCCACTGTCCTGCGGCGGCAGGAAGGGCGAGTCGTCCGTGCTGTTACCGGAGATGTCGTTGCCCAGCAGGAAGCCGACCTTGTCATCGGACGCGTAAACGCCCTCTTCAGAGCCGTCCGGCAGACCGTTCACCAGATTCCCCTCTGCGTCGATGACGTAGAAATTCGGATCCAGGTCCTGGGTCCAGTGGCTGGCATCCAGCCAGCGGCCGTCGCCCTCAACCGCCGACACGTATTTGTAGGGCGAGTTTGCGCTGATAAATTCAAAGAAGGGGAAAAGCGGATTGTAGAAGCTGATATCGCTGTAGCGGTTATTAATCCCGAAGAAATCAAATCCGCCGGACAGAACACCCAGAATGATCGGGAAGTCAGTCAGCTCGGTGGCGATCATGGGAGAGCCAGAATCGCCGGGTGCCGTGGCCACTTCGTTCGGCAGGGCATCCCCATCGAACCAGTCGATCGAAGTGACGTCTTCCAGGGTTGAGCAGGAAATATTGAAGCCGGTAAAGACACAATCGCTTGGGTCACGGTCCGGGCGGTCGAAGTCGACCCAGTACATCGTCTGGGTCTCAACGCCGAAATTGACGGCCGACGGCGCTGCATCAGGGAAGACGCCATCAATAAGGTCGGCCGGAGAGCCGATCATGCCGAGCATGTTCTCGCCTTCAAGGCGCAGGAAGGGCGACAGAGACGGCCCGGCACCAAGTTCGCCGGTGCCTTGCGTGCCATAGCCAGTCAAAACAACGCGGGTCAGCTCCTCCAGCGGAGAAAACAGCATCGCCATGGTGGGCACGTCCGTGATGGGCTCATCGAGTGCAATCATTGCCACGTCAGCCCACGGGAACGGAAGCCCGCCCAGCGAGAGCTCTGATGAGGGATGGATGATCACGTCTGTCGAGGTCGCGACACCGCCTTCGCTATATGTAGCGCCAGTATTGATCGTGTTGAAAATCGCCGACTGGGTATCCGGTCCAAAACCGACCAAGATGGACAACGGCGCAGCACCAGCGAGGCCATACGCCTCCGACGAGGATGAGTTCACACAGTGAGCCGCGGTGAGAACAGTACGCGGATTGATCAGCGTACCAGTGCAGTTGAGGAACACACCACCGCTACCGTTGTTGCGAAGAAAGAGCTGAACCACCGGGCTCCAAGTGTCATCTTCATCCACACTGTTGGCGAGTGCTTCAAACGGATCATTCGTCGGACTCAGGTCATCACGCACGATAATCTGCGGGCGCATGGCCCCGCGGATATTGTCGATATTGGCCGTGAAGGTGAAGGTCTCATCGACCTGCGACGCTTTCTGCAGATCGTCGGTCGCCTCATCGGCAAAGCCTGGCGCAGTCGCCAGAACGCTAAGTGCGGTTCCGGCCAGCAAAAGTGTGCGTGTTTTCGACATGGATATCCCCTGATTGTCGCGGCAGTCTTCGGCACGTCGCGTGCCGAGCTGCGTCCCCGTTTTCGGTGAATAGAAGTAGTTAACCGCTATTCACCTCGTGCGTGCAATAGTTTTCATCCTGCAAGCTGCAGTCAACTGAATCCGCTCCGTCAGGCCCGCTCAACCTTCCCGGTTTCACGGCGTGTGAGCCATTTCAGCAACGGTGCTGGCGCCAGCTTCATCAACCACATGGCCCGGCGCATGGCTGCGCCTGTGACCACACGCCGCGCGCCGCGATCAAGGCCCTTCACGATGTCGTCCGCGACCTCGTCCACGGTGGTGGCCGTGAAGCTTGAGAAGGTACGCACCTGGTCCATCGCCGCGCGCTGCTTGAACGGCGTGTCGGCCACCGCAGAGGGGCAGACCGTCATGACACGCACAGGCGAACCCGCGGCCTCAAGCTCCTGCTGAAGCGCAGTCGAGTAATGGTGCACGAAGGCCTTTGTGGAGGCGTAGACAGCAAGACGCGGGGTCGGCACGAAGGCGGAGTTGGACGCCACATTGACGATGGTGCCGCTGCCCCTCTCTTCCATCGACGGAAGAAAGGCCCGTGTCAGCCCGTGAAGCGCGCCGATATTCACGTTGATCATCGTCTGCTCGGCCTCGACCGACAGGCGGGCGCTGTCGCCGTAAACGCCAAGGCCCGCATTGTTCACAAGCAGATCAACGCCATCGGCTCGCAGCCCGTTCGCCCACTGGAACACCCGGTCGGACGCGCCAGCCTCGCTCAGATCCAGCGCCATCGTCTCGATGCTGACCTCAGCCTGTTCAGCTGAGAGGCTCGCTTTCGCGGCATCAAGCTCGTCCTGATCAAGGCTCACCCAGGCGAGATCATAGCCTCGCGCGGCCAGGCGTCTGGACAGGGCGAGGCCAATCCCGCTGGACCCGCCCGTGACAAGGGCAAGCCGTCTCATTCAAGCTCACCGGGCATGGCGTAAGCCTCAATACCATCGCGCTCCAGTCCCGAAACCCAGAGCTGGCCCTGATAGGGCGTGATCGTGGTGATACCGGTCGGCGCATCATCCGGCCCCAGCAGCGCGTGGACGGGTTGACCCTGCTGGCTGAAGGCCATTGCCTTCACCGGGCGCGGGGGCAGCTCCGGCAGACCTGCGATCTGGATCCAGCGCCAGGCCAGGCGCTTGATGAAGGGCCGCGCGTGCAGCGCCTCAAGTTCTGCAGATCGTTCTGACGGCAGGGCCACCCAGATCAAACCGGTCTCAGGATCAAATTCAAGATTATCAGGATATCCCGGCAGGCCTTCGACCAGAACCTCAACGACTTCGGTATCGGGATCGAGCACCCAGATACGCCCGGCCCAGGTCTCGTTGAGGTAGACAAGGCCCGTCTCGGGGTCGCGATCAACGCCATTGATGAAGGCAAAGCCATCCGCCAGCGCCTGATACTCACCCGGTGCCGTGATGCGATAGACGATGCCGGTCTGCTCCCCCTCCAGAAATGACGTCATGTACGCGCCATAGCCGTAACGCCGGGAGGCATCGGTCAGGATGACCGAGCCATCGTGCAGGACGGTCAGATCGTCGGTGAAGACCAGCGGGCCGCCCTCGCTCTCATCGGCCATCCAGACCTCAAACCCGCCCTCCCCGTCATGGCGCAGAAGACCTTTCAGGGCATCGGCCACGAAGAGTGCCCCATCCGGCGCAAAGCTCAGCCCCAGCGGGCGCCCGCCGGTATTGGCAAATTCGTTCCAGCCACCGTCTGCCTCGCGCGCCATGATCCGGCCGTCGGCAAGGCTGGCGTAGAGGCGCCCGTCCGGTCCCACTTCCAGATCCTCGGGGCCGTAGAAGTCGCTGGCTTCGCGGGCCACGGGCTCGACCGGATCGCCAAACAGTTCAGACAGAAGCGGATCCGGCGCAGGGGGCTCAAATCGTTGGGCGTTCAGCGATCCCGGCCCGTAGGCGGCCAGCACAACCAGTCCGATCAGAACCACCAAAGCGATTGCGATATTGCGCAGCATTTGACCCTCCCCTGTTTGGCCTTCAGCTTGGGCGAGGCCGTCGGTCAGGGCAAGCGGGGATCAATCCTCGAACAGCGTCACATGGCCCATCTTGCGGCCGCGCCGTGTCTGGCGCTTGCCATACAGGGTCAGGGTGGCCTTGGGATTTTTGAGCCAGTCTTCCCACGCGTCCACATCGTCGCCGATCAGATTGATCATCCGGGCCGGACGCATGGGGGCGGGATCGGCCAGCGGCCAGCCGGCAACCGCGCGCATATGCTGCTCGAACTGGCTGACCCGGCACGCCGCATCGGTCCAATGGCCAGTGTTATGGACGCGCGGCGCGATCTCGTTGACCAGCAGCGTGCCGTCCTTCAGCTCAAACAATTCAACGGCCAGGACCCCGACATAGTCGAGCGCCTCAAGAACGGTCCGCGCAATCCGCGTAGCCTCATCGGCCACAGCGGCTGAGGCTTTGGCCGGCGCGATCGTCTCGCGCAGAATGCCATTGGCATGGGAGTTTTCACACAGCGGGTAGGTCAGGATATCGCCATCCACACCCCGTGCCGCGATCACCGAAACCTCCCGCACGAAGGGCGCGAAGGCTTCGAGGATGGCTGGCTGCTCGCCGATCTCAGAAAATGCCCGCGCCGCGTCCTCGACCTGCCGGACCACGGCCTGCCCCTTGCCGTCATAGCCAAAGCGGCGGGTCTTCAGAATCGAGGGGACACCCAGTGCCTCTGCCGCAGCGGTCGCGTCTTCTGCGCTATCGACAGACCGGAAGCCGACCGTCGGGGCCGCGTGATCATTCATGAAGGTCTTTTCAACGTGGCGATCCTGCGCCACCTGCAACGCCTTCACGCCTGGGCGAAGCGGGGCGTGTCTGGCCGCCTCTGCGGCGGTTTCCACCGGCACATTCTCAAACTCGTAGGTGACCGCATCAACACTTTGGGCGAACCGCGTCACCGCCTCGAGGTCTTCGTAGGGCGCGGTCACGGTTTCGGCCGCCACGCGTGACGCCGGGCAGTTATACTGCGGATCGAAAATGACGACGTCGAGCCCCAGCCGCGCACCCGCGCTCGCCAGCATCCGCCCCAGCTGACCGCCGCCCAGAATACCGATGCGGGCGCAGGGCGAAAGGCGGTCAGAGCGTGCCACGGATCAGTCCTCGACGCTTTCGGAGATTGAGGCGGTCTGTTCGGCCCGCCAGGCCTCCAGCCGCGCCATCAGTTCGGTATCGCGAGTGCCGAGGATTGAGCAGGCCAGCAGCGCCGCGTTCTTCGCGCCAGCCTTGCCAATCGCGAGCGTACCCACCGGAACACCGCCAGGCATCTGGACGATGGACAGTAGGCTATCAAGACCCGAGAGGGCCTTGGACTGAACCGGAACGCCCAGCACCGGCAGCGGCGTCATCGACGCGATCATGCCTGGCAGGTGGGCGGCCCCGCCAGCACCGGCGATAATCACCTTCACACCGCGGTCTTTCGCGGTCTTGGAAAACTCCACTAGACGGTCCGGCGTACGGTGCGCCGAGACGACCTTGGCCTCATAAGGCGCGCCCAGAGCGTCGAGGATGTCAGCCCCGTGCTTCATGGTGGGCCAGTCAGAGCGTGAGCCCATGACAATGGCAATGGGGGCGGCGGCGTCAGCCATGTGGATAGCCTTCACTGGTGGAGTAGAAGGCGCGGCACATTAGCCAGAAGCCTTTTCAGGTCAAGGAAAACCAGAGGCGTTGCGGCATGATTATCGGCCGCCTTAAGCATAGTGAACGCTTTCTTAACCGCAGCGGGCCAAGGCTTGGGCCAATGATCCATTAGCCTGGAGGCGCAGCCATGCGCATTCGCCCCGGAGACCCCGCCAGCGCCGCGCGTAGCCGCGACAGCGTTTCCAGCCCGTCCAAGGCGGGTAAATCCGCCGCAAGCGCCGCAGCCAACAGCGCCAGCGCGGCCAAGGATACCGCCTCGATCATGGGCGTGCCGGAAAACGAGCTGACGCCCAATGTCCAGCGCGCCCTTCTAGGCCTGATGGGAGAAGTCGATCAGCTGCGCAAGGAAACAGATGCGCTGCGCGCCAAGGTGCGCGAGCTGGAGACGCTGGCGGACCATGACGTCTTCCTGCCTGTCCTGAACCGTCGGGCCTTCCTCCGTGAAGTCTCCAAGGCGCTGGCTCTGGCCGAGCGCCACAATGCGCCATCAGCGCTGGTCTACATGGACCTCAATGGCTTCAAGACGATCAACGACACCCATGGCCACGCAGCCGGCGACACAGCCCTGCGCCAGGTGGCCGAGCTGATCGCCGCCCATGTCCGCGAAACCGATGCGGTTGGCCGTCTTGGCGGGGATGAATTCGGGATCGTGCTGACGCTGACGCCAGCTGAGGCCGCTGAACGCAAGGCGCAGGAGCTCGCCGACACGATTGCCAAAACGCCCATTCTTCACGATGGCGTGGAGCTGACGCTGGGTGCCGCGTGGGGTGTCAGAGCGCTAGATCCGGACGTGGATGTGGAAACCGCCATGGCCGAAGCTGATGCAGCCATGTACGCCCGCAAAACGGCGGCGGCGTAATCCAGGTCAGCCCTAAGCGATGATGTCCGGATTGAGGATGTCCTCGATCCGGAAAATCTCGTCCTTGAGCTGCAGCTTGCGGCGCTTCAGGCGCATCACCTTGAGCTGATCGACCACGCCACACATTGTCAGCGCCCGCACTTCCTCATCGAGGGCGCGGTGTTCACGCTCAAGTTCTTCCAGGCGCTTCTCCAGCGCGGGAATGTCAAACTCGCCGTCCATTGCGTTGGTCAACGCCTCCAGACAGGCCGGCACGCAAACGGCCGGACGGTTATTCCGTGATGTCGCGCGCGCCTGTGATCGGTTTTCAGACGCAAGAACCACCATGGCGCGCAGCGCTGCTCTATGACTGTTATCTTACACGTTTTCAAGCGCGTCGAAAACGGTCTGGATAAATGCCGCAGATTCAACGGTCGCGTTGAGCTTGAGCGCATAGCTTTCAAGACGGGTCCAGGCAAGGCCGCGCAGGTCATCCGCGCTATGCTCGGGGCAGCTTTGGGACAGCCCTTCCAGCGCCAGTTGCTCAAGACGCTCAGCGTCCAGCTCTGCGCCCAGAACCGTTTTGCGTAGCGCTGCGGCTTCATCGCCATCAATGAAGTCCGGCGGGAATTTGAGCCCCGTGCGGGCCGAGCGCAGGGGTTTGACGACCTGCGCACTCCAGAGCGCGGAGCGTTCCACGGCCGCTCCCACCGCCGGGCCCGGATCGCGGCCATAAATCACTGTCCAGACGATCCACAGCGCCACATTCACATCCAGCCCGCCTGACTGAAGCTTCAGACAGGCCTCCTTCACGCCGGGCTGGGCATAGACGGCCTTGGAGAAATCCCAGAAGGCCACGCGCTTCGGTGAGGGTTCAGACGGGGTCGCCACTCTGGCTGCGCTCCAGTTGCTCAAGACAGGCGGTGAAAATCAGCACGTCGCCCACCTGCACCTCGGTCTGTTCAATCTTGTCATTGAACGCGGTGCGGAAATGATATTCGAAATCACCGGTCTGATTGCGCAGACTATCGCGCTTGGTAATCGGCAGCCAGCCCACCAGCCGCGCACCCTCCACCCGAGACCCGACTAGTCCCGCATAGGGATAGCCGACCAGCGGGTCACCGTCCCTGATCTCAATGGCATTGAGATGGGTGCCATCACGCATATTCATGACCGCAATCAGGAAATCGAGCACGCCATTGCCGTCGGACGCCTCCTTGACCAGGAAGCGCTCCACCAGCGTGGAGCTCGGGATGACGACATCGGCCGCTCCACCTTCAACACCCTTACCGGCCACAAAGGCGGCCCGGTCATTGGCATGCAAGGCTTCAGCAGTGACCTTGCAAGGCCAGCCCTT
Source organism: Oceanicaulis sp. (assembly GCA_043513725.1). Taxonomy (GTDB): domain Bacteria; phylum Pseudomonadota; class Alphaproteobacteria; order Caulobacterales; family Maricaulaceae; genus Oceanicaulis. The sequence continues at coordinate 2,002,646 of CP121338.1, read as the reverse complement.
GTTCTGGGCGTATTGCCGGATCAGCTTGGCGGTTAGCAGGGTGCCCGCATCAATGGCGCGTACCGCTTCGGAGTTTTCAGCGCTGTGGCGCTCAGTCGCTGAAGCCATCACGATGGCATGGTCGAACGCAACGTCTTCCGGCAGGCAGGCTTCAAGCCGGTCCCGGGTCAGGAAGGGCTCTTCTTCGATGGCGATCGCGTGGATCACCGGGTCACGGTGATAGGCCTTCAGATTGGCTTCCAGCCGCTCAAGATGAGCCCTCGACGCATAGAGCAGGATCGCCTTGCCCTCAGGTCGGCTCAGGCTCAACCGCGGGATCGGCGTGTCCCCGGCCCCCACAGGCGTTTTCGGCCCGGCCCCCTTGTGGATCGAGGACCGGCGATGGGCCGCGTAGATTACAGTGTCGGTATCGCGCAGCGGGCGTTCCATGTCCTTTGCCGTCAAGAGCGGCCGGACCGGGCTGAACTCTGAAATCTCGGCCTCATAGACCGCCTCACGGGTTGGACGCGCTTCCACCACACCGATCAGATTAACTCCGCGCGCATGGAGGGCTGCCTCCACTTTCGACAGGGCCATCCCCATTTCAATCTCGTGGTTAAGCGGCGCGAGGTCGCCCGCTGTGATCGCGTAAATCTCGTCAAAGACGTCATAGGTCAGGGCTTCGAAAACGAAATCGATAATCAGCGGGTGCACGGTGCTGAGCGCGGCGGCCTTTGCGACGAAGCTGTCTGGCGTGATGAGGGTGCGGCAGCCAAAGGACGCGAAGTGATCGGCATTCTGGGAGAAGGCGAGCTCGGCCGAGATTGAAATCTCCGGATTGAGCCGTTTGAGCTGCATGGCGGTCAGGATCGCTCCGACATTGCCGCTCGCGCGGCGACCATAGTCCGCCAAGATGATTGCATGACGGGCCTTCTCCGCCCCCGCCAGCGCCAGCACGTCCTGCTCCGCGCTGTCGCCGCGGCGAAATTTCACCGTTCGGCTGTCAAAGCGATCATGGGCAATGGGGCTTGCCTCGCCGGACTGGGCCACGATGCAGACCTTGGTCTTCATCTCGGCATCGTGGGAGGTCATTGCATAGACCACCCCGTCGAGCTTCTCATTCCAGCCGCACACGAGCACATGGTTCTGCCAGCCAAGCTTCGGCGCGAGCCCGGCTTCGGCTTCGGCGCGGCGGCGAGTCCATAGACTGACCAGCACGAGGATACCCCCGATGGGGCCCGTCACACCGATCAGGGCGAGCGTCGCAACAATGACCCGGCCGGTCACCGTCATCGGGAAGGCATCGTTTTCGGTAAAGCCGCTGGACACATAGGTCAGCATCCACATGAAGCCTTCGTTCAGCGTGAAGTCGACGAAGGGATTATCGAGATTGAAGGCTCGGGCATGCGCGCCTTCCACGCTGCGCAGAACCATCAGCGCGATCAGAAGCGCGAGAACAAACAGGCTGAGGCCCACAATCCACGGGCTGGGCCGCGCCCAGAAATCCGCAGCCTTCTGGATGAGCGCCCAGCGCCCGCGACGCAGGCGCCGATTGCCCGTCCGGTCGTAATTGGTTTGAGCGGCCAGTGCCGCAGATGACAGGATCAGCATCCCCAACCACGCGGCGATCCACACCCCGTAGGCGGGCTCGGGATCGGCAAATCCGCGCGCGACCAGCACATCGCGCGCCGCCGCATGCATTGGAAAGGGCGAGCTTTGCAGAAACTCGCCCGGATCCCGCATGCCCGGATAGTCCTGCGAGAGGTCAGACCAGGCATCGAGCAGGGTCTCGGTCGTATCGGCGACCTGGCTGTCGGCCACATCCGCCGCTGTCAGCAGGAAAGCCCGCACCGCGATGGTCGGATACGCGTTGGTTCCGAAACTCGCCACCGCCGGTTCATAAAAGGGCCGCGCGGCTGCAAGGTCGCCAACAAGCCCGGCCGGGAGCGACAGACGCCTCAGCCCCTCTTCTCCAGCGGTAATATCGCCCGCGCTCGTCAGGATCAGCGCGTCGATCTCTCCGTCGCGCAGGGCCTGCAGATTGGCACCGATCGAGGCGTTCTGAAGCAGCACGTCGAGGCCGGGCCGCAGGCCGGCCGCTTCCAAGACGTCGGTCGCGTTACGCTCACTGCCTGACCCCGCCTCGCCGACGCCGATCAGCCGGCCTCTCAAATCCCCAAGCAGAAGCGGTTGATCCTCGCCTTCGCGAACCAGGATCTGGATGTATTCGGGAAATAGCGGCGCAACGGCCCGAAATTCCCGCCAGCGCTCGAAGCCGTAATCACCGAAATACTGATGGTGCGCCAGATCACTTTGAACCAGCGCAAACTCAAACAGGCCGGATCGCAGACCTTCCAGATTTTCAACGCTGCCCGCTGTTTCCGCAACACAGCCGTCGTCTGCCGTCTGCCCGGCCAGCACCGAAGCGAAGGCGTAATAGCGCCCATTGGGGTCGCCGGCCCCGATGCAGGCATCAGGCTGGCTTTGCGCTGAAGCAGGCGCGCTCACAAGAACAAGCAGCCCGATAATCAGGCTGAGTAAGGCTTTGATTGGCATGAACCGCTCCCCGTGCGGAGAACGGTGCAAAGATCACAGCTTAGGGTCAAGCCTCATCGGGTTTGACCGCGGCTGACGGCCGACGGCCCTGCTCCAGGTCCTCGCCCCAGCGCCGTGTGCCATCCCAGCTTAAACCAAACAGGTCGAGCGCCCGGCCCACCGACTGGTCGACCATGTCATCAAGACTTTTGGGGTGGGCGTAAAACGCAGGCAGAGGCGGCATGATGATCGCGCCCATCTCGGTCAGCTGGGTCATGGTGCGAAGGTGGCCCAGGTGAAAGGGCGTCTCGCGGATCATCAGCACCAGCCGGCGGCGTTCCTTCAGCACCACGTCCGCGGCGCGCGTTAGCAGGCTGGAGGTCACGCCGGTGGCAATCTCGCTCATCGTCTTGACCGAGCAGGGCGCAATCAGCATGCCGCGGGTCTTGAACGACCCCGAGGCAATCGGCGCGCCGACATCAGGCATCTTGTAGGCAAAGTCGGCGCGCTCACGCAGCTCTGACGGCTTCAAACCGGTCTCATAGGACAGCGTCATATCAGCGGCCTTGCTCGCCACCATATGGCTTTCGATATTCAGGGTACGGAGCGCTTCGAGCGCGCGCAGGCCGTAAATTATGCCCGACGCGCCGGAAATACCGACAATCAAACGATCTTTTGTCTCAGAGGCCAATTGGCACCTCATTAATTTTGAACCATGCCCGATTTTTCGGTTTGCGAAGCGGCGGGTTTCGATGTTTCAATCTAGGTCCAAACCATAAAGGAGGCACGCATGGCTACTGAAGCTCGTATCCGTGAACTGGACGCTCGTCACCATCAGCTGGATGCCCGCATCGAAGAATTTCTCAAGTCGCCCTCCTCCGATACGCTTCAAATCGCCGACCTCAAGAAGCAAAAACTTAAACTAAAAGAAGAGATTGAGCGATTGCGAAGACAATAGCGCTCATCGCGTAAACCATTCTGCGGGGCGGTCGCTGGAACAGCGGCCGCCCTTTTTCATGGGCGGGGCTGCCATCGAATTTGCCGCAGTGGTTTACAGCGCGCGGCAGGTAGGCTTCACATTCCGCTCGCATTAGCCCCGACCGGAGAGCCCCATGCCCCATTCTGATCGTGTTGCCATTATCACTGGCGCTGCCAATGGTATTGGTGCCGCCTGCGCCCGACGTTTCGTGGACGAAGGCCTGCGCGTCGTGATCGCAGACACGGACGAGACCCGGGGCGAAGCGCTCGCCAAGGATCTGGACGGCGGCAAGGAACGGGCGATCTTTGTCCATTGTGACGTTGCCGACAAATTGTCGGTGAACAACCTCATGGCCGAAACTCGCTCAGCGTTCGACCGGGTCGACATCCTGGTGAACAACGCGGCCCAGGTGCGCGGCGGCGATATTCTAGACCTGTCCGTTGATGATTTCGACAAGGTGATGAGCGTCAATCTGCGCGGAGCCTTCCTGGTGGCCCGGGCGGTGGCCAAGCAGATGGTCGAACAGATCGAGGAAGAGCAGACCCGCGCCGAAGACTGTCGCAAGCGCTATGCAATTGTGAATATGAGCTCGGTCAATGCCCGCGTCGCGATCCCTGACCAGCTTGCCTATGTAGCCAGCAAGGGCGCTCTGAACCAGATGACCAAAGCGATGGCCCTGTCCCTGGCCCCTTGGGGCGTACGTGTGAATGCGGTTGGCCCCGGCTCGATCAACACCGAAATTCTGAAAGCTGTCGCTGACGACAAGCAGGCGATGAACCGGATAAAGTCGCGCACACCAATGTTGCGTCTGGGCGATCCTGACGAGATCGCAGCTGTGACCTGGTTCCTGTCCTCAAAGGATTCCAGCTACATCACCGGCGAGTGCATCTATGCCGATGGTGGCCGTCTGGCGCTCAACTATGTGGTGCGCCCTGAGGACTACGAGGACTGAAGCGGTTCACTCTGGGAGGAGCACATGATCCTTGAAACGCCTTTTCCCGACGCCCGTCCCCTGGACGCTTTCAAAGATCGCATCGTCACCGACCCAGTGGAGGTGATTGAAGAGGTCAAATCGCTGACCAATGCGGTATGTCAGCAAGAAGGCCTGCTGGCCCCCATTGTCGCCTTTGTCCACGCTCAGGTCATCGCCGACGACGTGGATTCGTCCGAGATCGCAGCCGCAACCGCCCGCACAGATGACTATGTGCACGAGCATTTCCGGGCCGAAGGCTATTACAGACCCAGACCCTATATCGGTGTTGGCAGCATTTGTATCTGGCTCGTCCGGCACAAGCTTTACCGACACGATCATTCGCGGATTACAGAAATCCTCGCCGACACGTGGTTCTTCCCAGACGAACCGACGGCGCTCGACGCCTCAACCCGCCTCTAACGCCGCCCGCGACGGCGGTCGCTGCCCATCACGTCTTCATCGTCCAGGATGAAGAGGCGCGGATCGAGTTCTTCGTTCCGAGTGATGTCGGTCAGGCGCAGCTCGGTCAGGCCGCCCATCGCGTCGACCACATACCAGCCCTCCAGCGCCATGGTCGTGGCCGCGTCATTCGGCTTGGCGTCGTGGAAAATCAACGTCAGTCGCCCGTCGGTTTCCCCGTCCGGGTCCACCAGCGTCATGTAAATCCGCTCATCGGCCCGATTGATCTCGGCCACCGCGCCGGAGGTCTGAAGGTCTGTATTGCCCAGCACATAGCGCAGCGGCGTGGCCGACAGCGGTACACGGTCAATCGTTTCAAGTTCGAAATCGGCCAGCGCAACCGTAGACCCATCAGCGACCATCAGGATCGGGCTGGGGTCGTCATAGTCAAACCGCACCCGGCCTGGACGGTCGAGCGCCAGATCACCACCGATCTCGGTCCCATCGGGAGAAAACTGGAGGAAGCGCGCCTGCATGGTGTCCAGCGCGTCAAACCAGGCGTCGGCCCGGTCAATGACCGCCGCGCGCTCAGCGGCTTCTTCAGCGAGGACTGCTTCACGATCGGGAAGCGTTGCAGGGGCATCCTGCATCTCGGTGACCGCAGGCGGGTCCACCGGGGCTGGATCATTGGCGGGTGGCTCCTGGCCAGCAAGCAGCGTGGACAGGACCGAGGTGAGGAAAAGGGACGCGGTGTTCATCATGGGTCAAAGGTCTAACCCCCGATTGGGGCGTGAGAAAGGCCTTTGCATTCATATTCGGTGCAGGCTGCAGTCGCCCCGCCCCTAGGCAGCCGACCGGGCTCGGCTTATGTCTGCCCGTGTCTACCGGGTGAACGGCGTTCACCCCCTCTACTGCGCCCCCTTTGCCTCAAGAGTCTGCCCCATGAGCTATGCCGATTTCCTGACCTCAATCGTGCCGACAGATGGTGGGCTGAGCGCTGAGATTCCCGAAAGCTGGAAGCAGGGGCGGACCACCTATGGCGGGATCAGCACCGCGCTTTGCCTGACAGCGGCTGAGGCCGCTTTGCCCGAGGCCCGTCCACTGCGCAGTGCGCTGATCAATTTTGTCGGCCCATCCGGAGGCTCGGTGAAGGTCGAAGCCGAACTCCTGCGCACCGGCAAGACCGCCAGCGCCGTCAGGTCCCGGCTGACCAGCGAAGCCGGGATTGGCGCTGAGACCGTGTTCACCTTTGCTGCGGGGCGCGACAGCACGCTGTCGCTCGACGGTCCGCCGCTTCCCGATGACGTGACCGCGCCGCCAGAGGGGGCCGAAGGCGGGTCTTTCCCATCAGGCGCACCCCAGTTCACCGCCAATTTCGAGCTTTATCTAGCCGGCGGCACACTGCCTTTTACCGGAGCCGCCGGACGCGGCCCGCTGCGCTTCTGGACCCGGTTCAAGGAAGTGGAAGCCCGGGGCGGTGTGCGCGCACTGCTGTGTCTGGCGGACGCGTTGCCCCCCGCGATCACGACCCACCTGAATAGCTTTGCGCCATTGTCCTCCATGACCTGGATGGTCGATGTGTTGAGTGAGGATGTGAGCACCTCAGACGGCTGGTATCTGCTGGAATCCATTCCAGAACACGCCGCTGACGGCTATTCGGCCCAGTCGATGTCCATCTGGTCCACCGACGGGCGCTGCCTCATACGGGGGCGGCAGATGGTCACGGTTTTCGCCTAAGCGCTGATACTCCACTAAGTTGGTCGTCATGGAACGCCGACCGCAATACGAAACCTGGCCTGCCGACCCCAGCGCCCCGCCGCTGGCCGGCGACACCCAGCTCTATTTCGATGCGGAGATCCGCCCAAACCGCTCCCTGCCAAACCCCGGTTTCTACGCCCTGATGGCCGGGATCGCGATTATCAGTTTTTCCGCCGGCATGATGTTCATGATGCTGGGGGCCTGGCCGGTGATCGGGTTTTTCGGTCTGGACGTGCTGCTGGTCTTTCTGGCGTTCAAGCTGTCCTACCGCGACGGGCGGCGCCGGGAGATCATCCAGATCACCCAAAGCGAAATCCGTGTGGCGCGGCGCACCCCGTTCGGCCATGTCACCGCTTTTCGGCTGCCCGCGGCCTGGACCCGGGTCGAGCTTGCAGGCGAAGGCGAGCCGGACGTGCAGGCGCGCCTGACCTCCAGCGGCAAGTCACTGATCATCGGGGCCATGCTGTCACCCAAAGAACGCGAAGCCCTGGCCGAAGCGGTCAAGGAGGCGCTTGCAAAGGCCCGCCGCGGTCTCAATCCGGCCCCATCGCAAGAAGCGGGTGGCGCGTGAGGCTTCACCCCGCCAAAGTCTCACCATGACCCAGACCTCTGACACCTTCACCGCCCCGCAGTCTGACCTGGAGCCGGATCTTGCCGCCTCGCGTGACTATGATCGCATGAGCGCGGCGCTGGCCTATCTGTCGGAAAACTGGAGCGAACAGCCCGATCTCGACGCGGTCGCCAGCTCGGTTGGCCTGTCCCCGCATCATTTCCAGCGCGTGTTTACCCGTTGGACCGGAGCCAGCCCGAAACGCATGGTCCAGGCCCTGACCCATGCCAGCGCGCGAAATCTGCTGGTCGATGGCGCGAGCGTGCTCGATGCGGCGCTGGAGACCGGACTGTCCAGCCCCTCGCGCCTGCATGATGTCTTCATCGCCGAGGAGGCGGTCACACCCGGTGAAGCCAAGTCCGGCGGTGACGGTCTGGTCTTCAAGGCGGGCACAGCCCCTACCCCCTTCGGCACGGGCGTTTTCCTGATTGCCCCGCGCGGCCTATCCGCGCTCGCCTTTGCCGACCCGGGCGAGGAAGAAGCGGCGCTGGCTGATCTGACCCGGCGCTTCCCTGAAGCCCGGATCGAGACCGATGACGGGCTGGCTGCTGACTGGTCGGGGCGCGTGTTTGAAGCCAAGCCGGGTGAAACCAGCCTGCCCGTCGCACTTTATGGCACACCCTGGCGCAGGCAGGTCTGGCGCGCGCTTCTGCGCATTCCGCCCGGCCGGACCGTCAGCTATCGCGATATTGCGGTGGAAGTCTGCACAGCCAAGGCCAGTCGGGCGGTGGGGGCCGCTGTCGGGGCCAACCCGATCAGCTTCCTCATCCCCTGTCACCGGGTGCTGGCCAGCGATGGAAGATTGACCGGCTACCACTGGGGTGTACCGCGCAAGCGTGCAATGCTCGCATACGAGGCCGCAACGCGCTAAATAGACGGGCTATGGGATTACCACTGCCGATAATGCTGCTGGCTGGCGCGATGATTGCCTTCGCGCTCTACAACCTGGTGCGCTGGGTCTGGGCCAGTCATTCACTCAAAACCGACGCGGAAGACGAGTTCGCGGCGCGGGAACGCGACCGCCCGGGCACGATTGACGGCGTTTCCAAGAGCAACTTCGTCTCGCTTTATGTGAAGGCGTTCCAGCCGCGCTCCGCCATCTACATCTTCGGGGCCATCACCTCGATCCTGCTGGTCAGCCCGTTTGCGCTGACCGGCGTGTCGCTGATCTACGAACAGATCTGGCGGGCACGCGGCGCGCAGGAGGTCGAGGGCGCAATCGGCTATGTCTACATGTTCTCGCTGGCCTTCGGCATGGCTCTGGTCGCCGCCATCATTGTGGCGGCTTTCGCGCAGGTGTTTCACAAGCGCGCGCCGGAACCCTTCAATCACGCGCTGGCCCGCGCCCGCGGCGAACCCCTGCCCGACACGGAATATCGCCGCCGGCCCAAATGGGCGCGCCACATCAAGCCGAAACCGGCTTCCGACGACTGACCTGCTCGCAATCAAGGGACATCTGCGATGGAATACCTGCACACCATGGTGCGCATCAGCGATATTGATGAATCGCTCCACTTCTTCTGCGAGGGCCTGGGCCTGAAAGAGATCCGCCGCCGCGAGAGCGAGCAGGGCCGCTTCACGCTGATCTTCCTGGCGAGCTCTGATGATCTGGCCCGCGCCGAGATGGAGCCAGAGTTTGACGGTCCGCTTCCCGCCGGCCTGCCGATGATCGAGCTGACCTATAACTGGGACCCGGAAGAGTATACCGGTGGGCGCAATTTCGGGCACATGGCCTATCGCGTACGCGATATCTACGCGCTGTGTGCGCGGCTTCAGGGGCTGGGCTATACCATCCACCGTCCGCCCCGCGATGGTCGCATGGCCTTCGTCAAATCCCCCGATGGCATCTCCATCGAGCTCCTCCAGGAGGGCGAGCCGCTGGACGCTGCCGAGCCATGGAAGAGCATGGAAAACGAGGGCAGCTGGTAGGGAATTTTAGTCCCGGATTTTTCTGTCCTCGCGGACATGCGTCCGGTCGGGTCCTCGCTCTCGATGAGACAAGCTCATCTTCGCTCCGGGCGGGCGGTCGCCCTTGCGACGCCTACGGCGTCGGGGAATCTGGATTGGCAGCCCACGGCGTCTAACGACTTGGCACCCCGGACCCACAGGGTCCGCAAGGCGAACAGCCGCCCGCAGCGAGCCGGGCTTGCCCGGCGCAGCGAGGACCGACCTCAGGGAGGTGGGGAGGACAAGAAAACCAGAACAAACCAAAAACATCGTTGACAGCGTTCAATGTTCTACCTATGTTCTCATTATCGAGACATGGAGAACGCCATGACAGACCGTACCAAAACGCAAGGATATTCCCGCAATGCCGGCAAGCGTTGGCGCCGTGAAGATCTGGCGCTCCTGCGCATGCTGGCCCGCAAAGGGGCACCACTGCGCCTGATCAGCTTGAAGCTTGGCCGTCCGGATGCCGCCATCCGGTCAAAGGCCAGCGAGTTGGGTCTGTCGGTTCATGCAGGCGAAACGATCGTTGCACCGCCGCCCTCACGCACGCTGGCGCGCCGCAAGCCGGGCTTCAGCCCAAACGTGCGCCCCGTGACCCCTGATCTCAATCAGATGGATCTGTTTGCCGCGGCCTAACCGGCAAGACTGTCGAGGATACGCTCGGCCGCGGCCGCGCCAAACCAGGCCAGAACCGGGATAAGACCATAGAGCGCCAGGCGCCGGCTGATCGGGGCCGAAATCGGCCAGACCGGGCGCTTTTCCAGCCAGGCTTCATAGGCCACAAGGTCGGGCAGGGGGACATCGCCCGGCTTGCCCGCCTGAAACGAGGCCCCGGCCTCGGCGATATGCTGGCGAACTTCAACCAGCGCCGCGTCACGCACCGCCGCGCTCTTGCGCACCACCGGTCCGATATTCGACGCAAACACATAGCCTCCGGCCACAAGCGCCAATCCCACAGCCGCGACCGAGACTGGCACAGGTGCGGAATCCACGAAGAAAAGCAGGATGATCCCGGTCATGACGAGCCAGGCCAGCGCACCGCGCAAGGCCAGACGTCCGAACACGAAATGGCGTTCCATCGACGCGATCTGAACCTCCAGATGCGCGTTGATCAGATCGGACAGATCCCGATCCTCGCGAAACAGCATCTGACCGGCGCGTGCTCCGAGACCGAAGAGCACCGGGTTTGCCAAATCAAACCACGGGCGCACCGAGCCGAAATATTGCGCAGGCGTCATCGACGCGAAGTCCACTTGCCAGAGCGAAATCGCCAGTCCCGCGACCGCCCCTCCGGCAAAGGCCAGAAGGGCCTCACGCCCGCGCGACCGCGGCGAGCCCACGGCCATCGCCTCGGCCATTCCTATGCCTTGCGTATCCAGCAGAGCCTTGAGCTCAGGCAACGCCTTGCACCACTCCCGGTGGGACACGGCGGGCATGGTCAGTGCGGCGGCAAACACCATCGAGATGACCAGCGCAGCCCAGCTTGCGCTATCAAACTCTGCGCCTTGCGACCCGTCACGAACGATCGGCTGGCCCACGGCCGACGCCAGAAGCAGATAGGCCCCGAACAGGATCGCGCTCAGGAGCACACCGGTGACCAGCGGCGAAAACGGCGACAAGCGGTGTAGTCGCACCTCCATCAGAGGGGCGTAGTCAGACGCTGGTTTTTCGTCAGGCTCACTCACGCAATCACGTCCTGCATGGTGTAGTGGCCCGGCTCCTGGCGTTTTAACCAGAAGGCCGCTTCCACCGCGCCGCGGGCAAAGATGACCCGGTCAAAGGCGCGATGACCAACCGTGATTTCCTCGGCATCGGCGAGGAAGCGCGCGGTATGCTCGCCCACAACGCCGCCACCGCGCACCGCGGTAAACCCAATCGAGCCCACGGGACGGCGCTCGCCCGTGCGCGGTCGCTCATAAAGCGCCATCTTTTCAAAATCATCGCCACGCGCGCGGGCCGCAGCCTGCCCCAGGGTCAGAGCCGTGCCCGATGGCGCATCAATCTTGTGCTTGTGATGGGCTTCATTGATCTCAAGATCATACTGCTCTGACGCCAACCGGGCTGCGGCATCGGCGATCAGGCGCTCAACAACCGCCACGCCCAGCGAAAAATTACTCGCCTGCAACAGAGGCAGCGTCTCAGCTGATTTTGCCAGCGACGCCAATTGCTCCCCATCAAAGCCGGTGACGCCCGTTGCGAGCCCGGGCCCGCCAGCCGCCGCAAGGCGTTCGGCGATTGCCACAGTGACATAAGGCGCAGAGGCATCAATCACGAGATCGGCCTCCGCCGAAGCCTCCTCCAGCGAGACACAGGTGCTGATGCCCAGAAATCCGGTGCCGGCCAGCTCGCCGATATCGGTGTCCAGATAGGCGGAGTCAGAGCTGACCATGCCGCCCACAAGCTCGGCATCCCCGCGCCGGATCAGTTCAGCCGCAATCGCCCGGCCCAGCCGTCCGCTCACCCCGCTGACACACGCCTTCAAAACTTCCGCCACGTCAAAATCCCTCGCGCGCTGACCTCACCAGTCAATACGCCGTGAGCACGGTGAACAAGAGATAAAGACGGCGTCCTTACTGGGGCCGGGCGTCATCATCGCCGCGGACGTCGTCCCAGAAGCGTTTGACTTTGCCCAAGAAACCGTCGCTTTCGGGGTGGCAGCCGTCGCCGGAGATATCACAGAATTCCTGCAGCAGCTCTTTTTGACGCTCGGTCAGGCGGCGCGGGGTTTCGACGAAAAACTCCACGAACATTTCGCCGCGCGCGCCGCCGGCATTAAGCTTGGCCATGCCCTTCTGGCGCAGGCGCATGCGCTCGCCGGTCTGGGTGCCTTCAGGCACCTTGATGGAGACCTTGCCGCCATCGATGGTGGGGGCCTCAATCGTGCCCCCCAGCGCGGCGGTGGTCATCGGGACCGGGGCCCGGCAATAGAGATTGGGCCCGTCGCGTTCGAAGATTTCGTGGCCGCGCACCGAGACGAAGATGTAGAGGTCGCCGGTCGGCCCGCCGCGCGAGCCGGCCTCGCCCTCACCGGCCAGGCGGATGCGCATGCCGTCTTCCACGCCTGGCGGAATTTGTACGCGCAGCTCCCGGCGCTCGCGCACCTTGCCGACACCGTCACAGGCCGTGCACGGCGTTTCCACATAGGACCCGCGCCCGCCGCAGGTGGGGCAGGTCTGTTCCATGGTGAAAAAGCCCTGGGTGCGCCGGATGCGACCCGCGCCAGAGCACGTCTCGCAAGTGGTCACGCTGGTGCCCGGCTCGGCACCGTCCCCGTCACAATGGCCACAGGTCACCGTGGTGGGAATCTGGATGGTGGCATCCTTGCCGTGGAAGGCCTCTTCCAGGGTGATGTCCATGTCATAGCGCAGGTCCGAGCCGCGGGCCGGACCATTGCGACGCCCGCCGCCGCGGCGTCCACCGCCCATGCCAAAGGCGTCGCCAAAGACCTGCTCGAAGATGTCTGCGAAGTCCGCCGCTGACGCGCCACCGCGCCCGAACGGGCCGGCCCCGCCACCACCGCCGCCCTGCTGAAACGCGGCATGACCCATGCGGTCATAGGCGGCGCGCTTCTGCTCGTCAGACAGGACTGAGTAGGCCTCGCCCACTTCCTTGAACTTGGCTTCGGCTTCGGCGTCGTCGGGGTTCTGGTCGGGATGGTATTTCATCGCCAGCTTGCGATAGGCCGACTTGATGGCCTTGGCATCCGCGCCCTTTTCGACGCCCAGAACTTCGTAATAATCGCGCTTGCTCATGGGATGTGCCCGCGTTCATTTGCCGGAACCGGCCCGGAAAGGTCAAAAATACAACGGCCCCGCCCCTCACATCGGGGCGGGGCCGCAGTCTGTTCGATCAGCGACAAGGGCGCTTACGCGCTCTTCTTCTCGTCGCCATCGTCTTTCTTGTCGTCATCCTTCACCTCGGTGAATTCAGCATCGACGACATCATCTTCAGCCTGTTCAGCGCCGGCTTCACCGGCCTCACCGCCCGCTTCGCCCTGTTGGGCGGCATACATGGCCTCACCCAGCTTCATGGCGGCCTGAACCAGGGCCTGAGTCTTCTGCTGGATGGCCTCCAGGTCTTCGCCGTCCTTCACACCCTCAAGCTCGGTGATGGCGGTTTCGATGGCTTCTTTTTCTGCCGCACCAACCTTGTCGCCATGTTCTTCAAGCTGGGACTTGGTCTGGTGGATCATGGCCTCGGCCCCGTTGCGGGCATCCACGAGCTCGCGGCGCTTCTTGTCGGCTTCGGCGTTAGCCTCAGCGTCCTTGACCATGTTGTTGATCTCGTCATCGGACAGACCGCCAGAGGCCTGGATGCGGATCTGGTGTTCCTTGCCGGTGGCCTGGTCCTTCGCGGAGACATTCACGATGCCGTTGGCGTCGATGTCGAAGGTCACCTCGATCTGCGGCACACCGCGCGGAGCAGGCGGGATGCCGACCAGGTCAAACTGACCGAGGAGCTTGTTGTCGGCCGCCATCTCCCGCTCACCCTGGAAGACCCGGATGGTCACGGCCGACTGGTTGTCGTCCGCGGTGGAGAAGGTCTGGGACTTCTTGGTCGGGATGGTGGTGTTGCGGTCGATGAGACGGGTGAACACACCGCCCAGCGTCTCGATGCCCAGCGACAGCGGGGTCACGTCGAGCAGCAGCACGTCCTTCACATCGCCCTGCAGAACGCCGGCCTGGATGGCGGCACCCATGGCAACGACTTCGTCGGGGTTCACACCCTTGTGCGGATCCTTGCCGAAATAGTCTTTCACCGCTTCCTGGACCTTCGGCATGCGGGTCATGCCGCCAACCAGAACCACGTCATCGATTTCAGAGGTCGATACGCCCGCGTCTTTCATCGCAGCCTTGCACGGCTCGATGGTGCGCTTGATCAGGTCGTCCACCAGGCTTTCCAGCTTGGCGCGCGACAGCTTCAGGTTCAGGTGTTTTGGACCAGAGGCGTCGGCGGTGATGAAGGGCAGGTTCACATCGTAGGACGAGGCCGACGACAGCTCTTTCTTGGCCTTTTCAGCCTCTTCCTTCAGACGCTGCAGCGCCAGCTTGTCAGAGCGCAGGTCAATACCCTGCTCTTTTTTGAACTCGTCAGCGAGGTAGTCGACGATGCGCAGGTCAAAGTCTTCACCACCCAGGAAGGTGTCACCATTGGTGGCTTTCACCTCGAACACGCCGTCGCCGATTTCCAGTACGGACACGTCAAAGGTACCGCCACCCAGGTCGTAAACGACGATGGTGCGGTTATCGCCCTTGTCGAGACCGTAGGCGAGGGCCGCTGCGGTCGGCTCGTTGATGATGCGCAGGACTTCCAGGCCGGCAATCTTGCCGGCGTCCTTGGTGGCCTGACGCTGGGCATCGTTGAAGTAGGCCGGAACGGTGATCACGGCCTTGTCGACGGTGTCGCCCAGATAGGTCTCGGCCGTTTCCTTCATTTTCTGCAGGATGAAGGCGGAGATTTCAGACGGCGCGTATTTCTTGTCGCGGCCCTGAACCCAGGCATCGCCATTGCTGCCTTCGACAATGGCATAAGGGACCATGTCCTTGTCTTTTTTCACCGTCGGGTCGTTCATCGTGCGGCCGATCAGGCGCTTGATGGCGAAGAAGGTGTGGTCCGGGTTGGTCACGGCCTGGCGCTTGGCCGGCTGGCCGATCAGGCGCTCACCATCCTCGGTGAAAGCCACCACGGACGGTGTGGTGCGCATGCCTTCAGAATTCTCGATAACCTTGGCCTGATCGCCATCCATGACGGCGACGCAGGAGTTGGTCGTACCCAGGTCGATACCGATTACCTTACCCATCGGACTTTACTCTCCTTCTTGCGGCGAGGTGGGTGTCAGCCTGGGGCCCGAAGCGCACTCAAACCAACGTAAAATCCACCACCCGGTGTTAGCCTTGTTTTCAACATCGCCACGGCGCAAACGCCCCGGCTTTTAATGATCGAAACTTCACGCCGTTGTGAACCGGCGCGGTCACATGGCGATTTAGGAAGCAGGCCACTGCGGCGCAAGGGCTGGGGTGGATTCAAATTTGACCGACGCCGGTCTAGGGTGCCGCCCATGCCGCGCACCCCCTTCATCCAGCCCGAGGGCTTTAAACTCCTGCCCGGTTATTTCAGCGCTGAGGCTCAGCGCGCGCTGGTGGCGGCCGTGCTGGAGAGTTTTCAAACCCACCCGCTGTATCAGCCCACCATGCCGCGCACCGGCCAGCCCCTGTCTGTGAAGATGAGCAATTTCGGGCCACTCGGCTGGATCAGCGACAAGGCCGGCTATCGCTATGAGCCCAACCACCCGGTGACGGGAACCCCCTTCGCACCGATGCCGCAGACCCTGCTGGATCTGTGGCAGACGGTGGGCGACTGGCCCGATCCACCGGAGGCCTGCCTGATCAACTGGTACGGGCCAGACGCGCGCATGGGGCTGCACGTCGATGCAGACGAGGACGCGAAGTTTGCCCCGGTCGTGTCCGTGTCGCTCGGTGATCGGGCGCGCTTTCGCCTCGGGGGGGCGTCGCGCAAGGACCCGACCCGGTCTTTTGTGCTGTCGTCTGGCGATGTTGTGGTGCTGGGTGGGGACAGCCGACGTTGTCACCACGGCGTGGACCGGACTTACCCCGGAACATCAACGCTTTTGCCACACCACTGGCAGCCGGGGCGGATTAATCTGACTTTGAGACGGGTTCGCTAAATGGCCGAATAAACCGCCATTCAGCCTCAATTCAGACGCGATCTGATCAGATAAGCATCGTTCAGCGTTTGACGGTTCAAACGCACGCTATTTCCTTCTCAAGGAGGACTGACATGCTTCGTAAATTTGCGCTTCTGGCAATCGCCCCCCTCGCTCTGACCGCCTGCGCCTCCAACCAGGGTGTTCAAGGGGCGGCCGTGGGTGCCGGTGTCGGTGCTCTGGCCGGGGCCGTGATCGGCAACAATGTGGGCAGCGGCGACGCTGAAACCGGTGCGCTGATCGGTGCCGGTGTTGGCGCTGCGGCCGGTGCCGTGATTGGGTGCCAGCGTCCGGGTGGCTGCGGCCACAACGCCAACAACCCAAACCACTCCGAGCTGTATTACGACCGCTATTCGGGCCGCTACTGGTATGAAGATTACCGCGACGGCTCCACCTGGTGGCAGAACGGTGAGCAGCGCACCGCCGCGCGCCGTTAAACGTCACCGCGCGATCTGAAACAAAAAAGGCGGCTCCCAGCTGGGGCCGCCTTTTTCATGTCGGGAAAGGCTGAGCGCTCTTAAGCGCTCACGTCCACGCCGTCTCCGGGCTTGGCGTCGCCGTCGCCATCGCCGCTGTTGCCCTTGGGTACTGCGCCTTCAGCCGGACCAGAGCTGACGACCACCATCGCGGCGCGCAGCGTGCGCTCACCGATGACATAGCCGGGCTGCATGACGTGAGCGATGGTGTTTTTCGGCTGCTCCGCCGGGACCTGGGCGGCGGCCTGGTGGCGGTTGGGGTCCAGCGGATCGCCGGGCTCGGGATCGACCTTCTTCACGCCATGGCGCTCCAGCGAGGCATGCAAGCGCTTTTCCGTCATCTCCACGCCTTCCAGCAGAGCGCTCAGCGTCGGACCGGCATTCTTGCGCGCCTCTTCGTCCACGGCGGCCAGCGCGCGGGAGAAGTTGTCGGCCACGTCCAGCATGTCGCGGGCAAAGCCAGCGATCGCATACTCGCGCGCATCCTTCACGTCGCGGGCAGCGCGCTTGCGGGTGTTTTCCGCCTCGGCCAGCGCACGCAGCAGTTGGTCCTTGGTCTTGGCCAGCTGCTCATCCACGGTCGGCTCGGCATCGGCCTCTGCGGCGTGTGCCTCGCTGGCTTCGGTGTCCGTCTCGGCCTTGGACGTATCGACGTCGTCAGCCGGGGTTTCGTTTTCTGGTGTCTCGCTCATGGTCGCCTAGATCAAATCGAAGAGGCCAAAGGTCAAGGGGTCAGCGCGGTCCGCCGATCATACGGCCCACCACCTGGGCTGTATAATCGACCAGCGGAATGACCCGCGCATAGTTTAAACGCGTCGGCCCGATGACCCCGATCGCGCCGATAATCTTGTTTTCCCGGTCCCGGTAAGGGGCTACGACAACGCTCGATCCCGACAGGGAGAAAAGCGGATTTTCCGAGCCAATAAAGAGCTTTACGCCCTGACCAATCCGCGCTTCATCCAGCAGGGCCAATAGCCCTTCCTGGCGTTCAATGTCATCGAACAGAATGCGAATGCGTTCGAGATCCTCTGCCGCACTGACGCTGTCGAGAAGGCGTCCCTGCCCGCGCACGATCAAGGTGCGATTATCCGGGCCGGACCAGTCCGCGAGCCCCATCTCCACCAGGCTGGTGGACGCTTCATCGAGCTGGGCGCGCCGTTCGGAGATTTCCGAGCGGATTTCGGCGACCGCCTCTGACAGGGTGCGACCCCGCAGGCGCGACGACAGATAATTACCTGCCTCGATCAGAGCCGCCGGTGGCAGACCGGCCGGTGGCTTCATCAGGCGGTTTTCCACCGCGCCGTCCTCGCTGACGATGACCGCCAGCACTTCGGTCGGCGACAGGTTCACGAACTCCACATGGCGCAGCGGCGCTTCACGCTCTGGCGATGCCACGAGCCCGGCACCGCCAGCCAGACCGGAGAGCAGGTTTGACGCTTCACTCAGCACATCTTCGGGGCGCCGGCCCGCCGCGCTGACACGCTCTTCGATCTCGGACCGGTCACCCGCCTCCACATCGCCAACCTGCAACAGCCCGTCGACGAACAGGCGAAGGCCCGCATGGGTCGGCATCCGGCCAGCGGAGGAGTGCGGCGCGGTCAGCAGCCCCACCGCAGCCAGATCCGCCATCGTGTTGCGGATGGAGGCCGGTGACAGCTGCAGCTCGGGTCGTTTCGACAGCGTGCGCGAGCCCACCGGCTCACCGGTATCGAGATAGGATTCCACCAGCCCGCGGAAAATCTGCCGTGAGCGGGCGTCCAGCTCAGCCAGGGTCAGGGATTGATGGGGCGTATCACTCATGGCCTTGAAGTTAAGTGCGCCGGGCGTGCTTCGCAATCTCCGGCCTGCGGCACCAGTACGGGTTTCGGGACGCGGGGATACGGGCTAGGAGAGAGCTCAACTAATTTGAAGACGAGGATGGCTGCCATGCGCCCCAATGATCGCGCCCTTGATGCCCTGCGCCCGGTAAAGTTCGAGCTGGATTTCAATCCCTATGCCGAGGGCAGCTGCCTGATTAAATTCGGCAATACCCACGTGCTGTGTAACGCCAGCGTGGAAGAGAACGTTCCGCCATGGCTTCGCGGTCAGGGTCGCGGCTGGGTCACCGGCGAATACGCTATGCTGCCACGCGCCACCCACCAGCGAACCCGCCGGGAAGTCACAAAAGGCCAGCCCTCGGGCCGAACCCAGGAAATCCAGCGCCTGATCGGCCGGTCCCTGCGCGCCTGCATTGATCTGAAGGCCCTCGGCGAGCGCCAGATCACCGTGGACTGCGACGTGTTGCAGGCCGATGGTGGCACGCGGACGGCGTCGATCACCGGGGCCTGGGTCGCACTGCGCCTGGCGCTCGACTACCTGATCGACGAAGGCGTGATCGAGAAAGATCCGCTCCACGCCCAGTGCGCCGCGGTGTCCTGCGGCCTTTTGAAAGGCGAAGCGCGACTGGACCTGGAATACGAAGAAGACCGCGTCGCCGATACCGACGCCAACTTCGTCCTGACGTCCGATGGCGGCGTCATCGAGGTTCAGGCCACAGCCGAAGACGTGCCTATGAAACCAGGCGAGTTCGACGCCCTGTTCGGCCTGGCCCGCAAGGGTGTGGCAGAGCTCTGCGCCATGCAGACTGCGGCCCTGAAGGCCTGACGCACTAAAGGCCTAGCTCAACCGGCTCTTCGCCATCTTCATGTAGCTGGTCGGGAAGAAGCGCTCCATCTGCATGGCCATGTGGGCATCGCGGCCGACCAGCACCCGGCGGTCGCGATTTTCCACGTGGCGCAGGATGATCTCGGCCGCCTCCGGCGGTGGCATGACGAGGGCCTGCCTGGCCCGCTCCAGCTGGTCGGCGATTTCTTCATTGGTGGCGTCAGCGGGCTTCTTGGCGTCCTCGGCGATGCGGGTGCTCACCCCGCCGGGGTGAACGACCGTGACGCCAACACTGGACTCTTCCAGCTCGTGGGCGAGCGACATGGAAAAGCCCCGCACCGCAAACTTCGCCGCGCTGTAGGCGGTCTGGCCCGGCGGAGCAATAATGCCGAAAATGCTGGAGATGTTCACCAGCTGGGCGACGGGCTGGGCCTGCAGCTGGGGCAGGAAGGCGCGGGTCATGCGCACGACGGCGTGGAAATTGACCTCCATCACCCGGTCGAAATCTTCCTCTGGCACGCGGTCAAACGTCCCGCCAATCGCGATCCCGGCATTGTTGAAGACCAGGCTTGCCCCGCCATGGTCGGCCTGAACCTTTTCAGCAAAAGCCGCCGGGGCGGCACGGTCTGCGACATCCATAACTTCTTTGGTCACCCGCACGCCCGTATCGCCGATCATCTCGCGGGTCGTCGCCAATCCCTGTTCACGGATATCTGACAGCGCCAGATGCGCGCCGCGCTGGGCCAGCGCGACAGCGAGCGCCTGCCCGATGCCACTGCCCGCGCCGGTAATGACGGCGGTCATGTCCTTGAAGTTCAATCGATCAGCCACTTTGACCCTCCCCGGTCAGTCTTTGGGTCAAGTTTTGAACCGCTGCGCAGCAGGTGGCAATTGCCCGGCCTCAGCCCGCTTCAATCTGCGCGTTCGTGGGCCCATATATCCGCCCTCGCCTTGACCCGCTGACGGTCAGGGAGTACCGCCAAACCTGACAGGTCGGCCGCATGGGTGTGCGCGCCGACCTTTGCGTGCTTTCTTAAGTGATCGGTCCTGTTTGAAGGGCTGGTGTTCACCACACGATTTGAAGAGTTGACCATGGCCGACGCCTCCACTGCCAAATCCCGCCGCTTCCTCGACGCGCCGTCTCCCAAAGAGCTGCCTTCGGTGGATCAGGAGATTTTGGACTTCTGGAAGGCCGACGGCACGTTTCAGGCCTCCGTCGACGAGCGTCCTGAGGATGATCAGTTCGTGTTTTATGACGGCCCGCCCTTTGCCAACGGCCTGCCGCACTATGGCCACCTCCTGACCGGCTTCGCCAAGGATGTGATCCCGCGCTATCAGACCATGAAGGGCAAGCGCGTGGAGCGCCGCTTTGGCTGGGACACCCACGGTCTGCCCGCAGAGCTCGCCGCGGAGAAAACACTGGGCATTTCCGGGCGCCTCGCCGTGCTGGACATGGGCATCGACAAGTTCAACGAGGCCGCGCGCGGCGAAGTCATGAAATATGCGTCCGAGTGGGAGGACTATGTCACCCGTCAGGCGCGCTGGGTCGATTTCGAGAACGACTACAAGACGCTCGACATCACCTTCATGGAAAGCTGCCTGTGGGCGTTCAAGCAGCTGTGGGACAAGGGCGTAGTCTACAAGGACTATCGCGTTGTGCCCTATAGCTGGGCGGTGGAAAGCCCGCTCTCGAACTTCGAAACGCGGCTGGACAATTCCTACCGCAACCGGACCGATCCGGCGGTCACCATCGGCTTTAAAATCGCGGATGGTCAGGGCGACCTGTCCGGCGCGCAGCTCCTGATCTGGACGACGACGCCCTGGACCCTGCCGTCCAACCTTGCCGCTGCGGCGGGTGCGGACATCACCTACGCGGTGATGGCCAAGGACGGTGAGCGATACATCCTGTCGGCCAACGCGATCGAGAAATACAAGAAGCAGCTCGAAGGTGCCGAGCAGGTGGGTGAGGTCAAAGGCACAGACCTCGCCGGTCTGAAATATCACCCGCCCTTCGACTATTTCGTGGGCCGTGAAAACGCCCATCAGGTGCTGCTGGAAGACTTCGTCGTTGACGAGGATGGCACCGGCATCGTGCACATGTCGCCCGGCTTTGGTGAGGATGACCTCAATGCCTGCCGGAAGGCGGGCATCCGCCCGGTTGTGCCGGTCGATGCGGCCGGCAAATTCACCAGCGAGGTCGCCGACTATGAAGGGCTGCTGGTGTTTGAGGCCAACAAGCCGATCATCCAGCGCATGAAGGACGAGGGAAAGCTCTTCCGCCATGACACCTACGACCACAATTATCCGCACTGCTGGCGCACCGACGAACCGCTGATCTACAAGGCGGTGGACAGCTGGTACTTACGCGTGTCGGACTATCGCGACCGCATGGTGGCGCTGAACCAGGAGATCAACTGGGCCCCGGGCCATGTGAAGGACGGCATCTTTGGCAACTGGCTGGCCGGTGCGCAGGACTGGAACATTTCCCGCTCGCGCTTCTGGGGCACACCGATCCCGGTCTGGGTCAGCGACGATCCGAATTATCCGCGCACCGATGTCTACGGCTCGATCGAGGAGCTGGAGCGCGATTTTGGCGTGAAGGTCACCGACCTGCACCGGCCCTTCATCGACGAGCTGACCCGTCCAAACCCGGATGACCCGACCGGCAAGTCCACCATGCGCCGCGTGGAAGACGTGTTCGACGTCTGGTTTGATTCAGGCTCGATGCCTTACGCGCAGGTCCACTATCCGTTTGAAAACAAGGACAAGTTCGAACAGAACTTCCCGGCGGACTTCATCGTGGAATATGTCGCCCAGACCCGCGGCTGGTTCTACACGCTGATGGTGCTGTCCACGATGCTGTTTGATCGCCCGCCGTTTAAGAACGCGATCTGCCACGGCGTGGTGCTCGACGAGAACCGCCAGAAGCTGTCCAAACGCCTGCGCAATTATCCCGATCCGCTAGGCTTCTTTGACGAGTATGGCTCCGACGTCATGCGCTGGTTCCTGATCAGCTCACCGGTCCTCAATGGCGGCGATCTGCTGGTGCCCAAGGAAGGCCGCGAGATCGCCAGCGTGCAGCGCGAAGCGATTGCGCCGCTCTTGAACGCCTATTCCTTCTTCTCGCTCTACGCCAATCTGGAGAGCCGTGCGCCCCAGCTTTTGACCAAGGCCGATGATCCGCTCGACCTCTACATCCTGACCAAGACCGGCGAGCTGGCCGAAAAGGTTGGCGCAGCGCTCGATAGCTACGACATTCCGAAAGCGACGCGCGAGACGGTGTCCTATTTCGACGCCCTGACGAACTGGTATATCCGCCGCTCGCGCGCCCGCTTCTGGGGCGCTCAGGACGAGGCGTCGAAAAACGCCGCCTTCGACACGCTCTACACCGTGCTGGTCCAGGCGACGCGCATCTGTGCGCCACTGCTGCCGATCATCTCCGAGAAGCTCTACAAGGCGCTGACCGGTGAGCGCTCGGTGCATCTGACGACCTGGCCGACCGCCGATGAATTCCCGGCCGACCATGATCTGGTGCGCTCCATGGATCTGGTGCGCGACGCCTGCTCGGCCGCTCTGGCGGTGCGCGAGCGCTCTCGCCTGCGCGTGCGTCTGCCCCTCAAGACGCTGACGATTGTCCATGCTGAAAGCGCTGGGCTTGCGCCCTTCACCTCGCTGATCGCGGACGAGATCAACGTGCGCGACGTACAGCTGTCCACCGATCTCGATGCCTATGGCGCGGTACAGCTGCGTCCCGATCCCAAGATCGGCAAGCGGCTCGGCAAGGCCATGAAGGATGTGATGGGCGCGGCCAAGCGTGGCGAGTTCACCCTCAACGCCGATGGTACCGCGAGTGTCGGCGGCCAGACGCTGGCCTCGAACGAATTTCTGCTCGCCATGGTCACCGAGGAGGGCAGCGCCGCTGAACCCTTCGCCGGGACCGGCGCGGTGGTGATGGATATCTCGGTGGATGAGAACCAGGAGCGCGAAGGTCTTGCCCGCGACCTGATCCGCGCCGTTCAGACCGCCCGCAAGGAGGCCGGCCTTGAGGTTTCCGACCGGATCACGCTGGGTGTTGAGGGGGGGGCGCTGGTGGCCGCAGCCGTCGAGGCCCATGGCGAATTCATCAAGTCTGAAGTGCTCGCGCTCTCGCTGACCCAAGCTGCGGGCTCAGGCGTGCGCAGCGACGTGAAGCTCGGCGGTGAGGACACTGTGATCACTGTCGAGAAAGCCAGCTAGTTGATTTGCGCGCCTTATTGAGCGCGACTCCGGACGAAAATGATGACCGAACAGACCTACGATTTCTCCGCGATTGAAAAGAAGTGGCGCGACTATTGGGTGGCCAACCGCACCAATGCCACGCCGCAGCCCGAGCCCGGCGACAAGACCTTCTACGTGCTCGACATGTTCCCCTACCCGTCGGGCGCTGGGCTCCACGTGGGGCACCCGGTGGGGTATCTCGCGACCGATATCGTGGCGCGCTACAAGAAGATGTCCGGCTTCAAGGTGCTCCACCCCATGGGCTGGGACAGCTTCGGTCTGCCGGCTGAGCGCTATGCGATGAAGACCGGCGTGCACCCGGCCATCTCGACGGAAAAGAATATCGCCACCTACAAGCACCAGATGGGCTTGCTGGGTCTGGGCTATGACTGGGACCGGGAAATCCAGACCTCCTCAGAGGACTATTACCACTGGACCCAGTTCATCTTCTCTCGCCTCTACAATGCCTGGTATGACGCCGAGGCTGGCAAGGCTCGGCCCATCGACGCGCTGCCCATCCCCGAGGACGTCGCGGCGGAAGGCAAGCTGGCGATCCAGGAGTATCAGGACGACCGCCGCCTTGTGTATTACGAGACCGCGCCGGTGAACTGGTGTGCAGAAGAAGGCACGATCCTCGCCAATGAAGAGGTCTTCGACGGCAAGTCGGAGAAGGGCTACGAAGTCGTCCGCGTTCCCCTGCGCCAGGTGAAGATGCGCATCACCGCCTATGCCGAGCGCCTGATTGCCGACCTTGATGGACTCGACTGGCCTGAAGGCATCAAGGAAAGCCAGCGCAACTGGATCGGCCGCTCTGAAGGCGTGACGCTGCAGTTCGCCGTTGGCGGCTCGGATGCAACCCTCGAGACCTTCACCACCCGCGTCGACACGTTGGGCGGGGTGACCTTCCTCGCTCTGGCCCCGGAGCATCCGCTGGTCGCTGAGCTGACCGACGCCGACCACAAGGCGGCCGTCGACGCCTATGTGGAAGCCGCCGCCCGGAAGTCCGATCTGGAACGCACGGTGGATGCTGAAAAGACCGGCGTCTTCACCGGCGCTGAAGCGATCAACCCGGTGACCGGCAAATCCGTCCCGATCTTTGTCGCCGACTATGTGCTTTACGACTACGGCACCGGTGCCGTGATGGGCGTGCCAGCCCATGATGAACGCGACTTCGCATTCGCAAAAGCGTACGGCCTTGATGTGGTCCCGGTGATCGATCCGGGTGCCGAGGCGAAGAACCGGGACGCCGTGCTTGCCGGTGAGGCCTGCATGGCCGGCGATGGTGTCATGCTGCCACCGCCGCCGGGCATGTCGGAAGACCTCTACACCGCCGGCATCGCCTGGCGTCAGGCGATGGACAAGATCGCAGACCACCTGGAGGCCGAAGGCAAGGGTACGCGCGTTGTCACCTATAACCTGCGCGACTGGATTTTTGCTCGCCAGCGCTATTGGGGTGAGCCGATCCCGATCATCCACTGGGAAGACGGCACGCGCACCACGGTGCCTGAAGATCAGCTGCCGCTGACCCTGCCCCATGTCGATAACTACCAGCCGACCGGCTATGCCGAGAGCCCTCTGGCTCGCGCCGAAGACTGGGTGGAAGTCACCGACCCTGAAACCGGCATGAAGGGTAAGCGCGAGACCAGCACCATGCCGCAATGGGCCGGCAGCTGCTGGTATTATCTGCGCTTCATGGATCCGAAAAACCGCGAAGCGCTGGTGAGCAAGGATGTCGAGAAGGCCTGGGGCAGCGTTGATCTTTATGTGGGCGGGGCCGAGCACGCCACGCTGCACCTGCTCTATGCCCGCTTCTGGCACAAGGTGCTGTTCGATCTGGGCCTGGTGTCCACGAAGGAACCCTTCCAGAAGCTTGTGAACCAGGGCCTATTGACGAGCTTTGCCTTCAAGGATGAGCGCGGCGTCGTGCTGCCCATCGACGAAGTCGAAGAGCGCGAAGAAGGCGTCTTCGTCCACACCGCCACGGGCAAGCGCGTCGAAAAAGTCGGCGCGAAAATGTCGAAGTCACTCCATAACGTAGTCACGCCTGACGATGTGGTGGAGCGTTTTGGGTCGGACGCTTTCCGCGTGCACATGATGTTCATGGGCCCGGTGGAATCCATGCGCGAGTGGGAGACCGACAAGACGGCCTCAGCGTTGAAATTCCTGCGCCGCGTCTGGCGCTTTGCCACTGGCGCGATTGCCAACGCGGCGACCGAAGACGCCAAGGCGGTCACCCTGGCACGCACCAAAATGGTCCTGGCCATCACTGAAGATCTGGAAGGCCTGCGCCTGAACACCGGCATCGCCGAGCTGATGAAATTCCTCAACGCCGCAGAAGGCGAGGCGGTGTCCACCCACACTGTGAAGGACTTCATCCGCGTGCTCGCTCCGTTTGCGCCCTTCATGGCTGAAGAGCTTTGGGAGATGGCCGGCGAAGCCCCAAGCGTCTTCACCGCAGGTTGGCCGGAAGCCGACGAAGCCGAGCTGGAGGCCGCCATCGATACGGTGGAGGTGATCATCCAGGAAGGTGGCAAGCGTCGCGGTTCTGTGTCGCTGGCTCCCGATGCCGATGACGCCACGGTTCGTGAGGCAGCTCTGGCCATGCTGAAAGAGGCCGGCAAGCCGGTGGACGGCGTGCCGGAGAACCGGATCATTGTCGTACGCGACAAGAAAACCGGCCGGGTCAAGCTCGTGAACGTTCCAAAGCTTGGCTGATCGGTCTTGCCGCCAGAGCTGTGCCCGCTAACCTTCCTATCCTGAATTTCAGTGATGGAGGTGACGATGGTGCGGTTTCTGGTGGCAGCGAGCGCTGCAGCTTTGATGGGCGGCACGGCGTCTGCCCAGTTCGGCGGCCAGTCCGGGGCCAATCTGGACATTGAGGCGATCGAGCCGACCGATGAGGCGGTTGCGGTCGGGGTCGCCGGTGAAGATCCCGCCGACATCGCCCGCTACCTGCTTGCCTCGGGCGCTGGCGGGGCGCAGATCAGCCCGGATGGCGGGACCATTGCCTTTTCCTGGTCGATCACCGGCGAGCGTCAGCTCTGGGTCATGCCGGCGCTTGGCGGTCAGCCCCAGCGCCTGACCTTTGGCTCCGGCATCACCTTCTTCCGCTGGCTGCCCGACGCCTCGGGGCTCATCTACGGCGCGGACAATGACGGGAATGAACAGCCCGCCTTCTATCAGGTTAGCGTCGATGGCTCAGAAGAGTCGCTGGTTCTCGGCGCGGCCGAAGGTGGCTTCCGGGCCTTTGGCGATTTCGCCTCTGGCAGCGACAGCTTTGTCTTCAGCTCCACCGAGCGCAATGGCCAGGATTTCGACATCTGGCGCGGCAATCTGGCTGGCGAAACCGAGCTGATCTTTGAAGGCACGTTCGGCTATTTCGCCCGCTCCATCTCTCCGGACGGCTCCAGCGCGATCGTGACGGAGACGGTCGGTGAAGATGCGGACAATCTCTACCTGCTGGATCTCGACACCGGGGAAATCGAGTCTCTGTCCGCCCCCGATCCGCGCGCCAGCCACTCTGAAGGCGGGTTTGAGTGGAACGAGGCCGGCGACAGCGTCTACCTGTCCACCAATCGGGGCCGCGAGTTTGCCGCGCTGGAGCGCTATGACCTGGTGACCGGTGAGTTCACCGTCATCGAAGAGGCAGAGTACGACATCTCCGACGTGACGCTGTGCGGTCTCGGGCAGCGCTGGCTGGTCTGGACGGTCAATGTGGACGGCTTCCATGAGCTGTACGCGCGCGATCTGGAAGACGGCACCATGGTCGACCTGCCCGACTTGCCCGAAGGTGCGATCTCGGTCAGCTGCGGGGCCTATACCGATCTGGCCGCCATTGGCGTCAACGGCTGGGCCACGCCGGGCGATATCTACACGCTGGACCTGTCTTCAGGTGATCTGACCCGAACCTTCAAGGCGAACCTCGCCGGGATTGACGAAGACCGTCTGATCCGGCCTGAATCCATCCGCATCACGGCCCGTGATGGCGTTGAGCTTCAGGGCCTGCTCTATATTCCAGATGAAGAGTCCCGTGGCGGCGAACCGGCTCCGGTCGTCTTTGACGTCCATGGCGGACCGACCGCCCAGTCCCAGGCGACCTGGGAGCCGTCCATGCAGTATCTGCTTGATCGCGGCATTGCAGTCTTCCAGCCGAATGTACGCGGCTCGACGGGCTTTGGTCGCACCTACACCACGCTGGATGACCGGGAAAATCGCCTCGACTCCGTGCGCGACCTTGTCGACATGCTGAACCATCTGGAGGGCGATGAGCGCATTGACGCCTCCCGTGCCGCGGTGCGTGGCGGGTCCTATGGCGGCTATGCCGTGAATGCCGTGCTTGCCAACTTCCCCGGTGAGTTCGATGCGGGCGTCAGCCTGTTCGGTGTCGCCGACTGGGTTACCGCGCTGGAGGTGGCCTCTCCGGGTCTGAAAGCCTCAGACCGGATCGAATATGGCGATATCACCGAGGACTACTGGCAGGACTTCTACACTGAAAATTCCCCGATCCGACAGGCCGACCAGATCACCGTGCCGGTCCTCTACTCCCACGGGGTGATGGACCCACGCATCGATATCTACGAGACCGAAGTGATGGTCACGACCCTACGTGAAAACGGCGTGCGCGCCGACTTCATCCGCATCCCCGACGAAGGCCATGGCTGGCGCAAGCTGTCCAACCAGCTCTTCTATTTCCGCCGCGAAGCGGATTTCCTGGAAGAGATGCTGATGGGTGAGGATGAGTAGCGAAAATCGGGCGACGTGAATGTGCCGCCCCAATCCCTCTCCCCTCTTGGAGGGGAGAGGTTAGGTGAGGGGTAAGCAGCGCTTCATCCTGTTCACGCCGGGCAAACTTCACCGTACCCCCTCACCCAACCTCTCCCCCTTGTACAAGGGGGAGAGGGGCTGTGATCTTCGCGCTTGAGCCAATTCCGTAATCACACCCTTCGCCTCCCCCTTGCCGCGATCCTCATGCCCGCCCATAAGCGGGGGATGAGCGACACACCCGCCCCGTCCCGCAAACCGCGCACAGCCGCCACGATTTTCGTGGTGGGCACGGTGGGGATTGATGCGATGGCCTTTGCCATTGTGATGCCGGTTCTGCCCCGGCTTCTGATGGAGCTGACGGGCGGTGGCATTGACGAGGCGGCCCTGTGGGGCGGGATCGCGACCTTCGGCTTTGCGGTGATGCAGTTTTTCTGCTCGCCGGTGATTGGCGGGCTGTCCGATCGGTTCGGGCGGCGGCCGGTCCTGTTGATGTCGCTGACCGCGCTGGCGGTCGATTTCCTGCTGATGGGGCTCGCCCACGCACTCTTCGTCTTCTTCATCGCCCGATTATTGTCGGGCATTTTTGCCGCCACACACTCCACGGCCAACGCCTACATCGCGGACATCTCCACGCCGGAAGAGCGGGCCAAACGCTATGGCTGGCTGGGCGCAGCAATGGGGGCAGGCTTCATTCTGGGCCCGGCGCTGGGCGGCTTTCTGGGCGATTTTGATGCCCGCGCGCCCTTCTTTGCCGCTGCGGCGCTCGCCGGCGCGAACGCGCTCTATGGCTGGTTCGTCGTGCCCGAAAGCCTCGCGAAGGAGAGCCGCCGACCCTTTGAGTGGTCCCGCGCCAATCCGCTGGGCACGCTGATGCGCCTGCGCAAGACCGAGGGTCTGGGCGTACTGATCTGGGTCTATACCGCCATGGGCCTGTCCGGCTTCGTTTATCCGGCGGTCTGGACCTATGTGGCCATCGCCAGATTCGGGTGGAGCCCGGGCGAGGTGGGTCTGTCGCTGGCGGTTTATGGTGCGATCTATGTGATCTGCCAGACGGTGATGGTGCCGCTGGTCATCCCGCGTCTGGGCGAACGGCGCACGATCTGGGTCGCGCTGTGTGTGGAGATCGTGGCGCTGGTCGGCTTTGCCTTCGCACCGAGCGGGGTCTGGGTCTATTTCTGGATCAGCTTTGCGGTCTTCACCGGCCTGCAGGACCCGGCACTGATGAAGATCATGACTGAACGCGTCGGCAAGGACGCGCAGGGCGAGCTGCAGGGTGGGCTGGCCGCGTTGGGGGCCATCGTGCTGGCCATCGCGCCGCTGCTCTACACCCAGCTCTTCTACTTTTTTGAAAGCGGGCGGCTGGGGGTCGAGTTTGCCGGCGCGCCCTTCCTCGCCTCGGCGGGATTCAGTACGCTTGCGCTGGTGCTGTTCCTGACCCGTCGGCGTGTGAACGGGTAGCGCTAGGCCACGCTGAGTTGGGTGAGGATGGCGTCGACCGCGCTGTCATAGTCCTGGCGGACCGTGGTTTGCAGACCATAGGCGCTCAGCATCGCCGTCATCAGCCGGGCATAGGGCCAGGTCGGCTCATCGCACAGATAGGCAATCAGCAGCGATTTCGGGAAGTTGGCGGCAAAGGCGTCGGCCACTTTGCCAAAGCCATGACCATCGTGATTGATGGTCGCGCCGCGATAATCCATCACCAGACCGCTATAATGGCCCGTCGCAATCTTGCGCCCGAGCTTGAGCGCTTCGACCTCGGCGTCATCGTGATGCTGGGTCTCGAACACGCGCACATAGTAGAGCCGCGGATTAAGCAGGCTGAGGGAGCGATACGGCCATTCCGGCGAAAAGCCGTCCAGCTCGGCATGGGGGTCCGCCGAGGCATAGGCAAGGTCGTCAGGAAGCAGGCTTTGGTCCGTCATGGGACCCAGTCATACACAAGGGCCCTTAAGCCTTACTGAATTTATTTATTCAACAGCACCTAAACCTTTTAAAGGCATTAGAATTTCGGTGCCCGCTTCTCTAGGAAGGCGCGATAGCCTTCGGAAAAATCATCGCTGGCGAAGGCGTCGAGGAAGAGCTGGCGGGTGGCGTCGTCGTCCTCATCCTGACCGGCCACGATGCGCGCGATAATATCCTTGGTGACCCGGGCGGTGCGCGGGCTGGTCTGGGCGACCTGGTCGGCGAACTGCTCCACGGCCTCGTCGAGCTCGCCGCGCTCCACCAGCCGGTCAATCAGCCCGATCTGCAGCGCTTCATCAGCCTGCATCAGGCGTCCGGTAAACAGGATGTCCTTGGCCGCCGAGATGCCAACCGCCGCGATCAGGCGGCGGGTGTCGTTGAGCGGATAGGCAAGGCCCATCTTCGCCGGCGTGATCCCGAATTTCGATCCGTCCGCGGCAAAGCGCAGATCGCACGCCAGCGCAATCGCGCAGCCGCCGCCCACGCACGCGCCATCGATGGCCGCCAGCGTGGGCTTTGGAAAAGCGGCCAGACCGTCAAGCGCGGTGGCGATGGCTTTCGAATACTCCGCCGCGCGTTCGGTCGTAGCATAGACCTGCGCGAACTCGGAGATGTCGGCCCCGGCAGCAAAGGCCCCACCCTCACCCCGCACGACCAGCAGACGCACACCGTCGTCGGCACGCGCCTCATCAAGCAGGGGCGGAATGGCCCGCCACATGGCTTCAGACAGGGCATTGCGCTTTTTCGGCGCATTGAGCACCAGATGGGCGGTCGCGCCATCGCGCTCCAGATAGACAGACGGCGCGGTCATCGGCTCAGTCCTTCGGTGCAGATTTTGCAGTCTTCGGCGCCGGCGTCTTGTCTTTGTATTTGCAGATGTCGGCGATGGAACAGCGCCAGCATTCCGGCGTGCGCGCCTTGCACAGATAGCGCCCGTGCAGGATCAGCCAGTGGTGTGCGCCTTTCAGGAAACGCTCCGGCGTGATCCGCTCCAGCCGCTCTTCCACCTCATCGGGGGTCTTGCCGGGGGCGAGACGCGTGCGATTGCCAACCCGGAAGATGTGGGTGTCGACCGCAATGGTCGGCTGACCGAAGGCCTCGTTGAGGACCACATTGGCGGTCTTGCGCCCCACGCCGGGCAGGCGGACCAGCTCCTCACGGGTCTGCGGCACCTCGCCGCCAAACTCCTCGATAATCATTTTCGACAGGGCGATGACATTCTTCGCCTTGTTGCGAAACAGACCGATGGTCTTGATGTGCTCGCGAACCTGATCTTCGCCCAGCTTTACCATCGCTTCAGGCGTATCGGCGGCGGCGAACAGGCGACGCGTCGCCTTGTTGACCCCCACATCGGTGGCCTGCGCGGAGAGGGCAACCGCCACAACGAGGGTGTAGGGGTTGTGATACTCAAGCTCGGTCTTCGGCTCGGGCATCACCTCAGCCAGGCGCGCATACAGCTCTTCGGCCGCTTCGGGATTGAGACCGGGCGGGCGACGCTTGGTCTTTTTGGGTTTGGCTGGCTTTGTCATGGACCAGCGAGGTAGCGGGCGAGCCGCGCTACGGCAAGGGCGAAAGCCTTAATCGGTGCCCTCTTCGCCATCCTCACCCTCGTCTTCATAGACGAGCAGGTCGGCGGGCTGGCATTGCAGCTCCTTGCAAAGCGCCTCCAGCGTTGAAAAGCGCACGGCCTTCGCCTTGCCGGTTTTCAGGATGGAGAGGTTCGCCATGGTGATGCCCACCCGGTCGCACAGCTCGGTTAGAGACATGCGCCGCTCTAGCAGCATCCGGTCCAGGGTGACGCGAATAGCCATATCCCGCCTCCCTTAAATCGTGAATTTCTGTTCGTCGCGCAGCCGGGTGCCTTCACGGAAGACCTCGGCCAGGACGAAGAAAGCAATGACGGCAAACCAGGCCCCGAGATTGAGCGAAAACTCGCCAAACACGCGCCCGCCACTTTCAACCGAATTGCCCACCAAGGTGAAGATCAGCGCGATCACACCGTGGGCGGCATAAACAATGAGGTTGAACACCGCGATGCCAATGGCAATGGACCGCAGGTGCAGCGCATTTTCAGGGACGAAGGGGTCACCGGCTTCAAGTGTGGAGAAAATCTTCACCAGCCGGTTCACGATAAAGGTCAAAGCGCCCGTCGCCGGCGTTGCCATGGCAATCAGGATGACGAGCTGGGAATTCAAAAGACCGGTCAGCCCCGCAGGAACACCCGGTCCGATGCCGACAAAAGAATAAAGGCCGACAAAGATAATGAGGACGATGAGGAAGCTGCCGAACCCCAGAAGGCCCCACAAGCTCCAGTGAAGGACGGTCAAGGCCAGCTTCAGAATTGAAGCAATAGATCCCGGTCCGAGCGTTCTCATACTTTCCCCAACGTGATCGGGCCGATTAGCAAGCGCCAGCGCACCTTAAGTCGCTTCTTTTCATCGGGGAACATGAAAAGGGAGCTTAAGGGCGCTGGCCGTTTGCCTCGGCCCGCATTACGCAACCAGCGTGCTGACTGCAGCGACGACACCGGCGAAAACCACTGCCACCAGAGCCATATTGATCACCATTGCAAAAGCGGTGTGACCCATGTTGTTTTCCGACCTGACCATCTTACTCTCCTTAGCGTTCTTGATCGACTAACCAGAAGGCTTGACCCGATCTGTTTCTCGTGCCGGGTCTTTGCCTGAGGCGTTGGGGTGTGTTCCCGTCCGCCTCGAGACTGTATGTAGCGGACCATTCATCGCTTTGCAACAAGAAAATATCGAAAAACGATATGAATTTTTCGAAAGGCGATATGAAAATCAGTTAAGGCGGCTATGCATGAATGAGTATACCAATCATAAAGCATGGGCTATCGCGAGCCATAATGCAGGTAAAATCAAAGAGATACGCGATCTCATCAAGCCTTATGGATTGACCGCAGACGGAGCAACTGAGCTCGGTTTGCCGGAACCGGAAGAGACGGAAAAAACTTTCATCGGCAATGCCAGGCTCAAGGCGGTGGCCGGTGCGAAGGGCTCCGGACGGGTCGCGCTGGCCGATGATTCAGGCCTTGAAGTGTTCGCGCTGGACGGTGATCCGGGCATTTACTCCGCCCGCTGGGCCGGTGAGCCGCGCGACTTCTACGCGGCGATGGACAAGGTACGCACCGAACTGGAAGCGCGCGGGGCCACCGACTACTCGGCCCGCTTTGTCTGTGCGCTAGCGCTGGCCCACCCGGACGGACCGACGCGGGTCTATGAAGGCGAGGTGCGCGGCCACCTGACCTTCCCGCCGCGCGGCGAGAAGGGCTTCGGCTATGATCCGATCTTCGTGCCCGAAGGCCACGACATCACCTTTGGCGAGATGGACCCGGAGCAAAAGCACGCCATGAGCCACCGTGCCCACGCTTTCCGGCTGCTGGTCGACGACATCTTCAAGTCATGAGAGAGGCCACGCGCGCACCCGATCGCCTGGGGCTTTACGTCCACTGGCCCTATTGCGCGCGCATCTGCCCGTATTGCGACTTCAATGTCTACAAGGCGGCCAACGGCACGCCGGACGATCTGCTGGCGGCCATGCTCGCCGATCTGGACCAGTGGGCGGACCGGATTGAGGTCCGTCCGCTCGCCAGTATCCATTTTGGCGGCGGCACCCCCTCACTGATGGAGCCGGCGGCCATCGCTGCGGTGATCAGGAAGGCTGAAGACCTGTTCGGTTTCGAGCCCGGGGTGGAGATCGGCCTAGAAGCCAACCCGGCTGAACGCGCCCGCCTGCCCGGGATTGCCAGTGCCGGGGTGAACCGGTTGTCGCTGGGGGTTCAGGCGCTGGACGACACCAGTCTGAAGGCGCTGGGCCGAGACCATGATGCGGCGGCCGGTCTTGAAGCCATCGAGATCGCGCAGTCGAATTTCGAACGCATGAGCTTTGACCTCATCTATGCGCGCGAGGGTCAGACGCCCGAGGCCTGGGCGGCCGAGCTGCAGCGCGCGATTCAGTTTGGTGTCGGCCATCTGTCGCTCTACCAGCTGACCATCGAGCCAGGCACCGCCTTTCAGAAGAAGCGCGACCGCGGCGACCTGACCCCGCCTGATGACGATGCCGCCGCCGACATGTTCGAAATCACGCAGGAGGCAACCGAGGCCGCGGGCCTTCCTGCCTACGAGGTGTCCAACCACGCCCGAAACGGCGCGGACCAGTCGACCCATAACCGGCTCTATTGGGAAGGGGCCGACTGGATCGGCATTGGTCCGGGCGCGCATTCGCGCACCGGGCGGATCGAGACCGGCGGGCGCACCGCCTGGACCGCGCTTTTACGGCCGGCCGACTACATGGCATGCGTGACCAGCGGCCGTGCCCACGCCACCGAAACCCTGAGCGCAGATGATGAAGCGGTCGAGCGGATTATGATGGGGGTCCGTCTGGTCGAAGACGGATTGCCGATATCGACGCTAAAAGCAGGGATAAAGGACACAAGTCAGCTTTCATTTTTGGTGGACCAGGGACTTATCACCCTGGACGAAACGCGTATGTGTCTGACCACAAAGGGAAGACTGTTTGCCGACTATGTCGCCAATCATGTCGCTGAGCAGGTTTCGGCTTAAGTCAGCTTTCAGTCTGTTTCAGTCCGTACAGCTTGAAGCGTGCGCGGCGCTTTTCCCCGCCGTGGAAGCGGGCCATGCTGGGCCTGTCCTGTTTCATATCCACGATTGATATCTCCGTGCTCCCCAATCCCGTATCCCCGACCCTGTCCCCGCATCAGGAAGCGATCGCCGACTTTGCCGTGAACGGCGGCGCGCATCTGTTTCTGACCGGTAAGGCCGGCACCGGTAAGACCACCGTGACGCGCGCCATTCTGCGCCGGCTTGGCTCGAAAGCCGCCGTGCTCGCCCCCACCGGCGTTGCCGCGATGAATGCAGGCGGTCAGACGCTGCACAGCTTTTTCCGCCTGCCGCCGCGCTTGATCACACCGGGTGATGTGCGCCGCTTACGGAATGCGCGGGCGGTGCGGGCGCTGACCACGCTGGTGATCGACGAAATCTCCATGGTGCGGTCTGACCTGATGCAGGCAGTGGACGCGTCCTTGCGATTAAACCGTGACAACAACGCGCCGTTTGGTGGCGTGCGTATGGTGCTGGTGGGTGATCTCGCCCAACTGCCCCCCATCGCCCAGGGCGAGGAAGGCGCGTTTCTGGAGGAGGTCTATGGCGGACCCTTCTTCTTCCACGCGCCCAGCTTTCGCGATGCCGGCTTCACCATGGTGGAGCTGCATGAGGTCCATCGCCAGGCCGATCCGGACTTTGTGGAGATCCTGAATGCGGTACGCGACGGCACACTCGACCGTGATCTGGCTGACCGCCTGAATGAACGGGTGACAGGTCGCTCCGGCCTTGAAGCCAGCGGCACCCACGTGGTTCTGACCAGCACCAACCAGGCCGCCTCCAACATCAATAATGCCCGCCTTGAAGGCATTACCGCAGAGCCGCGCGGCTTTGCCGCCAAGGTGGAGGGTGAGTTTGACCCGCGCCTGTTTCCCACCGACGAGCCGCTGATCCTGAAAGCGGGCGCGCGCGTGATGATGATCCGAAACGATCCCGGCGGGCGCTATGTGAACGGCTCCATCGGTGAAGTGCTGGGCTTTACCGCTGACGGCGTAAAGGTGCGCGTCAACGGTGAAGATGTGACGGTCGAGAAAGTCAGCTGGGAGCGCATGCGCTACGCCGCGGACAACAAGACGGGGCAGCTGAAACGCGAAACGGTTGGCAGCTACGCCCAGTACCCGCTGCGGCTGGCCTGGGCCATGACGATCCACAAGGCGCAGGGTCTCACCCTCGACAAAGTGTTCCTTGATATCTCCCGGCGGCTGTTCGCCCACGGTCAGGCCTATGTGGCGCTGTCGCGGGCGCGCTCACTAGAGGGGCTGGAGCTGTCTCACCCCTTGCGGCCCACCGACATCATCATGGACCCGCGCCTGTTTGAGGTCTCGAGCTTCACCGACCCGGCTCCGGCCCATCTGGAGGGGTAGATGGCCGGGCTCTGCACACGCGAGGACGCCTGTAACCGCCTGCAGATCAATGACTGGGCGCTCGAACGGCTTGTGGAAATGGGGGAGATTTCCCCTGAAGCTGGCGGCCGCTTCAAGACCGATGTCGTTGAAAAGCTGGCTCGCGCGCGGGACGCGAGGCGGGCCGAGGCGCTGGCCGAGATCACCGCGCTTGACGCGCCGCACCTGGGCCTGACGCCGTGAGTGCGCCGGCGGTCTTCATTGACGCCTGCGTGCTGGTCAGTGCGATCCGCCGCCACTTGCTGCTGTCGCTGGCCGACGCTGGTCAGCTCTACCCGCGCTGGTCGCCCAAGGTGCTGATGGAGACCGGTCACGCCCACGCGCGCATCGTCAGCGAACACGGCCGCGACGGGGCCGGCGAAGCGGCCCGGCTTATCACCGCGTTGGAGGCCGCCTATCCCGAGGCCAGCGTGCCGGACGCCCTGTCACAATCCATCAAGATCGAGGGGCCTATCCCCGATCGCGATGACGCCCATGTTATGCAGGCCGCAAGCGCAGGACAGGCACGCTTCATCCTGACGGAAAACATGAAGGACTTTCCGCGCAAGACGCTGAAACCGCTGGGACTCTACGCACGCCCGACCGGGGATTATTTCGGCAGCCTGTGCCGGACAGAGCCCGACATGATGCGCCAGATATGCACCGCGACCGCAGACCGGCTCGGGCTAACCCCGACCCGCTTCGAAACCGCCCTGAAACGGGCCCGACTGGGTGGCATGATCAAGACTTTGGGGCTCTAGTTATCTGCACCCTCACCTTCCCCTCACCGCCTTGCCACGCTAGAGGGTTGGTCCATGGCTGAGCTTTATATCCTCACCCCGCCGCGCATCGACGCGGCCTTTAACGATACGCTGGCGAGGACGCTGGACGCCGGTCCGGTCATGGCGCTTCAACTGCGCCTGAAAGACCATTCGGCGGACGAAATTCGCCAGCTCGCGCCGGACCTTATCCGCACCTGCCACCAGCGCGGCGTCTCCGTCATCATGAATGATGACCCGCAGCTGGCAGCCGAGCTGAAGTGCGATGGTGTCCATATCGGACAGGAGGATAGCAGCCAGAAAGACGCCCGCGCCGCAGTGGGGCCGAAGGGGATTGTCGGGGTGACCTGCCATGACAGTCGACACCTGGCGATGCTGGCCGGTGAGCGCGGGGCGGACTATGTGGCCTTCGGGTCGGTCTACGAAACAGCCACGAAAACGCCAAAGTCCTCTGCCCCTTTGGAGATCTTCACCTGGTGGCGGGAGCTTTTCGAGCTGCCGTCGGTGGCCATTGGCGGGATCACGCCAGCCAACGCCAGACCTGTAATTGATGCCGGTGCCGATGTGCTCGCCGTGTCCGGCGGCATCTGGAACTGGCCCGACGGACCGGAGAGTGCATGCGCCGCCTTCTCACAGCTGCTGGATTAAGTCTCGCGCTATCCCTGCCCGCAATGGCCCAGGTCGGCCCGCCCCTGGATGAGCCAGAGCCCCAAACCGACAGCCCCGCGGCGATGTCCGGGCTCGATCTATCCCTGCCTCCGGGCCTGGCCGAAGATGCCGCCGAAGGTCGACGCCTGACCAATACCGCCATGGCACAGGCCCTCGGGGCCACCGTCGTTGGCGACTGGGACCTCGCCCTTATTCATGCTGAACGGGCCGCCGCAGGCGGGGAAAGCCGAGGTGCCACCCTTGCCGGATACATTCTGCTCAACGGGCTTTCAAGCCAGGGACAGGATGAGGACGCAGGCATTCGATGGCTGCGCCGTGCGGGCGAGCAGGGTGAGCCTGATGCGCTGGTTATCCTCTCCCGCCTCGCAACCGCAGGACGGGGCGATCTTCAGCCTTTTCAAGCCCGTGAGTTTCTTGCCCGGGCCGCCGAGGCCGGAGATATCCGTGCGGCGCACGAATACGGGCTTTACCTGATGAGCGAGGGCGACCCGGGCGCTGCTCCGGCTGCGCTCGACTGGTTGCGGTTGGCAGCCGAGGCCGGACGCACCGAAGCGATGGTGGATTACGCCGAAGCGCTGGGCGACTGGGTCCATGGTCCAGGCGACCTGTCGACCGCACGGACCTGGTATGCCAGGGCTGGCGAGAACGGCAACGGCCTCGCCGCCGCCATCGCAGGCACGATGTATCTGGAAGGCGAAGGCGGCGAAGCCGATCCCGAACGCGGCGTGCGCCTCATTCAAACCGGTGCCGAGCTCGGTAATCCCGCGGCCATGGGCTCGATGGCCCTGCTTTTATTCAATGGGGCCGATGGTTTACCCCCGGACCCACCGCGCGCCGCAGGCTGGGCGCGGCAAGGTGCCGAGGCCGGCGATGGCGAAAGCCAATTCCTTTACGCTTACGCCCTGGCGACCGGTGACGGCACCGCGCAAGACTTTGATCGGGCTTACTATTGGGTGCGCCGTGCCGCGTCGGGCGGCCTGGCCACCGACCCGGATCGCCTGCAGCTGGAGGCCGCCCTGGAGCGCACCCTGCCCGGCCCGACCCGCGACCGCATCCGCGCCGAAGCCGCCGCAGACGCCTCGCCGTTCTAAGCACCCGCTTAAGCCTTGAATTCCAAGAGCAAGTCCTTGGCATCGACCTGATCGCCCGCGGCCACGTGAATGGCGGCCACCCGGCCATCGGCCTCGGCGTTGATCGCGCTCTCCATTTTCATGGCTTCAATCGTGAAGAGCTTGGTGCCGGCTTTGACCTTCTGGCCCTCCTTCACCGCGACCGAACCGATCACGCCCGGCATCGGTGCGCCGACCTGTTTGGCATTACCAGCTTCAGCCTTTTTTCGAGCTGTGGTCTTCGCAGCGACGCGACGATTGGGAACCCGAATGGTGCGTGGCTGGCCGTTCAGCTCAAAGAAAACCCGAACTTCGCCGTCATCATGGGTCTGCCCGACCGTCTGGAGCCGGATCACCAGCGTCACGCCGGGATCGATCTCAACCTCGATCTCCTCACCCTGCTGCATACCGTAGAAGAAGGCGTGGGTGGGCAGGGTGCGGACCGGGCCGTAGTCCTTGTATCGGGTCATGTAGTCGGTGAAGACCTTGGGATACATCAGATATCCCATAAGGTTCTCATCTGTGATGTCGCGATCCAGCGTGGCAGACAACTCCGCCCGCACCGCATCGAGATCGGTCGGCGGCACACCCTTTCCGGGTCGCTCCAGATTGGGTTTTTCGTCTTTCAGGACCTTCTTCACGATGGTGTCCGGAAAGCCGCCGGGCGGCTGGCCCAGATTGCCGCGCATCATGTCGATGACCGATTCAGGGAAAGTTACATCCGTGTCCGGGTCCTCGACCTCGGCGCGGGTGAGGTTCTGCGAGACCATCATCAAGGCCATGTCGCCAACCACCTTGGAGGACGGCGTCACCTTCACGATGTCGCCGAACATGTGGTTCACTTCTGAATACATATGGGCGACTTTGTGCCAGCGCTCCTCCAGCCCCATGGAGCGGGCCTGTGCTTTCAGATTGGTGAACTGGCCGCCCGGCATTTCATGGAGATAGACCTCAGATGCTGGCGACTGCAGGCCGCTTTCAAACGCAGCATAGTGGGCGCGGACGGCCTCCCAGTAGTTGGAAATTTCGCGAATGCCTTCGGTGCTCAGCCCAGTGTCGCGTTCGGTAAATTCCAGCGCCTCCACAATGGTACCCAGCGTGGCTTGGGACGTATTGCCGGACAGCGCGTCCATCGCGGCGTCCACCGCATCCACACCGGCCGCAGAGGCCGCAAGGATCGTCCCAGAGGCCATCCCGGAGGTGTCGTGGGTGTGGAAGTGGATGGGCAGGTCCACCGCGTCCTTCAGAGCCGGGATCAGCACACTGGCCGCAGCTGGTTTCAAAAGGCCCGCCATGTCTTTCAGGCCCAGCACATGAGCCCCGGCTGCCTCCAGCTCCTTGGCCATCGCGACATAGTATTTCAGATCATATTTGGCGCGATCAGGGTCAAGGATATTGCCCGTGTAGCAAATTGTACCTTCGCAAACCTTGCCGGTCTCCAGCACCGCATCCATGGCCACGCGCATATTCTCGACCCAGTTCAGGCTGTCGAACACACGGAAGACGTCGACACCGCTGTCGGCGGCCTGATGAACAAAGGCGCGCACCACATTGTCGGGATAGGTCGTATAGCCCACCCCATTCGCACCACGCAGCAGCATCTGGGTCAGAATGTTGGGAGCCTTCGCGCGAATATCGCGCAGGCGTTGCCAGGGGCATTCCTGCAGGAAGCGATAGGCCACATCAAAGGTCGCCCCGCCCCAGCATTCCAGAGAGAAGAGTTCGGGCAGCTTCTCAGCATAAGCCGGCGCAATCTTCACCATGTCGTAGGAGCGCATGCGCGTGGCCAGCAGAGACTGGTGAGCATCGCGCATCGTTGTGTCGGTGATGAGCAGGCGCTCCTGCGCCTTCATCCAGTCAGCGACCGCTTGCGGGCCCTTCTCGTCCAGAAGCTGACGTGTGCCCGGCTTCAGGTCAATGCCTGCAGGCTTTGGCGGGCGCGGATCTTCAATGCCGGTGCGGGGCTTAGCCCGGCCTTCGGTTTCCGGGTGCCCGTTGACCGTGATGTCCGCGATATAGCGCAGGATGCGTGTTGCCCGATCCCGGCGAGGCCTGAAGTTAAACAGCTCCTCCGTCGTGTCGATGAAAGTCGTTGAGTACTCGTTCGACAGGAAAGTGGGGTGTTTTAGAAGATTGATGACGAAGTCGATATTCGTGCTGACCCCGCGAATGCGAAACTCGCGCAGCGCCCGGTCCATGCGCGCAATCGCGGCATCGGGGGTCGGGGCCCAGGCGGTCACCTTCTCCAGCAGGCTGTCATAATAGCGCGTGATCGTCGCGCCCGAGTAGGCCGTGCCGCCATCAAGGCGTATGCCCATGCCGGTCGCCGAGCGATAGGCCGAGATGCGGCCATAATCGGGAATGAAATTGTTCGATGGGTCTTCAGTCGTGACCCGGCACTGAATGGCATGGCCTTCCAGCTTCACATCTTCCTGGCTGGCTGCGCCGGTGGCCTCCGCGAGAGTGGCACCTTCTCGGATCAGGATTTGTGCGCGCACGATGTCGATGCCGGTCACCTCCTCGGTGACGGTATGCTCCACCTGGATGCGCGGGTTCACCTCGATAAAGTAAAAGGCCCCGGTCTCCATATCCATCAGGAATTCGACCGTACCGGCGCACTCATAATTCACGTGGGCACATATCTTCCGCCCAAGCTCGCACAGCTCTGCACGTTGGTCGGCGCTCAGGTAGGGCGCTGGGGCGCGCTCCACGACTTTCTGATTGCGCCGCTGAACTGAGCAGTCGCGCTCATGCAGGTGATAGATCTCGCCATGGGTGTCGCCCAGGATCTGCACCTCCACATGGCGAGCGCGGGTGATCATCTTTTCCAGATAACCCTCGCCATTGCCGAAAGCGGCTTCCGCCTCGCGGCGGCCTTCCAGAACCTTGTCTTCCAACTCTTCAGCGCTGTTGATGGCGCGCATGCCGCGACCGCCACCGCCCCAGCTGGCTTTGAGCATCAGCGGGTAGCCGATCTCTTCGGCCTCCCTCGCGATCGCCTTCATGTCGTCGCCCAGCACTTCGGTAGCCGGCACAACGGGAACTCCGGCTTCAATGGCCACACGCCGAGCGCTGGCCTTGTCACCAAGCGCGCGCATGGTTTCGGCCTTCGGCCCGATAAAGGTGATCCCGGCCTCGGTGCAGGCGTCGACGAAGTCAGGGTTTTCCGAAAGAAGCCCATAGCCGGGGTGGATGGCATCGGCACCGCACTGCTTGGCGACGCGGATCACCTCCTCGATGGACAAATAGGCCGCGACCGGGCCGAGCCCTTCGCCAATCTTGTAGGCCTCGTCTGCCTTGAAGCGATGGAGCGAGAGCTTGTCTTCCTCCGCATAGATCGCGACGGTTTTCTTTCCGAGCTCGTTGGCGGCCCGCATGATCCGGATGGCGATTTCGCCACGGTTGGCCACGAGGATTTTTTGAATTGTCACAGTCAGGCTCTCTTTGTCGCTCAGTCTGGCACCTAAGCTAGCCCAAATTGTCGCAGGGCGAGCATAAATCTGGCTGGACCTGATTCAGCCGACGCGGAAGGTGCGCGAGCCGGGCGACCGGATAGGCAAGCCCAGCTTGCCGCCAGCGGGCCTGCCTGTTAAACCGCGCGCAACTTCGTTTTTCGGCCCGCCGTACAAGGCGAGAGCCCCACTTTTACGGACATAAGTCACGCCATGAAGATCAACGGCAACGAGATCAAGCCCGGTCACGTCATCAAGCACCAGGACACGCTGTGGGTTGCGGTCAAGACCGCCCACACCCAGCCCGGCAAGGGTGGGGCCTATGCACAGGTCGAGCTGAAAAATCTCCTGGACGGTCGCAAGCTCAATGAACGCTTCCGCTCGGCCGACAAGGTGGAAAAGGTGCGCCTGGAGCAAAAGGACCACCAGTATCTCTATCCGGAAGGCGACATGCTCGTATTCATGGATATGGAGAGCTATGAGCAGATCTCGCTGCAGACCGACTTTGTGGGCGAAGATCGCGCGGCCTATCTGGCCGACGGCATGACCGTCACCGTGGAATTCCACGAAGAAAAGCCGATCGGCATCGAGCTGCCCAAGCATGTCGAGGTCGAAGTCGAAGAGACCGAACCGGTCGTGAAGGGTCAGACGGCTGCAAACTCCTTCAAACCCGCCACCGTCACCGGTGGCGTCCGCACCAACGTTCCGCCGTTCGTCGGCACCGGTGAGCGAATCGTGATCGCGACCGAAGACGGCAGCTATGTGCGCCGCGCGGATAGCTGATCGTGGGTACGCTTTCAGCACTGATGCAGGTGATGACCACCGCGGCTCGCAAGGCGGGCCGCCGGATGGCGCGCGACTTCGGTGAAGTCGAAAACCTGCAGGTCTCCAAAAAGGGCCCGGCAGATTTCGTCACTGTCGCTGATCAGCGCGCTGAGAAAATCTTATTTGAGGAGCTCTCAACGGCGCGGCCCGGCTATGGATTCCTGATGGAAGAAGGCGGGACGGTCGAGGGCACCGACAAATCTCACCGCTGGATCATTGATCCGCTGGACGGCACGCTGAACTTCATGCACGCCCAGCCGCATTTCGCGATCTCC
The DNA here is from genome assembly GCA_043513725.1 of Oceanicaulis sp. Lineage (GTDB taxonomy): Bacteria > Pseudomonadota > Alphaproteobacteria > Caulobacterales > Maricaulaceae > Oceanicaulis. The sequence continues at coordinate 1,959,506 of CP121338.1, read as the reverse complement.
GTCGCGCTGGAGCGCGAGGGCGAGCTGGTCGCCGGTGTAGTCTTCAACCCGGTCACAGACGAGCTTTACCACGCCGAGAAAGGCCGGGGCTGCTATGTAAATGACCGCCGCCTGCGCGTCGCCGAGCGTCGCAATTTCCAGGAAGCGGTGATCGGCACCGGCATGCCTTTCTTCGGCAAGAAGGGCCACGCTCAATTCCTGAAAGAGCTCCACCAGATCATGCCGCTGACGGCGGGCATTCGCCGCAATGGAGCAGCCTCGCTGGACCTGGCGTGGGTTGCAGCGGGCAAGCTCGACGGCTTCTGGGAGCGCAATCTGAAGGCCTGGGACGTGGCGGCCGGCATTGTGCTTGTGCGCGAGGCTGGCGGGTTCGCCGGCTCGATCGGTGGCTCAGGCGATGTGCTGGAGACCGGCAATATCGTTGCTGGCAACGAACACATGATTGCGGAGTTGCGCGAGAAGCTGGCGAAGGTTGCGCCCTAGACTTTCTCTTCAGACAACAAAAAAGGCCGGGTCAGCTGACCCGGCCTTCTTGTTTCTGGTCGCGTTAAACGCTTAGCCAGCAGCCTGCTCAAGCAGGGCTTCCATGCGGCCACGGGCACGGCCCGGGTGGCGCACGCCGCTGACGTCTTCCAGGTTGGAGCCTTCGCCAACCTTGATCAGGGCAACCATGCCAGCGCCGTAGTGCGGCATGCACTTGATGCCGTACACACCCTCTTCAGAGAAGGTGTAGGTCGCATCCTGGTTCATGCGGCCCATAAAGTCTTCAGCGCCTTCCGGCCACATGCCGTCGATCATTTGCGCGTTGTGAGCGCCTTGGGCGTTCACGAAGGTGACCGTGTCACCCGGCGCAATTTCCAGATAGGCCGGCTCGAACACCATCGGCTGACCGTCCGTACCGGCGTTGCGCATTTCGACGGTGTGGGTTTCCTGCGCGAACGCAGCCGGCGTCAGAGCCATGGCACCCAGGGCGGCAGACAGAATAAGCTTCTTCATAAGGACAACTCCCTCAGTTTTTATAACTGGAGCGCCGTCTGGTGTGGGCGGCACCCGCTCATGACCGGGCAGATAGGTGTGCGTCCGGTCGCGACACTGCGACAAAATGGCCTTTTGCAGTCGCGCTTCAAGTGCCTGTGACAGCAAACCAAATCTTTGCCCCATTCCCGCCATGCCCCTTGCGTTTCATCCCATTGCGCGCCAAGCAGGGTGGGTGCGTCAGCGATGAGGGACACGAGACCATGGCCGAAACCGACCCCAGAACCCCGCGCGCCCGGAAGGCCCGCTTCACCGGGCCCGGTCAGTACATCCTCTGGATGGCGGTTTTCCTGGCTGCGGTCATCCTGATTGCCGCTTTGCTGTACCAGCCGCTTTTGACGGCATTTGAGGCCAATCCGGCCATTAATGGCCTGATCCTCGGCGTCCTGCTGATCGGTATCCTCTACACCTTCCAGCAGGCCCTTGTAATCGGACCGAGCGCGCGCTGGCTGGTGCGCCTGCACGATGCCGAACACCCGGACCGCCTGCCCTCACCGCCAGCGATGATCGCCCCGATGGCGGCGCTGCTGACCGATGCTGCTGATGGCCGCTCACGCCTGTCTGCAGGTTCGGCGCGCGTCGTCCTGGATTCAGTTGCCGCACGCATGGCGGAAAGTGGAGCTTTTACCCGTTATTTTGGCCGGCTGCTGATTTTCCTCGGACTGCTCGGCACGTTCTGGGGCTTGTTGCAGGTCGTTGGAAATGTCGGCGATGCCGTGCGTGCGGTGTCGGAATCGTCCGGCGGCGCAGGCGAAGACCAGGCCATGGCCCTGATGGGCGCGATCGAAGAACCGATCCAGGGCATGGGCACGGCGTTCGCGTCATCCCTCTTCGGGCTCGCCGGATCGCTGATCATCGGATTTCTGGAGCTGCAGGCCAGCCGGGCCCAGAACCGCTTTTATAACGAGGTTGAGGAATGGCTGTCCTCGATCTCCCGCCTGGCTGCGGCAGGACCTGCTGGCGCGGCCACAAGCGATGACGGATCCGGGGCTTACACCGGTGCCTTGCTGGAGCAAAGCGCAGAGGCTCTGGACCGCCTGTCTCACACGCTGGAGCGTCACACCCGTCAGCTTGAAACCATCATGACCCGCTTTGCCGACGACGCGGCCGAAAGTCAGCGTGAGAGCGCACGCCTGCTGCGTGACGAGATCAAGGTTCTGGTCCGCGCGCTTGAAGCGCAGGCCCGCCTGAACCGGGAACGCGGCGGACGGGATCCGGAATAATGGCGCTGCCCCGACACCTTCAGTCGGCGAATTCCGACAGCGGTGACTACTGGCCAGGCTTTGTGGATGCGCTGGCGACGCTGCTGCTGGTCATTGTCTTTCTCCTCGCCGTCTTCACCGCAGGACAGTTTGCCCTGTCACAGGCTCTGACAGGACGTGACGAGCAACTGGCACAGCTCAATGCCCGGCTCGCCACGCTGGCCGAAGAGCTCAACGTCGCTGAAAGCGAGAATGAGCGGCTTAGCGTTCGCCTTTCTGGGCTTGAAACCGAAAACGCGGCCCTGTCCGAGGCCAATGCTGACCTGAACCAACAGGTGGCCACACTGCGCGAAGGACTGGCGGCGGCCGAAACTGCATTGGCCGAAGAAGAGGCGCTGAGCGAGGAAGCACAGGCCACCATTGCTCTGCTCAACAATCAGATGGCGGCCCTGCGTGAAGAACTGGCCCGGTTGAACGAGGCCCTGAACGCTTCTGAGGCGCGTGAAGCCGAGCTCGAGACCGAAGTCGTCAATCTGGGACGCCGCCTGAATGCGGCGCTGGCCAGCGAGGTTGCCCGCCTTGCCCGCTATCGGTCGGAATTCTTTGGCCGCATGGAAGAAATCCTGGGCAATCGCTCCGGCGTGCGAATTGATGGCGATCGTTTCGTGTTTGAGACCGATGTCCTGTTCGCCTCAGGCTCTGCAGAGCTGTCTCCGGAAGGCCGTCAGGCTCTCACCCCGATCGCTGCGGCCATCGTTCAGCTGCTGGATGAAATTCCGTCAGACCTCGATTGGGTCTTGAGGGTCGACGGGCATACGGACCGGGTCCCGCTGGGCCCGAATGCCCCCTTTGCGTCGAACTGGGAGCTTTCAACGGCCCGATCACTGTCGGTGATCGAATATTTTGAAAGCCAGGGCGTACCGCCACGCCGGCTGCTAGCGGCCGGGTTTGGCGAGCATTATCCCCTTAATGAGGCCCGGACCGCGGCCGCTTACGCCCAAAACCGGCGTATCGAGCTGAAGTTGACCTCCAGATAGGCTCGCGCACGACGATCGCGTTAACTTTTTTCCACAGCTTTGCGACAGCTAAAATATCGTTGAGTCAATGAGTTGAGTTTATCTCACCTCCCCCGCTTGCCGGAAGACCAAGTGGGGTGTATACACCGCGCCTCATTTTCGGCAGAATTCAACTTGTGGAAAGCGTGATGAGCGCGCTGACACAAGCGTTATCGAGGGCAAACGCGCCATGAAACAAGACATCCACCCGGACTATCACTTCGTTGAAGTGGTTCTCACCGACGGCACCCGTTTCAAGACGCGTTCGACCTATGGCAAGGAAGGTGACGTCATCTCACTGGACATCGACCCGCGCACCCACCCGGCCTGGACCGGTGGATCGCAGACCCTGGTCGACCGTGCAGGCCGTGTGTCACGCTTCAAAGACAAGTTCAAAGGCTTCGGCGTTTAAAACCGTCTTATCCCCCCTCGATCAGACGGCGAGAGCAACGCTCCGTTGAGGTCTTTAGAGGAACGCCCGCAGACCCCCCTCGTCTGCGGGCGTTTTTCTGTTTTGTCTGATGCTCAAACCCGTCCGGGCCTTCGCTCCTCGCTAAAGCTGCGGGCGGCTGTGCGCCTTGCGGACCCTTCGGGCCCGGGGAGCCTGAACACACAAACTCCCAGCATTCTCGTCTGAACCCACAGATCATCGAGCGCTCAGGCATCCGGCATTGGAGCCTCACGCTTTTTGGAATAACGGAATAAGGGTGCCACACGACGCCGCAGGGCGTCGCAAGGCGAATAGCCGCCCGCAGCGCGAGCGAGCTTACTCGCGGCAAGCGAGGAACGAGAGCCCGGACGGGCTCGAGCATCAAAGAAGAATTCCTACCGCCCAAACGCCTGATTAAGCCGGTCAAGCTGGCTGGCGACCGGGTTTTCAGCGGGCTCGGCGTCTTCGCCGTCACCCTCAAAGAGCGATCGGTCGAGGCGTGAGAGGCGGTCGTGGAGCGCGCGGGCACGCGACGCCAAGTCGGACAGTCGCGGCGGGCAAGGATCATCGCTGGCCGCCCAGCCCGCTTCCTTCAGCTTTGACGGGGTCAGACGATAGCGTTCTTCAGCGGCTTCGCCCGGCTTCATGTCACCTTCGCAGACCGCCCGCTGGGTCAGGAGCCAGGACGCGCACTGCATCAGCTGGGTCGTCAGGGCCATGCTTTCAGACGCGTAGGCCAGAGCACCGGTGCGCCCCAGACGCTTCGCATCTTCCCGGCCCGGACCGTCGAGATAGCTGGCGGTTTCCTCAACCAGCTCCATGCCTTCAGAAAACAGGCGCTGGAACATTTCCGAGCCGGCAAAGTCGGCGACGCGCACGGCGGCGGAGGGGCTGGTTTTGGGATCGACCGGGGTCATGTGTGTCTTTCCACGTCTTAAGTCGTTGCACGGGCTGTCTCATCGAAAGACAGCATGGGATCGAAACTGCAAGGCCGGGGCCACAGCCCCGGTCCTGATTCAGGTCTTGAACAGGGAATCCGCGGCCGCCAGCCCGGACTTTTTCTTGTCCAGCATCGCTTCGGTGCGCTGCAGCTCGGACTTCAGGGTTTCAATACGCTCTGCCAGCTGCTCGACCCCATAAATCTCCAGATCTTCGCCTGGATTGATGGCGTCGCCTGTGCTTCGTGGTTCATCATCATGGACCATGGCGCTGCCTCCTGTAGTTTCGAGCGCGAGACCTTAGCGCAGCGTTTGGCAGGAGTCCCGCCCCATGGCCGATCACATTTCAAGAATCGTCACCGCCCCTGAGCCCGGTGGTCCGGAGGCCCTGAAAATCGAAGAGCGCAGGCTTGATCCAGCTGGCACAGGCGAAGTGCTGATTGATGTCACCGCCGCCGGCGTAAACCGGCCCGACACGTTCCAGCGCATGGGCTTTTACCCACCGCCACCCGGGGCTCCCGAAGGTCTTGGCCTCGAAGTTTCCGGCACCGTTCGTGAGGCCGGTCCCGGGGTCAGCCTGAAACCGGGCGATCCGGTTGTCGCCCTCGTCACCGGGGGTGGCTATGCTGATATTGCGCGTGCCAAAGCGGTCACCACACTCCCGGCTCCTGCGGGTGTGGATCTGAAGGACGCGGCGGGGCTTCCCGAAACGGTCATGACGGTCTTTGCCAATGCCTTCATGGCGTCCCGGCTTGCACCGGGCGAGCGCTTTCTGGTTCATGGCGGCGCCAGCGGGATCGGAACCACCGCCGTTCAGATGGCAAAGGCCCACGGCTGCACTGTCATGGCGACCGCCGGATCGGCTGAAAAGTGCAAGCTCGTCTCAGAACTCGGCGCTGACCACGTCTTCAACTACCGCGAAGATAACTGGGCGGCCGGCGTCCGTGACGCGGGCGGCGCAGATGTGATCCTGGACATGGTCGGTGGAGATTATGTCGAGCAGAACCTTTCGGTGCTGAACATGGACGGCCGGATTTCCATGATCGCGTTTCTGAAAGGCTCACGGGTGGAGGTCGATCTGATGCGCCTGATGCTGAAACGCCTGACGATCACCGGTTCAACCCTGCGCGCCCGCCCCGATGCGGAGAAGGCAGCAATCGCCGAGGGCGTGCACAAGACCGTCTGGCCCTGGATCGAGGCCGGCAAGGTGAAGCCGGTCATCGATTCCACCTTCACCCTTGATGATGTCGCCAGCGCCCATGCGCGCATTGATGCGATGGCGCATGCCGGGAAAATCCTGCTCACGCCCTGACACAGCAGCGCTGAGGTGTTTCATCTGAAGCCACATCGCGGTATAGAGACGTCGAAATCCTCAAGTACCTGTCTGATACGAAGACGTTCTTGGGGTCGGTTCCAAGGCAAAGCCCGGCGGTCCGCGCCGGGTTTTTGCGTTTTAAACACGAGGTTTTGTGCCATGTCCGATATTCTGATGCCGAAGGCGACGGCAGTTTGGCTGGTCGATAACACCGGTCTGACCTTTGAGCAGATCGCCGATTTCACCGGTCTTCACCGCCTTGAAATCAAGGGGATTGCCGATGGCGATGTGGCCGCCGGTGTCCGCGGTTCTGACCCGGTCGCCGCCGGTCAGCTGGAGCGTGCAGAGCTGGACAAGGCCGAAGCCGACGCCGACTACCGCATGACCGCGTCCAAACCGAAATATGCCGAGCTGCAGGAAGGCAAGCGCAAGGGCCCGCGCTACACGCCGCTATCACGCCGCCAGAACCGCCCCGATGCGATCGCCTGGCTTGTGCGCAATCACCCCGAACTGACCGACGGTCAGATCGGCAAACTGGTCGGCACGACGAAGACCACGATTGAGGCTGTGCGTGAACGCACACACTGGAACGCGGCCAACATCAAGCCGACCGACCCGGTCAGCCTGGGCCTGTGCACCCAGGTCGATCTTGATGCGGCCGTTGCCAAGTCTTCGGGACGCCGCAAGCAGATGGAAGAAGAAGGCAAGGTGAATATCGAAGAGGACGCGCTGAAGCCGGCTGAAGAGCATGACGCCAACGCCAATGCGCCGACCACGCTCGATGAGCTCTTCGGCAAACCGAAAGAAGGCGGCGACGCCTAGGCCAGCCACCACACCAGCAGGGCGGCGAGCGCGAAGCGGTAGATCACGAACGGCAGGAAGCCGATCCGGTCTACGACCCGCATCAGAACCGCAATCGCCGCCCAAGCCACCGCGAAAGACAGAACGGCCACAATCAGGCCGTCTGTCAGTGTCGCACCGGGCTCGGCACCCCGGGCAAGCTCAATCCCGGCCAGCAACCCTAGCGCGGCTATGACCGGGATCGACATGATCATGGAAAAGCGCGCCGCCTCTGACCGGGTAAAGCCCAGCGCCCGGCCTGCCGTCATGGTGACGCCGGAGCGGCTTGCGCCCGGGATCATGGCTGTGGCTTGTGCCAGGCCGAACCACAGCGCGTCGCGCCAGCCCATTGTCTCCACGGTTTTGACCTGTTTGCAGAAGTGATCTGCCGCCCAGAGCGGAAGGGCAAAGACAGCCGTCGCGGCTGCAATCACCATCGGGTCCCGCAACATGTCCACAAAGCCGGTCACGTAAAGTCCGCCCCCAACGATCAGGACTGGCGGTGTCGCGAGGGCAACAAAAAGCACCAGCCTGCCCCCGTCCGTTATCTTGCCGCTGAGGAGCGCGAGCTTGCCTTGTGCGGCAGACACCATCTCGGCGCGGAAATAGACCATCACCGCCAGCAGGGTTCCGGCATGGGCCATCACATCAATGAGCGTGCCCTGGTCCGCCTCGCCGGTCAGTTCGGGCGCAAGGATCAGGTGTGCTGATGAGGAAATCGGCAGAAACTCTGTAATCCCTTGGACCAGAGCCAGAATGATCAGGTAAACAAGACCCATGGGCGCGCTGTTTTCGACTTGCTCAATGACAGGGTGGGTAGACTGCGGTGCGCCGCCGCGTTCGCCAAGAGTTTAAGCCATGCCCCATGACGCCCTGGACACCGGCCCCGGCCGGGTCAGCCCCGCCAAAACCCGCCGGATCACTGGCAAGGTCACGGCCCTGTCTGTAACCGTTGCCAGCATCCTTGTGGTCGCGAAGGTTATTGCCTGGTGGATGTCAGGCTCCATCGCCATGCTGGCATCCCTGGCCGATAGCGGGCTTGACCTTGCCGCCTCGCTGTTCGCCTTCGCGGCCGTCCGCTATGCGGTCAGTCCGGCGGACGATGAGCACCGCTATGGCCACGGCAAGGCAGAAGGACTTGCCAGCCTGGTCCAGGCCATGCTGGTCGCCCTGTCCGCCGGGCTGCTGATGCGCGAAGCGGTGGTGCGCTTCCTCAACCCCGAGCCCGTGACTGCCTCCACCATCGCCATCTCGGTCATGGTGCTGTCGATCGTGCTGACGCTCGGCCTCGTCTGGGCTCAATCGCGCGCCCTGAAGAAAACCGAATCCCTCGTCGTGTCCGGCGACCGGGCGCACTACGTGTCCGACCTCGGGGCCAACGTGGCGGTTATCGCCGCGCTTGTGCTGTCGTCCGGCCTCGGTCTTGATCAGGCCGACCCGCTTATTGGTGCAGGCATTGCACTGTGGCTGTTCTGGACCGCGTTCGAGGTTGGCAAGTCGGCATACGAGAACCTGATGGATCGGGAACTGCCCGACGCAGACCGCCTCAAAATCATTGAGTTGGCTGAGGACGACCCGAAGGTTCTTGGTGTTCACCAGCTTCGCACCCGTGCGTCCGGTCCCTTCATCCACATCCAGATGCATATGGACCTCGACCCCGACCAGTCCCTGACTGACGCGCACGATATCGTTGTGGCCGCTGAAAACCGGGTCCTGGAGGAGTTCCCGGCTGCCGACGTCCTTATCCACCCCGACCCGCATGGCCGGGCGGAGCCGCACGGCAACCGGTATTTCCGGGCGGGGGAGTAGCACCGCCAGCCTGAAACCCCGGCCCTAAGCCGGGGCCTCAGGCCGGGATTGGCGCGCTATCCCGACAGAGCTCCCCGAGCGCTTCGCGTCCGGGAATTCAATTGAGATGAAGATCGGCTCTACAGCCCCGCTGCGAACCACCCTAAGCTCACGCCCATGCGCATTCTTCACCACTGGCCTCTGGACCCCTGGTCACGGCAGATCCGTCTGGCTCTGGCTGAGAAACAGCTGAAGTTTGACCTCAATTCGGTGCGCTTCTGGGATGAGCCGGACGCGTTGATCGCGCTCAATCCAACCGGACTGCCGCCGGTGCTGGTGGAGGGCGATATCATCGTGACCGAGGCCCGCGCGATCCTCGAATATCTCGAAGAGACTGTGCCCGACCCCGCCCTTTTACCCGGCAATGCCGCGGACCGGGCCGAAGCCCGTCGTATCGCCCAGTGGTTTGACCGCAAGTTCGACGCAGAGGTCAGCGCCTTCCTGCTCCACGAAAAGCTGGAAAAGCGGATACAGGGCCTCGGTGCGCCGGACATGGAGGCGATCCGGGCCGGCCGGGATTATCTGCGCTGGCATCTCGATTACATCAGCGGCCTTCTGGAGGTTCGCGACGGCCTCGCTGGCCCGCGCTGGACGCTGGCGGATCTGGTCGCCGCAGCCCACCTGTCCTGCATCGATTATCTGGGTGATGTGCCCTGGAGCGACTTCCCGCCGGCCCGCGACTGGTATCAGCGCATCAAGTGCCGCCCCAGCTTCCGCGGCCTCCTCGCCGACCGGCTGCCCGGCATGAGCCCGGCTGACGGCTATCAGGATCTGGATTTTTGACCGCAATGACCCCGGTCGACGCCGCCTCCACTTGTAGAGACCTCGCCCTCGGCGCTGGCTTCACCGTGGCGCGCGTTTGCCGGGCCGATGAGGCGTGGGAGGCGTCAGACCGCCTGCGCACCTTCGTCGGCGAGGGCCGCCACGGGACGATGGCGTGGATGGAAGAGACGCTGGAGCGGCGGGTGCGGCCCACAGCCATGTGGCCGGACGCGAAGTCCGCGGTTGTGGTGGGTCTGGACTATGGGCCCGAGACCGATCCGCTGGAGATCCTGGAGCGCCGCGACGAGGCTGCGATCAGCGTTTATGCCCAGAACAAGGACTATCACGACGTCGTCAAAAAGCGCCTGAAGCGCTTTGCCGGTGAGTTCCACCGCCAGACCGGCGCAGAGGTGAAGGTCTTTGTCGACACCGCGCCCCTGATGGAAAAACCGCTGGCCGCCAAAGCCGGTGTGGGCTGGCAGGGCAAGCACACCAATCTGGTGAGCCGTGAGCATGGCAGCTGGCTGTTCCTGGGCGTTATGCTCACCGCGGCTGAGCTGGAGCCGGATGCCGCCGAAACCGACCATTGCGGCCGCTGTACCGCCTGTCTCGACATTTGCCCCACCAAGGCCTTCCCTGCGCCCTATCAGATCGATGCGCGGCGCTGCATCTCCTACCTGACGATTGAGCACAAGGGCCCAATCCCGCGCGAGTTCCGCGCCCCGATGGGCAACCGGATCTATGGCTGTGATGACTGCCTGGCGATCTGTCCGTGGAACAAATTTGCCAGCGTCACCGAGGAGACCGCCTTCCATCCGCGCCCCGAACTCACCGGCCCAAAGCTCGCGGAACTGGCCGCCCTCGATGACCCGGCCTTCCGCGAATATTTCCGCGGCTCGCCGATCAAGCGGATCGGGCGCGATCGCTTTGTTCGAAATGTACTGATTGCACTGGGCAATGCGGACGACGCGTCACTGGTCACGGCGGTGCTGCCGCGACTGGACGATGACAGTCCGCTGGTGCGCGGAGCCGCGGTCTGGGCGCTGTCGCGCCTCGATACGGCGCGGTTTGAGGCTGAGCGGGAGGTGCGAGCGAACGCTGAAGGTGATGGGGATGTGCTGGCGGAGTGGTCTGTGTAGCGAAGCCCGCGCTTTACGGCCCAAGGTATTTATACTGACCCAACACGACCCTGTCCCGGCCAACCCCGGATGTGATCCGGGGACAGAGCCGGGATGCACCGCATGCGCCAGTGCGTTCAGAATCAGCAGCTGTCTGTAGATCCCGGATCGCCTGCGACGTCTGGGACAGGCTTTAAATCTAAGCCACGCCGATCCGGGGCGGGCCACCATGGGCGGATTCGCTGGGGCCGAAGGCGCGGTCGAGGAGCTGGCTGGAGTCCTGCGCCAGTTCAATCGCGGCCGTGAGATGCTCCAGCACCTTCATATTGTTCGACATGACATGAAGGGCTTCGGGCCGGTGATCGTCCGAAATCTTCGAGGCACGCTTTAGAACATCTGCTCGAAGCTCCAGCAGAATGTCCTCCAGCTTGCGACCGGACGGGTTGTCTTCAGAAACCAGAAAACGGGTCATCACCGCCTCCTTCCTCTTCTTGGCTGGAATACCCATAGTCGATTTACCTGATTATTCCGTAAATGCGGGCTTAACACTTGATGAAGCACGCGCACGGGTCCACATCCGCCCTGACACAACACGGGAGCAAACCATGGCTGACAAGATTGGCGCGCAAGCGCTGTGCGATGCGGTTTCGGGCTGGAGCATCAAGGACGGTGATCGCGAGGCCGTGCAGAAAGTCTTCAAATTCGATGACTTCAAATCCGCCTTCGCTTTCATGACGAAGGTCGCCATGAAGGCAGAGCAGCTGGACCACCACCCTGAATGGTTCAATGTCTACAACACCGTGGACGTGACTCTGACCACTCACGATGCTGGCGGCGTGACGACCCTGGACAAAGAGATGGCCGAGTTCATGGAAGCCGCCGCGGGGTAGGCGCGCATTATTAAAGGTCCCTCGAGGCTCGCCTCCGGCTCGCACCTCAGCATGAGGGTGGGATCAGATTCCCCTCATCCTGAGGTGCTTTCGCGAAAGCAAAAGCCTCGAAGGACGCACAATTTTAGCCCCAGGGGCCTTGCTGACCCCACGGTCCTGCCGGCGACTGTGCCGCCGCTCCAGCCATTTCACGCAGGCGTGCGATCCGGTTAGCCGTGGCTGGGTGGGTGGAGAACAAATTGTCTGCGCCCTGCCCGTTCAGCGGGTTGATAATGAACATGTGTGCGGTGGCCGGATTGCGCTCCGCGCCTTCGTTGATCGTCTGACGGGCACCGCGCTCGATCTTTTCAAGCGCGCTGGCGAGCCATTGCGGGTTACCACAGATTTCGGCACCAATCCGGTCGGCTTCATACTCGCGCGAGCGGCTGATCGCCATTTGCACGAGCCCGGCCGCCATGGGCGCGAAAACCGCCAGCAGAATGCCGCCGATCAGTCCGCCGCCATTTCGCGGTCCGAAGAAGAGCGCGAAATTGGCAAGGAAGCCGATGGCACCGGCAAGCGTCGCCGTCACGGTCATGGTCAGCGTGTCCCGGCTTTTCACGTGGGCGAGCTCATGGGCCATGACGCCCATCACTTCCTGGCGATTGAGCTGGCGCAGTAGCCCTGTCGTAGCCGCCACTGCAGCGTTATTGAGGTCACGGCCAGTTGCAAAGGCATTGGGCTGAGCGCTCTCGATGACATAGATGCGCGGCGCAGGCATGCCGGCATTATGGGCCATGTCAGCGGTGTCCCGGGCGAACTGGTAAAGGGCCGGGTCCCGCTCATCGGGCGTCACCTCGCGCGCGCCATGCATGCGAAGCACCAGCTTGTCTGCGTTCCAGAAGGCAAAGACATTCATGCCCGCAGCCAAGACGAAGGCGAGCATGGCTCCGCCCACACCGCCAACAAGATATCCGATGGCCATGAACAAGGCGGTCATGACCGCCAACAGCATGAAGGTTCGAAGGGAGTTACCCGTCATGAGTTTTCATTTCGCTCCAGCTTGGACACCCGCCCAACTCTGCCTAGATAAATGGTATCAGCCCCGAAGGACCGCAAGATGAGCGACGCTGAAGACCAAACCCCAAAACCTCTGTCCGACGCCGCCAAGCGGGCGCTCGCAGAAGCCGAGGAACGCCGCAAGGCTGCCGAAGCCGAAGCGGCGCGCGAAAAGGAACTCGGTGGCCCCAAAGGGCCCGAACCGACCCGCTATGGCGACTGGGAGAAGAAAGGTATCACCTACGACTTCTAGCGGCAGCAGCCGGCGTTAACCCTATGACGTGGCTTGCAAATCACACCCGCGAGCGAATAGCCCGCACAGCATGAACGCAGCGTGGCGGCACGCCCCTCCTGTGCTATTTTGAAACGCATGGACATTCTCGCCGCTCTTTCTCTGGCCCTTGCTACTGTCGATCCTGCGCTTGCAGGCGGAGCAGCTATGCCACCGGCTCCTGCAGGCACCGTAGTGATCGAGCACCCGTGCCAGCTGCGCCAGCGACCGGCCCCATGCGTTACCCCCGCAAACAGAACTGGCTCTTCTGCGCGGCACACTTCCGTTTCGCCAGAACCCTCAACGCAGGTTCTATCTACTCGCCAGACCGTCCGATTGAATGAGAGCTTTTTTGGCGGCTCACTGTCCGGCGGCGTCGAACAGCCACGTGCGCAATATCACGTCTATCACGGACGTCGCCTCGTCATTGTATCCGGTCAGCCGACTGTTCAGTCCGCGGGTCAGGCCGCCGCCATTCGCGGATTTACGGCGTCTCAAAGCCATTAGCCTCACACCCCAGCACTGAGCCGCAAGCCCGTATCAGTAATGAAGGCGCTCCCCAGCCCGCCTTTCCCAAAACGGACAACTTTCCTATATTGGTCGCATGGCTCTGCGATTAATCCTATCTGGATGCATGATTGCGCTAGTGCATCCTTTGAGTGCATTAGCTGATCCCCTGCCGGGTCCGATACCCGCTGAAATGGTCTCAGTTATTGATGGTGACACAGTCGCGGTCCGCGCCCGGATCTGGCCGGGTCAGTATGTCGAGACACGGGTTCGCGTTGCCGGAATTGATACACCGGAGAAGCGGGGCCCGGACTGTGAAGCCGAGCGTGTTCTCGCCGATGAGGCCACCCAATTCACTCAAACCTGGCTGACGTCTCAAGACACTGAGCCAGCCCTTTTCCTGCATGACGTAGAGACTAGCAGCTTTGCTGGCCGCGTGATCGCAGACATCGCCCGACCAGACGGTTCGCGCCTGTCCGAAGCGCTTCTCGCCGCCGGTCTGGCTGTGACCTATGGCGACGTCGCGCCGTGGTGCAACGAGCCGCTGAGCCCCCTGCCGTCACCGCGTTAGCGGTTGGGGAAACGGTCTTCGAGCCAGGTCAGAAGCAGCGCATTCAGATGCTCTGGCGCTTCATACTGGGTCCAATGACCGACATCCTCGATCATCTCCATGGTGAGGTCAGAGCATAGCGCCGGCATCCAGGCGGCCAGCTTGGGCGGCAGCATGAAGTCGCACTCCGCAGTAATCATGAAGACCGGCATGGACAGGCGGTGGTCGACCCCGCCCATACGCTCCCAGTTCGCATCGAAATTGCGATACCAGTTGAGCCCACCGCGGAAGCCGGACTCTTTGTAGGCTTCAGCATATTGCGTGCGAATGTCCGCCGGGACGACGCAATCATCCTCTGACTTCAGGCCGCCTCGCGCGACGAATTTCTCAAAGCGCTTGGGCAGATGCGCCATGGACGGCGGCAGCTTGTCGAGGTCTGCGGTCGGCGGCGGCGCACCAAAGCTGAAGGCGAAGAAGTCCTCCTCCTGCCCGTCAAAAAGGGGGTCCGTCGCCTCGTCCTGGAAGCGCACAATGTAGTGCTCTTCACCGGCCAGCTCGCGAAAGACCTCGGTGGGCGGCTTGGCCCCGCGCGGCAGGTGGGGCGTATTCACGCCAATGGCCGCAATAAATCGCTCCGGAATCAGGCAGGCGGCATGCCACATGATGATCCCGCCCCAGTCGTGGCCGATGATGATCGCCTTCTCGATATCAAGTGCGTTTAAAAGCCCGGAGATATCGCCGACGATCTGGTCCACGCCATAGGCGCTGACCTCATGGGGGGCGTCACTGGCTCCAAAGCCTCGATTGTCCGGCGCGATAACGCGATAGCCTGCTTCACTCAGCGCCTTTATCTGGGAGGCCCAGCTCATGGCCAGCTCCGGCCAGCCGTGGAGCAGCAACACCGGGATGCCGTCTGCGGGTCCAGCCTCGTGAACCGACAGCGTCACCTCACCCACATTCACACGGCGGGCAAGCGGCATGGCGGGATGGGTCATGGAAACGTCCTTCAGACTGCGGCAGCGCGACGTCGCTTTCGCTCATAACTTATGAGATCGAAAACGAAAACCGCCAGTCCCAACCAGATCAGGCCAAAGGTGATGGCATTGGCGATCCCAAAGGCCTCACCGGTCGCGATCCCCACCGCAAACTGGATCGACGGAGCGAGGAATTGCGCAACGCCGATCACCGCCAGTGACAGGCCGCGCGCACCCAGGACAAACAGGAGCAACGGCGCGACGGTCATCGGCCCGGTTGCAATCAGGAGTGCGGCCTGGACCCAGCCATCGAAGAAATGGCCTGCACCTGAATACTCCACGAAAACGAGGGCCGGCAGGCTGGGGATGGCGATCAGCACCGTTTCCCAGAACAGGCCGATCCGCCCGTCCACCGCGATGGTCTTTCGGATATAGGCATAGGCGGTAAAGCTGACCGCAAGGAAGAGCGCCAGGATCGGCGGCTCGCCCACGGTAATCACCTGGTTGATCACGCCTAGCGCGGCCAGGCCCACCGCCAACGCGCGCCAGCGGCCAAAGCGCTCATTGAGGACAAACACACCGACCGCAATATGCATCAGCGGGTTTATGAAATAGCCCAGCGAGACTTCCAGCACGCGGCCTGTGTTGACCGCGAAAATGAAACCCCACCAGTTTGCCCCGATCAGGATCGCGGTGGCGAATAACACCATCAGCGTCTTGCGATCGGTCAGAACCTTAACCGTCGCGGACCATCGCCCGGCCGCGACCAGCATGATCAACAGTACCGGAGCTGACCAGATCGCCCGGTGCAGCACGATCTCCACCGCATTGGTGAAATCCAGAAGCATGTAGAAAAGCGGCGAGAGACCCCAGATTGCATAGCCAGACACCGCGGCCATACCCGCCCGAACGGGATCGAGACGGCCGGAATCGGCGGGGGCAGAAGCAGGGGCAGCGGCGTCAGGTTTTGTCATGGCTGTGATGTAGCACTACGCCCAGTAATAGCCATTCCAGAACTTGCGCCGCGGCTGCCGCGCTGCGGTGTTTCAGCAGTCATCCAAATATTTTGAACAGCATTAACCCTGCGTAAGGGCTTCATGGTGAATGGATTTACTCTGACAACGAAGGCCAGCTCACGGGGAAATATAAAATGGCTTGGTCGAACCTCAAACTGAAGTTCAAAATCCCTACACTGATTGTAGGCTTTGCCCTCATTGGCATGATTGCAGTCGCTATCGCCAGCGCAATGCAGGCCCGCGGCGCGCTTTATGACATTTCACTCGCAAGGCTGGACGCCGCAGCCACGTCGCGTGCTAACGAATTGCAACGCTATCTGTCCAGTATCGAGGCAGACCTGCGCACCATGGCCGCGGATCCGGCAACCGCAGAAGCCATCGGTGAGTTCGATCGGGCCTTTGGGAGTCTGGCGGCGCGCGGCGACGTTACTGCGCAGCTTAAACGTGCCTACATCACGAATAACCCGAACCCGCTTGGCGAGAAGCATCGCCTCGACGCAGCTCCGGGAGGCACAGTCTATGATCAGGTCCATGCACGCTATCACCCCTGGGTTCGCACGCAGCTGGAGACGAAAGGCTATTACGACATTTTCCTGTTCAACACCGAAGGAGACCTGATCTACTCGGTGTTCAAAGAGGAAGACTACGCCACCAATTTCGAAGTCGGCGGCGGGGAATGGGCCAGCTCCGACCTCGGCCGCGCCTACCGCGCCGCAATCAGCGCTCAACCGGGCGAGATCTCATTTTTCGATTTTGCTCCCTATGCGCCAAGCTATGACGCGCCGGCGAGCTTCATCTCCATGCCCGTTTATGAGAGCGGGCAACGCGTCGGCGCTCTGGTGTTTCAGATGCCCATCGACGCCATTAACACAATCATGAGCGACGCAGCCGGACTTGGCGAAACCGGCGAAGCCTTGCTGGTTGGCTCTGATGCGCTACTGCGCAATGACTCGCGGCTGACCGAAGACAATGACATTCTCAGCGCCCGCTTTGATGTTGATCTTGCCCGCCAGGCGATCAACCGGGGGCAGTCAGGCCACGCAGCTCGTGAAGCCTTCGGAGACCGTACGATCACGACAGCTGTTGCGCCGATTGAATTCCAGGGCGTTCGCTGGGCAGTCGCCGCCGTTCAAGACGTCGCAGAGAAAAATGCACCCATCAACGCGCTGATGATTGCAGCCCTGCTGACGCTTCTGCTGGGGTGTGTGATCCTGGCCGGGCTGGGCTTCATGGCCTCCCAGACCCTGACCCGACCGATTGGCCGCGTCATCACGGCCCTTGAGGCCGTCACCAGCGGCGGCACGTCTGCCGCTGCAACAACAGAGCTGAAGCGCGGTGACGAAATCGGAACCCTCGCCCGCTCGGTCCAGACCTTCCAGGAAAATCTGGTCGAGCAGAGACGCCTGCAGTCCGACCAGAAGGCGCGTGATGACGTTGAGCGCCGTCGCCAGGTCGAGTTGAAAAAGCTCGTGAAGGACTTCCAGAACGGCGTGTCCATGGTGATGGAAACCGTCAACAATGAAGTCGAACGGATGAAGCTTGCCGCCTCTGAGGTTAGTCAGGTTTCTGAGGGCGCACGGGCCAATGCTGAAAGCTCGACCGGAGCTTCAGAGCAGGCCTCCGAGGCGGTGAGTGCTGTTTCTGCGGCTGCACAGGAATTGTCTGCATCGATCGCGGAAATCGCACGGCAGACCGAAACGGCGACAACAACAGTCCGGCAGACCGTTTCGCTCACGGAAAGTACCGACGCTCAAGTCAAGCAGCTGGCAGAAGCCGCCCAGCGCATCAGTGAAGTTGTCGACCTGATCAATGCCATTGCCGAGCAAACCAACCTGCTCGCCCTCAACGCCACGATTGAAGCGGCACGCGCGGGCGAAGCCGGCAAAGGCTTTGCGGTGGTCGCTCAGGAAGTGAAGGCTCTGGCCGAACAGACCTCAAAGGCGACCGGCGATATTGCCGCCCAGATTGGATCGGTCCAGCAGTCTACCGATGGGGCGGTCTCTGCCCTGTCCGAGATCACCCAGTCGATCCGCAGTGTTGAGGAAGTATCCGGGGCCATCGCTTCGGCGATCGAAGAACAGAACTCGGTGACCGCGGAAATCTCGACTGCCATCACCACCGCGTCTGACGGAACGATCCGCTCGTCGGCCGAAACCGGCAGAGCGGCTGAAGCGATTTCCACGACTGCGGCCAAGGCCGGTGAAGTGCGCGACGCAGCAAGCACGCTGGAAACTGCTCGAGGCCAGCTTCAGGACACAATCGACCATTTCCTCGCAGCTGTCTCACAGGATGTCGATGATCGTCGCCAGGGCCAACGGATGGATGTCCATGATGCAGTTATCGTAGACGCCGCAGGCCGCCGCTCAGAAGCCGTGCTGACCAATTTGAGCCACAAAGGCGCAATGGTCAGTGGCGCGTCGCACAGCGACAAGGGCGACTGGCTTTCCCTCCAGTTTTCCACCGGAGAAACCTGCCGGGGCCAGGTCGTTCGCAAGACCGCGGACGGAATAGCCATCGAATTTGAAAATGCGTTGACCCATTTGCCCGGCTTTGAAGCAGCCGCGGCGTAGACGGAGCACAATCAATGAAAACTCTCCTGATCTCATCGGCCCTGTTCGCAGGGCTGCTCTCCACCCCTGCCTGGTCCCAGGTTGAAGCGAATGTCGCTCTGACGTCCGATTACCGCTTCCGCGGCGTTTCGCTGAGCGAAGAAGACCTGGCGATCCAGGGCGGCCTGGACTGGGCCAATGAAGGCGGTGCCTATTTTGGAGCCTGGGCTTCAAACATCGCACCTCTTGGTGATGCTGAGGTCGAGTTCGACCTGTATGGCGGCTTCAGCCAGGAGTTTGATGGCTATAGCTTTGACATTGGTGTCATTGCCTATCTTTACCCGGGCGAATCCGACCTTGCCTATGGCGAGGTTTATGCAAGCCTTGGAACGGACACCGGTCCGTTTGGCTCATCCTTCACCGTCGCCTACGCGCCTGAGCAGGATAATATTGGCGGGGATGACAATCTCTATGTTCGCTACGACGCGGAAACCCCGCTTGGCGAAAGCGGCCTGACCTTCCATGGCGGCATAGGCTATGAGACGGGGGCCTTTGGCGATCTTGATGGCGATGGCGATGACAAGATCGACTGGAGCCTTGGTATCGGCGGGGCCATCGCCGGTCTCGACTGGGACATCTCCTACATCGATACCAGCGAGGACGCCGACATCTCTGATGCCACAGCCGTCTTCACGATCGGCAAGTCGTTCTAATCAGGACGTCTTCTGTGTGCGGTGTGTCTGGATGACCCTGGCCAAACGCCAGGCAACCCAGACCGCCGCCCACAGATTGCCCAGAAATGGCAGCGGGACGATGAAGGCAAGCGCAATCGCCTTGTTCGGCTCCAACAGCCAGATCAGCACCGCGATCAGGAAAAAGCCAAGATAAAGGTCGATCAGGCTGACAACGCCCCAGGGCTCGGAGATCAGCCAGTCGATGGCTTCGCCGAAGCTGCCCTCCCACGCGCCCATCGCCCAGACAATGGAACCGGCGAGGATGAGCCCGCCAATCAGGCTGAGAATACGGATGAGGGTCATGGGCGTGGCTCCTGATCAGGGTTTGATCAGGTTTACGTACGCCACACCCAACTGGTTCAGACTAAAGCGCCGTTAGTCGCGATCCGCGTCGGCTACATCCGGTGTTTCCGGCTTGTCGTACGGAACATCGGCCGGATGACGGAAGATGTCCTCATCCAATTCACCTTCCCACTTGGCCACAGCCGTCGCAACAGCCGCGTCACCCGTGACGTTCAGCGCAGTGCGGGCCATGTCCATGATGCGGTCAACCGGCAGGATAAAGCCAACCACAATGGCGATTTGCTCAGGCGGCACGCCAAAGGTCGACAGCACCGTGGCCAGCAAGAACAGTCCTGCCGATGGGATACCCGCCGCCCCGACGGACGCGGCAGCGGCGGTCAAAGCGATCAGCACATAGTTCAGGAAGCTCAGCTCGATACCGAAGGCCTGGGCGGTGAACAGTGCCAGCACACCCAGATACATAGCGGTGCCGTCCATATTGATGGTCGCGCCCAGCGGCAGGACAGAGCCCGCCACCGACTTCTTCACACCGAGGTTTTCCGAAACGTTGGTAATCGTCACAGGCAGGGTCGCACTGGAGCTGGCAGTGGAGAACGCGACCGCAATCGCATCCAGGATCCCGCGGAAGAAATTCATCACCGGCAGATTCAGGACAAAGCGGATGATCCCGCCATAAACCAGAACCGCATGGGTAAACAGGCCCAGATAAACAGTGCCAATCAGCATCGCTATCGACAGAAGCGCGTTGATGCCCTGATCCGCGGTCGTGTAGGCGACCAGCGCGAACACCCCGAACGGAGCCACTTCCATCACGATATGGGTGATCTTCAGGACGACTTCCGAGGCCTGGGTAAACAGATCGCCCACCATTTTGCCGGCCTTGCCCGCCATCAGAATGCCGATACCCAGCAATATTGCGAAGAAGATGATGGCCAGAACGTCGCCGTCGGCCAGGGCGGCAACCGGGTTTTGTGGAACAATGCCCAAAAGGCGCTCAATGGCGCTTGGCGGGTTGGTATCCACCGGTACCGCATCAGCGCCGCCCAGATCAGCACCGACGCCCGGACGGAATGTCAGGCCGAAAATGATACCGATGACGTTCGCGAAAAAGGTCGTGCACAGGTAAAGCGCAATAGTTTTAAGACCAATGGTGCCCAGCTTCGCCGGGTCGCCAAGGGCCACAACACCGGCGACAAGCGTGGTCAGGATGAGCGGAACGATCAGCATCCGGATCAGACGCACGAACAGGTCGCCCACGGGCTTCACAAAGGTGTCCAGAAACGCCGCAGCCTCCGGTCCACCCATGACCTGTGTCATGATCGTACCGACGATGATGCCCAGCACGAGCGCGCCCAGAACGCGCTTCCACAGCGCGATACCAAACCAGCCTGACATGAAACGCCCTCCCGCGGCGGTGTTATCTGGTCGCGCAGCCTAATGGTGAAGCGCGCGAAATCAACGCTGAAGCGGCTTTCGAACTGATGTGGACCGGCAGGAGTGTAAAATCAGACGTGCTGCCCAATGAATTTCAGAACTGCAGCCCGCAGACCCCACACGGTCCACGCGACCCCTGCAATCAACATCCACGGTGCCAGCGCCCAGCCCGGGTCGATACGCGACAGGACTGTCAGCCCGACCGCACCGGTCAGATGGGCAACCGTCTTCGCCCAGCTCCAGTCCCGGTAGTGATCTGACGCATCAATGGTGCGGCTGGAAAACCAGCGCCGGGACTCGCCTGAGCGCCCTCGATCCTGGGCGCGTCGATCAACTTCGCGGGGCTTGGATGCGTCTGCCATTCGTTGACAGTAGGGGCACCGAGACGGCCGGTCAATTTAATCGGTATACGATCTAAAAATACAGTTTTATGACAGAGGATTTCCAAGGAGATTCAGATACAAAAAAAGCCCGCCTCAAATTCAATGAGGCGGGCTTTTTGAAGTCTGCTTGCCGCGTTATGCGGCAGCGGCTTCACCGCGCAGCACGGCAGACACAGCGTTGACCGTCGAGGCAATACGCACAGCCGCCTGAATCTGCTCGGTGGTCACACCATGCTTGCGAAGCTCGGCCTCGTGCGCGTCGATGCACATGCCGCAGCCATTGATGGCAGACACGGCCAGCGACCACAGCTCGAAGTCAGCCTTGTCGACGCCCGGGTTGGCGATGACATTCATGCGCAGCTTGGCCGGCATCGTGCCGTAGTCCTTGGCCGACGCCAGGTGGACGAAGCGATAGTAGACATTGTTCATGCCCATGATCGCGGCCGCAGCCTTTGCACCATTAGCAGCTTCGGCAGACAGCTTGTCGGCGACTTCGGCTTCAATGTTCTTGACCACAGCGTCGACACCAACCGCATGGGCGGAGGCGAGGTAGACGCCCCACTTGGTCTCGTCGCTCAGCACCGTTTCGCGGGCCAGCGAGGACAGGTTCAGCTTCAGGTCCTTGGCGTATTCAGGCAGGCTGTTCTTCAGCGTATCGAGGCTCATCACGCAGTCCTTTGTGTCGTTCTGTCTGTAAATGGGAGCGAACCGGCCGGCCCCTGAGGTTGGGGACAGGCATGATGTGAGCGCCGGGGAGGAAACGCCACATCGGGGGGACGGGGCCGACCGGTCCGGCGTTGAGCTTGAGCAAGCTCAAGGCGGGACGGGCCGAAGTGTGCCGGTTCGTCTCCAGTGTGAGAGAGGCGGTATTGAAGGCCCGCCATGAGAGGGGCAGGCGGGCCTTCAAACCTAAGTCAGCCAATTAGGCTGCGAGCGTGTCACCACCAACCGAACGGTTGCACGGGCACAGCTCGTCGGTCTGCAGAGCGTCGAGGACGCGCAGGGTGTCTTCCGGGTTACGGCCAACATTCAGGTTGGTCGCGTAGACGTGCTGGATCGTGCCCTCATCGTCGACGATGTAGGTGTAACGATAAGCAACGCCTTCCGGAGAGCGCACGCCCAGGCCGTCGACCAGCGAACCGGTGGTGTCAGCGAACTGCCACTGGTTCAGGCCGTTCAGGTCCTGGTGCTCACGGCGCCAGCCGAGCTTGGAGAATTCGTTGTCGGTGGAACCGGTCATAACGACGGCGTCACGGTCAGCGAACTCGTCCTCGAGATTGGCAAAGGCCACAATCTCGGTCGGGCACACGAAGGTGAAGTCCTTCGGGTAGAAGACGATCACTTTCCACTTACCCGGGAAGCTTTCCTGGGTGAGGGTTTCGAAAGCGGACTCGCCATTTTCCTCGTGGTTGTTGAACTTCGGCTTGATGCCAACAACTTCAAAATCCGGCAGCTTGTCGCCAATACCGAGCATGGGCTTTCTCCTGATTGTTCAATGCGTTAATGCCAGACCGCCGGTCTGGCCCCCAACCCAACCAACTCACTTGGCTGCGTCGTTGGGCGGGGATATGGAGGCTGCAGCTCTACAAATCAAATGGATTGTTTCTTTTTAAGCTATAGGATATCTCAATAACCCATGAGCGCACTTCTTCCGACCCTTCGCCAATTGAAATTCCTCGTGGCCCTGGCCGACAACGGGACCTTCTCCAAAGCTGCCGACGCCGCCTTCGTGACCCAGCCGACCCTGTCCGCCGGGATCAAGGAGCTGGAAGCGGTACTTGGGTCCACGCTGGTTGAGCGCGGAGCCCGCGGCGCCACACTGACCCCGGCTGGCGAGGCCGCCGTCTCTCGCGCACGGATAATCCTGACGGAGACCGAAGACCTGGTTCATGCGGCCAAGGCGGCGGGCGAGCCGTTGTCGGGCACATTCCGGCTGGGGGTAATCCCCACCATCGCGCCCTTCCTTCTGCCCAAGGTGCTGCCGGCCATCCGCAAGAGCTTTCCCCAGCTGGAGCTCTTCCTGCGTGAGGACCTGACCCATCGCCTTGTTGAAGCGCTGAAGGATCGCCGTCTCGACGCTGCTCTGATCGCGCTGCCGTATGAGGCGAGCATTATCGAGACCATTCCGCTGATCTCGGATGAGTTTCTGTTCGCCTCAGCGCCTGATCATCCGCTCGCCAAAGTCGACAAGCTGACCCCGGAAAGCCTGCGGAATGAACCGCTCTTGCTGCTGGAGGATGGCCACTGCCTGCGCGACCACGCGATTTCGGTGTGTGGCGCAGGGCCGGCCGAAGCCGAAAGCGCACGATCAGACTTCGCCGCCACCAGCCTTCATACGCTGGTGCAAATGGTGAAATCTGGCCTTGGCGCGACGCTGTTACCCAAGCTCGCCATTGATGCGGGCCTCGCCGATCAGCTTGATCTCGCCATTCGTCCCTTCGATCCGCCCGTCGCGGGCCGCGAAATCGGAATCGCCTGGAGAAAAGGCAGCGCCCGGGCAGACGAAGCCCGGACGCTGGGTAAAGCGGTCAAAGAGGCGCTGGAGGGTTAAACCTTCCCCAGCACCAGTGTTCCGTTGGTGCCCCCGAAGCCGAAGCTGTTCGACAGAATGGTGTCGAGCTGGGCTTCGCGAGTTTCGCGCACGATGGGCAGATCGGTGAACTCCTCGCCCAGCTGATCGATATTGATCGAGGGCGCTATGAAGCCGTGCTTCATCATGAGCAGCGAGTAGATCGCTTCCTGCACACCGGCGGCACCGAGCGAGTGGCCGGTCATGGACTTGGTCGCGGACAGGGGCGGCATGTCCGATCCGAACACCTCGCGCATGGCCTCGGCCTCCTTGATATCGCCAACCGGCGTGGAGGTGGCATGCGGGTTCACATAATCGATCTTGCGGCCTTCCACGGTGGACAGCGCCTGCTCCATGCAACGCTTCGCGCCCTCACCATTGGGAGCCACCATGTCGTGACCGTCGCTGGTGGCACCATAGCCGAGCACTTCGGCATAGATGGTCGCGCCGCGCGCCTTGGCCCGCTCATACTCTTCCAGCACGACAATGCCGGCACCACCCGCGATAACGAAACCGTCGCGATTGGCGTCAAAGGCGCGGCTCGCCACTTCCGGCGTGTCGTTATAGCCAGAGCTCATCGCGCCCATGGCATCAAACAGGTTGGAGAGCGCCCAGTGCAGCTCTTCGCCGCCCCCGGCGAACATCACATCCTGCTTGCCCCACTGGATCTGCTCGGCGGCTGCACCGATGCAGTGCACCGACGTCGCGCAGGCCGAGCTGATCGAATAGTTGATGCCCTTGATCTTGAACGGGGTCGCCAGGGTCGCAGACCCGGTCGAGGCCATAGCCTTCGGCACCGCGAACGGGCCAATGCGTTTTGGACCCTTTTCCCGAGTGATGTCCGCGGCCTTCACGATGGCCTCCACAGACGGACCACCAGTACCCACGATCAGGCCGGTGCGCGGGTTGGAAACATCGGACTCTTCAAGGCCAGCGTCAGCAATGGCTTCAGCCATCGACATATAGCACCAGCCTGCGCCCTCACCCATGAAGCGATAAGCGCGCTTGTCCACATGCTCAGCCGGGTTTGCGTTCGGGCGCGCCGCGACCTGGCATTTGAAGTTGAGGTCCGCATATTCAGGGACGCCCGCAACGCCGGACCTGCCAGCCTTCAAGGCCTCGGCAACTTCCTGAGCGTTATCACCAATGGACGAAACGATACCGATGCCGGTTACGACAACGCGCCTCATGCAGCGCCTCCACCGCCGTTGATCTCTTCAGGCTTGAAAAGGCCCACGCGCATGTCTTTTGCCACGTAGATCTTTTCACCGTCGGCCTCCACATGGCCATCGGCAATGCCGAGCACAAGGCGACGATTGATCACACGCTTCATGTTGATCACATACTTCACGAGTTTCACGCTCGGCGGAACCTGGCCTGTGAACTTCACTTCGCCCACACCCAGCGCGCGACCTTTGCCTGGCGCTCCGGTCCAGCCGAGGTAGAAGCCTACAAGCTGCCACATCGCATCCAGACCGAGGCAGCCTGGCATCACCGGATCACCCTGGAAGTGGCAATCGAAGAACCAGAGATCCGGATTGACGTCTAGCTCTGCGACCAGATGGCCTTTGCCATACTCGCCGCCGTCGCTGGAGACTTCGGTGATGCGATCAAACATCAGCATGGGCGGCAGCGGCAGCTGCGCATTGCCTTCTCCGAACAGCTCGCCGCGTCCGCAGGCAAGCAGCTCGTCATAGGTGTAGCTGTTTTTCTGTTGGGTCATCTTTATTGCGGGATCCGCTTTTTGCGCGAGCGCGCCTGGAGGTCACATGCGTTCTTACATCCACGCTCTGCGACAGCAGCCGAAACAGGATAGAACCCGACCTCCTCTGTGACTGATTAGCGCCCGGTCGACGCCTCATCCGAAGCTGTCTGTCCGCGCGTCTCTACCGGTGAAGAGCGGTAGCACGGGTCTATTTCGCCCTCAAGCGTGAGGCTCGGCTCGATTTCATCGCTGTAGACGCCCCAGAAATGGCGCGCCTCGGCCCACCCGCGATATCCGTCCGACTCAAGACGGCACCAGCCCGCACGACATCGCTCAAGCCAGAGCTGAGCATCGGGCAATATGGTCGCGATGGCCGGTGCGTCCTCGTCCGGTCTCGCGCGAAGTGCGGTTTCCTGTTGCGACCAAAGGGCTCTGCGCCCTGACAAGAGCCGCCGATGCATCCAGACCTCGGTCCCGCCCGGGTCACGAACCCGTCGCCAGTCCGGGGTTTCCGCGATCACTTCAACCGGCAGACCGCGGCGCACATACATCCAGGAGATCGGGTGGCTCGGTGTCGGGCCTGCCCGTCCCGCAGCCTCGTCATAGGCCAGCGTGACAAATCGCGGCACCGGCAATCCCGACGGCGAATCGCAAGTTTGTGCCGCCGCTGGTGTTGCGGCGCTGATCACAATCAGAATTCCAAGCAAAGAGCGCATGGGCAAACGTCGCCCTGAATCGGGTGAAGCTCGGGTAAACGTGGAGACAATACCGCACAGTGAAGCACACGCCCTGTAGGCCGAGGAAACCAACCTTGCGATGAATCTTCAGCGCGATAGTGTTGCATGAGGGGAATTGGAAAAATGGGGTCGCGCCAGTCATGCGTTGGTTCATTCTACTGATCATTGGCGTCATGGTGACACCAGCCGCCATGGCCACACCGCCTGGCGTCGGGCTTATATTCAGTGAGCCAGCCCTTGAAGCCCCAAAGCTATCGCCCGATGGCAATAGCCTGCTTTACATCCGACGACCGCAAGCCGGTGACCCGACCGATGATCAGGCCTCCATCGTAATCGCCGACTTTACCGACTTCGATGCCCCGACCGCGCGCCAGATCCCCATGGATGACGACATGCTGCGCTGGGCGGCCTGGGCGAACAATGATCGCATCCTGTTTTCATGGCAGGTCCTGAGCGACATCGAAGGCGGGGGCACCCTCGTCATGACCGCAGACAACCAGGTTGCCTTCATTCGACGCGCGTGGCGGACTGTTCTGCTTTCAACCAATCTTGACGGGAGTGATCCCGTCCAGATCCTGGAAGATGAAACCCGGCGTGGCGCAACAATTGCGCAAACGCGCATGGACCAGGTCGTCGACTTTCTACCCAATGATCCCGATCACATCCTGCTGGCGTCGCGTCATCCGCGCTCGGCGCGCCTGAATGTTCACAGGGTCAACATCTGGACCGGCGAGGGTGACCAGATTGACTCAGGTCGTGATGACACCCTCGCCTGGTTCACCAATGCGGCTGGCGAAACGGTGATGCGCATCGACCTGACCAATCGCCCAGGGCGTGCGAGCGTGCTGATCCGCAGGGCCGACGGGCATCGATGGCGCAGGGTTGCGACCCATGACATCAGCCGTTTTGGGCAGTTTGACGATGATGTCACATGGGTTGCACGCACCGAGGCCTTTGACGAGGCGCTCGTTCTTGCTCGCCCAAACGGGTCGGACACGGCGGGTGTCTATCGCTATTCGCTGACCGATGGGCAAATCATTGCTCCGGTGTTTTCAAATCCCGATTACGATGTTGCCTCGGTTTCGGTTGATCCATTCTCCGGTCGCGCACTCGCGGTCAACTGGTCCGATGACCGCCGTCGTGTGGAGGTCTTTGATCCGCTCGCGGCAGAACACCTGCCCGCACTACAGGCGTTTTTCAGTGACGACGTCGCCATCGTCCCGATTCACCGCGCTGGCACGCGCATGCTTCTTTCAGTCAGCGGCCCCCAGGAGCCTCAATCCTATTATCTGTATGACTGGCAGGCGCAACGCGTGGCCCCCATTGGCGCTCGTCAGCCTGCGCTTCAAAGCCGTGCACTCGCTCGCGTTAGCGCCCACACCTACCAGGCCTCTGATGGGACCGAGCTATTTGGATATCTGACCCATCCAGTGAACGCGCCTGAGGGCCCCCTGCCCCTGGTCGTTCTTCCACACGGCGGCCCACAGCAACGCGACTATTTCGAATTTGACCCCATCGCCCAGATTATTGCGGCCGAGGGCTTTCTTGTCTTCCAGCCCCAGTTTCGCGGGTCTGACGGTTTTGGTCGCTCCTTCCGCGAAGCTGGCTTCGGGGAATGGGACGGCATGATCCAGAGGGACATTTACGATGGGGTGCAGAGCCTTATAGCCAGTGGCATCGCACACCCGGAGCGTATCTGCGCGGCTGGCTGGAGCTTTGGCGGATACGCAACCCTGATGCAGGCGATTCAATACCCGGATCTCTACAAATGCGCCGCGGCCGGAGCCCCGGTGACGGATATCCCGGAGCTGATCAGCTGGGCTGAGGAGAGCCGCCCCGAGGCGGTTGAAAGTCTGCGCGAAATGGTGGCTACGACCGATGTGGAGCGGCAGGCCTTGGCGTCTCCGACCCGACGGGCGAGCGAGATCACCATCCCGGTTCTGCTGGTCCACGGAACCTCTGATGCGGTCGTGCCGGTGGATCAAAGTCGTCTTATGGAAAACGCACTGCTTGAGGCCCATGGGAAAGAAGGCGTTGAGCTTGTCGAGTTCGACGGTGGCCATGCGCTCAATGTCAGTGAGGAAATGTCGACAGCGATGTTCCACATCACACGGTTCCTTGATGAACAGCTGAACCCTCGCTCGCAGATCGATGCTGGACGAACGACCAGCGACTGACCATGTAAGGCCTCAACAATTTTGGTTTGGAGAGTTCCAATGTTGAGCCTTTCGATTGCCCTCGCCTCTGCCACGCTTGCGCAGGAACCCGCTCAGGAGGTCTATGTTGAGACCCAGGATCTTGGCGGTGGCGTCTACGCCCTGATCACTAACCGCGCCGGCAATGTTGGCGTCAGTGTTGGTGAAGAGGGTGTGTTCATGATCGACACCCAGTTCGCCCCGATCGCCCCCTTCCTGGACCGGGCCCAGCGGGAAGTCTCTGGTGACCAGCCGGTGGAGATGGTGCTGAACACCCACCTTCACGGTGACCACGTGATGGGTAACGCCTGGTTTGCAGAACGCGGGGCCGTCGTGATGGCCCACGAAAGTGTTCGCCCGGCGCTCATGAACCCGGTCACAGCCAATCTGACAGGGTCCACCCCGGATCCGCTCAGCGGCGATTTCCTTCCGGTGGTCAATTTGTCGGGCAGCGAAACCCTGACGCTCAATGGCCAGACTGTTAAGCTGTACCATGAGCCGGCAGCCCATACCGCAGGCGATATCTGGGTCCACTTTGAGGAAGCGAATGTCATCCATGCCGGCGACCTGCTCTTCTCGGGCTGGTTCCCCTATATCGACCTCGACAATGGCGGCACGGTGAACGGCTATATCGATGCCATGCAGTCCATCGTGGACGTGGCCGATGCTGACACCAACATCATTGCGGGCCACGGTCCGATGTCGACCGAGGCAGATCTGGAAGCCAGCATTGCCATGCTGACCGAAGCCCGCGCCCGCGTCGCGGCTCTGGTTGAGGGCGGCCACGGCTATTCTGAGATCCTTGAGGCTGAACCGCTTACCGATTTCCACGATGAGTGGAACTGGCAGTTCATCACGACAGAGCGCATGATCTGGACGCTGTATCGGGACATCACCGGTGACATCCCGCAATAAGTCCAACCGCCCACCCGCACGGGTTTTGACCATGATCGCCATGGTGGCGGTCATGGTCGCCCTCCTGTTTGGCTTGATGTTTTCAAGCTGGATTGCGGGAGCGCTATTTGGCGCGGCCTTCGCGGGCGCGCTTTACTTCGGTGTGATCTTCCAGGCGCGCCAGTCGATCAAGAAACGCAAGCGCCGGTAAAAGGATCGCAGCCCGGGCGTACGATTATCGTTGAGCCCACGGCGCAGGTGCCCTACGACTGATTTCGTTGAACGCATAGCAACGAATGGCAAATTCCCGCGTGTCCGAGAAGCCCGTCAGAAGCCAGCAGACCCAGACGACGCTTGTCGCCTTCGGCGCGGTCGCAAGCGTCGTGACCGTCGTCGTCATGCTGCTGACCGGCGATATCGTACTCGGCTTGCTCTACGGCCTGGTGCCAGGGCTTATTCTTGGCGCGCTCGCCTGGTTCAGGATTGCACGAGGCGGCCTGATCAAGCCACGGAGCAGCAAGGACAGGCCGGGTCCTTACTAAGGCCGACAGTTCGCGCTTCTGCACTCAGGCCGTCAAAGATCATCAACCGCCCCAGCAATGGCTCACCGGCACCCGTGATCAACTTGATCGCTTCAAGCGCCATGGCCGATCCGATCACGCCCGTCAGAGCCCCGACAACGCCCACCTCTGCGCACCGCTCGGCATCGGGCGGGGTTTCGGGCACCAGACACTGGTAGCAAGGCAACGCGTCGCCCTTTGCCGGAGCGAACACACCCACCTGACCATCCCAGCGCCCGACTGCACCTGAAATCAGCGGCACACCCGCCCTGACGGCGGCCGCGTTGACAGCAAACCGTGTTTCGAAGTCGTCGCAGCCATCCAGCACAACATCCATTCCCGCCAGAAGGTCCGGCAGGGTGTCAGGAGTCGCGGCCAGACGCTGGCCGTCCACCTGTACATCCGGATCGAGCGCGGTCAGCGCATCATGGCCGGCGGCCACTTTCGGGCGACCTACATCGCCAGTGCGGAACAGGATCTGCCGCTGCAGATTATCAAGCGACACGGTGTCCGGATCGACAATCCGAAGCATTTTAACGCCCGCTGCGGCCAGGAAGAGTGCGGCCGGCCCACCGAGACCGCCTGCCCCGATGATCAGCACGCGCGCCTCACTGAGGCGTTTTTGGCCCGGGCCACCAATCTCCTTCAGGAGAACATGGCGGGAGTGGCGCTCCAGATTTACAGCCATGGCAACAGACCTTGCGACATATCGAGCGTCATAGCGGATACTCCGCCTCGATCTCGTAGGTGTTGGGCTTACCCGGTTTGCGGGCCCGACTGGAGTAAAGATAGAAACGGTCAGGCGTAAACACTTCTGATTTGAACTGGCTATGGCGCTGTTCAAACCGCTGCAGTCGCACCGGATCAACGCTGGACCCCAGATAGGCCAGCGTCATGTGGGCCAAGAAGTTCCGCTTTTCCATCGACACGCCAGCGCCTTTGGCCGCCTTTCGGCAATCCTTCGCGAGCTGGGTCAACGCCGGGTTGGGTTCCACAAGCGCCCACAGCGCCGCACCGTCCTTGCGGTTGGACCGCCCCACGCCAGACAACCGAAGCTGCATGCGGGGCGCGGTAATACACGCCAGACCCGCGTCGAGATCATGAATGACCGGCTCGGCAAGCTCTCCGTAGAACGCCAGCGTAATGTGCAAATTCTCCCGGGGTCGCCAGTTGGCACCGGGGACCTGGTCCATCAGCTCCATCGCCTGATCGGCGACCAGATCAGGGATCGGCAGGGCGGCAAATACGCGCAGAGACATGAACCGCGTTGCCGCACGAAGCAGCACTCAGGTCAAGACTTTAGCGGTGCAGATGACCGGCATCCCTTAAAAAAACAAGGGACTTTCCCTCAGTTGCGATGTCCGGTTTTACTTGAAACTTGCCCACACAACTCTGATATTCAGTGTCAGGAAGCCGCGCGCATCGGGCGTACGGCGACGAATTACGTAACCTGAGAAGGAAGCGATGAACCAGTTCAACCGCACCGCCTACGACGCGCGCACCCTCGACACCTCTGTCGATGCGGGCCTGCGCAGCTTCATGCTTGGCGTTTACAACAAAATGGGCCTCGGGCTCATCGTAACAGCCGTTCTTGCATTGGCATTTTCCAGCGTTCCGGCGCTGACCAGCCTGCTTTATACGGTTGCACCTGATGGGACGTTCCAGTTCACCCTTCTGGGCACGGTGATGCGCTTTGCGCCAATCGGTATCTTGCTCGTATCCATGTTCACGATGCGCAACCCGTCTCCGGCAGGCGCAAACCTGCTTTACTGGGCGCTAGTTGCCACTTTTGGCATCGGGGCTAGCCTTTGGTTCCTGATTTACACCGGCCAAAGCATTGTGCAGGTCTTCTTCATCACGTCAGCAGCATTCTTTGCGCTTTCGCTGTTCGGCTACACCACCAAGACCAACCTGCAAGCTTTCGGCAGCTTCCTGATTATGGGCGTTGTTGGTCTGTTGATCGCAATCGTCGTCAACTGGTTCCTCGGCTCCAGCATGCTGGCCATGTTGATATCGATTGCTGGCGTGCTGATTTTCGCCGGCCTGACAGCGTATGACACGCAACGCCTGAAGTTTGAGTACTTTGAGTATAAGGGGAATGATCGTGCCATGTCGGTCGCCACGACCTTTGGCGCTCTGAACCTCTACATCAACTTCATCAACATGTTCCAATTCCTGTTGATGCTGCTGGGTAGCCGCGAATAGCGACTGGCTCACGCCCGAAACAAAACGCCCCGGAGCCACTGGCTTTCGGGGCGTTTTTGTATCTGGCGTCCGTAGTCCTGGCCTAGAGGCCGCCGCTCCAGTTCAGCCTTGCGAGCTGGCGGTCGAACACTTTCAGGACGGGCTTGAGCTCGTGGCCGCGCTTTAAAATCACACCGCCGGCACCGATCACCTTCCAGGCACCCTGCTTACGAGAGTCCGCCGGGGTCTTCACGACGCGATAGATTGGAAACTCGGCGGCGTTGCGGAAGATGGCGAATTCCGCCCGGTCCTTCAAGCCATCGATCGCGTAGTCTTTCCACTCCCCACCGGCGACCATCATCCCGTAAACGCGCAGGATCTGGTCCAGCTCCGTGCGGTGGAACATCACCACATCGCTGGTGGGGCGGGCGTTTGAATTGGCTCCGGTCGGGGTGTGGTGCATGCGCTCGCTCAATCCGTGACTTACCGGCGTGTTACCCAGAATTCATACACTGCCGCATTCTTGCCCTAATTTGGTCCTCACGCGAACAAAGGCCACTCACACTGTGAGCTGTGTCGATCGACATGGACAAGCCCGCCCGGTCTGGATTCACAGCCCCCCCAGCCCCCCGGATCAGGAGGGTCATGTCGATCGACACTTTCCCTCATGTCGGTATCAAGTCTCATCTCAGCGATTAGTCGCCGGGATTCAGGTTTTGGTGACCGGACTTACGGCAGGCTTGCAGCCACCGGCACAACGCGATTTGATCGCGTCATGCCCTCCTGCCCCGTGCTGCTCAGGATGCCCTGATGATCCGCGCCGATGCCCTGACCAAACGCTTTCATGGCGTGACTGCGGTGGACGCCGTCGACTTCGCCGTAGAGCGCGGAGAGGTGCTGGGCTTTCTCGGACCCAACGGAGCTGGCAAATCCACAACCATGCGCATATTGGCCGGGTGCCTTGAGCCCGATGATGGCCACGCCGTGATCGCAGGCTTTGATGCCGCGCTGAACCGGCGCGAGGCGCAAGCCAATCTGGGCTATCTGCCCGAAGGTGCCCCGGCCTATCCGGCCATGACGCCGCGCGGCTATGTGCGCTTTCACTTAAGGGCCCGCGGCTTTTCCGGGTCAAACCTGAAGACGGCGTGCGAGCACGCGCTGGAGCGAGCCAATCTCGGTCCGGCCGCTGACAAGCCCATCGGATCCCTGTCCAAGGGCTATAAGCGGCGTACGGCGCTGGCGGCTGCCATCGCCCATGATCCGCCGGTTCTGATCCTGGACGAACCCACCGACGGGCTTGATCCCAATCAGAAAGATGGCGTGCGGGCCCTCATTCGCGAGATGGCCCCAAAGAAGGCGATCATCATCTCGACCCACCTGCTTGATGAGGTCGACACGATCTGTAGCCGCGCCATCGTGATTGCAGGCGGCCGACTGCTGGTGGACGAAACGCCCCGTGAGCTGGCCGCGCGTGGAAGCGACAACTCCATCGGATCGGCTTTCCGAAGCCTGACCGGCTCCAGTACCGAAGCGCTCAGCCATCGTGGCGGGGAGGCCCTGTCTTGAACGGTCTGATCGCGGTCTACCGACGGGAGCTTACCGCCTATTTCCAGACGCCGCTCGCCTGGGTGTTTCTGGCGGTGTTCGCGTTCGCCGCCCCCAGCTTTGCATGGCGGGCGGGGCGCTTCTTCGATACTGGGCGGGCCGATCTCAGTCCGTTGTTTGATTTCATGCCCTGGCTGCTGCTCGTGCTCATGCCCGCGCTGGCCATGCGCGCCTGGGCGGAGGAACGCGACCGCGGCACGCTCGAGATGCTGCTGGCAAGCCCGATCCCGCTCTGGGCCTCGGCGCTGGGCAAGTTTCTGTCGGCCTGGACCATCGCCGCACTGGCGCTGGCGCTGACCTTCCCCATGTGGATTGCGGTCAATTATCTGGGCTCACCCGACAATGCGGCGACAGCGACCGCCTATATCGGGGCCCTGCTGCTTGCAGGCGGCTATCTGGCCATCGGGCAGGCGCTATCAGCCTCGACGGGTAATCAGGTGGTGGCCTTCGTACTGGGCACGGCCGCGTGCGTCCTCATCACCGCAGCCGGGCTTCCCATGGTCATCGATGCGCTGTCCGATACCGTGCCTGGCGCAGCGGTTGAGGCGGTGGCGGAATTGTCAGCGCTAGCCCGTTTTGACTCGCTTCGGCGCGGCGTCGTCAGCCTGTCTGACCTTGTTTACTTCATATCGCTGATCGGGCTTGGCCTCGGCGCGGCAATCCTGCTGATTGATGCAAGGCGAGGTGTGGGTCGATGAGCCGGAGCGTCTATCTCGCCGTGATGCTGATCGTGCTGATCTGCGGCTTTGTCGGTTTGAACTGGACCGTCCGAAGCCATGGCGAAGGTGTGCGCCTCGATTTGACCGAGCGCAGCCTTTACCAGCTGTCGCCGGGAGCCCGCGACGTGCTCGCCCGTCTCGATGAGCCGGTTCAGATCGACTTCTACTTCTCGCGCCGGGAGGCCGCCCAATACCCGGCGATCCGGGCCTATGGCGCGCGGGTGCGAGAGATGCTGCGCACCGTGGCGGCTGAGGCCGGGGGCGGAGTGCGCCTCAATGAGATTGATCCTGACCCCTTCTCGGCAAACGAGGACGCGGCCATTGCCGCCGGGCTGCAGCCCATCCCAACCGATGATGGTGGGCAGATTTTCTTCGGGCTTGTCGGCCGTAACGCGGTTGACGAGACGCGGGTCATCGCGCTGTTTGACCCCAATAACGAGGCCCGGCTGGAGTATGAGATCATACGCGCCATTGCCGAGCTGGAACGTGCGCGTACGCCTCATATCGCGATCATCTCAGATCTGCCCTTCGCGCCCGACCGTGACGGCCAAAGCGCGAACCCCATCATCAACGAGCTTGCCCGAACCTACCAGGTGACCTGGCTGGAGCGCGATTTTGAAGCCCTTCCGGACGACGCCGATGCCTTGTTCCTGCTGCATCCCGCTCCGCTGAGCGAGGCGCAGCTTTATGCGGTCGATCAGTTTGCCCTGACCCGCGGCCGGGTCCTCGCGCTGATTGATCCGATGGCCCACGTGGCGCTTAAACCCGGCCCGGATGGTCTGCCGCCGATCAATGCCGAGCGTGCATCCAATCTGGCACCACTGCTCACCAGCTGGGGCGTCAGCTATGATATGAACACCGTGGCCATGGACGCCGAGGCGGGCCTGCCGGTTCAGATCGTGGAGTCCGGGCGCACCCGCATGCGGGCCTATCCGCTGTGGTTCACCGTCCAGCCATCGGGCATGAACACCGACCTGCCGGCAACGCTTTCGCTCTCGCTGGGCGTCAATCTGGGCAGTCCCGGTGAAGTGTCGCCGCTCCCGGAGGCGACGACCCGGTTCGCGCCGCTGCTGGCGACGACGGCCGCCGCTGGCCGCCTCGATGCAGACATTGCCGCAAGTTCGCCGCCACCGGAGACCTTGTTGCGCGATTTTTCGCCGGCCGAGGATGCGCCACTGGTCCTAGCGGCCCAGCTTTCCGGCGTCTTTCCGACCGCGTTTGCCGGTGGCCCGCCGGAGACTGCGCCGGTAACCTCCAATGGCCATGTCAGCCAGTCGCAAGGTCCCGGTGAGATCATTCTGATAGCCGATGCCGACCTTCTGGACCCAGCCTTCTACCTGAGCGGTGACGGTCTGGGCGGGGAGCAGCTGGCGGCGGACAATCCGACCCTCATCCTGAATCTGGCCGACCGGCTCGCCGGAGACCGGGCGCTTGTCGGGCTACGGTCCCGGGCCGGATCGGCGCGGCCCATGGAGCGTGTCGAAGCGCTCCGCTCTGATGCCGAAGCCCGCTATCGCACCCTTCAGGAAGAGCTGGAAGCCGAATTGCTGGAAGCTGAAACCCGCCTCGCCACCCTGAATGCGGACGGGCGCACCAGTGCCTTGGGTGGAGCCAGCACGGACGACCAGGCCGAAGCCCGCGCCCTTCGCGAGCGCATCCTCGATGCACGTGCGCGCCTGAGGGAAATCGAGCGTGGTTTCCGCGTAGAGATTGATGCCCTTGAAGAAAGCCTGATGCTCTGGACCATCTGGGTCCCGCCGCTGTTTGTGATCGTGCTGGCCGGCGGCATGTTGGTGTCACGACGGAGGCCCGGTCGATGAGCCTTCATGCACGCCGCCTGCGCCATGCCCTTCTCGCCGCCGCCGGAGCCACCCTGCTGGTCGCCGCCGGAGTCACCTCAATCGTTCTCGACGCTGGACGCGCCAGCCTTCCTGAAGCAGCAGGCCCGGTCCTGCCCGGCTGGAGCGCGCAGGCCGGCAATGCCACCGCGATTGAGGTGATCAGCCCCGAGACCCAGTTTCAGCTGGTGCGGACCGACACCGGTTGGGTCATGCCTTCGCGCGGCAACTACCAGGTGCGCGCAGAGCGGATCGCCGCCCTTGATGCGGCGCTGAGTACTCTGCGATTTGAGCGCGCCATGACCCGCGACCCGCGCAAGTTTGACCGGCTCGGCCTGGGTGACCCGATCGACGGTGGCAGCGGCGTGCGACTGATCATTCTGGACGAGGCGAATACCCGTCTGGCCGACCTTGTCGTTGGGCGCGAGCAAAATGATGGCGATGGTCTCTACATCCGCCCGACCGACCGGGCGCGCGCCTTCGCCGCCAGCGGCGATCTGCCAGAGCTGGCCGACCCCGGTGTCTGGCTGGGGCTGGAGTTCTGGGACTTCGAGCCCAGCGCCGTGGCCCGTGCACGCATAGAGCCGGAAACCGGCCCCGCCTATTTCGTCCAGCGCGCCGGCGTCTCGCAACGCAATTACGAGCTGATCGAGCCCATGGCCTATCGCCTAATTACAGGCGGGGCCGCCAACGGTGTGGCAACCGCCGGTGCGCGGCTGCGCTTTCGCGATGTGAAACCGGCCCAGGCCCTCGATGGCAGCTTTGTCAGCCGCCATGCCGGGTCCACCTTCTCAGGCCTCGCATACCGCTTTGATTTTGTGGCTGAGGGCGACGCGCGCTGGGCGCTGATTTCGGTGGAAGCGTTAAGCGACGATGCCGAGCCCCGCGCGGTGCGTCTGCGCGAGCTGACGGACGGATGGGCCTACCAGGTCAGCGACGATGCCTATGAGCGTTTGACCCGGCCCCTTGACCAGATGGCTGAACGATCAGCGCCCTAGGGGCGATCAACACGAGCCGCGGCGAGGATCCGGCCGCCTGGACCATCCTGAACGAGGATGGCTGACTCGAGCTCGCCGTCTGGAGCCTCCAGCTCCATGACGAGCGCACCGCCCGACCAGCTTCCCACCGGCTCCAGAGCGCGCACCATGTTGAAATGGCTGACCTCTCGGCCCGCGTTCGGGCCCTCTTCAGGGGTCACGGTCTCGCGCCCGGCATGGTAGGCGACCGCCCAAATCTCGGCCGGGGCGTCTCGCATTTCGCCCAGAAGCCGGACTTCGATCCGGCCCTCAATCTGCTCGGCACTGATCAGGAGCGGCAGTGGCTCAGCGCTACCGACGGCCTGCGTGATCCGCTCTTCGCTGAAGCGCAGCTTCTCCGGTGAGCCATTGACCACGAAGTGAGGCGTATAGACCCGGCGGGCCTGACCAGCGTCCACATAGGCCTGCTGACGGGCAGTGAATTCGGGCATGGCGAAGGTGTCCTGCCAGCCATAGACGTCCCAGTACTCGACCCCATAGGCCAGCGCGAGAACATCTTCATCCTCTGTGGCCATCACCTGGAGCAGCTCATTGGCCCCCGGGCACATGGGACAGCCCTGGCTGGTGAACAGCTCCACAACGCGCAGGCCTTCACCACCGGCTTCAGGCTGAGCCTCGCCGTCGGCAGGCTGGGACGCGGAACCGACAAAGGCGGCAAGCAGGATCGGGATCAAATTGAACATGGTCAAAGATGTAGCCCAGAGCGCGTTCGCTTTGAAATCACACCCGCGTTATGGCGATTGTTATGGCAAGCAGACGGTAAATTCACGCGCGGTTCAGGTCAGTTAGCGCGGCAGGCGCGCCAGATCGCGGATCGCCGGGCACCAGTCGGCTTCGTGGGGCGGTGGCCCCATTTGGTCCATCTGCTCGTAAGCGTGATCGAGCGATGTGTAGCCATAATAAACCTCCGCCTTGATGGCGTGGTGTTCGTAGCGTGCAGCTTCGCCGTAGCTGTTCCAGCATGCGCACTCACTCGCAGGCCGATCCAGAATTCCAAGCGGAAAGTCGGTCTCGTCGACATAGGGGGCAGGCGGTCCAATCTCAGGGAAGCTCCCCGGCTCAACACCGCTTGGCGGCTTGGGATAGTCTGCGCGGGCCTCCTCGAGCACGAAATAGTCGATGGAAAAGAAGGGGCTGGGCAGGATGATCCGGTCATGGATGAATTCCATCACCGGGCGGTCGCCAAGCCCTGGATGCACAAGGCTTTCCCACTCAGACACCGTGACCAGCCCAAAACCGATCAGCAGAAGCTCGAAAAATCGGTGGGTGTAGTGCTGACGGGCTGGACGAAAGCGCACCGTATTCACGAAGCTCAACGCCGCAAGCAGCAGAAAGCCGTACCAGAACAGGTCGATCGGCGCGATCCCGAAGCCGGACCAGAGCGTGATCCCGATGGCCTGAGCACAGGACAGCGCCGTCACGGTGAAGATCGAAAACAGCGTCCAGCACAGGGCAAAGCCGAAAGTGGTGATCAGGAAGAGCCAGCTGGTCGGGCTGTGAACGGCTGAAGACCGGTTTTTCTGCACACGCAAACGAAGACGTCCCATGACGAGACTCTACGAAAACGCGAGTGCGTCGGCAATGAAAACCGGGCTTTAGAGCCCTAAGACGACTTGATCTTGTCCGCCACGCTGGCGCCGTCGGCATCCTTGGCGTATTTCAGCGTCAAAGGCAGGTTTAGCAGCAGGAAAACGAAGAAGAGCGGGTAGGTCGCAAAGAAGCGGAAATTCACCCAGAAGTCTTCGCTCCACGACAAACCGTCAAACCAGCGCATATCGGCACTTACCGCGGGTGCGTCGATATGGCGCCACAGCACCTCATTCATCAGTGCCAGCACGGCAAAGAACAGGGCCCATCGAACTCCCAAAATGAACCAGGCCCGCTCCGGCATTGTGAAAATGGACCCGAAAAGCGCCTTCCAGACATTAAAGCCAAAGGCAAAGCAGCCCAGTATCACTGCTGAAAACAACAGGTTGATGATCGTTGGCTTAATGTAGATGAAGATCGGATCCTGAAGATACACCGTCATCCCGCCAAACACGGTGACGATCACAAAAGTCACGACCAGCATTGGCGGGAAGCGCTTTTGACTGACATAGGCGTAGGCGAGCGCAATCGCCGTTGCGGCCATGAACAGGCCGGTGGCCCAGTAAATGGCCCCATCTTCGACCACGCGCCGGGCCACGTTGTAAGAAACCATAAAAACAGCCGCAGGGCCGACATCCACCATCAGGCGGGAAAACTGGCCAGCGGTGTTGGATTTCTCAGACATGGGATTTTCCTGCTACGGCACACGCTTGTACGGTTATGGGGTAATACGTGCTGCAAGGCCAGCCGGATTGGATTCTCCCCGCTGTACATCCGGCGCAGAAAAGCGCTTTACACGACATAAAGATATCTTTATGTCCACATATGCGCCGATTTGAGCTTCAGCTTGCGGGCGCGGAACAAGTGCAGCTAAAGCGAGGCGATTGAGGGTTTGGCAGCCAACTGACTGCCATCTAGCCTTTGATCTCTTCAGGCTGTGGGTCCCGCGTTTCAGCAAGCCCAACACAGCGGAGAGACGACCATGACAGCCCTCGCCTTGGCCCCCAGACCGACCCCGACACAGCAGACACGACCAATCAGGGCATTACTGATGGGCTGTGGCGTCGTGGGCGGCGGCGTCCTAGAGCGCTGCCCTGAAGGTCTTGAGATCATTGCCGTGCTTGCAAAAACGCCGCGCCCGGCGGGGCTTCACGGTCGACCGGTGTTCACCAACCCGGACGCCGCCTTTGCGCTCAAGCCCGACCTGGTGATCGACACGCTGCCTGGCGATGACACGGCAGCAGAGCTGCTGGAGCGGGCGGTGAAGGCTGGCTGTCACGTGGTCACCGCCAACAAGCGCACAGCCGCGCGCCGGCCCGATCTTGTCAAAGCAGTGATCGCGCGTGGTCAGATTTTCGCCTGCTCGTCTGCCGTGGCGGGCGGCGCGCCCGTGCTTGAAACCGCACAAGACCTCTTGGCCTCCGGTCAGCGCATCACGCGGGTCAGAGGCGTTCTGAATGGCACCTCGAATTTCGTTCTGGATCGACTGAGCGAGGGCGAAAGCCTTGAGATTGCTGTGGCAGCAGCACAGGAGGCCGGCTTTGCCGAAGCCGACCCGAGCGCTGATCTTGATGGCCTCGATGCTGCTCACAAGCTGGTTCTGATCGCGCGCACCGCCTGGGGCGTCGACTTGGACCCGGACGCGATCAATACAGAGTCGATCCGCCACCTGCCGCCGGGCACCGCGCACCGCGTGGCGCAGGACGGTCAGGTGCTGCGCCAGGTCGGACGCCTCTCAAAAACCGCAAACGGGGTCGCAGCGTCGGTCCGTCTGGAAGCGCTTGAGCTTGATGATCCGCTGGCCCGGGCCCGCAATGAAGGCAATGCGGTGGTCTTCACGCCGGAGCGGGGGCCGGCAACGCTCGTGACCGGCAAGGGCGCCGGGCGTGCGCCCACAGCGGCAAGCCTGGTGGGTGATCTGGTCCGCTTGTGTCAGAATTGTCGACCATGAAGGACGCGACCGCCCCTTCGCCCTGGCCAGCGCGAGAGCTGGTTGCGGGGTTCGACCGGCCCGGTGGCGGCTGGCTGGAAGCGCGTGGACGGCTGACCGGCCCCGGAGACGGCGCTGCGGTTATTGTGCTGGGCGGGGTTTCGGCGGGCCGTCGCCTGTTTGGTGACGAGGCGGGTTCAGGCTGGTGGCCGGGGGTGGCCGAGGCCGGCGCGGCGATTGATCCCTCCCGGCGTCAGGTCCTCAGCTTTGACTTCCTGGGCGAAAATGCCGAGCCTTTTCCAAGTGTTGAAGATCAGAGTGCTGCGATCCTGGCGCTCGCAGATGCCGCCGGTCTTGAGCGCTTTTCGATCATTGGTGCGAGCTTTGGCGGCGTGATTGCGCTGGACATTGCGAGCCGGGCAGCGGACCGCGTGAGCCGGGTGGACGTCCTGTGTGCCGCGGCCAGACCCAACCCGATGGCGAGTGCCTGGCGCGGCATCCAGCGCGATATCGTGACCCTGGCCGGTGAGGATCCCGCCGGCGTCGTTATCGCCCGAAAACTCGCCATGACGACCTACAGAACCCCTGAAGAGTTCGACCAGAGATTCACCGATCTGACCCAAGATCGACTGAAAGCTAACTCGCTGGCCGCCTACCTCACCGCCGCCGGTGAAAAATATGTGCAAAAGACCAGCCCGGCCCGCTTCCTCGCCCTGTCGCAATCCATGGATAGTGCGGACGTGGCGGTTGAGCCGATCACCGCGCCGGTCCGCTTTCTCGCCTTCACCTCCGACCGGCTGGTTCCCCCCGCGGACATCCATCGCACTGCCGCGCGGATAAAGTCGGCG
This sequence comes from Oceanicaulis sp., assembly GCA_043513725.1. Taxonomy (GTDB): domain Bacteria; phylum Pseudomonadota; class Alphaproteobacteria; order Caulobacterales; family Maricaulaceae; genus Oceanicaulis. Next base: position 1,917,906 of record CP121338.1, on the reverse strand, counting down.
CGGGTGATCGAGCGGGACAGCCTGTTTGGCCATGACGGCTTTTTAAAAGAGGTCGACGCGGTCAACGCCTTCCTGAGGGGGCAGTGATGGCCCGACCTCTAAGCTCGACCACGCGCGCGGTCCGTTCCGGCATCAATCGTGATCCGGGCCATGGTGCGGTCGTCGCCCCGATTACCGTGTCGAGCGCCTACCGTCGCGACGACCCGAGCCAGAAGGGCACCTACGATTACGCGCGGACCGGCACGCCCGGCCGTGACCTGCTGGCCGACGCCATTGCCGATCTGGAAGGGGCCGCGGGCGCGGTGATCACCAGCTCGGGCATGGCGGCGATCGATCTGGTCTTGAACCTGATCCCCAATGCTGGCCGGATCGTGTGCGCGCATGATGCCTATGGCGGCACGCGCCGCCTGTTCGACGCGCGCGCAAGCCAGCGCGGCTTTCAGGTCGATTATGTCGACACCTCGAACACCGCCGCCCTGAAAGCGGTTCTCGAAATGCCCGCCGATCTGGTCTTTCTGGAGACGCCGTCCAACCCGCGTCTTCGCGTCACCGACATCGAGGCGGCCTGCGCGCTGGCCCGGCAAGCGGGCGCAATCAGCGTGGTCGACAACACGGTGCTGTCACCGGCCCTGCAGCGCCCCATCACGCTGGGCGCAGACTTCACCGTCAGCTCGGTGACCAAGATGCTCAATGGCCATTCCGACATGGTTGGCGGCGTCGTGTGCGCCGCTGAGGCCGAGCCGGTCGAGACCCTCAACTGGTGGCTCAACGCTGCCGGTGCCACCGCGGGCGGGTTTGATGCCTTTCTGGCCCTGAGGGGGCTGCGCACCCTGCCCCTGCGCGCGAAAGCGCAAAGTGAAGCCGCCTTGCAGATCGCGGAGCGCCTGGCCCGAGACCCGCGCGTGACACGGGTCGACTACCCTGGCCTTGAGCGCCATCCCGGCCACACCCTCGCTGCGCGCCAGCAGGCAGGCTTCGGCTGCCTGCTTAGCCTTGAAATCACCGGTGGGGCACCCGCGGCACGGACCCTCGTCCAGACGCTGGAGCTCTTCACGCTGGCCCAATCGCTGGGCGGAGTGGAAAGCCTGTCGAACATCCCCGCTACCATGACCCATGCCGCCATGACCCCTGAAGCGCGCGCCGAAGCCGGCGTCCCCGATGGCCTCGTGCGCCTCTCGGTTGGCCTGGAGGATGTTGACGATTTGTGGGCCGATCTGGAAGCGGGGTTGGCTGGTGTTTGAGGCTAATGCATCGCTGCGACCAGCTTCCTTCGCGCTGTCATGACCCGATTTATTCGGGCCACCCATGCCGGTCGGGTCTAGCCAAGGTCTGACGTCTCAGCATGGGTCCCCCGGACAAGCCGGGGGATGACGCATTGGTTTTTACTCTGCAGGACCGAGACGCGCTACGCGCTCCTCGCTGATGGGGGTGTCTCAGGGCTTCTCAATCCCTATCCCCTTTCCAAGGGGAGAGGTTAGGTGAGGGGTCAACTGCGTCTGATCCTGCACCGCTTACACAATTCAAACGCACCCCCTCACCCTGACCTCTCCCCCTTGAACAAGGGGGAGAGGGGTCTGGTGCGCGCTTGATCGGTCATCCTCCCTCCCCTTGAAGGGGGGTGAGGTCGCGAAGCGAACGAACGGCAGCGTTAGCTGACGGGTGGGGTGAGGATCATCGAGCGCCAGCGCTCCCCCCACCCGACCAAGCCTTCGGCTTGTCCACCCTCCCCTCGTAGGGGGAGGGAAGGCTAACCTGAATTTGATAGCGTTCTTCCTGTCCCGGCACTGCGGCCGGAGTTCAGGTATCGAGGGGACCTAGTGTGCCTGGCCCCAGGTGCTGGCGGCCTTGGCGTCGACTTCCAGCGGGACGGAGATGTCCTGGGCGGGCAGAGCCGCACCCGACATGATGTCGGTGACCATCTCGATCAGCTTTTCAGCCTCACCTTCGGGCGCTTCAAACACCAGTTCGTCGTGGACCTGCAGCAGCATGCGCGCCTTCAGGTCGGACCTGGCGAGCGCGGCATCCATGCGGACCATGGCCCGGCGCATGATGTCGGACGCGGCCCCCTGAATGGGCGCGTTGATGGCCTGGCGTTCGGCGAACTGGCGCACGGAAGGGTTCTTGTCCTTGATGCCCGGCAGGTGGATGCGCCGACCGAAGACCGTCTCGACATAGCCCCGGTCCTTCGCCTCGGCCTTCATCTCGTCCATATAGGCGGCGATGCCGGGGAATTTCTTGAAATAGCTCTCGATATAGCTTTTGGCTTCATCCCGGCCGATGCCCAGATTATTGGCAAGACCAAAGGCGGAAATGCCGTAGATGATGCCGAAATTGATCGCCTTGGCATTGCGCCGGGTGGTCGGGTTCATATCCTCCAGCGGCACGCCGAACATTTCCGACGCCGTCATGGCGTGAATGTCCTGACCCTGTTTGAACGCGTCCTTGAGCGCATCCACATCGGCGATGTGGGCGAGCAGGCGCAGCTCGATCTGGGAATAGTCCGCCGCGACGATGACATTGCCCTCATCCGCGGTGAAGGCTTCGCGTATCTTGCGGCCTTCCTCGGTCCGGATCGGGATGTTTTGCAGGTTCGGCTCAGAGCTCGACAGCCGCCCGGTGGAGGTTGCCGCCAGCGAAAAGCTGGTATGGACCCGGCCCGTGTTAGGGTTGATCGCGGCTTTCAGCGCATCGGAATAGGTCGACTTCAGCTTGGAAAACTGACGCCAGGTCAGTAGCGCCTTGGGCAGCTCGTGGCCTTCTTCGGCCAGCTGGTCGAGCACGCTGGCATCGGTGGACCAGGCCCCGGACTTGGTCTTCTTGCCGCCCGGCAGGCCCAGCTTGCCAAACAGGATTTCACCGATCTGCTTGGGGCTGCCCAGATTGAACTTTTCACCCGCGGCTTCGTGGGCGGTCTCTTCAGCCTCGGCCATCTTCTGTGCAAAGTCCGAGGACAGGCGCGAGAGCTGGGCCACGTCCACCTTCACGCCATGAAGCTCCATGCGCGACAGCACGCTGGGCATATCACGCTCCAGCGTTTCGTAGACGGTGGCCTTCTTCTTCGCGACGAGGCTGGGCTTGAGGATTTCCCACAGGCGCAGCGTCACGTCGGCGTCTTCGGCCGCATATTCCGTGGCGCGCGGCAGGTCGACTTCGCCAAAGCTGATCTGCTTTTTGCCGGTGCCACAGACCTCCTTGAAGGTGAGCGGCGTATGGCCAAGGTGAAGCTCTGACAGCTCATCCATGCCATGGCCGTGCAGACCCGCCTCCTGCACGTAGGAGATCAGCATGGTGTCGTCATAGGGCTTCGGGTCGATGCCGTAGCGGCGGAAGACCGAGATATCGTATTTGAAATTCTGACCGACCTTCAGCACCGCCGGATCTTCCAAAAGACCTTTGAGGCGGCCAATGGCGGTGGCCTCATCAATCTGTTCAGGCTTGTCGCCCGACAGGCCCAGATCTCCATCGCCGGAGCCGTGGGCGAGCGGGATGTAGCAGGCCTTTCCCGGCGCGGTTGCGATCGACACGCCAACCAGCCCCGCCGCGCTAGCCGACAGGGCATCGGTTTCCACATCCACCGCGATGACGCGCGCCTCTTTCGCGCGCTCGATCCAGGCGTCGAGCTGTTCGATCTTTGTCACGCACTCATAGGCCTTGCGGTCGATAGGGGCGGTGGCGTCACCGGTGGCATCGGCCGGACCGGCGCCCAGCGCCTCCTCCACCCGGCGGGTGATGGTGCGAAACTCCATCGACTTCAAAAAGCCGATCAGGCCCTCAGGGTCCGGGTCCGCGGTGCCAAAGGCATCCATCGCCTCCACATTCGGCACGTCATCTTTCAGCGTGACCAGCACCTTGGAGACGCGGGCGTCCTCGGCATGGTCGGTCAGCTTCTCGCGGCGCTTGGGCTGTTTGATCTCACTGGCGCGCTCCAGCAGGGTTTCCAGATCGCCATACTCGGTGATCAGCTGGGCCGCCGTCTTCACGCCAATACCGGGCACGCCGGGCACGTTGTCGACGCTGTCGCCCGCAAGCGCCTGCACGTCGATCACCTTGTCCGGTGTGACGCCGAACTTTTCGAACACCTCATCGGCACCAATGCGCTTGGACTTCATGGGGTCGAGCAGGCCAACACCGTCCTGGACCAGCTGCATCAGGTCCTTGTCGGAGGAGGCAATCGTGACGCGCGCACCCGCCTCGCGCGCCTGTCTGGCATAGGTCGCGATCAGATCGTCAGCCTCATAGCCCTCCATCTCGATACAGGGCAGCTCAAACGCCTTGGTGGCATCGCGGATGATGGAAAATTGCGGAACCAGATCTTCCGGCGCGGGCGGACGGTTCGCCTTGTACTGGTCGTAAATCTCGTTGCGGAAGGTGTCGGACGAATGGTCGAAAATCACCGCCAGATGGGTTGGCTGATCCTCGCCTTTGAGGTCCTCCAGAAGCTTCCACAGCATGTTGCAGAAGCCCTGCACCGCCCCAACCGGCGTGCCGTCCGATCGCGTCAGCGGCGGCAGGGCATGGTAGGCGCGAAAGATATAGCCCGACCCATCGACCAGATAGACATGTGAGTTGGCATCAACAGGACGAGAAACAGCCATCTAAAAGGCTCCGCGCGAGGGGTGTGGGCAGGAGCCAAGAACCTAAGCGCGGTCGCTGTGAGGGGCAAATGGGCGGTGCTGTGTGACAAAAACTTCTTGACGCATACCCCAATAACGGAAGTCTATAACGATCTTTCGTTTAGTGGGTACGAACAAGATGTCGGACAATGCGCTCGCTAAGCATCTCATCGGTGCGGCAGTGACGGCAGTCGCAGGAGTTGCCGGAGTTGCGATTTCATTCGCGATGGTTGGTCAATTTGAAGTGAGCCACACTATCCAGCAAATCGACCAGGCGGCGGCAAACACAGAGCGGCTGAACATTGAAAATGCTATTACCATAGCCGAAACGCTGAACACGATCAGACCAAATTTTGCGGTCTCATCCACTCACGACGTTTACCATCAAGGGTATGTAATCGATCTTGAGATCGTCAATCATGGATCTTTGGCGATCAATTGTACCTTTAGCGACCTACATACTGATCGCGATGGCTATTCAATGAGATTTGATTTCCACCCTGGAGAAATCAGTCCTGGTGCATCTAAGTCCCAATTTTACTACGCGGATCATGATGAGGGGGGAGAGCTAGGCGACAACGACCGGATCAAGTTTTCTGCGCAAGTCAATTGTACGACGCTCGAAACCTCATCGAGGGCTTTCGTTGATGCTGTGGCCGAACTGACAGACGAGGATGTCATTCAGCGCCAACTCCGAAGGTCCGAAACGAACGATCATTTTGTATATTCGATCGATGGGCAAACAACATGGTTTGGCCTGTTAAGCCGGAATTAGCCTGCGCTGCCCTAAGCCGGAAACGCCCAGCCGCTGAGCAGGCTTGCCACCAGTGCGATGATCGGCGCGGCGACGAGGTTGATGCGCGCGCCAGCCTTGATCATCTGGCCCATGGTGACGGATCCACTGGCGTAGACAATCGCGTTCGGAGCGGTCGCAACGGGCAGCATGAAGGCGCAGCTGGCGGCCAGCGCAACCGGCACGATGAGGTGGGCGGGCGGCACCCCGGCCGCGACCGCGACGGCGCCCAGAACCGGCAGGAAGCCAGAGACTGTCGCGACATTGCTCGTCAGCTCGGTCAGGAAAACCACGATCAGCGCCAGGATCAGAACCGTGACCGGCAGAGGCAGGGCCGCGACCCATTCCAGGTGCGAGCCGATCCATTCGGCCAGCCCCGTCGCCTGAATGGCGGCGGCGAGCGACAACCCGCCGCCGAACAGGATGATCACCGCCCAGGGCAGGCGCTCCACGGTTTTCCAGTCCATCAGGGCCTGGCCCTTGTTGTCGCGCCCTGCCGGGATGAGGAACATGGCCACCGCGCCGGCCATGGCGATCTGGGCATTGCCCAGCGCCAGCGTGATCGGCAGATCAAGCGCGGTGCTGATCCAGGCCAGCAGCGGATTCCAACCGAAAGTGATGCCCGGCATGCCAATCAGGAAGCCCGGCAGCGTCCGGCCCATCCAAAGAAGAGCTACGGTGCCGAAGGCGAGCGCCACGCGCAGCTCTGCGGTGCTCATCCGGCCCAGCTTGCGTTTGGCGTCCAGCACGACGGTACGGCCAGCCTCACTGGGCGCATGACCGCCCACCTTGAACACCCACTGGGTGAGGATCAGCCACATCGCGGGAATGATCAGCAGAGCCGCCGGCACGCCCAGCGACATCCATTGGGGGAAGCTGACCGAGGCGTCGAAATTGTCTTCCATGAAACCGATGGCGATCAGATTGGTGGGCGTGCCCACCGGCGTCATGACCCCGCCCACCGAGGCGGAATAGGCCACGGCCAACGCCAGCGCGGGCGCGAACACCTTCATGTCGAGGCCTTCATCGCCCACCGCTTCGGCAACTTTCAGCGCGATGGGGATCATCATCAGCGTGGTGGCGGTGTTGGAGATCCACATGGACAGGATGGCGCTGGCCACCATGAAACCCAGGATCATCAGCGCAGGCCGCGAGCCGAAGGCGGCCACGACATTGAGTGCAATGCGAGCGTGGAGATTCCATCGCTCAATCGCCAGCGCCACGATAAACCCGCCCAGCAGAAGCATGACGATGGGGCTGGCATAGGGTGACGCCGCGGCCCCCATGGAGATGATCCCGAGAAAGGGAAAGAGCGCCAGCGGGATGAGCGCGGTCGCCGCGATCGGGATCGCTTCGGTGGCCCACCAGCACGCCATCAACAGCGCCAGCGAGGCCAGCAGCCAGGCTTCACGGGTCAGCCCCTCCGGCACCGGAAAAAGCTGCAGGCCGACTGCGATCACCAGGCCGGTGACCAGGCCTATCTGCTTGGATCTGGATGGCGCGTCAGGGACTGGCGCGTCGCTCATGAACTCTCTCCGCGTTGGTGCGGGGAGTTAAGCGGGGTTTGGGATCAGGGGCAATGGAGAGGGCCCCAGCCCTACTGATCAGCAGGGCCGCCCTTGAGCACAAAGCGGCGGTCGCAATAGCCGCATTCGACGAAGCCCTCATCGCCCATGTCGTAGTAGACGCGCGGGTGGCCGAGCGCGCCGCCACCGCCGTCACACATCACACGCTGGGTCTCGACGATCATCATCTCGGGCGGCGGGAAGCTGGTGGTGGTGGGCTTGGACTGGCTCATGACAGGACCATATTCGTTCAAAGCTGTGGGGCGCAGCCGCGGCGTGGACGCCACAGACAGGCCCGTTTAGGGTCGCGACCGTCTTTAAGGCGCGTATACCGCGCCCGTCAATCGCAAGGCCTCGCTGCCAATCACGGGACCCAAGCTGGATGCCTGATACCAAGACCGACCTGCCGGAATATGCGCTGGAAGCCATTGGCCTGAAAAAGACCTATCCGGGCAAGGGCAACAGCCCTGCCAAGGAGGCGTTGAAGGGCGTTGACCTGAAAGTGCCGCGCGGATCGATCTTTGGCCTGCTGGGCCCCAATGGCGCGGGCAAGTCGACCTTCATCAATATCTTCGCCGGTCTGGTGAAAAAGTCTGCCGGGACCGGGCGTATCTGGGACGTGGATATCGACAAGGATCCGCACAAGGCGCGCACCGGCATCGGTGTCGTGCCCCAGGAATTGAATATGGACGTGTTCTTCACGCCGTTTGAGACGCTGGAGCTGATGGCCGGCTTTTACGGCGTGCCGAAGGCGGAGCGCCGGACCGAGGAAGTGCTGGCCGCCGTCGGCCTGTCGGACAAGCATAACGCCTATGTGCGCCAGTTGTCGGGCGGCATGAAGCGCCGCCTTCTGGTCGCCAAGGCGCTGGTCCACTCCCCACCGGTTCTGGTGCTCGACGAGCCCACGGCCGGGGTTGATATCGAGTTGCGCCGCCAGCTCTGGGAATATGTCGTCGAGCTCAACAAGCAGGGCGTAACCATCGTTCTGACGACCCACTATCTGGAAGAGGCCCAGGAGCTGTGTGACCAGATCGCGATCGTCAATCACGGCGAGGTCGTGGCCTGCGAAGACAAGGACACGCTGCTGAAACGGCTGGATTCCAAGACGCTGGTCATTGATCCGGTTGAACCGCTGGACGCTGTGCCCGCTGGCTTTGAAGACACCGATGCGGTGCTGCGCGAGGACGGGTCACTGGCCATCACCTATAAATATGGCGAGGCCTCCGTAGCGCGGCTTATTGAGACTTATAACGCCTCTGGCGCACGCATTGCGGACCTGCGCACCGAAGAGCCGGACCTGGAAGATGTCTTCCTGGCCCTGACCTATGGCGCAGACGCCGAGGCCGAAGCCAACGCGGCGAGCTAGCCGCCGTTTACTTGCCACAAAGCCATGCCAGGGTGACGTCATGGCTCGTTTCTTTGCACGCCTCATGGCGATCATTCTCGCCGCGTCGGTCTTTGCCGCCGGGGCCGCACTGACCGCCCAGCTTCGCCCGGAAAGCGGGGCCGGCTGGGTCATACTGGCGGTCGCGATCCTGTTCGTGTTTCTGGCCCCAGTCCTCGTGTATCGCGCCGTCATGCATCAGGTCGCCCCCACACCCTTGCCCAACGAAGGCGAAGGCGCTGGCCTTGCCATGGGCGCCGGGATTGATACCGCCCGCCGACGCGACAGCGATATCGATGGTGATGGCCTCGATTTCGACTAAGGGCGGCTTGAGCGGTCAGGCAGCGTAATTGTCATTGGCCGCATTCGGTGCGCCCTGTGCCGCCGCCATCAAAATCTCGCCCAGCCCCGTTTCGAGATGCTCGTAACCTGACAGCTCTGCCGGCTTGGTCAGATGGCAGGCGATATTGGGGAAGGGCAGGATTTCCGGCTCACTGGCAAACACGATCACCGGGATTTGCGACAGCTCCTCGTGACGCGACATCCACACCAGCAGGTCGCGCGCCGTCCCGTCAGACAGCTTCATGTCCAAAATGATGCAGGCGGGCCGCTCTGCCTGATGGAAGGGCCCGGTCGCGCTCAGGAAAGACTGGGCCGCGCGGACCGACGCAACGGTGTGCAGCGTGATGGTCGAGCGGAAACGCCGAAGGCTTTGCCGCGTCAGGTGTTGATCGGCTTCGTCATCTTCCACCAGGAGGACTGGAAGGGGCTCAATGAACACCATGGCTCAAACCTAGGGTGCGACGGGCTGTCGCACAAGCGCTCACCGCAAGCCTTGCGATGATCAATATCATTCCAAAAATGAAATGTTGTATATACACAACATTTATATTGACGGGTACGGTTCGTTTGGGTAGACCGGGCTTAACACTGAATGGAGGGCCTTATGCCTGCTGCTGCCAACCCGACCACCCCGAGCCTCTGGGCCGGGCGCATTTTCACCGCGATCGTTTTCGGTCTGGCCCTGGCCGGGATGATTGATGCCCTGGTCATCGATGCGGGGGCGCGGGCCGCCTATCTCTTTGTCGCAGCCGGCCTGATCTACATGGTCGGGGCCATCATCCTGTTCATGCGCGGCGACTATATCCTGCGCCTGTTCGGCTGCGCCTGGCCCTTTATCCTGCCAAAGGTCGACGAGATGCAGCAGCTCCATCGCCAGCGCGCCTTTGCGGCGACCTTTGCCATCTTCATTGCCCTGTTTTCGTTCTTTGTCGGCATTCAGGTCGGATCCGTCGCTGTCGAAGTGTTTGAAGGCGTCGAACCGACCGGGCTTATGCCGTCCGACGTTCCGGTTCAGGTGCTGTCCCTGTGCTTTGTCCTTCTGGTCCTGAGCCTGGCACCACAGGCCTATCTGGCCTGGACGCTGAAACCGCTCGATGAGGAAGAGTTTGAGGGCGAGCCGGGCGTATGAGCGTGAAAATCTATAACCGCATTCCGCTCCTGCGGGCCGAGCGCAGCCTCTCTCGCAAGGCCCTCGCCGAGGCGGTCAGCGTGAACTACCAGACCATCGGCTATTTGGAGCGCGGCGACTACAATCCGTCGCTGGAGCTGGCGCTGAAGCTGTCTGCCTATTTCGAAGTCCCGGTCGAGCAGATCTTCTCGCTGGACCCCTTCCCCTCCCTTTTCGGGTCATCGTCTTAGCGCAGGGAGCGTCAGACATGTTTTTCTACAGAGGCAAGTCCCACAAGACGCCCAGGCTCTCCAATACGGTCCTTCGGCTAGCGACAGCTGTCGCCCTGGTCGGGTATCCGCTTGGCGGCGTAATCCAGATCCTGTTCCCGGACACGACACCGGAACCTGGCCTGACCGCCGGCGAGTTCGCCGGTTTCGCTTTCATGATCGCCGCCCTTCTCGCCTTCTGCGTGATTGCACCGTCACATCTGCAGCGCATTGTGGGCGAGGAACGCAAACATCTCGATGAATTCGAGATGGACCTTCGCCGCAAGGCCTACACCTTCAGCTACTGGGTCCTGTCGTCCCTGGTCGTTCTTTTTGCCATCTACATGGCCCTGAGCGCGGACTCAGATGGTGAGGCGATCATCACCTTGTGGGTCCCGTCGACCTATGATCACTGGAACGCCCTGTTCTGGGGCACCATCCTTTACGCGGTCGTTCTGCCGACCACCTATCTCGCCTGGGCCGGACCGGCTCCCCTGGATGACGACGGCGAAGATCTGGACGTGGCGAGGGAGCAGGTCTGATGGCGGACATTTGGGCGGACTGGTGGTGGGCGATTTGCCTGTTCATTCTGATCGTGGGCGGCGGCGGGATCAGCCTGTCGCGCAAAAAGGACGACTGACGCAGCTTCTCCATGACGGGGCGTGAGTGACCTGCTAGCGTTCTGGCGCGTTAGCGGGAGAGACACTCATGGGCCTTCAGGTGATGACACGATTTGCGATTGGTTTTCTGGTGCTTGCGGTCGGGTTTACCGGCCCCGCTCTGGCCCAGGATGAAGACAGCTTCGACAGTCTGACGACAGACGCCGAGCTGCGCGAAGGCGTGTTCGATCTTTATGTCGATGAGGACGAGGGCAGCATCCATGCCGCCTTCCCGGCGTCTGATGACACGGTCCTGGCCCGCTATATCTACACCGCTCGCCTGACCGCGGGGCTGGGGTCGAACCCGGTGGGTCTTGATCGCGGTTTCGGCATTGGGGGCAGCATCCTGCGCGTTGAGCGCGTGGGTGGCCGCGTCCACTTCATTCTGGAAAACCATGACTTCCGCGCGATCGGAGCCGGTGAGGACGAAAGCCTTGCCACGCGCCAGTCCTTTGCCGAGTCCGTTATCTGGGCCGAAGACATTGCCGCGACCAGTGAAGAGGGCGAGGTGCTGGTCGACCTGTCAGGCTTCCTGATCACCGACCGCATCAACGTGATCGGTCAGCTTCGCGGCGCCGATGAGGGCAGCTTTTCCATCGATTCAGGGCGCAGCGCGGCGCTGGTCGATACGGCGCTCGCCTTCCCGCGCAATGTTGAGATTGATGCACGCCTGACCCTGTCGACGGCGCAGCCCGGCTCTGAAGTGCGGTCGGTGACACCCGATCCGCGCTCGGTCAGCCTGGTGCAGCACCACTCTTTCGTGGCCCTGCCGGAGCCGGGCTATGAGCCGCGCCTCGCCGACATCAGGTCCGGCGGGTTTGAAAACGATTTCCGCAATACCGCGGCCCCGCTCGATGAGCCGATGCGTTCAGGCTATGCCGTGCGCCACCGCCTGCAGCGGGTGGACCCCGACGCCGCCACCGGTCCGGTCGTTGAGCCCATCGTGTTTTATGTCGATCGCGGCGCGCCTGAACCGGTCCGCACCGCCCTGATTGAGGGCGCGACCTGGTGGGCCGAAGCATTTGAGGCCGCCGGCTTTGAAGACGCCTACCGTGTCGAAGTCCTGCCTGAAGGCGCACACCCGCTGGACGTGCGCTACAACACGATCCAGTGGGTCCACCGTGAGACCCGTGGCTGGTCCTATGGCGCGTCGGTGACCGATCCGCGCACCGGCGAAATCATCAAGGGCGCAGTGATCCTGGGCAGCCAGCGCGTGCGCCAGGATCGCATGATTTTTGAAGGCCTCGGCGGCGCGGCCCAGACCGGAAGCGGGGCCGAGAACGACCCCATTGAGGTCGCACTCGCACGCTTGCGCCAGCTGTCCGCCCACGAGGTCGGCCACACGCTTGGGCTCGCCCACAACTTTGCTGCCAGCGCCGATGGGCGCACATCGGTGATGGATTACCCGCACCCGCTGATCCGCCTTTTACAGACCGGCGATCTCGATTTTTCCGAGGCCTATGACGTGGGCATTGGCGAATGGGATATCGTTTCGGTGCGCTGGCTCTACAGCCAGTTCCCGGACGGCACCAATGAACAGCAGGCGCTGAACCAGATCCTGACCGAGGCGCGTGAGGACGGGCTGCGCTATATCTCTGACGCCCACGCCCGCGGTCCGGCTTCGGCCTATCCGGAAGCCAGCCTGTGGGACAATGGTGCCGATCCGGTGGCCCACCTTAATGAGGTCATCGCCGTGCGCGAGGCGGCGCTGGACGGCTTTGGCGCAGACCGGCTGGGCGAGGGGCGCCCGCTGAGCGAGCTGCGCCTGACCTTCACCCCGATCTATCTCTATCACCGCTATCAGACCGAGGCCGCGGCCAAGGCCATTGGCGGCCGGCGCTTTGCCTATGAGGTCAATTCCGGCACGCCACAGGGCTTCACCACCATCTCCGGCGATGAGCAGCGCCGGGCGCTTGCCACCGTGCTGCAAACGCTGGAGCCGGGCTTTCTGGATACGCCGGACGAGGCTGCGCGCCTGATGGCTCCGGACCCCTTCACCGACTATGACGGCGCGATCCGGCGCGAGCAGATCCGCTCCACCGCCGGGCCGGCCTATTCGCGCGTGGATGCTGCCCGATCCGCCGCGCGCATCACGCTGGCGGCCGCTCTGGCCCCTGAAAAACTGGCGCGGGTCGCCGACCAGCGCGCGACAGATCGCGATCAGCTGGGTCTTGCGGAAGTGTTCGATACCGTGGAGGACCGCGTCTTCAACGCGCCGGGCAATGAGCGCGCGCGCCTGATGGCCCTTCGAGAAGCCGTACAAATCGAATATGTCGCCCAACTGTTGCACCTGGTGCAGCATGGCGCACCCCGCGTTGCCGGGGAAGCCCGCCTGCGCCTTGAAGCGCTCTATGAGGCGCGCGGCGGCATGTTCGGCCGGGCACCGACCGCCCACCAGCGCTGGCTGTCCACCACCGCCCGCGCCGGTTTGCAGCGGCTCGATCGCGGCGAATCCGTCAGCCCGCCCACAGCACCTGTGCCGCCGGGCAGCCCGATTGGTCTGGCCCATGAGGAGGCGACATACTGAAGCCGACAGCGCAAGAGCGATTGAACCGGTGCCCCAAGACCGGTAAGACGCTTTTCACGGCTTTAGCACCCATAGCTCAGCTGGATAGAGCGCTGCCCTCCGAAGGCAGAGGTCTCAGGTTCGAATCCTGATGGGTGCGCCATTTTTTCCTGTTCTCCTTCGCGTCCGCTCAGTCGATCCTCGCTTACGCTGCGGGCGGCTGTTCGCCTTGCGACGCCAAAGGCGTCGGGGTGTTGGCGCTGCAAACGCTTTGCCAGGGTCGATGTGACCGCACCCCATAAACGTTTGTCATAGCCCGGCTTGTCCGGGCTACCCATGCTGGTTGGTCGAACGTCACAGCCTGGGTCCACCGAATAAATCGGGTGATGGCGAAGCGTTGGATTTTGGGGCAGGCCCACGCTGGACCTCTGAGCAGGCCCGCCGTATGGAAGCGGCGACAGAGGACCCAGACCCATGACAAAGCCTGACCTGGTTGTGATTGGCGCGATTGCCGGAGCCCATGGTGTCCGCGGCGACGCCAAAGTGAAGCCCTTTGGCGACCCGACGCAGCTGACCGCCTATGGCCCATTCCTCAATGAGGCCGGTGAGGTCCTGCTGACCCCGGTGGGCGCTAAGCCGGGGCCCAACGGCTTGTCCATCATGTGGTTCAAGGAGCAGCGCTCGCGCGAAGAGATGCAGGCCATGAAAGGCACGTTGCTCCATGCGCCGCGCGCAGCTCTGCCAGAACCGGACGAGGACGAGTTTTACCATGCCGACCTGATCGGCCTGTCGGTTGAACTGCTGGATGGCGAGACGCTGGGCACGGTCAAGGCGGTTCAGGATTTCGGCGCAGGTGATCTGCTGGAAGTCTCGAGCGCAGAGGGCTCTGTCTTCATTCCCTTCACCAAGGCCGCCGTGCCCCATGTGGACCTCGCCGCCGGCAAACTCGTCGCCGATCCGCCCGTCGATGGAGGCGAAACCCAGGCCGATGAAGAAAAAGGGCGGTCCAGCGACTGAGCACAAGCGCTGGATAATCTGCTCCCAGACGCCCCGGCCTGCTCGGAGCACCCCTTGCCCCGAAGGCCCATGGGCGTCATAACCCGCGCGCGATGACCCAGACCCCACCCTTTACCGCCACGGCTTTGACCCTGTTTCCGGATGCTTTTCCGGGGCCATTGGGCGTTTCACTGCTGAAAACTGCGCAGGAGAACGGACTCTGGGCGCTGGAAACGGTGGACATTCGGTCTTTTTCCCGTCATAAGCACGCCTCCGTTGACGACACGCCGGCTGGCGGCGGCCCAGGAATGGTGCTGCGCCCCGATGTCGCCGCGGACGCGATCGACAGTGTGGACAGGCGTTCACGCCCGTTGATCCATCTAACGCCGCGTGGTCGGCCGCTGTCCCAGACGATGGTCCGGGAGTGGGCGGACGGGCCGGGCGTTATTGTGTTTTGTGGCCGCTTCGAAGGGCTCGACCAACGGGTCATCGAAGCGCGCGACATGGTAGAGGTGAGCGTCGGAGACGCCGTGCTCGCCGGTGGAGAAGCTGCTGCCCTGGTCCTCATCGAGGCCTGTGTGCGCCTGATCCCCGGAGTGCTCGGCAAGATCGCCTCCACCGAAGACGAGAGTTTCGAGGGCGATTTACTCGAATACCCCCATTACACCCGTCCGCGGGTCTTTGAGGGTCGGGAAATCCCTGAAGTGTTGCTGTCGGGTGATCATGGCCGGATCGCACGATGGCGAGAAGAACAGGCCGAAGAAATAACACGTCAGCGTCGCCCTGATCTCTGGGAGAGATATCAGCGACGCCAAGGAGAAGAGCCATGAACCTGATTCAACAGCTCGAGCAGGAAGAAGCTGCCCGCGTCCTGGGCGACAAGGAAATTCCGGACTTTTCGGCTGGTGACACCCTGGCCGTCCACGTCTGGATCCGAGAAGGCACCCGCCAGCGTATTCAGCGCTTTGAAGGCGTTTGCATCGCCCGCTCCGGCGGCGGCCTGAACGAGAACTTCACCGTGCGCAAGATCAGCTTCGGCGAAGGCGTCGAGCGTGTCTGGCCGGTCCACTCCCCGCTGATCGACAAGATCGAAGTCAAGCGGAAGGGCAAGGTCCGTCGCGCCAAGCTCTACTATCTGCGTGACCGTCGCGGTAAGTCGGCCCGTATCGCCGAGCGCACCACCGGCCGTGGTATCGTGGCGCGCCCACCGAAGGGCCGCAAGCCGCAGCCAGCGGCTGAAGAAAGCTAGGACGCTTTTTCAGATTTGAATTTCAAGCGCTCGCTGGACCTTCAGCGGGCGCTTTTTCTTTGTGGCGAACCGGTTAGGCTGTTGCTCCAGACACTGGAGACCGTCCCTGATGCGCACTGACACCCCCGCCCGCCCCTTCGACACGCCTGAGCGCGCCAGCTTCCGCGACACGGTTCAGCGCTTCATCGACACCGAGATTGCGCCCCACGCCAATGACTGGGACGAGGCGGGCGATTTTCCCTGGGCGCTGCATGAGAAGGCCGGCGCGCTTGGCCTGTTCGGCTTCGGGATCGACGAAGCCTATGGCGGGCTGGGCTTTGACGATGCCCTGATGCGCTTTGATAGCGGTGTGGCCATGGGCTATGCGGGCGTGGGCGGGGTCAACGCCTCGCTGTTTTCACGCGGCATCATGACCGGCCCCATCCAGCAACTCGCCAGCGAAGACCAGAAGCGTGACGCCCTCGCCGCCATTGTCTCCGGCAAGGTCGGCGGGGCGCTCGCCATGACCGAACCGTCCGGAGGCTCCGACCTGTCGCGCATGAAGACCCGCGCGGTCCGTGATGGCGATTGCTGGCGCATCTCCGGCGAGAAGACTTTCATCACCGGCGGCATGAAGGCGAGCTGGTACGTGGTCGGGGCTCGCACCGGCGGTGACGGCTTTGGCGGTATTTCACTTTTCCTGGTACCGGCCGACGCGCCAGGATTTTCGCGAACGGAAATTCGCAACAAGATGGGCTGGTGGGCGTCTGACACCGCGACTCTCCACTTTGATGACTGCGAAGTTCCGCTGGACGCCCAGCTGGGCGAGGAAGGGGCCTGCCTGCTCGCGATCATCGACAATTTCAACCATGAACGGTTTAGCCTGTCAGCCGGGTGCCTGGGCATGTCGCGGCGCTGCCTGGATGATGCGATCAGCTATGCCCAGGACCGCGAGACCTTCGGCAAGCCCCTGATCAAACACCAGGCGATCCGCCACAAGATTGCCGACATGAGCGCGAAGATTGATGCGCTGGATGCCTATCTGCAGATGATCGCCTGGCGCATGAATGATGCCCGCGACGCGGGCGGCCCGATGCCCGCCGCCGAGCTCGCAAAAGTGAAAGTGCTGGCCACCAAGACCACCGAATTCTGCGCCAGCGAAGCCATGCAGATCCTGGGCGGAGCCGGATATCTGCGTGGCTGTGCAGTGGAGCGGATCTACCGGGAAGTCAAAGTCATGGCGATCGGCGGTGGTTCTGAAGAAATCATGCGCGACCTCGCCGTCAAACAGATGGGACTCTAGGCCTCTCCCACGGTCAGATAGCCGAAGATCGTTGTGGCGCATTCTTCGATGAAGGCCTCGGACTCAAGCCTAAGCGCCGCGCCGGGTCCCGCGTCGCCATAAAGCCCCTGCTCCACCATGACGGTGTTGAGCAGGTAGAACATCATGCGCGCGGCCGCATCCGGGTCCGGGCGCTGGACCTCGTCGGCGAAGTGATCAATCACTTGCCGGAACTGGCCCACCGAGGTCTCGATGATCCCGTTCCAGTCCTCACCCACGAGGTCCGGGCGGAGCCGGGCGTAGAGGTGTGCGGTGCGAATAAGCTGGGGCTCGCCTGCCAGCATTTTCGAAGCGGCCTCGCACATGCGCCAGGTCGCCGTCCACAGCGTGTCGTCTTCGGTAAGCGCCAGCTGAGCGCCACCCTGCGCCGAGGTCTCCTGCAGCATCTGCATATAGACCTCGAAGATGATCGGGATCAGCGCATTCTTGTTCTCAAACCGTCGGTAGACCGTGCCGACCGCCACCCCGGCGCGCTTTGCCAGCTCCGCCATCGTTATGGATTCAAAGTCTTTTTCGCGCAGCAATTTGCCAAATGCCTTGACCAGCTTGTCGCGGGTTTTCCGGGAGCGGTCCTGGGCCGCCTCGATTTCTCCCGGACGCACAGACGCACCCTGCCCAGCTTTTGCTTGACTCATATCTCGGCCTTCAATATGTGAATGCATGTTCGCATTCGCGTTCGATGTTCAATGTCCCATGATCTCCCAGCGAGAGCAAGGGAGAAGCCGCAAGGGAGGCTGCCATGCCTGACTGGATGACCACGCCTGATGCCTATCTCATTATCGCATTAGCCTTCGTAACGCTCGTTCTGATGACGATCCCCCTGCTCGACAGGCGCCACAAGCGCCGTAAGGACCAGCCAGGTGCCCGAAACAGAATGTTTCGTGAAACCATGGTGATGCTCTGGTCTATGGCCGGGATTGCGGTGATGGGCTGGGTGCTGTCTGGTCGCTCTCTCGCTGACATCGGCTTTGCGCCGGTCGCGAACGACTTGCAGGGCTGGCTGGCCCTTGGCCTGACAGGTCTTGCCCTGGCTTACTGCGCCTGGCAGGTTTTTGGCGTGCTCGCCTCCCGCCAGTCGCGAATATCAGTTCGCAAACAGCTTGAAGGGGTTGAACTTGACACCATGCGGCCCTCCAACACCTCAGAAGCGCTGCATTTTCAGGCAGTTTCGATCACGGCCGGTGTGACTGAGGAAGTCATCTTCCGCGGCGTTGTGATTGGTGCTCTGGCTCTGGTGCTGCCGTTCTGGGCCGCTGTTGTGGTCAGCCTGATCGCCTTCACTCTGCCGCATGCCTATCAGGGCCTGGCAGGTATGGCGCGGGTGCTGCCCACCGGCGCGGTACTGACAGCCATTGTGCTGCTTGGTGGCTCATTGTGGCCCGCCATTCTGGCCCACATCGTGGTCGACATGACCGCGGGCCTGACCTTCGCAATCCTGGACCGGTTTGAGGCGTCCGATGCCGCCGCAGAGCCGGAGCCTGAACCCGATGAGCGTGTCACAGCCCAGGCCTGATTTATCCCGCACCACTATCCCCGGATTGATGCGGGGACAGCGGCGTGTCGCCCTTAAGCGGCACCGACCAGAACGACCTGAAACCTGACCCAGGTTTGACTGAAAGCTGACCCATTCGCTCCCACGGCGCGCTATCCCCGCAAATAGAGGGGATAGCGCCGCCCGGTGCGAGGGAGAGGGAGCCGCTCAGTAACAGGCGTAAAACCTTGACCAGAGGCGGCTTCATCCCCACTTTGCGCCGCCATGACCGCCCCTCAAGCAAACCCCGACGCGACGGCCCCCGAGGCCGGGCGCGATGACGTGGAGATCGTCACCTTTGGCTGCCGGCTGAACGCCTGGGAGTCCGAGGTGATGCGCGACCACGCCAAGGCGGGCGGCATGACCGACACGGTGATCGTGAACACCTGCGCGGTGACCAATGAAGCGGTGCGCCAGGCGCGCCAGACCATCCGCCGGTTGAAGCGTGAACGCCCGGACGCCGAGGTGATCGTGACGGGCTGCGCGGCGCAGATTGATCCGGACGAGTTTGCGAAAATGCCGGAAGTCGGGCGCATCATCGGCAATGCGGAAAAGCTGAAGCCTGAAACCTTCGCGGCTAGGGCGACCACAGGCGGAGACCGGGTCGAGGTCGGCGACATCATGGCGGTGCGCGAAGTGGCATCCCATCTGGTCGACGGTCTGGATGGCCGGGCCCGCGCCTATGTTCAGGTCCAGACCGGGTGCGATCATCGCTGCACCTTCTGCATCATCCCCTATGGCCGCGGGAATGCGCGGTCAGCCCCGGCCGGCGAGGTGGTCGATCAGGTGCGCCGTCTGGTGGAGACCGGTCATAGCGAGGTTGTCCTGACCGGTGTGGACCTGACCAGTTGGGGCCAGGACCTGCCCGGCACGCCGCAGCTGGGCCGTCTGGTCAAGGCGATCCTGAAACAGGTGCCAGAGCTGCCGCGCCTGCGCCTGTCGTCGATTGACGCAATCGAGATTGACGACGACCTGTTCCGCGCCATCGCGGAGGAGGAGCGGCTCTGCCCCTACATGCACCTGTCGCTGCAGGCCGGCGACGACATGATTTTAAAGCGCATGAAGCGCCGCCATCTGCGCGATGACGCGATTGCGCTGGCGAGGAAGCTGAAGGCTGTGCGCCCGGACATCGCCTTTGGAGCCGACCTGATCGCGGGCTTCCCGACCGAAACCGAGG
Source organism: Oceanicaulis sp. (assembly GCA_043513725.1). GTDB lineage: Bacteria > Pseudomonadota > Alphaproteobacteria > Caulobacterales > Maricaulaceae > Oceanicaulis. Next base: position 1,898,393 of record CP121338.1, on the reverse strand, counting down.
CGATGTTTGAAAACTCGCTGCGGCTCGTCGACGAATGCGATCTGGCTTACGTCCACGTCTTCCCCTACTCGCCGCGCCCTGGCACGCCGGCGGCCCGCATGCCCCAGCTCGACCGGGCCGTAATCAAGGACCGTGCGGCGCGCCTGCGCGAAAAATCGGCTGAAGCGCTGCAGCGTCATTTGCGCTCGCGCGTCGGTGCCGAGATGGCCGCGATCGTTGAAAAGTCCGGCATGGCCCGCGGCGACGATTTCTCGCCGATCACGCTGGACGCTCCGGCACGTGCAGGCGCGTTCATCAAAGTGAAGATCACCGGCATTGATGGCGACCGCCTGACCGGTCAAGCGCTGGAGGCGCTGTCATGAGCTGGTTCAAGTTCGGCTTCGGCAAGAAGAAAAAAGATAAGGCCGAGGAGCCGCCCGCCGAGGTCGAGGCTCCAGAAACACCGGACGAGACAGCTACAGCTCCGGCCGCTGACGATATGGCGCAGGGCCCGGACCTGCCCGATGCTGACACCGCCTCCCGCGAGACCAGCGACGCACCCGAAGTCGAAACGCCTGCGCCGGTTGAGGCTGAGACGCCCAGCCCCGTCGAACCGGAATCCGAGGTGGATCTGACTCCCGAGCCGGAGATCGAGGCAGAGGCAGAGGCCGAGCCTGAAATCGTCGCAGAGCCGCAGCCTGAGCCTGAGTCTGACGGTGAGGCAGCGCCCAATGACGGTGTGTCCGAAAGTACCGAGAAGAAGGGCTTTTTCGCTCGCATTGCCTCGGGCCTCAAGAAAACCAGCTCGCGCTTTTCCGACAGCGTCTCGGCGGTCTTCACCCAGCGCAAGCTCGACAACGAAGCGCTGGAGGAGCTGGAAGACCTGCTCATCGCTGCCGACCTGGGAGCTGCGACGGCTGCCCGGGTCACGGCGCGTCTCGCCAAAGACAACTTCGACAAGGACATCACGCCTGACGAGATCAAGGAAGCGCTCGCCGACGTGGTTGCCGAAACGCTGGAGCCCTATGCCCAGCCACTCGACATGTCCGGCGACAACCCGCGCATCGTGCTGTTTGTGGGCGTTAATGGCTCGGGCAAGACCACTACGCTCGGCAAGATCGCCGTGAAGATGACGCGCGAAGGCGCAGACGTGGTCACCGCTGCGGGCGACACCTTCCGAGCAGCCGCCGTGGAGCAGCTGGAAGTCTGGTCAAAGCGGGCCGGCGCCACCTTCCTGTCGCGGCCCATCGGGTCTGACGCGGCGGGCCTTGCCTATGACGCGGTGGAGCAGGCTCGCGAAAGTGGTTCCGATGCGGTGCTGTTTGATACCGCCGGGCGGCTTCAAAACAAGACCGAGCTGATGGACGAGCTTAGGAAGATCGTGCGCGTCATTCGCAAAATTGACGAGACCGCGCCCCACCATGTCATCCTGGTGCTGGATGGCACGGTCGGCTCCAACGCCCTGTCCCAGGCCGAAGCCTTCATGGAGGCGGCCAACGTGACCGGCGTGATCATGACCAAGCTCGATGGCACCGCGAAAGGGGGCGCGCTCGTTCAGGTCGCTGAAAAGTTCAAGCTTCCCATCCACTTCATCGGCATTGGCGAAGGCGAAGCCGACCTCACCGCCTTTGACGCCCGCGCCTTCGCCCGGGCGCTGGCGGGGCTGGAGGGGTAGGGGCTCGCGCCATCTTTGGAGTGAGAACGCCAAAAACCCGTCATCCCGGACTTGATCCGGGACCCAGCCGCGCTGGCGCTGAAACCGGGTCCTGAATTGAATTCAGGGTGGCGAAAACGCGTGACGAGCCGGCATCTTTGACAGCACGCCCATTTCACAGTCCTTGTCCCGGATCATCGCTGCGCTCATCCGGAGCAGGGGATGTACTGACGTAAAGGCCCCGGATCGCTTCACGTCCGGGGTTTCAGCTCATCCCTAGCGCCGCAGCCACCCCGCATTGACGCAGCCTTCGGCGATCTGGACGGCGTTCAGCGCGGCGCCCTTGCGCAGGTTGTCCGACACGATCCACAGGGCGAGGCCGTTGTCGACGGTCGGGTCATTGCGCACGCGGCTGACGAAGGTGGCGAACTCACCCACGCTTTCCACCGGGGTGACATAGGCGGGGTCGTCTTCGTCCGCGCGATCGATCAGCATGAGGCCGGGCGCCTCGCGTAAGAGGTTGCGCGCGTCTTTGGCGGACAGCTCTTCTTCAAGCTCCAGATGGGCCGCAACGCAGTGGCCGACGAAGACCGGGACCCGGGCGCAGGTGGCAAACAGCTTGATCTTGGGGTCCAGGATTTTCTTGGTCTCCACCGTCATCTTCCACTCTTCCTTCGTGGAGCCGTCCTCCATGAAGGTGTCGATTTTCGGAATGACGTTAAAGGCGATCTGCTTGTCGAAGGCCTGGGGCTCGATCGGATCGTTCACATAAATGGCGCGGGTCTGGTGCCACAGCTCGTCCATGGCTTCTTTTCCGGCACCAGAGGTCGACTGATAGGTCGCAACGCTGGCGCGCCGGATGCCGGCCCGGTCGTGAATGGGCTTGAGCGCCACCACGGTCTGGATCGTGGAGCAATTCGGGTTGGCGATGATATTCTTCTTCGGACGCGCCGACAGCGCATCGGGGTTCACCTCCGGCACCACCAGCGGCACGTCCGGATCCATGCGCCAGGCCGACGAATTGTCGATCACCAGCGCGCCGGCCTTGGCGATCTTCGGGGCCATCTCCTTGGAGAGCTCACCGCCCGCGCTCATCAGAACAAGGTCAACCTGAGAGAAGTCGAAGGTGTCGGCGTCCTTGATCTTCAGCGTCCGGTCGCCATAGCTCACCTCGCGGCCTACCGACTTGCGGCTGGCCAGCGCATAGACGGTGTCGGCCGGGAAGAGGCGCTCTTCCAGAATGGTGAGCATTTCAGCGCCCACCGCACCGGTGGCACCAAGAACAGCGATATTGAGGGGCATGGGGAGTCCTCTGGGTGGAATCGAATTGATCCTGAGCGTGTATTCTCGTTAGGATAGGCCGTCAGTTGGGAGATCAGTCATGAACGCCGTGATGCTGAGCGTTATCCTGTACTACGCATTTTTGGTGTTTGTAGTTTTGACGATTGCATTTGTCATCCTGCGTGTGACGCGCATGATCGTGTCCCGCAATCAGCTCGCTGCAAACAATAAACCCCCGAGCGGTTAGGCCCGGGGGTTTGAATTTGGGGTGAGCGCCGCGCTTACGCCAGGCTTGGATCGATGCCCTTGCAGGCTTCCACGAGGCCCTTCACGGACTCAACCGAGTGGTCGAACATGGCTTGCTCGTCATCGTTGAGGCTGATCTCCACGACCTTTTCAACGCCGCCGGCACCGATCTGGATCGGTACGCCCACATAAAGCCCATCCACGCCGAACTGACCGGTCAGGTGCGCGGCGCACGGCAGGATGCGCTTTTTGTCATTGAGATAGGACTTGGCCATGGAGATGGCGCTTTCCGCCGGCGCGTAGAAGGCCGAACCATTGCCCAGAAGGCCGACAATCTCGCCGCCGCCCTTGCGGGTACGGTCCACGATGGCGTCGATCTTCTCGTCGGTGGACCAGCCCATCTTCACCATGTCCGGCACCGGGATGCCGGCGATGGTGGAGTAGCGGGTCAGCGGCACCATGGTGTCGCCGTGGCCGCCCATGACGAAGGCGGTGACGTCTTCAACCGACACCTTGAACTCTTCAGCGAGGAACCAGCGGAAGCGCGCAGCATCGAGCACGCCCGCCATGCCCACGACCTTGTTGTGCGGCAGGCCGGAGAACTCGCGCAGGGCCCAGACCATGGCGTCCAGCGGGTTGGTGATGCAGATCACAAAGGCGTTCGGAGCAAAGGTCTTGATGCCCTCACCCACGGCCTTCATGACCTTCAGATTGATGCCCAGCAGGTCATCGCGGCTCATGCCCGGCTTGCGCGGCACACCGGCGGTGACGATGCACACGTCCGCGCCTTCGATGGCGGAGTAGTCTTCCACCGAACCGCCGGTCAGGTGGCTGTCCTTGCCGAACACCGGGCTGGCTTCGCACAGGTCGAGCGCTTTGCCCTTCGCGGTGCCTTCATTGAGGTCCATCAGGACCACATCGCCCAGCTCCTCGCGTGCTGCGATATGAGCCAGCGTACCGCCAATCATGCCAGCGCCGATAAGGGCAATCTTCTTGCGAGCCATGGTGTTCTCCTAAAATGCGCCCGAGGACCGGGACGAGAGGAAAAGAGGTGCGCCTTCGCAGACGCAATATGTCTTGCGCGAGGGTCTAACGCCCCACGCGAAAGAGGGCAATGCGGCGAAAGGGGAATGTGGCAGGAAGGACCAGATTTATCCGCCTCAAGCCGCCAGATCCGCGACCTTGCGCTCGGCGGCGAGATACTCGTGGCTGCGCATTTCCATGAGGCGGCTGGCGGTGCGCTGGAACTCGAACGCGTAGTCGCCTTCGGTGTAGAGTCCGTCGGGTGCGGCCGCCGCACTCATCACCAGCTTGGTCTTCACCTCGTAGAGGGCGTCGATCAGCGTTGCAAAGCGCTTGGCCTGATCGCGCTTGTCGGGCGTTAGCAGCGGCGTGTGATCGATCATGAGCGTGTGGAAGCGCTCCGCCAGCGCCAGATAGTCCGCCGGGCCCAGCGGTCGGGCGCACAGCTCCTCAAACTCGAAGCGCGCCACGCCAGCCGCCTCCCGCTTCACGTCCAGCACCCGCCCCTTCACCGTGACCGTGGAGGTGCGGGCCCGCGCGCCCATGGCCAGACGCTCGAAGGTGTCGTCCATGGCCGCGTCGGCCTCAGCGCCCAGCGGGGTGTAATAGATCGGCGCGGCTTCCAGGCGTTCGAGCCGGTAATCGCGCCCGGAATCCAGCTCATAAAGCGACATGCGCGCCTTGATCATCTCGATAAAGGGCTCGAACAGCTGGCGATTAAGGCCGTTCTTGTAGAGCTCATCCGGGTGGCGGTTGGATGTGGCGACCATCACCACACCCTCAGCAAACAGGCTTTCAAACAGGCGGCCCAGGATCATGGCGTCGCCCACATCGGTGACCTGAAGCTCGTCAAAGCAGAGCAGGCGCGCCTCCTTCGCGATGGCCCGGGCCACGCGCGGCAGCGGATCACGGTCCTTCTTCTCGCGCTCCTCGGTGATGCGGGTCTGCACCTCCTGCAGGAATTGGTGGAAGTGAACGCGGCGCTTGTGCTCCACCGGTGCGCTGTCGAAGAAGAGGTCCATCATCAGCGACTTGCCGGTGCCGACACCGCCATAAAGATAGACCCCCACCGGCGACCGCTCGCGCCGACCAAACAGGCCGCGCTTGCCGCCCTTCCATTGCTCCAGATTTTTCCAGAGGTGGGTGAGCAGGTCGGCCGCTCGCGCCTGCGCCGCATCGGGCTTCAAACGCCCCGCCTCGACCGCGCGCGCGAGCGCCTCATTCGGCGTCATCCAAGCCCCCACACAAGCACGGCCGCGCCCAGCAGGCCAAAGGCCAGCACGGCGGCAATAATCAAAGACACAGGGCGTTCGATCCGGCGCATGGGCGCTGTTTAACGCGAGCCGGGCCACCAGAGGAAGCCCCGCGTTGACGCAGGGCAGACGGGGCGGCAAATTCGACTTCGCGCGGGAGGGGAATGCCCAGTGGCCAGGCCAGACCAGACGTTCAAACGACGCCTTGAGCAGGCGGGATTCGGCCCGGCCATAATCCGGGAATGCCAGCGCCTGGCTGACAGCGACACGCGATGGACGCTGGTTGCGGGCGCAGGCGGGCTTGGTCTCGCTGTCACATTGGCACTGAGCTACCTGTTCCAACGCTGGTCAGAGGTCCTTGAGCCCTACCTGCCGTGGATGCTGTTGGCCTATTTGGCCCTCAATGCTTTTGGACTTGCGCGAGGGTATCTCGGCCCTGTGTTCAAGACGCCAAAATCCGCTTCACAGACGGCACAGCTGGAAGCCCGGGCGATCTCCCACATCTATCACATGGCACGCGACGCTGAGCGCGACCCGTCCGGCCAGCATGAGGCCATGCTGCAAAACTTCGCTGATCGACTGGTTGGAACGCCCGACGACCGCCAACCGTCAGCCCTGGTCGACATTCTGGAGCTGGACCGCAAACCCATGGGACCGATGGAATGGTACCAGGTCGGCCTTGTCCTCACGATCCTCGCGGCGCTGGCGCTCGCCATTTGGCAGTTCGCGCCAGCGCCGTAACTCCTACTGCATTGTCGGGATGCTCTAGTTTAGACTATCGAATGGCACATTTGTACCGTTTCCAGCGCCAGACGATCCGATTCAATTTCGGCGCATACCAGCGGCCAACGAGGTCCGTTCGACGGCTGGGCGGACGACCCGTCACATCGCTGGTACGGTCACCTTATCGACCGATACTCAATGAGCTGGTTGCTGCGGGCCTATCGCGTGATCAGGCTGTCCGCACTGTGGGGCTCGCGCTAAACGACTCGATCCCAAATTATTCCAGAAAGATGATCCCCGACCGAGTTCGGCTGGTCATGCGCGTTCTCGGCTGGACGTGGCGCCTTCCAATCCTCGCGACAATCGCGGTTCTGGCCCTGCGCGGCTTTGAGACCCAATTGCTCTTTGGAGGCCTTGCATCAGCCAGCTTGTGGATGGCCGTTTTTGCAAGCCTCAATCTGGCTGGAACCTATTTCTACCTGCGCTCATGCCCTCTCCCGCTTGGCTCAGCCTGGCTTGTGGGCAAGGCCGGGTTGGTGAGCCGCAGGCGCACTCTAATCGATTGGCGTCGCATCATGAACTGGGCCGGCAGGCAGCCAGACCCATGGCGGGCGGCTGCCTACCTCCAGTTTGGACCGCTGCTTCTACTGTGCGCATTCGGGAGCGCTGCGTTTACCAGCTTGGCCTTTTGGGCGCTTGTCCGGTTTGTCGCAGCGCTTTGAGCCCTACTGCATCGTCGGGATGATGAAGGCCTGATCGGCGACCTCACCGGACGGCCAGCGGCTGGTGACGGTCTTGATCTTGGTGAAGAAGCGCACGCCCTCAAAGCCATGCTGGTTGCTGTCACCAAAGGCGGACCGCTTCCAGCCGCCGAAGGTGTGATAGGCCACCGGCACCGGGATCGGCACGTTCACGCCGACCATGCCGACATTGACCTTGGACGCGAACTCGCGGGCGGCCAGGCCATTGCGGGTGAAGATCGCAACGCCATTGCCATACTGGTGGTTGGAGGCGAGCGCCGCGGCCTCTTCCAGCTCCTTGGCGCGCACGATCTGCAGGACGGGACCGAAGATTTCCTCGCGATAGCTCTGCATGTCCGCGGTGACATTGTCGAACAGGGACGGGCCGATGAAATAGCCGTTTTCCAGACCCTGAAGCTTCAGCCCGCGGCCATCCTTGATCAGGGTCGCGCCTTCGTCGACACCCATCTGGATATAGCTTTCAACCTTCTCCTTGTGGGCCTGGCTGACCACCGGGCCATAGATGGCGTCTGGATCGTGGGAGTGGCCGGGGACCAGATTCTCAATCTCCGGCAGGAGCTTTTCGATCAGCCGCTCAGCCGTGCCTTCGCCCACTGGAACCGCGACGGGAAGCGCCATGCAGCGTTCGCCGGCCGAGCCGTAGGCCGAGCCCACCAGATCCTTCACGACCTGATCCATGTCGGCGTCCGGCATGATCACGCCGTGGTTCTTGGCCCCGCCCATGGCCTGTACGCGCTTGGCGTTGGCCGTACCACGCGAATAGACATAGTGGGCGATGTCCGACGAGCCGACGAAGCTGACCGCCTTGATGTCCTCATGGTCCAGGATGGCGTCAACGGCTTCCTTGTCGCCATGGACAACGTTCAGAACGCCTTCGGGCAGACCGGCTTCCAGCATCAGCTCGGCCAGACGCACCGGGACGCTCGGGTCCTTCTCAGACGGCTTCAGGATGACGGCGTTGCCACAGGCCAGCGCCACGCCGAACATCCACATCGGGATCATGGCGGGGAAGTTGAACGGGGTGATGGCGGCCACAACGCCCAGCGGCTGGCGCATGGAGTAGACATCGATGCCCGGGCCGGCGCCTTCGGTAAACTCACCCTTGAGCAGGTGCGGGATGCCGCACGCAAACTCGATCACTTCCATGCCGCGCTGGATATCGCCCTTGGCGTCGGCCACGACCTTGCCGTGCTCGATGGAGAGCAGGCGGGCCAGCTCGTCCATGTTTTCCTCAAGCAGCTGCTTGAACTTGAACATGACGCGGGCGCGGCGCTGCGGGTTGACCTGGGCCCACGCGACCTGCGCATCCCGGGCGATCTCAATCGCCTTGCCCATCTCGTCTTTGGACGCCAGCGCGACCTTGGCCTGAACCTCACCCGTGTTGGGATCAAAGATATCGCCGAAGCGGCCAGAGGTGCCGGGAACGGCCTTGCCATTGATGAAATGATGGACGTCGCGCTGTGCGGTCATGGGAGGTCCTCCGCGAGGTTTTTATCGGCGCGTGGGGCGCGCCACTGATTTCGCCAGCGGTGTAGCGGGATGGACCGGACGTGTCGAGATGCGGCTCAGTCGCGGCTCAGTCGCACCGCCTCGCCGGTGGCCGCCTCGCCCTGCCAGACGCCGCCCTGCCAGGTGGCCGTCAGCAGGGTTTCGCCAGCCCCGTCCACCAGCGTCAGGGTCTCAGCCGCGTTGGCGAAACGCCAGAGCGACAACGCCTCCAGCCCCATCGGGCAGCCCGGCGTGGCAAAGGCAAAGCCGGACTGGGCCTCGCCCTCCACAAAGGCTTCAGGAAGGCTGGGCAGGCTCTCCTGCAGGCGCAGGGTACAGCCGGAGACACCCTCGACCTGATAGCGGCCCGCCGGGTCAGCGTCCTGAACAAGGATGAGGGCGGCAAGGGTCTCAATCAACATGGGTAGGACTCCTCAAACAGGCAGTACGCCCTCCCGATTAGGCCTTGGCGGAAGGGGAGTCGACCCCGAAGCGGTCAAAGGCCACAGCCACTGCGGTCGCCAGCAGCGCGCCCACGATCTGCGCGGCGATGAAGCCGGGCGCGTCGGCGGGCTGGATCCCGGCAAAGCTGGTGGTCAGGGAGCGGGCAATCGTCACCGCCGGATTGGCAAAGCTGGTCGACGCGGTGAACCAGTAGGCCCCGGTGATGTAGAGCGCGACCACCAGCGCCACACTCTCCGGTTTGCGCGCCACAGCCATGAAAATGAAAAAGACCAGCCCGAACGCGGCCACCCCTTCAGCCAGCCACTGGGCCGGGCCGGTGCGGACCCGGTCGCCCAGCTCCAGCGCCGGCATTTCAAACATCAGGTGCGCGCAAACAACCCCGGCAATGCCGCCGATAATTTGCGCCAGCACGAAAAGCCCACCCTCTGTCACGCCGATCTTTTTTCGAACGACCATTGCCAGCGTGACGGCCGGGTTGAAGTGCGCGCCGGAGACCGGTCCAAAGGCAGTAATCAGCACATAGAGCGCCGCACCGGTCGCAATCGTATTGGCAAGCAGCGCCACCGCGATATCGCCGGTCAGTCGCTCGGCCATGATGCCGGAGCCGACCACCGCGACCAGCAGAAAGAAAGTGCCGAGCGTTTCCGCCGCCAGCCGCAAACCCGTATCATGCATCACTCCGGCCTCGCAGCGTCCAGAGCGGCCTTCAGGGCGTCACCGCCCTCTTGCCAGCCTTCGCTGGCAAGCACCCGGTCCACAGCCCCGGCAAGCTTTTGATACGTCGCCTCGAAGGCCGCGCGGGCCGCATCCGGATCCTCGATCGCGGCGGGGTCCGGCAGGCCCCAATGGGCGCGCACCGGAGCGCCGGGCCAGACCGGGCAGGTTTCCGATGCGGCGCTGTCACACACGGTTATCACCGCATCCATGACCGGCGCGTCAGGGTCATCAAACTCATCCCAGGATTTCGAGCGCGCAAAACCGGTATCGATGCTGTGGCGCTCCAGCGTTTCCAGCGCGTACGAATTGGGGCGTCCGGTGGGGTTTGAGCCTGCCGAAAAGCCCTGAACGGCACCGCCAGAGCGATGAGTGAAAATCGCTTCGCCCAGGATGGAGCGGGCACTGTTGCCCGTACACAGGATGAGAATATTCATGTCCCCCTCTGGCCTTTTTGCCACGGTGAACGTGTATTGCGAAACCGCGGCCATTTCAATACATCCTGAAACAGGAACACTCGACTTAACTGCAATTTCTGGGGAATTTTTGAAAAAATTTTGGGACAGGGCTGGCGCACCCAAGAATCCGGGGTAACGTCGCCATATTGAACGCATCTACCGAAGAAGGTGTCCGGCGTGGAAAAAGCGGCTCTCGGATTTGGCGCACTTGCGCATGAAACGCGTCTGATTGTGTTTCAGAAAGTCATCAAGGCCGGACCGGATGGCGTGACGGCGGGTGAGCTGGCAAGCCATGCCAGCGTATCACCCAGCAATCTGTCTGCGCACCTGTCGGTGCTGATGCAGGCCGGACTGATCAAGGTCCGCCGGGAGGGACGGATGCGCATCTATTCCCCGAATGTCGAGGAGATCTCCGGTCTGGTGAGCTTTCTTGTCGACGCGTGTTGTGACGGGCACCCGGAAATGTGCGCGGCCCTGCCCCAGACCTCGGGACGCACAGCCACGGCCTGCTGACACGACGCTTGCGTGAGCGCCGCGCATTCGCCTTCATGGCAGCGTCATGTCAGAGCCTGCCGAGCATATCGTTGACCAGCTGATTGAAGAGCGCGCGATCCGCCTGCGTCAGAGCGCTGTGCTCTGGCCGTGGGTGAAGCGCATCTTCTATCCGCTGCTGGGCTATCAGCGCGCCGCCGACATCGCCGACAGGCTGGCACCGCTCAGCGGCGCGCAGGCCATGGACTGGTCGGAAGACTTCCTCGCCATGCGCGTGCAGGCCCAGGGCCTGAGTGCAGTGCCAGATGCCGGTCCCTGCGTGATCGTGGCCAATCATCCCGGCGGCATCGCGGACGGTATCGCGGTCTGGTCGGTGCTAAAACAGCGACGCCCGGACATGGTCTTTTTTGCGAACCGCGACGCCATCCGGGTGTGCGAGGGCCTCGCCGATCAGGTCATTCCGGTGGAATGGCGCGCCGGCTCGAAATCCCGCGACAAGACCCGCGAGACCCTGCGCATGGCGATCGATGCCTTCCGCGCTGAACGCTGCATCGTGATTTTCCCCGCCGGGCGCATGGCCGCCTGGGACTGGCGCAAGCTTCGCCTCGTCGAACAACCCTGGGCCCCGACAGCGGTCTCCCTCGCCCGAAAATTTGGCGCACCGGTCATCCCGCTTGGCCTGAAGCAACGCATGTCGCTGATGTTTTACGGCCTTGGACAGATCCATGAAGAACTGAAGCACATGACCGTGTTTCATGAGCTGCTGGCCAAAAAGGGGGCGCTCTACCGGATGAAATTCGCCGAGGCCGTCGATCCGGCCGACTTGCCAGAGGATGAAGCCGGGGCCAGCGAAGTGCTGCGCCAGATGACCGAGACCCTGGCGCAGGAGGCGTCATGAGCCTGTCGGTCATGGAAGAGCCAGTGCGCGCCGACGACGCCGCTGCGCTGGTCGACGCCATGATCGAGGAGCGAGCCCCGAAACTCAGCCGCAATCCGTGGCTCTGGCCGATGCTGCGCCACACCATCCTGCCACTTCTGGGCTATCGCGAGGCCATCAGGCTGGTCGAGGCGGTGCGCGATCTCGATGCCGACGGGTGTTTTGCCTGGGGCGATGCGTTTTTGAACCTCTCAGTGGAGGCTGAGGGCCTGGAGCATGTGCCAGCCACCGGACCGGCGCTGATCATCGCGAACCACCCCGGCGGCATTCCCGATGGCAATGCGCTTTACAAGGCCATCAAGCCGGTGCGCGATGACCTGATCTTCTTTGCCAACCGCGACGCGCTGCGCATCTGCCCGGGCCTGAAAGACCGGATCATCCCGGTGGAGTGGCGCAAGCATGCCCTGGCTCGCCAGCGCGCCCGCGAAACCCTGAAAAGCGCGATGGAGGCGTTCAATGCCGGGCGCTGTGTGGTGATCTTCCCGGCAGGTCGCATGGCCGACTGGAGCTGGAAGACCCGCTCCATCGTCGAGCCCGCCTGGTCGCCAGCGGGCGTCTCCATCGCGCGACGCTTCGATGCGCCGATCATTCCCATGGGCGTCACCCAGCGCATGCCGCTCGCCTACTATATCCTCGCCCACATCCATGAGGAGCTGCGCGATATCACGCTCTTCCACGGCCTTTTAAACCAGCGGGGCAAGCACTACCGCCTCGCCTTCGGCGAGCCGGTGAAGGCCCGCGCGTTGGCCGGCGATGATGGCGGCGCAACCGAGGCGCTGAAGGCGATGTGTGAGCGGCTGGCGTGGGGATGACTGCGTTTGTGCTTTGTCCTGCTGGTCCTTCGAGACGCGCTTCGCGCTCCTCAGGATGAGGATTTCATAGAACGCCTACTTCCCTCATCCTGAGGAGGTCCGAAGGGACCGTCTCGAAGGACGCACGCCCTCTCAGCAAAACAAAAAACGCCCCGGCATCGACCGGGGCGTTTCTCTTTTTAATGTCGGGCCCTCAACGAGCGTCTGATGGCTCGGGCGTGCCGGAGGGTTCCGGTCCGCCATACCAGTCGATGTTCCGCGTCACCCACATGGTTGCACCAAGCGCGACGAAGGCGAGCCACGCGCCGATCAAAAGTGCGTATTCCTCCGTGATCAGGAGCACATATTGGACGCCATAAACGAGCGCCATCAGGCCAAAGACGATGAGGCCCTTGCGCCTGTCCCTCAAGGCCGTCGCGCTATAGGCCCCCGTCATGATTACCGTGGCCGCGGCCGCGATCACATAGGCGTATGCGGCTGACTGGTGCTCTGATTGCGCAAGGAGCAAAACGTAGAAAACGATCTGGGCCAGCCCGATCAGGATATATTGCGCCGCGTGAATGCGCGTCCGGCTAACCGCTTCAAGAAGGAAGACGGCGAGGACCGTGAAGCCAATGAAGAAGAATGCATATTTCAGGGCGCGGCTAACCTGGGCATAGCCATCAGCCGGGTCTGTCAGAGTGACCGCGAAGCTCGCCGGCATGAGGACACCGCGCTCCCCTTCAATCCACGCCTCCGGCACGCCGCGCGCAAGATAGGGCACCTGCCAGCTGGCGCTAAACCCGTCCTTCGTGACGTCGCGTGCGGTGGGCAGGAAATTTCCAGTGAACCCGGGATGGGGCCAGTCGCTGGTCATCCGGGCAGTCGTGTGGCGGCCCGATGCCACGAAGGTCAGGGTCTCCACCCCGCCCACGACAAGCTCGGCGTCAAAATTCAAGGGCTGATCAGGTCGAAGGGCCAGCTCTGCGGTGACGCCCCGCCAGCGCACGTTTGGCACATCCAGCCGCGATCCCGGTTCAAACAAAAGCGGCACCTGACTATCACCGACCGTCATTTCGACGGGAGCCTTGAACGCGCGAAGATCGCTGATGGCCAGTATGACCTGGGCCTGATCCCACAAGACAGTGCCGTCATCGGGCAGAAAGTCGTCAACAACGCTGACATCAAACCGCCCGGTCAAACCGACTGTGGTCGTGTAACTGGGAATGTCGTAGATCGCCCGGGTCAGAACCTCGGTGTCCATCTGCGCGTTGATATCCAGCGATCGCGGCGTGACCACCACCCGGCGCGTAACCAGGCGCGAGACCTCCTCTTCCACGCCGTCCTCGGTCTGGCGCGTTGTTGTCTCGGGATATTGGAAGGGCACTCGCAAGAATGGCCCACGTATCGTTTGCGGCCCGCCCAGCGATGCGCCCGCCTCTTCAATGACCTCCGCAGCCCGGCCTGAGCGCTCCCAGGTCAGAATGTTTACAAACAGCAGCGGTATCCCAAGCAAACAGACCAGCGCGCCTATGAGAATGAGTTTTAACCCGAGCGAGCGCCCGGACAGTCCCTTGATCATGATGTGTCGTCTCCTGTCAGTCCCAGCGCGCGCGAGACTGATCAGGTAATGGGGAGGAAAGGGGGCAGTGAGGCGGCGGTTTGGAGAGTTTTCGTAAACTCGAAGCCACAAACAAAAAACGCCCCGGCCAATGACCGGGGCGTTTCTGATCTGGTGTTAGCGCTAGCTCTACACCTGGCGCTCGACGATCAATTCCTTGATCTTGCCGATGGCTTTTGCCGGGTTCAGGCCTTTGGGGCAGACATTCGCGCAGTTCATGATGGTGTGGCAGCGATAGAGCTTGAAGGGGTCTTCCAGCTCATCAAGGCGCTCACCGGTGGCTTCATCACGGCTGTCGGCGATCCAGCGATAAGCCTGCAGCAGCGCGGCCGGACCCAGATACTTGTCTGAATTCCACCAGTAGGACGGGCAGCTGGTTGAGCAGCTGGCGCACAGGATGCACTCGTAAAGACCATCGAGCTCTGCACGGTCTTCCGGGCTCTGGCGCCATTCCTTCTCCGGTTGAGGGGTCTCGGTCTGGAGGAAGGGTTTGATGCTCGCCAGCTGAGCGTAGAAATTGGTCAGGTCCGGGATGAGGTCCTTGACCACCGGCTGGTGCGGCAGGGGGCTGATCGTGATCGCGCCCTTGTGGTCCTCGATGCCATTGGTACAGGCGATCGTGTTGCGGCCACCGATATTCATCGCGCAGGACCCGCAAATGCCTTCCCGGCAGGAGCGACGGAAAGCCAGCGTGGTGTCGATCTCGTTCTTGATGAAGAAGAGCGCGTCCAGGATCATCGGCCCGCACTTGGCGGTGTCGACATAGTAGGTGTCCCAGCGCGGGTTGGAGCCCGTGTCCGGGTCATAACGATAGACCTTGAACTCGCGCAGGTCCTTCTCGTCCGAGCCTTCCGGCTTCGGCCAGACCTTGCCCTTTTGAACCTGCGAGCCTTTCGGCAGTGTCAGTGCGACCATGTCAGTCGTTCCGTTCTTTAGTGTCTGTGCCGGGCGGCGGGCTTAGTAAACCCGCGCCTTCGGCTCGATATAGGCGATATCGTTGGACAGGGTGTATTCGTGGACCGGGCGGTCATCGAGTTTCACCTTGCCGTCGAACCAGGCGAGCGTGTGCTTCATCCACTTCTCGTCATCGCGATCGGGGAAGTCCTCACGGGCGTGGGCACCGCGGCTTTCAGTGCGCGCAGCCGCCGAACCCACCGTCACCGCGGCCTGCGCGATCAGGTTGTCGAACTCCAGCGTTTCCAGAAGGTCGGTATTCCAGATCATCGAGCGATCGTTGACCGCGATGTCGTTCGCGCCTTCATAGACCTTGGCCACGCGCTCCACGCCCTCGTCCAGGATTTCCTGGGTGCGGAACACCGCGCAGTTTTCCTGCATGGCGCGCTGCATGTCGAGGCGCAGCTGAGCGGTCTTCGTCCCGCCCGACGCGTGGCGACGGCTGTCGAGCCACTCCAGCGTCTGCTTGCCAGCGTTGGCGGGCAGCTCCGGCTGGCTGGCCCCGGCTTCGGTGGTCTCCGCAGCACGCAGGCCGGCCGCGCGGCCAAACACAACAAGGTCAATGAGCGAGTTGGAGCCCAGACGGTTGGCACCGTGCACGGACACGCAGGCCGCTTCGCCCACAGCCATCAGGCCGGGAACCACGGTGTCGGCATCGCCGTTCACCTTGGTCAGCACTTCGCCGTGATAATTCGTCGGGATGCCGCCCATATTGTAGTGGACCGTCGGCAGCACCGGGATCGGCGCTTTCGTGACGTCCACTCCGGCAAACACCTTCGCGCTTTCAGAGATGCCCGGCAGGCGCTGGGCCAGAATGTCCGGGTCCAGGTGATCGAGGTGCAGATAGATATGGTCGCCGTTTTCGCCGACGCCGCGACCGTCACGGATCTCCATCGTCATGGAGCGTGAGACCACGTCGCGTGAGGCGAGGTCCTTGGCGTTCGGCGCATAGCGCTCCATGAAGCGCTCGCCTTCGGAGTTGGTCAGATAACCGCCCTCACCGCGCGCACCCTCGGTGATCAGGCAGCCTGCGCCATAAATGCCGGTCGGGTGGAATTGCACGAATTCCATGTCCTGCAGCGGCAGACCCGCACGCAGCACCATGGCGTTTCCGTCACCGGTGCAGGTGTGGGCGGACGTGGCGGAGAAGTAGGCGCGGCCATAACCGCCGGTCGCCAGAATGACCTTCTGGGCACGGAAGCGGTGCAGCGTGCCGTCATCGAGCTTCCACGCGGTCACACCGCGGCAGACGCCTTCGTCATCCATGATCAGATCAAGGGCGAAATACTCGATGAAGAACTCGGTCGCGTTCTTCAGCGACTGCCCATAGAGCGTGTGCAGGATGGCGTGACCGGTCCGGTCAGCGGCCGCACAAGTGCGCTGCACCGGGCCTTCGCCGAAATTCTTCGTCATGCCGCCAAAGGCGCGCTGATAGATCTTGCCGTCTTCAGTGCGCGAGAAGGGCACACCCCAGTGCTCCAGCTCGTATACGGCAGCCGGGGCTTCCTTGCAGAGATATTCGATGGCGTCCTGGTCGCCGAGCCAGTCTGACGCCCTTCACGGTGTCATACATGTGCCAGCGCCAGTCATCCTCACCCATATTGCCGAGCGAGGCGGAGATGCCGCCCTGGGCCGCCACGGTGTGGGAGCGGGTCGGGAAGACCTTGGAGATACACGCCGTCTTCAGGCCGGCCTGCGCCGCGCCCAGGGCTGCACGAAGGCCGGAGCCGCCTGCGCCCACAACGACGACATCAAAGGTGTGATCGATAAACTCGTAAGACGCCATTTAAACGACTGCCTCTTATTGCTGTGCCGCGACTGACAGGACCGCCCAGAGGGTGGCCAGCCAAAGCCCTGCTGCGATGAAGGTATTCGCCAGCAGGAGCGCGATTTTCGTTCCAGGCTTATGGATGTAGTCCTCAATGACCGTCTGTAGACCCAGGCGCATGTGATAGAATGCCGCACTGAGGGTCAGAAGGGTCACGATCGCGCCCAGCGGAGAGCCGATCCAGGCCACAGCCGCGTCGTAATCGCCAAAGCCATGCTTGGCCAAAGACCAGGTGAAGATCGGGATCAGGACGATCAGCGCAATGGCGCTGACGCGCTGTGCGATAAAGTGGCCAGCGCCACTTTTTGCAGCGCCGAGACCGCGCGCACGGGCAAGAGGGGTGCGGAAATCACTCATTAGATCACTCCCAGTCCCAGAACCCAGACAATCGCGGTGATCACCACAGCGCCGATCATGATGAAGACCGAGCGCTGGTTCGACGCGGCCGGGTCAAAGCCCTTGCCTGCGTCCCACACCAGGTGCCGGATGCCGTTCAGCATGTGGTAGACCAACGACAGCGTGAAACCGATCAGGGCCAGAAGGACCAGAACCTTAATCGGGCCGTTCAGCGCATCCATGAGGCCGGTATAGGCCGCCTCGCCAGAGGCCAGAGCGATCAGCCAGATCGCCACCAGAACCGCACCGACATAATTCACCACGCCGGACGCGCGGTGCAGGATGGACGAGAGCATGGTGGCATGGAATTTCCACACTTGAAGGTGTGGTGATAGCGGACGGGATGGTCCGGAAGAATTGGCCATTCGGCCCCCCTTCGATCAATCAGTTCAACCGCGACGCCAGAGTGCGCTGCAGCATTGCGGGGCGGACAATAATCTGCGCGCCCCCAAGGTCAACGCGCACACCGCCGCACCCGGCGGCAATGTTTGCAGATGGAAATCATTCCTAACTCTTAACGCCGAGACGTTGACCACAGTCGCGCAGCTCGCCACCGTAAAATGACAGTTGCGTGCAAAACCTAGAGGGGCTCTCACCATGTCTGTTTCACCCAGCGCCATGATCACCGGGGCATCCACCGGGATTGGCTATGCCACCGCCGAATTTCTGGTCCAGAAGGGCTGGAATGTGTTTGCGGGCGTGCGCAAAGCCGAGGATGGCGAGCGCCTGAAATCCGCGCTGGGTGAAGCCGTCACCCCGGTGATCTGTGACGTGACCGACGATGCGCAGGTCAAGGCGGCCGGTGAGCAGGTGCGTGAGGCCCTGGGCGATCAGAACCTGGCCGGCCTTGTGAACAATGCGGGCGTTGCTGTGGCGGGGCCGCTGCTCCACCTGCCGATCGAGGACATGCAGCGCCAGCTGGAGATCAATGTCACCGGCCAGCTGCGCGCCACCCAGGCCTTCGCGCCACTGATGGGCGCTGAAGCGGGCCGGAGCGGCAAGCCCGGGCGGATCGTCAACATCTCCTCGGTCGCGGGCCTGTCGGCGATGCCGCTGGTCACGCCCTATGCCTGCTCAAAGCACGCGATGGAGGCGTTTACGCAAGGCCTTCGCCGGGAGCTGTTGATGTATGGCATCGACGTGGTCGCGATTAATCCCGGGCCCATCGCCACGCCAATCTGGGACAAGGCGGAAGAGCTGGATCCCAACCAGTATCGCGACACCGACTATTTCGCCTCAATCGAGGGATTGATGGGCTTCATGGTCAAGCGCGGTCGCAAAGGCCTTCCGCCGGTAAAGGTGGCCGAGGCGGTCTATGCCGGCCTAACCGATGCGACGCCGAAGCTGAACACCATCCTGACCCCGGAGCCCTTCCAGCAATGGCTGATGAATGTCCTGCCCAGCCGCATGGTCGACAGGATGATCGCCAAACGCCTGGGGCTGACGCCCGATGCGCGACGTTAAGTCCAATTGTCGATGAGAGACGGCCCCGGACCCGGTAGGCTAGGATTTATCATTATTTGAAGCTTCCTGGGGACGTTCATGCTTGTCACATCATTGCTCGCGCTGGCTCAGGCCGGTGCGCCGGTTGCCGAATACCATATCGAAATCCGTCCTCAGGACGGGGCCAGCCCGGAGGTTTTCATCACCCTGGTGGTGGCCGGTGACGCGGATGGTGAAACGCGCCTGGACCTGCCCTCCAACTGGGGCGGTGAGGATGAGCTGTGGAACGGGATTGCCCAGCTCAGCGTGGACGGCGGCACACTTCAGCCCGCCGCCCCCGATGTGCTGGTGGAGCGTATCGTCACGCACGCGCCGGGTGCGGCGCTGACCCTTCGCTGGCAGATCATTCAGGACCGTGAGGGTGCACCGACCGCGGCGGCCCGTGACAATTACCGGCCCTGGCTGCAGCCTGACTATGTCCATCTGCTGGGCCCGACAATTTTCCTGAGCCCCGAGCGCGACAGCGACCCACTGGACGCGGACAGCCCCGTGCAGGTCAGCTTTGATGTGGCAGAGGACTGGGCCTTTGCCTCAGACCTTGAACGCGAAAACCTGTCCTATGGCGACCTGAGCACATCGGTCATTGTCGCGGGTGATTTTCGCATTAGCGAGCAGGTCATTGATGGCGGACCTGTGCGTGTTGCGGTGCGCGGCGACATGCTCGACGAGCAGATCATGTCGGTTACCCGGACCGCGGTAGAAGGCAATCTTGCCTATTGGGGCGCAGATGGTGAGCCCTTCCTGGTCACCGCGCTGCCCATCGAGGTCGAGCCGGGCCGGTCCAGCTTTGGTGGCACCAATCTGAGAGATGCCTTTGCCATTTTCGGCACCAATAATGTCCCCGATGAGATTATTTCCCGCGTGCTGGTGCATGAGCACTCTCACACTTGGGTGCCCGGTCGCCTTGGCCGGTTGACACAAGGCCCTGCGCAGCCTGGCGATTACTGGTTCTCTGAAGGCGTGACAGACTTCGTGACGACGCGTGCAGGCCTGCTGTCCGGTGCCTGGGATGCAGACGGTGCCATCAGCCAGATCAATGAATTTCTGGCTGAATACATGGCAAGCCCGGCCCGCGAGAACCCCAACACCGCGATCCGCGATGGTTTCTGGTCCAGCGCTGAGCACCAACGCCTGCCCTATCTGCGCGGCAATCTGTTTGCGCTGCTGATTGATCAGACGATTTACGCCGAGACCGGGGGCACACAGGATCTCGACGACGTCCTGTTTGCCATGCGCGATGCTCCCGAACAGGGGCTGGTTGCCCATACCTTTGTGGACTTCGTCCAGGAGGTGACGGGGCTGGATATCACCGACCTCTATCAGCGCCATATCATTGACGGTGAGACCATCCTCCTGCCCGCCGACACCTTCGGTAGCTGCGGCGTGGTTGAAAGCGGCATGCAGCCTGTCTTTGTTTACGGTATGGAGCTGCGCGAGAACCCTGATGGCGAAGGCTTCCTGGTCGAGACGGTGGACCCTGAAGGTCCCGCAGCGCCAGCCGGGTTTGAAGTCGGGATGGTCGTGATCGAACGGGTTGGCGGGGCCTTTGGCGACGCGACACAGGACAGCGCCTTTCGGGTGCAGACGGCTGCTGGTGAAGAACGTGTCCTGAGCTATCGTCCGACCAATGGCGAGATGGAACAGGTTCAGCGCATCATCCCGGCCGAGGGTGACTTGATGACCAATGGCTGCGCCGAACGGCTGGCCGGGCGCGCGCTTTAAGGCGCTCGCCACATCACGAGGCTGACGGCGCTCGAGCCACGGGCTAAGCTCTCCCTTAAGAACCAGATCTCAGGGGAGACCTCCATGCGCCGCATCACAGCCCACCTTGCCACAGCCAGCCTTGCCCTCGTCCTGTCCGCGCCGGCCTTCGCCAATCCGGTGGAGGACTTTGAAGCGCTGATTGCCGACTACGAAGCCTTTGTCGATGAGCGCAATCTGGGTGCCCGTGCGCGCCGGGGTGATCTGGAAGCTGCCGCCCAGTGGCCGGATGCCAGCTTTGAGGCGGTGGCAAGCTGGGATGAGGCGATGGTGGCGTTCGACGAGCGCGTGGATGCCATCGACCCGGCTGACCTGCCCGAAGTCCATCAGGCGAGCTATGCAGTGATGGCCTATAATCTCGATACGGCGGTCGAGGTGCCCCGCAACCAGTCGGCCCATTTCCCCTTCACCAATGACAGCGGCTTTCACACCGCGCCGGGCTTTGCGGCCCTGACAGCGCGTGTGCGCACGGTGGACGAGGCTGAGGCATGGATCGCCAGGCTCTATAATCTCCCGGCCTATTTCGATCAGCAGAAAGCCTGGCTGGAGCGCGGGATCGCGACCGGCTGGGTGCAGCCGCGCGAAATCCTGCCCGGCGTGGCCGATCAGGTTCAGGCCCAGATTTCCGCCCCGGAGGACAGCCAGCTTCTGACCCCGATCAATAATCTGCCTTCGACCATCTCTGACGAGGACAAGGCCCGGCTGCGCGCCGAGGCCATCGAGGCCATTGAAACCGCGGCCATGCCGGCGCTTGAAGACCTGCATGCCTTCTTCACCAACACCTATATCCCGGCGTCGCGCGATGAGCTGGGTGCCAGCGCCATGCCCGGCGGTCAGGACTACTATCGCGCGCTTGTGCGTCAGCACACGACGCTCGACCTGACGCCAGAGCAGGTTCACCAGACCGGCCTGTCCGAAGTCGCGCGCATCCGCGCCGACATGGAAGAGGTGATCGAGGAGGCCGGCTTTGACGGTACGTTTGCAGAGTTTCTGAACTTCCTGCGCACCGACGAGCAGTTCTATGCTGACACCGAGCTGGAGCTGATGATGGTGGCGTCCTACCTGTCGAAAAAGGCCGATGACGAGATGCCGGCCTTCTTCAATACCCTGCCGCGGCTGCCCTATGGCGTGCGCGAGGTGCCACCGGCGATCGCGCCGAACTACACCACGGCCCGCTACTGGCCCGGCGACGCGGAGAGCGGCCAGGCCGGCGGTTATATGGTCAACACCTACCGGCTCGATCAGCGCCCGCTTTATGAAATGCCGGCCCTGACGGTGCATGAGGCGGTGCCCGGCCACCACCACCAGATTGCCATCGCGCAGGAGCTGGAGAATGTGCCGGAATTCCGCCGCGACACCTATATCACCGCCTTTGGTGAAGGCTGGGCGCTCTATACCGAGTTCCTGGGCCAGGACATGGGCATGTATACCACGCCCTATGAGGAGTTTGGCCGTCTGACCTATGAGATGTGGCGCGCCTGCCGCCTCGTCGCGGACACCGGCATCCACTGGTATGGCTGGGACCGGGACGAGGCCGAGGCCTGCTTCCTTGAGAACTCTGCCCTGTCGCCGCTGAATATCCGCAACGAGGTCAGCCGCTATATCAGCTGGCCGGGCCAGGCACTCGCCTACAAGACCGGCGAGCTGTTGATCCGCGAGCTACGCTCGGACGCCGAAGCGCGGCTGGGTGCCGACTTTGACCTCGCCAGCTTCCACGACCGCATTCTGGATGAGGGCGGCGTTCCGCTGGCCTATCTTGAAACCAAGATGCGCGACTGGATTGAAGATGAAGCCGCGGAGGGCGACAGCGAATGATCGCACTTGCTGCAGCCACCTTGCTAGCCACCCAGCCAGTGCCAGAGGATTATTCTGACCGGAGCCCGGCGGAGGCCGCGCTACTGATCCAGAATTATCTCGCCTACGGCATGATGGACACCTACACCGATGGGGCGGCAGCCGAAGGGCGTTATATTTATCTGCTGGAGAATGCGATCACGGTCTTTCGCCGGGGCGTTCAGCCCCCGACGGGCAACGAGAACGATCCGGCCCCCGGCTGGTACATGAACGCGCGCGACATGCACCGCTTTGATCTGGCGCCGGTCGATGTGGAGCTGAATTCGGAGCGCTCCAGCCTGACCCTGCATTTCAGCTGTCTTGATCCGGAGTTTGAGTGCATCGGCTCCAGCTCGTCCCACGTCATGTTTGGCGGGCCGGGTGAGGATCGAAGCTCCAGCGCATGGTCGATTGAATTTTCCGTGATCACACCGGACCCGGCGTATGAGGTCGAACTGGAGCAGCTGTTCGAAATCTGGCGCTCCGCCCCGATCCCGGATTAAGCGTCGACTAGCCTCGCACGATCAGCCACGCGCCCAGCAGCAGGATCGGCACGCCCGCCATGCGCATCAGTGTGGCGGATTTCTGCTCCAGGCCCAGCAAGCCGAAATGGTCGAGCACCAGCGCCATGATGAGCTGGCCGGCATAAAGCGCGGCGAAAAACGCGCCCGCGCCAATCTTCGGCGTCGCCCAGGTCGCGGTGGAGACAAAGATCGCACCGAGCGTGCCGCCCACCACCCACAGATGGATCGGCACCGCACTGAGCCGCTCCACGCTCGGCACGCCCTGACGCATCGTGAAGACCGTCACCACCGACAACAGGACCAGCGCCCCGGCGCTGAAGTTGATCAGGGCGGCCCTTAGCGGAGAGCCGAGATAGCCGGACAGCTGCCCGTTAAACGCAGGCTGCATGGATGACAGCGCCCCTGCCACCAACGTCATGAGGAGTGGGATGAGCAGTGACCAGTTCATGGCAAACGTCCTTGAGCAGGGGTGAATTCAAGGACGTGAGAGGTATGGCGGCGCGCCGCGAAGGCAAAACCGGCTTATCGCGACGCCTGCACCGACCGCGATGACGCCAACTCCGATTGCAGCGTATTGCTGAGCGTATGAGCCTCCGCCGTCAGGTTTTGAGAGACCAGATCGATCAGCGACTCACGGTCACCGCTCGCTTCCGACGGGAACGGGACAGATCGCCCCGTCATCGCGGCGATGACATACAGCCGGTCTTCAAAAACCAGCACCGCATCCATCGCTTTCCAACCGATCCAGGAGGTCGCGTTTTCCGCTTCGAAGTACAAGCCGGTATCGTCAGCGCGAATGGTGGTCACATCACCGTCCGGCACCGGCGGAAGACGGTTGAAGGTGCTCAGCCAGGCCTTCACTCTGGGCCAGGTCGCAGAAAAAACTGCATAGCCGAGCACAATTCCAACGAAGACGAGCGCCCTTTGTGCAACGCTGCCGTCCTGCATCAAGGCGTCGGGCAGAATTTGCGTCATGAGCAGAAAGGACAGCAGCCCACCACCCCCCATTACGGCGAGCGGGTAGGCGACCGCGAGGACAAATGACATCAGACGAACCGGGCCAGAGTAAGATACCCGGTGCATCATGGCCTGCGAAGCAAGCAGGTCGCCTAGGGCGTCTCGGGCTTCAACGCGATACTCAATCACCAGTCATTCTCCGGGTTTGCCGAGCCAGCGGACGAGTCCTCATGATTTAAAACCAAGGAATTCATCGCTGGCTTGCAATCGGTCACTCAACTCTTGCGCTTCTGAATTCAACCTTTGCCAAATAAATTCCCACACCGCCTGTGTATCAGCTGAGGTTTGAAACGCCCGCTCAGGCAAAATGAAGAATTGCCCCGCGATTGCGACCAAGATTTCGCCGTCCGTTAGAATGACAGCGTCGACCCGCTCCCATTTGCAAACAATTTCATAACCTTCTTGAGAGATTGCGAGGCTGTCCTCTGCGAGCGTCCAGATGATCCGCCCCTTCCACGTGGGAAGCCTCGAACCTCGGCAAAGCCATCCATTAAGCGTGGTGGCAGTGATGTATGACAGGATGAGTCCAATCACCGCGCCGGCCGCTGAATAACCGATCAATGCCGAGTCCCAGCCAACGCTCCGACCGGCACCAATCCACGCCCCGAGACCTCCGCCCGCCACAACCACTGCGAACCGTATAAAAACACCAACGACTGCCCAACGAGACAAGGTGAGGGCACGCCCGCGTTCAGCCACGGGGTGAAGCTCGCTTGATGACCAATCGAACTCAAACCTCAGCATGTAGGTCGTTCACTCCGATAGAGGGTTTGGCAAGCCCAAGGTAGAGGGTGTCCACCCAAAAACAAAACGGGCGACCCGATGGGCCGCCCGCTTGCGTTTGGATTGGCGTGCGAAAGCCTTACAGCTTGCGCTCGATTTCCTGGACTTCGAAGCACTCGATCTGATCGCCGACCTGCAGGTCGTGATAGCCGACAAAGCCCATGCCGCACTCGGTGCCGGCGCGCACTTCAGGCACTTCGTCCTTGAAGCGCTTCAGCGTTGAAAGCTCGCCTTCGTGGATGACCGTGTCATCGCGCAGCAGGCGCACGCCACAACCGCGTTTCACGACACCTTCGGTCACGCGGCAACCAGCAACCTTGCCGACCTTGGAGATGTTGAACACTTCCAGGATTTCCGCGTAGCCGATGAAGTTCTCGCGCTTTTCAGGAGCCAGCATGCCCTGGAGCGTGTCTCGCACGTCGTCGATCAGGTCGTAGATTACCGAATAGTAGCGGATCTCCACGCCTTCCTTCTCGGCGAGCTCACGGGCCTGCTTGTTGGCACGCACATTGAACGCAAAGATCGGAGCGCCCGAGGACTGAGCCAGCAGCACATCACTTTCAGACACACCGCCTGCGGCATGGTGAATGACGCGCGCCTGGACTTCCTCGTTGCCGATCTTCTCAAGCGCGCCAACGATGGCCTCGCCCGAACCCTGCACGTCAGATTTGACGAGCAGCGGCATCTCTTCGATCTCGCTCTGCTTCAGCTTGGCCATCATCTGCTCAAGCGAAGCCCCGCCACCGGCACGGGCGGCGGCCGACTTGTCGCGCTTCACACGCTGGCGGTATTCCACCAGCTCGCGGGCGCGCGCTTCGGTATCGACCACAGCGAAAAGCTCGCCCGGCTCCGGCGCACCATCAAGGCCGAGGATCTCGGCCGGCAGGGACGGACCGGCTTCCTTCATCTGCTGGCCACGCTCGTTCACCAGCGCGCGAACCTTGCCCCACTGGGCCCCGGCCACAACGATGTCACCGCGCTTCAGCGTGCCGCGCTTGACCAGCACGGTGGCGACCGGGCCGCGGCCCTTGTCCACCTGGGCTTCGATCACGACACCATCGGCAGAGCGCTTCGGATTGGCCTTCAGCTCAAGCAATTCAGCCTGCAGCGAGATGGCTTCGGTCAGCTCATCGAGACCGGTCTTCTTGATCGCCGAGACATTCACCGACTGGGTGTCACCACCCATGGCTTCCACAAAGACCTCGTGTTGCAGCAATTCCTGCAGCACCTTGTCCGGGTTGGAGTCCGGCTTGTCGCACTTGTTGACCGCCACGATCATCGGGGCTTCCGCCGCCTTGGCGTGGTTGATGGCCTCGATGGTCTGCGGCATCACACCGTCATCAGCGGCCACAACCAGGATCACGATATCGGTGGCCTGTGCCCCGCGCGAACGCATGGACGAGAAGGCTGCGTGGCCCGGCGTATCGAGGAAGGTGATCTTCGCGCCGGTTTTCAGCTGCACCTGATAGGCACCGATATGCTGGGTGATCCCGCCGGCTTCGCCCGCGGCCACGTCGGTGGAGCGCAGGGCGTCGAGCAGCGAGGTCTTACCGTGGTCAACGTGACCCATAACAGTCACCACGGGCGGGCGACCTACCTTGGTGTCTTCAGGATCATCGCCTTCGATGAAGCCGTCTTCCACATCTGCTTCGGACACACGTTTGATGGTGTGACCAAATTCCTCAACGATCAGCTCGGCGGTGTCCGCGTCCAGCATGTCGGTGGCGCGCATCATCTGACCCTGGGTCATCAGATACTTCACCACGTCTGCCGCGCGTTCGGTCATACGCTGGGCGAGATCCTGAATAGAGATCGCCTCGGGCACGACCACCTCACGGGAGACTTTTTCGCGCGACGCACCGCCTGCCCGGCGTTGCTTTTCACGCTCGCGCGCCCGTCGCATTGACGCCAGTGAACGCTGACGATCGGAATCGTCTTCGACTAGGTTCTGGATGGTCAGCTTGCCTTGGCGACGCTTGGTGTCCTTGGCGCGTGACGGCTGCTGCTTTTCCGCGGCCGGGTTGGAACGCTTCTGTTTGACGCGCCCGCCCATGGCTTCAAGCATGTTGCGATTGCCATCGGCAGGCTCGTCCTTGGCCGCACCCTTGCCGCGGGCCTTGTCCGTCTTGCGGTTCGGCTTTTCAGACGGCGGACCTGCTTCAGCGGCCTTGGCGGCCGCAGCTTCGGCTTCAGCGGCGCGCTGCGCGGCCTCGGCCTCTTCCTTGGCCCGGCGCTCGGCTTCTTCAGCGGCCTTGCGTTCGGCTTCTTCGCGCTCTTTCTGCTCTTGCAGACGGCGCTTGTCTTCTTCCTCGCGCTGCTTCAGCGCTTCGGCTTCAGCTTTTTTCTTGGCTTCGCGCGCCTCAGATTCAGTCCTGTTACGCTGGATGGCCGCCTGACGACGCAGCAGCTCCTCCTCAGACAGACCCAGCTGCTTGGCCTTGGCTGCCAGGAGTGCGCGCGCCCTGTCCTTGTCCGACACAGGGGTTTTTGCGGCACCGGTATCCTTGGCACCAGCGGCCGGAGCCGCGCCCGGGCGCTTGCGCTTCTTCTCAACCACGACAGCCTTCTGCCGCCCGCGCGCAAAGCTTTGCTGCACGGTTCCGGACGAGGAGCGTCCGCCAAGGGAAAGGGGCTTGCGGCCCGAGGTGTTACGTTCGTCAGAGTCGCTCATGAGCGTCCTTGTTACGGCAGATCGTTCATCCGACACACAGCCGCCGCGCGCGATGTGCCGTCATCTCTGTCAGGCCCCTGGTCAGTCCAACTGTGGCATTGTCCACAGCCAGCCCGGCAGAGGGCCGCTAAACTACTCGCCTTGATAGGCGTTTCAACCGTCGTGTGCGCCTTTATCGGTGCCTGTGTCAAACGGGTTGAGGGTGCGAAAGCCAGCCAGCTTGCTGACAACAGCACCAAACCCGTCCGCCTCCGGACCTTCGGTTAAAAGCGCATGGACGACGCCGGTCCGTCCCAGCGCCTGCCCAATGGCCTCTGCGCTGAAACATCCCACCGTCTCCAGTCGGGGCCAGGCCGCGGCGCAAATCCGATCGAGCTTGCCTCGCCCATCGGCTGCGCCATCACTGGCCTCGATCCGCCACGCCGGCCTGTCACCCTTCGACAAGGCCAGCTTGACGCTATCATACCCCATTGCGAGCCGGCCTGCACGCCGCGCCAGACCCAGCATGGACAGCGCACGCGCCTCCAGAAGGGTCTCGAACTGATCGGCCAGTCCGGTCGGTGCCTCAACCGGCTTTTCAAAAGCCCGGTTGAACAACCGTTTCGAAACGGCCTTGTCGATCAGCGCGCGATCAGCTGTGACCCAGGCACCGCGACCGGGAAGCCGCGCCGCGATATCCGGGGTCACCACCCCGTCCGGTGACAGCGCAACCCGCAGAAGCCGGTCCGGTCCTGCTATGTCGCCTGTCGCAACGCACCGGCGCTCGCGCACCGGCTTGTCACGGGATGTTCGTGCGCCCCGGCTCACGCGTCCTTGTTGTCCTCCTCAGACTCGTCTCCAGTTTCCAGCAGCTCGCTCAGCGAAACGCCCAGACGTTCAGCTTCAGCTTCCAGATCGGACAGATCCAGATCACCCAGCTCAGCGTCCACATCGGCGTCAGACACGTCTGCGGCCGCGCCTTCACCGGCGTCTGCGGCTTCGCCTTCAGCGCCCTCTTCAGCTTCCGGCTCAAGATCGGCAGCGTCGATCCAGCCCGCAGCGACACGGGCCTTCATGATCAGGTCTTCGGCAACCTGCGGATCCACGTCGAGGCCATCGAGAATGCCTGCTTCGCGGACGCGCTCGCCGTCACGGGTCTCGTACCAGCCGCGCAGATCGTCCGGCGTCAGGCCCGCCACGTCTTCGACCGTGAAGACTTCGTTCTCGCCAAAGCGCACGGCCATCGGCAGGTCGACACCCTCCAGCTCGAGCACTTCGTCCTCAACGCCCAGCTCCTTGCGCTTGGCGTCCTGCTCGGCTGCCTGCTTTTCAAGGAATTCGCGGGCGCGGGTCTGGATTTCGCTGGCCGTGTCGTCGTCAAAGCCTTCGATGACGGCAATCTCGTCCAGTTCCACAAAGGCGAGGTCTTCCATGTCCGCAAAGCCTTCGGTGGCCAGCAGCTGGGCAATAACCTCGTCCACGTCCAGCGCTTCCATGAAGAGCGAGGTGCGCTGGGCAAACTCTTTCTGACGACGCTCGGATTCTTCTTCCTCGGTCAGGATGTCGATGGCCCAGCCGGTCAGCTGGCTGGCCAGGCGCACATTCTGGCCGCGGCGGCCAATGGCGAGCGACAGCTGCTCGTCCGGCACCACAACCTCGATGCGCTCGGCTTCGTCGTCGAGCACAACCTTGGCCACTTCAGCCGGCTGCAGCGCGTTCACGATGAAGGTCGCCGGATCCGGGTTCCACGGAATGATGTCGATCTTCTCGCCCGCCAGCTCGTTGACGACAGCCTGCACGCGGCTACCGCGCATACCCACACAGGCCCCGACCGGATCGATCGAGCTGTCGTTGGAGATGACGGCGATCTTGGCGCGGCTGCCCGGGTCGCGAGCGACGCGCGGAATTTCGATAATGCCTTCGTAGACTTCCGGCACTTCCTGGGAGAACAGGGCTGCCATGAAGTCCGGATGCGCGCGCGACAAGAAGATCTGCGGGCCACGCACTTCCTCACGCACATCATAGATGTACGCGCGAACACGATCGTTCAGCTGCAGGCTCTCACGCGGGATACCGTCAGACCGGCGGATGATGCCTTCGGCCTTGCCCAGATCGACGATGACATTGCCGTATTCGACACGCTTGACGATGCCGTTGACGATCTCGCCGACGCGATCCTTGTACTCTTCGTACTGACGCGCACGTTCGGCTTCGCGGACCTTCTGGGTGATGACCTGCTTGGCGGTCTGGGAGGCCACGCGGCCAAACTCGATCGGCGGCAGCTCTTCCTCGTAATAGGTGCCGATCTCGGCGTCCGGATCGGTTTTGCGCGCCTGTTCCAGGGTCAGCTGGTGGGTGTCGTTCTCCACCTCCTCAACGACCGTGGTGCGGCTCGTCAGGCGCATCTCACCGGTCTTCGGATCGATATCGCAATGGATATCGAGCTCTGCGCCATAGCGCGAACGGGCGGCTTTCTGGATCGCCTCTTCAATGGCTTCCAGAACAATCGACTCGTCGATCAGTTTTTCCTGAGCCACCGCTTTCGCGATCTGCAGGATTTCCAGCTTGTTGGCGCTGACCCCGATGGCCATGAGACGCGCTCCTTCTTGCTTTAGTCGTTTGTTTCGCCGCCCTGGTCGCCACGAGCCCGCAGGCTCGCTTCAACCAGTTCGTCAGTCATCACCAGTTTGGCATCCACAACCCAGTCAAAAGGTATGAGGGCTGTGTCCTCTTCCCCTTTCAGGTTAATCGCCACACTTTCATCTTCGACCCCGGCCAGAATGCCCCGGAAGCGCTTGCGCCCTTCCACCAGGCGGTCCAGCTCCAGCTTGGCTTCGAACCCTTCCCAGCGCTCAAAGTGAGGCAGAGCGGTCAGGGGGCGGTCGATGCCTGGCGAGGACACTTCCAGATTATACTCGCCGGAGACCGGGTCTTCTTCTTCAAACACCGCCGACACGGCACGGGAAAGCTTTGCACAGTCCTCAACGACCATGGTGCCGTCGGACTTGCGTTCGGCCATGATCTGCACGGTGGTTTTCTTGCCGCCCATCACCCGAATGCGCACAACCTCCAGGCCCATCGCGTCTGCGACCGGCTCGACCAGCGCCAAAATGCGCTCATCCTGGGGGCTGGCTGTCTTCAAGTGCGGCTCCGG
This sequence comes from Oceanicaulis sp., assembly GCA_043513725.1. Lineage (GTDB taxonomy): Bacteria > Pseudomonadota > Alphaproteobacteria > Caulobacterales > Maricaulaceae > Oceanicaulis. The sequence continues at coordinate 1,868,104 of CP121338.1, read as the reverse complement.
GTTTTTGGGACGGAAAACGCTACGAAAAAAGCGGCCCGGGAACCCGAGCCGCTCGACTGCGTCATCCGACGTATCGAACTTGATGGGGCGGTGTATACGCCCCTGACCGTCACAAGGCAAGGCCGGTGCGCGCCTTTGCGCGGTTGGCGGGTCCGCGCGATGGGCATAACGTCCTGACCGAGAGGCATTTTCATCAGGGGACATCCATGATCCGAACCTTACTCGCCGGCACCGCCATCCTCATGGCGGCCAGCGCAGCCCAGGCGCAATACCAGAGCGGTGCCGATCTCGGCGAAGGCATAGATGAAAATGTCGCAGCGCGCATGCTGGCCTGCGGGATTGATGCGCCGGAGCTGGAACGTCTGATCAACCTGCAGCAATCTGGTTTTGATCAGGACTTTGACGGCGGCTGGCGGCCGTATGGGTCTACAGACGGCTGCGCCTATGCCACCGGTGAGCTGATCCTGACCTATCTCACTTACTCGCCGCACGTGGAGACAGACGGGGTCGGGATGTTGCGGTGGCATGCCGGACAAATGTTCGCCAGCGCCGGAGCTTATGACCGCGCCATTCTGCTGTTCGTCGCGGCGAAGAACGACGAACCAAGCGCCTGGAATGCCTATGCCGACGCCACGATCGCGTTCCTGCGCGGTGATCGCGAGGCCATTGAGGCCGCACGCGACGCCTTGCTTGAATTTGCGCCCAGCCCGGAAGAACAGGCGGCCAACCAGCGCTTCCTTGATGAAAATCCGAATATTCGAATGCCGGATGGCTTCGTGACCGATCCACCCAACCTGCCTGTGGTGGATCGCCTGATCGCTTGCTGGGGCGAGGATTACTGGACGGCTTATACCGGATGTGAAGGGCCTCAGGCTCAGGGACCGGACGTTACGGCGACTTCACCGCGTGCCTGTGCCTTTTTGATGGATCGCGTCGGCGACTTTGTTGGTCCGTCTGAGGGTAACGGACACCGCATGGCCGTGGGCGCAAACTGGCTGGCAACGCCGGGCGAGCGCGATCAGCTGGCCTCGATCCTTCGCCAGGAAGGCCGCCAAAGTGGTCCTGATGCCCCGTTCGGCATGGCTTATGACGAGGATTTCGCCACCGCGATCTCAGGCATGAGTGAACCAGATATTGATTATTTCCACGCCGCATTGACGAGCGAAGGCCCGATCACTTGCGATCGTTTGGATACCGCCGCCGCACCCTTTGAAGCCGATATCGCCGCGGTTCAGCGCTGGGCCGAGGCGCAGATGACCAATCCGGACGCCGACGCGCCACCGGCTGTGGAAACGCTCAGTCTGTCACGCCCGACCTTCTTTGATGGCAATACCCGGGTGCTGGTCGCTGAGGCCTACACCTTCACGCCCATTCCGCTCTCGCGCCCGCCTTCAGGCCTCATCGGCTTTACCGTCTATGTGCGCGAAGGCGGCGAGTGGACGCGCGAGGCCGGCATCCTGCTCAACCGGATGGGTTAGGCTTTTACGAAGTCCATAAACACAGGCGCGATATCGCCAAGGCCCTTGGTCTGGTAGCGCGTCACGATGTGATCTGTGGGATTATCGCGCCAGTCACTGGCCGCCCCGCCCGTCCATTGCAGGTCTTCACGGGCGTTGAGCAGCGGGAAGGCGTGATCGGCGTAGGAACGCACATCTGTAGCGACCCGCAATCGACCGCCCGGCTTTAACAGTCGCGCTAGCTCTGCGGCCGTGTCGGTCTGGACAAAACGCCGCTTGGCGTGGCGCGCCTTGGGCCAGGGGTCGGGGAAGAGCAGGTAAATCTGGTCAAAGGCCGCATCGGGCATGCGCACCATTTCATCGCGGGCATCCTCGCGCTTGACCCGAACATTAGTGAGGCCGTGCTCTTCAATGCCGGTCAACGCCTTGGCCACGCCGTTGAGGAAAGGCTCAATCCCGATAAAGCCGGTGTCCGGAGATCGTGCTGCCTGACCGATCAGATGCTCTGCCCCGCCAAAGCCGATCTCAAGCGCGTGGCGGCCAAAGTCTGGCAGCAAAACCTTCGGATCGACCGAACCCTCATCCGGCCAGCTTAGACGGGGCAGGACCTCGTCGACCGCCCGTTGCTGGCGCGCGGACAGGGCCTTGCCCTGCGAGCGACCAAACAGCCGCTTTCCTTTGGGATGATCGCTCACGGCCATCCGTCCTTGCATCGTCGTGGCGCGATCAGGCCAGGTCTTTAAGATCGTCGACCAGGTCGGTGCGCTCCCAGGAGAAACCACCGTCTTCGGCCGGATTGCGACCGAAGTGACCATAGGCCGCCGTGCGCGCATAGATCGGCTTGTTCAGCCCCAGATGGGTGCGGATGCCGCGCGGCGAGAGGTCCACCAGCTCACGCAGACGCTTTTCCAGCTTGGCCTCATCCACATGCCCGGTGCCGTGGGTGTCCACATAAACCGAGAGCGGTTTGGCGACACCAATCGCGTAGGACAGCTGGATGGTGCATTTCTTCGCCAGACCGGCAGCCACCACATTCTTCGCCAGATAGCGCGAGATGTAGGCGGCCGAGCGGTCAACCTTGGTCGGATCCTTGCCGGAGAACGCGCCCCCGCCATGCGGGGCTGCACCGCCATAGGTGTCCACGATGATCTTGCGGCCGGTCAGGCCCGCGTCACCATCGGGCCCGCCAATGACAAACTTGCCGGTCGGGTTGACGTAGAATTCGTCCTCAGGCGGGAACCAACCATTCGGCAGGACGTCCGCAACGATCGGACGGACCAGCTCGCGGATATCACCGAGCGAAACACCATCCTTGTGCTGGGTGGAGACCACAACACTGGTCACTTCTGCCGGGCGGCCGTTTTCATACCGCAGCGTCACCTGAGACTTCGCATCCGGCTCGAACTCCGGGCGTTCACCGCTTTTGCGCAGGCGGGCCATCTCTTTGAGGATCTGGTGGGAATAGATGATCGGTGCCGGCATCAGCTCCGGCGTCTCATCGCAGGCAAAACCGAACATGATGCCCTGGTCGCCCGCGCCCTCCTCAGTAAAGGAGCCTGTGCCCTCGTCCACGCCCTGGGCGATATCTGCAGACTGCTTATGCAGATAATTCTGAAACTCGGCCGTTTTCCAGTGAAATCCATCCTGCTCGTAGCCGATGTCACGCACGGCCTCGCGGGCGGCGTTTTCGATATCTTTTGGACTGATCTTTTCCGCGCAGCGCACTTCACCGGCCAGCACAATGCGGTTGGTGGTGGTCAGCGTTTCACAGGCGACGCGGGCCACTGGATCCTTGGACAGAAACAGGTCAACGACCGCATCGGAAATACGGTCGCACACCTTGTCCGGGTGGCCTTCAGAAACGCTTTCGCTGGTGAAATGATAGGACGAACGGGCCAAACCGGTGCTCCATATAAAGAGTGCTTTATATGGCGGGCTTAAACCTCATTCGGCGCGGCAAGGCAAGACCTGTGTCTTAAACTTCGCCGCCTGCTGCAGCTTCGGCCTCTTCCGCCGCCAGTGTGCGCACGAGTTCCAGAATGCGGCGACGTACGCGCGGGTCGCTGATACGCGCAAAGGCCTGGGCCAGAGCCACACCGTCAGCCGACTGGATGAAGTCGTCCACGATCGGGGTCTGGTCGCCTTCGGAGAACCCCGGAGTGGCCATGGCGTCAGACACGCCATCATAGAAGAAGGACACCGGCACATCGAGCACGCGGGCCAGGATAAACAGGCGGCCAGCGCCCACGCGGTTTGTCCCGCGCTCGTATTTCTGGACCTGCTGGAAGGTTACGCCCAGCTCTTCACCCAGCTTCTCCTGGCTCATGTTCAGAAGCTGGCGACGCAGACGGATACGGGATCCGACGTGGCGATCGACCGCGTTCGGTCCACGAGGATTGGGTTGGCTGGTCATGAGTCCTGCACCTTCTTTGTAACCAGCAGGCACCCTCTTGGCGCGGCTGGCAAATCAACCTTTAGCGACACGCGAGCCATGCACAGTTCGCGTGAACACTTGGGCAGCCCGAGGCAGAACATGAGCCAATCCTGTGAAAACTATAAAGATAATCAACCAGGGGGCGTGCCCGAAACGCGTGAAGGCGGGTTCGTCCAAACTCGCAAGCAAAGCAAGATCAAGAACTTGCCGCTCTCCAACACGTCCAATGTGCACGACTCGACCATAGGGGTCAATAAGGCCCGACATGCCCGCTGTAGCTGAGCGGACCAAAGGAAGACCCTGCTCAATACTTCGATAAGCCGCCTGATTGAGCAATTGTGCAGGACCAGCCGAGTTTCCGTACCAGCTATCATTTGAGATGTTCAGCATCCACTCCGGGCGAATATTCTCGTCAGGGGTGTAACCGGCATAGATCACCTCGTAGCAAATCAGCGGCGAAAAGGGCGGCAATCCCTCCAGATCGACCCTGGTTGCTCCGGTGCCGGGATCGAAGCCAACCCCATATTGTGACAGGGTTTCCAAACCAAAGGGTCGCGTCAGACTTGCGACCATGTTCGCTTCACCGAACGGAACAAGGCGCGCCTTGTCATAGCGAGCCTCCACCAGCAGCGCCTCTTCTTGCACACGCAGGGCGTGCATAGAGTTGTGATAAAACCGGGGCTGGTTATCCGCACCCCAAACCACGTGGGGCGCACCCAGAATGACCCGCGTGCCCAGCGGCAAGGCATCGTGAAGGGTTGCCAGCATATCCGGCTCATTCTGGATGTAGGCCGGGATTGCGCCTTCCGGCCAGATCACCAGATCGGCTCGCTCGAGCCCGGGTGAGAGGGTCAACTCCAGATATTCGCCCAGGATATCCTCGGCCTCGTCGGGGCGCAGCTCGGCCTGGGTGCGGTCGAGCTGCACGATACGAACGCGTGTATCCAGCTCCCCGACGCTCGCGCTTTCCAGACGCGCCAGCCCCCACGCGCCCGCCCCCGCAAGCAGCGCTGACGCAAGGTAGACCGGATAGGCGCGGACGAGCAGACGCCCTTTGCCGAAGAGCGAGGCCGGGGCCGCACAGGCATAGAGCGTCAAGGCTGTCAGCCCCAGTGCGCCGATCAGACTGGCCAGCTGACTGATCGGCTCACCGGAGGCGAAGACATGGCCGGGCAGATTCCACGGAAAGCCAGAGAGCACGCTTGATCGAAGCGCCTCGGTCGCCAGAAAGATTGCCGCGAAGGTCGCGATGCGCGCTGGTCCGCGCGGTCTGAGGCGCGCGTACACCGCGCCCGCTGCGCCCCAGAACAGGGCGAGCCCCCCGGGAAGCAGGATGAGCGGCATCCAGATCAGCCAGGCGTGGTCCTGTGCGCTGACCAGAAAGGCGTTGGCCACCCAGAAAGTCCCGGCGAGGAATTGCCCCGCCGCAAACGCCCAGGCGCGAAAGAACCCGGATCGGATGGGGCGTGCGGTGGCCCGCGTATCATCCAGCGCGAGGACAAGGACGGCGATACCGACCACATACGCCGGAAAGACATGATAGGGCGCATGCCCGAGCGCGCCGAAAGCGCCGAGAAAGGCCAGCAGGAGCCCAAGTTTCCAGCCATTAATGGCACGCAGACGAACACGCGCACGCATCAGGAAACGGACCGGTCTGGAGAACGATGTCGGTCCCGCCATCAGGACGCCTGGGCACCACTTGTGTCTTGGGACTCAGAGGCCTCAGCCGCGGACTGGGTGGATTTCGTCGCGCGGACCCGCACGCGTTTGATCCGGCGTGGGTCGGAATCGAGGACTTCAAACTCGAAGCCCGACGGGTGTTCCAGCACTTCGCCGCGTTCAGGCACACGCCCGGCAAGGCGGAAGATCAGGCCGCCAAGCGTGTCGACATCGGCCTCTTCCTCATCGGTGGCGATTTCCATGCCGACCACCTCTTCCATCTCGGTGATTTCCGCGCGGGCATCGGCCTCCCAGCAGCCATTCTGCTTTGCGCGGATGGTGGGCGTGTCCGCCTCGTCGTGCTCGTCCTCGATATCACCGACAATGGGTTCAAGGAGGTCTTCCAGTGTCACCAGACCGTCGGTGCCGCCGAACTCATCCACCACCAGCGCCATATGCTGGCGACGTGACTGCATCTTCAAGAGCAAGTCGATGGCGCGCATGGAAGCCGGCACATAAAGCAGGGGCCGGCGGATTGCTTCGAGGATCCGGGCCTCACCCCAGCCACCATCGCCCTTCTGCTCGGCATAGCGCGCCAGATGGTCGACCATGTCCTTGATGTGCGCCACACCGACCGGATCATCGAGCGTTTCACGATAGACCGGCAGGCGGGAGTGGCCAGCTTCGCTGAAGAGCTTAGCCAGCTCATCAAGGGGTGTGTCGATTTCCACCGCGACAATATCGGCGCGCGGAACCATGACATCCTCGACCTTCTTGGTCTGGAATTCCTGCACATTCAGGATGAAGGCCCCGCCGACAGCCTCGTGCGGCTCAGGGGCTGGCGGGGGTGCAACCGTTCCGTTTTCAGGTCCGGTGAAGGCGCGTTTGATCTGTGAAAACAAACTTCGCGACGATGGGTCTTCGCTCATGGCTCCGTTCTGACGTTGTAGGGATCTGAAATCCCGACCGATTTGAGGGCATCACGCTCCAGCGCTTCCATCTCCTCGGCCTCGTCCTCCTCAATGTGGTCAAGACCATTCAAATGCAGAATGCCATGCAAGACCAGATGCACAACATGATCAATCAGGGCTTTACCGTCCCGGTCGGCTTCCATGGCGCAGGTTTCAAAGGCGAGCGCCACATCGCCGGGATAGCCCTCAGCCTCCGGCGCGGGGAAGGACAGGACGTTAGTGGGCTTGTCCTTACCGCGGAATTTCGCGTTGAGGGACTGCACCGTCTCGTCATCGGTGAGCAGCACGGCTGCAGTTCCGGCGCGCGGCGCATCGAGCTTTGCCAGCGCGAAGTCAATCACGGCTTCACAGCGCTCGGCCAGGCCGTCCAGCGCAGTCCAGCCGTCATGTTCCACGATGATATCGAGCCGGGGCTCACGCATCGTCCTTGCCTTCCCGGCGGGCATCGTCGCGCTCATAGGCATCCACGATCCGCGCCACGAGGCCGTGGCGCACCACGTCAGCACGCCCAAAGCGATGCACGGCAATGCGCTCTTCATCGGACAGGATCGACAGCGCGTGCGGCAGGCCGGAGGGTTCCCCACGGCGCAGGTCGGTTTGTGTTGGGTCGCCGGTCACCGCCATGCGTGAACCTTCACCCAGGCGCGTCAGCACCATGCGCATCTGCGGCACGGTGGCGTTCTGGGCCTCGTCCACGATGACAAAGGCGCGGTTCAGCGTACGCCCGCGCATGAAGGCCAGCGGAGCCACCTCGATCCGGCCTTCCTCACGCATCTTTTCAGAGACACGCTGACCGAGGCTGTCACGCAGCGCGTCCCAGATCGGCAGGAGGTAGGGGTCGATCTTTTCGGTCAGATCGCCGGGCAGAAAGCCCAGGCGCTCACCGGCCTCGACTGCCGGACGTGTAATCACCAGACGCTCGACCTGGCCCAAGGCAAGCTGCGAGGCCCCGTAGGCGACCGCAAGCAGGGTCTTGCCCGTGCCCGCCGGTCCGACCCCAAAGACCATGTCATAGGCCTTGTCGTTTTTCAGGGCCCGCACATAGGCCTTCTGGCCATCGGTGCGTGCAGAAAAGCTGGTCCCGCGCGGCACGCGGATGACGCTATCGATGGCTTCACCCGCATCATCTTCGGCCATCAGGCAGGCAGCGCGCGCATCGGCCGGCTCGATCGGCAGGCCTTCCTCGGCCCGACCATAGAGCGCGTTGATCACACGGCGGGCTTCACGACGCGCGGCCCCGTCCGCGGCGGTCACGACAACCGTACCGCCACCCGGCGCTTCCAGCTGCACGTCAAGTTCAGCCTCGATCAGGGTGAAATTCTCATGGCCAGGACCGGCGACGAGACGCATCAGATCGCCATCATCAAAGTGAAGCGTCTCGGACGGTTCCCGGCGGGTGCGGCGCGGTTTGGCGGAACGGCTCACGCGGCGCGCGTCTCCTTGGGGACAAGTCGGCCCGCTAGGGCGTTTTTGCTGGCACCGGTAATTTCCACGTCCACGATCTGCCCGATCAGATCGAGCGGCGCTTCACAGTGCACAGCCTGAAGATAGGGGCTACGTCCGTTGAGCTGACCTTCATTGCGGCCTTCGCGCTCGAACAGCACCGGCAGCGTCTTGCCGATCATGGACTGGTTGAAGGCTTCCTGCTGCTCGGCCAGCAGAGCCTGAAGGCGCGCCAGGCGCTCTGAAGCGACCTTCTCGTCCACCTGTCCGGCCATGGCCGCGCCCGGCGTGCCGGGACGGCGCGAGTATTTGAACGAGAAGCAGGAGGCGTAATTGACCCGGCGCACCAGCTCCATGGTCGCCTCGAAATCCTCATCACTCTCACCGGGGAAGCCGACAATCATGTCGCCGGAGATCGCGATATCCGGGCGCACCTCGCGCAGGCGTTCGATGATGGCGATGTATTCCTCGGCCGTGTGCTTGCGGTTCATAGATTTCAGGATGCGGTCCGACCCTGCCTGAACCGGCAGGTGGAAATACGGCATCAGCTTCGGCTCATCGGCGAAGGTCTGGATCAGCTCTTCATCCATGTCGCGGGGGTGGGAGGTCGTAAAGCGGATCCGATCAATCCCGCCGATCAGCGCCAGATGGCGCACCAGACGGCCCAGCCCCCAGGTGCCGCCAGCCTCATCACCGGACGGCGCATCGCCATGGTAGGCGTTGACGTTCTGACCCAGCAGCGTGATCTCGCGAATGCCCTTGGCCGCCAGCGCGCGCACTTCGGCGACGATCTGATCAACCGGGCGCGACCATTCCGCGCCGCGCGTGTAGGGCACCACACAGAAGGTGCAGAATTTATCGCAGCCTTCCTGAACAGTAACAAAGGCAGAATAGCCGTCGATCTGACGCTCCGGCGCGGCGAGGACATCGAACTTGTCTTCAACCTCGAACTCGGTGTCGAGCGACTGGCCGGTCCCGCGGTGCACTTCGGCAATCAGTTCCGGCAGCTTGTGATAGGTCTGCGGGCCCACCACCAGATCAACGACCGGCGCGCGGCGCTTGATCTCGGCCCCTTCAGCTTGAGCCACGCAGCCCGCCACCGTGATGGTCATGGAGCTGCCGTCGGCCTCCTTCGCCTCTTTCAGGGGGCGCAGACGACCCAGCTCCGAATAGACTTTCTCGGCGGCCTTCTCGCGGATATGGCAGGTGTTCAGGATGACCAGATCCGAGCCTTCGGGCGTATCGGATGGCGCATAGCCCAGCGGGCCAAGCAGATCACGCATACGTTCAGAATCGTACACATTCATCTGACAGCCATAGGTCTTTATGAAGACGCGCTTTTTGTCGCCGTCGCTCACAGGCGCGGCGTCGGATAGAGCAGCGGTCGCGCGGTCGCGCGCGGTCATGTCAGAGGCGTCAGACTTCGACGGCCGATGATTGATGAGTTCCATGGCCCGCTATATGCGTCGATCAGCCTTGCCTGACAAGCGTAGTGGGGAGTCGGGGGCTTGAATTCAGCCCTCACCCTCTTTCAGCTTCACGCCGTAAAGCTCCAGCCGATGATCGACGAGCTTGTAGCCGAGGCGTTTGGCGATCTTTTCCTGAAGTTCCTCGATTTCCTCGTCGAAGAATTCGATGACATCGCCGGAATTCATGTCGATCAGGTGATCATGGTGATCGTCCTGAGCCTCTTCATAGCGCGAGCGGCCATCGCGGAAGTCGTGGCGTTCGATAATGCCGGCATCTTCAAACAGGCGCACCGTGCGGTAGACCGTCGCCAGAGAAATCCGGTTGTCGACGCTGGAGGCGCGGCGGTGCAGCTCTTCCGCGTCGGGGTGGTCTTCGGCTTCCGACAGGACGCGCGCAATCACCCTGCGCTGCTCGGTCATGCGCAGGCCTTTGTCAACGCAGAGCTTTTCAATGCGATCGGGCATGAGGGGTCCCTTCGTGCAAGGCCGGTCTGACCTCTGTGATAGCCGCGCCTGCGACCGGATGTCCATACAGGGTAGGTGGCTAAAGCCTGCGGGCAAGCACCCGGGCGTCGCTACCATCGCGATAATAGGCGGTGCGCCGACCGATTTCGATATAGCCTGCACGCTCGTAGAGCGCGATCGCCGGGGTGTTTGTGTGGGACACTTCCAGGATCATGCGACGCGCACCAACAAGCCGCGCTTCGGTCTCGCTGGCGGTCAGCAGCTGACGCCCAAGGCCCTGCTGACGTGCCATTTTCGCGATCCCGATCGTCAGGATTTCGCATTCCCCGGCAATGGTGCGGATGAGAGACAGGCCCGATGGCTCATAGTCGGCCTGCAGGATCAGCCCGACCACGCCAGACGAGGCGAGCAGGCGGTCAAAGTCCTCCTCCGGCCAGGGTGTGCGAAAACACTGGTCATGAAGCGCCGCAAACAGCCCCGCCGATTCCCGGCCATGGGACTTGATGATCACCCCGGCCATCAGACGGCGGCCGGCCTGGCGTCCGGCGGGCGCGCATAAACAGGAGACGGAGGAGGCACGTCAGAGGCGGCAAGCTCGGTCAGGGTGAGCAGCGCTTCCAGTGGTGGACGTGGATCGAACGCCTCCTCGCCCAGCGCTTCGCCACCCGATCCCACGATCCGGACATTGGCCAACAGCGCCGCCGCCGTGCGCGCGTCATCAAGGTTGCCGCGCTGAAGATGAGCGTGGATTTCGCCCGGTCCGAACACGCTCCACAGATAATCGCCGCGTTTGGCGTCGTGGATCGCAAGCACAGTGTCCTGACGCTTCGGATCAACCTGCAGAGCCAGGGCAGGCAACAGCCCGACACCGATGGCCTGGGCACCGCTGGCGAGCGCCAGTCCCCGCGCGAATGCAACACCAACCCGCGCGCCAGCAAAGCTGCCGGGGCCGGTATTGACGCCAATCCGGTAGAGGGCTGTCGCGTTCAGCCCGGCCTCGCCCAGCACAGCCTCAACCATCGGGGCCAGCAACTCGGCATGACCGCGACCAATGTCCTCGGCGCGCTCAAAGGTCTGCCCGCCCGCCGTGAGCGCTACCGCGCACCACGAACCGACGGTATCAATGGCGAGGATGGGCTTGGACATGGCGCTAGTCGAAGATGCGCGCAGCCTCGTCAAAGCCCAGCTTCGGCAGGCGCGGGAAGAGCTTTTCAGTGGTGCCGTAACCCAGATTGATCAGGAAGTTGGAGCGCCAGGCCCCCATTTCCGGATCGTTTTTAAAGAAGGTCTCGTCCACACCGTCCTTGTCAAAGCCACTCATGGCCCCGCAATCGAGCCCCAGCGCGCGCGCCGCCATGATCAGATAGGCACCCTGTAGTGAGCTGTTGCGGAAGCCGTTTTCAAAGCGGGCGTCGTCGGAAGCGAACCACTCCTGGGCGTCCGGATTGTGCGGGAAGAGCTGGGGGATTTTCTCATGGAAATTCCAATCCCAGGCCAGCACCACCGTGACCGGTGCAGTGACCGTCTTCTCGACATTCGGCTCGATCAGGTGCGGCACCAGCTTCTTCTGGCTTTCGCCCTTCAGGAACAGAAAACGGGCCGGGCTCTGGTTGGCGCTCGTAGGGCCGTACTGCAGCAGCTCATAAAGCGCGCGCAGCGTAGTGTCGGAGACGTCCTTGTCCTCCCAGGAATAGAAGGTCCGCGCCCCGCGGAAGAGCTGGTCCAGCGCCTGGTCAGACAGGATGGAATGGCGGTCTTCAAGCGCCAGCGGCGCATCGGAATTGGACGCAGCGTCAGACATGGGGAGGCTCCTAACGGGAATAATTTTTCGAACGAGTGGGGAAGCTAGGGCGGCGGGGCCGTTTCAGCCAGCGTTGAAAGCGGGCCTAGAGCACCGCCTCAACAGCGGTGACCTCGGGCACATAGTGCTTCAGCAGATTCTCGATGCCGTGCTTCAGGGTCATCGTGGAGGCCGGGCAACCCGCACAGGCTCCACGCATGTGAAGATGCACGACGCCGGACTGTTCGTCATAGGACTGGAAGGTGATGTCGCCGCCATCATTGGCCACCGCCGGGCGCACGCGTGTGTCGATCACGTCAATGATCTCTTTCACGATGCCCTGGGCCTCGCCCTCATAGACCGAATGGCCGTCGCTTGTGGCTTCTTCAAACAGCGGCACATCGGCTTCCAGCGCATCGGCAATCGCGCCGAGCACGGCCGGGCGGATATGAATCCATTCCACACCTTCAGCCTTGGTCACCGAGACGAAATCCGCGCCAGCAAAGACCCGGATCACCCCTTCGACCTTGAACAGGTCGCGGGCAAGTTTGGAGCTTTCCGCCTCTTCAGGGGTCGCGAACTCGCGCGGTGTGTCCGGCGCGATATCGCGACCGGGCAGGAATTTCAGCGTCTCCGGGTTCGGGGTCGGCTCAGTCTGAATAAACATGGCGATATCCGAGTGTCCTGATTGGTTTTACGCGCCAGAGGTGGACCGCCCGCGCACCGGGCGCAAGTCCCTTGGCGTGAAAACTATAAATCAGATCGTCTCAGGCCAGAGCCTTGATGGCCTCTTTTGACAGCTCACCCGGCACCAGAGTCACCGGAATCTGTCGGCCCCGGAACAATCCCTTGCCGCTTGCCAGAGCCGCGAAGATCGCACCGGGCTGTTCGCCAGATGGCCGGGCGCCGATCACCAGGATCGCGATATCCTCATCCGCATCGAGCAGATCACACACCGCCTTGACCAGATCGTCTTCCTTCAGGTGAAGCTCCGGCCGGGTTTCCAGCACGCCTTCGACATCCTCAGCCAGGCTTTCCAGCGCTTCTTCAGCCGCCTCTCGAGCCTCGGCGCGCATGGTATCGCCCACGCCCAGCCAGTGCTCGAACCCGCCCTCCATGGAGGCAGCGGCCAGGATCACGACACTGCCGCCGGTCTTGCGTGCGCGGCGTGCGGCGAAGTATGCCGCAGTGCGGCTCTCGTCACTGCCGTCGGCGATCACCAGGAATTTACGCGCGGTCGTCATGGGATGAAGCTGACCTGTTTCAGCCCTATCGGGCAAGCGCTTTGTTATCGGAGGCCCGCCATGGGCGATACACCACTGGCCCGCATGACCGACCAGCGAAATCCGCTGAGCGCTGTGCAGCAGCTGATCCTGCATGATGACCGGATGGAATGCTGGGCCGACGACACGCTGAAAAAACGCATCCCGCTTAACGACGTGACGCAGGTCCGCCTCGCCGTCGAAATGGCCGGCCAGGACAAGCAGGTTGTCTGCCGCGTCACCGGACCGTCCGGCGAGATCGTGTTTGGCAGCCGCCGCGCCAGTAACGGCGCATTCGCTGATAATGTCGCTGAGTTTCAGGCCCTGATGGTGGCGCTCCACACCGCGCTGAAACCACGCTTTGGCGAGGTCGCGTTTGTGGAAGGCCAGTCGCTTGGATTTCGCCTCATTATGGCTGGGCTCGGGCTGGTCATGGCGGCAGCCGCCATCGCGTTTACTGCCTGGTTTCTGGCCGTTGAGGAAAACGCGATGATCGCACTGGCGGGCCTACCCTTCCTGCTCATCGGCGGATCGCTCGCCTGGGTCTTCCGGCCCATGCGGCCCTTTCCCTATGACCCGGACAAGCTGATAGAGCGGTTCTCCGGTGCTGCGCCTACAGCTTCTTCTTAAGCGCCTCGACAAAGACCTGACCCATGTCCGGGCCCTGCTCTGGATAGAAATACGGCTCGATCAGCTCCAGCTCCATGACCGCCAACTTGCCATCAAGGCCGCGGGCCATGTCGATGCGCGCGTAAAGCAGGTCGGTCTCGCCGGTGATCTCTTCAGCCGCGTGCAGCACTTTCATGGCTGTCGCCCGCTCTTCCTTAGATGGGGTCCAGACCTCTTCGGTCGCTCCATACATGGACTGCACGCGGTAATCACCCGACTTCGGCTTTTTCACGAGGCCGTGGGAGAGCTGGCCGCCAAAGACCATCAAGGAATACTCGCCCTCTTCAGGGATCGCCGGCAGGAAGGGCTGCAGCATGGCCGCCGCGGGTGGCAGCATCTCGGCGGCCGGGATCGGCTCGCCTTTCTTGATACGCGCCTGACGCCAGGCCCCCGCCCCGACCTGCGGCTTGACCACGATTTCATCGGCTCCGAACACGTCGAAGGCTTCTGCAATGGTGTCGGCATTGGCCGCGTCGCGCCACAGGGTCGGTACCGAGGGTGCGCCTGCCTCATCGAGCTGGCGAAGATAGGTCTTCTCGATATTCCAGCGCACGATGGCCGGCGAATTGAGCACCGGAGCCTTTGCGTGCAATGCGTCGATGGTGTCGAGGAAGAGCTGCTGCTTGGGCGGGTAATCCCACACCGTCCCGATCATGAAGGCGTCAAAACCGCCGCGATCAAAGGGCTGGTCCCAGATGGAGCTGACAAGCTCGATGCCGTCTGCCTCGCAGGCACGCGACAGCGCACCAAACTCGAGGTCATATTCAAACCAGTCTTCGCGCGCCCCCGGGCGGCCCTTCATCATGTCAGCGGAGGTCAGAAAGGCGACGCGTGGCTTGGCAGTCATGGCGACAGGCTCCTTGAGTGAATGCTGGCGCGCCAGATAGCGTGAAGCCCCCTGCTTGTGAATGCCGCCTTGTGAAGCCGGGCCTGCCGCGCTAGGTCCCGGCCTGACGTTTTTCCTGCCTCACAGACGAGAGCCTCCATGACCGATATTCGCTACGACGTGCTGGGCGTTGGCAACGCCATTGTTGATGTGCTGGCCCGTGTTGATGACGCCTTTGTCGAAACCCATGGCCTGGCCAAGGACGCAATGCTGCTGATCGACGAAGAGCGTGCTGAAGATCTCTACAAGGCCTTCCCGCCGGGTGAAGAGATTTCCGGCGGTTCGGCCGCCAACACGCTGGCGGGCGTGGCGAGCCTGGGCGCACGGGGTGCCTATATCGGCAAGGTCGCGAAGGACCAGCTGGGTGAAGTGTTCGCCCACGACCTGCGCGCCGCGGGCGTCCACTATGACACCGCACCTCTGGAAGAGGGCCCGGCGACCGCGCGCTGCCTGATCGCGGTCCCGCCGGATGCACGCCGCGCGATGAACACCTTCCTGGGGGCTTCTGCGCTGATTGCGGACACCGATATCGACGAGGAGCTGGTCAAGGCCTCCACCGTTACCTTCCTTGAAGGCTATCTGTTTGACCGCCCCGAAGCGAAGACGGCCTTTGTCCGCGCCGCGGAAATTGCTCAGGCCAATGACCGCCGAGTGGCCCTGACCCTGTCAGACATTTTCTGCGTGGAACGCCACCGCGACAGCTTCCGTCAGCTGGTGAAGAACCATATCGACGTGCTGCTGGCCAACGAAGCTGAGCTGAAGTCGCTCTATGAGGTCGAGACCTTTGAAGAAGCGCTGGCGGCCGTGCGCGCCGAAACCCGGGTCGCGGCTGTGACCCGCTCTGAAAAGGGCGCGGTCGTCGTCTCCGGCGACTTCGAAGTCAGTGTTCCGGCGGGTGATGTGGCCAAGGTGGAAGATACCACTGGCGCGGGCGACCTGTTCGCCGCGGGCTTCCTGTCAGCCTACGCTCGGGACATGGATCTTGAAAGCTGCGGCAAGCTGGGTGTGATCGCAGCAAGCGAGATCATCTCCCACATTGGTGCCCGCCCGCAGACCGAGTTAAAGGCGCTAGCAGAGCGTCATGGCGTGGTCCTTAAAGGCGTCTGATCTGCGAAATCAGTATCCGCAAATCGAAAAAACCTGACCGCGGTTCGCTTTAACCAGATTTTCAGTCTGTTGCGTCTAGGGTCCTCCTCGAACGTGTGCGCACACCCGGTGCGCCACATGCATTCACGGGGGCCCTATGGCGCCGATACGGCACGCATTCGCGCGGGTCATGCGCTCACTGGTGATGAAATTCACCCTGCTCTGCGGCGTTATTCTCGTCGCAGCGACCGCGTCGTTGATGGCCGTGGAGTTCCAGCTCAAGCGTACCGATAACAATGCGGCAGGCCTGCGCCATGCCGAATTGATTACCGAGCTGTTCGCCTCCAACTCCGCCCCCTATCTGCGTGAAGACGAAGCCCGCCGCCTGTCGGGCCTGCTCAATGAGTTTGGCGCCCGCGAGGACGTGGCCGCGATCTATGCCGCGGATGTGAACCGCCGCGTGTTGGCGGTCAGCGGCAATACCGGCTACCGCGTGGGCGACCGCGCCTCCGATCAGCTTATTCAATCGGCCATTGGTGCGGTGGATACCCGGATCGAGGTCAGCGGTGGCACGATCACGGTTGCTGAGCCAGTCTTTCTAAATGGTCGCCTGGTTGGCGCGATCGAGGCCCAGGTGCCAATCAGTGCCGTTGCCCAGCCCGCCATGGCCCTACTGCTGCGTCAGATCCTGCTCGCCGTTGTCGCTCTGGTGATTTTCCTGCCGATGGTGGCGTTCCTGATTGGTCGCGCCCTGGCCCCTGTTCGCGATCTGACCGAGGCCGCGCGCCTTGCCAGTTCCCGCAAGCTGGATCTACGGATCGACGTACAGACCGGCGACGAGCTGGAAGTTCTGGCCAACGCCTTCAACCGCATGTTTGCGCGCCTTGATGCCAGCGTGAAGCGGGTCCATCGCCTCGCCTATGTGGACATGATCACAGAGCTGCCCAACCGGGAGCGCTTCCGCAAGGAGCTGGAGCAAGTCTCCCGCGATGCGCTTGAAAGCGGCAACGACGGTGCTGTGCTCTTCCTCGACCTCGATCGCTTCAAGCGCGTCAATGACTCGCTGGGCATCGGCGAGGGTGACCGCCTGCTGGAAGCTGTGGGCCGCCGTCTGCGCGAAGCGGCGCGGGCCTGGGACCTGGCCAATGGCGATACCAGTGGCGGGCCGTCGATGGTCGCGCGCCTGGGCGGTGACGAATTCACGATCCTGATGCCGCGCCTGCGTGACAGTGCCGATGCCGCACGTCTCGCGCGCCGGGTCATCGATGCGGTCCGCCGTCCGTTTGAGATTTCCGGCCACCAGGTCTTCCTGGGCCTGTCGGTCGGGGCTGCAGTCTTCCCGCGCGATGGTGCCGACCCTGAAACGCTGCTGCGCCACGCCGACCTGGCCATGGCCGCTGCCAAGCGCGCCGGGGGGAACGCCTGCGAATTCTTCGAAAGCTCCATGAACCAGAGCGCGTTCGAGCGTCTGGTCCTTGAAAACGAGCTGCGTGAAGCCGTGCGTGAAGACCAGCTGGTTGTCTACTACCAGCCCAAGGTCGGCATGAAGGATGGCGTCCTGTCCGGGGCCGAGGCTCTGGTGCGCTGGCAACATCCAACCGCCGGTCTTCTGTCGCCGGGAGCCTTTATCGAGGCCGCGGAGGAATGCGGGCTGATTGGTGAGATCGGCGACTGGGTCCTGCGCCGCGCGTGTCACGAGGCGGCGGGCCTGATGGCCAAGGGCCACCAGGTGCCGGTTGCCGTCAATGTGTCGGCCATGCAGTTCGAAGCTGAGAATTTCGCAGACACTGTCATGGATGCGCTGGCTGAGTCCGGCCTGCCGCCCGCCATGCTGGAGCTGGAACTGACCGAGTCCACCGCGATGCGCGATCCCGAGCGGGTCATCAAACAGATCGAGCCGCTGCGCGAAATGGGTGTGACCTTTGCCATTGATGACTTCGGCACGGGCCATTCCAGCCTGTCCTACCTGACGCGCATGCCGTTTGACGTGTTCAAGATCGACCAGACCTTTGTGCGTGACATGAGCAATGACGATCACGCCCGCGTGGTGGTCGAGACCATTCTGGCGCTTGCCAAGTCGCTGAAGCTGAAGACGGTGGCTGAGGGTGTGGAAACCGCTGAGCAATACGCCCAGCTGCGCGGTCTGGGAGCAACGCTTGCCCAGGGCTATCTCTTCGGTCGGCCGATGCCGCTGGATGAGCTTGAGCGCTTCGCCGAGCCTGAGGCCGGGGCCACCAGCGTCGGCTAAACACCGCTCGTGTCCATTTTGCCGCACCCGCAACAATGAGCGGCAAAAATATCACACGCAAATTCTTTCACGAATTTAATTGAACAAACCGGCCTGCTTGTGGCACAAATACACCTGCAGCCCACAGGCTGCTCCTGAGCATTCATTGCCGTCCCCCCGCGGCGGCTCAGGATCGCACCGCACTGGAGCACCCCCAAGTTCAGTGCGGAGCGCGTGCTCTCCCCCCGGAGCTCGCGTTGACAGAGCGGCGCCCGGCGAAACGCACCCCTCCTCGCCGGGCGCCATTCCGCCCCACCGTTAACTGAACACGATACAGTTTGCCGCGTGCGAACCGTCTCAAGGCAAGTTAAACAGGGGGCCATGACCTTTTATCAAAACCCCGACACCTCAGGCGGCCTGGACGGCACCGAAGACGAGATTGCGCGGCTGCTCGACGAAATTCCTTTGCTTTACAAAGCCAAGGCGTTTGCCGAGTCGATCAATGATCCCGCCTACTTCTCTCGTCTCGGCGAACCGCTTGATCCGCGCGAGCAGGCACTGGCGCGCGCCTATCTGGACGGTCTGGGCTTTCCCGATGCCGACCCGGCCTCGCTATCCGATTGGTCGGACGCTGTGGCTGCCGCTGAAACCCTCGACCGTGATCCCATGGCCTGGGAAGCCGAGGAGATGCTGCGCACCGGGCTTGTGGACCAGGTGCTGGAGCGTCTCGACCAGCAGGCGCTGGAAGCTGCGCTCGCCCTGATCGCGTCGAAGATCGGTGAAGCCGCGCGCGATGCAGCCGAAGCGAGTGCAGCCCTTGATGACGTGTACGAGGAGACTGTGATCAATGCGGCAGCGGGCGGTCTGGTACAGGCGGCCAATGGTGCCGCACTGGTGATCCTTGCCGAAGCTGAAGATGATCAGCCGACGCATCCCTTCCTGGCGCGCTGGCGGCTTTATGTGCGCGGGCGCTGGCCGGTCGGCGTGGCCGGTTCGACCTACAACATTCTCTAGACAATAAAGGCAGTGCCATGGGCGGTCTGACGATTGCGACCTGGAATATCAACTCCATCCGCATGCGCCACCCGCTGGTGGCGAAGTGGGCTGCCGATGCCCGGCCGGACGTGATCTGCCTGCAGGAAATCAAATGCCTGCCGGACCAGTTCCCAACCGCCGCCTTTGACACCATGGGCTATCCTTACGTTTCCATCGTCGGGCAGAAGGGCATGCACGGCGTCGCCATTGTCTCAAAGCTGCCGATTGAGGAGCTGGAAAACGATGCGCTCTGCCCGCGCGGCGAAGCGCGCTTCCAGCGCGTGAAGATTGACGGGATCGAAGTCCAGAATTTCTACATCCCGGCGGGCGGCGACGAGCCGGATCCGGAGACCAATCCGCGCTTTCGCCACAAGCTGGACTTCCTGGACAATCTGGAAGGCTATGCGGCCGATCGCGCGAAGGAAGGCTCTGACATCGTGCTCGTTGGCGATCTGAACATCGCCCCGCGCGAACACGATGTGTGGTCGCACAAGCAGCTTTTGAAAGTCGTCTCCCACACGCCGGTGGAAACCGAGGCGCTGGACCGGGTGCGCGACGCCGGCCAGTTCATCGATGTGGCCCGCGCCCTGATCGAAGAGCCAGAGAAGATCTTCACCTGGTGGAGCTATCGCAATCGCGACTGGACCAAGTCCAACCGGGGCCGGCGCCTGGACCACATCTGGGTCTCACCCTCGCTGGCAAGCGCCGCCATGACCGGCGGCCGCGATACCTTCCGCGTCTGGGACTACACACGCAGCTGGGAAAAGCCTTCCGACCACGCGCCGGTGACGCTGGAATTGCGAGACTAGGTGGAGTTCGCCTCCACAGCCGCCACCAGCCGCTTCAGGTCTTCCTCCTCCGACAAACGGTGATCGCCCGCCTTGGTGAGCGTGATCGTGACATCCTGACTCTCCAGGGCATCGACCGTGCGCATGGCATGGGTCCACGGCACATCCGGATCGGAATAGCCCTGCAGGATGTGAACCGGGCAGGTGATGGGAATCTCACAGCCAAGGATCGACCACAGCCGGCCATCTTCAATAAGACGCCTTGTGATCGGGTAAGGATCGCCATAGGCGCTCGGGGCCATCCAGACGCCCTCATCCTTGATCGCCTGGCGGACATGCAGCGGGAACTGCTCCCACATCAAGGCTTCGGTGAAATCAGCTGCGGGCGCGATCAGGACCAGCGCCTTTACGCGCTCCGGGCGCGCAATCGCAGCCAGCATCGCCATCCAGCCGCCCATGGATGAGCCCACGAGGACCTGCGGGCCCTCGGTCAGCTCATCAATTACGGCAAGGCTGTCCGCGCGCCATTGCGAGATCGTGGCGTCTTCCCACGCCCCGCTCGACTGGCCGTGGCCGAAATAGTCAAACCGCACGAATTGACGCCCGGCACCCTGCGCCCACTGATGAAGATGGGTCGCCTTGGTGCCCGTCATGTCGGAGCGAAAACCGCCCAGAAACACGACGCCGGGGCCCGCCCCGTCGTGTCTTGCGTAGGCGATCTGGTGCCCATCACCGCGGTCGAGGAGCTCGGTTTCAGACATGACAGCAAACCTTTCACGTTGGCGCAGCGGGTTCAGACAGGTATGTGACGGGGCAGACAGCTTGCGGCAAGACCGCGAGGCCACAGGTGACACGCATTGAACATTCTTCAAGTCATTCCAGAGCTGGATGCCGGCGGCGCAGAGCGCACCACGATTGAAGTGGCCGAAGCGATTGTCGCTGCGGGCGGTCGTGCGCTGGTGGCAAGCCGGGGCGGACGGCTTGAAGATGAACTCAAGGCCGTTGGCGGCGAGCTCATCCAGCTCGACATGAAAACCAAGAACCCGGTGTCGATCTGGCTCAACGCAGGACGCCTCGCAAAAATCGCAAAAGCCGAAGGCGTGGAGATCATTCACGCCCGCTCCCGCGCGCCGGCCTGGAGTGCGAAGTGGGCAGCAGAGCGCGCCGGCGTCCACTATGTCTCGACCTATCACGGCACCTATTCGGCCAAGTCATCGCTCAAGCGCGGGTATAACGCTGTAATGGCGGCCGGTGAGCGGGTCATCGCAAACTCGCACTTCATCGCCGATCACGTTCGCGCCGAACACGGCGTGGGCGAAGACCGCCTGCGGGTCATTCCGCGCGGTGTTGATCTGGATAGCCTTGATCCGGCGCAAGTCGACCCAGGCGAGGTTCAGGCCCTGCGCGAGCGTTGGGGTGCGTCCCCATACGACCGGGTCATCCTGCTGCCCGCCCGCCTGACCCGATGGAAGGGCCAGGCCTTCTTCATCGAGGCTCTGAGCGCTTTCAAGGACAAGGCCCATGCGCTTCTGGTCTGTCTGGGCGATGCGCAAGGGCGCACCGAGTATGTCAGCGAGATCGAAGCGGCCGCCGACGCGGGCGGTGTGCGCCTGGCCCTGCCCGGCCATGCCCGTGACATGGCAACCGCCTATGCTGCGGCCGATGTTGTGGTCTGCCCCTCGCTGAACCCCGAAGCCTTCGGACGCACCGCCGCCGAAGCGCAGGCCATGGGAAAGCCGGTCATCGCCAGCAATCATGGCGGAGCGCGTGAAGTGGTCGATCCCGGCGTTACCGGCTGGCTTGCCGAACCCGGAGATGGGCAAAGCTGGCGCACAGCGCTGACAGAAGCGATGGCGTTGGAGGCTGCAGCCGCCAGGCAGATGGCAGAAGCGTCGCGCGCGCGCATCACTGCGCAGTTTTCTACCGCTGCGCTTCAAAACGCGACCTTGCGGGTTTATCGCGAGTTAATAGAGTAGCGCGATGGCTTTGAACGAACCTCAGAAAGATCAGGTGCTGATCCTGCACGACGGCGGGCTTGCCGATGTTGTGCGGATGCTGGCCGGTGCGCGCGCGATCCGCGAGCATCACCGCAAGGCCCGGATCACGCTTCTGTGCGGTGAGGAGTTTGAGAAACTCCTTAAGCACTGCCCCTATTTCGATGAGGTTGAGCCGGAGCTGGAAGCCACCGCCAAGCAGGGCTTTTTCGAACGCCTGAAGGCGGCCCGCAATTCCCGCTTTGACGTCATTTATGACCTTGGCGGTGGACAGGCGGCCAGGAAGATCAAGAGCGCCGCGCGCTTTGCCAAGGGCGGCTGGATCGACGCGGCACCTGGCAAGCCGGAGGACGGCCATCCACTCGATCAGATGGCGGCCAAACTCGCGGCTGCAGGTCTGAAAGGCCCGCAGGTCGTGCGCCTCGGTGAAGCCGAGCCGCCGGATCTTGATTGGGTGGACTTCGTGGCCAAGCGCTCGCGCACGCTCGACCCGGCCTATTTCGGCCTGCACGGCAAATTCGCGCTATTTGCGCCAGTGGGTGAAGACAGCCCACCAGCCCTGCGCTGGCCGAAGGAACGCTGGGCATCCCTCGCCCACGCCCTCATTGAGGAAGGTGTGGAGCCTGTGGTGATTGGAGGACCGACCACGCGCGAGATCGGTCGCTACGTCGCCCACATGGTGCCGGGGGCACGCGACCTGACCGGGCGCGCCGATCTGGTTCAGCTGGCCGGACTGGCACGACAGGCGAGCTTTGCCTTTGGCGAAGACGTGCCGCTTTTGCATTTGCTGGTTGCTGCTGGCGCGCCTGCAGTTCAGTTCAACGCGGGTGATCGCGCCCCGGTGGAGACGGCTCCAAGAGGCCGCCAACCCACCGTCATGATGTTCGCACCGACCCTTGCACAGATCAGCGCGCCAGAGGCCGTACAGGCCATGCGCTGCGCTGGTGGCTTCGAACATGGCGCTCACGCAGCGTGAATGCCTTGATCTTCCAGCAATGATCGCGATATTCGCTGTTTTTCGGCGAGGGGATGAGGTATCCTCCCGTCTTCAATCGACCTGCAGTCACCATGGAGAAGACGCATAGCACGACGTCCGCACGCCGCGCCGCCGCCCAAGAAGGAAGGCCCGCGAATTAACAGAGAGATCCGGTCCGCCCGGGTACTCCTGATCGATGAAGAGGGTGAAAAACAGGGCATCATGCCCGTTGAAGCCGCGCTGGAAGCCGCTCAAGAGGCTGGGCTGGACCTTGTCGAAGTGTCCCCCAACGCTGATCCGCCTGTCTGTAAGATTATCGACTACGGCAAGCTGAAGTATCAGGAGCAGAAGAAGAAGGCCGAAGCGCGCAAGAAGCAAAAGACCCAGGACGTCAAAGAAATCAAAATGCGTCCGAACATCGATGTGCACGACTATCAGGTGAAGACCAAGGCCATGACCCGCTTCTTTGAAGAAGGCGACAAGGTCAAGGTCACACTGCGTTTTCGCGGCCGGGAAATGGCTCACCAGAGCCGGGGCATGGATGTCATGAACCGGGTCAAGGAAGACTTCGGTGAAGTCGCCAAGGTTGAGCTTGAGCCCAAGCTCGAAGGCCGTCAGATGATCATGGTGATGGCTCCGCGCTAAATTGCGCCTCCAATACCGGTCTACAAAACCCCCGTCACACGCTGGTGTGGCGGGGTTTTTCGTGCCTGCGGGGTGCCAGATCCGGCCTTCTCCCTAAAGCTTGCGTCATTGCGCCCCAGTTTCGCCCAAGATCGACGTAACGTTGGTATTTGGAGGAGGAAGAGCGTAAGCTCTTTCAAGGGATTGATTTAATCAGACGCCAGGGCGTACTCGGCCGTGACGTCCAGTCAAATGGGGACATTCATGAATACACTTACTCTCATCACCGCCGGTGTTGCGGCCCTGGCTGCGGCCAGCACCGCGACCGCCCAGGATTACACCGCCGATCCGCTTTACGGCTTGGCCAACCTGTCTTCCGGATTCTCCCCCGACCCGCACCGCGTCGACTTGACCGCGGGCGGCTCGCGCCAAGCCAGCAATGTGCGCTCAGACTGCCGAGGCTGGGTCGCGAACGCGCCTGACTACTCGGTGCGCTATAACGCCGGAAGCTTATTTGAGCTATATTTCAGCGTGGACTCAGACGTCGATACGACCCTGCTTATCAATACGCCGACGGGCGAATGGATTTGCGATGACGACGGTGCAGATGAGCCGCTGAATCCGCTTATTCATTTCGAAAATCCGCAATCGGGCCGTTACGACATCTGGGTCGGGACCTATCGCGAGAACGGGCAGGACTCAGCCACGCTCTTTGTCTCCGAAATTGGAGAGCACACGCGCGACGGTGGCCTGGGTGGTAGCTCCGGCGGGGGCGGTTATTCTTCAGGCGGCCCCGATTACACACTTGATGCACGCTATGGCGAACTGAACCTGTCTTCAGGGTTCTCCAACGATCCGCGCACAGTGTCTGTCAGGTCCGGCGGCTCCCACAGCGCCTCTGACACGGTCCGCAGCGACTGCCGCGGCTATATCGCCACCGCACCGGACTACCGGGTGAACTACAGCGCCGGTTCGACGCTGCCGCTCATCTTTTCGGTGGACTCGAGCGCAGATACCACGCTCGTAATCAATGGTCCGAACGGCCAATGGTATTGCGATGACGATGGCGGCGCAGGGACGAACCCGTCCTATACCTTCAACAATCCACAATCAGGCCAGTACGATATCTGGGTTGGTACCTACTCAAACAGCTATGAGGATGCCCGTCTTTATATCTCCGAGCTCACCAGCCAGTAATTGAGGGCCTTGTGCCGCCTGTGTTTTAAAAGGAGCCGCCCATGCGCATCCTTCTGACGGCCACACTTCTGGCCACTACTTCTTCCTTCGCCTACGCCCAGAGTTTTGAAGGCCCGCCAGCCTATGGTGACGTCAACTGGTCGCCCGGCGACCGCGCCGCCAGCGTCGTGGTCCTCGCGGCCGGTGCGATGCCAGCTGAATGGCTGGATGGCAATTGCTACGGCTATATCAGCCCGGCCCCGAGCGCGCGGCTGGTCCTGGGGGCCAGCGGTGACGTCTCGCTCGCCGCCGGAGCCGATGAAGACCTGATGATTGCCGTGCGAGGGCCTGACGGCACCGTGTCCTGCAACGATGACGGCGCGGACGGCACCAATCCGGGCCTGACCCTGACCGACGCCGCGGCCGGGGCCTATGAGGTCTGGGTTGGCACCTACAGCGCCGGGGTTGGCCATCCGACCACTGTTCTGCACGTGGCCGATGAGTTCATCACCGACAATCCCTTTGTCGTCGAACCCGATCCCATGCTGGCCGCCAGCCAGTCTGCCAGCCTGCGCGCCGGATTTGACGATGATCCGCGCCGCTTTGCCGTCCGCGCGGGCGGGGAAGCCTCGCTGGACGGGCTCGCAGATAGCTGTTTCGGCTATGCCGGTGCTGAAGCAGACCTGGCGCTCGATTATCGCGCCGACGATTACGACCTCTACTTCCTGATGACCTCGGATGCTGACGGCGTCATGGCCGTCCGCACTCCGTCCGGTGAAATCCTGTGTAATGACGACCAGGTCGGCCTCGACCCGGGCGTGCATGTCGAAAGCCCGGAGAGCGGCCAATATCTGGTCTGGACTGGCTTGCTTGGCGACCGTCGCCGCATGGTGGATGGTGAGTTGACCGTCTCCGAGATCGGCTTTGCCGGTTTTGACAACCGCCTCGACCTCGCCGCCGAGGCACGCTTCGGCAATCAGGTGCTCGACAGCGGCTTCACGCCCGACCCGGTCGTGGTCGACGTTACCGCGGGCGGCCGCGTGGATGCCAATGTCGCCACCGCAGACGGCGTGACTGCGACCGGCTACTGCACCGGATATGTCTCCCGCGAACCAACGGTGGAACTGACCTATGAAGCCGGCGCGCTGCCGCTTTATCTGGCCGCCCGTGGAGAGGAAGACCTGACGCTTGTCGTCAACGGTCCCGATGGGGCCTGGCACTGCGACGATGACAGCGGTGGTGATCTGAACCCGGAACTGATGTTTGATAGCCCCCAGTCTGGCGTCTACGACATCTATGTCGGCACGTTCAGCCAGGAGACTTACTCGTCGACCGACGCTGAGCTGTTCATTTCAGAGCTGGAAGGCATCCCGGCCGGTCCTCAGGTCGATCTAAACCTGATGGCCCTGTTTGGCGACCACGCGCTCGACGCGGGCTTCATGCCTGACCCGTACACCATTGAGGTCGAAGCAGGCGGCCCGCTCAATGCCAATGACGCCGGACCGGGCAGCGACTGGGGTTTCTGCGCTGGCACCATCACCCTGGCCCCGAGCGTTCAGCTTGACTGGGATGGTGAAGGCGATCCGCTTTACATGTATGTGGAGTCCGAGCAGGACACCACGCTGGCGGTCAACCTGCCGGACGGCACCTGGATCTGCGACGATGACGGCGGCGAAGGCTTCAACGCGGCTCTGTCGCTGGAAGAGGCACCGTCGGGCATCTACGACATCTATGTCGGCCTGTTCTCCGGCACCGCTCCGGTGCCGGCAACGCTGAACATTTCCGAAATCAGCGCGCCGGGAGACGACTGGGGCTGGGAAGAGGAATAACCCAGCCTGAAGACGCACTGGCGGGCGCAGCTTTATCGGCTGCGCCCGCTTGCGTTTTGTGAAGGGACGCGTATAACCCCCGCTCCCATAAAACAGCTCGTCCCGGCCACATTCGACATGCCGGGCGGGTATGGAACGCCTCGGGGTGGCTCGCCACCCCAAAACGAAGGAGAGCGAAATGTCGAAGATGAAGACCAAGTCGGGCGCCAAGAAGCGCTTCAAGGTGACGGCGACCGGGAAAGTCCTGGCTGCTGGTGCCGGCAAGCGCCACGGCATGATCAAGCGCACACCGAAGCAGATCCGTCAGAAGCGTGGCACCTCTGCCATGTCTGAGCCGGATGCACGCATCGTCAAGCGCAGCTATATGCCGTACAACCGCTAAGCGGTTGGCTTTTCAAGAGATATAAGGAGAGCGACCCATGGCACGAGTGTCTTCCGGACCCGCCCGTCACGCCCGTAGAAAAAAGATTATCGACAACGCCAAAGGCTATTATGGCCGTCGGAAGAATACCTTCCGCGCTGCCAACCAGGCGGTCGAAAAAGCCGGCCAGTACGCCTATCGCGACCGCCGCAACAAGAAGCGCGTCTTCCGCGCCCTGTGGATCCAGCGTATCAACGCTGCAGCCCGTCTGAACGAGCTGACCTATTCCACCTTCATGAACGGCCTGAAGCAGGCTGGCATCGAGCTTGACCGCAAGGTTCTCGCCGACATCGCCGTGCGCGAGCCGGAAGCCTTTGCTGACCTTGCCAAGCAAGCCAAGGCCGCGCTGGCGTAAGAGCGAAAGCTCCAGACCCAACACCCAAGCGCCCGCCTGGCACCTGTCAGGCGGGCGTTTTCGTGTTCAGTCCCCGCTTTCATCTCCTGGCTGCCTCGTCTAAACACGCCACGAACGTTTGATACATCTGGACGACTTCCATGACCGATACTGCAACTGCCGACCTGGACGCTCTTGAAGCCCGCATTTCCGCAGAGATCGCGGAGGCTGCTGACCTGGCCGCCCTTGATGCGGTTCGCGTTGCTGCCGTGGGCAAGAAGGGTGAGGTCAGCCTTCTGATGAAGACGCTAGGCAAGATGACCCCGGAAGAGCGTCAGGTCATGGGCCCGGCGCTGAATGGTCTGCGCAATCGGCTGAATGAGGCGATTGAAGCGCGCAAGGCCGCGCTGGAAGACGAGGCCCTGAACGCAGCGCTCGCCAGCGAAACCGTGGACGTCACCCGCCCGGTGGCTCCGACCCGCATTGGCCAGCTGCACCCGGTCAATCAGGTGATGGAAGAGCTGGCCGTGATCTTCGCTGACATGGGCTTCAAGGTCGCCGAGGGCCCGGACTTGGAAGACGACTTCCATAACTTTACCGCCCTGAACTTTCCGCCGAGGATCACCCGGCGCGCGACACCCACGACACCTTCTTCATGGAGGCCGCGGACGGCGAGACACCCAAGGTGCTGCGCACCCACACAAGCCCCGTTCAGATCCGCACCATGGTCGCCGAAGAACCGCCGATCCGCATCATCGCGCCGGGCCGCGTCTATCGCTGCGACTGGGACCAGACCCATACGCCCATGTTCCACCAGGTCGAAGGTCTGGTGATCGACAAGAACACCCATATGGGCCACCTGAAAGGCTGTCTGGAACAGTTTGTCGGGGCTTTCTTCGAGACCGACACGGTGGAAGCTCGCTTCCGCCCGCACCACTTCCCCTTCACCGAACCGAGCGCGGAAATGGACGTGCGCTATGAGCGCGTCGGCGATGCGGTCAAGGTCGGCTCCGGCGACAAGTGGATGGAGATCCTGGGCTGCGGCATGGTCCACCCCAATGTGATCAAGGCCTGCGGTCTGGACCCGGAAGAATATCAGGGCTTTGCCTTCGGCATGGGTGTGGACCGCCTCGCCATGCTGAAATACGGCATGAGCGACCTGCGTCCCTTCTTTGAGCCGGATACCCGCTGGTCAGCCCATTACGGCTTCAGCCCGCTTTTGCAGGCGAACCTTGCGACGGGGCTGAGCTGATCTCGTGAGCGATACCCCGTCCAAGCTCCGCCTCAGGTTCGAGACCATTGGCTCCATCACAGCGATTGTGGTGGGGGTGGTCGCGCTGTGGGTGAGCTGGGATCAGGCCCAGGTCATGCGCCAGGATATCCGCGCCAGCGTCTGGCCGGCGCTGCAGGTTCAGGGCTTCGTCGACACTCAGGAGGGTCTTTCGATCGGCCTGCGCGTCGAGAATGCGGGCGTCGGTCCGGCGCTGATCGAGCGGATCACCGTGCGCCAAGGCGACGACCTTATCGCGGACATTGATGATCTGCGCGCGCGCATCGACGAGAGCGCGGAGATGTCCTTCGACACCGCGACGGGCCGGGTGCTCGCTTCGGGGAGTCAGTTCCGGCCCTTCGTGTTCCGCGCTGATGATCCCGCCGCCCTTTTGGGCATTGAGGGTCCGGTGGATACGCTGAGGGCTAGCCGCCTGCTGTCTGGCTGGACCGCCGAGCTTTGCTATTGCTCGACGTTGGGCGATTGCTGGACTTCCGACATGACGACCAATCCGCCCGCTGAAACCGACAGCTGCGACGCCGATGAGGCGAGCGCTCTTTAGACCGCTTCACGTTTGAGACCGAAAAGATGAAATTCACCCTTTCCTGGCTTGCCGACCATCTCGACACCGACCTGACGCTTGATCAGCTTGACGAGGCCATGACCATGGCCGGTCTGGAGATTGAGGATATCGACAACCCGGCTGAGAAGCTGGCGGAGTTTTCGGTTGCCCACGTCACCGACGCAAAGCCGCACCCGGACGCCGATCGCCTGCGCGTATGTACGGTGGAAACGAAGGACGGCACCAAGCAGATCGTGTGCGGCGCGCCAAACGCGCGCGCGGGTATGACGGCGATCTATGCAGCCCTCGGCACCTATATCCCCGGCCTCGACTTCGCGCTCGACAAGAAGCCGCGCAAGATCCGCGGGATCGAGAGCCACGGCATGCTTTGCTCCACCAAGGAGATCGAGGCGGGCGAGGACCATGACGGCATCGCCGATCTTGAAGGCGACTGGGCCGTGGGCACGCCCGCCGCCGAGGCGCTCGGACTTGATGATGCGGTCATCGACTTTGAAGTGACGCCGAACCGCCCCGACTGGCTGGGCGTGTACGGCATTGCGCGCGATCTGGCCGCAGCCGGTATCGGCACCTTGAAGACTGGCCCGGTTGAGCCGGTCAAAGGCGAGGGTGACTGCCCGGTCACGATCGAGCTGGACTGGGACGAGGCCTGTCCGGTGTTTGCCGGTCGCGTGATCAAGGGCGTCAAGAACGGACCATCGCCTGCCTGGCTGCAGGCCCGCCTGACGGCAATCGGCCTTCGCCCGATCAATCTGCTGGTGGATGTGACCAACTATATCTCATACGACCGTGCGCGACCGCTGCACGTCTATGATCTGGCCAAGATCGGTTCGACGATCCGTGCGCGTAAGGGCGCGGGCGAGACGGATCGCTTCGAGGCCCTGGACGGCAAGGAATACGACCCGGCCGAGAACCATTGCGTCATCGCCGACGATGAGCGCTGCCTCGGCTTTGGCGGTGTCATGGGCGGCGCGTATTCAGGCTGCACCGAAGAGACAACCGACGTCTTCATCGAGAGCGCCTGGTTTGACCCCGGCATTACCCGCGTGACCGCGCGCGAAACCGGCATCGACTCGGACGCAAAATACCGCTTTGAGCGCGGCGTGGACCCAGAAAGCGTGCGCGATGGCATCGAACTCGCCACCCGGCTGATCCTGGAATATGGCGGCGGCACGCCCACCGCAGTAACCGTCGCGGGCGAAGCCCCGGCGCGCAATGACGATATCCGCTTCGATCCGGCTCGCTCTGAGCGCCTGCTGGGCATCAAGCTGTCCGATGAGCGCATCGAGGAGATCCTCGTTTCGCTGGGCTTCACCGTGACCCGCGGCGAAATCTGGACCGTCGGCGTGCCAAGCTGGCGGCGCGACGCGACGATGGACGCAGACCTGATTGAGGAAATCGCCCGTATCGCCGGCTACGACAATCTGCCAACGACAGCTTTTGGTCGCCCGGCCGGGGAGCGCTTTGAAGCCCCCGCCACGACCATGCAGAACCGCGTCCGCGCCGCGCGCCGGGCTGCAGCCTTGGCCGGCTATGATGAAGCCATCAGCTGGTCCTTCTGCCGCCATGACGAGGCCGCCCACTTTGGCGGCCATGGTCAGGGGCTAAAGGTCGCCAACCCGATCAGTTCAGAGCTGGACGTGATGCGTCCGTCCGCGCTGATCCACCTGCTCAAGGCTGTCCAGCGCAGCGCTGATCGCGGCGTTGAGGATGCCCGCTATTTCGAAGCCGGTCCGATCTATCTCAATGACAGCCCGACCGGTCAGCAGACTGTTGTGGCCGGTGTGCGCCGTGTCGTGACCAGCCGCGACTGGCAGGGCGGAGAGACCCCGGATGTCTTCTCCATCAAGGCCGACCTGCTCGCCATCATGGAGGCTGTCGGGGCCCCAGCCTCGCTACAGGTCACAACCGACACCAGCGCCTGGTGTCACCCCGGTCGTTCAGGCGTCATGCGCCTGGGCAAGAATGTGCTCGCCGAGTTTGGTGAGGTTCACCCAAGCCTGCTGAAAAGCCTCGATATCGATGGACGCGTGCTCGCGTTCGAGCTCTTCCTCGATAATGTCCCGACTCCGAAGAAGAAGGCTCTGAAGGCGCGCCCGGCGCTGAATCTGCCCGAGCTCAATCCGGTCAAGCGTGACTTCGCCTTCCTGGCCCCGGTCGACCTGCCAGCTGCCAACCTGATCAAGGCGGTGCGTGGGGCGGACAAGCAGCTGATCACCGATGCGCGCTTGTTCGACGTTTATGCCGGTCAGGGCGTGCCCGAAGGGCAGGTCTCTCTGGCGGTCGAAGCGGTGATCCAGCCGCGCGACAAGACGCTGACGGACAAGGAAATCGAGCAGATCTCGGCGAAGGTCGTGGCGGCGGCTGAAAAGGCCGGGGCCAGCCTGCGCGGCTAGGTGGGCGAGGCGCTTGATCCCCATCGCATGATGGCCGCACCGGTTGAGGCGCAGCGTGACTTCGTCATTGAAGCCACACTCGCCGACCCGGTCTGCGCCGCGATCCTGGAGCGTGCGCCAGCGCTGCCACTGGACAGCTGGATGCTGTGCGCGGGCGCGGTCTACCAGAATGTCTGGAATGCCCTGACCGGCCGGCCGCCGGGCCATGGCATCACTGACTACGACTTTGCCTATTTTGATCCCGACTGCAGCTACGCGGCCGAGGATGCGGTCATCCGGCACGCGGCAGAGCTGTTCTCAGACCTCGATGCCGAAATCGAGGTGCGCAATCAGGCCCGCGTGCACCTCTGGTTCAACGAGAAATACGGTGCGAGCCGGCCCGCCTTCACCTCGGTGGAAGACGGGATCGATGCCTACGCCGCCGACGCGCACAAGCTGGGTCTGACCCGGCGCAACACAGGCGAGATGGATATCTACGCCCCGGTGGGCTTTGACCCGGTCATGAGCCTGACCATCGCGCCCTGCCCCGGCGCATCGGACCTTGCAGGCTTTGCCCGCAAGGCCGAACGCTGGAAAGCCGCCTGGCCGGAACTCGATGTCACGCTAACCGCGCAAACCGGCTAGTTCACCTCAGGCAGCACAATCGACGGGCCGAGATTTTCGATCACCTCACGTGCTTCAAAGGCCTCTGGCGTATCAGGCGCCGGACCCCGACCGAACAGGATTTCGGCCTGCGCCTCATAGCGTGTGATCTCGCGGATATTCACGTCATCCCAGAAGGGATCGCGCCGACCATACCAGCCAAAGCCGGGGTGGAAGTAGCGATAGCGGAAGCCATAGGGCGAGTAGAAGGGGCTGCGTGACCCGACCGTGCGGGTGTCTTCATCGGTATCGCGAGTGGCGATGGAGAAGTGATCATAGCCCTGCTCCAGCGTCAGCTCAGCGGCGCGATAAAGCAGGTAATTCTCCACAGTTTCCCGGTCCGTCAGCGAGTTCCCGGAAAAGCTGACGCGGTAGCGGTCGCTCTCGATTGCGGTTTCCTCAAAGCCATAAGGGCCGCTGGCCGCCTGCTGATAGGGCGTTGCCGTTGCGCACGCGGCGAGGCTCGCCAGCGCAGAAATACAGATCAGAGTTCGAAACATGGTGAGTTTCCCTTGTGACGGCTGGTCCCCGCGGTCATTATGCTTAACAGCACCCTAAAGGGGAAGGGGTGCGCGGAGGTCGCCTGATGGACATGATGACCCGCAGCGCGGTGCTGGCTGCCAGCCTTGTTGTTGTCGCCCTCGCGGCGGCCGCCGGCTGGTACTTTCTCGGGGACGACCTGCTTGCGAGGAATGACCCCGATCCGCTTCCCGATTTCGGTGATACACGCCAATACGATGACAGCGAAGGCTCGCTTTATGACGAGTTCGGCGAGGGCGGCCTTGCCGGTGACCCCGACGACCGGGTGACCATCATCACCGGGCTCGACCTTGAGATTCCACCGCCGCCCAGTGGCACCGTGTCCGGCCTCCCAGATGGACCGCGCTTTGGCTGGCAGCAGCCCCAGACCAGTGGCCCGTCCAGCCGTCTTTCAAGCCCGGAGCCCCTGCCTCGCGGCACGGCCGCCGAGCGCGTTGAAGCCGACTGCCGCGGCCGTGGGGGTGGCTCCTATGCCTGTCGCTGTCTGGTGCGGATGGCGCGATCAGTCCTGGAGCCGGCCGAGTTCGAGTTCCTGTCTCTGGCCGAAGAGTTCGAACCGAGAACCGACAAGCTGACCTCTGCCGGGCTTGCGTTGACCGACCTGCCCCTGCTCAGCGTGAAGCTGGTGGAGCTGGACGCGAACGCCCGTCGCCGCTGCGGGTCCGGGCTGAAACCGGGACGCTAGTGCAGCCGTAATTCCAGATCAGCGCCAGTCCATCCCATGGGCTTGATCAGCCCGGCATGGGCCACGCGCACCGAATGGATGGCGGCCTCAATCTCGCGCCGCCAGTGATCCAGAAACGCCATCAGGCGGGGATAGTCCGGAGCCGCGTCATACGTCTGCCAGAGGAAAGTCTGTAGCAGGCCGGGATGATCGGGCATGTAGTACAGCACCTCCGCGGTGGTGAGCCGCGCGCCCTTTAAAGCCCGAACAAAATCAGGATCGGCAGACATGATATGGCCTCCTGGCTGGGTCCCTCAAACACAAGGCTTGACGGGAACCGCAATCGAAGGCCATACACTGCGCGCTGATTTATGAACGATTTCTGTATGTTAGCAGCTCACCCCTTGGAGTGCTGCTAATTGGCGAGTCGGCGCGCCTCATTGATCCGGCCGCGCAGCAGCAGCAGCTCGATATTCTCCGGGGCCAGCGCGCGTGCCGCCGTCATGTCAGCTTCGGCCCCATCAAGATCATCGCTGGCGAGCCGGGCTTCGGCGCGCACGCGGAGCGCCTCCAGACGCTCATTAAATCCAGGCTGGCCCATCAGCGCCGTGCTGGCTTCGCGCTCGGCTCGCTCCGCATCGCCCTGGGCCAGAGCCGCCTGTGCGGCACCACGATGAAGGCCCGCATCGCCAGGCGCAAAATCAAGTCCGCGCTGGAAGGCGTCATAGGCATCGCTGTAGGCTTCCGCGATCATATAGCCGTCGGCCGCCTGGCCGAACATGATGGCACGGCTCTGGTCGGTGGCGCTGACCGCGCCTTCTGCGGCTGCTCGTAAGCGCGTCGCTCCGTATTCGGGTTGATCAAGGGCGATGAGCGCCAGCGAGACGCAATGTTCGGACGGCCAGCCGCCGCCCTGATGACGCCACGTCAGGGCATCCTCATAGGCCATCTCGGCATTCTCGGAGATACCGGTCAGACACTGGGCATGACGATCGGCCACCCCGTCGGCGACGACGACCTGAATGGCGGCTGCAGCGATAATGGCAAGCATGGCGACGTCCTTGGCTGGATCCCCTACATAGGCAAGAGTGAAGACAACAGGCCGGAGCGTCCATGCCCCACCCGCAGAAAATCTTGATATTTGGCTTTGGCTATAGCGCCCGTGCCACGGCCAGAGCCGTAACGGAGGCGGGCTGGTCGGTGAGCGCGACAACCCGCAGCCCAGAGACCGCCCGCGACATCGAAGCCGCCGGGTATCAGGCCGTGATCGCCGATCCCGCGTCAGCAGACGGCGCGAGCCGGCTGCAAGCCGCGGCGACGGGCGCAGACGCCATCCTCAGCACCGTGCCGCCCATCGAGGCCGGCGACCCCATGGTGCCCGCTCTCGACGGCGTCGATCTGAGTGCGAAGCGGCTGATTTATCTGTCCACCACGGGTGTCTATGGCGACCGACAGGGCGGCTGGGCGTTTGAATGGGACCCTGTCAGTCCCGGACAGCCGCGCTCGGTCCGGCGGGCCGAGGCGGAAGCCCAATGGCTCGCCCAAGGCGCGCTCGCGCTTCGGCTCGGCGGGATTTACGGCCCGGGTCAAAGCGCACTGGAGCGCCTTAAAGACGGCAAGCGCGTCATCGACAAGCCCGACCAGGTCTTCAGCCGCATCCATGTGGACGATATCGCCGGGGCGGTGGTGAAGGCGCTTGAGCATCCCCGCGTCACCGGCCCGATCAATCTGGTCGACGACTGGCCCTCCACCCAGCTGGAGTTGATGCAGGTCGCCTCGGACCTGTCCGGGTTGCCCTTGCCGGAGGTCGTCGCGTTTGAAGACGCTGACCTCAGCCCCATGGCGGCCAGCTTCTTTGACGAATGCAAGCGCGTCTCCAACGCCAGAGCCAAGGCGGCGCTCGGGTGGCAGCCGCAATACCGCACGGCCATCGAAGCGATCCGGGCGATGCTGGACTAATCACGCATTGGCAGGGGCGCAGTCCAGAGCTGAATTGTGCCCTCGCTCGTCCCCTCCACGGGTCTGTCGGACGGAAACACGATCTGGCGCGTGCCCGGGATCACCGTTGCCGCAAGCTCTGTATATGGCGAGTTGATCTCACAGCCGAGATTTTCAGGCTCCGACCAGCGCCCCTCAGTCCGGTAAGAGATGAAGATATCACTGCCCCCGCAGCCGCCACGATCAGCATAGGTAATCAGCATCATGTCCCCGTCCGGCGAAACCCACACCCCGTCGTCCGCCGCTGGCGAATTGATGGGGGCGGGCAGAAGCTCCGGGGCCCAAAAGCCTCCCTCGCCATCATTGCGCGCCACATAGACATCCCGGTCACCGCGCCCATCAAGGCGTTCTGACCAGAAGTAGAGATCCCCCGCCTGTGTCAGGCTCGGTTGGGTCTCATTATTTACATAACGAAGTGTGCGCACGCGACCGGCCCGGATGCGGTTCAGATCTGGCCCGACAAGCGGTTCAGGCGTGGCGGTCGGGTCCCCCAGATCCAGAGACCAGAGATCAAAATTCTCTTCTGAACCCGGTGCCTCGCGCCCCGGATGGGTCACCATCCAGGAGAACAACAACCGCTCGCCATCCGGAGTCACACTCGGATAATCCACGCGGGCGTCCACGGGAAGGGGAACACGCTCAGGCGCAGACCAGCCGTCGGCGAGGCGAACCGCGCGCTTCAGGCGCTGCGGGCATTCCCAGATCGGGAGGCATTCGGTCTGAGCGAAATACATCGTCTCACCGTCCGGGCTGAACCCCGGGGTGAGCGTGAACCGTCCATCTGCCTCCAGCGCATCGGGATAAAATGGCTGGGCGACATTTCCATCGGGCCCAGTCACGCTCGAAGCTTCTGACGATCCCATTGCGAGCAATGGCAGGATAAAAATAGCCGCCTTCAAAATCATGGTGTGTATCCCTTGGCTCCCGGACACCAGGGTCCGGATCAATCTTGTCGAGCCGATAGATTTATGACCGCAGCGGAACGTTTCTGATCGACTTTCGGCGTAGAATGACGAATTCTGATCAATGTTGAACGCGATGAGACGAAGCTGGGTCACCATGACACTCGATAACTTCGACCGGGCCATCCTGTGGGAGCTGCAACAGGACAACCGGCAATCCAATGCGCGGATCGGCGACACGGTCGGCCTGTCAGAGCCTGCTGTCCGGCGACGGGTCCGCCAACTCAGGGCGGCCGGCCATATCCTGGCTGATGTCAGCCTGGTCAATGCGGACCGGCTTGGCATCACGGTCGCGGTCCTCATCCGGTTCGAAAAAGAAAGCCAGCAAACCTATGACGCCTTCAAGGCGCAGATCGCTAAAACCGCGCAGATTGCCCAATGCTATACGGTGACCGGCGACGAGGACTTCCTCCTGATCGGTCATTTCCCCGACATGATCGGGTATGATGACTGGGTGAATGAGGAATTGCTCACCAACCCGGCCATTTCGCGCTCGACGACCCATGTCGTTTATCGGCGAACAAAGTTTGAGACCGCCATCCCGCTCTAATCCTAGCTGGCAGGCCGGGTTCGGATCAGCGCGCAATCGCCGCAAGAACCGCGTCGGCGCGGCTCTCAACGCCTTCGAACCAGACACAGTTTCGATTGTTCACCAGCAACATGAGCTGTGCTGCCGTGGCAAGATCTGCACTCTCCAGACGCGCGATCAGATCATCCGCGAGCCGGTCCGCCGACGGCGAAGCGGCCAGCGCCGATGTTTCCAGCAGAACACCTGCATTCTGGATCGCAAGCGTGGAGAGGCTTTCATAGGCAAGCTCATGACGGCGCACCTGTTCGTCAAAATCGACCAATGCCCCACGCAGGCCTTCATCGCGGATCAGCGCCATTTCACCACTCGCCAGAAGCTCGACATAAGTGGCCGAGCGACCGATCGGGACCGGCGTCCCGATGCTCGATGTCACGGCATTGGTGAGGGTCGCGCGCTCCCGACTTCGCACATCGGCCAGCAAGGCTGACAGAGCCTCGGCGCTCTCCTGCCCCAGCTCGCACCGGGCAATACCCTCAGCGGCTCGCATGGACAGGTCAGAAAAATCGGCGGCGAGACGGTCCAGCAAGAGTGTCTCACGCTCGCCATCCGCCCGCGCTTCAGCCCAGGCATTGATCTGAAAGCCGATGACGACGCCGCACAGGACAATCACAAATTCAATGCCGGCCGCGAGCCAGTTCTGGGTTTTCAGGGCGCGGGAAAGATTGTCGAGGATCATGGTGTGACCACAGCGCTATTCATCGTTCTCCGTGAGATAAGCGCGCAGCTGCTCTAGCGACCAGGCATTCCATTGCAGGAAGGCCTCGCGCATCTGGTCGTCTTCCGGTGTGTAGCCGACACCGGTCAGCCTCAGTTCGGTCTCGCCCGGGCCGATGGCGTCAAACTCGATGATCGAAACGAGGCGGTCGAGAACCTCCGCGGTGGCGACCTCGGGCGGTGCCTGGGTCGTCTTCAACACAAGCAGACGCTCGGGGATATAGGCCGGGATCGAGATGATGATATTGCCGGGATCGCCCGCGACCGCGTCCGGTGCGTATGATGCCTCGATGCTGCCATTGACCCTGAGATCGATGACTGCGAATGGCGCGGCCCAGCCCATATAGCCGTCCGACGTCGTGAAGGCGTCCCAGACATCCTCGACCGGAGCGGCAATGCGAACGGTCTGAACCGGGATCGGATACTCGCTCAGCGTCTCAACGCCGGGATTGTCCTGCGCCGCTATGGACGGACCTGCGCTTGATACCGCCAGTAGCGCAGCGCCGAGCACTGCATTCCAGATCGTTTTCATGGCACCCGCCTCCGCTGCCTGCCCGGTGAGAACCCTAGCCCGGTAACGCAATACAAGGGAAGCATTCTTCGATTGGAGGCGAAATCAAAAACCCCCGGAGCGTGCGCTCCGGGGGTCGATGTCTCGGCGATCTCGCGCCCTTATTTCGGGGGCATGCGGGCACCGGCGTCGAGGCGGACGCATTCAGCGTTGATGTAGTCGTTCGACACCATGAAATGGACCAGGTCGGCATACTCGGCCGGGGTACCGAAGCGCTGCGGGAATTGCAGGTTGGCGGCCAGGTTGGTTTTCACTTCCGGCGGCATCTGCTCGTAGATCGGGGTCTCGAAGAAGCCGGGCAGAATGGTGTTCACACGCACGCCTTCGCGGGCCAGATCACGGGCCATCGGCAAGGTCATGCCATAAATCCCGCCCTTCGAAGCCGAATAGGCCACCTGACCAATCTGGCCATCCTGGGCCGCCACAGAGGCCGTGTTCACGATGATGCCGCGGCCAGACGCATCCGGCTCGTTTTCCAGCATGCCAGCAGCTGAGATGGCCGCACAGTTGAAGCTGCCAATCAGGTTGACGTTGATGACCAGCGCGAACTTGTCGAGCTGGTGCATCACAATCTCGCCCTTGGAGTTGCGGCGCGCCGTCTTTTCCGCCCAGCCGATACCGGCACAGTTGACCAGGATGCGTTCCTGACCGTGCGCCGCACGCGCGGTTTCAAACCCGGCCTTCACATTCTCCGCGTCGGCGACATTGACCTTGGCAAAAACGCCGCCGATCTCGGACGCGACTTGGTTGCCGCGCTCTTCATTGAGGTCAAAGATCGTGACCTTCGCGCCCTCAGCCGCCAGGCGGCGGGCTGTGCCCTCGCCCAGACCCGATGCGCCGCCCGTCACGACCGCTGCGATACCCTTGATGTCCATGTGAAGTCCTCCCGGATGGATGTTTGCGGTGAGACATAGCCGGGATGGCAAAGCGTGAAAAGGCAGGAGGCTGAAGCCTGCGAGCGGCACCTCTCCGTTCTGATTGGTAGCCAAGGCCTTGAACCCAAGCGATAAAGGCATCGCCATTTCCTTCAGGAGCCCAGCCATGCCCGCCACGAAACCGGTCTTCATCCTCCATGGGGGCGCAGGGGTGTTGGCTGCCCGCAGCTATGCGCGGGAGGAGGCGCATATGGCCGAGCTCGCCGAGATCGCGCGCCAGTCTCTCCACGACGGAGCAAGCGCGATGGACGTGGTGTGCTCCGCCGTGCGGGCCATGGAGGTGTCCGGTCTTTATGTGGCGGGCAAAGGGTCTTCGCCCAATAGCGTCGGGCGCTATGAACTCGATGCCAGTGTCATGGACGGCCCGTCTCGCAAGGCCGGCGGCGTCGCCGCGCTGGAAGGCTTTGTGTCTCCCATCGATGCGGCGCGCGCCGTGATGGACAACTCGCTCCACGTGCTTTTGGCCGGCGGCGGCGCGGCCCGATTTGCGACGGATCAGGGTCTGGAGACCGTGGCGGATG
This sequence comes from Oceanicaulis sp., assembly GCA_043513725.1. Taxonomy (GTDB): domain Bacteria; phylum Pseudomonadota; class Alphaproteobacteria; order Caulobacterales; family Maricaulaceae; genus Oceanicaulis. The sequence goes on along the minus strand of CP121338.1, from coordinate 1,828,737 downwards.
CCCCGACCTATTACACGCCTGCAGGGGCCCCGGACAGCCGGGTCATACCGACCGGCACGGTGGGGGCGGTCGCGCTGGATGTGCGGGGTCGCCTGGCCGCGGCGACATCAACCGGCGGGACGCTGGACAAGGCGTGGGGTCGGGTCGGCGATACACCCATCATTGGCTCGGGCACCTGGGCGGATGAACGCGTCGCGGTGAGCTGCACCGGCCAGGGCGAATATTTTATGCGCGCCAACGCGGCCGCCGACGTATCCGCGCGCGTGCGCTATGGCGGTGAAGGCCTGGCAGACGCCGTGAAGGGTGCGCTCGATGACGTCGCCTATCTGGGCGGTGAAGGCGGGATTATTGCCATTGATGGCGAGGGAACCGTATCCGGCCAGTTCAATTCACCCGGCATGAAGCGCGCCATTGTCCACGCGGATGGCACAATCGAAGTGGCCGTGAAGACGCGTTAGATGAAACTGGTGAAATTTTTTCAGATCGTACGATCGACCTAATATGTTATTTCATAACAGTTATTTGATAACTGTATCAAAAGTAGGGGTTATTTCGCTCCGAAATCGCCCCGCACAGACTTGAATACGTTCATTCCCCACCAATTTACGTGAACAATTGTCCATGGAACGGGGAGTTATATCCATGCGTATGTGTCTTCTGGGCGTGAGCCTGTCTGCTCTGGCGCTGGCCGCCTGTAGCGAAGCCGCCGACACCTCTGCTGAAACTGAATCCACTCAATCCGATGCGGCAGAAATGGCGACCGAAACGTCGTCTACGCCGGAAGCCGAACTGGCCGGAATGTCCACGCAGTTGTGCGAAGGTTTCGGCCCGCAAACGCCGCGTGACATCACCAGCACCGTCGGCACCAACCCGGTGATGTTTGAGCTGGCTCCCGAGCCGGCGCAGATGAATCTGTGCAATATCCACACCCATACCAATGCTGAACACAAGGGGCCGGACTTTTCCGTCTTCGTGGGCGACGGCGTGAATGGCGGCTATGCCTGTAACGCCACCGACAGCCTGACCGAAGCTGAGCTCGCCCCGTATGAGGGCGACGCGGCCTTCGGTGGTGTGGTGCCCGGCGAGACCATTGAAGTGCACTGGGTCTTTTCCAGCTGTGACATCACCCCGGGCGAGGGCCTGGGCTCCTGCCTGTCCGACACATGCGAGAACCCGCTGCTGCGTGTGGAAGCTCAGACCTTCCTGGTCGTAAACGATCCAAACGCCGTGGACTTCACCACGCTGGACTATTCCGGCAGCGCAAATGACGCCGGCCTGCACCAGCCGATGGCTCTGCCCACCGGCACCGGTGAGCCGGTTCTGTTCCGCGGTTCGACCACCGGACCGAGCTATACCCAGGCGACCTGCTCACCGCTTCAGGTGACCTGGAATGTGCGCCCGCAATGTACCAAGGTCGACATTGCCTCGCTGCACCGTTGGGCCGCAGAAGGCAATGTTTTCAATGAGACAGAGAGCCACGGCGTGCGCCAGCTGGTGACCGCTCCGGAACTGCTCAGCGAGATCGAGTAAGGCTTAGGGCCCACTGCGGGCCACATGGATAACGTGATTTTCACCACCTTCGGGTCTCATGGCCTCATCCGGGCATGGGACCCGAAGAAGTGGTGGAGAAAAAAATGATCAGAATGATCGCTGCACTGGCTGCGCTGGTGCTCCTGCCGGCCTCTGCGCTGGCACAGAATGTGGGCGGTGTCTTCGGGCCAACCGTCAATGCCGACAACAAGGAACTGGAGTTCCGCCTTGGTCTTGCGCCGAACCAGAATGATGACTGGGGCGCGGTGGCCCGCCTGCACTATCAGCAGGCCTTCAACGACAGCTTCCGCCTGCGCGGCGTGATCCAGTATGCCGACCCTGTTGGCGGCGACCTGGAGCTGAAGCACTTCCAGCTGGAACTCCTGTGGCAAACCGTCGAACGCACCGAAAGCGGCTATGAGTCCGCCTTCCGCTTTGACGCCCGCGCCACCGAAAACGACGATGGCGCAGACCGCGTCGGCGTGAACTGGATCCACCAGTGGAGCCTGGAAAGCGGCTGGCGTATCCGTGCGCTCGGCCTGTTTAGCCACGAGGTCGGCTCGGGCGCACGCGACGGCGTCAATGTGGGCTTCCGCTCCAGCGCAACTCGCAAGCTCGACAACGGTCTGCGTGTCGGCGTGGAGAATTTCTCGAGCTTCGGCAACACCGATCGCGGCTTCGGCAGCTTTGACGACCAGCGCCATTCCATTGGTCCGGTCGTGACCGGCAGCTTTGCTGAAGGCTGGGGCTGGTATACCGGCGTGCAGTTTGGTGTGTCAGAGCGCGCCAACGACCATGACTGGCAGTTCCGGGTGACCCGGAAGTTCTAATCCGGTCAGGACTTAAGCGGCGTTGGCATCGACAGCTGAAAACAGGATCGATGCCAGCGCTGCGCTGTCCGGTGCAGCGCGCAGGCTGCGCCGGATTTCTTCACGCCGAAACAGGCGAGACACCTGTGCCAAAGCCTTCAAATGCTCAGCACCCGCATCTTCGGGGGCCAGCAGCATGAAAAGCAGATCAGCCGGCCGCCCATCAACGGCGTCAAAGTCGACCGGCTGTTTCAGGCGCACGAAGAAGCCACATACATCGTCAACCAGATCTGTGCGCGCATGCGGAATCGCGACGCCATGGCCGACACCGGTCGAGCCAAGGCGTTCACGCTCCACAAGCGCATCTAGAACCGGACGCGCAGGCACGGACAGGCTCTTGTGAGCCAGTTCGGCAAGCGCGTGGAAAGCCTGCTTGCGACCTGTCACGGAGACATCCGCGACAATCCCGCCAGGAGCGATCAAAGACGTTAAAGGCATGCGTAGTCTGTCTCCGGCGCGCCTTTTCGGCGCTGACACAGCGGCAATACGAATACTGCTCGACCTAAAGCCGCGTCTTACCCGACAGCGGCTTTCTGCGCCCCTTTAGCCTCTCGCGCCGGATCAATCCAGCCCACATGACCGTCAGGCCGTCGATAAACGATATTTACCGCATCATTTGCTGCATTTTTGAAACATAAAAACGGCGCATCGGCCAAGTCCATTTCCAAAACGGCCATAGAGACCGTAAGCGTTTTCAGCTCTGCAGGCTGTTCGGCGATGATGACCGGCTCCTCACCGCCCTCAGCACCGCCATCATCGTCATCGTCCACGTTCGAAGCCCGGCCATCGGACCGCAGAACCGCCACGGACATGTCAGCCGACTTGTTATCGGCGTGGTGGTCCTTCAGGCGGCGCTTGTAGCGGCGCAATCGCTTTTCCAGATGCACCGACGCATCCTCGGCCGCCCCATGGGCATCCCCGCCGGTTCCCGACGCCTGGAGAAAGGCACCCGACGGGAGGTGAACCGAGATATCTACTTTAAATCCAAATCCTTCCTTGGACGCGACCACAAAGGCCTCAGCCGGACGGCTGAAATACTTCGAGGCGGCTTCAGTAATTCGCGTGTCGATATGCTCGCGCAGAGCGGCTGAAACATCGATGCCCTTGGAAACGAACTGGATATGCATGGGAACTCCCTTTGGCTTGCATGCCGAAGTCGCACGGCGCGCCAGCGGGAATAGCGTCCCAGCCCGCGCCTGCCGCGCGGCCTGATGTCCACATTGGAGATCAGGAAATTACGGTATCTGCGGGGAGCCTCACCCGTCAATCTTGCACTGCGGCAACAGTTAAGGCCTAGCCCGTGCCCTTCATGATACGGCGGCGCTGGACGCTGGAGGGGATATTCATGGCTTCGCGATATTTCGCCACCGTACGGCGGGCGATATCGACGCCATCTTCATGCAAACGCTCGACAATTTTGTCGTCGCTCATCACCTCGGACAGGCTCTCGCCATCAATCATCGCCTTGATGCGATAGCGCACAGCCTCGGCCGAATAGGCTTCCCCGCCATCCGAGCTGGCGATGGCGGAGGTGAAGAAGTATTTCAGCTCAAACAGGCCGCGCGGTGTGGCGACATATTTGTTCGAGGTCACGCGGCTGACCGTGGACTCATGCAGGCCCACAGCGTCCGCGACCGTCTTCAGATTGAGCGGGCGCAGCCAGGCGACACCCTTGGCAAAGAAAGCATCCTGCTGACGCACAATCTCGCTGGAGACCTTCAGGATGGTCCGCGCGCGCTGATCGAGGCTTTTCACCAGCCAGCTGGCGTTTTGCGCGCACTCGGTGATGAAGACCTTTTCTTCATCGGAGCGGGCGGCCTTGGAGATCTGCGCGGCATAGCGGTTATTCATCAGCACCCGCGGCAGGGTGTCGGTGTTCAGCTCCACCGCCCAGCTGCCATCGGGGCGCTCTTTCACGGTGACATCGGGCTCGACGCTGCGGGTATTGTCGGTGCCGAAGCCCAGACCCGGCTTCGGAGTCAGGCGCTTCAGCTCCGAAATCATGTCGGTGAGGTCTTCGCCATCCACCTCGCAGGCGGCTTTCAGACCGGCATAGTCATGCTTGGCAAGCAGCGGCAGATTGTCGATCAGCGCAGCCATGGCCGGATCCAGCCGGTCACGATCCTTCAGCTGAAGGGCGAGGCACTCCTGCAGAGAGCGGGCCATGACGCCGGCCGGCTCGAAATTCTGGACACAGTCAAGCATCGCTTCGACTTCAGACCGGGTCACGCCCAGGCGCTGAGCCGTTTCATCGAGGTCAGCGCGGAAATAGCCATCGTCATCGGCCAGATCGATCAGGTGGGCCGCGATCATGCGATCGGCAGGCTGCAGCGCCAGATCGGCGAGTTGGTCGTGGAGGTGGTCGCGCAGCGACTTCTCGCTGCTGGCGTTAGCCGCAGCATCATAGTCTTCGGAATTGAAAGAGGAGCTGCCACCGGTTCCGGCCCGCGACCAGTCCACGCTGCCGCCCACATCGGCACCCTGCATGTCGGCCTTGGAGTCCGAATACATGGTTTCAGCATCGGCATCGATGGCGTCTTCGGCCTTGGCCGGCGCATCAAAGCTCAATTCATCAGAAGCCGGTGCAGCGTCGCCAGCGGCTTCAACCGGTTCGGCCCGTTCGGCCTCGCCCGGATCGGGGCGCTCGTCACGCTCCAGAAGCGGATTGCGCTCCAGCTCTTCTTCGACGAATTCGGTCAGCTCGATATTGTTCAGTTGCAGCAGCTTGATCGCCTGCTGCAGCTGAGGCGTCATCACCAGCCCCTGACCCTGGCGCGCCTCTAATTTTTGACCAAGCCCCGCCATGTCTTCCCCTAGTTGAACTGCTCGCCGAGATAATAGCGGCGCACATTTTCGTCGTTGCGCACGGCCTCCGGTGAGCCTTCAAACAGCACTTCGCCGTCGTGAATAATCGTGGCGCGATCGCAGATCCCCAGCGTCTCACGCACATTGTGGTCGGTGATCAGAATGCCGATCCCGCGCCCCTTCAAGAACTCGATCAGGTCGCGAATATCGGTGATCGCCAGCGGGTCGATCCCCGCAAACGGTTCGTCCAGCAGCATGAAGCTGGGCTGGGCGGCCAGAGCGCGGGCAATCTCGGCGCGGCGGCGCTCACCGCCAGACAGGGCCATCGCCGGGCTGTCCTTCAGGTGATCGATATGAAGCTCTTCAAGAAGATCGTCGACCAGCTCCTTGCGGCGCTGCTTGTTGGGTTCAACGATCTCGGCAACCGCGGCGACATTGTCATGCACCGACAGCCCGCGGAAGATCGAGGCCTCCTGCGGCAAATACCCGATGCCCAGCCTGGCGCGCTGGTACATGGGAAGGCCGGTAATGTCCTCGCCGTCGAGCATGATGGTCCCGTTATCAGCCTGAATCAGGCCCGTGATCATATAAAAGCAGGTCGTTTTGCCCGCTCCGTTGGGCCCCAGAAGTCCTGCCACTTCACCCCGTTTGAGGCTGAGCGAGACATTCTTTACCACGGCGCGCCGACCATAGGACTTGGCCAGATTGGACACCTGGACACCGTCGCCCTCAAAAGCCGGCATGGGAGCGGATTCGCGAACTGCCGTTTCGGACATACTTAACTCCTGCACACCTAAAAATGTGTGAAGCGTGGATTGGGGTTAACCAGACTGGTCGTCAAAAGCGCGCGGGCCCTCGCCGGGAATGGTTGGCTGCGGGCAGTCGCGGGCTTCAGCGGGCTGGTCGTCGGGCGTGTCGAAAAAGACCGAACGTACCCGCTGATCCTGACCCTCGCCTTCAGCGCCGGTCAGGCGCGCAGAGCCCCCTTCAAGGTCAGCCACAAGCCGCTGCCCGGTGGACACGTTGCAGCCCTGCGTCAGGACCACATCACCGGTCAGCGTGATCTGGCCAGTCACAAGGTCATAAACGCCGCGATTGCCCCGGGCGATTTCACTGGCGGTGACGTAAAAGACCTCGCCTTCGGCCACGATACGCTGCAGATCGCGGAACCCGCCGCCCTGCGTGCGATCAAAGAAGGCCTCCACGCGATCCGCGCGCAGGCGGGTTCCGCCGCGCACCACATTGACGTCGCCGGTGTAGACGAGCCGGCCTTCGGTATCGAAGACCTCGCCACTGTCGGCACTGATATCAAGCGGGCCTTCGCCGGGTGCAGCCTGACCCATTGCCGGAGCACCCAGCGCCAGGGCGGCAAGACTGGCCGCGAATAGAGTGCGGATCATGGCTGCGTCTCCTCGGTCTCATCCATGTACAGGCGGGTGCGCACATCGCCCCTTAAAACAATGCGTCGCCCGTCATCATATACCTCAAATCGGTCCGCGCGTACCGCACCCCAAGGCGCGGTCCCCGACACCGGAACATCGCCCGAGATTTCGCCCTCACGAAGGCGAATGAGCGCCGCTTCGGTGTCAAACTGGTAGCCGGACCGGGTCACAAGGCTCACCTGACCGCCAAGTTCCAGCGATTGCGCGGCATCGTCAAATACGCCGGTCTCCGCCAACACCTGCGAGGAATCGGTCGCATCCACCAGCTGATAGTCCAGTGTTGGACGTTCCAGATCCGCAACGCCTGTCAGCCCGCCCTCGCGGCGAATGGCGCTTTCGGCGGTCACCACAAAGGGGGCTCCACCCTCGTCACGGCCCACAAAGCGCGGATTGACGATCCGCTGCGAGCCCGCCGTTGGCGCGAAATCAACCTCATTCCCGCCCGCCAGGCTTTGCTGCACCAGCTGGATCGCTGCGTTAATGACCGTCGCCGTGATAAGCGCCAGCAGCACAATGCGCAAACCCTGAACCATGCGGCTGCGACGCCGGGCCGAGGCCAGCGACCGGGACCGCCGGGCCCCCAGGGTGGATGTACGCGAAGCTGCGGCCGCAGCGCTCATGACGTCAGGCTCCCCAGTGTTCAGGAGTGGGCGAAAATGTCGACTTCGTCCCACCCAGCCAGATCAAGACGGGCCCGGGTCGGCAGGAAGTCAAAACAGGCCCGCGCCATCTCAAGCCGGCCTTCACGCTCCAGCATCGCGGTCAGACCCTTGCGGATATCGTGCAGATGCAGGACGTCGCTGGCCGCATAGGCCAGCTGTGCATCGGTGAGATCGGCCGCCGCCCAGTCCGAGCTTTGCTGCTGCTTCGACAGCTCCACGCCGGCAACCTCTCGCGCGACATCCTTCAGACCGTGACGGTCGGTATAGGTCCGCACCAGTTTCGAAGCGATCTTGGTGCAGAAGATCGGAGCCATCGTCACGCCCAGATCCCGCTCGCAGACGGCAACGTCAAACCGCGCAAAGTGCAGGATCTTTTCGACCTTGGGGTCAGCCAGCAGCTTTTTCAGATTGGGGCAGTCATAGGTCGATCGGTCCGGCTGGACGATATGGGCATCGCCATCGCCAGACGACAGCTGTACCAGGCACAGCCGGTCGCGTACGAGCGACAGGCCCTGGGTTTCAGTATCGACCGCCACCAGCGGTCCGAGATCAAGGTCAGCGGGCAGGTCGCCCTTGTGGAGATGAATGGCCATGAATTGCAGTTCGCCTGTGTGGGCAGGAAAAACGAGAAACACGTCAACCTATCAGGCTTTACACCGCTACGGTCAACGCTGCGCAGCCTTGGCAGCGTTATTCATACTGCTATTCCCGCTTTAACCCTATTGGCATTTGGGGGATAGCCGCCTCGACCTGATCGCAGCCACCCCCGATCCCTCCCCATGGACCGCCCAGATACCCAACAGCCACGCGTTGACATTGACCTATGTCAGAGTGGGGCCCTTGCCGTCATGCGCTTTACGGGCACGATGCGCGGCGATGACCTGGACCGCGCCCAGCGCGCCCTTGCCGAGCGCCTTGATGGGCGCACCGTCTCAGGCCTTATCCTTGATGCACGCGCCTCGCGCCCGGGCTACACGGCAGAGCAGCTTCGCGACGCCATTGAGGCCTGTCTTGAAATTGCGTGTCCCAAGCGCTGTGCCTTCGTCAGCGGTGAAGCCCGCGAAGACACCCTGTCCCGGATTGAAAGCGCAGGCGTACCGTTCGCGGTCCGGGTGCGCGGTTTTCTCGATCTGGAAGAAGGGCGGCGCTGGGCCGCGGGATTCTAGCCCCGCCAGCCGGGCACGCTGAGCACCTTTTTAAGCTCACCGTCCACAAAAACGCCCGCGCTCAGCTTGCCGCCATAGGCCGCCGCCGTATCAAGCCCGACACGCGTGGGCCCGACCACCGGCCGACTGGTTGGGCTGTGGCCGTGCACGACGCGCAATCCTTCAACCCATTCAGGGTCGTCGGCCGCTGTGCGATCTGACGGCCGCGTCCAGAGCATGACATTATTGCTCTGCTTTTCCAGCGGCAAGCCGGGCCGGACCCCGCCATGGACGAAAAACAGCCCGTCATCCCGGTCCACATGGTAAATCGGCCGTCCGTCAAAAAGGCGCTTTAAAAACCGCCGATGGCGTCCGGGGATTGCCTTGCGGATCTTCTTGTAAGTCCAGCTTTCTTCAAGGCTCAGCCCATAGCTCTCCAGCGCGCTGGACGCGCCACGCGCCACCCAGCGCTTAATCAGGCGCTTGTCGGCGAAGCGCTTCTTCAACGCGGCATACATCAGCCAGTCGTGATTGCCAGGCAGGATGATATGCCCCTGCTCTTCCAGCTTGATCACCCGGTCGAGCACTTTCGCGCTGTCCGGCCCGCGGTCCACATAATCACCGAGGCACACGATCTTGTAGTCGCGTTCGGGGTGCTTCTTCCTCGCATGGGCCTTGATCTTCTTGACCAGAGCCTTCAGCGATTTCGCGCAGCCGTGGATATCGCCGATGGCGTAGTAAAGCATGGGATGAACGTTTGCCTGCGTTGCGCGCGCGATCAAGTCCCGCCGGACTCAATCTCCTCGCGCTTCATCTCCAGCTCCAGCCACTGTTCTTCCTTTGCGTCCCTGTCAGACTGATTTTGCTCCAGCTCTTTGGACAGCGCTGCAAAGTGGTCAGGTTTCACCCTGAACAAGTCAGGATCGGCCAATTCTGACTCGATTTCTGCGGCCCGCGTCTCCAGCGCTGCGATCTCATCGGGGAGCGTTTCAAGCGCATGCTTGTCCTTGAAACTGAGCTTCGCTGTGCGCTGGCGCGGCTTGTCCGATTTGACCGAATTGGCTTGCGAGGCTGCCTTTTCAGCCTTGCGCGCGGCCACGCCTGCCCCGCGCTGGGCCACCATGTCGTCATAACCGCCCGCATAGACCCGCCACTGGCCATCGGCTTCCCAGGCGATCGTCACTGTGGCGGTTCTATCAATGAAATCACGGTCGTGGCTGACCAGCAGCACTGTTCCAGCGTAGTCCGAAATCAACTCTTCGAGCAGATCGAGGGTTTCAAGATCGAGATCATTCGTCGGCTCGTCGAGCACCAGCAGGTTGGATGGCAGAGCCAGCGCCCGGGCCAGCATCAGACGCGCCCTTTCCCCGCCCGACAGGGCATGAACCGGAGTGCGAGCCTGTTCCGGCGAGAACAGAAAATCCTTCATGTAAGCAGCAACATGCTTGACCGAACCGCCGACCGTAACGCGCTCACCGCCACCCGGCGCGATGGCCTCTGTGACCGTCCAGTCCGGCTTCAAAGCGGCCCGGCGCTGGTCAAGGCTCGCCACTTCCAGCTGGGTTCCAAGGCGGACCGAGCCCGCATCGGGCTCCAGCTCGCCGGTCAGCAATTTGATCAGAGTGGTCTTGCCCGCACCATTGGGCCCTACAAAGGCAATCCGGTCCCCGCGCGCCACTTTCAAGGTCAGGTCGGACACGATGGGGCGTTCATCAAAGCGCTTGGAAACCCCTTTTGCTTCAATGACAAGCTTGCCCGACCGATCCGCCTCGCTGACGGTGAGCTGGGCGGCACCCTGCGGTCCGCGCCAGGTTTTCAGCTGGGTTTTCAGGTCTTTGAGTTCCGCCACGCGCCGGACATTGCGCTTGCGCCGAGCGGTGACGCCGTAGCGCATCCAGTCTTCTTCACGGGCAATCTGGCGGGCAAGCTTGTGACGCTCCGCCTCTTCGGCCTCGAAGACCTCGTCGCGCCAACTCTCAAACCGGGCGAAGCCCTCGTCCAGGCGGCGCGTTTCACCGCGGTCGATCCAGACGGTCTGGCGCGTCAGGTTCTGCAGGAAGCGCCGGTCGTGGCTGATCAGGACCATCGCCCCACGCTTAGCCTTCAGCTCACCTTCCAGCCACTCAATTGCGGGCAGGTCGAGATGGTTGGTGGGCTCATCAAGCAGCAGAATGTCTGGATCAGGTGCCAGCGTCCGCGCCAGGGCGGCACGGCGCGCCTCGCCGCCAGACAGACTTGCCGGATTGGCCTCAGCGGCCACACCCAGATGCTCCAGCAGATAATCAGCACGGTAGGCGTCATCTCCAGGCGCGAGGCCCGCGCGGACGTAATCGATGACGCTGTGATAGCCGGTCAGGTCCGGTTCCTGCGGCAGGTAGCGCACGGTGGAGCCCGGGTGGATGAAGCGTTCGCCTTCATCGGCCTCAATCAAGCCGGCGGCAATCTTTAAAAAGGAGCTTTTGCCCGAACCGTTCCGGCCCACCAGTCCAATGCGCTCTCCTTCGCGCACGATGAGCGAGGCATCGGTGAGGAGCGGCGTCGCCCCGAAGGTCAGGGCAATATGATCAAGGGTGAGCAGCGGTGCAGACATGACGCGCGATATGGAGCCGACAAAGGGGGCAGGGCAAGGGGCAGTCGCCTATCCCGGTGTCGATTGAACAGTTGCGCCATCGTCCATGGCCAGCACTTCCCCGGCCAGGTAGAGCGACCCGCAGATGACGATCCGGGGCTGCTCATAGTCTTCCAGTGCGTCATGGAGCGCCTCGACAATCCCGGCAGACGTTTGAGCGGGAATGTCCACGCTGCGCGCAGCGGCGGCCACGTCCTGCGCGGACTTCGAGCCTTCGCGCCCGCCTGCAAAGGCAATCGCGATGACACGTGCGGCCAGCCCGGTGAAGTAAGTCAGGAAGGCCGATGCGTCCTTATTGGTTGAAAAGGCAGAGATGAGCACCAGCGGCCGGTCGCCGGCTCCTGCCATCTGGCCGAGGCTGGACGCCAGCGCATCACCCGCTGCCGCATTATGTCCGCCATCAAGCCAGAGCTCGGCCCCTTTGGCCGCCGCAAGCTGTGCCAGCTTGCCGCTTTTCAACCGCTGCAGCCGAGCCGGCCAGCGCACCGACTTGAGCCCTTCGCGCACCGCATCGTGGCCGTAGCCACAGGTGCGCGCCACGGCGATAGCCACCCCGGCATTGACGATCTGGTGAGGGCCAGGCAGCGCAGGAGCCGGCAGATCCCAGAGCAGCTCCTCTTCCTCATAGGTCAGCCGGTCGCGCTCCGGATAGGCGCGAAAATCCTCGCCCCACGCCCGCACCGGTGCGCCCAGTTGGAGCGCCGCCCTGTCGATGACCGCGCGTGCCCCCGGGCGCTGAGGTGCCAGAATGAGCGGTACGCCCGGCTTGATGATGCCCGCCTTCTCACCCGCAATCTGTTCGACGGTGTCTCCCAGAAAGCCTTGATGATCGAGGCTGACCGGCGTGATGACGGTGCATTGCGGCGCATCCAGCACATTGGTCGCATCAAGCCGCCCACCCAGCCCGGTCTCCAGAATCAGGCGATCTGCCGGGGTCTCGGCGAAGAGCAGAAAAGCGGCAGCCGTTGTCGCCTCAAAAAAGGAAATGGGCGCATCGCCATTGGTCGCCTCAACCTTGTCAAACGCCGCTTTAATGCGGGCGTCATCGACAATCTCACCGGCCAGGACGATCCGCTCGTTAAAGCGCACAAGGTGAGGTGAAGTGTAGACATGCACCGTCTCACCGGCCGCCTCGGCAATGGCGCGCAGAAAGGCCGCGGTCGAGCCCTTCCCGTTCGTACCCGCCAGATGAATGGTCGGCGGCAGCTTGTCCTGGGGCCGATCCAGCTTTTCCAGCAAGGCCTCAATCCGGTCCAGCGACAGATCGATGGATTTCGGGTGCAACCGTGCCAAACGCTGAAGCGCTGCATCAATAGTTTCAGGGGTGCTCATGGAGGGCGTTGTACGCCGGGCGCGCCGATTTCAAAACAGGCTTGTCATCAAGCTGAAGCACGATAGCCTTCCAACCGCCTGGGGACGGAGACAGACAATGACAGACACTCGCCGGATGACCGCGGGCGGGCTCTCTCGCCTGAGCCTGCTTGCGCCTTTGCTTTTCATTTTACAGGCCTGCGCCAGCGCAACTGCGCCCATGCCGGTCGGGTCCGCACCACCCGCCCCAGCGCCTGCGCCCGTTCCCGCTCCGGCACCTGCGCCCGCCGGTAACAGCCAGCAGATTGCCGGTCCGGGCGAGGCTCTGATCAATCAGGTATCTGATTGCATGTTCGAGCGCGCCTGTACGTCCGTGCGCGTCTTCTACGGCACCAATCGGGCGGTTGATCTGACCCAGCCGATCGAGCGGCTCAACACTGTTGGGACAGCCAATGTCTCGCCCTTCGCCGCCGTTGAAGGTGAGGCAGGCCTCACGCTGGGATCAGTCACGATCAGCGTGCCCTGCCTTCAGGGCGAGATCACAACGGCCGCACGGGGCTGCCGCCGTCGCTTTGCCGACATCCCGCGGCCCGGCGAAATTTCCGCCTTCGGTGCCAGCTATCGCGCGGCTCTCGATCCCTATCGCCATTTCGTTTTCTACCGGGCCGAGACCCTGTCGCGCGCAGACTTTGCCGCTGAGGTCAGCGATGTGGAACAGGCTTTTGTCTTCGTTCACGGCTTCAACGTCAGCTTCAAGAATGCGGCCATGACGGCAGCGCAGCTTAAAGAGGACTCCCAGTTCCCTGGTGAGGCGTTCATCTACTCCTGGCCCACGCGCCATGCACCGGACTACATCCCCTCTCGCCGGGCTGCTGAGGCCGCGCGTGACCACTTCCGTAGCTATATCGACTTTGTTCTTGAAGAGACTGGAGCCGAGCAGATTCACGTCATCGCCCATTCGATGGGCAATTATCTGATCATGCCGGTCCTGGCAGACATGGCAGCCGAACAGGTCAGCGACGAGCCGGTCTTTGGGGAGCTGATCTTTGCAGCACCGGATATCAATGCTGAAGCCTTTGCCGACTATGCCCAGCAAATTGATGGGCTCGGCCGCGGTCTGACGCTCTATGCATCAGCTAATGATCTGGCGATGCAGGCCTCCATTCAGGTGTGCCGTCTGAACAATGAAGAGGAATTCTGCGGCTTTCGGGCCGGGGATGTGGGGCCATCTGGGCCGGTCACACTACCCAATGTCGAGACCATTGATGTCTCCGCGCTCGACGGCGATTTCTTCGCAGCCGGTCTGTTCGATGATTTTGGCCACGGCTATTTCAATGAGGATCGCAACCTTATCCAGGATATCGGCGTGCTGATTTCCTCAGGCGTCAGACCACCCGAACGCCGCAACCCGACCCTGCGCCGCATAGAAGCTGAAGACGGTGAGTTCTGGCGCTTCCCCTGAGGTGTTGAAGCGCTAGCCCTCAACAGGCTCTGTCGTTGCCGGCGCGTTTGCGCCCGGAGCCGGACGTTTCATCATGACGCGCATCAGGTTGCCGAGCGTCTCGGGCAGATCCTTGCGATGGACGACCTTGTCGACCATGCCCTTCTCCAGCAGATACTCGGAGCGCTGGAAGCCTTCAGGCAGCTTTTCGCGAATGGTCTGTTCAATCACACGCGGACCGGCAAAGCCGATAAGCGCGCCGGGCTCTGCCAGATGAACGTCGCCGAGCATGGCATAGCTGGCCGTCACACCGCCGGTCGTCGGGTCGGTCAGCACGACAATGTAGGGAAGGCCCGCATCCTTCAGAAGCTGAATACCCAGCGTCGTACGCGGCATCTGCATCAGCGACAGCGCGCCTTCCTGCATGCGCGCACCGCCAGCGGCGGTGAAGGCCACGAGCGGTGTACGCTTCTCCAGCGCTACATCACACGCCTTGATAAAGCCTTCGCCAGCGCCCATGCCCAGCGAACCGCCCATGAAGGAGAAGTCCTGCACGATGACGGTGGTGTCGATGCCCTTGATGGCACCCGAGGCAATGGCCATCGCGTCTTCGCGGTTGGTCTTCTTGCGAGCCGCGGCAAGGCGCGCGGTATACGGCTTGTCGTCCTTGAACTTCAGCGGGTCCTTGGCGACGGCTGGAATTTCCGTCGTCGTCCAGCTGGAATCGAAGAGGTATTTAAAGCGCAGCTCCGGCCCGATGCGCATGTGATGGCCCGCGGGCGTCACGTGCAGGCCAGCTTCAAGGTCCTTGTTAAAGACCATCTCGCCGGAGATCGGGCATTTGACCCACAGATTTTCCGGCGTATCGCGCTTTTCAAACATGCGCTGCACGCCCGGCGGGGTCAGTCTCTGAAGCCAGCTCATCTCATGCCTCTTCGTTCGTTCCAGTCGCGCGCCGTGTGCGTGGCGGTTGCCAGCTCACCGGCAAGCGAGACCGCGGCTTCTACCCCATCTTTATCAAGGGCGTCCACTATGGCCGATCCAACCACGACAGCGTCGGCGACCTTTGCGATCTCTGCTGCACGCTCTGCAGTTTTCACGCCAAAGCCCACGGCGACCGGCAGGCCGGAGGCCTTGCGCACGCGGGCAACGGCGGTTGCGATGTCGGCAGTCTGACCGGACTTTGCTCCGGTCACGCCCGTCGTGGAGACATAATACACAAAGCCGGAGGCGTGGGTGACGACCTGCGGCAATCGGTCATCCGAAGTCGTGGGAGCCGCCAGGCGCACAAAGCTCAGCCCGTGGCGTTCCAAAGCGCCACGCAGCTCCGCGTCCTCTTCTGGCGGAATATCCACACAGATCAGGCCGTCCGCGCCCGCATCAGCCATCGCGCCAGCCGCTTCGGTATAGCCATAGGCATGGAAGGGGTTGGCATAGCCCATCAGCACGATCGGCGTGTCAGCATGGGTCTGGCGGAACTGGCGAACCAGCTCCAGCACGCCTTTCAGGGTCATGCCGCCATCGAGCGCGCGGATCGCGGCGCGCTGGATGGTCGGGCCGTCGGCCATGGGGTCGGTGAAGGGTACACCCAGCTCGATCACATCCGCACCGGCATCCGCCAGGCCCTTCAGCGCATCCAGCGTCGTTCCCGCATCCGGGTCACCGGCCATCACATAGGCAACAAAGCCAGCTTTGCCCTCAGATTTCAGGCGGTCGAAGGTGGGGGTCAGTCGGGTCATGGAAGCAACTTCATCTAGATCATCGATAACACTATTCGCGATGGACGCGGCTCAAAACGTCCTGATACATGTCATGGACCCGAGCATCTCCGCGCCAGATTGCATCAAGAATGTCAAAAGTCTTCTCGGCCTGTGGCTGATTGACGATGTCATCGCGCCTCAGGGCCGTCGCCGCAAGGCTGCTATATGAATGCTCATCAGCGTCAATGACCCGAAAAGCAGGGCCTGAGTCGACAACATTGAATTCTACAGTGGCGACACGGCGATCTGCCGGACCCGTGCCTTCACCCCAGCCACCGATAATCAGATCAAAGCGTGGAAGGTCGCCTTGGCATTCTCCGACCCAACTCACGTAGTAAACTGCGAGTGTGCATTCAGATACGTCAAGCACTTCACCCCAGACCCGGCGACCTGAAAAACCACACTTGTCACATACAAAAGTCGCCTCTCCCGTTGGCTCGACATTCAGGCTGGCCATAACACTCCCCGAATCCTCAGAAGTCACCCGCAATCTTCAAGGTCACTTTGCGGTGTCATGAAGAGCAGCACAGCGGTTTGCGCTGTGACACGGCGGGCCGGATCGGCCGGGGCGTCCCCGGTCATCAGGCTGACCGCAACATTATTCAGGCAGCCGCCGGGCTCTTCGGGGTGGTAGACCATGGTGTAGCCCATGGCGTCGGACATGGACCAGCGCGCCGACGCGAACTGCTCATCAATGGCAGCCCCCAGCGCGTCGAGCTCGGACATTGGCAATTGCCAGCAGACGGTGGCGTAGTTGGCCATCTCAGCCGCAATTGTAGTCGAACCCACGTCTTCAGGATCAATCCAGTAATCGCACTCCGACTGGACCTCCACCGCCGCGATCGCGCCGGGGTCCAGAACCCCATGGAGTTCGTCTGCGAAAACAGGATCGCCCATGACAGCGCTGGCAAGGAGCTCGATCAAAGCTCCACCCCCAGCGCCTTGGCGACGGAGAAGACGTCCTTATCGCCGCGCCCGCACATATTCATCAGGATAGTACCGCCCTTGCCGAGCTCCGTTGCCAGATCGCGCACGCAGGCGAGCGCGTGGGCCGGTTCCAGCGCAGGAATAATCCCTTCAAGTTTGGAGCAGAGCTGGAACATCTCCAGCGCTTCGGCGTCGGTCGCAGAGCGGTATTCCGCGCGTCCCATATCATGCAGGAAAGCGTGCTCCGGGCCGATGCCGGGATAGTCGAGACCAGCCGAAATCGAGTGGCCTTCAGTGATCTGGCCGTCCTCATCCTGAAGCAGATAGGTCTTGTTGCCGTGAAGAATGCCCGGCTTGCCACCGTTTAGGCTCGCTGCATGGTCGGGACCATCGAGGCCTCTGCCGGCCGCCTCCACGCCTACCAGGCGGACGCTCTCATCTTCCAGGAAAGGATGGAACAGGCCCATGGCGTTTGAGCCGCCACCAATACAGGCAACCGCCACGTCAGGCAGCTTGCCGGTGCGCTCCAGCATCTGCTCGCGCGCCTCGCGGCCAATGACGCTCTGGAAGTCACGCACCATCATCGGATAGGGGTGCGGGCCCGCCACGGTACCGATGACGTAGAAGGTCTCATCGGGATAGGTCACCCAGTCACGCAGCGCCTCATTCATGGCGTCCTTCAGCGTGCCACGGCCCGACGTGACGGCGTGGACCTTTGCACCCAACAGCTTCATGCGGAAAACGTTGGGGGCCTGCCGCTCCACATCCGTCGCCCCCATGAAGACTTCACAGGGAATGCCGAAGCGCGCCGCCACCGTCGCCGTGGCCACACCATGCTGGCCTGCGCCGGTCTCCGCGATGATGCGGGTCTTGCCCATCCGCTTGGCGAGCAGGACCTGACCGAGGCAGTTATTGATCTTGTGGGCACCGGTATGGTTCAGCTCGTCGCGCTTAAACCAGATCTTTGCCCCGCCGAATTCCTCGGTCAGTCGCTCGGCAAAATAGAGCGGGCTGGGGCGACCCACGAAGTCCCGGCTAAACAAGTCAAACTCGGCCAGAAAGTCCGGATCATCCTTGTAGCGCTCATAGGCCTCTTCCAGCGCCAGAATGTTTGGCATCAGGGTTTCAGCCACATAGCGCCCACCAAAATCACCAAAGCGACCGGCGGCGTCGGGAAACTGGGAGAAGGCGTTCGGTTGGGTCATTGCAATTTCTTCTTTAACATCCTCAGACACGCTGCTAGCGCGATCTGTGGACCTTTTGGAGATGGGTGGCCCAGGCTCTAGGGCATCCCGGTTCGGCATGCTTCGCGCCTCGCCGGAAATTCACGCCGGAACTTATATCTATCCAAGCCTGCTGACAGGCCCGTGCCAACCCTCAAGCGCCTCGAACAGCAGCGATAAAGGCTTCGATTTTCGCGATATCCTTCACACCCGGCGACGATTCCACGCCGGACACGACATCAACGCCTTGGGCACCGGACTGTTTGACCGCTTCAGCGACGGTGTCAGGGGTCAGCCCGCCCGCGAGCAGCCAGGGCGCTCCGGCAGCAAACCCGCCCAGCAGGCTATAGTCCCAGGATTCGCCCAGCCCGCCGGGACGGGTCGCCCCCTTTGGCGGCTTGGCGTCAAACACAAAGCCATCAACGTGGCCACGATACGGGTCCACCTGGCCCAGATCTTCAGCCGTGGAGACGCCCATGGCCTTCCACACACCCAGTTCGGCATAGTGGCGCGCATCCAGGCACCGCGTCGGACTTTCACCGCCATGAAGCTGGATGATGTCCGGTCGCATGTCCCGAACCACCGCGCCCAGCTGCGGCTCGGTCGGGTCGACCAGCACCGCCACCGACTTTGCCTGACCCTTGCGCGCCGCAAGACGTCCGGCCTCTGCCGGGCTCACATGGCGCGGGCTTTTGGGAAAGATGATGAAGCCCAGATAGTCCGCGCCGGCGGCCACAGCCGCGTCAACCGACGCCGCATCATTCATGCCGCAGATCTTGATCCGGGTGTGTGTCATGGCGCGTGATGTACGCCAGCCGCGAGAGAAGGCCAAGGCGCTTCTGCCTTACGCGAATAGCTCCAGCAGGCCGCCCACATCGCTGGTCCCGGAGGGCCCGTAACCGCCGAGTGTTGCGGAAGGTGCAGCGGTGGGGGCAGCGGTCGGTGATGGCGCGCCGCCAAAGCCGGTTGCCTCAGGCGGTGGTTCGCCGCGGGCTACCGCTTCGGAGGCTTCGCGCTCCATCTCCATCTTCTCCTGACGGGCCGCCTGGGCCGTCGCATCAGCTTGCGCGGCAACGGACCGATCCTGACCGGAGGGTTCAGCGGGCGCGAGCGCGGCGCGCTTCACGACTTCCATCTTGGCGATGGTGGCATCGGGGTCGCCCTCTACCGGTGCAGTATCAATCTGAACCGAACCTCCGACGGCATAATTCTTTCCGTCCGGCCCCTGCTCGAACTCATAGGAGGGGGCGCTGGCATATTGCCCGCCGACACGTTGATGGGCTTCCTCGTGGCGACGCACTTCCGCGTCGCGCTTTTTAAGCTCATCAACCTGTTTCTGCTGCTCTTCGGAGAGATCTTCGCCCGTGGCGGCTCGTGCACGCGACGACAGATCGACCCGGTCCTTGCGGGTCAGGCTTTCAGATCCTTGAGGATTGTCTCCGCTTGCCGCGCGCGCACGCTCACCTGCCTGAACCACCGGCGCAGATCCGGTGACGGCATTGGGCTGTGCATAGGCTATGGGAGGGGCAATCAGCACCAACTGGCTCCTCAACTATACGCGCACTTCCTTGATGCGTGCCGGGCGTTAAGGGGCTCTAAACAAATAGGGTTAGCAGCACGATTTACACATCAAAGTGATCTGCGAGACAACCCGCATGGTCGGAAATCGCCCCACCGAGACCTCGCCAGTTGTCGAATAGCTCGCGATACGAGATTGCCCTAAATTCCACAGCATCGCCGCTTACCCGACGCGAAAAATCGGAGACCTCAGCGCGGTGTGATTGTTTCGCGTGTTCACTTACCGGCTGTCCATCTGGCCATTCGTCAGGCTCAGCAAACAGGTAGACGAGCACGGCCTTGCGTGAGGCGTTTGCGGCTTGGGCATAAAGTCCGAGCGCGTGTTTGATGAGTTGCGCCGCATCAAGGTGCTTGTATTTCAAGTCTTCGGTCTTCAAAGCCAACCTGACGGCGTTAAAACGCTCGAGCTGATCCCAGACGGGTCGATCAAATGCGCTGGAGAATTCGGGTCGGGATTTACTTCGAAACGGCTCGTATCGCTTCGACTCAATGCCCACAAATGTGTCTTCGCTTGTGAGCAAGGCGTCGAGACATGGATGACGACCGCCTCGCCATGGAAAGCGGACGACTGCTTCGAGGTCTACGTTTAAGACGGTCAGCGACCCGAAGGCATTATTGAATGTTTCCGGGTGGGAGAGCCCCGGCCCAAACGTGTTAGCTGCTAACGCGGCCGACGACGCCAGATTTGCAAACTTTCCTGAAGCAATTTCATCGCCGGGTGCCGCCTCATACAGGTCGAGCACACGTTCGCGATCGAAATGGTCAAGCAGAACGGACCGGGCGAGGTCTCGGTGAGACAGCTCCCTACCCCTTGCCATCCACGCGTTCGCGCAATTCCTTGCCGGTCTTGAAGAAGGGGACGTGCTTTTCCTTCACCGCCACCGCTTCGCCGGTGCGCGGATTGCGGCCTTGGCGTGGCGGGCGGTTGCGTACCGAGAAGGCTCCAAAGCCACGCAGCTCAACCCGATCGCCGCGCTCGAGCGCCACGGTGATCTCTTCAAGCACGCAGTTCACAACGCGCTCCAGATCCTTCTGGTAGAGGTGGGGGTGGTCTTCAGCGAGCTTTTCGATGAGTTCTGATTTGATCATGTCCGCACCCTGAAACGTTAATTTTGCCAACTGTGGAACTCACAGACATTGTCGTCAACGCCAGAAACGCCGGATTGATAAAGAAAATCCCCCGAAGCGGCCGCTCCGGGGGATGATCTGTTGTCAGAATTGTCTCTGCCCGAAGGCCGAAGACTTATTCCTTGTCGCCGTCCTGATCCTTCAGGGCTGCGCCTAGGATGTCACCCAGCGAAGCACCGGAGTCAGACGAGCCATACTGCTCGACGGCTTCCTTCTCTTCGGCCACTTCCAGTGCCTTGATGGACACAGAGATGCGACGCGAAGCCTTGTCGATATTGGTGACGCGGGCGTCGACCTTTTCGCCAACCGCAAAACGCTCCGGACGCTGCTCGGCGCGATCGCGCGACAGGTCGGACTTGCGGATGAAGGCTTTGACCACATCGTCCGGACCGATCGAAACTTCGATACCGCCGGAGGTCACTTCAGTGACGGTGCAGGTCACGGTCTCGCCGCGCTTGATGCCACCATCGTCCATCGGGTCGCCAGCCAGCTGCTTCACACCGAGGGAGACGCGCTCCTTCTCGACGTCCACATCGAGGACCTTGGCGCGAACGACGTCGCCCTTCTTGAAGTCCTGGATGGCTTCCTCGCCGGAACGGTCCCAGTCGAGATCAGACAGGTGGACCATGCCGTCGATGTCTTCATCAACGCCGATGAACAGGCCGAATTCGGTGATGTTCTTGACTTCACCTTCCACTTCGGAGCCTGCCGGATGGGCTTCAGCAAACAGCTCCCACGGATTGCGCTGGGTCTGCTTGATGCCAAGCGAAACGCGGCGCTTTTCCGGATCCACGTCGAGGACCATGACTTCGACTTCCTGAGAGGTCGACACGATCTTGCCCGGGTGGACATTCTTCTTGGTCCAGCTCATCTCCGAGACGTGGACCAGGCCTTCGACGCCCGATTCCAGCTCCACGAAGGCACCGTATTCGGCGATGTTGGTCACGCGACCGGTGAAGGTTGCGCCCACCGGATACTTGACGCCGACGCCGTCCCACGGATCGGACTGCAGCTGCTTCATGCCGAGCGAGATGCGTTGGGTGTCCTTGTTGATCTTCACGATCTGGACTTGAACGGTTTGGCCGACTTCCACGACTTCGCTCGGGTGGCCAACGCGGCTCCAGCTCATGTCGGTGACGTGCAGCAGGCCATCGATGCCGCCAAGGTCCACAAACGCACCGTAATCGGTGATGTTCTTGACCACGCCTTCGCGCACTTCACCCTCGGCCAGCTGGCCAACAAGCTCAGCACGCTGTTCGGCACGGCTCTCTTCGAGCACGGCGCGACGCGAAACCACGATATTGCCGCGCGGGCGGTCCATTTTCAGGATCGCGAACGGCTGTTCCTTGTTCATCAGCGGGGTGACATCGCGCACAGGGCGGATGTCGACCTGAGAGCCCGGCAGGAAGGCGGATGCACCACCCAGATCCACGGTGAAGCCGCCTTTGACGCGACCCACGATGGCACCGTTGACCGGCTCTTTGGCTTCAAACTGCTTTTCAAGGCGATCCCAGGCTTCTTCGCGGCGGGCTTTGTCGCGCGACAGAACGGCTTCGCCGAGCGCGTTTTCAATGCGCTCCAGGTAAACTTCGACTTCGTCACCAACGGCCGGCGCGGTCGAGCCCGGGCCGGTGAACTCACGCAGCTGAATGCGGCCTTCGGTCTTCAGACCAACGTCGATCACAACAGCGTCGTTTTCGATGGAAGTCACGGTGCCTTTGACAACGCTGCCTTCCATCATGTCTCGGCCAGCCATGCTGGCTTCGAGCATCTGGGCAAAATCGTCAGTGGTCGGGGTTGAGGTTTCAGACATGGATTGGAGGAACTCCAGGTGGGTTTAAATCGTTTCCGGCCAGCCGGTAATGTCCGGCGGACTTGCCGCGCGCGGCGGCGAACGGTTCCATTTTACTGCCGCGAACGGCCGGATAACGCATGACACATGAACGCCCAGACCCCTGAAGCACATAGCCAAATCCGCTTCAGAGCCCCGGGGTTTGTCCAGTGGAACGAAAAACGGATGAGGCCGTCTGCACTCAAGGTTCAAGTGCGCCCGGCGAAACGGTCAGGCAAAGACGTGACAGGCACGCTTCTGCAAAACCGCGCGCGTACCTACTCCATCAGGCCTTGCAGGGCAAGGTCGAGCTGTGAATCGTGAGTCAGTTCAAGGCGTTTGCCAGAGGAGACTAGGCGCGCACCACGCCGCCCAAGGCGGCCATGTCATCAAAGAAGGTCGGATAGCTAGTCGCGATCATCGTCACATCATCAACCGTCACCGGCTCTTTCGAAGCGAGGCCCATTACAAGACCGCTCATGGCCAGACGGTGATCGTGGAAAGTTTCCACCGCCCCCGCACCGGGCACACCCCCGCCCCCGCAGCCCTCAACGATCAGATAGTCATCGCCCAGCTCCAGCTTGACGCCGTTGACGTCGAGGAGGCGTGCCGACGCCGAAAGGCGGTCGCTCTCCTTTGCGCGCAATTCCTCAAGCCCCAGCATGGTGGTCCGGCCTTCTGCATTGGCGGCCAGCACCGACAGGATCGGATATTCATCAATCATGGAGGGCGCGCGCTCCGGCGGCACCTCAACGCCCTTCAGCGCGCTCGACCTGACATGGATATCGACAAGCATTTCACCGGCGCGGGTTCCGGCTGGTTTTAGTTCGATGTCCGCACCCATGTCCTGAAGCGTTTCATACAGGCCAAAACGGGCCGGGTTCGTCATGACCCCTTCAATGACCACATCACTTTCAGGAGTGATCAGCGCCGCCGCAACAAGAAACGCTGCCGAGCTTGGGTCGCCAGGCACCTGAAGGTCGTGCGCTTTCAACGGGCGGCCGCCGCGAACGCGGACAACAGCGCCTGCCCCGTCCTGATCGACGCTGAATTCGGCACCATATAGCGGTCCCATGGTCTCGGTATGGGCGCGAGTCAGGCGCGGTTCGCGCACGATGGTTTCGCCCTGCGCGCCAAGCCCGGCCAGAAGGATCGCACTTTTCACCTGGGCTGAAGCGACGGGGGGCGTGTAGTCAAGCGGCTTCAGGCCTGAAGACCCGAACAGGCGCGCGGGCAGACAGCCGCCGTCAGCGCTATCACTGCGGATACCCATCTGACCGAGCGGATCGAGAACCCGTGCCATCGGGCGGGAGGACAGGCTCTCATCTCCGGTGAATACCGCTTCGAGGTCAAAGCGCGCGACCGCTCCCATCAAAAGGCGCACGCCGGTACCCGAATTGCCAAGATCAAGCGGTTGCTCCGGTGACCGCCATGGCGCGCCCGTGACGTGCCAGACGCCGTCGGCGCTGCGCCTGACATCAGCGCCGAGCTGTGCGACGGCCCGGGCAGTGGCGAGCACATCGTCACTCTCCAGCAGGGACTCAATCCGGCTGGTGCCCTCGGCCATGGCAGAAAATATCAGCGCACGGTGAGAAATTGACTTGTCTGAGGCCGCGCGCAGCCGACCCGTCAATCCGATTGAAAAACTTGCAGTTCTCGGGCCTGAGGGGCGGTCAGCAGGAACAGCAGCGTCAAAGCTCATGGCAGGTCCATAAAGGCTTGAGAAAGGCAGAATGCGAAATACGGTTTTGACAGCGCGCGGAGAACGTGGCAACTGCCCCACCGCTCATCTTAAACCGTCTATTTTCACGAGGACGTCCTGCCATGCCCAAAGCCGACCTTGGCGTAAAGCGCGTCTGCCCGGAAACTGGCAAAAAATTCTACGATCTGAACAAAGACCCGATCGTGTCGCCGTATACCGGACAGGAATATCCGCTTTCCTATTTTGAGGAAGTCGTTTCCAAAACGCCGAAGCCGTCGAAAGACGACGCCAAGGATGAGGACGAAACTGACGCCGAGGCCGACGAGCCCAAAGAGGAAGACGACGAGGACGAGGCCGACGCGCCCGAACTCGACGAAGTGCCTCTGGACATGGGCGAGGACGACGAAGAGGACGACACCACGCCCAAGGCCAAGGCGAAGACTCCGGCTGACGACGATGATGACCTCGATGGCTTCTCCGATGGTGAGGCCGACCTGGACGACGATGATGACGATAGCGGGCTTCTGCTCGATGACGACGATGATGATATCGGCGACGTCGCCGTCGGCGATGACGAGGATGACGACGACTAGGTCGGAGCAGGTGCACAAGAGCTGACTGAGCGCTTGATCGCCGCAGCTCGTGTGACTATGTTCCGCGCTCTCGAAATGGCGAGCCGCCCAAAGCTTGCCGGTTTGACAAGAGTTTCGGGGCCATAGCTCAGTTGGGAGAGCGCTTGAATGGCATTCAAGAGGTCGGCGGTTCGATTCCGCCTGGCTCCACCAAAAAACCCCGCGCTTGCTGGCGCGGGGTTCTTTGTTTTTATGCCTTGCGGCGCGCTTTAGAAGCGGCGCCCCAGAGCGATGCCGGTAAAGACCTGGGTCTCACTGCCGCGCTCAGCCACGATCGGGCTGTCGGCAAAATCGCCGACGAGCTGGGATACACCCAGAATGCCGCTGACCGACCAGTTCTCACTGACCCCGATAGTCAGGATCGACGTCACGCCCACGTCCTGAACGCCGCCCTCCGCAGAAAAGGCCTGCAGGCCAGACGCTGTGGCTCCCGCAGCATCGATAGAGAAGAGCGTATCCGCATAGTCATCGGAGTAGCCGGACACGGATGCTGAAATGACGAGGAAGTTGGTCCGTGACAGAGCGGTTGTGTAGGTGGCGCTGGTTGACCAGGCCGCACCTTCGAAACGGCCGAGCACGTCCGCGCCAACCTTGGCTCCGATCACAAACTGATCGTATCCGGTCAGGAAGTCTTCGGCGACCTGAAAGTCGACAAATCCGCCGACGAGCACCGAATTATCGATCTCTGGAAGAAGCGCCACAACGGCATCGTCGACGTCGTTTCGACCAGCGCCCCAGCGCCCATACACACCCGCCGTAATTGGCCCTTCGTTGTAGAGATCAAAGGCGAGCCCCGGCCCGTCAGAGCGCACAACCACATCGCCGACTTGCCAGCGCAGCGCGCCGAACGGGATGAAGCGATAATCGTCGGATCCCGTATAATCCGGCAGATAGGCCGCGCCGCCGGCGATGAAGTTAAGGGAGATGTCCTCGTCCGCGGGTTGGGCCATGGCAGGCGCGCTCAGGGCGAACCCGAGCCCCCCAGCGATCAGGATCGGGGCAAGGCAATTGCGAATACGGGCAGACATGGCGCTTCTCCAAATTGGACTTGGGCTGCAATTAAGCCAGCGCCTGTTAAGAACAAGACAAGAGCGAACGGAATTTTTACCCTGATCCGGCATAATCATGCTCATGGTGACGTCACTCACACGCCCCTTCAGCGCCTTTTGCGCCGCTTTGAGCCTCGTTCTGGCAACGGGAGCGGGCAGTTATGCCTATGCGCCGCCACCAGAAGAAGACGAAAGCGAGCAGGAAGGCCGGTCCCTGACGGGAGCTGCCAGCTATATGCGCTTTCCTCCGCTTCAAACGGCCCTGCAGGAAAACCGGCGCACCCGCGGCATGCTTCAGGTCCGCCTGGCCCTGGACGCGCCCCAGCGCAGCACACGCCGCCTGATTGAAGATCGCGAAATGTGGCTGCGTGACGCCTATGCAGAAACGCTGCTCCTGTACGGTGCGCGCATGTATCGCTGGGGCCAGGTGCCCGACGCGGACATGATTGCCGATCTACTTCAGCAGGATACCGACCGGCTTCTCGGTGAAGGACGCGCGCAGGTAGTCTTGGATACCGTGGTCGTCCACGCCAGCTAGGCGTTAGCGGTTTCCGTTTTCGATCCGATTGAGCAGCGCCGCGAGCGGGTCTGCATCTTCGCCCGCATTCTCCTCGGCAGATTCTGGCTCATCAGGGGAAGGGGCCGTCTCGGCGTCAGCGACAGACTCACCCACCGAGTTTCCACCCGCTCCACCGTCAAGCAGGGACGCGACCGGATCGAGATTGCGGTCCGCGAGAAGGCTGTCGAGCGAGGCCGGGTAGACTGGTGCCGCCTCAATGAAGCGCCCAAACACGCGGGCCGGGCCTGCCCCGCCGACCGCGTCTTCGGTCGTAGAAAAATCGTCATTGCCCATCCAGACCACCGCCGTCAGGCCGTCGGACCAGCCCGCAAACCACGCATCGCGGGAGTCGTTGGTCGTGCCGGTCTTGCCGCGCACCGTCCGACCTGAAACCGCAGCCCCTCGGGCGGTACCATAGTCGACCGTCGCCTCGAACAGTTGATCCATCTGACCCAGAACGCGTCCGGCCAGGACCAGTTCACCGCGGGTGCGCTGATGTTCGTAAAGGCGGGTTCCGTCCGCGGTTTCAATGGTCAGGATCGCATGGGGCTCTACCGCCCGCCCGCCATTCATGAAGGGCAGGTAGGCGGTCGCCAGCTCTATCGGAGTGACCTCATAGGAGCCGAGCGCGAGCGAATGCGTATTCTGGATCGGGCTTTCAATGCCCATGCGCCGCGCGGTTCGAAGCACCCAGCCCCGCCCCGCAGCCTCCGACACCTGTACTGCGACCGCATTAGAGGAGCGGGCAAAGGCGCGCTCCAGCGTCATCTCACCCTCATAACGGCCGTTATAATTCTCCGGGGCCCAGTCGCCATACTGTACCGGAGCGTCATTGAACACATCGTCGGGTCCGTATCCGGCCTCAAACGCAGTGACATAGACAAAGGGTTTGAAGGCAGATCCGGGCTGGCGCAGGGCGTTTACGGCACGATTGAAGGGCGCCCGGGCGTAGTCCGACCCGCCCACCATCGCGGCGACACCGCCAGCACCATCCAGCGCAATCAGCGCGCCTTCGCTCGCCCCACGCGACCAGTCTGGCGTAGACAGGCCAAGGCGGAGCGAGGCTTCTGCGGCGCGCTGGGCGTTCACGTCCAGTGTGGTGCGAACGATGAGATCGCCTTCATGGCCGGCGGCCAGTTCGCGGACCTGCGGGATAACCCAGTCAGCGAACCAGCCCGCACCAGGGCTGGAGGCCCCGCGCGATACCCGGATCGGGACTTCTGCGGCAGCGATACGTTCGGCCTCGGTGATGCGTCCGGAGGCCAGCATCAGGTCGAGAACCACAGTGGCCCGGACGCTGGCACGGGTGGCATCATTGGTCGGCGCATAGCGCGAAGGAGCCTTCAAGAGCCCGGCAAGCAAGGCGGCCTCGCCAATCGACAACTCGCTGGCAGGCTTGCCGAAATAGCGCCGCGAGGCGGCCTCTGCGCCCCAGGACCCCGCGCCGAAATAGACCCGGTTCAGATACAGGGCGAGGATCTCATCCTTGGTGAAGCGCCGCTCCAGCCAGAGGGCGAGCATCATCTCCTGGGCCTTGCGGGTATAGGTGCGGTCCGAGGTCAGGAAGAGGTTTTTCGCCAGCTGCTGGGTTATGGTCGAACCACCCTGGACAACTCGGCCCGCGCGTATATTCGCCATGGCCGCACGACCGGTCCCGATCAGGTCGACGCCAAAGTGGGAGTAGAAACGACGGTCCTCAACGGCCAAGACGGCATCGACCAGATTTTCGGGAAGCTGACCAGCCTGAAGTGAATCCTGACTGACCTCACCGCGGCGCGCGATCGTGCGGCCATTACGGTCCAGCAGCACCACCTCTCCGGCGCGCGGCGCGGCCTCCAACCCGGACAGATCGGGCAAGGTGCGCGCCAGATGCACCAGCCACGCTCCCACCGCCAGGCTCAGCAGCAGGCAGACCGAGACCACCGTGCGAAGGATCGGACGGGGTTGGGATTTTCGGGTCCGGCGGCTTTTGCGACGCGCAGCCATGGTGGATCCTCTTTTTGAAGGCCTGGCGCAGTTATCAAGCCTTAACCAAAGCGCAGCGGCGTTAAGGTCGCGTGAACTTTACCGATGAGCCGCCTTGCCCTTGCCGGTTTGGAGCGCAATCATGGCCACCACGGGGCGAAAGAGTTGCCCGATTGCGGCTGACGAGGGGTAAGCCATGGACGTCAAATCCACATTGCGCACGAGCGCGCTGATTGCAGCTGCACTGGGTCTCGGACTGGGTCTGGGAGCTTGCTCGATCATCCCGGCCGGGGAGTCCACCTGCACCGGCGGCGGTCCCAATGATCCCGGCTGGCCCTATTGCGCCCCGTCTGATCCGGGCGGCCCGTCACCGGTCGACGATCCCATCGACCCGACCGGGGGCCGTGGCTAGAGCCTAGTAAGGCTTCAGGTCTGCCGATTGCGTACGCATGGCGGGCGCAATGCCGGTTTGACCCTTGCGGGCGCGCCAATCCTCCAGCGCCCAGCGCACCGATGGAAAGGCGAGGTCCTCCATGGGGATTTCATCCCAGTAGTAAAGCGCAACGGCCTGACTTTCAGGGCCGGCGGCAATATCCGGCTTTGACAGACGCGCGCGAAAGAAAATCTGCACCTGGGAAATGCGCGGGATGGAATACATCCCCAGCATGTCGATGATTTCGATCTCGGCGCAGGCTTCCTCATGGGCTTCGCGCGCGGCCGCATCTGCCACGCTTTCCCCGTTTTCCATATAGCCGGCCGGAAGCGTCCAGAAGCCGATGCGCGGTTCAATGGCCCGCCGGCACATCAGGATGCGCCCATCGGAAGATTCGACCACCGCACCAGCGACAATCTTCGGGTTCACGTAATCGATAAAGCCACAATGGTCGCAGACATCGCGTTTGCGATCGTCATCGGCGGGCACGCGCCTTGTGAAGGCCGGGTCGAGATCTGCCATTGGGTAGGTCCTCAATTCTTCCGTCCTGACCGGAATTTCCGTATCAGGAGTGAATTGTTATAAAGCCGTCGCGAATTCCTGCTATGGTTCAGTCGGTTCGGTCACGAAGGGGATATTTATGGCTGAGGATGTCAATTACGACCTTGCCACATCGCCAGGTCACCTCCTCCATCGTGCCCAGCAATTTGCCTCTGACCAGTTTGCCGAAGCCTCCGGCGGTGTCGAGATCACCCAGCGCCAGTTCGCGGTTCTCTGCGCGGTCAACGCCAAGGAAGGCCTGACCCAGACAGAATTGGTCAAAACCACCGGCATTGACCGCTCCACCCTGGCCGAGCTGGTCTCGCGCATGGCCAAGAAGGGCCTTCTGGAGCGCGAAAAGGCGGTCGGTGATGCCCGGGCCAATTCGGTCCGCTTTACCGAAGCCGGCCGGACCCTGTTCAACGCGGCGATCGATGGTGCCAAGGCTGCCGATGCCGCGATCCTGAGCGCCCTGCCCAAGAACAAGCGCGCCAGCTTTGCCGAAGCGCTGAACCGCATCGCGCGCGCCTCCGATCTGGGCGCTGAAGCCGCCCGCAAGGAAGCCAAGAAAGCCAAGGCGAAGGCGAAGAAAGCCAAGCAGAAGGCCAAAGAGGCAGAGAAAGCCAAGAAAAAGAAGAAAAAGAAGCTGAAGAAAAAAGCTGAGGGTTAGAAACTGACCCCTGCCCCCCCCCGGCGGAAGAGCCGGGCCTGTTGGCGATTGGCAGCGCCAGGTTTTGAGCAAGATCCCGGATCGTCGCTTCGCTTGTCCGGGAATTCAAATTCTTAAGTTATTAGGATGGGCTGGCCGCCTAAGACGCCGCCGCCGGAGCCGCGAGGCTGGGTAGCCGGGTCACGTCCACCGGCGCACCGCCAGCGGCGTTCCACTCGTCTTCAAACACGCTGACCCAGACCTGATCGGTGACCGCCCCGCGCCAGCGCGCGCGCACAATGCCGTCGCCATCCACCAGAAAAGTCTCCGGCGGACCGGTTACTCCGATCTCAAAGGCGGCGCGGCCATCTTCATCCTCGGCGAGTGCCGCAAAGGGGTCGCCCCGGTCGTTCAGGAAGCGGTTCGCGGCGGTCACTTCGTCCTTGTAGACCACGCCCATGATCGGCACGTCCTGCTCCGCGAGTGCCATCAGGAGCGGGTGCTCGACGACACAGGGTGGGCACCAGCTGGCCCAGACGTTCAGGAGGTAGGGCCCCTCGGTGCTGGCCGGGTCGAAATCACCGGCGCCACCGGGAAAATCGGTCAGAGGCAGGGTCGGAAGCGGCTGGTCCACCTGGGGGTCATCGCCAGTGCCACCGTCGTTGAACAACGCGTAGCCCATGACCGCCAGCAGCAGGAAAACCGTCATCAGCGGAGCAGCCATCAGCACGCGATTCATGCGTCCGCCTCACTGCGTTCGAGCTCAGCCAGGCGCCGGGCTGCAGCGCGACGGCGCGAGACCGTGTGCACAACCAGGCCGCCAACACAGACCAGCGTCAAAAGATAGGACGGCCAGACAAACGCCGCATATCCACCCATGGCGAGCCACTCACTCATAGGGCGGCCTCCGCTTCCAGCCGGCTCTCGCGCTGGCGCTCCAGACGTTTCAGGCGCCGCTCGGTGATCATGGTGCGCATCCCGCTCAACACCAGCGCCGTCAGGAGCACGGTGAAGGCCAGCGCCATGATTGCCAGCGGCCAGAGCTGTGACGGATCTATGGTCGGCCCGTCAAACCGTATGACGCTGGCGGGCTGGTGCAGCGTGTTCCACCAGTCGACTGAAAATTTGATAATGGGCAGGTTGATCAGGCCGGCCATGGCCAGGATCGACCCGGCCCGGGCGCCCAGCTTTTCATCCTCAATCGACGCGCGCAGGGCCATGTAGCCGAGATATAGAAGGAAGAGGACCAGCATGGAGGTCAGGCGCGCATCCCACACCCACCAGGCGCCCCACATGGGACGCCCCCAGAGCGAGCCGGTCGTCAGGCACAGGAAGGCAAACACCGCACCAGCCGGTGCCAGCGCGCGCGCCGCCAGATCCGCCAGATTATGGCGCCAGATGAAGTAGACGAAACTGGAAATCCCAAGGCCGAGATAGGCCGCCATCGCAAGCCAGGCCGACGGCACGTGGACATACATGATGCGCACGCTGTCGAGCTGCTGGTAGTCCGCCGGTGAAAAGACCAACGCCCAGGGCAGACCCACCACGAATAGCGCAATCGCCAGCCCCCACGTCCACGGCAGAACCGTCGCGGCAAGCCGGTCAAAGCGTTCAGGATTGGCGAAATAAGACCACATGGGCTGTCAGTTAGCTTTTGAGGGTAAAGGGAGCAAGAGGTGAGCGGCCTCCTGACGCGGCTGTGATCCTCATTCCAGCCGCGCGCGCAGTGCCGCTGCAGCGCCCAGCGGTGCCAGAACCAGCGCCAGCAGGGAGCCTGCGAGCGCCATCATCAGATTGGGCAACTCCAGACCCGTACCGTCCATCGCCGCGCGCCCGGCTCCGGCCGCGAAGACCAGAAGCGGCACCTGTAGCGGCGCGGCGATCAGCGCAATGAGCAGGCCGGCGCGCTTCAGGCCAGCAGCCAGAGCCCCGGCAAACGCCGCGATCAGAGCGAGGCCCGGAGCGGCCGCCACCAGCCCGGCAGACAGGATCACGGCTGCGCCCGGCTCCAGCCCGTAGGCGAGCCCGCCGACAAAAGCGAGCACGGGCAAGGGCCAGAACACAGCGAGGGTAAAGGCGAGCGCCTTCATCAGGCTGGCGAGCGCCAGGCCAACGCCAGACAAGGCATAGAGCTCCAGCGTGCCATCGGCGACATCTTCGCCGAAAATGCGCTCAGCTGGCTGCAGCGTCGCAAGCAGCGCCGCGAAGGTAATGATGCCCGGCCCAGCGGCGGCCAGGGTTTCCGTATCCGGTCCAATGGCCAGAGGCGCGAGCGCTAGCGCGGCGAGATTAAAGGCCGCGGGCCCCGCCGGACCGCCACCACCTGCCCAGGCCAGGCGCACTTCGCGGGCAAAAAGCGCCATCGCACTCATGCGGTCGCCCTCGCTGCGGTGGCAGCTTCAGTCAGGTCAAGCTGTATCTGGTCGGGCCAGTCGAGCGCAGTATGGGTGGTCGCAATCACAAGGCCGCCCGCTGCGCGAAAGTCAGCAATCAGGTCAGCGAGACGCGCCCGGGATTTGGCATCCAGCGGCGCGGTCGGTTCATCAAGGATCCAGAGACCGGCATCCGACAGCGCCAGCCGCGCAATCGCGGTGCGTCGTCGCTGGCCCGCCGACAGCGTCCCGCAGGCGCGATGCTCCAGATGCGCCACCGCCAGTCGGCGCATGACCGGCTCAATTTGAGTCTTTTCCACGCCGTAGAGCCCGGCCCAGAAGGTCAGCGCGTCCAGGACCCGCTCACCGGGCTTCAAGCCGTCTGCGTGACCGAGAAAAGCGATCTGCGCCTTGTCATCCGGCTGCACTGCGATAGTGCCCGCCTCAGGACGGATAAAACCGGCAATGGCGCGCAAAAGCGTTGTCTTGCCCGCGCCATTTGGCCCTGTGATCACCAGCGCGTCGCCGGGCCCTGCTTCAAAACCGAGATCGTGCACCAGCGCCCGCCCACCGCGCGACAGGGTCACGCCGCGCGCGCGCACTGCGGCTGAGGTGAAGCTGGAAGGCTGGGTCTGGCTCATGGCCGCAGAATTAGGCCGGATTTGAGCGGGTGTCCAAAGTGTTGGGCGCTTAGCGGTCCCAAATTGCAAACCATTCTCAGATATTTAGTGCAGACACAGGCCGTTCGTCGCATTGCAGAGGCTTGGGCAGGGCGTTAAAACGCGCGCGAAACCCCTTCCGCCCTGTGGCTTTCACAGGGTTATGCGCCGGGCTTTGCGTGCGTGCTGATTGCGCAAGTCCCCGGCCCCGAGCACGAGGACAGACCATGGCTTCACTGGACAGCTTTAATTGCCGCCGCGAAATGACCGTCGCGGGCGAGACCTATGTGTATTTCGACCTGAAGGAGGCCGAAAAGAACGGGCTCACCGGTGCCTCCAAGCTGCCCTACACGCTGAAGGTCCTGCTGGAGAACCTGCTGCGCCATGAAGACGGCCGCACGGTGACCAAGGCTGACATCGAGGCGGTGGCCGCGTGGACGAAGGAAGGCAAGTCCAGCCACGAGATCGCCTATCGCCCGGCCCGCGTGCTGATGCAGGACTTCACCGGCGTTCCGGCCGTTGTGGACCTCGCGGCCATGCGCGACGCGACCCAGCAGCTGGGCGGCGACCCGAAATCTGTGAACCCGCTGGTGCCGGTTGATCTTGTGATCGACCACTCGGTGATGGTCGACTATTTCGGCGGTGAAGACAGCTTCAAGCGCAATGTGGAACGCGAGTACGAACGCAATGGCGAGCGCTACAAGTTCCTGAAGTGGGGCGCGAGCGCGTTTGACAATTTCCGCGTTGTCCCGCCGGGCACCGGCATCTGCCACCAGGTGAACCTGGAAAACCTGGCCCAGACGGTCTGGACCAAGGACGAAGACGGCGTGACCTACGCCTACCCGGACACGCTGGTCGGCACCGACAGCCACACCACCATGATCAACGGCCTGGCTGTTCTGGGCTGGGGTGTGGGCGGTATCGAAGCCGAAGCCGCGATGCTCGGCCAGCCGGTCTCCATGCTGATCCCGGAAGTCATCGGCTTTAAGCTGACCGGCAAGCTGGCTGAAGGCGCAACCGCGACCGACCTGGTGCTCACCGTGGTGGAAATGCTGCGCAAGAAGGGCGTGGTCGGCAAGTTCGTGGAATTCTACGGCGAAGGCCTCGACACTCTGTCGCTGGAAGACAGTGCCACCATCGCCAACATGGCCCCTGAATACGGCGCGACCTGCGGCTTCTTCCCGGTCGACAACGAGACGCTGGAATATCTGCGCGCCACGGGCCGCGAAGAGGGCCGTGTCCAGCTGGTTGAACAATACGCCAAGGCTCAGGGCATGTTCCGCCCGACCCGCACCGAGGACCCGGTCTACACCGACTCCCTGGAACTGGATCTTGGCACGGTTGTGCCGTCGCTGGCCGGTCCCAAGCGTCCGCAGGACCGTGTGCCGCTTGACGGTGCCGCTGAAGCGTTTGCCGTCGAACTCGACCGTGAGTTCTCCAAGACCGAAGATGCCAGCCGCCGCGTGAAGGTGGACGGTGAGGACTATTCCATCGGCCACGGCGATGTCGTGATCGCCGCGATCACCTCATGCACCAACACCTCCAACCCGAGCGTGATGCTGGGCGCAGGCCTGGTGGCGCGCAACGCCCTGAAGAAGGGCCTGAAGGTTCAGCCGTGGGTGAAGACCTCGCTGGCACCGGGCTCCCAGGTCGTGACCGATTATCTGAAGCGCGCGGGTCTTCAGGACGATCTGGATGCGCTGGGCTTCAACCTCGTGGGTTATGGCTGCACCACCTGTATCGGTAACTCCGGTCCGCTGCCGGAGAAAATCTCCAAGGCGATCAAGGATGGTGACCTGGTAGCGACCTCGGTCCTGTCCGGTAACCGCAACTTTGAAGGCCGGGTGAGCCCGGACGTGCGTGCCAACTATCTGGCGAGCCCGCCTCTGGTCGTCGCCTACGCCATCGCCGGCACCATGAATATCAATGTCGCCGAAGATCCGATCGGTCAGGACGATGAGGGCAAGCCGGTCTACCTGAAAGACATCTGGCCCAGCTCCGCTGAAATCGCAGAGGTCGTGCGCAATGCCGTGACCCCTGAGATGTTCGCCGAGCGTTATTCCAATGTCTTCCTGGGCGATGAGACCTGGCAGGCGATCGAAACCTCGGGCGGTCTGACCTATGACTGGCCGGACTCCACCTACGTGGCCAACCCGCCCTTCTTTGAAGGCATGACCACCGATGTGGCTCCGCCGAAGGATATCTCCGGCGCGCGCATCCTGGGTCTGTTTGCCGACTCCATCACCACCGACCACATCTCACCGGCCGGTTCGATCAAGGCCGACAGCCCGGCGGGTCTCTACCTGCAGGACAATGGCGTCACCCCGCGGGACTTCAACTCCTACGGCGCTCGCCGCGGCAACCACGACATCATGATGCGTGGCACCTTCGCCAATATCCGCATCAAGAACCAGATGGTGCCCGGTGTTGAAGGCGGCGTGACCAAGTTCCAGCCGTCCGGCGAAGAGATGCCGATCTACGACGCGGCCATGAAGTATGCCGAGAGCGGCACGCCGCTAGTAGTCTTCGGTGGCAAGGAATACGGCACCGGCTCATCACGTGACTGGGCCGCCAAGGGCACCCGTCTTCTGGGCGTGAAAGCCGTCATCACCGAGAGCTTTGAGCGCATCCACCGCTCCAACCTGATCGGCATGGGCGTGCTCCCGCTGCAGTTCCAGAACGGCGAGAGCTGGGAGAGCCTGGGGATCACCGGCAAGGAAACCGTCGCGCTCAAAGGCGTTGAGGGCGTGACCCCGCGTGGCACCGTGACCCTTGAGATCACCTATGAAGACGGCCGCGTGGCGACCACGGAGTTGCTGGCTCGCATCGATACCGAGAACGAGCTCGACTACGTGCAAAACGGCGGCATCCTGCACTACGTGCTGCGCCAGCGCGCCGCGGCGTAAGCCTCAAGCAACATCGCAAGAACGACAAACCCCGGCGGAGCCATCCGCCGGGGTTTTGCTCGTTTGAGCGGGGCAAAGCGCCCGGCAGCCGCGCTTACTCCAGCTCTCTCACGATGCGGAAGCCCATATTGACCTCTCGGCGTGTGGTGGCTTGCCGTGAGGCCGACCGCAGCTGGGCGGCACCGGCTGTGAAGGAGCCGCCGCGGAAGACATTGCCTTCACCGCCGCGCGCGCAGTCAGTTAGCCAAGCCGAGCCGTCGGTCGGGATTCCTTCAAAAGACACGTGAAAGCAATCCACCACCCATTCGCGGACATTACCGTGCATGTCGTAGAGGCCGAATGGATTAGGCGCTGAATACCCAACAGGAGAGGTTCGACGACCGAGGCACCCTTCAAGCATGCCCGTATTCGGCCCGCTAAAGTTCGCAGTGTTTTCCTGGCCAGGCTCACATGTGGGATCAACGTCGCCCCATGAGAAGCGGCCGGTCGTCCCGGCGCGAGCGGCGTACTCCCACTCAGCTTCGCTGGGCAGTCTATAGGTGTGGCCCGTTTCGGCGCTGAGCCAGCGCACGTAGTCTTCAGCATCTGCAAAGCTAACATTGATCACCGGTCTGGTGCCCCGGCCGTAGCCCGCATCACCGGTCCAGGCATCGGGGCCGGGATTGGTAGCGTAAGCCTTGTCGCTGTTGTCCTCGCAGCCTCCGGCCGCCACGCAGGCCTCCCACTCGTTCCAGGTCAGCTCATACCGGCCCATGGCGAAGGGGCGAGCGAACATGATTTGGGTTTGGGGGCCCTCAAGATCCCGGCGTCCCGGCTCATCGTCCGGAGAACCGATCAGGAATTGGCCAGCCGGGAGGATGACCATCTCAGGGCCCAACTCGCCATTGCCCAGCGTATCGCGAGTGACTTCGCCGGGGGCCAGAGCATCATTCTGCGCAAGCGCTGAACCCACCACCAGAACTGCCGCAGAAGCGGAGGTGAGCCAAGAAGCAAAGGAGCAGGTCCGCATATTCACAATACCTTGAAGGAAAGGCAGCACTAAAACTGCCACGCGTTGTTAAGAAACTATGCGGGCCGGATCTACAAGATCAAGCTCGCTTTACGCGGTGATCGGACTGGAGGCGATTGGATCGGGAAAACACCCTTAGCCGATTACGCCGCTTCGATCTGGCCCATCAGGCACT
The DNA here is from genome assembly GCA_043513725.1 of Oceanicaulis sp. Taxonomy (GTDB): domain Bacteria; phylum Pseudomonadota; class Alphaproteobacteria; order Caulobacterales; family Maricaulaceae; genus Oceanicaulis. Next base: position 1,791,806 of record CP121338.1, on the reverse strand, counting down.
GGATTTCGGTGAGGACGGGACGATTGTCGGATTCTTTGGCCGCCGCCTTGCCCATCTCGCTGGAAAGCAGGCGCAGGGCCTGGGAGCGGGCCGTTTCACAGCACTGTCCTTTTGGTAACACACCGGATGTCGCCAGTTTTAGAAGCGCGCGCGCACTTTCAAGCGGTGGGCGGCTGGTGTTGGCCAAACGACTGAAAATCTTCGTTTCATCAAGGATTTTCATCCCCATGGCGTCAAAGGAAGCCGCGAGCTCGGCCTTGGCGTCCTCCGGGAAGGTGCCTTTCAGGGCCCGCTTTTGCAGGGCCGCGAGGCGAGACAGGCGTTCCAGCGGCTGGCCGGCATTGCGCACAAAATGACTTTCCGCCTGCGGGCCACCGAGGCGAGCGCGGATATAGGCGGCCAGCTTGGTCTTATTCTGATCGCCAACGATATTGTCCTCGATCTGGAACAGGCGCTCGAGCTGTTCCTCAGGGTCGTTGGCGCCGGCCAGAACTTCATCAATCACCTCAGGTGCCAGGAATTTGGCCGAGCGATAGGTGAAGGCGTCCACCAGCGAGTCCGGATGCAGGTTCGGCCCAGAGGCCACGATCAGGCGCTGGGCCAGCTTTCGAGCCAGCGTAATCTCTTCCATCACGCTGTCCGGCTTGAAACGCTTGGGCGCGCGCAGGGCATCCAGGATGCGTTTGGCGATCTCGATATGACTTGAGGGGAAGCCCTTGTTTGCAAAGCTTTCTGCGAGCTCGCGGCAGGTGTCCGGCGCTTCAAGCAGGTCTTCGCTCTGCGGCTTGCCCTCATAAACCGCCGTCATGCGGGTGACCTGATCACCCAGATCGGAACTGTCTCCGATCACGCCGCGCAAACCACCATCAAAGCTGAGGATCTCTGCCAGGAAATTATCCGTCTCACGGGCCGCAAACGCCCGGGCCTCAGGGTCATCGGGAAGATCGCGGTGCATCTGAAGGATCAGCTTGGCCTTGCTGCCGAAATCGCGTGCATCACTCAGCTGTTCGGCAATCGCCTTGCGCAGCCGCTTTTCCGGTGCGCCATCGGAGTGGATCTTGCTGGCAATGTCGGCGAAGGACTTGCCCTTCGGCGACTGCTTGGCCGCCTTGGCCTCCTTGCGGGCCTGGCTCACGCCCTTTTCCACCAGATCGGTGATCAGACGCACATAGGCGTGGACCGAGGCATCGGTTTGGCTGGCACGCGCCAGAGCCACCTTCTGAATTGCGTGCTGAAGATCGGTGTCAGACCCATCCAGGTCCTCGATCAGGTCAGCCCGGTGCAAGAGCTCCATGGGGACCGCCTGATTGCGCTCCAGCCAGCCGGACAGGACCCGGCGCAGCGTGTCGCGCGCGGCTGGGCCGGACAGATCCTCAGGAGTCAGACAGGGAATGGAGGCTTCACCGGTCTTGTCTTCGGGGTCGGTGAAGCGATCATTGCCCGACTCAAAAATGGTCGTGCCGAGGAATTCCCCTTCACCGGGCTGCCAGACTTCACGGACCACACGCACCGATCCCTGCGGGTGGGCGTTCTTCAGCTTCTGGCCCAGCGCAAGCGCATCACTGCGGTCAGCGATCGCGTCCACCAGGGTCCACGAGGCTTTTTTATTCTTTTTTACAAAGACTTCGTGATGGGTATCTGTCCCCGCCATCCTCGCCTGCCCGCTCCAAGTGGGTATAAACGCGAAAACCATGCACCAAACGTGCTTAACCGGGCGTAACCGTGGCTTGCCACCACGCCTTGGGCCGATAAGCTGCGCATAAAGCCGTCTGCTTTGCAGGCTTCAGACGGGAAGGAAGAAGAATCCATGGCCACCATTGCGCTGGTTGATGACGACGAGAACATCGTCACCTCGGTCTCCATGTTTCTGGAGAATGAGGGCTATAATGTTCAAAGCTTTAACGAGGGCGCGACGGCATTGCCGCATCTGATCGACAGCCCGCCCGATCTGGCGATTTTCGACATCAAGATGCCGCGCATGGATGGTCTGGAGCTGCTGCGCCGGGTCCGTCAAAGCTCCAACCTTCCGGTCATCTTCCTCACCTCGAAGGACGATGAATTCGATGAGGCGCTTGGGCTCGACCTGGGCGCAGACGACTACATCTCCAAGCCCTTCTCCCATCAGCTGCTGGCGCGCCGTATCAAGGCGGTGCTGCGCCGGTCCCAATCCGATCCGGGTGCTGACGGCGACGAGGGTGATCAGAAGGCGATCCAGCGCGGCAAGCTGACCATGGACCCCAATCGCCATTCCTGTTTGTGGGAGGGCCGACCGGTCCGCCTGACGGTCACGGAGTTCCTGATCCTTCAATCGCTGGCCCATCGGCCGGGCTTTGTAAAAAGCCGCGACAACCTGATGGACGCGGCCTACGACGATCAGGTCTATGTCGATGACCGCACGATCGACAGCCATATCAAACGCATCCGCAAGAAGTTCCGCGAAGTTGATACCAGCTTTGACGGGATCGAGACCCTGTATGGCGTCGGATATCGATACAAAGAAGCCTGACCGGCTGGCGTCTGCCACACGCGTCACAGCCGCCTGGCTGCGCCGGACCTTCACATCGCGTCTGGCGTGGACGATTATCAGCGTCAATTTCGCGGCGGTCATCCTGCTTCTGATCGGCATGGTGGCGATCACCGAAAACCGGCGCGGTCTGGTTGACGCCAAGGTGGATTCCCTGTCGGCCCAGGCCGAAATTATCGCCAACGTGATCACCGAGACCGCGGTGTCGGGCGACTCTCCGGGACCGCGCATGGACCCGGAAGGGGCGCGGGAGGTTCTGCGCCGCCTGTCCCAGCTCTATGTACCAGATGAAACCCGCGGCCTGCTTTACGCGCCGGGGCCGCAACGTATCGCCGATAGCGACCTGATCCTGGGCGAGGTTGAGGAAAGCATTCTCGCCCCGCTCGGTCAGGAACAGGACCGCTCGCGCGGTGCCTGGCGGCGGTTCAGGGACTGGCTCGGCACCTATTTCCTGAGTCCAGAGGATCGGGCCCGCCTCGATCGGGAATTGATTGACGAGGTGCGCGCCGCGTTTGAAACCGGCGAGCCGCAGACCGGCCTGCGCCGGGGGCCGGACGGGGAGCGGATCGTGTCCGTGACCATTCCCATCAAGCTGATTGAAGCCGTCGTCGGGACGGTCACCTACGAATCCTATGATTTTGACGAGCTGATTGCGGCCGAGCGTGCTGCGATCTTCCCCTTTGCCATCACCGCCTTCGTGGCGATCATGACTGGTGCCCTCTGGCTGACCGGATCGATTGCGCGCCCTGTGCGTCGGCTGGCCGACGCGGCGCGCGCGGTACGCCTGGCCGGTGGGCGCCGGGTTCCCCTGCCGGACATGAGCAAGCGGCGCGACGAAATCGGCGACATGGGCCGGGCCTTCACTGCCATGACCGACGCGCTCTACGACCGGTTGGATGCGATCGAGAGCTTTGCCGCTGATGTCAGCCACGAGATCAAGAACCCGCTGACCTCTATCCGTTCGGCCACCGAAATCCTGCCGCTGGCCAAGGATGAGGAAAAGCGCGCCAAGCTGATCAAGGTGATCCAGCACGATGTGAAGCGTCTTGATCGGCTTATCACCGACATCTCCAATGCCTCGCGACTGGATGCCGAGCTGGCGCGCGAAGACCTCGCGCAAATCGACATGGTCCGGCTGCTGGGTGATATCGTGTCCATCCACACGCCGCCGGACGACAAGCCCGAACACCCCAAAGTCATACTCAAAGCCGTTGGCCATGACCTGAAAATCCGCGGCCACGAAGGTCCGCTCAGTCGGGTTTTCATCAATCTGGTGGAAAACGCTGTCACCTTTTCGCCAGAGGGCGGCACCGTGACCGTGACCGTACAGCGCCAGGGTCAGCACCATGGCCGCGTACGTATCGAGGTGATGGACGAGGGGCCGGGCATCCCGACCGATAATCTGGAAACGATTTTCGAGCGCTTTTACACGCAGCGCCCGTCCGGTGCTGCCTTCGGAACCCATTCAGGTCTTGGCCTTGCAATCGCGCGCCAGATTGTGACGGCCCATGGCGGGCATATTCGCGCCTCGAACCGCTCTGACCGGACCGGCGCGCGCTTTACGGTTGATCTTCCGGCTGTATCTCGGTCAAGCTAGCTGCCACCGTTCTGCCCATAGGGTCTTTTCGCAAGCGCAAAAGAAGGCTTACATGGCCATGTTGCACCTGCGTACGAAAGTGAAGTTCGCATAATGATCGGCATTGTTGTCGTCACCCACGGCCGTCTCGCTGACGAGCTTGTCGCCGCCACAGAACATGTGGTCGGCCCCATGGAATCCTGTATTTCCATCTCCATTGGCCCGGATGACGACATGGAACGTCGCCGCGATGATATTCGCAATGCGGTGGAGGAAACCGATACCGGGTCAGGGGTCATCATCCTGACCGACATGTTTGGCGGCACGCCGTCCAATCTGTCGATCTCCCTGTTGGAGAAAGGCAAGGTGGAGGTGATCGCCGGCGCGAACCTGCCGATGCTGATCAAGCTGGCAGAGGCCCGTACCCGCCTGACCGTCGATGAACTTGCCACCAGCGCCACCGAAGCCGGCAAGCGCTATATCGCAATCGCCTCAAACATCCTGGACGCCTCGTGACCCCGCAACGGACCGTGACCATCTGTAATGAGCGCGGCCTGCATGCGCGTGCGTCGGCTCGCTTCGTTGCTGAAGCCGATCGCTATGACGCGGAAGTCAGCGTGTGCCGCAATGCCGAGACGGTCACGGCAGATTCCGCGCTGGATCTGATGATGCTTGCGGCCGGAATCGGGTCTGAGATCACGATCAGCGCGGAAGGCCCCGATGCCGACGCCGCCGTCACCGCACTCGCCGATCTGGTCGAGCGCGGCTTCGACGAATAGGCGTTGATCAGGCTGGTCCGCGCGTATCGTCGCCGTCGGCAGGCTCCAGAACCCGCTCTTCGCTTGCTTCAACGCCGGCATCTTCAGCAGAGTCACCCTCAACCGCCGGGATCACGGACGGGATTGTTCCGGCGAAGATCGGAATGACATTGTCTCCCAGAGGCGCACTCGGCTTCAGCGTCGTGGTCTCGCCCTGGCCGACCGCTTCGCCACTGCCTTCACCTGACGGCGCGGGCATGGGCGGTGGCGGTGGCAGCACGATGGCGCGCGAGGCGTAGCGCGGGTCATTGCGCAGGCGTTCAGCTTCTTCAGGATCGAGGCCTGCCGGTGTGGTGTCGGCCGAAAGATCTGCAGGCTCCGGCTTGCGCTCGTCGGCAGTGATTTCTGCGTCTGGCTCAAGCTCGGAAACGGTCTCGGGTATGACTTCAGACTCACCGGTTTCGGGCGCGCTGGCCTCCTCGGCCTCACCGCCCTCGACAGTCTGTGTTTGCGGCTGCTCCGGGTTCACGACCGGATTCTCAACGGCCTCTGCAGCTTCAGCATCAACGCCAGCTTCTGTGGCTTCCGCTTCTGCGGCTGTTTCTTCAGACGCCACATCTTCAGGAGCTGCGTCGTCAGGCACCTCGGCTGGCGCATCGACCTCCCCGTCTGGAGCGGGCTCAGCGCTTGCTTCGGTAGCGTCTTCAGCCTCGGTCGCCTCGTGTGGCTCTACAACCGGCTCGGCCTCGGCCCCGTCGATCTCGCCCGGCTCGCGCAGGCTGGCCGCAGATGCCGCCGCAGCCGGCGCGATGGCGGTTTCGGCATCGGTGTGCTGTTCCGCTTCCTCGACGACCGGCTCTTCGTGTGCCGCCGGAGCCACCGCGTCCTGCGGGCCCTGACGCAGCAGATGGTCTGCGAGGACCGCGATGCGGGCTTCGAGGCGTGCACTATCGCGAACGCGATTGACGACACCGCCGAGAACGAAAAGCACGGCTGCGATGGCCAGTCCGGAGAGCGCCGGCTCCACCATGCCGGCAACGCCGCCATAGGCGATCGAGACCGCGCCAAGGCCCGCCACAAAGAGCGGAGCCCAGAGCAAGCGCCATGACCGGAGTAGATAGACGCCCAGCGCAGCGATGGTCACGCCGCCGCCGAAGACCAGCATGTCGGCAAACGAGGCCAATGCGGGCATCGCAGAGACAAGCGGTCCGGTAACAGGCGCGATGACCTCGCTAAAACTCCAGCTCGACAGACCGGGAAGCGCGGCAACGGCGAGCGCCGCCACATCAAAATTCGGCGACGCTGCGAACAGGCCTGCGTCAACTTCCACCAGGAAGGCGCGCAAGAAGGGCCAAATCAGCGCCAGCGCGGCGAGCGTGAACAGGGTCATGGTCAGGGCCCAGTTGAGCGTCCGGGAGACACCGGCCTTGGCCAGAAGCCCCTCTGCGCCAGGATGAGTGCGGCACCAGCTCCCCGTGTCGTGATTGACCACAGCCACCGGACGGGATCGGCGCGCGGGGCCGGGCTGCATGCGCAGAACGGTCGCGGTTTGACCGGCGTCCAGCTCAAACCCTTTTTCCATGAGGCGCACCGCGTGGCGCGCGCCATCCATGTCTTCCAGGCGGCGTTCGTCAGCCCGGGCTCGCGGATCGGCTCCGATCACGTCGCCTTCAACGGCATAGAAGTCGAGCGTCTTTCGGCCAAAGCGCTGGCTGGCATAGGCAGTTGGCAGATTTGCCATGGCGATGTCTTCCCCTCATCAGCGACCCATCCCCCCGGTCAGGTCACCTTTGCACCCAAGTCCAGTGCCGATCTGACCCATTTCGAGCCAGTCGGAAGTCCTTAACAAAAGGTTATACAAGATGCTTGCCGCTTCTTAAACAGGACTCTTGGCCTTTCCTGTCTCTGTCGAGTTTGCTTGTGAACGACTGCGGCGTTATATCCGCGGCCAACCGAGACCCATGTGCGCAGATCCTCTGCGCCAAGATGCTAATCAGATAAGGCGAGTTTCATGACCCTCCTCACCGCTGCCGGTGCCGAAAAAGATCAATACGTCAAAGACATCAGCCTGGCTGGCTGGGGTCGTCTCGAGATTGAGATGGCCGAGATTGAAATGCCTGGCCTGATGGCGCTGCGCGAAGAGTACAAGGGCAAGAAGCCGCTGGCTGGTGCGCGCATCGCCGGTTCGCTGCACATGACGATCCAGACCGCTGTGCTGATCGAGACGCTGGTGGAGCTGGGCGCTGAAGTGCGCTGGGCGTCCTGCAACATCTTCTCGACCCAGGACCACGCAGCCGCCGCGATCGCAGATCAGGGCATTCCGGTCTTCGCCTACAAAGGCGAGACGCTGGAAGAATACTGGGAATACGCCGACGCCATTTTCCATTGGCCGAATGGCGAGACCGCCAACATGATCCTGGACGATGGCGGTGATGCGACGATGTATCTGCAGCTTGGCGAAGCGGCTGAGCGCGACCCGTCCACGCTGGGCGAGCCAAAGTCGGAAGAAGAGCAGTATCTCTTCCAGGCCATTCGCCGCCGTATCGAGAAGAGTCCGGGCTGGTTTGCCAAGGCGAAGGCCGCCATCAAGGGTGTGTCAGAAGAAACCACCACCGGTGTGATGCGCCTCTATCAGCTGGCCAAGCGCGGCGAGCTGGCCTTCCCGGCCATCAACGTGAACGACTCCGTGACCAAGTCGAAATTCGACAACCGCTATGGCTGCCGTGAAAGCCTGGTGGACGCGATCCGTCGCGGCACCGACCTGATGATGGCCGGCAAGACCGCGGTCGTCTGCGGCTATGGCGATGTGGGCAAGGGTTCGGCTGAATCCCTTCGCAATGCCGGCGCCCGCGTTTCAGTGACCGAAGTTGACCCGATCTGCGCGCTGCAGGCCTCCATGGACGGCTTTGCTGTCGTGCGTCTGGAAGATGTCATCGGCGAGACCGACATCGTCGTGACCGCCACCGGCAACAAGGACGTCGTCACGGTCGACCATATGCGCGCCATGAAGCACATGGCTGTGGTCTGCAATATCGGCCACTTCGACAACGAAATTCAGGTGGAAGCGCTTCGTAACTTCCAGTGGACCAATGTGAAGCCGCAGGTCGACATGGTCGAATTCCCTGAAGGCCACAAAATCATCATGCTGTCTGAAGGCCGCCTGGTGAATCTGGGTAACGCCAACGGCCACCCGAGCTTTGTGATGTCGGCCAGCTTCACCAACCAGGTGCTGGCCCAGATCGAGCTGTGGCAGCGCGGCGACCAGTATGACAACCAGGTCTACATCCTGCCCAAGCACCTTGATGAGAAGGTGGCTGCCCTGCACCTGCCAAAGCTGGGTGCCAATTTGACCGAGCTGTCTGACGAGCAGGCCAACTATATCGGCGTGGAGGTCAAAGGCCCGTTCAAGGCCGAGCACTACCGCTACTAGGCGCAATGCCTGACTAGGTGCCACAAGCCCCGTCGACGCAGGTCGGCGGGGCTTTTCATCATGTTAGTCTCAATTATGGCTGAAGCGCCCGTCTTGTTAACTCGCCTTTTGCGCTATAATTTCCGGGAAGACAGACTTAGAGGGGTAGTCATGAGAAAAATTGCAATCGCCATAACCGCAATGCTTGGAGCGAGTGCGTGCGCGTCGGACCGGGTCGACTTCGGCGGCGTCGCCAACCCTGTGGCGCTGACCGGGCAGGTTGTGGATTGCGAAACGGCGGGCGTAGTTATGACCGAACGCGCCCCGGTGACCTTTCCCAATTCCCTGCTTAGCCGCGCCTATTACGCTCAGGTCAGGGACGGCTTCCGTGTGGAGGTGCCCTTTACCTTCGACGTCAGCCGCGCAGGCGATGTGGTCAATGTCCGGTTCTCTGGCGACCCGGAGATGACCCGCGACAGCGCGGAGCGCGATGCGATCCTGTTCGGCGCGGACTCTCTCATGGCGTCCGAATTTGAATGGCAGTCGAACTCGCGCGCCCAGTACGCCACGGGCTGCACAGATGTCGTGACCTTCGGTTCGCGCCTGATCGGCGAACCCTGATGCGCGCGACAGTCTTTTCAACACTTGGCTTTGCCACACTGATGCTTGCCGGATGCGCGTCTGGCAATGGGCTGAACAGCGGTGACAGTATTTCCTATTCTGACCCTCTGGAGCGTCCCTGCGTGGATGAGCCGCTTGAGTCTCCCATCCCCTTCCGGCCCGGCTCAATGGTTGGGCGGGGTCCAGGAATTGTCGAGATCCGTGTGCGCTATGCTGTCAACTCCGAGGGCCGGCCTCAGAACGTACAGGTGGTCGGTGTAGCCCTGAGTGAAGACAGCCGTGCGCTGACCGCCGAGCAACTTCAGGACATCCGCGAGGATATTCCGCCCCAGATCGCAAGCTCCTGGCGATATGAGCTAGGCAGCTATCGCGGCTGCGAGCGCAGTCTGATCTGGCGCAGCTATCGTTAAACCGCTTGATCACAAGCGATGACACGGTATGCATCAGCCCATGCGCCTGCTAGCCCTTGCCTCACTCACATCGCTTGTTGCGATGACCGTTACCGCCTGCGCGGCGACCTCGGACATCAACCCTATCGCAGACCCGCGTGACCGGCCCTTTATCGCGACCAGCGACATGCCGATTCCGCCGAATGTGGAACGGGCTGCGGACAGTGCAGGCTGCGTCGGCGATCCGGTCTCGGCGGTCTCCGCCGATCTGCCGGATTACCCGGCTCGCGGCTGGTCGAGGGGGCTTCAGGGCTGGTCCATTGTCCAGTTTGACGTCGCACCCAGTGGTGACACCGCCGAAGTGCGCGTTGCCCGCGGCGTGCCAGGCGGCAGCTTCGACCGCGAAGCCCTGCGCGCAGTTGAAGACTGGCAGTTTCAGACCTCCGAAAACGGCCTGACGGGCTGTGTCGTCCTGTTCGAGTTCACCCAGGGCCTGGTGCGCATCCGATAAGCGAGTGCGCGGACTGCTGCGCGACAAACCGACCACGGCTTGGTGAGAAGACTGTGGGTGCGTGACGATTCACCTTCCGGTAAGGTGTGATTCGTTTGTGCTTGATAGGCGCTGCGCCAGCCAGGTGAGCGCACGCCAGCCGGGGTGAGACCAAGTCGCGCCATGATTGACGCTGAACCCGTCCAGCTTGCCACCTTGATTGTGACCGGCGGTGCCGTGGCTTTCGGGCTGTCCGCGGCTGTATGGGCCTATCGCATGACCTCCGGCGCCCGCAAAGCCAAGGCCCAGTGGCGCACCCGGCTGATCAGCGCAGAGGATCGGGCCGTCCGATCCGAGAGCGTCTTTGCTGCCCATCCCGGACTGGTGCTGGTCTGGGATACACCGCCGACGCCTGAAGACGGGGTGTGGGCTCACCCCGCCATACACGGCAGCCCGGCCGCGCTGGCCTCCATGGTCAGCTTTGCCGAACTTAGCGCAGGCGCGGCCGCCAGCGGCGAGGCCGCGGCCCAGATCCTGGATGCGCTGGCCGACTTTGACGCCAAGACACCAACCGGCGATCTATCGACGTTGCGCGTGCGCATGGGTTCGCTCATGGAAACCGGCCAGCCCTTCTCATTGACCATTTCCGGTCCGTCGGGACGGCGTATTGAAGCCGATGGCCGCCCGGCCGGCCGCCGTCTTGTGCTCTGGCTCACCGATCCGGCCATCCGCGGGCTGGATGCCAGCGCCAACTCCGGCCAGGTCACCGCGGCAGAGCCGGCCGGCGATGAGTCCATCGCGCTTGTCGAAGCCTTTGGACGCGCGCCGACACCGGCCTGGCGCATGAATGCTTCGGGCCGTCTCGTGTGGGTAAACCCGGCCTATGCGACCGCAGTGGAAGTCGAAGCCGCGAGCGAAGCGCTCGACCAGCAGGTCCTTCTGGAACCGACGCTGGCGGAACTGTCCCGCGAAGCGCTCAACACCGGCCAGCCCCAGACCAGCGTGCGTGGGGCTGTTGTGGCGGGCGAGCGGCGGATCATGCGTCTTATGGTCTATCCGGTCAGTGGCGGTGCGGCCGGCTTTGGTGTTGATGTCACCGAGGGCGAAGAATCCAAGGCCGCGCTGAAGCGCTTCCGACAGGCGCACGACGAGACGCTGAACCATATGGCAGAGGCCGTGGCGATCTTCGACCGCGCCAAGCGGCTGGTCTTTTACAATCGCGCCTTCGCCTCGCTGTTTGGCGTTGAAGAAGCCTTCCTCAATGAGCGCCCTTCCCACAGTGCACTTCTGGACCGCTTGCGTGAAAAGCGCCGTCTGCCCGAACAGGCCGACTATGGCGAATGGAAAGCTGCCGAGCTGGCCCATTACGAGGCTGCCCCCGGACAGGACCAGCCTGATGAGCTGTGGGCTCTGCCCGATGGCCGCACCCTGCGTGTGGCCCGTCAGCGCCACCCCCTGGGCGGTGTCCTACTGATCTTTGACGACATGTCTGACCAGCTGGCCCTGCAAGCGCGTTACAACACGCTGATCAAGGTGCAGCGCGCCACGCTCGACAAGCTGCACGAGGCCGTGGCCGTGTTCAGCACTGACGGCAAGCTGACCCTGCGCAACGCCGCGTTCGAAGACATGTGGGCGCTGGATGCCGACACGCTGGACGGCCTGCCCTTTGATGAGATCGCCGAGAAATGCAAAGCGCTGCTGCCCGATGCCGAAGCCTGGGCTGACCTGAAGGCGCGCGTCACCGACCCTTCGCCGGAAGCGCGCAAACCGGTCACCGGGGAGGTGCGGCGCAAGGATGGATCAGTCCTGACCTTCCTGACCCGCCCGCTACCCGACGGCGCGACGCTGATTGCTTGGGACAACATCACCGACTCCCGCCGGATCGAGGCCGCATTGCGCGACCGGGCCGAGGCGCTGGAGGCGTCTGAACGCATCAAGAGTGAGTTCGTCGAGCATGTCAGCTATCAGCTGCGCACCCCGCTCACGACCATTCACGGCTATGCCGATCTGATTGGCGGCGGATTTGCCGGGGAGCTGAGCGAGCGGCAAACCGAATATATGGAGGCGATCCGCTCTGCCTCGGAACAGCTGGGCAAGCTGATCGACGATATTCTGGACGTGGCCGCCATCGATGCCGGCCAGCTGGAGCTTGATCTCGGCGATGTAAAGCTGGCTGAAGTGATTGAGGCCTCCGCCCAGCTGATCGCCAATCGCGCCGAACATGGCGGCGTCACTCTGAAGCAGAATACTGAAGCGGCCGATGAGCTGATCCGGGCGGACGGTACACGTTTAAAACAGGTTTTATACAATCTCCTGACCAACGCCCTCGACCACGTGGCCTCCGGAGGCGTGATCGAGATCGGGGCCGAGGTCGAGGACGGCGAGGCCCGTTTGTGGGTCACCGATGATGGCGACGGGATCGCGCCGGAGCGTCAGGCGAAAATCTTTGAACGCTTCGAACGCGGTGAAGGTGGCGGTGCCGGGCTAGGCTTGGCGCTTGTGAACGATATCGTGCGCCTGCACGGGGGGTGGGTGGCCCTGGAAAGTGCGCCGGACGAAGGCACGCGCGTGACCTGTCACCTGCCGGTCAAAGCCTCCAGCGAGGCCGCTGCCCCCGAATTGATGCTGCCCGACCGCGACGCCGGCGCGGCAGAGTAGCCACACCCCTCGCCAATCGCACAACGCGATATTATGCTTTGCCTCAGGTTGAGCTTCGGGTGGGACATATGGACGATATTTACGCGATTGCAGGCCATCTTGGTCTGGCGCTTGGTTTACTGGTCGCCAGCGCTGTGCTGATGATTGTTTCGCGCCTTGCCCTGCCGATGGTCGACGCGGTTGAACGCCACATCCCGGTCCACGAAAACCTGCCGGAACGGCTGAAACATGTGATGCTGGTCGTCTGCGTTGGCGGTGGTATCGCGCTCACGACCAGCTGGTATCTAGAGACGCAAGGGACGCTCAGCCTGATCATGCTGCTTGGATATGCCGGTATTGGCGGCCTTGCAGGTGCGGTCGCACAGGTCGGCGTTGGCGCACTCATCAGCCAGCCGCCTCTGACAGTGATCCGCCTGCTACTCGTCGCACTTGTTATCAGCTGCGTCGGTGGGTCACTCTATTTCCTATATCAGGCGCTGACCCGGCCTATCTCGCTCTAGGCGCTAGCGGCCTGCGCTCGCCTGGCCGCGCCCGGCGCGTCACCCTCAAGGCCCAGCGTATCGAACAGGGCATTGTCGCTGGCGAGCTCCGGATTCGGCGTGGTGAGCAGCTCATCACCAACGAAGATGGACCCGGCACCAGCCAGGAAGCACAGCGCCTGCAACTCCTTGCTCATAGTCTCGCGGCCCGCCGACAGGCGCACTACGCTTTGCGGCATGACCAGGCGGGCGGTAGCGATGGCGCGCACGAAATCGAGCCCGTCCAACGGCTTTGAGCCCGACAGCGGTGTATTGTCGACGGCCACAAGATGATTGATCGGCACGCTTTCAGGATGCGGTGTCAGGGTGGCAAGCTCGGTCAGAAGTCCGATACGATCAGACTCATCCTCGCCCATGCCGATAATCCCGCCGCAGCAAATCTGAATCCCGGCACCGCGAACGCGGTCCAGCGTATCAATCCGGTCCTGCCAGGTGCGGGTGGTGATAATCTTCGCGTAATATTCCGGTGAAGTGTCCAGGTTGTGGTTGTAGAAATCGAGCCCGGCTTCGGCAAGCCGTTCAGCCTGACCCTCGGCGAGCATGCCCAGCGTCATGCAGGTTTCCATGCCGAGCGATTTCACCCGGGTAATCATGTCGATGATCGCCGGCTCGTCGCGTTCTTTCAGCTCGCGCCATGCGGCCCCCATGCAAAAGCGCGTCGCGCCGCCGGCCTGGGCTTCCTTCGCCTTTTCCTCAACCTCGTCCGCGCTCATCAGCTTTGAGGCTTTCAGGCCCGTGTCGAAATGAGCTGACTGGTTGCAATAGCCGCAGTCTTCGGCGCAACCGCCCGTCTTGATCGACAAGAGCCGCGATTTCTGCACTTTGTTGGGGTCATGGATCTGGCGATGCAGTGTTTGCGCGGCAAAGATCAGATCGTTGAACGGCGCGTTGTGGATCGCTTCGACCTCTTCGCGTGTCCAGTCAAACCGGGCTTTGGCGAGCGATAACGGGTCAGCGAGCAACGCAGTCATGGGGCAGAAATCCTCTTCAAGAAACGCCGGGCAGACTAGGCAGGCCCACCGAGCGGGGCAAGCACCGCGCCGCGCCCTGCTCAGTCGCCGCGAAGCCCGTGGCGCGCTTATCATCGCGCTTGTACTCGTCAGCCTGGTCGCACTACTTCCCGGTGCCGCGGGTCGCCCAACCCTGATCGGCTGGGACAAGCTGGATCACCTGGCCAGTTTTGCCGCTCTCACCCTTCTGGCGCGTGCGGGTTGGCCCAGCGCCAATCGCTGGTGGGCGGCTGCGCCCTTGTTTGCCTATGGCATCGCGATCGAGATCGGGCAAAGCACCGATTTTGTCGGGCGTACAGCCTCTATCTCCGATTTGATAGCCAATGCGGTGGGGATTGGCGTGGGTCTTGGCCTTGCCCTCTGGCTGGGACGGGTCGCCCGCACGATGAGCTGGCTGCCGCGGCGCGGTTGAGCCTTACGCCATGCGACCGGACCGATCCCCACCCTACGCCCCATATCGCGCTGGTGCCCCGACCTTCGTGCCCGGCATGCGCCCGCTGGACCTTGATCAATGGCTGACACCGGACACCGAAGCCCATGTTCTGGAGTGGAAACGAGCGCTGCTGGCTGAGCCGAAACGGGTCTGGCACCAATCAACAGAGGGACAAGCCGCCGCGGGAGAGGCTGCCGCCTGTGTTGGGGCGGCGGTTGGTGCTCCCACAGACGACCTTTTGTCCGCCTCAGCGCTGGTCAGTGACGATCTCGTTGTCATGGAAAAGCGCGGCTGTGACTGGCTGTGCACCGGCCTGACGCTGACGGCTCCCACTTTCTTTTCAATCGACGACGCTTTCGGTCACGACCTCACCGCGCTGCATGGCCCGGTTCCCGATGGTCACCGTCTTGCCCGGCGGATCGGGCGCGTGTTTGATGGCCTGCAGCCCGACACGGTACTGGAGCGGTTTAACTGGACGCTGCAATGCGGGCCGGATCGCTTCACGCCGGACGGTGCACCGCTACGCGCCCGCGCTACCATGATCGCGCAAGCTGAGGCAGAAGCCACCGTCCACCTGCGCGTTGAGCGCCAGACCATCCGCAAGCTGCCCCGTACAGGGGCCGTGCTTTTCACAATCCGGGTCTGCCTTGATCCGCTGACAGCGATCACCTCTGCTGACCGCCCCGCCCTCGCGACGGCCTGGCGCTCCCTGACTGGACAGGGCCGCGCCTATAAACGCTGGGACGCCATGGACCGGCTGGTCGAGCAAATATTTGCCGCGTGGGATATTTGAGCGACCGCCCCTTGGAGCGCTGCGCCGGTCGCACCGGGCTGTCATGGCGATATCACGCATCGCCACCTCCATTCTCCCCCTGCCCAGCCGTGAACATTTGCCGTAAGTTCCCGCTCCATGAGAGTGAATTCCCTGCCCGCGGCCCTCGATGGCCTTCGACTGCGCGCCGAGCTGGCGGCGGCCACGCGCGTAGGCTGGGACAAGCCGGCGGCGCGACAGGCCGCGCTAACACGCCTGAAGCGCTATCTTGTCCGAGCGCGTACCCACGCGGAGGCGCGCCTGATTGGGAACGAGGGCGGTCTGGAAGCCGCGCGTATGCTGTCGGCGGCCATGACCGCGGCCATGCGGGCGCTTTACGACTCCATTGCACTGGACCTGCACCCGGACGGCGCGGCGGCCCCCGGTGTCGTCCTGTGTGCCGTGGGCGGCTTTGGTGCCGGTGAGCTTGCCCCACAGTCGGATGTGGATCTGGTCTTCCTGGTCAAGGACAAGGCCCCGGACTACGCCGAGCCCCTGATCGAGCGGATCCTTTATGCGTTATGGGATAGCGGCATACAGGTTGGCGGCGGTGCGGTGCGCACAGTTGATGAAGCTCTGGCCCTGGCCGCAGAAGACCTGTCCGAACGCACCGCGCTGTTGAACCTGCGCGGGGTGTCCGGCGATGAGCGCCTCGCCCGGCGGCTGCAGACCCGCTTTGAGAAAGCGCAACTGGGCGACAATGCGCCGGCCTTTGCCAGTGCCAAGCTGGCTGAGCGCGACACACGTGTCGATCGCCAGGGCGACAGCCGCTATGCGGTCGAACCCCACCTGAAGGACGGCAAGGGCGGCCTACGCGACCTGCAGACACTGCGCTGGCTGGCGCAAATTCTCTATGGCGCGGACGCGCTAGAGCGATGGGTCGGGGAAGACCTGTTCCAGGTGGAGGATGTGAATCGCTATCTGATGGCGGCGGACTTTTTCTGGACTGTGCGCTTTCACATGCATGCCCTGTCCGCCACCAAGGACGACAGGCTGACCTTCGACATCCAGCCCGAGGTCGCAAGCCGGATGGGCTATGTGAACAGTGCTGATCAGCTGGCCGTGGAAGGCTTCATGCGGGACTATTTCCGCAAATCCATCGATGTGGGGGCGCTCACCCGGCTGGTTTGCGCCAAGCTGGAAGCCGATGAGTTGAAGGACCCACCGAGCCCCGAGGGCCGCTTCCTGCCTGCCGCCAATCAGGTGGAGGATGATTCCCTGTTTGAAGTCGGCTTCCGGATCCGTGCCGGGCGTCTGGATTTTCTCGACAGCGGCGTGATCGAGTCTGACCCAGTGCTGATGATGCGCCTGTTTGAGCTTGCGGCCTCGCACAATGTGGATCTGCACCCGGCTGCCGTAGCTGCGATCAACCGCAATCTGCGCCTCGTCGATGACGGCTTCCGGACCGATCCGCGTGCCCGGCGCAGCTTCTTGGCCGTACTGCTGGATGCTGATGATCCGCGCATGACCCTCCGGGCGATGACCGAGGCGGGGCTGTTGGGGGCCTATATCCCCGAGTTCGGCAACATCGTCGCGCGCACCCAGTTCAACATGTATCACCGCTTCACCGTGGATGAGCACACGCTTAACGCGCTCGGCCTGATGCGTGAAATCGAGCAGGGCAAGCACACAACCGAGCACCCGCTGATCAGCGGATACGCGTCCGAACTCAGCCATCGCCGCGCGCTGCATCTGGCGCTGCTGCTCCACGATACCGGCAAGGGGAAGGGCGATCAGTGCATTGAAGGCGCGGAAAACGCGCGGATCGCTTGCCCGCGGCTCGGCCTTGATGACGATGAGACCGAACTCGTCGCCTGGCTGATTGAAAACCATTTGGCCATGAGCGACACCGCCCAGCGCCGGGATATCTCCGATCCGCGCACCGTTCTGGATTTCGCCGAGCTGGTGGGGTCGCTGGAGCGCTTGCGGCTTCTCGCCTTCCTGACCGTGGTGGATATTCGCGCGGTGGGCCCCGGTGTCTGGAATGGCTGGAAAGCCCAGCTTCTGCGCGATCTGTATACTGCCACGGCCTCGGTGCTGGCTGAAACCGGCCCGCGCGACGAGGCCGACGCTCGCGCGCGGCTTGTCGAACGCGCAGACAAGGCGCGTGAACGCTTCCTCGCCAGTGCTTCGCGGCTGGGCTCGGATGTCGTGGAGCGCTGGGCCAACAGCCTTGATCCGACTTACTGGCTGGCGTTCGGCGAAGCGGACCGCCAGCGCCATGCGGCACTGGCCCGCACCGCGGAGCGTCGCGGCGACACGGTGGCCACGGGCATCCGCGTCGACCGCAGGCGCTCGGCAACCGAAATCATGGTGCTGGCACCGGACCGGCACGGCCTGTTTGCAGACATCGCTGGCGCGATTGCCAGTGAAGGCGCGAGCGTGGTTGGCGCACAGGTAACCACCACCAGCGATGGTCGCGCCTTTGATGTCTTCTTTGTTCAGGAGCCTGGCGGTCGACCCTATGGTTGGGCGGACAGCTATTCGCGCGACCTGCTCAAGGCCGCCGTGGAGCGCGCGGCACGGGGTGAAGCCACCAGCGATGGCCGCTTTGCCAACCCGACCGTGCGCCGGCGCGAAGCCGCCTTTGCCATTGCACCCTATGTGAAATTCGATCCCGAAGCGGCCGACAATGCTCTGGTGATCGAAGCGTCGGGCCGAGATCGGCCGGGCCTGCTCCATGATCTGGCGCGCACCCTGGCTGAGGAAGGCCTGTCCCTTATTGCCGCCAGAATTGACGGCTATGGCGAACGCGCTGTTGATACCTTCTATGTGATCGAAGCGGGCAAGAAGCCCACCGACCCTGAGCGCCTCGCCGGAGTAGAAACCGCCCTGATGACTGTGTTGTCTGAAGCTGAAGACGCGGCCCGCCGGGGCCGGGAGAAAGCCGGCCTGGCTCACGCCCCGATGAGCGTGGGGCGGTAGGGCGATGCGGCTTTTGCGGTCATCGGCTGTCGTGGGCGGCTTTACCATGGTCAGCCGCGTACTTGGCCTCGTTCGCGACATGCTGCTCGCCGCACGGCTCGGGGCCGGACCGGTAGCGGATGCCTTCTTCGTGGCCCTGCAGTTTCCCAACCTGTTCCGGCGGATCTTTGCCGAAGGGGCGTTTAACGCGGCCTTTGTCCCGCTCTACGCGGGAAAGCTTGAAGAAAAGGGCGAAGCCGAAGCCAGCCAGTTCGCACGGGAAGTCCTTGGCGTTCTCACCACAGCGGTCCTTGCCATCGTGGTGGTGTCCCAGATCGCCATGCCATGGCTGATGTATCTGCTCGGCCCCGGCTTTATCGAGGACCCGGGCCTGTTTGAATATGCGGTCCTGCTCACCCAGATCACGATGCCATACCTCCTGTGCATGTCGATTGCGGCCATGCTGTCGGGGGCACTGAATTCCCACGAGAAATTCGCTGCGGCAGCCGCAGCGCCGATCATCCTGAACATTGTGCTCATCTCCCTGCTGGCTTGGGGGCCGGGATCGATTGGCACACTGGCCTGGGTGCTCTGTATCGGCGTGACGCTGTCAGGACTGCTGCAGGTGATCTGGTTGTGGATTGCAGCTCGCCGGGCTGGCGTCAGGCTGGGCTTTTCGGTGCCACGGCTGACCCCTGCGGTAAAACGCCTGCTGATCCTCGGTGTGCCGGGAGCGGCCGCGGCGGGCGTGACACACATCAACCAGCTGGTCGCGAGCTCCATCGCGACTTTACAAGAGGGGGCCCGCAGCTGGATCTACTACGCTGATCGACTGTATCAGCTCCCGCTCGGCGTGATCGGGATCGCCATGGGTGTGGCCCTGCTTCCGGCCTTGTCCAAGCGCCTGCGTGCGGGGGCCGAAGATGAAGCCAATGCCGGGATGAACCGGGCGATCGAGATTTCGCTGGCCCTGACCCTGCCTGCGGCAGCGGCCCTCTTGGTCATCCCGGACCTGATCGTATCGGGGCTGTTGGAGCGCGGAGCCTTTGATCCGGCAGACCGGATGAATACCTCCATTGCCGTGATGGTCTATGCGGCAGGCTTGCCCGCCTTTGTCATGATCAAGGTTTTCTCGCCGGGCTTCTTTGCGCGCGAAGACACCGTTACGCCCATGAAGTTTGCAGCGCTGTCGGTGGCGCTCAATCTGTTGATCGGGATCAGCCTTTTCTTTGCGCCTGTAATCATTGCGAGCCTGTCAGCCTTTCAGGGCTACCGCTTTATTGGTCTGGCGCTGGCAACCACGCTGGCCGGCTGGCTCAATGCGCTGATGCTCATGGGCACGCTAATGAAGCGAGGCCAGTACACGCTCGATCCGCGCCTCGCTCACCGACTGCCCCGGATCGGCGGAGCCGTGGTGATCATGGCGGCGAGCGTCTGGCTGCTGGACACCTATCTGCGCGCAAGCGTCGAGCCGGTCCTTGCACAGCTGCTACCGGCAGCTCTGGTCGTCCCGGCCTTCATGCTGCTGGTCGTGGGTGCGGGCATGGGTGTCTACGGGCTCTCTGCCATGGGGCTTGGCGCCCTGCGCCCAAATGAGCTGCTTGGCGCCATGAAGCGCAGCTGACCCAATCCAGAACCAGCTCCATTCACAATCAATATGTTGCCTGCCATGAAAAACCTCTTCTGCTCCCTGGGCGCCGTCATCCTTCTATCGGCGTGTAGTAGCGACACCCCGGCCTCATCTGAGCTGACAGCGTGGCCTGACGACCAGAACCCGCTCACTGAGGCGGGACGAGAACGAATTGATACCTTCCTAGAAGAAAGCGGATCGTCATCTGCACTCATCCTCTATCAGGGGAAAATCGCGTACCAGTCTGGTGACATACACCAGCGCAGCCTGATCCACTCGATCCGCAAGGCGGTCCTTGGAGTGCTCTTTGGCGATCTGATCGAGGCTGGCACGGTTCAGCTGGACGAGCAGGTGGGGGACCTTCAACTTGCCGAGCCCGGAGTGCCATTCACGCCGCTTGAGGCCAGCGCGACGGTTCAACAGCTGCTTGAGTCCCGCAGTGGTATCTACCTACCGGCCGCTGCAGAGTCCGATGCCATGACCGAGGCGCGACCGCTGCGTGGTGCACACGCGCCTGGGGAGGCCTACTCCTACAACAACTGGTCCTTTAATGCTCTGGGCACGCTCTACGAAGCGCGCGCTTCGCAGACGATTTATGAGGCGTTCGAGAACCAGCTTGCGAGGCCGCTCGGGATGACGTCCTTTGAGGGACGGATTGACCGATTGGTCCTGCGTGAGGCTGATGAACAGGCTCTTCCGGACCGCCTCTTTGAAACCGACGGCTTTTATCTCTCGGAGCCGGACAAATCACGCCACGAAGCCTACCATTTCCGGCTTTCGGCCCATGATCTTGCGCTATTCGGGCAGTTGCTCCTTCAAGACGGCGCCTGGGACGGCCAATCACTCGTTTCAGCCGACTGGATTGATCAGATTACCGAATGCCGGTCTGTCACAAATCCCGATATCGGGGGTGGTATGTCGCTGTGCTACGGGATGATGTGGACCGTGGCCGTTCGCGATGGCAGGCTTATCTCTTTCAGCCACACCGGCTCGGGTTCACATCTGATTTCCGTGCACCCGGGTGCCGAATTGGTCATCGTCCACCGCGCACCCACAGAAGATCCTGACTTCGTAAGGATCAACGCACCCTCGCGCCTTATCGGCCTGACCTTCGAGGCGTTCGCACCGCAACAGTGAGCTAGCCCTCAGGCAGACCCACTCTGCCGCTCCTGCTGAACCCGACCTAATGTCGCTTTGTGCGCTTGAGCCTTCGCCCACACCCGGCTAAGACCGCATTTCCCTTGACCTCCAGCCTCTGGACGCGACCCATGAGCGACACTCCGACCGATTACACCGGTCCTGACCGGATCCTGTCTGGCATGCAGCCGACCGGCGGCCTGCACCTTGGCAATTATCTGGGCGCGCTGAAGTGGTGGGTCGAGCTGCAGAACTCCGGCGCGGAGTGCTTTTACTGCGTCGTTGATCTGCACGCGATCACCGTACTCCATGATCCGGCAGAATTGCCCAAGCGCGTGCGCTCGGCGGCCGCCGCCTACATGGCCGCGGGCGTAGACCCGTCCAAGTCTGCGATTTTTGCCCAGTCCTCGGTTCCGGCTCATGCCGAGCTCGCCTGGATTTTCCAGTGCGTGGCACGTCTGGGTTGGTTGGAGCGCATGACCCAGTTCAAGGACAAGGCCGGCAAGGATGCGGAACGCGCCAGCGTCGGGCTGTTCACCTATCCCGTGCTGCAGGCGGCAGACATCCTCGTTTACAAGGCGACCCATGTGCCAGTTGGTGAGGATCAGAAGCAGCATCTGGAGCTGTCGCGCGATATCGCCGCGCGCTTCAATCGCGACTTTGGCAAGGGCGAGGCGGTCTTCCCGCTGCCGGAGCCGGTAATCCAGTCCCACGGCGCGCGCATCATGAGCCTGAAGGACGGCTCAGCGAAGATGTCGAAATCCGATCCCAGCGATAATTCGCGGATCAATCTGGACGATGATGCCGACACGATCGCGCGCAAGATCAAGAAGGCGAAGACCGATCCCGAGCCGCTGCCGGAAGCAGAGGCCGAGCTCAAGGATCGCCCCGAAGCACGCAATCTGGTCGGCATCTATGCTGCGCTGACCGGTGAGAGCGTTGAGAGTGTGCTGGGCGAGTTTGCCGGTCAGGGCTTTGGCGCCTTCAAGCCGAAGCTGGCCGATGCGGCGGTGGAGTTCATCGCGCCGATTTCGGGCGAATATGCCCGCCTGATCGCTGACCGCGCCGAGATCGACCGGGTGCTGGCTGCCGGAGCTGAGCGCGCCAACGAGGCTGCTGAGCCCGTGATCAAGGAAGCGCGCAAGCTGGTCGGCTACTGGCGGGCGTAGCGCCTACTCCGCCCGCGTCCAGGTGAGTGCGGTGGTGTAACCGCCCTGATAGACCTCTCCTGAAATCACGTCGTCGTCGACCAGCGCGCCCTCAAAGCGCAGCGCCCCCAGAGGGGTGGCGAAACCGATGCGCGGGCCATCAAGGCGGATCTGCTCAAACGCGATCACAGCCCCGCCCTGATTGGGCGACGTCATGATCACATCCGGTTCAGGACCGGACAGCGTTATCGTGAGGTCTAACGGGCGCGGCTCCACAGAGGTGATCAACACCGCGCGCCATTGGCCTTCCAGACGGGGATCGGGGGTGTCGGCCGGCTCGCCCGCATTATTGAGACTGGAAACCGGCTCGTCATTGACCCGATTGCCACCCGGACTGCAGGCCGCAGCCAGCGCAACAAGGACGAGGAACAGGAATTTCAGAACAAGGCGCATCTGACGGGTCCGCGATTGCTGGCGTTCCCGTCGATATAGGGGCGCGTCACGCCCCGTGATAGATGTCTGGACGTTTGAAACGTAAGCCCCTACCTAATCAGCCATGAGCGATACAGAAAACACCTCCTCAAACGCCGGCAGCAGCGGCATTGATCCAAAGCTTCTGGAGATTCTGGTTTGCCCGGTCTCGCGCGAGCCGCTGACCTATGACCGGGACGCCAATGAGCTGATCTCCAAGGCCGCGGGCCTCGCCTATCCGATCCGCGAAGGCGTACCGATCATGCTGCCTGAAGAAGCCCGCGAACTCGACGCTTAAAGCCGATGAGTTCTGTCTGGCCCACCAAGCTGGCGTTCAAACGCAGCGCAAGGACGCTTGAAATTGCGTTCGAGGATGGCGAAGCGTTCGCCATACCGTTTGAGCTGCTACGCGTTGAGAGCCCCTCGGCGGAGGTTCAGGGCCACCATGCCAGCCAGAAACAGCTGGTGCGTGGCAAGGAGCATGTGCTCGTCAACGAAGCCGAACCAGTTGGCCGTTATGCGGTGCGCCTCATCTTTGACGATGGCCACAGCTCAGGCATCTTTTCGTGGGATTATCTGTACGAGCTTGGCGAAAACGCCGACAGCCTGCTGGCGGAGTATCGCGCAAAACTGTGATAGGGGCTGACCCTAGACCTTGATGAATTTGGTCCGCTTTGGAGCTGCGCGCGGCTTGGGGGCCGGTTCCGGCTCGCCCTTTTCCGCTTCCATCTTCAAGCGGGCAGCGCGCAGGCGCTCGGTCTTCGACTGCCGGGCCAGCGCCTCGGTATCGATGATCTCCATGGCCACTTCATGGGTGCGGGCGGCGCGGTCCTGGGATTTGACCGGCTTGAAAACCGGCTTGCTGCTGTCTTCTGTCATGATCAAAACCCTTTTTCTGTGCGTGCCCATAAAAAGCAGGCGGAGCAGCCATCGCCACTCCGCCAGCCATTGTCGTCTTATGCGAGTTCGAGATTGCTCGCCGATTGACGGCCGTCACGACCGGCTTCGATCTCAAACGTCACTTTCTGGTTGTCGTCCAGACCGGTCAGGCCCGCAGCCTGAACCGCGGTGATGTGCACGAACACATCCTTTTCGCCGGAATCCGGCTGAATGAAACCAAAACCTTTAGTCGCGTTGAACCATTTCACGGTGCCAGTGGCCATATCCGTGGACTCCTTGTTTTATTACCGCCCGCGAAATGCGGCGGCTCCGGCTTAGTCAGTCTGGTCGAGAAACTGAAGAGCCGAAAACGGAGACAGTAGGTCGAAAAAGAATAACGATAGCGAGCGCTCTATCGCACAATTATCCCCTCAATGGAAACTTTATTTCAGATTGAGCCGCTTTTTTCATGACTTTTCATCAAAGAGGCGCAGGGGGTGCATGCCATTCACATGACCCATGAAAGGCGGGTGGATCTGATATCCGAGTAAAGAGGGTAGCGGATCGGCCAGCCCTGCGACCGTCGCAGGCGGGACGGCCAGGCTCCCGATCATACTGCTTGATGCTTATTAGGGTGCACCTCTGATCTATCCGGTTGGCGTTGGCGGTCTGAGCGAGGTCGCTGGCTTTACACTTAATGCTGAGGCCCTGCGTGCCGGCTGCAGAGGCGGGATGTGCGGCAGACGTGGAGGTCCGGAGTTTGGGTGAGTAGGGCCAAGCCCGTGTCCCGGACACCGCAGGCAATCCGGGATTCATTGCGATCTGCGGGAGTGACCTTCTCCAAGGCGCTATCAGTCGATCCCGGCACTGCGCAATACATCGCTTGGCCGGGACAGGATTGGAATGGAGCGTCACAGTGAAGGATGCCAAGGTCACGAGTCTCGTAATTTGCGCCCACCCCTTGCCCTTCAGCCGATAACCTCCTAAACCGCGCGACCTTCACGAACGCACCGGTCCGAACCCGGCCGCTCGAAACGAAAGAGGTCTTCATGAAAGCCCAGTCCCAACGCCAGCTGCGCGCCGGCGAACTTGTCCGCCGTGCGGTCGCCGACATTATCCGCGAGGGTCATCTGCGCGATGCGTCCCTGTCCGGCGCGTCCATCACCGTGTCTGAAGCGCGCATGAGCCCGGATCTGCGCCATGCCAGCGTATTTGTTTCAGCGCTGGGACAGAACGACCCCGAGCGTGTGGCCGAAGCGCTCAACCGCGCCGCCGGCTTCCTGCAGAAGGAGCTGGGGCGTCAGGTGGACCTGAAGTTCACGCCGAAGCTCAAATTCCTGGCCGATGACCGCTTTGACGAAGCAACCCATATCGATGAAGTCCTCGATCGTCCCGGCGTGAAGCGCGATCTGGATGACGGGGACCTTGATCAAGGGGACAGGGACTGATGGGTCGGCGTAAAAAGGGTGATCCGATCCATGGCTGGCTGGTGCTCGACAAGCCGCTGGAGATGACGTCGACACAGGCCGTGGGCAAATGCCGCTGGCTCTATAATGCGAAAAAGGCCGGGCATGCCGGCACGCTGGACCCGCTGGCGTCGGGCATTTTGCCGATTGCCTTCGGCGAAGCGACCAAGACCGTACCTTTTGCCCAGGAAGCGGGGAAAACCTATCGCTTCACGATCCGCTGGGGCGAGAGCACGACCACCCAGGACGCCGAAGGCGATGTGGTCGCCACCAGCGATGTGCGCCCGACCCGCGAGGCGATTGAAGCGGCCTTGCCGGCATTCATCGGCGATATTGAGCAGGTGCCGCCGAAGTTTTCCGCCATCAAGGTGGATGGCGAGCGTGCCTATGATCTGGCGCGCGCCGGCGAAGAGGTTGAGCTGGAAGCCCGCCCGGTGCGGATCGATGACCTGAGAATTCTGGACATGCCGTCTGAGGATTTGTGCGTCCTGGAGATGCGCTGCGGCAAGGGCGCTTATGTGCGGTCCATCGCGCGCGATCTGGCCCACGCGTTGGACACTGAGGGCCATGTGGCGGCGCTGCGGCGGACCCAGGTGGGACCCTTCACCACAGATGATGCCATTACGCTTGCCGCGCTTGAGGATTTGGTCCATAAGGCCCGCGCGCTGGAAGCCCTTCTCCCGGTCGAGACCGCGCTGGACGACATCCCGGCCCTGGCCGTGACCGATGGAGAGGCATTTCAGCTGAGGCAAGGACGGCCAGTCGTTTTGCCTCCCCGGCAAGCTTCAGAGCTTCGCGACCTTCGCCAGCCCCGTGTTATCGGGGACAAGGATTATTCGAAGGCCGTTGTGGCAATGGGCGATGACCGGGCCGTTGCGATTGGCGAGGCACGGGCAGGGAAGCTTTCTCCGCTTCGTGTTTTTCAATGGGAATAGGAGCCCGATAGACGATGTCGATTACGGCTGAACGTAAAGCCGAACTGATCAAAGAGCACGCCCGTGGCAACGCGGACACCGGCTCTCCTGAAGTTCAAATTGCAGTGCTTACCGAGCGGATTTCCAATCTGACTGAGCACTTCAAGAGCCACAAGAAAGACAACCACTCCCGCCGGGGCCTTCTGAAGATGGTTTCCCAGCGCCGTCGTCTCCTTGATTACCTCAAGGCCAAAGACGAGGGCCGCTACAAGGACGTGGTCCAGAAACTCGGCCTCCGCCGCTAGGGCGGGACCGACAAAAACGCCGGCCGCCACGGGGCGCGCCGGCGTTTTGCTTATCTGGTGCTCGCAATCCGGCGACACCAAACGCAAGACGAAAAGAAACACATGTTCGATATCCAAACCGAAACGATTGAATGGGCCGGCCGTACGCTGACCCTCGAAACCGGCCGCATGGCGCGCCAGGCAGACGGCGCGGTGCTCGCCACCTATGGCGAGACGACCGTACTCGCGACGGCGGTTGCGCAAAAAGAGGTCAAGCCGGGGATGGACTTCTTCCCCCTGACCGTGAACTACCAGGAAAAGTATTTTGCTGCCGGCAAGATCCCCGGTGGCTACTTCAAGCGTGAAGGTCGTCCGACCGACAAAGAGACGCTGACCTCCCGCCTGATTGACCGTCCGATCCGTCCGCTCTTCCCGAAGGGCTTCAAGAACGACACCCAGATCATGCTCACCGTGCTGAGCCACGATCTGGAAAACGATCCCGACATTGTCGGCATGGTGGGTGCCTCTGCAGCATTGTGCCTGTCCGGCCTGCCTTTCCTGGGTCCGATTGGCGCTGCGCGCGTGGGCTATAAGGATGGCGACTATGTCATCAACCCGGCTGTGGATCAGATGGACGAGCTTGATCTCGACCTGGTCGTGGCCGGTACTGCCGACGCCGTGATGATGGTGGAGTCAGAAGCGAAAGAGCTCTCTGAAGAGGTGATGCTCGGTGCCGTGATGGCAGGCCACGAGGCCTTCCAGCCGGTCATCGACATGATCATCCGCCTGGCTGAAAAAGCTGCGAAGGATCCGTGGGACTTCACCCCGGAAGACAACTCTGCGATCGAAGCTGAAGTCACCAAGCTGGTCGGCGAGGATATCGCCAAGGCTTACACCATCACCAACAAGACCGAGCGTCAGGCTGCGGTTGCCGAGGCGAAGGCCAAGGCTGTTGAAGCGATGGCCGCCACCGAAGAGAACCCGGAGGGTGTTGACCCGTCCGTGCTGAAGGACGTCCTGAAAGGCGTTGAAGCCAGCGTGGTTCGCGGCGGCATCATCAAGACCGGCAAGCGCATCGACGGCCGCAAGCTCGATGAAGTTCGCGACATTGTGTCGGAAGCCACCGTCCTGCCGCGCACCCACGGTTCGGCCCTGTTCACCCGCGGTGAAACCCAGGCTCTGGCTGTGGTCACGCTCGGCACCGGCGAAGATGAGCAATTCATCGACGCCCTGACCGGCACCTACAAGGAGCGCTTCCTGCTCCACTATAACTTCCCGCCTTACTCGGTCGGTGAAACCAGCTTCCGCCTGGCTCCGGGCCGCCGTGAAATCGGCCACGGCAAGCTGGCATGGCGCGCCCTGAACGCGGTCATGCCGTCGGCTGAAGAATTCCCCTACACCGTGCGTCTGGTGTCGGAGATCACCGAGTCCAACGGTTCGTCCTCCATGGCGACCGTGTGTGGTGGTGCGCTGGCGCTGATGGATGCCGGTGTTCCGATCAAGCGTCCGGTGTCCGGTATCGCCATGGGTCTGATCAAGGATCCCGACGGCGTGGCGGTTCTGTCCGACATCCTGGGTGACGAAGATCACCTGGGTGACATGGACTTCAAGGTGGCCGGTACTGAAGACGGCATCACCTCGCTTCAGATGGACATCAAGATCGCCGGTATCACCAAGGACATCATGCAGACGGCCCTGGATCAGGCCAAGGGTGGGCGCATGCACATCCTGGGCGAGATGAACAAGGCCCTCGATAGCTCGCGGTCCGGCCTGAACGAG
This sequence comes from Oceanicaulis sp., assembly GCA_043513725.1. Lineage (GTDB taxonomy): Bacteria > Pseudomonadota > Alphaproteobacteria > Caulobacterales > Maricaulaceae > Oceanicaulis. The sequence goes on along the minus strand of CP121338.1, from coordinate 1,763,976 downwards.
TACGCGCCGAAGATCGAGACCATGCAGATCCCGACCGACAAGATCCGTGACGTGATCGGCTCGGGCGGCAAGGTGATCCGCCAGATCGTTGAAGAGACCGGTGCCAAGGTCGACGTCAACGACGAAGGTCTGATCAAGATCTCCGCCGTGTCGGCTGACTCCATCAAGGCCGCCTATGACTGGATCCACTCGCTGACGGCTGAGCCGGAAGTGGGCGTGATCTATAAGGGCAAGGTCGTGAAAGTGGTCGACTTCGGTGCCTTCGTGAACTTCTTTGGTCCGAAAGACGGCCTGGTGCACGTGTCTCAGATGAAAAACGAGCGCGTGGGTCACCCGTCTGACGTCGTCTCCGAGGGTCAGGAAGTCTGGGTGAAGCTGCTCGGCTTTGACGACCGCGGCAAGGTCAAGCTGTCCATGAAGATGGTCGACCAGGAAAGCGGCGAAGAGATCACCAAGGACGACGAGGAGTAAGCTCCTAACGTCATCCTGCAGCGCTTCCGCGCTGTATGATCAAAGCAAAGCCCCCGTCGGAGCGATCCGGCGGGGGTTTTTGTTGTCCCCCTTACCAATCTTTCATACCCAAGCCGCGCGCCGCCCATTACCCTGCCCGCCAACACAACACCGGGGAGGTTTCATGTCGATTTTCCGCACAGTTTCAACGGGTATTGCGCTTGGCGCCTTGATCGCGGGTGCCGGCCTGGCGCAGGAGTATCGCCTGCCGCCGCAGGACATTGTGGACATCGTGGATGCGCCGAACGCGCCTGCGACGACCCTTTCGCCAAACAAGCGTCACCTGCTTTTGCTTCACCGCGAAAATCTGCCACCCGTATCAGAACTGGCCCGGCCCATGGAGCGGCTGGCCGGCATGCGCCTTGATGCCAGCACCAATGGCCGTCACGGCCCGCGCTCCATCATTGGCCTGTCGGTCATCGATCTAGAGACCGGGCGTGAGCGTGATATCGACACCCCGGACGATGTGGGTCTGTCCGGCTTCACTTGGGCTCCCGATGGTTCGAAGGCTGCCTTTCTGGTCACCCGTGACGATACGATCAGCCTGTGGGTGGTCGATGTTGAGCGTGGCCGGGCCCGCGAGGTTATCGCCGAAGGGGTGAACGCCCTGTTTGACGCCGTCGACTGGATGCCCGACAGCGAGCATCTGCTGGTCAATACGGTGGCCGATGATCGCGGCCCCATGCCCCGACGCCCGCGCGTGCCGGCCGGGCCGGTCATTCAGGAGGCCTCCGGCGTTGAAGCTCCGGTACGCACCTATCAGGATCTGCTCAACGACGACCATGACGCGGCGCTGTTTGCCTGGATGGCTGAAACCCAGCTGGTGCTGGTCCGCGATGATGGCCGCCGTGCCCGTGATGTCGGTGAGCCGGGGCTCTACTGGGGTGTCGAGCCAGCACCGGGCGGCGATTACATCCTGATTGAGGAGATGGAAAAGCCGTTTTCCTATGACGTACCCTGGTCGCGCTTTGCCCAAACCGCCGAGGTCTGGACGATTGATGGCGAGCCGGTGGCCGAGCTGGGCTCCCAGCCAATCGCCGACAATGTGCCGATTGGCGGTGTGGTCGATGGTCGCCGCAGCTTTGACTGGCAGGCGAGCCACCCCGCCCAGATAATCTGGTCTGAAGCCCTGGATGGCGGCGACCCGCGCGTTGAAACCGACGAACGGGACAGCGTCTGGTCGCTTGAGGCCCCGTTTGACGGTGAGCCGGTGGAAGTGGCCCGTTTTGAGGATCGGTATTACGGCACCACCTTCACCAGCGAAGGCGAGCTGGGCATTGCAGTTGAATATGACCGCGACACCCGCGTCATCCGTCAGTGGGTGGTCGATTTCGCAAACCCGGGCACGGAACCCCGCCTGGCTAATGAGCGGAACCTGCAGGACGCCTATGCCGATCCGGGCAGCCCGCTGACTACCTATAACCAGTTTGGTCAGTCAGTCGCCGCCATCGTGGATGGCCACATGTATTTTACCGGCACCGGAGCAACGCCCGAAGGCGACCGGCCCTTCCTCAATCGGGTGAGCTTTGACTCGTTTGAGACCGAAGAGCTGTGGCGCAATTCCGGCGCGAACTACGAGCGCGTGATTGACATCCTGTCCGATGACGCCTCGGTCTTCCTGACCTCCTATGAGGACCCAACGACGCCGCCGAATGTACGCCGCCATGCTGGCGGCGAGGTCGAACAGATCACCGACTTTGAAAACCCGCACCCGCAACTCAATGAGATCAGCCGCGAGCTGGTGACCTATGAGCGTGAAGACGGGGTGCCGCTGTCGGCTACGCTCTACCTGCCTGCCGGGTATGACGCGGAACGTGATGGTCCATTGCCGCTGCTGGTCTGGGCCTATCCGAGGGAGTTTAATGATGCCCGCACGGCTGGTCAGGTTCGCGGCTCGCCCCATCGCTTCGCTCGGGTGGCCGGCACCAGCCCGCGCTTCATGGTGACCCAGGGCTATGCGCTGCTGGAAAACGCCACCATGCCGATTGTGGGCGATGACCCTGAAACCGTGAATGACAGCTTCATTGAACAGCTGGTGCTCTCAGCGGAAGCGGCCATCGATTTCTCCGTGGAGCGGGGCTTTGGCGATGGCGAGCGCACCGCGATTGCGGGCCACTCCTACGGGGCCTTCATGACCGCTCACCTGCTGGCACAGAGCGATCTGTTCCGGGCCGGGATTGCGCGCTCGGGAGCCTATAACCGCACGCTCACCCCATTTGGCTTCCAGGCCGAACGCCGCACCTTCTGGGCGGCCCCGGAGGTATATTTTGAACTGTCGCCCTTCATGGCGGCAGACAAGATCGACGAGCCGATGCTGATGATCCACGGCCAAATCGACAACAATTCCGGCACCTTTCCCATGCAGTCTGAACGCATGTTTGCTGCAGTGAAGGGCAATGCCGGGACTGCACGCCTGGTCATGCTGCCCTATGAGAGCCACGGCTATCGGGCCCGTGAAAGCGTGCTGCATGTGCTCGCGGAATCCATCGAATGGCTCGACACCTATGTGAAGCCGGAAGAGCAAGTCGTGCCGCACCGTGCCGATACCGTCGGCGCTGAAGAGGGCGACGCCGCCATCGAGTAGCGCTGGCCGTTAAACCCGATAAACAAAACCCCGTCGGAGCGATCTGGCGGGGTTTTTGATTTCGCCTCAACGCGCCACCTTTCGTTAACCGCAATCAGTGAACGTTCGCGATCATACCGTTATTCCGCGCGAGGCCCGCATGAAAATTCTCGGTAAATCGCTTGAGCGTCAGGCGCTCGAACAGTGCATTGATGCGGTGATCACGATTGATCAGGACAATCGCATCGTCTTCTTCAACGCGGCCGCCGAACGGCTGTGGGGTCACTCCCGCGACGCGGTGATGGGCAAGAATGTGAAGGTGCTGGTGCCGAAGGCCATGCAGGACCGCCATGATGGCTTCGTCAACGCGCACCGCACAACCGGTCAGGACAAGATTGTCGGTACCTCGCGCGATATCGAGATGGAACGCGCGGACGGCTCGTCTGTGTGGGTGAACCTGTCCCTGTCCCAGGTGAGGGCTGGCGGCAAGCTCTACTACACCGCCTTTGTGAAGGACGTGACGGCCGAGCGCGAAGCCCGTGAGCAAACCAAGCAGATTCTCGATCAGGCGATGGATGCGGTGATCTCCATCGATGAGAACAACATCGTCACCTATTTCAATGCCTCGGCGGAGAAGCTCTGGGGCTATGACGCCGAGGAGGTGATTGGCCAGAACGTGAAAATCCTGGTCCCGAGCGAGATGCGCCACGGTCATGACGACTGGGTCAATACCCACCGAGCCACCGGCCAGAACAAGATCGTCGGCACCTCTCGCGATGTTCAGATCGAACGCAAGGATGGCGACCGGCCCTGGACAAATCTGTCCCTGTCTCAGGTGAAGATTGGCGACAAGATTACCTACACAGCCTTCGTGAAGGACATTACCGCTGAGCGCCGGGGCCGTGAGACGATGGTCCAGACCCTGTCCCAGGCGATTGATCCGGTTGTGACGATCGACAAGGACAACAATGTCACCTTCTTCAATGCTGCCGCAGAGCGCTTCTGGGGCTACGACGCTGACGAGGTCATCGGAAAAAATGTGAAGCTGCTTGTGCCCCACCACATGCGAGCCAACCATGATGACTGGGTGAACGCCAACCGCCGCACCGGTCAGGACAAGATTGTCGGCAGCTCGCGCGAGGTGAAGATCGAGCGCAAGGATGGTGAACAGGTCTGGGGCGACCTGTCCCTGTCGAAGGTCGAGGTGGATGGCGAGATTTCCTACACCGCCTTTGTCAAAGACGTGGATGAGGAGGTGCGCCGCCGCGACCAGTTCAAGCTGCTGTCGCTGGTGGCTGACGGGACCGATAACTCGGTGATCATTACCGGCCGCGATGGCCTCATCGAATATGTAAACCCGGGCTTTTCCAAGCTGACCGGGTATTCGATGGACGAGGCCAAAGGTCAAAAGCCCGGCGACCTGCTGCAGGGGCCGGATACGGACCCGGATACTCGCCGGCGCATTGGCCAGAAGCTTGCTGCGGGCGAGCCCTTCTATGACGAGATTCTGAACTATACCAAGGCCGGGGAGCCGTACTGGATCTCCCTGTCCATCAACCCGGTTCATAATGACCAGGGCGAGATCATTCGCTACATCTCCATCCAGGCCAACATCACCGAGGTCAAGCAGAAGGCCAGCGAATACGAAGCCCGCATGGCAGCGATTCTGAGCTCCAACGCGGCCATTGAATGGGACGCAGACGGTCAACTGACCGAAAGCAATGCGGTGTTTGAGGACATTGTTGCGCGTACCGCGTGCTCACATGATCAGCTGTCCATGAAGGCGATGATTGGTCCGGACTTGATCGAACGGCTCAAGCGCGACGAATCCGTGGGCGTGGAACTTCATCTGGTCGGAGGTCAGGACGAGGCCTGGGTCACCGGCGCAGTGCAGGTTATCCGCAGCGTGTCCGGCGCGATTGATCGCTTCACCTTCTTCGGGAATGACGCCACAGAGCGGCGGCGCTCCATCGAGGAAACCCGCCGGATCATAGGTGAGGTTCTGGAGGAGGTCAGCAATCTGGCGAGTCGCCTGGGCGATATCTCTGAGCAAACCAACCTGCTCTCACTCAATGCGAGCATCGAGGCCGCCCGCGCCGGTCAGCAGGGTGCCGGCTTTGCCGTCGTGGCCAGCGAAGTGCGTGAACTTGCCGACCGTTCAAGCAAATCCACCGACGAAATTACCCGCGTCATCGACGCCACGCAGGAAAAGCTGCGCATGCTGGAGAGCGGAACAGGCAAGATCGGCAAAGGCCCGGCAAGCGCTGCAGACGGAGCCATGAAAGAGGCCGGGTAGCACTGCTCACAAAACAAAAAACCCCGCCAGATCGCTCCAGCGGGGTTTCTCGTTTCAGGCTTTGGCCCAGCCCCTAGAACGCGGCCTGCGCCCCAACAACCACGGCGTTGGTGGTGGCGTCGAACTCAGACCAGCTTGCCCCACCCGGCAGGTTGCCACCGGACAGGAAGTTCAGCGGGACCCAGCCATTGGCATGGATCACTTCGCCAAACAGGTTGACCGACGGGGTCAGGAAGTAGGACGCACCGAGCACCCACTGGTCCTGTCGCTCCCACGGTGAGCCTTCAGCGCCTGAGTTGTAGCGGCTGAATTCAAACGAGAACGCCAGATCATCCTGATTGCGATGGCTGACCCAGTAGCGTCCCCCCAGAGTGAAAGCTTCCGGCGCGACAGCCTCGAACTGGGCGAATTGCGGGGCTGGCGATGCTGTGCCCGGCCACACTTCCGTGGTCTCGGCATACTCGCCCAGGAATTCAAAAGCCCCCAGGCGGCCTTCAGCATAGATGGCCCAGGCTGGGTTGTTGTCCTGACACGGGTTGAAGTGGAAGACCGGATAGTCCTGGCAGTACGGGCTACCATGGGTATAGCTGCCACCGACCCGCACATGGCCATTGTCCAGCGTGGCGGTATAGCTGGCATCAAGCGCGAAATTGTTCAGGCGTGACGGCACGCTGGTGCCTTCCACCGGCACATTGTGGGAGCGGAATTGCGCCCCGCCCTGAATGGCCATGGCGCGCAGGTGAATACCGTTGTCGTAGTAGCCAACCATGCCGCCATAGGCGAGACCGGCAAAGGCGTGCCAGCTGGTGGAGTTGGTGAACGGGCTGACCGTGTCCTGTAGACCAAACGGCGTGTCCATCTTGCCCAGCGAGGCATAGATCGGGCGCTCATCGAGATCACCCCAAAGCACGAAGGCCTTGCGCACCTGAACCTGATTACGGTTCAGATCGGTGATCGTTCCCTGACCAAAGCTCTGCTGAGGATTGTAGAGGAATTCCACATAGGTGGTGATGTCGTCGGTCAGGCGGGCCGTCGTGGCCAGCTGCGCCGAGTGCACCACCATTTCACTCACTGTCTCGCCAATCTGGTTGTTGGAGGTCGGGTGACGCATCAGCCAGCTGAACTTGGTGTCCGAGTTGCTCTCCTGGTAGTCGGCGATTGCCGTGATACCGCCCGACAGGGTTACGCGGCGGTCCAGCTCACCATTCTGGATGGCCTGAAGGATGGTCAGCTCGCGCGTGTTCACGCCTTCAGCATGATCAAGAACGCGGTAGCCATACTCTGGGCTGACGCCGACCAGATTGTGGTGCCACTCATCGTCGCGCATGGCGTGGTGGCCATCGGTGGTATGAACGCCGTGACCTTGAGCCGTATGCATCGGTGCAGCAGGCGCCGCCGGAGCTGCCTGAGGGGCAGGCATGCGGGCACCGCCTTCAGAGGCCGGGAGCAGGCCCTGCGCGCGAAGGATATCGATCAGCTGGGCGTTGGTTGCCTCCAGCTGTTCAATGCGCGCTTCCAGCTCTTCAACCGTGGCCGGATCATGATCGTCGGCCAGAGCCGGTGCTCCAGCGACCATCGCCAGCAGGCTAACGCCTGCAATCATCTGAGTTTTCATGAAAAATAGTCCTGTTCTGTCCCCGTGCGGTAACCCGCACTCAGAATCAGGTTTTTACACGCATTGAGTTGGAAGAGGCGAGCAAAAAGACAGGCCTCAGTGTCGCAGTCCTGAAACGGGTTGCCATACAACCCGTCAGGCGGCGAGCGCCTCGCGATACCGTCGTGAACCGGGCACCTCATCGCCATTGGTCAGAGTGATCGTGACATCGCCTTCGCCGGTCGGCTTGACGCTCGCGATGGCCGCGCGGTTGACCAGCCATGAGCGGTGCACGCGTACGATTTCAATCCCGGCCTCGGCAAGCTGGCGTTCAAGCTCAGCCAGGGTCAGGCGGGCGAGCTGGTGACCGGATTGGAGCTTGACCTCCACATAATTACCAGCCGCCCTGGCGGTCAGCACATCGGCCGCGTCCACGAAAATGGTTCGTCCGCCACACTTCAGGGTGAGGCGATGGGTCTGGCGGGCTTCCTCGCGCGCCGCATCCCGCTCCAGCCTGGCGATCTCCAGCTGGCGGGAGAAATAGATGAAGACCAGCGGACCCAGATAGCCAGGCAAGAGCTTGCGGAACTCGTAGATGAAGACCTGGACCGGCGCGTCACCAAACAGATCGTATTGCTCCCCGAAGACCGGCGGCCAGACCAGGCCGCGAAACAGCGCCATCCAGATGATGACGAGCGTGCAGAACATCACCGCGCCGCCGCTGTGCACCGCGAGCGCGTAGCGCCAGTCCGACTGGCCAATGGGCGCGCGCCGTTCAAACCAGCGCACTAGGAAGAACAGAGGGATGACCACAAGCGGGCTGGTACCCTCCTCGATCCACGGCATGAACCAGGGTTTGGATATGTCGAGGATTTCCCATCGCGTCAGGATAGAGGTGGAGCTGATCACCCAGATAATCAGCACAATCGCGGTGTTGACCAGAAAGGCGGTCTGGCCGACACGGCGTTCCGCCGCCTGTTCACGCTCAAAGCTGGACTGGGTCATCGGCTGATTTTTGCCTCGCCCGGCAAGCGGCGCAAGACAGCGCGCCGCCGCTTGTCCCGCTTGCCCGCCGTTTGTCCCTTATGTGCCCGATTTCATCCCGGCAGGCCGTCACAAACCCCTTCTCGCTCGCGATCCGTGTAGGGCCGGGCCAGTCTCAGGGCTGTACCACGCCAAAGACGACGGAGGCCCCGTGGCGATGACACACCCAACCGAAGCCGCGCAAACCCGCCGCCATGATCTCGACTGGCTCCGGATCGGAGCTTTCATGCTGCTGGTTTTCTACCATGTGGGCATGTTCTACGTGAGTTGGGGCTGGCATGTGAAAAGCCCGCACGCAGGTCCTGCCGCCGAGCCCCTGATGATGCTCGTCAATCCGTGGCGGCTCTCCCTGCTCTTCTTTATCTCCGGCGTGGCCTTTGCCTATTTGCTCGACAAGCGCGGCGCGTTGAGCTTCGCCAAGGAGCGCGCCGGACGGCTGCTCCCGGTCATCGTGTTCGGCATGCTCGTGGTGGTGATGCCCCAGACCTATTTTCAGCTGCGGGAGATGGGCGAGATTGAACCGGGCATAATCAGCTTCTGGCCGCAATACATCACACGCTGGGAAATCGCCGACATTGCCGTGCCGACGTGGAACCACCTCTGGTATGTGGTCTACCTGTTTGTCTATGCGGGGCTCGTGGCGCTGCTCCGGCCGGTGTTGAAACTGATCGCTCGCCTGCTCGGTCCGGCGTTCAATGGGATCTGGTCATCGAGCGCCGGTCCGGTGCTGCTGCTGGCAATCCCGGTTTTGCCCTTCATGGCCTACCGGATCTGGCTGGTTCCCCATTTCGAGACCACGCACAACCTGACTTCAGACTGGGCCAACCACGCGATCTGCCTGACCATGCTGCTTCTGGGCGTGTGGGCGGCCAAGGCGGAGCGCTTCTGGACCGCGGTTGATCGGGCGCTGCCCTACGCCCTGATCGCGGTGCTCTTCCTTGGAACCACGCTCTCCATCGCCTGGGCCAACTGGGACACCGTGTCTGAGGATATCGTCGTGATCTGGATCGCGCGCGCGGGCCGGGTGGCCTTCGCCTGGATCGTGATTGTCGCGCTGCTGGGGCTGGCCCGACGCTTTTTCACTGGTGACGGCCCTGTTCGTCGCTACCTTACCGAAGCGATTTTCCCGGTCTACATCCTGCATCAGACGATCACGGTCAGCGCGGGCTATGGCCTCGCGCAGCTGGGGCTTGGGGTCTGGAGCGAGTTTGTGGCGCTGACCACGATCACCTTCATCGGATCGTTCGCGGGCTTTGAAATCGTGCGCCGTATCGCACTCCTTCGCCAGCTGTTTGGATTGAAGAGCCGCACTCAAAGCAAAACCCCCGCAGCACAGGCTGCGGGGGTTTAATCTCGATACTGTCAGCCCGCGGAAGAACCGGGCCGCGACATGGATAGATGGGCTTACTCTTCGATATCCGGGACAGCGACGGCGTGGAAGCCGGCGTCCACGTGCAGGACTTCGCCAGTGCAGGACTTGCCAAGGTCGGACAGGAGGTAGAGCGCAGAGCCCGCAACACCCTCCATCGTGGTGTCTTCCTTCAGCATTGACCATTCCTTGCCGGTCTTCATCAGGGTCCGGCCGCCGGAAATGCCTGCCATGGCGAGCGTACGCATCGGACCTGCTGAGATCGCGTTCACGCGGATGCCCTGCGGACCCAGGTCGCGGGCGATATAGCGGGTGGAAGCTTCAAGCGCGGCCTTGGCGACACCCATGACGTTGTAGTTCGGGACCACGCGCTCGGAACCGAGATAGGTCAGGGAGACCATCGCTCCGCCGCCGTCTTCCTTCGACGGCATCATTTCGCTGGCGCGGCGCGCGGCATCCACGAAGGAATAGGCCGAGATATCCATGGCGCGCTGGAAGCCCAGACGGGTGGTGTTGTGGGTAAAGCTGCCGACCAGCTCGTCCTTGCCGGCAAAGGCGATGGCGTGGACCAGGAAGTCCAGCTGACCCCATTTTTCCTTCAGCTGGGCAAAGCAGGCGTCCATGCTTTCATCGTTGGTGACATCGGCGGTGACCATGAAGGGCTCATCACCCAGGCTCTCCACCAGCGGGCGCACGCGCTTTTCCAGCGCCTCGTCCTGATAGGAAAAGGCGAGCTCGGCACCCTGGGCATGGAGCTGCTGGGCGATGCCCCAGGCAATCGAGTTCTTGTTCGCGACGCCCATCACCAGGCCGCGCTTACCCTTCATCAACGAGCCGGTCGGAAATTCGCTATCGGCCATGGTCGTCTCCCTTGTCGTTCAGGCTTTTCATGGCGAGGCCTTGTTAACCGCGCCAGCGGTTTCGACATGACGCAATAGCGCAGCTCGACTAAGCCGTCGAGCATCGCGCAGCTGTGAGCGCACCTGCGGCGTTTTGCGTTTGGCATAATACCCCAGCCCATGGCAGGGTCGTTCGCGTCTGGGGGCCATGCGCGCCGGCCTTCGTCCGGTGCCCGAAGTTCTGATCTACGACGAGAGACATTTTCCATGAAAAGACAGCCGCTGCCGCGGTCCCTCGCCATCCCGAAGCGCTGGTCTAACCTCGATTGGCCCAGCGTTTTTGCCGCCATCCTCTATCCCGCCCTGGGCGTCATTGGCCTGACGCTCGCCATTGTGCTCGGCTTTGCGCTTGAGAGCATCACCGTTCAGTGGTGGTACGCGCTCGCGGCCCTGTTTGCCGGTGCGGTCACGCTGGTGATCTGCAATCTGGGCATCGGGGTCCTGCACCGGATCTGGCACCACAAGGCCGGTGAACTCTGGGGTCCGGCCAAGGTCATCACGGCGCTGAACTGCGTTGTGGCAATGCAGGGCAAGCTGAAGGACTGGGTGAATTATCACTCCCAGCACCACCGCCTGTCCGACAAGGCCGGTGACCCGCACAACCCGGCTGAAGGCAAGCTCTGGGCCTGGATGGGTTGGCTGCTCTTTCGCGATGAAAACGACATGCAGCGCCCGCTGGCGCTCTGGTTGCGTGACAGCAAGACCGTCACCATCTTCGACCGCCACTATAATATCGCGACGATCCTGGTGCATCTGGTGCTGCCTGCGATGATCTACGCGATCGTGGCACTGGCTGGCGGCTCGCTGATCCTGACCTTCATGCTGCATGCGTCTGCCGTCATTGCGCGGGGCATCCAGTTTCATGCCACCATCCTCGGCGTGAATGTCTTCGGCCACCTGAAGACACCGGTCTGGTTTGATTATGTGCTGGCGATGCTGACCGGCGGCGAAGCCTTCCACGACCACCACCACGATGAGCCGGCCAGTGCGCTGCACCTGCCGCGGCGTGGTCTGATCAATCGGCTGGTGGACTATAACGGCACCGCCATCCTGATCTTCGAGAAGCTGCGCTGGGCCCGCGATCTGAAGATCGCCGACCAGTTCCAGACCCAGCCCGCGCTGATCCAGCGCTAACAACGCCTTTACCCTCGCGCTGACAGCAGGGTTTGCGTTTTGTGACAGTCGTGGCAGCGTCTCCGGCCAAAGCTGGAGACGCCTGCCATGAATGTCCGCCACGTCAGCGTATTATTTATCTGCACCGGGAATATCTGCCGCTCGCCGCTCGCCGAAGCGGTGGCGCGCGCTCGTGCGAACGAGGCAGGCAAGGCGCTGCATCTGGAAAGCGCTGGAACCGGCGACTGGCACCAGGGTGAACGCCCGGACCCGCGCGCCATCTCGGCCGGCAAGGCGCGGGGCTATGACTTGTCCGATCTGACCGCCCGCGCGGTTGAGGATGAAGACTTTCGCCGCTTCGATCATCTCGTCGCGCTGGATTCAGGCCACCATCGCTGGCTGCTCAACCGCCGGGCCGCCCTGCGCGCGCCCGAGCGCCCCATCAGCCGCCTGATGGACTGGTCGGTGGGGCTGGCGGGCAAGGATGTCCCCGATCCCTATTACGGCGACGCCGACGAATTTGAAAAAGTACTCGACCTCATCGAGAAAGGCGTCAGCGGTCTGGTGGCGCGGGTTTGAGGGGGGGGAGGGACTTCTTTCCTGTCCTCCCGGACGCCCGTCCGGTCGGGTCCTCGCTTGTGCGGGGCAAGCCCGCAACGCTGCGGGCGGCTGTTCGCCTTGCGACGCCTTTGGCGTCGAGGCGCGCGGATCGCCTGTGTTTCGCTTAACTCTTCTCTCCCCCGACGTAGGTCGGGGCCCAGAGCCATAATGCGCAGTGCCCGATGATTTCTGGGTCCCGGCCTTCGCCCGGAAAGAGGTGAAAGATCGAGAGCCGACCGGAGGGGAGGGAGAAGATAGGTCATACCCCAAACACCAAATCCCGCTCGACCAGTCGGCCAGCGGATACAACAAGACGGCTAGCGCGGGCGCACCGAACCGGTCGGCGCAATTGCGAAAGCAAACATAAAACCGGACATTTTCTTCCTGTCCTCCGGCACATCCGTGCCGTCGGTCCTCGTTCACGCTGCGGGCGGCTGTTCGCCTTGCGAGCGCTACGCGCTCGGCTGTCTCGTACTGCAACGCTGCAATAGCTTAGCGATGGTCTCGAGCGGTCAATGACATCTGGGGGGGCCAACATCGCGCCCGACCGAACGGATGTGATGGAGGACAAACAAGAGTCCAGGATCTCAACCATGACCTTGATCCCTGAGCCACCGACGACCTCGCATCCAGAGCCAGATTTCCAACCCTGAAGCCTCCTGCAAACCCAGACACCGCCCCAAACCCAAATCGTGACGCGTCGCGACCGCCGCCTTATGCGGGCTTGAGCGAGGGGAAGGTTAAGCGCGGTATGTGGGGGTGGGGATAAGAGTAATACAATTAAGGGAATCGGCTTACCTTCAAGTTGTTTAACGGGAGCATGATCGCGTATGAGCATCGATTTCGATACCTACAAGGCGCTAGAGCAGCTCATCGGCGCTACTGATTACTCTGATAGGATTATCCATTATTCGCGCCTTCAGACGCTTGAAAATATTTTGCGCTCAAATGAACTGTGGTTCGGTCATCTCTCGGATATGAACGACACCTCAGAGTGTAAATATTTTCTCTCTGCAATTGAACCGGCGCTGAATGAGTTAATCATCGCCCCATCTCTTGACCCAGTGCGGGACTTTCTGAAGCAGTCCATTAATCGGGCGTTCTCAGAGACCTTTATCTCATCTTGGTGCGAATACGGGCCGCGCAATAGAGATGGGTCCCTACCTATGTGGCAGGTCTATGGTGACGATGGCCAAGGAATTGGGATAATCGTCGACAGCTCGAGCTTTCAGCCCTCACGGCTGACTCCCTCGAAGGTGAATTTCTTTATCACAAATTCGAGGGTTAAATACTTCACCAAAGAAGAGGCTTCTTCCCACGCTCGCGACGTGGCACGCCGAGTCAGCAAGGGGTTCAATTTTGAAAATGAACTGAATGAATTGATGTCAATTGCGATCATGCTTGCCACTATGGCGCCAACTGTAAAGCATCCAAGCTTTGAGCATGAAAAAGAGATCCGGTTTATTTCAATGGACCCCATCCCTGAATTTCGGCCGATGAGAGGCGATGTGTCAATTTCAGAACTCGATGTACGTTCAAAAAGAAGACGGTTTGCTCAACTGCCTCTCCGCAATTATCCAGAATACGAATTTGACCTCTCGATTACGAATATACTTAAGGCTGTTCTTGTCGGGCCTGGTGCAGATCAAAAAGATCGCGCCGACGCGGTTAGGGCCCTCTTGGGTCAGTTCGATTTGTCTCACGTAGAAGTCATACTGTCAGATATCCCTTATAGAAGCGCCTAGAATACCCCCCTTGCGTCCCACCTCAAATCTGCTATTTCTGTCACGACAGAAATTACGGAAGTCTTCGATGAAACTTTCACCGGCCATGGAGCGCTTCGTCCTGCACTGGGGCGAGATGGGGGATCGCTGGGGCGTTAATCGCTCCATCGCCCAGATCCATGCGCTGTTGTACTTGAGCGAGGACCCGGTACGCGCCGACCAGATTGAGGAGACGCTGAAGATTGCGCGCTCGAATATCTCTAACTCAATCCGGGAGCTGGAGAGCCTCGGCCTGGCGGAGCGGGTCCATGTACTGGGCGATCGCCGCGATCACTTCAAGACGCTCAGCGAGCCGTGGGACATGCTCATGACCATCGCGGAAGCCCGCAAGAAGCGCGAGATCGATCCGACGCTGGCCGTGCTGCGCGCCTGTGTAAACGAGATGGAAGACGACCCGGAAACGCCAACCCACGCCATGAAGCGGGTCAAGCATATGCTGGATTTCATTGAGACGCTGACCGGCTGGTATGAGCAGGTCAAACGCCTGCCCAAGAACACCCTGATCAAGCTGATGAATATGGGCGCTCGCATTGCCCGCTTCGTCGGAGGCTGAGTTTTTTTGACTACATATTTCTGTTTAGACAGAAATAACTGAATGGAGGGAGTGATGAATTTAGCCGCCGCAATCTGTCTTGCTGCACCGAAGCAGCTCCAGCGCGAGTCAGCGCCCTCCTTTCGCACGCTACTGGGGGAGCAGGCGTGGGCTCGCCTGGCCGCGCCGATCCGCGCGCGTTTCGGTCAGGACACCGCCCGGGGCGACTTCACAGGTGACGCCCGGCTCCGCGCGAACCCGATCGGGCGGGTCATTGCCCATCTGATCGGCGTCGCTGGACGACCCCTGCCGACGCTAGAGGGACGCTGCGAGGCTCGGGTCACCATTCGCCCAGGTCGCCACGGCGCGGCCTGGGACCGGGCTTACCGCAAGCCCGGTGGAGGCTGGCAGCATGTGCGCTCGCTGAAAAGGCAAGATGGCGCGACCCTTTATGAATGTGCTGGCCCGGTCTGGATGCGCCTGCGGCTTGAAGAACAGGCGGGCGCACTCGCCTTCATCAGCACCGGCTTCTTTATCGCTTTGGGTCCCCTTCGTGTGCGCCTGCCCGACGCGCTGACGCCCGGTCAGCTTGTGGTCACACATACCGATCATGGACGCGGCGCATTTGCCTTCACCCTGACCTGCGACCACGCCCTTTTCGGCCGCGTGTTCGATCAGGTCGTGACCCTGAATGATGTGACGTCCGAGGAGATGCAGCCATGAGCCTCGACCTCTTCGCACCGGTTACGCTTGAGCCCGGCTTGCTCCCAGTCTTCATCCTGCTGGCGGTTCAGATCGCCCTGGGCGGGCTGGACAATCTGCTCCATCACGAGATGACCGAGGCGCTGCCGACCCGGCCGAACGCACGCTACGAGCTGACCCTGCACAGCGTGCGCGAGCTGATCTATGCGGGCGTGTTCGCCGTGTTTGCCCTGCTTCAACCAACGGGTCTGTGGGCGATGACCCTTGCAATGGTGCTGCTGGCCGAGATCGCGATCACCCTAGCCGACTTCATTGAGGAAGATCGCACCCGCGCCCTGCCACCGCTCGAGCGGATCCTGCACACGGTGCTGGCGCTGAACTATGGCGCGATCCTGGCCCTGCTCGCCCCGGTGCTGTGGAGCTGGGCGCAGGACGTGACCGCGCTGGCACAGGTTAGCCGAGGGCTCTGGACCCCGCTCTTTCTGGTGGCAGCCGTGGGTGTCGGTCTGTGGGGCTTGCGCGATGGCTGGGCCGCCCTGACCCTGCGTCCCGTTGCTACGGAAAAACCTAAGCCCAGCGGGCGGACCGTCCTGGTCACGGGCGCGACCGGCTTTCTGGGCCGTGCGGTGGTCAGTGACCTACTGGCGCGCGGCGATGATGTGATCGCCCTGACACGCAATGTGAGCAAGGCCCGCCGTGTGCTGGGGCCTGATGTCCACGCGATTACCGATCTTAAGGTCATCGACGGGGATGCCCGCATCCAGGCCATCATCAATCTGGCCGGAGCGAATGTCGCCGACCAGCTGTGGAGCAGGGCGCGCAAGCGCACACTGATCCAGAGCCGGATGAAAACGACGCGCGACGTCACAACCCTGATCAAGCGCCTGCGCTGGACGCCGGACGTGCTGGTCAGCGCGTCGGCCGTTGGCGTCTATGGCGATGGCGGGGAGGCGGAGCTGACCGAGGCGACGCCCCCGCCGACCGGCGTGTTTACCGCCGAGCTGTGCAAGATGTGGGAGGCGGCTGCCGGTGAGGCTGAACTTCACGGCGTGCGCAACGTGCGCCTGCGCTTTGGGCTGGTTTTCGGGCCCGGTGGTGGAGCCTTTCCGCGCCTTGCCATGACCCGGCCCCTTGGCGTGCTGGCGCGCTTTGGCAGCGGGCATCAGTGGATGGCGTGGATCCACAAGGCGGATGCCGTGGGCCTGATCCACCACGCCCTGCGCACCGAAACGCTGAGCGGACCGGTGAACGCCGTCGCCCCGACCCCGACACGCCATGGCACGGTCATCGAAAGCTTGGCCGCCCCGCGCCGCCTGATCCTGCCAATCCCGGCCACACTCCTGCGATGGGCACTGGGCGAGATGAGCCAGCTTTTCCTCGCCAGCCAGCGCGTGATGGCCACCAAGGCCACCGCCAGCGGCTATCGCTTCGAGTATCCGGACATCGACACCGCGGTCGATGCCCTGACTTCCCCCACCCTGCCCAAAGGAGACCCAAGACATGCTTGATATGGCCCCAACCCCCGACCCGCTTTATCGCAGCGTCATGGGCCCGGCCTTTGATGCCATGCCCGCCATCACACGCGCAGTCCACACGCCAAGGCCCGAACGCCATCTGGTGGGCCGGGCGCAGGTCCGCCGCGGTGAGGGGCTTCTCGCGCGCCTGGTCGCGCACTGGCTGAACCTGCCGCGCGCCGGTGACGGCGTGCCGGTGGAGGTGTGTATCTGGAAGGACGGCGATGGCGAGGTTTATACCCGCGACTTCGACGGCCACATCTTCGAGAGCCGCCAATTCCCGACCAAAACGCCGCAGGGCCCCCGCCTGATGGAGACCATTGGCCCGATCACCACCCAGCTGCGGGTCGAGCCACGCCATGACGGGCTGAACCTCCATGCCGAGCGGGCTTTCTGGCGCGGTGTGGCGCTGCCGCGCTGGCTGACGCCGCAGGTGAAGGCCAGCGAACGCGCCTATGGCGGGGCCCATCTGTTTGATGTCTCGGTGCGCCTGCTCCTGATCGGTGAGGTCATGGCCTATCGCGGCCGCCTCGTGGAGCGGCCCTAAAGCGTCTCGACCGTCAGATTGTGGTTGGAGAAGACGCAAATCTCTGCGGCCACGGCCATGGCCTTGCGGGCGATGATTTCGGGGTCGTCCTCATAGTCCAGTAGCGCACGGGCCGCGGACAAAGCAAAATTGCCGCCTGAGCCGATGGCAGCAATGCCGTTCTCCGGCTCCAGCACATCGCCTGCGCCGGTCAGAATATAGGTCTCGTTTTTGTCAGCGACGATCAGCATGGCCTCCAGACGGCGCAGATAACGGTCCGTGCGCCAATCCTTGGCCAGCTCCACACAGGCGCGCGCCAGCTGGTCGGGATAGGTTTCCAGCTTGCCTTCCAGCCGCTCAAATAGGGCAAAGGCGTCCGCGGTCGCGCCGGCAAACCCGGCCACCACCTTGCCGCCGGCGATGGGGCGCACCTTGCGGGCCGTGGATTTGACAACCGTATTGCCGATGGAGACCTGACCGTCGCCGGCCAGTGCCACCTTGCCGGCCTTGCGCACGCACAGGATCGTGGTGCCGCGCCAGCCGGGAAATGCCTTGTCGTCGCTCATGGCTGTCAGTCCTGCGGATCTTCAGAAAACTGGCCGCCCTTGCGATAGCGATAGAGATATTCCGGCACGATCGCCTCAATGGTCTCCGGCTCGATACCGAGATCGGTGATCACGCCCACATCGTCACCACTGGCCCCGACGACATTGTCCTTCTTCAGCAATGTCACCTGATCGCGGGTCAGGAAGGGCTCCACGAAGGGCAGAATCGCGCTCAGCTCACCGCCGAGCCCCATGCCGGAAGCCACCGGGAAGGGCACCGGCACCAGAAGCCGCTTGCGGCGGATCGTGGTCAGGATGAACTCCATCAGCTCCTTGAAGGTGTAAACCTCAGGCCCGCCCAGTTCATAGGTCTTGCCGCGCGCGTCCGCACTTTCAAGCGCAGCCACCGCCGCCGCGGCCACATCTGCACACCAGACCGGCTGGAATTTCGTCTTGCCGCCGCCAATCAGGGGCAGGGCCGGCGCAAAGCGTGCCATGTCAGCAAACTTGTTGAAGAACTGATCCTCGGTGCCAAACACGATGGAGGGCCGAAGGATCGTCGCGCTCGGGATTGCAGCTTGCACAGCCTGCTCACCCAGCGCCTTGGTGCGGGCATATTTGCTCTTGCTGTTTTCGTCCGCGCCAATGGCAGAAATCTGCACAAAGCGCTCCACACCGGCCTCGGCGGCTTTCTCGGCGACGAGCTTGGCCCCTTCCGACTGCAATGAGTCAAAGGTCTGGCGTCCGCCTTCAAACAGGATACCCACCAGATTGATCACACCGCTGGCCCCGTCCACGGCACGGGCCACGCTGTCCGCATCGCGCAGATTGGCCTGAACCAGCTGCACCTGACCGACAACACCCATCGGCTTCAGCTCATGGGCCAGGTGCGGGCGACGGGTGGCTGCGCGCACCCGGTAGCCGGCCTTGGCCAGAGCGCGGACCACATAGCGGCCGATAAAGCCGGAGGCCCCGAAAACTGTGATCATCTCATCGCGAAGGGTCATTGCTTATACCTTGAAGCAAAAGGTGGCATTTGCGCGTCGGTAGACCAAAATTTGACGCCGGTGTCCATGCGGTGTGGCGGCGCGTGCCCGATGTGACATAGGGCGCACACACCTTATTGACACCAACGCGCTCGCGCCGTATCACCCGCGCCTCGCTTGCCTGCCCAGGTGGCGGAATTGGTAGACGCGCTGGCTTCAGGTGCCAGTTCCCGTATGGGAGTGGAAGTTCGAGTCTTCTCCTGGGCACCATCACTTCATCGACATGAGAGCCACTCTTGGCTTGCGCCGCACATTGACCGGCTGTGCTGCGAGTTGCGCGTGCTTGCGCTGACGCCATAGTGCTGGCGCGGTGCGACGTGCAGTCGGAGCACCAAAAGTGAAGCGAGAGACAGCCCATGGACCATCCGCTTTCCCCAGACGCGCTTTCGCAGCTGACGCTCGACGGCCGCTGCTTCCTGCATGAGCAGGGCAGCTTTGTGGTGCGCGGTCGGGTGGCAGGGTTTGAGCTCAGCGGCGGGCACTGGACGCTACAGGTCTCCGACACCGAGCTATTCGACAGCAGCACCGGGCAGTGGCGGCCCGACCTCGACAGCGATGAGTATGGCGGCAGTGTCGATTCAGAGCACACATTCCAGCGCGACGACGACGGTCTGATCACACTCAACGGCTATGGACTGGTTGTATATATCGCGCCTGAGGGAGCGGGCTGGAGCGATGTGGACTGGCCGGAGACCGACACCTTTGAAGGCGGTCGGATGTAAGGCGGTCTAGCCCAGTGCGCCATAAAGCTGCGCCAGCACCCAGCCTTTGACGAAATAGATCACCAGGATCAGCACAAGCGGTGAGAAATCCATGCCACCCAGTGGTGGGAGTACGCGCCGGATCGGGCCCAGGAAGGGTTCCAGAATACTGGAGCTGACGCGCCACAGGACAGAGACAAGCTGGTTGTGGGCGTTAACCACGTTAAAGCTGATCAGCCAGCTCAGGACGATGTTCACGATCAGGATAATCTGGACCAGCGACAGGATCGGCTGGATGAAATAGACGATGATCGCCTGACCAAATGACATGTCCATTGAACGAACTCCTCCTGCTCACGCCTGCCCTAGGTAGGGTGCCGCGCCCCGGTCTGGCAAGACCGCGCTGTTAGTCCGCCGCAGGCAGGGTGAACTCGAACGTCGTACCATCTTCGCGCTCGCGCACATGTCGGATGACCCCGCCATGCATTTCCACCAGCAGCTTGCACATTGCCAGGCCAACCCCTTCACCATCGATATCATTGGCACCAGTCAGGCGGCGCAGCAGCTCAAAGGCCGCATCACTATGCGCCGCCGGCAGGCCCGGGCCCTGATCGCTCACGC
Source organism: Oceanicaulis sp. (assembly GCA_043513725.1). Taxonomy (GTDB): domain Bacteria; phylum Pseudomonadota; class Alphaproteobacteria; order Caulobacterales; family Maricaulaceae; genus Oceanicaulis. Next base: position 1,744,017 of record CP121338.1, on the reverse strand, counting down.
GCACAGCCACCTCCCGGTCACTCAGCTGGTAGCCGCTGATTTCGATGATGGGCAGGCAGTGCGCCCGGTATTTGACAGCATTGTCGACCAAAGCCTCGACGACCCGCTGCACGCGAGCGGCATCACCGCGGGCGTCGGGTATGGGCTTCAGACTAAGCGACCCGCCGGCCGCCTCGATCTTTGCCTTGAACGGCTCGCTGGCCGCCTGTGCAATCGCGCCCAGATCAATGGGCTCCATGTGCGGCGGCGCGCTAGCCAGCCGCGCATAATCCACCAGCGCTGCCACCAGTCGCTCAGAGCGAGCCACGGAAAACAGGATGCGATCGAGATATCCCGCAGCGCCTTCGGGCAGCTCCGCGCCATGATCGCGGCGGATCAGCTCGGCGAACATGTGAATATGGCGCAGCGGCGCATTGAGGTCGTGATTGGCCGCACTGGCAAAACTGGCCAGCACCGCGCGGGTGCGCGCCAGCTCGGCGTCAGGATCAGATGAGGCCATGGCAATCTCTCCGCACGGACGCTCGCTTTATGGACGCACAAGGCGGGGCCGACAACCAATCGCGCGCGCCTCGGCCGATTTCTTGACAAGCCAAGGGGCGAATTTTATCTCGCATCGGGTAGAGATCGGGGCCGTAGCTCAGTTGGGAGAGCGCGTCGTTCGCAATGACGAGGTCAGGGGTTCGATTCCCCTCGGCTCCACCATTTTCCATAAATCACCAAGTTACCGCGTCACTGTCCGGAAGGTCAGCGACACGCGGCGTTTTCTGGGCTGGCGCGCTCCTCCGATCATGTCGGATTTGCGCGCCGGGATCTCGTGTGTCCAGCTATAGCGCGCCTCGCCAGACAGGATCAGAAGGTCCGTGTTTTCAAGGAGAATACTTCGGCGTTCGCCCGTCGAGCGTTTCCGGAAGACCATCTGCGCTGAGCTGCCAAGGCTGAGTGAGGCGATGACCGGACCAAAGCAGGGCTCGCAATCGACATGCGCCGATATCCCATGGCCGGGGAGATATTCGTTCACAATCACCTGGTCGGGCGGGGTGCCGAATCCGCCCGCTTGGCCGACACGGGTCACGAATTCAGCCAACCAGCCTGGAAGCAGCCCCAGCCTCATATCCGGCGAGACAGTCCGGGCGCGATAGTCGTAGAGCCATCCATAATGCTGGACCCGGCGCTTTAAGTCAGACCGCCACGGCTCCGCATCAATGGCCGCCAGCAAATGCCGGGCTTCGTTCTGGTCGACAAAGCGATTGAGCAAACGAGCGCCAGGTGGGAGCGGTGTGTCCATCAATTCACCCTCGCTTGTGCGGGCGAAGGCGGTGAAATGGAGGCCTTAAAAGCTGTCTGCACCGAGGCCTTCGTTTGCGGTGAACGCCTCGCGGGCACGTCGGACTTCGGCGTCGGACGGGCGAGTGTGGCCGTCTTCTTCCAGCGCATCGAGCAGGGCCGCGACACCGGGATCCCCGGCGGCGGCTGCGATATCCAGCAGCGCATAGCCCAGCGCCGGGTTCGCGTCCCCGCCCTCACCGCTCACATACATGGCACCCAGACCGCGCAGACCGTGTGGCTGGCCGGCCTTGGCGGCACGCAGATACCAGTCGCGCGCTTCAGCCTCATTCTGCTCAACGCCCTGACCGGTCGCCAGCATGACCGCCCGCGAGATCATGGCGTTGGGATGGTTCTGATCTGAAGCCCACTCGACAAAGCGCCAGGCCTCGGTTTCTGGTCCGCCCCGCTGCAGGATCAGCATGGCGAGGCTCCACGCGGCATCGACCGATCCCGCCTGGATGGCGCGGCGGAAGAGCTCATCAGCGCGATCCGGGCGGGGCTCAACACCGTCTGGCGGATTAAGCCAGAATTGCGCGTAGGACTGGAAAACATAGGCATTTTCAAAACCGCTAACGATCGCCCCGTTAATCAGCGCCCGACCCAGCTCCTGGTTAGTGTCGCCGCCTATGCCGACAAGATAGTCAAAGCCCAGATAGCCCTGCTGCATCGCCGTGATATTCTGCGGGCCATCCTCATATCCCTCCAGAAGGGCGCGACCTTCGCTCGCCCGGCCGGGCTGTTGATAGAGATAAAGCGCGAGATTGACGGTCGCAGAGGCGACGGTTTCGGCGTCATTTGAGCCCGCCGCGGCGCGGAACCAGTCCTCGGCTGTGCGCTCGGATCGGGCGAGGCCGTTTTGCACGAGAATACCCGCCATATTCATGGACGCCGGATCGCCGGCGCGCGCCTCCGCCATGACCGCATCGCGCGCAGCATCGAACTCCGGCCCGCTGCTCTGCCCGGCTTGAAGCGCGCCAAGAACCTGATCCAGCGGTGTTGGCTCAGCCGGAGCATCGGCAGGTTGAAACGCCAGCGACAGGGCGGCGAGGGCGGTGAGCAGCATGAGCGTAAACTCCAAATCAATCAGCGTATGACACGCTATGGTCCGGTTGCAGATCAGACAACCCGGCAGGCAGCCCCGGGGCGGCACCCTTGAACCGGCCCGCGCCTGTATCCACATAATTGATGTAGCCAATGCGACGATTTGAGGCTGATTTTATGACGCAAGACACACATCCACAGACGACCGAGGCGCTTGAAAGCACGCCGCTGGTCTATGTTCGCGAAATCCTCGCCGAGGAAATTCGCGAGGAAGCCGCACAAAACGGCATCGAGCTGGACAGCGACACGATCCTGTATGCCGTGCACACCGAAGATGGCATTCGCCGCGCAGTGTTTTCCGACCGCGACGAGGCCTTCGCCGCCGCTGCTGATCACGGTGCCCAGCCGGTGAGCGTGCACTAGCGCACACCCCCCGATTGCCCTCATCGGCGGCTGCGGCTATCGATCTGATCCATGAGAGGTTATTTCGCAGTCGGCGTTGAGGGTATTTCAAAGGCGCGCAATCTGGGCGCAGTGATGCGCACGGCCCATGCCTTCGGGGCGAGCTTCGTCTTCTCGGTCAAGGCCGAGGACCACGCCCGTGAAATGTTCCAGACCGATACCGCAAAGACCGCACTGAACCTGCCCTACTATGCGTGGGACAGCGTCGATGACTTGCTGCTCCCCAAGAATTGCCAGCTGGTTGGTGTGGAGTTGACCGATGATGCGGTCGAGCTGCCCAGCTTCCGCCATCCGCGCGCGGCCGCCTATGTGATGGGGCCTGAACGCGGCAGCCTCTCAGAGGAGATGCTGGCGCGCTGCGCCCATGTCATCAAGATCCCCACGAAATTCTGCGTGAACCTGTCGGTGGCCGGCGCGATCACGCTTTATGACCGCGCCATCTCCATGGGCCACTACCCCGAACGCCCGATCATGCCCGGCGGGCCTCTTGAGGCCAAAGAGCATGTCTGGGGTCCGCCGAAAAAGCGGACATGACGCTTGAAGCACCAGGCTATGGCCACCCCATCTACAGCCCGAGTAACCAAGCCTTCCCTCCCCATGGAGGGGAGGGTGGGCAAGCCGAAGGCTTGGTCGGGTGGGGGGCAGCGCCAGCGCTCTATGATCTTCACCCCACCCGCCCCTTACGGGACACCCTCCCCCTCAAGGGGAGGGAATAACGCCGATCCACTCAAGAGAAGCTAGCTAAAACGCTATGCCTAAATGGATTGAGCGACTAAAGGCTCAACCGTTCGCCGCGTAAGAGCGCCGGGAGGTCGCCGGTCGCGCCGCCAGCGGTGCGCATGAAGAATTGGCGTGCCATCGGGATCTTATCAACGAGCGACATGCCCATCCCACGTGCCAGGCGAATGGACGCATGGTCGTTGGAAAACAGCGTGTTGAAGAAGTCTGTGCCAAAGGACAAGGCGGCCGTGTCGGTCTTGCGCCAGCGTTCATAGGGTTGAAGCGAGGCGCGAGCCCCCAGATCCAGCCCGGCGCGTTTGGCCTCCACGATGGTTTCGGCCAGAGCCGCGGCATCGCGAACGCCCAGGTTAAAGCCTTGACCCGCAATTGGATGGATTGCGCGGGCGGCATCGCCCACCAGCGCGAGGCGGTCTGAAATGAAGGTTTCAGAGACCTTCAGGCCCAGCGGGTAGGTCCAGCGGGGACTGTCAGGCTTCACCCAGCCGAGGAAATCACCAAAGCGGGCCTCCAGTGCTTCCTGGAAATGGGCATCGTCCATCTCTTTAAGCGCATCAGCGGCCGCCGAGCGTTCGGTCCACACCAGGCTCGAGCGGTTGCCCGGCAGCGGCAGAATGGCGAACGGTCCGGACGGCATGAAATATTCGTAGGCCACGCCCTCGTGCGGCAGCTCGTGCGCCACATTCAGGACGACGCCCTTCTGGCCATATTCGCGGCCCTGGGTGCGAATACCGGCCTGCTCGCGCAGGCGCGAGAACTTGCCATCGCACGCGACAATCAGCTGGGCATCGAGATACTTGCCGCTTTCAAGGTGCAGGCGCGCGCGACCGGCCTTGCCCTCAGCCATGTGGGAGATGCGTTCCGGCGCGAAGGCCGGCATGCCCGCATCTTCTGCCGCCTTGGCCAGAGCAATCCGCGTCCAGCGGTTTTCTGCCATCCAGCCCAGCGGCTCGCCACCATCGTCTGGAGAGATTTCACGGCGGTCAAAATGCAGCTGGTCGCGGCCCGGGCCACCCGGCTTCACGCCGTCATAAGGGCGACCATCCACGATCAGAATGTCTTCGATGCGCTGGACCTTGCCGTCCATGTGCGCCGCGGCCCCGACTTGCTCGAGCATGCGCCAGCTGGTGTAAGCAAGCGCGGAAGCCCGGCCGTCGAACTCAGGTGCCGTGCGGCTCTCCAGCGGCAGGCCATCGACGACGCAGACCTTCAGGCCGGCCTTGTGAAGCGCGAGGCTGAGCGTCAGGCCAGCCAGACCGCCTCCAGCCACAACCACATCGCCATCAAAGATCAGATCATTTGCCATAACTCAGAGCATAGTCCGCCCAGCCCGTGAGGGAAGCGGTCAGGTGCCTCAGCTTCAGTACTCATTTGGGTTAGGGGCCGGGAACATGACAATCGGAGGGTCATCATAAGCAACCTGTGGCGCTTCAAGAGCATCTGTGCCCAGCGCCTGGATCAGGATCAGCATAGCTTCAGCCCGTTCGAAATCACCCTGAGAGACGAAGGACACATACTGTCCAATCAAGCGATCCATGGTGGGGTTGGCCACACGATCGAGGACAGAGTTGCAGAACTGCGCCAAATCCCCTTCGGCATTTGAACGGTAGCCGGTGCTTTGCTGGCCAGCCCGGAAATACTCAAAGCACAGGCTGGCCGAATGGTCCGCGCCCGCAACCTGAGTGACAATATTTTCCACCGACTGCGCGACAGACGCGATCGCGGCCGCGTTATTGGTCTGGAACACATTGGGCGCCATCTGGGCTGCCCGGCTCAGCGCCGCACCGGCCGAACTGCTGTCGCCAGCAGCAACGTCAGTCAGCGCATCGGTGACCACCGTTCCGGCCGCTTGCAGATCGGCCTCCTCCTGTTGAAGACGGTCACGCTCCCCCATCAGAGCCTGGCGCTGGGATGCACCGATTTCGTTGTCATCCAGCTGTGCCCCGATCTGGCCCAGACGATTGGTGATCTCAACCTGCCGGCGCGTGATATCCGAAGACGCTGCCGTTAGGCCCAAGACAAAATCTCCCGGCGTGGCTCCGGACGAAGTGAAGGTCGAGCCGCCACCGGCCGTCACCGCACCAGTCAGCTGTTCGACTGCGAGCACAGCAACCAGCTGGCTTTGATAGCGACGCATCAGGACCGCAGAGTTGAAAGTATCGAGCTGGCCATTCTGGGCCTGAAGGCAAAGCGAGAAGAGCGTATCTCGCAACAGCTGGATCGATTGTGTGCGAAGCCCGATATAGGCTGCAGATTCTGACACGCTGGCGGAGCTCGACGCGCCGCCCTGACCGCCCTGGCCGGTGATTTCGGCCAGCAGGCCACCGGATGCGGCCACAGACGACAGACCATCGGGAGAGGGCATCACACAGGTCTGGTTTCCGCGATTGATGACCACATACTGCTCGGCATCGAGCACCAGGCTGCGCCCCGCATTCAGATCCGGCTGTCGGTAAATTGATGTCACATTGGCGGCGTTGCACGCCGAAATGCTCAGCGCGCCAAGCACAATAAGGCTGGTACGGATCATGTTTGCCCCCGATTTCCCCGCGTCCCGGAAAGGACGTTAGGCAGACGGGTGCCGTATCACAATGATTAAATTCGGTTAGCCGCCCAGCGCGCGCTGGACCCAGCCGAGCGGACCGGTAAAGGCGAGCGAGCCGTCCGTCACCGCCAGAGCGATGCAGACATCGCCGTATTCGGCGACCGGCTTGTGCTCGACGCTCGGGTCGGCGGTGCACATCTCGCCCGCGCCAAAACGCTCGCGGCCATCATGGAAGGCTCCGGTCAGCACCAGAGTGAACTCCCGGCCGTCATGGGTGTGGCGCGGCACGCCGCAGCCAGGCTCCAGACGGATCAGCTGGGCTTTCGCGGCTCCGTCCTGCATCAGGTCCATGGTGCGCACACCCGGCCCGGCAAAGCTCCAGCCGCCCTGTTCCAGCGCGAGGTCACGGACCGCTTCGGGCAGGTCCAGCAATTCCTTGATGGCCTGACCGGCGACATTCGCTGCTTTCTGCGAGGCTTCATCGCCAGCGCCCGTGTCAGCGAGGCCCGCTTCGCCAACGCCTGCTTCTTCAGCGTCAATGGCGGCGAAGACTTCGGCCAGCGCATTGCCGGACACTTTGATCGGGTCAGTCGCTTCCAGCATCACGCCAGAGACAGCTTCCGCCTCGCGTCGCTGCGCTTCAATCTTCGGATCGACGGCAGCCTGCGCTTCGACCAGCAGGCTCATCGGGCCTGATAGCGCGCCGGAGGCGTAGGCAGCGTAAAGCTCCTCTCCCAGCGGATGATTGGTCATGGCGTCTACTCGTCGTGTTTGCTTCTTGGGCGGTTAACAATTTTGTGATCGTCCCGCGCCGAGCGAAAATTGATCGCATCCCGGACCTTTCAAGGCCAAGGGGTCAATATATCGCACCTAATTGAGTTTATTCACAGCAGCTCATCGTCCAGCACCCGGCGTAACTTATCAAAAGCCAAGCGTAATCTTGACTTTACTGTGCCCAAGGGTGCGCCGATTCGATCGGCAATATCGCGGTGAGACAGGCCATCGAAAAAGGCCAGTCGGAGAAGGGCCACCTGCTCATCGGGCAGGGTTTTCAGCGCTTCACGTACAACCGCCTCACGGCCCGCGGCATGGGCGGCATCGTCCGGCATCTCGATTTCCGGCGGCTGCAGGGCGGGGTCTTCCCCGTCGAGCGCCGGCTTGGCAGCCCGGCGAGCCGCATCAATGCGGCGATTACGGGCAATCCGGAAAATCCAGGTGGAGGCGGAAGCCTGGGTGCGGTCAAAGGTGCCCGACTTGCGCCAAACCGCCAGCATCACCTCCTGGGTGAGTTCCTCAGCCAGGCTATCCGGCGCGTTCAATCGCATCAGATAGGCCTTGATCCGCGGTGCGTAGAAGTTGAACAGCACAGCAAATGCGTTCCGGTCCTTACGAGCGGTTGCTTCGACAAGACTATCGAGCTGATCCCGGTCCAGAACCGGATCATTGCCTGCGGGCGCGTCGGGCAAATGTGCCCCTTTGCTGAGTTGCTAGGCCAAAAAAGCGCACACGGCGCGTAAGGCCTTTATCAACCCTTGCTGCCATGAATTCAACACATCGACGCGTTTAATCCTTCAAATTAACAGCGACCAGTGCGAAATGCTGTGGTCGTGATCGTGATTTGCTGACCGGAGCGTGACCCTGATGCGCCTTGAGATCGTGTGTGTTGCAACTGTTTTGCTGAGTGTGGGGACCAGCTTCGCCAATAGCGCGAACGCCCAGGAGGCCGTTTTCCACGGGCAGGAGACCGACTGGCGCGTATTCACCCGAGGCGATGGGACCGAACGCATCTGCTATGTCCAGAGCACGCCGGAAGAAGCCAACCCGGCAAGCGCCAACCACGGAGATGTCTTCTTTCTGGTGGCCAGCTGGGCCAATGGCGACGCCGACGAACAGCCCAGCTTTTTATCTGGCCAGCTTTTGCGCCCCGACAGCCCGCCGCGTGTGCGCATTGGATCCGACCGCTACCGCATGTTCGTCTCAGAGCGCGAAGGCTTTGTGGAAAGCCCCGACGACGAGGACAACCTGGTCGCTGACATGCGCCGGGGGTCGACCATGCGGGTTGAAGCCACCCATGCCGACGGCACGGTCGTCGCCTACGAATTCTCGCTGTCAGGGGTCACCGCTGCACTTCAGACCGCTGACCGGCTGTGCCGATAGGGCTTTTGCTTGACGCAAGGGCGGTGCTGGGTCACAGAGCAGCGCCATGGCAGAGATCGTAAAAGACAGCGGCCACCGTGCGCGCCTGATTGATGGCAAGGCCGGGGCTGCCACGGTGGACGCGGCTGCAAGGCAGGCCGCCGAGGCGCTTGCGCCCACGCTGGGCCGAAAGCCAGCGCTTGCAGTGGTACTGGTCGGCGAAGACCCGGCAAGCCAGGTTTATGTGCGCAACAAGATCCGGCGTACTGAAGCGGCCTCCATGACCTCGATCGAGCATCGCCTGCCGACCGACACCTCCCGCGAGGCGCTTCTGGCGCTGGTTCAGCAACTGAATGCGGACGACGCAGTGGATGGCATTCTGGTCCAGCTGCCGCTACCCGATCATCTGGATGCCACCGAGGTCGTGGAGACAATCGACCCGGCCAAGGATGTCGATGGCTTGACCGCAAAGAGCGCGGGCGCCCTTGTTCAGGGCTCACCCGGGCTCAGGCCTTGCACGCCATCGGGCTGCGTCTGGCTTGCACGGCAGGCACTGGGCGACCTCACGGGCAAATCGGTTGTGGTGATTGGCCGCTCCATCCTTGTCGGCAAACCTGCAGCGCTCCTGTTTCTCGACGCCAACTGCACGGTGACGCTCGCCCATTCGCGCACCGCCGATTTGGCAAGCGTTTGTGCAGCCGCTGATATTCTTGTGCCTGCCGTCGGGCGTCCGGAGATGGTGAAGGCCGACTGGATGAAGCCGGGCGCAACGGTCATCGACGTGGGGATCAACCGCATTGAGACGCCGGACGGCAAGAGCCGGCTTGTGGGTGATGTCGATTTCAATGCTGCGATTGAGATCGCGGACTTCATCACCCCGGTTCCCGGCGGCGTTGGTCCGATGACGATCGCCATGCTGCTGGCGAACACCTGTTCAGCCGCAGCCGCCCGTGCCGGGGTGGAAACTCCGGAGGCCCTCCGCGCGATTGGTTTGGCTTAACAGTCTGTAAATCTCATAAAAATAATATTGAGCGCATTCAGGGAGTAGAAGTCCATGGGCGCAGGCCTAGACGTGCTTCATATTGAGGATGACTTCGGCGACGCCATGCTGCTTCAGCATGCGCTCCACGACGCCGATGCCATGGACCTCAACCTTGTTGTCGTACGCACACTCCACGACGCCAAAGCGAAGCTGTCGAAAAAATCCTTCGATCTGATCATTGCTGACCTGCGCCTCCCGGATTCCCGAGATCCCTTGGCGACCGTCTCCCAACTGCGCGACGACCATCCCGACGCGCCCATTCTGGTGCTGACCGGCTCGGTCGGCCTGCGCTTTGATCTGCTGGATGATGACATCACGGTTCTGGACAAGACCCGCTTCTTCAATCAGCGCAGCCAGGCCAAAACGAAATCCCTCGTTGGCGAGGTTCGTAACGCCATCGCAAGGGGCCATACGGCTGCAGTCGGCGGGGATGAACACGACGCACTGATGCTCTAGCGCTCTAACGCTGGCCAGTCCGCCCGCCCGGTCTATGTGCCGGGCCATGACTATTTCACTGTCTTCCCTGCCCGAGAATTATCGCGCCGTCGTGTTTGGTGCCACCGGCGGCATTGGCGCTGCCATGGTGTCCCATCTGAAAGCTGATCCACGCTGCGGATCGGTATTCGCCGCGTCTCGCAGCGGTTCCGCAGTGGCTGGCGCGCCAGGCATCAGCTTCGACCTTGAAAACCCCGACACGATTGCTGAGGCCATGGAGGCTGCGGCGGTGGACGGAAAGCTCCATCTGGTTATCGCCGCGACGGGGGCGCTCCATTCTGAAGGCGAGATGGAGCCGGAAAAAAGCTGGCGTCATATGAGTGCGCCGCGCTTTGCCGATGCCTTCCTCATCAACACAATCCTGCCCAGCCTGATCATCCAGGCGGGGCTGGATCGGCTGGCCAAAGGCACCAAGGACGCGCCGGAAAAAGCCGTTGTCGCGGCGCTATCAGCCCGCGTCGGGTCGATCTCGGACAACCGGCTTGGCGGCTGGCACGCCTATCGCGCGTCGAAGGCGGCGCTCAACCAGGTCATCAAGACCTGCTCCATCGAGCTGGCCCGGAAGTCGAAATCTGCCCTGTGTGTCGGCCTGCACCCCGGCACGGTCGACACAAAGCTGTCCGAACCGTTTCAACGCGGTGTGCCCGAAGGCAAGCTGTTCACACCAGAGTATTCGGCTGAACAATTGCTCGGCGTTCTGGATGGTCTCAACGCGGACCAGAGCGGGCGGCTGTTTGACTGGGCCGGCGAAGAAATCACGCCCTGATCTGAGCACACGCGCTTGACGCAGCTGTCGGTGTCCGGTCGTCTTTGCGCGAAAGTTTTCAGCGCAAGGACGTGAAAATGAGCGGCCATATCGACCCGACCCGTGACAGCTTCGAAGCCTTCAAGGCGCTGCCTCGCGACGAGCCGCTGGAAATGCTCAACCTGATCCGGTTACGGGCTGAGGCAGCCTACCCTGACGGCCGCAAGGCCACCGGCGCTGAAGCCTACAAGGCCTATGGCCAGCGTTCAGGACCGCTCTTCCAGCGCGTTGGAGGAATGATTTTATGGCGCGGCAATCCGCGCGTGACGCTGATCGGGCCGGCAGAAGAAGGCTGGGACATCAGCTTCATCGCCGCCTATCCCAGCGCCACGGCCTTTCTGGAGATGGTCACCGATCCGGTCTATCAGAACGAGGCCGTGCCACACCGTCAGGCTGCGGTGCTGGACAGCCGTCTGATCCGACATGCGCCGCTGAAAGGCAGCGCGGTTTTCGGCTAGGCGCTTCGAAACGCATCCTCAACGTCACGCGGCCCGCGCGACAGCATCTCGATGCAGGTGCCCACCAGGCGCTGTTTGTCGACCGGTTTGGGCACATAGCCATCCACGCCAGCTGCCCGATAGCGGGCCTCGTCCCGCGGCGAGGCATCCGCGGTGATCATGACCACGGGCAGAGCCGCGGCGGTGGCGTGACTGCGGATTTTCTTCAGCGTGGTCAGCCCGTCCATTTTCGGCATGTGCGCGTCCAGCAGGATCAGGTCGAAACGCTGCTCATCCAGCGCTGCAAGCGCGGCGACCCCGGACTCCGCTTCAGTCACAATCGCGCCTGACGGTTCGATGAAGCAGCGCGCGACCATGCGGTTGACCTCATTGTCATCGACAAGCAGCACCTGGGCATCCTGAAGCTTCTCGGTATCCAGCGCTGCGCTGCTTTCCACTGCAGGGGCCTTGATGGCGTGGGCCGGGAAGCTGAGCTCGAAGCGTGAGCCTTCGCCGGGCACACTCTGCAGCGTGATGTCCCCGCCCATCTTTCGCGCCAGCTCCCGGGCGATCACCAGGCCAAGCCCACTGCCGCTCTGTTCACGGACCAGGGCTGAATCCACCTGGCTGAAACGGCGGAAGAGACGGTCCTGCTGGTCTTCTGATATCCCACAGCCGGTATCTTCAACCGACAGGCTGATCATGTCGTGAAGCCCGTCAGGCGACGGTCCGCAATCCGCCGACACCTTGATCTCTCCGGCGTCAGTGAACTTCACGGCGTTGGCCACCAGGTTCGACAGGATCTGGCGCAGGCGAACCGGATCCGCATTGATGCGATCAGGCAGCGCCGATAGCGCGAGGGTCAGCGAGAGGCCCTTTTTCTGGGCCGCAGGCCGGAACAGGGCACAGCATTCGCGCACCACACTGGCGATGTCCGTCGGCTCCGGGCGCAGGTCCAGCTGCCCGGCCTCGATCTTGGACAAGTCCAGTACGTCGTTGAGAACGGCGAGCAGCTGCTGGCCGGAGCCCATCAGCGTGTGGGCCGCCTCACGCTCATGGGTCGATTTCGCGCTATCGCAAATCATCTCGGCCATGCCGAGCATGCCATTGAGCGGCGTGCGCAGCTCATGGCTCATATTGGCCAGGAAGGCGGTCTTCGCCTTGTTTGCTGACCGGGCCGCATCGGCGGCGACCTTCAGCTCGCCCGCGAGCATCGCCACGCCAATATACTGGGCAAAGGCGGAGGCCAGGGAGACTTCCTCGGGCGTCCATTTACGAATGCCGCCCACATGTTCACAGCACACGACCCCGCGCACACCATCACCGGTGCGGATGGGCGCATCCAGCATCGCACCGATTTTCAGGGGCGCGAGATATCCCGGACCAAAGTCGCGGGTCACCGGATCGGTCATGGCGTCGGGCACACACACTGTGGATCCGGCTTCGATAGCGTCGAAATAGGCCGGATTACTGTCGCGCGTCAGGCGGTTACCCTTGCTGTGACGATCGGAGTCGCGGGCATAAAGGCTTAGGCACTCAATGGCCGATCCGTCGCATTCGCGGGTCCAGACACTGATCCGGGCAACCCCGAGCAGGTGCGCGAGACGACGGGTCGCCTGATCGATCAGCTCGGCCTGGTTCCACTGGTTCTGGATATGGTCCTTGCCCAGCCCCTCGAGGCCGGCATTGAAGCGGCGCGCGGTCTCGAGCGACCGATTGAGATCATTTTCCGCCCGGGCCCGACCGGCCACCTCGCGATCGAGACGCTTCAGAAGCGGCATCCACCGGGTCAGACCAAAGGACAAGAGAACCGCGCCAGCCGAATAGCCGGCATAGGCCAGGCCCTCGGTCATGGGACCGCCGATGATTGGCGCTAAGGGAAGCGGGCCGAAGATTTCCGTGGCATCAACCAGCGCTGAAAGCGCAATCGTCGCCAGTCCCAGGCTGATGATACGCGTGCCTTCATTGGCACGGCCCATTTTCAGGCTGGCGCGCCAGAATATCCCCGCCATGAAAAGCGAGGCAGCCAGTATAACAAGATCGCCAAACGTGTTCATTCGAACCCGCGCCCACCAAGCAAACTATCGATGGACGAGAGTGAAGCACAACCAGATGAACGAAGGGTTAGACAACCCCTAGCTTTTATAGGGCTTCTGCACGGAACGGGCGGCTCAAAAGCGTTTCTATGGCTGAATTCAAATCCATACGCTGCGACAACACGTCATCCACCGCCTGGCAAATCGGCAGGTCAACGCCGTGCTTGTGGCCCAGTGCGACCACGGCCGGGGCGCTCGCGACCCCCTCTGTCACCGCATTCCGGCTCGCCATTATGTCAGCGAGGCTCTGGCCCTGCCCCAGCGCCAGCCCGCACGACATGTTGCGTGATTGCGGCGAGGAACAGGTCAGCACCAGATCGCCCAGCCCGCACAGACCCGCCAGCGTTTCACGCTTTCCGCCCAGCGCTTCACCCAGGCGCGTCATTTCAGCAAAGCCGCGGGCGATCAGGGCTGCATGGGCCGACTTGCCCAGCTGCTTGCCCTCAACGACACCCGCGGCAATCGCCAGAACATTCTTCACCGCACCCCCGGCTTCAGCGCCAATCAGGTCGTCGGTCCAGTAGGGCCGGAAGGTCGGGGAGCCAATCGCAGCCATCAACTGATCGCCCAGCGCCTCATCGCCACAGGCGAGCGTGACAGCCGTCGGCAGACCTTTGACCACATCGGCTGCAAAGCTTGGCCCGGACAGCACCGCAGGCACCGCCTGCGGTAGCACATCGCCCAGGACATCAGTCATTAGCGCCAGCGAATCCCGCTCAAACCCCTTCGAACAAAGCAGCACCGGCGCGCCGTCCGCGATGACATCGGCAAACTGAGCGAGCGTGGCGCGCGTGTGCTGAGCTGGCGTGACCACCAGATAAGCGTCACAGCCTGCCAGGTCGGCTGGGTTTGAGGTCGCGGTGATCCCCTTATGGAGCGGGGCACCGGCCAGATACACGGTGTTTTCGTGGCCGGTGTTGATCGCCTCGACGACCTCCGGCTCGAACGCCCAGAGGGTGACCGTGCGATCGTTTTGCGCACAGGCCTGCGCAAGGGCCGTGCCCCAGGCGCCCGCACCAATCACGCCAATTCTGGTCATCTCGCTCATTGAAGTCCCTGCCTCAAGCCTTTGGTCCCTTGCGACCCGACCCGGAGGCCGGAGCGCTGCGCGCCGCGTCTGCATCCAGCGGCCAGCGGGCCCGGGCCGGCGCGTCCAGCCCGTCCACCAGACCCCGCGCCAGTCGCTCCGCCCCGGCCAGCGCAATCATCGCCGCGTTATCGGTGCAGTATTTCAGCGGCGGCGCAAGCCATTGAAAGCCAATGGCCTCAGCCTCCGATTTCAGCGCGGCACGCACAGCGCCATTGGCGGCTACCCCGCCCGCGACCACCAGTCGGGGCGCCGCTTCGTCGGGGAAGCGCTCCTTGAACGCTGCCATTGCGCGACTGGTCCGCTCTGCCAAGTGGCGGGCGATCGCAGCCTGCATGGCCGCCGACAGGTCAGCGCGGTCGGCATCGGTCGGGGCCTCAAGCCCATCCCACACCCGGCGCGCCGCGGTTTTCAGGCCCGCGAAGGAGAAGTCACAGCTTTTGTCCCGAGCCAGCATGCGCGGCAGCTCAAAGCGCTGTGGATCTGCCGACTGACTGGCATAGCGTTCCACAGCCGGTCCGCCGGGAAAGCCGAGGCCCATGACCTTGGCGGTCTTGTCGAACGCCTCTCCGGCCGCATCATCAATCGTGGAGCCCAGACGGGTCATCTGACCCACGCCTTCCACGATCAGAAGCTGGGTATGCCCGCCGCTGACCAGCAGGAGCAGGTAGGGAAAGTCCAGTGTTTCCGTCAGGCGCGGAGACAGGGCATGGCCTTCAAGGTGATTGACCGCGATCAGGGGCACACCGGCCCCCAGCGCAATGCCTTTCGCGGTCATCAGCGCCGCCATCACACCACCGATCAGGCCCGGTCCCGCGGTCGCCGCGACACCATCAAGATCAGACGCGGCAAGGCCAGCTTCGTTCAGAACCTGCCGGGCCAGGGTGTCGATCTTTTCCGCGTGGGCGCGGGCGGCAATCTCCGGCACCACGCCGCCATAAGGCGCGTGGGCTTCATTCTGCCCACTCACCGCCTCGGCCAGCACCTCCACGCGCCCGTCCTCAAAGCGGCGCAGCACACAAGCCGCGGTATCGTCGCAACTGGACTCAAGGCCGAGCACGAGAAGACCCTTTGAAGTGGAGGGGATTTTCACGTCGGTGGAAGCATGGGATAAGGCCATGACTATCCGTTACCGCCGGGAGCCCCGGCAGACAACTGCATCGGTCAGACCGCTGCGTGCCCAGAATAAGAGAGTTCAGGCCCTTTGACGCATACTCCCATGGCTATCGCCACGCGCACTTCGCCCCTGGCGCTTGCCCAGACCACCATGGTTCAGGCCCTGTTGGCCAAGGCCCACGGCTACGCCGACAAGGACGCCGCCTTCCCGATCATGGGCATGAAGACAACCGGCGACAAAATCACCGATCGCGCGCTGCTGGCCGCGGGCGGCAAGGGCCTCTTCACCAAGGAACTGGAGACCGCGCTGCTGGATGGCTCCGCGCGCTTTGCCGTGCACTCCATGAAGGACGTGCCCACCCGCCTGCCTGACGGGCTGGAAATCGCGGTCATCCTGGAACGGGAAGATCCGCGCGATGTCCTGCTTAACCGGGACGGCATCAGCCAGGTCGCCGATCTGCCGGAAGGCGCGGTCCTTGGCACCGCCTCCATCCGGCGACAGGCTCAGGCCCTGGCGATCCGCCCGGACCTGAAGATCGAGCTGCTGCGCGGCAATGTGGACACCCGGCTGGAAAAAATGCGCTCTGGCGAAGTGGACGCAACCTTCCTCGCCCGGGCCGGCCTGCGCCGCCTGGGGCGCGCGGAAGGTCAGCTCGACCCGGTTGATCCGGCCACGATGCTGCCGGCTCCGGCTCAGGGCTGCGTCGGGATTGAAATCCGCTCCGACGATGACGAGGCCCGCGCGGCTCTGGCTCCGCTCGATCATATCGACAGCCATCTGGCCGCTGCGGCCGAACGCGGCGTGCTGGAAGCGCTGGACGGCAGCTGCCGCACCCCGATTGCCGCCTTCGCCATGATTGACGGCTCAAACATCTATCTGCGCGGCGAGGCCGTGGCCCCTGACGGCAAGCAGCGATGGTTTGAAGAAACCCGAGCGACGCTGCCAGACGCGACCCCGGCAGCAGCCGCGGCCCTGGGCCGCGAGCTTGGCACCGCCATTCGCAAGGCGGGCGGAGCCGCACTGGAGCAGGTCATCGCCGGTTCACAATAATGGTGAAGGTGCTCGTCACCCGCACGGCACCGGGAGCCCTGAAGACCCTGGCCGCCCTCGACGGGCTCGGGGTCGAAGCAATACCTGCCATCACCGCAGAAATCCGTCCGAAAGCGACCGGCTGGCCAGCTTTGGCTGAAGCCATCGCCGTGACAAGTCCCAATGGCGCGGCCTGGGCGGTGTCCCACGCGCCATCAACAGACTTTCCGGTCTATGCCGTCGGCGCGGCGACAGCCGCCGTTATGCGCGAGGGCGGCTTTGACGATGTGACCAGCGCCGATGGCGATGCTGAGAGCCTTGCCCGCCTGATCGCTGACGAAAGCCTCAATCGGCGCATCGTCCATGTGCGCGGCGCTGATCAGGCCTTTGATCTGGTCGCCGAGCTGAACCAGCGCGGCATTGAGGCGGTCAGCCTGATTGCCTATGCCGCGGAGCCGGTTGATGCGCTTGCGGACGACGCCCTTGCTGCCATGGAGCCTGGAAGCGTGGTCCTGGTCCATTCGGCCAAGGGCGCGGAGCGACTGATGACGCTCGCCAGGTCTCGGCTGAAAGGCATGCGCGCGGTCGTGATCTCCCACGTCGCGGCCGAACCGCTTAAAACCGCAGGGCTGTCCCGCATTGATATTGCCGCTGAGCCCAACGAGGAGTCGCTTCTGGCAGCTTTGGCGGCAACACTGGTGTAAGATACGACATTCGGTGGCGTGGGCGCGCGACGCAGCCTAGACTCACGCCCCGACCCGTATTGAAAGCTGCACGAGCCGTTTGAAGCGAACCGCCATGAGCGCCACGCCCGAAGATGATGAAGCCAAAGCCGAACCTGTGGATGCCGAGTTCGAGCCCGCGCCCGGATCCAGCGATGAGGCCCGGCCCGGCTCAAAATCGGCAAAAGCCGCCACCGGCAAAAGCCGGGGTCTGCCCTGGCTGACGATTGCGCTCGTGACGGTTTTTGCTGGCGCGATCGGTGGCGGATCCGGTTATCTGATTGGCAAATACGGTCCTGACCCGGCCAATGCCGCACTCGAAGAGCGCCTGGCAGCGCTTGAGGCTGAGAGTGAAGCCGCACCCGCAACCTCTGAAATTGAAGCCCTTCAAGCCCGCCTCCAGTCGGTGGAGAGCCAGATCGATGGGGCCCAACTGCGCGCCGAGGGTGTCGAGCAGCTGGTTCGCGATGTCGCCAGCCTGCGCGAGCGGATTGAAGCGCTGGAAGCTGCGCCGCCCGCGGAAGGCGGCTCGGCAGATACCGCACGGAGCGAGGCTATCGCCGAGCTGGAGCAGCAGCTTCAGGACGCCCTGCAGACTCTGCGCGGACGGATCAACACGCTGGTCGATGATACTGATGCGGCCCGCAATATCGCCGAACAGGCTCGCTCTTCGGTGCAGCAGGCCCTGACCATGATTTCACAGGCCGGAACGCGCAGCGATAGCGAGCAGGGCACCACGCCGACCAATACGGCTTCGTCGACGGCCCTGGCGGCGGTGGAATCGCGCGTCGCCTCGCTTGAAGGCGCGCTTGATCGCCTCGACACCCAGGCGCGTGCCCTTGATGCGCTGGAGCAATTGGTCAGCGAGCTCGCCAACACAGCGCCAGAGACCCGAGATGTGGAGGCCCTGGCGACCCGGCTCAGCGCGCTGGAAACAAACCTTGAAGCCCAGGCCGCAGAAGAGGCGGCACCTGCCACGCCCACAGGGCCGCAGACGGCCAGCCTGACCGAGCGTGCACTCGCCTTCGCCGCGGTCAGCCGCGCGGCGGCGGGTGCCCAGCCCTTCCCGGTGGAGGTCGCGGACCTGCGCCGGCTCTGGCCCACAGCGCCAGGGCTTTCTGCGCTGGCTGAACCGGCACGCACAGGCGCGCCTACGCTGGACCAGCTGGCAGCCAGCTTTCCCGGTGATGCGATCCGGGCCGCGACCGGAGAGGCCCAGATGCTGTTCGGCGTGATCCGGGTCGAACGCGAGGGCACGAGCGGACCAACACCCGCCATAGAGGCCGCACTGGCCGCTGGTGATCTGGAAACCGCCGTTGAGGCGACGCGCGCTCTTGAGGGGGACGCAGCCGTGGCCGCCAGCGCCTGGCTCACCCGTGCCGAAGCCCGGCTGGCCCTCGAGAACAGCTTGACCCGTATTGCCAACGCGCTCGCCCGCGCAGAGGAGGGCTAGATGATCCGCCTGTTCATCACGGTCGCCCTGTGCGTCGCGACAGCTTTGCTTGGAGCGTTTCTCGCGCTCAATCCGGGCCGCGTAACGGTCGAGTTTCTGGGTATCAATGCTGAAATCCCGTTCGTGATCGCCGCCGGAGCGCTGATTATCGCGACCTTCGTGCTGGCCTTCGCCTGGTGGCTGATTGCCAAAATCTGGGGCGCGCCCGATGCCTTCCGCACCTTCAGAAAGCGTCGCCGCCGCGAGCAGGGTTTTGATGCGCTGGAACGCGCACTGATCGCATCGGCTGCCGGGCAAGGCTCCATGGCGGTGCGTCAGGCCTCACGGGCCGAAGCCCTGCTGGACCGGCCTGCCCTGTCGCGCCTGCTGGCCGCCCGCGCCGCTGAGGCCGCTGGTGATCTGGAGAGCGCGCAGATCCATTATGAATCCATGCTGGAGGACGCCAAGACGCGCCTGGTTGCGCGCCGGGGTCTGGCCGCCATTGCCGAAAGCCGCGGGGATGATACCGCCGCGCTGACCCATGCCCGCGACGCCTTTGATCAGGCCGGTCAGGCGCGCTGGGCCTATGAGGCATTGTTTGCGGCTCAAGTCCGTCAGGCGCGCTGGGCCGAAGCCGAGCGCACCCTGTCAGAAGGCGAACGCCGCGATCACATTGCCCGCGATGTGGCCCAGCGCATGCGTGCGGTCCTTCTCACCGCTGAAGCCCGCCGGCTGGAGTCCAGCAATCCCGAAGACGCCGCCAAACTCGCTGACAAGGCGGCCCACGCCTCGCCGGGCTTTGCCCCGGCCGCCGAGCTCGCCGGACGGCTGCTGGCGGACCAGCGCCGTCACCGCCGCGCCGCCGAGGTCATCGAGAGCGCCTGGAAGCACCAGCCCCACCCGGCACTTGCGAAAGTCTTCGCCGGGCTGCGCAAATCTGACACCAAGGTGAAACGCGCCGAGCGCCTACGCGGTCTGGCGGGGCTCAATCCGGACCACCGCGAAAGCCGGATGTTGCTTGCCGACGTGGCGCTGGAGCAGTCCAATCTGGAAGCGGCGCGCGCTGCGCTCACCCCACTGTTGAGCCAGAGCCCGGTTTCGGCGCGCCTGTGCACGCTGGCGGCGCGCATGGAGCAGATGTCCGGCGAGACGGAGAACGCACGGCGCTATATGGCCCGCGCCTCCCATGCACCGGGCGAGGCCGACTGGTCCGATATTGACGAGGCCGGGCGCGCCTTTGCCTATACCGACGCGGACTGGGCGCGCATGGTCGAGGCTTGGGGCCGTGAAGCGCGCCTCATTCACCCGCGCCATGAGCGCTATGAAATTCCCGCCGCGGCCGCGCCAGAGGCGGCCCTGATCGAAGGCCCAAAGCCGAAATCTGCACCCGAAGCGAAGCCTGTTTCAGTGCCAGAGGGCGACAAGTCCGACGCCAGCTTCTATGAACCCTCGCGCGCACCGGATGACCCCGGTGTGGACGGTGAAGGCGACAAGGCCAGCTAGGCGCGGGGTGTGAGATGGGCGAACGTTTCCTGATTGGCGTGACCGGGGGGTCCGCGTCCGGCAAGACCGAGATCGCACGCGCCGCGGCCCGAGCCGCCAGCCCGCTGTCCGCCATCGTCCTGGCCGAAGACGATTACTATGGCGACCACGGGTCAAAGCCGGATTTTGATCCCGCCGCGTTCAACTTCGATCACCCCGAAAGCCGCGACCATGGCCTGTTGGCCGAGCATCTGGCCGCGCTCAAAGCCGGCAAGACGGTCAAGGCCCCGATCTATGACTTCACCATCCATCGCCGGCGCGAAGACACACGGGTGATCTCCAGCGCGGACGTGATTGTGGTGGAGGGCATCCACCTGTTCTGCGACCGGGAAGTCTGCGACCTGTTTGACCTGCGCGTCTTTGTGGAGGCCCCCGATGATGTGCGCCTGGCGCGCCGCCTCCTGCGCGATGTGGAAGAGCGCGGGCGCACTGCCTACACGGTCGTCCAGCAATATCTGCGCACCGTGCGGCCGATGCACCATGAGTGGACCCAGCCCACGCGCCGGGAAGCCGATCTGGTGATCACGAACGCCGAAGCCGCCGCCCGCCCGGCTGACCACCTCAGCGATTTCTTCCACGGCCTGGCCAAGCCGGTCGCGGACAAGATCGAGGCGTTCAAGGCGGAAAAGGGCGTCTCCTGACGCGGCGCAGTTTACCGGTACAAAACCGTCTTGCGATAAAGCCGGTGTGCGGGTAGGTTCCGCGCCCTGTCCGGCAGGCGTTCCACGCCCGCACCCGACAGCGCCGCTTTAGCTCAGCTGGTAGAGCAACGCATTCGTAATGCGTAGGTCACGTGTTCGAGTCACGTAAGCGGCACCACTTTTTCAATATCGCCCTCGCCTCCACTTGGTCGCTCCTCGCTCACGCTGCGGGCGGCTGTTCGCCTTGCGCGCGCGATGCGCGCGGTTTGAGTCCGGTGGGTTGGGCGCGGAGGGAGACGTGGGCCGGTTGGCTCTACCGGTGAGCCTTGCGGATGGCTTCCATGTGGGCCTGGGCGCGGGGTTTGCCTTTGCCGCCGCAGAATTTGTATTCCTGCGAGCCTTCAGTGATCACCGTATCGGTGTCCAGAAGCGCGGTTGTGGCGTAGGTGAAGCCCTTGGGCAGCTTTTGATAGATGGGCGTAAAGTCCCGGCCCGCCGTGCTCTCATAGAGCTGCTTGATCGAGCGCACGACGAAATAGGTGTCCTGAAAATCGCTGATCACGTAATCGGTGCGCATGACGCGCTCGGGCACCATCTTGATGCGGTGCGGGCTGTCCGAGTAGAGGGAGAACAGCGTCTCGTCCGGTGAGGACAGGATGCCCGCGCCATAGACGCGCAGCTCGCCGTCTTCCTCGATCAGACCGAACTCCACGGTATACCAGTAGATCGCTCCAAAATTCTTCAGGCGATTATACTCGATCGCCCGGCGACCGCCCTTGCCATACTCCATGATGTAGTCGGCAAAGAAGGGATCCATGAGCATCGGCACATGGCCGAACACGTCATGGAAGATGTCCGGCTCCTGCAGGTAGAAGAGATCGTCCTCGACCGCGTCGTACTCCACATGCTCCGGCGCGCGGCCCGCATTGGCCTCGATGACCTTCTTCGTCTTCGGCTTGCCGCCACGGATGAAAGCCCCGGCCGGGAAGCGGCGGTTTTCCAGATGCCAGAAGAAAACATTGTCCGGAATGAGCTCCGGCACCGGAACCACCGTCCAGCCAGTCGCCGGTTTCAGGATTTTATTGATGTCGTCAAAGTCGGGAATGCCGTCCTTGAACAGGTGCTCCAGCTGCTCAAACCCGCGCATGAAGTCCTTGCAGGCCCGCCCAGGCAGCATCTTGCGCTGGTTTTCAAACAGGAGCCGCCAGCGCGCGTGCTCTGCCTCGGTGTATTTCGGCTGAGCCTTGAGCGTCCAGCCGTCACGATCGAAATCGCCGTCGGCCAGCTGATAGCCCTCAGGCCGGATCGCATAGCGATGCAGCGCACCACCGGGACCGGTCAGGCCATGACCCTCGTCCTGTTTCAGCGGGTCGAAATAGGCATCGCCCATGTCGGGAATGGCTGTGGCGGACTCGTCAAGCATGGCGGTCTCCAATGGCGCTGCGGGCGCGGGCTGGCATTTACAGCGCAGAGCCCTAGCATGACGCGAAACCCATTATCCATAAAGGGTCTGCATACCAGCTGCGCTGCCCTGGCTTACGGAGTTGATATATGACGTCCGCGTTTACATTCACCACCGTTCCGAAAATCCTTTTCGAAACAGGCTCCAGCGCCCGGCTTGCCGAGACGGCGGCTCCGGCCCTGAAGGGCGCACGCAAAATTTTGTTTGTCACCGATGCCGGTGTGCGGGGGGCCGGGCTGGCCGATACCGCGCTTACCGGCCTTGAAGACGCCGGCCTCGATGTTCTGGTCTATGACAAGGTCGTTGCCGACCCGCCGGAGGAAACCGTGCTGGATGCGGTCAAGGCCGGGCAGGGTTTTGGCGCGGAAGCCGTGATCGGATTTGGCGGCGGCAGCCCCATGGACACAGCAAAAGTCGTCGCGGTCCTACTCTCAGGTGAGCAATCGCTTGCGACCATGTATGGCGTCCAGCAGGTCACCGCGAACCGCCCCCCATTGATCCTGTTGCCCACCACGGCGGGCACCGGATCCGAAGTCACCAATGTGGCTGTGCTGACCACCGGTGCAACGACCAAGAAAGGCATCGCGGCCGACCCGCTTTATGCGGACATGGCGATCCTGGACGCCGATCTGACGCTCGGCCTGCCGAAGCACCCGACCGCCTATACCGGCATTGATGCCATGGTCCACGCGATCGAGGCCTACACCAATCGCCGGGCGAAGAACCCGGTGTCGGACGCGCTGGCGCTGACCGCGCTGAAAAAGCTGCACGGCTCCATCCTGCGTGCCTGTGAAGACGGCTCGGACGTGGAGGCGCGCGGCGACATGCTGCTGGGGGCCATGCTGGCCGGTCAGGCCTTCTCCAACTCGCCGTGCGCGGGCGTTCACGCCATGGCCTATCCGCTGGGCGGCATGTTCCACGTGCCCCACGGACTTTCCAACGCCGTCGTCCTGCCCCCCGTGCTGCGCTACAACGCGCCGGAGGCAGAGGCCCATTACGGCGAGATTTCCGCCCATCTGGGGCTGAAACCAGGTTCGGCCGGCCTTATCGACGAGATGGACCGCATTGCCGACGCGGTTGGCATTGAACGCCGCTTGTCCGAGCTGGGCATCAGCCATAATGACGTGCCGAAAATGGCCGAGGACGTGGCGGCCAATGATCGCCTTCTGCCCAACAATCCGCGCGAGATGACCTACGAGTCCATCGTGGCCATGTATGAGGAAATCCTGTGAGCCGGCCCGCCCCCGCAACCCGCGCCGACTTTGCAGCCTTCGAGCCGATCGAAACGCGCTGGGCCGATAACGACGTCTACGGCCACATCAACAATGTGACCTACTACGCCTATTTCGACACGGCGGTGAACCGGCGCCTCGCTGCGGCGGGCCTGCTCGATATTGAGCACGGCGACACCATTGGCCTGGTGGTGGAAACCGGCTGCCAGTACCACGCGCCTGCGGCTTTTCCAGACGCGCTGGAGGCGGGGGTCAAGGTCGCGCGCATTGGGTCAAGCTCGGTGCGCTACGAAATCGCGATCTTCAAGCAGGGCGAAGACAGCGCCATCGCCGAGGGGCATTTCACTCACGTCTATGTGGACCGCCAGACCCGCCGGCCAAAGCCGTTATCGGACGATTGGCGGGAGACGCTGGAGGGGTGGTGAGTGATCCGATGTCTCCTCCCGCTTGCGGGGAGGACACCGAAAGACCAATTCATATTGAATTCCCGGACCAGCGAAGCAGAGATACGGGACCTTGATCAGAATAAAGCGCTTCGTTCGGACAGAGGCCCCGGCTCTTCGGCCGGGAGTTCAACTTAATTTGAAGAGACTGCCGCATTACGCTGAGCCCTTAATGCGGCGAGGACGGCATGGTCTCCCTCCCCCAACGCGGGGAGGGTGGGCAAGCCAATAGGCTTGGTCGGGTGGGGGGCAGCGCCAGCGCTCGATGATCTTCACCCCACCCGTCAGCTGACGCTGACACCCTCCCCCTCAAGGGGAGGGAAGGGTGCTTACCTAGCCCCTCACAAACACCTATACGCGGCGTCGATCAGCGCGACAGCGCGGGCGTCGCCGACCAGGACGTCCATCTGGCGGTTCATGACATAGCTGCCCGACACGCCGCGGACCGGATCGGCAAAACCACAGCTGCCGCCAAAGCCGTAATGGCCCACCGCCTTGGGTTCGGGACCATAGGCCCCGCTATCGCGGTTGATCATGACCCCGCAGCCATAGCTGAGATCAAA
This sequence comes from Oceanicaulis sp., assembly GCA_043513725.1. Classification (GTDB taxonomy): domain Bacteria; phylum Pseudomonadota; class Alphaproteobacteria; order Caulobacterales; family Maricaulaceae; genus Oceanicaulis. The sequence goes on along the minus strand of CP121338.1, from coordinate 1,719,624 downwards.
GGGCAGCACGCGGTCCGGTCCGCTGACCTGTTCGGTCATGGCCGCAGACACGGTGTCGGCGCTGATGAGGCGCTCACCATCAAGCCGGCCTTCGGTCGCAAAGGGCGCCATGAGCCGGGCAATGGCATTGGCCGTGCCGTGACCGTTAGCGGCCGGTAATTCGGCGGATCGCCAGGCGGCCGCGCCGCGCCGGCCCGGTGACGACCACGGCTTTAAAAAGGCCGCTTCACGGGCCGGGTTCATCTTGCCCAGATGCGGTGGGCGGGGCGGCAGCATGTGCTCGGCCGCGCGCTCCTGATCCGCGTCGGAGACGCCGATATGAAAGTCGATCTCGCGCGGGCCGCAGATTTCTTCGCGCAGGATCGCGCCCACGCTGCGACCCTTCACATCGGCGCGGCGCACAACCGCATCGGCCAGAACCCCATAGCTGATCGGGTGGTAGCCCGTCCCTTCGCCGAGCGGCCAGAGCGGTTCCATCGCGGCAAAGCGCTCTTCCATCAGCTCGCGGTCAAACCAGTCGGAGGCCTCCATCTCGTGGGGGTAGCCCGACAGGCCCGCCTGGTGCGACAGGGCCTGGGCCAGTGTCACTGCGTCTTTCCCGGCCTGCGCAAATTCAGGCCAGACGTCAGCGACCGGTGCGGTGTAATCCAGCCGCCCCTGATCGACCAGCCAGGCCACGACCATGGCCGTGACGGCCTTGCCGGTTGAAAACACGGGCACGATGGTGTCGGCGGTCCAGGCGCGCGTGCGCTTGCGGTCGGCATGGCCGGCGTAAATATCCACCAGCGTCTCGCCATCGCGCATCAGGGCGAAGCCTGCGCCGATCTCATCGGTGTCTGCGAAGTTTTTTGCGAAGGCGTCGCGCACCGGCTCGAAGCCGGGAGCGACCTGTCCATGGATTTCGATGCTCATGGGATCGCGGGGTAGCGCCCCGCGCGGCCAACATCAAGCAAAGATCGCCATGCGAAGACCGCGCCCATCCCGGGGCGGCTGCTCGGGCAGCAATTTCGCTGTGCCCGCCGCAATGCGCAGCGCAGTGAGCGCGCAAATCCCCGCATCCACCAGATCATCAAGGTTCGCATCCTTGCGCCGGTAGGGGTGGGGCTCGAACAGGCTTCGCGGCAGGCCATGCTGCTCCAACAGGGCGAGGCGCTCCTCGCGCCCCTCGACGGTCTTCTTCGAATGCCGGGCTGGGTGGCCAGCAATCACCGCAAAGCCGGTTTCCGGATGGGTTTCAAACAGGAAGCTTTCCCTGTCCGGCGTCATGATCGCGTCGATCTCGCGCATCTTGGGGAAGAGATTAAAGCTCTGTTTCGACAGGCCCTTGCCCCCTGCAGCCCGGTTTAGCGCCGAGGCGTCCGCGTAGTCAGCCGCCGCCAACGCCCCACGCAGGGGCGAGGGGAACACGCTCGACCGGCGTGGCCCCAGAATCTCACGCGCCAGACGCTCACAGTCGCGCATGCCAATCTCACCCGGCGCATCCTGAAAGCCGATGGGCATGTCGACCGCGATAATCTGCGCCCCCTCGGCGACCAGCGCGTCAAAGCTGTCATAAAGCTTGTGGCGCGGCGGCTCGATCCCATTCATGTCGATCATTACCGCGCACCAGCCCGACGGCGCGCCGTCCACGCCCATGGCCCAGGCCGGTGCCTTTGCGCCAACCCGGCGTGGCAGGGGCCGCAGAACTGGCTGGGTGAGCGTGGCGTGGTCGATGGCCAGATCGCCGCTTTGCGCATCACTCGCCACGAAGACCGACCCGACGCGTGCGGCGGCTTCACCCGCCGCCACCACCAGCGCGTCACCGGTCAGCAGCCCAGCCAGCATTTCCGCGGCAAACAAATCCCCCGCCCCATTGAGCGCGCCGGTCCGGCGCGGCGTTGTAATCGTCTGGGCGGTCAGCGGGTCGATCACCATAGTGCCGATCTGGCCCTCCGACGCCGGGGTGGAGGTTACGACCACCTCGCAGCCTAATCCCCGGGCGGCCTCGACGATGTCGGCCTCGGTCTTGAGCGGCCGGCCGGTGAGCCAGGCGAGCTCGAACAGGTTGGGAGTGATGACATCGACCAGCGGCAGGAGCTGATCGCGGATCACGGCGGCCGTTTCGGGTTTGATGTAGAGATGGCGGTCGTCCGGCTCGCCCGGACCGTCGCCCAGAATCGGGTCCAGAACGAGTTTTGGGCACGGCAGGTCAGCTTTCAGATGGTTCTGGTCAGCGCGGATCTCGCGGATGAAGGCGCAAACGGCGGCCACCTGCTCTGGAAGCGCCTGATATCCCACGAAGATTGCATCGGCGCGCTCGCACCATCCGTCCCGCCTCAGCCCGGTCAGGATTGAGCCAATCTGGTCCGCTGCCACTGGGCCCCCGCCGGGGATACCTTTGCCGGGGTGGCGGCCCATCAGAACGGTCGGCACCAGCGCCATGTCGATGCCGCGCGCCTGCATCACCGCACCGGTCACCCGGCCGCCCACCGTGCTGCCCGCCACATGGGATGTGATCGCGATAACCGATGCTGGTCTGGCTTTGGTCATGGGGATTATGTAATCAGTTTCCCCATGTCTGACGATATCCAAACCCCGCTGCGCTCTGTGCTTTTTGTGCCCGGCGATAAGCCCCGTGCACTGGATAAAGCCCCCGGTCTGGGGGCCGACGCGCTGATCCTCGATCTGGAAGACGCGGTCGCCCCGGACGCCAAGCCGGCCGCACGTGCCGCTGCACCGGACGCCATCGCGAAGTTCCAGGCCGCTGGAATATTTGCGGTTTTACGCATCGCCGAGCCGGGCTCCGATGACCTCGCTGCCGATATCGAGGCGGTCGCGGCAGCTCGGCCTGATGCCGTCTGTGTCGCCAAGACCGAGCATCCCGATCAGCTTGCGAGGCTCCGCCAGCGCCTTCAGGCGGCCGGCTGGGACCGTCCGCTCTGGGCCATGATCGAGACACCGCGCGCCCTGCTAGCCCTTCGCGACTTCGCTGAAAAAGCTCAGGAAATCGGGCTCGCAGCCCTGATCGCCGGAACCAATGATCTGGCCAGTGCGCTGCGTCTCCCAGACGGTCCGACCCAGCGCGAGGCGCTGACCCCGCATCTGGCCCAACTGGTCCTCGCGGCCCGGGCGGCAGGCCTGCGTGTGCTCGATGGCGTCTATAACGCCTACAGGGATGAAGCTGGCTTTGTCGCTGAAGCAAAAGCCGGTCATGTGCTTGGTTTTGATGGCAAAACCCTGATCCACCCCAGCCAGGTCAAGCCCGCCAATGCCGCCTTCGCCCCCAGCGAAAGCGCCCGCGTCTGGGCGAAAAAAGTCGTCGCCGCCTTTGACGATCCGGCCAATGCCGGCAAGGGCGCGATCCCGGTTGAGGGCCGCATGGTCGAGGCCATGCACCTGAAAGCCGCGCGCGCCGTTCTGGCGGCATCAAACGTCTAAACAACGAGGTTTATTATGGAATTCTGGCATAATCCCCGCTGCCGCAAATCCCGCGAAGCGCTTTCCCTGCTTCACGAAAAGGGCTTCGAACCCAGCGTTCGTGAATATCTGAAGGACGCTCCGAGCGAGGCTGAAATCCGCGATGTCATTGCCAGGCTGGGCCTCGCTTCGGCTCGCGACCTCATGCGCAAGGGCGAAGCTGACTATAAAGATCAGGGACTTAAGGAGGTGAGCGACGAGGACGCGCTGGTAGCCGCCATGGCCCGCACACCCAAGCTCATTGAGCGCCCTGTCCTGATCAACGGCGATAAGGCGGCAATTGGTCGCCCGCCGGAAACCGTCCTTCAGGTGGTATAACCCCCTCGCCTCATCTTTGAGGGCAGGTCATCCTTGGGGGGATGCCAATGGCCGAAGAGCTTGTCTGGATTGGCGGTTTTGCGCTTCTGGGTGCGCTTGCACTTGGACTTCCCTTGCGTCTCTTCGGCTGGAAAGTCGTGTGGGGAAGCGTCGTCGCCGTATGGCGCTTCACCCGCGGCCACCGGTGGAAAATCCTGCTGCTTCTGCTGATCGGTGCGGCCTTCGGGCTATGGTCGCTTGAGACCGTTCGCGAGGTGTTTTTCGGGCTCTGGCGCTAGCCGCCGAGCGCCAGAACGCCCGCATTGTCCCGGGCAAGCAGGCCGCGGTCACAGGTCGTGTAAGCCCGCTCAATGGTCACCAGATCACCGTCTTCGGCCTGCCCTGTCATCACTGCGTAGACGCCGAACGCGGGGTGGTACCAGACCCGTGTCGCCCATCCGACACTGTTAGACCCCTCAATCAAATAGGCATTTCGGGTCCGCCCGCAGAAGTCGCGCTCGGTCTGCATCACCGTCCGGAACTCATACCCGCCCGCGGACCAGCCCGCCGTCGGGGGCTCGCCACTTTCGGGGAAGGCAAAGACGAAGGGCCATTCCAGGCAGATATATCCACGCCGCTCGCACTCGATCACCGCCTCGACACGGCCAAAATCCAGCACGATCTCACGGTCCATCGAGACGTAGAGATCGGCATACGGATCGGTCAGGCTGGTGAGCCGATGAACCGGAATCTCCTCGGTCCCCACCAGCGCGGTCTGGGGCGGGTCACCTTCTCCCGAACAGGCCGACAGGCCCAGCGCCGCTGCGCCGAGCACCAGCGCCCGCATCAAGGGTGAGAAGGCTGTCCTGCCCGTAACCATTGCCATCCCCTCGTCAGTCTGAAGGCCCCATAACTTCAGACGCTTAAGGCTGATGGCGCAGTGTCAGGCCGGCCTCAGCCCTGTTCTTCCGGCATGCGCACGATCAGTCCGTCGAGCGCATCGGAAACCTTAATCTGACATGAAAGCCGCGAGTTGTCGCGTACGTCGGAGGCAAAATCGAGCATGCTGTCCTCCATGGAGGTCCGCTCGCCCGTCTTGTCTTTGAAGGCCTCGTCCACATAGACGTGGCAGGTCGCACAGGCGCAAGCCCCGCCGCAGTCTGCGTCGATGCCCGGCACGAGATTGCGGATCGCGCCTTCCATCACGGTGATGCCGTTGTCCACGTCCACCGTATGCTCGGTGCCGTCATGCTCGATATAGGTAATTTTCGCCATGGGCCGTCTTCAAGGTCCTTGAACGTCAATGAAAAGGGTCAGGCGCGAGGACCGCACCGGTTCACCTGCCTATTTAGGACAGGAAGTCGCGCATCGCCACACTGCTATCCCGTAACCGCGCCGGGTCCGGCTTCGCGCCCTGGGCAATCATGCGCTGGGCGGCCATATATTCCGGTGCGCTATTGACCGCTTCGCAGGCCATAAGCTGCCCTTTTTTAAGGTGAAATAGCGCGAACTTGCCTTCTTCAGGATCGCCGCGGCGAACCATCTCGTCAGCCCCGTCGATAAGCCCGGCGATCTGAAGCTTGAGCTCATACTGGTCCGACCAGAACCACGGCACCGGGTCGTAGACGACCTCGTCCCCGCAGATGGAGGCCGCGGCGGCCTTGCCTTGCTCAATGGCGTTCTGAACACTTTCCAGCCGCAGGCTCTGGCCGTAGCGCGCCAGTTCAAACCGCGCCACGTCGCCAATGGCGTAGATGTTTTCATCCTCGGTGCGGGCCTGCTGATCCACCAGAATGCCGGTGTCACACGCGAGCCCCGCCGCCTCGGCAAGCTGCGTCGACGGGACCAGACCGGCCGCCACAAGCACCAGATCCGCCTCGACAATTTCGCCATCGGCCAGCTCCACCCCTGTGGCCTTGCTGTCGCCTGTAATGGCCGCGACGGGTGTACTGACGTGAAGATCAACGCCATAGCCACGGTGGATCGCCCCGAACCAGCCTGACAAGAGCGCACTGGCGGTGCGCGCCATGGGTCGGTCAGCGGCTTCAAGCACAGTGACGTCCAGCCCGCGCTTGCGCGCAGAAGCGGCCACCTCAAGGCCGATATAGCCCGCGCCGATGATGACCAGTCGCTTCGCGCCCTGCAGGGCCGCGGACAGGCCATCGGCTTCAGCGAGGTTGCGCAGCACAAAGACGCCGGGCAGGTCCGCGCCCGGGATCGGCAGTCGGCGCGCTTCACCGCCGGTCGCCAGGATCAGCTTGTCATAGCCGATGCGATCGCCTTCTGCGGTGATGATTTCGCTCGCCGAACGGTCGAGCGCACTGACTCTCACGCCGGTCTTCAGGGTCACTTCGGCCTTTTCATACCAGGCCTCAGGCTTCAGCCAGAGCCGGTCCAGAGGAAGCTCGCCGGACAGATAGGCCTTCGAAAGCGGCGGGCGCTGGTAGGGTGCAGCCTGTTCCGCACCCAATAGGGTGATCGCCCCGTCATATTTGCGTTTTCTGAGCTCTGCGGCCGCCGATAGTCCGGCCTGGCCAGCCCCAATGATCAGGGTATGAGACACGTCGACTACGCCCTTGAGATCGCTACCACCTGTTGTGCCTGATAGACGCCGTGTTCAGACGGTGAAGTCAAGCACCCGGCACGCCTTGCGGCCAGCCTCGGGGCGTCCTACAGCTCATGACATGGCAACGCGCACCCTGATCCTCACCGACGAAGCGGCCACCGCCGATCTGGGCAAGCGCCTGGCCGTACAGCTTCAAATTGGCGATGTCGTGCGACTGTTAGGTGATCTGGGGGCGGGCAAGACCACGCTGGCCAGAGCCGTCATCGAGGCACTGACCGGCGAACCCGATGCGCCAAGCCCGACCTACACGCTCGTTCAGACCTATGAGACCCACGCCGGGCAGACCCTGGCCCATGCTGACCTCTATCGACTGGACGACGAGGGCGAGTTGGATGAGCTTGGTCTTGATGATGCGCTGGACCATGGATTCGCGCTGGTTGAGTGGCCCGATCGGGCTCCGTCATTTGCGCCCGCGAACCGGCTGGACCTAAGCTTGACTGAAACGGCCAACGGCGCGCGCGAGGCGCTGCTGACCGGCCACGGACGCTGGGAGGGCCTCATCGATGGCCTTTGACACCTCGCGCGACGAAAGCCGGCGCGCCTTTCTGGATGCCGTCGGCTGGGGCAAAGCCGACGTCGTGGCCTTTCCCGGCGACGCCTCCACTCGATCCTATTTCAGGCTGACGCGGAACGGGCAGCCGGCCATTCTGATGGATGCGCCCGGTGGCCACGAGGCCCCGGCCTGCCCGCCAGAGGCCACGCCGGAAGATCGCGCCCAGCTGGGCTATAACGCCGTGGCGCGCCTGGCTGGCAATAGCACGGCGGCCTTTGCCGCATTGGCCAACGCACTCTCGGTCCGCGATTTTTCTGCGCCCCGGATTCACGAAGCCGATCTCGATCAGGGCTTTTTGATCCTTGAAGATCTCGGCGACGACCTGTTTGCCCGCCTGATCCCCGAACCTGCCGACGAGCAAACCCTCTACCTGGCCGCTGCCGACACGCTTGGAGCGATTTATCGTTCCAGCTTTGAGGCCGAGCCAAGCGCCTTTGGGGCAAGCTGGCCGGTGCAGGGCTATGACGAAACCGCGCTTCTCGCTGAAACCGAGCTCTTCCTGGACTGGTATGCGCCTGAGCGGGGTCAGAAACCCGACGCGGAGGCCAGCGAGGCCTGGGGCAAGGCCTGGCGGTCGGTCTTCCCATGTCTCGCCGCGCATGCACCAGGCCTGGTCCTGCGCGACTTTCACGCCGAAAACCTGATCTGGCTGCCCGGCCGGACGGCGGAAGCCCGTGTCGGCCTCCTGGATTTCCAGGACGCCCTGTTCGGTCACCCGGCCTATGATCTGGTGTCCCTGCTGGAGGACGCTCGCCGCGACGTGGCTCCCGAAATCACCAATCCCGTCATTGACCGCTTCTTTGAACGCGCAGGGCTGGCGGATCGGGACGCGTTCGATGCTGCCGCCGCGGTCCTTGCCGCCCAGCGCAATGCCAAGATTTTGGGCATTTTCGTGCGCCTCGCCCGCCGGGATGGCAAACCGCGCTATCTCGACCTGTTGCCGCGAGTCGCGCGACATTTCGTGCGTGATATCAGCCACCCGGCGCTCGCCCCGGTCCGTGAACAGGTCCGTGAGCTGGTGCCAGAAGTCTTTGCGGAGGCGGACCAGTGAGCATCACGCGCGCCATGGCCATGGCTGCCGGTCGCGGCACCCGTATGCAACCGCTCACAAACTCGCGCTGCAAGGCGATGGTCGAAGTCGGTGGCAAGGCTCTGATCGATTGGACCCTCGACAAGTTTGCCGCCGCTGGGGTTCGGGACGCCGTGGTCAACGTCCACCATTTTGCCAACGACCTTGAGGCGCTTGTAAGCAAACGCTCATCTCCGAAAATCCATGTTTCGGACGAGCGCGAGCTGCTTCTTGAAACCGGCGGCGGGTTGGTCAAAGCTGCCCCCATGCTCGGCGAAGACCCTGTTTTTGTAGCAAATATCGACGCGCTCTGGGTCGATGGTGGCACCCCTGAACTGGCGAAGTTAGCAAGCGCTTTTGACCCGGAGCGGATGGACTTTCTCCTGCTCCTCGCGTCGATGAACCATCAGCTTGGTTTTGACGGGGCAGGTGACTTCTTTCTGGAACCCAGCGGACAGCTGCGTCGTCGCGGCACCGCCTCCACCGCCCCCTTTGCCTATGCCGGTGTCCAGGTGATGCACCCGCGCGTGCTCGTGGGCTATAAAGAAGAACCGTTTTCCACCAACCGCTTATGGGATGAAGCGCTCGCTAACGGCCGGGTCTTTGGTCATGTGATGGAGGCGTTCTGGATGCATGTGGGCGACCCCCATGCGCGGGACGCAGCCGAATGGCAGCTGGAGCAGGGCGCATGAGCGCAGATCACCTGTTTGAAGGGTCGGGCCCGAATGTCTTCACGATCGCGCCAGCGGTCAGCTTCGTGGACGCGTTGGCTGCGGGCCTTTCCAACGCCTTCCCCGATCCGCAGGCGCTGGCTTCGGTCACCGTTCTGGCCCCCACACGCCGGGCAGGACGGGCTCTTGCGGAAGCCTTTGCGCGCCGCGATCCCGGGGCCACGCTTCTGCCCATGATCCGGCCGATTGGCGATGTTGATGCCGATGATCCGCCCTTTGAGCCCGGCGAACTTTCCGACATTGCGCCGGATGCCATTTCCAGCGCCCGTCGCCGATTTGAGCTGGCGCGCCTGATCCTGCAAAGGGAGTCTGCGGCGGGCCGGTCGATGGGGGTGGGCGGTGCACTGGCGCTCGCCGATGACCTCGCCCGGCTGATCGATGACCTCGCCACCGAGGACGTAGAGGATCTGTCAGCCCTGTCTGAGGACATCCGGTCGGCATTACCCGCGCACATGCAGGAAGCGGCGATTTTTCTCGATATTGTCCTCGACGCCTGGCCGGCCCTCCTTGCGGAACGCGGCGAGATCGATCCGGCGCGTCGACGGTCCAGCATTTTGCGCGCGCTCGCCCATCGTTGGGCCGAGACACCACCAGACGGACCGGTGATTGCGGCGGGATCAACCGGCTCGATCCCGGCCGCTGCTGAGCTGTTAAGCGTTGTGGCGAAGCTGCCGCGTGGGTGTGTGGTGCTGCCGGGCTTCGCGCGCGATCTCGACCGCCGGGCCTGGGACGCGATTGATGACGCCCACCCGCAGCGCGCGATGAAAAGCTTTGTTGAGCGGCTCGGTCTTGATCGTAAGGATGTGGCCTATTGGAAAGAAGGGGCCGAACGCGGTCAGGACACACCACGGGCACGCCTCGTGGCCGAAGCGCTCCGCCCTGCCGAAGCCACCGCTGACTGGCTCGATCGCGTTGAAACTCTGAAGCAAACTCTCGGCGATGATGTTTTTGAGCGCGCGCTAACGGGGCTCTCGGTGATTGAAGCGGATTCGCCCGCCGATGAAGCGCGCGCGATTGCCCTGGCCCTGAGGGAGACATTGTCCCGCGAAGGTGAGCGAGCCGTGCTGGTGACACCGGACCGTGCGCTGGCGCGCCGGGTGACCGTCGAGATGGGCCGGTTCGGCGTCACGCTGGATGACTCAGCGGGTACGCCGCTCTCTGACACGCCGCCCGGAGCCTTCCTGATGCGCGTTCTGGACCTCGCGCTGGACCCGGGCTCGGCGCTCGCCTTCTCGGCTCTGGGGGCCTCGCCACTCTTTGCCCTCGGCGAAGAGCGCGCGTTGCTGGTGCAGGACCTGATCTCACTGGAGCGCAAAGCTCTGCGCGGTCGCCGTCCCGGACAGGATGCAGAGGCCCTGTACGACACGGCTATCGATGCGGCCGGCGATAACGAAAGCCAGGCCGAGCGCTGGGGTCAGATCCTGACCCGGACGGCCGATGCACTGGGTGATTTTGGTGATCTGGACATAGACCGGCCTGCGGCAGAGTGGGCCAGAGCCCTCGCGCTGGCGGGTGAAGCCCTCGCCGCCTCGAACGAAATGACGGGTGCTGAACGCTTGTGGGCTGGTGAGGCCGGTGAGGCTGCAGCCGCCTTGATGAGCGAGTTCCTGAACGAGGCCGGGGCACTACCCCCCATGTCGGCGATCGAGTTTCGCCGGGCTCTGCTTGAAACAGCCCGCACGCGTCTTGTTAGGCCGCGCTTTGGTGCCCATCCGAGACTTCAGATTCTGGGCCCGCTCGAAGCACGCTTGGTCAATGCCGACCGGGTGATCCTCGCCGGGCTGAATGAAGGCATCTGGCCAGCAGCCGGCGGGAGCGACCCCTTCCTGAGCCGCGGGATGCGCCTGGCCGCAGGATTGGGGGCCCCGGAGCGCCGCTTTGGGCTCGCCGCCCACGACTTCGCCCAACTTGCCTCCACGCCGGATGTCATCCTGACCCGCGCCCGAAAGCAGGACGGAGCCCCTGCGGTGGCCTCGCGCTGGCTCTGGCGGCTCCAGACGCTGGCGAGGGGCGCTCTGGGGGAAGCGCGCGCTGATGCCTTGCTGAACCCGGAGACCGATTATGTCGCACTCGCCGCCGCCATGGACGCCCCGGCGAGCCAGACCCGGCTGTCCGAGCCCCAGCCAGCACCGCCCGTTGACGCCAGACCGCGCCGGATGTCGGTCACCCAGATCGAGACCTGGATCCGTGATCCCTACGCGATTTTCGCGCGCAAGATCCTGCGCCTTGAGCCGCTGGAGCCCCTGGATCGCGACCCTGGCCCGGCCGAACGCGGGACGGCCTATCACCAGGCGGTCGAGCGGTGGACCCGATCCCTGCCCGATGCCGAGGGGCTGCCCCGGGATGCACTGGATCGATTGATTGACCAAGGCCGCATCGCGCTGGCTGAAGCGGGCTTTCCTGAAGCTCAGCTGGGCCTTGAACTGCCGCGCTTTGCCCGGGCGGCAGAATTTCTGGTGGCATGGGAAGCCGAACGCCGGCGCAGCGACGACACCCGCTTCCGCCCTGTCGCCATTGAGGCCAAAGGCAAGCTGATGATCGACGGACCAGCCGGTCCGTTTGAGCTGACAGCGCGTGCAGATCGCATTGACCTCAGGCCTGATGGCGCACTGGATATCATCGACTACAAGACCGGGAGCCTACCCAGCACCAAGGAAGTTGGTGTCGGGTTCTCACCCCAGCTTCCACTACAGGCCGCGATGGCCGCGCGCGGGGCCTTCGAGAACTGTCCCAGCCATGAGGCCGGGGACCTGATCTATGTTCGCATCTCCGGCACACAGAAACCCGGTGAAGAGCGTTCGGTCGTGAATAAGCCCGGGACCGAGGAGCCGGTCGCCCTGGCCGAGAACGCGCTGCAGGCGCTGAAGAACTGGGTTGAGAAGTTCGATAACCCGGACCGGACCTATCCCAGCCAGCCGCGTGCAAAATACGTCAATCGCTGGGGCGATTACGACCATCTTGCCCGTCGCAAGGAATGGGCAAGCGCGCCAGGCGACGAGTCGGGGGGCGATCAATGAGCGCCGGTTTTGATCCTGAAATCGTCAAGGATGCCAGCGAAGCCCAGCGCGCGGCGGCTGATCCGCGGGCGACCGTTTTTGTCGAGGCCAATGCCGGCTCTGGCAAGACCCGTGTTCTGGTGGACCGGGTCGCGCGGCTATTGCTGGCCGGTGCTGCTCCGGACCGGATGCTGTGTGTGACCTTCACCAAAGCCGCAGCCGGTGAAATGCAATCGCGCCTGTTTAAAAAGCTCGGTGAGTGGTCGACGCTACCGGATGAAGCGCTGGCGAAAAAGCTGGAGGAACTGACCGGCGCACCCGGAACACATGACCTTGCCGCGGCCCGGCAGCTGTTCGCCCGCGCGCTGGAGACCCCGGGCGGTCTGAAAATCCAGACGCTCCACGCTTTCTGTGAAAGCCTGTTGCGACGCTTCCCGCTCGAGGCTGGCATGTCGCCCGGCTTTGAAGTGCAGGACGATAACGAAGCCGCCAGGCTGCGCGCCGAATGCCTGGAGCGCCTCTATGGAAACGCCCACATGGCCCCAGACGGATCTCTGGCACAGGCCATTAATGCGATCCTGAGCGCCGCAGGACCAGATGGCGTTGAGCGTATTGCAGGGTTCGCGCTGGGGCAGAGAAGCCGCCTGTCCAGCCTGCTTGATGAGGCGGGCAGCATCGAAACCTTGGCCGACCGCGCCAGCCTGGCGCTTGGCGTGGCCCCTGACATGGACGAGACACTGGCGCTCCAGACCATCTGGGCGGAGACGGCGGTCGACGATCTTGAAGCGGCCCTGAGCGGCCTGCAGGCTGGCGGCAGCAAGACCGAGATCGTGAGCGCCGACAAGCTCGCCTATGCCCTTGAAGCCAGCGAGCGCGATCCGGCAGAAGCTGCACGGCGCTATCTCGATTTCTGGCTTACCACGAACGGAACCCTGCGCCAGCCGAAATCCCTGTTCGGCAAAAAGACCGGCGAAACCTACAAGATTCTTGTGACGCTGTTTGGCGAAGAGGGCAGCGAACGCCACCGGGTCGATGGCGAGGTGCTGGAGTTCCTCGCCAACGCCAAAGCCAATGGAGCCACACGCGCCGCGCTGACGTTAGCAAGCGCTCTCATTCGGGAATATGATCATAGGCTTCAACGCCTTCGCCGCGTCGACTTTGCAGACCTGGTCGACCGGGCGCGAGCCCTGCTTACCGATTCCGAGGCGCGTATCTGGGCACTTTACAAGCTGGATCAGGGGCTGGATCACGTTCTGGTCGACGAGGCGCAGGATACGGCCCCGGACCAGTGGGCCGTGATCAACGCCCTGACCGAGGAGTTCTTCGCAGGGCAGGGGGCGCACCCGGCTGAAAGCCTGGCGCGCAGTGTCTTCTGCGTCGGCGATGAGAAACAATCCATCTACTCCTTCCAGAGTGCCGATCCGGCACTCTTCCTGGCGCAGCGTGAACGTCTGGAGCGTGAAGCGGGTGGTGCAGGCCTGCGCTTCGAGAGCCCGCCGCTGGACGTCTCCTTCCGGTCGTCCAAACAGATCCTGGGGGCTGTCGACGCGGCTTTCACGTCCGAAGCAGCCGCGCTGAATGCGCCGGAGCGCAAGGACGAGACCGCGGCGCTGGAAACCAAATTCTTGATGACCGACCCGGAAACCGACACGGCGCGCGACGCGATGCCGTTTCATCGCTATGGCGGTCACAGGGCGGCCCGGTCCAACGCACCGGGCTGTGTCGAGGTCTGGCCAGCCATCCCGAAACCGGAAACCCCCGAAGACGAAGAGCTGGACCTGCGTCCGGTCGACCACCCCCGCAAGGATAGCGCCCGCAATCAGCTGGCCGCGGCGGTCGCTGAGGAGATTGCAGCAATCCTGAAGCGCGGTGACGGGGTCTGGCGCGAAGGCGATCCGTGGACGCAAACACCCGCCACGCCGGGCGATATTCTGGTACTGGTCAGAAAGCGTGGCGGTCTGTTTGAGGAAATCATACGGCAGCTCAAGCTGAACGATGTACCGGTGGCGGGCGCAGACCGCATGACCCTGCCCGACCAGCTGGTTGTCGAGGATTTGTTGTCGCTGGCCCGGTTTGCGCTGCTTCCCGACGATGACCTGTCACTGGCCGAGGTCCTGAAAAGCCCCTTCTTCCATCCTGTGGGCCAGGCGGACCCCACGATCGATGATGACGCACTGTTTGACCTGAGCCAGCGCGCGGGCCGCCGCCTGTGGGAGAAGCTGCGTCACAGTGATGACCCCCGCTTTGGCGAAGCCCGCGATGCACTGGAGCGCGCCAGACGCCGGGTCGACACGGTGGCCCCCTACGCCTTTTTTGCAAGCTTTCTCAATGAGACAAGCGCGACCGGAGAAACCCGGCTGGCCCGGCTTTATGCCCGGCTGGGTGAGGAAGCCCGTGACCCGGCCGAGGAATTCCTGTCCCGGGCGCTGGACCACGAACGCGATGGTGCCCCGTCGCTGACCCGCTTTGTCCACCAGATCAGTGGTGACGCGTCTGATATAAAACGGGAAATGGAAGCCGGGCGTGGCGAAGTCAGAGTCATGACCGTGCACGGCGCTAAGGGCCTTGAGGCTCCGATCGTCTTCCTGCCGGATACCACCCAGCTGCCGAAGGACAATGCTCGGGGCCTTTATGCTCACCTGAAGACCGGCTTTATCTGGGCACCGGACACGAAGATGCGGCCGCCGCTTGTGCAGAGCCTGCGGGATCGCGCCGATCTGGAGATGGAGGGCGAGTATCAGCGCCTGCTCTATGTGGCGATGACGCGGGCGCGAGACCGCCTGATCGTCTGCGGCCACACCCATGGTAATGGCGGCAAGGTTGATGAGGGCAGCTGGCATGACCGGGTGTGGCGCAGTGCCATGCGCGATGGCTGGAAGCCGGTCGACACCGTCCTTTCACGCCAGGCAGACGAAAACGGATGGTCAGCACCCCATGGGCTGCGCCTTGGCGCGCGGTCGAAGGCGCTTGGCCCGGCGAAACACGCGCGTGAGGCCTCGCCCTCGCTGCCCAGCTGGATGCAGGGACCCGCACCCGTCGATCCTCCCGCGATCCGGCCCATGGCCCCGTCGCGGTTGCTGGATGATGAGGATGGCGGGTTTGAGCCGCCACCCCTCTCGCCGCTGTCTGAAGGCGGTCCGGATCGTTTCCGGCGCGGCTCGCTGATCCACAAGCTGCTGCAGACACTTCCCGATCTACCCGAAGACCGACGCCAGTCCTCGGCCGAGGCTTTTGTGAGCGCCAAACCGGATCTGACCGACGCGCAACGCACCGAGATCGTGTCAGAAACCCTGCGTGTTCTCGCCGATGAGCGGTTTGCGCCCCTGTTTGGCCCGGGCTCGCGGGCAGAGGTGGCGTTGTCGGGGCGGGCTCCGGGGTTGCCGGAGGGTGTCACGGTCAACGGGCAGATTGACCGTCTGGTGATCACAGATCACGAAGTCCTGATCGTGGACTACAAGACCAATCGACCGCCCCCGACCGATGTGGCGGATGTGGCCCCGGCCTATGTCGCCCAGATGGCGGCCTATCGGGCGCTATTGCAGGCACTTCACCCGGACCGGCCGGTGCGGTGCGCCCTGCTCTGGACCGATGCACCGCGGCTCATGGAACTGCCCGCAGAGCTGATGGAAACCACACTTCAGCGCGCCCGTAAGAGTCTGGTAACTTGACCGGCGCGCCATGGCTTCCTAGGTGTGCGTTCAACGAAATGGCTCAGGCTTGTTGGAGCTGGGCCGGTTTTATGGAGTAACACTCATGTCGACGATTGCTGTGACCGACGATTCTTTTGAAGCCGACGTTCTCAAGGCTGATGGCCCGGTCCTGGTGGACTTCTGGGCAGAATGGTGCGGCCCGTGCAAGCAGATCGGCCCGGCTCTTGAAGAAATTGCCGGCGAGATGGACGGCAAGATCAAGATCGCCAAGGTCAATATCGACGAGAACCCGATGACGCCGAGCAAGTATGGCGTGCGTGGAATCCCAACGCTACTGATCTTCAATGGCGGCGAAGAAACCGCCCGTCAGGTCGGTGCCATGGCCAAGGGCAAAATCACCGAATGGATTGACGGCGCGCTGTAAACGCACGCGCAGCCTGTAAAATGAAAGCCCCGGCGCTGAGGTCAGCGCCGGGGCTTTTTCTTTGGCGGAGCAGCAGGGCTCAGACCGCCTGCATCTCTGCGGCAATCGCTTTCGTAGCCTCAGCGGGGTCGTCAGCTCCGGAAATCGGCCGGCCCACGACCAGATGGCTGGCGCCAGCGCCGAGCGCATCTGCGGGCGTGGCGACCCGCTTCTGATCGCCCAGCGCGGCACCGGCCGGGCGCACCCCCGGTGTGACGATCAGGAAGTCATCGGGTACGCGCGCGCGGATCGCCTCCGCTTCAAGGGGCGAAGCCACCACGCCATCAAGCCCGGCCTCCACCGCCTGATCGACTCGGCGCATCACCAGATCGCGCGCGCCCATCGCGTAGCCCATCTCCGCCAGCATGGCGTCGTCATAGGCCGTCAGCACCGTAACGCCGAGGATTTGGAGCCCGGAGCCGGCCCGCCCCTCCACCGCTGCGCGCATCACCGGCGGCTCCGCGTGCACGGTCAGAAGGTCGCCCACACCGGCCGTCGCGATGGAGCGTGTGGCTTTCTCCACGGTGGCCGGGATGTCATGGAGCTTGAAGTCCAGAAAGACGTTATAGCCGCCACCCTTCAGACGCGCGGCGAACTCCATCCCGCCAATGGGCAGAAGCTGAAGGCCGATCTTGTAATAGCTACAGGCCGCGCCGATGCGCCCCACCAGTGTTTCAGCCTCAGCGACGCTGGGAAGGTCCAGCGCGGTGATCAGGCGGGGATCATGGGTCATGGCATCGCTCCTGTCGTTTGGAGCGTTCTAGGGCGCAGCGCAGGGTGCGGTAAAGCACCGGATGGCCCGAATGACGAAATCAGGCGCTGGAGGATGCCTCCCCCGCCTTCTCGCCACCCATGCGATTGTCCTGGCGGGAAATGAGCGCACGACCGATCGGATCGGGCAAGACGCGCATCAGGCCGACGAGGAATTTATACCAGGCCCCCGGCACCCGCAGCGGCACATTGCGCTCGACCGCGTCATACCCGGTCTCGGCGACCTCTTCAGCCGTCAGCATCCAGTAGGAGGGCAGCTGGGACACCGTGCCCCGCGCGCCGTTCACATCGTGGAATTCCGACCAGGTATAGCCCGGGGCCACGGCGGTCACATGGACCCCCTTGTCGGCCAGCTCGGCCCGCAAGCCTTCCGACGCCTTGATCAGCAGCGATTTCAGACCCGGATACATCGTGCCGGAATACACCATGTGCGCCTTGGCCGTCGGCATCAGCGCAGAGACCGAGGAGATATTGATGATCCGGCCAAAACCGCGCTCTGACATGCCCGGCGCGACCAGATGCATGAGTTTGAGATAGCTGGTGGCCATAAGCTCGATAAAGCGGGCCTGGTTTTTCCAGTCGCTGCCGGTGAAGAAGCCCGGCTCGCCCGCGCCAGCATTATTGACCAGCCCGTCAATCTGCCGCCCGGCGTCTTCGACCGCCTTCACGATCCGGCCGGGAGCCTCAGGCTCGGACAGATCGTCGGTGATGATAAGGCTGTCGACGCCAAACTGCGCCTTCACCTCTTCGGCCAGATCCTTCAGCCGGTCCTCCCGCCGCGCCACCAGCGCCAGATCCCAACCCTTCTTCGCAAACGTCCGCGCAAACGCCGCACCAATCCCGGACGAGGCTCCAGTAACAAGAACAAGACGACGGGCCATGGGGGTCACTCCTGACGGTTTTGGATCACCGTTAGGAAATGGCTGCTTGAGCCCGGAGAAGCAAGGACCCTAATCCTGATCCATCTTGAGCGCGGCGATGAAGGCTTCCTGTGGGATTTCCACGTTGCCGTATTGGCGCATCTTCTTTTTGCCCGCCTTCTGCTTGTCCAGAAGCTTGCGTTTACGGGTGGCGTCGCCGCCATAGCATTTGGCGGTCACGTCCTTGCGCATGGCCGACAGGGTTTCGCGGGCGATGACACGGCCGCCGATGGCGGCCTGGATCGGGATTTTGAACATGTGCCGCGGGATCAGCTCCTTGAGCTTCTCGCACATGGCCCGGCCGCGCATTTCGGCCCGGCCCCGGTGCACGATCATGGACAGCGCGTCGACCGGCTCTTCATTGACCAGAACGGACATCTTCACGAGGTCGCCGGTGCGATACTCGATGAACTGGTAGTCGAAGCTGGCATAGCCCTTGGTGACCGATTTCAGGCGGTCGTAGAAGTCGAACACCACCTCGTTGAGCGGCAGCTCATAAACCAGCATCGCGCGAGTGCCAGCATAGGTGAGCTCCTTCTGGATCCCGCGGCGGTCTTCGCACAGCTTCAGGACGCCGCCGAGAAATTCGTCCGGCACCAGGATGGTCGCCTTGATCCACGGCTCGGAGATCGAGTCGATCTTGACCGGGTCAGGCATGTCCGCCGGGTTGTGGAGCTCAAGCTCGCTACCATCGGTGAGCCCCATCTTGTAGACCACGGACGGGGCGGTGGTGATGAGATCAACGCCGTACTCGCGCTCCAGACGCTCGCGGATTACTTCGAGGTGCAACAGCCCCAGGAAGCCACAGCGGAAGCCGAAGCCCAGTGCGGCGGAGGTTTCCATCTCAAAGCTGAAGGAGGCGTCATTGAGCGCCAGACGCTCCACAGCGTCCCGCAAATCCTCGAAATCAGCCGCATCCACCGGGAAAAGCCCGCAGAACACAACCGGGACAGCCGGTTTGAAGCCCGGCAACATGTCGGTGGTGGGGCGCTTTTCCTCGGTGATGGTGTCGCCCACACGGGTGTCACGCACCTGTTTGATTGACGCGTTGAGGAAGCCGATCTCGCCCGGGCCGAGGCTGGCGGTCTCGGTCTTCATCGGGGTGAACACACCCACACCATCCACGCCATAGCTGGCCCCGGTGCCCATCATGCGCACGCGTTGGCCTTTTTTCAGAGTGCCTTCAATCACGCGGACCAGGCAGATGACGCCCAAATAGGTGTCATACCAGCTATCCACGAGCAGGGCCTTGAGCGGCGCGTCAGGGTCGCCTGCGGGCGGGGCCGGCAGCCGCTCCACAATGGCTTCCAGCACATCTTCGATGCCGAGGCCGGTCTTGGCGCTGATCTCCAGCGCGTCATGAGCCTCGATGCCGATCACATCCTCGATCTGGTCGCGGATGCGATCCGGCTCGGCGGCCGGCAGGTCGATCTTGTTGAGTACCGGCACGATCTCGAGGTCCACATCGATCGCCTGATAGACATTGGCCAGCGTCTGGGCTTCCACCCCTTGCGCGGCGTCCACCACCAGCAGGGCACCCTCACAGGCATAGAGCGAACGGCTCACCTCATAGGCAAAGTCCACGTGGCCGGGCGTGTCGATCAGGTTCAGGACATAGTCCTTGCCATCCTTCGCCGTGTAGTGGAGGCGCACGGTTTGGGCCTTGATGGTGATGCCGCGCTCACGCTCCAGCTCCATATTGTCGAGGACCTGCTCCTTCATCTCACGGTCGGTCAAACCACCGGTCACCTGAATCAGGCGATCGGCCAGTGTGGACTTGCCGTGGTCGATATGGGCCACGATGGAAAAATTGCGGATGCGGGACGGATCTGTGCTCATGGAGCGGGAGTTAGCACTCGCCTGACCACTCAACAAGCGGGATCGACTGTCATACCTGAAGATTTGGTCCGTATCCTTACCCACTTTTCACAAAAGGGTTTTTATGCTTACCTGCGACAGGAGGCCGCATGGGGGCTTCGGTCGATATGAACACGCCTGCCATGATTCATCGTCTGCTCTATGTCAGCACCGCTGACCCTGCCATGAAAGCTGATACACTTCAGCGACTTGTCGAAACGGCGGCGCGCCGTAACGCGGCGCTTGATATAACCGGCCTGCTGGTCTTCACCGGCACGCATTTCATGCAATTGCTGGAAGGTCCGAAGGATGCGGTCGAGGCCGTGTTCGACATGATCTGTCAGGATCGCCGCCACAGCGCGATCGCCCGGCTGATCGCCGAGCCCGTGCCACAGCGGTCCTGCCCGGACTGGTCCATGGCCCTGCGGGTCATCGATGCAGCGAATGACGGACCCAACCACGTCTTTATCGTAGACGATGAAACGCTGGAAGACTTCCTGCCAAAAGCGATGGCCCCAGACCTGCGCGTCCTGTTCCAGAGCTTTAACACGATCAAGCGAGCCGCCCACGTCGCCGCCGAGTAATCGCTTCACTTAAGACATTAGAAACCTTTTCGCCTCACCCCGGACACAATGCCCGCCCACCGTGCGCGGCATTCCAATCGTCCGGGAGATCCGCTGATGTTTCGATCCATTCTGATGGCAGGACTGCCACTTGTTCTCGTGCTTGCAGGATGTGCCAGTGGCGGGCGAGCCGACCCCGACTACGGCCAGCCGAGCCGTTATCAGGACAATATTGACACCTATTCACGCGAAGAAATTGTCGAGGCAACCGCCGACTTTTTCGGGGTCACAGCAGAGGCTGCGGCCAGCGTCCTGGAGCGCAGCTTCTCAGACCTGGGCCGCCCGGTTGGATATATCGCCGGTGAAGAGGTTTCGGGCGCAGCCGGTGTCGGCGTGCGCTATGGCGAAGGCTATCTGACCCTGAAAGGCGCGAGCGAGAGCCAGAAAGTCTACTGGACCGGCCCCACCATCGGCTTTGATGCCGGCGGTGATGCCAGCCGGACCTTTACGCTGGTCTATAATCTCAACGATGTAGACGATCTCTATCAGCGCTTTCCCGGTGTGGAAGGCTCGGCGTATCTGGTGGGCGGCCTTGCGGTGACCTATCAGCGCGCCGACGGCGTCACCCTGGCCCCAATCCGCTCCGGTGTGGGCCTGCGGGCGGGTGCGAATGTCGGCTATGTGGCCTACTCGCGACGCCGGAACTGGATTCCGTTCTAAACCCCTCGCGCAATTGACGCTCAAGCCCTAAGTTAATCTTAACGGTGTGCGGGGGGCACGCCGTGAGAGAGGGCGTGTCATGAGTGATTATTCGGCGAGTTCGGTGTTCATCCTCGGTCTGGCGATCGGACTGGGGGTTGCTGGCCTTGCCTATTTTGCCCGTCGCCTGATCTGGTCGCTGACTAGCGGCGTGTTCCGCGTTCTCAGTTTTCCGCTGCGCCGCCTTGGCATTGGTCGCAAGGTGCGGGCCGAAGCGGTTGGATCTGACTCAGTCGAAGCGCTGAAAGCGCGCGCCAGCGGCCGGCACAAAACCCTGACCGAACAATCCCTTGCCAACAATGGAGACGGGTTCGAACAGGAAGAGGCCCACATGAACCGGCAGGGCTTCATTTTCAGATGGCTCTCCGTGCGCGTCGGATTTATGCGCATGCCGGAAGAGCTCGATGAGAAGACGGCGGTGCTCTACGGAGAGCTTGCAGAGGAGTTTCTGGGACGCGAAGTGCCAATCTCGGCTGACCAGCGCGCCCTGTTTGAGGATATTGAAGGCGCGGTGATCGCCGGGCAGTTCCAGAAAAGCGATGCCGGGCTCATCTATCTGCTGAATGAAGCCCGAAAGATCATGAATACCAATGTCATGATCCTCTCGGCCCTGTTTTCGATCATTCTTGGCGCGGTCCTGGTGGGCAATGTGTTTGCCCATCAATTCGGCGTCGTGAGTGCGCTGGGCTTGTTTCCCGATGGGCTTGGCTTCATGGACAGTCAAACCGCGAGCTCACTCGTCTTCGGTGCGGGAAGCTGTGTCGTGGGCGCGATGCTGATGTGGGCGCTCTACTACGCTGAATTTGCGCCCTACCAGCGCAATACGGCCCGGGAAATGGCCAACCTGCTGACGCGCTACCTCGCCCGGGTGAACGACCATTATCGCACCGCGGTGGGCAAGGCGCGTTCGGTGACCGTGGGTGAGGAACGCGAACCCAAGGCGCTGGGTGAGAAGGCCAAACTCTGGACGCTGAACATGTCCTGGATCGCGTTGCGCGTCTTCTTCGTCGAGACCTATGTCCGCAACGTCGTGTTCCAGATACGGCGGAATTCTAACTACTATCTGATGTTCATGCCGCTGGGCGTGGTTGTTGCGACGGGCGTCATTCTGGGCGGGCTGGCTGCGTTTACAGGCCTCGCACCCTTTGCATCAATCTGGCAGCTGGGTTGGGTCTTTGCGGTGCTTTTTCTGCTGGTGGCGACCCTCTACTCCTTCTTCCTGTCAAACGCACTCAACGCGCTTGAGGAAATCGACCAAGGAGAATGGATCAGTTTCCACACGCTGAAACTTAACCAGGTGCTGGGAGAGGTCGTCGGCAAATATGCCGAAGATGTTGGCTACTGGAAAAACCGCATCGGCGGTGGCGGGCTGTAGCGCTAGAGCTGCAGCCGGTAGCCGCCGCTTTCGGTGATCACCAGACGCGCGGACCCCTTCGGCTCGATCTTCTGACGCAAGCGGTAGACGTGCGTTTCGAGCGTGTGTGTGTTCGCCTCGCGGTGATAACCCCAGACCTGATCAAGCAATTCCTCTCGCGCCACCGGCTTTCCGCCAGCACGGTAGAGATATTTCAGGATATTGGTCTCTTTCTCGGTCAGGCGGATCTTCTTCTCGTCGGCGTCCAGGAGCAACTTCATCGCCGGCTTGAAGCGATAGGGTCCCAGCTGCAGGACCGCATCTTCGCTTTGCTGGTGACGGCGCAGCTGAGAGTTCACGCGCTCGAGAAGCACAACAAAGCTGATCGGCTTGGCCAGAAAATCGTCCGCGCCTGAGCGCAGGCCGAGTACATGGTCCGCATCACCAGACTGCGCCGTCAGCAGTATGATCGGAGTGGTCACGCCGTCCTTGCGCAGATGACGACAGGCTTCACGGCCGTCCATGTCGGGCAGACCCACATCAAAAATGATGATGTCGACGCGTTCTTCTCGGGCGAGCTCCATGCCGGGACGGGC
Organism: Oceanicaulis sp.; assembly: GCA_043513725.1. Taxonomy (GTDB): domain Bacteria; phylum Pseudomonadota; class Alphaproteobacteria; order Caulobacterales; family Maricaulaceae; genus Oceanicaulis. The sequence goes on along the minus strand of CP121338.1, from coordinate 1,696,963 downwards.
CGCGTCAGCGGTCAACACTTCAAAATCGTTTTCGAAGCCGAACTGCTCCGCGAGCGCCTCACGCAGTGTGTCGTCATCGTCAACCAGCAGAATTGTCTTCTTTGTCATCCGTCTGTCCTTCGGTCGTCCCGTCAGGCTCTTGCCGCTTTAAAGGAAGCTGGAGCGAGCCTTGCCCGTTCTGATAGGAAGCGCAACATGGTTTCGCCGCCCGGTCGTGGCCATGGCATAGTCCAGCCTGGCATCGCTGGCCCGTCACGGCTTGGTGAGACGGCTAAACAAAGCGTGAGGTGGGCGTGATGGTCACACGATATCTGGCAAGCGCCAGCACTGGGCGAATGACAGGCCCCGATTTTGACGTGGCGTGCGTGTTCGGAAAAGGCGGCCTGGTTGAGGCCGAAGAAAAGCGCGAGGGCGACAAGGCCAGCCCCGTGGGTCAATGGCCTGTCCGGCGTGCCTTTTACCGGCAGGATCGCCTACCAAAACCGCAAACCGCCCTGACCCTTGATGCGATTGAAGCCGATGACGGCTGGTGCGATGCGCCCGCAGACCCGGCCTATAACCGACCGGTGCGCAAACCCTATCAAGCCAGCCATGAAACGCTGATGCGCGATGACGGACTCTATGATCTTGTCGTGGTGCTCGGCCACAATGATGACCCACCGGTTACGGGACGAGGCTCAGCAATCTTCCTGCACTGCAGGGCCCTCGATGGCGGAGGCACGGCCGGGTGTCTGGCCATTGCGCGCGATGACCTGATCGCTCTGGTTCAGCGCCTGGAGCCCGGCGATATTATCGAATTTAGCCGCTAGCAGGATCGGGACGGGCCCCGAACAATGCAGAGCCAACGCGCACAGACGTCGCGCCAAGCTGTGCTGCAAGCTCGAAGTCCGCGCTCATGCCCATGGAGAGCTTTTCAACGCCCGCCTGTTCGGCAAGCTTGGCCAGTAGGGCAAAATGCAGAGATGCCGGCTCATCCACGGGCGGAATGCACATCAGGCCTTCAATCTGAAGGCCGTAAGTGGCGCGACACGTTTCGACAAAAGCGCTGGTATCCGCCGGCGCAATGCCGGCCTTTTGCTCTTCCTCGCCCGTATTGACCTGAACATAGAGCCTCGGTCGCCGGTTCAGCTTGTCCATGGCCTTTGCAAGATGACGGGCAAGCTTCTCGCGATCGAGTGTTTCAATCACGTCAAAGAGGGCGACCGCGTCCTCAGCCTTGTTGGTTTGTAGAGGCCCGACGAGCCGCAGCTCGAGATCCGGGTAGGTTTCGCGGCGGTCAGACCAACGCCCTTGTGCCTCCTGCACACGGTTTTCGCCAAACACGCGCTGACCGGTTGCCAGCATCGCCTCGATCCGGTCATCGGATTGTTTTTTTGAGATCGCCACGAGCGTGACACTGTCCGGACTGCGGCCCACCGTCTTGGCGGCAGACGCGATGCGGCTCAAAATGTCGTTGCGGGCAGTGGCAATATCGCCGGGAGCTTGAGGTAAGGTCATGACCCCACCGACCTATGGCGCAGCGGCACAGCTGGCAAGACTGGCGAGCCATTTAAATGCGCCTCGTAGTGGGCTTCCCGCGCTTTTTGCCTTCACCGACCCGGAGCGAACGCCGGACCCGGTTGCGCTCGCCGAACACTTGCCCTTCGGAGCAGGGCTTGTGCTTCGTACCTTTGGCCGGCCAGAGCTTGTGGCCCTCGCGCCCACCCTCTCTGCCATCGCCGAGCAACGCGGTCTAACCTTCCTGATTGCGGCTGACCCTGCGCTAGCCATAGCTGTGGGGGCGCACGGTGTTCACTGGCCTGAAAAAACGCTCCCGGTGGCTGCCCGAACGCGCTTTCGCGGCATTCAGACCGCCAGCGCCCACAGCCCGATGGCCCTCAGGCGTGCACAGGGCCTTGTCGATGGAGTTTTCATCTCGACCGCCTTTGCTTCAGGCAGCCCAAGCGCTGGCCGCGCCCTGGGACCGTTCCGGATGGCAGCCTACGCGCGAAGATCCCGCAAACCCATCTACGCGCTGGGTGGCATTAATCGGCGCACAGTCACACGGCTCACCAACACGGGCATTGCCGGTGGCGCGGCTATTGATGGCTTGAAACTTGAGGAGCCCTAGAAGCGGAAGGCGCTCTCGAAGCGGAGTTCCGGTTCCTTGGTTTCAGTGTCTTCGCCGAAGATTTCCTCTTCCGGCGAGGTAAAGCGAAGCTGGCCGCCGACCCGGAAACGTTCCGAGAAATCGTAGAATGCACCTGCGCTGATATCATCAAAACTCAGCGTCTGCGGCAGGCGATCAGACTCGGTGTAGCCGAATGTGACGCCCCAACGATTGCCACCCTGCAGCTGGAATTCGCGCTGGCGCACGCCCCAGACCGCATAGGACTGTGACGGAGCCACGGTGAAACGCTCATACCAGGCCAAAGCGGTCGCGGTCCCTGACTGGTCCGCTTCCAGCGGTTCGGTCTGGAATGGGGTCAGCGTCGTTGGCGTGACCGCCGCGACAGCTTCCTCGTTAAACACCGGGCTTGGCGTCGTCAGCTGAACCGTCGGCAGTTCAGCAGAGAAACGAACATTGCCAGACAGGCGCACGGAATTGTCATCGGACTGTGCGGACGCCGCTGCCGGCAAAGCCAGAAACGCTGCGGTCGCCAGACCGATCAATCCCAACGATGTCTTGCGCACGCGCGACATAGTGCCCCTCACAGGTGGTCGTTCAATCGACCAATACTCCCTTATACGGAAAATACGACAGTTTCGTAAGGGCATTGGTCGGTGATCAGCTGAATTCGCGTGACCCCGTGTCAAAAACGCAACCCGCCCTCCACAACGCCGGCGAACCCACCCGCGCTGTGACTCACAAGCCCGAATGAAAACAGCGCATTGTCGGACATCCAGCGAGATGCGCCGACAGTGCCACTGGTGCCACTGACCGTGAAAATCTCGCTGTCGCCATGAGCAAGCTCGGCACTGTAAAGCCAGTCTCCACGTTCAATCGACGCTGCAAAGCCCAGCGCAGTGTACATACCGTCCGCAAAGCCGTCATTGCTGGCGAGATAAGAGGTGGACAGTGTGACGCCATCGACCTCGCGCGCCAGGCCTGCCGTTGCGATCCACGGATCGGTGTATTGGGCCAGTGGGCTCGTGACACTCGCCCATTCCACACCGGCATGGGCGCGCCAGCGCACGCCAGTGGATGGCACCCGTCGATCAAAACTGACCGCCAGGGCCAGAAGATTTTCCGGATCCGGGCTGGCCACTTCAGTCGTTGCCCCGGGACGGCAGATGTCAACGCCGCACCGCTGTGTTTCTGGCGTATAGCTCGCTGCAAGGGACAGCCCGACGATCCGGCGTGTCTGGATGGAGATTCGGGGAGCCGATGCACTCAGGCTTAGTCGGGTATGGCTGAGACCGCCGCCAGAAAGGTCAGCCACAGGTCCGTCTGCCCGGGTGAGTCTGAGGGCGGTCAAGGATGACTCACTGAAGCCGGCCGCAGCTGTGTCGCCAACACCGAGCTGCCATTCAAGCCAGCTTGTCTTTAAAAAAAGCTCTGCGGTCCGAGCTTCAATACGCCCAGATCCGGGATCGAGCTGGGGCGCGGCGACCCATCCGGTGGCGAGCCCGGTCAGGGCCTGGCCCGACTGCTCCGGGCCATCGGCAAAAATTTGCGAAAAGCCACGGCGTCCATCGCCTGAATTGGCTGCCAGAGCAAACCGCAGGCCGAACCGCTGCCCGTTAGAGCGGACCTGTTCGGCTTCAAACCGAAAGCGCGCATCCACCACCGGGGTGTCTTGGCCCGATTGCAGGTCGCCCCCCGCCAGGATGATGTCGAGATCGAGCTGCGAATTGGTCTCGAAGCCCGACACAAAGTCAGTGACGGATTGTGCTGAAGATTCAGATGTTTGGAAAAATGCCAGCGCGGCCGCGCTCCAGATCGCCGCGACATAGAGCCATACGGCGTCGCAGGGTTTAATCATGGTGCGCGGCCTCGCCGGTCGGCCCCGTCCCCCCGGACGTGCGAGCGGAGTATTCGGTCGTGGAGCGGTTGGAATCAAGCAGGTGTGACCGTCATTCGCGTTTGTCCTGACAAAGCGTGTCAGAAATATCACAATACCCACTACAGCCCGCTGCGCCTGAACGGCTGGCCAGACGGCCATAGCATGGTATAGAGGCAGAGACTGTTTCGCGCATTGCGCACCCACTTTTTCAAGGCCTTGTTGGAGGCGTCACCCATGAAATCTGCTCGCATGCTTCGCCTCACCACCGCACTTGTCGGGACTGCAGTATTGGTCTCGGCCTGTCAGACCCGTGACGACGCACAGTCTAACGACAGCGGCCTGTTGGGACTGATCCCGGGCTTTGGCGGAAGTGAAAGCGTTTCCGAGCAATCTGAAGCCGGCATTGGCGTAAACAGCTATCTGTGGCGTTCGTCGCTCGACGTGCTGTCCTTCATGCCGCTGTCCGAGGTTGATCCGTTTGGCGGCGTGATCATCACCGACTGGTACGCCAACCCGGAACTTCCGACCGAGCGTTTCCGCGCGACCGTCTATATTCTCGACACGCGCCTGCGGGCCGACGCCCTCTCCGTTCAGATCTTCAAGCAGGTCGCAGCCGAAGATGGTCGCTGGGTCGATGCCGCTGTTGATCCGGCAACGCGCATCCAGATCGAGAATGCGATCCTGACCCGCGCCCGTCAGCTGCGCATCTCCCAGATCCAGGACTAGGTCCGACTAAAAAAGGGGTCCCCATGGCCAAGGCCGGACGTTTCATTGGTGCCCTTGCGGGTATTCTGGTGGCCGGGTCGGTCAGCGGATGTGGATTCCAGCCGCTTTATGGGGGCTCCGGGTTTCAGGCCCTCCCCGGTCTTGAGATCGATGCGTCCGATGATCGCGTGGGTTATCTGGTTGAAGATGCCCTGAGAGATTATCTCGGCGGCGGCGTCAGCCCCTATCGCGCTGAACTTGAAACAGCTTTCAGGGAAACACCGCTGGGTCTGTCCGCAGCCGGTCGCGCCAGCCGTTTTCGCTCTGATCTGCAAGTGAGCTATCGCCTTACAGGCCCTGATGATTTTGAACATATCGGGCGGATTACCGAGCCGGTCTTTTATGACGCGCCGACAGACCCGTATGCCCTGATCTCGGCACGGGCGGCAGCCGAAGAACGCGCTGCGGAACAAGCGGCCGAGCGTCTTGTGCGAGAATTTGCGACCGTGCTGCAGCGCGCAGAGGACGGGCTTGAGCCTTGAAACTGAAGGCAAATGAGGTCGCCCGCGCCCTGAAGTCCCCGGACCCGAAGATCCAGATTTTCCTGATTTACGGCGAAGATACCGGACTCATCCGGGAACGCGCCGAGCAGGTCTCAAAGGCCATCATTCCAGATCTTGATGATCCCTTTGCGGTCACGCGCCTGACGGACGAGGACGTCAAGTCTGACCCCGCAAGCCTGTCCGATGCCTTGGCCGCCCTGTCCATGACTGGCGGTGATCGTCTGGTCCGGCTACGGCTGTCTGGCGATAACGCCACGGCAGCAGATGTGATCAAGGTAGTTGATAGCGGGGACATGGTCGTCGAAGCCCGTCTAGTGATCGAGACCGGGTCCCTGCGCCCGACATCCAAGCTTCGCAAGGCCGCCGAGGCCGCGAAGATTGCAATTGCAGCGCCCTGCTATGCCGACGGTGCCCGCGACGTCCTTGCGCTCGCGGAAACAGCATTTGCAGAAGAAAACCTGACGCTCACGCCGGATGCACGGGCCATGCTGGCACCCTATCTGGAAGGCGATCGTGCGCTGGCCCGCGCCGAAATCGACAAACTGATCCTCTATAAAGGCCTCGCCCATCAGCGGGAGGGAGAACCCACCCAAATTGACGCTCAGGATATTGCTGCGGTGTCCGCGGTGGGGTCCGAAGCTGCGCTCGATGCCATCCTGGAACCAGCGATGGGTGGTCAGCCAGCCAAGGCAGACCTCGCCTATTCCCGGGCGCTTTCGGCTGGTGCCAACCCAGTGGGGGTGCTGAGGATGCTTCAGCGCCGTATTGACCAGCTTGATGTGTTTCACACATCGGGTGGGGATGCCGGCGCGATGGCGCGAACCGGCGTGCCGCGTTTTGGCCCGGCCGCCGAGGCCTTCAAGAAGAGCGCTCGCCTCTGGACAGGGCGCCGACTTGGCCAGGCCCGACGTCTTGCGTTTGAAGCCGAGCGTGACGTCAAACGATCGGGCGCGCCAGCAGAGGCAATCGTTGGTCATTTGCTGCAACGCCTGTCACGCGTCGGCGCAAGCGGTCGCTAACAAAATAATATATTGTAATATATGGAGTTTGAGGGTTTGCGCGATTTTCGGAGTCGCTATCATATCAGCCTACGCTCAACACAGATTCAGCGAGTTTCAGGCGGTGCCGTTTTTGACGGTATGACCCGGTCTAACCGTCTTGTGTCAACCGCCGGCAGACATCGTCCAGCTGGTCGAGATTTTTGAACTTCACACGAACCTCGCCCTTTTCCCCGGAGTGGACAATCTCAACATCCAGCCCGAGTCGTGATGTGAGGTCTGCCTCCAGGGCGCGGGTATCTGCATCCTTCACCTTGCCATGGGGCTTCGATCCGCCCTTGGTTTCGGTCTTCCCGGCCGCGCTACGCGCGAGTGCCTCTGCGGCTCGCACCGACAGGCCTTCGCGAACAATCTGTTCAGCCAGAGTGTCCGGATCAGGGGCTGTCTGGATCGCGCGTGCGTGACCGGCACTGATTTCGCCCGCCTCAAGTCGCTTCAGGACCCCCTTTGACAGGACCAGAAGCCGCAGCGTGTTCGCCACATGGGCTCGCGACTTACCCAGAGCACGAGCCACCTCTTCCTGGGTATGACCAAAGGTCTCGATCAATTGGCGCAAGGCACGCGCCTCTTCCACCGCATTAAGATCGGCCCGCTGGACATTCTCGACGATCGCGATTTCCAGGGTTTCACGGTCGGTTAGCTCACGAACGATACAGGGCAGTTCATGGAGCCGCGCACGCTGGGACGCGCGCCAGCGCCGTTCGCCCGCCACAATCTGGTAGCGCTCGGTCTGACCCGACATCGGACGCACGAGAATGGGTTGAAGCAAACCCTTCTCTGCAATCGATTCTGCAAGCTCGGCGAGCTCGGTTTCGGTAAATTGCTTGCGCGGCTGATCCGGGTTGGGCTCCAAAAGTTCCACCGGCAGCGTCCGCAAACCGGTCACCGATGCCCCTGACGCGGCCTCTTCATATTCGCGTGCCGCTTCAACGGCTTCGCCTTCACCAAGCAAGGCTGAAAGACCGCGGCCGAGACCACGGGTCCGGGGTTTTTCGTCTGAACCACTCATGCCGGCGTCAATTCACTCTCAGGATTGCGCTCTTGGCGCACCACTTCACGGGCGAGACCCAGATAGGCCTGGGACCCGGCGCACTCGAGGTCATAAAGTATGACCGGACGCCCAAAGCTCGGGGCCTCGGAAACGCGCACATTACGCGGTATGACCGTGTCATACACCTTGTCGCCGAAATGCTCGCGCACATCAGCCGCGACCTGGCTCGAAAGATTATTGCGCTTGTCATACATAGTGAGTACAACGCCCTGAATAATCAGGTCTTTATTCAGGTTGCTCCGAACCAGCTCGATGGTACGCATCAACTGACTGAGGCCTTCCAGCGCAAAGAATTCGCACTGCAACGGCACCATGACGCTATCCGCTGCGGTCATGGCGTTGACCGTCAGCAGGTTCAGCGATGGCGGGCAGTCGATCAGGATATAGTCACAGCGCTGGCCAGCCTGCGCGAGTGAGCGACGGAAGCGCTCCACGGCATGGCGCAGCCGATAGGAACGCCGCGGTGCATTGGAAAGCTCAAGCTCAGCCCCGGACAGATCAACATCGGACGGAATGATTGCAAGGCCGGGCACGTCGGTCTGGATCAGCGCGTCTTCCATGGGCTTCTCGGAAACCAGGATGTCGTAGCTGGTTGCCGTCCGGTCGACACGCCCCACACCCAATCCGGTTGAGGCATTGCCCTGTGGGTCGAGATCAAGAACCACGACCTTCTGGCCTATGGCTGCCAGCGCCGTTGCGAGATTGATCGCCGTCGTCGTCTTGCCGACGCCACCCTTCTGGTTGGCAACGGCGATGACTTTGGGCGCATTGGACGGGGCGGAGTCAGACACGATTAAGATCCCTGATCTTCAAGAGTACGGCCTCATCGGAGGTGAGACTCGGTAAGACTTCAACACCAAAGGTCCAGCTTTTGCGCGCCGCGGTCAATTCATCTTTATAGCTTCGACCCTTCGGAAGGATGGCAAGAGCGCCCTTATCCACAAAGGGATGTACATATCCCAGAAGTTTGGTGAGCGGAGCCATGGCACGGGCCGTGACCACATCCACAACAGGCGGCTCTGAAATATGCTCTACGCGCACTGGCAGAACCTTCACGGGTGCCTGAGTTGCCTCGGCGATATCGGTCAGAAAACGTGCCTTTTTGGCGATGGATTCGACCAGGGTGACGGAGCCGGAGTCCGGCGCATGCTCCATGAGCCCGAAGGCAATCGCGAGCCCCGGGAAGCCGGCTCCGGTCCCAAGGTCTGCCCAGCGCGATGCGCTGCCGCCGGCGGTAAAGACCTGCCAGCTGTCGAGGGCGTGGCGGAACCAGAAATCGTCGAGGGTTGAGCGCCCAACCAGATTGGTGTGGGCGTTGGTCTCTTCAAGACGGGTGCGCCAAAGTTCAAAACGCGTCAGTGTTTCACGTGAAACACCGGTATCGCGTTGAAACTCAGACGCGCCATATGCGTGCTCACTCATGCCGTCTTCACACTCCGGTCACGGCGCTTGAGGAAAGCCAGAAGCGCGGTCAGCGCGCCAGGGGTCACCCCCTCAATCCGGGCGGCCTGTCCCAGTGTCGCAGGTTTCGCGGCAATGAGCTTTTCGCGAACCTCGTTTGAGAGCCCGCCAACACCGGCGTAATCAAACCCGGCTGGGATACGCACCCCTTCATCGCGTTGGAAGGCGAGGATGTCGGACTGCTGCCGGTCAATGTAGCCATGGTAGACGGAGTCGATTCCGATCTGTTCGGCTACGGCGGGCCGCAAATCCCCAAGCTCTGGCCAGATCCTGACGACCTGATCCCAGCTGATTGCCGGATAGCTCAACAGCTCGAATAGATTTCGGCGCTTGCCATCCTGGTTGACCTTCAAACCATGACGCGCGGCCTCGGCGGGCGTCAGCGTTAGCGCACTAGCGCGATCACGAGCCGCCACAAGAGCTGTCTGCTTGTCGCGCCAGGCTGTTTCACGTGAAACACTCGCGGCTCCGAGCGCAATTGCCTTGTCTGTCAGCCGTTGGTCCGCGTTATCTGCGCGCAATGTCAGCCGGTATTCGGCGCGGGACGTAAACATCCGATAGGGTTCTGTGACGCCCCGCGTGATCAGGTCATCAATCATAACCCCGATATAGGCCTCAGAGCGATCCAGCAGGAAGGGCTCAGAACCCGCCGCCGCGAGCGCCGCATTAAACCCGGCCATCAGGCCCTGAGCCGCAGCCTCTTCATATCCGGTCGTTCCGTTGATCTGCCCCGCAAGCCAAAGGCCCGAAAGCGCCTTCACCTGAAGGGTCGAGCTCAGCTCCCGCGGATCGACATAGTCATATTCGATCGCATAGCCATAGCGACGCACCCTCGCCCGCTCCAGCCCCGGAATGGTTTTCAGGAAAGCGTCCTGAACCTCCGCTGGCAGCGAGGTCGAAATGCCATTTGGATAGACCGTGTCGTCATCAAGTCCTTCAGGCTCGAGAAAGACCTGATGGCTCGTGCGATCTTCAAACCGGACGACCTTGTCTTCGATCGACGGACAGTAGCGCGGCCCTTTTCCAGAAATGCCGCCACCATATACCGCCGACTGATCGAGGTTCTGGGCAATGATTGCGTGGGTCGCTTCCGTCGTGCGCGTGATGCCACATGAAATCTGCGGCACGGAAATCCTATCATTGAGAAAGGAAAACGGCACCGGCACCTCATCAGCCGCCTGCATCTCCAGGCTCGCCCAATCGATAGTCGATCCATCGAGCCGCGCCGGGGTGCCCGTCTTCAATCGACCCATGCGGAGGCCCAGACCGTAAAGCCGATCTGAAAGACCAATTGCCGGTTGCTCCCCATCCCGTCCGGCCGGGATGCGCTCATGACCCCGATGGATCATACCTTTCAGGAATGTCCCGGTCGTCAGGACCACCGACCTTGAGCGATACTCGCGACCATCCGCATCGACGACACCGACACACCGTCCTTCATCAACGATGAGGTCCTCTGCGGCCGCCTCACAGATCGAAAGACTAGCCGTGGCGGCGAGCTCCTGCTGCATCGCTTTACGATAGAGATTGCGATCTGATTGTGTCCGAGGACCACGGACGGCTGGGCCTTTCGACCGATTGAGCAGGCGGAACTGGATCCCGCTCTGGTCTGCGACCCGCCCCATCACACCGTCGAGCGCATCGATCTCACGCACGAGGTGGCCCTTACCCAGGCCGCCGATCGCGGGGTTGCAGCTCATCTCGCCAATGGTCGCGGCCTTGTGGGTCAGAAGAAGCGTTCTCGCCCCAAGACGCGCAGCCGCATTCGCAGCTTCACAGCCGGCATGCCCACCGCCAATGACGATGACGTCCCAAGTCGTCGCCCGGGCTGAATCGAGATCGAGAATATCCATAGATGTCTGGCCGTTTGCGCATCACTCAAACGCTGCGCCGCAGCGGACCGCCCATATAGGCGCTGTGGACCAGAGAGTCGAGATCGAAGCAGGCCCGACCGCCTACTTGCCAATACAGAACTGGCTGAAGACGCGGTCGAGCACATCCTCGACATCAATGCGGCCAGTGAGGCCTTCGACCGCCCGGAGCGCCAGATGGATTTCAGCCGATGAGAGTTCGGGCGCATCCGTGAGCCGGGCCTTCGCTGCCCTCAGGTGTTCCAGCGCGCGGCTCACGCCTTCACGGTGCCTGGCCCGGCTGATCGCCGGTGCCTCCCGTCGGCCAAGCCGCTTTACCACCTCGGCTTCCAGCCAGGATTCCAGCTCGTTCAATCCCATCCCCTCACGGGCCGAGATTTCAAAAGTGCTGATTTCAGGCGACGAAAATTGGGGCGGCTGGCCAAGATCGATTTTGTTCATGGCAAGTGCGTCACCAGGGCGGAGCTTGCGTGCGAGCCCATCGGTCTCTGTTTCACGTGAAACATCGATGACCCCAATGCGCAGGTCCGCATCCTCGGCACGTGCCAGCGCACGCCGCACCCCTTCAGCCTCCACCGCATCCACGGCCTCTCGCAATCCGGCTGTATCAGCAAGAATGACTGGGAATCCGCCCAGTACGAGTCGGACTTCGACCACGTCACGGGTTGTTCCGGGAATGTCCGTGACAATCGCCGCATCCCGGCGCGCCAAGCCGTTCAGGAGCGAGGACTTGCCAGCGTTCGGAGCACCGATGAGCGCCACGACAAATCCATCCCTGACCCGCTGACCACGATGGTCATCATCCAGGTGCTCATCCAGCGCCGCTATCAGCGAATCCATTGGAGCGCCCGCTGTTTCACTGAGATGGTCCGGAACATCATCTTCGTCAGGAAAATCGATCTCGCCTTCGAGAGCCGCGAGCACCGAGATGAGCGCGTCTCTCCATTCTCCATAAACCGTTTTCAGCGAGCCCGTCAGTTGCGCGAGGGCCTGGGCCCGCTGCCCCTCGGTTTCCGCGTCGATGAGATCCGCAAGCCCCTCAGCCTCCGTGAGGTCGAGCTTCTCGTTGGCAAAGGCGCGGCGGGTAAACTCACCCGCCTCGGCGGTTCGAGCACCAGCTGCGGACAAGGCCTCGGCCATGGCCGCCACAACCGCAGAACCACCATGGATGTGAAATTCAGCGCAATCCTCACCAGTGAAGCTATTCGGACCCTCGAACCAAAGGAGCAGGCCCTGGTCGATCACGGCACCATCCGCCGACCGGAACGACCTCAGGCTTGATCGACGCGGAGCGGGCAGGCGTCCCGCGACTGCTTCAGTGATGGCTCCCGCGTCAGGACCGCTGAGCCGGATTACCGCAACGCCGGCACGGCCCGGCGCGCTCGCCAACGCGTAAATCGTGTCAGTCATGAAAGATCAGGATTTCGAACCGGGCTTCGTGGCTGCCTGGTTCATCAGGCCCATCATCTGCTTCTGCCACTCACCACCAAGGCTCATCCAGTTCTTCATCAGCGCGTCCGGCTCCATCGCCTCGACATTGGCCGACATGCGCTTGGACATCTCCTCAACGAGCTGGTTATTCAGTGTACTGACGTCTGGAAGGCCCATGAAGGTGCGGGCTTCTTCGGGCGTACACTCGATTTCGATATTGACCTTCATCGCGGGCTCACCTTTTCTGCACGCGCTTCACTCTTTCCCCACCACACTACGTTGCTTTCAAGGTTTGAAAAAGCATCGCACGACAGGACCCCAATCATGATCCTCCGCGCCCTCACTGCAGCTGCCAGCCTCACTGTTCTAACTGCCTGTGGTGTTCAGACTGCTTCCGAGCCTGAAACGCCTACGCTAGATGCCTGGCTAACTGGGGTGGATCTGCCGAGCTTTCTCGACTGCGCGCGCGAACAGGATGTGACCCTTCTCCAGGCCCATCGCGCCGGCGACCGGCCGGGTGCAGCAGAAAACAGTATCGCTGCCAGCCTCGACTCCTTTGCAGACGGGGCCGTGTTTACAGAGATTGATGTCGCCCGCTCCGCTGACGGCGTGCTGTTCCTCATGCATGACGACACGCTCGACCGCACCACCACGGGCAGCGGGGCATTCAGTGACATGACGTTTGATGAAATTTCAGTCCTGAACCTTGTGGATGTGGACGGGCAAATCATGAACGAGACGGTTCCCAGCCTCGCCGAAGCGCTTCGCGCCCTCGACGGTGTCGGCATTGCCCAGATTGATCGCAAGCGCCCCACTACCTTCAACGAAATCGCCAACATTCTCGAAGCCGAGGATGCAGTGGATCGGGCCATCGTGATTACCTACACAATCGAGGACGCCATCGCCCTGCACGAACGCCTTCCGGAGGTTATGATTTCGGTCGGGCTCAATGACGCGGAGGACCTCCAGAGGCTTGTTGACGCTGGTTTAGATCTAACGCGCATTCAGGCCTGGCTCGGCCTTGGTTCTGGAAACCCTGAATGGGATCAGACGCTGGCTGGTCTCGACATCGAAACGAGCTATGGCGATTTCCGGGCCGAACGTGACGGCTCAATCGATTACCCGCTCATGGCCGATAACGGCGCTGAGGTCATCAGTGTCGATGACCTGCCGGCAGCAGCAAACGCACTGAACGCATACGAGCAAGCTCGCACTGTGTTGGATAACTGTCCGGCTGCTCGAGGTTAGTCCGCGCTTGCGCGCTTCCAGCTTTCGATCTCGCGAATGCAATTGAAATAGTCTGCAACCGCTACCGGAGCCCCGCCAAACTGCTTGGTGATTTTCAGCAGGAACAACATGTAGGCGACAGACATATCAGCAAGCGTCAGCCGGTCCCCAGCAAGGAAGGACCGCTTGCCGTCCTCAAGTCCGCGTTCGGCAAGACAGACCAGCTGCTTGTCGACGGTCTTACGTGCCCATGCTGCCAGTCCGGCATTACGTTGCTCTTCAGGCAGCAACAGGGTGTGAGCGAGAATGAGATTGACCGCCATGGACATGGTCGCCTCACCGAAGTGCAGCCATTCCAGATAGCGCGCGTAGTCCGCTTCTTCGGGCTTTAAGACAAGCTCTGTCGGACCGTAGCGGTGGGCGAGATATTCACAGATCGCCACCGATTCCAGCAACACCTCATCCCCGTCCTTCAGGGCGGGGATTTTCTGCATCGGATTGACGTCCTTGTAAGCCTCGCCGCCAACATCACCGTGTTTGAAATCCGGCCGCTCCAGCGTGTATGGCAGGCCCATTTCTTCCAGGCACCAGCGCACCCGGATCGAGCGGGACATGGCACCGTGATAGAGGGTGAGGTTCGGCGTATCGGTCATGGGACGTCCTGGCTCGATTTTACGTATTCATGCTGTCGAAGAAATCCGAATTGGTCTTCGTTTCTTTCAACTTGCCCAGCAAGAATTCGATGGCGTCCTGGGTCCCCATCGGATTGAGGATGCGGCGCAGGACATAGGTCTTCTGAAGGTCGACCTTGTCCACCAGCAGCTCTTCTTTCCGGGTCCCGGACTTGAGAATATCGATGGCCGGGAAGACGCGCTTGTCGGCAACCTTGCGGTCGAGGACAAGTTCGGAGTTACCGGTGCCCTTGAATTCTTCGAAGATCACCTCGTCCATGCGCGAGCCGGTGTCGATCAGGGCTGTTGCGATAATCGTCAGCGAGCCACCTTCCTCGATATTTCGAGCGGCACCAAAGAAGCGCTTGGGACGCTGCAGGGCGTTCGCATCGACACCACCGGTCAGCACCTTGCCAGAGCTTGGAACGACGGTGTTGTAGGCGCGGCCGAGACGCGTGATGGAATCCAGAAGGATCACCACATCGCGCTTGTGTTCGACAAGCCGCTTTGCCTTTTCAATCACCATTTCAGCCACTTGCACGTGGCGCGTCGCCGGCTCATCAAAGGTGGAGGCAACAACCTCGCCTTTGACCGTACGCTGCATATCGGTGACTTCTTCCGGGCGCTCGTCGATGAGCAGCACCATCAGATAGCTGTCCGGGTGATTGGTCTCGATCGCGTGCGCGATATTCTGCATCAGCACAGTCTTACCGGTCCGCGGCGGCGCGACGATCAGGCCACGTTGACCTTTACCGAGCGGTGCCACGATGTCGATGACCCGACCCGAGCGATCCTTTTTGGTGGGATCAGGCAGCTCCATGTGGAAGCGCTCTTCGGGGTAGAGCGGTGTCAGGTTATCGAAGTGGACCTTGTGACGGGACTTCTCAGGCTCCTCGAAATTGAGCGAGCTGACCTTCAACAGCGCGAAATAACGCTCATTGTCCCGCGGGGCGCGGATCTCACCTACAACGGTGTCACCGGTGCGTAAACCAAAGCGGCGGATCTGGCTGGGCGAGACATAAATATCGTCCGGGCCGGGCAGATAATTGGATTCCGGTGCGCGCAGGAAGCCGAAGCCGTCCTGCAGCACTTCCAGCGTACCCCCGCCGGATATTTCTGCGCCTTCATCCGCCAGTGCCTTCAGGATCGCAAACATCATCCCCTGCTTACGCAGGGAGGATGCATTTTCGATGTCGAGGCTTTCAGCCAGAGACACGAGCTCGGCCGGGCTTTTTTCCTTCAGCTCCTGGAGGGACATGCGCTCACCGGCATGTTTGCCTGGGCCTTCAGAAACCTCTTCGGTTTCATCATCGTGGTCGTTGTCGTCAAAAAGATCGTCGTTCATGGGTCTGCTCAAATATCCGGCTGGGCCGAAGGGGGAATGGCGAGCACCGCGCCGCTCATCCCGACGCGGCCGGGATCACGGTAAAACACTGCGCACCTGCCCCGACATGCATCAAAGCCAGGTTATGGATCTGGGTTGAACATCCACACAGTCGGCCCCGATCGAGAGCAAGGCAGGCTGGTGGTGAAAGGAAGGGCACTCATCTCGATGAGCGTTGCGTAAGGCGTGCCACGCTTAGCCGATCACGTCAAGATAAAGCCGGGCAGTGGGTTTAAAATGGCTTCGTCACAGCGAAAACAACGATAATGATCGCACCAATGGCCGGAACTTCGTTGATCATGCGCCAGAATTTCTCGGACCTCGGCCGATCACCATTGAGGAATTTTTTCGCACTGGCGGCATAAAAACCATGCAAGCCAGATAGAATGAGGACCAGAAGCAGCTTGGCGTGAAACCAACCGGCGCTAAACAACGCGGGATTGGCCACAATCATCGTGATTGCCAGCAGCCATACGGCAATCAGCGCCGGGTTCATGATGATCTTCAGAAGATTGCGTTCCTGGGTCTGGAGCGCGGTTTCCAGCTCACCGCCTGCCTTGGCCTGGTGGTGGTAAACAAACAGGCGCGGCAGGTAGAGCATGCCCGCCATCCAGAAAATGACGGCCGCAATGTGAAGCGCCTTGATCGTAAGATATACCGGGCCCGAAGCCAGCCAGTCGATCACGCCGCGTTCTCCGTTTCGCTCGCGCCCATACCCGCCTCAAGGCAGGGGCAGCGCTTGAATTTGCCAGGGCAAATCGGTGCGCCACCGGGAGGGTTTAATCCAACCCGGCCATTGAGAACCCCAATCACCAATGATTTCAAGCCCTCGATAAAATCCGGATGTGCGCCAAGGGCGGGAACCCGGTCATATCCGCGTGCCTCAAATTCTTCGGCGAACTCGGCATATTCCTCATCGAGCTCGACCAGTGTCTCGATATGCTCGGACACGAACGCGATGGGGGTCAGGAAGATGTGCTTGCCGTCCTCGCACGCCCGTTCGATCGCTTCTTCGGTCGACGGGCCAATCCATTTCAACGGACCCACGCGTGACTGGTAGCAGATTTCGTGATTTTTCAGCTCTTCAGGCAGTTGCTCGACTACCTTGGCGACAGTCTGCTCGACCTGCCACTGATAGCTATCGCCCTTCTTGATCGTGATTTCCGGAAGACCGTGGGCTGAGAACAGGATGCGCGGGTCTGCAGGCCGGCCCGCCTTCTCGTAAGCTTCTTCAATCAGCTTCGTGTGGGCCGTGATGAAATCTTTCTGCTGGGGATAGCAGCACACCGTGCGCGCTTCGCCACCGCCGGCATCTTTCCAGGCCTTCAGCGAGGAGCCCGACGTTGTCGTCGAAAATTGCGGATAGAGCGGCAGCAGAACGGTTTCGTCAGGCCCCCAGTCTTTTACCGCGCGCACTGCTTCCTCAACGAAGGGGTGCCAGTAGCGCATCGCCAGGAAGCACTTCACCTCATCGTCCGGCATGACGCCGTTAAGCGCTTCAGTCAGCGCCGCGGCCTGCTTTTCGGTTTCCGGAACCAACGGAGATCCACCGCCCATCTTGGCGTAGTTCTCGGAGGCTTCTTTTGTGCGCGTCGTCGAGATCAGCCAGGCCAAAGCCTCACGGATCGGACCCGGTGCACCAATGATGGCCGGATCCTTGAACAGATTGCGCAGAAATGGGCGCACACTCTTGGGACCGTCCGGTCCACCAAGATTGAACAAGACGACTGCAATGCGTCGGCCCATGGGGCTGTCCTCGCGATTAGCCGTGGGACCGTACGCGCTCAATCAGCTGCGAGACGTGATCCGTCGGCGTTTCCAGATGAATTCCGTGTCCAAGGTTGAACACATAGGGCCGACCAGCCCATGCGGAAAGAAGCCGATCAATCTCGTCGTCCAGTAGCGAGCCACCGGCGCGCAGAACCGCCGGGTCCAGTTGGCCCTGAAGCGGCAATGTTTTCGGGAAGTTAGCCGACGCCCAGCCAGTATCCATACCGTGATCGAGTGCCAGTGCCGTAACACCAGTTTGTGCAGCATATCGCACACCTTGCGGGCCAGCACCGCGCGGGAAGCCGATAATCGGTACGTCCACGCCTTCCGCGCGCAGGCGATCGACAATCCGTTTTGTCGGCCGGATCACCACGCGATCAAAGAGCGGGTCAGGCAGGCTGTCTGCCCAGCTGTCAAAGATCTTCACCGCATCGGCACCGGCAGCCACCTGGTCCATCAGGTAATCTGCACTCGCATCGGCGAGAAGATCCATCAGCGCATCAAAGCCTTCAGGGTCCGACCAGGCCAGGCGACGAGGATTGAAGCGATCCTTCGATCCGCCGCCATCAATCATGTAGGTCGCAACAGTCCAGGGCGCGCCACAGAAGCCAATCAGGCTAACCTCTTCAGGTAGCTCGGCCTTCACCCTGCGCAGCGTTTCACCCACGGGCTGAAGTACTTCGCGGGACCGATCGCGGCTCAGCTTGCCGATTTCCTCAAGCGCGATGGGATCGAGCTTCGGGCCTTCGCCCTTCTCAAACCAGACCTTCTGACCGAGGCCATAGGGGATAACCAGAATATCAGAGAAGACGATTGCAGCATCAAACCCGAAGCGCCGGATTGGCTGAAGCGTAACTTCCGCAGCCGCTTCCGGGTTGAGACAGAAATCGATGAAATTGGGCTGCTTGGCGCGGACCTCGCGATATTCAGACAGATAACGACCCGCTTGACGCATCAACCATATGGGTGGGGGTGAAACGGTCTCTCCAGCCAGCGCACGCAGGAAAGGTTTGGTCGTCTGGCTAGCCATGCATCAGTCCTCATATGCTTGGGTCGGGGTGTTTTCCCCAATCCCTGACCGCATCTCTTACCGGTTTTTCCCTTTTGGAAAAGGGGGCTTTAGGAGTAGAGCAGCGGTTAGCGTGGAAAACCACCGTTAAATCAACATGGCGCCCGAAATTCACAGCCTGTGGGAAATGGCTTTCCACGGACGGGATCGACCTGTTGAGAAATTTGGGATTAAGGCTTTCTTAATATGTCTAAACAAAGCGTTAACTGTGTAGATCTTAAAAAAGAGTTACCGAAAATGGATTCAGATTTAACGGTGATTCACAGAGCGTTGGATACCCACAAGCGGACCGAGCTGATGATGTGTAATCGCGGGCGCCAAATGGGCGCCAAGCGCCGGGCTCCTGGCCGGACCGGTTCGAGGGTCCGGCTAGCGTGGATAAAGCACGTGACTTGTTCACAGACCGGCGCAAGTCTAGGACCGTCTTCGAACCAGCTCCGGTGGGCCCATGTCGCGCAGTGACTCTCTGATCCATTTTCATGTCCATATGATCTCGGACTCAACTGGCGAGACCCTGATCGAAGTCATGCATGCCTCGGTCGCTCAGTTTGAGAAAGTCGAGCCGATCGAGCATCTGTTTGCGCTGGTGCGAAGCTCCAAGCAGCTCGAACGAGCGCTGAAGCATATCTCCGAGTATCCCGGCATCGTGATGTATACGCTCGTAAATTACGAGCTGCGACGCGAGCTGGAAGACTTTTGTGCGCGCCTCGATATCCCGGCGATTGCGGTTCTCGATCCTATCCAGGCAACGCTGTCTAGCTATTTGGGCGCTCCGATCCGCGGCAAGGCTGGGGCCCAGCGCGTCCTCGATGCGGACTACTATCACCGCATTGAGGCCATGAATTACTCGATGGCCCATGACGACGGTCAGGGTGATGATTTCGCCAGTGCGGATGTGATCCTTCTGGGGATCAGTAGAACATCGAAAACCCCGACCAGCGTGTATCTGGGCCACCGGGGACTGCGGGCCGCCAACATCCCCCTCGTGCCTGGCGTTCCTTTGCCTGAAGAAATCTATTCGCTGAAAAAGCCGTTGATTGTCGGCCTGACCGCTTCTCCTGATCGCATCGTACAGATCCGACGAAACCGCCTATTAAATCTGAAAGAAGACCGGTCGACCGACTACATCGATGAATCGCGCGTCAAGGAAGAGGTGATCTTCGCTAAGCGCCTTTTCGCTCGGCATGGGTGGCCGTCCATTGACGTGACCCGCCGATCCATTGAAGAAACCGCGGCGAAAATCATTAATCTCCTCAACGAGCACAAGCACAAAGTCTCATGAGCCTTATCCTTGCTTCCGGTTCCGCATCCCGCAGGTCGCTTCTGTCCAATGCAGGGGTCAGCTTTGAAGTGAATCCGGCCAATGTGGACGAAGGTGAGCTGAAAGAGGCGTTTACGGGCACGCCATCTGATCTCGCGCTTCATCTGGCGAAGGCCAAGGCCCTAGACGTTTCCTCCCGGTCCGACGGACTCGTTCTGGGTGCCGATCAGGTCTTGGAGTTTGGCGGAAAGGCCTATGACAAGGCGCGCTCGGTGGATGAAGCCAGCGAGCGATTGAAAATTCTGCGTGGCGGTGTGCATTTCCTAAAGGGCGGTGTCGTCCTGGCGCGCGGCGATCAGGTCGTCTGGGAACATCAAAGCTCGGCCAAGCTGACTATGCGCACTTGGTCTGATGCGTTTCATGCCCGCTATATGGCCGAAGCGGGCGACATCCTGACCAAGGGTGTTGGTGCCTACGCGTTTGAAGGGCTGGGAGCCCAGCTTTTTGAAAAAGTGGAAGGTGATTTCTTTTCCATTCTTGGCCTGCCGCTATTGCCGGTGCTGGACGCTCTAAGGGTGGAAGGTGTGATCGAGGCATGACCCGACCCTTCGCAGCCGTTGCTGGCTGGCCGGTCAATCACTCGCTCTCTCCGGTCATGATGCGCGCCTGGCTGGAAGCTTCCGGCCAGAACGGTGCCTACGGACGCGTCGAGATTCCCGATGGCGTGGCGGCAGCCGTTTTCAGGCACTTGCCAGCGCTGGATTGGGCCGGGGTAAACGTAACCGCGCCCCACAAGCAGACGGCTCTATCGGTCGCTGATGAGGCCAGTGAAGCCGCCAGCGCGATCGGTGCCGCCAACCTGCTGACAGTTTCAGAGGATGGCGTCTTAAAGGCGGACAACACCGATATTGTCGGCATTGCAGCCGCGCTTGAGCACGATGATCCGACATCGCCTGCGGTGGTTATTGGTGCTGGCGGCGCAGCGCGAGCCGCCCTGTTTCACCTCGCAAAGCAGGACCGGCCAATCACGATCGTGAACCGCACCCTCAGCAAGGCCGACCATCTGGCAGCCAGCTATGACAGGCCAATTGAAACAACCTCGGATTTGGACACGGCCCTGGAGGGCGCTGGGCTTGTCATCAATGCAACGACGCTGGGAATGGCCGATCAGCCAGCGCTGGAGCCTGACCTCAGTACGACAGCCAGGACTGGGCTCGTGTTTGATATGGTCTATGCGCCTCTTATAACCAGCCTTCTGAAGGCCGCTGAAGACGCTGACAGGAAGACCGCAGATGGTCTCACCATGCTCATTGGCCAGGCCCGTCCCAGTTTTGAAGCCTTCTTCGGTGTAGCTCCGCCGGACGATTTCGATATGCGCGCGCATCTGCTCAGCCATCTGGGAGCGAGCACATGATCGTTGTCGGGCTCACAGGGTCGATCGGAATGGGCAAATCGACCACCGCAGACATGTTTGAAGCGGCCGGGGCTGCCGTCTTTGACGCCGACGCGGCCGTCGCTGAGCTTTACGGTCCGGGTGGTGCTGCGGTCGGCCCCATCGCTGACGCTTTTCCAGGATGCGCCAGCGAAGGGGCCGGCGTTGATCGCGCAAAGCTTTCAGCCTCGCTACAGGCTCATCCGGAGGGGTTTGAGGTCCTCGAGCACATCGTTCATCCCCTCGTTGCACAGTCGCGCGCAGACTTCTTCGCTCGCGCAGAAACCGATGGCAAAGATATCGTCGTTCTGGACGTACCTTTGTTGTTTGAAACCGGGCAGGCGGACCAGGTCGATTCTGTTGTGGTTGTCAGCGCACCAGCCGAGTTACAGCGCGAGCGCGTGCTGGCGCGGCCGGGTATGACGGCGGAGAAGTTCGACGCCATACTGGCGCGCCAGACACCTGATTCGATCAAGCGGGAGAAAGCGGATTTCGTGATCGATACCGCCAAAGGTCTTGAGGCCGCCCGCAAACAGGTCGATGAGGTCATGACCCAGCTGTTGGAGCGCGCGCGATGACCGGTCGCCAGATCATCTTCGATACCGAAACCACAGGCTTTCACCACGACGGGGATGACCGCATCACCGAGCTTGGCTGTGTCGAGGTGATCGACCTTATCCCGACAGGCAAGGAATTACGCATCCTGGTCAACCCCGAGCGCGATATTCCTCCTGAGGTCACCAAGGTTACGGGTCACACCTGGGAGATGCTCAAGGACGAGCCGCTGTTTGCCCAGGTCGCAGACACGTTTCTGGACTTTGTTCAGGATAGTGAACTCGTAGCCCATAATGCTGGCTTCGATATGGGCTTCATCAATATGGAGCTCAAACGCTGCGGCAAGGCCGCGATTGATCCGTCGCGCTTTATTGATACGGCCGCGATGGCGCGCAAGAAATTCCCTGGAGCGCCGGCCTCCCTCGACGCCCTGTGTAAGCGCTTCGACATTTCCCTTGAAAGCCGGACAAAGCACGGCGCGTTGATCGACGCCTATCTACTGGCTGAAGTCTATCTGGAGCTGAACGGCGGGCGCGAGCAGCGCCTTGGTTTCATCGGCCAGACCGGTGAAGGCAGCGAAGTCGTCTATCCGACTCGCGCCCCGCGTCCGCAGCCGCTGAAGCCTCGATCCACAAACGAAGAACGGGCCGCCCACGCCGCCTTTGTTGGCGAAATGGACGACCCGCTGTGGTCTAAGCTTGGGCTGTTGGATCAAAAACCCGAACCTGAAAACGCCAATTAGGCGTTGCCGGTCGGCGTGCCATCGCCACCAGCCTGCATTTGTGCAGCCTTCTGACGATACAAAGCGGCGAAATCGATCGGCTCCAGCATCAGCGGCGGGAAGCCACCGTCGCGGGTTGCGTCAGCAAGAATGCGGCGGGCAAACGGGAAGATCAGGCGTGGGCTCTCGATCAGCAGGAAAGCTTCGCGGGCGCGCTCATCCATATTCTGCACGAGGAACATGCCGGCATAGGTCAGCTCGCCGATGAAAAGCGCGCTGCCATCACGGTCAGCCTTGGCACGCAGGAGCAGCTCCACCTCATAGGTGTCCTGTTCCAGCGGCGCGGTCCGCACGTCGACCGAGACATCAATCTGCGGCTGACCGCCACCGCGCAGGCTGGCTGGAGCACCCGGGTTTTCGAAGGAGAGGTCTTTTACATATTGGCCAAGCACACGAATGGTCGGGGCTTGCGGATCACCGGCAGGCGGCGTTGCGGGCGCATCGGTCATAATCAAACTCGTCGGCTGAAGCTCGGCGGCGGGCATTCACCAGAACCGCGAGCGTTACGTGAAACTCGAATAGGTCGCGGCGCGTAGCACGACCTTGTGAAAGGGGCAAGGTGACCACTTTGCACCCCGGCGCGTGACGGGGCTCCGGTCACCGCCTATATGTGGACAAGCGCCAGATCGCACCGGCGCGAGCGACGACGTTGGGCACAATGGAAATTCTTCAAATTCTCTTCTTTGCCGGACTTGCCGTCTTTCTGGGCGTGCAGCTTTATAACGTACTGGGCCGTCCTGCCGGACGGTCCCACGAGGATCATGTCCGCGAACAAAGCGAGCGCGCCACAGCACAACCGGCCACAGACGCTGGTGATCCGGTTGAGATCAAAGCTGTGTCTGCTGCCTACACAGGCCCTGCCGGCGAAGGCCTCGTCGAGATTGCCAAGGCGGACTCCAGCTTCGACCCCGACACCTTTGTCGAGGGTGCAAAACAGGCCTACACAATGATCGTTGAGGCCTATGCGCGAGGCGATCGTGAGGCCCTGGAGCCGCTTCTGAGCGATCGCGTTTTCAAAGCCTATGACGCCTCGATTTCCCAGCGCGAGACGGATGCGCATACGCTGAAGATTGAGATCGAGCGCATCAAGCGAAACGAGATTGTTGAAGCCTCTCTTAACGATAATCGGGCCAAGGTGAAGGTGGCCTTCAACGTGGAGCTCGCCCGGGAAACCCAGGACTCCGATGGCAAGGCTGTGGACGGTGATCTGACTGTCCTGCAGAGGGTCGAGGAGATCTGGAGCTTTGAACGTGATGTCACCAGCGGCAATCCGAACTGGCGTTTGTCAGCGGT
This sequence comes from Oceanicaulis sp., assembly GCA_043513725.1. Classification (GTDB taxonomy): domain Bacteria; phylum Pseudomonadota; class Alphaproteobacteria; order Caulobacterales; family Maricaulaceae; genus Oceanicaulis. The sequence continues at coordinate 1,673,394 of CP121338.1, read as the reverse complement.
CAAGCCTGCTTAAAGCGGCTTTTGCCGGCCTGTTTCTGGCGAGTCTTGCGGCGTGTGGGTCGACACCACCACCCGCAGGCGACGCGACCCGGCCTGTGCCGGCTCCCGTTCCGGCACCAGCGCCAGCGCCTCAACCCATCCGCCCGGTTGCTCCACCGCAGGGACCACAAGATTACCGCAGCAGCTTTGACCTTTTGGCAGGCTGGTCACAGGTCGATGCTCGTGGTGCCCTGAACGCCTTTGTCGAAAGCTGCCGCCGGATCGAGGAGCGGCCCGATAACGCTCCAATGAATCCCAACGCCCCGTATGCGGGGACCGCCGGGGACTGGCGCGGTGTCTGTCTAGAGGCGGCAATGCTGGCACCGGCGCGACCCGATGCAAGTGAGGCACGAGCCTTCTTTGCCCGTAATTTCAGCCCGTTTACCTGGCAAGCCACAGGGCGACTGACCGGCTACTACGAGCCCTATCTGGAAGTTCGCACCTCCCCGACGCGCGAATTTTCAATGGCGATCCGGGCCCGGCCGGACGATCTTCTGACCGGAGACCTGGGTCAGTTCATTGCCGGCCTCGAGGGCCAGAGCATTGTAGGCCGGGCCAATAATCAGCGCTTCGAGCCTTATCGAACGCGCCGGGAGATCGAGACGTATAATCTGGGTGTGCCGCTCGCATGGGGTCGCCCGATTGATGTTTTTTTCCTGCAGATACAAGGGTCGGGCAGGCTGCTCTACCCTGATGGCAGTCAGGCGCGGGTGCGTTTCGCGGCCCATAACGGTCTGGAATACGTTTCGATCGGGCGTGTGTTGATCGAGCGCGGTGAGCTGTCGCCCCATGATGCGTCCAAACAGGATATCGAGGCCTGGCTGAATGCGCGCGGTCCGCGGGCGTGGGAGGCTTTGTTCAACGAGAACCCGCGCTATGTCTTCTTCACCCTGGATGCGCTGGAAGACCCCAATCTCGGACCAACCGGAGCGCAGGGCGCGCCGCTGACGCCGATGGCGTCTGTGGCGGTGGATCCGCAATACCACGCCTGGGGAGTGCCCATCTTGATCAATGCCGATTTGCCCGATGCGCCAAACTGGACGGGCCTTGTGGTCTCTCAGGACGCTGGCGGTGCCATTACAGGCCAGACGCGCGCAGACCTGTTCTATGGCTGGGGCAATGCCGCTGGCGAACGGGCCGGACGTCAAAATGATCCGGACGCGAGTTGGGTCATTCTGCTGCCCAACGATCTTGCAGACCGGATGCGGTAGGTGAAATGGCGCGTCGCTCTCCCACCCGACCTCTGTCCGCGGAGGAGCATGATCTGTGGCGACGTGCTGCGAGGGCTTTCAAACCCCTGGACGAAACCCGCCTGAAGCGGCTTGAGGATCCGTCACCGCCAAGTAACAAGTCTGACCTCATGCGCCAGAGCGCACCGGTCAAGGGCGGGCCATCCATGCGCGATCCGTCACCGGCCACACGAAACCCGGTGAATCGGGGCTCTGAAAAGAAAATCCGGCGTGGGCGGGTCGAGATTGAGGCCCGGATCGATCTACACGGCATGACGCAGAAGAAGGCGCGCGCTCAACTGCTGTCCTTTTTGCGCCGTGCCCATGAGAACGGGATGCGCCAGGTCCTCGTGATCACAGGCAAGGGTGCAGGGGCACGCGCCATCGACCAGCGCAAGTTTGAGCCCTGGACCCCGGAGGAGCGTGCGTTGCCGGGCGTTCTGCGACGCTCCTTCACTCAGTGGATGAGCGATCCCGCCTTTGCCACGCTGGTCTCCGGCTATGCCGAAAGCCACCGCCGCCACGGCGGATCAGGCGCGTTTTACGTGATGCTGCGCGCCTAGGCGCTACAGAATAAATTTCGAAAGATCGGCATTCTTGGTCAGCGCCTCGACCTTGTCCTTCACGTAGGCCGCATCGATGGCCAGCGCTTCACCGGACCGGTCAGACGCGGTGTAGCTAATCTCTTCGAGCACCTTTTCCATGATGGTCTGGAGGCGGCGGGCCCCGATGTTTTCGACATTGGCGTTGACCTCGGCGGCAAAGTCCGCGAGCGCATCAATGGCGGTTTCGTCAAAGCTGAGCTCGACGCCCTCGGTTCCCATCAGCGCCACATATTGCGTGACGAGGCTGGCTTCCGGCTCGGTCAGAATGCGCTTGAAGTCCTCGCGGGTGAGCGCGCGCAGCTCCACACGGATGGGCAGGCGGCCTTGAAGCTCGGGCAGAAGATCGCTCGGCTTGTTCACGTGGAAGGCCCCCGAGGCAATGAAGAGCACATGGTCGGTCTTCATCGGGCCGTACTTGGTGGTCACCGTTGCGCCCTCGATCAGCGGCAGCAGGTCACGCTGGACGCCTTCGCGGCTGACATCGGCTCCCTTGGCTTCGGCCCGGGCCGCGACCTTGTCAATCTCATCGAGGAAGACGATGCCTTCTTCCTCGGCCAGCTTGATGGCATCGGCCTGCAGCTGGCTTTCATCGAGCAGCTTGTCCGCCTCTTCGTTGATCAGCGGCTCATAGGCCTCTTTGACCGTGGTGCGCAGCTTCTTGGTGCGCCCGCCAAAGCCTTTGCCGAGCAGCTCTGACAGGTTGATCATGCTGGCACCGCCCTGGGGCATGCCGGGGATATCGAGCCCCTGGATCGGCGAGGCCTCGTCCGCCACGTCGATCTCGATTTCCTTGTCGTCCAGATCGCCGGCGAGCAGCTTCTTGCGGAAGCTCTCGCGGGTTCCGCTGCTGGCATTTGGACCGACCAGAGCGTCCAGGACCCGCTCTTCGGCGGCGTGGTGCGCCTTGGCTTTGACCTCTTCGCGCTTCTTCTCGCGGACCAGGCCCAGCGAGACCTCCACAAGGTCGCGTGCGATGGAATCCACGTCGCGGCCCACATAGCCAACCTCGGTAAATTTGGTGGCTTCCACCTTCAGGAAGGGCGCGCCGGCGAGCTTGGCCAGACGGCGGGATATCTCGGTCTTGCCGACGCCGGTCGGGCCGATCATCAGGATGTTTTTCGGCGTGATTTCCTCACCGAGCGTGCCGCCCACCTGCTTGCGCCGCCAGCGGTTTCTCAGTGCGATGGCGACCGCCTTCTTCGCATCGGCCTGCCCGATGATGTGACGATCCAGCTCGTGGACAATTTCGCGCGGAGAGAAGTCGGTCATGGGGTCGGTGCTCTTGCCAGCAAGGGGGTTCACCGTCCATCTAGGGCCTCGCGCCGCGTTGCGCAAAGCTTTGGCTGAAATCAAGGACGTCCCGCCATGTCAGAACGCCCCCGCTTCCACCTCGCCTTCCCGGTTCATGATCTGGAAGCCGCGCGCCAGTTTTATGCCGGAACGCTGGGGTGTGCGCAGGGGCGCGAAAGCGATCACTGGATCGATTTTGATTTCCATGGCCACCAGATCGTCGCCCATCTCTCGCCCGAGCTGTGCGAGACCGGACCAGCCAATGGGGTGGATGGCAAACAGGTTCCAGTCCGCCATTTTGGCCTGCTCCTGGATTACAACGGCTTTGATGCGCTGGCGGAGCGTTTGAAGGCGGCCGGGACAGAGTTTATTATTGAGCCCTATCTTCGCTTTGCCGGACAACCGGGGGAGCAGAAGACCATGTTCGTCCGCGATCCCAGTGGTAACGCTCTGGAATTCAAGGCGTTTGCCGACGACTCCCAGGTCTTTGCGACCTGAGGATTTGATTATGATCACCGGCGGCTTTGGATCTTGTTATTGATTATGATCGTTGGACTTTTACGTCGGCGACAGGCCATTACAGCTGAGAAAGAGCGGGCCGCAGTTTAACCGCGCCCGATGGGGCGGGGAGAGCGCTGTGTCATCTCGCGGTTTTCTGGCCGGGCGTTGATTAGCTCTGGCTGACGATATTCTCCCCCCGCCACGCCTCTGGCGTCCGGGACGGGGACATTTAGATTAGAAGACGACCCCCTACTCCATTATCCCCTTCAGCGCGTAGAGCAGGTCCAGGGCTTCGCGAGGCGATAATCCGTCGACGTCCACACCCTTAAGCCGGGCTTCCACCTCACTGGGTTTCGCCTCGGGTTCAGGCGGCGCGGCCGAGAAAAGGGGCAGATCGGCGAGGGCGGCGGCGGGGGCGCCGTCGGATTCAAGGCGTTCCAGGATTTCGCTGGCCCGGGCGACGGCGGCTTTGGGCAGGCCCGCGCGTTTGGCAACTTCCACGCCGTAGGAGCGGTCAGCCGGGCCGGGCTGAACCTCGTGCAGGAAGACCAGCTCGCCTTTCCATTCGCGGGCTTTCAGCGAGACATTTCCCGCCGCTCCAAGCTCATCCACCAGCCGGGTCAGCTCGTGATAGTGCGTCGCGAACAGGGCGCGGCATTGATTGACCTCGTGCAGATGCTCCACCGCGGCCCAGGCAATGGACAGGCCATCAAAGGTCGCCGTGCCCCGCCCGATTTCATCAAGGATCACCAGCGCGCGCGGTCCGGCCTGGTTCAGGATGGCCGCGGTTTCAATCATCTCCGCCATGAAGGTGGAGCGTCCGCGCGCCAGATCATCAGCCGCCCCGACGCGGGAGAAAAGCCGGTCCACCAGGCCAATGCGCGCGGATTTCGCGGGCACATAGAGCCCCGCTTGCGCCAGAATGGCGATCACCGCGTTCTGCCTGAGGAAGGTCGATTTACCCGCCATGTTCGGCCCGGTGACCAGCGTCAGACGCGGGGCCACCTCGCCGGCACCATCCAGCGCGCAGGCATTGGGCGTGAAGCGGCCCTCGCCAGAGCGCTTGAGCGCAGCTTCCACCACGGGATGGCGACCCTGCTCGATTTCAAACGCACAGCTATCGTCAACGACCGGGCGCGTCGCGCCGCTTTCCACCGCCCAGTCCGCGGTGGCCGAAGCCACGTCGAGATCAGCCAGCGCGGCGGCCGCCCAGCGGATGGTGTTGGCTTCAGCTTCGACACGGGCGCGCAGGTCGTCGAAAATCTCCAGCTCCAACGCCAGCGCGCGCTCTCCGGCCTTGGCGATCCTGGCTTCCAGCTCACCGAGCTCCGGCGTTGAAAAGCGCACAGCGTTCGCCAGCGTTTGGCGGTGGATGAAGGCATCGTCTGCCATCAGCGCGTCGGCGTTTTTCGCGCTCACCTCAATGAAATAGCCCAGCACATTGTTGTGCTTGACCTTCAGGGCACTGACGCCGCTGGCCTCGGCATAGGTCGCCTGCAGCCCCGCCACGATCTTCCGGCTTTCATCGCGCAGGCCGCGGGCTTCATCGAGCGGGGCCGACCAGCCCGGCGCAATAAAGCCGCCATCGCGGGACAAAAGCGGCGGCTCCTCGACCAGGGCGCGCGACACATCCTCTACGATGGCTGCAAGCTCCGGGCGTTCGGCCAGCGACAGGGCGTTAAGATCGGTTTCGATGCGCGCGGGCGGCGGGTTGAGCTTGTCCTTCGACAGGCCCGCAATCAGACGCTCGCCCTCTTTCAGTGCGCGGGCCAGAGCGGCGAGATCCCGCGGCCCCCCGCGACCGAGCAGAAGGCGGGACAGGCAGCGTGCCGGATCGCCGGCGGCCTTCAGGCGTTCGCGCACGCCGGTGCGGATCGCGCGGTCGTCAGCAAACCAGCTGGCCGCATCCAGCCGCGCGTTGATTTCCTCAAGATCAAGGCTGGGCCGCGCCAGCCGCTCTGACAGCAGGCGCGCGCCGGGTGCCGTCAGGGTGCGATCAATGGCATCAACCAGCGAGCCCTTGCGCGCGCCCTGCAGGGTGCGCTCGATCTCAAGACTGGTGCGCGCGGCCGGGTCAATCGCCATCACCGTTCCTGGCGCATGACTGGCTGGCGGTTTCAGCCGGGCGGGGGCCCCGGCCTGCGACAATTCCAGATAATCCAGGATACAGCCCAGCGCCGACAGCTCAGCCTTGGTGAAGTCGCCAAAAGCTTCAAGGCTTTGAACCTCGAACCGGGCCTTCAGGCGGCGCCCGCCTGCGCTTGAATCAAATTTGGTGCGCGCGCGCGGTGTGATGACCGCGTTGGGCGCGAGCGTTTCGGCCTGCTTGGCTGCATCATCAAGACAGAGAAGCTCGGATGGGTTCAGCGCGGCCAGCTCAGCGTCCAGATCGGCTTCGGTGACAGGGCTGGAGCCGAACTCGCCGTCGGAGACATCCGCCCAGGCGATGGCAAACTCTCCGGTCGCCAGCTGAGCCAGCGCGGCGATTCGGTTGGCCGAGCGTGCATCCAGCAGATCGTCTTCGGTCAGGGTCCCCGGCGTGACAATGCGGGTGATGGCCCGGCGCACGACGGCTTTTGATCCGCGCTTTTTCGCTTCAGCCGGGTCTTCCATCTGTTCGCCGACCGCGACCTTGAAGCCGGCCTTGATCAGGCGCGACAGGTAAACCGGAGCGTTGTGGACCGGCACGCCGCACATGGGCACTTTTTCGCCCTGATGCTCACCGCGCTTGGTCAGCGCAATGTCCAGCGCTTCAGCCGCACGCACCGCATCATCGAAGAAAAGCTCGTAGAAATCGCCCATCCGGTAAAACAGCAGCGCGTCCAGCGGTGCTTCGGCGCGCAGCTCCAGAAACTGCACCATCATGGGCGTGCCGCCCTCCGAAGTGGGGAAGGCGCGCGCCATCATCTGATTGGGGTCGGCGACATGAGTCATAACCGAAAGGTAAACGTGCTCGCCGGGTGTGAGAACCATTTCTCGCAAGGCTTTCGCAGCATTGAGATTTGCCGCTTTGCGTAAACTCGCTAGGCTGCATTCAACTGACCGCGCGCGTCCGCGCATGGAACTCAAAAAGGCCAAAGCTGCGATGACTACCAAACGCCCCCGCGTCGACGACGAAGAAGCGCTTGATTTCCACCGCTACCCGCAGCCGGGCAAGATCGCCCTGTCGGCCACCAAGCCGATGGCAACCCAGCGCGATCTGTCGCTCGCCTACTCGCCGGGCGTGGCCGCACCGGTGAAAGCCATCGCGAAGGATGTGGACGCGGCCTACGACTACACATCCAAGGGCAATTTCGTGGCGGTAATCTCCAACGGTACCGCCATTCTGGGGCTTGGTAATCTGGGCGCGCAGGCGTCCAAGCCGGTGATGGAGGGCAAGGCGGTCCTGTTCAAGCGCTTTGCCGATGTGGACGCCATCGATGTGGAGGTCGAGGAGGACGACGCCGAGGCCTTCATCGAATGCGTGCGCCGGTTCGGAAACAGCTTCGGCGGCATCAATCTGGAAGACATCAAGGGCCCGGATTGCTTCATCATCGAAGAGCGCCTGCGTGAGGAGCTGGATATCCCGGTCTTCCACGATGACCAGCACGGCACGGCCATCATTACCGCGGCGGGCATCATCAACGCCTGCAAGCTGACCGATCGCAAGATCGAGGATCTGACGGTGGTCGTGAACGGGGCCGGCGCGGCCGGGATTGCGGTACTGGAGCTGATCAAGGCCATGGGCGTGGCCCACGACAACGCCATCCTGTGTGACAGCCGCGGTGTGATCTACAAGGGCCGCGAAGACGGCATGAACCAGTGGAAATCCGCCCATGCCGCCGACACGCCGGCGCGCAGCCTGGAAGAGGCTCTGGATGGCGCGGACTGCTTCATCGGCCTGTCGGTGAAGGGCGCGGTGACCAAGTCCATGGTCAAATCCATGGCCGCCGACCCGATCATCTTTGCCATGGCCAACCCGGACCCGGAGATTACGCCAGAGGAAGTGCGCGAGGCACGCTCTGACGCAATCATGGCCACGGGCCGGTCTGATTATCCCAATCAGGTCAACAACGTGCTCGGCTTCCCCTACATCTTCCGCGGGGCGCTGGATGTGCGGGCGCGCACCATCAATGAAGACATGAAAGTCGCCGCCGCGCAGGCGATTGCCGATCTCGCCCGGGAAGATGTGCCGGATGAAGTCGCGGCGGCCTATCATGGCTCCCGCCCGACCTTTGGCCGCGAATATATTATCCCGGCGCCGTTCGATCCCCGCCTGATCAGCCATATCCCGCCCTATGTGGCCGAAGCGGCGATGGAAAGCGGTGTCGCGCGCAAGCCGATTGAGGACATGGACGCCTACAAGGCCTCTCTGGCCCGGCGGCTCGATCCGACCGCGGCGATCCTGCAGGGGATTCAGGACGAGGTCCGGTCCGCTGATCGCAAGACCATCGTGTTTGCCGAAGGCGAAGAGCCAAGCGTCATCCGCGCGGCCTTTGCCTTCCAGAACCAGGATCTGGGCAAGGCCATCCTGATTGGCCGTGAAGAGACCGTGCACGCCAATATGCGCCTGCTTGGTGCGCCGCTCGATGCGATCGAAATCATTAACGCACGCCTGTCGGATCAGAACGCGGACTATGCCGACTTCCTGTATGAGCGCTTGCAGCGCCGCGGTTATCTGCGCCGGGACGTGCAGCGCCTGGTCAATCAGGACCGCAACGTGTTTTCCGCCTGCATGGTGGCTCACGGCGACGCCCACGGCATGGTCACCGGTGTGACCCGCAGCTATGCGCAGGCGCTGGGCGATGTGAAGCTGGTGCTTGATCCGGCCGAGGGTGAGCGCGTGATGGGCATGAGCCTGGTGCTGTCGCGCGGGCGCACGCTGTTCATCGCCGACACCAACGTCACCGAGTTTCCAAAGCCGGATGCGCTGGCCGACATGGCGGTGGAAACCGCCGCCGCCGCGCGACGCTTCGGTGTGGAGCCACGGGTCGCCTTCCTGTCCTACTCCACCTTCGGCAATCCGGCCGGGGAACGCGCCGATGCAATCCAGTCCGCGGTCGCCGCACTGGACGCGCGTGAAGTCGACTTTGAGTACGAAGGCGAGATGAATGCCGATGTGGCGCTGGATTCAGGCCACCGCCGCCTCTACCCGTTCTCGCGCCTGTCCGGCCCGGCCAATATCCTGATCATGCCGGCTATCCACTCCGCCTCCATCGCCACCAAGCTGTTGGGTGCCGCGGGCGGCGCAACGGTGCTGGGGCCGATGCTGCTGGGTCTGGAAAAGCCGGTGCAGATCGCCCGCCTGGGCGCCAGCGTGAACGAAATCCTCAGCCTCGCCGCCCTCGCCGCCCACGACCTGTCAGTCAAGGCCCACAAGGAAGCCGCGGAATAGGCGTTATTCGGAGTCCGCGGTTCGCCGTTCGGCAAACTTGAACAGGCCTTTTGAGGCAGGGGGCCCGGCGATCAATATGAGCGCCAGCAGTCCGCCGGCGGGTATCGTCCAAGCGGCCGTCAGGATGAAGAACCAGACCCACTCAACCGCGTCCGCCAGAACGCCGGAAAAGCCCGCCATGAATTTGGGCAGGATGGCGTAGAACGAGCTGAGGAGCGCGTACTGGGTCGCCGCGTTTTCCGGGTCCACCAGGCTCGACAGATAGGCGATGAAACAGGTGGTCACGAAGCCGCCGGCCACATTGTCCCCGATGATCGCAATGGTCAGCTTCCACAAATCGTCGGGCTCGGCGGTTGCGGCGAGCCAGGCATAGGCGCCGTTTGTCACCAGGGTGATGATCAGCCCGATCACGAGGGCGCGCATCAGGCCGAATTTCATCGCCGCAAGCCCGCCGAGGAATAGTCCGCCAATGGTCGCGGCGAGACCGGGGCCGCCCTGGATCGCACCCACAGCGTCGCGTGCAAAATCGAGGTCTGAGTAAAGCGGGGCGGCCATTACCCCCATGGTGAAATCGCTGATCCGGTAAAGCGTGACGAAAACCAGAACCGGGATAATCCACCAGCCCAGCCGCGAGAAGAACTGGACAAAGGGCTCCACGACCGCACGAACGATCTTTTCGCCGAGATCACCTTGAAGGGCCTGCTTCTTGAGGCCCGCCGCAGGCTCCTTCATGAAAAAGACCAGGGCAGCACTGATCGCCATGGCGAGCGCCATGGCCAGGAAAGACCAGCTCCAGTTCGTCCATTCTGATATCGCCAAGCCCAGCCCCGACGTCATGTAGGCCACCCGATAGCCAAGCGAGTAGGCGGCAGCCATGTTCGCCTGGACATCATTGGGCGCGCTTTCGATGCGCCAGGCATCAATGGCGGTATCAAGTGTGGCGCTGGAATAGGCCAGCAGGACCGCGGCGATGATCACGGGCAGCAGCGCCAGCACCGGGCGCACATCCTTGATGCGGCTGTAATCCTCATCGGACTCGATCAGGTCGACCAATGCACGGTGAACGTCCGGGTCGAGCTGCACGCGGGTTTCGCCGTCTGAATCTGTCACGCGAACGCCGGGGTCTTCAGCGATCAGGCGAGCCTGTTCCGCGCGCGCCAGGGCGTCTTCATCACTTTCGTCTTCGGGTGTGAGCGCAGCCTCACGGATCGAGATGAAAACCTCATACTCGGCCAGGCTGATCTCGATTTGTCTTTCGCCGGCCTCGTTTGTGACATCCCTCGCACCGGTCGGATTGGTTTGCGAGATCATGGCCAATGCGATGACAGTCCCGGCAATCGCGGTGACAATCCAGGACCGACGTGGGCCCAGAAGTTTATGCAAGACAGGTATTTTGACCCGGTCAATGATCGGGGCCCAGAAGACCTTCAGCGTGTAGGCCATGGTGACCCAGTAGAAGAAGCCGATGGTCGACCGGTCGATCCCGGAATCGCGAAGCCAGAAGCTCAGCTTCTGAAAGACCATGTAGAGCGGCAGACCCGACGCAAATCCCAGCACCAGCATGGAGAGCATGACCGGCGTAAAATAGACGGTGACCGTCTCGCGCCATGTTCGTGTTGAAGGTGTCGGAGTTGTCTCGGTCATCGTGTCGGGCCGCGTCCTTGGGGGGCGTTTATCCGACCCTCGCCCGGTTTTGTGGCGCACACAAGGCGGTGAGGCGGTCGGCCAGGGCGGCCGGGTCCAGCGGCTTGGTCATGAAGGCGTCCATCCCGGCGGCCAGGCAGGCGGCGCGATCGGATTCGGTGGCGTTGGCCGTCAGGGCGATCAGTGGCAGGGCCGAGACTTTCGGGTGCTTTCGGATGGCGATGGCCGCTTCAATGCCACTCATCTCCGGCATGCGCAGATCCAGCAGGGCGGCGTCAAATTGTCCGGTCTCGGCCTGCTCCACTGCCGCGCGGCCGCTTTCCACATGCTCCACGCTGGCACCAAGCTTTGCCACAACGGTCTTCGCGATCATGGCGTTGACGGGGTCGTCTTCGGCGAGAAGCAGGTGCAGCCCGTCCAGCGGCTGGCCAAGGTCTGTTGCGTTCGCCGTCTCCGGTCGCTCCTCGCGGATCTGACCGACGGCCCAATTGCCCATTGAGCTGACCCGGACCGGGGCGACCAGCCAGCCATCCACGCTCTCGGGGCGATCGGCCCCGGAGAACAGATCCTTTGTGCGCGGCTCAGCCAGCGCGAGCAGGCGCATGTCGGGATGGGCGGCCTTGAGCCGGGCGGCAGCCTGCGCCCAGCTTTCATCGAGGATGACCGTGACCGAGGTGTCGATTGCGTCAAGCGCGCTGCGGGCTTCGTCCGGTGAGGCCGCGTTGATGGCCTTTGCGCCCAGCGCCTCGGCCAGCTGGCAGATGCCTTTGCGCTGCAGGCTGTCCGGGGTCGCAACAATCAGGGTGCGCCCGGCAAGGGGGCGTTCGACCGGGGCCGGCTTGAGCGCCTTGAGCGGGGCCATGACCCAGAACAGCGCCCCCTTGCCCGGCTCCGATTTCACGCCGACCGAGCCATCCATGGCTTCGGCCAGCCGCTTGACCATGGCCAGACCCAGACCTGCGCCCGGGGCAGCCTTGCGCTCGGCGGCGCCGCGCTCGAAATGCTCGAACAGGCGCTTTTGATCGTCATGGCTGATGCCTGGGCCACTGTCGCGCACTGACAGTTGCAGGCTGTCACCGGCCATTTCCAGCGAGATCAGGACACCGCCTGTGTCGGTAAATTTCACGGCATTGCCGGCCAGATTGAAGATGATCTGTTTGAAGCGCGCCTCGTCCACCTCGACCACGGCGGGCACGTCGGCCGCGATCGTATAGGTCAGGGTCAGGCGGCGTTCCGCGGCGCGCGGTGCCAGCACTTCGCACACGTCTTCAAGGAGTTGTCGGATATCCACCGGGCCAGCGCGCAAGTCGAGACGGCCAGCCTCCAGCCGGGTCAGATCCAGAATATCGTCGATCAGGCCCAGCGCATGGGCGGCGCTGTCACGGACCGCCTTCAGATACGCGCTCTGGTCTGGAGCCAGGCCGGTCTCGGCCAGCAGGTCTGCGGCGCCCAGCGCGCCGGAAAGTGGCGTGCGCAATTCATGGGTGACGGCGGCAAAGAAGACCGACTTGCCGCGCGCGGCTTCGCTCTGCTCGGCCCGGGCCCGGCGTTCAGCGCTGACATCGCGACCCACAGAGACGCTGCTGCCGTCCGCGGCAAGGGTTTCTGACCACTCGATCCAGAGCGGCCCCTCGCGCGTGCGCATGGCCACATCATAGCGCTGGGCCATGCCATCCTCGGCATTGGCCGGGGCGGCGGCAAACCAGCACCCGATCCAGTCGGTGCGCGCGCCGCCAAAAGCCTTGAGAAAGGCCGTGTTGACCTCGATAATCCGACCGGAGCCATCGCGCATCATCACCAGCTCGGCCATGGCATCGAGCGCCGCGCTTGCGGCGCCGCGTTCGGCCTGCGCAAAGCCGGGCTCGGCTGGCGGATGGGTTGGGCGGTCGTTCATGACCACCGGTGTAACCCGGTGCGTGTTAAGGAAAAGTCGAAATCGCTTTCGGGCGTGCAATGGCCTGCTGGCCGGCGGTCGCGGATTTTCGCGCGCTCAAGGCTTCGGCCACATGGATGCGGCGCACGCCGTCACTGCCATCAAGGTCAGCGATGGTCCGCGCGACTTTCAGGATGCGGTGATAGGCCCGCGCCGTCAGGCCCAGCGCTTCACTTGCCTTGGTCATCAGGGCGCGACCTTCCGCGTCGGGGCTCGCTATCCGGTCGAGCATGTCCCCGCCGAGGCGCGCATTCAGCGCCCCGCGTTCCACCTGAACCGCCCGGGCCTCCGCCACCCGCGCCGCGGCTTCGGCTGTCCCTTCTGGTGATGGGGGCAGAGCCAGATCGGCCGGGGTGACCGGCGGCACATCAATCTGCAGATCAATCCGGTCCATCATCGGACCGGAGACCCGGGCCTGATAGCTCTGGGCGCATTTGGGACCACGGGCACAGGCCTGCCCGTTCTCGCCAGCCCAGCCGCACCGGCAGGGATTCATGGCGGCGATCAGCTGGAAGCGGGCCGGGAAGGTGATCCGTGCATTGGCGCGGGCCACGGCAATCTCGCCAGTCTCAAGCGGCTGGCGCAGACTGTCGAGCACTTGCGGGTGAAACTCCGGCAGCTCGTCGAGAAACAGAACGCCGTGATGGGCGAGCGAGGCTTCACCGGGGCGAACACGCGTGCCGCCGCCCACCATCGCCGCCATGGAGGCGGAGTGATGCGGGGCTCGAAACGGCCGGGTGCGCGACAGACGCCCGCGCTCCAGCATGCCGGCGACCGACTGAACCATGGAAATTTCCAGAAGTTCGTTGGCCTCAAGCGGCGGCAACAGGCCCGGCGCACGGGCGGCCAGCATGGATTTGCCTGATCCCGGCGGGCCAACCATCAAAAGATTGTGGCCCCCGGCTGCGGCGACTTCCAACGCCCGCTTGGCCGTTTCCTGGCCGCGCACATCGCGCAGATCCGGCACTGTCGGTCCGTCATCCAGCTCACCGGGCGCGGGCCGGGCGAGGACCTGTCCGCCCTTGAAATGGTTGATCAGCTGAATGAGGGAGGCCGGGGCCAGAATGGGCAGCTCCCCACCCGCCCAGGCCGCTTCAGGGCCGCAGGCTTCAGGACAGATGAAGCTTTTCTCCTGCTCCTGCGCCAGCATGGCGGCAGGCAACGCGCCCGGCGTCGGGGCCAGAGACCCATCAAGACCGAGCTCACCCATCACCAGATGCTCGTCCAGAATGTCGGCGGGAAGTACACCCAGTGCGGACAGCAAACCCATGGCGATCGGCAGATCGAAGTGCGAGCCCTCCTTGGGCTGGTCAGCCGGGGCCAGATTGACGATCAGGCGCTTGCTGGGCAGGGACAGGCCAATTGCGGCAAAGGCGGCCCGAACCCGTTCGCGACTTTCCGCGACGGCCTTGTCAGCCAGGCCCACGACGACGAAGGTTGGCATGCCCCCCGCGATCTGCACCTGAACCGTCACGGCCTTGGCGCTGGCCCCTTCAAAGGTGACGGAATGCGTACGAATGCCCATGTTGTGCGCTCACTGATCAGATTCACCCGATCATTTGGTGAATCCGCTTTATCCACACGCGCACGGAACACCGTCGATCAAAACCAGAACAAGACTGGTACAGATGACGAAAAGGGTCAACCCGTAAGCGTGAATTTGTGGATAATTCTCTTATCAGGCGCTTTTAATTGCGGGCCCAGGGGGCATCCACGCGCGGATCGACGTCGGCAGAGGGTGGATCAATCGGTTGTAAAGGCGCGTCATTCACCGCTTGGGGCTCGGTAAACGCCGGAGCAACACTCGGGTCGACGCCGCCGTCACAGGCCGCGGCCTGCAGGGCCCCACGGGCGGGAATATCGGCCTCTTCACCCCAGACGCGGACCAGGTCCACGACCTCTTCCACGCCCTCGGCGAGCGACGCATGCAGGGCCGCGCGCTCACGCTCGCCGTCATTGCGGGCAAAGCCGAGCAGGTGGACGACACCGTCATGGGTTTCGATGTTGAAATTGATCGACCGGATCTCTGAATCGGCCACCAGGCGACTGCGCACGCGCTGGGTGATCAGGGCATCGCGGGCGGCCTGACTGGCCCCGCGTCCCTGTCCGACGGACACCCGGTTACTGACCTCTCGCACGGCCGCCGCGCTCCAGGTCAGGCATTCGGCATAGATGCGGTCTTCCGCCCGCGGGGCATGGCCCGTGAGGAGGGCGACCCCTTCGGTCACCTCCACATCAATACCGCCCAGACGATAGCCTTCGGCGCGCAGCATGGCCGATTTGATGCTGGTCGCCGCGTTGAAGTCATCAATCTGGCGGCCTGTCGAACGCCCGGGCTGAAAAGCGGCGCAGCCTGACAGCGTGACAACAAGCACAATGGCAACAAGACGAGTGGACCAGGACACGGCAAAACCCTCAATTTTCCCCAGCGCGTTCCAGTGTGCCGCGCAAGAGTTAACCCGGCGTTCACCCTATCGGCCTGGTTGCAGATGTCAGATTAAATCAAGGCCATGTCCGCTCTCGGCGGTGAAGGCTGCCTGCTGAATGCGCGGCAACTGCCAGGGCGCACACACGATCAGGTCAAAGCGGACTTCCAGCATGTTGAGGTCGGGCCGCTTGCCGCGCCAGATCGCGGCGGCCCGCAGCAGGCGCTGTCGCTGGCGGGGCGTCACAGCCCCAAGCGCGGTTTCCAGATTGCCGCGCGCCTTCACCTCCACGAAGGCGAGGACTGAGCCGCGCCGGGCCACAATATCCAGCTCACCGGCACCCGTGCGCGCACGCCGGGCCAGAATGCGCCAGCCTGTCAGCTGCAGCCTGAGGGCTGCGATATCTTCTGCGCGCCGGCCCCATTGTTCGGCCCGTTGCCGTTTTCTCGTCTCACTCATGGGCCAAACCCGGTGCTGCGCGGTTGCGGCCCCGGGCCGCCGGGGCTAGCTTCGCGCCATAGCGCGTCGGACAGAGGGTAAGGTGTCATGACCGGTCAAGCATCGCTGAGGAAACGCATCACGCCAAGCGCGCGCCGTCTGGTGTTGGCGGCACTGGGGCTGGCGCTTGTGGCAGCGTGTGAAACCGCGCCCGCTCCGACACCGGTTGTGACGGCTCCGCCGCCGGTCACCGGTGAGCCGCCTGCACCCGCCGTCATGCCGTTGGAGATCGCAGAGCTGGGCTACACGCCAGAGCATATGCGCGGTCTGGATATCCAGCGGGTCGCCATCCTGCTGCCGTTCAGCGCGAACGCGCGCGGAGCCCGGACCGAAGCGGAAAACATCCTGAATGCGGCCGAGCTCGCCCTGTTCGAGCGCGCGGGCGATAATGTGCTGCTGCTGCCGAAAGATACCGGTGGCACACCGGCCGGTGCGCGCGCAGCCGCTGAAGCTGCGCTGTCAGACGGGGCCGACCTGATCCTCGGCCCGCTGTTTTCCGGTGCCGTGGCTGCGGCCAGCGATGTGGCGGCAGAGCAGAATGTCCCCCTGATCGCGTTTTCCACCGACGCCACCGTGGCAGGCGAAGGCACCTATTTGCTCAGCTTCCCGCCCAATGAGGAAGTGCGCCGCGTCACCGAATATGCCTTGAGCCAGGGCGCCACGCGCTTTGCCTTTGCCGGCCCGGCGACGGCCTATGGTCAGGTCGCCTACGGGGCCTATTCAGACGTGATCGTTGAAGCGCTGGGCGAAGAGCCGGAGCCCGAACTCGCCATGGTCGAGATACCCTGGCCCGAGGACGAGGAAATTCCGATCGATTCGGAAACCGGTGAGGAGATGGAACCCGAGCTTGAAGAGCGCGAATTTGCGGTCGGTCTCGTCGCTGAAGCCTTTTACGATGGCGGTATTTCCGCGATGACAGAGGCTGCGGCGCGGATCGCCTCGATCGGGATCGAGACGCTGGACCCGGCCGAAGCGGCTGAAATGACGGGCGCAAACTGGCAGCCCTCACCGGCTTCCGCGTTTCAGGTGCTACTCCTGCCTGCCGGCGGTGATGACCTGCGCATGCTGGCTCCGGTGATGCTCTATGAAGACATCGATCCGCTGCTGGTGAAGTTTGTGGGTACCGGGCTGTGGCGCAACCCCGATCTCGCACGTGAGCCGGCGCTGGCCCATGGCTGGTTCGCGGGTCCGGAGCCGGATGCTCGCGCCCGTTTTGAAGCCGTGTATGAGGAAATCTTCGGCGATGAGCCTTCGCGCCTGGCTGGGCTTGGCTATGACGCGGCTTCGCTCGCCGCGCTCATGGCGGCTGAGGGTACCGGTTACACGTCAGAACGCCTGACCGATCCCGAGGGCTTTTTGGGCGTCGACGGCCTCTTCCGCTTCCGTGAAGACGGCACAATTGAGCGCGGCCTTGCGGTGTACACAGTGCGCCGTGGCGGATTTGATGTGCTCGACCCGGCCCCCGAAGCCTTTGATATAATGGAAGAGCCGGCGGACGTGGAACCCGACCCCGCATCCTGAAGTCGTTGATTTTTCACCTTTATGCGGTGTCCGTCTAACGCACGTCAGGAACGGGACGTTAACCAACGCTGTGGCACACCGCGGGTGTGAAATTGCGTTGGAATGCGTCCATGTCGTCACGAGTCCCGATTGTCTGCCTAGTGGCAGTCTTTGCCCTCATCGGCCTTGCGCCGATCGTGACGGCGCTCGCCTCGGCACCGCAGAGCGGCCAGACAGCCGTCCTGTTTGATCCACGACTGGGCGACGCCGGCCTTGTGCAGCATCTCAGCCAGACCAATGCGACGCTTGTGCGCTTCGGCGCACTGCCGGGCACGGCGATTGTTGATGTCCCGCCAGGCAGCCGCAGCCAGCTCAGCCAGGCCGGAGCCTGGCTTATGGCTGATCCCCTCATACTCGGCGGCTGCATGACCAGCGCCTCAAATCAGACTCCCCTGAACGGAGCGGTGTAATGACCCGTCTTGAAACCATGCGCGCCAAGGCGCAGAAAATCCTCATGATTGCCCTGGTGGCCTTCATCCCGGTGTATGTGATTGCGGCGTTGTTGAACGCGCCCGGCAAGGCGCTGATTGGGACCGGCATTCTGGTTGGTGTCACCGGCATGGTGTTCCTGTCCTGGCGCTCGGCGCCCAATAGCTGGACAACGCGGGCCGTTTTCGGGTCCGCAATGATGGCCTTCCCGGCCTGCCTGACTTTCCTGACGTCGGGACAGACCTGGCAGCTGGACATGCACATGCTGTTCTTTGCCGCGCTTGCTGCCGTGACGATCCTGTGTGACTGGCGCGCGCTGGTGGCGGCGGCCGCGACGGCTGCGGTCCATCACCTGGTGCTGAATTTCGCGCTACCTGCGGCGATCTTCCCAGGCGGCAGCGATGTGCTGCGCGTTGGCTTTCATGCCATCGTTGTTGTCGGTCAGACCGCGCTTCTGATCTGGCTGGCCAAGGCTGTGACCGATGCGCTGGAAGACGCGGACATGAGTCTGTCTGAAGCCAATGCGGCAAACACCCAGGCCGCGCAACTGTTTGAGGCTGACAAGGAGCGTCAGGCCGCTGTGGAAGCCGCCAGCCAGGAAATCTCTCGTATTTCTACCGAGTTCGAGCGCACGGTGGGCGCTGTTCTGGAAGAGCTGCAAGCGTCCGCGATCGAGATGGCGGATCTCGCCGACAATCTGCAAACTGATGCCGGCGAAACCCGCAACAGCGCGACTGCGGCCTCCAACCAGGCGCGCGAAACCAGCAGCCACGTGGAGTCGGTCGCGTCCGCCGCGCAGGAGCTGTCCGCCTCCATCGCCGAGGCCAGCCGGACGCTGGGCAATGCCGATGCCATTTCAGAGCGCGCAGCTGAGGAAGCCACGAAGGCGGGCGGGTCCATGGCCGAGCTTGAAGCGGCGGCCCGTGAGATCGAAGACATTATCGAGATGGTCACGTCGGTGGCAGAGCAGACCAATCTGCTCGCCCTGAACGCCACGATCGAGGCCGCACGTGCTGGCGAAGCCGGCAAGGGCTTTGCGGTTGTGGCCAGCGAGGTGAAGGATCTCGCTGATCAGACCGGCAAGGCGACCGACGAAATCCGCAAGAAGATTGAAGCCATGCGTAAGGCGGCTGACGAAGCCAGCTCGGGCCTGAACCAGATATCCTCCACGATTGGCGAAGTGCGCGACGCGTCCTCGTCAGCCCGTGATGCCTTCTCTGAGCAGGCAAGCGCCACCGATGAGATCGCCCGCCTGGCGTCGGATGCGGCCGGATCAACCGCGCGTGTGGATGCCGAAGCTGCGGCTGTGACCGGTGCGGCTGAGCGCACAAACAGCGCGTCAGAGCGCTTCTCGGGTGCGGCCGATGGCCTGTCCCAGGCAGCCGAGCGGCTCTCTCGCGAGCTTGCGAAATTCCGCTCTGACCTTGAGAAGGCGGCTTAACTCGCGGGGCTCTGTGGACCGAAGGTCTGCAGGCAGGCGTCTGAAAGCTTCCACTGGCCGTCTTCATTAATGAAGCGGCAGGCGATGTGATCGACGCCCGCCCGGCCCAGCTCGGCTCCGGCGACGTCCGCGTTTTGCAGTGCCTCAAACCGGCCTTCAGGGAAGACGTACGTAATCCGCTCCGTCGTTGAGACGGACTGGTCGTACAGGCAGAGCGGCGGCTGCATCAGCACCGTGCGGACCGACCGGTCGCCCATGCGTGCCCCAAAGACCTGCTGTTCAATCGCCGGATCGAGCGCGCGCAGGCGCTGGGCCTGGGGCGTGTTTGCCATCATGTCGGCTGCGCCAGCCTCGTCATGGGCCACAATCGCCCCGAAGAGCGAGCGCTCAGCCGAGTCAGCGGTCCGGCAGGTGGGCTCGGTGGTGGTGCAGGCCGCGGCAGCCAGGCCACCTACAGCAGCGATCAGAACGGGTCGGAACATATCAGGGGGTCTCCGCAACACGAGGGGGGTCGGTGAGCCAGCATGCCCGCGCTCGCTGACACCGCCAAGACTACAAATGCGATATGCTTAACCGCATCCTCCGGCCATGGCATCAATCCAGGCCGCGACCAGCGCAACGCCGGCTTCATCGACGGTCGCGCGGCCCAGCTCCGGCATCATCACATCGGCACGGGTCGACCCCATGCGATAGGTGAAGATCGAGGCCTCTGACTCGCCCGGCACAATGCCCAGATGACGGTTGCCGGTGCCGCGACCGGCGGCAATGGGTGGTTTGCAAACCCCCAGATTGGCCCCTTCCGCCTCCCAGGGCTCCAGATACAGCCCGGACGTGTCCGCCTGACCGGTGCGGGAATGGCAATGGGCGCAATTGATATCGAGATAGCCGCGCGCTGCCGCGTTCAGAAGCTGCGGGTCACTGGGAATCTCACCGGACCAGTGCGGTGTCGCCGGGACATCGTCCGGCACACCGCTGAGCAGGCCCTGCTCCACCCAGAGTGCAAGCTGATTTGGCGCATCACCCTGTTGGTCGAACGGGCCATTGAGATGGCGCGCCTTTGGCCCGATGGGGCGTGTGCCCCGCCCGTCGGACGTATGGGTGTCATGGCAGTTGGAGCACTGGTTGACGTTGGGAACCAGGTAATCAAGTGGTTCGCGCCCGCCCGCCGTGCTGATAAGCGTCAGGTCCACAAAGGCCCCGGTTCGGGCCAGTTCGGCTTCGCTCTGATCGTCATTCCAGACATAGCTGACCGCGTCCCAGGTGCCGCCGCGATGGACCAGAATACGCGTTTCAACCAGGCGCACGGCGGTGAGATCGAGGGCCTGTCCGGTAAAATGGGCCATGCCCTGCCCGTCACCCCTGACCTCAGACAGGTCGCGCCCGGCGCGCGGATAATAGAAAGTCTTCGTGATGACCGTGCCGTCGGGAAAAGCGAAGACCTCACGCGGATCATAACGCGCCGGGTCTGCATCGTCAGGCAGCCAGACCGTGCGGAGTTTCAAGGCATCGTCGGTGAACAGGCCGGTATTGAGGGTGTAGGGCGTCACCCGCTCGCCCAGCACAAGCTGGCCGCCCCCGACCGCCATCTGGCCCCAGTCCGACAGCGTGGCAGGCCAGCCCTCAGCCACCGATTGCGGGATCGGCGGTGCGGGCACCGGACCGAGATCGGCCTCGCCTGAGCAGGCCGTCAGCGCAATCGCTGCAAGCGCAGCCGATAAACTCAGGCGCATCTACAGCTCCAGCGTCACCGGTGGCAGACGGTCGAGCTCACAGCGCACGGCCTCGGTATCGACACGTGCATTGGCTGCGTCGTTCTCAAGGTCGGCGTTGAGCACCAACGCGTGGGGCGAGCAGATGCGCAATTCGCGCGGGAGTGCCTCATCCACGAATTTGCCCTGGTCCACAAAGCCGTCCCACAGCACGGGCGGGAAACGCCCGGTGGGGCCAAACATGGCCACGCGCAGGGCCTGCAGCTCCAATCCATCGGGGTTGCCGCCGCCAGCTTCATAGACGTTCTCACCCACCCAGATGGCTTCGGGATAGGGATCATAGTCCGCATCCAGTTCCAGATTCTCAAACCCGGACGAGAAGAAGGAGGAGATGATCACATGGGCGGTGCGGTTGTTGGCGAGGCGATTGTCGAAAATCTCCACCCCGTCACCGGAATTGATCAGGATGCCCGATCCGGCCGGAACGCCAGCGACCGGAGTCCCGGCATGGCCGAAATTGGCGGTATTGTTGTCGTGCACATCATTGTTGAACACCCGCGTGCCAAAGCCGGGCCGCGGCAGGTGGGGCATGTCGAAAACCAGTATCCCGCCCGTATTGTGTCGCGCCACATTGGCATAAACATCGGCATTGCGGGAGTTTTCGATCTCGATCCCGGCGACATTATATTCGGCGATATTGTTTCGAACGATGATGTTGTCGGACTGGCCCACATAGATGCCGGCATCCGAGGCTCCGATGGCGATGGAATTCTCAATCAGGATGTTTGCGCTCTGCACCGGATAGATGGCGTAGGCCCCGTTTTCGGTGGACGGACCATTCGTCCACTCCACGCGCACACCCCGGATCACGATATTCGTGCCGTCGGTAATTTTCAGCGCGTCGCCAATCGTATCCTCGATGGCGAGGTTCTCAATCGTGAAATCATCCGATCCGGAGACCAGCAGGCCTTCTGCGCCCTGGCGCTGCTCAGCAAAGGACAGGATGGTCTGATCCGCGCCCGCGCCGCGGATCGTCACACCATCGACGCCTGACAGCGAGAGGCCGCGTTCAATCAGGAATTCGCCAGCCGGAATGTCGATCACGGTGCCGGGCTCGGCATCCAGCAGCTGCTCCATCAGGGTCTGCTGATAGTCGCGGTCAAACCCGGTCACATCGCGGGTGTCATCCCCGCCGCAGCCGGCCAGAAGCACCGCCCCAAAAACAACGCCCATCCCTGTGCGCAATAAAGCCATCGCCTGTCCCTCCATGAGGCGTGTGCCGGACTGATCGGTCCGCATCGCCTTCAAGCACAAGGATAGGCAGACACCCTTCTCCCTGTCGAGCATGGGGGTATGTCATGCGACGACACGTCTGCCATTGGTTTGCCAGCCCGGACACCGGCATGTTCAGGAGCGCCCATCATGGGCGAGCCTCGTCCAGGACCTGGCTTGGCAAACGCGTTAGGCGTCGTGGCTTAACCGCCACCACCTGGCGCGGGGGCCGGTGTCGGATTGTCTTCCGGAATGGCGTTCTCGATCGGCTTTTTGCGCTCTTCGATCATGGCCTGGACATACTGCTCGAGCAGCGCCGGAGGCGGCGTCGGGGCCATCTTGAAATAAAGCCGCGAGGAGCCTTCCTGGCTGTAGCTGTATTTCGAGGAGTAGGAGGCATTCACCTGCGCCGAAACCGGGCCCCAGCCGCCCTTCACGCTCAATGACGCGCCCACTTCACGGGTCTTCGTCATGGAGATAGCCATCTTCACTTCGACTTCGGCGGTCGTGACCTGGTAGAAGGTGGGATAGAAGCCCAGCGCGATCAGCGGGACGGTAATGTCTGGATCGCTGTCCTTGATGCCTGGCAGCGTGATGTCCGTCGTCGCCATGAATTTGGCAACTTCGGTGGAGTTGGTATCAAGCTTGGTTTGACCTTCCGCGACCGAAATGGCGAGCTTCTGCACCATTTCCGGGAAGGGGACATTCAGCAGTTCCTGTCCGACGCTCATGGCGGTCTCCTTTTAGCGTCCTGACCGCGACTTGCGGTCGGTTACTCCGCGTCGTCTTCGGTGGATCGAAGATTGACGTTTCGCGACAAGCGAAAGCGGATTCGGGATGCGCCCTCGGGTGTGTTCAGGGCCGTGGGATCAAACCGCATCACGGCGCGGTTGTTCTCCACATCAAGCGGGGCGACCAGATCGATCTCGACGTCATCGATGGTGAACCCATCTCGGGACGGCTCGGCGCTCATGGCTGCAAAGTCCGCCTGAAGGGCGGCGATAATATCCTTGGGTTCCTTGCGCGGCGCTTCGGTCTGGCCGCGCGCGCCCGCGGCCTGTTGGGCCTGTAGCAATTCAATCAGCTTATCGCGGGCACTCAGTTGCGACTGAAGCGAGACGAGCTCGGATTGCAGCCGGGTGGCCCGGGCCGCGTCTGCTTCCAGCTCGACCAGTCTGGAGCTGAGCTCCCGGCGGCTGGCCATCAGCTCTTCGATGGAGGCGTCGCGCGCCCGCAGAGCGGTTTCCAGCTGGTTGGTCTGGGCGCGCGCATCATTCACCTCGGCGCGCAGAACGGGCACTTGGGCGGCTTGCTCTTCAAAGCGCGCAACGCGTTGTTCAGCGGTTCGCATTTCGCGTCGTGCCTCGCTGAGATCGCGCTTGAGCTGGTCAGCCTCGGCGCGCGCCTGGTTCCGGTCCTTGATGGTGCGTTCGGCTTCAAGGGCCTGATTGCGCAGCTGGTCTTGCAAGATCTCGAATTGCTGGCGCTGGCGCGGATTCTCGATAGTTTTCGCGTCAAAGGCGATCAGATCGCTGGCCGCGGTCAGCGTCGGCATGCTCGCGCGGGTGGGACGACGGGCCATGCGCTCAGCCTTCCGGATCCGGCTGGAGGGCACCTGGTGGCGGGGTTGCCGCGAACTTCACCGTGACGCGACTCTTGCCCTGGGCCGAGTATTTGTAGGCATTCTGGTATTTGGCGTTATGTGGGGCAGCGAACAGCCGGGCCACGCCCTTTTTCTTCCCGACACCGCCCGAGCTGGTCTTCGATTGCTCGATGTGAAGGGCAATGCTGAGTTCAGCCTCCACCTCGGAAATCTCGAACCAGGAGGGCATCCAGCCCAGCTGGCGCAGCTCTTCAGGCACCGAATTGGCCAATTCCAGATTGGCCTCCCCAAGCGCGGCATGCGCCTCGGCGACGGCTTTTCCGGTTTCCTTGATCAGCTCGGACAGCGGGCTGACCAGAACCTCATGGGGATCAAATTGGTCAGAAGGCATGGAAAAACCATGACCGCGAATAACACGCCCGTCAACGTTGCATTTAAATCGCGAGGAGAATTTATATTACAATCTGCACGGTAAATACGGTGTTAGGGATTTAGACGCCGACTTTGGGCGCGAAGCGACAATACGCTTTCCAACCTTATGCGTCTGGCGCTGGCGGGGTCTTGTTGGAGAACAGGGACGCGATGCCCGCCACCCCGGCGGCGACGCTTATCGGCAGGACGAGCACATAGGTGATCAACAGCCAGGCCATAGTATTCCACCGGACATCCGTCGACCGCCCAAGGTCGTGGGTGCCCGGGTCGAGGCTGAACGCGATGGCTGCGAGTGCGGCGATGACGCCTGCAATCCAGATCGCAATCTGAATCTTGCGGGCCTTGCTGCGCAGGGTCAGGACAAGCCCGATGATGAACGGGGCCCAGGCGGGCGCGATCAGGACGACGAGGAGTGTGAGCACAAGGAACTCTGCCCCCAGATCGCCACTCCAATACGTGAACCCGGTCGTTGAGAGGCCCAGCGCCTGCAGCAGCACGCTTGAGACAATCACGCCGGAGAAGGCGAGCGCCTGTGTGACGGAGCCTGGTGGTTTCACCCTTCCTTCTTGCGCCCCTCGATCAGGTCTTCGACCACGCCGGGATCGGCCAGGGTTGAGGTATCGCCAAGCTTGTCGAACTCGTTCTCGGCGATTTTCCTGAGGATACGGCGCATGATCTTGCCAGAGCGCGTCTTGGGCAGGCCGGGGGCGAACTGGATCACGTCCGGGGTTGCGACCGGGCCAATTTCAGAGCGCACATGGTCTTTCAGCGCCTTCGCGGTCTCCGCGCTGGGGTCGAGCCCGGCATTGAGGGTGACATAGCAATAGATGCCCTGACCCTTGATGTCGTGGGGATAGCCGACCACTGCGGCCTCCGCGACGCTGTCATGGGCGACCAGCGCGCTTTCAATCTCGGCGGTCCCCAGCCGGTGGCCCGAGACATTGAGGACGTCGTCCACCCGGCCGGTTATCCACCAATAGCCTTCCTTGTCGCGCCGGGCCCCGTCGCCGGTGAAATACATCCCCTCATAGGCGGAGAAATAAGTATCGATGAAGCGCTGGTGGTCGCCATAGACGGCGCGCATCTGGCCCGGCCAGCTGCCAAGGATGACCAGATTGCCTTCGGCCTCACCGTCATCGGGCAGGCGATTGCCATCGGCATCGACGAGCGCCGGCTGAACGCCAAACATGGGAAAGCTGGCTGAGCCCGGTTTCAGGGCATGCGCTCCAGGCAGGGGCGTGATCAGATGGCCGCCGGTTTCGGTTTGCCACCAGGTGTCCACGACGGGGCAGCGACCGTCGCCCACCACCTCGTGATACCAGCGCCAGGCTTCCGGATTGATCGGCTCGCCTACCGTGCCCAGCAGGCGCAGGGATTTGCGGCTGTGTTTCTTCACCGGCTCGTCGCCTTCACGCATCAGGGCGCGGATGGCCGTGGGCGCGGTGTAGAGCGTCGTGACCTGGTGCTTGTCCACGATGCGCCAGAAGCGGTCGGGGCCGGGATAATTCGGCACGCCCTCAAACATCAGCGTGGTCGCGCCATTGGCCAGCGGGCCATAGACGATATAGCTGTGCCCGGTCACCCAGCCGACATCGGCGGTGCACCAGAAGATATCGTCCTCTTTGAGATCAAACGTGTACTCACACGTCATCGAGGCCCAGACCAGATAGCCGCCCGTGGTGTGCAGCACGCCCTTCGGCTTTCCGGTGGAGCCCGAGGTGTAGAGGATGAAGAGCGGGTCCTCGGCCTGCATCGGTTCAGGCTCGCAAACAGCATCGACTTTCAGCGCCAGCTCGTGGTGCCAGTGATCGCGACCCTCGACCCAGCCGACTTCCGCCCCGGTATGACGGATGCACAGCACGCCTTTCACGCCGCCGCCGGCGATCTCGATGGCCTTGTCCACATTGGCTTTCAGAGCGATGCCCTTGCCGCCGCGCACACCCTGATCGGCGGTGACGACCCATTCGCTCTCACAGTCGTTGATACGCCCGGCCAGCGCTTCGGGTGAGAAGCCGCCAAAGACCACCGAATGCACCGCGCCTATACGCGCGCAGGCCAGCATGGCGTAGGCCGCCTCCAGGATCATCGGCATGTAGAGCGTGACCCGGTCGCCCTTCTTCACGCCCATGGCTTTCAGCTCATTGGCGAAACGGCAGACATGGTTGTGCAGCTGTGCGTAGGTGATCGCGTGGTGATAGGCCGGATTATCGCCCTCCCACAGGATCGCGACCTTGTTCGCGCGCTCCGGCAGGTGGCGATCAATGCAGTTGGCGCTGACATTCAGGACGCCATCTTCGAACCAGCGGATATGCAGATCGTCTTTCGCGAACGACACGTCTGAGATCTGCGTAGGCTCATTGATCCAGTCGACCCGCTTCAGCTCGGTACGCCAGAAGGCGTTCGGATCATCGATCGACTGCTTGTAGAGGGTCGCATAGCGATCAGGCGTGATCTGCGCGTCCGCAAAGCTTTCGGGTATCGCGACACTGTCCTGAGCCATGGTGCCCATCTCCCTCGTGTGTGTTCTGTCCAGCCAGCATGGCGCCGCAGGCCATTGGCGGGCAAGGGCCAACGCCTGGGTATTGAAGCTTTTGACAGCCGCCGACATACTCGCCTGAGGGGAGATAGGCTGATGGCGATACTTCTTGCGATTTTAGGCGCGGTGGCCGGTCTGGGCATCTGGCTGTGGCGTTTGCAGCAGGCCGCACAGGCCGCGCGCGGTCTCGCCGATGCGGCTGAGGGTCTCGCCAATCTGCCGCGCAAGATGCGGTTTAAACACAAGGCGGGAAAGCAGGGCGTGGATCATATCGAGGATCCGCGCGAGGCGGCCGCAGCGCTGATCTATGGGGCCGCCAAATGCGCAGGCGAAGTCTCTTCAGAGCAGAAAGCGGCCATCGAGGCGGACATGATCGAGCTGTTCGAGATCGACGCCGAGTTCGCCTCAGAGCTGCTGGCCCGCGCGGCCTGGCATGTCAGCGTGCTGGTCGATCCGCTCAACGCGGTCAACAAGCTCACCGACAAGCTGGCCCAGCGTGTGTCGAAGTCTGATCTGACTGATCTTGCACAGCTGGTGGACAAGGCGGTCGAGCGATCGGGAGCCCCGCTGCCCGACCAGACCCAGTATATCGCCAAGTTCAAACGCAGGGCGGGCCTGGTTTAATTAAATCCACCCCCTTGCTTTCGTTGAACGAATGCTATCGAGTGCGTCTTTGCCGTTCTGGCAGGGAGGTCTCCCATGCAGTTGCACACCGCGTCCTGGCCCGAGGTTGAGGCCTATCTGGAGCGCTCGAAAGGGATCATCATTCCCATCGGGTCAACCGAACAGCATGGGCCCAATGGCCTGGTGGGGACCGACGCGATCTGTCCTGAAGTCATTGCGCGCGAGGCCGGTGAGGCCGGTTGCTTCATGGTGGGGCCCACCTTCAATGTGGGCGTGGCTCAGCACCATCTCGGTTTTGCCGGGTCCATGACGCTGCGGCCATCGACCATGATCGCGGCGATCAATGACTGGATCGACTCGCTGCACCGCCACGGCTTCAACCGGATTTATTTCCTGAACGGCCATGGCGGTAATATCGGCACCATTCAGGCCGCGTTTGCAGAAAGCTATGCGAACTGGTCGCTGGAGGCTGAAGCCTGTCCCTACCGCCTGAAACAGGCCAACTGGTGGGAGCTTTCCGGCGTTATGGATGTCTGCCGCTCCATTTTCCCGACCGCGGATGGCCAGCACGCCACTGCCTCTGAGGTTTCGGTGACCTATTACGCTCATCCAGAGGCGATCAAGGACGTGGAGATGACCCCGAAGGTCGCTCCGGTGGGCGGCTTTGCCGATGCTGCCGATTATCGCAAGCGCTTCCCCGATGGCCGCATTGGCTCTGATCCGTCCCAGGCGACGCCGGAAAAGGGTGCCAAGATCGTCGCTGCCGCCCGCGAAGCCCTGGTGCGGGACGCCACCAGCTTCTTCAATCGCTAGCAATCAAATTGCCAACCCGTCCATGATCTTTCCGTGACAGCGGGCGCTTGGCTCTTTTCGCCGTCTCAATGGCGGAGTAAAGGGCGTCCGGTCTGAGGTTTGATTGACCGAGGAGGGTCGTAGCCATGTCTCACTTGCGTTTTGTGTCCGTGTCCGCGCTGGTATTGGCGCTCGCCGCTTGTGCGCCTGAGGCCGAGGTTGAGGTTCCTCCGACCGAGCCTGCGTCACCGCCGGTGGATGCCGCAACAGACAGCGCCCCTGGGTCCGAGGCCGATAGCTCTGACGCTGACGCGCTTGATCCGCTGGAGATCGCGGCCCGTGGAGCCTGCGCGGCGGGTGATCTGGCTTTTGTCGGTCAGATTCCAGAGGGCAGCGGCTTTGCCTCGCGGGGTCCTGATGCGCGCGTGCACCTGGCGTGGCGCCTCGATGGTGAAGACAGCGAATACGTAATCCGGACGCCGGAGCTGGCCGATGAAGATCGCATGGCGTTCGATATCGCGGTTGCCAATTTCATGCGCCACAACCTGGTGGCAGATTTTGACCGCACAGGCCTGACCGGGGCGTTTCGCTATCGCGATGGCCGCTTCTGCGTGGTCCAGACCGAGCGTGAAGTGGTTGAAGCCCTGCGTGACGCGACGCTGGCTGCCGCTGACGCGCTTTAGGCCGTCACGACCTTCCCGTCCTCAACCCGGATGGCCACCGGCTTCAGGCTCGACTTGCCTGCAGGCCCACCCGCACACGCGCCGGAGTGAAGATCAAAGCTCGCCCCGTGAAACGGGCAGACGACATACTGGCCTTCGCTGACCAGAGTCTTGCCCGATGGCAGGCTAAGCGGCCGACCCTGATGGGGACAGACATTTACAAAGGCCGTCACGGTTTCACCGGAGCGCAGGATCAGGATGGGCAGCGGCTCATAATCCGCCGGCGCTCCGCCCGGATTGGGCACATCGTCCAGCGATTTTAGAACAGTGCCGGGTTCGGGATGGGGCGTGGTCATGGCGCGGCCTTGAGCTGGGGGTGCCGCTGGTCGGCACTGTCATGGAGCCGGTCTTAGCAAGGCCCGCGCCCGCGTTAAACGGCCCGGCTCAGGGGCGGGCGTCCGTTCCATCCGCTCCATCCTCTGCCGGTGCTGAGGAGGTGGGCGAATAGCGCTCATAAAGCGCAACACACGCCTCGCAATCTGGCAGCGGGGTATGGTCCAGTAGCGCCCTTCGCCATATCGCATCCATATCGAACAAATCCTCAGACATGAGGAACTGGCTTTGGACGGAGACAAGCGCAGCCGTCTGGGCGCTAAATGTTTCAGGGTCGGCGACCATTTCGATCAGCGGCGGCAAGTCCAAAGCCTGTCGCTCATAGGGGTCGGTGTAGGCCAGACAGGCGTTGATCCGCAGCAAAAGATCGCCGTTAGGCTGGTCCTGCATCGCGTCGATCTGATCTTCGCGTCCACAAAAGCGCGATAATCCTCTTGCGGGTCCACGTGGCCAGCCAGCGCGTCGCGCCGATAGGCGGCGCGGTCGGCCATGATCCGCAAACTCTCCGGGTTGGGGATGAGGGTGTATTTACAGGCCGGACCCAGCCCGCGTTGTTCAATCTCAGCCATCACGGCGGCCTCGATGTCCCGCTCGTCGATCGCGCCATGGCGTTGCAGCCGGGCATCCAGGTCTTCAATCAGAGCGACGCTGTCTGGAAAGGCCTCGGTCGGACCCAGCACCTGATAATAGGGGTGGTTACGGGCCTTCTCGGCCACATAACAGAGCGTATAGTTCGCAAGCGCCTGCCCGTCGCCGGAGGCCTCCAGAACAGACAGGGCATCGCTTAGGGCGTCTTGCGCCGGGGTCGGTTCGGTGCCGGTTGGTGTCACCAGCGACAGGGTGGCTGCAAGGACCAGATCTATGAACATGGCCATCTCCAACAGTTGCAAGTGGCTCATGCCTGCGAAGAAACCTAGCGCTCAACTCCTTAATGGATCACCACGCGCTTAACCGCCCAGCCCGGCCGGAGCCTTCACCGTCCATTTGAAGGGGATGGTGAAGACTTCTTCGAACAACTCTGCCTTGGCGTAGGGATCCTGCTTCATGATCTCGTGCAGATGGTCGGCGTCATCGGCTTCGATGACCAGAAGCGAGCCGACCGGATCACCATTGGGACCGATCAGGGGGCCGGCCATCTTCACCGGGCTGTCTTCGGCCTCCGCCCAGTCCAGATGGGCCTGGCGGTTATCAAGGCGCACCTGAAGCGCCCCGAGACGGTCGGTACAGGTCACAGCAAACAGCATGGTGGGTCCCCTAAGGCCTGAAATATTGCCTACTTAAACGTTCATTCCGCTCGCAGCCAAGAAGCATGTGCACAGATCATCCAGCGCCGGGCTGGCCGGTGCCCCCTGTCGGCGGATCAGGGCCGGTCTGACGCGAAGCCCGGTATCCGGCGTCACCAGCCGTTTGAGATCATGGACGTGGATCAGGCGATCAAGGACCGGGTCGGGCGCGGCCAGAATGTGATCCGACGCCGCACAGGCGCGCGCCAGCACGGTGTAGTCGTCGCAGATAATCCCCGGCTCCGGCCCGCCCCAGGGCAAGGGCTGATCGCGCAGCCGGTCGGGCGGCGTCGCCGAGGCGACGGGAAAGGCCGTCAGGTCGGCACCGCTGTGGGCCGGGTGACCCGGACGCGCCGCCGCGCCGACGCTTTCTTCCGGCATGGGCGTCGCCTGCAGTGTCTCATCTCCCAGCGCCGGACCAATATCGGCAGCAACCAGATCGAGCTGGCCCGACCGCAGGCTGGCGACAAGCTCGGTGGCATGGCCGGCCCGTACCGACAGACGGACCTGGCGACCGGACCGGTAAAACTCAGCCACGGCTTCCGGCAGAAGGCGGTATTCCACGCTGGGGCCCACCCCAATGGTCAGGGCACCCGCCTCACCACTGCGCCAGCGCTGCGCTTCGTCGCCCAGATCCTCGGCCTGCTGAATCAGAGCGCGGGCGCGGGGGAGCAGCGCCTCGCCCAGCCCGGTCAGCACGAGGCTTCGTCCGCGGCGGTCAAACAGGGCTCCGCCCAGCTGGTGTTCCAGCTGGGCCAGCGCCTTGGTGGCGGCCGGTTGGGAGATATTCAGCTGTGCCGCCGCCGCGGTCAGCGTGCCGGCTTCAGATGCGGTCAGGAAAAGGCGGGCAGCGCGCAGGGTAATCATGCTCATACCATAACTAAAAATTATGGAAACATGAAATCATTCGATTTGAAGTTATGCTGATGGAGTGGAAGTCTGGCGTTTCTTCCTGACAGGATGTGTCACCATGGCCAGCGAGAAAATCATTGTTCCGGCGATCTTTGCCGCCTTTATCCTACTGGAAATCGCCGTCGGGCGTTTCGCCCAGAAGGACAAGGGATCGCGCCGGGACATTCTGATCGAGCTGGTGTCGTCCCTGTCGATCGTGCTGATCACCGTGCCGGTGATCTTCACTCTCGCACCGATGCTGATTGAGTGGATCAGGCCGGGATCAGCTGGCGCGCTGGGTTTCCTGCCCTGGTACGTAATGGTGCTGATCCTGCTGATCGGCGATGACATGACCCAGTACTGGTGGCACCGGGCCAGCCACACCTTCCCGATGCTCTATAACCTGCACCGCGCGCACCATTCGGGTGGCTATCTCTCGGTGCGCATCGCCTATCGCAACAACCTGTTTTACTACTGGCTGATGCCGGGCATCTGGATTTCTGCCAGCCTGGTGTATCTGGGATTTTACCCGGTCTATGCCTTCTATCTGGTGGTGAAGATGACGGTGATTTTCGCCGCCCACTCCAGCTGGCGCTGGGACGAGCCCCTGTTCCGGATCAGGGCCCTTCACCCGGTGATCTGGGTGCTGGAGCGTACGATCTCCACGCCCGCCACCCATGCCGCTCACCATGGCCTTCACAAGGAGGACGGCGTAACGCACTACAAGGGCAATTACGGCAATCTCCTCTTCTTCTGGGACGTGCTGTTCGGCACCGCCAAAATCACCCGCCGCTATCCCGATCAGTTCGGCATTGAGGGCATGGATGATGTGACGGCGAGGCGCGAACTGGCCTGGCCGCTGGTCAGGAAGTAGGGGGTATGGCCTGAAACCCCGGCCGAGGCGAAGCCGAAGGGCCGGGGCCTCCCTCAGAACTGAGCACCCGCCCCAGCAACAGGTCCCGGATCAACGCTTCGCTTGTCCGGGATTTCAGTAGCCCTAACGCCGCCGCTTGCCCTTGCCAGGCTTCTCCGGTGCCACCTCAAACGGCTTTACGCGCAGCTTGGTCTTGTGGTCGGCGGGGCCCTTAGCGCCATCGGGCATCAGGCCGCGATAATAGGTTTTCTGCCACTTCTCCTCGACCGCCTCGGCCTCCTGCTGCTTCAGGCGGCCGGAGAAGTCCGAGCGGCTGGTGCGCCAGGTTTCAAACTGCTGCAGGGCCTTGGGGTCGGTGTGCAGGCTCTTGATCTCCGGCGTAATGCGCTCAAACAGGTCGCGGCGCACCGGAAAGACATGGGCGACCGCCTCACCGGCTTCAAAGCGCACCTCGCCGGGCCGGGTAAAGCGCCAGTTCATGGTGAAGCTGTAGGGGCTCCAGTCGGTCTCGATCACACCGGATAGCGCGGCAATCCCGTCTTTGGGATCATTGACCGGCCCCTGGACCCAGATATTCCAGCCCGGCGGGGTACGCATCAGGAATCCCATCTCGAAGGTCAGGATGCCGGAGCCGAAATTGGCCATCGCCGAGCCGGGCGTATTCATCGCCAACGGCTCATCGAGCTCCACCTCGACATCCTCGACCCGGTCCCCACCATTCCAGCGCGCTGTAATGCCGGTGGGGGTAAACACCTCCCAGCCATGCTGATTGGCCACCGCCAGCGGCAGGCAGCGATAGGCAAAGCTCTCCGGCGTATCGTCCATCCATTGGCGACGGGACTCGGCCGGGCGAATGGGGGGCTCGTGCTGGGTCAGGGGGTAGAGGGTCAGTTTCATGGTCCAGAGCAAAGCGTGCGCCGGGGAGTGGGGCAAGTCTTGTGATAGGCGCAGGCTGTGAGTTCGGGCATTATGGGTTCAGTTTCGACTGACGGATGTCTTGCCATGCTGATCCTCGCCGCTGCCCTCAGCCTTCAGGCTGGTGATCCTGAACCAGACTTTCACTGGCTTTCAGGACATTGGGTCCGGGAAACCGAGACGCGGCGTTTGGAGGAAGTCTGGACGTCTGCTGATGGCGGGCTGATGACCGGCATGAACCGTACCGTGCGCAGCGATGGCCGCACCGCGTTCGAATATATGCGCATCGAGTTTACCGACCCGCCGGTCTACGTGGCCCAACCGTCCGGCGGTGCGCCCGTGCGCTTTGACTGGGTGTCCGGCGATGAGGCCTCGGCCCTGTTTGCCAATCCGCAGCACGACTTTCCGACCCATATCGAATACGCCCGCGACGGTGATACGCTGACTGCGCGGATCTGGGGACCGGATGACGAGGGGCAGGCGATCACATGGAGCTGGACGCTGCGCGCTGAGTAAGCGCCCCCTCGCACTTTGGTCATTTTTCCACTATATGCAGCGCCCATGAACGCGCCTGTGAAATCACTCGACCTGTCCTTTGATAACCGCCAGGAGACCGGCGGACCCATTTCGCTTGCCGGTTTGACGCGTGCGCAACTGCGCGACGCGCTGATCGAGCATGCCGGGGTGGAGGAGAAAAAGGCGAAGATGCGCGCCGAGCAGCTGTGGCGCTGGATCTACCACTATGGCGTCCAGTCCTTCGAAGAGATGACCAATGTCTCCAAGGACTTGCGCAAGGTGCTGGAGGAGAAATTCACCCTCGCCCGCGCCGAAGTCGTGGAGCGCCTGGTCAGTGTGGATGGCACGCGCAAATACCTCATCCGCTTTGCCCCCGGCGTGGAAGCGGAGACCGTCTTCATCCCCGATGTGGGCAAGTCCGGCGCGCTGTGTGTGTCGAGCCAGGTGGGCTGCACGCTCAATTGCACCTTCTGTCACACCGGCACGCAAAAGCTGGTGCGCAATCTGACCGCCGCTGAAATTGCCCAGCAGGTGATGATTGCCCGCGACGATCTGGGTGAGTGGCCGACCTCCAACGAGGATCGCAAGATCACCAATATCGTCTTCATGGGCATGGGTGAGCCGCTCTACAATCTCGATCATGTCTCGGACGCGATCGATGTGATCTCTGACGGGGACGGCATTGCCATTGGACGACGTCGCATCACGGTGTCGACCTCCGGCGTCGTGCCGAAGATGCAGGAGCTGGGCGAGCGCACGCGCGCCATGTTGGCGATCAGCCTGCACGCCACCAACGACCCGCTCCGCGACGAGCTGGTGCCGCTGAACAAGAAGTACAATATCGAGACGCTGATGGACGCGATCCGCGCCTATCCGGACCTGTCGAACGCCCGCCGCGTGACGTTTGAATACGTGATGCTCAAAGGCGTGAATGACAGCCCGGCCGAGGCCCGCGCGCTGGTCCAGCTGCTCAAGGGTGTGCCGTCGAAGATCAACCTCATCCCGTTCAATCCATGGCCGGACAGCCCCTATGAGTGTTCGGACTGGGATACGATCGAAACCTTTGCCGACATCGTCAATCGCGCCGGTTACGCCAGCCCGATCCGCACGCCTCGTGGCCGTGACATCTTTGCCGCCTGTGGCCAGCTGAAGTCTGAAAGTGTGAAGATGCGCGCATCAGAGAAGCGCAAGCTGGAGCGTGAGGGTTAGGCCCGCTCTGCCGTGAATTCCCGGACCCGATCCGGGACCTGTCTGATCCAACAGACCCATCCTTGATAGAGGCCCCGGCTCTGCGCTTCGCTTGGCCGGGGTTTCATGGCTTTCCATGGCGCGAACTTGCCCCTAAACCCCCACCATGACCGACACCTCCCCCCTCACGCCCCGCATCGCCGCGCTGAATGCTGTCATCGCAGTCTTCACCAAGGCCACCGCCCTTGATGGCGCTCTCGCCAATGACCGCAGCCTGCAGGCGCTGGAGCCGCGGGATCGGGCGTTTGCGCGGGCGATTGCCAGCGCGTCGGTGCGCCGGGTCGGGGCGGTTCAGGCGGCGCTGGATGCGCTGATCGACCGGCCCCTGCCAGACAAGGCGGTCCGCGCGCGCATGGCTCTGCTGTGCGGGGCGGCGGAGCGGCTGGTGCTCGACGGGGCCGCCCATGCCGCTGTGGACAGCTGGGTCTCCATCATGGACAGCCACGGCGACACCGAGCGCTATAAGAACCTCGCCAACGCCGTGCTGCGCCGGGTGGCGTCGGGCAAGGCGCGTGAGGCATATGAGGGTGCCGATCCGCGTGTGGATCTGCCAGGCTGGCTCGCCGATCGCTGGACGGCAAGCTATGGCGAGACAATCGCAAAGGCCATGGCCAGCGCGCGGGCCGTCCCGCCAACGCTGGACCTGACGCTGAAGCCGGGCGTGGACGCAAGTGCCCTGGCGGACTCTATCGGGGGCGAGGTTCTGCCGCTTCAGACCGTGCGTCGCCGCGAAACCGGGGCCGTTGAGGGCTTGCCGGGCTTTGAAGCGGGGGACTGGTGGGTTCAGGACTTTGCAGCGGCCCTGCCCGCGCGCCTCCTGAACGCTCAGTCCAATGAGCGGGTCGCCGATTTGTGCGCGGCACCCGGCGGCAAGACGCTGCAGCTCGCCGCAACCGGAGCGCAGGTCACCGCCGTTGAAGCCTCGCCCAAGCGGATGAAAAAGGTCGCGGCCAATCTGGAGCGCACGGGGCTGACCGCGGAGCTGGTCACCGCCGACATCGCGGCCTGGCAGCCAGAGGCACCCTTTGATGCGATCCTGCTGGATGCGCCCTGTACCGCAACCGGCACCCTGCGCCGCCGCCCGGATGCGGCCTGGGCCAAGCAGGACGGCGATATCGCCAATCTGTCAGAGATTCAGGCGCGCCTGTTCGATGCCGCCTTCGCGATGCTCAAAACCGGCGGGCGACTGGTCTACTGCACCTGCTCGCTTGAGCCTGAAGAGGGGGAAGCCCAGCTCAGCGCCTTCCTCGCCCGTACGCCGGGCGCCCGCCTTGACCCGGTCCAGCCTGATGAGCTTCCAGAGCTGGCCGAGGCTTTGAACGAAGGCGGAGCCGTGCGGACCCGGCCTGACATGTGGTCAGAGCGCGGCGGCATGGATGGCTTCTTCATGGCGCGCGTGGTGAAAGCCTAAACCAGGCCGGCGCGCTTCGCCAGATTGGTGAAATGACTGCGCAGCTGGGTGTTGAGCCGGCGGATTTCCGGTGTGAATCGCTTGGGGCGGTCAGGCTCTTCCAAATCGAGCTCGACCGCCATCTCCACCAGCTTGACGTCCGCCGTCGCAAAGGGCGCAGTGGTCAGGGTCAGCATAACCTGGATGAGATGCAGGTTTGGCTCCTCAGCGAGGCTTTGCAGCGCCTTGTCGTCAAACGCCTTGCTGGTCACTCGCATATAACCGAGCCGGCTGCGCTTGATGGCCTGCTCCATCGCATCACCGACCACCAGGCTCTTTGCGCCCTCCGGCTCTTCGCCGGTCAGCTTCTGGGCCTCATATTCGGCCAGCATCGCATGCTTGATCAGCGCCA
The DNA here is from genome assembly GCA_043513725.1 of Oceanicaulis sp. Taxonomy (GTDB): domain Bacteria; phylum Pseudomonadota; class Alphaproteobacteria; order Caulobacterales; family Maricaulaceae; genus Oceanicaulis. The sequence goes on along the minus strand of CP121338.1, from coordinate 1,636,873 downwards.
GCGTGCTGGAATTACCGTAGGTGAGGCTGTTGAGCGCCTGACAGAAGCCCAGATGAAGTCGTTTGAATTCCACCCACATGTCCACCCGTCGCCGCATGACGACCGCTGCGTTCGCGGCGGCCTGCTCAGCGGCGGGCTGGGCCCGGGACAATGCGAAATTCTTAAACACTCAGGTCGGGACCACATATGTGGCTGAAGGGATACCCGAATAACATTTCAGGAAATCCTTCACACAGTGTTAGGCGAGGGTGCAAAAGCTGGCGTCCACAACAGGCGCGCGCTTGCTCGCCTTCAGGGCCACTGGTACGGATAAGACATGTCTGGCGTCATCATCTCCCCCTCTATCCTGTCTGCTGATTTTGCCCGCCTCGGCGAAGAGGTGAAGGCCGTGGACGAGGCGGGGGCCGACTGGATCCACGTTGACGTCATGGACGGCCATTTCGTGCCGAACCTGACGATCGGACCCTCTGTCATCAAGGCCTTGAAGCCCTGGTCGAAAAAGCCGTTCGACGTGCACCTGATGATATCGCCCGTTGATCAGTATATCGCTGATTTTGTTGACGCCGGGGCCGACATCATCACCGCCCATCCCGAAGCGGGCCCGCATTTTCATCGCACGGTCCAGACGATCAAATCCCACGGAGTGAAAGCGGGCGCGGCGCTGAACCCGTCCACGCCTCTGAATGTCATCGACTACGTGCTTGAAGAGCTCGAGGTTGTGCTGATCATGAGCGTCAATCCCGGCTTTGGCGGGCAGAGCTTCATCGATAACCAGCTGCGCAAGATCGAAATGCTCCGTCACAAGATCGACAGCCGTGGGCTGGAGACAAAGATTGAAGTGGATGGCGGGGTAAAGCCGGGCACGGCAAAGGCCTGCAAGGATGCCGGTGCCAATGCGCTGGTGGCGGGATCTGCCGTGTTCAAAGGCGGACCGGACGCCTATGCGGCCAATATCAAAGCCTTGCGTGAGGACTGACCGGTGAGCGCCGCGCACGGCTCGGCCAAAGATCTCGCCAGCGCAGCCGCCCATCGGCTGCGCCGGGAAAGCTCCGATATCGCCAATTCCCTCGCGGTTTACCGCTTGCCTGCGCTCGCCGGGCGCGCGCCTGATGGTCTGGCCGTGACGCTGAGCCCGCTCACCCGCGGCGACAAGGGGCGCGGGGCGGCGATACTGGGCGGTCGCTTCACGCTGGCTGGCGACACGCTGGACGTGCCCACCGGTGAAAGCGTCTGGGACCTGACGGCTCCCTCGCGCCGTTTTGCAGCCTCCCTGCACCGATTTGAATGGCTGGCTGACCTTCTTGCGGTTGGCGATAGTGAGGCGCTTCAGGCGGCTACGCTCCTTATGGACGACTGGATTGATCGCTTCGGGGCGTGGAACTGGTTCAGCTGGTCGCCCAGGGTGGTCGAGGGGCGCATTCGCGCCTGGCTGTACGCCCATGAAGCTCTGCAGTCCGGAGAGGGGGCTCAGTCCCGCCTGAAAACGTTGGCGCGCCAGACCCGGCGTCTGGTGCGGTCCCTTCCCGTCATCGAGGACAGCCGCACCCGGCTGGATGCCACGATAACCCTCGCCATGGCGACGCTGGCGCTGGATCTGGGCGGATCGCTGGCCGCCAAGGTTGGCCGGGCGCTGGAAGAGACTCTCAAGGCGCAAATCCTGCCTGATGGCGGCCATGTCAGTCGCAACCCGCAGGCGGCCGCGGAAACCCTGATTGCCCTCGTCGCACTGGATCAGGCCGCGGAGGGTCAGGCCCCGCTGCCTGACGAAGTGCGCCGCGCCATGGACCGGCTGGCGGGCTTTGTCCGCTTCTGCCGGATGCCCTCGGGCGCGCTTGTCGGCTTTCATGGCGGCGGTGAAGGTGACGGGCGCGCGATTGATCTGGCACTGAAGCATGTGGCCGGGGGCAAGAAAGTCCCAGCCAAACCTGCATTTAACGTTGCCCCGCACAGCGGTTATCACCGCGCCGAGGCCGGGGATGCCGTCATTGTTTTTGACGCGGCCGGACCGGCCGCGGGCACGCAGGGGGCAGAGGCCCACGCCAGCGCGCTTTCCTTTGAGTTTTCAGCGTCTGCCGCGCGCCTTGTGGTCAATTGCGGCTGGTCGCAGGACCAGCCCAGCGCCTGGCGTGATGCGGTGCGGGCCACCGCGGCCCACTCAGCCCTGACGCTGGAAGAAACCAGCTCGGCGCGCATGATCGAGCCGGGCTGGAAGCGTGATCTTCTGGGGCCGTGCATGGCGCACGGGCCGGAACCGGTGAAGCCGCGGCGCAATGAGGAAGACCTCGGCGTCTGGCTGGAAGCCACCCATGACGGCTACCGGAAGCGCTTCGGTCTGTCCGTGCGCCGCCGGCTGTTTCTGGCGGTCGATGGCGGGGATCTGCGCGGCGAGGATGGCCTGTTCCGCCCGGTGGAAGATGGCGCACCGGATGATCCTGAAGCGCGCCTGCGCTTCGCGATCCGCTTCCACCTGCATCCGGATGTGCGCGCCTCGCTGTCGCGCGATTCCATGAGCGCCCTGCTCGTGGCTCCCAATGGAGAAGGCTGGCGTTTTCGCACAGATGGTGGTCCAGTACGCCTTGAGAAGTCGGTTTATCTGGCCGCTGGCGCGCCCCCGCGGCGCTCCACGCAGCTGGTGATTTCCGGCGAGGCCGAGCCGTTCGGGGGTGGAGAGCGTCCGCCAAACCGGGTGCGCTGGGCTTTTCAAAGGCTGGGCCGCGTCGGCGGTGCAGCAGGCTAGGGGGCAGGTGTGAGCAAACAAGATCACACACCCGGATCGCGCCGGTTCAGGCTGCGCGCCGTCACGCCGGTGGCGATCCTGGCCTATGATACCGCAGCGGCTGCGCTGGCGATGTTTGTCGCCATCATCGTGCGGTATCGCTTCAGCCAGTTCGGTGCGCCGCCCGGGGCCGTGGAATATATCGCACCGGCGGTGTTTGCCCTGTCCTGTGCAGCGATGTTCGCCATTGTCGGCGTAAACCGCAGCCTCTGGCGCCATACCTCGCTGCGCGATGGCGCACGCGTGCTGCAGGCGATTGTGCTGGCCCATCTGGTCTTTCTGGTGCTGCTGTTTGGTGTGACGCGGCTGGAGGATTTCCCGCGGACCAGCCTTGTGATCTCCGGCCCGCTCCTTGCCTTCCTGATGCTGGCTCCGCGCGCGCTTGCGGCCAGCCTGCGGTCAGGCGATCTGCGTACGCTTTTCCGCAAGGAGAACCCGACCGCCCCGTTGGCGGTGCTGGTGGGTGAGCGTGACCGGCTGGCCGAGGTTCTGACCACACAGATGCGCCGTCCGGGCGGACCGGCTTTCCGGTTCCGGGCGCTGATTGAGTCCGGTGGTTCAGAAGGCGGGGGTCGCGCGCTTCACGGCGTCCCGATCGAGGGCGGGGTTGATCAACTCAAGACCGTGGTCTCGGCCCTGCGCCGGGAAAGCGAGGGTGCCCGCATCCGTATTGTGCTGGCCGACCCGGCACCCTCGGCTGAGCTGGTCAACACGGCGGCGCGTGTTTGCGGCCAGACCGGCGCAAGCCTGACCCGCGCCCGACAGGGTCAGGGTGCGGAGGCCTTTACCGCGGTTGAAGCGGGCGACCTTCTGGCCCGTCCGCCGCGGACCCTGTCCAATAGCGGCGCGATGGCGCTGATTTCAGGCAAGCGCGTCCTTGTGACCGGCGCTGGCGGAACCATCGGCTCTGAGCTTGTGCGCCAGGCTGCTGCCCTCAATCCGGACCGCCTTGTCCTGCTGGATAGTTCTGAGAGCCATCTCTACGAGATTGATCAATACCTCTCCCGGCTGGCAGACGCGCCGGACTGGCGACCCGTACTGGGTGATATCCGTGACCGGGCGGGCCTCGATATTCTGTTCGCCGAAGAAAAGCCGGACGTCGTGCTCCATGCTGCCGCGCTCAAGCACGTGCCCCTGATGGAGCTCAACGCGCCGGAAACCGCGCTGACCAATGTGGCGGGAACCCGCAATGTCGCTGAAGCAGCAGGAGAGGCCGGTGTCGGTGCGGTGGTTCTGATCTCCACAGACAAGGCCGTGGACCCGAGCTCTGTCATGGGCGCGACCAAGCGAGTGGCCGAGCTAGTCATCATGGAAGCGGCCCGGCGCTGGACAAAAACGGCCTTTTCCTCGGTGCGCTTTGGCAATGTGCTGGCGTCCGCAGGCTCTGTTGTGCCGCTGTTTGAAGCCCAGATCGCGGCGGGCGGTCCGGTGACCGTCACGGACCCGGCAACGACACGCTACTTCATGACGGTCCACGAAGCGGCGGGACTGGTGCTCGAAGCCGGGGCACAGGCCAAGCCCGGTGGTCATGAGGGTGCGCTCTTCCTTCTGGACATGGGCGAGCCGGTTCTGATCTCACAGCTGGCGCGCCAGCTCATTAGGCTGCGCGGCCTTGCGCCGGACGAGGATATCGAAATCCGGTTCACGGGGCTTCGCGCCGGGGAAAAGCTGCACGAGCAATTGCTGTACGCCTTCGAGGCCAGCCTGCCCAGCGACGCCACCGGCGTGCAGCGCATCCAGTCCGTCGGGTTTGACCTGTCCGGGCTTCAGCCCGCGCTCGATCAACTGCTGGATGCCGCCGGTCGCCGGGATGACAGCCAGGTGCGTACAGCTCTTGAGGTGATCCTGCCCATGGGCTGGCCGGAGGGTGTACATACGATGGCCCCGAAGCTATCGGTGAATTCAAAGCCGTGATACGCGGCGGCTTTGGCCCCGCCCCTTAGGTATGAGACTGACCCATGACCGCGACTTCCCTCACCCCGATCACCCGTGCCCTGATTTCGGTTTCGGACAAGGAGGGCCTGGCGGAACGCGCCGCGAAGCTGGTAGAGGCCGGTGTTGAGCTGGTCTCCACGGGCGGCACGTTGAAGACGTTGCGCGATGCCGGACTGGAGGCACGTGATGTGTCCGAGGTGACCGGCTATCCCGAAATGATGGACGGCCGGGTCAAGACGCTTCACCCGCGCGTCCATGGCGGTCTGCTTTCGCGCAGGGACCGGGATGATGACCTGGCCGCCATGGCCGAGCACGGCATCCCCCAGATCGACCTTCTGATGGTCAACCTCTACCCGTTTGAAGAGACCGTGGCGTCCGGGGCCGAGATCGACGCCTGCATTGAGAAGATTGATGTCGGCGGGCCGGCGATGATCCGCGCGGCGGCGAAGAACCATGCCCATGTGGCGGTCTGCGTGGACATGCGCGATCTCGACAAGGTGCTCGAGCACATGGCCGAGCATAATGGCGCGACCTCGCTGGAGCTGCGCCGCCATCTCGCGGCGAAAGCTTTTGCGCGCACCTCGGCCTATGACGCTGCGATCACCGCGCGCCTGTCGCCGGAAGTCGAGCGCCCGGCGCGCAGCTATTTCTCCCAGGGTGGCCGGCGTCTGCAGGATCTGCGCTATGGCGAGAATCCGCATCAGGAAGCTGCGCTCTACGCCTCTTCGGAATCCGGTCCGGGCGTTGCATCTGCGCGCCAGACCCAGGGCAAGGCGCTGTCCTACAACAATATCGCGGATGCCGACGCGGCTTTTGAACTGGTCAGCGAGTTTGATCCTGAGGCCGAAGCCGCCTGCGCCATCATCAAGCACGCCAATCCATGCGGAGTTGCCGTCGCCAGCGATCTGTCGCGCGCGTATGAGCGCGCCTTTGACGCCGATCCGGTTTCGGCCTTCGGCGGTATTGCGGCGTTTAACCGACCGCTCGATGCCAAGACGGCGGACGCCATCACCAAGATCTTCACCGAGGTCGTCATCGCGCCTGAGGCTGATCCGGCGGCGCTGGAAATCCTGTCGGCGAAGAAGAATGTCCGCGTGCTGCTGACTGGCGGGATGGCGGATGCGACCCGCAAGGGCTGGACGCTGAAGACAGTCGCGGGCGGCCTTCTGGTGCAGGAGCGCGACTTCGGTCACGTCACCGAGGCCGATCTGAAGGTCGTCACCCAGCGTCAGCCGAGCGAGGAAGAGCTCGCAGACCTGATGTTTGCCTGGCGCGTGGTCAAGCACGTGAAATCCAACGCCATTGTCTTTGCCCGCAAGGGCGCGACGGCGGGTGTCGGCATGGGGCAGACCAGCCGGGTTGAGGCGGTGCGCCTCGCGGCCCGCAAGGCGGTCGATGCGGCAAAGGAAAATGGCTGGGATGGCCCGCGGACCGAAGGCTCGGCGCTGGCGTCGGATGCCTTCTTCCCGTTTGCCGATGGCCTGATGGAAGCCGTTGAGGCGGGCGCACGCTGCGTGATCCAGCCGGGCGGCTCCATGCGCGATGAAGAGGTGATTGCCGCGGCTGACGAAGCGGGCATCGCCATGGTCTTCACCGGCATGCGCCACTTCCGGCACTAGGCGATGATCCGGCGCGTCCTCCTTGGCGTTGGTATTGCGCTGTTGCTTCTGGTCGCGGGCGTCCTGGCGATCGCGAGCCGGGGCGAGGCCAATCCACCGGATCTGACCGGCCATCTCGACATTCGGGTCCCGGAAGGGGTCGAGGGCCGCGTTCCCGCGGTGATCCTTATGTCGGGCTGTGGCGGCCTTCGCCAGATCCAGGATGACTATGCCGCCATCGCCCTGGAGCAGGGCTGGGCGGCGGTCATTGTCGACAGCTTTGGGGCCCGCGATATCGGACGGCGGGGCGCGCTGAACACGGTGTGCACGGCGCTGCGCATGCGCGGCGATGATCGGGCGCAGGATATTTTCCAGACCATTGAGATGCTCGGTGACGATGCGCGCATCGATACTGACACGCTGGCCATGGTTGGGTGGAGCCACGGCAGCTGGGCGATCCTGGATGCCATGGCCATCGCCCAGTTTGAGGAGACGCCTGAAGGCGCGCTTGAGGGTGTCAGAGGGGCGTTCGCCATATACCCCTATTGCGGATTTCTGTCGGTCGCGGACTCAAACCCACTGGGTGACGAGATCGAGCTGATGATCCTGAATGTCGGTCGCGACCGTGTCGTGAATACCCAAGCCTGCCGCGATCTCGCCGAAGCGCGCGCAGCTGAAGGCACGCCGATCACGGTGGTCGAGGAGCCGGAGCTGACGCACGCCTTTGACGAGGAACTCGACCGCTGGGATCCGCGCATGCGCCACGACCCCGAAGGCATGGCACGCAACCACGCGCGCTTTGCAGCGTTTTTGAACGGGCTTGAGGACTAAGGCCTAGAATGGAGTCTGGGAGGCCTTCCAGGCGGCCAATTGATTGCGCGCCTTTTCAGAGGCTTCCGCTTCCTTTCCGGGGATGATTGAGTGCTTCCGGTTCAAAACCGGCTCAAAGAACCACACGCCGATAGCTCCGAGATAGCCAAGCAGAGCGAGCGCCGCGACCGGGATCAGCACATAGAGCAATGCGCCCTGTTCCAGCATAAGCCAGGCGAGGGCCAATAGCCCGACGCACACGCCAGCCCCGATCAAATGCCCGAAAAGCGCCCGGGTATGTGCGGCCCGCATTTCCGGGTTCAGCGAACCGCAGGCGGGACAAGGCGCTACGCCCACGCCATTCGCGACGGCGTTACGAACCTTGGCGTCAAATTTCTCACTGTCGTATTCATCGATTTTCAGGCTGTGAAAGTAGTAATACTGCGCGTTGCAGGACTTGCAGGTCGCATCTCTGCGGATGTCGGCCTTGAACTGGCGTGCCATGATCGTCTCTTTCGGAAGGCCGCCTTGAAGAGTGTATAGCTTCGGCGGGCGTGACCGGCCCCGTGACTGGGGGGCTCGGGGATACTTGGCCTCAAAGGCCGCTGGCTGGGAAGCAGAAATTTGTCCAATCTGAGAGTGCTCGTGCAGGACTGGCACGACAAGGGTTGAAAGCGCGGGCGCAGCAGGGCTTCTATGGGCTGGGAGCCCGTACCATGACCACTGCCCTGTCCATTTTCGCCGTTCTGGCCGGCATGCTGCTCTTGCTGGCGGCGGCCATTGGCCGACGCTTGTGGCAACGGCTGACGGGCCAGCACCTGAAGCGGGATGCCTTCCAGCGCCACCGCGCGATGATCGAGCCTCACCTGCAGACCCGCTACCCACCCGGTGATGGGCCGTTTCCGGTTGTGTTGCTGTTCCATGGTTGCGGCGGGGTGCGCCAGATCATGGACGACTATGCGCGCGCCGCCGTGAAGGCGGGCGTGGCCGCAGTGATCGTCGACAGCCATACGCCGCGCGGGATCAAATACGAGGCCGCGCTGGCGCAGGTCTGTACCGGGCGCATTCTGTGGGGGCGCGAGCGGGCTGCAGACGTCCATGCCGCGCTCGCCGTGGTGCGTGATGACCCGCGTCTTGATGCCAGCCGCATCGTGCTTGCCGGATGGAGCCATGGCGGTTGGACGCTGATGGATGCCTTTACGCTTCAAACCCACAAGCAGAGCCCGGACGGCCTTGATGGCGTGCCGCAGCCGGCCTTTGAGGGCGTGCAAGGCGTATTCCTGGTCTACCCCTATGTCAGCGGGCCGGCCCTTGCCCGCAGACGCGCCATGACCCCGCCGGCACCGGTGGAAGCCTTCCTGGTGGCCGATGATGGCATGGCCAGCGAGCATGAGGCCGCTGAGGTGTTCACAAAGATCAAGGAAGCCGGTGCGCCCATCACCTGGTCCACGCTGGGCGGGGTCACACACGGCTTTGACGAACCGGACCACCACCCGACCTCGAAGCTGCGCTATGATGAAGCCGCGACCGAGCAAACCCGCGGCGCCTTCGTAGATTTCCTCAAACGCCGGCTTGAGCCGCGTCCCGTTTAGCCTGAAAGCTCCGACCATGATCCGCATCCTCTCAACCGTTTTCGCCCTGATCCTGACCGGATGCGGTGCCCCTGAAATCGAAGCCGGTGACGGACCGACTCTTGTGACGGTGTTTTCGCCGTTGGGTGAGGACGTGGCAGCTCGGGATGGCCTGTTCGCCAGCTACGGCCTCGGGGTTGAAAGCGGTGCGACCGCTCTCGATGCGGCTGGGCTCGCGCGCCTCGGGGCCCATTCGATCACCGTGGACTTCCCGGTCGGGTCGGACCCGCGCCGCTTTTCCGGGCCGCGTCTGTCAGAGCTGCTGGCTGCCGTGGGCACACCGGGTGTCGGGGCTCGCCTGACGTCATTCGACGGCTATCAGGTTGAAATTACCGCCGACCAGATCGCGCGCCACCAGCCGGTCCTGGCGACCCATGTGGACGGAGACCCCCTGGCTGTCGGCAGCCTGGGACCGGTCATTCTGGTCTGGCCGCGTAGTCGCGATGAGCGCCTGTCAGACATGAATGACGACCTGTGGCCGTGGGGCGTTTTCGCCATTGAAACGCTTGAGTAACACCTTCCGGCCTTTGCATTTGCGACAAGACGTTTAATCTCCCCTCGCAAACATCGCGGGGAGCGGGATTTATGGAAGCCTTCTACGACTTGGTTGATGACGTCAGCGGTTTCATCTGGGGTGGCCCGATGATTTTGCTGCTGCTGGGCACGGGCCTGTATTTCATGATTGGAATGCGGTTCCGCCCGATCCGGCGTCTGTTTCCAGCCTTTGGCGAATTGTGGGCCGGCCGCAAAGGCGGCGGCGAGGGTGACATCACCCCCTGGCAGGCGCTGTCGACAGCGCTGTCCGGGCAGGTGGGCACCGGCAACCTCGCTGGTGTCGCCACGGCGATTACGCTGGGCGGTCCGGGTGCTGTCTTCTGGATGTGGATCACGGCCATGATCGGCATGGCCGCGGCCTATTCAGAATCCAGCCTCGCCGTGCGCTTCCGCGAGAAGCACAAGGATGGCCGGGTCCATGGTGGCCCGATGTATTACATCAAGAATGGCCTTGGTAAGTGGTGGGTCTGGCTGGGTGTGATCTTCGCGATCGGCACGCTGTTCTCCGCCCTCGTCACGGGCAACATGACCCAGGCCAACTCCATCGCAATCTCGGTGACGTCCGCGACGGGCGGCCTGATCCCGGTCTGGGGCGCGGGCCTGATCATCGCGGCGCTCGCCTTTATCGTGATCATCGGCGGCATCAAGTCGATTGGTTCGGTGGCCGGCAAGGTCGTGCCCTTCATGGCCATCGTGTATCTCATCGTCGCGATGATCACGCTGATCATCAACGTGAATGCGCTGCCGAACGCCATCATGGTGATCTTCCAGAGCGCCTTCACCGGTCACGCCGCTGTCGGCGGCTTCATCGGCGGTGCCTTCATCGCTGCCACCCGCTATGGCGTGGAGCGGGGCCTGTTCTCCAACGAGGCGGGTCAGGGTTCGACCGCCATTGCACACGCGGCGTCACAAACCGACAGCCCGGTGCGCCAGGGCGAAATCGCCATGGTCGGGACCTTTATCGACACCATGGTCATCTGCACCATGACCGCGCTGGTGATCCTGAGTGTTCAGGGCAATTTCCACCACAACCCGGCGCTGACCGCGCTGAAGGTCTGTGAAGCCCAGGGCGTTGAAGGCGTGAACCGGTCGCTGATCGGGGAAATGCCGCGCGCCATGATGGCGTCCGAGGCTGACCGGGCTGAGGCCCGGGCGGCGACGTCCGAGCGGGCGTTGGCGTCGATCGCGGCCTGTGAGGCTGCGGTTGCCGATGGCACAGCCACCGTGGACGCGGATCTTCTGGCCCAGGCGCGTGTGGCTGCTGTGGAAGATGTTCAGGAGCCGGTTGAGCGCGCCTGGATGTCGGACGCGGAAGCTTCGGCTGTGACCACCGCAGTTTACGAGCAGAGCCGTATTCCGGCCGGCGGCATCCTGATTGCCGGCTGTCTGACGCTGTTTGCCTTCACGACCATTCTGGGCTGGGCGTATTACGCAGAGCAGGCCCTGACCTTCCTTGTGGGGGACTGGGCGACCCTGCCCTTCAGGGTGATCTGGGTTGGAGCGGTCTTTGTGGGCTCGATCCAGCAGGTCGACTTCATCTGGCGATTGGGCGGGATTGCGAATGCGGCCATGGCCGCGCCCAACCTGATCGCCCTGCTGCTTCTGTCCGGTGTGGTCTTCGCCTACACCAAGAAAGCCGACGAAGAAGGTATCGGGGTCAACCCGTCTCACTTCGATCCGGATGAGGACAAGTAAGCCTCAGGCCTTCTCGACTGACTGGAAAGGGCGCGGCGAAAGCTGCGCCCTTTCTGGTTTGGGGTGGGTTCAAAGATTGCGCAGGCCGTGCAGGATGAAGCGCCACGAAACCCCTCACCTGACCTCTCCCCTTTGGAAGGGGAGAGGGACTGCGCCAGCGCCAGGTGACGTCGATGCCCTCATCCCCTTGGACAGGGGGGAGAGGATGAAGGTGAGGAGGTGCGTTGAAGCCTGCTCGGGCCGTGCAGAAAGAAACGCGGCTGACGCCTCATCTGGCCGCCGCCCCTTCGACCCGCCCTCAACATCACGTCTGGTATTTCCACCAACAAAAAACCCCGGAGCGTTTCCGCTCCGGGGTCTTGTGTTTGATCGATGGGGCGAGGATTACTCGTCCATCAGCTCCTGCATCAGGAAGGTGAACTCCAGAGACAGGCGGTTGGCCGTCTCTTCCAGGTTCGCAGCCGCGGAGTGGCCACCTTCCATGTTTTCATAATACAGGACCTCTTCGCCCAGCTCGTTGAGCAGATAGGCCATCTTGCGGGCGTGGGCCGGGTGGACCCGGTCGTCCTTGGTGGAGGTCAGCAGGAAGATCGGCGGGTAGTCGCCACCGGTCTCCACATTGTGGAAGGGCGAGATGGAGCGCAGGAATTCACGCTCTTCCGGGTTTTCGTCCGGGAAGCCGTACTCGTCCTGCCAGGACGCACCGGCGAGCATGGTGTGGTAGCGCAGCATGTCCAGAAGCGGCACCTGGCTGATCACCGCCCCGAACAGGTCCGGGCGCTGGGTGTACATCACGCCGGTCAGGAGACCGCCATTGGAGCCGCCCTCAACGCCAAGCTGGTCAGCGGTGGTCACACCCTCATCGATCAGCTGTTCGGCTACCGCGATCAGGTCATCATAGATGCGCTGACGGTTGGTGCGCAGGCCCGCCTGGTGCCAGGCCGGACCGAACTCACCGCCACCGCGAATATTGGCCAGCACATAGGTGCCGCCCTGCTCCAGCCACAGGCGGCCGAGCGTGCCGGAATAGTTCGGGTTCAGCGACACCTGGAACCCGCCATAGGCATAAAGCAGGGTCGGACCGGCTTCAGTGGCGTTTTCAGAGCGCACGATGAAGTAAGGCACCTGGGTGCCATCGGCTGAGGTCGCTTCGCGCTGCTCGACCACGAGGCCTTCGGTATCGAACCAGGACGGGGCGGACTTGGCGGTTTCAAGCTCCAGCTCTGGCGTCAGGCGGTAGAGGGTTTCCGGCGTCAGAAAGCCTTCCACATTCACATAGGCCAGGTCGCCCTGGTCATCGGCGGTGACGATGGAGATAGAGGCGTTTTCAGGCGTGTCGATGGAGCGGCCGGTCCAGCCCTCATCACCAAACTGGAAGGCGTTCAGCGTGCCCACGACATTGTCGTTGATCACCATGAGCAGATTGTCTGCGGTGGTGGCCACCGAGCCCACTGACTGGCGCTCATTCGGCACGAAGACTTCATGCAGCTGCGGCAGCTCACCGGTCTCGGCGAACTCGCTCATGGAGTAGGACATGACCGCACCGGCCGGGTAGGTGTCGCCGCCTTCAACCGGGGTCCAGTCCTGATCGAGGCCGAAGACCAGCTGATCGCCGAACAGGCCGTAGGGCGAGACACGACGCGGCAGCGGGAACTGGACCGGCTCACCGGTCGCACCGTCGGGCAGATACCAGTAGACCTGCTCAAAGAAGCTCTCTGACTGTGCGACAGCCATGTAGGCCGTGCCGTCCGCGGCTTCAAAGCGGGACGGCCAGACTCCAACATTGTCTGCCGCGCCGGTGAGGACCGGGGTGGCCTCCTCAATCGGGGTGCCGCGCTCCCAGCGCTTGACCACGAAGGGATAGCCGGACGTGGTGGCTTCTGCCGGATCCAGCGCCGTGCCGATCAGCAGCGTGTTTTCGTCGATCCAGGCGGTAGCGCCCTTGGTCTCTTCGATTTCGAAGCCACCCTCGACAAAACTGCGGGTTTCCATGTCCCATTCGCGGCGCACAGCAGCGTCAGAGCCGCCGTCTGACAGGGTCAGCATGCAGCGGTTGTAGTCCGGCGCCAGGCAGGAGGAGCCACGCCAGACCCAGTTCTTGCCTTCTTCTTCGGCCAGCGCATCGAGGTCGAGCACCACATCCCATTCAGGATTGTCGGTGGCATAGCTTTCCACCGTGGTCTTGCGCCACAGACCGTGGGTGTTTTCAGCATCGCGCCAGAAATTCCACAGCTCACCGCCGCGCACGCCGACATAGGCAATGCGGTCAGAGCTTTGCAGCACTTCCAACGCGCTATCCTTCAGCTCCTGATAGCGTGGGTCCGACTGCAGGCGTTCCAGCGTCGGCTCATTCATGCCCATCGCGAACTCAAGCGCGCGTTCGCCTTCAACCTCTTCCAGCCAGACAAGGCTTTCGGTTTCGGCCTGAACAGCGGCGTTTAGCTCAGCGCCAGCGGCCGGAACATCGGCCTGCGCAGTGTCGGTCATGGTGTCTCCTTCGGGCTCACCGGACGGCGAGCAGGCGGCAATCGCCAGGGCGGCGACAGCAGCAGTGCAAGCAAGGCCAGAGCGGCGCATGGATAGTCTCCCCTGAATATGGATTTGGACCGCAATAAAGCCCGTGTCCGCGTGCGCGTCAAAGTCTGGCGCATTACCAGCGCGTAAGCTTTGCGTGATGGGCTCGCGCGGCCTACATAGGCCTGCATGAAAGCTTACCGGATGAATGGGGCGGGCAACGCCTTCGTCATGCTCGACGCGCGCGGCCGGGACAGGGCGCTGCAGCTGACAGACGACCAGGTGCTGGCCCTGGCCGCACTTTATCCGTTCGACCAGCTTCTGGCGCTGGAATCCGATCCTGAAACCGACGCTCGCCTGCGGGTCTGGAACGCTGATGGCGGCGAAGTGGGCGCGTGCGGAAACGGTACGCGAGCTGCGGCCTGGCTGATGTTTCAGGATATGCCCGCCGACATGCTGACCCTGTCGAGCCTTGGCGGTCCCATGGCGGCCCGGCGTCTTGCAGGCGATATGGCCGAAGTGGATCTGGGCCCTGCCCGGCTCGACTGGCAGGACATCCCGCTCAGCCGCGAGATGGATACGGTAAAGCTCGACTTTGCGGTCGACATCCCTGGTGGCGGTCAGCTGTCAGGACCCGGCGCGGTCTCCATGGGTAATCCCCACGCGGTGTTCTTCGTTGAGGATGTCGCGGCGCTGCCGCTCAGCGAGATCGGCCCGAACGTGGAGCATGACCCGCTCTTTCCAGAGCGGGTGAACGCGGGCTTTGCGGAAGTGCGCGGCCGGGATTCCATCCGCCTGAAGGTCTTTGAACGAGGGGCCGGGCTAACGCTGGCCTGCGGAACCGGCGCGGCAGCTGCGCTCGTGGCCGCTCACCGCCGCGGGCTTGCTGATCGCGAAGCCCTGATCGAAGCCGATGGTGGTGTGCTGCCGGTGCGCTGGACGGACGACGACCATGTTCACCTTGCCGGCCCGGTCGAGCTGGAAGCTGAGGTGGAACTGCCGGAGGGGTGGTGAAGCAAACCCCGGTCTCTTTCCCGACGAAGGTCGGGATCCAGAGATCTTGAAACTCGGGCCTGCACAGCTCTGGGCCCCGGCCTTCGCCGGGGAAGAGGTGTGCTCCCTACTCAGCCGCTTCAGCGATCATCTCCGGCGTTGCGACACCGGCGCGATCACCTGCCACGCCAAACCGGATATGGCCGTCATCCAGCTTGCCGTAGCGGATGGTGATCATGTCCATGATGTAGTTCTGGTAGGTCTTCCAGGGCACCTCGACCCCCTGACGCGGCAAGGTGGGCAGGGCGCGCTGGACATATCCGGATGAGAAGTCGAGCAGGTCCTGGGTTTCAAGATCAGCCGGCGCTTCGGGCACCGCATAGTCCGCGCCGGTCTTCTTCATGTGGTTCAGCATGCGGCAGACTCGCTCACAGGTCAGGTCGATCTTCAGCGTCCAGCTGGCGTTGGTATAGCCAAAGGCAATCACGGCGTTCGGCAAGCCTGACAGCATCATGCCGCGATAGGTGACATGGTCGGGCGGGTTCACGGTCTGGCCGTCGACTACCATCTCCATCCCGCCGCCAATCTGCATGGCAAGCCCGGTGGCCGGGATGATCAGGTCGGCGTCCAGATGCTCGCCGGATTTCAGGGTGATGCCGGTCTTGTCAAAGCGCTCGATATGGTCAGTGACGATGGAGGCTGAGCCGTCCTTCAACACGTCGAACAGGTCACCATCGGGCACCATGCAGAAGCGTTGATCCCAGGGATTGTAGGATGGAGAGAAGTGGGTCTCGACGTCGAAATCGTCGCCCAGCGCCTTCTTCGCCTCCTTCAGGATCGACTTTTTGACCATTGCCGGCTTCCAGCGGGCGAGGCTGTAAAAGAACATGCCCTGCAACACATTGCGCACCCGGGTGATCATGTAGGCCGCCCGGCTTGGCAGGGTATTCTGCAGGAAATCGGCAAAGCCATCGCGTGACGGCCGCGCGGCGATATAGGTGGGCGAGCGCTGGAGCATGGTCACATGCCCGGCCTTCTCCGCCATCGCAGGGACGAGGGTCACGGCGGTGGCCCCCGAGCCGATGATCACGACCTTCTTTCCGGAATAGTCGTAGTCTTCCTGCCAGAGCTGCGGGTGGATGATGTCGCCTGAGAAGTCCTCCATGCCCGGAAAGTCCGGCATATAGCCGGCTTCATACCGGTAATAGCCCGAGCACATCATGATGAAGCGCGCGGTCCAGACTTCCGTCTGGCCATTATGCTCAGCGGTCACCGTCCAGCGGGCGGTCCGGGTGTCCCAGCTGATCTTTGTGACCTTTGTGCCAAACTGGATGCGCTCGGTGATGCCGGCCTCGTCAGCCGTCGCGCGCACATAATTGCGGATGGCCGGGCCGTCGGCGAAGACCTTGCCGTCCACCCAGGGCCGGAAATTATAGCCGAAGGTATACATGTCGCTGTCCGAGCGGATGCCCGGATAGCGGAAAAGATCCCAGGTCCCGCCCAGGTCATCGCGCGCTTCGAGAATGGCGAAGCTGCGGTCCGGGCTCTTGTCCTTAAGGTGCCAGGCTGCGCCGATACCGGACAGGCCGGCACCAACAATCAATACATCAAGCTCGACACTCGGATCGGGGGCGTTATCCGCCATGACAGTCCTCCCCGCCTGGACGTTTCCAGTGCGTTTCAGGACAGAAGTGAACATCGTTCACCCCTGTCTGGCAAGCGGGTGAGGCGCGACAGTTTGAACGATGACCAGGACGCGCGCGGCTGGTTGAGGCTGGCGCGCAGGCCTGCCAGCCTCCGCACTGAGTTTGTGGGGGCCGCCCCGTCTCCAGCCGATTATCTGGTGGCCGGGGGCCGCCATCCTCTTCATGCTCGGTGGTGGCTGTCTTGCGGTCTTCACCCACACAGTCAAATCTGCCGGTTGCGGCGACAAGTTGTCGGTTGGTGCAAAGGGCGCACTAGCATCGCTTCGCTTCGGTTTGACACGCTGATCGGCCCCCGTCATTCTTCAGGCGTCGGGGGGAAGTCTATGAAAATCATGGTTTTGCTGGGCAAGCTCGTGCTGGGCTTTGTGGCTCTGAATCTGTTGGCCGCTGCTGTCATGTTTGGATGGTGGCAGTTTGGCGACTGGCAGGCGCGCGCCCAAGGCGATGTCACCTTCCTGCACGACACGATCGCGACCCATCATCCCGGCCCGGTGGACCCTGAAAACCCGGCTTTCCGCACACAGATGGACGAGGCCTATGCCCGTGCCATGGACCTTGCCGATGACGCGCGTTCACCGGCTGATCATCACGCCGCACTCAGGGCCTATGTGGACAGCTTTAATGACGGGCATCTGACCATTTTCTTTGCAGGAGACGCGCTGGCCCGGTTTAATCGCGCCAGTCAGAACCCGGCCAGTCTGACCGACGTCACGGGTCTGGAAATTCTGGACGGCGGAGCCTGGATCCGCATCCCGAGCTTCACCGAGCGTCGCGCTTCGATTGCCGCGCTGACCGAAGAGATTGAGGTCGAAGCCGAGCGCCTGCGCACACTGGAGACCGTTGTCTTTGATCTGCGCGGTAATGGCGGCGGGGATAGCAGTTTTGCCAACCGGATTGCCGCCGCGCTGTGGTCGGTGGAGGTTTATCGTGACTGGGTGCCGGCCTCGGCGCGCGGCGTTGACTGGCGCGCCACGCCCGCGAACGCCGAGCATGTTCATGCCATCGCGCAGCGCCACGCCGATAACGGGCGTGAGCGTAATGCGGCGGCCTGGACGCAGATTGCGCAGAGCCTCGACGCAGCCGTGGAGGCTGGAGAGCCCTATGCCCGGCAGACTTTCAGGGTCCGCGACACGACCCGCACCGCCGCAAGCCCGGTGACGGCCTGGGTCATCGCGATCACCGATGGGGCTTGCGCCAGCGCCTGCCTTGATTTCATGGACAAGCTGATGGTGCTTCGCGGTGTCGTGCATGTGGGCGAGGAGACCAGCTCTGACACCCAGTATATCGATGTGCGGCGCTTGACCCTGCCCAGCCGCACCGGCGGCTTTGTAATCCCGCTCAAGGTTTACCGCGACCGCCTGCGTCCGGCTGGCGGCACCTATGTGCCGCAAATTGCTTTGGACCCAGAGGACCTGACCCCGGCGGATCTGGAAAGCCTGGTCGCCCGGATTGAAGCCTCAACCGCTGGCGAGGATGGTGGCTAACCGCACCGACTAATTCCGCCGCGCATGTTTGGCACTGCGGCCGCTGACGCGCTTGCGCCACATCCTGAAGCTCGAGGGTTTCATCTCCCGGCGCATGATCGCGATGACCTCTGGCTCGCTCAATCCGGTCTGGGTTTCGATGGCGTCAAAGCTGACATCATCCAGCCAAGCCATCTCAATCACTTCGCTGATATCGGCGTCGGTCATCGCGGTCCCTATTCCGCGGCGGCCGCCTTGGCTGCGCGCCGCTTCTTGCGTTGGTAGCGCTTGATATAGGGCTCGAAGAACATCCAGATACCGGTCAGCCACAGGAAGAGCAGCACGACGCCCACTGGCAGGAAGACGAAGAGCTTCACCCAGTCGGCGAAAAAGCTGCCGTCATGGATCTGTTCAAACAGGTCCGAGCGCCGATATTCCAGCGACAGGACCTCGAGCGTTACCATGTCGATCTGGGCTTCCCAGCGGTTGGGCGCGATGAATTTCACCACGCCCCGGTCTGACTTCACATCAATGCGGTCAAACTGGTCCCAGCCGGTGATCTCCAGCTCCTCGATGGCGGCCGCGGCTTCGTAGAGCTCGGCCAGCGTGACGTCGGGCGGGCCCTCCACCGCGATGGCGCTGCGCTGGGTTGGCGGCTGGATCCAGTCCACGTCCTTTTTCAGCATCAGGAAGAGCCCGGCGATGATGATGACGCCTAGCGGCAGCATCAGGATCGGCGAGCCCCAGTGGTGGATGTCGCGAATAAGCTTGTTGAGTTTCATGCGGGCCATGGTCGTCAGCCTGCGCCTCGGGTCAAGCGCCAAGCCCTCAGGAAAATTGGGCCTTTTCGTCGCGCAGGCCTTCTCTTTTCTCACAAAGGGCGTAGGGTCTTTTGAATGATTTACCATTCGGGGCTGATTGATATGAGAAAACTATTTGTCGCTGCCGCGCTGCTGGGGGCGTTTGCGCCCGTGGCCTGCGGGGCCCAGCAGGCTGATGACACCGAAGATCAGGGCGTGATGAGTGCCGGAAACTTCTCCGGGTTTGAGTTCCGCTCCATCGGCCCGGCCTTCATGTCCGGACGTCTCAGCGATATTGAAATCCTCCCCGATGACCCGTCGACCTGGATTGTCGGTGTCGGCTCCGGCGGGGTCTGGCGGACCGACAATGCAGGCACGACCTGGACGCCAATTTTTGGACGATACCGGCATCTATTCGATCGGCACGGTGACCGTGGATCCGTCCAACCCGAACCATATCTGGGTCGGTACCGGTGAGAACCATGGTGGACGCCATGTGGGCTATGGCGATGGCGTGTATCGCTCCCGCGATGGCGGCCAGAACTGGGAGCATATGGGGCTCGAGGCCTCAGAGCATATCTCTGAAATCATCATCCACCCGGACGACCCGAACACGCTCTGGGTCGCCAGCCAGGGTCCGCTTTGGACCTCCGGCGGGGAGCGCGGTCTTTACAAGACCACCGATGGCGGTGAGACCTGGAACCTGGTCCTGTCGGCCGGGGAATGGACCGGCGTCACCGATATCGAGATGGACCCGCGCAATCCCGATCGTCTGATCGCGGCCACCTGGCAGCGTCATCGCACCATTGCGGCCTATATGGGCGCAGGCCCGGAGAGCGGGCTTCACGTGTCTGACGATGGCGGGGAAACCTGGCGCGAAGTGACCGTGGGTCTGCCGACCGGCAATATGGGCAAGATCGGTCTGGCCATGTCGCCGCAGAATCCGGACATCGTCTATGCCGCGATCGAGACCAATCGGCGCCAGGGCGGCGTCTATCGCTCCACCGACCGTGGCGAGAGCTGGACGATGATGTCCGACACCGTCTCCGGCGGGACCGGGCCGCACTATTATCAGGAGCTCTATGCTCACCCGCACCATTTCGACCGGATCATTCTGGTGTCGAACACGACCCAGATTTCCGACGATGGCGGGGCGACCTTCTACGACATCAACAACGACAACAAGCACGTGGATGACCACGCGATCGGCTTCCATCCCACCGACCCGGACTACATACTGGTGGGCTCTGACGGCGGGCTTTATGAGTCGGTCGACGATCAGGAGACCTGGCGCTTCATCGACAATCTGCCGATCACCCAGTTCTACGATATCGCGCTGGATGACGCCGAGCCGTTCTACAACGTCTATGGCGGCACCCAGGACAACAACACCCAGATGGGGCCGTCGCGCACCGACAGCCGCCACGGCATCCGCAATTCAGACTGGGTCGTGACCCTGTTCGGTGATGGCCATGAGCCGGATATTGAGCCGGGCAATCCCGATATCGCCTATTCCAGCTGGCAGCAGGGCAATCTGGTGCGCTTTGACCGGACCACGGGCGAGATCGTCTATATCCGCGCCCAGCCGGAACCCGGCGAGCCAGCTGAACGCTTCAACTGGGACGCGCCGATTGTGGTGTCCTCTCACCAGCCGACCCGGCTCTATCACGCGTCTCAGCGCGTATGGCGCTCCAATGACCGCGGCGACAGCTGGGAGCCGATCTCAGGCGACCTGACCCGCAATCAGGACCGGATGCAGCTTCCGATCATGGGCCGCCAGTGGTCCTGGGATGCGGGCTGGGACATCTATGCGATGTCGGTCTTCAGCACGATCAGCGCGCTGGCCGAAAGCCCGGTCGATGAGAATACCATCTATGCCGGTACCGATGATGGCCTGATCCAGATCACCACCGATGGCGGCGAGACCTGGACGCGGACCGAAACCGGTGACATTCGCGGTGTTCCGGACATGGCCTATGTCAACGATTTCGAGCCATCCCGCTTTGACGCGGGCACCGTCTACATGGCGATGGACAATCACAAATACGGTGATTTCGCGCCTTACCTGCTGCGCTCCACCAATTCCGGCCGCAGCTGGGAGATGATCACCGATGGCCTGCCGGAAGATCAGCAGATCTGGCGCATCGTGCAGGACCATGAGGACCCCGACCTCCTGTTCGTGGGTGGCGAGTTCGGCGTCTACTTCACCATTGATGGCGGGGACAACTGGACCCAGCTGAAGAACGGCATGCCTCCCATCCCGGCGCGCGATCTTCTGATCCACGAGCGTGAGGATGATCTGGTCGTAGGCACCTTCGGCCGCTCCATCTACGTCATGGATGACATCTCGCCGCTGCGCGATGTCACCGAAGACATGCTGGAAAGCGAAACCACGCTCTTCCCGGTGCGCCGGGCCTGGTGGTACCAGGAGCAGCATGAGCTGAGCTTCGGCCCGCGCGGGTCGCAGGGCCATGGCTATTTCCAGGCCGAGAACCCGCCCTTTGGTGCCATGATCACCTACTACATGCCCGAAGGCCTGAAGACCTCTGAAGAAATCCGCCAGGAGCAAGAGCGTGAAGCCAATGACGCCATGGAAGATACCCCCTTCCCGGGCTTTGACGTGGTTGAGGCTGAACGTCGTGAAGCGCCGCCGCGCATGTGGCTGGTGATCCGCGATGATCAGGACAATGTCGTGCGCCGCATCTCCGGCCCGACGGGCAAGGGCTTCCACCGTGTTGCCTGGGATCTGACCTACCCGAACCCGGGTGCGGTCACCCAGCCCGATGGCCCGGACGCCAACACGTCCGGCTTCCTTGTGGCACCGGGCACTTACTCGGTAGAGCTGGTGCAACATCACCTCGGAGAGGTGACCCTTATGGGTGAGCGCCAGACCATTGAGGTGGAGCGTCTGACCGAAGGCGCCCTGCCAGGCTCGCCGGATGATGAAGTGGTCGCCTTCTGGGAGCGGATTGGTGAGCTGCAGCGCGGTGTCTCCGCGGCCAATGCCACGATCTCCGAAACCCGCGACCGCATTCAGACGCTGCAATCGGCCCTGAACAGGTCGCGGACGGCACCGGGTGCGCTCGATCAGCAGCTGGAAGCCATGCGCCAGGAGCTGTTTGAAATCGAAGAGGCGCTCAATGGCAACCAGACCCGCAATGGCCAGTATGGCGCGGAACCGGCGACGGTCAGCTCCCGTCTGGGCTTTGCACAGTTGGGCACATCGAACGCCACCTATGGCCCGAACCCGGCGCACCGGGCTCAACTAAGCCATGCGGAGGCCGACTTCGGCCCGCTGCGCGATCGCCTGACCACGCTGGTGGATGAGGATCTGCCCGCGTTCGAAGCCGCGCTCAACGGCGACGTACCCTGGACTCCGGGCCGCGCCATCGGGCCGCGTTAAGCAATTCCAGGGAAAAGGCATCCAGAGGGGCATGCCAGCTGGTGTCCCTCTGGATGCATCGGGATATTCCAACCATCGGTGTCGAATGAATTGACCAAAATGCGAATTTCGGCAGCATCAATTTCACTCAGCGCAGTAGCAGCATCGATTATTGTGTCTGCTTGCTATTACCGCGCGCTTACGGCTGCTCTCCCAGATTTTCCAGTGCACTTGCTTGGGATAGATAGCTATGTGGCCAGAGCGCTTGAGCTATCCATTCTGTTCGTTCCTAGTCTGCTTCTCGGGGTCGTGTTTGGCTCATACTTGAGGCCAATCCGAAATCAGCATGAATCTGATGAAGAATATAAAAAAAGAACCGGCTGCACCTCAAAAAATACACATAGAGTCGATGTTATATTATTGCTGTTTTTAATCGTATTGATAACAAAATATTTATTTATTGATCCGTGGCATCAAATCTATTTCGCCGTATTTCTAATCGTGATCGTAGTCGTATCACTGATTCCGATTGCCATGAGTTTTTTTCAAATTCGAATCCCGAGTTCAGGGTCTCAAGCTGATCGTGTTCTTAGAGTTTGCTCCATCGCGTTCGCCTCTGCACTAGCACTAAGCTATGAAACTGGTTGGAAAGTTGGCATTGAGGTTCGCAAAGAGTGTAATTTGCAGAGCCCTTGTGAAGTTGGCCTATTACTTGAAAGCACGTCAAACAATATAATTTTTATCCGAGACGGATCAATTCTTGTAGAGGCAAAATCCAGCGAATTTGTTGTCGGTGAGGTGGCGGAACTTACTGATAGGTCCGTTGTATGCATTCTGGGTTTTGAATGGTTTTGTCGTCCTCGGCAACTGGAAGGAACGAGTTCCGAAATAGAGTAAGCCTACCTTTGTTGACTCGCTGGTCGGACATTTGAACCGATCTAACGCGAACAAAACAAACACGCTAATAATACGGATTCATTTAAAAATGAAAGCGTTACCGCTTTATGCGGTAACGCTTGATAGCTGAAGCTGGGCGGAACCTACCGCCATGCCTGTCATCAATGTTGCCATAGTCTGGAACGTTTGACCCAAAAACAATTGGGCTTGATTCAGGCACTTTTTTAACGTCGCTTCTTCCCCAAAGGTGTTCACTTTAGTGTAAGGTTTATTGTTAGCTTTCATTGAATCCTCCATTAGTTTTGTGCCGCAAAATGCAAGCAAAGAAATGAAAAACACAACACCAACGACAAGCACGACGGCAGAAATTGAACCTGCAACAGCTCCGAAGAACTTATAGATATAATATCATTATTGAAAAATAATTTCAAGCTATTTATGCAGCATTCCTATTTTATGCGTAACTCTTCTTCAATTTTAAAATTTGGCTTTTCGAATTATTCTGTAACCCAAAGAGCCTGCATGAGCGGCGTTCGCTAACCAGCGGACGCCGTTTGTGTTTTTAATTCAGCTTCGCTGAATCCGGTCAGAATGTCGCGCCCATGCGGCTGAAGGCCCCACTATAGGATTTCGCTATTGCAGCATTTGAAACTATCGATTGGTCCTTTGTGTCGCACCCGCATAACTCCCGGCATGTGCCAGCGGGTTCTTCGCTGGCGATCGAATTGGCGCTCATCCCCTCTCGAGCGTTTCGGTCCTTATTTGGGAGTGACATCGACCATGAAGAGTTTTGCAAAATCTCTGGTGGCCTCGGCTTCGGCCGTCGCAATCCTTGCTGGCGCAGCCCACGGCGCGACCCCGCCGGGCTTTGCCCAGACAGCTGACCCGGAAGCCGCGGAGGCCATGGCGGGCCAACCCCGGGCCAACCAGTACTGGTGGCCAGAAACGCTGAACCTCAACGAGCTGCGCCGCAACGCCTATTCCGGCGAGCTGGCCCAGGACGCCGCCGCGTATCGCGCGCGCTTTGAAGCGCTCGACCTGGATGCGGTGAAAGGCGACATTTCTCAAGTCCTGACGACGTCTCAGGACTGGTGGCCGGCGGACTATGGCGCTTATATCGGCCTCATGATCCGCCTGTCCTGGCACAGCGCCGGCACCTATCGCGCCGGTGACGGCCGCGGGGGTTCTGATGGCGGCCAGATCCGTTTCGACCCGCTGCGCAGCTGGCCGGACAACGGTAACCTCGACAAGGCGCGCCAGCTGCTCTGGCCGGTGAAGGAAAAATATGGCGACAGCCTGTCCTGGTCCGACCTGATCATCCTGGCCGGCAACGTCTCGCTGGAAATGGCCGGCTTTGAGACGCTCGGCTTTGCCGGTGGTCGTGTCGACGCATGGGAGCCGGAGCTCGTTTACTGGGGTCCGGAAAGCCGCATGCTGTCCGACGAAGGCCGTTACGACGAAGACGGCAACATGGAAGAGCCGCTGGCGGCCTCTGAAATGGGCCTGATCTACGTGAACCCGGAAGGCCCGGGCGGGAACCCGGACATTCTGGGCGCGGCTCGCGAAATCCGCACCACCTTCACCCGCATGGGCATGGATGACGAGGGCACGGTGGCCCTGATCGTCGGCGGTCACACGCTGGGCAAAGCCCACGGTGCGCGTCCGGCCTCTGAGTGTGTCGGTCCCGAGCCGGCTGCTGAAGGCGTTGAAGCCCAGGGCATGGGCTGGGAAAACAGCTGCGGCACAGGCGCTGGCGGTGACACGATTACGTCCGGCCTTGAAGGCGCGTGGACGGCCACCCCGGTCAGCTGGTCCAACAACTATGTTGAGAACCTCTATAACTTCGAGTGGGTCCAGACCGAGAGCCCGGCCGGTGCCATCCAGTGGATTCCGGAAAATGCCGAGGACGCCCGCTTTGTGCCGGACGCCCACGACCCGGACACCTTCCACCCGCCGGTGATGCAGACGACCGACCTGGCGCTGCGCTATGACCCGGAATATGGCGAAATCACCCGCCGCTGGCTGGAAAACCCGGGCCAGATGGACGAGGCCTTTGCTGAAGCCTGGTTCCAGCTGACCCACCGTGATCTGGGCCCGCGGGCTCGCTATGCCGGTTCGGAAGTGCCTGAAGAGACCTTCATCTGGCAGGACCCGCTTCCTGAAGCGGACTACGACCAGATCGACGCGGACGATGTTGAGCGTCTCGAAGCCATGATCCGTGACACCGATCTGACCGCGTCAGAGCTGGTGCGCACGGCCTGGGCGTCGGCTTCGACCTTCCGCGATACCGACATGCGTGGCGGTGCCAATGGCGCACGCATCCGTTTTGCGCCGCAGAATGGCTGGGACGTCAACGATGCTGAAGAGCTGAACCGCGTTCTGGAGGCGCTGGAAGAGGTCCAGTCGGACTTTAACGGTAACGGCATCATGAACCGCATCCGCGGTAACGACACGAAAGTGTCCATGGCTGACCTGATCGTGCTGGCTGGTGGTGTTGGCATCGAGGATGCGGCAGCCGCTGCCGGTCACGAGATCGAGGTTCCGTTCACCCCGGGCCGCGTTGACGCCCTGGAAGAGCAGACCGATCTGGCCTCGTTTGAGTATCTGCGTCCGGCCGCTGACGGCTTCCGCAACTATTACTCGGGCCGCGCGCGCCTCGACCCGGCTGAAATGCTGGTCGATCGCGCCGACTTGCTGACCCTGACCGTGCCGGAAATGACGGCGCTGGTGGGCGGTATGCGTGCGCTTAACGCCAACTCCGGTGGTGCCGAGCACGGTGTGTTCAGTGACACGCCAGGCCAGCTGACCAATGACTTCTTCACCAACCTGCTGGACATGTCGGTGGAGTGGGAACAGTCAGAGTCTGACGAGATGGTCTATGTCGGCACCGACGTGGCCTCCGGCGAGACCCGCTGGACGGCAACCGAAGTCGATCTGGTCTTCGGTTCCAATCCGGAACTGCGGGCCGTGGCCGAGTACTATGCGGTCAACGGGGCCGAGGAGCGCTTTGTCAGCGACTTCGTCGACGCCTGGGTCAAGGTGATGGAACTCGACCGTTTCGACCTGGAAGACGCCTCCTAAGAGGTTCTAGACCCTCTAGCGAGGAAGGGCGGCGCGAGGCTCAGCTCGCGCCGCCCTTTTCTTTTGCGCAGGCGCTATTCGACGCCCTGGCGTTCAGCTTCAGCGGCGAAGATGGCCTCCATGCCGGTATCAATCCCGCGCGCGTAGTCGGCATAGGTCAGGGCGGCGGGAAGGTCGACTTCAACCGGTCCGACCGCAACGCCGAACAGCGTGTTGATCCAGAAGCAGCGCGACCAGTCCGAGCAACCGTTTTCCCAGTCGTGATAGCCGGTGGAGACATAGACCCGGATGTCCGAGTTCGGCAGGCGCATGGGCGTGCCGCCGCCTTCGGCCCAGAACTGCATGTCATCGCCCATGGGTGCTCCGACCAGAACGCCCCGCTCGCCCGCACCATGCAGCGCGTAAAAGGCGGTCACGATCCCGGCAGAGAAGGTGTCCCCATCGGTCAGCACGTAAACGCGGCCGTCCTCGGTGATGAGATCGCCGATATTGCGGGCGACCTGCATGGAGCGGGTATAGTCGCCGCCCTCATTGGCGCGCAGGTCCAGCACCAGATACTCAGCCGGGTCAGCGCGTAAGCGCTCGGCCTGCGCCTCCAGCCAGCCGGGAAGCGGCGTGTCTTCATTGCCGAACACGTTGCGCATGCGCCAGTAGACGCCGCCATGGTCCAGCGTATCGGCCCAGAGCACCTGATCTGAATGCCGGCCAAACCAGGTCGCCTCGGTCATGTCAGGATCCAGATAGCGCCAGTCATGGCCGCTCTCGGTTTCTGGCGCATAAGCGCGCGCCATGGCATTGCGCTGGGCTCCGAAAAAACCGGTGGCTTCCTCCTCCACCTGGAGCTGGACTGTCGCGGTTGCGCCGTCCGGGGCGACCAGATCGAGCGTCACGGTGTCGGCTTCATCGATGAGCCCTGCGGCATGAAAGGATGCCGGAGCGGCGAAGAAGCTGGCCGAGTTCTGGCGCAGGAAGGCATCATTGCCGCCGAAATAGGGATCCATCTGGCGATAGAGCGCGTCCGGGTCCTGGCCGCCATAGGTGGCAACCCGTGCGCCAATAAGGTCGGCGTGTTCGACCCGGGCGCGCACAATATGCAGCCCGTCATCAAACCAGTAGAAGCGCACAGGTAGGCTGTTCAGTCGGTCCATGGTCCGGCGCACACTGACACCGCTATGGCCGTTCTCGGTGACCGCCCCGGCGGCTGACACGCCCATGACAAACTCCGCCTCTGTCATGGTCGCGGCGCGGGCTTCCAGATCGTCGATCAGGGCGTTGAAGGCGCGCAGCTCCTCATCAGAAAAGCTTTTGTCCGCCTCCGGCATGCGCCGCAGATAATCGAGATCCTGAAGCCGGGCTTCAGTCCCATCGGCAGGCTCATCATAGCTGGCGTCCGGGATGTGGGGCGTGAATTTCCAGACAAAGGTGCCGAAGGCCGCCCCGATCAGCAGGGACACTGCCGCCACAATGCCAAGGAGAATAAACAGGATGCGCTTCACGGGTCGGCCTCCAGCCGTTGCTACGGGTCATCACAACCTTTGCAGGCTGCTCTGATCCCGCCAATGAAAACCTACAAATTTTAGGGGGTTTATTCGCGAGTGGACGGTTTGCGTTCGCCAGTTGCGCGGTCTGGCGACGCTTTTATCCTGCTGCCGAAGCCGAGCGGGGAGGCTGAGGCCCATGACGATGCCCATTTCACTGGATGACTGGCGCGCGGCCGGAGAGGTCTTCCGTTATCGCGGCCATGA
This sequence comes from Oceanicaulis sp., assembly GCA_043513725.1. Taxonomy (GTDB): domain Bacteria; phylum Pseudomonadota; class Alphaproteobacteria; order Caulobacterales; family Maricaulaceae; genus Oceanicaulis. The sequence continues at coordinate 1,609,292 of CP121338.1, read as the reverse complement.
GATTTTCGTGCGCACCGGCGGTGACTGGTCGGGCGAAAAGCCCGTTCTGGTGCTGATCCATGGCTTTCCCACGGCCAGCTGGGACTGGGCCCACCATTGGGAGGCGCTGTGTCAGCGCTACCGTGTCGCCACGCTGGACATGATCGGCTTTGGCTTTTCCGACAAGCCGCGCAACTACCCCTACTCGATCCTGGATCAGGCTGATCTGTTCGAAGCGTGGCTGGCGGAGCTCGGGGTCGCGGAAGCGCATATCCTCGCCCATGACTATGGCGACACGGTCGCGCAGGAATTGCTGGCCCGCCATATCGACCGTGAGCGCGAAACTACAACAGGCCTGCGCCTGCAGTCGGTCTGCTTCCTCAATGGCGGGCTCTTTCCCGAACAGCACCGCGCCACCTTCACTCAGCGCCTGCTCCACTCACCATTGGGCGGCCTCGTCTCCTCCCTGATGACACGCAAGCGTTTTGAAAGAGGCCTTGGTGAGGTTTTCGGACCCGACACTCAGCCCTCAAGGGACGAGGTCGACGCGTTCTGGAGGTTGGCGACGGAAAAGGGCGGCATGCCCGCCATCGGCCACAAGCTGATCCGCTATATCGCCGAGCGCCGGGCCAACCGCGACCGCTGGGTGGGCGCGCTTATCAACAGCCCGGTGCCGTTGCGCGTGATCGACGGCGCGCTCGACCCGGTTTCAGGGGCGCATATGGTCGCACATTACAAGGCGCTGATTCCAAACGCGGACACTGTCCTGATTGAGGATGTCGGCCACTGGCCCCAGCTTGAAGCGCCCGCGGCGGTCCTTGACGCCTTCCTGGATTTCCAGTCCCGTATTGTGACGGCCTGACGACAGCGAGCAGCAATCGCGGCGCAAGGCTAAAGCGAGGGGAGGGATCAGAGGATGGCGGAACCCTTTGATTATGTGATTTCGGGCGGACTCGTGTTTGACGGGCTCGGCTCACAGCCAGCACAGCAGGACGTGGCGGTGAAGGACGGCAAGGTCGTTCAGATCGCACCGTCCATTGACACCGGCGAGGCGGCCGAGGTCATCAAGGCCGACGGCCAGTGGGTCATGCCTGGGCTGATGGACATTCACACCCATCTCGATCTGGAAGTGGAGTTTGACCCGGCCTTGAAAGAGGCTGTGCGCCACGGCACGACGACCGTGTTGATGTCGAACTGCTCGCTTGGGCTCGCCTATGGCAATCAGCGTCGCAATGGCGAGGACCCGCTGGTTGATTGCTTTGCGCGCGTTGAAAACATGCCCAAGCCGGTGCTGCGCAAGATCGCCGACAAGGCCGACTGGAATACCTCGGCCGGCTATTACGCCCATCTCGATTCCCTGCCGCTAGGCTGCCACGTTATTCCGATGATCCCGCACTCGATGCTGCGGACAGAAGTCATGGGATTGACCGGCTCGGTGACCCGGGCTGCCACTGAAGACGATCTGGCGGGCATGGAGCAGCTGCTGGAAACCGCTGTGGCGGAGGGCTATCCGGGCTTCTCCACCGATGCGCTGCCCTTCCACTTCCTGTCAGAAGACCCGAACCGCCGGGTGAAAATCCCCTCCCAGTTCGGTCAATATAAAGAGCTGAAGCGGCTGACCGCGATCCTGCGCAAGCATGACCGGCTCTGGCAGGCGACGCCACCAAAGGACTCACCGCTGGCAGTGTTCCGCAACTTCCTGCTGACATCTGGCACGCTTTACGGCAAGCCATTGAAGATCACTGCTGTGGCGGCACTGGATGTGGCGGCGAACAAGTCGCTGCGCCGGCTCGCCCTGACCCTGACGGCCCTGTTCAATTCATCCTTCCTGAAGGGGCGCTTCCGCCTGCAGGCGCTGGCAGCGCCCTTCAAGGTGTATTGGGACGGCCCGATCAATCCGCTGGCTGAAGAGATCCCGGCCCTGCGCGAACTTAACGAGCTTGATGTGGAGGGCCGCGAAGGCCGCCAGAAATTGCTGAATGATCCGGACTTCGCCGCTCGCTTTTCAAAGATGTGGATGACCGGCAAGACCGGCTTTGGCCTCGCGCGGCTAAAACGCAAGCTGAAGATGGAAACCCTGGCTTTCGACCGGGATTTCAACGAGATGGTCTTCTACGCCGGCGGGCCGGACATCTGGACGGGCGAGACCTTCGCCCAGGTGCTGGGACGCTATCAGGCCTGGCGCAGCGACACGGCGGTGGCGCGCACCAAGGATGAGCACACCGCCTTCGAGGCCATGCCCGAGGAAGCGGCAGAAGAGCCGGGCTTCATGCTGCACCTGTTCCGGACTTATGATCTTGATCTGCGCTGGTGGACCATCTCGGCCAACCGCGATCCTGAGATCGTGCGCGACCTGATCAATCACCCAAAAATCCTGCCCGGCTTTAATGATAGCGGGGCCCACATCACCAATATGGCCTTCTATGACGGCAATCTGCGCTGCCTGCAGATCGCTCAGGATGAAGGTCTGGAGCGCGTTACTAGCCAGATCCGCCGCCTGACGTCGGAGGCGGCGGACTTTATCGGTGTCGATGCGGGCCGCCTTGTGGAAGGTGCGCGGGCCGATATCACGGTCGTCGACGCGCAGGCACTCCAAGCCTATGATTCTGAGGCCAATTCCCGCTTCATCTGGCGGGAGGACTATGAGCATGAGCAGATGGTCAACCGGTCCGACGGCGTCGTCAGCGCGGTGATTGTCGGCGGCGGTCTGGTCTGGGATGGCAAGCGCTTTACCGAGGCGGCCGGACAGGTCAAGCTGGGCTCTGCGCTGCGTCACCGGGACTGGCGCGAGACGGCGACGTCAGAAGCCTTGGCCGCAGAATAACCTCTGACCTTACGGATAGTTGACCCATGCAACGCAGCGTCTGGATTCTTGGCGGTGTGGCTCTTGCCGCGCTGGGTGTTGCGGGGCTGTTTGCCGCCGGATTGCGACTCGCCCCTCTGCACACACGCGACTTTGACGCCGACGCGGCCATGGCGCGTGCTCAAAGCTATGATGTTGAAATCACACGTGATCAGCTCGGCATACCCCGGGTTATTGGCGAAACGGATGCGGACGCAGCCTTCGGGATAGCCTGGGCGCATTCCGAAGACGATTTTGCCACCATCCAGGAGTCGCTGCGGGCCTCCTTAGGCCCTGAAATGCTCGCGAAGAACGAGAGTGAGGCGCGCACCGCCTATCTGGTGCAGCTCTTACGCATCCGCGAAGACGTCAATGAGCGTTATGAAACAGACCTTTCGCCGGAGGTGCGCGCGGTTCTGGAGGGGTATGCCGACGGGCTGAACTTCTACGCGGCCCACCACCTTGATGAAGCCGAGCCGGATCTTTTCCCGGTGACAGCGCGCGATGTGGCGACGCTGTCGGGCTTCTTCTCGCCCTTGTTTTACGGACTGGGACAGACGCTGTCTGACCTGGCTTCACCTGAAACCCAACCCGACCCGTCGCGCGGTCAGGAATTGCAGGTCATGCTCCAGGACGGCCCGGCAACGGAGCTGGGGTCCAACGCCTTCGCCGTGGCTCCGGCAAAGTCCGATGATGGCGCAACCCGGGTGATCGTGAACTCCCACCAGCCGGTCGATGGCGCGCTCGCCTGGTATGAAGGTCACCTGATCTCCAATGAGGGCCTGAATATCGCCGGCGGCATGTTCCCGGGTGCGCCCGCAGTGCATCTGGGGGTCAATCCGGGCCTCGCCCAGGCGGCGACGGTCAATTATCCCGATCTGATAGACGTTTATGAGCTGACGCTGGAGCGCGAAGGCTATGTGCTCGACGGTCAGGTCCACGAATTTGATCGCCGCGAAGCGACGATGACGGTGCGCCTGTTCGGTCCCTTTGCCTGGCAGGTGAAGATGGATGCGGACTGGAGCGAGCACGGGCCGGTAATGCATACCGACCAGGGCAGCTATGCGATCCGATACGCCACAATGGGCGATATCCGCTTTATCGAGCAGGCCTATCGCATGATGCGCGCTGAGACGCTGGCCGAGTTTGAGGACGCTCTCTCACTTCAGGCGATGGGCAATACCAACCGCATTGTCGGGGATCGCGAAGGGCGCATCGCGCGCTACTATATCGCCCGCATGCCGTCGCGTGACCCGCTGGCCGATGTGGACTGGACGGGTACCCTGCCCGGCGACCGCTCCGACCTCATCTGGTCGGAGTTTGAGCCGTTTGCCGCTCTGCCGCACATGGTCGACCCTCAGGCGGGCTATGTGCTCGATGCCAATCACAGTCCGTTTCAGGTGACCCTGACGGGGGAGGACCCGGACCCGGCTTCGGTCCCGCCGCACTATGGCATCGAGACCCATATGACCAATCGCGGCCTGAGGGCGACCCGCCTGATGTCACAGCTCAATGCGGTTAGCCGCGAGGCTCTGCTGAGCGTGAAATACGACAATGCCTATGCCGAAGACAGCTTCGCCGGGCAGGTCCAGACACGCATCGGTCAGATGGTGTTTACTGGCGAAGAGGCCGATATCGCGGCGGTCGTGGTGGACTGGGACCGGAGCGCGGCGCTCGACAATCGCGAGGCCGCCCTGTCGGTCATGACCATGCTGACCCTGTTTGAACGCAGCGATGAGGTCGAGGCGTTGAGCGACGACGACATCCGCCTGGCGCTTTTGAACACCGCCGAGCTCCTGGAGAGCCATCACGGGCGGATCGACCCGGCCTGGTCAGAGGTCAATTTCCTGCATCGCGGTGAGCGCTCGGTCGCTCTGGCGGGCGGGCCGGACACGCTGCGCGCGGTCAATTCATCCATCGACGTGGAAACCGGCACGCTGACCATGCTGTCTGGCGACGGTTTGCACATGCTGGCTGAATGGGCACCGGGCGCAGAGTATCCGGTCGTGCAGGCGGTCCATCAGTTTGGCGCGAGCCAGGATCCCGGCTCGCCACACTTTGATGATCAGATGGACGCCTTCGCCGCAGAGCGGCTGCATGAAGTCCCGATGCGGGTTGAGGATGTCAGAGCCGCCGCGGTGCGGACCTACCGCCCCGGCGACATGCCAGACTAGGCCGCGACGGGCTGGAAAACGAAGTCAATCCGCTCGCGAAGCAGATTGCTGGCGGCGAACAACTCCATCTCGTCAGAGGCGGACCGGCGCAGCACACCCAGATAGGCGTCCTGTAAAAAGCCGATCAGGGCATTGATGTTGACGTCCTTGCGCAGGGCCCCGGCCTCGCGCGCATCGACCAGCAGATCGCGGATCGGGCCCCAGGCGCGATCCATATTGGCGTAGAATTGCTCGAACTCGTCGCCTTCCGACACCCAGCATTCGGCCAGCAGGGGGCCGATCATCGGCTGGATTTCGTAGTGACGGTTCAAATGCAGCTCCAGAAGGGTCGCGAGCGAGGCATCGAACCCGCCCAGCAGGCCGGCGCGCAGATTGGCCGTGTCCGCGCCAAGCGCTTCAAATTCTTCGGCCATAACCAAGTTCAGCAGTGCGATTTTTGTGGGGGCGGCATTCAGCACCGTGCCGGGCGAAACACCGGCTTCATCCGCGATCACTGCGATGGTCGCTGCGGCGTAGCCACGCTGGCGAAAAACACGGCCTGCTGCGGCAATCACCGAAGCACGTGTCGCCGCTTTCTGAAGCGTGCGCTTGTTGGTTGGCATGTCCATTACGAAATTTCACTTGTAGCTGCTCAGGCGCAAAGACCCTTCAAATCATATGATCTTTGAAGCGGACCACTTAGAAAACGCGTATAAACGCCGCATGCGCGGCATTTGGCTGCAAGCCTTTGTTGAATAAGCTGTGATCAATGATGGATCAGGATGTAAGCCTCAGACCCGATCTGGAAGTCGACCTGGCCATTATCGGGGCCGGGGCGGCCGGCTTGTTGCTGGCCTCTGCGCTGGCCAGCCGGGGTCAGCGCCTGCGTCTGATCGTGCTTGAACCCCGCCAGATCGCGCCCAATCCCCGGCGCTGGATCTTTCCTGCTCGCCCCGGTCATGCGCTGGAACGCTTTGTGTCAACGCGGCTGGACCGGGCGCGAATGCTCGCCCGCGATCGCCAGCTCACCGATACGCGGCTGGACATTGTCAACGCGGGCGATGTGCAGGCCGCGGCCCTGGCTCAGCTGCAATCACACGGCAAAAACCCGGTGGAGGAGCAGGTCCGCATCGACGGGCTGATCGCGACGTCACATGGCGCGTCGGTCCAGACCGGGCGTGGTGCGGTTCAGGCCCGCTATATCGTCGATACCCGCCCCGGCGCATTCGGCAATGTCATTCAGGGCAGCTGGACTCAAATCAGCTGGTTTGCCGCACTTCAAGCCGCCGACATCCCGGAAGGGTTTGCCCTGTCCAGAGCCGAGGTGGAGGGGGGCTGCGTCATGCTCGATCAGTCGCTGGCGCTCCGAAACGGCGACAGCCTCATTGAATGTATCGGCCTGTGCCCGCCTGGTGATGACGGCGCGGGGGTGAAAGCCCGCCTTGCCGGATCATTGCGCCGGCTTGGGATAGAGCCTGAAGCCGTCCCGTTTCGGCGGGCGGTCCTGCCGCTGCATTTCGGAACGCAGTCCGGGCGGGCCGGAGCCATAATTCACGCCCCTGCCGGTGTGGGCGGGCTGAGGTTCGGGCCGGGCCTCGCCGCGTTGCAGCTGGCGCGCTGGGCCGAGCTCGCCGCGATTGGCTACACACAGACCGGCCGCCTGCTACCACCGCCGTCGGCCCCGCGAGGGCAGCGGCGCGCGGCGGCGCAGTTGATCCGGCGGCTGGACAGTGGCCCGGAAAAGACCGCGCGCTGGCTCAATGAAACGGTGGAGGCCCTGCCCGCCGATGCAGCACTGCGCTTTCTTGGCGGTGTACCGGGCTGGGGCGATGGCTTTACCAGCTTTCGACACCGCTGGCTGAAGCGCTAGGGGCTTCAGACAAGGCGGGTCCCGCCGTGATAGCTTGGGGAGCAAGCGGGACCCTGACGCGTTGTCGGCGACAGACAAGCCTTGCGGGCTCGTCACAGGGTAGATGCACCGCGGTGCGCGTTTGGATGCGGGGGACATTATTTCTGTGATAGCCGCCGATCAGCCGCGCTCTCACCTTTACCAAGTGAGCGCAACTTCCCTCCCCCACGAGGGGAGGGTGGGCGAAGCTTCAGCTTCGGTCGAGTGGGGGGCAGCGCATGCGCTTTATGATCTTCACCCCACCCGTCTCTTTCGAGACACCCTCCCCCTCAAGGGGAGGGAGACAGAGGAGGCGTGGCACCCCGAGCGCGAAGAACCGACGACCCGGACTGGTCGAAGGACAGGGAAAGCCCGACCTACCGCCGATCAAACCCATAGCGCAGGCGTGAGGCGAGGCTGGTGAGGTCGGGCAGGCCGGAGGTGAATTTGATCGCCTGGGCCTTCACCTTCTCAAACTGCATCACATTATCGATGCGCCGGTCGAGAAACTCTCGGGTTTTGGCCTTGTCCGGATCGTGGTCCTCCACCCACACCATGAAGGTGGTGGTGAAAACGCCGGAAAGAATGGTGCGCTTGGTGTAGAAATTATAGTCGGTCGACTGGTCCCCGATGGCCCGCCAGATCATGTCGGACGTGGCCCAGGTCAGCTTGCGGCCGCGATCCAGCCCGTCCGGCAGGAGCAGACGGCCACGCGCCCGCGATGCCGCGTCTTCATAGCCGTCCATCTGCTCGAGGCGTGCCATGACCGCGCCGGCGACCTTGTCGCGGATGCGGTTGGCATTGCTGGCCTTGATGGTTTCGCGCGCGCCCTCGTCGCACTGGCGCGACCACCACTCAATGAGGTCCAGCACCCCATCGGGGCAGTAGAGCTGAACTTCGCCTTCAGAATAGCCGGCGGCCGCGCAGGCGCGGGCCAGTGTGCGGTCATTCCAGCCATCAAAGGCAGCTTCATCGAGCGCCGCTTCAAGCACGCCATTGCGCACGGCATCGGCACGGGACAGGGCAGAGTCGGTTTCTTTTTCAGTCATGGGAGTCTAAATAGTGTGCATAGGGGCGCGCGTCACGGGCGATTTCGCCGCGTATGCACGCTAGACAGGGCGCTTGGGCTCTGCTAGATCGCCCGGCCTACGTTGGAAGCGAACCGGCGCGAGACCGATGGGAAAACCCACTGGTCCTCGCCAGTCATTGTTTTTTCGGCGGCTTAGCCGCCGCTTAGAGGATCTAGGGAGAGTACGCCATCGTTCAGATCGTCGTGCGCGATAACAATGTCGAGCAAGCGCTCAAGGCATTGAAAAAGAAAATGCAGCGGGAAGGTACTTTCCGCGAGATGAAGCGCCGTAATCACTACGAAAAGCCGTCCGAGAAAAAAGCGCGCCAGAAGGCCGAGGCGATCCGCCGGGCCCGCAAGCTGGCTCGCAAGCGCGCCCAGCGCGAGGGCCTGCTGCCCAAGCGCGGTGGTGGCCGCCGCTAGACACTGTTTTGAGCGCGGCTAACGCCTGCGCTCAACAGGTCTTGCGCCTCACGCTTTCCAATAAGCGACACAAAAGCGCCGCGCTGACATAAGTCAGCGCGGCGTTTGTGTTTGTTCCTGCCGATGTTGCGCCCGGCCCTACCTGCAGTAGGCGTCGTAGGCGGCCTGATCGAAGTTTGGCATGCCCAGCTCGGCGCGCCAGGCATCGACGCGGTCGGGATCTTCAAAGGTGAAGTTCGCGGCTCCATTGGAGCAGAAGATCTGCGTGCCATAGCGCTGGGGCTCGCCGGCAGAGGTGCGGATGCGATCAAACATTCGCGCATAGTCCCAGCCGGGCAGCTCTTCAGCTTCAACCGCCTCCAGCACGTCGGGAAGAATGCTCTGGGCGAAATCCGTGTCCCAGTGGGTCATGCCGGTGTCGTCCACATACTGGCCGTGCTGGGCGATATACTAGGCCGCGCGCTGAACCTCATTGGAGAAGGTGGGCGGGCTCGGCCAGCCATGAACCTCCATAATCTCCTTTAGCCGCGCCAGATTGGGCACATCACCATTAAAGGCCGCGATCCCGAGCGACTGCATCTGGCAATGCATGGGATGGGACTGGGCAAACTCGCCACACAGCGCTTGCGCGTTTTCCGGTTTGCGGACCCACTGGTCCACGCGGAAGCGCTCCAGAAGCTCTTCAGACAGGCAGTCGATGTCATGGTCGGCGCAATCAAATTCGGCAATGGCCGCGCTTTCGGCCGCATAGGCGGCCTGGACGGTCTGTCCCAGCGCCTCTGGCGGCGCATCCATCGTCATCATTTGCGGCTGGCCTGCCGTGGCGAGTGCCAGGGCGGCAAGTGTCAGTGAAAACATAAAAGCTGCTCCCTCAAGCCTGATGGCCAGAGGTGTAGCAGCCGCCTCGTAGGCTGTGGCGTTAAATTAAGCTCATGACATCTCTGTCATTTTAGCGAGGCTGTCGGCTCTAACCCTTCTTGCGACCCAGCCGGAAAAGGCGGCGCACGGTGTCGGCATCGGCCTGGCGCAGCGCGCCCTGTCGAAACACGACCGCGGCCGCCCACAGCACCAGGATCGTCGTGACGACCATCAGCGCGCCAGCGCCCAGCACCTCCCACAGAGGCGGGTCGGTGGGCAGGCGCGCCATCATCACAAACGGCGTCCAGACCGGTACCCAGCTGGCGATCTGCACCACACTGCTATCGCTGGCTTCAATCGAGAAGAACAGGAAGAGCAGGGGCAGCATCAGCGTCCAGATGACCGGCCCCATCAGCGTCTGGGCATCCTGCAGCGTGTCGCAGAGCGACCCCATCGCCAGGAAAATTGCGCCATACATCAGATAGCCGAAGATGAAGAAGATCAGCGCCGCTCCCAGCAGAACCGGATCAAAGACGGCACCCAGAAGGCCGATGATGTCGGGATTGACCGAGGCCAGCGCCGCGCCGCCCAGCGCGGTCAGGATCGCACCGACCCCGCCCCAGATCCCGAACAGCGTCAGGGATACGCCCGCCACCCCGGCAAGCTTGCCGATCAGGATTTCATGGAAGCGCGCGGTGGACAGCAGGACTTCGATAATCTTGCCGCCCTTTTCCTCGATCAGGCTGGTCAGCAGCATGTTGGCCACCGAAAACACCGCCATCCACAGGATGAAGCCCAACACGATCGCAATGATGAAGGGCGCGCGATCAAGATTGGTCACCTCGGTATCGTCACCGGCTTCCGGGCTGGCGTTCAGCGAGGTGACTTCCGGCGACAGGTCGAGCAGGGCGTCGATCTCATCGGGTGACAATCCGCGCTCGACCAGCGCGGCATCGCGAATATGGCTTTCGAGGATGCGCACGATGTCGTTGCGCAAATCCCGGTTGGTCACGTTTTCAGACAGATAGACGACTTCCATCGGATCGGTTGTCGACGGCCGGATCAAAAAGACCGCGTACAGGGCGCGTTCTCCGTCCGGGGTGTCGATGGTCTGATCCCCGCGCACATACGGGCGAAGATCGTCCAGCGTGGCACCGGGGGCGTCGACCATCACCGCCTCGCGCCCTTCCAGATTGAGGTTGTCTTCCAGGCCGGGAATGCCCACGGCCTCAGCGGCATCAGCCACCGCTTCGCCAAGGTCCGGGTTGGCGTCAAAGGCCGCCAGCGCCGCCTCGCGCGTGGCGTCATCGCCGGCAAAGCTTGCCAGCCCTTCGATCTGGTTGCGGATGCGGGCGCGCCGCACCTCGGCACGTCGCTCCCTGATGACGTCGTCCAGTCCCTGGCCGGTTTCGTCGACAACGGCGAAATACCGCGTCGGCTGGGAGTTCTCCACCAGGCTGGGGATCGACGCCCCCAGCGTGGCAAAAATCGGCACTGACAGGATCGAAATCCAGAAACCCCAGGTGCCGACATAGGACAGGTATTCGCGGCGGGCGATCAGGAAGATGGCGCGCATGTCAGGCCTCCTCGGCCGAGGCTTCGAGCTCGCGCGCACCTTCTTCACCCACCAGCGCCACGAAGGCGTCATGCAGGTGTGGGCGGCGCGGTTCAAAATGGGTTAGCTTCAGACCGGCCTCGACACAGGCGCGCAGCACGGCCTGGGCGTCGGAACCCGCAGACAGGGTCAGTCGCCAGTTGATCTCGGCCCCGTCCTCTGAAGGGCCTTCCTCCACGAGCTCGCCAAAGCCAGACAGCGTCTCGACCATGGGCTCGCCCGGCGGGGCGGCCAGAAAGACCTGGCGCGGAACCTGGGCCAGCGCTTCGTTCACCGTGCCATCAAACACCTTCTGACCCCGGGCCATCAGGATGATGCGGTTACACAGCCGCTCGGCATGCTCCATCACATGGGTGGAGAACAGGACCGTGCGTCCCGCCTCGGCCTGCTCGCGGATCATCTGCTCCAGCAGGGACTGGTTGACCGGGTCGAGCCCCGAAAACGGCTCATCGAGGATGATGAATTCAGGCTCGTGCACGATGGCCGCGATGATCTGGACCTTCTGGGCCATCCCCTTGGACAGCTCCTTGACCTTCTTCTTGGCCGCGTCGCCAAGACCGAAGCGTTCCAGATAGGCCCGCGCCCGCTTGCGCGCTTCGCCTGCCGGCACGCCCTTCAAACGCGCAAAGAAGACGATCACGGCCTCGGCGGTCATCTTGCGATAGACACCGCGTTCTTCGGGCAGGAATCCAACCCGGTCCATTCCGGCCGCATCGGGAGCCTGACCGAACAGGGTGGCGCGCCCGCTATCGGGCGTAATCACGCCCAGCGACATGCGCAGCGTTGTGGTCTTGCCCGCGCCATTGGGACCGAGAAAGCCGGTAATTTCACCACGGGCCGCTTTGAAGGAGACATCGCGCACGGCGGGCTTACCGCCAAAGCTCTTCGTCAGACCTTCCACCTCAAGGGCGTATTCGGTCATGGCTCGATCCCTGTTGTTAACGCTGTATCGTGTTTAGGGTGTAACCGGTGAACGATCCAGTTTTCAATCAGGCCGGTTTTCAATCAGAAACGTTTGCGCACAGTGAAGGACCCCTAAATGGCCGACCCCACCTTCCCGATCGATTTTGCCACGCTCGAACTTGGCCCCAAGCCAAACCAGTTTCTGGTCCTGCCTGAGGGCTATACCGCCAAGGCCACTGCCCACCACAACAGCCGGGTATGGCGGGGCACTGAGCCGGCCGCGGTTCTGGGTGCGTTTAAAGACGTGGCTCTGGCTGCGCCCCGCACAGAGCTGACGCAGGACAACGGGACACAGATCGAGCTTTGCCAGAAAAGCGCGCTGTTCAAATTTCCCGATTTCATCACCGCAGAAGCGGTTGAGGTCGCGGGCGGGGCCGCGCTGTGCATCTATTCACGCTCCAAGGTCGGATATTCAGACCTGGGCGTGAACGCCAAGCGTATCACCGGCTGGCTGGAACAGCTCGACGTCCGGCTGTAGCCCGCAGCGCGTCAGGCCGTCGGCAAAGCGAAATAGAGCAGATCAAGCGCGGGCGGTTCGGCCACGCCAAGTTGGCGCATCATCTGTGTGGCCTGACCGCGATGGTGGGTCTGGTGGTTGAACAGATGAGCCAGGATGATGTGCCGGGGCAAGATCTTGGCCTCACCGCGCGTGTTCTCATAGGACAGCTCAGAGGCCAGAATGTCGTCGTCCAGCGTGGCCACGAAAGCGGTCAGGCGCTCGTCCTCGGCTTCACGCGCCTCGCGCAATTCCTCGAACTTTTCGTAGTGGATGGCATCGAGCGTGGAGGGCAGTGGGCCCTCACCGGTCAGGCGATGAAGCCAGATGCGGTCCGCCCCGATCAGGTGATTGAGCGTGCCGTGCAGGCTGCCGAAATAGCCCTTCACCGCCCGCTTGCGCTCAAAGTCGTTGAGCGCCGTGGCGGCATCATACAGGCGGGCATTGGCCCAGGCGTTGTAGGCGGACAGACGCTTGAAATGGTCGAGCACGGCAATCCAACTCTTGTTGCTTGGCCCCCATGATGCAAACTCTTGAGCCATGACGGAACCGGAAAATACCGCGCGTGAACGCTTGTTAACGCTCAGGGCCGAACTGGTCGCCCTGTCCGAGACCGCTTCGGAGGATCGCAAGCCGGTCGGCCTGGACCAGCAATCGGTCGGCCGCCTGTCACGTCAGGACAGCCTGCAGGTTCAGGCGATGGCCAAGGCTGCCGATGCCCGCCGGGCCGGTGAGATCCGCCGGATAGACGCGGCCCTCGCCCGCCTTGAGGATGGCGAATACGGCTATTGCGTGGAGTGCGGCGAGGCGATCGCGCCCAAGCGCCTGGAAATCGACCCGGCTGCGCCAAGATGCTCGGGATGTGCGTAAGATTGGTTCTGATGGTTCTCCAGAACACACCTACTCCCTCCCCCTCCGAGGGGAGGGTGGGCGAAGCGTCAGCTTCGGTCGGGTGGGGGGCAGCGCTGGCGCTCGATGATCTTCACCCCACCCGTCAGCCTGCGCTGACACCCTCCCCCTCAAGGGGAGGGAGGGGCGTTTGCGTTCAAGCGCGAAGCCGGAGCCAGACTTCTTTATCTACGTGGCAGATCCCGCATAATTAAACGCGGCAAACTTTGGTGCTTTGGGCAGGTAATCCGCCGTCATCCGGTCAATCTTGAAGCCGGCGGCTTCAATCATCTCATCGGGCTTGCGGGTCAGGTGACAGCCACCGGCCATGGGCTTCCAGACCGGCTCGATCCGGCGCTGCCATTTCGCGACCGCTTCATCAGGGGCCGCGCCGTGCTCTGAAAACAGTAGCTGGCCACCGGGCTTCAGAACCCGGCGCATCTGCTTCAGCGCGGCGGCGGCATCAGGAATGGTGCAGGCGGTATAGGTCAGCACCACGGTGTCCACGCTGTCATCGTCGAGCGGAATTTCCTCACCGGGCAGACCCAGCCACTCGATATCCAGCGGTGAGGCGTCTACGGCCCTGGCGGCCTTGCGGCGCATACCCTCGCTGGGCTCCAGCGCAAACAGACGGTCGACCTTGATAGGGTCATAGAAGCCCAGATTGGTCCCCGACCCGAAGCCCACTTCCAGGACGCGCCCCTCAGCGGCAGGGACGACAAGACTGCGCTGCTTCATGATCTGCGGCGTCGCGCAGGCAAAGCCGATCAGGTGGGGCAGGATGTGGTTTTCGTAAAAGGACATAGGCGCAAGTTAGCGCTTAAGGCTCGCCCGGGAAACTCTCTACAAACTCGATTTTGAAGTCTGGAAAGCTGGTCACGAACTGGACGGTGAAATCCGGAAAGCTGTCAACGAACTCCCACTCCCCGCAGCTGTCTGCGAAGTTCTCGACCGCGCGGACCTTCAGATCGGGGAAGCTCTCCACAATCTGGACTTTGAAGTCGGCAAAGCTGTCGACCACCTGCACCTCGCCATAAAGCAGCGTGCCGTTCAGCGTGCAGTTTTCGATGTCGTCGATCAGCAGGGTTTCAAGCATGGGATGACAGTGCGGACGGGCGGCTGAATGGGGGATGAAGGCTCGCCGGGACGAACAATAAGGTGCCGCGTCGATGCCCCCTCTCCCCCTTGGTCAAGGGGGAGAGGATAAAGGTGAGGGGGTGCGTTCAAGCTTGTTCGAGGCGTGCAGGATGGACCACTGTAGAACCCCTCACCTAACCTCTCCCCTTTTGAAGGGGAGAGGGATCGCGTCGGCGTTACAAATTCAGCCCCCAACCGCACCCGCACCCCTCGCCATCTTTAAGCGCCGCGGCTAGGGTCTGGCGCAAATGAATTCACTGCATCGGGGAGGATGATCGATGTCTGAGAAAGATCTTTCGCTAGACGGTAAAATCGCACTGGTGGCCGGCGCGAGCCGCGGCATTGGCGAGGCGGCGGCCAAGCGCCTGGCGCGCAATGGGGCCACCGTCATCTGCTCCAGCCGCAAGATCGGTGATTGCGAGCGTGTGGCCAATGAAATCGTCGAGGCCGGTGGCAAGGCGCGCGCCATGGTGCTGCACTTGGGCGAAGCCGAACACCGCGAAGCGGCCATCGCCAACATCAAGGACACCGAAGGCCGACTGGATATCCTGGTCAATAACGGCGCGACCTCGCCCCATTTCGGCGAAGCCATCGACTGCCCGGACTCGGCCTGGGACAAGACCTTTGACGTGAACGTCAAAGGGCCCTTCTACCTGTCCTCGCTGGCGATCAAGGAGTTCATGAAGCCGCAAATGTCCGGTGCGATCGTGAATGTGGCCTCCATCAACGGCATGCGTCCGGGCTTTTTCCAAGGGGTGTATTCCATCACCAAGGCGTCCGTGATCTCCATGACCCAGGTCCTCGCCCAGGAATGCGGCGGGTTCGGCGTGCGGGTGAACGCGCTCTGCCCTGGCCTCACCGAAACCAAGCTCGCCTCCGCGCTGACCGGCAACCCGGAGCTGGAAGACATGATGAAGCGCAACTTCTCCATCCAGCGCGTGGGTCAGCCCGAAGACATGGCTGCGGCGATCCATTACCTCGCCAGCGATGCCTCCAGCTACATGACCGGCCAGTGCCATATTGTGGACGGCGGCATCACCGCCCGCGGCCCGCTTTAAGGCCATGCTGACCCGCGATGATTGTTTGGCGCTCGACGCCGCTGACCCGCTCAGCGCCAAGCGTAATGCGTTCGCGATGCCGGACGGGGTCATCTATCTCGATGGCAATTCTCTGGGCGTGCCGCCCAAAGCCGCGCTGGAGCGGTTGAAGCACACGGCCGAGACCGAGTGGGGCGTCGGGCTGATCCGATCCTGGAATGACGCCGGCTGGATGGACCTGCCCCAAACGCTGGGGGCCAAGCTCGCCCGGCTCATGGGCGTGGGCTCCGATGAGGTGCTGGCGGTCGATACCGTCACCATCAACCTGTTCAAGCTGGCCGGTGCATTGCTGGGCCGGACGCCGGGCGGGATCGCGGCGGAACAGGGCGAGTTTCCCACCGACAACCATGTGATGGAAGGCCTGTCGCGTTTTACCGGTGCTGAGATGCACCGCGTGCCGCCGGGCACCCGGCCCAAAGACCTGCCTGAGGGCGTTACGGTCTTCATCAAGAGCGGCGTGCACTACCGGTCCGCGGAGATCGCCGACTTTGAAGGTTATGAGCGCGAAGCGGCCGAGCGCGGTCTCTCGATCATCTGGGATTTGAGCCATGCCATGGGCCTGGTGGATCTCAAACTTAAAGAATGGGGCGCGAAATACGCGGTGGGCTGCGGGTATAAATTCCTGTCCGGCGGCCCCGGCGCACCGGCCTTTCTGTATTGCGACAGCAATGAGAACGCCGTTCTGGAGCATCCCATCCCCGGTTGGCTGGGCCACAAGCGCCCCTTCGGTTTTGAGGATGAATACGAGCCGGACAGCTCCATAGTGCGTTGGCGCACCAGCTCGCCGCCCATTCTGGGCCTCGCGGCGCTGGATGGCGCGGTCAGCGTCTATGACGATGTGGACATGGCCCAGGTTGAGGCCAAGGCACAAAAGCTGGGTGATCTGTTTATCGAGCGCGCCAACGCGCTGGGGCTGAAGATTGCCTGCGCCGGTGTCGGCCAGCGCCGCGGCGGCCATGTGGTGATTTCCCATGATGATGGCTACGCCATCGTTCAGGCCCTGATTGCGCGCAATATCATCGGCGATTTCCGCGAGCCGGACATCATGCGCTTTGGGTTCAACCCGCTCTATAACGGCTACACGGAAGTTTTCGACGCCGGCCTCGCCCTGGCCGAGGTCATCGAAACCCGCGAATGGGACCAGCCAAAGTTCACCGCCAGGAAGGCGGTGACTTAGGGTCTGCTTGCCCGGTCAAAACAAAGAGAGTCCCTCTCCCCTCCCTGAGGGGAGAGGTTAGGTGAGGAGTGTGCAGCGCTTCTACTCGCACCGGATAGGCAGGTTTGAGCGCACCCCCTCACCCTTACCTCTCCCCCTTGTCCAAGGGGGAGAGGGGCCGCCCTCATCACGCTGCCCCCAAACAAAATCTCCCAACTCCTGCCTTGGCTTTGCCGAATTCCGTGCCATTGTGGCGGACGGGGATGCGTTAACGGCAGGCAGGAGCGATTTCATGCGGATCTGGGCACATTTGGCTGGGGCGGCATGTACCGCTCTGATCTTGGCGGCATGTGGCAATGAGGGCGGCAGCCCGCCTGAACCCTCTCCGCAAGGGGCCCAACTGGAAGCCCGCTCCGCGGATGCCCCTCGCGCTGAAGCCGAAGTCAGCGCTGCCTTTGAATATCTGCGCTTTAATGTTGATGCGTCCGCCGCAACGCCGGAGCTTTGCCTGACCTTTTCCGGCCCGCTCGACCCGGCGACGGACTATGCGCCCTATGTCGATATCGAGGACAGCGTCGCGATTTCCGTCAGCGGCTCGCAGCTTTGCCTGGGCGGTTTGAACTATGGCCAGGCGCGCAGCGTCACCTTGCGTGAAGGTCTGCCTTCTGCCGATGGGCGCGCGCTGGAGCGTGACGTCACGACCGAGCTGAGCTTTGAAGACCGTCCGGCCCGCGTCGCCTTCTCCGGCAATGGCATCATCCTGCCGCGCATTGATGCGGATGGGCTTGCTATCGAGACGGTCAATGTCGACGAGGTCGAGGTCCGCGTTACTCGCGTCAACGACCGCGCACTGGTCTTCCGCCAGATCGGCGAAGGCTTCAGTGCCGGGGAGGGCGAGTGGTACTGGTATGGCGGCAATGAAACGCCCGGCGAGCTGGGCGTCACCGTGTTTGAGGGCCGGGTGGGCACCGAAGGGCCGGCCAATGCCCGAGAAGTCACCGTCCTGCCCGTGGCCGACATGCTCGGAACGCTGCAGCCGGGGGCTTATTACGTCTCGCTGACCGATGCCGCCGCGATTGATCAGGACCGGCGCGAGGAACCGGCGCGGGCCGCGCGCTGGCTGATCGTCACCGATCTTGCCTTTAGCGCCTATCGCGGCGAGAGCGGGCTGGATGTGGTGGTGCGCTCGCTTGATAGCGCGGCACCGGTCTCTGGTGTCGATGTTCAGCTGGTCTCGCGCGCCAACGAGGTGCTGGCCACAGCCCGCTCCGGCCGCGATGGCCGGGTTCGTTTTGACGCGCCGCTGCTCAATGGCGATGAGGGCGATGCCCCGCGCCTTTTAACCGGCTATGGCCCGGACGGCGATTTCGTTTTCCTCGATCTCAACCGCTCTCCGGTCGATCTCAGCGATGAGCCGATTGGCGGACGCCGCCCGTCGGGCAATGTGGACGCCTATGTCTATCTCGACCGCGGCATCTATCGCCCCGGCGAGACGGTGCAGGCGAGCGCGCTTCTGCGCGGTCCTGCCGGCAACGCCATCGAGGATCGCGCCGGGGCGCTGGTAGTCTATCAGCCCAATGGGCTCGAGCAGGCGCGTCACCGCTTTGACCGCGCGGAGGATGCAGGCGGTGTGGTGCACAGCTTTGACCTGCCGCGCGCCGCGGCCCGGGGCAGCTGGCGCATCGCGGCGGAGATTGACGGAATCGGCAATGTCGGCGGTGTCCGCTTCAATGTGGAGGATTTCGTGCCCCAGCGTGTGGCGCTTGACCTCGACACCGATAGCGACACGCCGCTGCGTGCCGGTGAAACCCGCATGATCGACGCCAATGTGCGCTTCCTCTATGGCGCGCCAGGTGCCGGTCTGCCGCTGGAGGGTGAGGCCCGCCTGCAGCGCGATCCCAACCCGTTCCCGGATTGGCGCGGCTACAGCTTCGGTCTCCATGACGAGCGGTTTTCCGAAGTGATGATCCCGCTGCCCGAGACGACCGCCGACGGCGCAGGCAATGGTCAGATGCCGGTGGCCATGGGCCGGCGCGGCGCAGACTCCTCCCTGCCGCTGCGCGTGCGCGCGGTCGTACGGGTGCAGGAGCCGGGTGGTCGGGCGGTCGCCGATGATGTGCGCATCCCCTATCGCCCGCGCGATCTCTATGCGGGTCTCAGCGCCGCGTTCGAAGGCCGCGTGCGCCGTAATCAGGCCGCCAGCTTCACGCTTGTGGGTGTCGACGCCGCCGGCGAAGCGCGCGAGGCGGAGTTTGCCTGGCGTCTGGTGCGCCGGGATTATGAGTATGACTGGTATCGCACCGATGGCGGCGAGTGGCGCTGGCGCAGGTCTGAACGCATCGTGCCGATCACCGAAGGGGTCGCGACGACCACCGGCGGTGAAGCGGCGATGCTGACCACGCCGCAGCTCGACTGGGGCAGCTATCGTCTGATCGTGTCATCCGGCGGTGAAGACATTGCTTCGCGTGCCTTCTGGGTGGGCTGGGGTGGCCGCACCCGGGATGGCGATCCGGCTCCCGATCAGGTCCAGGTCTCAGGCCCTGAAACGCCTGTCACCGTCGGTGAAACCACCACTGCCGTCATTCAGGCACCCTATGCGGGTCTCGCCGATATCGTGGTGGCCACCGATCGCGTGCTAAGCGTTCAGCAGGTCGAGCTTCTTGACGGCGGTCTGGAAGTGGAGCTCCCGGTGACCGAGGACTGGGGCCAGGGTGCCTATGTCATGGTCACCGTGCATACGCCGCGCGATCCGGTGGATCAGCCCCTGCCGCGCCGGGCCGTGGGCGTGACTTATATCCCCGTCGATATTGGCGCGCGTACCTTTGAGGTATCGCTGAGCGCACCCGACGTCGTGGAGCCCAATCAGAGCCTTGAGATCGAGATTGCCGCTGAAGGCGGTCCCAATGAGCCGGTCTTTTTAACGTTGGCCGCGGTCGATGAGGGCGTGCTGCTGCTGACCGGGCATCAATCGCCTGATCCTGTGGCTGCGCTGCTGGGCAAGGAAGCGCTGGGTGTTGACCTGCTGGACGATTATGGCCGCGTGCTGGATCCCAATCAGGGCGCGGCGGCCGCGCTGCGCTCCGGCGGTGACCAGATTGGCGGGGCCGGCCTGTCGGTGGTGCCGACCAAAACGGTCGCGCTCTTCTCTGGCCAGGTGGATCTTGGCCGTGATGGTCGTGGTTCGGTCACGCTGGACCTGCCGGACTTTAATGGTGAGCTGCGCCTGATGGCGGTAGCCTGGTCTGAGACCGGTCTTGGCTCTGGTGCGCGCCCGCTGACGGTACGCGATGATGTGCCGGCCGAGCTGATCCTGCCGCGCTTCCTGGCTCCCGGCGACCGGGCCCAGGCAACCGTGACGCTGGACAATGTCGACGGCCCGGAAGGCGAATACGCCGTGGCGGTCAGCGCCTCCGGTCCCGTCTCTGTGGATGGCGGCGCGGTGTCGCTGGGCCTCAGACAGGGTGAGCGCGAAGATGCGCCGACGCGCCTGTCGGCCACCGACGAAGGCATCGCCGA
Source organism: Oceanicaulis sp. (assembly GCA_043513725.1). Lineage (GTDB taxonomy): Bacteria > Pseudomonadota > Alphaproteobacteria > Caulobacterales > Maricaulaceae > Oceanicaulis. The sequence continues at coordinate 1,589,212 of CP121338.1, read as the reverse complement.
TCTAAGTCTGCAGGTTAGCGGTCCGGACGGGTTTGAAGCGGCCAGTGCCTATCCCATCCAGGTCCGCTCGCCCTTCCTGCCCGAAACCCGGCTGGAGCGCCGGGTGCTGCGCGCCGGGGAGAGCTATACGCCCGATCCGGCCCTGCTGGCGGGCTATACGCCAGGCTCGGCCCAGCTGACGGTCAGTGCCTCGGCGAGCCCGATCAATGCGGTGCCGCTCTACCAGTCGCTCTACCGCTACCCCTATGCCTGCACCGAGCAGCTGGTCAGTCGGACCATGCCGCTCCTTTACGCTGAAAACCTTGCCGCGCTCGCCAATGAGGACGCGCCAGACGGGGCCAATGGCGAGATCCAGGCGGCCATCGAAACCCTGCTCTCGCGGCAGGATAATGGTGGGGCCTTTGGCCTGTGGCGGATTGGCGACCGGGATGCCCGGCCATGGATCGGCGCCTATGCGGTCGACTTCCTTTACCGGGCCCATCAGGCGGGCCATCCGGTGCCTGACGCCGCGCTGGCCCGTGCCCTGTCGGCCCTGCAGCCGATCAGTCAGGGCGAGCTGTGGCGCGCCTATGGCTATGACGACAGCACGCCGAACCCGCGCTGGAGCACCGACACGATGGAGCGCATCCGCGACCGCAGCTCGGCCTATGCGCTTTATGTGCTCGCCCGGGCTGGCGACGTGGATCGCTCGCGCCTGCGCTATATGCATGACGAGCGCCTCGGACAGATTGAGAGCCCGCTGGCGCGTGCTCATATCGGCGCGGCGCTGGCGGCCATTGGTGACCGGGCCCGGGCGATCAACGCGTTCGAAGCGGCTGTGGCCGCGCTCGGCTATGAAAATACCGGAGACTGGTATCAGACCGCCCTGCGGGATCGTGCGGCGGTTCTGGCGCTGGCGTCCGAAGCCGGGCTCGATGATGTGGTGAGCGAGCTGGCAACCCCGCTGGCCCGCGACGTGCCGGAACCGCGCAGCCTGCACACCCAGGAAAAGGCCTGGCTTGTGCTCGCCGCCGCGGCCCTTTCGGGCGGTGAAGACAGCCTCACGCTGACCTATGGCAATGAAGCGGGCAACCGGTTCGGGAGGCGCTTTACCCCGGCCGATCTGGACGGGGCGCAGAGCTTCACCAATACCGGGGAGCGTCCGATCTTCCTGTCCATGCTCAGTGTCGGTGCGCCGTCGAGCGCGCCTGCGGCGGTGTCCTCGGACCTCGATATCTCCAAGCAGATTGCCGACACCAGCGGGCGCATCGTGGACCTCAGCAAGGTGCGCCAGGGCGACCGGCTTCTGGTGGTGCTGGATATCCGGCCCCGTCGGCGGGCCTTGGCGAGCTATGTAATCGCCGACCTTCTGCCCGCCGGGTTCGAGATCGAGGCGGTGCTCACCAGTGCCGATACTGGCGAGAACCGGCCCTATAGCTTCATCGGCAATCTGGCCGCCACACAGGTGGCGGAGGCGCGCGATGACCGCTTTGTGGCCGCGCTAAACGCGTCGAATTGGCAGAACCGCACCTATCGCCTCGCCTATATGGTGCGGGCCGTGACGCCGGGTGAGTTCGCCCTGCCTGGGGCTGTCGCCGAAGACATGTACGCTCCTACCGTCTTCGCCCGGTCAAACGCCCAGCGCGTCCGGATCGAGCCTTGAGAGGAGCGGTTAAAAGTCGTTGTCATCCCCCGCTTCATGCGGGGGACCCATTCTGTACCGGTTTAGCCGAGCGCGGCCCGTCCGGCATGGGTGGCCCGGATAAACCGGGCCATGACAGAGCATACAAATGACTCCCCGTTTCCCCACCTCTCTCTGGAAACGCGGGCTCGCCGTCACTGCGGCCACGCTCCTCACCGGCGTTCTGACTCTCTTCGCGCTGGACCAGCTCTTCCCGCCGCCGATCGAGCGCGGGCAGGTGGTGTCCTTTGTGGCGGAGGACCGCGAGGGACGACCGCTGAGGGCTTTTCCGGTGGAGGATGGGCGCTGGCGGCTAGCGGCCGATCTGGAGCGGATTGATCCGGATTTTATCGAGGCGCTTCTGATCATCGAGGATCAGCGCTTTTACGACCATGCGGGTGTTGATCCGCTGGCGGTCGCGCGGGCGTCGGGGCAGGCGGTGCGCCGTGGCCGGATTGTGTCCGGCGCCTCGACCATCACCATGCAGACGGCCCGCCTGTTGGAGCCTCGGCCGCGCAATCTGGGCTCCAAGATTGTCGAGGCCTTCCGCGCCGTGCAGCTGGAGCGCCGGCTCACCAAGGATGAAATCCTGGCGCTTTACCTCACCCACACGCCCTATGGCGGCAATCTTCAGGGGGTGAGGGCAGCGAGCTGGGCGTGGTTTGGCCGTGAACCTGATGAGCTGACGCCCGACCAGATTGCGCTTCTGATCGCCCTGCCCCAAAGCCCGGAAGTGCGCCGCCCGGACCTGCGCCCGGAGTATGCGCGAGCCTCCCGCGCGGCAATCCTGACCCGGCTTGCCGATGCAGGCTGGATCAGCGCCCAACGCGCTCAGGATGCCGCTGATGAAGCCCTGCCGCGGGTTCGAAACGCCTTCCCGGCAGAGGCCTGGCATGCGGCAGACACGGTACGCCAGCGTGCCGGAGCTGCGCCTTTTGCCCGCTCCACCCTCGACATGCGCCTGCAGGAGGAAGCCGAACGCATTGTCCAGCGGGTCGCGGCGGCGGGTGGTGAAGGCGTGCAGGCCTCAGCGCTGGTGATCGAGATCGAGACCCGGGCAGTGCGCGCGGCCGTGGGCTCTGCGGGCCGGGACCGGGCCGGGGGCTGGCTGGACCTGACCGCCGCGCCGCGCTCGCCGGGGTCAACGTTAAAGCCGCTGGTCTATGGCCTGGCCTTTGATGACGGCCTTGCAGCGCCTGAGACCCTGATCGAAGACCTGCCGGCACGCTTTGCCAATTACCGCCCGGAGAATTTCGACCGCAGCTTCCGGGGTGAGGTGACCATTGCCGATGCGCTGCAGCATTCCCTGAATGTACCCGCCGTGCGCGTGCTCGATGAGGTGGGCGCGGCGCGCTTTGCTTCGGTGCTGGACCATGCCGGAGCCCGCCCGCAAATCCCCGGTGCTCTGGAGGGCGCTTCGGGGCTGGCGGTGGCACTGGGCGGCCTGGGACTATCCGCGCAGGATCTGGCGGTCGTCTATGCCGCGCTGGGCGATGAGGGCCGGGCCCGCCCGCTCGCCTGGCTGGAGGCGGACGCCAACCCGGCCACCGATGCACCCAATCGCCTGCTCAGCGCGGAAAGCGCCAATGATATTCTGGACGTACTCTATGGTTCGCCCGCCCCACCGGGCCGGATGCCGGCTCGCCTGTCCCGGTCCGCGCCCGATATCGCCTACAAGACCGGCACCAGCTATGGCTTTCGCGATGCCTGGGCGGCCGGGGTCAGTGGCGGCTATGCGGTGATTATCTGGACGGGTCGGCCCGATGGCGCGCCGCGCACGGGCGTGACCGGGCGCAGCGCCGCCCTGCCCGCCCTGTTTGATCTGGTGGATGCGATTGCGCGCACCGATCCGACCCTCAACCTGCGCCGCCCGGTCCGGGAGGACGTCGAAATGACCAGCGCGCTGGCGCGCTTTGCCCGTGAGGGTGAGCCACCGGTCATCCTGTTTCCGCCCGAAGACGCGGAGCTTTGGGCCGAGCATGAAGGGCGCGGCTTTGTCCTGTCAGCGCGCGGTGAGGGCCCGTTGAGCTGGTATGTGGGCGGTGAGCCCGTGGCCCGCGATGCCGGTGGGTCGCCGTTATTCACCCCGGACGGGCCCGGATTTTACAATCTCGCGGTCGTGGATCGGAGCGGTCGCGCGACCCGCACAACAATTCAGGTGCGTATGCCCGAAACGGCGTCCTGAAAGCCCGCTTTCCCACTATGGTTGAAGGAAGGGCCCGTCTGTGTGCTAGGCTGGTGCTCCATTTCTAGCGATTAGGATGCTTCATGGCCGGACCGGGCCTCTTTGATGACTGCACATTGCCGGACACCTTTTGCGAGGTGTCGGGGCGCAAATCTGATCCTGAAATCAATCGCCTCTTCACCAAACGGCTCGCGAAGCAGAGCCGCGCCGGGCTTGATCGCCGCAAGGCGCGCGCCGAAGAGGAGATGTATAATCTGGGCATCACCTTCACGCTTTATTTCGGTGAAGAGACGGTGGACCGGGTGCTGCCCTTTGACGTGATACCGCGTCCGATCATCGCCGAGGACTGGGCCGTGCTGGAACGCGGGGTGCAGCAGCGCATCGCAGCGCTCAATCATTTCCTGCACGACATCTACCATGACCGCAAAATATTGAATGATGGCGTGGTTCCCGCCGATCTGGTGCTGGGCAACAAATACTATCTCGACCAGATGGTGGGGGTGGATCCGCCCGGCGGCGTCTACACCCATATCTGCGGCACCGACATGATCCGTGATGCCGATGGCAGCTTCCTGATCCTGGAGGATAACTGCCGCACGCCCTCAGGCGTCTCCTATGTGATCGAGAACCGGCATCTGATGATGCGCTCCTTCCCGGACCTGATGGAAAATGCGCGGGTGCGCCCGGTCTCCGACTACGGCATGCGGCTGCGTGAAAAGCTGGCCGATTGCGCGCCGGCGGGCGTTAGTGATCCGTCCGTCGTTCTGCTGACGCCGGGGCTCTACAACTCGGCCTATTTCGAGCATGTCTTCCTGGCGCGCGAGATGGGCGTACCGCTGGTGGAAGGCCGCGACCTCTATGTCGATGAGAACGACGAGGTCTTCATGAAAACCGTGTGCGGGCCGGCACCCGTCCATGTCATCTATCGGCGTATCGATGACGCCTTTCTGGATCCGGAAGCCTTCCGCGAGGACTCCATGCTGGGCACGCCGGGTCTGTTCCGCGCCATGAAGGCGGGCAAGCTGGCCATCGCCAACGCACCGGGCACCGGGGTTGCCGACGACAAGGCCGTCTATGCCTATATGCCCGACATCATTCGCTATTATCTGAGTGAAGAGCCGATCATCTCCAACGTGAAGACCTATGTCTGCCGCCGTCCGGACGAGTGCAAATATGTGCTCGACCATCTTGATGAGCTGGTGGTCAAACCGGTCGGGGAATCCGGCGGTTACGGCATTGTCGTGGGCCCGAAAGCCACGAAGAAGGAAATTGCCGAGGTCGCAAAGGCCATCAAGGACGATCCGGCGAACTATATCGCCCAGCCCATGATCAGCCTGTCGACCTCGCCCACCCTGACCAAGGAAGGCGTCGCCCCGCGCCATGTGGACCTGCGCCCCTTCGCGGTGACCGGAAAGGGCACCTGGGTGCTGCCCGGCGGCCTGACGCGCGTCGCCATGAAGAAAGGCAGCATCATCGTCAATTCCAGCCAAGGTGGAGGGTCAAAAGATACCTGGGTCCTCTCTTAAACTCCTCGCGCGCTACGCCGAGCATGCCTTCTGGCTGGGTCGCTATGTGGAGCGCGCCGACAATCTCGCGCGCCTGCTCGCGGTCGCTGAAGGCTTTGCCACCGGTGACGATGACAAGGCCGCCTGGCGCGGTGTGCTTGATACGTTTGCTGAAGGCCCGGCCTTTGCCGAAACAGGCAAGCCGCTGACCGGACTGAACGTTGCGCGCTGGTATTTCATCGACAAGAAAAATCCCAACTCCATCGCCAGTGCGCTGGCGGCGGCGCGGGAAAACTGCCGGGCGCTACGCCACATCACCCCCACCGAGACGTGGAAGCAGATCAACATGCTCAACGCGTTCATCGCCCGGCTGACGGCGCGGCAGGTGACGCTGCCCAAGCTGGCGGATCTGTGTGAAAAGGTGCGTCTCGGTTGTCAGGCCCATCAAGGCGGCGTGGATGGCACCTGGTATCGCGATGAGGCCTGGATTTTCCACCGCATGGGCTGTGAGCTGGAGCGAGCGGACCAGACCACCCGTCTGGTTGACGTGAAGTACTACCAGATCACTACACCGAATAAAGATGGCGAGCTGGATGTCACGCCGCCCGACAGTGCGTGGTGGAACTCGCTATTGCGCTCGGCCTCGTCCTACCACGCCTTTCGGCGCCGCCACCCGATCAGCGCCGGACCGGCCGAAGCCGCCACCTTCCTGTTGTTCGATGAAGACTGCCCGCGCTCTGTGCGCCTGTCGGTCAATGCTGCGGCCTACCGTCTGCGCGAACTGGAAAGCGACTATGACGCGGCACCCGACGATGCGCTGCGCGAGGTGAGCGACCGGCTTGTAACACTTCTGGCCGAGACCAGTCGCATCCAGCCGGGCAAGCCGCTTCATCGCTATCTCGACGACGTTCAGATACAGCTGAACGGGTTTGCCAGCGCCGTGGCCGCCCGCTACTTCGGACCCGATTAGCTGACCGCAGGCATGCCCGCGACCGGCGATGCCTCACACAGGCTGGAACCAATCATGATGGGCCAACTTTCACGCGTGCGAACCGACCTTTTCCGGGTTCGGCATACGACCCGCTACCGGTATGCCAGGCCAGTCAGCTTCGGGCAGCACAAGGCCATGTTCCGGCCCCACGAGACCCAGGAGCTGCGGTTGCTGTCGATGACGGTGACCAGCTCGCCCACGCCGACGGTTCACTGGATCCACGACCCGTTTTCCAACTCTGTGACGCTGCTGGATTTCAACGACGCTTCGGACCTGCTGGAGATCAGCTGTGAGTTCGATCTGTTAAGGACCAGCTTTGAGGCCCCGGCCTTTCCCATCGCGATCGAGGCTCAGAACTATCCGTTCAACTATGCTGAAAGCCAGCTGCCCGATCTTGCGCCCTGCCGCATTCCCCACCACCCCGATCCGGACCGCGCCGTCAGCGAGTTTGCACAGCGCTTTGTGGCGTCTAGCGGCGGCAATACCTGGCGATTGCTGACCGACATGAATCAGGCGATTGCAGCCGAGTTCGAATATTTGCGGCGCGAGGAGCCCGGCGTTCAAGAGCCGACCTACACGCTGGCCCACGCCAGCGGGTCCTGTCGCGATTTTGCCCTGCTGATGTGTGAAGCAGCGCGCCATCTGGGTCTGGCGGCCCGTTTTGTTACTGGATATCTCTACGACCCGGTGCTGGATGGCAACGAGACCACAGGATCGGAGGGTGGCGTGGGCGTTGACGTAAAGGGCGCAGGTTCCACTCATGCCTGGATACAGGTCTATCTGCCCGGGGCGGGCTGGATCGAGTTTGATCCGACCAATGCCACCGTGGCCTCCGGCAATCTGATCCGCACCGGTGTCGGGCGTATGCCCGCCCATGTCGCCCCCATCATCGGCAGCTATATCGGCGCGCCCGACGATGCACTTGGCCTTGAGGTGGAGGTGGAAGTGACCACCCTTGCCCCGCCTGTCTCGCAATAGGCCTCGTCCATGGGAAACGCCGACCTTTCATCTGAAGACCGGATTGATCTCAAACCCCGGCTGGTGCTGGTGGCGACGCCCATCGGCAATCCCAACGACCTGTCGACGCGCGCCCGCGAAACCCTGAGCCAGGTCGATGCCATCGCCTGTGAAGACACGCGCACCACGCGCAAGCTGCTCGACCGGGTGGGTATCACAGGCAAGCGTCTGATCGCCTGCCATGACCACAACGAAGCGCAGAGCGCCGCGGGCATTGTGAAGCTGATCGAGGACGGGGCCACCGTGGCGCTGGTCTCTGACGCGGGCACGCCGGCGGTCTCTGATCCGGGCTACCGCGTGGTGAAAACCGTGATTGATGCGGGTCTGCCCGTGACCGCCGTGCCGGGGCCCAGCTCGACCATCATGGCGCTGACGCTGTCCGGCCTGCCCACTGACCGCTTTGTGTTTCTGGGCTTTCCGCCGCGCAAGGGGGGCAAGCGCAAGGCCTTTTTCGAGCCCTATGCCGAGCTGCCCGCCAGTCTGATCGTGATGGAAAGCCCCCAGCGGCTCGCTGACATGATCGGCGATGCGATGGACGTTCTGGGCGACCGCGATGCCGCTCTCTGCCTGGAACTCACCAAATCCTTCGAGCGGGTCTGGCGCGAACCGCTCAGCGCCCTGCGCGAACGCCTCGCCGAACCGCCAAAAGGCGAAGCCGTGCTCGTCATCGATGGGATCAAGCAGACCCGCGAACGCAAAAACAAATACGCCGAGTTTTCCAAGGCCCCGGAACGGGGTTGAGGTTCGGCGAGGGTGCCCCTCAGGCTCGACGCGCCAATCTCGCCTGATATGGTCGCGGGGAACTGGCCCTGAGGCCCCCGTGTTTCCTGATGGAGTGAGCCCACCCATGACCCGACTTCTGCTCGCTGCGACAGCCTCCGTGCTGGCGCTGACTGCCTGTTCCAATGACGCCGAGACCGAGGCGAATGTGGCTGATGTCGCAAGCGCCGACGAAGCCGCACCGGTCAATGAATCGATCCAGGCCCAGCCGCTGGAAGACATCCTGGCTATTGAGGACCCTGAAGAGCGCCGCGATGCGCTGCTTGAGCGCGGCGACGCGGTGCAGGCCGCGATGCAGGCCCGGTTTGAAAACCGCATCGCCCCGCTGCGTGACGAGCTGAACCAGCTGGTTGCCGCGCTGGAAGCCGCCGAAAGCGAAATCGCCGCGAGCTCCTATGCCGCAACGCTGCCCATCGTCGAAGAGGCGCGCACCTGCGAGGGCGGAAATCCGGACGCGCCGGCCTTCACCGTGCCAGAGACTGATGAAAGCCTGCCGGCGGCCGAGCGCAATGAGCTTGTGGGCGCGGCCTATATCGCGGCTGCGGATGAAGCCGAGTGCGTTTACGCCCTGCCCAGCGGTCTGCGCGTGCGCATCGATGTCGCCAACCCGGACGGGCAGAGCCCGGAAGCCGGAGAGACCGTGCGCGTCCACTATGAAGGTACGCTGCCCGACGGGTCGGTATTCGACAGCTCGTACGAGCGTGGCCAGCCCGCCGAATTTCCGTCCAACCGCCTGATCCAGGGCTGGGTTGAGGCGCTGGGCCTGATGAAAACCGGCGAGACCTGGTCGCTCTTCATTCCCTCTGACCTCGCCTATGGCGATCAGGGCAGCCCGCCCAGCATCGGCCCGAAACAGACCCTTCGTTTCAAGGTCGAGCTGATCGCCCTGCCTATGCGCGATGAGGCTCCGACCGAGCTTGAAGCCCCAAGCGATGGCTAGGGTCTGGCCGACCGACAGCCGGGGGTGGCTGGAGCGCCTGGTGGCGTTCGACACCACCTCCCGGCATTCCAACCTCGCCCTCATCGAGGACGTGGAAGCCTTCCTGACCGAGCTGGGCGCGCGCTGTGAGCGCACGGTCAGCGAGGATGGTGAGAAGGCCAATCTGCATGCCGTACTGGGTCCGGATGTGGATGGCGGCGTGGTGCTGTCCGGCCACTCTGACGTGGTGCCGGTCGACGGTCAGGACTGGTCCACCGACCCGTGGGTGCTGACCGAAAAAGACGGCAAGCTCTACGGCCGCGGTAGCTGTGACATGAAGGGCTTTATCGCCTGCGCGCTCGCCGCCGCGCCTGCATATGCGAGCGCCGCCCTGAAACGCCCGGTTCATTTCGCCTTCTCCTACGATGAAGAAGTCGGCTGTCAGGGCGCACCGAAAATGATCGCGCGCATGGCCAAAAGCCAGCCGCGCCCGTCCTGCGTCATCGTGGGTGAACCCACCGAGATGCAGGTCATCACCGGCCACAAGGGGCTGTATTCGGTTCGCGTCACGCTGACCGGCAAGGAAGCCCATTCCAGCCTGGTGGAAGACGGGGCCTGCGCGGTGACCAACGCCGCGAAGCTGATGCATCAGCTGGTGGAAGAGGCGGCCGCCCTGAAAGCTGCAGCGCCCGACGACAGCCCCTTTGATCCGCCCTATGGCACGCTGACCATCGGGCGCATGGGCGGCGGAACGGCGATGAATATTCTGGCCAAGGACGCCTGGTTTGAAGCGCTGATGCGCCCTGCGCCCTGGGATGATGGCCCAGGTCTGGGCGAGCGGCTGAAGCAGCGCGCCGCCGAAGTGCAGGCCGAGATGCGCCAGACCGCCCCCGATGCAAAGGTCACTGTGGAGCTGATCTCCAACGTGCCGCCGCTGATGCCTGAGGAGATGGGCGAAGCTGAAACCCTCGCCCGCGCCCTGACCGGCGATAATGCCCGCCGGGTGGTCGCCTATGGCACCGAAGGCGGACAGTTCCAGGAGGCCGGCTTCTCCACGGTGGTGTGCGGCCCGGGCTCCATCGCCCAGGCCCACCAACCCGATGAATTCGTCGCCCTCAGCGAGCTCGCCGCCTGCGACGCGTTTCTGGAAAAGCTGCGGGCGCGGCTGAGCGCCTAGCAGTCGAAATTTTCGGTGGCGTAGGCGGGGGGATTATCCAGGAACCAGCCTGTTAGGCGGTTATAGACCGCGCAGCGCTCATCTTCGGTAAGCGTTTCATCATTTTCCAGATCGCGCAGAATGCCGGTCACCAGCTCGTTGCCGGTGATGATTTCCTGACCGCCGTCCGACGGGCTGTCAAAACGCATCAGGCGGCCGCCCTCATGCCAGGTGGGCCACTCCGGGCCGCCGGCATCGGCCGGGTCGCCGGTACGCGCGAAATTCGCCCAGTAATTGCCCATGCTTTCAGCCAGCGCCTCGCGGCCCGCCGCATTGCGCTCGTTGAACATGGCCGGGTCAAGCCGTCCGAAGAATTCGAAATGGTTGAACACGAACGGGATTTCGACCGCGTGGCCGGCGCCCAGAAGATGGGAGAAGTCCATGAACAGCATGGAGCCGCCCTCATCCCAGTCAAAGCGATAGGCCCAGACCTCGTCATGGCCGGCCCCCTTCATATTGTCGGCAGCCTCGTCCACCGACAGGGCCCGCCACAGCCGGGACTGGTAGTCGGCAACGCTGTTGTAAAGGTCGGAATCGCGGCTCTGGATGATCACGCCGAACAGGCGGGAGGTGAGCTCCGGATCGAAGGCGTTAAACAGCTTCATCTCATCCCGATTGGTGCCGGTGATGATTGGCACGGCGTGGAAGGTGTCGGTGGACGTGAACGCGTCCGCCAGCGGGGTCGCCGGGATGGTCACGCCGTCTTGGATAATGGTGGCGACCTCCACACCGGCCGGCGTAGTGAAGGCGTCATAGATCGCCTGCAAGTCGGCTGACCGGATCGCGTCCGCGCTTGCGTCGGCACCGGCAAAACCTTCAGCGGCCGGGATTGCGCCGAAGCTGTCATCGCTCTGCGCCTCGTCCATTGGCACGCTTCGGAAGCTGCCGGACTGGATGATGGCGCGGTGGAACAGGTCTTCGGCCAGCGGGCTCGCCAGAAGGCTTGCCACATTATGACCGCCGGCGCTTTCACCAAAGATGGTGACATTGTCCGTATCGCCGCCGAACTGGGCCGCATTGTCCTGCACCCAGTGCAGGGCCGCGATCTGATCAAGGAGGGCGAAGTTTGCCGCGGCGTCCTGCTCGATCTCTGCATCGGCAGCGAGGGCTGGGTGTGCAAAGAAGCCGAGCGGGCCGAGGCGATACTGAAGCGCGATCACCACCACGCCCTGATCGACCGCCAGCTGCGCGCCATCATACTGGCGCGCCGAACCCCAAACATTCGCGCCGCCATGGATCCACACCATGACCGGGCGGTCGGCATCATCCGGGCCCGCACCCGCCGGCGCGTAGACATCGGCGATCAGGCAGTCTTCAGAGCCGATGAGCTGACCAACCTCCACGCCATTGGCTTCGGCGTTCAGGGCATTGGTGACCTGTGGGCAGGGGGCGTTGTGCTCCAAGGCTTCGCGCGTGCCGATCCAGTCATCGCGCCAGCGTGGGGCCCGCCAGCGCAGATCGCCTTCCGGCGCAGCGGCATAGGGCAGGCCCAGCCAGACCTGCGCACCCGTGCCCGCGTCGGTAAAGCCGACCACGCGGCCCTCCGACACGGTCCGCTCGGTTGCCGGATCGGCGATATTGGGCACAGGCGCGTCGTCAGAACAGGCGCTCAACGCACCAAGACCCGCCACCATGGCGCAAGCAAGCAGAACACGCATTGAGAACCCTCCCCGGTTTTTGCAGGCCCGAGCCTAGCGCTCGCACGCGCTGATGCAAGAACGCTCCGGGGGCGGTGTCGGGGCTTCGTGCGGGCCTTGCTGCGCTGGCGAAAACGGCCGATTGGGGCCAGATCGCGCCATTGCGCCACACCCGGGCGTCTGGACCCCTGCCCGAATTCAGTTAAGAACACCGCCAATTGCCGCGTTTAACCGGGTCGTGCCGGGCGGCAGTTGAGATTCTCACGCTGGATTGAGGAAAGATTTCAACCATGTCTACAAACACCACCCCCGTCCCGATTACGGTTGCCTATGGCGACGGCATCGGCCCGGAAATCATGGAAGCGTCCCTGCGCGTCCTTAAGGCGGCAGGCGCCCAGATCGCCGAGGAAGTCATCGAGATCGGTGAAGCCGTCTACCTGAAAGGCAATACCGCAGGCATCGAGCCGGACAGCTGGGAATCCCTGCGCCGCACGAAAGTCTTCTACAAGGCGCCGATCACCACCCCGCAAGGCGGCGGCTACAAGTCGATGAACGTGACCGTGCGCAAGTCGCTGGGCATGTTCGCCAATGTGCGCCCTTGCGCCTCCATGCACCCCTATATCGCGACCAAGCATCCGGGCATGGACGTGGTCATCGTGCGTGAGAACGAAGAAGATCTCTACGCTGGCATCGAGCACCGCCAGACCGACGAAGTCTTCCAGTGCCTGAAGCTGTTTTCCCGTCCGGGCACCGAGCGGATCATCCGCTACGCCTTTGAATATGCGAAGGCGAACGGCCGCAAGAAGGTCACCTGCTTCTCCAAAGACAACATCATGAAGCTGACCGACGGCCTCTATCACAAGGTTTTTGACGAGGTCGCCAAAGAGTATCCGGAGATCGAGAACGAGCACTGGATCATCGACATTGGCGCGGCCAAGCTGGCTGCCAACCCGAACCAGTTCGACGTTGTGGTGATGGCCAACCTCTATGGCGACATCCTGTCGGACGTCGCGGCTGAGATCACCGGTTCGGTGGGTCTGGGTTCGTCGGCCAACATCGGCGAATACTGCTCGATGTTTGAAGCTATTCACGGTTCGGCCCCGCGCCGCGCCGGTCAGAATGTGGCCAACCCGACCGGCCTGCTGCTCGCTGGCGTTCAGATGATGGTTCACATTGGCCAGCCGGAAGTGGCTGAAAAGGTCCACAATGCCTGGCTGAAGACCATCGAGGACGGCATGCACACCTACGACATCTACACCGAAGGTGAGTCCACCAAAAAGGTGTCGACGTCCGAGTTTGCCGACGAGATCATCAAGCGTCTGGGCGAGTTCCCGACCAAGCTGAAGAAGGCGGTCTACGACAAGACCAAGGGCGCTCCGGCGATCCCGGCGGCCAAGCGTCTGCCGGCCGCCAAGAAGGACCTGGTGGGCGTGGACATCTTCGTGCACTGGCCGCACCAGGACCCGGATCAGCTGGCTGAAATCATGCAGAAGACCAACGCCGCCGGTAAGCTGGAGCTCGCCATGATCTCCAACCGCGGCACCAAGGTCTGGCCGAACGGCATGCCGGAAACCTTCAAGACCGACCACTGGCGCTGCCGCTTCATGTTCGACGGCACGGGCGACCACTCTGACGTTGCAGAGCTGATGGCCCGCCTCGTGACCGAAGGGATCGACTTCATCAAGACCGAGCATCTCTACGAGTTCGACGGTGAGCCGGGTTACAGCCTGGGTCAGGGCCAGTAAGGTCTACGCCAGGTAAGCATTCGCTCGCTCGATCTTGAGCTGGCGGACGAAGACCACACAAGCGCCGCTCGGGTCCATGACCCGGGCGGCGTTTTGCGTTCAGGTCAGCTTTCACCCTGTTTCAGGTCAGACGGGCTGGATTCCGGTCCGTCGCGCTTGAAGGCGTGGCGGGACAAGCGGGGTCACTATCCCCGCGCTGACGGGCCATCTGTCCCCGGGCTCTGCCATTCGCTCACGGCCAAGTGAACATCGCCGCTGGTACACAAAAGCTGTGTGTGGTCCTATCTGTCTGGTTTAACGCTCATAGACCAAGGCAACACCCATGCGCCTGCGCAGTGACACCGAATTCAAGACGACCCTGATCCCGGCCGACCAGGCTCTGCCCGGCCGCATCCAGGCGATCCCGACGGCGGACATTCATGTCGTGACGGGCCAGAATCTGAAGGCGGAAGTGCCTGCAGACGCTGAAGAAATCGTGTTCGCCATGGGCTGTTTCTGGGGTGTGGAGCGCATTTTCTGGCAGATCGATGGCGTATTGAACACCGCGGCAGGCTACGCGGGTGGGATCACGCCGAACCCCACCTATGAGGAAGTCTGCTCGGGTCGCACCGGCCACACCGAGGTGGTGCGCGTTGTGTTTGATCCGAAAAAAGTCAGCCTCGACAGCCTGTTAAAGGCGTTCTGGGAAGGCCATGATCCGACCCAGGGCATGCGTCAGGGCAATGATGTCGGCACCCAGTATCGCTCCGCCATCTACTGGACCAGCGAGGCTCAAAAAGCGGCCATCCTCGCCTCGAAGGAGCGTTTCCAGCAGGCGCTGACCGCTGCCGGTGAGGGTGAAATCACTACGGAAATCCGTGAGTTAAACGCGTTTTACTACGCCGAAGACTACCACCAGCAATACCTCGCCAAGAACCCGAATGGCTATTGCGGGATTGGCGGAACCGGCGTCGTCTGCCCGATCGGAGTGGGCGTCGAGGCGAGCTAGGTGACGCGCCGGCTCATCGTCTTCGATGTAGACTCAACGCTGCTCAGCGTTGAAAGCCTTGATTTTGCAGTTGAACAGGCTCTGGCCGATGCGCCGGACGGGGCCGGGCGTGCCGCAGCCCTGTCTGCCATCACCGATCAGGGCATGGCCGGTGAGCTCGATTTTCGCATCTCTCTGGAGCGCCGGATCGCGATTGCCGGTCTGACCCGTCAAAGCGTGGACGCGGCAAGCCACAGGCTGCGCGATCAGCTGACGCCGGGCATGGCCGAGCTCCTGACCCGGTTGCGGCAGAGCGGCGTGGAGGTGAGGGCGGTGTCGGGCGGTTTTACAGACCTGATCCTGCCTGCACTGGTCCGGCTCGGATTTGAGGAAAACCACATATTTGCCAATGCCTTCGTCTTTGATGACGACGGCGGGGTGGTCGATTTCGACCGTGATCGCCTGACGTCCCGGTCGGGGGGCAAGGCCGCCGTGGTGCAACAGCTCAAGGCCGACCTCGGCCGCGCGCACGCGACCATGATTGGCGACGGCATGACCGATTTCGAAGCCTATGAGGCGGGAGCCGCCGATCATTTCATTGGCTTTGGCGGCGTGGTCGAGCGCGAAACAGTGAGGGCGAAGGCGCACGTCTGGGCCAGCGATATCAAGACCTTGGCATCAGCGCTCAGCGTCTAGTCGAGAAAGGCCCAGGTCTTGGCCCCGTCAAACACCCGCACACGGTAGCGCTCTATGTCGGACGGTTCAGCCATGCGCACGTTGACCGCCATGCGCGCGGTCGGCGCGACGGTGGTCTCGCCGGGTTCGGGCTCGGATTCCCAATGGGTGGTGCAGCCACAGGTCTTGCAGCTGACCATGGCCAGCATGCGGTCGCCCTGAATGTAACGTATGACCGTTCCTGGCGCGTAATGAAGGCTGATCTGCTGCACCTCCGCATGGGCCCAGAGCGCGGCGACCCGCCGACAGATGGAGCAATTACAGGCGGTTAGATGGGCTGGCTCCTGATGCAGGGTCCAGCCTACCGCGCCGCAATGGCAGCGCCCTGAGAGGGCGAAATCGCTCACGCGCTGGCCGCATCAGCAGACCTGTGGATCTCCTCCACCAGGCCGGGTTCCAGCTCCAGGCGGGCGGCCAGCATCTGCAGATAGGCCTGCTCGGCCGGGGTGTCGGCCTCGATTGCCACAAGGCTCGCCGCATAGATTTCCGCCGCCGTCTCCGGACAGGTGGCACCGGCCACAACGGCATTGATGTCGAGCGGGGCCGAGAGCTCATCAAAGACGAAGGCCTTGTCGGCCGGTTCCAGATTCATCGTGTTAAGTCGTTCAAAGATGGCGGACTTTTCGTCGGCGTCGATCTTGCCGTCTGACTTGGCCGCCGCAATCATCGCGCGGACCAGCGCCTTGCCGAGCGCGTCCTGTGCAGCTTCGTCGGAGGGTGCGGGCAGGAAGGCAGTCTCGGCGGGAGCCGCTTCATATTCGGCCGGGACCGCTGGTACAGAGCCAGCCGCGGGGGCCGCGGGCGTGCCAGCCGGGGCCGTGCCCGTCTGAGCCTGCTTGTTTTGCTGGTGCTTGTTCCAGGCGTGGTAGGCAAGCCCGCCCAGGGCCGCGACCGCGCCATACTTGGCCGCCTTGCCCATCATCTTGCGGCCCTTCTTGCCCATCAGCATGGAGGTCGCCATGCCAGCCGCGAAGCCGCCCCCGCCGGCCATCGCCGTGCGCTGGGCGTTGGGATCGGTCTGAAGGGCGGTGATGATCTTGTTGACGTCAAACATGAAAGGCGTCCTCCCGGTCGCGCTGGCGATCACCCGGCCCCGGCCTGATGCCGCGATTGATGATCAAGGGTTTTGCAACGCGTGATTTGGGTCGCGAGGCGGGCGGCTGCAAGAGCGAAACGTCGAAAACGATCCGCCACCGGCCTATCGCAGTTCAGCGGCGAGTTCAGCTTGACTGCACCGGCCCTTTCGCTAGGTTCGCGCGCCTGCGCTGGTGAGGTGGCCGAGTGGTCGAAGGCGCACGCCTGGAACGCGTGTAGGCGGGTAACCGTCTCGTGGGTTCGAATCCCACCCTCACCGCCACTCTTCCGTGAAAAACCCAGGTCCGAAACACCGCGGAGGGAAGGTCTTAACGCCTTTACCGGGTTGGTTGCGGTGGGTGTTCACGACAGGCCGCCACACCGTGCAAAAATCGCCCTGTCTGGTTTGATGTATTTGAATAGACCTGTTTGGCTGACTCGCCTGTGTACTCGGTGGCGTAGCAGCCCATGGTAGACCAGTTCGCAGATAGGCATCGATTCAGAGCGGCCGATCACTCACCTAGCTTCCCGAAGACGCGGGCGATGGCACGGTTTAGGAAAATGCGAAGTCTACAGAAGTTTGCCGCCGCTCACGCTTCGGTCCATAATCATTCTAACCACGACCGAACCCTAGAACGCCGATCCCGATTTAAAGATCTCCACAGCGCCGCTCTCGACGAGTGGCGTCAATTGTTGGCGGCATAGGCTCACGCGCCGCTCGCTATTCGAGACTTGTCCGTTATTGTCTGGCAGCACCCCGGAGGTTGCAGAACTCAACTTGGTAGACGCGAGCAAAGTGACATGATGCCTGAAAACTGGCGACGGCTTTACCCCAGACTTCATACGCAGCTGCTTGAAGACGGAATGCCAGTTGGCTTCCCGAAGGCTCAGCGTGAGATTGAGCGCGAACTGGACGATGAGACAATTCAGCGAGCGGTTCGAAGCACCGCAGACTATATTGGCCGGCTTTCAAGTAATCTGCTTAAGCTTGAATACGAGGAGTTCATGCTTTTAATCCAGCTCGCTGAGGAGGCCTGTGTTATGGAAGGAACCGGGATGATCAGGTCTAATAAAGACCGAGAGAAAATCCTCGCAGGGCTAAAGGCAGCCTTCTCTTCATGGATGGATTTGCTGCAAGAAGAAGCTCAGAGAGAGCGTAGGGCGGCGTACTTTAAGCAGTGGCCCTTGAACGCGGTATTGGCTCAATCAACCTAGGTGAAGGTGCTGTCAGATTAAACCCTCCGTTATCGGCTTAGGCCCCAATCTGCGCGGATGAATAACCCATTCCGCTACTTCAAAACGTCGCCCGAGATCATTCGCCTTGCGGTTATGATGTACATCCGCTTCCCGCTTTCGCTGCGGCATGTGGAGGACCTGCTCCATGAGCGCGGGATCGATATCAGCCACGAGACTGTCCGGTATTGGTGGAACCGGTTCGGACCGTTCATGGCGCGCGAGGTTCGTAAACGTCGATCCCAACAGCTTCGCCAGGTCACCCAGTGGCGGTGGCATCTGGACGAGGTCTTCGTGAAGATAAACGGCGAGACCCATTATCTTTGGCGCGCCGTCGATCACGAGGGCGAGGTGCTGGAATCCTATGTCACCAAGACGCGGGATAAGCAGGCTGCGTTGAAGTTTTTGAAGAAGGCAATGAAGCGCTACGGCCGGCCTGAGGAGGTCGTTACCGACCGGCTCAGGTCATACGGGGCGGCGATGCGTGAGATTGGAAACGCCGGCCGCCAAGAGACCGGTCGACACCTCAACAACCGTGCCGAAAACTCTCATCTCCCGTTTCGAAGACGGGAGAGGGCGATGATCCGCTTCCGGCAAATGCGAAGTCTGCAGAAGTTCGCCGCCGCCCACGCCTCCCTCCATAATCACTTCAACCATGACCGCTCACTCGAACGCCGGACCCGCTTCAAAGGTCTCCGCGACGCGGCATTGGCCGAGTGGCGTGAGTTGCTCGTCGCATAAATCTAGGCGCGCCCGGCGTTTCGAGACTTGTCTGCGTTTGTCTGACAGCACCCTTTTCGCCCTTATCAGCTCGTCTAGGCCACTAAGTTCAGTGCTTAAGGGGTGGCACTTCTGGCTCGTGCGCTCGTAGACTTGTATGAGGTCCCACAATGTCACGCGGAACCCGTTAGCCTGTTCAAAGTTTTTAGCGGCTTTTATAGCTGCGAACGTGGCATAGATTACCCCGCTAAGCAGGTTGAGTGTCGGGCTAGCAGCTATTGCGGCTTCTGGATTATCCATGGCGAGCGCCGTCATCGAGCTGTGAGGCTGTATGAGCGGAGTGGTTGCTCCAAATTGACTGATGTTTGAGGTCTGCAACCCGCCCTAAGTCACCCACGGCTGTATCCAAATCTGTGAAAACCAGATCAATATCTAACAGCTCCATGAGCTGTTCAGAGTCTGTACCTGCTGGCGGGGCTATGCTGATGATCAGGTTTGGGTTCCAAAGGCGCAAGGCAACAACAAGCCGAGCCAGCTCGGGCAAGCGCTCGTCGGTGTTGTAAGAGAGGCCTACTGCATCATAGTCACCATGATGGACTTGCTTGATCAGGTCCTCATGCTCACAACCTACTTTCAGATCAACAGACCAGCCTGCACCCTCAAACACTTCGGCTGCCAATGTGACACCCAGCGAGTGCTGTTCCTTGGGAACGGTGGCAAAAAGCGCTGTTCTTGCCTTTACAATGGAAAGCGGTGGCTTTTTTGACCTGGCGCGCATTGACCGGATCAACGCGTACAAGTGCCCCGTAGCGCTGGTCACCTGGTAGAAGCTGACGCGGTCTGCATCCCACTGCTCGCCTAGCCACCTTGCCGCTTCGCAGATGTAGCCAAGGTACACATCTTTTTGAGGGAGGCCTGCGTCCAAATGCTGCGTAATGAAGCGGATGGTTGGTTCTGGCTCGGGTGCCAGAATAGTTGAGCATAACCCCTCGAGGATATTCTCATCTATCTCGACGTTGGGAGGGCGAGGGTATCGAGCCGCGGTCTGCGCCAACGTGTTAAGAACATCAGCTGCTAATGTCTTTAGAGGCTCATCTGCAAGGACTTTCCGCTTTGACTTAAATGCGCCTATGGCTCGATAAAGCGCACCTTCCTCAATCGCGACCTCTTCGTCGGCCGTGTTGCGGTTGCGTTCGCCCCAGAGGTGCAGCCCCATCATTCAACCCAATCATTCAATCAACCTGAATGAAAGCAGGTAAGTTCAGTTTTTAGAATGGAACTTATTGTCTCAGCTTTTTAGATTTATCTTACACCCTCTACCTCGGCGCGCGCCTGGAGGCACAATAGCGCTCCACGACCGCCTAAACACGCAAGGCCAATACTGCCCACTCAGCGCCTTGGCGGAGAATCTGTGAATTTGGTCCGTCCCATGCGCCAATCGGTGCGGCAGACCCAAAAGCGGTGACCGCTGGTTCTATCAGGTTAACCGGCCGTCATTGGGTTCTGGCCGCATCATGATGGCTTATTCACTCCGCCGCGAGTTGCAACCGGTTGCAGCGCTGCCGGATTTGGCGTGCTACAAAACCTGCTACAGACCAAAGACGAAAGGCCATATAAGTAGCTGAAATATATATAAATTGAATTTGCGGTTACGTGTCCCACCCTCACCGCCACTCCTCTCCTTGAAATCATAAAGCGTACCCAGGCCCCCGGAATTGCGGCCGCTTCCGTTCACAACCCCTTCATTCTGACAGCGCCGCCATCCAGACCAGCCGGTCAGGCGTTTTTTCAGAACTTGCCGAAATCGGTCTCTGAACGCGCCGCGTCTCTTTCCACCCGCCCTTCACCCAAATCGAGATGGATTCAAAAACTTACATATTTTCCAATGTTTGTCGGAAATCGGCTGCGCCGCAGTTGAGGAAGGTTCGACCGATTTCGGTGCAAACAGAGCCCGCCGGAGGCGGCCTAGTTGTGCGAAACTCCTAGAATTTCATTGGGAAACGCCGCCCCAGTTTGTCGGCGTAAAAATACATCACCGGCGTGAATTGCCTGTGAGGTCCGGTTTGGATTTTGACCGTCGAGCACTCTTACCAAAGCGCCGGGTCGTCGAAGGCGGCGACGCAAGCGGCCGGTCCGCGCAGGGGCGTCAGCGGTGCTTCTGTCAGGGACTGGGCGATCCAGCCCTGCGGCTGGTTGAGCGGCTGCGGCGCGGGAAGGTCGGCCTCCGACACGGGCTTGAACCCCACGCGGCCGTAGAAGTCCGGATCGCCATAGGTCACCGTGATGTCCACGCCCTCCCGCCGAAGCGCGTCGAGGCCATTGGCGATCAGCCGCTGCCCTATGCCTTTGCCCTGATGGGCCGTCGCCACCGCGACAGGGGCCATCATAAAGACCGTACGCAGATCGCCGCCGTAAGTGAGGCGTGTGAAGAAGATGCCGCCAAGTAGCGCGCCGTCCTCCCGGGCGGTGAACACGCGCAGATCCTCGACTGGTGTATCCGCGATCAAGCGGCGCGCAAGGGCACCGATCAACGTGCCTTCTTCCGCGCCCTCCGAGGCGGTAAAGGTCGCTTCGAAAAGCTCCCCAATCGCTGTGGCGTTGGTCTCGTAGTCTGTTGAAAAGTCCATGGTGTTGTCTCCGTCGACGGTTTGAAGCTGCTGTGTGGTGATTAAAAAATCGGATCGCGCGGCACGTCAGGCTTTTGCAGCACGAACATCTCGAAGCTCACGAGGCGGTGGCCCCTATGATAAGCTGCCAGTTCTGCGCGCAGGTCACCTAGGACGCGGCTGCCTTCAAGGTGTGGGCCCATCTCTGCGACGCGCGCCTCAAGCGGGCGATAATATGTGTCCATCGCCTCGCGCCCCATGTCGAAATGCCCCAGTACGCGGTACCCGGCGCGTTTCGCGTGATCGAGGAGGTCTGGCACGCGGGTCATGCCGGGAAATTCCGACGCCCAGAAGGCGTGCAAGTCTTCGGGCGGCGTTTCCGTGCGCCAGACCATCTCGGAGAAAACCAGGACACCGCCGGGACGCAGCAGGGGTCGCCAGTCCCGCAACGCGCGCTCTGCGCCGATGATGTAGGCACTGCCCTCGGCCCAGATCGCGTCCCAAGGAACATCCGGCATGGGCAGCTGAGCCATATCCATGTTGCGGGTCTCTACCCGGTCGCCGAGATCCTGCGCTGCCACCCGGTCCCGCAAGCGCTCCAGCGCGCCATCGTCGGTATCGGTCGCCAAAATCCGCGCCGCAGTTGCCTCGGCCAGCGTTGTTGTCGCCATGCCGGGGCCGCAGCCGATCTCGAGGATCCTTTCAGGCGCGAAGGGCACCATGGCGAGCGCCTTTCGCGAAGCTGCCTCGGTCGCCGGCCCCCACCAGTCGAGCTCGGAGAACACCTCCATGAAGCGGGCCATGTAGTCGTCGTGTTCGTTCATATCCTTTGACAGCCACGCCACCCGCGCGGCCTCCTTGCTTGAAAATCCCTGGGTCATGAGCCAGGCACGGTGCAGATCGGGCGCCACACGTTCGACTTCCTCGTGCCAGTTCTTGAGGCTCGAGTGTCCGAGGAGAGCGGCCAGCAGCTCGCGCGATCTACTCTTCTCGGCAATCTCCGCGTCCAGCACGGTGAGGCGCTGGCCCAGCATGTCGCGGTCGAGCTTGCCATCGAGGCAGGCCTGGCACTCTTGCAGACTCAGTCCTCCAGCCTGCAGCTGCTGCATCAGCCGCAGTCGTTGCCGGTCGGCGTCGGTGTAGACGCGATAGCCGTTCGCCTGGCGCTT
Organism: Oceanicaulis sp.; assembly: GCA_043513725.1. Taxonomy (GTDB): domain Bacteria; phylum Pseudomonadota; class Alphaproteobacteria; order Caulobacterales; family Maricaulaceae; genus Oceanicaulis. The sequence continues at coordinate 1,567,053 of CP121338.1, read as the reverse complement.
GCCCTTCAGCAGTCCAAGCTTCTCGTAATAGAGCAGCGTCGCGCGCGAGAGCCCTACGCTCTCCCCCAATTCTGAAATCCGATACATCCGTCGCATTGTCCGCTCACACCGATTCTCGACCGTCGAGATCGTCCTAAGGTGTGAAGCTATAGACAGGTCAAGCAGGCTGTTGAACGTTCTGGAAGAATTCCCACGGCCACTGCGGTGTCAGTCGAACACCGGCGTGGGCAGTGTCAGAGGAACTTGGGCTTGAGCGTGGGGCGTCGGTTTCATAGCCTCGTATGATGCGTAACCCGTTCAAGTATTTCAAAACTTCGCCCGAGATCATCCTCCTTGCGGTGATGATGTATGTCAGGTTCCCGCTTTCTCTTCGCAACGTCGAGGATCTGCTCCACGAGCGCGGTATCGACATCACCCACGAGACGGTTCGGTTTTGGTGGAACCGCTTTGGTCCCATGTTCGCGAAGTCGATCCGCAAGCGCCGCGTTCAGAATAGGCATTATTCGAATTGGACCTGGCATCTCGACGAAGTCTTTGTGAAGATCAACGGCCAAACCCACTATCTGCGGCGCGCTGTCGATCACGAAGGTGAAGTGCTGGAATCGTATGTGACTAAGACACGCGATAAGGCTTCGGCGTTGAAATTCCTCAAGAAAGTGATGAGGCACTATGGCCGTCCGCAAGAAGTTGTCACCGACAGACTTCGCTCCTACCGCGCAGCTATGAATGAAATTGGGAAGGTCCTGTCAGATTAAACCCACCGTTTTCGGGTTTGGTTCCACCCTGCTCGGATGAGCAACCCATTCCGCTACTTGAAGACATCGCCTAGGGTCATCAGTCTGGCGGAATTAAACTCACGCGCTGCTAGCGATCCGAGACTTGTCCACTCTAGTCTGACAGCCCCGTGTCAACGTGTCGCCAGTCAGGGTCCAAGGCTTGAAATACAAGGCCCCGGCGATCGCGATTGCCCTGTTTAATGGGAAGACCGTCCAGTGACCGGATCCCAATGACCTTCTACGAATTTAGCCGCTGAGGCATATTGCCATACTTCTATTGTGGCCATTTCTCAGTCATAGCGATGCGGACATTCCATGATGAGTCGTTTCATGACGGAGGGGATCCATGTCTGCAGCCGCAGCGAAACTCAAGACAGGCTTTGACTTACAGGCTGGGATCGTGGCTGCGATCTGCGCGCTGGGGGTTTTGTGGTCCCTGATCGCTGCGGCCAACGGAGCCGATGCCGCGATGCGTACCCATGCCTGGGTTATCGGCCTTGGTTTTCTGGTCGGCCTGTTCTCCATGGCCGGGGTTTACTCCGGCGGTGGGGTCAGCATCGACAAGACCCAGTATAATGAGACGATCATCAAGTATGGTGTGATCGCCTCGCTATTCTGGGGGATAGCAGGGCTTTTGGTCGGGGTCATAATTGCCTTCCAGCTCGCCTTTCCCGCGCTTTTGTCCTTCCCTGCGCTGCCTGAACTGAACTTTGGACGGCTGCGCCCCCTGCACACCAGTGCGGTAATTTTTGCATTCGGCGGCAATGTCCTGATTGCCACGAGCTTTTACGTGGTTCAGCGCACCTGTCGCACCCGTCTGGCAGGCGGGGTCTGGCCGTGGTTCGTCTTTTGGGGCTATCAGCTCTTTATCGTTGTGGCGGCAACCGGGTATTTGCTGGGTATCACCCAGGGCAAGGAATACGCCGAGCCGGAGTGGTATGCCGACCTGTGGCTGACGATTGTCTGGGTGGCCTATCTGCTGGTTTTCATGGCCACACTGATGCGCCGCAAAGAGCCACATATTTATGTGGCAAATTGGTTTTACCTGGCCTTCATCGTGACCATTGCCCTGCTGCATGTGGTCAACAACCTGGCCATGCCGGTCTCCTTCATCGGCGCGCGCAGCTACTCCGCTTTCGCGGGCGTCCAGGACGCCCTGACCCAGTGGTGGTATGGCCACAACGCGGTGGGCTTCTTCCTGACCGCCGGTTTTCTGGCGATCATGTACTACTTCATCCCGAAGCGCGCTGAGCGACCGGTGTTTTCCTATCGCCTGTCGATTATCCATTTCTGGGCGCTAATCTTCATCTATATCTGGGCGGGGCCGCACCACCTGCACTATACGGCTCTGCCCGAGTGGGCGCAGACGCTCGGGATGACCTTCTCCATCATGCTTTGGATGCCCAGCTGGGGCGGTATGATCAACGGGCTGATGACGCTTTCGGGGGCCTGGGACAAACTCCGTACCGACCCGGTGATCCGCATGCTCGTGGTCTCTGTGGCCTTCTATGGGATGTCGACCTTTGAAGGGCCGGTCATGTCGATCAGGGCTGTGAACTCGCTCTCCCACTATACCGACTGGACCATTGGCCATGTGCACTCCGGTGCTCTGGGCTGGGTGGGCTTTATCAGCTTCGGCGCGCTGTATTGCCTTGTGCCATGGCTGTGGAAGCGGGCAGGCATGTATTCCAACGCCCTGATCGAGTGGCACTTCTGGACGGCCACGATTGGCATCCTGCTTTACATTACCTCCATGTGGGCCTCGGGCATCATGGAAGGTCTGATGTGGCGGTCCTACAACGAGCTTGGCTTCCTGGAGTTCAGCTTCATACAGACGGTTGAGGCCAAGCATCTGTCCAACATCATCCGGGGCCTGGGGGGCGTTCTCTACCTCACCGGTGCGCTGCTGATGTGCTGGAACGTCTACAAGACCATCAAGGGCGATGTGCGCAGCGCTGATCCGTCGGTGAAGCCGCAATCTGCATCCATCGCCACGCCGGCCGAATAGGGGAACGGGGATATGGCAGAGAAAACCAATCCAATCTGGGCCTGGCACAAGAAGGTCTTGGAAAAGAACTCCATCCTGCTCACCGCGGGCGTTTTGGTGGTGGTGTCCATTGGCGGTCTTGTGGAGATTGCGCCGCTCTTCTACCTCGACGAAACCATCGAAGAGGTGGAGGGCGTCCGGCCCTATTCGCCGCTGGCGCTGATGGGCCGTGACATCTATATCCGCGAGGGCTGTTATACCTGCCACTCGCAGATGGTTCGTCCCCTGCGGGACGAGGTGGAGCGCTACGGTCACTACTCGCTCGCCGCTGAAAGCATGTATGACCGCCCCTTCCAGTGGGGCTCCAAACGGACAGGGCCGGATCTGGCTCGTGTTGGCGGCAAATTCTCCGATGAATGGCACCGTGACCATATGCGTGATCCGCGTTCTGTGGTGCCTGAATCCATCATGCCGCCCTACGCCCATTTGGAGCGCACCCCGCTTGAGGTTGAGGCTGTGGAAGGGCGCATGCGAGCGCTGACGCGTCTGGGTACGCCCTATGACGAGCTGGGGCGGCTGGAGAACGCCATGAGCGACCTCTACACCCAGCTTGATCCGTTTGCGGCTGATTATGACGGCTTTATTGAGCGCTATCCCGGGGCGCCGGTCCGTGACTTTGACGGTAACCCCGATGAGGTGACCGAGCTGGACGCTTTGATCGCCTACTTGCAGGTGCTCGGCACCATGGTGGACTTCTCCACCTATGAAGCCGAAGCCGACGAAAATTTGAGGTAGCGGCCATGTACGAGATGCTCGCAAGCTTCGCGCAGACTTGGGGTATGCTGCTGTTCATTGCACTTTTCCTGGGTGCCGGTGCCTACGCATTCTGGCCCCGCAATCAAGGCAAGTTTGAAGAGGCGGCGCGCACCCCGCTGGATGAAAGCGACCGGCCCGCCGCAGCCGATGAGGCCGCAAGCGAAGCGGCTGAGGAGAAGGACGACGCCCATGGCTGACGAAAACAAAAAGGACGTCGACGGGTATTCCGGCGTCGAGACGACCGGCCATGAATGGGATGGTATCAGGGAGCTTGATAACCCGCTGCCGCGCTGGTGGTTGTATATTTTTTACGCCTCCATCGTCTGGGCGGTTATCTACATGATCTTCATGCCGGCCATCCCGGCTCCGCCGGGCATGGATGGTCACACGTCCGGGCTGCGCAATCACTCTGAACGCGCCAATGTGGCTGCCGCGATGGCTGAGCTCGAGGCCGAACGCGGTCCCATGTTCGATCGTCTTCAGCAGGCCGCCGATGCTGGCGGTCCGTCTGCCATTGAGAATGATCCAGCCCTGCTGAATTTTGCGCTCGCCGCCGGGGAAAGCGCCTTCGGTGACAACTGTGCCACCTGCCATGGTGCCGGGGGGCAGGGGTTTTTGGGATATCCCAATCTGAACGATGACGCCTGGATCTGGCCGAGCAGTTTTGACGAGATTCGCTACACCATTCGCCACGGCATTCGCTGGGAGGCTGACATGGACAGCCGTTTCTCCCAGATGCCGGCCTATGGCCGCGACGCGCTCTTGTCGCGTGACGAAATCGCGGCTGTCACCGATTACGTCATGGCCCTGTCTGACATGGTCGAGCCGACTGAGGCAGGTCAGACAGTTGGAGCGGAGATCTTTGCTAACCAGTGTTCGGCCTGTCACGGCGAAAACGGTCTAGGTAACCAGCAGATCGGGGCACCGAACCTGGCTGACAGTATCTGGCTTTACGGCTCTGAACGCGGGCAGATTCAGAACTCAATCTGGCGCGGCCCTTACGGCGTGATGCCGGCTTGGGATGAGCGCCTGGATGAGCCGACCATCACCGCTCTTGCCACCTATGTGTATCTGCGCGGTGAGCGCGCCGGCCAGAGCTTCGCAAACCTGTCCAGCGACATGGCAGAGGGTCTGGAGCAGCTTGATGCAGAGGCAGCCGAGTAAGCTGGTGCATCTAACGGGGTCAGCCCACGCTGGTCGGAGCGGAAAATGGAACTAATCCGCAACAAACCTGAGCCCCGGCAAGCCGCGGCGGGCGTTCAGCAACACGATGCGGTTGCAGTGAATGATCCCGCGCGTCGTGAGCTTTATGAGAAGCGGCAGCAAATTTACCCCAAGCTGGTTCACGGCAAGTTCCGGATGGCCAAATGGGTGTTCATGTTGCTGGCGCTCGGGGCGTATTATTTCACCCCCTTCATTCGATGGGATCGGGGTGAAGGCGCGCCTCACCAGGCTGTGCTGGTCGATTTCGCCAATGCGCGTTTCTATTTCTTTTTCATCGAGCTCTGGCCGCAGGAAATCTACTACATAACCGGGCTTTTGATCCTTGCATCGCTTTTCCTGTTCTTGATCACGGCCCTGTTTGGCCGTGTCTGGTGCGGCTATGCCTGCCCACAAACGGTGTGGACCGATCTCTTCATCGCCGTGGAGCGTCTGTTCGAGGGCGACCGCAACAAACGCATCAGGCTGGATAAGCAGCCCTGGTCGTTTGACAAAGCGTGGCGCAAGATCGGCAAACACGCGGTGTGGCTATTCATTGCCGGTGCTACGGGTGGGGCGTGGATCCTGTATTTCCATGACGCCTTTGCAGTGGTGAACAATTTCGTCACCGGTGAGGCTGCGCTCACCAGCTATGTCTTCTTCGCGCTGCTCACCTTCACGACCTATGCCCTGGCCGGAACCATGCGCGAGCAAGTGTGTACCTATATGTGCCCCTGGCCGCGCATTCAGGGCGCATTGACCGACAAGGACGCGCTCAATGTCACCTATCGCCGTGATCGCGGTGAGCCGCGTGGGCGCCACAAGAAAGGTGAAAGCTGGCAGGGGCGCGGCGATTGCGTTGACTGCAAGGCTTGTGTCGCGGCTTGCCCGATGGGCATTGATATTCGCGAGGGTGCGCAGCTGGAGTGCATCGGATGTGCCCTGTGCATTGATGCCTGCGACGAGATCATGGCCAAGGTCGATCGGCCCAAAGGGCTCATCGCTTACGATACCGATTTAAACATTGAGCGCCGCGAAGCCGGTGAGAGGTCGCGCGTGAATCTGGTCCGCCCACGTACGATCCTGTACACCGTCCTGATCGTGGCTGTGGGCGGCCTGATGCTGTTCGGGTTGGTGAACCGGGTTGAGCTTTCGCTTGATGTCTACCGGGACCGGGCCCCAAATTACGTCACCCTGTCTGATGGCAGTGTGCGCAATGGCTACACCCTGACGGTGGTTAACAAGGCCAATGAGGCTCGCGAGCTATCGCTAAGTGTTCAGAGCGATGCCGAGATGTCGATGCGTGTCCTTGGCACGCAGGCGGAAAGCTTGAGTGTGGGGCCGGACGCAACCCGGGCCTACCGGATTTTCCTGACCCTGCCCCGTGAAGCAATTACGGCACCGTGGGTGCCTGTTACCTTTGTGGTTATAGACGCCGAAACGGGCGAGGTGGCCGAAACCCCATCGGTTCTTCGGACCGGAGAGATGCAATGATGGCCGATACAAAAACCCCGCGCTTCACCATCAAGGGCTGGCACGTTCTGGTGGCCATGATTGTGTTCTTTGGAACCGTTATCGCCGTGAACACCGTCTTTATCACCGTTGCGCTGCAATCCTTCCCCGGTGAGGAAACCCGTAGATCCTATGTTCAGGGTCTGGACTACAACGAGGTGATCGAAGCGCGCCGCGCCCAGTCGGAGTTGGGCTGGACGGCAGGTGCCAATCTGGCCGATGGGCGGGCATTGATCGAAGTCCTCAATTCCAAGGGCGAACCTGTAACCGGCCTGCGACTTGAAGGCACGCTGCAACACCCCGCCGACATGAGCCAGGATCGCGAACTGGTTTTCACCGAGGTACGCGAAGGGGTCTATGCGGCCAGTATCGCAGACCTTGATGAGGGTCAGTGGACCCTTGCTGCGGCGGCAGACGGCGACACGCCGTTCAGCGTGGAGGCTCGCCTGTGGCACCGCTAGACGCAGCCTCGCCGGCCTTTGACCCGACCGGTTTTGTGCGTGGTGAGGGCGAGGAGAAGCGCTTGGACCTGGCCGTCCAGAATGCGCGATGCGCCGCGTGTATCGCCCGCATTGAGGACGGTGTGGGAAAGCTGCCCCGGATCAAGTCGGTTCGGCTGAACCTGTCGACGGGACGTCTGGCCGTCTGTTTCAAGGGCGACGACAGCCTCGCGGTGTCGATTATACAGACGTTGGACAAGCTTGGTTATCCGGCAGCCCCCTATTCACCCGATACAAAAGCCGATCCGCGCTCGGTGGAGGAAACGCGGCTTGTTCGAGCGCTGGCTGTGGCCGGATTCGCCAGTGCGAATGTGATGCTTCTTTCGATCGCGGTTTGGGCGGGCGAAGGTGAAATGGATCTCGCTACCAAGACCCTGATGCACTGGGTCTCCGGGCTCATCGCGTTGCCAGCTGTCGCCTATGCGGGCTGGCCCTTCTTTGAAAGTGGTTGGAAAAGCCTGAAGGTGCGTGCGGTGAATATGGATGTGCCGATTTCGCTGGCTGTGCTGCTGGCATGCGCGCTGTCTGTTTACGAAACCGCGATGGGACATGGGGCCGCCTATTTCGATGCTGCGGTCATGTTGCTCTTTTTCTTGCTGATTGGCCGCTTCCTGGACGTGCGCCTGCGCGCCCGCGCCGGCCAGGCTGCGCGCGATCTCGCGGCCCTCCAAGCGACGCTTGCGCACCGCGTTGAAGGCGATGGAAGCATCCGTGCAGTTCCATCAGGTGAGATTGAGCCGGGCGACCGGCTGATCGTGCCCCATGGCGAACGCGTACCTGCTGACGGTCGTATCGTGGAGGGTTCTGGTGAAGTCGATGCGTCCCTGGTGACCGGCGAAACCCGACCGTTGCGCGTGGAGCCAGGTGCGCAGGCCTGGTCCGGGATGGTCAATCTGGGGCGTCCTTTGACGTTGACCGCAACTGCGGCAAGCCAGGATTCCCTGCTGGCCGAGATTGCCCGCCTCGTGGAGGCGGGCGAGCAGTCACGCTCTCGCTATGTCAGGTATGCTGACCGAGCGGCGCGCGCCTATGTGCCTGCGGTCTTTGCCATGTCGCTAGCCACTTTTCTGGGCTGGTTCGTCTTCGGCGCTTCAATCCATGACGCATTGATGAATTCCATTGCAGTCCTGATCATCACCTGTCCGTGCGCAATGGCGCTCGTGGTCCCCGCCGTCCAGGTTGTCGCGACCGGGCGCTTGTTTCGGGACGGTATCCTGGTCAAATCAGGAGATGCACTGGAGCGCCTGGCCACAGCCCAATTGGTGGTTTTCGACAAGACCGGAACCCTGACCGAAGGCCGGGCCCGGCTTGTTAACGCAGAGGCGCTGACGCCCGAGGCACTCGACTACGCCGCCCGGCTTTGCCGCCTGTCGCGCCACCCGCTTTCGCGGGCTGTCGCTGACGCAGCAGGCGAGGGACCGGTGGCAGATGAGTTTGAGGATATTGCCGGCGACGGGCTTGAAGGCCGGGTCAATGAGCAGCGGGTGCGCTTTGGATCAGCCCGATGGCTTGGCCGGGACCAAGATGGCGGCGACGACGCCCAGGAAGCCTGGCTCATTGTGGAGGGCACAGAGCCTGTGCGCTTTGTTTTTGAGGACGCACTCAGACCCGATGCGGCAGATGCAGTGAGAGCCCTCGCCGACCGAGGTCTTGAGGCAGAGCTTCTCTCCGGCGACAGGGCGGCACCGGTGGCAGCCGTCGCACGTCAGCTTGGCATCAAGCACTGGCAGTCAGGCCTCAAACCCCAGGACAAGATCGCGCGGATTGAGGTGCTGAAGGCTCAGGCACCGTTGATGGTGGGCGACGGGGTCAATGACGCGCCAGCGCTGGCGGCGGCCCATGTCTCGGTTTCCATGGGAAGCGCCGCAGAGATTTCACGCTCGGCTGCTGACATGGTCATACAGGGTGACCGGCTTTCATCTCTTCCCCGCGCCATTGATGTTGCGCGCAAGGCCAAGGCCCGCGTGGTGGAGAATTTTGGCCTCGCCAATGTCTATAACCTTGTCGCGGTTCCTTTGGCGGTATTCGGACTGGTGACCCCGCTGGTCGCGGCCATCGCCATGTCTGCCAGTTCCATCATTGTTATGCTCAACGCACTCAGGCTAACGCGCGCATGACGGCTCTTCTCTGGCTCATCCCCGCAGCACTCGTGCTTGGTGCGCTTGGTCTTCTGGCCTTTTTCTGGACGACCCGCGACGGGCAGTATGATGATCTTCAAGGTGCCGCTGAGCGCATTTTGATCGACGATGATGGCCCCATCGTGGATGACGAGGAGGACGATTGATGCCTTCGCACGTGCCTTTCTTGAACTGCGGCCACATGTCTGTTGACCAATGGGGCTCAAATTCGCACATTTTTTGCATGGATTTTTGGGCGTGGGTGCATCAGGGAGGATATCATGGTTATCGTTGAACGGTTGCGCCGGGACGCCCCGTGGACCTGGCTGAAGGTGGGATTTGCCGACATGATGGCCACGCCTTTCCTGTCGCTTGGCTATGGGCTCATGTTTGTGCTGGTAGGAGCCGTGATCACGCTGGGGCTGTGGTGGCTGGACATGATGACGCTGGCACCTGTGCTGGTAGGGGGGTTTGCGCTGGTAGCCCCGTCCTTTGCCGTTGGCATTTATCGTATCAACCAGGTCCGCGAGGCCGGGGGAAAGCCGCGTCTGCTTGATTTCTGGCGTATTCCGGCGCTGCGTTTCGGCCAGCTAGCCCTCTTGAGTGTGCTCCTGTGGGTGTTTTTCCTCGTGTGGGCGCGTCTGGCGCAATTTCTTTACGCCGGGTTCAGTCACGGCAGCTATCAGCCGCCATCAGAGTTTTTAAGCTTTGTGCTCACAGACCCGGCCGGTCTGACCCTGCTGGTGGTCGGAACGGCCATTGGCGCTGTGTTCGGCTTCGCCGCTTTCACGGTTTCGGCCCTGTCCTTCCCCATGCTCGCCGATCAGGACGTTGATGCGGTGACGGCGCTTGTGGCCAGCGTAAAAACCGTTATGCAGCAGCCATTCCTGATGCTGACCTGGGCTTGGCTTATCGCCTTTCTGGTTGCAATCGGCGGCGTCTTCTTCCTGGTGGGCCTGGCTGTGACTTTCCCCTGGCTCGCTCACGCCAGTTGGCGCGCCTACAAGGCGTTCAACCCGCGCCCCGATCCCAAGGCGATGGGTTTCGCGACGCAAGACTGACGCGGGCACTGTCAGAAGAAAAGCGGTTTGAGCGCTTCGGGGTGCTGTCAGAGGAAACACGGCGTTAGCGCACCTGCTGCCAGATTGGCGGAATGAGCAACCCGTTTCGCTACTTCAAAACGTCGCCTGAGATCATCCGCTTGGCGGTGATAATATACATCCGCTTCCCGCTCTCGCTCAGGAACGTGGAGGACCTACTCCATGAGCGAGGGATCGACGTCACGCACGAGACTGTGCGTTTCTGGTGGAACAGATTTGGTCCCATGATGGCGCGCGAGATCAAGAAGCGTCAATCTCAGCAGCTTCGCCTCGTGACCCAGTGGCGCTGTTATCTGGATGAAGCCTTTGTGTAGATCATTGGCCCCCCCGGCACCGGTGGACCATTAAGGTGAGGCGCTGGAGTCCCATGTCACAAGCACTCGAAACGCGCCTTCAGTGCTGAAGTTCTCGACGAGAGCGATGAAGCGACACGCCATGCCGGAGGCAGTCGTCACGGACCGCCCTCGGTCGTACGGCGCAGCCATGCGTGAGATTGGTAACGAAGATCGACAGGTCACGGGCCGGGATGAATACAATCGAGCTGAAACGCCCGACTCTAATTTCTGCTTCGATATCGGGCTTACATGCAGCGGTAAAATGGAAAGGCCGCGACTCCGCGGGGCTTGGGGGTGTGGCGTTAACGATGTGTTAAAATTTTACTTTGGCTTGCTGGCCTTGTCTGTGCATGATGCACATGAGGGAAATTTCGGTGCTGGGGGAAATCCATGAGCCGCATTAAAGCGATGGGCACGTTTGTGCCCACCAATAAGCGTGGAAAAGCGGTCTACAGGGCGTCTCTTCTCGCCGGTGCGGGTGTCGCCGCCCTTGTGACAGCAACCGCCTACGCGTCTCCGGTCTCAAAGACTTCCCCAGGGTTCACGGTCGATACCCAAGTGGAAATGTCCCTGGCGATCAAGCCGATCACTAGTGCCAAAATGGTGCGTATCAATACGGTTGGCAGCCAGGTTCAAAACCCCGAGACCGGCAATAACGAAACGGTTGTTGAAGTAATTAGCACCAACGTGGTGCGAACCGCCGATGGCAATGTGATCATCATTGCCGACACGGTGGATCAGACCTTTGTTGAATTGCAGGCGGCAGCGGGTGCAGACCCTAACGCGAACGATGCTACCACCCTCATTACCTGGCGTATCACCGCCGTCACGACAAATGGCGACGGGCGCGTCGTCAGCCTTGATATTGAGCGGGTTGACGACACCAGCATTACAGGGACGGCCGACCGGGTCACCGACGTATCCGGTCAGGTTGCCGGTCAGGGCACCACGGATGGCTCCAACGGCACCGGTGCGTCCTCTAGCACGCTGACGCCCGGTGCGAATGACATCAATTCCTTCTCACGGATCAGCACCGGCAACAATGGTGGCAACGGCTCTGACGGTGGCGGCATTCGGATCTGCTTCCCGTTCGTCGGGTGCGCCACGATTGGCAAAAACCCATCCAACGGCGGCGGCGGCGGCACGGCAGCAGCCATCAACGAGACCGTTACAACAGCAAACAACGGCAATATTTCAACGGTATCCGACGATCTGCCGGGAATCTCGCTTCAAAGCCTTGGTGGGAGTGGCGGGTCAGGGGGCACAAGCTATCTCGGTTTAAACTTGCCAGGTGCAAATGGCGGCGATGGCGGTGACGGGGGGACCATTACGCTCACCGCTGATGTCGACATCACGACAACGGGTGAGCGTGCGCACGGCATCTCGGCTCAGTCTATTGGCGGGCGCGGCGGTGCTGGCGGTGACGGCTACGGCGTGGACGGAAGTGGCGGCACAGGCGGCCGCGGTTCGGCGGGCGGCACGGTCACGGTCACCAACCATGGCGATATCCTGACAACTGGCGACAACGCCATTGGCATTTACGCCCAGTCCATCGGCGGTGCGGCTGGTGCTGCGGGCGATGGTGGGGGCTTTATCGCGTCGGGCGGTGCGGCTGTTGCGGGTGGCCAGGGCGGCACCGTGTCCGTCACCAACTCCGGTTCGATTGAGACGCGCGGTGAGAATTCCTACGGCATTCTGGCTCAGTCCATTGGCGGTGAGGGCGGCAATGCCGGCGATGGTACCGGTGCTGTGGCAGCTGGCGGTGATGGCGGCGCGGGGGGTACTGGAGGCAATGTCACGGTCACGACGACGGCAAGCTCCAGCATCCTGACGGGCGGCTTGAACGCCCACGGCATCTTCGCTCAGTCGATTGGCGGCGGCGGTGGCTCTGGCGGCGACGGCTCGGGGATTGCCGGTCTTGGTTCGACCGGCAGCTCTGGCGGTGACTCCGGAACGGTCACAGTCACCAATGCCGGGGCAATCACGACCACAGGGGTGCGCGCACGCGGTATCTTTGCGCAGTCTGTCGGCGGTGGCGGTGGTGATGGCGGTTCTGGCGCTGGTCTTGTGTCCATCGGTGGTGCAGGCGGTCAGGCCAGTACTGGCGGCGTCGTCACGGTGACAAACACCGGTGATGTGCGGACCACATCCGGCGATTCCAATGCGATCCAGGCCCAGTCGATTGGTGGCGGTGGTGGTGATGGCGGGAGCGCAGGTGGTGCCTTCTTCACCATCGGTGGTGAAGGCGGTGGCGGCGGCGATTCCAGCCTCGTCACGGTCAATCATAGCGGTGATATCACCACTAGCGGCGATGACTCGCGCGGTATTTTTGTTCAATCCATCGGTGGCGGCGGCGGTAACGGCGGCTCTGCAACTTCAGTCAGCCTGTTCGCGGGCGTTGGCATTGGTGGCGCAGGCGGTGACGGCGGTGCCGGCGGGCAGGTCGACGTCAATTTCTCTGACCGTACGGTCAACGGCCAAACCTTCTCACCTCTGATCCAGACCAGCGGCGACCGCGCCCAGGGCGTCTTCGCCCAGTCTGTTGGCGGCGGCGGCGGTAATGGTGGCGCGGCCATCACGGCCACGGTGGGTTATGGCGCATCGGCCAGCATCGCGGTTGGCGGTGACGGCGGTGACGGCGGCGAGGGCGGCCTCGTTACAGTTGATGGTGACGTGATCATCGTCACTGATGGCATCAGCTCAGACGGCATGTTTGCCCAATCTGTCGGCGGCGGCGGCGGTAACGGCGGCTACGCTGTCGCTGTTGCCTTTGCTGTAGGTGAAACGGCTGCAGCGTCTTTGTCCGTGGGCATTGGCGGCGAGGGCGGCCTCGGCGGCAATGGCGGCACGGTCCAGATGAATAGCGGGGGTGCCATCACCACGCTCGATGATTTTTCAACTGGCCTGATTGCCCAGTCGGTCGGCGGCGGCGGCGGTAATGGCGGCTTCTCGGTTTCTGTTTCCGGGGCGGCAGCGGGCGTCGCCTCAGCTTCGGTGGCCGTTGGTATTGGCGGCTCCGGCGGTAATGGTGGTCTCGGCGGCACGGTCAATGCCGACTTTGACGGGTCGATCACCACGCGCGGTAATAACTCAAATGGCGCTGTTATTCAGTCTGTTGGCGGCGGCGGCGGTAATGGCGGCTATAATATTTCTGCTTCGGTCGCACTCGCAGGAGCGGCGTCTGGCGCGGCCTCTGTCGGCCTTGGTGGCGATGGTGGCGCTGGCGGTGACGGCGGTACGGTCACCGGTTCAGTGGGTGGCGATGTCTTTACCGAAGGCGATCGCTCCACCGGTGTAACGATCCAGTCTGTCGGCGGCGGCGGCGGTAGCGGCGGCTTCAATATTTCCGGCTCTATCGGTGCGTCGGGAGCGGCCAGCGGTGCCGTTTCAGTCGGCCTTGGCGGTGCCGGTGATGCCGGCGGCTCGGGCGGTAATGTTACGGGTACAGCCGGCGGCACAATCACCACCGAAGGCGACCAGTCCAGCGGCCTGGTGGTTCAGTCTGTTGGCGGCGGCGGCGGTAATGGCGGCTTTAACGTGTCCGGCTCCATCGGAGCGGGCGGCACGTTTGGCGGCGGCGTGTCGGTCGGCCTTGGCGGTGCGGGCGGCAATGGCGGCAATGCCGGCAGTGTGACCGGGACGGCGAACGGCTTTGTCATGACTGAGGGTGACGAGGCCTCGGGCATCGTCGTCCAGTCGCTTGGCGGCGGCGGCGGTAATGGCGGTATGAACATTTCCGGCTCCATCGGGGCGGGGGGCACGTTTGGTGGCGGTGTCTCTGTGGGCATCGGTGGCTCAGGCGGTACGGGCGGCAGCGCAGGCTCGGTTACAGCAAGCGCATCTGGCGCCATGACCGAAGGCGACCGCTCGACAGCCTTCATCGCGCAAAGCGTTGGCGGCGGCGGCGGTAACGGCGGCATCAATGTTTCCGGTGGCATTGGCGCAGGCGGCACGGCTGCAGGCGCGATCTCGGTCGGCATTGGTGGCTCTGGCGGAGGCGGAGGCAATAGCTCGACCGTGAACGCGACCATGGTTGGCAATGTCATGACGCTGGGCGATGCCTCAAGCGGCATTGTGGCCCAGTCGCTTGGCGGCGGTGGTGGTAATGGCGGCTTTAATATTTCCGGCGGAATTGCTGGCGCGGGCACCGGCGCGGCCTCAATCAATGTCGGTATTGGCGGCTCCGGTGGCGGCGGGGGCAGCTCCGGCAATGTGACCTTGAATGTCACCGGTGTGACCGCAACCGAAGGCGACCTCAGCGACGCCATCGTTGCCCAGTCTCTTGGCGGCGGTGGCGGTAATGGCGGCTTTAACATCACTGGCGGCATTGCGCTGTCGGGGACCGGTGCTGGCACGATCGGCGTTGGCATTGGTGGAACCGGGGGCAGCGGCGGCAACGCCGGATCGGCGTCTGCCACGGTTGACGCCACGCAAAGCGTGACCCTGCCGCAATACGCCGCCTACACAATGGGCAATAACGCCCGCGCCATCACGGTTCAGTCCGTTGGTGGCGGCGGCGGTAATGGTGGCTTTAACGTCACCGGTGGACTTTCGCTCTCAGGCACTGCGGCTGGCAATATTGGCGTGGGCCTTGGCGGCTCCGGTGGTAATGGCGGCGATTCTGCGAATGCCTATGGCGCAGTGACGGGCCTCGTTCGGACTGAAGGCGACGACAGCACGGGTCTGCTGGTCCAGTCTGTTGGCGGCGGCGGCGGGAATGGCGGGATGAATATTTCCGGCGGCCTGACAGCATCAAAGTCGGCCTCTGGAAACATCATGGTCGGCATTGGTGGCGCTGGTGGCAATGGCGGTGATGCCGGGTCTGCGACCGGCTTCCTGACTGGCGATGTCACCACCTTGGGCGATCGCGCATCTGCGGTGACCTATCAGTCGCTTGGCGGCGGCGGTGGCAATGGCGGTTTTAACATTACCGGTGCTCTCGCGCTGACCGCGTCTGGTGGTGCGGGCAATGTGGGCGTCGGTGTCGGCGGCTTTGGCGGTGATGGCGGCAATGCCAACCTGGTCGCGGCCAGCATCTCAAGTAATATCCTGACCGAAGGCGATGATGCCCATGCCATCCTGCTGCAGAGCCTTGGCGGCTCTGGTGGCAATGGCGGCTTCAACATCACCGGTACAGTCAGCGCCAGCAAAGGTGCGTCCGGGAATCTGGGCGTGGGTGTTGGCGGCTTTGGCGGCGGCGGCGGTAACGCGTCGACCGTTGATGGCACGCTCCTGGGAGATGTAACCACCGAAGGCGATAACAGCTTCGGTGCCATGCTGCAGAGCCTGGGTGGCGGGGGCGGTAATGGCGGCTTCAACATCACCGGCGCGCTGTCCCTTTCGGTCAGCAATAATGCTTCAGTTTCTGTTGGTGTCGGTGTCGGCGGGTTCGGTGGCGGCGGCGGTGATGCCGATGACGTAACCGGCATTATTACTGGCAACTATGTCACCAGCGGTGACAATGCAGACGGCATTATTGCCCAATCAGTTGGCGGCGGCGGCGGCAACGGTGGGATGAATATCACCGGTGCGGTAGCCCTTAGCGCTGGCACTGCGGGCACAGGTGCTGTCGGTATCGGCGGCTTTGGCGGAGCGGGCGGTGATTCTGGGACCGTGATTCTGAGCTATGCCGGCAATGTCTTCACCGATGGGACCAATTCGGATGGCATCGTCGCGCAGTCGCTCGGCGGTGGCGGCGGTAATGGCGGCATCAACATTTCTGGCGGTGTGACCGCAACAACGAATGGAAGCGCAGCAAGCCTCGGCTTTGGTCTGGGTGGCTTTGGCGGTTCTGGCGGCGATGCGGATAATGTCACCGCGAGCGTATTGGGCAATGTCTGGGCGACCGGGCTTGAGTCCGACATCACCACGCCGGAGCAGACGATAACGCTGACGCTGCCGGGTATTGAAAATGTTGAATACACGATCGGCGCAACGCGTGAGCGCCTGAACGGCTCCCATGGTGTGGTGGCCCAGTCACTGGGTGGCGGCGGCGGTAACGGCGCGCTGAATATCACCGGCCAGATCTCCATCACTCAGCCAGGCAGCACCACGGTATCAAGCCGCGCCGCTGCGATTGGCATCGGCGGCTTTGGCGGTGACGGCGGCGATGCTGGCACTGTTGATCTGACCATTGGTGCGCCTGGCGCTGACCGCGTTCAGGTGCAGGCCATCGGTGATGATCGCACAGCTGTGATCGCCCAATCGCTGGGTGGCGGCGGCGGCAATGGCGGCATCAATATTTCTGGTGGCGTCGCCATGGACGGCACGCTGACGGTGGGCGTTGGGGGCTTTGGCGGTGATGGCGGCATTGGCCGTGATGTCATCGCCGATGTTGATGCAGACCTGTTCGCGTCCGGTCATCGCTCGCGTGGCCTCGCCGCTCAATCCATTGGCGGCGGTGGCGGCAATGGCGCAATCAATATATCTGGCGGGATTACCGGAAACACCCAGGGCAGTGAGCCTGCGATTGCATTTGGCCTCGGTGGCTTTGGTGGTGCGGGGAATACCTCCGGCAATGTGAATGTCGACCATGTCGGCCAGATCCTGGTCGATGGTATCGACAGCATTGGCCTACTGGCTCAATCGATCGCCGGCGGCGGTGGCTCTGGTGGGCTGAATGTGACCGGCACGCTCAACCTGACCGGCGGTGCCTCAGGTGGCACATCGCGTGGGTACGCGGCTTCCATCGGTGTTGGCGGCTCGGGCGGAACCGGTGCTGATGCTGGCCAGGTTGTGGTGAGCAGCCAAGGCAACATCATCGTCAATGGCCAGTTCAAGGCCAATCCGGCAGCCGATGAAGACCCGCTGGAAGCGGTCGATTTCACGGGTGGCTCTACCGGTCTTCTGGCTCAGTCGATTGGGGGCGGCGGCGGTACCGGTGGGATGAATATCACCGGGACCTTCGCGCTGCAGGGCAATCCGATTTCTGTCGGTGTTGGCGGCTCAGGCGGGACTGGCGGTAACGCATCAACCGTCACGGTGACACGCGGGATTGATAGCTCAGGCACCGCGAACCCGGGTCTTATTCGCACCTTCGGCGATAATTCTGTCGGCCTGTTGGCTCAGTCCATCGGCGGTGGTGGCGGTAATGCGGGGATGAATTTCAACTTCGCCGCAGCCGTCGGCAACGACACGAATAATCCGGTGGCCGCGCTGATCACAATTGGCGGCAGC
Organism: Oceanicaulis sp.; assembly: GCA_043513725.1. Lineage (GTDB taxonomy): Bacteria > Pseudomonadota > Alphaproteobacteria > Caulobacterales > Maricaulaceae > Oceanicaulis. The sequence goes on along the minus strand of CP121338.1, from coordinate 1,549,534 downwards.
GGTGCCGGTGCAGGCAGCGGTGATGCAGTTGCCGTCAATCATGTCGGCAACATCGTCACGGATGGTCGTTACTCCACCGGACTGCACGCTCAATCGCTCGGCGGTGGTGGAGGTAATGCGGCCTACAATGTCGGCATTGGGCTATTGAAGGACGCGAGCTCGCTGAACCTTGCCATTGGCGGTGATGTCGGCGCGGGCGGCACCGGCGGGACCGTGACCGTCGCACACGACGGTACAATCGTCACCGGCGGTGACGGCGCTGCAGGCATCAAGGCCCAGTCCATCGGTGGCGGTGGCGGTAACACCGGCACCGACTTCAACATGTCGCTTCTGGCGGCAAATTCACTGGACATCGTCATTGGCCGCCAGGGCGGTACCGGCGGCGCGGGCGGCAATGTCTCTGTGACGGCTGCGGGCGTTATCGACACCACCGGCAGCGACTCTTCGGGCATTTTTGCCCAGTCGATTGGTGGTGGTGGCGGTGCCAGTTCGGCGACCTCGGTCGGCGGGTCCACCACCGTTGGCGAAGGTCCGAACGCGGAAGCCTACGCCCTCAACGTGGCTGTGGGTCTTGAAGGTGGTATCGCGGCTATTTCCGGTGACGTCCTGGTTACAAATACCGCAGACATCACCACCCGGGGCGATGACTCTCGGGCGATCTTTGCCCAATCGGTTGGTGGCGGGGGCGGTGCCGGCGGTACCACAACCAATATTGGCCTGCAGGCGACCGGGTCTTTGCTGATCGGCGTGGGCGGTACCGGCGGTACCGGTGCGCTGTCCGGCCGCGTAGATGTCGATAATGACGCGATGCTGTGGACCGAAGGCGACCGTGCGGACGGCATTCTGGCCCAAGCCATTGGTGGCGGCGGCGGTATGGGCGGTATGGCCATCTCGACCGGTATTCAGATTGGCGGCGTGCCTGACAGCTCCACGTCTCGCACGATCACCGTCAATGTTGGCGGCAATGGCGGCGACGGAGCCGATGGCGGCATCGTTGATGTTACCAATGTCGGGCTTATCTCCACGATAGGTGAGCTGTCTCACGGAATCCGCGCTCAGTCTGTTGGCGGCGGCGGAGGTATCGGCGGTGGTGTTCTGGCGCTGCGCGCACAGGGCAAAGGCAACAACCAGGCCCTCGACATCAATGTCGGCGGTTCGGGCAATACCGGTGGCTCTGGTGGCCAGGTTGATGTGGCCAACTCTGGCATGATCTTCACGACCGGGCGTGAGGCCGCAGGCATTGTCGCAACCTCCATCGGTGGTGGTGGCGGTGATGCGGGCACGGTGATCAACGCCGTTGGCGGCGTGTCCGGCTCAACAAACAACTCCCAGCAACTGGCGATCAATATTGGTGGCGCTGGCGGTCTTGGCGGTACGGGCGGCGACGTCACGGTGTCAAACACGGCCAATGGAAGCACCGGCTCTGGCCAGATCGTGACCACTGGTGAAAACGCCTACGGCATTTTTGCTCAATCGCTTGGCGGTGGTGGCGGTAACGGCTCGACCGTTTACTCCGTCACGGCCATGCAGAGCAGCGAGAACAGCTTCATCGCTGGATTCAACCTTGGAGGCTCGGGCGGCTCTGGAAACTTTGCCGGCACGGTTACGGTGACCAATGAAGGTCTGATCGACACCAGCGGCAAGGGCGCTCACGGTATTCTGGCCCAGTCTGTCGGCGGTGGCGGCGGTAATGGCGGCATGTCCATTGGCGTCAATGCCGCGATCGGGGCTCAGGCCAGCTCTCCAATTCTATCCATTGGTGGCACTGGCGGTTCGGGCGGTGATGGTGGCACGGTCGTGGTCAACAACTCTGGCCAGATCGTCACCCGGGGTGAGCGCGCACACGGCATCGTGGCGCAGTCCATTGGTGGGGGCGGCGGTAACGCCTCGCTCGGCTTTGGACTGACAGCTGAGCCAAGCTCGCTGCTGCTGTCCAACGCTGTATCGGCGCTGGTTGGAGCGACCGGCGGTGGTACCGGTGGCCAGGGCGGCGATGTCATCGTCAACCACTCTGGCGATATCACGGTGCTTGGCAATGGCTCGCAAGCCATCAAGGCTGAAAGCATCAATGGCGGTGGTGGGACTATTGCCCTGAACTTCACGGGTCTTGTTGGCTACAACAATTTCCCGATCATCGGACCGGGCAGCGACAGCTCTGTGACCGTGCCTACGGTTCAGATGGCTGCCGGTAGCTCCAATACCTCCGATATGAATGCGGGCCGGGTCACCATCAAAACGACAGGAAGCTTTGGCGCAGCGGGCGATAATGGCGCGGCGGCGGTCAATCAGTCGATTGGTGGCGGTGGCGGTACGCTTGATCTTGTAACAGTCTTCTCGCTTGACCCTGAGCAGACCGATTTCGTCCCGGTCAATTTCGAAATGGGTCTTGGAGGTACAAGCGGCACCAATAATAATGGCGCGGCAATCGCCTCGACCCACTCCGGTTCGATTGTGACCACTGGGACGAACACCCACGGTGTTCTGATCCAGTCTATCGGTGATGGCGGCGGTCGCGGTATCATGGATATCAGCGGCGAAGCCGGTACTTCGGTGGGCACCATTTCCCTCACCTTCGGGAGTGAAAACGGCTCAGCAAGCGCTGGCGGCGATATCACCCGCACGCAGTCCGGCTCGGTTGCCACGACCGGTGACTTGGCCGCCGGCACGATCCTGCAGTCCATTGGTGGCGGTGGAGGCCTGATCGGCATCGACATCAGTGGTTTCGGATCGTCCAGCGCCGGAACGGCGTCCGCGCTCAGCCCAGCCAGCACGTCGGGCACTTCGGTGACGGCGATCTTTGGCGCAAACGGCGGCAGCGGCCTTGATGGCGGGACCATCACCGCGGACTTCTCCGGCGGCATGGCGACGACCGGCGATGACGCCCAGGCGCTGGTGGTTCAGTCAATCGGGGCTGGCGGCGGCGAGCTGCGCACAGCCGGCGATGTCTCGCTTGATCTGACCTTTGGCGGCAGCAATGGCGCTGAGGGCGATGGCGGTGACCTGACCATCACCAATTCCGGCACGATCTACACTGAAGGAGAGCGCTCTCACGGCGTTGTGCTGCAGTCGATTGGCGGGGGCGGTGGTGCCGTGTTCGGTGATTTCCACCTGAATTCAGTCTCCCTGTCAGATGCCAATGTGGGCGATGGTGGTGATACCAGCTTTGCCCAGACCGGCGACATCACGGCGACCGGTGACAACGCCATCGGCCTCATCGTGCAATCGCTCGGCGGGGGTGGCGGCTGGGCCAATGGGTCTTATGCCTCCGGCGGTGACGGGGCTGGTGGAGCGATCACCATCAATGTGGACGGTGCGATCTTTGCGCCGGGTGAGAATTCCTCGGCCGTTTACGCCCAGAGCCGCGGCGAAAACGGTGCAGGAAACATCCTGGCGGACATTACCGGTCTGGTTCGCGGGGGCTCGGGAACGGGTGTCGGCGTTGCCTTTGATGGCGGCCTCAACAACCAGCTGACCAGCTTTGGCTCGGTCTCCTCTGTTTCCGGTCTCGCGATCACCGGGACCGACGGCAATGACACGGTCAGCAATTTCGGCCTCGTGGTTGGCAATGTGGACCTGGGCTCTGGCGATAACCGCTTTAATAACCAGCAGGACGCCACCTTCGTGGCCTTTGACACGATTGATCTGCGCGACCCGGCAGTGACCACCGACATTTCGGTGACGCCGGTTGAGGTTTCGACCTCGGCAGTGTCCGCAACGCCAGCTGCGGCAGCGGCCTTCACGGTCAGCGCGGCTCCGGTGGATCCCGATCCACGTCCGATGGGGGGCGCGCTTTCCAGCCCGCAAACTGGTGAAATGATTGGCGACGCCAATGGCGCCCCCGTCATGGCAGCCGGTGTGTCGGTGCAGCCGGTTCAGGCGGAACCCGCTGCGCCCACCACGGCCGGTGAAGGCCTTTATATCGCCGCACTGCCGGGTAGCGCCGTTGCTGAACCTGGCACGTCGCTGGTGGTGTCAGAATCCATCCTGCCTGCGCCTGTGAGCGCGACGCCGGAGCTCGCGAGCGGGACCATTGCTCCGGGCTCTGCAGAACCGGCAAGTCCGGATCTGCGTCCGGCCAATGACCTGGCACCGGTGCCGGTCACGGCACCTGAGGTCGTGCCGATGCCCGCTCCGACGCGCACGCAGGGCGTTGCGGTTGAGAGCTTTGTTTCACCGGCTGCCGTGCCTTCGATCACGGGATCGACGGCGACATTTACCAATGCCGGTAACTTTGTGATGGGGCTGTCAGCCCCGCGCTTCCCGATTGATCTTCTCAACGGGGACACCTTCGGCAATCTGGATGCCATCGGCGAACCTGAGACCAACCTTCTTTTTGGGGCTCGGGTCATCAATACGGTCGATCTCGATGGCAATTTCGTTCAGACCGAGACCGGGCATCTGGTATTTGATGTGGCCTATGGCCCTTATGACTCTGACATCGTGAATGTCACAGGCGACACGACGGTTGATGGCACAGGTGAGGTAATCCTGACCTGGCTGGAAAACGACGATAACAAGACCCTGTTTGCGACCGCGGGCACCGCGACCGATAACGGGCTTGAAATCGAAGACACAATCGCGATCGATTTTGGGATTGAAGCCAACGATATTGGCATTCAGCTCACCGTCGCGACGGACTTTGGTCAGGATTTCCTGAACGAGAACGGCCAGTCGATGGGACGGCACATGGACAGTGCGATCCGGTGGGGCGGCTCATCTGGTATTGGCCGCCTTGGCGCTCTTCTGGGCAATCTTCAGGCCGGGCAAGAGGACGTTTACTCTGCGATCTTCACCGAGCTTGATCCTTCCGGACACTTGGCTCCGGTTCAGGCTCAGTATGACAATGCCCAGGCGTTTTCCGACGCGCTATTCTCCTGCGAGAGCCCGGTGCGCCAGGTGGAGGGGCAGTGCATATGGACGCGGCTTGAGGCGTCGGCATCAGAGCGGGAAGAAACCTTCGAGACCTTCTCGGTGGAATCCAATGCCCTGCATTTCCGCGGCGGCTTTGAGCGTCAGCTGGACAATCCGATCTGGACCATGGCCGCGGCCATTGGATACGACCGCCTCGACAGCCTCCACATCGATGATCTTCGCATGCGCTCCAACGGTCAGGCGCTCCATGCCGGTCTCGGCTTTGAACGGACCAGTCCGATGTCGGGAACCATTGTTGGCGGTGGCATGACCACGGGCTGGCAGTGGACAGATGCGGTCCGCAACCAGAATATCTTCGGGCCGCAGGTCGGGGAGTCCTCGGCAACGTCAGGCTATGTGACGACTGAGCTTCACATTGCGCAGATCCTGCGCAGCGGTCGCGTGTTCGCCCGGCCTGAGCTGCGAGGCTCTGTAACGGCGCTACACCATACCGGCCTTGAAGAAAGCGGGTTGGACGGACTGGGTGTTGAGATCCTGAACCATACAGAAGTGCTCGCAGCGCTTAGCCCTGAAGTGGCCCTGGGTGCCGTGCTTCATGAAGGTGAGGACAGCGCAGCGACCTTCACGGTGACGTTCGGAGCCGACTTACAGTCCAAGGACCGGTTGGAGTTGCCGATGCGTCTGCTCGGCGCGAACCCGATGGCGGACCCGGCCGTGATCGGGACGGCGCTCGATCAGGAGAGTTATCGCATCTCCACCGATCTGCACGTTGTCGGTAGTGATCGCTTGGGCCTGCGTTTCGGCTACACCGCTGAGTTCGGTGATCGTGTTGAGGACCATAGAGCTGGGTTCGATCTGCGCGCGAAATTTTGATGAAACGTGAGCTGACGTCCTTTTGGAATGACAGCAGCCAGGCTTTTCAAAATTAGGGGAAAGAAATGATTGTCCGGGCAATTCTCGCGAGCGCGCTCAGCGCCGCCGTGGCGGTTGGTGCGTTATACTTGACGGGATCGGTGTTCGACATCGCTCCGGCTGTATCAACGGCGCAAACCAACATTAACGAGGCGGCTGAGGGCGCTAACGCTGAGCTTGCAGCAGGGCTTGAGGCTCAGACCGAACTTGCTCAGGGGATGTGGACCTCTGTGAATGATCCAGATGCGCAATTGCAAATCGAAGGGGCAGTATACCGCGAGTACTACCAGCAGGGTTTAATTTTGGAGCGGCGCATTGAATGGCAACTGGGCTGTGAGGGTAGCGCGACTGAAACTCCGTCTTTCATAACGTTTAACGAAGCGGGCGAACGAGCTGAAAGCTGTACGTATCTGGTCAACGCGGGACCGGATGAAATGGGATTCGCGCAGATCACATTGCGTACAGCCGGTACAGTTTCAGATCGTATCTATTCTGAAATGGGGCCACCGGTCGGACCTGAAGCCTGGGCGACGTATATGGAGGGTGACTGGATTCCAAACGGTCGCCAGACGGGTATTCGGTTGCGTTTCAGAGGCAATCATCTTCAGCAGTACTCTGATGGAGAGCTGCAGCTGGAGCGTGAAGTGCGTTGGCAAACCGGGTGCGAGGGCTCAGCGTCTCGACGTAGCGCTTTTGTGACCCTTGATCCAGATACCGGCGAAGTCGAGCGGTGTACCTTGCTGCGCTACCGCGCCGTTGAGCACATCATCTTCATTGACGCCGATGATGAAGCCAATGAGCAAGGATACACTGTTCCAAATTTTCCGCTCTAAGTGGCGGTGAGATTACTTTGCTTTAGTCTGACAGCACCGCCAGCTAGACTTGGCTGTCTGGTCTCCTTCCAACAATTCCCGAAATAGCTCCGAAGTTTTCGCCGGTTACGCGCGGCGTGACCGGACTGAGACCGCGCCAACCAGACGCAAATGGCGCTGTTGCGGGGAAATTCTCAGGAGCGCACTGCTAGATAAAACGGTTGTTCATCGATAACGATGAGGACGCTTGGCTGGTCATCTGGTGTTCAAGCGCGATCGGTGAGTATGATCGAGGAAAGCCACACGACAGATTGGTATAGTGATGACCATCGCTTTCAGCCTGGCCATGATTGACAGGGCCGCCCTGCGAGCCACAGCTATCGACCGGTTCCGTCTCACCCTCTTCAGCTTGGCCAATCTTTTACTGTTGGTTGCGGCCTCACCGGCTCCGGCCAACGCCCAGGTGCCCTTTGTCAGTCCGGAAATCGTTGAGACATTTCCCCACGATGACGCAGCTTTTACGCAGGGGCTCTCCATCGTTGACGGGCGGGTACTGGAATCGACCGGGCGGTATGGCGAGTCCAGCTTGCGCCTTGTTGAACTGGAAACCGGTGAGGTCCTGCAGCGGATCGATCTGCCGGAGTGGATTTTTGGCGAAGGGTCGGTTCGTGTTGACGACCAGATCTTTGTCCTGAGCTGGCGGGCCCAGACCGGCTTCATCTATGACGCGGAAAGCTTTGAGGAAGTGGGACAGTTCACCTATCCCGGTCAGGGATGGGGGCTGACCAGTGATGGCCAGTCGCTGATCCTGTCAGATGGCTCGCCCACCCTGCGCTTTCTGGATCCCGAAGACATGACGCTGACGCGTCGGCTTGTGGTGACCTATGGCGGTCGCCCGCTTCGAAATCTCAACGAGCTTGAATGGATCGACGGGGCGATCTGGGCCAATGTCTGGATGACCCAGCAAATCGTCATGATCGACCCGGCGAACGGCGCGGTTACACAGGTGCTCGATCTCGCGCACGCCGTGCCGGAAACACTGCGCGGTGATCGCGACGCGGTCCTCAATGGCATTGCCTGGGATCAGGAGACCGACCGGATTTTCGTGACCGGCAAGCTCTGGCCCGTGCTCCACGAAATTCGGCTGCCGACCGAAGAGGCTGAACAGGCCTTAGATCCCTGATGTGTCAGGGCTTCAGTCCGGACGCGAAGCGGGCATTAGCTTCAATCCCGGCCCAGTCCTGGCCCGCCAACTGCTGCGCTGTGACGACCCAGCTCCCGCCACAGCACGCGACGTTTTTCAGCGCCAGATAGTCAGCGGCGCGGTCTTTTGAGATGCCGCCCGTCGGGCAGAAGACCAGATCGGGCAGGGGTCCGGCGAGCGCCTTGAGATAGGGGATCCCGCCGGCCGGTTCGGCGGGGAAGAATTTCAGCGCCTCGAACCCGGCCTCTGTCGCCGTCATCGCTTCCCCGGCTGTGGCAACACCGGGCAGGCAGGGCACGCCGGTCGCCAGCATGGCGTCAGTCACCGATGGCGTCAGGCCCGGACTGACCAGAAAGGCCGCGCCGGCGTCAGCTGAGGCTTTGGCCTGTTCCGGACGTGTAACGGTGCCCATGCCCACGATCAGCTCGGGCGCGGCGTCCTGCATGGCTTTCATGGCCTCCAGCGCCACTGGCGTGCGCAAGGTCAGCTCCACGACCTTGACCCCGCCTGCGGCAAGCGCGCGGCCCAAAGGTGCGGCGTCGTCGATGCGCTCCAGGCTCAACACCGGAATGACGCTGGCCGCGTCGAGGATCTGCTTCAGGGTATGGGACATCGGGTTAAAGCCCTCCGGCTTCGGCAATGGCGGCGGCCCCCATCAGGGCGGCGGCATCTGACATGATCAAGGTAACCGGCATGGACTCCGCATAGCGGGTCATGGGGCCGCGGCGGACACGGCGGGCTTCAAAGCGGCTGTCTTCAAGCAGGGGCAGGATTTTCGGCGCAATGCCGCCTGCCAGGTAGATCCCGCCGCGCGAGCCGGTCATGACGCCCACATCGCCGGCATAGGCTCCCAACACATCGCAAAACAGCATGACCACGCGGCGCGCCAGCGAGTCCGGGTCTTCCAGCGCTTCAGCGGTTACGTCTTCCGGGCGCGCACCGGTCCACGGAATCCCGTCGAGCGCGCACAGCGCGCGGTGAATGTTCACCAGGCCTCGGCCTGATAGCAGGCGCTCCCAGCTCACATAGCCGTATTCATCGGCGATGAATTTACCAACCTCGATCTCTTCTTCGGTGCGCGGTGCAAAGCCGGCGTGCCCGCCCTCGGTCGCAATCACGCGAATGCCGTCGGTCGTCGGCACCAGCAGACCCAACCCCAGGCCTGTGCCCGGGCCCAGCACAGCAATTGGCTCGCCCTCAATCGCCGTACCGGCATTGAGCACGTGCTGGTCCTTTTTCGGGCACAGCGGCGCACCACGCGCCTGGGCGGCGAAGTCATTGACAGGGATCAGGCTATCAAGGCCCAGCTCGCCTGGAAGCGCCTCGGGGTCCAGCTTCCAGGCTGAATTGGTCAGGCGGATCTGACCGGGCGTGATGGGGGCGGCGACGGCAAAGCAGGCCGCCCTGGGCATCGGGCCTTCACAGGTCTGCAGATAGGCCTGGGCGGCATCGCGCAGATGTTCAAAATCCTCATTCCTGAGGCGCTTGATCTGTTCCAGTTCAAAGTCCTCGGCGGCCGATCCGCGCGCAATCGCGAAGCGGGCATTCGTCCCGCCAATATCGGCCACCAGATAGTCGTTCGTCATGACGCCACGGGCTCCGGTGTGGACTCCAGCACGGCTCCGTCCAGCTCTGGAAGGGCGATGGCCCCGTCCTCGGCGCAGCACACCACCCGGCGGAAGCCAGAGAAGAGCTCGCGGCCCATGCCGGTCTCATTGCCGGAGAGGTCCGCCGTAGCGAGCTCGCGCGCCTCCCACTCTGCCGCGTCGAGCAGGATGTCGAGTGTGCCCGCCTCGGCGTCGAGACGGATCATATCGCCGTCGCGAATCTTGCTGATGGGGCCACCAGCGAGGGCTTCCGGGCTCATATGGATGGCGGCGGGCACCTTGCCGGAGGCACCCGACATCCGCCCGTCCGTGACCAGCGCGACCTTGAAGCCCTTGTCCTGAAGCACGCCCAGCGGCGGGGTCAGCTTGTGAAGCTCCGGCATGCCATTGGCCTTCGGACCCTGGAAACGCACGACGGCCACGAAATCACGCTCCAGCTTGCCCGCCTCGAACGCAGCCATCAGCTCCGCCTGATCATGGAAGACAATGGCCGGAGCTTCGACCAGACGGTTTTCCGGCTTCACCGCTGAAATCTTGATCACGGAACGGCCAATCGGCCCTTCAAGCACACGCAGGCCTCCATCGGCCGAGACAGGGTTGGCGACGGTGCGCAGGATGTCCGGGTCCGCGCTTTCCGCTGGCGGCTGCTTCCAGGTGAGACTGCCGTCATTCAGGAAGGGCTCGGTTGCAAAATCGGCCAGGCTTTCGGCTCCCAGCGTCAGCACGTCGTCATGGAGCAGGCCCGCACCCAACAGCTCTTGGATCATGAAGGCCATGCCGCCTGCCGCGTGGAAATGGTTCACATCGGCCTGACCGTTGGGATAGATGCGCGTCAGCAGCGGCGTCACCTTCGACAGGGCATCGAAATCATCCCAGTTGATAATCAGCCCGGCCGCGCGCGCGATCGCGATCAGGTGGATGGTGTGGTTGGTCGACCCGCCGGTAGCATGCAGGCCCACAATCGCGTTGACGATCGCGCGCGCATCGATGGCCTGACCGAGCGGGCGATAATCCTGTCCCAGATCTGTGATCTTCGCCGCGCGCTGCGCCGTGGCGGCGATCATGGCTTCGCGCAAATCCGTGCCCGGATTGACGAAGGCCGAGCCCGGCACGTGAAGTCCCATGATCTCCATCAGCATCTGATTGGAGTTGGCCGTGCCGTAAAAGGTGCAGGTGCCCGGGCTGTGATAGCTGGCGCTTTCTGCATCGAGAAGCTTGGCACGGTCCACCTTGCCCTCGGCGTAGAGCTGGCGAATACGCGCCTTCTCTGCGTTCGGCAGGCCAGAGCGCATGGGGCCCGCCGGCAGGAAAAGCGTCGGCAGGTGACCAAAGCGCAGCGCGCCCATCAGCTGACCGGGAACGATCTTGTCACACGTGCCCAGACACAGGGCCGCGTCAAACATGTTGTGGGACAGCGAGATTGCCGTCGCCATGGCGATCACATCGCGGGAGAAGAGCGATAGCTCCATGCCCGGCTGGCCCTGGGTGACGCCGTCGCACATCGCCGGGACACCGCCGGCCACCTGTCCAATCGCGCCGACTTTACGCAGCGCCGCCTTGATGGCGTCGGGATAGTCCTGCATCGGCTGGTGCGCCGACAGCATGTCGTTATAGGCCGTGATGATGCCCACATTGGGCCAGACCATGTCCTTCAGCGGGTTCTTGTCCTCGCCTGACGCCGCAAATCCATGGGCGATGTTGCCGCAGGACAGCACCTTGCGATGCGGGCCCTGTTCGCGGGCACGCTCCATCTGATCGAGATAGCGCTGACGGGTGACCGCGCTGCGCTCATTGATACGTTGGGTGACCTGTTCAAGGACCGAATTGAGAGCGGCCATGGGTCATGTCTCCTAAATGGGGAGGGAAAGGCGTGGCTGTCAGGGCCACCAATAGGTTTGCAGGCCAAGATCACTGGCATTGAGCACCGCGCGTACGGGCAGTTTTTCGACCCGCCCCGGACCAGCCGCCTCCGCCCAAACCTTGCGCTTGGCGTCACCGGAGATGAGCAGGGCGGTAAAGCCAGCACCTTGCAGCGCAGCCAGGGTCAGCGTCATGCGCTCGGTAAAAGGCCCGGTCACTTCGCTTGGGTGGGCGCGGATGGCTGCAGCGATCTCGCCGTCGGGCGCAATGGCGGCATCGAGGCCTTCTGCTTCAGGAAACCAGGACAGGGTGTGGCCGTCCCCGCCCATGCCCAGAACCACCGCGTCATAGGGCCGATGCACGCCAGCGAGCTGCTCGTTCACCGCCTCCACTGCTTCAAACGGTGAGCTGTGTGGCGTCTTCAGGCCGACGAATGTGGCGGCCGCGGCTTCGTTTTGCAGGAGCGTTTCGCGCAGGAAGGTCTCGTTGGAGCCTTTAAGGCCTGGATCAACCCAGCGCTCGTCGGCAAGCAGGATTGTGACCTTGCTCCAGTCGAGCGTGGTCTGCGATAGGATTTCGTAAAGGCGCGTCGGTGACGAACCGCCGGACCCAACCAGGGTCGCCCGACCATTGCGGGCGATGCCTTCGCGCAAACGGCTTGCCACCGCGGCCGCGAGGGCTTCAGCGGCCTGCTCACCGTCGTCGAATTCCTGGAGACTGGTCACAAGACTAAGCGTGGTCGGCATCGAACCACTCCCTCTCATCGCGGCTTAACATCAAGGCGGCCTGGTTTGGCCCGTCGGTTCCGGCCGGGTAGGGGTGCACTGGGCAGGCCCCATCATGCCAGGCGGCGATGATCCCATCGGTCCAGCGCCAGGCCGATTCCACTTCATCGCGGCGCATGAACAGGCTGAGATTGTCCCGCACCACGGCCATCAACAGGCGCTCATAGGCGTCCGGGTAGTCCTGCTCGAAGGTGTCGGCGAAGCTCAGATTGAGCGGGACATAGCGCAGACGCACCCCGCCCGGGCCCGGATCCTTGGTCATCAGCATCAGCTTCACGCCTTCATCGGGCTGCAGGCGGATCACAAGGCGGTTCGGCTGCAAGACGCCAGCGTCAGCCTGGATGATGTCGTGGGGCACCGGCTTGAACTGGATAATGATCTCTGACCGACGTGCCTGCATACGTTTGCCCGTGCGCAGGTAGAAGGGCACACCGGCCCAGCGCCAGTTATCAATCTCGCCGCGGATCGCCACGAAGGTTTCGGTCTCCGTCGGCTCTCCCACCTCATCGGCATAACCGTCGACCTGTACACCGTCGCTGACGCCAGCGGTGTACTGGCCCCGGACCACGGCCTTGCCGACAGTTTCAGCGCGCACGGGCCGCAGCGCACGCAACACTTTCAGCTTTTCGGCGCGCACCGCATCGGCTTCCAGGCTCGACGGGGGTTCCATGGCCACCAGACATAAAAGCTGAAGCAGGTGGTTCTGGACCATGTCGCGCAACGCTCCGGCGCGGTCGTAATAGCTCGCGCGTTTGCCGGCCCCCAGCGATTCCGCCACGGTGATCTGGACATGGTCGATGCCGTTTGAGTTCCAGAGCGGCTCCAGCAGCGTATTGGCAAAGCGCAGGATCAGCAGATTCTGGACCGTCTCCTTGCCGAGATAATGGTCGATCCGGAAGATGGCGTTCTCCGGGAAGACCCGACCGACCGCCTCGTTGACCTCGCGCGCGGAGTGGAAATTATGCCCGATGGGCTTTTCCAGAATGATGCGCGAGCGCGGCGTGTTGAGCCCGTGCTGGCCGATGGCGTCACAGACCGACCCGTAGATCGAGGGCGGAAGCGCCAGGTAGAAAAGCCGGATCTTGTCAGCGCTGGAGTCGAGCGCGCTTGAAAGCTCGCCCCAGCCCTTGCCGTTTGCCGTTGCATCAACAGCCACATATTTCAGGTGCTCGGTGAAGGCGTTCCACTTGGCGACGCGCTCAGCGCTCGGCTCGGCTGTCAGAACCATCTCGGCTGCGCGCTCGATATAGGTTTCAGTGGAGAGCTCATCGCGGGCCGCGGCAATGATTCGCGAGTTTTCCGGGATCTGCCCGTCGCACCAGCGATGGAAGAGCGCGGGGATCAATTTGCGCCGCGCAAGGTCGCCCGTGGCACCAAAGACAACGATGTCAAAAGGCTCTACAGGTAAGAGTTCTGCCATGGGGCGGTCCTGAAATTATCGGTCTCGAGTTTGATGTGTCTCGGGGCCCCAAGCCGACAGCAATGCTGTAGCATCGGGGATGAGCGGAACGGACTGGCCGGGCGCGAAGTGCGTCCGAAACACGGTAACTGGATCATCTTCCCGCGTGATTGTCACGGTCTGCGATGAAAATTGAAGCCCGTAAAGATCAGATGCGCGCCATTGTCGCGCGTTGTGCGAGGGCCTGAGTGCGGGACTTCAGAGCATCCTTGACCGGCGGCGACCGAGCCAGAAGGCGGTTTGAAGGGGCTAAGCGGGCTGCTCTTCACGGCCGTCTGTGAATTGAAGCCGGGCCAGCCGCGCGTAAAGGCCATCTTCGGCCACCAGCTCATCATGGCTGCCCTCCGCCACGATGCGCCCCTCATCCAGCACAATGATCCGGTCGGCCTTCTTCACTGTTGCGAGCCGGTGGGCAATCACGAGCGTTGTGCGATCCTCAGCCAGCCGCTCGACCGCCTGTTGCACGGCCAGCTCGCTTTCCGCATCGAGCGCACTCGTGGCTTCGTCGAGCAGAAGGACCGGCGCGTCGCGCAGGATGGCGCGCGCGATCGCAATGCGCTGGCGCTGACCGCCAGACAGCATGACGCCGCGTTCACCCACATAGGTGTCATAGCCGTCAGGCAGCGCGGCGATAAAGTCGTGCGCGGCTGCCGCACGGGCAGCCTCTTCCACCTCAGCATCGGTGGCATCGGGGCGTCCAAAGCGGATATTCTCACGCGCCGACGCGGCGAAGATCACCGGGTCCTGAGGGACCAGTGACAAGGCTCGCCGGAAGTCGGCCCGGGCCATGTCGGCCAGATCAACGCCGTCCAGCGTGATGCGCCCGGTCTGCGGCTCGTAAAACCGGAGCAGAAGCTGGATCAGCGTGGATTTCCCGGCACCCGACGGCCCTACCAGCGCGACGGTTTCACCCGGCGCAATCGACAGCGACACAGCGTGCAGGGCGGGCGCGGCAGACCGGGATTCATAGGAGAAGGTGACACCCTCAAGGCTGATCGCGCCTTTCACCGGCTTGGGCAGCGCCACTGGATGGGCCGGGTCGCTGATCGTGTCTTCAGTATTCAAAAGCTCGATCAGGCGTTCGGTGGCCCCTGCGGCGCGCTGCAGCTCGGTCCAGAGTTCGGAAAGCGCGGCCACCGCACCGGCGACCATGCCGGCGAAGAACAGAAACTGGACCAGCTCACCGGGAGTCATCGTCCCGGACGCCACGTCGCGCGCACCCATCCAGAGCACGCCGAGGATGCCGGAGAAGACAACGAAAATCACGATTACGGTCAGCTGTGCGCGGACCGTGATCCGGCGTCGCGCGCTGTCATAGCTGCGCTCGGTAACATCGCTGAAGGTTTTGCGGCTTTCATCTTCATGGGTGAAGGCCTGCACGGTTTGCACGGACAGGAGCGCCTCGGACGCATTGCCGGACGAGGCCGCGATCCAGTCCTGGTTCTCCCGGCTAAGACCGCGCAGGCGGCGTCCCAGCAGGATGATTGGCAGCATCAGCAGCGGTACGATCAACAGCACCAGCCCGGTCAGTTTCGGCGTGGTCCACAGCATCAGGGCGAGACCGCCAAACAGCACCAGCAAATTGCGCAGAAACCAGGACGCCGACGAGCTGACCACCGTCAGCAGGAGCGTAGTGTCCGTGGTGATGCGGCTCAGGACCTCACCGGTCAGGAGCCGGTCAAAGAAGGCCGGGCTGATCCCCAGCATGCGGTCGAACACGGCGATGCGAATGTCGGCGATTACGCGTTCGCCCAGGCGGGTCACGATCCAGTAGCGCAGCGCCGTCCCAACCGCGAACAATCCGGCAAGCCCGAATGCACCGAGGAAATAGCGATTGAGCTGCGAGAAATCACCGGCAGCAAAGCCATCAACCACGGCCCGCGCCGCCACCGGCAAAGCCAGCGATACCGCGGCGGTAAACACCAGAGCGACCATGGCCAGCACCGCGGTCACCGCATAGGGCTTGATAAAGGGCGCAAGCCCGCGCAGCACGCTGATATTGCGCGAGGTGGGGCGTTTCGCCTCGGCGTGGGCTTGGGCGTCGGACATGAATGGTTAGCCTCGGTTAGGGCTCAGACTTATGGCGTGCGAAGACCCGAACCAAGTCTTTTCGCATGTGCTGGGGCTTTGAGGGCGAGAGCGACCTAGCCCTTTGACGAGCTTTGACCCTCGACGACGATGTCGAGCGGCGCTCCGTCATCGAGGTAGGCGAAGATGTTGGCAAAGCCGCGCTCGAAGAAATCAAAGGCGGCTTCCTCGGTCCGGCTGCCGATATGAGGGGTCAGTACGACCTGGTCCTGCTTCAAC
This sequence comes from Oceanicaulis sp., assembly GCA_043513725.1. Lineage (GTDB taxonomy): Bacteria > Pseudomonadota > Alphaproteobacteria > Caulobacterales > Maricaulaceae > Oceanicaulis. The sequence goes on along the minus strand of CP121338.1, from coordinate 1,533,716 downwards.
AGCGCTTCAGGCACGTCCGGTTCGGTGGTGAAAACATCAAGGCCCGCCGCCCCGAGGGGACCGGTCTCCAGCGCCTCAGCGAGTGCAACTTCATCAATCAGCTCACCCCGCCCGGTATTGATCAGGACCGAGCCCGGCTTGAACGTCTTGAGCAGATCTGCATCCACGATCTGGCGTGTCTCCGGGCTGAGCGCGGTGTGAAGCGATACGAAGTCCGCCGTTGAGACCAGCGCCTCAAGCGTCTCGACACGCCGGGCACCGAGCTCGGCTTCGGCGTCCGGTTTGGCCGAGCGGTTCCAGTAGAGCACCGTCATGCCAAAGCCGCGGGCGCGCCGCGCGACGGCCTGTCCGATCGGGCCGAAGCCGATAATCCCAAGCGTCTTGCCGTTCACGCGCACGCCATTGGGGCCAAAGATATTGTCCTTCGACCAATACCCGCCTCTCAGGAAGCGCTCATTAGCCCCCAGTCGGCGCGCGGCCGCCAAAAGGAGGGCGAAAGCAAGATCGGCCGTGTCTTCGGTCACAGTTGGGGTGTTGGAGACCCACAGTCCACGCTCACGCGCGGCGTCCAGATCAATGCCATCAACGCCAATGCCCAGATTGGCAATCAGCCGGACGCTGCCCGGCAGGCGTTCGATGACAGAGCGATCCACGCGATCCAGTGAGGTCGACAGATACACACGCGGGCCGTCTTCAAGGCTATTTCCCTGGTCGAGAGCGAAGGAAATCGGCGCGCCCTGATATTCGATCGGGGGCAAGGGCAGCTCACGGCTGAGATAGATCGTTTCAGGCACAGTGTGATCTCCGGATCGGTGTTGGCGGCGCGGCGGATTTGTAAATGGTTTTATTGCGTCTTTTCGGCGGTCGCCATGGTGCGGGCTGTTGTCGCCCATATTCGGAGACCGGCAACATATTGTTTTAAAGTCAGGAAATGCGCGCTAACCCGGCGTTAACGCTGGCTTCGATTTACCGGATGTTAGCTATCCTCCTTAGCAAGACCCATAGAGGTGGTCCCGTAATGTTGCCCCATCACGAAGTTATGCATGGGGATGCATATGAAACACGCATTGAAGCTGAGCAGCGCGGTCGCCGCATTGACCTGCGCATTGGGGGCACCGGCATTCGCAGCGCAGGCTGCAGACGGCGGGCAGACGAGCGACCCTGCAGAATTCATTCTTCCGTCTTACGGGCAGATCAATCCATTTTATGGTGACATCAACCCCTTCTACGGCCAGATCAATCCGTTTTACGGCACGATCTCTCCGTTCTGGGGCGATATTTCGCCTTTCTGGGGCGACATCAATCCGTTCTATGGCGACATCAGTCCCTTCTACGGTGACATCAACCCGTTCTGGGGCGATATCAGTCCCTTCTACGGTGATATCAATCCGTTCTGGGGCGACATCAGCCCATTCTACGGCGACATCAACGCATTCTGGGGTGATATCAGCGCCTTCTGGGGTGATATCGGGCCGTTCTGGGGCGACATAAACGCGTTCTGGGGTGACATTCAGGCGTTTGAGGATGGCGACTACGCCAAGCTCGCCTCCGACCTGGACGCGATGTTTGCCGAGGCAGAAGCCACCTTTGGCTATGCGGTCACCGCCAAAACCGGCCTGTCCTTTGAAGAGGCCTTCCTGAATGACCTCAAGGCGCGCTTTGGCATCGACACCAGCGATCCGGACTCGCTCGCCAATCTGAGCGCTGCCGAACGGTCGCAATTCTTCCTGGCCTTCTACGATGGCCTGATGAACTTCACCGGCGTTGACCACACCGACCACTGGATGGCGTCGGTCAACTGGAGCCCGGCCCTGTCCCAGCGTGTGGGCGGTGGTCGTGGCGTCACGGTGGGTCTCGTCGACTTCTCGCTGTCGACCAGCCTCGATGGCCTGCGTGGTTCAGCGAACAATGACGAGTATCTGAACTTCAACCATGGCGAGGGCGTGGCGCACCTGATCGGTGCGGACATGGATGGCGAAGGCATTATGGGTGTCGCGCCGGACGTTTCCATGTGGCTCTACAACCCGTTTGACGAAAGCATGACGGCCAACTGGGCCGATGTGGGTCAGGGCGTGATCGAGCTGTCGAAAGTCGACACCGACATCGTCAATCTGTCGCTGGGTGTCCCGGGCTGGACCTTCCACCAGAATTGGGCGGATGTGTTCTCCAACCGCCACGTGCAGCGCGCCTCCGAGGACATTCTGTTTGTCTTCGCGGCGGGCAATGATGGCGTCACCCAGACTGCGGATGTGGACTGGAGCAACGCAGGCGAGGTTGAGAACCTGCTGATCGTCGGTTCGGTCAATCCGCTGGGCGAGATCTCTTCTTTCTCCAACCGTCCGGGCGAAGCCTGCCTGACGACCGGTGGCAGCTGTCAGGACGGCTTCCGTCTGATGGACCGCTTCCTGGTCGCTCCGGGTGAGCTGATCCTGATGCCGGATGGCGAGGGCGGTGTGACCCGCATGTCGGGCACGTCCTTCGCCGCTCCGCTCGTGACCGGTGCCGCTGCTCTGGTGAAGGGCCGCTGGAACTGGCTCGAAGCCGGTGATGTGGCGTCTGTCCTGCTGTGGTCGGCCCGCGATCTGGGCGAGCCCGGTGTGGACCCGGTCTATGGCTGGGGTCTGCTGGACGTGGATGCCTCCTTCCGTCCGTTCAACCCGGATGACCTCTACATCTATGATCGCGAAGGTGATCAGGTTGAGGCTGGTGAGCTGGGAATCATCAACGGACAGGTGTTGTCCAACGTCGATGATGCCTACGTCACCGTGTTCGAGGACTTCCGCGGTACCTTCCGCGACTTCCAGATCAGCGTGGACGACATTACGCTGAGCGATGACGATGTGGCGGCCGCCAATGACGGTGCGCAGGAGTATATTGAGGACCAGACCCGCGGGAACGGCAAGAAGCCACGCTTTACCCAGGCTCTGGATCGTAACGGCGATGTCTACCTGACGGCGTTCGCGGCACCGCTGGACAGCGGGGAACGCGTCACTGACGGTGACCTGATGTTCCAGGCCGGCTTCCAGCTGGAAGACCGCGCCAGCGGCAACATGTTCGAGTTCGGTATCGGTGAGGCGAGCCTTGCCTATGCCGAGACGTCGGCCTTCAACGCGTCGAGCGATTACCGTCCGAACTCTGGCGGTGTGAATCCGGTCCTCGGCTTCGCCTCTGGCGGCGCCTACATGGCTGGTGAGATGGCGCTGTCGCCTGAGACCTCGCTGCGTCTGATCGCGTCCTCGACGCGCGATGCGCACCGCTACGCCAACCCGATTACCGGTGAATCGTCTGCCCTGTTCACCTCGCTGGATGCCTACGCGGCGTCTGCGATGGGCGCTGGCCTGCGTCACGCCTTCAGCGAACAGATGGCGGTTGAGGTGAGCTATACCCGACTGTCTGAAGACCGGGCGTTGCTCGGCGCTCAAGGCCTTGGCGCGGTGGGCTTTAATGGTCGCTCCACGACTGACGCCATGACGGCAAGCTTCGAGGCTGGTCTGCCGATGGATCTGGCTCTGGCCGCATCCGCGACGGTTGGTCGCACAAGCGGGTCCGAGGCCGGCGGGGCTGTCCTGTCGCTCGATGAAGCGCTGATGTCGACCGCCTTCCAGGTGTCGGTCAGCAAGGACGGGCTGTTTACCGACGTTGATACGATGCGTGTCAGCTTCATCCAGCCGCTCCATGTAGAATCGGGCGCACTGGCTTACACAGCAGGCGTTGTCAGCGATCGCGAGACGGGTCAGATCGGTCAGGAAACCCAGCGTTGGGACCTGGCTGGAGAGCGCAATCTCGCCGCTGAAGTCAGCTATGGCTTCAGTGTTGATAGCGACCGCTCAAGCCTCGGCCTGTTTGGTCGGGTCGAAGCCCCTGAGGCCCGCTTCGCCGATCAACAGGCGGAATTCATGGGTGGCGTGCGCTTCCGCGCAGCCTTCTGATAACCCGCTGAAAAAGTGGCACTTAAAGGCCCGCCCTCCACGTATGGAGGGCGGGCATTTGTGTTCGCTCAATAACTAGGTTCAGCGGTTATTAAACAAACTGTGGGTAGGGTGATTCAACTGGAAATTACCAGGTTGGGTCAGGATTATGTTTTCTCGTGCCGTCATTGCGGTCTTCGCGATGATTTTGATGATTGCGCCCGCCGCTATGGCACAGGGCCAGACGGAATTTGACCGTTCGGTTCAGGCGGCGCGTGAGAACATGATGCGCGACCCGGCGGCCGCGCTTGAGGCGGCCGAGGCTGCTGCGGCCCTTGTTGCAAACTCCTCGACCGAAGAGGCGCAGACACAACTCGCGCAGGCAGAGTGGCTCCAGGCCGAGGCGACGACCCGTTTGGGTCGACCGGCCGATGCCGCTGTGATCGCCGACCAGGCCATTGCCAGGTTGGGTGCTGATCCAGCACCGACCAAGCTGTTCGCAGACTTGAGCGTTGCGCGCGGTCGCATTGCCATGGCGCTGGGCGAGTTTGATACCGCGTTCCTTAGCTTCACAGCCGCCTACGACGTTTTCCAGGAGCTGGAAGATACCCGCAGCCAGGCCATCGTGCTGCAGTCGATCGGGTCGATTTACACCGCCGCGGGCCAGTATGAGCGCTCGCTGGATTATTTTCGCGACGCCCAGGAACGCCATAGCGACCCGTCGCTGGACCTTGCCGCCTTCAACAATATGGGCAACGCCCACAAGGAAATCGGTGAGTATGAGGCGTCGCTTGCGGAATATCGCCAGGCGCTGGGCGTGGCCGAGGAGATGGGCAGCCCCGTCCTTGAGGCTCGCATCCTGAACAATATCGCGGCGCTCCACGTTCAGTTTGATGCGTTCGATCTAGCTGAGACGGCCATCCGTGACGCCTATGACCGGGTGGAGGGTGCCGGCTCAGGTGAATGGCTCCGCTTTCTTGAGGGCGTCGAGGCACAGATCGCGGCCGGGCTCGGGAGTTACACTGCCGCGCAGTCCCATCTTGAGGTGACGTTCGATGGTGTGCCGCTTGACCGCTCGCCACAGAACTTCACCGAGTTCCATGAGGTCGCGAGTGAGATTTACGCCGAACTCGGCCAGTGGGAGCAGGCGCTGATCCATATGCGGGCGTTCAAACGCCTGGAAGATGAAGCGCGCGATGTGGCCGCTTCGGCGAACTCCGCCCTCCTTGGTGCGGAATTTGAATTTGCAGAGCAGGAGCTCCAGATCCAGCAACTGCGCAGTGACCGGCTGGAACAGGACCTGGCGCTGGCCAGCGCACGAGTCCGCACCAACATCATGGCCTCACTTGTGGGTGCCGTATTCTTCATCCTCGTCCTGATCTTCGTTGCTGCGCGCTATCGCAAGGAGAAGGCGCGAAAGCAGCGTCTGGCAGCTGCGTTGTTTGTCGACGGCGAAACCGGTCTGCCCTCCCGCCATGCGCTGAAAGATACGCTCAATGAGCTGTCTGAAGCCGGGTTCGATTACTACATCGTCGCGCTCGAGCTTGATCGCCACGAACATCTGCGCGCAGCCCTTGGATTTGGCGCGTTTGCCGCGTTGACCAATACATTGGCCGACCGTCTGAAGGAGGGGCGCAACCCGGATCATGTGGGCCTGATTTCACCTGGCGTGCTGGCCGTCCTGCTCAATGTCGATGAGTTCCCAACCGGGTCGGTCGAGGAAGTCGAGCGCGAGATGTGGGAGCTTCTCAAGCTGATTGATGAGCCGGTCGTGATCGACGGTGTCACGATTGATACTTCGGCCGTGGCCGGTGCTGTGCTCCACACGGCTGAAGCCGATGAGGCCAGCTCGCCGATCAAGAATGCTGTGATCGCGGTCGAGCAGGCGCGCACCAGCCTGCGCAAATATGCGCTGTATGACGCCGACAGGTTCGGCAATCCGGCTGAGAATCTGGCGCTGATGAGCCGCATGTATACGGCCATGGACGCGGGGCATATCAAGCTGCACTACCAGCCGAAGCTGGATCTGCGCAGTGGGCAGTTCTCCAGCGCTGAGGCGCTGATGCGCTGGACGGACCCGGTTCAGGGTCCGGTCCCGCCAGACAGCTATATCCCGTTTGCCGAGGAGACCGGTCGGATCAAGGATCTCACCCTCTGGTCGCTTCAAAAAGCGCTGGTTGACCAATATGCGATGGCCAAGGCCGGCTTTGACCTGAAGGTTGCCGTGAATATCTCCGGCTCGGTCCTGACCGACAACGAATTTGCCGGAAAGGCGGCCCAGATCGCCAGCCAGTCCAAGGCGGGCATGATTTTCGAGGTCACCGAAACCGCGATCATGACCGATGTGGAGAGGGCCCTGAAAACGCTCCATCAATGGCAGCAGGCGGGCATCTGCCTCTCCATTGACGACTACGGAACGGGGCAGTCTTCACTGGCCTATCTGAAGCGCATTCCGGCGCAGGAGCTGAAGCTGGATCGGGCTTTCATCAGTGAAGTGACCCAGTCCCAGCGCGACCGGATGCTGGTCAAGGCCACGGTCGATCTGGCCCATAATCTCGACATGGTGCTCACCGCAGAAGGCGTCGAGGACGAGGATACAAAGGCAGCCTTGCAGCTGATGGGCTGTGACCTGGCGCAGGGCTACGGCATCTGCAAGCCGAGTGACGTGATGAGCCTGATCGGCTTCCTGCAGCGCGCCCGGGAATCGGGTAGTTCTCAGTCACTTCAGAGCGCTCAGTCCTCCTGACGCTACAGCCTCGCGGCCAACCGCATTGGAACCGGGCGTATTTCAGCTTAAATCAAGGGCATGACACAGCCCCGCACGCTCTACGACAAGATCTGGGACGCCCATTGTGTTGCCGCCACCGATGATGGCAGCAGGTTGCTGTATATTGACCGCCATCTTGTCAACGAGGTGACCAGCCCACAGGCCTTTGAAGGCTTGAGAGCGGCCGGGCGCCCGGTGCGTCGGCCTGACCTGACCCTGGGTGTATCGGACCATAACGTCCCCACCACAAACCGGGCGGGCGGTGTCGCCGCCATTCTCGATCCGGAAAGCCGGGCCCAGGTCGAGGCGTTGGAGCGCAATGTCGCCGAGTTCAACATCCCCTATATTCCGCTGGTGTCCCGCGGGCAGGGCATTGTTCACGTGATCGGGCCGGAGCTTGGCCTGACCCTTCCCGGATCCACGATCGTGTGCGGAGACAGCCATACGTCCACGCATGGTGCCTTCGGCGCGCTTGCGTTCGGGATTGGCACCACCGAGGCTGAACATGTGCTGGCGACCCAGACGCTGCCGCGCGCGAAGTCGAAATCCATGCTGGTGCAGGTGGAGGGCGCGCTAGCCGCGGGCGTGACCGCGAAGGATCTGATCCTGCACATCATCGGTCAGATTGGCGCAGATGGCGGGACCGGCTGCGTAATCGAGTATCGCGGTGAAGCCATCTCCGCCCTCGACATGGCTGGCCGAATGACCGTGTGCAACATGTCGATCGAGGCGGGTGCCCGCGCCGGGCTCATCGCCCCGGACGAGACCACGTTCGCCTGGCTGGAAGGGCGTCCCAACGCCCCTCAGGGCCAGGACTTCGACGCGGCCAAGGCCTATTGGAGAACCCTTGTCAGCGACGCGGATGCTCGGTTTGACCGGGTCGCGCGCATCGATGCCAGTAAGGCAGAGCCGCAGGTCACCTGGGGCACCAGCCCCGATGCGGTGGTGGGCGTCAGTGGGGTGATCCCGGACCCTGACCGCCAGTCCGATCCGGCGCGCCGCGAGGCCGAAGCGGCCATGTTGCGCTACATGGATCTGCAGCCGGGTACGGCCATGACGGATATCGCGATTAATACCGCCTTCATCGGGAGCTGCACCAACGGTCGGATTGAGGACCTGCGCGCTGCAGCCGAGATTGCGCGCCGTGGTCAGGTCCAAGACGGCGTCACTGCGCTGGTGGTGCCAGGCTCAGGCGAGGTGAAAGCCCAGGCAGAAGCCGAGGGTCTGGATCAGATCTTCAAGAACGCCGGCTTTGAATGGCGCGCGGCCGGGTGTTCCATGTGTCTGGGGATGAACCCCGACAAATTGCAACCTGGTGAGCGCTGCGCGTCCTCCTCCAATCGGAATTTTGAAGGCCGTCAGGGTCCAGGCGGGCGCACTCACCTGATGTCGCCGGCCATGGTCGCGGCCGCGGCCATCACCGGACGGATCACCGATGTGAGGAGGCTATAGCGATGACGCCGTTTAACCATCTCGACGCCATCGCAGCGCCCCTGGCCATGGCCAATGTGGACACCGACAAGATTGTCCCGTCGCGCTTCCTGAAGACTGTGAGCAAGGCCGGGCTGGATGAGGCGCTGTTTGCGGACCTCCGCAGTGATCCGGACTTCATTCTCAACCGGCCCGAATGGGCGAAGGCCGGCATTCTGGTCGCGCTGGACAACTTTGGCTGTGGTTCGAGCCGTGAGCATGCGCCATGGGCGCTCGCTGCCTTTGGGATCCGCTGCATCATTGCGCCCAGCTTTGCCGAGATATTCCAGGGCAATTGCCGCAATAACGGCATACTGACGGTTCAGCTGACCCGTGAGACGGTCGATGAGCTCCTGGCTCTTGTGGCGTCGCCGGAGACCTCGAAGCTCGCCGTGGATCTGCCGAGCCAGACGGTCACCACGAGCGATGGGACGGTCCACGCGTTCGAGATCGCCGACGCGCACAAGACCGCCTTGCTCGAAGGCCTCAACGATATCGAACGTACGGTCGCCCTCGATGACACGATCACCGCGTTTGAGGGCGAGCATCGCCGCCGTCAGCCCTGGCTTGCAGCCGGGCTGAAGGTCTGAACGCAAAACGGGCCGCCAAAGGCAGCCCGTTCGCAGCAGACGCTGTCAGGTCAGCGCGCTACTGAAGTTCAGGGAAGCAGCGGGCACCGGCGCGCTTCATGGCCGGGCTGGCATCGCGATCCCAGTCGCGGACCTCAAGATAGGCCGTCAGTTCGGCGCTCGACAGCGCGCTGACAAAGCAGCCACATTGCTCGCGCGGGTTCGGCGATCCCATGGCAGAGGTGTCAGCCACACATTTTGCCATGGCGGCGGCTTCGACGTCGGCGGGCTGGTTGCTGGCTACGGCACCAGTGGTCATCAGGGCCGTCGCAGCGGCCAGGATCAGCATCGTCTTCATTGTCACTCTCCCCAATTCGTTATCGAGAGCCCGTTCAAGGCTTCATTATTTCGAATATCGAAAAACACTTCGATAGTAGAAAACGTTAATAAACTGGCCAAGTCTGTCAATGGTTATAGTTTAGGGTCGGCAGCGCCTGCCTGCGTGGGGCCGAAAAGCATAAAGGGGACCGAAACATGACGACCGAAGCCCGTTTCAAGACCACCCATGTCGGGAGCCTGCCGCGTCCGCAAGATCTCATCGAAATGATGTTTGCCAAGGAAGACGGCGAGGCGGTCGATCGCAAGGCGCTGGATGCCCGCATTGTCAAAGCGGTTGATGACATCGTGGATCTGCAGGTCCGCTCGGGCCTGGATATCGTGAATGACGGTGAAATGTCGAAGCCGAGCTACGCCACGTATATCAAGGACCGGTTGTCCGGCTTCGGCGGCTCGGGTGCCAGTTATGCCTTTCAGGACATTGAGGATTTCCCCGAGACCAAGCGCCGGATCTTTGATGATCCCGGCCGCAAGCATCGCCGTGCGCCCGCCTGCAACGCCCCGATTGAAGTCATTGATATGGACGCGCCGCGCATTGATGCGGAACGGCTGAACGCCGCTGTGGCACGGTATGATGGACCCCAGCCCTTCATGAGTGCGGCCTCTCCCGGGGTGACGGCGCTTTTCTTTGGCAATGAATATTACGACCGCGACGAAGACTATCTGTTCGCGCTGGCTGACGGGCTGCGCCATGAGTATGAGGCAATCGCCAATGCGGGCATCACGCTTCAGATCGATTGCCCCGATCTGGCGATGGGGCGTCACACGCAGTTCTCCGACATGACCCTGTCAGAGTTCCGTGACCGGATGGCTCTGAATATCGAGGCGCTGAACCGGGCCGTTGCCAATATCCCCGCAGAGCAGCTGCGCATGCATATGTGCTGGGGCAACTATCCCGGCCCGCACCATTGCGACGTGCCGTTCAAGGACATCATTGATCAGGTCTGGCGCGCCAAGCCGTCTGCCATCCTGTTTGAGGCGGCCAACCCGCGCCACGCCCATGAATATGAGCTGTTCGAGACGGTGAAGCTGCCAGAGGGCAAGGTGCTGGTCCCCGGCGTGATTGAGTGCCAGTCCAACTATATCGAGCACCCTGAGCTGGTCGCCCAGCGCATCGAGCGCTACGCCCATCTGGTGGGCCGCGACAATGTCATCGCCGGTGTGGACTGCGGCTTCTCGATCCATGCAGGCACGGGCGGCGTCGATCCGGCAGTCGCTTTTGCCAAGCTCAAGGCCTTGAGCGATGGAGCGCGGTTGGCGTCAGAGAAATTCTGGCCCTAAGCACGCAGCGCGCGGGACCTAGAGCCCGTCGAGAAATGTCTGAAGCGCGGCGTTATAGGCCGCGGGCGCACACAGATTGCACATGTGGCCAGCGTTTTCGAATTCGATGCCGGTGGCGTTCGGGATCAATGCGCTCAGTTCGCGGGCGACCTCACGGCGCAGGGTCGTGTCGTGGTCACCGCTGATCACCAGAACTGGCACGGTCAGTTTTTTGAGGATGTCGGCGTCAATGGCGCGGCGCGGCGCTCCGCCGACGAGCAGGTCCTGGCCGCTATAGTCGGCCAGCATGGCATCGACCAGCTTTTGGGTCTGAGGATCGGCGAGCCACATGAGGGGGTGGGTCCGCCACCCGGCTTTCATGGTCTCAAGATCCCCGCTAGCGATCAGGTTGCGATAGCCGGCCAGGTCGATATCAGTGGGTTCAGACTGCGCCAACGGACCGATACGCACGCCCTGCAGGATCAGGCCTGCCACCCGATCGGGGTGATCAAGGGCGAGCTCAGCGGCGATCTGGCCAGCCTGGGACATGCCCACGAGGATGAAGCGCTCAAAACCGAGATGGTCCATCAGGGCGAGGATATCACCGACCTCTGCGGACAGGTCGTGCGGGGCGCTACTGGCACCGCAACCGCGTCGATCCAGTGTGACAACCGGACGATCCGGAAAGGCTGAGGACTGCCGGGCCCACATACGGTGATCGAGCGTCCAGCCATGTAAAAAAACCAGCGGCGTTTGACCGCCGCCGGTGTCAGGGAGGAAAAGGTCGTATTCAAGCTCACCGCCGGTCACGGCCAAACGGCCGGCCTGGCGGCGAATGGCGGCTGGCGACGAGACAGCCTCGCCGCCAGTGCCGGTCACGGTGACTGCGCCTGCACTCACCGATAGACGTTGTTATTGGTGTGATCGCCAGCCAGCCAACGGTCGAGTTCCGCGCGGGCCTTGGCGCGCCATTCGTCGGAGTGCTCGATAGCCTTTTCGTCATCGACGACGAACTCGACAATCATCCCATTGGGGTCGGTCACATAGACCGAGCGGCAATAGCCATGCTCGAGCACGAAGGTCTCCGGCTCTTTGTAGCCGGCGTCTGCGATGCGCTTCTCCACATCCCGCTGGAAGTCCGGGTCCACGTGCAGGGCGACGTGATGGAAGGGCGAGAACGGCATTTTGGGGCCAAACTCGGCCTGGTCTTCCGGATCGGCAAACTGGAAGAAAGCCAGCGCACTGCCGTCATTCATCCCGAAGAAGCAGTGCACATAGGTCCGCTCCTTGCCGAACATCTCGTCCTTCTCACAGAAGGTCGACATGAGCGGCAGGCCGATGACCTCTTCGTAGAATTTACGGGTCGCTTCCATGTCGGCAGTGACATAGGCGGTGTGGTGCAGTCGGTTTGGCATTTTCATGGTGAGTTTCTCCCCATTGTCCATCTTTTTAAGGCCTGCCCGTGCTGTCAGCCGGGCAGGCTCTGTGGATTAGCTCGCAAGCTTGCTTGCAATTTTTGCGACATGAGCGCCCTGGAAGCGGGCACCGTCGAGTTCGTTCTCGCTGGGCAGGCGCGAACCGTCGGCGTCTGCGATCGTGCTGGCGCCATAGGGCGTGCCGCCACTGATCTCTGACATGATCGCATTGCCTTCCCAGGTGTAGGGCAGGCCGACAATCACCATGCCATGGTGCAAGAGCGTGGTGTGGAAGGAGGTGATCGTCGTTTCCTGGCCGCCATGCTGGCTGGCGGTCGAGGTGAACACGCTGCCCACCTTGCCTACGAGTTTGCGCTGGAACCAGAGCGCTCCCGTCTGATCAAGGAAGTTGCGCATCTGGGCGGCCATGTTGCCGAAGCGGGTCGGCGTGCCGAAGATGATGGCGTCATAGTTCTCCAGCTCTTCGGGCGTGGCGAACGGGGCGTCCTGTTCGGTTTTCATGCCGCTGGACTTGGCCACCTCTTCAGGGACCAGCTCGGGCACGCGCTTCAGGTCACAGGTGGTGCCTTCCACCGACTTGACGCCTTCGGCCACGGCCTGGGCCATCGTTTCGGTATGGCCATAGCCTGAGTAGTAAAGAACAAGGACTTTGGTCACGCGTAGTCTCCACAGTTTATGGAAAAGAGACGGGGGCAGACACGTGGCCTGCCCCCGCGATCAAGCTTAGAAGCGGTAGCTGATGTCAGCGCCATAGCGTTGTGGCTGGGCGCGGAACAGGAAGCCGCCCGGTGAGTACTCGGCGTTATATTCCTCATCAAAGAGGTTCTTCGCCCAGACCGTGAAGGCCCAGCTGTCTGACTGCAGGCTGGCCCGCACGTCCACCAGGTCGACCGGATCACGCGCCACCGGCGTGGCGTCGAGGGCCTGCGACGGTGCGCTGAACGGAATGGTGAAGGTCGTATCGCCAAGCCGGTTGTAGTCCACACGGAAGAAGGCATCGAGCGTATCGGTGACCGGCACCGTGTACTCAAGACCGAGATTGATCGTGTAGTCAGACACCTGCGGCGCTTTTGCACCGATGGCGACCGGATCCGGGAACTCGGTGATTTCGCTGTCGGTGAAGCCGATACCACCATTGAGGTTCAGGCCGTCGGCCAGCTCAGCAGTGAATTCGATGTCGATCCCGACATACTCAACTTCATCGATATTACCCAGGTTCTGCGTGGAGTTCGCAGCCAGGAAGATGAAGTAGTAGCTGCCTTCAGACGTGGTGTGGAACACGCTGGCATTCAGGTTCGCCCGGCCATCCATGAAGCTCGACTTGAAACCAGCTTCCCAGGTGGTCGCTGTTTCCTGGTCGAAGATGTCGTTTACACCAAAGAAGCCGGCCGCATCGGCAACGGCCTCAACACCGGTCTGATTGAAGCCACCACTGCGGAAGCCGCGGCTATAGCTGGCGAACAGGTTGAGATTGTTCGACTGGGCGTAATTCAGCACGACCTGCGGCTGGAAGTCGTCCCAGGTTTCCTCGCGGGATTCGCCGGTGGCGCAGCCCGGTCCGGGCGTGCAGGGCAGGAAGGCGGTCGGCGTCAGCGTGGTGTTTTCCCGCGTATCGTTGTCGTAGCGGGCGTTCACCAGAAGCTCCAGCGAGTCCGTGATGTCATAGGCGGTGTTGATGTAGACCGCCCAGGCAAACTGATCCTGCTGGTCCGAGAGGAAGGTCAGCTGCGGGTTCAGCGGATTGGTGCTCGGCTCGCGATAGACCGGGAACACGCCATTGCCGGTATCGATCATGTTGCCGGTCGAGATGAAGCGATCGGTGACATAGAATTGCGTACCGGCGATCCAGCGGAAACGCTGGTCAGACGGGGAGGTAAAGCGGAACTCCTGGGTGAAGGTGTCCACGTCCAGGAACTGGCTCTGGTTAAAGTTGAAATTGGTCCGGTTGATCGGGAATGGCCCGAACGGGTCGAACGGATAGCCATCACCGGTCAGGATTTCCTCAAGGCTGTTAAAGCCGGTGATCGAGGAGAACTCGCCCATGTCGGTGTCATAGCTCAGGCGCAGCGCCACATCATAGATGTCACGTTCGTTGGTGCCGGAGTTGTTCAGGTCGATATCGCGCCCGGTAAAGTTCGGGTTGTTGAAATTCGGATCGCTGAAATCCGGGATCACGTAGTAAAGACCACGGGTTTCCAGTTGGTTGGCCGATAGGCGCAGGTCCGCGCGGAAATTGGCGTTCGGCTCATAGAGGAAAGAGACGCGCGCGTTGAGGTCCTCAACCGGGTCCACATTCTCTTCGGCACTGGCGTCGTTCGTGTTGATGTTGGTCAGATAGCCGTCGGTGTCTTTCCACGACAGCGCGCCGCGCATGAACAGGTTCTCGCCCAGTGGCACGGAGACGGCACCCTGCAGGCGATAGCCCGGACCATTGTCCACGCCCGCCATCAGGCTGCCTTCGACATAGTCGGCCGGCTCAGCCGTGGTGATCACGATCGCGCCGCCAATGGCGTTACGCCCGTAAAGCGCGCCTTGCGGGCCTTTCAGTACTTCGATCTGCTGGATATCGATCAGCGACTGGTTGAACAGGGCCGGCTGCTGCAGCGGCACGCCGTCGATCACGATGGCCGCGGAGGGCTCGCTGTTCCGGTTCTGACCGATGCCGCGAATGACAAGGAAGCTGGTACCGGCGTTTTGCGTTTCAACAAACGTGACGTTGGGAACCTGGGCAATGAAGTCGGCGGGCCGCTCGATGCCGCGGTTTTCAATTGCACGGGCATTCAGCACAGTGACTTGCGCCGGAACATCCTGAACCGAAGAATCGCGGCGCAGGGCCGTCACGACGATGCGATCCTCAACCGCGTCGTTTGCGTTTTCGTCTGCGTCCTGAGCTGCGGCGATGGCTGTGCCGGACGACCACACGAGCGTGGTTGCACCCAGAAGCAATGCAAATTTCTTGAACTTGGCGTCCATCAGGAAACCTCCCCATTGGAACGGATTTTCCGTTCTCTTGTTTGGTTGCGGAAAATCCGCGGGCTAAAAATGAAAAATTCGATTTACGAAGTCAAGTTCGCATATCGAAATTCTAAAGTTCTGCTCCTTGAGTTAGGTCGCCGGTTCGCGAAGGAAATAGTCAGCCTCCTGAAAGGGCGTAAGAAAGTTGTGGGGATTGGCGCAGCGCATCTTCAATACGGCTCGCCGCCTCACGCAAAAGCGCCGTGCGGCTGGTCACCAGCTCATCCAGGGACACCCGCGTTGTGGAGGTCGAGCAGTTGATGGCGCACGCGATTTTGCGGTTTGCATCGAAGACCGGAACGGCCAGCGAGATGATTCCGAAGTCCAGCTCGTCCTTCGAAACGGCGTAACCGGATTTGCGAACCTCGCTGAGGCAGGCGCGCAGGGTGTCAGGATCCGACAGCGTGTTGTCGGTAAAGCTCTGCAGCTTGGCCGAGCCCAGGAAGGCATCAATGTCTGCCTCGGGTTGAAAGGCCAAAAGCACCTTTCCGAGCGAGGTGGCGTGGACCGGAAACCGCGTCCCCACATTGGCCGACAAGCGGATCGGCCGCTCGGTGGAGACATGGGCGATGTAAAGCACGTCCTCACCGGACAGGACCGCCATGGAGGAGCTATCGCCGGTTTCGTCACGAACTTTCTGAAGGTGGGGCAGAGCCACCGATTCCAGATTCATCGACGACATGAAGGACCAGCCGAAGGACAGCACTTCAGGGCGCAGCAGGAAGCGGCGGCCATGCTTGGCCACATAGCCAAGGGCGACCAGCGTGTTGAGGCAGCGACGGGCAACGGCTGGGCTGAGATCGGTAACAGCGGCCACCTCGCTCAGCTGCATTTCCGGGCGGTCCTTGCTAAACGCACGAAGCACGGATAGCCCACGCTCCAGCGTCGACAAATATTCAGGTTCCTTGGTGCGGGCGTTGGGCGTGTCCGACATGCAGCAGGTCTTCTTTCAGCAGGAGGACCGGGCGCACCATTGCGGCCCGGCTCGATAATTTGCCCGCTTACTCGGCGGCCCTATTTTGCGCAAGATTGCTGAAGACTTCCTCATTGTGCTCGCCCAGCGTGGGTGGAGCGGTCACGTCAAGGCTCTTCTCCCCGTCAAATGACAGGGGCGAGCGGATGGTCTTGAACGAACCCATTTCCGGGTGCTCGGCCTCCACGAGAAGCTGGAGATGCTTGCCCTGCTCGCTTTCAAGCACGTCCTTGGGAGTGCGAACGAGAGAGTTCGGAACTTCCAGTTCCTCAAGGGTCTGGCACCAGTGGTCTGACGTCTTGGTTGCGAAGATGGGCTTCAGGAAGGCCAGCACATTCTCGTAATTGGCGATCCGGGCCTCGCGGCTCTCAAATTCAGGACGGTCCAGCATGTCCGGCTGGCCAACTGCGGTGGCCAGATTCTCCCAGAACTTGGGCGGGGAGGACATGTGCAGGGCCACCCATTTGCCGTCCGAGCATTCGAACACATAGGACTGGGATACGTGCGGGCGGCTGTACGGTCCCATCGTTTCGTCGGCGGACAGATAGTGGGTGAAATCGTCCAGGTTAAAGTGGCTCATCGCTTCGAACATGGAGGTTTCTACAAGGCGCCCCTTGCCGGTCTCGGCCCGCTCGGTCAGCGCAGCCAGAACGCCGAGCGCGCCGTAGAAACCAGTCATCGCATCCGCGATCGCCGGCCCGACAACGCGAGGGTGCTCGGGGTTGACGAGGAGGCGCAGGAATCCGCTCGCGGCCTGGGCGACACTGTCAAACGCCGGGCGCTTCATGTCCGGTCCATCAGGGCCGAAGCCGGAAATCGAACAATAAACAAGCCGCGGATTGATCGCCTGCAGGCGTTCGGCATCCACGTTCAGGCGGCCGGACACGCCAGGCCGGAAGTTCTGGATAAACACGTCTGCCTGCGCCACGAGCGCATCGAGCTTGGCGAGATCGTCTTCTTCCTTGGTGTTAAGCTCAATGCTGCGCTTGTTGCGGTTATAGGTCTGGTAGTGCGGGCTATACAGACCGCCCTTGAAAGCGCGGAAAGGGTCACCGGTTTTTGGCTGCTCGATCTTGATCACGTTGGCGCCCAGATCGGCGAGCATCATGCCGGTCGCGGGGCCGGTGATGAAGGTGCCCATTTCGAGCACCGTTATATTCTTAAGCGGCTTGGCCATGGCTCGACTCCCTTTTGATTCCGGTACCGGGTGAACTAAGTCGGCAAGTGAGAGCGGCGACTTTTCCCGGCCATTCTTGACACGAATATAAAAAATTCGAATAACGAAGCCAAGTTCGAAATGCGAATTTTTATGAAGAGCGCCCGGCCGCAAGCCTGCGGCGACGACTGAACAGCCCAAGCTCACAAGCATCTGAAGGAGGCCGCCATGCGGATCGGAAAACAGGACAATAACTTCAGCGCCATCTGCACGTCGGATGCGGAGAAGATCGTCGTTCGCGGCCACGATCTGTGCGAGGACATTATCGGCAAGCGCGATTTCACCAGTTATTTCTGGCTTCTGGTGACCGGCGAGGATCCCACGCCGATCCAGCAGAAATTCGCCAACGCCGTTCTGTGCGCCATTGCAGAGCACGGACTTGTGCCCAGCGTTGTTCAGGCACGCATGACCTATGCGGCCGCTCCGGAAGCGTTTCAGGGCGCAGTGGCTGCAGGCCTTCTGGGCTGTGGTTCAGTTGTGCTGGGAAGCGCAGAAATCGCCGGTAAATTCCTGGCTGAGGTCGTGGCAGCGGCCGAGTCTGGCTCGGACAGCCTCGAGACGGTGGCGGAAAACGCGATCAAAGAGCTGCGCAAGGACAAGAAGCCGGTCCCGGGCTTCGGCCACCCCCAGCATTCCGGCGGCGACCCGCGCGCGCTCCTGCTCTTGAAGATGGCCGAGGATGAGGGAATCGTCGGTCCGCACATCAAGGCCCTTCGCGCCCTTGAAGCCGGCCTGCCAAACGCCATTGGTCGCTCGCTTCCGATCAATGTGAACGGAGCAATCCCGGCAGTAATGCTTGATGTCGGCTTCCCGGTTCAGGCGCTCAAAGGCATTTCGCTCCTGGCCCGCACCGCCAGCCTCATCGGCCACCTTCAAGAAGAGTCCGAACGCTCCATCGGCTTCATCATGTCCGGCAAAGCCGCCGCGGCCATCGAATATGACGGACCTGAAAAAGCCTGAAGCTCCAAGCTGAAAACCGCGCGGGCCAGGTGATCCAGTTTCAGCATCGCCGCGTAAGTCGAACCATGAAAACAACCCTGACCCCGCTTGTGCTGGCCGCATGCGTCGTTTCTGCGTGCGCTGACAGCCGTGAAGATGACGCTCGTTCCTATGGCGAGCGCGAGGAAACTGCTGTGGGCGTGATCGCCCAGGAAGTTGTGCTGGAGCGCGAGGCTGAGCGCATTGAAGCGTTAGGCAACGCCCGCGCCATGGCGAGCGCCACGATCTATCCCGACACCGCCGGGGAAGTAGAGCGCGTCGAGTTTTCTGCCGGCGACCGGGTGGAAGCCGGCGATGTGCTGCTGCGTCTGGAGGCTGATGAAGAGCGCTTGGACGTGCGTCTGTCTCAGGTGGCCGTTCGCGAGGCCGAGCAGCTGCTCGCTCGTTATCGCCGCATTGAAGATACCGGCGCGGTGTCTGACAGTCAGATTGATGAGGCGGAAACCGCGCTCGAAGCCGCCCGCATTCAGCTGGAACAGGCCGAGGTCGCGCTGGAGCGCCGGACCGTGCGGGCTCCCTTTGGTGGCTTCGTGGGTCTGACCAATATTGATGCAGGCGCGCGCATTACGCCGACGACGGTGATCACCGAGCTCGACGACCGCTCGTCGCTTTATGTCGATTTCCGTCCGCCCGAACAGGTCTTCGGGCGCATCGGCGTGGGCGATACGGTCATTGCCAAGCCTTTCGCCGGCTCGGAGCGCCGCTTCGAGGCAGAAGTTATCAATGTCGACAGCCGGATTGACCCGGCGGCGCGCACCTTCACCGTTCGCGCGGTCATCGACAACGCGTCGGACCAGTTGCGCCCGGGTATGAGCTTTGCGGTCGAGTTCGAAATTCTTGCCGATGCCTGGCCGATGGTCCCGGAAACCGCGATCAGCTGGGGCAGTGACGGGGCCTATGTCTGGGTCGTGCGCGATAATCGCGCCCAGCAGGTTCCGGTCACCATGGTTCAGCGCCGTCAGGGTGCTGTTCTGGTCAGCGGCGAATTCGGGGCTGGCGACATGGTCGTCGCCGAGGGCGTCCAGCGCATGCGCGACGGTGTGCTCGTGGAGTTCATCGAGGTGCGCCAGGCCTCCAATTCTGCGCCCGTTGCTGCGCGCACGATGGAGCCGTCCGAGCAAGGGGTTCAGACCCAATGATGCCATCCGGTTCTGATCTGCCGGGCCTTGCCGTCAAGCGCCCGATCCTGGCCATTGTGCTCAACCTGCTGGTCGTGATCGCGGGCCTTGCCGCGCTCATGGGCGTGGAGGTTCGCGAGCTTCCTGACGTTGACCGTCCCATCGCAACCATCCGAGCGGTGTTGCCCGGCGCTGCGCCGGAAACCGTCGATGCGGAAGTCACCAGCGTCCTGGAAGGGGCTGCGGCCCGCGTCAGTGGTGTGCGTGAAATCCGCTCTTCCAGCGAGGAAAACAGCACACGCATACGTGTGGAATTCAACCCCGGCGTCAATCTGGATAACGCGGCCTCTGACCTGCGTGAGGCTGTGGCGCAGGTGAGCCGCCGCTTGCCGGACCGCGTCGAACAGCTCAGCGTGGTCAAGGCCGACGATGACGCGGAACCGGTGGTCGACCTAGCGGTGATCAGCGATGCGTACAATCTTCAGGAGCTGACCCGCCTCATCGAAAACGACATCGTCCCGGAGCTGACCGCCATCGATGGCGTCGCTGCGGTGAACCTGAGCGGCACACGCGCCCAGCAGCTACGTGTGGTGATCGATCCGCTGCGCCTGAGCCGGTTTGGTCTGACGGTCGGTGATGTCGCGGATGCCCTGCGCCAGGCCCCCTTTGATGTGCCCGTCGGCAGTTTCCGGTCCACCGACCAGCAACTCATCGTACGCGCCGAAGCGACGGCGGCCAACCCGGAACGCGTGAAGGCGGTGATTATCGACGGCCAGACCCGCGTGGGCGATGTCGCCGAAGCCTTCTTCGCGCCCGCGGATGCAACGAGCTACAGCCGGCTCAACGGTCGGGAGGTCGTCGGTATCGGCGTGATCCGTCAGGCGCGCTCCAACACCATCAATATCTCCGATGCCGTTCAGGCGCGGGTGGAGCAGTTGAACGAGCGCTTCACCGATCTTGAGATCACCGTGACCAATGACGAGGCGGAGTTCATCCGCCGTTCGGTGGAAGAGGTCATTCTGACGCTGGCGGTCACAATTCTGATCGTTGTAGGCGTGATCTGGATGTTCCTCGGCAAGTTCCGCGCGACGCTGATCCCGTCCGCGGCCATCCCCGCGGCCCTGGTGGGCGCGATTGCCGGGCTCTTCCTGTTCGGCTTCTCCATCAACATTCTCACCCTGCTGGCGCTGGTGCTGGCCACCGGCCTCATCGTGGACGACGCCATCGTCGTTCTGGAAAACATCCACCGCCTTCAGGCCAAGGGTGTTGGCCGCCGCGCGGCAGCCGTCATTGGTACGCGCCAGGTTTTCTTCGCCGTGGTTGCCACGACCGCCGTTCTTGTGGCGGTTTTCGTCCCGATCAGCCTCCTCCCGTCGACCTCGGGCCGACTGTTCCGGGAGTTCGGCTTCCTGCTGGCGCTAGCCGTGATCATTTCGTCCTTCGTGGCGCTGACGGTCGTGCCGGCCTTTGCCGCCCGTGTGGATCTGACTGCCGGTGACCAGAAGCGTGGCCCGCTTCGCCGGACCGGTGGGGTCATGGCGAAAGCCTATGCCGTGGCCATCAGCCAGGCGCTGGACCATCCTTGGGCGACGGTGGGCATTTCGATAATGGTCGCTGGCGGCGCAGTTTTCGCGGCGATGAATCTGGACCGTGAACTGACCCCGCAGGAAGACCGCGGCGTGGTCAATATCTGGGCCGGCGGCCCCGATGGCGTCGGGCTGGCCTACATGGAGCGTCAGGCCGATCAGATCGAAGCCATTCTCCAACCCTATGTCGACAGTGGCGAGATCGAGTCCGTGTCCATGATCGTGGGCCGCTGGGACCCCAACCGGGTCTGGGTGACCGCGCGTCTTGCGCCGCTGAGCGAACGCGAACGCAGTCAGGACGAGATTGCGGCGGCGCTGCGTGGACCCTTGAGCGAGATTCCTGGCGTGCGGGCCTCGGCCTGGGGGCGCGGCGGGATCAGCCTGGGCGGCGGTGGAGGCCAGCGTGAGGGCATCGAGGTTGCCCTGACCGGGGGCGAGTATGACCAGATTTTCGTTGCCGCGCGCGAACTGGCTGACCGTCTGGACGTGGAGTCCGACATCATTGCCAATCCGGAAATCGGCTATGAGCCGACCCAGCCCCAGCTCTCCATCCAGATTGACCGCCGCCGGGCGGCAGACCTTGGCGTATCGCTGGATCAGCTCTCGGTCACGCTGCGGGCCATGGTCGACGGCGAAAACCTGGTCGACCTGAACGTCAATGACCGAGTCATCCCCATCGTGCTGGAAAGTGAAACCGGCGCGGTGCGCGATCCCTCCGACCTGCGTAATCTTTATGTGCGTTCCAATGCTGGCGATCTGATCCCGCTTTCGGCTTTGACCACCATCGTGGAAGAAGGCGTTGCTGCCGAACTGGAGCGGACCGAGCAACGCCGCGCCATCGAGATGGAAGCTGACATTGTCGGCGGGGCCACCATTGCCGAGGCCGT
The DNA here is from genome assembly GCA_043513725.1 of Oceanicaulis sp. Taxonomy (GTDB): domain Bacteria; phylum Pseudomonadota; class Alphaproteobacteria; order Caulobacterales; family Maricaulaceae; genus Oceanicaulis. The sequence continues at coordinate 1,512,116 of CP121338.1, read as the reverse complement.
GGCGGAGATGCGCGCCTTTGCTGAAGATTTGCCGCCGGGCGTGAATATGGTCTTCCAGGGCGATGCCGACGCGCTTAACGAGGCGAACCGGGACATGATCTTGACCTATGCCTTTGCGCTGGTCATCGTCTTCTTGGTGCTCGCGGCCCAGTTTGAAAGTCTGACCGGTCCATTCGTGATCATGCTGACGGTGCCATTTGCGCTCGCCGCTGCGGTTTACGCGCTCTTCTTTACCGGAACGTCGCTCAACATCTTCTCCCAGATCGGGTTGGTAATGCTAATCGGCCTGATGGCGAAGAACGGCATATTGGTCATTGAATTTGCCGACCAGCTGCGCGCTGAAGGCAAATCGGTGCGTGCCGCGATCGAAGAGGCGGCGATCATCCGCCTGCGTCCGATTGCCATGACCCTCATCTCCACCGTGATCGGGGCCCTGCCGCTCATCCTGGCCACGGGCGCGGGTGCTCAGGCGCGGATTTCCATCGGCTGGACGGTGTTCGGCGGGTTGGGTCTTGCCGCCGCCTTTACGCTCTTCCTGACGCCGGTCGTCTATCTGGGCATTGCCCGCTTCGGCAAGCCGCGCACCGCGGCTGAAAAGCGCCTCGCTGCAGAGCTTGAAGCGGCGGACGAGATTGTTCTGGCTGACAATGGTCCAGCCGAATGATGCGCCTCAGTCTTGTTCTTCCAGCTGCAGGCGCGCTGCTTGCGAGCGCCTGTGCTGCCGGGCCGGATTACACGCCACCGGCAACCCCGGAGCCTGAGCAGTATTCACGCACGCTCGACCGTCAGATCGCCGAGCCCTCGGGCGAGGCCTGGTGGACCGGCTTTGGCGATGACACGCTGACGACCCTCGTTGAAGCCTCGCTGGCGTCCAATCTTGATATCGCCCAGGGTAGCCAGCGCCTTGCTGCCGCTGAGGCGCTGTTGGGCGCGGCGCAGTCTGACTTCCTGCCCACAGTGGATGGCGGCGCGAGCTATGCGCTGCGCAGCTCTGGCGCGGATGCGGCGTCAGCCTCCCTGTCGCTGAGCCAGGTGATCGACACCAATGGCCGCCTGCGCCGCAGCGAGGAGCGCGCCCGTGCCGACCTGATGGCCACGCGCTACGATCTTCAGGACATCCGCCGGCTGACCGCGGCGTCAGCTGCCGCGCTCTATGTGGATTTGCGCCGCGCCCAGACGCGCCTGGCGCTGCTGGATGCCTCACTCGCCCTGCAGCAGCGCACGCTTGATATCGTAGAGCAGCGTGCTCAGGCGGGGCTTTCGGCTGACCTTGATGTGCGCCGGGCTGCCGCTGATCTGGCGCGAACGCGCGCGCAACGCGGCGCGCTGGAGCTACAGCAGGCCCGCGCCAGGAATGCACTGGCCGTCCTGCTGGGGCAAGTGCCGGGCCAGCCGCTAGACCTTTTGGATGCGCGCGAGGAAACGAGCACCGAGGCGCTGGGCCTGACCTATCGCACGGCCATCGCGGTTGATACGCCCACCGACCTGTTGCGCAACCGCCCAGACCTGCGCGCGGCTGAGTTTCAGCTGGTGGCCGCTACGGCTGATGTCGGCGTTCAGGCGGCTGATCTCTACCCGTCCCTGCGCCTTCCAGGCTCGATCGCGGCCGATTTCGACGATGGCCTGTCCACTGATCTGACAGCAGGCCTGAGCGCGGTGCTGGATATTCCGCTGTTTGATTTTGGACGCCGTCAGGCTGAAGTCACCGCGGCAGAAGCGCGTGCTGCCGAAGCCGCGCTCGCCTACGAGCAGGCCGTCCTGCGCGCCCTGCAGGAAGTCGAGACCGGCCTTGTTGCGATTGAAAGCATTGAGGCGCGTCTTGCCGATCTGGAAATCGCGGTTGAGGAAGGCGAGCGCGCCTACGACCAGCTCAACGCGCTGTATCGCGAGGGCCTTGCCAGCTTTATCGACGTCCTGGATGCCCAGCGTACCCTGATCGGCAGCCGGGAATCGCTGGTGGACACCGAAGCCGATCTGGCAAGCGCCGTCATCGACCTCAACGTGGCTCTCGCCGCGCCGATCGAGTAGGGCTCTGGCCCGACATCGTGATGCACGATGCCGGGCCAGCGGCCTAGTTCGACTGAATCGACACCCGTTGAAGATTATCGTCGGAGTCCCGGTCGATCAGCTTGTTATAGGGGTCGATGCCCACATAGACCGGCTCCTCATCCACCACGAATTCAAACGTCATCGTGTTTTCGTTGATGCGGTGCTTGTCCATGTAGAGCACGTGATCTGAGCCTTCGAGGGCTCCATCGAGATCGCGGGTGAAGATGCCGATATCGATCAGGTAATCGATCGGCTCCTCGGTCTGCTCGCCCGCGCCATCGGCGGAGAATTTCGCCGCGTCCACCGTGATCGTGACGTCCCAGCGTCCGTCCTCGCGCTGGGTGGCCGTGGCCCCGTCATCGGCGATTTTCAGATCAAACAGCACGATGCGTTCGAAGAAGTCGTGGATCACGCCTTCCCATTCCGGCCCGGCTTCCTCGCGCAGCAGGCGCAGGAAATCGAGCGTGGTGGCATAAGGCTCACTCTGGAAGGCGCGCTCGTCGATCAGGCGACGCATCACCCGATTGACCGTCTCCTCGCCGAGATAGTCCTGCAGCGCGTACATGATCACCGAGCCCTTGCGGTAGTGAATGTATTGCTGGTTCTCCACCCGGTAGAGGGGCTGTTCCTCAATCGCTTCAGAACCGCGACCGCCCAGATAGGAATCCAGCTCCCATTTCAGGAAGCGCCGCATGGCATCATCGCCATACTCGTCGCGCATCACCATCAGGGCGGAATACTGGGCGAAGGTCTCGATCAGCATGGTCGAGCCCTGCACATTCGCCGCCATTACCTGGTGGGCCCACCACTGGTGCGCCGCCTCGTGAGCCGTGACGTAGTAGACATAGTCGATGTCTGCCGGGTCGCGGATATCCCCAATGAAGCCAATCCCTTCGGAGTAGGGAATGGTGTTGGGGAAGGACTGGGCGAAGGTCTGGTACGCCGGGAATTCCAGGATGCGGAACTGGCGATACTGGAAGGGGCTCAGCGTTTCGGAGAAGTAGCGCAGGCTGTCTTCGGACGCCTCCAGCATGCGCTCCACATTCCAGTGATGGGGCGCGTGATAGAAGACCTGAAGATTGATGCCGTCCACTTCCCGCTCGGCCAGCTCATAGTCCGCTGACAGCCAGGAATAGAAGTTCAGGATCGGGCGATCCATGACGTATTCGAAATGGCGCCGCCCGTTCTCTTCCCAGCTGCGTTCCAGATAGCCGGGAGCCACCGCGACCTGATCGGCGCTGGTCGACACAATCGTGCGGAAATCCACGAAGTGGGAGTTGGTGATCCCGTTCTCGTAGTGCCGGTGCTCATCTTCAAGGTCAAAGGCCCGGTCAATCGGCTCCAGTCCCTGACCGCGCCGCTGGGAGCGGTCGGTCAGGCGACGGCCTTGGTCAAACCCGATCTGGGCCATGGACTCGCCGTTATTGAAGAAAGTGCCGTTGTAATTGACCGAGGTGACATTGCCGGAGTTTCTAAAGCCCGGATTATTGCGCTCCACATTGAAGGTGAAGCGACGCACTTCACCGGGCTGCATCGGCGTTCCCAGGTCAAAGCTGTAGAGCAGGAAGTCCTCGTCTGCGGTGTCCAGCGTCCCGCCCTCAACGGCGTGGTCGACCACCGTGGTGCCGGCTCCGTAGGAGATCCAGAGCGTCTCCAGCGGTTCCTCGTGCAGGTTCTCCAGCATGTATTCCCCGGCCGCCGCATAGCGCCGCTCATCGGGATAGATGTCCACCTCGTAGGACGTGGCCGTGATCGTCGGCTGGTGCTCATCAAGCAGGTGGATGTACTGGCGCTCATACTCGGCGGCGAGACGGCGACCGTCCGGTCCCGAGATATACGTGTTCAGGACATTGGTGTTGTAGAAGATCCAGCTGCCCGCCGCTCCGGCTCCAACAATCGCGACCAGAACGAGGCCGGTGGTGGCCGGGGTGAAGCTGCGCGGCAGGCTGACCAGTCGGCGCAGGATTGGCGTCAGTGCACCGCGGCTCCACAACAGGTAGGACAGCGTCATGAGCAGCAGCGCCCAGAAGCCCCAATAGGTCAGGAACCACAGCGTCATCGACAGGAAGTGGCCATAGCCATTCATGTCTGAATAGGGCGCGCCGGGGGTAGACCCGTACTGGTAGAGATTATGGTCAAAACCGACCTGGCTGATCACCAGCGAGATCACGAAAAAGACCAGCATGGCCGCCATGCCAAGCCAGCGATTGTTCAAGATCACCTGGAAGAAGATGGCCAGCGCCGCCAGAAGGCCGGCCGGGGCGACAATCTCGATCAGGCCGCGGATCACATACTGGTCCAGCTCATAGACGGTATAGCCCATGATCGTCTGGGAGACGATCGCCGCGACAATCGCGACCAGGGCAAGCGCAACGATGACCAGCATCATGGCCAGGAATTTCGATGACACGAAAACCCAGCTCGGCGCTGGTGTAGCATCAACGATTTCGTTGAACCCGAAGCGTCGCTCGCGCCAGACGAGCTCGGCGGCGTAGTAGATCACGATGATGATCGGGATGATGGAGTAGGCACCGGCCACCGTGTTCATCATCACCCGGGTCACCGGATAATTGTCGGTGCCGTAAATTCCGTTCGCCAGGAAAAAGCCCGGCACGGTGTTGAACAGGCCAAAGCCCAGGATCACCCAGAAGGCGATATTGAGCACCACGCCTTTGATTTCGAACCCCGTGCGGGCGAAGAATTGCTGGCGCGTGGTCGCCGCGTTCAGTGTCGGCTGGACCCGCGGCAGATCAAATTCGGAGATCGCACTGGTTGGTCCGGTGGCGGCCTGGGCCTTGCCGGTCTTCCGGCTGGAGCCTGACCCGGCCTTGCGGAACTGGAAGGTGGCGATGGTCAGGGCCAGTAGACCCGCGCCAAGGCCAATCCACATCAGCCGGTTGATCAGAAGGATGCCTTCAAACGGGACGACGCGGCTGTTGGACTCAAAGGCGGTCCAGTAGCGAGTAACTTCCCCGAAGGTGTTGAAGCCAAATGGATCAATGAGCGCGAGCGTGTCGCGCAGCGCGGGCTCCTGCTGGGCGATGACGCTGCCAATCAGATAGAGAACGATAAGGCCGAGGAAGCCGACCCAGACGCCCAGCTGCGACCGGGTGAAGGCGGCCACGGCGTAGAGGATACAGCCAACCACCCACATATTGATCAGGCCGAAGATGGCGTAGAGATAGACATACCAGCTCAGATTGGTCGGGCCGATCAGCTCCTGATCGAGCCAGGGCATCTGGCTGCCAATCAGGAAGGCGAGCGGGACGCTGGCAAAGCACAGGGCGGTCGCGACAAAGCCGCCAATAAAGCGCCCGAGCACGAAGGACATCTTGCCCACTGGGCGGGAGAAAAACAGCTCCTCGGTTTTAAACGAGCGATCGCGCAGTACGCCTGACGACAGGAAGGCCGCCGGGATCAATCCGCCAAACAGCGAGAAGATCAGAATGTTGATGGTCAGCGCGTTGGGCGAGTTGATGTTGGTCGCGCCACCGCCACCCACCTGAACAGTCTCGATGGTGACGCCGGCAAAGACCAGCAGGAAGAAGATGGCGAAGACGGCGATGAAAACGGGCGAGAACAGCTGATAGCGAACCTCAAACCCGGCAATTTTCGAGAGCATGACCTGCTCCTCCTTTGATCTCGGGTTGGGGCTCAGGCCGGGACAGCTGGGTCGGCGTTATTGCCGCGAATGGTGGCGAAGTAGACGTCTTCCAGATCCGGCTTGACCGGCTCAAACCCGTCACCGGGATTGGCGTCAGACAGCACGTGGACGCGCACCATGCCGACGGTCAGGCGTTCTGAAATTACCTGATAGCGCTCGCGCAGGGCGGCCAGCTCGGACTTGGCAATCGTCTTGCCCCAGACTTTGCCTTCAAGCTCGCCGACGAGCCCGTCCGGGACGCCGGCCTTCACGATCTGCCCGCGATTCATGATCGCCATGTTCGGACACAGGTCGGCGACATCCTCCACGATATGGGTCGACAGGATGACCACCACGCTCTCGCCGATTTCCGACAGGAGATTGTGAAAGCGGTTGCGTTCTTCCGGGTCGAGGCCGGCGGTCGGCTCGTCCACGATGATCAGCTGGGGGTCCCCGATCAGCGCCTGGGCAATGCCAAAGCGCTGGCGCATGCCGCCGGAATAGGAGGCGACCGATTTCTTGGCGTGCTGGGTCAGGTTGGTCTGCTCCAAAAGCGTCTCGACCAGCGACTTGCGCGCCTTGGCATCGGAGATGCCTTTCAGGACCGCCAGATGGTCCAGCATGGCGCGTGCAGACATGCGCGGATAAACGCCGAAATCCTGCGGCAGATACCCAAGCGTCGCGCGCAGGGCCTGCGGGTTCGCGAACACGTCCAGATCGCCGAACCGGACAGAGCCGCTATCGGCGGTTTGCAGGGTCGCGATGGTGCGCATCAGCGACGATTTGCCCGCCCCGTTGGGCCCCAGAAGACCAAACATGCCGCGCGGAATGTCCAGCGAGACGCCATCAAGCGCGCGCACGCCATTGCCGTAAGTCTTATTCAAGCCATTGATTTTAAGCATATTTGTTCGCAGGATGCTCCTGCGCCCCCGCTATTGCCAACCAGACTTTCAAGTATGGCCGTAAGCGCAGTGGGGGCAAATTAGCATTTCGTCATGGACTGTTGGCGTTTAGCCCTCCGGCTCGTAGCCGGTCATCTCCAGATAGCCGCGGCCGGAATGGCTGCCGGTGATCGTGACCGGGCCTTCCCAGTAGGAAAACAGCGTTGGCATCCAGCTATTTGCATTGACCGCCTCGATTTCGACATCGAGATCACGGGCCGGCAGCTCCACCCGCCAGCGGATTGGCGCGTCCCGGCCGCGCACGCTTGCAGTCTCCAGAGGGGTCATGGTCAGGTCGCCATCGTCAAACGCGGTGAGCTCACCGTCTGGCGTGATCCAGCTGCCGGACGTGTAGACGCTGCCGTCAGTCTGGCGCAGTTGGAAGCCCATCATCTTCTCGCCGCTCTCCAGGTGGAAGGACACCCAGTCCCAGCCCAGCTGGTCTTCCGACAGGGGCTGGGAGGAGTATTCGCGATCAAGCCAGGCTTGCCCCGCGACCTGGACCGCGCCGCCCGGTAGCTGCAGCGTGCCGCTCACCTCATAAAAGGGCTGCGAGTAGTAGTAGCTTGCCTGCCCGCTGGCCGACTTCACCGAGTAGCCGTCTCGCCCGTGGAAGACCAGCGGCCCCGTGGCATCAAGCTGCAGCGCATAGCTGAAGTCTGGACCGCGCGCGGTCAGATCGAGGGCGGACAAGGCATCCTCGCCCGCACCCAGCCGGTCCGCCGCGCTCTCCATCGACCATTCGTCGATATAGGCGGTGAAAGGGTCGGCGTCGGCCCCGGCGACACCCACCCCGCCCCGGGCCAGCCGCTCGGCGTAATAATGCTCGGTCGGTGTGGTGACAGCCGCATGACCCATCCAAAGCTGTGGGGCGTCCCAGCCCTCGCCGCTTTCTGGCGCAAGCGCGGAGCGGAAGAGCGTCCATTGCGCGCCATAGCTTTGCCCGTCTGCGCCCTCCAGGACTGTGGTCAGATACCACCATTCAATCCGGTAGGCCGGGTGGGGTCCATGGTCGGCAGGAAATGTGAACTCTGAATTCAATTCAGGCGTGGCAAACCCATCGCTTGTGGTTCCAAGGCCAGCAAAGCCCTGGCCCAAAGCCGGGCTGGGCACAAGGATGGCGAGGAGGATCAGGATCAGGCGCAACATGGCTTAACGCTCCTGAGCAAAGGTTTGCAGGAAGGCGCGCGGCGACCGGGTCGCCAGCGCCCGGGCGGGCAGGGCCGCGGCCACAATGGCGGCTAGCGCAGCAAGTCCGGCCAGCCGCACCCAGTCCATCGGGAAGAGATGCATCGGCAGCTGCCAGCCAAAGGCCTCGACATTGACCACCATCAAGAGCGCCCAGGCGAGGATCAGCCCGGTGGGAAGCGCCACGAACCAGGTCAGCAGCGCCAGTACGAGGGCGCGTATCAGCTCCAGCCGGGCCAGCCGCGAGCGCGTCAGACCAAGCGCCCAGACCGGGGCAAGCTGGGGCAGGCGCATGGAGGCGAGGGTTGTCAGGCTGGCGAACATGGCAAAGGCTGCGACCGACAGGGTCAGCACGTTCAGCGCGCCGGTCACCGCAAAAGTCCGCTCAAACACCGACAGGGAAAACTGCTTCACGCTGGCCTGTTCAATGACACCATTGGCGGGCAGGTTGAACTCGCGCTCCAGTGCGGTCGCAAGCGCTTCGGCCTCACCGGGATCAATCCGCACCCCATAGCGCAGGCGCGAGACTTGATCGCCAAAGCGCTCAGTCAATGTGTCGATCGAGATGATGGCTTGGGCATTGGGATTGCCGTAATCAGTGTAAACTCCGACCAGCGGCAGTGTCAGCTCCCCATCAATGCGAACGGCAGTTCCCATTTCGATATTGAGCCGTCGCCAGGTTTGTTCATTGAGCAGCAGGCCATTTCCGCTGACCACCGCGTCCCAGGCTTCAGGGCGTGAAACCAGCAAGGGCCAGTTATCGCGATAGGTCGCGTGATCGACGACGCCAAAGACCTCGCCGGGGACGCCCTGCACATCAGTATCGACGCTCCAGATTGGCAGGACCGCATCGCTATTGGCTTCAAGATAAGCGCGGACAGCGTCTGACTGGGCTTCATCACGGGTGGTGACATAAAGCTCGGAGGCGAGGCGTTGATCGAGCCAGCCTTCGAAGGTCAGGCGGAAGCTGGAGACCATGGTCCCCACGCCGATATTGGCCGCAAGCGCCAGCATCAAGGCCATGAGCGCCATGGACAGGCCTGGCAGCTGCTGGCGGGTGTCGGCCATGAACCACTCTGCCACCGGACCGCGCGCGAGGCTCTGACCGAGCCGCAAAACTAGAGCCAGCACAGGCGGTAGCAGGAGCGCAGCTCCAAAGAGCAGGCAGGCCATCAGCGCAAAGCCGCCAACAATGCCCGACGCGATGGAGGGCAGCAGGGCGGCTGCTACAAAGAGGGCCACCGCGCCCGCGGCCTGAAGCAGGTAGCGCTTTGAGGACGCCATGGCCCAGGCCCGCGGCTGGGCTGACGACAGGAGCGGCAGCCGTGCCGCCTTGAAAATGGAATGGGCGGTCGCGCCAAGCGCTCCGAGAGTCGCAATGGCAAAGCCCGACAGCCACCATTCAGGCCGGATCGCAAGCTCGCCAGAGACATTCGCCCCATAGAGGCCCCGCAAGGTCGCCGCGACGTCCGGCAGGAGCGCGCTCGCCACTCCATAACCCAGCAGGATGCCCACCGCGCCGGCGATCAGAGCAAAAACCAGAACCTCGATGATGAGCGCGGGTATGAGGGTCGAGACCGGAGCGCCAAGGGCACGCAGCGTCCGCAGGGTCGCGCGACGTTGCTCAAAGCTCAGCCCCACCGCCGCATAGACGATAAACAGTCCTACGGCGAAGGAGAGCAGGCCGAAAGCCGTTAGGTTCAGATGGAAACTGCCGGTGAGCCGGGACACTTCACCGGAGCTTGATCCCGTCGATTGGGTCAGGTTCGGTGCAAGGTCGGCGATGGGCGTGACGCCGGGGCGGGCCTCTGGATCAATCAGGATGGCATCAATGCGATCCCCGCGACCGAGCAGACGTGCCGCGACCGAAATATCGGTCAGGATCGTGCCGCGCGGGATCTCCGCGCTGGCCTGAACCGGGGGCAGGTCGAGGCCTGAACCTGTGAGAATATCGGTCGTTTCGGGCGCGGCCAGCAATATGCCGGGCCGGGTGAGGAAGTCCGTGCCGAGGCCATTCTGTCCGCCACCAAGACCCTGAGGTGTGCCGCTGGCGCTGAGCGGCTCGATACCCTGTAATGTGAACTGAAGTTCGCTTACGATGAGCTCGCCTTCGATGACCGGTGTTGCGGACCAGCCTGCCCGGCGCAGGCTGGCCCAGGTCGCGCGTGAAATGTCGCCGTCCTGTGAGGTCAGGACGATCAGCGCCCCGCCGCCCAGCGTCGCGCTCGCCTGATCATAGCTGGCGCGGGCTTCGGCATTGATCGCCTGCACGCTGGTCCAAAGGGCGGTCGCGAGGCTGAGCCCCACGAGAAGCGTCGCCAGCTGGCCCGGCTTGCGCCGCCAGTGAGAGAGCAGGGTGAGAAGAACGGTCAGGCTCAAGACAGGCGCCCGCCAGTCAGATGGACCCGCCGTGACAGGCGTTCGGCTGCGGCCACCGAGTGGGTCACCATGATGAGGGCTGAGCCCGCATCGGCACACAGCTCCAGCATCAGGTCGAGCACGTGTGCGCTCGTCTCCTCATCAAGATTGCCGGTCGGCTCGTCGGCCAAAAGCAGCGCAGGCTTGAGCGCCAGGGCGCGCCCAACCGCCACGCGCTGCTGCTGCCCGCCGGAGAGCTGTTCGGGATAGCGGTTGAGGAAAGCGCTAAGCCCCAGACGCTCCACCAGCAGGGTGATCCAGTCCGGATCGCTTTGTTTCGCCAGTCGGGCCTGCAGCGCGATATTGGCTTCAACAGTCAGGGACGGCACCAGATTGAATTGCTGGAACACCAGGCCGATCTGGCGGCGGCGTCGCTCCGCTCTGCCTTTGTCGCCAAGGTCGGACACGGTCTCGCCATTGATCTGGATGCGGCCGGAGTCCGGGGCATCCAGCAGGCCGATCAGGTGGAGCAGGGTGCTTTTGCCGGAGCCGGACTCGCCGGTAATCGCCAGACTCTCGCCGCGATCCAGCTGAAGGCTGACTCCGCGCAGGACCGGCTGGCGGTCTTCGCCGGACCCGTAGGCCTTCTCCACAGTGTCGACTGTAAGCAGCATTTCAGCTCCGTCTTTGATGCCGCCCCAGACATAGCCCGGAACGTGGATTGGCACACCTCACCGGTGACGGGTGGTGACAACGAAAGACAGGCGGAATTTTTTCGAAATACGAAATTTTTTGCAGAAAGTGCGGCAGGCTGTCGCACCCTGCGTAGCCTGAAAATCTGGTGGGGGTGCGACAATTCCCCCGGAGAGTTCGCACGTGCAGCACGTTGCGGTGCGCCATTTTGTCCTATCTGATGGCCCCAAATGATCCTTTGGGGAGAGGGACGAAATGGACGATCTCGCAGCGCCTGCGCCTGCGCCCGGCCCGGTCACACCGCCGACCGCGCAGAATAACGTGATCACCGACCGCGCGACCTGGCAGACGATGCGCGATGCCTGCCTGGATAACCCGGGTGAATTCCACGGCAAGATGGCCAAGCGCCAGATCTGCTGGTTCCTGCCTGAAGAGGGTCAGAACGGCGTCTGGGCCTTCTTTGATGAAGACGCAAAGGCATGGACCGGCTGGGACGCCCAAACCTGCGCCCCGGTCACGCTGGATCTCAGTGAAGACTTTGATCCCTGGGATGTGGCGCTGAACACCGACAACGCGCCGAACTGGCGCTGGTTTGAAGGCGGGCTGACCAACGCCGCCTTCAATGAGGTGGATCGCCATGTGCTCGCCGGGCATGGCGCGGAAGCCGCGCTGATCTTTGAAGGTGACCGCTGGAACATGTCCACCAATGGGGGGCGGGGCGGTCCGGTGGACGAGTTCAAGGTCAGCCGCAAGGAGCTGCTGCTCGCTTCGGTGAAATGTGCGCTGGCGCTGAAAAATCTGGGTCTGAAAGCCGGTGACCGCATCGCGCTGAACATGCCGAACATCCCGGAGCAGATTTACTGGACCGAAGCGGCCAAGCGGCTGGGCATCATCTACACGCCGGTCTTTGGCGGCTTTTCTGACAAGACACTGTCAGACCGGATCGCGGATGCGGGCGCGAAGGTCGTCATCACCGCCGATGGCTGTTTTCGCAACGCCCAGCTCGTCCCGTTCAAACCCAGCTATACCGACCCGGCGCTTGATAATTTCGTGGCCGTCTCGGTCGCAAAGCAGATCCTGAAGGACACGCTCGGCAATCCGGATCTGGGCATCACGGCGGACGATGCCAGCGTCATCATGGACGCGGTCGATGACACGCTGACCGGCGAAGTGACCGTGGAGCGCTCCGACGTCATGCGCGGCGTGGGCAAGGCCCTGACCGAGATGGGTCAAACCGGCTCGATCAATGCCGAGCAGGCCGCGCGCCTGCGCATCGCCGCGGCGGCTGCCCTGGTGGACTCGCCGGACCGTGTGGAGGCGGTGATCGTCGCCAAACATACCGGCCAGGCCGATCTGAGCTGGAACCCCTCGCGTGACAAATGGAGCGATGACCTGACCGGCGAGGCGCTGGAGACCATACTCGCTGAAGCGCGCAAGGCCGGGTTCGATGTGGCCAACGAGGCCGCCCTCTTGGCGCTGCCTGACCAGGATCTGGTGCGTGCGCTATGGGCCAGCTGCCCGCCTTTGCCGGTCGATGCCGAATACCCGAACTTCATCATCTACACGTCCGGGTCGACCGGTAAGCCGAAGGGCGTGGTGCACGTCCATGGCGGCTACACGGCCGGGGTCGCCGCCACCATGGCGGTGTCGTTTGACGCGGAACCCGGCGACGTGTTGTTTGTGGTTGCCGACCCGGGCTGGATCACCGGCCAGTCCTATCTGATCGCGGGCGCGCTTTTAACGCGGGTCACCTCGGTGATCGCCGAAGGCTCGCCGGTCTTCCCGCATTCGGGCCGCTTTGCGTCCATGATCGAGCGCCATGGCGTGACGATCTTCAAGGCGGGTGTGACCTTCCTCAAATCGGTCATGCAGAACCCGGAAAACCTGAGCGATATCAAGCAGTATGACCTGTCCTCGCTGAAGGTCTCCACCTTCTGTGCCGAGCCGGTCTCGCCGGCTGTCCAGGCCTTCGCCATGGAGCATGTGACCGATTGGTATATCAATTCCTACTGGGCGACCGAGCATGGCGGCATCGTCTGGACCCACTTCTACGGCAATGGCGATTTTGAGCTGCGCGCCGATGCCCATACCTATCCGCTGCCCTGGATCGTCGGTGATGTCTGGGTCGAGGACGCGGACGCCAGCGACACCTCCATCGCGCCGATCAAGCGCAGCGAAGACGGCGGTGTCCCTTTCCGCCGCGGCGTGGCGGGCGAGGAAAAAGGCGAGATCGTCATCGCGCTGCCCTATCCCTACCTGGCGCGCGCCATCTGGGGCGATACCGATAACTTCGTGATTGAGAACGCGGGCGCTGGCCTCAAAGTCCGGGACGGCTGGACCGGCGACGCCGCGCGCTATGCCGACACCTATTGGCGGCGCTGGAAAGGGGCCTGGGCCTATACCCAGGGCGATTTCGCCATCGCCCATGAGGATGGCAGCTTCTCGCTCCATGGTCGCTCCGACGATGTGATCAACGTCTCCGGCCACCGCATCGGCACCGAAGAGATTGAGGGCGCGATCCTGCGCGACAAGGCGCTCGATCCGAATTCGCCGGTGGGCAATGTGCTGGTCATCGGCGCGCCGCACCGCGAAAAGGGCGTGACGCCGGTCGCCTTCGTGACGCCGGCGGCCGGTCAGAAACTGACCGTTGATGACAAGCGCCGCCTGACCAATCTGGTGCGCACCGAAAAGGGCGCGGTCGCTGCGCCGTCCGACTTCCTGGAGGTCTCTGAGTTCCCCGAGACCCGCAGCGGAAAATATATGCGCCGCATGGTCCGTGCGATCGTGGAAGGCGGGGAGGTCGGCGACACCACCACGCTGCGAAACCCGGAAAGCCTCGATGCGCTGAAGAGCGTCGTGGAGGCCTGGAAGCGTCGCCAGAAGCTGTCTGAGGACCAGGCTCTGTTTGAGCGCTACCGCTATTTCCTGATCCAGTACAACACGGTCGCTGACGGCAACCGCGTCGCCACCGTCACGGTGACCAACCCGCCGGTCAATGCGCTCAACGAGCGGGCCATTGATGAGCTCGGGATCATCGTCGAGCACCTGTCACGTAAAGACGACGTGGCTGCGGTGGTGTTCACCGGTTCCGGCTCGGCAAGCTTTGTCGCCGGCGCAGATATCCGCCAGATGCTGGAGGACGTGAATACCGTCTCCGAAGCCATGGCGCTGCCCAATAACGCCCAGCTGGCGTTCGCCCGTATCGAGCAGATGGGCAAGCCCTGCATCGCGGCGATTCAGGGCGTCGCGCTGGGCGGCGGGATGGAGTTTGCGCTCGCCTGTCACTACCGCATTGCCGAGCGGACCTCGCGTTTTGGCCAGCCAGAGATCAATCTGCGCCTGCTGCCCGGTTATGGCGGAACCCAGCGCCTGCCGCGGCTTCTGGCCGACCGCAACTCCGAGACCGGCCTGCGCGATGCGCTGGACATGATCCTCGGCGGTCGCGCGATCGAAGCGGAAACCGCGCTTCGGATCGGGGCCATCGATCAGCTGACCACCGGTGCCGACGATGCCCTATCGCTCGCCCATGCGGCTGTGCGCGACTTCGTCAAACACGGAGAAGCCAGCGAGCTTGGCAAGGCCTTTGCCGCGCGCCGCGAAGCAGCCGCACGCTGGCATAAGCCAGGCGAGGCGGATCTCGAGGCGGCGCTCGCTGATCCCTTCGTGCAGCGCATTTTAAAACAGCTGGAGTGGGCTGGCCGCGACAAGGCGGGCGAGCGCGCACTCGACGCGATCCGCACCGGGTGGGCCGAAGGGATGGAGGCTGGCCTCAACGCTGAGGCCAAAGCCTTTGCCGAAGCGATCATTGATCCTGAGGGTGGCAAAACCGGCATCCAGCTCTTCATGGACAAGCAGGCTCCGCCGCTGCCCGTGCGCCGCGATGGCGTCTGGATCGATGACGAGCACGAACCGCGCAAGGAAAAGCTGATCAAAGAGGGCGAGTTGCTGCCTGTGGGCGCGCCCTTCTATCCTGGCATCACGCCGATCCCGGAGTATCAGCTCGCCTTTGGTATTGCGAAGGATCCCGATACGGGTGCCCCGCGCTTTGGTCCGCCAAAGACCCATGAAAAGGAACTCATCGTTCCGGTGCGCAAGCCGGAGCCCAATGAGGCGCTGGTCTACATGCTGACCAGTGAGGTCAACTTCAACGACAACTGGGCCCTGACCGGCATCCCGGTCTCGCCCTTTGATGGCCATGACGAGGATGTGCAGATCACCGGGTCCGGCGGTCTGGCGCTGGTGGCCGCGCTCGGCACCGAAGCCAAGGCGCAGGGCCGGTTGAAGGTGGGCGATCTGGTGAACGTGTATTCGGGCACCAATGATCTCCTGTCGCCAGCCGTTGGCGATGACCCGATGTATGCCGGCTTCTCCATCCAGGGCTATGAGACGAAAACCGGCAGCCATGCCCAGTTCCTGAATGTTCAGGCCCCGCAGCTTCACAAGCCGCCGTCAGACCTGACGCTGGAGCAGGCCGGTGCCTATACGCTCAATCTGGGCACGATTACGCGCTGCCTGTTCACGACGCTTCAGATCACGCCGGGCCACACCATCTTTGTGGAGGGCTCAGCCACCGGGACCGGGCTTGATGCGCTGAAAAGCTCCATCCGCACCGGCCTTGCCGCCACCGGCATGGTGTCGAGCGGGGAGCGGGAAGCGTTCGTAAAATCGCAAGGTGCCGTCGGCGCGATCAACCGGAAAGACCCGGCCTTCGCCGACGCCTTCACACCTGTGCCCGATGATGCCGACGCGGCCATCGCCTGGGAGAAAGCCGGTGAGCCAATCCTGGAGCGCTACCGCGAGATGAATGACGGCAAGCTCGCCGACTTCGTGGTCAGCCACGCCGGGGAACGGGCCTTCCCGCGCAGCTTCCAGCTGCTGGCCGAAGGTGGATCGCTGGCCTTTTACGGGGCGTCGTCGGGCTACCACTTCACCTTCATGGGCAAGCGCGGTGAAGCTTCGCCTGAAGACATGCTCGCGCGCGCTGAACTGCGCGGCGGGGAGTCGGTGCTGCTCTACTATGGGGCGGGCACGACCGAACTCGCGGACCAGAAGGGTCTTGAGATGATCGAGGCGGCGCGCCTGTTCAAAGCGCGCATCGCGGTCGTCGCCTATACCAATGCCCAGCGAGAATTCCTGCAATCGCTGGGTCTGGAAGACGCGGTGGAAGGCGTGGTCAGCATCGAAGCGCTGAAGAAGCGCGGCGGTGAGGATTTCGACTGGCCCACCAGCCTGCCGCGCTTGCCCGATAGCAAGACCGACACCGAGGCCTTCAAACGCGGCGTGCGCGACTACCAGCAAAAGACGCTGAAGCCCTTTGGGTCTGCGGTTGGCAAGCTGCTGCGCTCGCCGGGCAATCCGCGCGGCGCGCCCGATCTGGTGATTGAGCGCGCGGCGGTCGACACGCTGGGCGTCTCGTCCTCGCTGGTGCGGCCCTTCGGTGGCCGTGTCGTCTATGCCGAGGAGATGAAGGACCGGCGCTACACCTTCTACGCCCCGCAGGTCTGGACCCGTCAGCGCAAAATCCTGATGCCGACCGCCTCCATTCTGGGCACGCATTTGTGCAATGCCCATGAGGTGGAGGTCATGAATTCCATGATCGCGGCCGGGCTTCTGGATGTCACCGAACCAACCGTGACGGCGTGGGAAGAGCTGCCCGCCGCGCACCAGGCGATGTGGGACAACACCCATTCGGGCGCGACCTATGTCGTGAACCACGCGCTGCCGGCTGAAGGCCTGCGCACCCGCGATGAACTTCTTGAATACTGGGCCTCGGCCGAGCGCAGCTAGCGTCCGGACCCTCGCGCCTGAGTGATTGATTTTTGGAGACTTTCGTTATGACCGCCACGCAAGGACGCCTGACCGGACAAGTGGTTCTGATCACCGGCGCTGCCGGTAATCTGGGCAGCGAGATGTCGCGCCGCTTTGCCCGCGAAGGCGCGACGCTGATCCTCACCGGACGCACCCGTGATCGCATCCAGGCTGCTGCCGATGCGGTTGTGGCGGAGACTGGCGTGTCGGCCGATCAGGTCGCGGTCGCAGTGCTGGATGGCGGGGACCCCGCCTCAGTGCGCGCCGCCATGGATGAGGTGAAGGCCAATCACGGCCGGATCGATGTTCTGGTCAACAATGCCGGCTCGGCCGGTCCCAAGCAGCCGCTTGATAACGTCCCGCTGACCGAAGCGGAGATGAAGGCCAATGGCGACACCGAGACGGTGTCCGATGCCATGCGCAACATCCTGGCCGTGACGTGGAATCTCGCGCGCGCCGCGGCACCGCTGATGGCACCGGGCGCATCGATGGTGAATATCTCCACCATCTTTTCCCACACCCGCTATTACGGCCGGACCGCCTATGTGGTGCCGAAGGCGGCGCTCAATGCCCTGTCGAAACAGCTCGCCCATGAGTTTGGCGCGCGCGGTGTGCGGGTGAATACCGTCTTCCCGGGCCCCATCGAAAGCGATCGCATTCGCACCGTGTTTGCCGCCATGGACGAGGTTCAGGGCAACAAGGAAGGCACCACGGCCGATTACTTCATGGGCCGCATGTCGCTGAGCCGTAGCGTCGATGGAGCCAAGCCGGACAAGGCCCTGCCCACCCCCAGCGATATTGCCCAGACCTGCCTCTTCCTGGCGAGCGATGAAAGCGGGGCGCTGAACGGCGCGGAAGTCGATGTCGCCCACGGGCTGAGCGCATCGAAGGAAAGCCGCTCCACCTATATGACCCGCCCGTCCCTGCGCACGCTGGACGGCGCTGGCTTGTCGGTGCTGATCGTGGCGGGTGAGAAATGGGATGAGGCGCTGGAAGTGGCGCGCACCCAGATCGCCTGTGGGGCCCGGGTCCTGCTTGGCACCGCGCGTCAGGCCGATACCGCCCAGGCGCAGGCCCGCGCCAAGGTGTCCGACGATTTTGAGGGGCTGACCATCATGCGCCTCAATCGGCTGGAAGCCGACACCATGGCCGATGAGCTGAAAGCCTATACTGATGAGCATGGACCGATTTCGTCGGCCATCATCATGCCGGTCAAACCCGCCCGCCATTTCGCCGGTGCACTGCTGGATGCGGACGACAGCGAGATCGCAGAATTTCTGGATGTGGAGCTGACCGGCGCGGTCGCCGCGGCCCGGACGCTGGCGCGTTACTGGAAGACGGCTCCCGAACTGCCCCAGCCGCCGCGCTGCGTCTTCATGACCAATGCCGGCGATGGCGTGGGCGACGTGTATTCGAAGGTGCTGTCGGCGGGCATCACCCAGCTCATTCGAATCTGGCGTGACGAGTCCGCGGTGGACGTAGAGGCCGGGCGCGGCGGGCAGGCGGTCTGGGGCAACCAGATCATCCGCCACACCAATCGCGAGGTTGAAAACACGCCCTTTGCGGCCGGTCACGCCTCGCGCATCATCTTCAAGGAAAAGAAGATCAGTTCGATCGATCTTCTGCTGCCGGAAAATATCGGCGAGGAGACCGGGGCCACCACCGGCATGGTCGGCTTTGCTGAAAACATCACCGGCTTGCACCTGGGCAAGGTTGCCCTGATCACCGGCGGCTCGGCCGGCATCGGGGGGCAGGTTGCGCGCCTGCTGGCACTCGCCGGGGCCAAAGTCATGATGGTCGCGCGCCGCAAAAGCGAGCTGGAAGCGGCCCGCGAGCGCATTATCGGCGAGCTTCACGATATTGGCTTTTCAGGCGTGGAGCGTCGGGTCCGTATCATGCCTGACGTGGACGTCAGCGATTTTGCCTCGCTGAAAAACGCGCTCGATGAGACGATCAAGGCCTGGGGCCGGGTCGACTATCTGATCAACAATGCCGGTGTGGCCGGTGCTGAAGACATGGTCGTGGACATGGATCTCGACGCCTGGCGCTTCACGCTGGATGCGAACCTGGTCTCCAACTACTTCCTGGCTCACCACGCAGCGCCGATCATGAAGCAGCAGGGCGGCGGCTATGTGCTGAACGTCTCGTCCTATTTCGGCGGTGAGAAACTCCGCGCGGTGGCTTATCCCAACCGGGCCGACTACGCAGTTTCCAAGGCGGGCCAGCGGGCCATGGTGGAAAGCTTCTCGCGCTATCTGGGGCCGAACAAGATCCAGTATAACGCCATTGCGCCGGGCCCGGTGGACGGCGACCGCCTGTCGGGCACGGGCGGGCGTCCGGGTCTGTTCCAGCGCCGCGCGCGCCTGATTCTGGAAAACAAGCGGCTGAATGCCGTCTACGCCGAGGTCATCAAGGCGGTGCGCGAAGGTGCGGAACTCGACACGGTTCTGACCCGTCTGGCGCACAATACCGCCGGTACGATCTCCCACGACATGCTGGCCCCTGAGGGTCTGCGCAAGCTGGCGCTGGAGTTCGCCAAGCAGGGCGATGGCGTGTGCAGCTGGGACCAGTATCTGCTGACGCCGGAGCTGGCCGAGCGCCTGATCGCGCGCCTGCACACGGGCGGCTATCTGCTGGCGTCAGAGAAGTGGGGCAAGGTCACGGGCGGCGACTGGCTGAAGATCACGCCGCCGGATGATGCGCCCTTCCTGCCCACCGACCTGATCAACACCAATGCCGAGCAGATCGGCAAGGGCGTCACCTCCCAGCTTCATCTCGGTGCCATGCCGACCGAGGCCGATGTGGCCCAGGCGACAGTCTTCTACCTCGCCGATCGCGCGGTGAGCGGTGAAACCTTCATGCCGTCTGGCGGCCTGAATGTGGAACGGTCCACCGTTGAGCGCGAGCTGTTTGGTGGGCCGAGCCAGGCGCGCCTTGAGAAGATGAAGGGCAAGATGGTCTGGTTCGTCGGCGATCATCTGGCCGACTATATCGCCGCGGCGGCCGACCGCCTGATCAATGAATGCGAAGCTGCGGGCGTTGTCGTGCTGGCGCGCACCAAGGCGAGCGGAAAAGCCGTCACCGATCTGGTCGACAAAAACGCCGCCAAGTCGGTTCACGTGCTGGTGTCCGGGGACGATATCGAAGCGACGATGGACCAGGCGCTCGCCAAGTGGGGCCGCCCGACAACCGTGGTTTCGGTGCCTGGCGACGCGCTGCCCGACACGCTGTTTGACGATGACGCGCCGCTGTCGCCGGAGGCGTTCTCCAAGGTAGTCGACGACAATCTGACCCGTCACTTCCGGGTCTCGCGCAAGGCCTCGCTCTATGACGGCAGTCAGCTGGTGCTGGTCACGCCGGACGTGCCCTTCGGCAAGCGTACGGCGGCATTTGAAATTGCCAACTTCATCAAGTCGACGCTACACGCCTTTACCGCCACGCTGGCGGTCGAGAATGAGCGGTTGGTCCACAATGTGCCGACCAACCAGATCAATCTCACCCGCCGGGTCCGTTCAGAAGAGCCACGCAACGAGGCTGAACACGCCGAGGAGCTCAAGCGCTTCACCACCGCCATGCTGCTGGTCGGAGCACCGCTGCCGGATTCGCAAGACAGCCGCTACCGCGCCCGCATCTATCGCGGCACCTCGATGACGGTGTAGCGGCGGTCAGGCGCTAGCGCTTCAGTCGCTCCGCATGCCAGGCGATGTGGTCGGGCATGAAGGTGGAGATGAAGTAATAGCTGTGGTCGTAGCCCGGGTGCCGACGCAGGGTCAGCGGCTGACCGGCGGCGCGGCAGGCCGCTTCCAGACGCTCCGGCATCAGCTGCTCGGTGAGAAAATTGTCGGCTTCGCCCTGATCCACGAGAATGTGGTCAGCTTTCAGTCCATTTTCGATCAGCTTGCAGGAATCATAGTCCGTCCAGCTTGATTTATCGTCGCCCAGATAGCGCGAAAATGCCTGATTTCCCCACGGACAATCCATGGGAGCCACGATCGGCGCAAAGGCGCTGACCGCCCTGAAACGCTCCGGGTTGCGCAGGGCGATGGTCAGGGCACCGTGACCGCCCATCGAGTGACCCATGATCGACTGCCGGTCCATGTCTGCAGGCAGGCTTTTGCCAACAAGTTCAGGAATTTCGCGCTCGATATAGCTGCGCATCCGGTAGTGTTTCGACCATGGTGCTTCGGTGGCGTCGACGTAAAAGCCAGCTCCAAGACCGAAATCGTAGGCTCCATCCGGGTCGTCCGGCACGTCTTCGCCGCGTGGGCTGGTGTCCGGGGCGATGAAGATCACCCCGTGCTCGGCGCAGGCGGCCCGGAATTCGCCTTTCTCGGTGACGTTGGCATGGGTGCAGGTCAGGCCCGACAAGTACCAGATAACAGGCAGCTTTTCGCCCTCTGCATGATCCGGCACGAAGGCGGAAAACGTCATTTTCGTGCCGGTCTCGGCGGAGTCATGACTGAACACATATTGCGTCCCGCCATGGGCCCGCACGCGGCTGTCTTCGGTCAGCGCCATGATCAGAACACCACCACGGAGCGGATGCTCTCGCCGGCATGCATCAGGTCGAAGCCCTTGTTGATCTCTTCCAGAGACAGGGTGTGCGTGATCATCGGGTCGATCTCGATCTTGCCCTGCATGTACCAGTCGACGATTTTCGGCGTGTCGGTCCGGCCGCGAGCGCCGCCAAAAGCTGAACCTTTCCAGACTCTTCCGGTGACGAGCTGGAAGGGACGGGTGGAGATTTCCTTGCCCGCTTCGGCCACGCCAATCACGATGCTCTCGCCCCAGCCGCGGTGGCAGGCCTCCAGCGCCTGACGCATCACGTCGGTGTTGCCGGTGCAGTCAAACGTGTAGTCAGCCCCGCCGCCGGTCAGCTCCACGAGATGGGCAACCAGATCATCGGAGACCTCCTTCGGGTTTACAAACAGGTCTGCGCCAAACCGCTTGCCCCACTCTTCCTTGGAAGGGTTGATGTCGACGCCGATCACCAGGCCGGCACCGGCCATTTTTGCGCCCTGAATGACGTTGAGACCAATGCCGCCAAGGCCGAAAACGATCACGGTATCACCGGCCTGGACCTTGGCGGTGTTGACCACCGAGCCCACGCCGGTGGTCACGCCACACCCGGCGTAACAGACCTTGTCGAAGGGAGCCTGCTTGTCGATCTTCGCCAGCGCGATCTCGGGCACCACGATGAAGTTGGAGAAGGTCGAGCAACCCATATAGTGATGAATTTTCTCGCCTTTATAGGAAAAGCGTGAGGTGCCATCCGGCATCAGGCCCTGACCCTGCGTGGAGCGGATCGCGGTGCACAGGTTCGACTTCTGGCTCAGGCAGGTTTTGCACTCGCGACACTCGGGCGTGTAGAGCGGAATGACGTGATCGTCGACCGCCACGCTTTTCACGCCCGGCCCCAACTCGCGCACAATGCCTGCGCCTTCATGGCCCAGGATGGACGGGAAAACGCCCTCACTATCAAGACCATCGAGCGTGTAGGCATCGGTGTGACAGATGCCGGTCGCCTTGATCTCGACCAGAACTTCACCCTCTTTCGGGCCTTCCAGATCCAGCTCGACGATTTCCAGCGGCTTCTTGGCTTCAAACGCAACAGCGGCACGAGTCTTCATGGGGCGCTCCCGATCAAAAAATAAAGTGTCGGAAGAGGACCTAACGCAGGACGTCAGAAATCCAAACTGTTATACAGTAACGCTTTTTACGCCTCAGCCCGCCATTCGATCATCCGTCTGCGGGGATCAGGATGAGCTCGGTCTGGCGTCCATCGATATAGCGCACCGTTTCACCGTCGAAGATCGCATTCTTTTCAGACCTGAAATCAACGCGTTGACCGCCCCACTCCGGCACCGCCGCGTAGCTGGTCAGCTCAATCGCCCAGGCGGTGTTTGCCCCGATCGGCATTGCGCCGCGCGGATCGGCCTCCTGGTTGTCCCAGAAGCCAATTGCCGGGCCAGCCCCATGCCCATGCGTGCCAATCGGGTGGGTGTAGACTGACGGGTCGAGCCCCTCAGAGATGGCCTGTTCGCGCGTCAGCCGCAGGGTCTCATTCCCGCTCCGGCCCACTTCAAAGTGAGACAGCAAGATGTCCTGGACCCGATTGGTGTTGGCCAGACCCGCCACCAGGCCTGTAGGCGCTTCAGTCTCGCCGTCGCGCAGCACATAGGCGAGCTGCTGTGTGTCTGTGTTGAGTCTGAGATAGGTGATGCCGAAATCGGTCCAGAGCAGGTCGCCCGGCTGGATGATTTCATCACCGCGCAGGAAGCCGTCCGCTCCCTCGCGCTGGATTGCCACGGACGGGTGAAACCAGGGTTTCAGGCCCAGTCGATCCACCTCCTCGCGATACCACCAGACCACATCATCGGCGGTCGTCTCGCCCGGCGTTATCACTTCGCGAGAAAAGGCGCGCGCCATGATCGCGTGGGCGGTCTGGACCACGGTGGGGTAAAGCTCGATCTCGGATGGCGTGCGAGTTTCCAGCCAGCGCACAGCCAGACGCTCGCCTGATACCAGCCGGCTTTCATACTCGGCGGGCAGGGCGGCCATCATCGATCGGTACTGGCTGAGGGTCATGCCATCGCCAAATGCCGTGAGGTCTGAATAATTGATCGCCAATCGTTGAGGGTCACGAGCAGTGATGATGTCGGTCACCGCCTGCCACTGATTGGGCTCCTCGTCGGGGTTCCAGGCCGGTTCAAACAGGCCGGCGAGCCCATAGCGGCTGACTGTCATACGCTCGATGGGCTGGCCGTCACCGGGGTCGAAAAAGATCAGAATGGTGCGCCGGCGCGCGGCCATGGAGCGCGCATCGAGCATGGTCCCGATGACCGGCTCCTCGAAATACTCGCGCGCCATGAGGAGCCACATATCGACACCCTCCTCGCGCATGATCTGCGGGATCACCGTGTCGAGGCGCTCTTCCAGAATGGTATCAATGATCTCCACCCGGTCGCGGAGCGGCAGGATGTCGGGTGTGATGCCGGAGGCGTCATCTTGCGCCATCGCCGTGGTGCCAAGGGTCATCGCGATGCCGAGTCCGGCAATCCATCCAAGTGGTGACTTTGTCATGAGACCTGCAGCCCTCCCCGGCGCATACGTAAATCGTCCGCGCAAAGGTGCCCCGGTCGCAAGGGGCAGGGCAAGGCCTACTCGGCGGCGCTGGCACTCATGCGCCGGGCTTCAGCCGCACGGCGTCGGTCGTTGAAGCGCTTGGAGACCTGCCAGCGGTGATAGAAAATCAGGCTCAGGCCGACGATCAGCGGTATTGCCCACAGCACCGGAGCCAGAGCCAGTTCCGGGATGAGGCGCACCGCGCCAAAGGCGAAAAAGGCCGTATAGACCGAGATGCCGGTCCCGACGATCGCCTTGATATGTTCCAGCAGCCAGTCGATCGGGCTGGGACTGGTTTTTAACAGAAACCACAGATTGGTGCCCACCGTGGCGAACCCGATGGTCGACATGCCAATCATCATCGGCTGGCCAATGCGCAAGCCCTCAGCCGCGCACAGGATGGATGCAACGGTCAGGAGCGCTTGCAGGCCCCAATTGATCCAGTCGCGATTTTTCGCGTGATCCATCTTGTTGACGGCGGTGCGCCAGCCATACCAGGCCAGATTGATGGTCAGGATTGCCAGATAAAGCATCATCCACCCGAATATACCGCGCACCAGGACGGGGTTGGAAAAGTCTTCGTGTTGCGTGAGATGCGGGTGGGTTTCCATCGGCCAGATCAGTGTCATGGTGGCCATGCATAGCGCGGTGGTCGCAGCCACCAGCATCGCCATGGCAAACCAGCGCCCGGACAGCTTGTGCAGCTTGCCACCCTTCTTTGAGGCCACTGGAATCCAAAAACCGATTAGCCCTGGCGCGCCTGCGGTTATATGAATGGCGATGAAGATGATGAAGAGATCGTGGGTGGACATGAATTTCAGACCTGATTTTGAACAGGAAAATGGGCGAGGCAGCGGGCATGGATGACGGCAGCGCCTTCACGCCGCCGCGCGCATCGCGCCTGCCGTCGGTACTGTCGCTGGCGCGCACGGTGTGGCGCGGTGACGGGGATTTGCTCAGCCTTTTGCCGGGGGAAGCCTTCTCCATAGCGGCCGGCGAGCTGGGGTTCTCGCGGCGCTCCATCAAGCTGTTCAACGATCCCGAGCTGGTGCGCCAGATCCTGCAGGACAGTGAGGGCATATACCCCAAAAGTGATCTGATGGTCGGCGCGCTGGAGCGCCTGATCGGTGACAGCATTTTTGTCTCCGACGGGCCTAAATGGCGGCGGCAGAGGGCGATGATTGACCCGGCCTTTTCCAAGATGCGCCTGAATCTGGCGTTTGCCTCCATGCGGGCTGCGGTCGCTGACTATATCGAGCGCCTCAACGCTGCCGCAGACGAAGGCCGTACGCTGTCGCTGGATCAGGTCACCAGCGAGCTGACCGCTGACATTATCTGCCGCACGGTCTTCTCCACCTCGCTCGACACCGAGATTTCCCAAGATGTGTTTGACGATTTTGTCATCTTCGAACGCAATGTCGCGCAGGTGAAAATCTGGCGCTTGATTGTCGATCCGGCCTGGACCGAGGTGGAGCAGGATTCTGAAGTATTGGCGGCCTGTCAGCGCATTCGCAAGCATCTGGGAACGCTGACCGATACCCATCTCAATGCCGAACCTGGCGAGTATGATGATATCGCCAGCGCGGTGATTGCCGCGCGTGACAAGGACACGGGTGAACCCTTCAGCCGGGAAGAATTGAT
Source organism: Oceanicaulis sp. (assembly GCA_043513725.1). Lineage (GTDB taxonomy): Bacteria > Pseudomonadota > Alphaproteobacteria > Caulobacterales > Maricaulaceae > Oceanicaulis. Next base: position 1,486,670 of record CP121338.1, on the reverse strand, counting down.
CGACCAGTTGGGCGTCTTCTTCCTCGCAGGTCACGAGACCTCGGCCAGTGCCCTGACCTGGGCGTTTTACCTGCTGGCCATGCAGCCGCAGGTCGCCGAGCGCCTGCGCGCTGAGGTCGACGCGGTCACCGGCGGCGGCGAAATCACCTTCGATGCAATCAAGAAGCTCGTCTTTACACGCAGCGTCTTCAAGGAGACGCTGCGGCTCTACCCGCCGATCACCTTCATGCCTCGCGTGTCGATGAAGGCGGGGCAGGTCGGGCCGTACAGGATCCGCAAGGGCGCGCTGTTGATGATTGCGCCCTGGACCATGCATCGCCACGTCAAATACTGGGACCAGCCCGATATGTTCGATCCGGATCGCTTCATGCCCGGCGGACCGGGTGAGACGACGCCGGGGTCCTATATTCCCTTTGGCGCTGGGCCGCACACCTGTGTGGGGGCAGGCTTTGCCGCTGTGGAGGCGGCGCTGATCCTGGCTGCGCTGACGCGACAATTCGAGTTCCAGATCAAGGATGCGGACCGCATTCGCCCGGCGGCACGCCTGACCACGCGCCCGGCCGAGCAGATCATGATGACGGTCAGCCGTCATGAGGCCTGAGCTTCCAGATTGGGCGAATGGGGGCTTTGCACGTCCGCGCTCCGCTTTTGAGCGTCGGGCACCCATTCAATGTCCAGCGTTGCAGCCTCACCGAAACTGCGTCCGTTAAACAGGACCTGCTTTAGGACGGGCCAGGACATCGGTGTCATGAGCGGGAAGACCAGCGGGTCCTTTGATGACCACAGCACGTCCCGCGTCCCGAAGACGGTCCCCAGCATCTTCACATAGCGCGACGGTTTGAGAATCTGGCCATAGGCCATGGTCAGCGCTGTGTGGCCCTCCTGAAAGCGGGGTGTCGATTTCAATCCGACCGTGGCTGCATCTGGGCGCGTGACCGCCTCAGCAAGGCCGTCCGGGTCCATGAAGTGGATACCGCTCGTCAGGCGCGGATTGCACTCCAGCGGCCAGGGCGTGCCATGGGCATCAAGCATGAAGTCAAACGCGATGAAGCCGTCAAAGGCGGTCGAGGCAGCAAAATCGCTGACCCAGTCATCAACGCCGGCATGGTCGACACGCTCAAAACTCACCGCCACCGTGCTTGAGAAAATCAGCCCGCGATAAACCGTATGGGCAATGATTTTGCCGTTCCGGCATAACGAAAGCGTGCTCAACTCTTTGCCTGAAATCTGGCGCTGGATCACCCAATCCCGGTTGGCAATTGCTTCAGGAAGCGCGTCACCGGCGTTCAGCCGGTGCAGGCCGGCCCCGGAACATCCAAAGCGAGGCTTGGCGATCGTGTCGGCTCGCGCGGCCAGGGCGGCGGCTCCAGCCTCGTGCGCCAGATGGGTCTCCGGGGCGCGCAGGCCCGCCTCGTCGGCGTGGCGCACGAAGGCAAATTTGTCGTGCAAGGCGAGCAGCGTCTCATGGGGTTCGCACATGAGCGCGGTGCCTTCCGGCAGCCGTCCGGCAAGAAGCGACACATGCATGACCTCTTCAGACACAGGGATGATCAGATCGACGCTGTGCTCGCGAGAAATCTCGATGAGGGCGTCCAGAAAGGCGGCCTGATCACTTGCCGGTGCGGGGACCTTGAAGCTACGTGACACCGCGCGGGATGGCTTTGACAGATGCACACCAAACGGATCTGCCACAAGTACGCGATGGCCTGCCCCGGATAGCGCGCGCGCCAGCTCCAAGCCTTTTGGTAGTCGTCCAAGGGTCAGTAGGACCGTCTTGCTCATCGCCACGTCCTGTTCCCGGCCACGCAGTGACGCCGCGCAAAACCGTCAACAAAACTTTACACTATGGCGTCAGAGGCGTCGAGCATGCTGCGCTACAGGGACAGGCCGATCAAAGCCAGACTTGAAGCGACGATCCACACGCCCGCAAGGAGCTTAAGCCAGTAGGCCCCGAGTGCATGGGCGAGTCGCCGTGCCAGAAAGCCGCCCAGCATGACCGCCGGGGCTGCGAAGATCAGGATCTCCGTGACAAGATGGCCTGCGCTGATGTGATAGGGGGTTCCGGCAATCACGCTGAGCGCTGACACGATAACGGCGGGCGGCACGCAAACCTCGAGCGGGTAGCGGCGAAGGAAGAGGTAGAGCGCCATCAGCTCGCCCACGCCGACCGAAAACATGGCGGTCGCAGCCCCTCCCAAAAGTCCAATTCCGGCCAGCGCGAAAAGGTCGTGGGATGTCAGCGTAGTCGTTCGGTCTGGTCGGGCTTTCGACGACAGCAACTGCACGAGCAAGGCGCTGCCGAGAACAACGGAGAAGGCCTTGAACAGGATGAAGGCGAGCTCCGGGTCGGGCCGCACCACCACCTGGGTCAAAAGCAGGCTCGCAATCGACAGGGGTGCGCAGATCAGCACGATGCGTGTGCGGGTTTTGCCCGAACCTTCCGGCCCCGGGACCTGGCGCAGGCGGCCAAGCCAGGTCAGGGAGCCGACGCTCATTCCAAAGGACTGAATCGCAAAGCTGACCCCGACCGTCTGGCTGGGGCTGAGATCCATGATCCCGGTTTCGCGCAGCATGGAGAAGGCCGGCACGAAGACCACGCCGCCACCAACGCCCGTTGAGTTCGCGATCAGCGCCCCGAACAGGCCGACACCGGCAAAGCTCCAGAACTCCGGAAGGCGGCTCAAGTCGGGTTGGCCAACGATCCAGACCGCGAGGTAGGCCAGTCCCAGCAGGCAAAGACCGATGCCGATCGCCACTCGATGTAGCGTGCCTGATCGATGGGGGCTTTTCATGCAGGGCTCTGGCACCGGTGTCTGAAAGGTTCGAACCTAAATAGCCCATACCGGGATCGAGGCGACCACCGAACAGGCGAATTCAGCATCTGACACATATTTTCTGGACAACCGATGACATCGTTGTCAGAACGGCCTCCAGCGGATCTGTCCTGCAGTTTTGACTCGTGTCTGGGAGGAAGACATGTCGAACCCCTATAACCGGAAGCTGGCGCTGGCCGGTATTGATATGGCGCGGCTCGGGGAACCGGGCATGGGCTCTGTGATCGAGGAGGTCGTGGGTCGCAAGCTCCACGGACTCGCCTTCAGTCCCTATGTCGACGGTCAGGACAACACCACCGAGGTCGGTGTCGAGCAAATCCGCGCGCGGATGTCGATGCTTGCGCCGTACACAAACTGGATTCGGACCTTTTCCTGCACGCGCGGCAATGAATTGAGCCCGGGTGTCGCCAAGGAGTTGGGGCTTCAGTCCATGGTCGGGGTCTGGATCGACGACGATCTGGAACACAACGAGGAGGAGCTTGCCAACGGGATCGAGATCGCAAAGCGCGGCGAAGCGGGCATCCTTGCGATTGGCAATGAGGTGATGCTGCGGGAGGAAATCTCCGAGGACGCGCTGATTGCCTATATCGAGCGGGCCAAGGCGGAACTGAAGGCGGCCGGGGTGGACATTCCCGTCGGCTATGTCGACGCCTACTTCCTGTTCGAGAACCACCCGCGCGTAGCGGATGCCTGTGATGTGATCCTGGTCAATTGCTACCCCTTCTGGGAAGGCTATCCGATCGAGCACGCCCACATCTATATGCGTGAAATGTATCGCCGGGCTCAGAATGTGGCCAAAGGCAAGAAGGTCATTATCGCCGAGACAGGCTGGCCGAATATCGGCACGGCTGACCGTGGCGCAGTCCCGTCGCGCGCCAACGCCATGAAATACTTCATCGATGCGGTGCGCTGGACCGATGAAGAGGGCATTGAGCTGTTCTACTTCGCGGGCTTTGATGAAGCCTGGAAAATCGCGAAGGAGGGCGATGTCGGGGCCTATTGGGGCCTCTGGGACAAGGACGGCAATCCGAAATACTTCTCCTGATGTTTGGCGTGTTCACAAAGCGGCGCGGATTCGCGCCGTCCCATGCCCGGGCGATCTGCTACTCCGGGTACCGCGAGGGTCAGAGCCCGCCGTCGCAGGTGTTCCCAAGCTATGAGGAGGTCAAGGAGGACCTGCTCATACTGGCTGAACACTGGCGTTATCTGCGGATCTATGACTGTTCCTCGCACGCTGACAGGGTCCTTGAGGTCATACGCCGTGAGAAGCTGCCCTTGCAGGTCATGCTGGGGATGGGGCTTCAGGCCGAGGTGAGCAACCCGGACTGCCCCTGGGGCGCGAACTACCCGGACACGATTTTACGCCGTAATCGTCGCGCCAACGAGGCCGAGCTTCGCCGCATCATCGAGCTGTCGCGAAAATATCGTGATGAGGTTCTGGCTGTGTCGATCGGCAACGAAGCCAGTGTTGACTGGAACGATCACATGGTTCCGGTCCCGCGCCTCATCCGCTTTGCAAAAACGCTGCAGCACAAGGCCCGCCACCCGGTCACATTCTGTGAAAATTACCTGCCCTGGGCTGACAAGCTTGAGCCTCTCGTGCCCTATCTCGACGTGATCAGCGTTCACACCTATCCGGTCTGGGAATACAAATCGATTGATGAGGCGCTGGCCTATACCCAGCAGAATTATCAGGCCGTCAGGACGCGCTACCCGCACAAGCCGGTCATTATTACCGAAGCCGGCTGGACCACCCGATCAAATGGGCGCGGCATTGAACCCGACAACGCCTCCGAGGCCTTGCAGGCCGCCTACTACGAACAGCTGTTGGCTTGGTGTGAGGCCGAGAAAATTCTGACCTTTGTGTTTGAGGCCTTCGACGAACCCTGGAAGGGCTCCGACGATGCCGATGAGCCTGAAAAGCACTGGGGGCTTTTTACGGTAGATCGGCGACCGAAAACCGTGATGGCGGAGCGGTTTAAACACCTACTATAGTCGCGGGAATTCTCCCTAAGTCCTTGAGGCGCGGCGCTTTGACATGCTTGTCATTGCCCGTCGACTGGGTGAGAAGTAGGCAACGGCAGACGCAAGCGAGCGGCGGCGAGCATGGCAACGATCATTGATGTGGCAAATCGGGCGGGCGTGTCGATCAAGACCGTGTCACGTGTCATGAACAATGCAGCCAATGTCCGCCCGGCAACGGCCGAGCGGGTGCGCGAGGCCATTGAGGCGCTCAATTACGAACCCAGCACGGCGGCACGAGAGCTGCGCAGCGGGCGTTCGCGCTTTATCGGCATGCTCTTCTCCGACCCGTCCAGTGGCTTCCAGGCGCGCCTGCATCACGCCGCGCTGGAGGCCTGTAGCGAGGCCGGTTACTTCCTGGCCGCCGGGCTGTTTGACGAAACGGCTTCAGACTGGCGTCAGCAGTTCAGCGATTTCCGGCGACGCACCCGCGCCGAGAGCCTGGTTCTGGTGCCGCCGCTATGTGATTCTGAAGACCTGCAGCAAGAACTGGCCGATCACCAGATTGCGGCTGTGTCGATCTCGCCGAGTCGGCCCTTTGACCATGCCCACACGGTCCGGATGGACGACTATGGCGCAGCCCGCGAGCTGACGCAGCACCTGCTGGATCTTGGCCATGTGCGCCTGGGGCACCTCACGGGCCCGGCCGGTCACACCGCCTCCGTGCAGCGTCGGGCCGGCTTTGAAGATGCGATCAAGGCGCATGCGGTCGCCGAACTGCGTGAGGACTGGATCAGGCCGGGATTGTTCAAGTTCAAAGAGGCTGTCGCCTCGGCAGAACAGATGCTTGCGGGACCTGATCGTCCAACGGCGATTTTTGCGTCCAACGACGACACTGCGGCGGCCGTTTGCTTCACCGCCGGGCGCATGGGGCTGAGGGTTCCCGAGGACTTGTCCGTTGCCGGGTTCGATGATGCGCCAATCGCGACCACAATCTGGCCGCCATTGACGACAATCGCCCAGCCTTTCGACGCGATGGCCCGCGCCGTGGTCGATCTGATCGCAAAAACACCGGGTGATGGGAGTGTGCCCTGGGAGCCACAAACCCGGACGCTGGAGCACGCGCTGTGCATTCGGGCGTCTACGGCGGTTCCAGCCAAGCCCTGAGTTTCACCACCGCTTCAACGGCTTAAAGATTTAGGTGCGACCCTTTGACAAGGTTAGACATTTAAATTGACAAGGTAAGACAATTTGGGCTGAGTTGTGTGATCCAGCGTACCGTCGCCAAAAATGAACGGACGCGAACGGGAGGGAAATCATGACTCATTCACGGCGCATCGCGTCTCTTCTTTCGGCTTGCTCGGCGTCTGCGCTGCTGCTGGCTGCCGCCCCTGGCGCTCTGGCTCAGGAAACCGACGAGGACGAAGCGGAGAACGAAGTCCGCGACGTCATTACCGTAACCGTTGAGCGCCGCGAGCAGTCGCTTCAGGACGTCGCAGGTACCGCCGTTGCCTTTGGTGGTGACGAGCTCAAGGACCTCGGTCTTCAGACCTTTGCGGACCTGAATGGTCGCTACCCGGGCCTTCAGGTTGCCAATAATGGCGGCAATATCGAAGTTTACATTCGCGGCGTCGGATCCTCGAATAATACCGAGCTGGGCGAGCCTGCTGCAGCAACCCACCTTGATGGCGTTTACATCCCGCGCCCGTCTGGCTTTGGCGCAGCCTTCTTTGACATTCAGCGCGTTGAAGTGAATGTCGGCCCGCAGGGTACGCTGCGTGGCCGCAACGCCACCGCGGGCTCGGTCAACGTGCTGCCGTGGAAGCCGGGCATTGGTGTTTTTGATGCCGCCCTGGAAGCCAGTGTCGGGAATTACAACGAGTATTCGTTTGAAGGCATGGTCAACATTCCTGTGACCCAGAATTCGGCCTTCCGTCTGGCGGGTATGTATCTGGACCGGGACAGCTATTTTACCAATACGAACCCGACGAGCGCCGAGCTAGGCGTGAGTGTTCCGACCGCCGAGTCTGAGGGCGTTGGCGTTGCGGAATCGGCCGAGCAATTCGGTCTTCGCGCTTCATATCTGATCGAGCCAACCGATCGCCTGCGGGTCACGCTGACTGCCGACTGGCTGGGTGAAGGTGGATCCGGCTATACCGGCGTGAACTACGCTAACCCGCTCGGTAATGGCATCAACCCTGAGGACATCCCGAATCCGCGTGACGTCGTGGGCCGTGGTTTTACGCCGGAACTGGATACCGATCACTACGGCTTCAAGGCTCATCTTGAGTACGATACCGACTGGTTCAGCATCGAATACATTGGTGGCTATCGTGACCTGATTTACGATTACCGCGCTGCCACGCCGCTTTCGCCCTTCTATGACGGCGTGTACGACAATCTGCGCAATCCAGTCGATGGCAACCTCGATGAGGCGTTCGATAACTTCTCGTGGTTCCAGTCGGTCACTGACTCTGAGTCCATGGTTCACGAAATCCGTCTCTTCGATGAGATGGATAACGGTGCCGTCTGGAATGCGGGTGTCTTCTACTTCGAAGAAGACCAGCGCACCTTCCTGGGCGCTACGGGCGACCGCGGTCCGTTCTTCTCGGGGTTGGAGTTCAACCAGCGCACCTCAACCGAATCCATCGCCTTCTATGCTGATGCCACTTACCCGGTGACGGACAATTTCCGCGTTACCGCCGGTATCCGCTATTCGGAGGAAGAAAAGGCGCGTCAGGGCGTGAACGCCCGCTATGGCTTTGCCCTCGGTGGCGCAGGATATAGCTGCTGCGGCGGTGTTCGGATTGGTACCGAAGGGTTTGAGTTCAACATCTTTGATCGCACGATCATCAATCCGGATACTAACGGTGACGGCCAGGTCACAGAGCAGGAAACGCTGGAATTCTTCTTCGATGGTGTGAAGACCTTCGGCGCTCGCGATAATGTCGATGACATCTTCATTGATCCGGTCACCGGCGACATCCGTGGTCTGGTCGGCGTGGACCTTGGCAATCCCGGCCAGATCGCCAGCTACCCGGATTGTGTCGACACGATCGTGGGCGACTTCTTCAATTGCCCGTCGGCCAATGACGGCATTCCGTGGGACAACGCGGCAGCTGGCAAATTTACGTTTGCCTTGCCTTTCCTGGGTCAAATCGCGCCTCAAAACGGCTTTACGAGCTTTGATTTTGTCGACTGGCGTCTTCGTTTCGAGCTTGATGTGACCGATCGCAATCTGGTCTACGGCTCTGTCAGCACCGGCCACAATGGCGGTGGCTTCAACGATAACCTGCCTGAAGTGGGCGGGGTCAGCTTCAACGTTGCTGGTGGCGGTTCAACGCCGTTTGATACCTCGACGCTCGCACCGACCTTCGGTGAGGAAAGCGTGATCGTGTACGAGCTGGGTTCAAAGAACGAGTTCGACACCGATTGGGGCACAGGTTACTTCAACGCCTCTGTTTTCTACTACGATTACAAGGACCTGATCCAAAACGTCCTGCTTTCCGTGGGGCAGATCCTCAACGGTGAGGGACTGGATACGTCTGGCGCTGATGCGAACGAGCTGGGCCTTGTCGTCAACTTCAACTTCAACGCCTCGGATGCTGAAATCTACGGCGCTCAGATTGAAGCGGGCTTTGATCTGCCTGCGAACATGCAGTGGAAGGGCACCGCGCTGATCATGCCGGAAGCCCGGATCGTCAACTCCGAGCTGATCCAGGACAGCCGCTTCCAGGCTGACGTGGCACCGGCTCAGGCGATCCCGCAATCCATCGACGGTTTCCGTCTGCGTCGCACGCCGGAGCTGACCATCCAGACCTCGCTCAGCCAGCGCATCTTCCTCGATGCTGGTGAGCTCGACTGGATTGTCTCACTCGGCTACCGCACGTCACAGAACCAGGATCTGTTCAACGGCGTGATCTATCCGGAGTTCGACTTCGCGAACGACAACCCGCTGCGTCTTGATGACCGGGTCGAGGCTTACACCACGATTGACGCGGGTGCAGGATTCACACCGTCACAATTCCCGAACCTGGACTTCGAGGTCTATGTTCAGAACCTGACGGATGAGCAGCGTGAAGCGGCGATTATCATCACCCAGTTTGATAACACCCGCTTCTTCACCCGTCCGCGCACTTTCGGTGCACGGGTGCGCTGGGTCTACTAATCCATCAACGTCCTAAGGAAGGAGAGCAGAGATGACTTTTTCACTCATGCTCACCGGCCTCGGGGGGGCGCTGGCGCTGTCCACGGCATATGCCGTGGACAGCCACCAGGCCGAACCGGGCTGGCAACTGGTCTGGGCCGATGAGTTTGATGGCGAGGCTCTGGACGAGAGCCGCTGGACCCGCGAAGTCGATTGCTGGGGCGGCGGCAATGAAGAACGCCAGTGCTATACCGCTCGCGATGAGAATGTCCGCGTCGTCGATGGCCGCCTCGTCATCGAGGCCCGCCTTGAAGAGGCCACCGGCCCCGCTTTGCCTCAGCGCATGTGGGGCAGCGAGGAAGACCGCACCGCAACCAACACGCAGCCTTTCACCTCCGGCCGGATCAATACCGCCGGCAAAGGCGACTGGACCTACGGACGCATCGAAGTCCGCGCCCGCCTGCCAGAGGGGCAAGGCACCTGGCCGGCCATCTGGATGCTGCCGACCGACGAGGTCTATGGCACCTGGGCGCTGTCCGGTGAAATCGACATCCTGGAGGCGGTCAATCTCGGCGCTGAATGCCGCGAATGCCGTGGCGGCGAAGAGAACCGTGCCTTTGGCACGCTCCACTTTGGCGGCGCCTGGCCGGAAAATCGCTACCAGAACCGGGAGACGACCATTCCCACTGGTCCCGATGGCGAACAGGTCTGGCACGACTACGCGATCGAATGGAGTGAGGGCCGTATCGAGTGGTTCCTGAACGGGGAATCCTACGGCTATCTGACGCCGCGCCGCTGGCGCACGCTGTCAGACGCCCTCGAGGCGCGCAACAATCCCAATGCGCCCTTCGATCAGCGTTTCCATCTGATCTTGAACCTCGCCATTGGTGGCCATCTGGCGGAAAGCCGGTCGGCTGGCGGTGTTGATCCTCAAGGTTATCCCAAGCAGTTCGAGATCGACTATGTCCGGGTCTATGAATGCCCGAACGATCCGACAGCTGTTGCCTGCCGCCACGCTGATATTCAGCAATAAGCGGCTGGTATTGAGCGCATAAAGGCGCCTGATCCATGACTGAAGCCCGACGCGTCACCGCGCCGGAGGACCGCGTGTCCTTCCTCCACAGGCTGGCCTATGGGTCAGGCGCCTTCGCCAACAATCTGCTGGCGGGTGCACTCGGCGGCTTGATGGTCGTCCTGAACCTGGGCCTGGGCATGGACCCAATCCTCGTTGGGCTTTTGGGGGGGCTGCCTCGCTTTTTTGATGCCTTCACCGATCCGATCATTGGATACATCTCTGATAATACGCGATCCAGATGGGGGCGGCGCCGACCCTTCATCTTTATCGGCGCGATCCTCGTAGCCATCTGTTTTGCGATGCTCTGGCAATTCCCATCCGGTCAGAGCGAGATGTTCTATTTCTGGTACTTCTTGATTGGGTCGTTCATTTTCTTCCTTGCCTATACGGTATTTGCGACGCCGTGGGTCGCGCTGGGGTACGAGCTCACACCGGACTACGATCAGCGTAACCTGTTGATGGGCACCCAGAATTTCATCGCGCAGCTGGCCTATCTTATTCCACCGTCCTTGCTTTGGCTGGTGCAGCTCCCGATGTTTGATGACATGGTGCACGGAACGCAGGTTGTTGCCGTGTGTATTGCGGCCATGGTGCTGATTACCGGCATTATTCCTCCGATCTTCCTGCGAGAGCGTCTGGCAGAGGTTGCAGCACGTGAAAACCTTGCCGCGCATGCCGGTGAACGCGGGCCTGGCGTTCTTGTTCGGGTATGGGATTTCATTAAGAGTTTCGCGCTCGCTTTAGCCTTCATCCCTTTTCTAAAGCTGTGTCTGGCCACTTTCCTTGTGTTCAACGGCTTCATCATGATTGCCGCCTTCGGCTTCTATGTGACCACCTACTATGTGTATGGTGGCGACACGGTCGCAGCGGCCCAGCTTTCAGCCTATCTCGGCTGGACGGGCGTGGCCTGTACCTTCGCTGTAGTCGCAGTCGTGACCTGGATGGCAAACAGGTTCGGCAAGCGCGGCGCGTTCATCATCGCGACCGGTCTTGCCACCTTCGGCTATATCTTGAAGTGGTTCTGCTACAACCCGGATGCGCCTTACCTGCTTTTCCTGCCAGCACCGTTTCTTGCCTTCGGCCTTGGGGGGTTGTTCACGCTGATGCCGTCGATGATGGCGGACATTGTGGATCGCGATGAATTGCGTACCCATCAGCGCCGTGAAGGAATGTATGCGTCAATTTATTGGTGGGTTGTAAAACTAGGCCAGGGTGCCGCGACGGCCATCGGCGGCTATTTGCTCGCAAACACGGGGTTCGATGTGGACCTGGGGGGAGCCCAGACCGCCGAGACATTACTCTGGCTGCGTATTTACGATATAGCGCTTCCGGTAGCCTTCTATCTGACCGCGATATTGCTCATCGCAACACTCGACGTCTCTCGCGAAAAGTCCGAAGCCGTGCGCGAGCAGCTCGAAGCCCGACGGGGCGCTCCTGACCCTGTGCCGGCTGAGTAACCCGATGAGAACATCTCTTGCGCAAGCTTGAACTCGCCCATGACAACGTTTACCTGCGTCCATACCAATCTTGGGGACAAAGCTGATGGCTGAAGCAATCCGCACCGACGACATCGCACCCATGGATATCGACGCCCGGGTCGACGCGATCCTGCGCGAAATGACGCTGGAAGAGAAGGCCGGTCAGCTCAACAGCGTTGATGCCTCAAACCCGACCCCGTCTGAGCGCATCGGAGATGATATCCGGGTGGGCCGTGTTGGGGCGGTCCTGAATCAGGTCGAGCTGCACGAAGTCTGCGCGCTACAGCACATTGCTCTCGAAGAGACCCGGCTTGGCATTCCGCTCCTGTTCAGCCGGGATGTCATCCACGGCTTTAACACCGTCTTTCCTTTGCCCATCGGCCAGGCATCCAGCTGGAATCCGGACCTTGTGCGAGAGGGCGCGCGTGTCGCAGCGGCTGAAGCGGCCGCCACCGGCGTGCGCTGGACCTTTGCGCCCATGGTCGACATTTCTCGCGATGCCCGCTGGGGCCGGATCGCGGAATCGCTCGGTGAAGATCCTTATCTTGCCTCGGTTCTCGGCGCTGCGATGGTCGAAGGCTTCCAGGGCGATGACCTGTCCGCTCCGGGCTCCATTGCCGCCTGCGTGAAGCATTTTGCCGGATACGGGGCTTCGGAAGCCGGCCGTGATTACGCCGCTACGTCAATCCCGGACAATGAGATGCGCAATGTCTACCTGCCGCCTTTCAAGGCTGCGGTGGAGGCGGGCGCAGCCACCTTCATGACGTCCTTCGGCGATATTGATGGCGTGCCAGCGACCGGTAATGACTATCTGATCAATGGTGTGCTGCGCGGTGAAATGGGCTTTGAAGGCCTGATGATCAGCGACTGGGACTCCATCGGTCAGATGATCATTCATGGCTTCTGCGAGGACCCGGTCGAAGCCGCAAAGATGGCGGCGGAGGCTGGCGTCGACATGGACATGATGTCGTCGGCCTTTGTGGACTTCCTTCCAGCCCTGGTGCGGGAAGGTCAGCTGGACGAGGCCGTTCTCGATACCATGGCGCGCCGCGTCCTGACCCTGAAATTCAAGCTGGGCGTCATGGACGACCCCTATGCTGACCTTCACCGCGATGGCACACCGCCGATCGAGCAGGCGCTGGCGGCCGCCCAGCGTGCCGCGGCAGAAAGCATGGTCCTTTTAAAGAATGAAGGCGATGTCCTGCCGCTCAACTTCGACGGGCTCAGCGGCCTTGCCGTCGTCGGACCGCTCGCCGACCAGCCTGAAGACCAGATGGGGACCTGGGTGTTTGATGGCGACGCGTCGCGCAGCGTCACACCGGCGAGCGCCCTCAAGTCAGCGCTAAAGGGCAAGGCGGATGTGAAATTCGTGCCAGCCCTGACCCATTCACGGGACACAAGCACAAAGGGTTTTCAGGCCGCTGTGGATGCCGCCCATGCCAGTGATGCAGTCGTCCTGTGCCTGGGTGAAGAGGCGATCCTGTCCGGTGAAGCCCACAGCCGCGCCGACATAACGCTGCCGGGGGTTCAGCTGGAGCTGGCGCGGGCAATCCGGGCCACCGGCAAGCCCGTCGTTGGTGTGATCATGGCGGGCCGCCCCCTCGCGCTCACCAATGTCGAGGACTGCTTTGATGCCCTGATCTACGCCTGGCATCCCGGGAGTATGGGCGGTCCGGCGCTCGTTGATATTTTGTCGGGCGCGGTTAACCCGTCGGGCAAGCTGCCGGTCAGCTTCCCGCGTTCGGTCGGGCAGATCCCGATCCACTATAATCACAAAAATTCCGGTCGCCCGGCGGAACCCGACAAGGTGGTTCACATCGATGATATTCCGATTGGCGCGCCGCAGACCTCACTCGGGATGAGCAGCTTTCACCTCGATGACGGGTACCAGCCGCTCTACACCTTTGGCTACGGCCTCAGCTATACCCGCTTTGAATACGGGGCCGTGGCTTTGAGTGCGAGCGAGATGGCGCAGGGTGAAACGCTTACTGTGTCGGTCGAGCTGACCAACGCGGGTGAGCGTGACGGCGTTGAAGTCGTGCAGCTCTACATTCGCGATCGTGCCGCGAGCCTGACCCGCCCGGTGCGCGAGCTGAGGGCGTTCCGGCGCGTCGCCGTGAAAGCCGGGGAGACTCGCCGTGTCACGTTCGAGCTGACCGAGGACGACCTCGCCTTCTCGCGCCGCGACAAGACCTACGGCGCAGAACCCGGACACTTCGATATCTGGGTTGGCGGCGACAGCACGACCGAGAATGGCGCTGAGTTCCGTCTGACCTCTGCAAGCTAGCCGGTCGGCGCACGGGACGCCGCCAACAATCGGACTAACTCACCTCTGACAAGCTCGCGCGTCTACGAGCGCGATGGATGGGATGGTTCGGATGTCTGACTCGGGGCGCAAGGTTCCTACAGGCCGCTTCTCTCGCCTCGCCCGCTTGGGCGCATGGGGTGTGGAAACGGCGAGCGCTGCGGCTGTTCAGGGCGCAGGTGCCGCGCTTTCTGGGCGCAGGGCCAGCCTGTCCGAGCTGATGGTCACGCCAAACTCTATCAAGCGCCTGGGCGAAGAGCTCGCGCGTTTACGTGGGGCCGCGCTCAAGGCCGGGCAGATGCTGTCCATGGATGCTGGCGACTTCCTGCCACCGGAGCTCTCGGAGCTGACCGATCATCTGCGTGATGGTGTGGAGCCCATGGCCCCGCACCAGCTGCGCCGGGTACTGGATCGGGCGTGGGGGCCGGGCTGGTTACAGACCTTCAAGCGCTTTTCCTCGCGACCCGCCGCGTCAGCGTCCATCGGTCAGGTTCATAAGGCCATCTTGAAGGACGGGCGCGAAGTCGCGGTCAAGGTTCAGCATCCCGGTGTGAAGGAAAGCATCGACAGTGACATGGCCAATGTGGGCGCGCTGATCCGCATGTCGGGTCTGGTGCCGAAGGGGGTCGATCTTTCAGCGATTCTGAAAGAAGCCCGCCTGCAGCTTCATGACGAAACGGACTATCAGCGCGAGGCTGAAAACGCCCGACGCTATGCCGCGGTGCTCGGCGATGACCCCCGTTTTGTCATCCCGGGCGTGCATCAAGACCGCTCCGGCCCGACGATCCTCGTTATGGACTGGATCGAAGGCGGTGGTATCGAGCGGGCGGCTGATCAGCCGCTGGAGGAGCGTGAGCGGGTCTTTCATGCCTTCCTCGATCTGACGCTTGCCGAGCTTTTTGACCTCGGCCTGATGCAAACCGATCCGAATTTCGCAAATTTTTTATACGCAGGTCCTGACAGCCCAATCGGTCTGATTGATTTCGGGGCCGTCCGCGACATTCCGCCCGAGATTTCGCAGGCCTATCGCACGGTCCTTGCGGCCTCACTGGACGGCTCACGCGATGACCTGGAGGCTGCGCTGGTTGGCCTTGGCGTGATTGACCCGAAGGCCGATGCCGACTTCCGGGCGCAGGTCATAGCCCTGACGGAACAGTCACTTGCGCCGCTCAAAACCGGTGAGCCGTTTGACTTTACCGATCGCTCTGTCACCGCCAGCGTGCGCGATGACGCCATGACGCTGCGCACCCGTGATCTGACCCATACCCCGCCGCCGGAGCTGATTTTCATCCAGCGCAAACTGGCCGGCGTGTACCTTCTGGGCGCGCGGCTTGGGCTGAAAACGGACATCAACACAGCCTTGCGCAGATACCTTTAGGGCCACTTCCTTACCCTGAAGAGGGAAAAGGATTTGTGGAACTGTCCAGTTTGTTAGACACTGTGGGGTGTTAAGCCAGCCAAAGGCGCACCCATGACCCAATCCTTTCCCTTCCCCGCCATTGTCGGGCAGGAGGAGATGAAGCAGGCGCTTCTGATCGCCTGTGTCGAACCGCGCATTGGCGGCGTGCTGGTATTCGGCGACCGCGGAACGGCAAAGTCCACCGCGGTCCGCGCGCTTGCCAGCCTGCTGCCGCCAATCCAGACCTACGAGCATTGCCCGTACAACTCCGTACCAGGCACACCCTCCATCAATGGCCATGACAAAAACCGCGGCGTTGAGGTGACCAAGGCTACGCCGGTCGTCGACCTCCCACTGGGTGTGACCGAAGACCGGGTTCTTGGAGCGCTGGATATCGAGAAGGCGCTACGTAAAGGTGAAAAAGCGTTCGAGCCCGGCCTGCTGGCCCGCGCCAACCGCGGCTTTCTCTACATCGATGAAGTCAATCTGCTGGAAGACCACATCGTCGATCTTCTGCTGGATGTCGCCGCGACCGGCGAAAATGTCGTGGAGCGCGATGGTCTTAGCATCCGCCATCCTGCGCGCTTCGTTCTGGTGGGTAGCGGCAACCCGGAAGAGGGGGAGCTGCGTCCGCAATTGCTTGATCGCTTTGGTCTGTCGGTGGAAGTGGAAACTCCGCGTGACATCGAGGCTCGCATCGAAGTGGTCCGGCGCCGGGATGCCTTTGAGCGTGACCCGGATGCCTTCTGCGCCAAGTGGGAAGGGCCCGTGGCCGAACTGCGCGATCAGATCGCTGCCGCCCAGGCGCGCGTAAACAGTCTTGAAGCCAGCGAAGAGGTGTTGCGCAAAGCCTCGGAACTCTGCCTTAATCTCGGGGCCGATGGTCTGCGCGGAGAACTGACCCTGATCCGGGCCGCGCGCGCGAATGCGGCGCTTGATGGCGATGAGCGGGTGGAGATCAAGCATCTCAAGGCCGTGGCTCCGTCTGCGCTGCGTCATCGCCTGCGCCGTGATCCACTGGACGAGGCAGGCTCCTCAACGCGCATCGAGCGCGGACTGGAAGAGGTGTTTGTCGCGTGAGTGAGAGCGACCATACGCACAGGCCCTGGGCCGATGCGCGTCTGGTTGCTGGCCTGCTCGCGATTGACCCGGGACTGGGCGGTGTCGTGCTGACGGCGCGCGCCGGACCCGTCCGCAACGCCTGGCTCCACCTGTATCACGCGATCTTGAATGACGATGTGCCGTGGCGCCGTATTCCACCGGGCGTCAATGACGAGGCTCTACTGGGTGGAATTGACCTCGCTGCAACGCTGAAAACTGGTCGCGCGGTTGAACGCCCCGGGCTCCTTGAAGTTATTGGAACAGGGGTCGGGGTCCTGGCGATGGCCGAACGCGCCGAGGCCGGACTGGCCGGGCGTCTGGCTGCCGCACTCGACAGTCGCGTGCCCCCGGTGATCGTCGCGCTCGATGAAAGCGCTGAGCCCGACGAAGCTGTGCCGCGAGCACTGGCCGAACGCCTCGCTTTCCACGTTGACCTCTCTGCGATTGCCATTGGCGACACGGGGATTATCGGGCCGGAGCTGGATCCTGAAATGCTGGCCATGGCGCGCATGCATCTGCCCCATGTGCTAAATGGTGAGGCAGAGGCCGCCCTGACGGCAGCTGCCGTGGCGCTTGGCATCGACTCGCTGCGCGCGCCGATCTTTGCGCTGCGGGCGGCTCGGGCCGCCGCTGCGCTGGATGGTCGCGATGAGATTGCGACCGAGGACATCTCGCTGGTCGCGCGCCTGATCCTGGCTCCGCGCGCAACCCGCATCCCGGCCCCTGAGGAAGAGGACCAGCCTGAACCGGAGACCCCGGATGACGGTGAGGACGAAGCCCGCGCTGATGCGCCGGAGGGCGAGGGCGAAGATCTGCCGACGCCCGATGATCTGACCGAAATCACAACCGAGGCCGCGAAAGCTGCAATCCCCGCTGGCCTGTTGGCGAAGCTCGCCGCTGGAGCGTCCAAACCGAAGGCGCGTGGTGCCGGTAAAGCCGGTGCGACCCAGAAAGACGGCGTGCGCGGGCGTCCAGCTGGCGCGCGTCGCGGCGACATGGGGCAGGGCCGCCGTCTTGATGTCATGGCCACGCTGCGTGCGGCTGCGCCCTGGGGCAAGGCCCGGCGCAAGGGCTGGGCCCGGCTCAAACCCGGACCCTCGGTCGAGGTGCGCACTGAAGACTTCCGCATCAAACGCTTCAAGCAGAAGGCTGAAACCGAAACCATCTTTGTGGTCGACGCCTCCGGCTCGCTGGCACTCAACCGCCTCGCAGAGGCAAAGGGCGCTGTGGAGCTGATGCTGGCAGAATCCTATGTGCGCCGCGATCAGGTGGCCGTGATCGCCTTCCGCGGTAAGGGCGCAGACCTATTACTGCCTCCGACCCGGTCGCTGACACGGGCCAAGCGCAGCCTCGCAGCTTTACCGGGCGGCGGCGGTACACCGCTGGCCGCGGCCATAGATGCCGCTGAAGCCGCAGCCCACGCGGCAACCCGTCAAGGGCGCAGTGTGACCCTCGTCTTCCTCACCGATGGGGCGGCCAATATCGCCCGGGATGGTGAAGCGGGCCGCGAACGCGCCCAGGCCGAAGCCCGACAGGCCTCACGTCAGCTGCGGGCGGCCGGTCACGCTGCGATCGTCGTTGATGTGTCAAAGCGCGGGGCCGATGCGGCCCGTGACATGGCGGCGGACATGGGCGCGCGCTACGCGCGGCTCCCGGCCCATAATCCCGGCGCACTGGCCGATCTGGCACGGGGAGCTGCGGCATGACCCTGCCGGTCCCCACCGACTGGCCCCATCAGGGCGCAAGCGAGATCATCGATGCTGGCGGCGTGGCCTGGCATGTCCAGCGGTTCGGGACCGGGCCTTTGCTGCTCCTGATCCACGGCACTGCCGCGTCGACCCACTCTTTCAGAAAGCTCGCCGACACCCTGTCCGGAGAGTTTGAAATCCTGATGATTGACCTGCCAGGACACGGGTATTCGTCCGGTTTGGAGGCCCCGACTTTGCCGCGCGTAGCCGAGGCGCTGGGGGCGCTTGTTCGCAAGATTGATGTTTCACCCTTGTTGGTCGCGGGACATTCAGCCGGTGCCGCGGTCGCGATCCGCATGGCACTGGATGGTTTCGTGACACCGCGGGAAATCATTGGCCTTGCCGCGGCGCTTAAGCCTTACGGTGGGGCGGCCAACGGGCTTGCATCGCGGCTGGCCAAGCTCGCCTTCCTCAGCCCGATAACGCCGCGCCTGTTTGCCAGCAGTGCCAGCAATGCCCGTGTCGAACGCTTGATCGCCAAGACCGGTTCGCGCATTGGCGTAGACGGCACGGCCTTCTATGCCGCGCTGTTGAAGCGACCCGACCATGTCAAAGGCACGCTGCGCATGATGGCGCACTGGGATCTGCGTGCGCTGCTCGATGATCTGCCCCAATTAAAGCCGAAGCTGACGCTTGTTGTGGGAGATCGCGATAAGGCGACGCCGCCGCGCGACGCCCAGACGCCGGCCCGTCTCGCACCGGATAGCGAGATCATCACCCTGAAAGGCCTTGGCCATCTGCTTCACGAAGAAGCGCCAGGCTCCATCGCTCAAATCATTCGAAAGGCGGCGCGGGACATCGGTCTCGTGGCCGCTCCGTCACAAAAAGCGCCGCGGCTTGAGGTCGTGCGCTAGGGGAGCTTGTCATGCTCAAACGAACTGAAGACTCGCCGCAGCCTGAAGATAGCCGGCCCCACGCCGTCGTCATTGGCTCCGGTTTTGGCGGCCTCGCTGCGGCTGTGCGGCTCGGCGCGAGAGGCTATCGCGTCACTGTTCTTGAAAAGCTCGATGCGCCGGGCGGGCGTGCCTACGTCTTCAAGGACGAGGGCTATGTCTTCGACGCCGGGCCGACCATCATCACCGTACCCTTCCTTCTGGAAGAGTTGTGGGAGATGTGCGGCCGCAAGCTCGAAGACGATATCGAGCTACGTGAGATGAACCCCTTCTACGGCATCCGCTTTGATGATGGCGATGTGGTTCATTGCTATCGCGACAAGGATGTGATGCGCGAAGAGGTCAAGCGCATCGCACCGGAAGACGCCGATGGCTATGAGCGCTTTTTGAAAAAGAGCCAGGACATCTTCGAGGTGGGCTTCAAGCAGCTCGCCCACGTTCCCTTCCACACACTGAAGTCCATGGCTGAGGTCACCCCCGACCTGATCCGGCTCGAGTCCTATCGCTCGGTGCACTCGCTGGTGTCGCAATACGTGAAGAACCCCAAGCTGCAGGTGGCGCTGAACTTCCACCCGCTTCTGGTGGGCGGCAATCCCTTTGCGGCGAGCAGCTTCTACTGCCTGATCTCCTATCTGGAGCGTGAGTGGGGCGTTCACTTCGTGATGGGCGGCACGGGTAAGCTCGTCGACGGTCTGGTTGACCTCATCGAGGGTCAGGGCGGTCAGGTGCTGTGCGACTCTGAAGTCTCCCAGATCACCACCGAAAACGGTAAGGCCACCGGCGTACGCCTGGGTGACGGTCGCCATGTGAAGGCCGACATCGTGATCTCTAACGCCGAGGTTGGGCACACCTATAAATACCTGCTCTCGGAAACCAAGCGGAAGCGCTGGACCGACCGCAAGGTGGAAAGCGCGCGCCAGTCGATGAGCCTCTTCCTGTGGTATTTCGGGACCGACCGGAAATATGACGATGTGGATCACCACACCATCATTCTGGGCCCGCGCTACAAAGGCCTTTTGAACGACATCTTCAACAAGAAGAAGCTCGCCGACGATTTCAGCCTGTACCTGCACCGTCCAACCGCCACGGACCCGTCCATGGCCCCGGACGGCTGCGAAGCCTTTTACGTGCTCTCACCGGTTCCGAACCTCAAAGGGGATACTGACTGGGAAACGGCGGCTGAGACCTACCGGCAGGCGGTGGAGGCGCGGCTGGAGGAGACTGTGCTACCCGGTCTGAAAGACGCGGTGACGGTCTCGCGTGTCATGACCCCGCTCGACTTCCGCGACCGGTTGAACTCCACCCATGGTGCCGCCTTTGGCCTTGAGCCCATCCTGACCCAGTCAGCCTGGTTCCGGGCCCACAACAAGAGCGAGGAAGTTGACGGGCTTTACCTGGTTGGCGCGGGGACCCATCCCGGTGCCGGCGTGCCGGGCGTTCTTTCATCTGCGCGGGTGCTCGATGCCATCGTGCCGGACGCGAAGTCGGTAAAGGTTCATGGCTGAGCGCTTCGCCAGTTCTGACGATGTTCAAGCCTGCCGCGTGGCGATCCGCGGGGGATCGAGGAGCTTTTATGCTGCTTCTCTCCTCATGCCGTCGCAGTATCGCGACCGGGCCTACGCGCTCTATGGCTTCTGTCGCTTTGCCGATGATGAAGTCGATGACGGCGATGATCCGTTGGCGGCCTGCCGCCGCCTGTCTGAGCGCCTCAGCCGGATCTATGACGGCAAGCCCGGCGACAGCGCGGTTGATCGTGCGTTCGCCGATGTTGTGCGTGAATGTGATATTCCAAAAGCCCTGCCAGCTGCCCTCATTGAAGGCTTTGCCTGGGATGCGGCCGAGCGCCGATACGAGACGCTCTCCGATGTGCGCGCCTATGGTGCCCGTGTGGCGAGCTCGGTTGGTGCCATGATGGCGCTGGTCATGGGCGTGCGCAGCACCGAAGCCCTGGCGCGAGCGTGCGATCTGGGCGTCGCGATGCAGCTGACGAATATTGCCCGTGACGTCGGCGAAGATGCCCGCAATGGTCGCCTCTACCTGCCGCGCGCCTGGTTCGCTGAGGCTCGGATCGACCCGGACGCTTGGCTCGCTTCTCCCAGCTTCAATGCCCAGGTCGCCGAGTTTGTCAGGCGGCTTCTGGCCGAAGCTGACCGTCTGTACGCCCGGGCGCGACCGGGCATTGCCTACCTGCCAAAGCGCTGTCGCCCGGCTATTCATGCCGCCTCGCGCATCTATCGCGAGATCGGTGTGGAGGCAGAGCGCGCCCGCTTTGATACCGTCAATCGCCGCGTTGTGACCTCGACAGGGCGCAAGCTTCAGCTTGGTCTCGCGGCGCTTGCCGACGCCGCCCTTGGGGGGCGCGACACCGACCTTGAGCCGCTGCCGGAAGTTCGTTTTCTGGTGGATGCCACACCGCCCGCACCGGTCCCGGACACCCTGCCATCGTGGTGGCGTGTGGATGAGGACTGGGGACGCGTCGTCACCATTCTATATGAGGCGAAAGAACGCGAGCGGGCCTCAACCCAAGCACCCGGCCAGAAGGTCGGATGAGAGGAGCCTGAACCATGGGCCACTACGTCTTTTTCGTGCTGGAAATCCTGTTCGCTGTTGCCGTCGTCACCTGGGGCGTGCTCACGCTGCGCCGCATGGATCGGAACAAGAAAGAACCGGATCGATCTGATTAATGGATGCACCGCTGTGGACACTCACGCCATTCCTGGGACTCGCTTTCCTGGCTTCGCTGACCGGCGCGTTCTTCCGTCCCGGCACCTGGTATAAAAAGCTCGACAAGCCCGGCTGGACGCCACCGGACTGGCTTTTCCCGGTCGCCTGGCTGATCCTCTACATCATGATGGCAATCGCCGCGTGGCGGGTCTGGGATTTCGCCGGGCTCGGTATCCCGATTTATGTGTGGGGCGCCCAGCTGGTGCTTAATGCCGGCTGGTCGGCCGTTTTCTTTGGCCTTCGCAGCCCGATGCTGGGCCTCATCGAGGTGAGCGCGCTCTGGCTGGCGGTTGCCGCGACGATTTTCACCTTTGCCACCGTCGACATGCTGTCAGCAGCCCTGCTGCTGCCGTATCTGGCGTGGGTCAGCTTTGCCGCCGTACTCAACGCTGCCATCGTTCGCCGCCGTCTTGGAGCGACGGCATGAGTGGCGGTACGCTTCTGATCCTTTTAAAGTTCGGGCTTGGCGGAGCGCTGATCGTGCTTTTCGGGGTCTGGCAGCTACGCCAGCTTGATCGTGATCAAAAAGCGCTCAAGGAAAAGCAAGCTCAGGCGGAGACGGACACGGGAGTAGATCAATGACGGGTGAAGAATATTATCTGTTCAAGGGCCTGCTGGTCTTTGGCAGCCTGTTCGCCTTTCTGGGCTGGCAATGGTGGGATGTCGAGCGCGATATCAAACGGGCCAAGGCGAAGAAAGAGCTAGAAAGCGCGGGGCATCCTGAAGGGGAGTAGGCATTTCACCCAGGTGGAATCAAACCGCTTCAGATCCAGGCTCTCGTGCATCGAGATCCGGGTTTCGCCCAGCAGCTCCGTTTCAATCATGGAGCGCGTGTAAAAGGGCGTGTCTTCCAGAGTCCTAACCACGCGTCCCGCGCCCTCAGATCGTGAAGGTCGGGCCACACCCCACATTACGTTGGGCAGCGAGATTTCTGGCGGGGCCTCGAAATGCTCCGTCGTTCCGTCTTCATGGATACGAAGGGCGAGGCCATACTCGCCGCCGCCCGCAGGCTGGCAGTCGTAAAGGATGGCAGCCCCATCGGGCATCGCCGTGCGCGCCCAACTCCACGACTTGAACCCGGCTTCCAGCGGTTCCAGCCCTGCATTCATGTCCACATAGCCATCGCCTGACCAATCAAGACCGGGCTTGTCGAACTTGGCTTCCACCCGCGCCTTTGGCCAGACAGGGCGCCAGGCGTGCCGGCCCTTGGGGTCGAGCGTGAATTGCTCGCCCTGTTCAACATCGGGCTGGATGACGATCTGCCCGCGAACCGGAAAGGGGATGGGGGCGGCCGTCTCTGCGATGTCGAAGATCAGCTTGCCGTCTTCGAACCTGACACTGCTGGGGCCAAAGGTGAAATGATCGTCGCCGCGATCTATGGCACCGGCCTTGCGCTCGGTCATGGC
The DNA here is from genome assembly GCA_043513725.1 of Oceanicaulis sp. Classification (GTDB taxonomy): domain Bacteria; phylum Pseudomonadota; class Alphaproteobacteria; order Caulobacterales; family Maricaulaceae; genus Oceanicaulis. The sequence goes on along the minus strand of CP121338.1, from coordinate 1,463,598 downwards.
CCAGCGGGTTTTCCCGCCGCCATATAGCCCGACATTCAAGGCGCAATGGTTCTCCGGCCGACCCCGACCGGACCAGGCGTAATAGGGCGAGAAGACGCTGCCGATCAGCGCAATCAGGATGAGGCCGTGGCGTCCGTCGTCGCTGAACGCGTCGGCGTAGAGCCAGCGATACCCGCCGGGCGGGATCGGCGCGTTAAAGCCAAATCGGCCAAGATCGAGCGTGCCGCAGTTCGTCCCGAAATCATCGAGGTTGGCACGCCCGGACCTGGATGTGTCGCCCCTCCGGCGAGATAAAGCCCCGGGATTTTGCTGCGCGCGCCCGGCCTTTGAAACGCCGACTGCCATCCGTGCAGGGCGCGTCCGTAGATGGCCCCGCTGGAACCGGGGAAGAGCCTGGCAAAGCCGTCGGGCCCGGTGGCCGCGGCGGCGGAAAGATCGAGGTCGAGCCCTGAGGCCCGTAACCGGTTGAGCGTCAGGTTGAGCCATGGGTCCGTCTCCTCGGCCGTATAGGTGTGGCTGTCGCCATCGGCCGGTGCGTTGATCAAAATCAGAAAGCGTTCGTCGCCGTTTTGCGATGCGCCCGCACCGCGATCCTGGGCGCAGATGTAAACGGTCGGATCGTCCGGGATGCGGTTTTCGTGAAACAGGCACTCAAACTCTGCCGCGTAGTCGCCAGAAAACACGACGTTGTGGCGATCGAGCTCAAAGCCTGAGGGCTTGCCGGTTGCGGTCCAGACAAGCGCGGACAGGCTGCGCTGCATTTTTATGCGGGGCAGAGCCGCGGTGGCGTCCTCGCCCAAAAGACCCTGCCGCAAGGCATCAGGATCTGCATTTGAGAGTACAGCGCGGGCGCGAAGGGTCTCACCGGACTGCAGCCGCACGCCGCGGGCCTCGCCCCCCTCAACCAGGATTTCTTCGACGGGCGCATCATAGCGAATGTCGGCACCGAGCTGTTCGGCGAAGCTGGCCATGCCATGAGCGAGCTTGCTCATTCCGCCTTCGACATACCAGACGCCGCGCTGCTCCAGCTCGGCGATCATCATCAGCGTCGCTGGCGCGTTCCAGGGGGAGGCCCCGCAATAGGTCGCGTAGCGGCCAAACAGCTGGCGCAGGCGTGCATCCGGAAAGTAATCGCCGAGCGCGCCCCACAGCGTCGAAAAGGGCCGCAAGGTCAGCGCGCCGCCGGGATTATTCATCAGCATGCGCGTCGTGAGCCCGACCGGACCGGTCTGCGGCTGAAGCAGAAAATTGTCGGTCAGGGCGTCGTAGAGCTTCGAGCCGTCCTTCAGGAATTTTCTGAACAGGCTGGCCTGCTTGCCGCCAAAGAAACGATCGACCTCCTCGATAGAGGCTTCGGGATCAGCCAGCAGATCAAAGGAATCGCGATCGTCCCAGGCGTGGCGCGCGAGCCGCTCCGCCGTGATCAGGCCCACATGGTCCTCAAATCGCGACCCCGCCTCCTCGAAAAGATCATCGAAGGCGCTGCGAAGCGTCATGACAGTAGGGCCGGCGTCGATCGCCTGCCCGCCAACCTCCAGCGTGCGCATCTTGCCGCCGGGCGTGGAGGCCTTCTCCACAAGTGTCACGGGCACGCCTTTGCCAGCCAGATCAATGGCTGCACCAAGCCCGCCCATGCCTGCGCCGATGATTACAACGCCGTCGCTTGTCGGGGCCTGTGTCATTGACAGCTTACCATAAAGTGTCCAGTCTTCATGACACTTAAGGTGACAGGTTATCTGGACGCCTGCAAGCGACGGGGAGTCGGTCATGGACGCTGATGCACGCATTGAAGCAGAACTTCATGCCGCGATTGACCGGGCCGGGGGCAAGGGATGCCCGCCGCGCTTTTCCGAAGCGCTGGCCTATGCGGTCTTTCCAGGCGGCGCACGCGTGCGGCCCCAGCTCTTGCTGGCGGTGGCCGGAGCCTGCGGAGACCCGGACCCGAACCTGACGGACGCCGCTGGTGCCGCGCTGGAGTTTCTCCACTGCGCCTCGCTGGTCCACGACGACCTTCCCGCCTTTGATGATGCCAGCCAGCGCCGGGGCAAGCCTTCGGTCCACTCGGTCTTTGGCGAGCCACTGGCGATACTGACTGGCGACGCGCTTATCGTGCTTGCCTTTGAAACCATCGCGCGGGCGGGGGTGGCGACGCCAGACCGCATGCCAGCCCTGACCTCCCTGGTCGCCCGCGCGGTGGGCGCTCCAAACGGCATCGCCGCGGGACAAGCGTGGGAAAGCGAGCCCCATGTCCCGGTTCAGCAATACCACCGTTCCAAGACGGGCGCGCTCTTTGTCGGCGCGACCATGGCCGGAGCCATTGTGGCTGGTGAGGATCCGCGCAAATGGCGCACGCTGGGTGAAAAGATTGGCGAGGCCTATCAGGTCGCTGACGATCTGCTGGATGCTGCGGGCATGGGCGATGATGGCGGCAAGGGGCACGGCAAGGATGCCGCGCTTGGTCGCCCGTCCTGTGTGACGGAGCTTGGCACCGATGGTGCGATTGTTCGGCTGAAGACCCTGGTCAAAGACGCCGTGGAGTCGATCCCGGAGGTCTATGGCTCTGACAGCCTGCGTGAGCTGGTGATGGCTCAGGCCAATCGCCTCGTTCCCAAAAATCTCGTCGTCGCAGCAGAGTAGGCAGGCATCATGGGCTGGCCGGACGCAATTGGAGACTTCAGAAACCGGCTGGTTTCTGATCCGAATTTCCGCCGGTCCGCGAAGGCCTTTGCCCCGACGCGGGCGAAGGCGCGCGACAATGCCCGGGCTTTGTTCGATCTATTCGCGGGATTTGTATATTCCCAGACTGTACTCGCCTGCACGCAGATCGACCTTTTCAATTTTCTGCGCGCCGGCCCGCAGCCGCTCAGCGCCATCGCTTCCCATGGCAATCTGCCGCTTGATGGCGCGACCCGCCTCGCCCGCGCGGCTGCCTCGATTGAGCTTTTGGAGCAACGCGGCAAGGACTGGTACGCGCTGGGGCCACTGGGCGCGGCGCTGGTCGACGAGCCGGGCCTTTCTGCTATGATCCAGCACCACCAGCTCTTTTATGAGGATCTGCTCGATCCGCTAGCGCTGCTGCGCGGTGAGAAAAAGGGCAAGCTGGCTGAATTCTGGGGTTATGGCGAAACCGAAGGCGAGGCCGGACGGCCCGACGCCTATTCCCAGCTCATGGCCGATACCCTGCCCATGGTCGCTGAAGAAATTTTCGCGACGCTAAATTTGTCGAAGTATTCGAAATTGCTGGATGTTGGGGGCGGCGAGGGGGCGTTCGTCTCCGAAGTCGCCAGCCATATCGCCAATCTGGACCTGGCCCTTTTTGACCTACCGCCAGTGGCCGAGCGCGCACGTGCGCAGCTCGCGTCGAAGGGGTTGGCGGACCGTGTTGATGTGCACGGCGGAAGTTTTCTGACCGATCCGCTGCCCGAAGGGGCGGATCTGATCTCATTGGTGCGGATCGTTCACGATCATACTGATGAGCATGCCATGGCGGCTCTGAAGGCCTGCCGGGCGGCTATCAAGCCAGGCGGTACCCTGCTGCTGGCTGAACCGATGGCCGAAGCGAGAGGCGCAGCCCCAATGGGGGACGCCTATTTCGGATTCTACCTGCTGGCCATGGGTGGCGGCCGTGCGCGCACCGCCCAGCGTTTGACCGAAATGCTGAATGAGTCGGGATTTGAAGGGGTTCGTGTTCACCGCTCGCGCATCCCCCTGATCACCGACGTCATCACGGCGCGCGCGGCTGCGGCGTAAAACCTAATTGACTATCAAGAGTGTCAATGTAGACTGACACTCTTAGAATAGGGGTTCTGGAGAAGGCCCTTGGGGAGGCTTAAGACATGGACGCACGCGCGGTCATACTGGAACAGCCAAGGCATATTGCGCTTCAGCGCCTTGCCATTGCTGCGCCTGAAGACAGCGATGTCCTCGTCGAAATCGCCTTCAGCGGAATCAGTACCGGCACCGAGCGCCTGCTCTGGACCGGTGCCATGCCCGCCTTCCCTGGCATGGGATACCCCCTTGTTCCCGGTTATGAATCGATTGGCCGCGTCGTCGAAGCCGGCCCGGCATCAGGCCGGTCTGTCGGAGACTGGGTCTTCGTGCCGGGTGCCCAGTGTTATGGCGAAGTCCGTGGCCTGTTCGGAGGTTCCGCCTCTCGCGTGACCGTTCCAGGCGCGCGCGTCACGCCTGTTGATGAGAATTTGGGCGAGCAAGGCGTCATGCTGGCGCTTGCGGCAACCGCCTATCACGCGATGGCTGCTGACACGGCGCATGCGCCAGATCTGATCATTGGTCACGGTGCGCTTGGCCGCCTGATGGCGCGCATCGCGATTGCGCGTGGTGGACCAGCACCAACCGTTTGGGAAATCAACGACGACCGCATGGACGGCGCTGAAGGCTATTCGGTGGTCCGTCCTGATGATGACACGCGCCGCGACTATCGCGCGATTTACGACGTCAGTGGCGATGCCAGCCTTATCGACAGCCTGGTGGGCCGCCTTACCAAGGGTGGGGAAATTGTCCTCGCCGGCTTCTATTCTGATCGGCTCAGCTTTGCCTTTGCGCCCGCCTTCATGAAGGAGGCCCGGCTTCGCATCGCTGCTGAGTTCACCCCCGCAGACCTTAACGCCGTCAGCCAGATGATTGCCCGCGAGCAACTCTCGCTGGACGGCCTGATCACCCACCGCAGCGAGCCTGAACATGCTGGCGCGGCTTATGAAACCGCCTTTTCCCAAAGCGGTTGTTTAAAAATGGTTCTGGACTGGAGTGCCCCATGATGGACGGCGATTTTCGCGGCAAGCAGGGCGATGCCCTGCGCCACGAGGCAGCTCAGGAGCCCGATCCGGTACACACCGGACCGGTCAAAAAAGAAACTCAAATCATTGCGATTTACGGCAAGGGCGGGATTGGCAAATCCTTCACCCTGTCGAACCTGAGCTACATGATGGCCCAGCAGGGCAAGAAGGTATTGCTGATCGGGTGTGACCCGAAAAGCGATACGACCTCGCTCCTGTTTGGCGGCAAGGCCTGCCCGACCATCATTGATACCTCGAGCAAGAAAAAGCTCGCAGGCGAGGCGGTCTCGATCGGAGATGTCTGTTTCAAGCGCGATGGTGTGTACGCCATGGAGCTGGGCGGTCCTGAAGTGGGTCGCGGCTGTGGCGGGCGCGGGATCATCCACGGCTTTGAGCTGTTGGAGAATCTGGGCTTCCACGACTGGGATTTCGACTACGTCCTTCTGGATTTCCTGGGTGACGTGGTCTGTGGCGGCTTTGGCCTGCCGATTGCCCGGGACATGTGCCAGAAGGTGATCGTGGTCGGGTCCAATGACCTGCAATCGCTCTACGTGGCCAACAATGTCTGCTCCGCGGTGGAATATTTCCGCAAGCTGGGCGGCAATGTCGGTGTCGCAGGCCTGGTCATCAACAAGGATGACGGTACTGGTGAGGCCCAGGCCTTCGCCGAGACCGTGGGAATCCCTGTTCTGGCGGCTATTCCGGCCGATGACGACATCCGCAAGAAGAGCGCCAACTACGAGATTATCGGCAAGCCGGGTTCGCCCTGGGCTTCCCTGTTCGAGGAGCTTGGTCAGAACGTGGCCGATGCCCCGCCGGTTCACCCGACCGCGCTCGATCAGGACGGTCTGCTGAGCCTGTTTGATTCCCAAGAGGCCGAAGGCTTCGGAATGGAGCCGGCAACCGCGGCGGACATGTGTGGCAAGTCACACGTCGAAAAGCCCTCCCTTGAAGTGATCTACGACGAGGTTTGAGGCAATATTGATGACCGATCGTTCCACACCCATCGATGACACCTCCCGCGATAGCGCAGAGCATGTCTACGACGGTGCTCGAGAAACCGAGCTGGACAGCGCCCCTGCGCCGACCAGCTCGGCTGTCGAGCGCGATGTCGTGGACATGGCGCCGCCGACGGACGTTGAAGCGGCCGGGGATGGTGCGGGTTGCCATGCGGGCGCTGAAAAGATGCGCGCCCAGGCCGAAGCGGCGGGCAATAAGGAGCTGCTGGACCAGTTCGAGAAGGACTATCCGAAGGGCCCCCACGACCAGCCGCAATCCATGTGTCCGGCCTTTGGCTCGCTGCGCGTTGGACTTCGCATGCGCCGCACGGCAACGGTTCTGTCGGGTTCGGCCTGCTGCGTTTATGGCCTGACCTTTACCTCTCACTTCTATGGCGCGCGTCGCACGGTCGGCTATGTGCCCTTCAATTCCGAGACGCTGGTCACCGGCAAGTTGTTTGAGGACATCCGTGAGGCCGTCCATGACCTCGCCGATCCGGAAAACTACGACGCGATCGTGATCACCAATCTGTGTGTTCCGACCGCTTCGGGTGTGCCGCTGCGCCTGTTGCCGAAAGAAATCAACGGCGTTCGCATCATCGGCATCGATGTGCCTGGATTTGGTGTACCAACCCATGCCGAGGCCAAGGATGTGCTGGCCGGTGCGATGCTGAACTATGCGCGGACCGAAGCCGAGCTGGGACCGGTTCAGGCCCCCGAACGTCCCCGCGATGACCGTCCGTCGGTCACCATGCTGGGCGAGATGTTCCCGGCTGATCCCATGGTCATCGGTCGCCTGCTTGAGCCGCTGGGCCTGAGCGCGGGGCCGGTGGTGCCAACGCGCGAATGGCGCGAGCTTTATGCGGCGCTGGAAAGCCCGGTCGTGGCTGCGATCCACCCGTTCTACACCGCCTCTGTGCGTGAGTTTGAAGCCGCTGGGCGTACCGTGGTCGGTTCTGCACCTGTTGGCCGTGAAGGCACAGCTGCGTGGCTGGAAAATATCGGCAAGGCCGCTGGCGTTACGCCGGAAAAAATCGAAGCGGCCAAGCAGGCGGTCCTGCCGGCCATCGAGGGCGCTCTGGCCGCCAAGCGGATCAACGGACGCATCACCGTATCCGGCTATGAAGGCAGCGAGCTGATCGTTGCCCGACTCCTGATGGAGAGCGGTGCGGACGTGCGCTATGTCGGCACGGCCTGTCCGAAAACGCCCTGGTCAGCGGATGATCGCGCCTGGCTGGAGGCCAAGGGCGTCCAGGTCCGGTTCCGCGCTTCGCTGGAGCAGGATCTGGCGGCGTTCGAAGAATTCAAGCCTGACCTGGCTATCGGGACGACCCCGGTCGTTCAAAAGGCCAAGGAGGCGGGTGTTCCGGCCCTCTACTTCACAAATCTGATCTCCGCGCGTCCCCTGATGGGACCGGCCGGAGCCGGGTCACTGGCTGACGTGGTCAACGCAGCCATGGCCAACAAGGGCCGGTTTGATGAGATGCGGGACTTCTTTGAAGGGGTCGGGACAGGTCATTCGGCGGGCGTCTGGGAGGAAACTCCGCAAGACAGCCGTACCTTCCGCATGAAGGAGCGCCGCAAGCGTATGACCGCCGAACAGGCTCGGGAAAAAGCGATTGAGGCGCCAACCGGATGTTAGTGCTCGATCACGATAGAGCCGGTGGCTACTGGGGCGCGGTTTACGTGTTCACCGCCATCAAGGGCATTCAGGTCGTCATTGACGGGCCGGTGGGCTGCGAGAATCTGCCTGTCACATCCGTGCTCCACTACACCGACGCTTTGCCGCCGCACGAGTTGCCCATTGTGGTCACCGGTCTGAGCGAAGACGAAATGGGTGCAGGCACCGAGGACGCCATGAAGCGCGCCCACGAAGTCCTGGACCCGGAGCTGCCCGCCGTTGTGGTCACAGGATCCATCGCTGAAATGATCGGTGGCGGGGTGACGCCCGAGGGCCTGAACATTCACCGCTTCCTGCCGCGTACGATCGACGAGGATCAGTGGCAGAGTGCGGACCGCGCCTTGTTGTGGCTCTGGACCGAATATGGGGCCAAGCACGGCAAGCGGCCCAAGGCCCGGCCTCGCAAAGAGGGCGACAAGCCGCGGGTCAATATCGTCGGCCCGTCCTATGGCATGTTCAACATGCCCTCGGATCTGGCTGAAATCCGCCGCCTCGTCGAAGGCGTTGGCGCTGAGGTCAACATGGTGATGCCGCTGGGCAGTCACTTGGCCAACATGCCGCGCATGGTCGATGCGGACGTGAATATCTGCATGTATCGCGAGTTCGGCCGTCTGCTCTGTGAAGAGATGGACATGCCGTATCTGCAAGCCCCCATCGGCCTGCACTCGACGACAAAATTCCTGCGCAAGCTGGGTGAATTGCTCGATCTTGATCCTGAGCCCTTCATCGAGAAAGAGCGCCACACCACGATCAAGCCGTTGTGGGATCTCTGGCGCTCGGTGACCCAGGACTTCTTCGGGACGGCAAACTTCGGGGTTGTGGCGAACGAGACCTATGCCCGCGGTCTGAAGCATTTCCTGTCTGAAGAGATGGGCCTGCCCTGCGCCTTCGCCTTTGCCCGCGAGTCCGGCGCGAAGACTGATAACGCTGCGGTGCGCCAGGCCATTAAGGACACGCCGCCCTTCATCCTGTTCGGCAGCTTTAACGAGCGGATGTATCTGGCCGAGACCGGCGCGCGCGCGCAATACATTCCGGCCAGCTTCCCGGGGGCTGTGATCCGTCGCCATACCGGCACACCCTTCATGGGTTATGCGGGTGCGACATACCTCGTCCAGGAAACCTGTAACGCGCTGTTTGATGCGCTGTTCCATATCCTGCCGCTGGCCACCGACATGGATCGGGCCCCGGCTACGCCGGCGCGCATGGAGCGCCAGCTCGCCTGGAAGGAAGAGGCGCGCAATGCGCTGGATGCCCTGGTGGAGCGCCAGCCGGTTCTTACTCGAATTTCAGCCGCCAAACGGCTGCGCGATGCGGCGGAAGCCCGCGCGCGCGCCGATGGCGAACGCGATGTCACGGTCGAGGACGTCAGCGGGGCTGAACACGCCATTCTGGAGAGGCAGGGCGCATGACGCACTATCGCTTCAGGATATGCGCCTTGGCGCAACCAGATCGTAGAGTTTCGCGCTCGGGGCTTGCCCTGGGAACGAAGAAAGTCGGGTCGTTTTCGAGCCGGCACCCATGCCGCGAGGGTTCTGCGCGGTAACGCCGAAAGGCAAGCAGTGGAGGTCGTGAAAATGGCTTCAGATGGCGGGACCCCTTCAGGTCTCACTCACGGCGAAGCACAAGAGATTCATCGCTACTTTGTGAAAAGTGCGATCCTCATGTCGCTTCTGCCATTCCTCGCCCACATTTCGATGTGGCTCTATAAGCCCTGGCTCGCAATTTAGCGCGCCACAACAGCTAAGGACTTGAAACTATGTGGAGAGTTTGGCTTTTATTTGATCCGCGTCGCGCCTTAATGGCGATCGCGGTCTTTCTGTTCACCTTGGCAATCCTGATCCATTTCATCCTGCTGTCTTCGGACAGGTTCAACTGGATTGATGGCGCTGCAGGTGCTGGCGCGCAAGCGTCCATCAGCCAAGAGGTGGAAACGGTCCGCTTGTGAGGAGCTGACTGGCTTTACGTGGCTCTTGAGGGGCTGCGAGCCGGACGCGGAGGGGCGATCTGGTTAACCCAACCGGCCGTACAGCGGGGCTGGGCGCTTAGCGCTCAGTTCCGCCCGGGCGACCGTCACCGGGGAATTATCAAATGGCGTTACTTAGTTTTGAACGCAAATACCGGGTCCGCGGCGGAACGCTGATCGGCGGGGACCTGTTCGATTTTTGGGTCGGACCGTTCTACGTCGGCTTTTTCGGCGTCACGACCCTGTTTTTCACCGCGCTTGGAACGGGCCTGATTCTGTTTGCCGCCTCATTGGGCGACACGTGGAATTTCTGGCTCATCGATATTCAGCCGCCAGATCTCAGCTATGGCCTTGCCCTGGCACCAATGAGAGAAGGCGGGTTATGGCAAATCATCACGATATGCGCGACAGGGGCCTTTGTGTCCTGGGCGCTGCGTGAAGTCGAAATCTGTCGCAAGCTGGGCATGGGCTATCATGTTCCCATTGCCTTCAGTTTCGCGATCCTTGCCTTTGTTACGCTGAATATCTTCCGGCCGCTCCTCCTGGGTGCCTGGGGCGAAGGCTTCAACTATGGCATCATGAGTCACCTCGATTGGGTCTCCAATCTGGGCTACTCCTTTGTGAACTGGCACTACAACCCTCTGCACATGGTTGCGGTGACCTTCTTCTTCACCAACGCGCTCGCGCTGGGTCTGCACGGGGCGCTGGTCCTGTCAGCCACCAACCCGGGCCGCGGTCAGGAAGTCAAAACCCCAGATCACGAAGACACCTTCTTCCGCGACTTCATCAGCTACTCCATTGGGCCGCTCGGTATTCACCGTCTGGGCCTGTTCCTGGCGATCTCTGCCGCGTTCTGGAGTGCTGTGAGCGTGATCATTGCCGGCCCCTGGATCCAATCCTGGGTGGCCTGGTGGGATTGGTGGCGTGTGCTGCCGATCTGGAGCTGAGAACTGGAGATCTAAATGGCTAGTTATCAAAACATCTTCACTCAGGTTCAGCTTCGTGGTCCCGCCGAGATGGGCGTGGAGGTTCCTGGTAGCGAACCGCGCTACAAGTACACCACTTTCAACTACTGGGCCGGTGTCATCGGCAACGCCCAGCTGGGGCCGGTGTATCTTGGGCTGACGGGCTTGCTGTCGCTGACCTTTGGCTTCATTGCTCTGCTCATTATCGGGCTGAACTTTGGGGCTTCGGTGGACTGGAACCCGCTCGCCTTCATGCGCGAGTTCTTCTGGCTGACCCTGGACCCGCCGGGTCCGGAATATGGCTTCTCACCCTTCGTGCCGCTCAATGAAGGCGGCTGGTATATCATTACCGGCTTCTTCCTGACGGCCTCGGTCCTGCTGTGGTTTGTTCGCAGCTATCGCCGGGCCCGCGATCTGGGCATGGGAACCCATGTGGCCTGGGCCTTCGCCTCGGCGATCTGGCTTTTCCTGGTGCTGGGCTTCATTCGCCCGATGCTGATGGGAAGCTGGTCCGAGGCTGTGCCCTACGGCATCTTCTCGCACTTGGAATGGACGAATAATTTCTCGTTGATCTACGGGAACCTGTTCTACAACCCGTTCCATATGTGGTCGATTTTCTTCCTGTATGGCTCAGCCCTGCTGTTTGCCATGCACGGTGCCACCATCCTGGCCGTTGGCCGTCTGGGCGGCGACCGCGAAATCGAGCAGATCATTGACCGCGGCACCGCCAGTGAGCGGGCCGGCCTCTTCTGGCGCTGGACCATGGGCTTTAATGCGACCATGGAATCCATCCACCGCTGGGCGTGGTGGTTCGCGGTGCTGACCACCCTGACGGGCGGTATCGGCATCCTGATCACAGGCACGGTCGTGAATAACTGGTTCCTTTGGGCCAGCGAGAATGGGATTGCTCCGCCGCTTTAAGGGCGACGGCGTAATCAACCCCGGTGAAAAGGGGCACGTTCGCCTAGCGGCGGGCGTGCCCCTTTGCCGTTTTGCGGGGGGTGGATAGTGGCAATTCTGTCCAACAGGCTATCCCCCGATTTCAAGCGCCCATGGCGGATTTTCCCCGCCGAACCGCTATCCCGGACTCTATCCGGCAGGCTGAGCCCGGTTATCCAGCCTCAGGCTGTCACCCGCCTCGCCATTTCAGCTGGTTTTGCGGACCAGGAATTCGGCGGCCTGACCTTGATCACGGTGAAAGCTGACCCGCGCGATCGAAACGCGTCTCGGTTTGCCTCGATCACACACGCAAACGCCGCCCAGACCCCCTGCCGACCAGCGCCGACGCTCGATGATCCTCACCCCACCCGTCAGCTGACGCTGCCGTTCGTTCGCTTCGCGACCTCACCCCCTCAAGGGGAGGGAGGTACCACATCGGCTCAAATTCTCGTCCTTCAAAGATGGGAGAGGGAGCAGGCACCGCTCACCCTGTCCCGGACGCGTAGCGATCCGGCATCTACAGATTGCGTCTGTGTGATTGAAGCCTTTCGCGTCGGTAGATCCTGAGTTCCGTGCCCCCGCGGGGCTTGGCCGGGTGAGGCCTGGCTTAGGTCGCATCGACTTTTCCTTGTCCAGCCAGGCTTTGGCGGGTCCCTCTCCCCCTTGGACAAGGGGGAGAGGTTAGGTGAGGGGGCGTTCGATCTTGTCCAAGGCGTGTCTGGTTTAAAGCGCTCACACCCCTCACCCCAACCCTCTCCCCTCAAGGATGGGAGAGGGGGCAAGAATGGCTCGATATGACGGGGAAGGCTCAGCGTCCCTGCGGGGCTCGTCCGGGGCAGGTCAGGGTCTGCCTTGGACGCCGCTAAGCCGCCACGCCCAACGTGGCCCAGCGCTTCAGATAGATCTTCAGCCAGGGGGCGAAGCGGTCGGGGTGTTCGGCGACCTCGGCGACGAGGTCGTCTGGCCGGGCCCAGCGCACCGCGCTCACTTCTTCAGGATGAAGCGCGAAGGTCAGCGTCGAGCGATCGACCTCACCACGAAAGATGCGCACGCGCTCATGCTCGATGAGGCCACTGCCCACATCGGCCTTGTAGGTGGTCAGGCCCACCTCGGTCAGGGGCACGTCAATGCCCAGCTCCTCAGTGAGGCGCCGGCGGGCGCTGGCGGCCGCGTCCTCGCCCCAGTCGGGGTGGGTGCAGCAGGCATTCGCCCACAGGCCCGGGCAGTGATACTTCGCGGCCGCGCGCTGCTGGATCAGCATGTCTTCGCCATCAAAGACGAAGACGGACACCGCGTCGTGGAGCAGCCCCTTGCGGTGGGCTTCCAGCTTGTCGATCGGAAAGCGTGCACCATTGCCATCAATGGCGGCGATCAGGCGCGCGTCGTCGGACGGATCTTTCACTGACAGCTCTTCCAAAGCCTGGCTCATCACTGGTTTAGCGGTATCAGGCGACGCTGTATTTGCGGTGCAGCGCGCATTGGGACCAGATATCGCACAGGGCCGTGACCAGGCGATCGATATCGGCATCGGAATGCACCGGTGAAGGCGTGATCCGCAGCCGTTCGCTGCCTTTGGGCACGGTCGGATAGTTGATCGGCTGAACATATATGCCGTGATTGGCCATCAGCCAGTCGCTGATCTCTTTGCATTTGACCGGATCGCCGACCATGACCGGCACGATATGGCTGGGATTGTCGAGCGTCGGGATACCGATTTCGGACAGACGCTGGCGCACCACGCGCACATTGCGTTGCTGGCGTTGGCGCTCCATTTCAGAGGCCTTTAGATGCTGGACGGCTGCACATGCGCCCGCAGCCACAGCCGGCGGCAGGGCGGTGGTGAAGATAAAGCCCGAGGCAAAGGAGCGGATGAAGTCACACAGCGCCGTGGACGCCGCGATATAGCCGCCCAGCACGCCATAGGCCTTGCCCAGCGTGCCCTCGATCACCGTCAGGCGATCCATCAGGCCTTCGCGCTCGGCAATGCCGCCGCCACGCGGCCCGTAAAGGCCGACGGCATGGACCTCATCGAGATAGGTCATGGCATTATGCTTGTCGGCCACGTCGCAGATCTCGGCGATTGGCGCGATATCGCCATCCATCGAGTAGACGGACTCAAACGCGACGAGTTTGGGCCGCTCCGGGTCCATCTCAGACAGCATGCGGTCCAGGTCCTCAGGGTCGTTGTGGGCCCAGATATGCTTTTCCGCCTTTGAATGGCGGATGCCTTCGATCATCGAGGCATGGTTCAGCGCGTCCGATAGCACGATGCAGTCCGGGATCTTTGCAGCCAGGGTCGACAGGGCCGCCCAGTTGGACACATAGCCGGAGGTGAACAGCAGTGCGGATTCCTTGCCGTGCAGGTCCGCCAGCTCGTCTTCCAGCTGCACGTGATAATGGTTCGTTCCGGAGATATTGCGGGTGCCGCCGGCACCGGCACCGCAGCGGTCCAGCGCTTCGTGCATGGCGTTCAGCACAACAGGGTGCTGACCCATGCCCAGATAATCGTTGGAGCACCAGACGGTGACGTCGCTCGTCCCGTTCGGTTCGTGGCGCGTCGCAGCCGGGAAGTCGCCCTTGTGCCGTTCGATATTGGTGAAGACACGATAATTGCCTTCCGCCTTCAGATCGGCCAGTCGGTTTTCAAAAAACGCCTCGAAATTCATGGGCGTTCCCCTCCCTAAAGTCTGCGCGCACGAGCACTGTCGCGTGCGGGTAAAAGCCAGCGCCACAGCGCTGCGTCCGGCAGCGGCGAGGCAAAAAAGATGTGTTCCAGAGCGCCAAGGGCGGCCAATGCGCCCAGCAGCGCAAAGCCCGCCGTTTCAAACGGCAGCGTTGTCGTGGCAGCGATCCAGAAGAAGACGGCCGACGCGATAGCACAGCAGCCCGCCGTCAGCGCAAAGAAGATCCCGGCCGGGCGCGGGCTGAAATAGCTGGGCAGATAGCTCAGGCGCTCGGGCAGGAATTGATCGGTGAAGTGGGGCGCGCCCACAAACAGGTTGAACTTGCTCGACAGGCGCAGCGCAAACAAAAGCGCAAAGACCTGCAGGCCCACCGGATTGGCCCCGCCCCAAGCCATCACACCCAGCCCCACAATCGTGGCGGCGAGCGCCAACTCGTGATGGATCAGCGTGGCGGTGGCGGCTTTAAACCGCGCCCAGCCGGTCAGCTTGGGCGGGCAGGGGGCCTTGTTGGGGCCGGTGATATAGCCAAACAGGAAGCTCATCTCGTGCCAGGCCCACAGGATCAGCGCGGAGAAGGCCGCCGTGTAGGCCCCCATCGGCGTTGAGAGCTCCCGCGTCAGCCACAGGCCGGCCAGCGCGGCCACGGCCGCAAGGCTGGCCAGCACCATGGCCGCAATGCGCGCCGTCGGCCCCTGACGTCCAAGCACCAGGATGACCCCGGTGGAAAGCCACCAGAGCACCAGGGTTGCCAAGATTGGACCGACGAGCGACACGGGCAATCAGACCTCTACCAGACCGGTTCCAGGCGCACGTCGTCGGGCGCCTCGTTCTGGACGGTCGGCAGGAAGTAGAGCTTGGCAAACAGGGCCGCAGCCTGAACGCCGCACACGCCGCGCTTCAGGGCACCCATGATGCCGCCTTCTTCCCTCGCGGCCCACATGCGATCCATGATCTTGCGCATGCTTTCAAGGCCGGCCCGGAATCTCGGGTTGTCGATATCCAGCGTCAGCGGGAAGACCTGCTTGCAGATCTCGCTCGTGATGCGGAAGACCTCGTAGTCATACTCGGTCGGATCGACCCCCAGCGCCTTGTGGAAGGCGGGGCGGGCGTGGTCGCGCACATACATGGTCGCAAACACGGCCAGCTGGAAGAATTTGATCCAGAGCTTGTTCGTGCCCTGCAAAAGCTTCGGGTTGGCGCGCATGATCAGGGCGAAGGCCTCGCCATGGCGGAACTCGTCGTTACACCACTCCTCAAACCAGTTGAAGATCGGGTGGAACATGTTGTCGGGATTGCGCTCCAGGTGACGATAGATCGTGATGTAGCGCGCATAGCCGATCTTCTCGGACAGATAGGTCGCATAGAAGATGAATTTCGGCTTGAAGAAGGTGTATTTCTTGGTCTTCGTGAGGAAGCCCAGATCCACCCCGATGCCATAATCCTTCAGGCAGGTATTGATGAAGCCGGCATGGCGGCTTTCGTCACGGGCCATGAATTTGAACAGCTGCTTCACGTCCGGATTCTTGATGTTCTTGACGATCTCGCCATAGAGCACGCAGCCGGAAAACTCCGCGGTCAGGGAGCTGACCAGGAAATCGACGAATTCCTTGCGCAGATCCTCCGGCAGGCTCATCAGCGCATTTTCAAACGCTTCGGTCCGGCGGAAGTGCCCCTTGTTGGGATCGGCTTCCATCTCAGCTAGGAGCTTGTCCCATTCAGCGCGCACCGGCTCGACATCAAGCGCGTCGATCTCGGCAAAATCGGTGGTGTAGAAGCGCGGGCTGAGCATGGTCGTTTCCTGGGCCATGCGGGTGGTTTCGCTCGGCTCGGCGCGCTTGGCGCGGGCGGTCTGCGCTTCGGTGACAGCGATATTCATAGCTTCCTCCCAGCTGAAAAGCTGACTTCGTACAACTCGGTGATCTCCAGGCTCGCCAGGAAGCGCGTCCACTGGCGCGACAGCCAGTTTGCGCGCATCACGGTGGCGGTGCGGCTATAGCTGGCCGCTTCGCCAAACCCGACCTGAATGGGGTCGCCATGCACCTTCACCCGGTCACCGGGGAAGATCGGAACCTCACCATCCAGCGCCACATGGGCATGGAGATGTTCATTGGTGTGCTCGACCTCGATCGTGCACGCCACGTCAAATTTGCGGGGACCTGCGCTCATTGGGCGCCTCCTGCCAGCTCGGCCTCGGCCAGCTGGTCCTGCGGGTAGAGAAGGGCGGCGAAAGCGGCCCGGTTGTCCGGTCCGAACGCGCCCAGATAAATCTCGATCTCATTGGTGGGGTCGGTCAGCCACATTTCCCCATCCGGATATTCAGCCAGGCGGACCGGATCGCGGCTTTCGATGCCGCGCAGGCGGCGCTGGCGCGCGACACCGCGCATCACCGAGCGCACGAACACGCCTTCGTCCATGCCGTAGGCGGCCAGCTGAGCGCCCGTCTCGGCATCAAAGACAGTGACGAGGCCATCGGCCCCGTCCTCAAAGCGAAGATCAACGACCGACACCGGGGCAAGCTCGGAGGGTTCGTAATGCACGCCATTGCCGGTGAAGCGGGCAAAGGCGGTCACGGCCAGAACGATCAGGACAAAGATGCCGATGCCGATCATGGCGCGTTGGTGGATGACTTCCTGCGGGCTCATGGTGTCACGCTTCGCTTTCTGTCTCGTCTTAGTTGTTGGCCGCAGCCGCACGGCCGGGCATTGCCTCAGGGCGCACCGGTTCGGGCTGGGTCACAGAAATGGGTTGAGGGGCCTGGCCGGATTTTGCCGCCAGGGCCTTGGCCAGGACTTCTGCAGCGCCCCGGGCATCGGGCAGGCCGCGCAGCATCGGCTCGGCGCGGAACAGCTTCCACGGACGCACATGCGGCCACAGCGGAATGTAATAGGCCTTGTGGTCGCCGTTGAGCTTCAGCGGGATGTCGCCATTGCCCGACTTGCGCAGGGTCAGCGCCGCCGAACCCACCAGGCTGAACGGGATGTTGATGGCCTTGGGCAGGGCTGCGCCCGCCCGGATCACCACCCGGTCGGTGGTGATGGTGTAGATGGTCGATCGGGCGATCAGCCACGCCAGAAGGCAAAGCAGGCCAATCGCACCGAACGCCATCGGGATCAGCATCAACGCGTCGGCCAGCGCCACGTTGAAAGCTGCTCCACTCGTCACCGCAGATGTGATCTGCCAGACCATGACGATGGTGAAATAGATGGCCACGGCGCGCACGTGAAACACGTGCATCGCCAGGGCCTTCCAGTCCGGTCCACCGCGCCACAGGATGTCTTCGCCTTCGGGAAGATCATCGGGAAGGCCAGGAATGGGTTCTTCCTTGATGCTGTCAGGATCACACATGGGGGTACTCCTTCTTTTCAGATCAGATCAGCGGCTTGATGCGATCCGGCGTCGCGTAGAGCGTGCCGCCCGCGTAGTAGGCGCTGATCTTGTCTTCCTCGAGCCGGGTAACCTGCTGAGGTGAGGCATGGGCCGGAACGCCGCTGAATTGCGCCGCAGTGATCGACGGGGCGTTGACGGTGGACGTCTTGCCCTTCACATCGGCAAAAGCGTACGGCATCAGGACCTTGCGGCCATCAGCCAGCTCGACCTCGTAATAGCGAACCAGCGCTTCGGCGCGGTCCATCCAGATGTCGGAGATCTTGCCGGCAACTTCGCCGTCAGCAGCGACCACGTCGAAGCCGCGCGGATCGGCGCTCTGTTTGGCCACGGAAAATTCCGGCATGGCCGACAGGGGCACGATTTTCGGCAGATTCTCGTGCGTCATGTCCGGAATGTCTTCGCGCAGGGTGTAGGCACCCGGCCCGATCGCGGACTGCATGGGATCGCCAGTCGGCTCGATCGGGGAGCCCGACCAGACGGCCAGGCGCTGGGCCCGGTCATCAATGCTGGGATCGCGAATGCCATCCGGCTTCTGGATCTCCCGGCCATCAGACAGCTTGTAGGTCTTCGGCTTGGGCATCCAGTTGGGGCCGATGGGCTCCAGACGACCGTTTTCGTCTGATTCCAGCGGATAACCTTCGCGCCGGCCTTCCTTGGCGAGATAGAAAATCAAGCCGACAAAGAACAGGTTGAAGAGGGTGAAGAGGAGCGTTGCGAAATCGAACGATCCAACGATGGGTATGCCTTCCATGATCAGGCCTCCTTTATAAGCCCTAGCTGGGAAACTCGGTCAGACCGAATTTGCCCCGCGCGCGCCTTTTGCCGTCACCCGCATGGCGAGCGAGCGGACCGATTGCCACCAGGGCGGCAAACAAGAGCGCAATTTCAATATGATAAACGGCCTGATACCCGACGGCCGGACCCTGTAGGGCCGGGCCGAGCTGGCCGGCGTCAGCCGTAGCGCCGACAATGTCACGCAAGCCTCCGCCCAGAGCGACTGCGATGCCGGCCGCTGTGGCCTGCACCGCGCCCCAGGCGCCCAGGGCAATGCCGGCACCGCCAGCTTCACCCAATTCCATAACCGCGGTGAGCGTGCCCACCGCAAACAGTCCACCACCCAGACCGATCAGCATGGTGCCGATCCGGAAGGTCCAGGCCGAGCCCAGCGGGTCGGACAAGACCACCAGGGCAAAGGCGAACACGCCCACGACCATGCCATAGGCGGCCAGACGGACCGCATCATGCCCCTGGGTCAAGCTGCGCGCGGCCAGGGCGAACCCCGCCAGCGCTCCTGCAGCCCACAGGGCCGTCAAAAGCGTTGTGCCCCCGACCGACAGGCCGAGCACTTCCCCGCCATAGGGTTCCAGCAGGATGTCCTGCATGGCAAAGGCGGCCGCGCCCAGACCCACTGCGATCAGCAGTCGGGCCGGCTTTCCCCCCGCCATGAAGGCCGCCCAGGCTTCAGCGAAGACCGGGCGTTCCTTGTCCGGGTGAGTGAGGTCTGGCTGCCGGGCTTCCTGACGCCACAGCGCCACCAGGTTCAGCACGATGGTGACCACCGCAGCACCCTGGATCACCTGGATCAGGCGCTCGTGGGTGAAGTCCACCAGGAAAAGCCCGATGGCCACCGCGCTGATCAGCATGCCAACCAGCAGCATCACATAAAGGAGGGCGACGACGCGCGGGCGGCTGTCTTCATTGGCCAGATCGGTCGCCAGCGCCAGACCGGCGGTCTGGGTCGTGTGAAGCCCGGCCCCCACCAGCAGGAAGGCGAGCGCGCAGGTGATCGTGCCGTAAATGGCTGAGCCGGACAGGTCGCCCGCGAGCAGCAAAAGCGAGAACGGCATGATGGCCAGACCGCCATACTGCATCAGCGAGCCGAACCAGACATAGGGCATGCGCCGCAGGCCCAGTACCGAGACATGGTTGTCCGATTTGAAGCCAATGAGTGCGCGCAGCGGCGCAAATACCAGCGGCAGGCCGACCATCAGCGCGACGATCCAGGCGGGCACGCCCAGCTCGGTAATCATCACGCGATTGAGGGTGCCGGTCAGCAGCACCGTGGCCATGCCCACAGAGATCTGGAACAGCGACAGCCGCAGCAGACGGCGAAGCGGCAGCTCCGTCGTCGCAGCATCAGCAAAGGGCAAAAGCGCCTGGATCAGGCGCGCCCAACGCTGAGCATTTTCTGCGGCGCGATCACTCATCGGCGAACCAGCTCCATGGCTTGAGAGATGTAGAAAAAGCTGTCGATCCGCTGGGTCCGACCGACTTTCCAGTCCTGCAGGGCGGGATGGGCGGCAATGCGCTTGCGCAAATGACCTTCAGACACCGGCACAATGGCCGGCGAGCGGTCGGATTTCGGAAACAGCTGGCCGACCGCATGCATCACGGTGAGCATCGGAGTGCGCGGCGCGAAGGTGAAGATGAGCTGTTCCTCGGCGCGAGACGCGAGGTCGGCAATCATCTGAACCATGTCGGCGGGCTGGTAGTGAATGACGGAGTCCATCGACACAACCCGGGTCACCGGGCCTTCAGACGCGTCGAGCATGTCGCCAGCGCGGAAGTGAATTTCGCCCGGCAGATCGGTTGGCGCGCGCTCTGCGGCCAGACCGACCAGCGTCGGTGACAGGTCCACCGCTTCAACGCGGGCTCCGCGTGCGGCGGCTGCAAAGGCGAGCTGACCGGCGCCACATCCGGCATCGAGCAGGCGCTCGTCGGACAGGTCGTCAGGCAGCCAGGACAGGATGGTCTCACGAATGGAGTCGCGACCGGCCCGAACCGTCGCGCGAATGCCACTGACCTCGGCGTCCGAGGTCAGCTTGGCCCAGGCATCAACCGCGGTACGGTCAAAATAGGTCTCAAGGGCGTCGCGGCGTTCGGTGTAAGTCGCTTCTGACATTATTCGAACCCTAGAAAGTCGAAGATCTCGCGATCTTTCATGGGGGTGGCGAGGCAGGGCTCAACGCCGTCAATCAGCTCCTGAGCCAAGCGCAGATATTCCTGCTGAACAGCATCGACCTCAGGGTCGCCGTGCATTTCAAACAGGGTCTGCTTCTTCAGGCGCGACAGGCGGATTGCGTCGAGATCGGGGAAGTGTGCGAGACGGCGCAGCCCGGTCGCGTCAGCGAAGCGGTCAATTTCGTCTGTGGCCTTGGACCGGTTGGCGATCACACCGCCCAGGCGCACTTCATAATTCTTCGACTTGGCCTGGATGGCCGACGCAATCCGGTTCATGGCGAAGATGGAGTCAAAGTCATTGGCCGCGACGACGAGGCCGCGGTGAGCATGCTGGAGCGGGGAGGCAAAGCCGCCGCACACCACATCGCCCAGAACGTCAAAGATGACGATGTCGGCGTCTTCCAGAAGGTGGTGCTCTTTTAAGAGTTTCACTGTCTGGCCGACCACATAGCCGCCACAGCCGGTGCCGGCTGGCGGGCCGCCGGCCTCCACGCACATCACGCCGTTATAGCCTTCGAACATGAAGTCCTCGGGCCGCAGCTCTTCAGAGTGGAAGTCCACGCTTTCCAGCACGTCGATGACCGTGGGCGCGAGCCGCTTGGTCAGGGTGAAGGTGCTGTCGTGTTTCGGGTCGCAGCCGATTTGAAGCACACGCTTTCCAAGCTTTGAAAAGGCCACGGACAGGTTGGACGACGTGGTCGATTTGCCGATCCCGCCCTTGCCGTACACGGCAAAGACCTTCGCGGCATCAATGCCGAGCCCATCATCAAGATGAACCTGCACGCTGCCCTCCCCATCGGGGCGGCGAACCTGCGGTCGTCCAAGGTCGAGCATGGTCATCGTTAGGTCCTTTAGGTCGATCCAGAACTGGTGGGGGTGACCCCTTCCAGCTGATCTTCAATGGCTTCTCCGGCACGTTTCAGCGCCTCAAGCGTTTCAGGGTCGGGCCGCCAGTAGCTGCGCTCATGAGCTTCGATGAGCCGTTCAGACAGGCGGGCGGCGGATTTCGGATTAAGGGCGGCAAGACGGTCGCGCATGGTTTCGTCCAGCACGTAGGTCTCGGTGATCTTCTGATAGACCCAGGGGGCGACCTGACCGGTCGTGGCCGACCAGCCCATGGTGTTAGTTACTTGGGCTTCGATATTGCGCACGCCTTCGTGGCCGTGCTCCAGCATGCCCTCATACCAGCGTGGATTGAGAATGCGGGTTCGCGTTTCAAGGGCAACCTGCTCGGTCAGCGAGCGCACCTTGCCTTCGCCGCCCGTCTGGTCACCGATATAGACCGGGGCTTCACTGCCCTTGGCCCGGCGCACCGCGCGGTCAATGCCGCCCAGCGTGTCGAAATAGTGGTCGATGGTCGTGACGCCGAGCTCTACCGAGTCCAGATTCTGGTAGGCCAGATCCACATCGGCCAGGATTTCACCTAAGAGCGCGTCCTGCTTTACCGCTTTGCCGTTGCGGCCGAAGGCGTAGCATTTGCGCTTCTGGTAGGCGTCAGCCAGTTCGTCTTCATCGTCCCACATACCGCTGTCGATTAGCTGATTGACATTGGCCCCGTAGGCCCCGTCGGCATTGGAGAAGACACGCAGCGAGGCGGTTTCCAGATCGACGCCCTGCTTTTCAGCATAGGCCAGCGCATGTTTGCGGATCGGGTTCATCTCCAGCGGTTCGTCCTCGGCGCTGGCAGCCAGGAACGCGGCTTCGGCCAGCATCCGGCTTTGGAGCGGTAGCAGATCGCGGAAAATACCCGATAGGGTCATCATGACGTCGATGCGAGGGCGGCCCAGCTCTTCAAGGCTGATCAGCTCGGCCCCTGCCATGCGCCCGAAGGCGTCCTGGCGAGGCTTGGCACCCATCAGCGCGAGGCATTGGGCAATGGGCCCGCCTTCGGTCTTCAGATTGTCTGTGCCCCACAACACCATGGCGATGGTCTGCGGCATGTCGCCGGAGTCCTGCAGGCTGCGCTCAATCAGGCGCTGGGCCTGATCGGCCCCGTCCTTCACCGCCCAGGCGCTGGGCAGGCGGAAGGGATCAAAGCCATGCAGATTGCGGCCCGTGGGCAAGATGTCGGCCGAGCGCATCAGGTCGCCACCGGCGACCGGGCGCATATAGCCACCATTCAGCGCATGCAGCGCACTATCGAGCTCGCGATTGGCCTGCAAGCCGGTTTCGGTCGCTTCAAGGCGGCCAAAGATCGGGGCCCAACGCTCGCGCTGGGCGGCGGGGAGCGAGGACAGGGCTGACTTCGCATTGCCAGTCTGGATGAGGCGCTCCACTGCATCATCCGGCGCGGCTCCGCCGGCTTCGACCTCGGCGATGGCCTTGAGCAGATCGAGGCGCGCCGCCTCGTTCGGGATCTCACCAAACACGTGAAGCCCGTGGGGGATCAGCGTGGCTTCCAGCTCCATCACGTCGGCGCGCAGCACGTCGATCTGGGCGGCGTCCGCACCGGTCCAGGGCGGTTCAGGATCAACCAGTTCCAGCTCGACCGCCTGGGCCTGGATCAGTTCCGCCAGGCTGTCGCGCTTTGACGCCGGGGCGTCTTCGGGCAGCGTGCGCCAGTCATTGAGGCTGGCTTTCAGATCGACGAGGCCGCGATAGAGCCCGGCTTGGGCAATCGGCGGGGTCAGATAGCTGATCAGCGTGGCCGCGCCGCGGCGCTTGGCAATCAGGCCTTCTGACGGATTGTCGGCCGAGTAGAGATAGAAGTTGGGCAGATCGCCAATCAGGCGGTCCGACCAGCACTCGCCTGACAGGCCGGACTGCTTGCCCGGCATGAATTCCAACGCGCCATGGGTGCCAAAGTGCAGGACGGCATGCGCGCCGAAGTCTTCGCGCAGATAGCGGTAGAAGGCGGAAAAAGCGTGGGTCGGAGCAAAGCCGCCTTCGAACAGAAGGCGCATGGGATCGCCCTCATAGCCAAAGCCTGGCTGCAGGCCGACCATGACATTGCCGAATTGCTGACCCAGCACGAAGATATTGCGGCCATCGGTCTGCTGGCGACCCGGGGCGGGACCCCACTGCTCCTCAATGGCTTTCAGGTGCTTTTCGCGGCGGACGTGATCGTTGACCGGGATGCGATCAAGGATGTTGGCGTCCTGGCCATAGGTGGCCGCATCGCCCTCCAGCACTGCGCTTTTAAGCTCATCGAGCGTCTCGGGCACGTCGACGGTGTAGCCTTCGGCCTTCATCGCCTTGAGCATGTTATGCAGGGAGGCAAAGACCGACAGGTTGGCGGCGGTGCCTGCAGCGCCGGCGTTTGGCGGGAAGTTGAACAGGACGATAGCGAGCTTGCGTTCAGCCAGCTTCGCCTTGCGCAGGGCCACGAGCTTTTGCGCGCGGTCAGCCAGCGTGTCGGCGCGTTCGGCGCACACATGCATGGCGCGCGGCTCTGAGTCCTCGAACGTACAGCGGCGGTCGCAGCCGGTGCAGGTCATGCCGCCCGCCACCCGGCCGCCATAGACGATCGGGTTGGTCGCGCCATCCAGCTCCGGGATCGTCACCATGATGGAGGATTCCACCGGGGTGAGGCCCTGGGTGGAGGACTGCCAGGCCTCCAGCGGCTGGAACTCCAGCGGATGGGCGGCGATATAGGGCACGTCGAGCTTTGCGAGGATCGCTTCGGCGGCGTGCGCGTCGTTATAGGCCGGTCCGCCCACCAGCGAGAAGCCGGTCAGCGAGATCACCAGATCGACCGTCGGGCGGCCGTCTTTGAGGAAGAATTTTTCAATCGCCGGTCTTGAATCAAGGCCGGAAGCGAAGGCCGGGACAACGTTGAGCCCACGCGCTTCAAGTGCACGAATGACGCCATCATAGTGATCAGCGTCGCCCGCAAGCACATAGGAGCGCATGATGAGGAGCCCAACGGTCCCGGCCCCAACACCTCGCGGCGCGGGGAGGGCCGACACCCGCTCGGCGATCCGGGATTCGCACCCCGGATGGTATAATCCCTCTTCGGGATATTCGATTGGCGGCAGGACCTTGGCCCGGCCGCGCAGTGCCTCTCGCGGACCGCTGGCATAGCGGTCGATGAGATTGGCAATCATGTTGGTGAAGTTGTCTTCAGACCCGGCGAGCCAGTACTGAAGCGTCAGGAAATAGTTGCGCAGGTCCTGCGCCTTGCCCGGCACGAAGCGCAGCAGCTTCGGCAGGCGGCGCAGCATCGCCATCTGGGATTTACCGCCGGCTTTCGACGGGTCCTTGGCGGTGTTGCCACGCAGCTTCTTCAGCGCTGCCATCAGGCCGGACTGGGGCCCGTCCATGTTCAGCCCGCCCATGCGCGTAATCCGCACGATCTCAGGCGCAGACATGGACCCGACGATGGCATCGCAGTGGGGCGCGCGCTCTTTCAGCGCTGGCAGCACCGCCTGCACATGGTCCTCCAAGAAGAGCATGTTCGCCACGATGATGTTGGCCTGGGCGATGTCCTCCAGACACTCGGCGTGCGCCGCGTTGCCCTCGGTCCAGTCCGATGCCGCATGGAAGCTCAGATGCAGGCCGGGATAGCTCCGGCGCAGTGCCCTCGTCGCACGCGCAGTGGCACCCGCCAGATGATTATCCAGCGTGACCACGACGACCCGAATGGGGGTCGCTTCAGCGTCCGAAGTGGGCTTTAGCATCGTAAAGCGTCTCCACGGTGATGGTGTCGGTGCCGTGTTCGGCGGCGTAGGTCTCAGTGTTGCGGCGCGCCTTGCCGCGCACGAAAAACGGGATCTTTTTCAGCTCCTTCATCGCCTCGTCATTCCACACCGGCTCGCCCGGAGTGGCAGACTCAGACGTGGCAGACTCGGGTGCGGTGGTGACGGGCTCTGAGGTGGTTTCAGCAATGGCTGGCGCTGGCGCAGGCTTGCGCGGGGCGGGGGCGTGGCCACCCAGATGCGAAGGGCCGTTCTCATCCGAGAACTCCCAGTCTTCGCGGAACATACCCAGCAGGTGCTCTTCCAGACCCATGACGAGCGGGTGCACCCAGGTGTCGAACAAGACGTTCGCGCCCTCATAGCCCATCACAGGCGCATAGCGGGCCGGGAAGTCCTCCACGTGTACGGGCGCGGAGATCACAGTGCAGGCGACGCCCAGACGCTTGGCGATATGGCGCTCCATCTGGGTGCCGAGCACCAGTTCAGGGCGCGCCGCCTCGATAGCGGCTTCAACTTCGAGATAGTCGTCAGTGATCAGCGGCTCGACGCCATATTTGGCGGCCGCCTCACGCACATCCCGGGCGAACTCGCGATTGTAAGCACCAAGGCCCACCAGCTCGAAGCCCATCTCCTCGACGGCCACACGGGCTGCCGCAATGGCGTGGGTGGCGTCGCCAAACACGAAGACGCGCTTGCCGGTCAGATAATTGCTGTCGACCGAGCGCGACCACCAGGGCAGGCGCAGGTCTTCATCGTCGAGCGCGGGCTCCGGGTCCACGCCGATGATTGCGGCGACTTCACGCACGAAGTCGCGGGTTGCACCCACGCCGATGGGCGTGACGGTCGTGCGCGGCTGATCGAAGGTCTTCTCCAGCCAGCGCGCGGCGGTGTCGGCGATTTCGGGATAGAGCGCGACGTTGAAGTCCGCATCGCCAAGGCGGGTGATGTCGCGCACGCTGGCGTTCAGCGGCGCAACCACATTCACTTCCACACCCAGCTTGCCGAGCAGCTTGGTGATTTCCTTGATGTCGTCGCGGTGGCGGAAGCCCAAAGCCGTGGGCCCCAGAAGGTTCGCCCGGGGCGGACCTTCGCGGCGTTCAGGCTTGTCTTCGCCGGGCACGGGCGCATGCGGGCTGCACAGCCCGCGCACCAGCCGGTAGAAGGTCTCCGATGCGCCCCAATTCTCCTTCTTGGAGTAGGACGGCAGTTCCAGAGGCAGGATTGGCACCGGCAGACCCAGGCGGGCGGCAAGACCCCCAGGGTCATCCTGGATCAGTTCAGCGGTGCACGACGCGCCGACAATCATGGCGGCCGGCTTGTAGCGCTCATAGGCGTCGGTGGCGGCGTCCTTGAAAAGCTCAGCCGTGTCCGAGCCCAGATCGCGGGCCTGGAAGGTCGTGTAGGTCACCGGTGGGCGATGATTGCGACGCTCGATCATGGTGAACAGCAGATCGGCATAGGTATCGCCCTGCGGCGCGTGCAGTACATAGTGCAGGTCGGTCATCGCTGTGGCGATGCGCATCGCACCCACATGGGGCGGGCCTTCATATGTCCAGACTGTGAGCTTCATTTGATCTTCAACACGTCCCGGCGGCGTAACGGTCGGGCGAACAGCTCGGCGAGATCGCCAGCCTGCTCAAAGCCCTGAATAGGGGTGAAAACCAGCTCGATGGCCCACTTGGTGGACAGGCCTTCTGCTTCCAACGGATTGGCCAGGCCAAGCCCGCACACGGTCAGATCGGGCTGGGCTGCGCGGCAGCGGTCCAGCTGGCTGTCCACGTGCTGGCCCTCTGAGAGCTGTGTGCCTGCAGGGAGGTGCGGGAGCTCACAGTCCAGATGGCTGCGGTGGATATAGGGGCTGCCAACCTCCAGAAGCTCCATGCCGCATTCCTGGTGGAGCATGCGGGCCAGCGGGATTTCCAGCTGGGAGTCCGGGAAGAAAAAGATGCGTTTGCCGTCCAGCGCTTCGCGATAACGCTCCAGCGCCTTGACCGCTCGGGCGCGCGGGGCTGCCACAGCCGCCTCAAAGCGCGCCTCGCTGACGCCGAAGACATCCGCTGCGGCACGCAGCCATGCTTCCGTCCCCCTGGCGCCCAGCGGGAAAGGTGCGGAAATGCGCTTTGCACCGCGACCTTCAAGAGCCTGAGCGGTCTTGCCGAGGAAAGGCTGGGCCAGCAGATAGCGCGTGCCCTTGCCAACTGGCGGCAGGGTTTCGCTGTTGCGCGCCGGCAGGAAGTGAACCGGTCCCAGGCCCATGGCCTCGAACAGGCGCATGAACTGGTCCTCGACGACATCAGCGAGCGAGCCCACAACCATCAAGGACCGGTCTTCGTCAGCAGCCTGCGGCAGCTCGGGCACGAGCGACTCCAGGCAGAAGTCCTCGCCCTCGGTGAAGGTCGTCTCGATGCCGCTGCCTGAATAATTCAGGATGCGCACATCCTCATGGGTCTTGTTTAACCGCTCTGCGGCTCGCGACAGATCCAGCTTGATCACTTCGCTGGGGCAGGAGCCGACCAGAAACAGCGTCTTGATGTCCGGGCGGCGCGCCAGAACCTTACCGGCGACCCGGTCCAGTTCTTCATTGGCGTCGGCCATGCCGGCCAGATCGCGTTCCTCGATCACGGCCGTGGCAAAGCGCGGCTCGGCGAAGATCATCACGCCGGCAGCCGACTGCATGAGATGGGCGCAGGTGCGCGAGCCGACGATCAGGAAGAAAGCGTCCTGGATCTTGCGGTGCAGCCAGACGATGCCGGTCAGCCCGCAAAAGACTTCGCGTTGGCCCCGTTCTCTTAAAATGTCTGTGGTGCAGTCACTTTCGGCGGGGGTGGTTGCCAGTTCTGCGGTCACGAAATGGCGCTTTCCAGCCGCGCAGCGCGCAGCTTCCAGAGGAATTGCACGGCGTTCACGACGTAGGTGGCGTAAGCGGCCAGCGCGAGCAGCATCTGCTGCTCCGGCGTTCCGATCCCGACGAAGACCGCGATGAGGTATGCGGTATGCAGTGCCAGCACCAGCATGGAGAAAACGTCTTCCCAGAAGAAGGCGGGCGCGAACAGCCAGTGGTCGAACACCACTTTTTCCCAGATCGAGCCGGTGATCATGATGGCGTAGAGGATCAGCGTCTTGGCCACGACTGACCCGGTTGCCAGCGCGTAGCCGTCACCGGTCATCAGATAGCTGATCACCAGTGCCAGACTGCCCAAAAAGACCAGGAACTGGACTGGAGCCAGAACGCCCTGGACCAGGGTCCAGGCGCTTTCGTCGCGGCGCTTGCGCTGGTCGGGGGTGTAGATGCGCTGTGACTTTTGCCGGTGTCGGTATCGGGCCCGGCCGCCGGTATGAGCTGTCCAGGGGCTCGGTGCGACCATGTCGATCACACTTTGTAGCCCCTGTGCGAGCCAGAGCTCGAAGCTCCCCGGGTTGCGCTGCGTTCCGTCGTGCTTTGCGGAAGCCTGGCTTGTGCCATTATCAGCTTGAAATTCCATGGCGGACCCTCCCTGCGCTGAACAGCGCGCATGTCCTGATCCATGACCGTACGTTAGCGTAAGACTGAGTGTCAACTTTTGTTGACGTTTTATGAGATTTACACAGTTCCGGAGGGGATTTTTTCGCCAAGGCGGGCGAATGGTCTTGCATTTTGTGTGATTAACTGGCTCTCTGACGGCGTTGGCCGCGACCTGGCGGCCAGCCACCGAGCGGTTCCCGCCGCACGACCTTGGGCGCATCCTGTCGTCCCTTGGAGCGGCTTGGTGAAGCGCCGAAGACCGAGGGCAGTACGCCTTTCCTCTCTCTTCTGCGTCAGGCGAGAAGGGAGTCACGAATGAGAGACACCAGCGCCAAAACGTTCAGCTTCGCAAGCCTCGCGAAAGCCACGCAGATGACGCTCGACTGGCGAAACTGGGCCCCCAGTTCGCGACGCTTTGAGCGTGCCGATCAGCCGCCGGCTGAGGTACTCGACAAGCTGATTGAGTCTGAAATCATTCCACGACTGATGCTGGCCAATAGCGAAACACGCAAGGGCGAGGTTATCCCCTTCAGTACTGATCGTATTCGCCCCTTCGGCGCCGAAGCCGTAGAGATGTTTGCGCGTCGGGCCATCGAGGTTGACGCAGAGATTTTATGCGATGAGGTCGAGGCGCGTCTGAAATCGGGCATGTCCCACGAGGATGTGCTGCTGCGCCTTATCGGGCCTGCCGCTCGGCGTCTGGGCCAGCTGTGGAACGAGGACGACGTCGATTTCACCGATGTGACGATCGGCCTGATGAAATTTCACCGGGTCCTGCAGCGGATCAATGAGAACGCCCCTCTGGACCGAAGTGCGGGTGGAAGCTCACCGCGGATCCTGTTGGCCCCTGCGCTGGGCGAGCAGCATTTACTCGGTGTGCTGATGGTCGGGGAATTCTTCTCCCGTGCCGGATGGAATGTGCGGTGTGAGCCGCACAAGACGACCTCGCATCTGGTCTCATGTGTAAGTGAAGAGCATTTTGACGTGGTTGGGCTGTCTGCGAGCACGTATTCTGCTGTAAAGTCACTGACTGCAGAGATTCGCGAGCTTCGCGAGGCGTCTGCGAACCCGGATATCTCGATTATGGTCGGCGGGCCGATCTTTAATGAAGACATCCACCTGGCTCGCCGCATTGGCGCGGATGCTACGGCCATTGATGGTCTTCGCGCCGTCGTCGCGGCGGAAAAACTGATTCAGTCCTCGGTTCGCTCTACAGCTGCACCGAAGTAATAAAATTAACAGGGCGACGCCATGGATACGAAGGTTCCAGACGGTCCCAACGCGCGGTTTAAATCCGCCGACGTTGTTGCGTCTGCCTTTTCAGATCCGGCGTCTGCCGACCTTGCCGCCAATGCGGGTGATGTCACGCTGATCATTGATCAGAAGGGTGTCATTTGTGACGCCGCCTTTCCTGGTGAAGACTTCGAACCCTCCGACTATGACGACTGGGTGGGTAATAAATGGGTCGACCTGGTCACAGCGGAATCACGTGAAAAGGTGGCCGTGCTCCTGTCTGCCCCTGGCTCGGCCGGTGAGCGCAGGTGGCGACACGTCAACCACCGCCGCGAGGGCGAGTTCGACCTGCCTTTACGCTATTTCACGATCGCCGGCAGCGCGCCGGGCTGGACGCTGGCCATCGGCCGGGACATGCGCGGTGTCTCGCGCATGCAGCAGCGCCTGCTTGACGCGCAGCAATCGATGGAGCGCGAGTACACGCGCGTGCGCGAGGCCGAGACCCGCTTCCGTCTGCTCTTCCAGATCGCCACTGAAGGCGTGATCATTATCGCCGGCAACAGCTTCAAGGCGGCAGACATCAATCCGGCGGCGGCCCGCCTGCTTGGCAAATCGACCAAGGACCTGCAGGGCGCAAGTCTGGAATCCGTCTTCGGCGTCGAGGCCGCGTCGAGCGTGCGGGAGACCCTTGCGGTCGCGCGCAAGACCGGTCGCTCCGAGCAGCTTGAGCTGAGCCCCCATGGCGGGGATCAGACCTTCACATTGATGGCGTCGGTTTACCGTCAGGGTCAGGACAGCTTCTTCCTGTGCCGCCTGACGCCGGGCGCGGCAGCGGCTGCCGCCTCACCGGACACATCGCTGAACCGGCTTGCTGAAATCCTGCCGGACGGGCTCGTCCTGACTGGCGAAGACGGCAAGATATTGTCGGTCAATGAGGGCTTTGTAGAGATCGCCCAGCTGCATGGCTCAGACGAGGCCGTGGGCGTCTCCATTGACCAGTTCGTGGGCCGGACCGAGGTGGAATTCAACGTGCTGCTCGCCAATCTGCGCGAGCACGGCGTGATCCGCCATTTCGCTACCACGCTACGCAGTCGTCTGGATATCGAAGAGCCGGTTGAGGTGTCTGCGGTGTCAGCGCCAGGGCCGGTGGGCCGGGTGTTCGGCTTTTCGATCCGGCCGGTGGGGCGGCGTGTTGTCGCGTCACGCGGCAATGAAGGCACGCTGCCGAGCACGGCTGACCAGCTTTCAGATCTGGTCGGCCGGGTCGCGTTGAAGGATATCGTGCGCGAAAGTACCGATGTGATCGAACGGGCCTGTATTGAGGCAGCGCTGGACCTGACGAACGATAATCGCGCGTCCGCCGCCGAAATTCTCGGTCTCAGCCGGCAGAGCCTTTATGCCAAGATGCACCGTCACAAGATCGGTGACCTGCAGAGCAAATCTGACAGCTGAGCTTAACGTTCAAAGCGTCAACTTTAATTGACACATTCGGGCGTCGTCCGTAGCGTAAAGCCATGGAGCGATCGCTATCACCCACAGCCCCAGGCTTTAAGACGACCGCCCTGGCGGTTCTGGAGCTGTCAAAGCCTGTCACCTGGTTCCCACCCATGTGGGCCTTCATGTGCGGGGTGGTGTCATCAGGTCAGCTCAATCTATCAAACCTGCCGCTTCTGCTGTCCGGCATTCTGCTCGCCGGCCCGCTCCTGTGTGCGGGCAGTCAAACGGTCAATGACTGGTTTGACCGGGACGTGGACGCCATCAACGAGCCTAGCCGGCCTATTCCGTCCGGGCGTATTCCCGGGCGATGGGGGCTGTGGCTCGCCATAGGCTGGTCGGTTGCTGGTCTTGTCTGGGCGGCGACGCTGGGGCCATGGGTCCTGATCGCTGCGGGTGCGGGCGTTGGTCTGTCCTGGGCCTATAGCGCGCCGCCGGTGCGGTTAAAGCGCAGCGGTATCTGGGGTCCGCTTTCGGTGGGCGTATCCTATGAGGGTCTGGCCTGGTTTACCGGTGCGGCCGTAATGCTGCAGGACCTGCCCGGCGTGCCGGTCATTGCGCTTGCTGTGCTCTACAGCCTCGGGGCCTACGGCATCATGGTCCTCAACGATTTCAAGGCGATCGAGGGCGATCGCAAGATGGGGCTTGGTTCCCTGCCTGCCGCCCTTGGGCCGGAGCGCGCCGCCTGGATTGCCTGCATCACCATGGCCGTGCCGCAGGTCGTCGTCGTGGGCCTGCTGATTTACTGGGGCGTGCCACTTTTCGCCGGGCTCGTAGGGGCCTCGCTGCTGGTTCAGCTGGGCCTTATGGTCCGCCTGATGCGCGATCCGAAGGCGCTTGCCCCCTGGTATAATGCGACCGGCGTCATGCTGTTTGTGCTGGGCATGCTGGCCAGCGCCTTTGCCGTTTCCGGCCTGTCTTAGAAAGCGACGCCGCCATGATTTCGAAAGCACGTCCCCTAAGCTGGATAGAGATTGTCAGGCTGGGGCTGGTACAGGCCTCCTTCGGGGCGATCGTGGTTTTGATGACCTCGACCCTGAACCGCGTCATGATCGTGGAGCTGGGTCTGGTGGCCATGCTGCCTGGGGCGCTGGTGGGCCTGCATTACGCCGTGCAGATCAGCCGCCCGCGCTGGGGTCATGGCTCGGACGCGGGTGGGCGGCGCACGCCCTGGATTATCGGCGGCATGGCCGTGCTCGCGATCGCCGGTGTGCTCGCCGCCCTGTCCACCGCCCTGACCGCCACCGCGCCAGTGGCCGGCATTTCGCTGGCGGTTCTCGCCTACGCGCTGATCGGCGGCGGTGTTGGCGCAGCGGGCACCTCGCTATTGGCCCTGCTGGCCACAGATGTGGCCCCGGAACGCCGGGCGGCCGCCAGTGCCGTGACATGGATCATGATGATTGTCGGCTTTGTGGTCACCACAGCGACCGTCGGCCAGCTGCTCGACCCCTTCACGCTGCGCCAGCTCGTGATCGTGTGTGCGGGTGTCTGTGCCATTGCATTCAGCCTTAGCCTGATCGCGGTGTGGGGCGTTGAGCGCCCGCGCAGTCAGGCGGTTGATGCGGCCGGTGACGTGGAGCCCCACACGCCATTCCTGGATGCGCTGAAAGATGCCTGGGCCGATACCAAGGCGCGGCGCTTTACCGTTTTTGTCTTCGTCGCGATGGTCGCCTACAGCGCCTCGGACCTCATCCTTGAACCCTTCGCCGGCCTGGTGTTCGGGCTGGACGTGGGTCCTTCGACCTCGCTCGCCAGCATGCAGAATTCCGGCGTTCTCCTCGGCATGATTGCCGTGGCCGTGCTTGGTAACCGGATTGGCTCGGGCGAGGGCGGCTTTGGCCGGCGCCAGAGCTGGGTGGCTGGCGGCTGCGCCTTGTCCACGGTGGCGCTGCTGACGCTGGGGGCTGCAAGCCTCGTCGGACCGGGCTTCCCGCTGAAGGCTTCTGTCTTCTTCCTCGGGCTCGCCAATGGCGGCTTCGCCGTAGCGGCGATTGGCGCGATGATGGGGCTGGCGGGCGCTGACGGCGGTGGCCGTGAAGGCGTGCGCGTTGGCTTGTGGGGCGCGGCGCAAGCCATCGCCTTCGGCCTTGGCGGATTTCTCGGCGCGGCGGCCATTGATGCGGCGCGCGCCATCTTCGCGGACCCGGCCCCGGCCTTTGCCATCGTCTTTGCCATTGATGCCGCGCTCTTCCTTCTGGCGGCTCACCTCGCGCTGCGTGTCGATGCGCCAGACAGTACATCCAGTTCTGCTCCGGTCTCGGCTTCAGCTGAAACCAGCCCTGAACGCCTTGTGGAGACACCCTCATGACTGAAGCGCTTCAAACCTATGACGCCGTTGTGGTTGGCGGCGGGCCTGCCGGAGCGACGGCAGCCCAGACGCTCGCCGAAGCGGGCAAGTCGGTTTTGCTGCTGGACAAGCCGGGGCGGATCAAACCGTGCGGCGGGGCGGTTCCACCCATCCTCATCCGCGACTTTAAAATTCCCGAAGCCCAGATCGTGGCCCGCACGCGCGGTGCCCGCATCCTCGCGCCATCGGGCAATGAGGTCGATATGCCTATCGACGAGGGCTATGTCGGCATGGTCGACCGCGAGCATTTCGATGAATTCCTGCGAGAGCGGGCCCGCGAGGCGGGGGCCGAGCGCCGTAACGCGACCTTTGAAGAGATCGAGCGCGACGAAAACGGCGACGCAATCTGCGTCTTCCACCCCACCGAAGCGCCGGACGAGACGGTGCGCGTGCGCGCCCGGGTCGTGATCGCGGCCAACGGCGCGCGCTCAAAACTGGCGAAGGATGAGGTGCGCGGGGCCGACAAGGTCAAAAGCGTCTTCGCCTACCATGAGATCGTGAAGGCTCCGAAGTCTGACGACGGGGCCTTCTACCATCCCCAGCGCTGCGACGTGTATTACGACGCGCGGGTTTCACCGGACTTCTATGGCTGGGTCTTCCCCCACGGGGATGTGGCCAGTGTGGGAACCGGCAGCCAGGTAAAGGGCTTTTCCCTGCGCGGTGCAGTGAAAAAGCTGCGCGCAGCGTCCGGGCTGGAGCATTGCGAGATTGTCCGGCGTGAAGGCGCACCTCTGCCCTACAAACCCGCCCCGCGCTGGGACAATGGCCGCGATGTGATCCTGGCCGGCGATGCGGCCGGTGCAGTGGCTCCCTCGTCTGGTGAAGGGATTTTCTACGCGATGATCTCCGGCCAGTGGTCGGCCGAAGGTGCGGTGGAATTCCTGGAAACCGGTAATGTCCGGGCTCTGGCCGGAGTGCGCAAGCGCTTCATGAAAGCCCATGGCAAGGTCTTCTGGGTGCTGGGGATGCTGCAGCATTTCTGGTACCGCAACGACAAGCGCCGTGAAGGCTTTGTGAAGATCTGCGCGGACAAGGATGTCCAGCGTCTGACCTGGCAGGGATATATGGAAAAGGAGCTGGTGAAGGCGAACCATGCCGCCCACGCCAAGATCTTCTTCAAGGACCTGGCCCACCTGATCGGCCTGTCGCCGCGCTAACCGGCCATGACGCTTCAAACCCTGTTTTCAAGCGGGCTCGCCATCGACCTGGTTCTGGTCGTAGTGGTGCTGGAGTTTGTCCTGCTGGCCGCGATCCCGCGCCTGCGCGGCTCCATGAAAATTCTGGATGTCGCGTCGCTGGTGCTGCCCGGCGTCATGTTGATGCTCGCGCTCAAGACGGCTCTGACGGGGGCCCCATATACAATGACGGCGGTCTGTCTGACCGCCGCCTTTGCATTTCATCTTTGGGATGTGGCCCGCCGTCAGCGGGCCTGACAGCGTCGGCCTTAGCCGTTGCCACCGTTTTCCGCGATGTAGGCCAGAACGTCCGCACGGTCCTGCTCGCTGGCAAGGCCCGGGAAGTTCATGCTGGTGCCCGGGATGTATTCACGCGGGTTTTCCAGATACTCAAACATCACTTCCGGCGTCCAGGTGATGCCCGACGTCGAGTTGGCTTCTGAATAACGGAAGCCGTCAACGGTGCCCGCTTCGCGGCCGAAAATGCCATGGAGCGACGGACCCACACGGTTCATGCCCTCGGTGAGCACGTGGCAGGTCTGGCAGCGCGCAAACACGCGGCGGCCGGCAGCCGGGTCACCGGTGAGGCCGGCGACCATGAAGGCCCCGTCATCGCCGCCCGCCATGGGCTCGTCTTCAGCCGGAGCTTCCGGCTCGTCGGCCATGGGTTCATCGGCCATGGGCTCGTCCATGGACGGCTCATCACCCATCGGCTCTTCAGCCGGTGCATCCATGGTGGTGGTGTCTTCTGCCGGTGCCGCCGTTTCGGTAGCGTCGGTGCCGGTGTCAGCCGTGTCAGCGCTATCGTCGCTGCCGCCCCCACAGGCGGTCAGAGCCGCTGAAGCGATGAGCACGCCAAAAATCTTGATGGTCTTCATGTCGCCTGGTCCCTCTCAAGGCTTCTAAGGTGAAGCGAGCATAGCGCGTTTTTGTCGCACGGCTACAGGTTTTCTTTATTTTCCTGATCCCTGTGGATTGCGACGGGTGGGCTGCACGTGCGCGCTGAGATGAGTAGGCGCACGCTCTGGAATCGGCCTAACGGCTAAAGCGTGGCCAAGCTTTACTTCACATACAGCGCAATGAATGCGGGTAAATCGGCAATCCTGTTGCAGGCGGCCCATAATTATCGCGAGCGCGGAATGGCGGTTCTTCTATGGACCTCCCACCATCATGGTGACGGCGTGAATGCCGAGATTGGCAAAATCGAGTCCCGAATTGGCCTGCAAGCGCCCGCTAAGCTGTTTCGCCCCGGCCAAGACCTGTTTGCAGTTGTTCACAAGGACGTCGAGGGCGGCAAACTCGATGCGATTTTCCTCGACGAGGCCCAGTTCCTGACCAAGGACCAGGTCCGCCAGCTCGCGCGGATCTGCGATGACCTGTCCATTCCGGTGCTGTGCTACGGCTTGCGGACAGACTTCAAAGGTGAGCTTTTTGAGGGCGCTAGCGAGCTGTTAGCAATTGCTGACGACCTGCGCGAAGTGCGGACTCTGTGCCATTGCGGGCGCAAGGCGACCATGAATCTGCGTCGCGACGAGACCGGTCACGCGGCGCGCGGCGGCAGCCAGGTCGCCGTGGACAAGGGCGAGTATGTTTCGCTCTGCCGCCGCCACTGGCGTGAGGAAATGGCCGACGAGACCCCGGATCTTATCGACCGCTAACACATTTTCCCTAGTCAGGCCGACTTATAGATAAACCCTGTTATTTAAAGGGTTGATTTTAACGCCCTGACGCCGTCCCTTCCTTACCCACTTTTTAACGACGCCGACCGGAGACCCTCATGGCCGACGCCCAGCCGCCTGAAACCCAGCCCAAGCGCAACGCCTTTACCCGCTTCCTCGATACGGTGGAGTGGCTGGGCAATCTCCTGCCGCATCCGGTGACGCTGTTTATGATCCTCGCGGTGGGGATTGTGCTTTTGTCGGGCTTGTTTGGCTGGATGGGCGTTGCGGTGGAAGACCCGCGCCCGGCGGGCTCTCGCGGCGTGGCCGAGAACGGCATGATCGAGGCAGTCAGCCTGCTGAATGCCGATGGCCTGCGGCGGATCTTCACAAACCTGGTTGAGAACTTCACTAGCTTTGCGCCGCTGGGCGTGGTGCTTGTCGCGATGCTCGGCGTCGGTGTGGCGGAGAAGTCCGGCATGTTGTCCGCGGCGGTGCGGGCGATGGTGCTGGGCGCACCCAAACACCTGGTCACGGTGGCCGTCGTGTTTGCCGGCATTGTGTCCAACACCGCCTCAGAGGTCGGCTATGTGGTCCTGATCCCGTTGGCGGGCGCGATCTATTACGCGCTGGGCCGACATCCGCTGGCGGGTATGGCCGCGGCGTTTG
The DNA here is from genome assembly GCA_043513725.1 of Oceanicaulis sp. GTDB lineage: Bacteria > Pseudomonadota > Alphaproteobacteria > Caulobacterales > Maricaulaceae > Oceanicaulis. The sequence goes on along the minus strand of CP121338.1, from coordinate 1,426,512 downwards.
CCGGTGTGTCCGGCGGGTATAGCGCCAACCTTCTGGTGGGCACCATCGACCCGCTGCTGGCCGGGATCACCCAGGAAGCCGCGCGTCTGATCGATGATGAATACACGGTCGTCGCCACGGCCAACTGGTATTTCATGGTGGCGTCGACTTTCCTGATCACGGCCATTGGCTCGCTGATCTCAATCTTCATCGTGGAGCCGAAGCTTGGCCCATACGACAGCTCGCGCGCTGACAAGTCGGTGCTCGACAAGCGCATGATGGACCCACTGACAGGCGATGAGAACAAGGGTCTGCTCTGGGCGGGCCTCGCCATCCTTGGGGTTCTCGTGGTCATGGCGATCACTCTGGTGCCGGAGTGGGGTGTGTTCAGAAACCCGGAGACGGGCGACCGCATGGACTCGCCCTTCTTTGATGGTTTCGTGGTCTGGATCCTGATTTTCTTTGTCGCCGCCGGCTATGCCTATGGCCGGGTCGTCGGGACCATGAAAACGGACCGCGACGTGATTGATGCCATGGCTGAGGCGATCTCTTCGCTTGGGCTCTACATCGTGCTGGTCTTCTTTGCCGCGCAGTTTGTCGCCTTCTTTGGTTGGACCAATCTGGGCGCGATCACGGCGGTGTCCGGGGCCAACTTCCTGCAGAATTCCGGTCTCGATGGCCCGCTACTTTTCCTGGGCTTCATCCTGATCTGCGCGGTGATCAATCTCTCGCTCGGCTCGGCCTCGGCCCAGTGGGCGGTGACCGCGCCGATCTTTGTGCCCATGCTGATGCTGCTCGGCTATGCGCCAGAGGTCATTCAGGCCGCCTACCGGATTGGCGATAGCTCGACGAATATCATCACGCCGATGATGAGCTATTTTGGCCTGATCCTCGCCTTGGCCACGCGCTATGACAAAAATCTGGGCGTGGGCACCCTCATCGCGATGATGCTGCCGTATTCCATGGCCTTCCTAGTCTTCTGGTCGCTCTTCTTCTTCCTTTGGACCTTTGTTCTGGGGATCCCGGTCGGGCCCGGCTCGCCGACCTTCTATGAATCGCTGGTGGGCTAAACCAGTATGATCGAATGGGCTTGGGGTGCGATGCGAGTGTGCGACGGGGTCGATACCCGCACGCCCTGCGAACTTGCGCAGTTTCTGGAGCGGGCCCACGATCTCGGCGCACGGTGGATAGATTGTGCGGACATCTACGCCCATGGCGCTTCGGATAAGGCGGTGGGTGCAGCACTACGCCATGAGCCCTGCCTGGCGGAACGCTTCGGCCTGATCGCCAAATCCGGCGTCGTACTGCCCGGTCTTTATGGTGCTGAGGTCCAGCATTATCGTAACGACCCCGCCCACCTGCGCACGACGCTGGAAGCCAGTCTGAAGCGGCTGGGTGTCGAGCAGGTTGATCTGTTTCTGGTCCATCGCCCGGACTATCTGATGGAGGCTCAGGCGCTCGCAGAGGCGCTGAACGCCATGGTCGTCGATGGTCTTGCGGGCGCTGTCGGCGTCTCCAATTTCACCGCCTGGCAGACACAGCGCCTGAACCGGGCGCTCGGCCAGCCAGTGGCCGCCGATCAGCTAGAGCTGTCACCGCTTGCCACCGCGGCGCTGGATGACGGGCGTCTTGATCTCGATCAGATGGAAGGCACGCGCGTTTTCGCGTGGAGCCCGCTTGCCGGTGGTCAGCTGTTCAATCCCGATAACGCGGCGGCGCACCGGACCCGGGCCGTGCTGGCTCGACTGGCGGGAGCCGAGGATGATGACGCCATCGCCGGTGCGGCACTCGCCTGGGTGGCCCGACATCCGTCGCGTCCGGTGCCAATCCTTGGCAGCACCCGTCTGGATCGCCTCTCCCACCAGGTGGAGGTGATGAACGCGACGCAGATCAGCGCCGAGGACTGGTACGCCGTGCTGGAAGCTGCGCGCGGTCATCCAGTCGCCTGACCCGCACGCGGGCCTCTTCCAAATGACAGCGCCGCACGGCATAACCGCGCGCGAATGTGAAAGGAATTGCCATGAAGCCCGCCGCCTATCGTTTGAAGCTTGAGGCCTACCCGCTCCACGTCACCGTGCCGTCGCGCTTTCGCGACCTCGATACGCTCGGTCATATCAACAATGTGGCGATCGGCTCCTTCTACGAGGAAGGGCGGGCACGCCTGAACCGCGAATGCTTCCCGCTAGAGATGCGCAAACGCCATTCCATGCGCATGCTGATTGCGGACGTCCACATCGCCTATCTGCGCGAGGCGCATTACCCCGGCGATATCATCGTCGGTGCCGGTATCGGGCATATAGGCAATACCAGCTATCGGATTGATCTCGCCCTGTTCCAGAAGGGTGAATGCGTGGGCGTGTGTGAGACGGTGCTGGTGAACACTGATGGCAAAGGCGTAGCGCCCATCCCGGATGAAGGGCGCGAGGCGCTGGAGGCTGTGCGGGTTAAAGGCGGTTAGGCAGCTATTGCTCTGACTGACCTGCTGCTCTTCTCCTTGAACAAGACCGAGAGGCTGGGTCAGGGCTTCGTTTGAGAGAAGGGCGTCAGCGATTTCTCCTCCGCTCTTTGCCGTCGCAGGCCGGGATCCAAAGATCTTTGAGTGCTTTGCTTGGTGGCTCTGGGCCCCGGCCTTCGCCGGGGAAGAGGCTAGGAAGAGGAGGCTCGAAGCGCCCTCAGGATTGAGCCCGAAACAAAAAACCCCGGCCGCATTTGCGAGCCGGGGCTTTGTTTTGAGGCGTTAGCGCTGAGACTTAATCCAGAGCCTTCACCACGCTTTCGGTCATCTTCTTGGCATCGCCGAGCAACATCATGGTGTTGTCGCGGAAGAAGAGCGGGTTTTCGATGCCGGCATAGCCGGACCCCAGCGAGCGCTTGATGAAGAAGACTGTCTTCGCCTTCCACACCTGCAGGACCGGCATGCCGTAAATGGGCGATCCTGGGTCGTCTTCAGCGGCCGGGTTCGTCACGTCGTTGGCCCCGATCACGAAGACCACGTCTGCGGTGGAAAACTCGCTGTTGATGTCTTCCAGCTCAAAGACTTCGTCATAGGGCACCTGGGCTTCAGCCAGCAGCACATTCATGTGGCCCGGCATGCGGCCTGCCACAGGGTGGATGGCGTAGGAGACGTCCACGCCCTCCTCCTTGAGCATGTCGGCCATTTCCTTCAGCGCGTGCTGGGCCTGAGCGACGGCCATGCCATAACCCGGCACGATGATGACCTTGCCGGCGTTCTTCATGATGAAGGCGGCATCGTCAGCGGAGCCCTGCTTGGCGACCTGATCGCCGCTGCCAGTAGCGGCGGCACTTTCGCCGTCAGCGCCAAAACCACCCAGAATCACCGAGATGAAGCTTCGGTTCATGCCCTTGCACATGATGTAGGACAGGATTGCGCCGGACGAGCCGACAAGCGCGCCGGTGATCAGCAGCGCCGTGTTTTCCAGCGTGAAGCCGAGCGCCGCGGCGGCCCAGCCCGAATAGGAGTTCAGCATCGACACCACGACCGGCATGTCCGCACCGCCAATCGGGATGATCAGCAGCACGCCAAGCACCAGTGCAATCAGGGTGATGATCCAGAAGGCCGTCTTGTTGTCACCAGCGGACGCCGACAGGAAAACGATGAAGACCGCAATGGCGATCCCGAGCGCCAGGTTCAGCCAGTGCTGACCCTTGAACACGATGGGTGCACCGCTCATCAGGCCCTGCAGCTTCATGAAGGCGATGACCGAGCCGGAGAATGTGATGGCACCGATGGCCACGCCAAGCGACAGCTCCACCAGTGACAGCAGTTTGAGCTGGCTTGCCGCTTCTGCCCCGCGGGAAATCCCGAAGGCGGCCGGCTCATAAAGGGCAGCCGCAGCGACGAGAACCGCGCACAGACCCACAAGTGAGTGGAAGGCGGCCACCAGCTGGGGCATTGCGGTCATGGGAATGCGTTTGGCAATGAAGGCACCAATACCCCCGCCGATAGCGACGGCGAGTGCGACAAGGAACCAGCCCATGCCGTTCAGATTGACCAGGAACAGGCTGGTCCCGACGGCGAGCGCCATACCGGCCATGCCGAGATAGTTACCTTGGCGGGAGGTTTCCGGGCTCGACAGGCCGCGCAGGGCCATGATGAACAGGATACCGGATCCGAGATAAAGCAGGGCAGCAAGATTTGCAGACATGGTCGATCTTTCGACTACGGATGAATTTCAACTGTGCGGGCGTCTACCTAGTGGTAAGCGCTCACCAGCTCGCGGCACGTCATGGGTTGGCGGTTTGTCGGACCGGGCATGGCCAGATCGTCACAGATTTGCTGGATCGCGGGCGAAGGCGCGCTGTGCCGGACATTCACTCCATTTCGCGTACTGCCGGAACGGTCGCGGATATGGGTGAGAAAGCTCATAAGCGCGGACACACCACCAGGTCGGTTCCCGCCATCGCTGGCGATCAGGAAGCGCGGTGAGCCTGCCGCCGCGCAAACGAACCCAACGCCGCCATTGGCAAAAGCGATCTGGCTGATCTGGCAAAGATCAGACTCGACCTCTTCGGCTTGCGCGGCCATGCGCGGCTGAGCGCGCTGCGCGTCGGCTGCTGAAGCGAGGCCTGTCGCCAGAAGCGTTGCGAGGGCAAGAGCGCGCAACATTACGAGCCTTCCGCCTTCGCGGGCTTTTCTTTCTTCTTGTACATGGCGAGCATGCGCTGGGTGACCATGAAGCCCCCAAAGATGTTCACGCTGGCCAGTGCAACGGCGACCACGCCGGCCCCCTTGGCAAAGATCGCACCGTCACTGACGGCGGCGGCACCCGCGGCGATGAGTGCCCCCACGATGATCACCGAGGAGATCGCGTTGGTCACACTCATCAGCGGCGTGTGCAGGGCCGGGGTCACCGACCACACAACATAATAGCCAACGAAGACAGCCAGGACGAAAATCGCCAGGCGGAAAATGATCGGATCGACTTCCATAAAGACGCCTCCAGATGGCGGTGGGCTAAGGGTTAAGCTTCGCTCGCAGCGTCAGCGGGCTGTTGCGGTGCGGTGGCGAACTCTTTGCTGTCCGACGAAATGATGATGCAGGCCGACAGGGTCACGACGGCGACGACCGCAATGGTAATCTGGGCAATACGACGTTTCATTCTCAGCTTCCTTTAAGGGTCTCATGAACGACTTCACCATCCTTGGTGAGAGCCATGCCCTTAATAATGTCATCTTCCCAGTGCGGCGCTAGTGCCCCGTCCTCTCCAATCAGGAGCGGGAAGAGGTTCACCAGGTTCTTGGCAAGAAGCTGAGACGCGTCGGCCGGCAGGCGACCGGGCAGGTTGGAGAAGCCGGCGATCTTCACGCCGTGATGCTCCACAACCTCGTCGGCCTTGGTCAGATCGGTGTTGCCGCCGTTGGCCGCGGCAATGTCGATGATCACCGAACCCGGCTTCATGGCTTCGATCATCTCTTTGGTGATCAGTTTCGGTGCCGGGCGGCCGGGGATCAGCGCGGTGGTGATCACGATGTCCTGCTTGGCCAGGTGGCTTGCAACGAGCTCGGCCTGCTTGGCCTTGTACTCATCGCTCATTTCCTTGGCATAGCCGCCTGCGGTCTCGGCCGCCTTGAATTCCTCGTCCTCAACCGCGACAAATTTTGCGCCCAGCGAGGCGACCTGTTCCTTGGATGCTGGTCGCACGTCGGTCGCTGACACGATGGCACCCAGACGACGGGCGGTCGCAATGGCCTGAAGACCGGCAACACCGGCCCCCATCACAAAAGCCTTTGCCGCAGCAATGGTTCCGGCCGCGGTCATCATCATGGGGAAGGCCCGGCCGTACAGCTCGGCGGCCTCGATGACGGCGCGATAACCGGCCAGATTGGACTGGCTCGAAAGGGCGTCCATGGCCTGCGCGCGGGTGATGCGCGGTGTAAATTCCATGGCCAGCGCGTTGACCTTCGCGTCGGCACAGGCCTTGGCGAAATCAGCGGCACCGTGGGGCTCCAGAAGCCCGATCAGCAACGTTCCGGCCTTAAGCTTGCCGAGCGTCGCATCATCGGGACGGCGCACACAGAACAGCGCCTCTGCCGCCTTCAGCGCGGCTGCGCGCGTGGCAAGGTTTGCACCTGCGGTCTCGTAAGCGTCGTCGGTAAAGTCGGCCTTCAGGCCAGCTTTCTTCTCGACCGTAACGGTTGCGCCCGCCTTGATCAGCGCTTTTACCGTGTCCGGCGTTGCGGCCACACGGCGTTCGCCCTCATGCGTTTCAGCGAGTACGGCAATATGCATCTACAAAACCCCGAAGCCGGCCAAAATCGGTCCTCAGCATGGACAATCTGTCGCATACTGCAAGGGGTTTATAGGTCTGAAATCAGCGGCGTCTAGCCGAGAGCGGTGACAAGTCCGCCTGCAATCACGGCAATGACAGCCAGGGCAGCGACGAACACCCAGTAGAGCGCGCCCTGCTTGAGTGCGAAACCGGCGATGCCGCCGACCACGACAGAGATGCCGAGCGCGGTGATCCAGCTCATGGATGCGCCGAAGACCAGCGTCAGATACAGCACAACAAGGCCGGTCAGGAGCGAGGCGAAGACCGACACCGTCATGACGCCGGCAAAGGTCGCCTTGTGATGGGAGATATCCATTTCACCGCGGGTGTAGTCGTTGGCCATGTCGTCCTCGAGCCTTGAGTAAATCAGCAGGTGTGCGGGGCTTTATCACGCGCCATGGGGATCGCCAAGATGGCTGCGGCGCTTACAGGTGCGGTCAAATGCCATCCCGTGACCCATTGCTCAGCGGGCCCAGCCCTCAATCAGGGCATCCAACGCCGCCGTGGTGGCCAGTGGGTCATCAAGCAGCAGGTGGTGACGGGTATTGGGGACAGTCACAAAGGGCGAGCCCGTGAACACCGACTTCATGTAGTCCCAGGTCTCGGCAATCATCAGTTTTGACTTCGCACCACGGATGAAGGCGAGCGGACATTGCAACGAGGCCGCGGCCCCTTCCGGATCCCGGCGCTCATAGGTCAGCTTGGCCCAGATCCCGGGATCGAAATACCAGGTCCAGCCATCCTCAACCGCTTTCAGGCTGCCGCGGGCAATGTGGTCGATCAGCCAGACATTGTCGCAGGGTTGCTCCGGCAGCAGGCGGAAGCGACCGAGCGCGGTGGCCAGATCGCCATAGACTTTCCCGCCACGCTTGGGGGGTGCGCCTTCGCGCTGCTTTTCCGGTTTGCGGACCGGACTGTCGAGAATGATTGCGGCTTTCAGCTCATCACCGAATGTGGTGGCCGCCTTAAGGGCCGCAAAGCCGCCAAAGCTGTGTCCGATATAGACCGGCTTTCCCGCCTCAAACCCGCCGCCCGCGATGCCACCGGCACGTGCCGCGGCGGCGTGGTCGTCCATGGAATAGGCGTCGCGCCAGCCGCTCTCGCCCATGCCTGGCAAATCGGGAGCCACCACCCGGCGGCCTTCGCGGGCGAGCAATGGCCCGATCGCATCCCACCAGCCTTTGTGGGCGGTCCCGCCATGGACAAGGATAAGGCCCGGCGCACCGCGCTCACCCCAGGCCTTCCACGCGATGGAAATCCCGTCATGCTCTACCGTCCCGGTTTCGACCGGGTCAGTCTGGGCATCGGTAAACCATTTCGGTGCGGGCAGTGGCTCACCCTTGAGCTCGGCAAGGGGCGGGGGAAGCGGGGTGGTTTTGGTCATGGGCGTCAGGGCACCTTCTTGTTTTTAACGCCTTTTGGTTAGACCTGACGGCGTTGACCGTCAAACAGGCCTGCTGCCTGCCTGCGGTCCTGCCCACTACGCTAACCTCCCGTTTACCCTAACCAAATCTGACCAAGCCCTACACCTGATCTTTACAGAGCCTGTGTCATATCAGGTCACATCAAGACGGGACGCCGGTTGCCGGTCACGGGGAAAACCCCGGGCTGGCCCATCAAAAAGCCGGGCCCGATAGCGACCGAAAAGGCGTGGGTGAGATGGCAAAGACTGTACTGGTCGTCGATGACGATCCGACACAACGTCGCCTGTTACAGGCGGTTCTTGAAAAGCAGGGGCATCATGCGCAATGCGCGGAGGACGGCGAGGCCGGTCTGGCCGCGGTCAAGCGCGGGGGCATCGATGTGGTCATGCTCGACATGGTCATGCCCGGCATGGACGGCATCGAAACGCTGGAGGCCATGAAGGCGTTCAGTGCCGAGCTACCGGTGATCGTGCTGACAGCCCATGGCGGGATTGAAACCGTCGTGAAGGCCATGCGTGCCGGTGCGTGCGACTTCTTCGTCAAACCGGCCAGTCCGGAGCGGATCGCGGTGTCGATCCGCAATGCGCTGAAGGTGAAAGACCTGTCCGGTGAAGTGAACCGTCTGAAGAAGACCAAGTCTGGCCAGCTCGGCTTTTCTGACATGATTGCCGGGGCTCCGGCCATGCGCCAGGTCGTACGTCTGGGTGAGCGCGCGGCGAAATCCAACATTCCGATCCTGATCACCGGTGAAAGCGGTGTGGGTAAGGAGCTTGTTGCCCGGTCCATCGCGGCGGCTTCGGATCGGGCCGGTCGTCCCTTCGTCGCGGTGAACTGCGGTGCGATCCCGGAAAATCTGGTTGAAAGCACGCTGTTCGGTCACGAGAAGGGCGCGTTCACAGGCGCGGTGGCCAAGCATCTGGGTAAATTCCAGGAAGCTGATGGCGGCACGCTCTTCCTTGACGAGATTGGCGAGCTTCCGCTCGACATGCAGGTCAAACTGCTAAGGGCCCTGCAGGAGGGCGAGGTTGATCCGGTGGGCGGCAAGCGCCCGGTCAAGGTCGATGTGCGCATCGTTTCGGCGACCAACCGCGATCTGGCCGAGCAGGTGAAGGAAGGTCAGTTCCGTGAGGATCTCTTCTACCGCCTGAACGTCTTCCCGATTGAGGTTCCAAGCCTGGCCCAGCGTCGCGAAGATGTCCCGGCTCTGGTGCGCCACTTCATCGGCCGCTTCAACGCCCAGGAAGGCAAGGCCGTGCTGGACGCAAACTCTGAAACCATGGATCTGCTTTCGCGCCATGAGTGGAAGGGCAATGTTCGCCAGCTGGAAAACGCAATCTTCCGCGCGGTCGTGCTGTGCGATGGCGATTATCTGACGCCTGAAGACTTCCCGCAGATCTCCGGTCTTGTCCCGACGCTGGAAAGCGCCCCGGCTCCGGCTGCGGACGCGTCAGTTCCAGAAGCCGAGCCGTCGGCCTTTGCTGATGTGGTGGAAGAGAGCGGCGTCGATATTCTGGACGCGGGCGGGCATCTGCGCTCGCTTGAACATATCGAGCGCGATCTGATCGCCTTTGCCATCGAGACCTATTCAGGGCGCATGGCCGAGGTGGCGCGTCGCCTGGGCGTGGGACGCTCCACGCTCTATCGCAAGGTGCGTGAATACGACCTCGACGTGGATAATTTCCGCGAAGCGGGCTGAGCCTAATTGCTCGAGGCGATGATCGCGTCGAGCTGCGCAGATACCTCTTCATCGCGGCTCAGGCGCATAGCCTGGGCCGCGGTTTGCGTTTCGATGCGTTCAATCGCGCTTCGAAATTCAGGCTCATCACGCACGCCCTGCAGGAAGGGTGAGTGCAGCAGCAGTCCTTTGTCGCGCCAGCCCAGATCAATCGCGGCATGAATGAGCGCCAGCGCCTCGCCGGTCTGGCCAGAGGCTGCGGCGAATTCTGCCATGCGAATGCGGCTTTCTGGCCAGGTATCTGCGGGCGACAGTGATATCGCGTCGGCAGGTGCTTCGCCCGATAGTGCTCGTAGCGCGACCAAGTCCCAGTGCGCTGCAGGACCGGCGGCTGTTAACGCCTCAATGGCGCTGGCCTCATCGCCAAGACTGAGCGCCGCCCGCCCGGCTAAACGGGCCAGCTCACCATTCTGGTCGTCGGGCTGTGCCCGGTCGAGAAATGCGCTGACGCGGTCGAACTCTCCGCGCGACAGCGCCGCCTCGCCAAGACCCGCCAGCACCACCGGTTGGCCGGGGTTGAGCAGGAGCGCGCGAGCTTCAAAGGCACGGGCTCGAGCATCATCGCCCATGAGCCGCAGGCTGCGCGCGATTTGCAATTCGCCATAAAGATTGGTGGCCTCGCCGCTCACGGCTGTCACATCATGGGACAGAGCTTCATAAAGCCGTCCGCGGATCATCATCAAAAAGGCTGAGCTGGACCGGGCCGCAAAGTCATCGGGATCAAGCGCTAGCGCTTCGCCGTACGCCGACAGCGCCTCATCGACACGGCCCTGCGCGTCCAGCGCGTAGCCCAGCGCATGCCAGCTCGATGCGTATTCAGGTCGCGCTTCGACCGCCGCACGGGCCAGCGTCTCAGCTTCTTCGACGCGGTTGCCCCCAAACTTGGTGGCTTCTGTGGTCAGCGCAAAGGCGAGGCCGGTCTTGACCCGAGGATCATCGGGCGCGCGCGCCTGCGCTGTTTCCAGCAAGGCGATGGCTTGGCGCGTCGCGGCGCGGTCATGCACTGACAGCCGACTGCGTGCCCGCTCCAGAAGCGCGTCAACGGGATCGGCGCTGGCCTGGCTCTGAACGCCTTCAGGGGTACCAACTTCGGGCGTAGCGCGATCCCAGAACGTCCAGATCAATGCCGCGATCGCGATCGCCGCGGCCAGGCTTGCCAGCAGAAACGGCCAGGCTGATCGCTCTTGCGCCGAGGTGTCCTCCCGGCGCGGTTCAAGGTCTGCAATCAGCGCATATCCGTCGCCACGCAGAGTGCGAATAAAGCGCGGCGATTTCGGATCATCGCCGAAGACCTTGCGCAACAGCGCGATGCGCTGGGCAATCGTGTCTTCGCTAACGTGATCGAGCCGCCAAGCCCCCTTGGCGAGCTGTTGAGGGCTGACCGTGTTGGGTGCAGCCTCGATCAGGCAAAGCAGCACGCGCGCCGACAGGCCTGTGACGGCCTGTGTGCCATCAGGGCCAACCAGCTGACCCGTCCGGGGGTCAAACTTGTACTCATTGAGCTGGATAATAGGGTCGGACACGGCGGTTTGAGACAGCTTCAGACTTCTTCAGACTTGTTTGGGTGACCGCGCGGGCTGCAGCGCGGATCAAGGCCATCCTTGCTAACCCGAATAAGGAATTACGTCATGTCCCTGCGCAGCGCTTTGCTTTCTGCCTGTCTTCTTTCCGGTTCCACAAGCGCTCCTACGCTTGCTGATTTCAACTGGTCACCCGAACTGGAAGCGGCCACCAACGCCCGGATTGAGTCTGGTGAATTCGGCACCGTCACGAGCGTGCTCGTCCTGTCGGGCGGTGAACCGGTTTATGAGGCCTATTTCAACGGCGCGGATGCTAGCTCGCTCCACAATACCCGCTCTGTCACCAAGACCATCACCGGCATGCTTGTCGGTCTGGCCGTCGCGGACGGAGCGCTCGATCCGCATGCACCTCTGGCACCGTTGTTTGCGGCCGAACAGCCGTTCGCAAACGACGATCCGGCCAAGCATCAGATCAATGCAATCGATCTGCTGACCATGTCCGGGCCCCTGGAGTGCAATGACTGGAACCAGTTCTCCCGCGGCAATGAAGAGCGGATGTATATCGTCGAAGACTGGCCGAGCTTTTACTGGGACCTGCCGACGCGCGGCTTCCCGTCCTGGGAAACACCGCCGTCCGAGGCACAGTACGGGCGAGCCTTTTCGTACTGCACAGCCGGTGTCCAGATTTTGGGCGAAGCGGTCCAGCGCGCAACAGGCCGCGATATTCGCGGCTATGCCGAGGAGCGCTTGCTTGAGCCTCTGGGTGTCAGCGATGTCGGCTGGCCGGAAACCGGGTCGGGACGCATTCATCTCGGCGGAGGTCTGGAGCTGAGTGCGCGGAGCCTGGCGTCATTTGGTGAGCTTCAGCGTCTCGACGGTGTTTACAACGATCAGCGCATTCTGCCAGCGGCCTGGACGCAAGCCTCTGTCGAGCCCCACGCGGTCATTGAAGGACCGGGCTTTGAGTATGGCTATCTGTGGTGGCTTCAGGACCGCGAAACCGCCGCGGGAACCACTCAGGTCGCCATGATGAATGGCAATGGTGGCAACCGCGTGTGGATCGTCGACGAATATGGCCTAACCATCGTTCTGACCAAGACGGATTTCGGGACCTCAACCATGCACCGCGAAGCGATGATGTTCTTCCAAGAGATTATCGCGCCGAATGTGAGATAGGCTATCCTGTGTGGGCGGGACCTACCCCGCCCACACCAACTCGAAGCGTTCACACACCACATCAAGGTCGTCGGAGTACTCGAAGCCTTCGCGCTCGGCTTCGCGCTGCCAGAATTTGCGGTGTTCGGTGATCCAGTACTCGTAAGACCGGTCGCCTTCGCCCTCGGCGTAGGCGAAGTCGGCGTCCACTTCGCGGACCGGCATGATATCGACGCGGGTGGTGCGGATGACGCAGCGCGGTGCGCCACTGCCGTCAGTAATCAGGGCGAGATCGCCCACCTTCGGCAGCTCGTCCTCGCTATACCAGCGCGCCAGGCTCGCCGTGGCCTGCTTGGTGCCGCACAGGACCAGCGCCAGCAATTCGTCGTGCATCTCAGGACTGTCACCAAAGGCATCCACCATACGCGGCGCGTCAGCGGTTTCGCCGGTCGATTCCTGAAAGCGTTTCCAGAAGGCGTGATAGTCTGCGCTGCGGTCTTTCGTCGGAGCTGGGTAGCTCACGACCGTCGCGAAGAAGCCTCGATCAGCCATCGCTCTTGCCACCTTCGATTACGCGAAAGCCGCCCCGTTTGGGGGGCTTGGGCGCGGCCTGTTCTGAGAGCGGTTTCGGTTTGGAAAGAGGGGTGTCCGGCGCGTCTGCGTCGGCCTGCGTGTCGTCCTGTTCAGACGGCTCATCCTCATCGCGCACAACACGGGGCGTGAAGCCCTTGCGGATGGCTCCGGTTTTGGCGAGCTGCTCGATCGGGCCCGGCGGCGGAGCGTCTTCTACCTCGGCGATGATGTCTTCATTGATGTCGCGGCCCGAGGGGCGGCGCGGCGGGGCCTTGCGACCAAAGCCACCCTTTGAAGACTTGCTGCCGGATTTGGGCTTGAAGCTGGAGCCGCGTTTAAAACCGGACCCGCCCTTGCCCTTGGCCTTCTTCTCGATCTCCTTGAGCTTGGCGAGCTGGAGCCGGGAGAGCGCCTCGCCGTCTTCGCCGAGGCGCGGGTCGGCGAATGCGGAGCCGAACTCGCCGAGGCGTTCCTCGATCGAGCTCATGAACTCGTCTTCCCAGTCGGTTAGCTCCACGCGGGCCGCATCGGCGGCGTCAGCATCTTCAGACTTGGCAATGGCGCGCTCCACCGCGGCCTTCGCCCGGCGGATGCGGGCGAGAGCCTTGCGGGTGGATTTGTCGTCGACCTCTCGGGCCAAAGCCAGCTCCTGAAGTACGCCTCGTTAGCCTATTCGCCGACCACGCCGAGATAGAGGTCGAGCAGGGCTTCCTGCTCTTCACGCTCGTTGCGGTCCTGCTTGCGGATGGAGATCACCTTCCTGAGCACCTTGGTGTCAAAAGCAAAGGACTTGGCTTCCGCATAGACTTCCTTGATGTCCGCGGCGAGGGAGGCTTTTTCCTCCTCCAGGCGCTCGATGCGGGCCACAAACTGGCGCAGCTTCTCGCGCGAAGCGCCACCAATGGCATCGCCTTCGTCGGCTTCAGGGGTCGGGGCGAAATCGTTCATCGCGGGCTCTCCAGTGGATATGGTCAGATCACCGCATCTCGATACGCGAGGGTAGGGGATCGGAGCAAGCGCGCAAGGCGGATGGATGGCAGATTAAAGTCTACTCCGCTCGCGCCATTACCTCGGCTAGCGCCGCAGCCACAGCGTCGGAATGGGCGTGGTGTAGATTGTGGCCTTCGCCGTCGATCATGCGAAGTTCCGCATTCTGGGCGGTGTCCACGAAGGGCACCGAGTGGCGGTCGGTGAGGAGGACGGTGTCGCCTTCAGCCGCGATCACGATGACCGGCTGGGCGATGGTGTCGTAGCGACCTTCCTGTTCGGCGAGGCTCTCATTCACTCGCGCCATGTCGTGGGCATTGGCCCGCCAGGGGCCGGGACGCAAGATCAGCGGCAGGCGGACGTCTTCCACATAGCCTTCAGGTGGTTCGACCGGCGCAAAGGCGCTTTCGGTACCGCCTTGCAGCGATCCGGGGCCCACATTGGGGACCACCACGCGGGTCATCAGCGTGCCGATGACTGGCCAGCCGGTGACGTGATTATAGAAGGCCGCATCGCCCACATTGGCGCGCAGGGCCGGCGCGACCAGCACGCCGCTGGTGATGCGCTCGGGATGATCCATCAAGAGCCGCGTTGCGATAGCGCCGCCCCAGCTATGGCCGATGACGTGAGCCTGGTCGATCTCCAGCGCGGTCATCATGTCGGTGATCAGCGCGGCTTCACGGCCTGGATGCCAATCACCGCCGCGCGGGCGTTCGCTCCAGCCCAGGCCCGGGCGGTCAATCCACAGCACGCGATAGTCCGCCAGCACGTCATCGAGCGCCAGCTTGGGCTCATGCAGATTGCCAGAGGCCCCATGCAGCACCAGGACTGTCGGCGCACCCTCAGGGCCGGTCAGCTCGTAATGGAGCCGCGTGCCGTTGACTTCAACAAAGTCTCCCGTCGGCGGGTAGCGCTCTGCAATTGATCCGGTGGAGGTGTTGCCTGTCGCGCAGCCCGCGAGAACCGCCACGGCCACAATCGCGACCGCAGCCAGCACATAAGTCATGAAGCGAATTCCCATTAAAGCGCGCGTCCTGCCAGTTCACGTTCAAGGCGGGTCTGTCCGCGACCGGCGGCAGCATGGTGCGGGTGAAGGGCCAGGGCCTCTTCATAGGCATCCAGCGCGGCCTGATTGGCACCGGCCCGTTCCAGCGCCTGGCCGAGCAGCGCCCAGGCATCAAAGCGCCGCTCATCCAGTGTGACGACTGTATCGAGCGCTTCCAGCGCGAAGGTCCAGTCGCCTTCTTCAATGGCCAGCTCGGCCGACGCCATCCAGCCTTCCGCATAGTCCGGTTCCAGAATGCGCAGATGGGCGTAGGCGCGCTCTGCTGTCGCGTCATCGCCAATCTCGCGCGCGGTCGCCGCGCGCTGAAGCAGGAGATCTGCGGTCGGCCCTGCGGCCTGGCGCCAGAGCGAGCGCACTTCATCGGCAATCAGGTCTGCTGATGCGGGCGTCTCAGCGGCGGCAAGCGCGGCAAGACGCTCATCCAAGCGTTCTTCCAGATTGAGATATTCGCGCGATTCCGGCTCCGCCGTTTCACCGCCCGGCAGGGTGATGGTCGGCGTGTCCTGGGCCAGAAGGGCAAGAGTGAGCGCAATCAACATAGGGGTCAGGATAGGCCGGTGTCTCTTGCGAGCAAGTAAAGCCTGCTGCGACGGTTAGAGCCAAATGCCGCGTGTGGCGAGCGCGTCACGGACCTGTGCGGCGCATTCAAAGCGCTCTGCGTCAAAACCAAAAGCGCGGGCGGCGTCGACATTGTCCTGTCGGTCGTCGAAGAACAGGACTTCGGCAGTGTCGAAGGGTACGCGCTGTGCGGTAATTTCATAGATGCGGCGGTCCGGCTTTATCAGGCCCTCTTCGCCGGACACCACGACGTCTTCAAACTTAGCTAACGGCGGATAAAGCGCCTTCACATTCGGCCATTTTTCCGCCGGCAGGTTGGTCAGGCCATATTGGGGGATGCTGGCGCTTTCGAGCGCAGCAACGATCTCGCCCATACCCGTCACCCAGCCGTCGAACATGTCGTCCCAGCGGGTATCCCAGGCCGTGATCAGCTCGGCCTTGTCCGGGTGGGCCGCGATTAGCGGCTTGCGATGCTCGGCCATGGGGATGCCGCGATCATGGCCCGCATGCCAATCCATAGAACAAACGCCGCCGAGGAAAGCCTCGACGGCGTCGTCTGAATCCATCATGTCGCGATAAACCCGGCGCGGATCCCAGTCGACCAGCGTGTGGCCGAAATCCCAGAGGATCGCGCGGGTGCGCGTCATACCTGCCTAGCCGGCACGAGCCTTGAAGCGCGGATCGGTCTTGTTGATCACGTAGACTTTGCCGCGGCGACGCACGACCTGACAGTCACGGTGACGGCTCTTCAAGGAGCGAAGGGAGCTGCGAACTTTCATGGTCGTGACCCTGTAATCTCATACAAAAAGCCCGCCGCAGCGGGCCGTGAAACTTTTGGAGCGCGGGAGTTACCCCACCCGTGACCCGAAAGTCAACAGGAATGGTGCCAAAACGCACTGCAGTTGCAGGCCGAATTGGCTCGCGCGATCCTGCCACGTCGGGTTAGACTCCGCCGCGCTGGGGAGCTTGAGGGATTATACCATGATCGCGCACGCTGTTCGAACTGTCAGCCTTGCCTTGACCTTGTTGGGGCTATCGGCCGCCGGGGCTCTGGCGCAGGAGGTGTCTGAAGAGGACGCTGCGAGCTTTGAAGCCTGGCGTGCCAATTTCGAGGCCCGGCTCATCGAACGCGGTGTGGACGAGACCATTGCCGCCTCTATGATGGAGGGGCTGGAGCTTGATCCGCGCATCCTGGAGCGTGATTCTAGCCAGCCGGAATTTGTCCGCCCGATCTGGGTGTATCTGAACGGAGCCGCCTCTGATGCGCGTGTCGCAAACGGCCGCCGGGCTCAGGAAAATCACGCCGAGGCGCTGATCGCGGTTGAAGGCCAGTTTGATGTCGACACCGACATCCTTACCGCCATCTGGGGGCTGGAAAGTGCCTATGGCGAGATCATGGGCAATTTCGATTTGGTCCGCTCGCTCTCCACGCTCGCCTGGGACGGTCGTCGGCGGAACTTTGCAGAAAGCCAGCTCTTTGCCGTCGCAGACATGCTGACCAATGGCTATGCGCGCCGAGATGACTTGCTGGGGAGCTGGGCCGGGGCCATGGGCCAGACCCAGTTTATCCCGACAACCTATATGGCGCGCGCGGTGGACGTGGACGGCGATGGCCGACGCGATATCTGGCAAAGCGAAGCCGATGCCCTCGGGTCGGCGGCGAACCTGCTGACCATGGCCGGTTGGGAAGCGCAGGCCCCGGTGGTCTATGAAGTCACGCTCCCGGACGGCTTTGACTATGGTGACTGGTCTTCGCGCCGCCGCCGGGCAGTATCGGCCTGGGCGCTCGACGGGCTCGATCTGGCAGACGGGGAATGGGCCGCCGAGGACATGTATCGTTCCGGCCGGCTTTTGATCCCCGCGGGCAGCGGTGGTCCGGCCTTCCTAGCCTTCTCCAACTTTGATGCTCTGATGGAGTACAATAACTCTACCGCTTACGCGCTGGGTGTTGCTTATCTGGCGCAGCGCATTGGCGGCGAGGCCGAGCTTCCTGATGGCTGGCCGGAAGGCGATGTGCCGCTGACCCGCACTCAGGCCCGCGAGCTACAGGCGACACTGACTGAGCTCGGGTATGACACGCAAGGAATCGATGGCCGGATCGGACCGAATTCCCGCGCCGCGCTGCGCGCGTTTCAGGCCGATAACGGCATGACGCCCGACGGCTATGCCGGGCGGCGCGCCTATGATGCGGTTATGTCGGCGGCTGAAGGCTAGACCGGCCCCGGCTTGTCGTCTTCGCGCTCCAGCGCCTTGGCGGCTGGGGCGCGAACTCGCGGGTGTAACAGCGCCACCAGAAGCCCCATCACAGCCAGAATTCCGTTCAGGATAAAGGGGGCTTCGGGAGCGAGCGTCTGGTACAGCCAAAGGCCGGTCACCGGTGCGACCATGAAGCCAACGCCAGCTGTCGCGGTTGTCAGGCCGGCGGCTCGGCCCTGTTCTTCCGGGTTCACGGCGATGGAGGCACCGCCTGTAAAGCCGGAGCGGGCGAGGCCAAAGCCGAAGCTATTCATCATCAGGCCGAAGACAAGCGCGGCATAGTTTGGCGCGAGCACAAGCTCGATATTGCCAAGCACCACCATCACTGCGCCCATCATCATCAGGACGCGCGGGCTGGTTTTCAGCGCCGGGATCACCACCAGCTGAGCAAAGATCAGCGCGGCGGCCCCGGCGGTCAGCGCAACGCCGGCGAGCTGCAGGCCTTCCTGTGGTGTCGCTTCAAGCCGGTCCATGATGAAGAAGGATGTCGCCTGCAGGCTGGACGCCTGGGTGAGCCATAACAGGCAGCCATAAACCATGAAGGCGGTCAGGCGCGGATCGGCTGCAAACTTGAACTGGACCAGCGGATTTATCGGGCGGCTCTGGCGCTTTGGCGCGGTACGCTCTGGCAGGAAGGCGCGGATCGCAACGGCACCGGACGCCACGAGCGCGGAAACCGCGAACATGAAGCCCGCAATGCCGATGCGCTCCACAAAGGCGGCGGCCAAAGCCGGACCAATCACAGAACCCAGGCCAAAAGCTGCGGTTAGCGCGGCCAGCGCTTCGGTACGGTCCTTGGGGTCTGTGCGGTCCGCGATATAGGCCTGCGCGCTGGGACCCGTGGCAGATCCAAGGCCACCAAACAGGCAGCGTGACAAGGCCATGGCAAAAATCGCGGCGAGCGGCGGCAGCAGTCCCGACTGCCCGGCCCAGGCCCCGATACCGAACACGAAGGTGGAAAATGCAAAGGATGCAAGGCCGAAGACAATAAGAGGGCGTCGCCCATAGCGATCTGACAGCGCACCCCAGACCGGGCTCATGGTCAGGAAGAGTAGAGCCGACACGGTGTAGATCGCGCCCACCCAGACCTCGGCGACCTCCAGCTGGCGCGCCAGTGGCGGCAGGATCGCGAACAACATGGAATTGCCGATGGCGGTTGCCATCAGACACAGAAACAGCAGCCGGAAGGCGCGCCGGCGCACTTCGGGAGAAGAGGGCGATTGCAGATCAGGGCCAGAGGTCATGTTGCGCTGGAGATACGCCTTTCCACTCTTCCTTGTCCAACAAGGATTTCCGCATCTTGCGCGCCTTCACGCCATTGACCTGCCGGTCAGGGGAATTACCGTGATCGTCACATCAGCCGGTTGCAATTTTGCGTCGCCGCGCATTGATCAGTCGGATCCTGTGGGGGAGGAACGCAAAGGTGAACCGGATAAATGCCATCGCGCTTGGCATTGTCACTCTTCTCTTTGTCGTTCTGGCTGGCTCCGCATTCGCTCAGGATGGGGACATCACGCCGCCTGAACGCGGTCTCCAGACCGAGCTTGAACCGCTGGCACCAGAAACAGACTGGCGCGTTGAGGTCGGCCTTGAAGAGCCGGTGGAGCGCGAGCCAAGAAACTGGCCTGGTGCGCTGGCGTGGATCCTGGCAAATCTGACGCGCATCATCTTCGGTTTCATAGCGCTGGTGGTGCTCGCCGTGCTGATCATCCTGCTGGTCCAGCAGGGCGGAGGCGGCGGGCTGCGCCTGAGCGCCGAGGCCAAGGCTGGCGAGCGGGATGATGGGGCCGTGGCTGTACACGGTGCGGTCGGCGATGCGCCGGCGCTGACCCTCGATCAGATACTCAAGCTCGATGACCTGGAGCTTGCGCTTGGGGCGCTCCTCCGGCTCGTCCTGGAAGCGGCGATAGCGCTGTCGGGCAGTGTCCTGCGCCGCAGTGCCACGGCTCGCGAAGCGCTTCGCCGATTACCGCAGGACTTCGCCCACCTGTCTGCGGTTACGGCGCTGGTGCGTGAAGCTGAGCGTGTGCGCTATGGCGGTGCGCAGATTGATCGGGCCCGGTTTGAGGAACTTGTTGCGCTCGTGCGCCCGCTTCTGGGGCAGGAGCGCACGGCATGAGCAAGCAAGGCTCAAACCCGCTCAGCATGATTGGCTCTGCTGCGCTGATCGTCCTTGCGGTCTCGGCGGTCATCTATCTGGCGCTTCAGGTCGAGCGCGCCATTCCGCTCAATCGCAGTGCGATCGGGTTTGATGGTCTGGCGCAGCTGCTTGAAGACCAGGAGCAGCCGGCACGCACCTTCAGTGGTGGGGCAGAGCTGGAGGTGGACCGGGTCGGATTGCGGATTCTGCCCATTTACCGGATCGGCTTTGGCACGCCGTTCTTCGTTGAGACGCAGCCAGGCGAGCGTCGTTATCTTGCGGCTCCGAACCGAAATATTGCCCAGTGGGTGATTGAAGGAAAAATCGAGGCGGCTCCGACCCTCGTGGTTCTGCCGAAATGGTCTGACGGGGTCCGCCTTTCAGGGCTCGCTCATCCGGACTTCCTGCTCAAGAATCCCGATCGTTCTGACGGTGGTCAGGTGAGCACGGATTTCGTCGTGCGCGAAACCACCAACAGCGCCGACGCGGGGGAGGACGAGACCGACACGCCGGACACGCCTGCGCGCCCTTCAGACACAGACGGCGAGAACACGGACTTCGTCGGTGAGATCAAAGAGCCCGCCGATGGCTTGGGTATTGATTATTTTGAGCTCCCCGATCTCGTTCTGGCCTCAACAGATGTCCGCCATACCGAGACGCTGTCGCGGACCCGGTTTGGCGATATTGCGCTGGCTGCGCCTCAATACATGCGTGTCCCCGACAGCTGCCGCCCCCTCATCGGGGATGAGGATCGCGCGCTGCTGATGAGTTGCGCCTGGGGTGGTGACAAGTCAGCCTACTGGGTGCTCAGCGATCCAGACCTCTTGAACAATCACGGGCTCCATAAGGGTGGCAACGCGGTCACCGCTCTCGCCTTGATCGAGGCGCTCGCCGGCGATGGCGATGTCGTCATCGACTACTCCACCGAACTCTGGTCACGCCCGGTTGAGGATCGCCGCACTCTGGCCGAGCTGTTCCGCTTCCTGGCCCCGCCCTTCACCTGGCTGTGGGTGGCGGCGGCGATCCTGTTCGCGCTCGCCTGGTGGCGCGGCGCGGTGCGTGACCGCCCGATCTTCAGCATTTTCAGCCATGGCCATCGCGGCGCACGGACCACCGTCATCACCGCTCAGTCCCGCCTGATGCGCAATACCGGCCGGGATGGCGCGCTGCTGCGTGTGCTTGCTCACCAGCGTATGCTGGTCCTTTGCGATCTGTTGCTGGGTCGGGATGACCGCGTGTCCAACCGTCAGGCGCGGATGCTGGCTTTTGTCGAACGCCGCAGCCCGGAGCTCGCCCGCCGCCTCGCCGAAACTCTCAAGGAGGTCGAAGAGGTCCCCGAACGCCTGTCTTCCGGAGCCGCTGTGGCTCTGCTCACCCGTTTAGAAACCGCTTATGAAGAGGCTCGCCAGCTCGCATGACCCAGTTGACCCTCGACCAGTTCGCAGAGCGCGCCAGCGCCATGCGGGCCGAAATCGCCAAATCCGTCCGCGGTCAGACCGAGGCGATCGATCACCTGATGGTGTCGACCTTCGCGCGCGGGCATTGCCTGCTTGAGGGGCCTCCCGGAACTGCCAAGACACTTCTGGCCCGTAGCTTCTCCGCAGCGCTGTCGCTGCAATTCGGGCGGATCCAGTTCACCCCGGACCTGATGCCCGGCGATGTTCTGGGTGCGAACCTGTTTGACTTTGCCTCCAGCGAGTTCCGGCTGGTCAAGGGGCCGGTCTTCACCGACATCCTGCTCGCTGACGAGATCAACCGCGCTCCGCCCAAGACCCAGGCCGCACTCCTGCAGGCCATGAACGAACGCGTGGTGACGATTGACGGCGTGGACCATGATCTGGGGGCTCACTTCCAGGTCATTGCCACACAAAACCCGATTGAGCAGCAGGGCACCTATCCGCTCCCCGAAGCCCAGAATGACCGCTTCCTGTTCAAGGTGATGCTGGATTACCCGGATCGCGACGTGGAACTGGACATCCTGCAGCGCCATGCAGCGCAGCCGCTGGATGTTGGTGTGCGCACTGATGGCATCGAGGCCGTGATGGGCGGCGGAGAGCTGGATGCGGCCCGCGCGCTGATCGATTCCATTCGCCTCGATGAGAAAATTCTCAGCTACATCGTCGACCTGGTCCGCGCCACGCGTGAAGATCCGGACATCCGCGAAGGGGCTTCCACCCGTGCCGCTGATGCCATCGCTGCAGCGGTGCGGGCGGCGGCGGCGCTGGACGGTCGCGATTATGCCATCCCCGACGATGTACAGGCGCTGATCCTGCCTGCGCTGCGCCACCGCATCACGCTGGGCCCGAGCGCAGAGATCGAAGGACGCACGCCCGACGACGTGCTCAAAGCCGTGATTGCCCGCATTGAGGTGCCGCGCTGATGAGGCCCACCCCGCGCCTTCTTCTGCTTGCCGTGGCTGCTCTGGTTCTGGCCGGGGTGATGCTGCCGCTTGGCAATCTGGCGCTGGTGCCGGTGGTGGTCCTGGTCACGCTGACCCTGCTTGACTGGGTGATCAGCACGAGCCGGACGCCGACTGTTTTGCTTGGAGGGGTCAGCCAGCTATTCACCAGCGAGACGCGCCGGTGCGCCCTGCGGCTGGATCGCAATCCACCAGGTGGTCTTCAGGTGCGGTTTGACTGGCCCGAGGGCCTCGCTGGTCCGGCGGCGCTCGACTGGTCGGTCGACGAGCCATCGGTCGAGTTTGAGCTGACCGGGCGCGCGCGAGGGGCGTGGACGGTGGAGCGTGCCTTCCTGTCCTGGATGTCCCGCTTGAAGCTCATTGAATTTACGCCGCGTCCCAAGCTGGACGTGGAGATTGCCGTGCTGCCCGATGTGCGTCCGGCGTCTACCGGTCAAATCGACCTCCAGGTTCACGCCAGCCTGCACGGACAGAAGGAGAATTCGGCCGAGGGTGAAGGGTCGGAATTCCACCAGCTGCGCGATCACCAGCCGGGCGAGAGCCTGCGCCGGGTCGACTGGAAGCGCTCGGCGCGCCAGCGGCGGCTACTGGCAAAGGAAACCCGCGCAGAACGCAACCACAATGTCATCACGGTCATCGATTCTGGGTATCTGATGCGCGAGACAATTGCAGGCATGGCCAAGCTGGATCACGCCATCAACGCGACGCTCGCGCTCGCCTGGGCGGCCGCAGTGGGCGGCGATCGGGTGGGCCTGTTTACCTATGACAGCGCGCCGCGTGTCTGGTCGCCGCCAGAGCCGGGGCGACAGGCCTTTCCCAAGATGCGCCGAACCCTGGCCGAGCTTGCCTATGATGACCGGGAGAGCAATCCCACGCTTGCGCTTGCGACGCTGGGGGACCGGGTGCGCCGACGCAGTCTGATCATCGTGTTCTCCGACTTCATTGATACCACGACATCCGAGCTGATGGTCGAGCAACTGGCCCTGCTGTCGCGCCGCCATCTGGTGATCTTTGTGGCCTTGCGTGACCCGGAAACCGACGAGGCCGCACTTAAATCCGCGCATTCGCTGGATGAGGCCGGCAACGCCATCGCCGCCTTTGACCTGCGCAGGGACCGCCAGCTCGTGCTCGATCAGCTGGCACGGCTGGGCGTGATGGTGCTTGACACCGCGCCATCGGCGCTAACCGCGCGTCTGGTCTCGACCTATCTTGATCTCAAAGCGCGAGAGGCCGCATGACCGACGCGCTACAGATCAAGTCCACACGGTTTCGCGCCCAGCGGGAGGCGGACTGGTACGCGCTTGAAGCTCTGGTCCAGAAGGCCGAAGCCAGCGGTCCGGCCGGGCTGTCTCTGGAGGAAGCGCAAACCCTGTCACGCCTTTATCGAAAGGCCGCCGCGAGCCTCGCCAGCGCGCGGGAGATCACGCTTGATCGAAGCCTGCTGCTGTATCTGGAAAGCTTGGTGGAGCGCGCCTTCCTCGCCGTATATGCGCCTCAGGAAACCCTGCCCGGCGTGGTATCGCGCTTCTTTGCCAGTTCTGCACCGCGCGCCATGCGCAAGAGCGGTCTGGCGCTCCTGCTGTCCTTCGTCGCCATGGGGCTGGGCGGACTGATCGCGTGGCTCTTGTACTTCCAGGACACCAGCTGGTTTCATACCTTCGTGGCCGCGGACCTCGCGGCCGGGCGCGGGCCGGGTGCCAGCACCGAATATCTGCGCGAGGGCCTCTTTGATGGCGGGGAGGAGCTGCTCGCCATGCTGGCTGGTTTTGCCGCCTATCTGTTCTCGCACAACACACGCGTTGCGCTCTTCGGATTTGCGCTCGGCGTCTTTGCGTGCGTACCGGGATTTCTGCTGTTGTTGTTCAACGGTTTGATGTTGGGGGCCTTCGCTGCGCTCTACGCCGATCGCGGGCTGGGCTATGAGCTGTTCGGCTGGCTGAGCGTCCATGGTGTGACAGAGCTGTCGGCCATCATCATTGCCGGCGCGGGCGGGTTCCGGATGGGCTTTGCCGTGCTGTTTCCCGGTGAGCTGACGCGCCGCGATGCGGTCCGCAAGGCCGGACGTGACGCGACCAAGCTGGCGCTGATTGCCGTTCTGATGCTGCTGGTTGCGGGTCTGCTTGAAGGCTTTGCCCGTCAGTTGATCACGAGCACTGAAATTCGTCTTGCTGTTGGCTGGGGTATCGGCGCGCTGTGGCTGTCCTGGTTCATGCTGGCCGGACGGGGGCGCACATGAGCCAGGCCCGCATGACACCGGCTGAAGCAGCGCGGCGCGATGCACTGCGCCAGCGCAGCTTCACGCTCACGCCGCCTGAAGGCGTCACCGTGAATTTTGAAGTGGCCACGATTGCAGCGCGCTTCGGCGCGCAGATGATCGACGTGTTGATCAGTGTCGGCTTTGTCCTGGTGGTCATCATTGGGCTGGCGTTGACGCCCTTGATGATCGGCCCGGTTGCTGTGGTCCTTTTCTCGCTGCTTCTGCTGCTGATCCGAGCGCCCTACTACATCATCAGCGAGTTGTTCTGGAACGGGCGCACGCTTGGAAAACGGGTAACGCGCCTGCGTGTGATCTCAGCCGATGGCGGCGGTCTGAGCACCCATTCGGTCGTGCTGCGCAACCTGATGAAAGAGGTCGAGGTCTTCGTGCCGGGAACCATGATCCTGGCCGCGGAACAAATGGGTGCGGTCTGGCAGATTACCCTGCTGGTCTGGATTGTGGTTCTGCTCGCAGTGCCCTTCCTGAACAAGCATCGCCAGCGCATTGGCGACATCCTGGCCCATACCGTGGTTGTGCGAGAGCCCCGTCCGGTCCTGCTGCCCGACCTTGCCGAGACCGAGCCGACCGACCGCTTTGTCTTCACCGAGGAGCATCTGGGTCATTACGGCCGGTTCGAGCTTCAGACGCTTGAAAAATTCCTGCGCAGCCACCCGCTTGCTGGCGCTCCAGCCAAGCCGCATCCCTCGGTGGTCGCGCTGGCGGATCAGATCCGCAGGAAGATTGGTTTCGAAGACCCCGTGCCCGACGTCGAGGCGTTGGTCTTCCTGCATGCATTTTACCGCGCCCAACGCTCCTTCCTGGAGCGCAAGAAGCTGTATGGCGACGTGCGTGAGGACAAGCATCACGGAGACAAGACATGAGCGCCGCGTCAGCCCCTGAACGCCCCGTGCTTGATATCGGCAAGGTGCTGATGGAGGCCTACCGGCTCTATGGGCGGATATTCTACTTTTCGCTGATCATTTTTGGTGTGGCCTATGGCCTTGGGGTTTTGCTGCTCACGGTCGTGATCGGGCTGGACACCGCACCGCCACCAGCACCTGAAGGAAGCCCTGTGCCGCCTGATGGTGAGGCTTCCGGGCAGCAGGCTCCGCCTCGCATCCTGATCATAACCGGCGTTGCCGGCATTCTGTTCTGGCTATTGTCGCCGCTCTATCACGCGATTTTTGCGCGCGCAGCGGTCACCTCGAAGCTGGGGCTGGGTTTGATGCCGGGCGCAGCAGTCAAAGCGTCGCTTGCATGTGTCCTGCCGATCGTGTTGCTCAGCGCCGTTGCGGGCCTCGCCATGAATATCGGACTGGGCCTTTTTCTTGTGCCAGGGCTTTACGTGATGGCGGCACTCTATGTTTTGGTACCCGCCATCGTATTCGAGCAAAAGGGCTTTGCCGGGTTGGGGCGAAGCCTTGAACTGACCCGGGGATATCGCTGGGCGATCGTTAGCGTGATTGTTGTCATGGCAGGCATCTGGCTGGCGGCATTCCTGACGGCGGGTCTGCTTGGAAACGTCCTGGTGACCGTGGCGACAATCGTGTCCGGGTTGTCAGGAACCGATGTCAGCGGGCTTGCCTATAGTCCATTCTATCAGGCCTTCCTGCTTCTCATTGATGTCGGCCGCAACGTGGTCATCTACCCGCTGCCGCTCGCAGCCAGCGTCGCGATCTATCTGCGCCTGCGCGAGATCAAGGAGTGCTTCACCGACGCAGACTTGAAAAATTTGGCTCTGAAAGGGCAAGGCTAGATGACTGAAACTTCAGCATCCGTGCCAGCGGCCAAACCGCCGTTGGGCATTGGCGATCTCATAGGCTCCACATTCCGGGTTTTCTTTGCCCGATTGCCCTTCTTCTTTCTATCGCTGTTCGTGCCCTATCTGGTGCTCCAAATCCTCTTTGTTTTTGGGCTCGGCTACGACACGACCGGTACGGTGAACGTGCCAACCCGAGAGCCAAACACCTATCTTGCTTTGAGCCTTGTCTATGTCGCCGTGTTCTGGAGCTTTATCTTGCTGATCCAGGGTGTTCAGGCGAGAGCGGCCGTATCCTTCCAGCTGGGCGAGGGGCTTCAGATTGGACCGGCGATACGGGCCGCGCTGGTCGGGTTCTTTCCGATTTTGATTATGGGGCTTTTGGCCGCCATCGGGATGGGGGTCGGGTTCCTGTTTTTGATTGTGCCCGGCCTCTACCTGACCGCAATGTTTTACCTTCTGGTGCCTGCAATCGTGTTCGAGAACAAAGGGTTCGGCGGGCTGCAGCGAAGTGTTGAGCTCACGAGCGGTTATCGCTGGGCCATTGTCGGGCTGGTCCTGGTCCTTGTCCTGATCGGTTTTCTGATCGCTCTGGTAATTGGAGCGGGAATTGTCGCTGCGGAGGTAATGCTCGATCCGAACATGCTCATCAGTGACCGGTATTCCTGGGTCCTGCTGCTCACCGACGCCGTCATAACCGCAGTGACCTACCCCATCTCCATGATCGCAGCAGGCCTGACCTTTGTCCGACTGCGCGAGATCAAGGAGGGCGGCGGAACCGACGACCTTCTAAAGATTTTTGAATAACCCGCTCAGAGACCGCTTCATCTCAAGGACTGATCCATGACTGATACACCCACACCATCATCTTCGCCTGCACCCACCATGGCTCCCAAGCCGCCTTTCGACTTCGGTGCACAGATGAGCGCGACCTTCGGGACCTTCTTCAAGAAGCCTGTCTTCTTCACCGGGTTCATCTTCCTGGGGATGTTGATCATTTTCGTGATCGGGGGCGCTTTGTCGGCGGCCTTTTTCATTCCCTTCATTGAGGCCCTTGAAACCTCGCCTGACCCGGATGACGAGCTTGGAAGCTTCTTTATCGGGTATGGGATTTTGATTGCCGTACTCGGTATCGGCTTTGCCTTCCTGATCACCGTGATCGTCCGGGCCGCTGTGACGGTCAAGCTGGGTGAGGGGGTTCAGTTCGGGACCGCCATGAAGCGGGGGCTTGCCGGTATTCTGCCACTGATCGGAATGGGCCTGCTGCTGATTATCCCGTTCTACATCGGCTATTTGCTGCTCATCGTGCCTGGCCTGTACCTGGGCGCAATGTTCAGCCTGATCCTGCCCGTTGTGGCGTTTGAGGGGCGGGGTTTCGGCGCTTTGGGGCGCAGTCTTGAGCTGACCCGCGGCTATCGCTGGGTGCTTGTTGGCTACAACCTCGTTCTGGGGATTGTCGCAACTCTGATTTCCTACGGTTTTTCCTTTGTGGCGATGCTGATCATCATGCCGTTTGTAGCTATGGCAGCTGAGAGTGATGGCAGTGTTGTCGCCACGATTATCGCGAGTGTCATCGGCGGCATCATCTTCGTCGTTGGATATGCGGCCGTGATCTGTGTGCCCTATATTGGCGCGGCGATGGCCTATGTGCGCCTGCGCGAGATCAAGGAGGGCGGCGGGGACGAGCTGCTCAAAGTCTTCGAGTAATCCTTCCGCCACACTGCAACCCGAAGAGGCGCGCTGCCCAACGGTGGCGCGCTTTTTTGTCTGGATGACGCAAATGTAATCGTGTTGCGCAGGCCCCATTCTTTGCGGGCAGGCGTTCGCGCGCTAATGTCCGGCGCAGATCAATCTCGCGAAGACGAGGGGGAATGGATGAAAACCGCTATATCGGCCTTGGCTCTGGTGGCGATGACCGGCAGCATGAGCGCGGCGCTGAGCCCGCCCATTGTCAATCCGGGCGCACCCGGGTCGCCGTCGCGCACAATTACTGCTGATGAGTCGCTGGAGCTGAGCCAGACCCGGCATACAGAAGCCGATGTGCAATTCATGCAGCACATGATCGTGCACCACAATCAGGCCGTCCAGATGGGGGGGCTGATCGAGGACCGCACGGACAATCGCGCCGTGCGCCTGATCGGCCAGCGTATTGCCCTGAGCCAAAGCTCGGAAATGGCCATGATGACGACCTGGCTGGAGCTCAGGGGCGAGGACGTTTCCGACGAGCATCTAGGCCACGACATGCACGCCATGCACGGTGACGAGGCGGATCATTCAGGTCACACCGGTCATGAGATGCACGGTGATCACGATGCCCACAGTGACCACGCGGGCCATGACATGCATGGCGACCATTCCGGTCATGAAGATCATGACATGGCCGACATGGAAGAGGTCGACCCGCGCGAAGTTCCGCTCATGCCGGGCATGCTGTCTGAAGCTCAGATGGAGCGTCTGGAGGCGGCTGAAGGCGAGGAATTCGACCGGCTCTTTCTGGAGGGCATGATCGTGCACCACCAGGGTGCGATTGATATGGTCGAGGGCCTGATGGCCCAACCGGGTTCCGGTGAAGACCCGCAACTTTCCGAATTCTTGTCCCACGTTGTGGCCGACCAGTCGGCTGAAATCCTGCGTATGCGCAATCTTCTGTCCCAGATGGACGAAGAGCCCGCCCACGCCGGTCATCACTAGGAGGCTGTCACGCCATGAAATCCCGTATTTATCGTCTTCCCCTGTTTGCCATCAGCTGCGCTGCTCTGCTCGCTGGCGCGGCCCAGGCCCAACAGGTCATCGAGCCGGATGAGCGCACCGATCTGGAGCCGGGCTTCCTGGATCCGGGTGTTGCCGCCTGGAATATGGAGCGCACCGCCAATATCGCGCCGCCGGAAGGCTTCCTCAACGACGAAGCCATCTTCCGCCCGGCCCAGTTCATGGAAGCCATGCGCGCGGCGCGCGCGGCCGCTGAAGCGGGTGAAGAGGCCCCGGCCGGTCCGGCTTTCTCGCCGCTGGCGCTCGCCTCGACCGATTTCGCCTTTGATGGCGACCGGATCTACATGGGCAATTATCACGGCTTCCTGACCTATGATGTGTCGTCCGGCGAACCGGAGCATATCGGTACGGTCGTGTGCCCGGGCGGTCAGAATGACGTGTCTGTCTACGGCGATCTGCTTTTTATGTCGGTGGAAGCCAACCGCGCCCGTCTCGACTGCGGCCCTGGCGGCGTTGACGGCGAAGTGAGCGATGAGCGTTTCCGCGGCATCCGCATTTTCGACATCTCCGACATTTCAAATCCGGTTCAAGTCGGCGCGGTCCAAACCTGCCGCGGTTCGCACACCCACACCATCGTGCCGGATCCTGAAGATGACGGCGTGATCTACATCTATAACTCCGGCACCTCGGGCGTGCGTCCGACCGAAGAGCTGTCGATCTGCACCGGCGGCCAACCGGAAGAGAACGAAGACACAGCGCTTTATTCCATCGATGTGATCAAGGTTCCGCTGGCCGCGCCTGAGCTGTCGGCCATCGTGAACCGTCCGCGCATCTTCGGCGATAACGACACCGGGTCCATCGCGGCGCTGTGGCGGGGTGGCCGCGCCGGCGTTGCCACCCAGCGCACCGCCCAGACCAACCAGTGCCACGATATCACGGTCTATCCGGAGTATAATCTCGCGGCCGGGGCCTGCTCGGGCAATGGCATCCTGCTGGACATTTCCGATCCGGAAAACCCGACCCGGATGGATGACATTTTCGACCCGGACATGGCCTACTGGCACTCGGCCAACTTCTCCAACGATGCGTCCAAGCTGATCTTCACCGATGAGTGGGGCGGCGGCGTGGCTCCGCGGTGTACCGCGGACAGCCCGGCAAACTGGGGGGCCAACATCATCACCACGCTGGAAG
Source organism: Oceanicaulis sp. (assembly GCA_043513725.1). Classification (GTDB taxonomy): domain Bacteria; phylum Pseudomonadota; class Alphaproteobacteria; order Caulobacterales; family Maricaulaceae; genus Oceanicaulis. The sequence continues at coordinate 1,396,494 of CP121338.1, read as the reverse complement.
ACGGTGAGATTAACGGCCAGGCCTATTTCAAGCTGCCGACCGTGCAGAATGAGACCGAGAACTGCGTGGCACACAATGGATCGCTGGTTCCGGTTCCGGGCCGCGATATCCTGGTTCAGGCCTGGTATCAGGGTGGTATCTCCCTGATGGACTTCACCGACCCGCAGAACCCGTTCGAGATCGCCTATTTCGATCAGGGCGCGGTTGATGGCGAGACGCTTGGTGTTGCCGGCTACTGGTCGGTCTACTGGCATAATGGCCGGATCTACGGTTCCGACATTGCCCGCGGCTTCCAGCAATTCCGCCTGACCCCGTCAGAGCACTTGTCCGAAGCGGAAATTGCCGCGGCTGAGCAGGTGATCTGGGGCCTCAACAACCCGCAGACCCAGCAGAAGATCGAGTGGGATGACACCCCGGCGGTGGCCCAGGCCTATCTCGACCAGCTGCAGCGCGGCGATGCCATCGACGGTGATCTGGCCGAGCGCATCGGCTCCGAGGTTGAGCGCTGGGAAGGTGGCCGCGTGCGCGGTCGTTCCATGCGCCGCCTCGCTGCTGACCTGACCGAGGCAGCCGGTGAAGCCGAAGGCGCACACGCCGAACGCATGACCGCGCTCGCTGGCGTGCTGGAGCGTGCTGCTTAAGCGCTTTGGTGCAAACCCAACAGAAAAGCCCTCGGCGCTCGCCGGGGGCTTTTTTGTGCGCCCTTCGAGAGGCTCGCCACGGGCTCGCTCCTCAGGGTCAGGAAAGAAGGCCCTCATCCTGAGGACCGCGAAGCGCGTCTCGAAGGACGTGCCCGCAATATCGCTCACGCCCGATCAAAACCGCCATCGGCACGGCGTTTGATTGCAAAAACGTCTGCGAGGCAGGCGTCCGTCAGGGCGGTGTCTGCAGCCCCGATGGCGACCAGCCGCCCCTGATCAAGGACAGCGATCCGGTCTGCCACGCGTTCAGCAAGGAGCAGATCGTGAAGGGCGACCAGCACGGTCTTGCCGTCTCTGGCTTCCGCCTTCAGGGCTTGCAGCGCGTCCAGCTGATGGCGCGGATCAAGCGCAGCGGCGGGTTCATCTGCGATCAGGGTTGGGGCGCCAGAGGCCAGCAGTCGTGCCAGATGCAGTCGCGCCTGCTCCCCGCCGGACAGGGCCTGCACCGGGCGATGCTTCAGGGCTGTGGCGTCCGCCTTTTCAAGCGCAAGATCAACGGCCTGGCGGTCGATCGTCTCAAGCTGATCGTACGCACGGCCTCCACCCCAGGCAAAGCGGCCAAGCGCGACCAGATCGGCCCCGCTGAGCGACCAGGCGAGCGTGCGCTCCTGCGCCAGATAGGACGCGCGCCGGGCTCGCTCTGCCGGAGCCAGCTTAGCGAGCGGGTCGCCAGCCATCCTGATATTGCCAGTGGCAGGAACCAGAGCCAGGGCGGCGCGCAGAAGCGTCGTCTTGCCCGCGCCATTGGGGCCAACCAGAGCCACGACTTCACCGGGGTTGAGGGTGAGCGACACATCGCTCAAAGCCTCGCGATGACCGAGAAGAACACTCACGTTTTCAAGGATAAGCGCGCTCATCGACCGATCCCCCGACTGCGTGCCGCGATCCAGATGAAGGCGGGCGCGCCGATCAGCGCCGCGACTACGCCGAGGCGCAGCTCCTGATCAAGCGGAGCAAGGCGCACCATCAGGTCCGCGAGCGCCAGAAGGATGCCGGCGAGCAGGGCGCTGGGCCAGATCAGGCGGGCGGGATCATGCTTCACAAAGGGGCGCATGAGATGCGGCGCAACGATGCCGACAAAGCCGATAACCCCCGCCGTGGCGACGGCCGCACCGGTCAGAAGTGCGGTTCCACCGACTGAAAACAGACGAACCTGACCCAGATTGGCCCCAAGGCTGACCGCGGTTTCCTCACCGAGGCTGAGTGCGCGCAATCCCGGTGCGGCGAGCGCGATGAGCCCGGCTCCGGCGATCCAGAAGGGCGCAGCAAAGCCAAGGTCCACCCAGCTCCGGTTCGCGACCGAGCCGAGCATCCAGGTGATCAGGTCAGAGATGGCGAACGGGTTGGGCGCCAAGTTGATCGCCAGCGCGGTCAGTGCTCCGGCAAAGCTCGACAGGCCGACACCGGCAAGGATCAGACCCACCGGCCCAAGCCGTCCGGCCCCGAGCACGGCAAGAATGGCCGTCGCCACCAGCGCTCCGGTCAGGGACAGGGCGGGCAGGGCAAAGGCCGACAGGCTCGCCAATCCGAAATAGAGCGCGATCACCGCGCCGAGCGAGGCGCTCGCCGACACGCCCAGCACGCCCGGATCGGCAAGCGGATTGCGTAACAGACCCTGCAGCGCCGCGCCGCTGGCTCCCAGAGCCGCGCCGGTCAGGAAGGCCGCCAGCGCGCGGGGCAGGCGGATTTCCCAGACGATGACACGGGTCGTCGCCTCACCACCGCCAAACACCGCTGCCAGCGTGTCGCCAAGGCCGAGCGAGGCTGTGCCATTGAGCACCGAGACCAGCACGATGAGCGCGCTAATCAGCGCGAGCAGAAGGATGAGGCGCGACTGGCTCATGGGGCCTCAACTTCCGCAGTCGCCTCGCGGAGCTCGGCCACGGCGTCGGCCAGCATCCAGGTGCCACAGGAGATTTGCGCGCCGTCGAGCCGTAGACGTTCGCCATTGTCGAGGAGGCGCTGGAAGACCGGGTGGCGGGCCGCGGCCCAGCCATCGGGCGGGGCACTCTCATCGTCGAAATAGGCCGTGACCAACAGATCCGGGCTTTGCTGGGCGATCACTTCCAGAGGCAGGCTGCGCCAGCCTGAGCCCGGTGCCGCGTTGGCGAGCCCCGCTTCACTCAAGACCTCGTCGATCAGCGTGCCAGAGCCCGTAGTGGCCCCCGCCGGGGTCAGGTAAAGCGCCGCGCGTTCGGGCGTGGAGGCGGTGTCGCCCGGAGCAAGCCCGGCCTCCATCTCGGCGAGGAGGGTGGCTCCGCGCTCGGGCCGGCCAAGAGCTTCGGCGGTTTGCCTGACGCTGGCGCGGATGCCCTCGAAATCGCTGGCATAGCTGATCTGGTGAACGTGCAGTCCCAGCCGCTCGAAGAAGGCGAGGGTGCGCGCGTCCCCGCCATAGCTGCGCACGATGAGGTCGGGCTGAAGCGCCAGCACATCCTCCGCCGTTGCGCGAAGCTGCGGCAACCCGGCCGCCCGCTCGCGCAGGGCAGAGTGGGCATCGTCGGCTTGGGGTGAAACGGCGAGAATGTCGTCGCGGTCAGCCAGCGCCAGCACGAATTGATCGGCGCAGAAGTCCAGCGAGACCACGCGCGGCGCACTGGCTTCAGCCTGCGCCGAGACCAGGAGCGAGAGGGCTGAGACAAGGCCTAGGGCTGCCATCTCACCCCCACTGACAACGTGCGCGGCGCACCAGAAAAGGCGGCTGGTTGCTCATAGGTCTGATCAAACAGATTGCTGACGCGGGCATAAAGCTGGGTGCTCTCGTTCACCGCAAACCGGCCGGAGACACCCACAAGCTGATAGCTGTCAACGCGGCCCGATCTGGACACGAAGAAGCCGTCATCGTCATAGGTCACGTCAAAGCGCTCACCTGTATGGGTAAGCCGGGTGTTGAGGGTCAGCCGTTCGCTGGCTTGCCAGGTGAGGCTGGCAGTTACCGCGTGTTCGGGGCGACGTAACAGAGCTGCGCCGGTATCGCCATTGGTGGCATCGGTGTTCGTGTAGTCGATGCGGGCCTTCAGGCGGCTCGTCGGCCTGACCGCCAGATAAAGCTCATAGCCGGTCAGATCAGCCCTGCCGATATTCTTGTTTGTGCCGGTGAAGCTGGTGAAGTCGAAGACGTTCTCGATCAGATTCTCGATTTCGCTGGTGTACCATGCAGCCCCTAGTTCAACGTCCGCGCCGTCCAAATCGAGCCGGGTGTCAAAGCCCAGCTCAGCCGTCTCTCCGGTCTCGGGAGCCAGATCGGGATTGGGCGTGACGAAGGCGGAGCTGGCGAACCGCTCTGACAGGGTCGGGGCCTTGAAGCTGGTGCCCCAGCTGGCGCGCAGACGTGTTGAGAGTGGCTCAAGTGACCAGACCGCCCCCAGATTATGCGTGGTCTCGCCGCCGAAGGCGTCATAGTCGTCGTAGCGGAGCGAGCCTGTGACGGTCACGTCGCCAAGCGCGACCTGGCCGATGGCGTATAGCGACAGAACGGCTTCATTGACCGAAAGCGGCGCGTTGAACGCCGTGTCGGTGTCGATCTGCCCATTGCGCCAGTCGATGCCGGTGGTCAGGGTTGGACCGCCTTCCGCGTCGCCCTGCCATGTTGCGCGCGCCTCTGCGAAATCACGGGTGCTGTCATAGGTGTCGGTGACGTTGCCGCCATCAAAGCTGTCGAGTGCGGTAGAGACCTGACCGGCGCGCAGGCGGGTCGAGAGCGCTGGGCCTTCGTGCACGAGACCGAGCGCCCAGACCTGCAGTCGGTCTTCACTTTCCAGGTCCGGGTCATCGGCGCGCTGGAAGCCCGATGGGGGGCCGGAGAATCCATCAAAGTCTGCCCGGCTGTCTCGCCAGCGATAAAGGCCATCGAGGATCAAACCGCCGGTCAGGTCGACCTCACCGCGAGCGGTTAGGGTGCGGAACTCGGCCCCGTCGGGGTCTCCGGTCGCGGTCGAAAGGCGCGCGGGCGTCACGTCATATCCCTCAGTGGTCAGCTGCTCGACCGAGACACCCAGCCGCCAGCTCTCGCGGGCGAGATCGACCCCGGCACTGGCGCGCAGGGTGCCAAGCTCTCCCAGCTCCAGCGCAGCACGGGGCGCAACGCCCTCAGTCGAAAGCGCGCGAGGCAGGATATTGATCACCCCGCTAACGGCATCGGAGCCATGAACCGAGGACAGGGGGCCGCGAATGACTTCCACACGGCCAGTATCCCCCAACGTTTCAGAGCCGAAATTGAACACGCCGGTTGCAGAGCTCGCGTCATTGATCCGGATGCCGTCATAAAGCGCGAGCGTGTGTTTGGCGTTGGCCCCGCGAATGAACACGCTGGTCAGTGAGCCTGCGGGACCAGACTGAACCGCCTGCATTCCCGGCACGGTGGTAAGCAGGTCAGACAGCGTGACCTGCGCTTCGATGTCGATCTGCTCGCGATCAAGGACCGTAACCGACGCTGGCAGGCTTTCAGCATCTGCCGGGCTGCGTGTGGCGGTGACAAGAATGATGTCGGTATGGGTGTCGGTGGTCTCGGCGAAAGCCGCGGGACTGAGTGAGAGGGCCAGCGCGAGCGCGCTGGCGGAGCATTTGACCATGGAATTTCCCGTTCCTGTGTCGGGTCAACCCTGTGAGCCGGGCGGACCAGATATGCGACGGGTGCCGCTGCAGGCTGCAGCGCTCACGCACCAAAGGCGTCGCTTCAAACGGAAAAATCCCGCGTTCTGAACGGCGTGCTCCCGCACCGCGAACGAGCGACCGTGGCGGCAGGTCTCCTGGCTTGCAGATCGTCACCGAACCTTGCGCGCCTTCCCGGATGATCGCCTGTCGGCGGGCCATCCAGTGGCCTGTTGCGCAAGAGGCTCCCTGCTCACAGTAGCGGGCACTGCTCCGGACCTGGCGCTGTCGCGCCGCACCGGTATTCCCTCTTCGCTCCCTCGCGGGAGAACCGTCACGGAACTAGCGATAAACCCGTGTTCGCTGTGGGGTCAAGGTAGGATCGGTCAGGCGAGCGGCGTCTATCGCCGGGTGGCGATGATCCAGATGGCGTGGACCAGGCCGGGGATATAGCCGAGCAAAGTCAGGATGATGTTGAGCCAGAAGTGCAGGCCCAGACCGACCTGTAGAAACACGCCGACCGGCGGCAGCAGGATCGCGAAGATCACCCGGATTATATCGCCGCCGGTGACGGTGGACTGTGATGAGTGTGCCATGTCGTTTCCTCCTCGTGCCCCGCGGGTGAGGTGGGGAGAGGAGATGGTCGATGCAAGTCACGCAGCCATGGCGATCAAATCTCGACTTCCTCGCGCACCTGACCATAGGCAAGGCCCGCGAACAGAGCCGCCCCGCCCAGCGTGTTACCGATCAGGACCGGCAGGATGAAGCTGACGGCATCACCGAAGTTGAACGCGCCGCTGGCCAGCAGAACCGTCGTTTCCACCGTTCCGGCGATAATGTGCGGGAAACCGCCTGCGCCCACCAGATAGGTCACGATAAAGACCGTCAGGATGCGTTGCTGGCCCACTGCGGGTAGCGACCAGGCCAGAAGCCCGATCAGGAAGCCGGCCGGCATCGCGCTGACCAGGTTCTCCCACGGGCCTCGATCACCGATCTTGGACACTGCCGAAATCACCGCCTCATAGCCTTCTGCGGGCAGGGTGGCCGGGTAGGCAAGGCCGATGATGATCGCGCCGACCATATTACCAGCGAGTACAACGCCCCACAGGCGGAAGAGGAGGATCAGCCGGCCCGGACCCGGCTTGCGGGTGACCGGCAAAACCGCCGTCAGCGTGTTCTCGGTGTAGAGTTGCAGCCGCGCAATCGCAATCAGGATAAAGCCCGCGGGATAGCCCAACGCGACAATCAGATCCTTGGCAGCGACCTCCGCAGCGCCGTGATACAGCGCGCCCATGAGGAGCGGTGACGTGCCCATCGCAAGTCCGGCTGTGATTGCGGAAAACCACAGCGCGCTGACCGGGCGGTGCAATTCCTCCCGCCCCATCTTGCTGATCACCGCATAAAGCGTTTTTGGCGCGACTTCCTCGCGTTCCACAAGCTTTTCAGCCGTCTTGTCGGTGGACTTTGTCTTGCTGATGGGACCGGCTCCGTTCCTCGTGACCCGGCCGGGACGGCCACGTCTCGACCACCGGAAATAGTCCAAAATGGCGTTGGACCAAGTTTGCGCGGCTGCAGCGCTCTGATCAATTCAAGATCAATACCCTGAATATGCTTTGATTTTAGACGCGGCCGCGTACTGACTACGGCAGCGCCGTTCGGACCTGTGCCGTGGAGGTCAGGACCGTATCGACGGGCGTTGGCGTTGAATCAGCCAGCGGGCCGTCTTCCGGCCAGAGTGTCGTGAGGTCGCTTAGCGCTGCGGTCGCATCTTCGCTCAGGGCGTTCTGCTGGGCGAGGTCCAGCGCAACCACCGCAAAACCGTACGCGTCCTGGTATTCGCCCGGGTCGGTGATTGTGCCGTCCGTCACACCGATGGCGTATTCCTCATCGATGACATCCATCAAATAGGCGATCACCTCAACTGGATCACCGCCGGCGTTGGAGCGAACGAGCGCCATATTGGCGGCAGCTTCATCGAGAAGCGGTGAAATCTCGCTGGCGGGCTGGCCAGCTTCCAGAGCGTCGGAAACGGCGAGGAAGGGCGTCTGGTCAAAGCCCAGCGCATCAATCCCGGCGCGTTCATCGGCATGGGTTTCTGATACCGGATGGGTGAGGTGCGGTGCGGCCTGCTCCGGTGCTCCGGCCCGGTAAAGCGCCAGCCCGGCCTCGACATGGCCGGACATGAAAGCCACGCGCTTTTCAACGGCAAGCGTCTCCATGCTTTCAGCAGGTTCGGCCCCAGTGGAGGTGGCCCCCGTGGAGGCCGGCTCAGAACAGGCGGCAAGCATCAGCCCGGCCAGGGCCAGAAGAGCGGGGGTGAAGGGGCGGGTCATCATCTCAAAAGCTCCTGCGCTTGGCGTACGCTTTGAGATATCACGTCCTTTCCCGGTCTCAACCCGGGCCTTGGCCTGCGCTAGCTCACCAGCTGTTCGCGCAGGGTTCGGGCGGCCATCACAAAGCCCACCACGCTGGTCGCGCCCACGATTGCGATGACGATGATGGACCAGCGAAGCCCTTCTGCTGGGTCCATGCCCGAGGCCGAGAAGCCGTCAGACAACAGGCCAACGCTGAGCGGACCGAAGCCTAACCCGATCAGGTTGATCACGAACAGCAAAAGGGCCGAGGCGGTGGCCCGGGTCTGTGATTGGACCAGACCCTGAGCGGTTGCGAAAACCGGCCCGTACCAGATCGCGTTCATCAGCACCGGGATGGTCAGCAGAACCAGCGACAGGGTCGCAGAACCGGTCATCATGGCCCAGATAAAGGGCGGCACCGATAGGACTGATGCCACGGCAGGCACCAGCGTGTAGGCGCGCGCGTCCCTGGCTCCGAACCGATCTGCCAGATAGCCGCCAAGGAAGGTTCCCACTGCCCCGAACAGGCCGATCAAAAGCCCCAGCACAAGTCCTATAAATCCGATCGGCCCCAGAGCCACGCCGGTGCTGGCTTCGATGTTGGCGGCGATCTGGTTCAGGCCTTCCGCGTGGTTCCTGAGGTAGAAGGAGCCGTAAAATGCGATATGGCCATAGGCCACCATGGCATTGATCGCAGCCCCGAGTGCCAGCCACCAGAAGGCTGACTTGCCGCGCAACTCACGGACCGCATCGCCCAGACTCGGGCCGTCCGACGCGCTGGTCTTGGGCTGGCCGCTGCGCGGTTCAGGCAGGGTCAGCCAGGCGATGATGGCCATGATGATGCCCGGCGCACCGGCGACGAAAAACGCCACACGCCAGCCATAGGCGTCCGCGATCAACCCGCCCAGCGCCATGCCAGCCAGTGACCCCAGTGGAATGCCCAGCGAGTAGAAGGCGAGCGCCGAGGCGCGCTTTTCCTTCGGCGCATAATCGGAGATCAGCGAGTGGGCGGGCGGTGTGCATCCGGCCTCACCCACGCCCACGCCGATCCGCGCGAGAAGCAGCTGGATGAAGTTTGTCGCCAGACCGCAGGCGATCGTGAAGATGCTCCAGATCGTCACGGCGACCGAAATGATCTTCACCCGGTTGCCCCGCTCGGCCAGGCGCGCAATCGGCAGGCCCAGGAAGGTGTAGAATATCGCGAAGGCCAGCCCCGTTAGTGCGCCGACCTGCCAGTCGGCCAGGCCCAGCTCGATTTTGATGGGTTCAGCCAGAATGTTGACGATCTGGCGATCGAGAAAATTCAGGATGTAAATGACCAGGAGTATGGTCAGGGCATAACGCCGTTTTGGAGCGGCCAGCGGCGGAATGCCCGCCCGTTCAGATCCGGTCTCAGCCATGGTTTTCCCCGTTTCGAGCCTTGAGCCGCGGGCCGTATTGATTGCTGATCTTCGTGATGGGCTCAGGCTTGTGATCAACTTTGAAAGAAACGGTAGGCTGTTCGTGCTGTTGCTACAACGAGATTGACCGCGCGATTCCGCCTCAGGCGGTGAGGTAGCCGAAGTCTTTCTGCATTCGCGCGGGTGTGTGGTTCGACCTGCCAGCCATTATGACTTGCGAAGAGGCTATCCATCCTGACCTGAAGCGGGCTATTGATCACATCCCGTGACGGTCAGGAGACGGTCTGCCAAGGCCGTGATCGTCCTGGGGCTTGTGGGTTTGGAGAGCGGGCGGCCATGAAGGTCCTTTACGCAGACGACGAGGAGCATATCCGCGATGTCGTCGAAATGGCCTTTGAATTCGAGGACGATATCGAGCTCGTGACCTGCGCCGATGGCAAGGCTGCGCTTGAGATTCTGCGCGAGGGCGCGTTCAAACCGGATGTGTTCCTGTGTGACGTCATGATGGTGGGCACTGACGGCCCGACCGCTGTCAGAGCCCTGCGGGCAGACCCGGAGCTTTCCGGCACGCCGGTGATCTTTTTCACCGCCAAGGCCCGTCCTCATGAACATGCCGAATTGATGGCCCTCGGGCCGTTGGGGATCATTACCAAACCCTTTGACACAATGGGGCTCGCCGCCGCCGTTCGCGCGCTCGTCGAAAACAGCCTTGTTCATCGCGAAGCTGAGAAGACGCAGTCCCCGCTTCAGGCCCTGACGGAGAAATTCAGGGCGAGGTGCTCCGATGAAGCCAAGGCCATCGCGGCATTTCTGTCAGGGAAAACGCAAGATGATGACCTGCTGGGCATCCTCCACCGGATTGCCGGCTCCGGCGCGACCTTTGGCTATCCGGATCTGAGCGTTGCGGCTGGCGAGCTGGAGACGGCTGTGCGCGATACCGGGGATGCAGACCGGGCGAGGCTCAAACAGCTCCACGACCGGCTTGTCGCGGTCAGCTCTGGCGATTGAAGCCCTTACGGGTCATTTCGCCCCACCCCTGCTTCTTGGTCAGGAACTGCCACCAGCCCCGGATACGCCAGAAGTTATTGAGCTGGCGGTAGCCGAAATTCTCCAGGATCGCGGCCAGTCCCAGGACCGTCAGCTGGTGCCAGCTGGGGAAGCGTCTCAGCTGCAGCTCCGCCAGCAGGAGTGAGAAAATCGATATCGAAACGCCCATGGCGAAGGTCAGCGCCAGGAAGGCGGCCAGCCAGGGCCAGGACAGGAGGCCGAGGACCCACAAGAGCGGGATCAGCAGGTATCCGGCAATCTCGAGAATTGGGCCAATGACATCCACGATCAGTACATGGGGAAGCCCCAGCATGCCCGGCCGCCCATAGCGTGGGTTGAATGCCATATCGATATGCCAGAAGAAGGTTTCCAGCGACCCGCGCTGCCATCGCGAGCGTTGCCGGCCGAGCACGGCGAGCATCTCAGGGGCTTCGGTCCAGCAAACCGGCTCCGGCACGAATGCAATGCGGTAGCGCTTTTTCTGGTTGCGGAAATGGCGGTGCAAGCGGACCACCAGCTCCATGTCTTCCCCCACGGTGCCGTGCGCGTAGCCCCCAACCTCCACGACGGCCGCCCGGCGAAACAGGCCAAACGCTCCGGAGATAATGGTCAACGCCCCAAACTCGCTCCACGCCAGCCGGGCCATGAGAAAGGCGCGCAGATACTCGACCGTTTGCAGAAGTGCGAGCGGGTTTCTGGGCAGGCCAATCTTGGTGACGCGGCCATTGGAGACCTCGCAGCCATTGGCGAGCCGGACCGTTCCGCCCACGGCAATGACCCGGCCCGGATCATCGATGAAGGGGCGTACAGCTCGCAGCAATGCATCAGATTCCAGAAGGGAATCCGCATCAATCGAGCACACGACAGGCGTGCGCGACAGATTGATGCCGGCATTGAGCGCGTCGGCCTTGCCGCCATTTTCCTTGTCGATCACGAACAGGCGCGGATGGTCGGACGATCCGTAAACCGCCCGGATGGGTTCGTGTTTCAGCTCCAGATCGTGGGCCCGGGCGATCGGCTCAAGATCAAAGGCTTCGATCAGAACCTTCAGGGTGTCATCCTTCGAGCCGTCATTGACGACAAGCACTTCGATATTGGGATAACGCAAGGCCAGAAGCGACCGCACGCTCTGCTGAATGGTGAGCGCTTCATTGTGGGCCGGCGCGATCAGCGAAATCGGCGGCGCAAGATCGCCGTACCGCCGCCACAGCAGGGCCGATCGGCGAACCGGCGGATCCTTGCGCAGGGCACGGGCTGCGACGACAAGCTGGAGCAGATAGAGTCCGGTCTGAATGAGCCCGCCGGCGATGATGACCAGGGCCACCACACTGGCGATCTGTTCCCAGACCCCTTCAGCCACGCCGCCCATCTCAGAGCCCCTCCGCGAGAACCAGTTCGGCGGTTCTGCCGGCCTTGGGGTTGTCGCGCGTCCGGGCAATCTGGGTGAGATCGTCCTTGCCCGCGTCACCAAACCTCAAGAGCGCCCTGGCGGCATGGAAGCGCACGGGCCATTCGGTGTCTGACACGAGCGCGCGCAGCTTGGGCCTGAGGTCATCAAGCAGGATCAGACCGACCGCCTCAGCGGCTTCCTCGCGCACTTCGGCCTCGCTGTCGTCCAGTGCCTGAGCCAGAGCCGATCGGGCCGCCGGGTGACCCAGCCGGCCAAGTGCCGAGGCCGCGGCTGCGCGTTGCATGGTTTCTCCACGGGTCACCAGCCCGGTGAGCACGTCGAGCGTTTCGTATCGGCCGGCCGCCCCCAAAGCGGTGATGATCTGCAGCTTGATCGAGCCATCAATATCCGGGTTGGCCAAGGCCTCACACAGGGTCATGGGTGCAGTGCTGGCCAGTTCAAACAGGACCACGCCCAGCTCCACCGGCGCTTCGCCCCGACGGAATTTCAGGCCGGAGAGCAGGGCGTCTGCCTCCAGACCCCGACCGGCTGACTGCAGGGCCCGTGCGGCGGTCACAACATCGCGGAGTGACCGGCCGCGCAGAACTACCTGTTGCAACGCAGCCTCTGTCGGATCGTCCATCAACAGGCCGAGGGCCTCGATCACCACCAGTCGGACTTCCCGGTTGCGATGGTGGAGCAGGCCGCGCAGTTGTCGGCCCAGTCCGGCCTCGTTCAATCTGTGCAGGGCCTGTTGCAATTCATCGCCGCGGATCAGCGTTGAAAACTCGACCAGAGCCTGTGCGGTCAGGCGCCGGTTCTCGATCAGCCGCTTCAGCCCTGGAACCTCTGGCGCATTATCGGCCGAAATCTCGATGAGAAGCCGGATCAGGTTACGTCGCGCTTCCTCACGCTTGCGGGCACCGACCGAGGAGGCGAAGCGCACGAATATGAGCGCGGCCAGCACAGTGATGGAGATCAGGCAGAGGAGCAGCGAGACGCGCCACACAACGAGCAACGGATCGTCAAACATCAAAACCGTCGACTGAGACTCAAGGACAGGCCGGTGCGGTCATAGGCAGAGCGCATCTCGTGCACCCCGCTCAGGCTGAGGCGCGTGCGATCATTGATCTGGTAGGCGACGCCCGCCGCAGCTGCGCGCACATCGAGGGTCACGCCTTCGCTCGTTTCCGGGGCATCCGTATAGGTGACGAACAGCCCGACGCGGTCCGCAGCATCCCAGTCCGCGCCCACCGACCAGCCGGATCGAAATGCGCCGGATTCATCACGTAGCAGGATGGCTCGCGCACCCAGGCGGACCGCGCCGTCGGCGACGGAGTGGTTCAGGGCCGGTGTGAAGGTCGCAACATTGCCGCTGGCATATCGGGCGAGGCTCACGCCAAGCGAGGCTCTGGTTTGCGCAGTCAGTTCGCCCTCGACACCGGCGAGCAACCGGATTTCGGGACTGAAGATCGCGTCCGGTGCGCCCCCGATCGCAATATGAGTCAGAAGGCCGGTGTCGAGTCGATGGTCCAGCCGGACTTGCGCCAGCGTGTCACGAAGCTCGAACCGCTCTGCGGACGAAACAAGCGCTGTTAGCGTTGATCGGTCGCTGACCTGGCGTCCGAGGGCCACACTGATCAGGGACCAGTCCGGTAGCCCCCCGGTCAGCGAGCTCTGGCTATACGCGATGTCCACCCGCCACGGATATTGAGACCGGGCATTGGCGGCCGCGCGTGCGCGCTCAACCGCTGCAGTAAGCTCTGCCACATCGGCGCGAGTGGGGTCGAGCGCGGCGAGGCGCTCAAGAGCGCTGTCGTAATTCCCGCGAAAATAGGCAATCCGGGCAAGGCCGAGCGAGGCATCCTCGTAGTCCGGGGCAAGTTGCAGGGCGTTGGAAAACGCGCTTTCCGCCCCATCCCAGTCGCTCTGCGCCAGGCGGGCAAACCCGAGCTGAACCAGGGCATCGGCATCGTTCGGGCGGTCGCGAAGGCAGGCCTCCAGAAGCTGTTCCGCCTGCTGGAAATCACCGCTCTGGCGCAGCTGTGAGCCGGTCTCCCAGCAGGCCGGCTGAGCGCTGAGCAGCGCCCCGGCGGCCAGTATCGCGACCTCGATCAATTCGGCGTTGCCTTTGCCAGGATACGCGTGATGCGGCTGTTCAGCTCGTCAGGCAGGAAGGGTTTGACCATGTAATCGGCCGCCCCCTTGCTCAGGGCTCCCACGATATCCTTTTCGCCGCGCAAGGCCGTCAGCATGAGAACCGGGATATCCTTCAACGCGTCGTCATCCTGAAGCTCGTTCAGGACCGCGAACCCGTCCAGCACCGGCATCATGGCGTCCAGCACGATAAGGTCAGGCTGTTCGGCTCTGGCCATATCCAGTGCCTGCTGACCGTCCTCAGCCATAACGACATCATACCCGCTCGCACGCAGCCGGTGCTCAAGCAGCTCGCGCAGCAGATCATCGTCGTCGGCGATCAGGGTTTTCAGTTTCTGGCTCAACGCGTCGGCCACTTCACAATCTTAACTCTACCGGCAACTTACATCGCCGGAGTTATATGTCCATGAACTGCGTGACGACTTTTAAATGGGAGGTCGGGAGCCGCCCAATCGGGCGGGAAATTCTGGCGGAGAGAGAGGGATTCGAACCCTCGGAACGCTTGCGCGCTCAACGGTTTTCGAGACCGCCCCGTTCGACCACTCCGGCACCTCTCCGTTCAGGGGCGTGGTTCTGACTGAGGTTTGAGAAGAAATCAAGGGCGAGCGGCAGGATGGGTGCGGCTGCGCAAAGGGCAGGTTTTGCCAGCCTGTATGCCCGTTTCGCGTTGACTCTGGTCGCCCGGAATGTCTATAAGCCGCGCTCTTGTTCTGCCGGGTGCGCCCGGTGGGTCGGATTTTGTTGTGACAACGCGGGATCGGACACAAGAACCCGCGAAGAAAAAGAGACCCGGTCAGGCCCCGCTTTACAATAGGGGTGGCGTGAGACGGTTCTGAGCAAAAAGGAAGTTGGCGATGTACGCGGTAATCAAGACCGGCGGCAAGCAGTACAAGGTTTCTGAAGGCGACATCCTTCGCGTCGAAAAGCTCGACGCAGAGGCTGGCGACACGGTGGCCTTTGATGAAGTTCTGATGATTGGCGGCGAAGGCGACGCTCTGGTGGGTAGCCCCGCCATTGATGGCGCTTCGGTGACCGCTGAAGTCATCGATGTGCGCAAGGACAAGAAGGTCCTGGTGTTCAAAAAGCGCCGCCGCCAGAACTATCGCCGCAAGGCCGGCCACCGCCAGTGGCTGACCGTCGTGTCCGTGGCTGAAATCCTGAAGCCGGGCACCAAGTCCAAGCTGAGCGCCAAGAAGAAGGCGGCTCCGGCCAAGGACGCTCCGGCTGCCGAAGCTCCGGCCAAGGACGCCAAGAAGAACGAAGCCCCCAAGGCTGCGTCCAAAGCTGAAGCCAAGCCGAAGGCCGCACCGAAGAAGGCTGAAGCCAAAGCCGCTCCGGCTGGCAATGACGACCTGACCCAGCTGACGGGTGTCGGTCCGGCCTTTGTGAAAAAGCTGAACGAAGCCGGTGTGACCAGCTTTGCTCAGATCGCCGCCTGGGACGCAGCGGAAATCGAGCGCCTTGATGGCGAGATCTCCGGTCTGAAGACCAAGGCAGAGAAAGGCGACTGGGTCGCCGAAGCAAAGAAGCTCGGCTAATTAGCCGCGAAGCAGTTTGATAGGAGGCCATCATGGCTCACAAGAAGGCAGGCGGCTCATCGCGTAACGGCCGCGACTCAGAAGGCCGGCGCCTCGGCGTCAAGAAATCCGGCGGTCAGCACGTGATCCCGGGCAACATCATCATTCGCCAGCGCGGCACCCGCTACAACCCGGGTGACAATGTCGGCATGGGCAAAGACCACACCCTGTTCGCCCTCACCGAGGGCCGCGTCGTGTTTGCGCGCAAGAAGGACAAGAAGATGTTCGTGTCCGTTGCGCCGCTTGCCGAGGCCGCTGAATAAGGCGATCGACCAGACCGATCGCCTCTCCCAAAAGGGGCGATCCAAAAGTTGAAGGGGAGCTGGATCGCCAGCTCCCCTTTTTCTTTGCCTCCCCGACAGACTGACTGTTCATCAACCCCAGATCGGCAGGAGGCCGCCATGCTGGACCAGGATATCGAAACGAACGCCGCGCAAGACGCTGACATCATGTCCGTGATCGAAACCGAACGCCTGGTCCTCACCCCGCTTGCCGTGGAGGATGCCGACTGGGTCGCGCGTGAAAGTGGCAAGCCGGAGGTGGCCCGCAATCTGGCGCTGGTGCCGGAGCCGAACCCGGTGCTGGCCGCTGAAATGTTCATCCTGTCCATCCGGGCCCGTGAAGCCAATGTGGGTGACATGGTGCGCGCGGTGCGCCTGAAGGACGGCACCCCCATCGGGATCATCGGAGCCAATCCCCGCGATGAAGGCGTGTGGAACTTTGGCTACTGGTACCGCAAGGAAGCCTGGGGGCAGGGCTATGCCACCGAGGCCGGTCGCGCCCTGATTGACGTGCTGCGCCAGCGCGGCGCGCGCAAGCTCGTCGCCGGCTTCTTCAGCCACAACGCCGCTTCCGCCCGGGTGCTCACCAAGCTCGGCTTTGAACGAAACGGCCATGATGACCCCCAATTCTGCACCGCCCTGCTGGCCAAGCAGGATCATGTCGGCATGACGGCGGTGCTTTAAGGCTTTTGTCGCCCGTGCAGCAGGAATTGCTGCACGGGCCCACACCTTGCGCTATAAGGCGCGGCTAAACTTCAAGGGCAGTGCCACGCAATGAAATTCCTCGATCAGGCCAAGGTGTATGTGAAGTCCGGTGCGGGCGGGCCGGGGTGTGTCTCGTTCCGGCGCGAGGCCTTTGTGGAATATGGCGGCCCGGATGGCGGCGATGGCGGCAAGGGCGGCGATGTCTGGGTGGAGGCTGTTGAGGGCCTCAACACCCTGATCGACTACCGCTACCAGCAGCATTTCAAGGCCGAGCGGGGCCTAAATGGCTCCGGGCGAAACCGTACCGGCCGCGATGGCGAGGACATGGTGCTGAAGGTTCCCGTCGGCACCCAGGTGCTGGACGAGGACAAGGAGACCTTGCTGGCCGACCTGACCGAGGTGGGCCAGCGTGCCATGCTGGCCGTCGGCGGACGCGGCGGTAAGGGCAACGCCCATTTCAAGACCAGCCGCAATCAGGCCCCGCGAAAGTCCCAGCCCGGCGAGGGTTTTGAGGAGCGCTGGGTCTGGCTGCGCCTGAAGCTGATTGCCGATGCGGGCCTGATCGGGTTGCCGAATGCGGGCAAGTCCACCTTCCTGTCGGCGGCCAGCCGCGCCCATCCGAAAATCGCGGCCTATCCCTTCACCACCCTGCACCCGCATCTGGGCGTGGTGGACATGGGCGAGAGCAATCGCTTCGTGCTGGCTGACATCCCGGGCCTGATCGAAGGCGCGCATGAAGGGGCTGGCATTGGCGACCGCTTCCTGGGGCATATCGAACGCTGCGCGCTGCTGGTGCACCTGGTTGATGCCACGGGCGAAGATCCGGTGGAGGCCTATCGCGTGGTGCGCGGAGAGCTGGATGCCTATGGCGCGGGCCTTGATGAGAAGACCGAGATCATCGGTCTGAACAAGATCGACTCGGTGGAGCCTGAACGCCTTGATGAGCTGGAAGCGGCGCTGAAAGCTGAGACCGGCGCGGAGATCCGGCGTCTGTCCGGGGTCACCGGCGATGGCGTGAAGCCCATGCTTGGCGTCATCTGGCAGGCGGTGGAGGCCCGGCGTCAGGCCGAGATCGAAGCCAAGGAACGTGCCGAGGCCGAAGCGCGCGGCGAGACCGGCTGGACGCCGTAGGCCGTGGCCGCTGCACACCGCTTTCCCGGCACGCCCGCGCTTAAGTCAGAAGTGCTGGCTCCGGGCATGACGGTCGGGCTTTATGGCGGCAGTTTTGATCCGGTCCATGATGCCCACGTCCATGTGGCGCGCACGGCGCTGAAGCGCCTGGACCTTGATCGGGTCTGGTGGCTGCCGAGTCCTGGCAATCCGTTCAAGGCACACCAGCCCGCCGCGCTGGATGACCGGATCGAGGCGATTGCTGCTGCGGTGCCGGAGCCGCGCCAGGTGGTCAGTGATCTGGAAGCGGCGCTGGGGTCGAACCGAACCCTCAACCTGATCCGCTACCTTCAGGCGCGCTATCCGCAGGTGCGCTTTGTGTGGGTGATGGGCGCGGACGGTCTGGCGGAACTGCATCGCTGGGCCGGCTGGACCGAGATCGCCGCCCGTCTGCCGATCTGTGTCGTTGCGCGCCCTGGCAGCGCGATCAAGGCGCGCCTTGGCCCGGCCGCGCGCCAGATGGCCCGGCACCGCGTGCCGGAGGTTGCGGCGACGGCGCTAAAAACCCGACAGCGGGGGTGGACTTACCTGACGGAGCGGTTACACCCACACGCGTCGCGGACACTGCGCGGCACATAGCCTTGCGACCGCAGCAACTGACCGAGCTTATCAATGACCGACGCGACCCAAAGCGCTGAGGGCAAGCTCGCCTTTTTCGCCGATCTTCAACCGCCCTCCGGTGATTTCCGCGCTGATGTGCTGGCCGGCCTGTCGCGGGCCCAGAAGACGCTCGATGCGAAGTATTTCTACGATGCGGCGGGGTCCGAAATCTTTGACGCGATTACCGAGGTTCCGGAATACTATCTGACCCGCACCGAGATTGCGCTCCTCGACCAGATCGGACCGGCGCTGCGTGAGCGGGCAGGCCCGGATGCGGTCGTGCTGGAGCCAGGGGCCGGGTCCAGCATCAAGATCCACAAGCTGCTGGATGCGCTGGAACAGCCGACGGCCTATGTGGGCATGGACATCTCCGGCGATCATGTGAAATCAGCCTGCGCCGATATCGCGGCAGACTATCCCGCGCTGACGGTGGGTGCGGTGTGTCACGACTTTACCCGCGATATTGATCTGTCCGCGCTGCCGATCCCTGCCGGCAAGCGGGTTGTCTTCTTCCCGGGCTCCACCATTGGCAATTTTGAGCTGACCGGGGCTGAAGCGCTGTTGAAAGTGCTGCGCGGCTATCTGCGACCCGGTGATGGCTTGCTGATCGGTGTGGACCTGCGCAAGGACGGCGCGGTTCTCGAGGCGGCCTATGATGATGCCGGCGGCGTCACCGCGGACTTCAATTTCAATCTGGTCAAGCGACTCAATGAGGAGCTTGGGGGCACTATCGACGCGTCCGCCCTTGCTTATCGCTCCCACTGGAACCCCTATCGCTCCCGCGTTGAAATGTATCTGCAGGCGACGCGGGACATTGAATTTACCGTCGGCGGAGAGCCCTTTGTTCTGCGCGAGCACGAGACCATTCACACCGAAAACTCTCATAAATTTACGATTTCCACCTTCCAGGATCTGGCGCGCCGAGCCGGTTTGGCTCCGGTTGAAGCCTGGACCGATGCAGGTGAAGCCTTCTCCATTCACTGGCTCGAAGTTCTCGGCGAACCGTGATACATAGCGAGAAGGTTTGATAAGGGAGACCGGACGCTGTCCACCGAATTGCAAAGCCGTCAGGCTGATGACGCCGCGAACACAGACGCTCTGATGACCACCGAAGCTCTTGAGGAGCTGGTGCTGTCCTCGCTGGAGGACGACAAGGCAGAAGACGTCATCGCCATCGATCTGGAGGGGAAATCCTCGGTCACAGATGTGATGGTCATCGCCTCAGGACGCTCGAACCGCCATGTCGGCGCCATTGCCGACCACATCCTCAGAAAGCTCAAGGACGTCGGTCACGGCCGCGCCAAGGTCGAAGGCCTCAACACCTGCGACTGGGTGCTGATCGATGCGGGTGATGTGATCGTTCACATCTTCCGCCCCGAGGTCCGCGAGTTCTACGACCTTGAGAAGATGTGGTCCGTAGCCCCGGGCGGCGCGGCGTAACACCCCGTGCGCGCTGAAATCCGGGCCATCGGCCGGATCAAGTCCGGGCCGGAACGCACGCTCGTTGACGATTATCTCAGTCGCGCCACCGCACTGGGGCGTGGCATTGGCCTGGGGCCCGCCACCGAGCGCGAATACGACCCGCGAAATCTGAAAGACAAGACGGCCGAGACCGAGGCGCTGGTCAGCGATATCGCTCCCGGCGCACTGGTCTTTGCGCTGGATGAAACCGGCAAGTCCATGACCTCCATGGCGATTGCGAAGGTGATGGAAACCGCACGCGATGATGGTGTGCGCGACGCGGTCTTCCTGATCGGCGGGGCCGACGGCCATGCCCGACACCTTCTGCCATCCGGCGCGCGACTGCTGGCATTTGGGGCAGCGACCTTTCCCCACAAGCTGGTTCGCGTCATGCTGGCCGAACAGGTTTACCGCGCCGTGTCGCTGATTGCCGGCACGCCCTATCACCGCGAGGGATGATGCTCGCTGCCTTGCTCGCCGCTGCTGCCCTGGTCCAGCAAGCCCCCGATCCCGATCAGATCGAGGCGCTGGAGGACGAGGCGACTGAAATGAGCGAGGCGGCGCGCGCTCGCGAGCTTGAGGCCGAAGCGGTCCGCGCTGAAATCGCGCAGTTGCAGCGCCGTCTGGTCGACGCAGGCGATCGGGTCCGCATCCGCGAAGCCGAAGCCGACGCCGCGCTGGCTCAGCTGGAAGCGCTGGAAGCGGAAGAGTCCGTGTTGCTTGGCCGGTTGTCGAGCGAGCAGGCCGGTCTCGCCCGCGTGCTGGCGGCGCTTCAACGCATCGAGCTGGCAGACCCGCCTGCGCTGGCGGTCAATCCCGATGACGCGACCGAGGCGGCGCGGGCCGCAGGCCTACTGGCGCAGATTGCGCCGGAGCTTGAACGCCGGGCGGCCTCGGTTCGGGCGCGCCTTGATGAGCTTGCCGCGCTGCGTGTGCGCCTGTCGGGGCAGGCTGAAGCGGTGGGCGATGCCCGTGAGCGTCTGGCGTTGACTCGCGAAGAAGTCGAGGCGCTGATCGCCGAACGTCGTGCGGCTGAAGCCCGGCTGCGCGCTGAATCCGATGACCTGGCTGAGCGGGCCGAGGCCATTGCCGCCCGGGCCGGCAGTCTTCGCGAGCTGCTCACTGAAATCCGGCGCTATGCGGCGATTGAGCCGAGGCTCGCTCCGCGTCCGCAGTTTTCTGGTGATCTGAGTGCCTTGCCGGTGCCCCGGTTACGGCCAGAGCGCCTGCCGCCGGGCGTGTTGGTCAGTGCCCGGCCGCTGGATGGTCCCATGGATACGCTGCGCTTTGCCGACATGCGCGGACGGCTGCGTCCGCCCGCGCTGGGCGAGCTGCGCGTGGGGGCCGGCGCACGCGGGCCCGATGGTGTGGAGCGCGACGGTGTCTGGTTCCAGACCGGCGCGCGCGGACAGGTCAGTGCGCCGTTCGATGGACGGGTGGTTTATGCCCGTCCCTTTGGTGGTCTCGACAATGTGATCATGATCACCACGCCGGATGACTACACTTTAATTTTGGGCGGCATGGCTCTGGTCTATGTCAATGAAGGTCAGTCGCTTCTGGCCGGAGAACCGGTCGGGGTGATGCCCGACCGTGCCAATCCCGCTCCGATGCTCTATTTTGGGATTGCACGCGGGACAAATGCCGTGGACCCTGAAGACTGGCTTCGGCCCGAATTTCGCAGGGGACAAGGCTAAAGATACGTCCTGAAGGCGGATTAAGGATAGAAAACATGCGCTTGCACATTATCGCATCAGCCGTGGCGTTCGGAATTGGGGCAGCCGCATTGGCGGTTTCCGCCGAAGGGGATGACCGCGCGCGCGAAGAAACCTTCCGCCAGCTTGAATTATTTGGCGATGTGCTGTCGCGCGTGGAAGCCGATTATGTCACCGAGCCGGACAAGGCCGAGCTGATCGAGAGCGCCATTGAGGGCATGCTCCGTTCGCTTGATCCGCACTCGGCTTACCTGCCGCCAGAAGCCTTCCAGGAGATGCAGGTCTCCACGAGCGGCGAATATGGTGGCATCGGGATCGAGATCACCATTCGCAATGACATGGTCACGGTGATTTCGCCGATCGCGGACACGCCCGGTGAACGCGCCGGCGTTGAGTCTGGCGATGTGATCCTGGCGGTGGAAGGCGAGTCCATGATCGGTGCGGACAGCACCGATGTGGTCGAACGCGTGCGCGGCCCGGTGGGTGAGCCCGTCACCATCACCTTTGGCCGTGAGGGCATGGACCCGTTCGACGTCACCATCGTGCGCGACATTATCGAGGTGCGCTCTGCCCTCTGGCGCATGGAAGGTGAGGACATGGATGTGCCTTACCTGCGCATCACCACCTTTAATGAGCATACCACGGAAAACGCCGTGACCGGCCTGCGCGATCTGGCCGAGGCCAGTGGCGGCGAGCTGCCGGGCCTTATTCTGGATCTGCGCTCCAATCCGGGCGGGCTGCTGGAGCAGTCTGTGACGGTGTCCAGCCTCTTCCTGTCGGGCGGCGAGGTGGTCTCCACCCGTGGCCGCGACCCGCGTGACACCATGCGCTACAATGCCGAGCCAGGCGATATACTCAACGGCGCGCCGATTGTGGTGCTGATCAATGGCGGCTCGGCGAGCGCGTCTGAAATTGTCACCGGCGCGCTTCAGGACCGCGAACGGGCCACGATTGTGGGCATGACCAGCTTTGGCAAAGGCTCCATGCAGACAGTGGTGCCGCTGCGCGGTGGCCGTGATGGCGCGCTGCGCCTGACCACGGCGCGCTATTACACGCCGGCCGGTCGCACCATTCAGGCGACTGGCATCGAGCCGGACTTCGCGATTGCGGCCCGCCGCCTCAACCCCGATGCGCCGCAGCGCTTCACCGAGGCGGACCTGCGCAACTCGCTGGAAAACGAGACCGGTGTCGAGCGTGAAGAGGTCGACCAGACCCTGATCGAGCAACCGCCGGAAGACTGGAACACCGAAGAGGATTACCAGCTGCACCGCGCGATCGAGATCCTGCGCTCGCAGATGGATAGCCAGCAGGCCCGTCTCTAGTCGGCGGTCTGGTGCCCTGGACGCGGCGCTGTGATGGCGCTGCGCTCCATCTCGTTAACGTTTCTTTACCGTGACTTGAGCGAAGTTCGAGGTTGATTCGCGTGCGCGTCCATGCGTGCGCCCAAGCAGCATCGAAACGTCCATGCCCGGTTCGGCCCCATCATCCTCACCCCTGCGCACGCCGCTGCTGGCGGGCCTGGGTGCGGCTGTGCTCATGGCCGGTGGAGCAGGTACGCTGGCCTGGCTGTCTGGCGCCGAGCCTGAACCGGTGCGTGCCAGTGTGGACATTACCCAGCCTGAACCGGTCGTGCTGGCTGAAGCCGAGGTCCAGCCGCCCGCTGATCCGTTTGCCGATGCGCCCACCGATAATGTGACCCTGCCGGGCGTGACCGATACGGAGACCGCACTGGCGGCCCCTGAACCCACGCCAACTCCTCCGCCACCACCAGCTGCCGCGCCAGCGCGCACGGGCCCTCGGGCTCCGTTGCAAGGCTTGTATGAGGATGGACCCGGCGGCGCGCCGCTGCCGATTATTGCAGCAGACGGCACCCGTCCCGATGAGGCCTATGCCGCCGAGTTTGAGGATGCGCCCGGCGCGCCGACCATCTCGCTGGTTGTCGGCGGTCTTGGCCTGTCTGAACGCCTGACCGCGCGCGCCATCGAGACGCTACCCGCCGAAGTCACGCTCAGCTTCGCGGCCTACTCAGAAAACCTCCAGGACTGGATTGATCGCGCCCGGGCTGACGGCCACGAAGTGCTGATCGAGCTGCCCATGGAGCCGTTTGATTATCCCAATAATGATCCCGGCCCGCACACCCTGCTGGCCGAAGCGGGCACGGCGGAAAATGATCGCCGCCTGATGTGGCTGCTGTCGCGCGCGTCCGGCTATGCCGGCGTGGCGAATTATCTTGGCGCGCGCCTCGGCGCAGAGCGTGAGACGCTGACCCATGTCTTTGCCCGGCTGGAAGCACGCGGCCTGTCGGTTTACCACGACGGCGCGGGCCGCCGCGTGATCCTGGAAGCGGCCGCCCGTCAGGCCGACGCCCGCGTGGCTATCGCTGACCGGGTGATCGATGCCGATCCCGATCCAGATGCGGTCGATCGCCGGCTTCTGGAACTTGAAGCGCTTGCGCTCCAGAACGGCAATGCGCTCGGCCACGGCTTTGCCTATCCCGCCACGGTCGATACCGTGGCGATTTGGGCCGAGGCGCTCGCCGCGCGTGGGTATCAGCTGGCTCCGGCGAGTGTGCTGATGGAGCGCCGTCAGGCCCGCGAAGAGCCGGAAACATGAGCGACGGTCACGGTACCGAACCTTTCCCCGAACACCGCCCCAATGTCGGCCTCGTGCTGTTCAATGCCGAAGGCAAGGTCTGGATTGGCAAGCGCTATGCTCAGGGCGGCGCATATTGCTGGCAATTCCCTCAAGGTGGCATCGACCCCGGCGAAAATCCCGAAGTCGCCGCCCTGCGTGAACTCTACGAGGAAACCGGCATTACCGAAGACCTGATCGAGCCGCTGGGCACGATTGAAGACTGGGTGGCCTACGACTTCCCGCCTGAAGTGTTGGGGCAGCGTCGCAAAAACCGCTGGAAGGGCCAGAAGCAGCGCTGGTTCGCCTATCGCTTCATCGGCACCGATACCTGCTTTGACCTCAAAGCCGTACCGCCCCAGGAGTTTGAAGCCTTCAAATGGGTGGACTTAAGCACCGTCCCCGACCTCATCATCCCGTGGAAGCGGGACGTCTATGTGAAGGTCGCTGAGGCGTTTGAGGGATTGGCGGGTTAGGAAACAAAAAAGCCCCGGCGAATGCCGAGGCTTTTGGAATTCCTGATCGGGCGCGGGTTAGTGCGCAATCGCCTGCAGCAGAGCTTCGAATTTTTCCACGCGGCCTTGCGCTTCGCGAATTTCGTCTTCGTTGCGGGCCTGGCCCAGATCTTCGCGGGCTTCCGTGAGCTTCTGGGTGACCTCCGCGGCGTCCACATCGGCCAGATCAATGGCTTCTTCGGCCAGGATGGTCAGGCCTTCAGAGGTCACTTCAGCAAAGCCGCCGCGGATGAAGGTGCGGGTCACTTCGCCACCATTGTGGATGGCAATCGCGCCGGAGCGCACCGTCGACATGAAGGGCGCGTGGCCCGCTAGGACGCCGAACTCACCCTCAACGCCGGGCACAACCACCTGATCCACGTCGCCCTGGAAGACGCGCTTTTCAGGTGACACGAGGTCAAAGTGAAGTTTGTCAGCCATTGCAGCTGGTCCTTGTCGTCAGCTCACCGCCCGTGGCGGCGATACGGCCCGCGCTGTGACCAGCGCAGGCCAGATCATTACGCAGCGTCGGCTGCCAGCTGTTCAGCTTTCTTCACAGCATCTTCGATGGTGCCAACCATGTAGAAGGCCGGCTCCGGCAGGTGGTCGTACTCACCGTCGCAGATGGCTTTGAAGCCACGCACGGTGTCTTCGACCGGCACCTGAATGCCCGGGAAGCCGGTGAAGATTTCAGCCACGTCGAACGGCTGGGACAGGAAGCGCTCGATCTTACGGGCGCGAGCCACGACCAGCTTGTCCTCTTCGGACAGTTCGTCCATGCCCAGGATCGCGATGATGTCCTGCAGCGACTTGTACTTCTGCAGGATTTCCTGAACGCGGCGGGCGGTGGCGTAGTGCTCTTCACCCACGATGCGCGGCTCAAGAATACGCGACGTGGAGTCCAGCGGGTCCACAGCCGGGTAGATACCCTTTTCCGAGATGGCGCGGTTCAGAACCGTCGTCGCATCGAGGTGCGAGAAGGTCGTCGCCGGAGCCGGGTCAGTCAGGTCGTCGGCGGGCACGTAGACAGCCTGCACCGAGGTGATGGAGCCCTTTTTGGTGGAGGTAATACGCTCCTGCAGGGCACCCATGTCGGTGGACAGGGTCGGCTGGTAACCCACGGCCGAAGGAATGCGGCCGAGCAGTGCGGACACCTCGGCACCGGCCTGGGTAAAGCGGAAGATGTTATCCACGAAGAAGAGCACGTCCTTGCCCTCTTCATCGCGGAAGTATTCAGCCTGAGCCAGACCCGACAGCGCCACGCGAGCACGCGCACCCGGCGGCTCGTTCATCTGGCCGAACACGAGTGAGCAGCGCGAGCCTTCGGTGGAGCCGTTGTTTTCCTTCGGGTCCTTGTTCACGCCGGACTCGATCATTTCGTAGTACAGGTCGTTACCCTCACGGGTCCGCTCACCCACACCGGCGAAGACCGAATAGCCGCCGAACAGCTTGGCGATGTTGTTAATCAGTTCCTGGATCAGAACCGTCTTGCCCACGCCGGCACCGCCGAACAGGCCGATCTTACCACCCTTTGCGTACGGGCAGAGCAGGTCGATGACCTTGATGCCGGTCGGCAGGATTTCAGCTTCGGTGGACTGCTCGTCAAAGGCCGGTGCGTCACGGTGGATCGGAGCATACTGCGTGGCGGTCACGTCGCCCGCTTCGTCAATCGGCTCACCGGTGACCGACAGGATGCGACCCAGCGTGCCCGGGCCCACCGGAACCTTGATCGGCTCACCGGTGTCGGTCACGTCCTGGCCACGCTTCAGGCCTTCGGTGGCGTCCATGGCGATGGTCCGCACAGCGTTTTCACCCAGGTGCTGGGCCACTTCCAGCACCAGCGTCTTGTCGCCGTTCTTGGTTTCAAGCGCGTTCAGGATCTCGGGAAGGCCGCCTTCGAACTCCACGTCCACGACGGCGCCGGTCACCTGTGCGATACGGCCCTTGAGATTGCTCATGGTCTGCCTCTTTCCAATCGGTTCGGCGGATCGTCCGCCGTTGGATATTCTCTTCTAATTACGCCGTTAGACCGCTTCAGCCCCGGAGATGATCTCGATCAGCTCCTTGGTAATCTTGGCCTGGCGGGTCCGGTTGTATTCCAGGTTCAGCTTGTCGATGAGCTCGCCAGCATTGCGCGTTGCCGCGTCCATGGCAGCCATCTTCGCGCCCATCTCACCGGCCACGTTCTCCAGCAGGGCGGAAAGAATGACGGTGTTGATATAGCGCGGCAGCAGAGCGGCGAGGATCTCTTCCTCGTCCGGCTCGTATTCGTAGATCGCACCGGCAAGATCGGGGCGCTCCACGCTGTCATCGATGGCGTCGCGCGCCGGGATCAGCGTCTGGCTGCGCGGCTTCTGGCTCATCACCGAGACGAACTCGGAGCTGATCACTTCACACACGTCAAAGCCGCCGTCTTCAAACAGGGCAGTGACCTTGTCGCCAATCATGCCGGACACCGCGCCGTCAATTTTCTTGACGTTACGCAGCTCGATGGAATCGATGATCTTGTCTTTATACAGGCGCTTCAGGGCGTCATAGCCCTTGGCCCCCACGGTGATGATCTTCACCTGCTTGCCCTGGCTGAGCAGAGCGGAAATCCGCTCGCGCGCCAGACGCACGATATTGGTGTTGAAACCGCCGCACAGGCCGCGATCGGCCGTGGCCACGACGAGCAGATAGGTGTCGTCCTTGCCGGTGCCGACCAGAAGGCGCGGCGCGCTGGGGCCGTCCATGGACGATGACAGGTTTGCCATCACCGCGGACATGCGCTCGGCATAGGGACGCGCGGCCTCGGCAGCGTCCTGCGCCTTGCGCAGTTTTGCCGCCGCGACCATCTGCATCGCCTTGGTGATCTTCTTGGTCGAGTTGACCGAGTTGATCCGGTTTTTCAGTTCCTTAAGAGAGGCCATTCGGCGCTGCTCCTTTTAGGGCCCGTAAGCCTTACGCGAAGTTCTTGGTGAAGGCGTCGAGCGCGCCGTTGAGCTTTTCGGTCAGCTCGTCGGTCAGCTTCTTGCCATCGCGGATGCCAGCCAGAAGGTCTGCGTGCTCACCATGCAGGTTGCGCAGCAGTTCTTCTTCGTAGCGGCCAATGTCGGACACAGCGATGTTGTCCAGATAGCCATTGGTGCCCGCATACATCACGCAGACCTGCTCTTCCATCGACAGCGGCGAGAATTGCGGCTGCTTCAGGAGCTCGGTCAGGCGCTCACCGCGCGAAAGCAGCTTCTGGGTGGAGGCGTCGAGGTCCGAACCAAACTGGGCGAAGGCCGCCATCTCACGGTACTGAGCCAGCTCGCCCTTGATCTTGCCGGCAGCCTGCTTGGTGGCCTTCGTCTGGGCCGCGGAGCCCACGCGAGACACCGACAGACCCACGTTCACGGCCGGGCGGATGCCCTGATAGAACAGGTCGGTTTCCAGGAAGATCTGACCGTCGGTGATCGAGATCACGTTGGTCGGGATGTAGGCCGACACGTCGTTGGCTTGGGTTTCGATGATCGGCAGAGCCGTCAGCGAGCCAGAGCCGTGGGTTTCGTTCAGCTTTGCAGCGCGCTCGAGAAGGCGGGAGTGCAGGTAGAACACGTCACCCGGATAGGCTTCGCGGCCCGGCGGGCGACGCAGAAGCAGGGACATCTGACGATAGGCCACAGCCTGCTTGGACAGGTCATCATAGATGATCAGGCCGTGCATGCCGTTGTCGCGGAAATACTCGCCCATGGCGCACCCGGTGAACGGAGCCAGGAACTGCATCGGAGCGGGGTCCGAAGCGGTTGCGGCCACGACGATGGAGTAGTCCATCGCGCCATTTTCTTCCAGCGTCTTGACGACCTGGGCCACGGTGGAGCGCTTTTGACCAACAACGACGTAGACGCAGTAGAGCTTGGCGCTCTCGTCATCGCCCTGGTTGATGGCTTTCTGGTTCAGGATGGTGTCGATCGCGATCGCGGTCTTGCCGGTCTGGCGGTCACCAATGATCAGCTCGCGCTGGCCACGGCCAACCGGGATCATGGAGTCGATCGCCTTGATGCCGGTTGCCATCGGCTCGTGCACGGATTTACGCGGCAGGATGCCCGGCGCTTTCACGTCAACGATGCGACGCTCGGCGACGTCTTCGATCGGGCCCTTGCCGTCAATCGGCTCGCCCAGCGCGTTCACGACGCGGCCCAGCAGGCCCTTGCCAACGGGGGTATCCACGATGGAGCCCAGACGCTTGACGGTGTCGCCTTCCTTGATGCCCCGGTCATCGCCGAAGATCACGCAACCGACATTGTCGCGTTCCAGGTTCAGGGCCATGCCCTTCACGCCGCCGGGGAATTCCACCAGCTCGCCAGCCTGCACTTCGTCCAGACCGTAGACGCGGGCGATACCGTCACCGACGCTCAGCACCTGACCAACGTCAGAGACGTCAGCTTCAGCGCCGTAGTTTTTGATCTGCTCTTTGAGGATCGCGGAGATTTCCGCCGCCTTGATGGCCATCGCTCTACGCCTCTTTCATCGTTTTGCGCAGTCCCTCAAGCTTTGACTTGAGAGACGAGTCGAACATGCGTGAGCCGACCTTCACGATCAGCCCGCCAATAATGTCTTCACGCACCTCGGTGCGCAGTTCCACGTCCCGGCCCAGAGCCGTTTTCAGAGCCGTCTTCAGCTCCTTGATCTGGGTCGCGGTGAGCGGGTCAGCTGAAATGACATCAGCCGAACTAGTGCCGCGACGCTTCGCGGCGAGCACCTTGAAGGCGCGCAGTATGTTTTTCAGATCTCCGGCGCGGCCGTTGCGGGCCGTCACAGCCATGAAGTCTGCCGTCAGCTTGTCGAGCTTCAGCTTGCCCGACAGCTCGGTCAGGACAGCGGCTTTTTCCGCGCCCTTGAACACCGGGCTTTTCAGCGCGTGCGCGAGGTCCGCGCTCTCGCCAAAGGCTGCAAGCAGGGTCTCCACATCGCCTTCAACCGCGTCGAGCTTCTTGGCCTCGTCAGCCAGCTCGAACAGGGCTTTGGCATAGCGTTCGCCAGCTTCGCCTGTGATCACATCCTCAGAAGGGGTCACCGTGTTCGCCGCTTTCTTCTCGTGACTTGCGCCGCCGCATTGCCCCGCGACTCGCGAGACGCGCTTAAGCGCTTGAAGGAACGAGGTTTTTTACAAAGGTGTGAGCGGCTTAAACAGCTCTCACCTCCAAACCCGGCGCCGAACTAGCACAGGGGTGCGAGCCGAGCAACTGGTACACGTGCCGAAGTGTCGCTGCTGTGCAGGTTTATGGGGCCGGGGAAGGAAGGGCTCTCATCAGAGCCTCTCGCGCAGGTCTACCTCACAAAAAGCTATACGGCTCGATATCCACGGTCACGCGCACACTCGACGGCGCTTTGAACCGGGCGGTCCAGGCGCGCATGTAGGCGCTGACGTCGACATTCTTTTCCGCCTGTACCAGGAAGCGCCGCCGCCAGCGGCCGCGTACCACGCCCAGGGGCGGCTCGGCGGGGCCGAAGACTTCGATCCCGTCACCGGCGGGTGCCGCCGCGGCGATGGTGCGGCAGGCGTCGTCAACAAGGGCGGCATCGGGGGCTGACACGATCAGCGCGGCAAGGCGGCCGAAGGGCGGCAGTTTTAAAAGCTCGCGCATCTGGCGCTCTGCGGTCAGGAAGGCGTCGCGGTCACCGGCTTCAAGCGCCTTGAGCGCCTCATGGTCGGGGTTCCAGGTCTGCAGTAGCGCGCGGCCCGGCTTGTCGGCCCGGCCTGCCCGGCCTGCGGCCTGCACCAGCGTCTGATAGGTCCGCTCACCGGCGCGCAGATCGCCGCCCGCCAGTCCCAGGTCGGCATCAACCACCCCCACCAGCGTCAGATGAGGAAAGTTGTGGCCCTTCGCGGCAATCTGCGTGCCCACCAGGATATCAATCTCGCCGCGCTCCATACGCTCCACGAGATTTCTGACATCCTCGCCCGACTGGGCTGTGTCAGAGGAAAAGACCTCGATGCGGGCATCCGGAAAGCGGCGCACGGCTTCTTCGGCCACCCGTTCCACGCCGGGACCCACGCCGATCAGGCTGTCCTCGGCTTTGCACTCCGGGCAGAGCTTCGGTTTGGGCATGGAAAAGCCGGTGGTGTGACAGACGAGGCGACCGGTATAGCGGTGCTCCACCAGCCAGCGGTCAGCCTCCGGGCTTTTCATCTTGTGCCCGCACGCCTTGCACAGCACCAGCGGGGCAAAGCCGCGGCGGTTCAGATAAAGCAGCGCCTGCTCTTGGCGCTCCAGCGTTTCGTTGACCGCGTCGACCAGCGGTTCGGATAGCCAGTTGCCCTTTTCCGGCGGGCTGAGGCGCAGGTCCAGGAGCTCCACCTCCGGCAGGACGGAACCGGTGATCCGGGCGGGCAGGCGCACATGGACGTATCGCCCGGCCTCAGCATTGACGAGGCTTTCCATCGAAGGGGTGGCGCTGGCGAGGATGGAGATTGCACCGGACAGCTTGGACCGCGCCACGGCCAGGTCGCGGGCGTTATAGGTCAGCATCTCGTCCTGCTTGTAGGTGGGGTCGTGCTCCTCATCCACGATGATCATGCGCAGCTTGGGCATGGGCAGGAAGATGGATGAGCGCGCACCTGCCACGATCCGCGCCCGGCCCGAGGCGGCCTCACGCCAGCTGCGGCGGCGTTCCTTGTCCGACAGGCCCGAATGCCAGCGTGCGGGCTCCACGCCAAAGCGATCCTTGAAGCGCCTGATCACCGACTGGGTCAGCGCGATCTCCGGCAAGAGGACCAGAATTTGCGCCTCCGGCTCCCGGCGCAGCAATTCGGCGATGGCCTCGAAATAGACCTCCGTCTTGCCCGAGCCCGTCACCCCATCAATCAGCGCGGACTGGAACCCGCCGGCGGCCACCAGGCGGCGCAGCGTGCGCGACGCCTCCTCCTGCAGGTCTGTCAGGGGCAGGCCCGGCAGGTTGGGATCAGGCTCAGGGAAGGGCGGATCAATCTCGATCTCGCGAGCCCTCAACGCTCCGGCTTCTGCCAAACCCTTCACTACTGAGGACGACACGCCCGCGCGCTTGGCGAGCTCCGCCGCGCTGGCCGGGCCTTGCTCGGCCGCCTCCAGCACGGCCGTGCGAGCCGGCGTCATGCGCGCGATGGTCTGACCGGTCGGCGTGTAGACCGTCTCCACCGGCGAGGGCTTTAAGGCCGCGGGGCTACGCAACACCGTGCGCAGGATGATCCCCGGCGGCTCCACCAGATAGCGCGCGGTCCAGTCGATGAAGTCCCGCACAGGTTTCTGGATCCGCGGCCCGCCCCGCGCCGCCTCAATGGATTTCAGGGTGCGCGTCCCGTCATCGGGTTTGACCGCCCAGACCACGCCGCTCGCGGCCCGCTTGCCCAGCGGCACGATGACGTGGTCACCCGGCTGAACGCTCACGCCCTCAGGCACCGCATAATCAAACGGCTCCGGTAGTGGCATCGGGATCAGGACAGAGGCGAGGGTGCGGGTCACAGCGTCTGCGTCCCCCTGCTTGCCTGTAGTGCCCCTGAACGCGCCGTCAGATGTCCTCCCCCGCCTGCGGGGGAGGTGCCCGGGAGCCGGGTGGAGGGGGAATTCGACCGTCGCAATGCCCCCCTCGTCCGCTTCGCGGCCACTCCCCCAGCGAACGGGGGGAGACACCGGCGTGCGTCTTTCAACGACTGGAGAGCAGGGCGCGTGTGAATCATGGCGTCACTCTAACAAAGCCTGCGCGCAGGTTCTCAGGGTTAACGCACTCATAAGCGCTGGGGCGTAAAACGGGCGTGGAAAAGGGACCCGACCATGACTGAAACGCCTGATCTCGACCTTGATGATATCCGCGCGCTTGTTCGCGCCCAACCGGACATTGTCACCGGCGATGCTGAGCTGATGGGCCTGGTGCGCGGGGCGTTGTCGTCTGATGGTGTGGTGGATCTGGCGGGGCGTCAGCGGGCGAAGCTCGAAACCGAGCTGGCCCGGACCAAAGCCTCCAACGAAGCCCTGATCGAATTGTCCAAGGCCAATCTGGCCGCCCAGGCGCAGTGCCACGGGGCGGTGCTGGCGGTGCTGGAAGCGGAGAACCTGACCGCGCTCGATAGAAAACTTGATGGCCGGGTGGCCGGCGCGCTCAGCGTGGACAAGGTTCGGGTCCTGATCGAGGGTTGCCGCCCGCTGGA
Source organism: Oceanicaulis sp. (assembly GCA_043513725.1). Classification (GTDB taxonomy): domain Bacteria; phylum Pseudomonadota; class Alphaproteobacteria; order Caulobacterales; family Maricaulaceae; genus Oceanicaulis. The sequence goes on along the minus strand of CP121338.1, from coordinate 1,364,078 downwards.
GGATGGTCGCGCGATCATTGGCTGCGCCCCGGAGCTGGTCGACAGCCTGATCGGCACAAAGTCCGAGCGCCTGGGTCCGGTCGATCAGCGCTTCGCCGATGCGGTTTATGGCGGGCAGGGGCCGGGTCTGCGTTCTGAGGCGCTGGTGCGCATGGATGTGGCCGGTCACCCGGCTGCGCTGTGCCTGGGCGCGCGCGATGGCGCAGCCTTCACCCCGGACATGGGCGCGGACCTGTTGCACTTCTTTGCCCGCGTGATGGAACGGCGGTTGGCTCCATGGCTGAAGGCTTAAGCGCGCCCGACCTTCATATCGAAGCGGCCAAGGTCGGCTTCCTGGATCATCTGACCGGGGAGCGGCGCGCCAGCCCGCGCACAGTGGAAGCCTATGGGCGCGACCTTGATTTCCTGATCGAGTTTCTGACCGGTCATCTGGGCCAGCGCCTGACCCTGCGTGACATGTCAAAGCTGACCAGCGCGGACTGGCGCGCCTGGCTGGCCGATCGTCGGCGCTCGGGGGCTGGTGCCCGCACGCTGCAGCGCGGTCTCAGTGCCGTGCGCAGCTTCTTTGCCTATGCCCGCCGCCGCTGGGGGCTGGAAAATCCGGCGCTGGGGCTGGTGGAAGCGCCGAAAGCGCCGCGCCGCCTGCCCCGGCCGGTCAGCGAAACCGCGGCCCGCGAGCTGATTGAGGAAACCGCCAGCTCTGGCGAGCCGGACTGGGTGGCCGCCCGCGACGCGGCGGTGTTCGCACTGATGTATGGCTGCGGGCTTCGCGTGTCCGAGGCGTTAAGCCTCACTGGCCGCGAACGCGATCTGCCCGCCACGCTGCGGATAACCGGCAAGGGCAACAAGACGCGCATCGTGCCGGTCCTGCCTGCGGTCACCGAGGCGGTGGACCGCTATGCGGCACTCTGTCCCTTTGATCTCGACGCTGACGAACCGTTGTTTAAAGCCAAGCGGGGCGGGGCGCTGACCCCGCGCCATGTGCAGGCGGCCATGCAGACGCTGCGAAGCCGGCTAGGTCTGGCGCATACTGCAACGCCCCACGCTCTGCGCCACGCCTTCGCGACACATTTGTTGGCCCATGGTGGGGATTTGCGCTCGATCCAGGACCTGCTCGGCCACGCCTCGCTGTCCACGACGCAGGTCTATACTGAAGTTGAAACGGCGAGTTTGAAGCGGCTCCACGCCTCGACCCATCCGCGCGCGCGGCGTCAGGCGGCGCGGTCTTCTCGCGCGAGATCGTAGCGGATTGTTTCTTCGCCGTTTGAGATCGTCTCGGTCTCGGTAAAGCCCGACTTTTCGAGCACCCGGCGGGAGGCATAGAGATGGGCCTCAGTCAGGGCGCGCACGCTTTTGACCCGGTCATCGCGAAACGCCCAGTCCAGCATGCCGCCCACGGCCTCGGTGGCGAGACCCTGCTCGCGGAAGCTGGCGCACATGGCGTAGCCGATTTCAATCTCGCCGGTGTCGTCCGGCGGGCCGAAAAAGCCGCCCGTGCCAACGGCGCGATCAAGCCCGCCTGGCGTCCACCCCATCAGGAAAACCCAGCCGCGCCATCCAGCTTCTTCCGGGTTGGCCTCAAGCAATTTCAGCTTCTCGGTGAGCTTCGGCTCATCATCTTGAACCGGCGGCCAGGCCGCTTCGATTTCAGCGCCGACCGCGGCAAAGAAAGCCGGGCGGTCTTCCACCTGAAGCCGGGCCAATTCAGCATCGATCGCCACCAGCCGGAGCCGGGGCGTCTGGACTTCAATGCGATGGGCCGTATCCGGCTTGCCGCTCATGGGTCGGCTCCCTCACTTGCCGTGAGCTGCGCCTTAGCAGCCTTCTGTGACGGTTTTGTAGTTTAACCTGTTTTGCCCGCCGGTGCATCCGCCATCCAGCGGGCAAGGCTCAGGTTTTGCTACAACTGCCCCTACATCTGCATCGTCCAGCCTTCGACCCCCATGGCGGCCTGACGGACTGCTTCTGACAGGGTCGGGTGGGCGTGGCAGGTGCGTGCAATGTCTTCAGACGCGGCCTTGAATTCCATCGCGAGCGCGACTTCAGCGACCAGCTCGCCCGCATTGGGACCAATCAGGTGCGCGCCGAGGATCTCATCGGTCTTCGCGTCCGCCAAGATTTTCACAAAGCCGTCGGTCTGGTGATTGGTGCGCCCGCGTGAGTTGGCCATGAAGGGGAATTTGCCCGTCTTGTACTCTCGGCCCTGCTCTTTGAGCTGTTCTTCCGTTGCACCGACCGAGGCAATCTCCGGATAGGTGTAGACCACGTTCGGGATGGCGTCGTAGTTCACGTGCCCGGCCTTGCCCGCGATGCGTTCGGCGCAGGCGGTGCCTTCGTCTTCGGCCTTGTGGGCGAGCATGGCCCCGCTGGTGCAATCCCCGACAACCCAGACGCCTTCCGCCCCGGTTTTCCAGTGATCGTTGGCGATGACGCCGCGCTTGTCGGTCTCGATCCCCACGGTTTCAAGGCCAAGGCCTTCGGTGTAGGGGCGACGCCCGATGCACACGAGCACCACATCGGCGTCCAGCGTTTCTTCATCGCCGCCCTTGGCCGCTTCAGTCGAGACTTTCAGCGTGTCGCCGGAGGTGTCGACGCCGGTGACCTTGCGGCCCAGCTTGAACTGAAGGCCCTGCTTTTCAAACAGCCGCTTGGCCTGTTTCGACACTTCACCATCCATGCCCGGAAGGACGCGGTCCATAAACTCCACAACCGTGACCTCGGAACCCAGACGCCGCCAGACCGAGCCCAGCTCCAGGCCGATCACGCCCGCACCAATCAGCACCAGCTTCTTGGGGACTTCTTTCAGGGCAATCGCCTGGTCTGACGTGACCACGCGCTCGCCATCAATCTCCACGCCGGGCAGGGGCGTGACTTCCGAGCCGGTGGCGATGACGATATTCTTTGTCGACAGCTCGGTTTCCTTGCCGTCGGCGTCGGTGACCACGACCTTGCCCTTGCCGGCGATGCGGCCCTTGCCGTGAATATGATCGACCTTGTTCTTCTTCAGAAGGCCCGCGACGCCCTTGGTCAGGCCTTTCACCGCGTCGTCCTTCTGACCCATCATCTTGTCCAGGTTGAGCTTCAGCTCACCGGTCTCGATGCCCATGTCGGCAAAATTCAGCCGCGCTTCCTCGTAAAGTTCAGAGGCGTGCAGCAATGCCTTGGACGGGATGCAGCCGACATTCAGGCAGGTGCCACCCAGCGTCTCGCGCATTTCGATGCAGGCGGTTTTCAGACCCAGCTGACCGGCGCGGATCGCGCAGTTATAGCCCCCGGGGCCGCCCCCGATAATGACGACATCATAAGTCTCAGACATGGCAAGGATCACCGTGGTTTAGCGCCGGTGGACCGGCGGAGGAGGAATTGGCCGCAGCCTACTCCCACTCCGATCAGGGTCAATGCGACCAAGCGTGGTGCGTGCAGGCCTAGCGCAGCAGGCCCCTGGCATTCGCCCAGCGCGCCATCCACCAGAAGCCGACCAGCGTGGCGAAGATCACCACCGACATGATCACGCCGGGTCGGCCCATCATGTCCGCCGCACCCATGAAGCCAAAGCTCCAGACGGTGTTTACAATGTAAAGCCCGATAGAGACAAGGAAGGCGAGCTCGGCGAGTTTCATCTTCACGATCAGAAGAATGCTGGCGATCAGGGAGAGATGGACCGCCGTTGCCCAGACGGCCACGAAGGCAGCCGGGAAGCTTGTGAAATAGACCTGCTGCTCCTCGCTGAAGCTGTCCAGATAGCCGGGGATGGCCTGGGTGCCGATATAATCAAACACCCCGAACCCGTTCCACAGGATGGCAAGCCCCGCCAGAATCCAGAACCAGACCGGGGTTTCCCCGGCGTCGGAATGGGGAAGTTCAGGCTCCGTCGTTTCGCTCATGGGACGCTCCTATCTCAGCCAGCCCTTGCCGGTCGCCATCTTTGCAAACCAGGCGAAGATCACCAGCTGGAGGCCGATCACCGCGTTGAAGGCATGGATGCCGGCAGGCAGCGTGGCGAAAACATCGTTGAGCACATAGTGGTAGACGATCGAGAAGGCATAGAGCGCGGCCGCGATGGCGAAGGCGTGAAACGCCCATTTGCGCCGGAGGAACAATAATATCCCGCCCGCCAGCGACAGGTGGGTCGTCAGCGCATAGATCGCGACATACCAGGCGGGATAGCCCATAAAGTATGCGGCCTGCTCCGCCGTCATGCCTGCAGTTGCACCAGCCGGATCAAACTGCGAGGTCAGGTAGGCAATCACTCCGCCGGAATTGAACAGCGTCGCCACCGCCGCCACGATCCAGTACCAGACAGGCACGCCGCCGACTTTTTTCACGCTTGCATCAGCCATCACGTCCTCCCCGAATAGCCATGTGTTGAGTATGGCCTTTGGCGTGCAAGACGGGAAGGGGGCGTTTTGACCGGATGAAATGGAATCCTGGAGGTGGGCGGGGATAGAAATGTCTGTCCTTCTGTCACACACTTCGGGTAACGATCGGGGTGAACGCGCGACGCGTAAAGGACGACTGAGGGAGGGGTGATTGCGTTTTCTGGCCTTGCTTTTGATGGGGGCGGTTGCGGCCTGCAGCCCGGGCGCTGGCGACACCGATGCCCCGGAGTGGAATACCCGTAGCGGCGAGCGCCCGCTTGCCATTGCCCATCGCGGTGCGTCCGGTGAGCGCCCGGAACATAGCGAGGCGGCTTATGCGCTGGCGCTGGAGCAAGGGGCGGACGTGCTGGAGCCAGACCTTCAGGTGTCAGCCGACGGCCAGCTGATTGTGCGCCACGATCCCTATCTGTCGACCTCCACAGATGTGGCCGACCGGCCGGAGTTTGCCGACCGCCGAAACATCTGGCTGGACCGTGATGACTGGTGGGTGGTCGATTTTACCGCTGAGGAGTTAGCCAGCCTCGACACCCGGCAAGTGTTTGAAGACCGCGATCATGATCTTGACCGGAATTTCCCGGTTCTGACCTTTGATGAATTCCTCGATTATGTGGCGCGCTCCGAGCTTCAGTGCGGTTGCACCATCGCGATCGAGCCGGAAGTGAAGCTGCCGGCTTTTTATGCTGAGGAGGGCCTAGACCCGCTGCCCATCCTGATCGACACGCTTGAGGCACGAGGCCTGAACCAAGCGGACAGCGCGGTGGTGATCCAGTCCTTTGATCCGGATTTCCTGCAGCGCCTGCGGCCTGAAACACCGCTGAAGTTGGCCATGCTGATCTCCTCACCGGATGAGGAGGGCTATAATGCGGGCGGACTGGCTGTGGAGGAGATTGCCCAGTTTGCCGACGGGATCGGTGCCAACAAGGCGATGCTCCTGAACCCGGATGGCACCAGCACCGGCTATCTGGAAGCCGCCCACGCGGCCGGGCTCGACGTCCATGTCTGGACTGTGCGCGATGACCGCGAACCGCTGGTCGGCGACACGGTTGAAGATGAGCTGCGCGCGCTCTTTGAGTTGGGCGTCGACGCCGTGTTCACCGATCACCCCGCGACAGCGGTGCGGGTTCGCGCGGAGATGGAAGGGTAGGCAGACGGTTTGGCAAGACCCTGTCAGTCCTCCAAGACGTGCCAAACCGTTATGGAAGGCCAAAGCGCTACGCAGGCGACCCCTCTCCCCCTTGCTCAAGGGGGAGAGGATAAAGGTGAGGGGGTGCGTTCGAGCTTGCTTAAAGTGTGCAGGATGAAGCGTCGCTCACCCCTCACCTGACCTCTCCCCTCATGGAGGGGAGAGGGACTGGTGTCGGCGGATTGAGACGGCCTCCGCGGGTGAACCTCATCCCGGGTGGCAGAGGCCGCAGCCTTGCTCTTGCCCAACTCGGCCATTAGCGCTCCACTCATGACCATGACACGCTTCTTCCTGATCCTCGCGGCGGCAGCCGCTGCCCTGACCACCGCCCCGGCGCACGCGCAGGACGATGAGATTTCCTTGCGCGAGGCGTCGCTGGCCTTGCGCGCCCAGGTCCGTGCGGCGGCGGGTGATGAAGACTGGGAAAGCGCGATCCGCGCCAATAACGCCGCACTGGCGCTGCAGCCGGGCCATCCCGGGCTGCTCAACAACCGGCTGGTGCTCGCTCGCCTGTCGGGCAACACACCGGCCATGCTCGATGCGCTGGAGGCGATTGCCGGGCACGGCCTTGCCTTTGATCTCAGCGCCGTCGATGAGGCTGAGGCCTTGCGCGCGCTCGATGCGGATCGCTTTGCCGCTATTGAAGCCCAGCTGGCGGCGAACGCAGCTCCAGTGGGTGAAGCGCGCCGGGTCGCTGAGCCGCCCCTGCGCGATGCGCTGATCGAGGCACTGGCTGTCGATAACGAAACAGAGCGGCTCTATCTGGGCTCGGTCGCTGACCGGCGCATCTATCGTGTGGAGCCGTTTGAGCCCGAAGCCGCCGAGATGTTTGCTGGCGAGGATGAGCCCATCGGGTCGATCTTCGGTCTGGCCGTCGACCGGCGCAATGGCCTGCTCTACGCGGTTGAAGGCGCGGTTGATATCACCCCGCTGACTAGTGATGAGCCCATCGGCACGGCATTGGTGGCTTTTGATCTTGATACCGGAGAGATCGTGCGCCGCCACACGATTGAGGGCGCGGCCCGCATGGGTGACCTGGTGGTGCGCGACGGGATTGTTTATGTCGCCGACGCCGATGGCGGGCGGATCTACCGCCTCGAGGGTCCGCGCGCCGAGCTGGAGCTCTATGCCGAAGACGCCCGCTTTGTGTCGCTCCAGGGTTTGGCGTCCGCGCGTGGCGCACTGTTCGTGGCGGACTATACCTGGGGCCTGTGGCGCATTGATCCGGTCAGCCGCAACGCCACCTTGCTGTCCACGCCTCCGGGTGCCGGCCTGATCGGGCTTGATGGCATGGTGGCCGACCGCACCGGACGGCTGTTCGTGATCCGCAATGGCAGCCGGCCCTTTGGCCTGTTCGAGCTGGAATTTGACCGCTTTGGTACCGCGCTGACCGCGCTGACGCCGGTGCTGGTCAATGATCCGCGTCTGGGTGAACCCACAACGGTGCGCATCGCGGACGGGCGGGCCTTTGTGCTCAACGATGCCCAGTGGCGCCTGTTTGAGCCCGATGCCGATCCGGCTGAGCGCACCGACCCGATAATCCTCAGCCTGCCTCTGCCATAGGCCCTGTCGGCGACCCGCGCGTGCGCTGATCCGGTTAACCATCGTTTACCACATTTGAACGCTCTTGCGGCGAGACTGGTCGCATGACCGAAACTGCTGCAGATTTTGAAGACGCCCCGTCCGGCTTCAAGCCGGGCCTGATCGCGCGCGTGCGCACCTTTGTGGTGGGCGCTGTGCTGACCGCGCTCGGGGCCTTTGTGCTGGTGTCGGTGTTTTCCCACAACCCGCTTGATCCCAGCTGGAATGCGGTGACCGGGCAGGCTGTCACCAATCTGGCGGGCGACTATGGCGCGATCACTGCGGATCTGGTGTTGCAGATCACCGGTTGGTCCGGCGCGGCCGGCGCGTTTGCGCTGCTCGCCTGGGGTTTGATCCTGATTGTGCGCGGCCCGCGTCGGCGCGGCGTCTGGCTGGGCCTCGGCCGCGTGATTGCTGGTCTAGCGGGCCTCGCCGGATTTGCCATGGCGGTTTCGGCGCTGCCCATGCCGGCCAACTGGCCGTTTGCGGTGGGGCTCGGCGGTCTTCTTGGTGATGGGGCGCTGGGTGCGCTGACCGGCAGCTTTGGCTCGGTGGGTATTCCGCTCCCCGGCGCGATCGCTGTGGTTCTGGGGCTGATCCTGGCGGTATTGGGGGTGTTTTTCTGCTTCGGCCTTCGCGTTGCCGACCTGTTGGCGGCCCGTGATGCCGGTGAGCTGGCCTTTGACACGGTGCGTGTGTGGGTCGATCAGCTACTGGGCTATATTCCGCGCCCGACCCGTGCTGATGAGGCCGAGGCGAGCGAGGCTCCGGCCCCCGACGGGACGGCTCGTACCGCACCCGCCTTCCTGCGCCGTGGCGGGGATACGCCTGCGCCCGCCGACCGGATCGAACCCGAGGCCCCGAAACCGGCACGCAAGGCCCCCTCCGGCGTGAAGGTCGCGAAAAAGCGCGCCGCCAAGCCCTCCGGCCGAGAGGCGCGCGAAGCCCAGGGCGCACTGCCCTTCGTTAAAAGCGATGGTTTCGACCTCCCGCGCCTTGATCTGCTCTCGCCCGCCCCGCCCCGCACCGATGCGGTGGACCCCGAAGCCCTGCAACAGAACGCTGAGCTTTTGACCGGCGTGCTTGCCGACTTCGGCGTGAAGGGTGAGGTGGTTCAGGTCCGTCCGGGCCCGGTGGTGACGCTGTATGAGCTGGAACCCGCCCCCGGTGTGAAGACCAGCCGTGTGATCAATCTGGCCGATGATATCGCCCGCTCCATGGCTGCCGTCGCCTGCCGTGTGGCCGTGGTGCCAGGGCGCAATGCCATCGGGATCGAGCTGCCCAATCAGGACCGCGAGACGGTTTATCTGCGCGCCTTGCTGGCCTCGAAACAGTTTGAGACGGCGAAGGCGGAACTGCCGCTGGCGCTGGGTGAAACCATTGGCGGGGAACCATTCAATGCCGACCTGGCCAAGATGCCCCACCTGCTGATCGCCGGTACCACGGGCTCGGGTAAGTCGGTGGGCGTCAACGCCATGATCCTGTCCATGCTCTACCGCCTGCCGCCGGAAGAGTGCCGCCTGATCATGATTGACCCGAAGATGCTGGAACTCAGCGTCTATGACGGCATCCCGCACCTGCTCAGCCCGGTGGTGACCGACCCGAAGAAAGCCGTGGCGGCCCTGAAATGGACCGTGCGCGAGATGGAGTCGCGCTATCTGAAAATGTCCAAGGTGGGCGTGCGCAACATGAAGGGCTTTAACGAAAAGGCCCGCAAGGCGCGTGAAAAGGACGAGATGCTTGAGCGCACCGTCCAGACCGGCTTTGACAAGGAGACCGGCGAACCGGTCTACGAAACCGAGACGATCCAGCCCGATCCCATGCCCTATATCGTCGTGGTGATCGACGAGATGGCCGACCTGATGATGGTCGCCGGCAAGGAAATTGAAGGTGCGATCCAGCGTCTGGCCCAGATGGCCCGGGCCGCGGGCATTCACCTGATCATGGCGACGCAGCGCCCATCGGTGGACGTCATCACCGGCACGATCAAGGCAAACTTCCCGACCCGGATCAGCTATCAGGTCACCTCGAAAATCGACTCGCGCACCATTCTGGGTGAACAGGGCGCTGAACAGCTTCTGGGCATGGGCGACCTGCTCTTCATGGCTGGCGGTGGTCGCATCCGGCGCCTGCACGGCCCCTTTGTGTCGGACAATGAGGTGGAAGAGGTCGCGGCCTATCTGAAGGAACAGGGCACGCCGGAATATCTCGACGCGGTCACCCAGGACGATGATGAAGACGGCGAGGGCGGGCTTGATCTCGCCGGTGGCGGCGAGAGCGATGATCCGTTCGACCAGGCCGTGGCCATCGTGGCGCGCGACCGCAAGGCGTCCACCAGCTATATCCAGCGCCGTCTGCAGATCGGCTATAACCGCGCGGCCTCGCTCATTGAGCGCATGGAAGACGAAGGCATGATCAGCCCGGCTGACCACGCCGGCAAACGCGAAATCTTCCTTCCGGAACATGACGTTTAGCGCAGAGCGACGAGGGGGCTGAGGCTGTCACCGAGCGCAACGCCGGACCCTTGCCCCATTCATCCTGAGTAAACCTGAGGGCCATTATGCCCTCGGCTCTGGCATCATGGCGTGAGGGCGTTATCCTGCCGGGCAAAGCATTGAGCGCGGATTGAGCCTGCGCCCCCACGAGGGACTGAATTCTTGACTGACACCACCCAGCCGATCTTTCAGGTCGAAGACCTTAATGTCCGTTTTGCCACGCCCGATGGCGAGGTCCATGCCGTGCGCGGCATCGATCTGGAAATCGCCCCGGGCGAGTGCCTGGCCGTGGTCGGCGAGTCCGGTTCAGGCAAGAGCCAGACCTTCCTGGCGGCAATGGGGCTTCTGGCGTCCAACGGCAAGGCAGAAGGCTCTATCAAGTATCGCGGTCAGGAAATCCTGAACCTGCCGCCGAAGAAGCTCAATTCGGTGCGTGGCAAGTCCATGACCATGATCTTCCAGGATCCGCTGACCTCGCTGACCCCGCACATGCGCGTGGGCGATCAGCTCAAGGAAGTGCTCGACGTTCACATGAAGCTGAAGGGTGCGGCAGCTGAAAAGCGCTGCGTCGACTGGCTGGAGCGTGTGCGCATTCCCGAGGCGAAGCGCCGCCTGAAGCAATTTCCGCACGAGCTGTCCGGCGGCATGCGCCAGCGCGTCATGATCGCCATGTCGATGCTGTGTGAGCCTGACCTGCTGATCGCTGACGAGCCGACCACGGCGCTCGATGTGACAGTGCAGGCCCAGGTGCTCGACATCATGGACGAGCTGAAGGACGAGCTGGGTGCCGCCATCGCCCTGATCACCCACGACATGGGTGTGGTGGCGCGCATGGCCGACCGGGTTCAGGTCATGAAGCACGGTGAATATGTCGAGACCGGCGACGTCAATGACATCTTCAAGGCCCCCAAGCACGACTATACCCAGATGCTGCTGGACGCGATGCCGCGCATCGACCAGCCCGACAAGCCCGGCCATGAAGGCCTGCCGCCGCGCGAAGTGGAGGGTGCCGACGAGCCGATCCTGATTGCCGACGATGTGAAGGTTCACTTCCCCGTCGCGGTTACGGATGGCCTGTGGCCGAAGACCAAGCCGCTCAAGGCTGTCGATGGTGTCAGCTTTGACCTTAAGGAAGGCGAGACGCTGGGCATCGTGGGCGAGTCCGGGTGTGGCAAGTCGACGCTCGCGCGCGCGGTTCTGCGCCTGGTGCCGGCCACCGCCGGGGCGGTCAGCTGGATCGGCAAGGACCTGCTCGCCATGGGCAAGGGCGAGATGCGCAAGTCCCGCGAAGACCTGCAGATCGTCTTCCAGGACCCGCTGGCCTCGCTGAACCCGCGCATGACCATCGGCGCATCGATCGCCGAGCCCATGCTGACCTTCCGCAAGCATATGAAGTCGGCCGAGCGCGAAGTTGAAATCAAGAAGATGATGGAGCGGGTCGGGCTCGATCCGAACATGATCAACCGCTACCCGCACGAGCTGTCGGGCGGCCAGAACCAGCGCGTGGGCATTGCCCGGGCCATGATCCTGCGGCCCAAGCTGGTGATCTGTGACGAGGCGGTCAGCGCGCTGGACGTGTCGATCCAGGCCCAGATCATCGACCTGCTTATCGGTCTTCAAAAGGACTTCGGCCTGTCCATGCTGTTTATCTCCCACGACCTGTCGGTTGTGCGCGAGATCAGCCACCGTGTGATGGTGCTGTATCTGGGCCGGATCGTGGAGATGGCCGACCGTGACGCCATCTATGACGACGCTCGCCATCCCTATACCCAGGCGCTGATCAGCGCGGTCCCGATCCCCGATCCGGATATCGAGAAGACCCGCGAGCGTCTGAAGCTGTCCGGCGACCTGCCGAGCCCGATGGATAGCCGCGCTCAGCTGCGCTTCATGAAATCCAAGCTCATTGATGACCCAGACGCCGAACAGTATCGGCCCAAGCTGATCGAAGTCGCGCCCGGTCACTGGGTGGCAGAACATGACCCGGTCGAGGCCGTGCTTGAGGTCGAGGACTAGGCGCTCCGGCAGGGCAGATTACAGCGCAGCAATCATGGCCGCGACCTAACGTCCGGGTAACCCCTGGCTAACGCGAGTTTCATTTGCCCGACTTGACCTTGGCGCTATGTTCGGCACGGTTCGCCCCTGTGTTTTGGCGTGAAGGACTCCCATGCTTTTGAACCGCCCGCTTACCTTCCTCGTTTCCGGTTTTGCTGCGCTTTCCCTGGTCGCCTGTGGCGATGATCAGGGCCGCTCCCACGGGCATGAGGATGCCGAGGCGCTGCGCGCCGCGTTTGAAGCTGCCGACTTTGCCCATGAGGCCAGCGATCTGCCCGCCGACCCGTCTGTGCGCTACGGCGTTCTGGACAACGGGATGCGCTACGCGATCATGGAAAATGACACGCCGACCGGCACGGCAGCCCTCCGGCTGATGTTCGACGTGGGTTCCTTTGCCGAGGATGAAGACCAGCGCGGGCTCGCGCACTTCATCGAGCACATGGCCTTTAACGGCACCACCAATGTGCCTGAGGGCGAGATGGTCACCGTGCTGGAGCGCTATGGTCTGGAATTTGGTCCGGACACCAATGCCTTCACCGGTCAGGAGGTTGTTGGCTACCAGCTCGACCTGCCGTCCAACTCCGAAGAGCTGATCAATGTCGGCCTCTTCCTGATGCGCGAAACGGCCTCGGAAATCGTCTTTGACGCCGACGCCATCGACCGCGAACGCGGCGTGATCATGGGCGAGATGCGCTTCCGCGACACGCCCGTCTCGCGCTATTTTGAGGCTTTCTACGATTTCCTTTACCCGGACACGAGCGCAGCCGAACGCAGCCCGATCGGGACGGCTGAGGTGATCAACACTGCCCAGCCCGAGCAGTTCCAGCGTTACTACGATGAATACTACACGCCGGAGCGCGCGTTCCTGGTCGTGGTCGGTGATGTCGACGCCGACCAGATCGAGGACAAGATCCGCAACGGCTACGAGATGTCTTCGCCCACGCTGGATGTGACGCGCGCCGAAGGCTTTGCCACCTGGCAGCAGCCTGAAGACGCGCCGGGCGAAACCGATCTGGGCACCGTCACGAAGTCTGAGGAGCCGGAGTTCGGCTTCTTCCATGACCCGGACGTCTTCACCATCATCAATGTGGATGTGGTCGTGCCCGGCGAGCCGATGCCGAACACGCGCGCCTCAAGCCTTACCGCCCTGAAGCGCCAGCTCGCCAATGGCATTGTCCAGCGCCGCATTCAAAGCCAGATCAACTCCGGCAGTGCACCGCTGGTTCAGGCCAATGTGGGCTATACCAACGATTTTGGCCTCGCCAACCGGGCCGGAATTCTGGGGGTCGCCACAGCCGATCGCTGGCGCGAAGGTGTGGCGGTTCTGGAAAACGAAATCCGCCGCGCGCTGGAACATGGCTTTACCCAAAGCGAGCTCAACGAGCAGCTGGCCAATTTCCGCACCGCGCTGCGCAATCGCGCTGATCAGGCCGACACCCGCAACAGCGTGGGCCTCGCCGATGGAATCGCTGACGCCTGGGTTGGCGAGCAGGTCTTCACCCACCCGGATTATGATCTGGCGTGGTTTGAAGAGATTGAGTCTGAACTGACCGTCGCAGAGCTCGAATTTGCCTTCCGCAAGATGTGGAAGGGGGCTGCGCCGAGCGTCTTCGTGGCGCTTAATCAGGACCTGCCCGACGGCGAAGCCGCCGTACGTGAAGCCTGGCTGTCGGCGTCTGCTGAACCGGTTGAAGCTCCGGAAGATTTCGCAGACGAGGACTTTGCCTACACCGATTTCGGCCCCGCCGGCGTGGTTGCCGAGCAGTCTGTGGTCGAAGACTTTGAGCTGACCCAGATCCGCTTTGAAAACGGTGTGCGCCTGAATGTGAAGCCCACCGATTTTGAGGATAATGTCATCCGCGTTCGTGTGGAGTTCGGGGCCGGTGATCTGACCCCGCAGCCCACCGCCGCGGCGGGTTCCATGTTGGGTGCCAGCTTTGGCGGGGGCGGGCTGGCCGCCCACGATCGCGACTCCCTGCAGCGCCTGCTCGCCGGGCGTTCGGTGGGCTATGGCGTGGGTGTGGGTGATGACACCTTCTTCTTCTCCAACGCCACGACGCCCACCGATTTCGAGCTGCAGATGCAGGTGCTGGCCGCTTTCATGACAGAGCCGGGCTGGCGTGATGAGGGACTGAACCAGTTCCGCGCCATTGCCGAGGAAGTGCGCCGCGGTCAAAACGCTCAGGCCGTGCAGGTCGCGCAGAACCGGGTCAGCCGCATGCTGCGCAATGGTGATCCGCGCTGGGGCTTCCCGACAGCAGAGGAAGTCAACGCCTTCACCATGGACCACGCTCGCACCATGTTGGAGCTCGCCCTGCAAAGTGCGCCAATCGAGATCACGCTGGTGGGCGATGTCACGGTGGAGGCCGCGATTGAGGTCGTAGGGTCGACATTTGGTGCCCTGCCGGCCCGCGACGAGACCTGGCCCTCCTACGAGGATAACGCTGACATCAGCTTCCCGGAGCCGGCCGCAGACCCGGTGATCGTGCGCTATAATGGCGAGCCGGACAGCGCCATGGCCAACACCTACTTCCCGGTTGGCGATGCCATGGATGACACGCGCCGGGCCCAGCTGGGCCTCTTACGCGGCGTCTACAGCCTGAAGGCCACTGATCGCTTCCGGGAGGAAGAGGGCGCGACCTATTCCGCCATTGTCTCCAATCAGGCCAGCCAGGTCTTTGACGATTATGGTTTCCTGTGGGTGGGCCTGGATGTGGACCGGTCCGACGTGCCGGCCATGTACGACATCACCAACGAGATTGCCGCTGCCATGGCCGCGGGCGAAATCACCGAGGACGAGCTGCAGCGCGCGCGCCAGCCGATCCTGGAGCGTCTGGAAGAAGGCCTGGAGAGCAATGGCTACTGGCTGGCGGCCCTGTCCAGCAGCCAGACCGAGCCGGACGATCTGGAGGCTCTGCGCACGGTGCGTGACCGTTATGAGGCGGTGACCGTTGAGGACCTGACCGCCCTGGCAGCCGAAGTCCTGAACCCGGCCGAAGCCTATCGTGTGACAATTCTGGCCGAAGGCGCAGACGCGCCTTAAGTTCGGAGTGTCTGGCGTGTCGGACCCTGCCACCAAGAGCGGGCCGCCAGCGCTGTTTGTGGATCTTCAGGGGAGAAACCCATGCGACTGACCGCCCTTAGCCTGGCCGTACTGGCCGTGGCCGCTGCACCCGCCATTGCCCAGGACGCGCCCGAGCGCATGACCGAGGGCAATCTGGTCATGGAAAATATTCCAGAGGTCCCGGCCGAGGTGCGCCAGCGCCTGCAGCAATACAATAATGTCCGCTCGGCGGGCTTTTCCGATTTTGCGCCGGATGGCGGCATCTACATCACCACCCGCTTTGGCGAGACGACCCAGATCCACCACGTGGCCCAGCCCATGGGCATGCGCCAGCAGGTGACCTTCTTTGACGAGCGCACCTCAGGCGCAAACGTCCGCCCCGGAGACAGCGGTGAGTTCGTCTTCACCCGCGACACCGGCGGCGACGAATTCTACCAGGGCTTCCTGTTCGACCCGGAAACCGCAGCGGCGACGCCCTTTACCGATCCGGGCACGCGCAATTCCTCCATCAGCTGGAGCGATGATGGCAGCCTGGTCGCCTGGTATCGCCAGACCGACGGTGATCCAGACTCCGATATCATGATCGCAGATCCGTCTGACCCGGACAGCCGCCGCGTCGCGCTGGAAGGCGAAGGTCTGATGATCCCGGCAAGCTGGTCGTCGGACAACAGCCAGCTTTTGATCCTGCGCTACTATTCCATCACCCACGCCGACATCTATGTGCTGGACGTGGAGAGCGGCGAGCTGACCGAAATCCTGCCGGATCTGGACGTCGCCTATGGCGGTATCACCTTCTCCCACGACGATGAGAGCATTTACGCGATCACCGACTGGGACAGCGATTTCCGCCGCATTCTCGAAGTGGAGCTCGATGACTTTTCCGCTCGCCAGGTCTCTGCCGACCATGGCTGGGATGTGGAGGGCATGGCGCTCGCGCCCGATGGCTCAAAACTCGTCTACACGATCAACAATGGCGGCAATGAAGAGCTGCACATGATCAATCCGGACACCGGCGAAGCGCTGGACGTGCCGGACCTGCCGCTGGGTCTGATCGGCGGACTGCAGTTCAATGATGACAGCACCATGCTGGGCTTCTCCCACGTCTCTGCCCGCTCGCCGGGGGATGCGTGGAGCTATGACATTGCCTCGGGCGAGCTGACCCGCTGGACCCGCTCTGAAGTCGGCGGGCTGGATACCGAAGCGCTGGTGGAACCCGAGCTCATTACCTTTGAGAGCTTCGATGGCCTTCAGGTGCCGAGTTTCTACTACCGCGCGGAGGGTGACGGTCCGCGTCCGGTCATCATCGATATCCATGGTGGCCCGGAAAGCCAGGAACGCCCCGGTTTCAACTCGCGCATCCAGTACTGGGTCAACGAGCTTGGCATTTCCGTGCTTGCGCCGAATGTGCGTGGCTCAGCGGGCTATGGTCGTGAGTATCTGCTGATGGATAACGGCTTTAACCGGGAAGACTCGGTGCGCGATATCGGCGCGCTGATCGACTGGGTCGAGGCTCAGCCAGAACTCGATGCCGACCAGGTTGTCGTCTATGGCGGCTCCTATGGCGGCTATATGGTGCTCGCCAGCATGGTGCACTATTCCGACCGCCTGGCCGGTGGCATCAATATCGTTGGCATTTCCAACTTCGTGACTTTCCTTGAAAACACGAATGGCTATCGCCGCGATCTGCGCCGGGCTGAATATGGCGATGAGCGCGACCCGGCCATGTATGAGCACCTGCAGGCGATCTCGCCGTCGAACAATGCCGACCAGATCACCGCGCCGCTCTTCATTATCCAGGGCTTCAACGACCCGCGGGTTCCAGCCTCCGAAGCCGAGCAGATCCTGACCGCGGTGCGCGACGCGGGCGGTGATCCGTGGTTCCTGATGGCGATGGATGAAGGCCACGGCTTCCGCAAGCAGTCCAACGTGGAATTCCAGCGGGAAACCGAAACCCTCTTCCTGCAGGACATTCTGGACCTGGATTAGGCACGGCAGCGCCACCCCTCTCCCCACCTTGTGGGAGAGTGGTGATTGAGGTCGCGTTTTGGGGTCTATCGGTGGCGCTGCGCTCCGACAGGGCCGCTTACTCTTCCGCCTTGATTAGCGCCAGTGCCACGGTGAAGCGTTCATCCGCCGACACGGCCGGCGTCAGTCCTTCCGGGATGTCGCCAACCTCAGCCGCCTGGGCGTTGATCACGGCGAGGAGGTCCTCTTTCGTGTCGCCAATCAGGCTTTCGAGCGTGCCGTCACCTTTGACCGTAAGCATGGAGGCTTCGGTCTTCATGGAAACCTGGGCTTCGGACTTCACCTTGCGCGCAGCCCCGAGGATCTGGACGAAGGCGTGGCCTTCGTCGGCGTAGAAGCCGGTCTCGGCCATGTCTTCGGCTTTCGGCCAGCTGCCGCGGGCGTGGACGGTACCAGGTGAGGTTTCGCCCTCGCCATGGAGGATGTCGAACAGCGCATCGGTGACGTAGGGCGTGAACGGCGCGTAGAGCCGGATCAGCGTGTCGGACGCGTGCCACAGGGTCAGGCAGGCGGACATTTCCTTATCGCTCGGTTTGCCCTCAAAGCGGGTGCGGCGCTTCACGATTTCCAGATAGTTGTCGCAATAGGTGCGCCAGAAGAAGTCCTCCACCGCGCGCTGGGCGGCGGCGTATTCATAGGACTCAAACGCCTTGGTGGCTGTCTCGACGGTCTCCGCCAGCTTGCCCAGCAGCCAGCGATCGAGCGGGTGGCTGATCGCGCCGGAGGCAATGTCAGCGGCTGGCGTGGTGGGCGCAAACTCGCCCGCCTCGGCCGCCGCGCTGAAGCTCATATGACCGAGCTTGATGGCATTCCACAGCTTGGTGACCAGGCGCTTGCCTTGCTTCAGCGTGTTGTCGGACAGGTTGGTGTCCTGACCGAGCTGGGACGTGCCGGTCCAATAGCGCACCGGGTCCACACCGTACTGGTCGATCAGCTTGATCGGGTCGATCACATTGCCCTTGGACTTCGACATTTTCTCGCCGTCCGCCGCGCGGCACCAGCCGGAAATGGCGATGTTCTTCCACGGCACGACGTTCTCGTGGTGGAGCGCTTTGACAATGGTGTAGAAGGCCCAGGTGCGAATGATTTCATGGGCTTGTGGGCGCAGGGCCATGGGGAATTGGCGCTTGTGGACCTCATAGTCCAGCGCATACTCCTCAGTCACGGATCTCGTATTGAGCTGCGGGCTGACCGAGCTGGTCGCCCAGGTGTCCATCACGTCTTTTTCGCCGGTGACCTCGTCCATCGTGTAGCCGGCTGGCGGGGTGAGGGTGGGGTCAACCGGAAGCTCGTCCTTGGTCGGCAGGATGATCTTGCCTTCCTCGCCGGGGCGCTTGGAATACCAGACCGGGATCGGCACGCCGAAATGGCGCTGGCGGCTGATCAGCCAGTCCCATTTCAGGCCCTCAACCCAGCTTTCCAGGCGCTGCTTCATATAGGCCGGACGCCAGGTGATCTCGTTGGCTTTTTTGAGGATCTCGTCCTTGAATTCCAGCGTCTTGATGAACCATTGGGGCGTGACGATGATTTCAATCGGCGCGCCAGAGCGTTCGGCCACGGGCACGATCTGGTCGGTCTTCTCCTGTTTCAGGACCAGGTCCTTCTCTTTCAGGATTTCCAGGATCGCTTCCTTGGCTTTCGCGGCTTTCAGGCCCGCCAGCGCCGCCATGGTGGCTTTCGCGCTGTCGATATCGAGGCTCGGCCACTCCTCAGAGCCGATGGGCAGGTCCTCGATCATCTTGCCGGCCTGATCGATCACCATGCGCAGGGGCAGCTTGTGGCTGCGCCACCACTGGATGTCGGTCACGTCGCCAAAGGTACAGCACATCACAACGCCGGTGCCCTTTTCAGGGTCAACGCTGTCTTCGGCGTAAATTTCCACCGGCACGTTATAGAGCGGGCTGATGGCGCGCTTTCCGATCAGCTCCTGGGCGCGCGGATGCTCCGGGTGGATCATCAGACCACCGCACGCCCCAATCAGCTCGGGACGCGTGGTGGCAATCGTCACCGGCTCCAGCTCGCCGCCTTCAATGGCGAACGGGATGTAGTTCAAAAGGCCTTCGCGTTCAGCATCCTCGATCTCGGCCTGAGCCAGCGCGGTGCGGTCGGCCGGGTCCCACAGCGACGGCTCCAGGCGGCGCTCCATCAGGCCCTTATGGAACAGGTCCAGGAAGGACATCTGGCTGACCGTGCGGCTTTCGTCTGAAATCGTCTGATACTCTCTGGACCAGTCCACTGACAGGGCCAGGTGAGAGAACAGATCGCGGAATTGCTGCTCGTACTCAGGGATGACGTCCTTGCACAGCGCCACGAATTCGTCGCGCGCCATGGTGCCGCCACGCACCTTCTTGACCTTTTCCACCAGGCGCTCGGTCGGCAAGCCGTTATCGTCCCAGCCGATGGGGTAAAGCACGTTGCGACCGCTCATGCGCATATAGCGCGCCATGATGTCAGCCTGGGTATAGGAATAGACGTGACCGATATGCAGCGCGCCGGACACGGTCGGCGGCGGGGTGTCGATCACATAATCAAGCTCAGCCGGGGCGTCCGGATCCCACTTGAAGGCCTCTTCACTGGCCCAGCGGGCCTGCAGGGCAGCTTCAGACGCTTTGATGTCATACTTTTGCGGAAACGGTTTCATGGCGAGCGATCTTCACACGGCTAAGGGCGGCAAGAGCGCTGGGGTTTAGACCATTTCCAAAGGACGTGGAACCCGGTCAGGCCGTTGTGAATTGTGTGCTGTTTTTCCTAGGCACCGGGCGTGCGTCCTTCGAGACGCTCGCCATGGGCTCACTCCTAAGGATGAGGAAAGAAAGCGCTTTGGGTATCCCTCATCCTGAGGAGCGCGTAGCGCGTCTCGAAGGACCTTCAGGATAAAGCGCCCGAACCGTGGTGCTTAACCCGCAGCCGCGAGAGCGCCATCCAGA
The DNA here is from genome assembly GCA_043513725.1 of Oceanicaulis sp. Classification (GTDB taxonomy): domain Bacteria; phylum Pseudomonadota; class Alphaproteobacteria; order Caulobacterales; family Maricaulaceae; genus Oceanicaulis. The sequence continues at coordinate 1,344,372 of CP121338.1, read as the reverse complement.
TCCGCCAGGATATCGGCCACATCCTCCAGCCCCACGCTCAACCGGATCAGGCCTTCTGAAATGCCGTGCGCGGCGCGCTCTTCAGGCGTGTAGGTGGAGTGGGTCATGCTGGCGGGGTGCTGGATCAGGGTTTCGGCATCACCGAGGCTCACCGCGCGCTTGATCATGGTCAGCGCATTCATGAAGTGGATGCCGGCCTCAAGGCTTTCCAGCTCGAACGCGATCATACCGCCAAAGCGGGCCATCTGGCGTTTGGCGAGCGCGTGCTGGGGGTGATCCTCAAGACCCGGGAAGGCGACCAACACCACATCAGAGCGCGACTTCAGCCAGCTGGCGATCTGCATCGCGGTCTGGCTGTGGCGCTCCATGCGCAGGTCCAGCGTTTTCAGGCCGCGCAGGATCAGCATGGCGTTGAGCGGGGCCAGCGCGGCACCAGTCATGTCTTTCAGGCCATAAAGCCGAACCTCGTCCATCACCTCTTTGCGACCGGCGGCGAGACCAGCCACCAGATCGCCGTGCCCGCCGAGATATTTCGTGGCCGAGTGCACGACGATATCAGCGCCAAGCTCAATCGGGCGGGTGAGGGCCGGGGTGGCGTAGGTGTTATCGACCACACTGATCGCGCCAGCATTGCGCGCCAGCGCACTGATCTCTGCAATGTCCACCAGCGCCATGGTCGGGTTGGCGGGGGTCTCGAAATAGACGACGCGGGTTTCATCACTAATGGCGTTCGCCACGGCCTCGGCGTCGGTCATGTCCACATGGCGGACCTTCACGCCGAACTTCTTCAAACCGTGATGCAGGAAGGAGAAGGTGCAGCCATAGAGCGTCTTGTCGGCCAGGATTTCCTGACCCGGCTCCAGCAGGCTCCACAGGACCGAGGTGATCGCGCCCATGCCAGACGCAAAGCTGACGGCGGCCTCCGCGCCCTCAAGATCGGCGACACGGCGTTCCAGAAGGTCCAGCGTCGGGTTGGAGATGCGCGAATAGATGTGGGCCGGCTGCTCACCGGCAAAAGCCGCGCCGGCGGCCTCAACTGTTTCAAAGGTGAAGGTGGACGACAGGTGGACCGGCGGGGTCAGCGCGCCGCCTGCGTCCGACGGCTCATACCCGGAATGGATGGCGCGGGTGGCAAAGCCCGCCTTGCGTTCAAATATGTTGGACCCATCCATGACCGTCTCCGTTAAATGTCCCCCTTGAGGCATGCCTCAAGGGGGCTCCCTGACTGGGTGTCTTTTTCGGCCTCTAATGCGCGGGCCTTGAAGCGCACATTAGCGCTGACCGCAAAGCAGGTGCTGCCTATTTCATCCTCTGGACTTCGTATTTGAGCAATATTCTGCTAATATCCGTCCATGGATAGCATGGATCGAAAGATTATTGCCGCGCTGCAGCAAGATGGACGCATGACGAACCAGGCGCTCGCCGACGCGGTGGGCCTGTCGCCGTCGCCCTGTCTCAGGCGCGTGCGCGCGCTGGAGGAGGCCGGGTTGATCACCGGGTATGCCGCCACGCTGGAGCGCGAGAAGGCCGGCCTGCCCATCACTGCCTTCGTGCGGGTCAAGCTGACCGGTCACACCTCCGACGTCGTCTCGAAATTCGAGCGCGCGGTGCTCTCCATGGACGCGGTGCTGCAATGCCACCTGACCTCGGGTTCCGAGGATTACCTGCTGGAGGTCGTCGCAGACAGCCAGCAAGGCTATGCCGACTTCCTGCGCGAGCGGCTGAACCACGTGCCCGGTGTCGCCGCCATTGAGACGAGCTTCAGTTTGAGCGCGGTCAAGCGCACGGGGGCTTTGCCGGTGGGCGGTTAGCGCGCTAGCGTTTCGCCCATGACCGATTCACACCGCCCCAATGATGTGCGTGCGCGTATTCCGCGCCGTAAGGACAACGACCATTCCCACGAGGCCGCTGAAGAGCGCCGGGCCTTCCTGGCTGAGCGCTCTGGCGCAAGCCTCGACCATGTCGGCCGGGCCACGATTGATCCGGCTGTGACCGCCGGGAATATCGAGAATTATATCGGCGCCGCCCAGGTCCCGATTGGCGTCGCCGGGCCGTTGCGCGTGCGCGGTGAGCATATCGAGGACGAGGATGTCTACGTGCCGCTGGCGACCACCGAAGGCACGCTGGTGGCGAGCTATAACCGGGGCATGCGCATCCTGTCTGAAGCCGGCGGGGTGAAGACCACGATTGTCGAGCGCTACATGCAGCGCGCCCCGGTCTTCCATTTCAACGACGCGCGTGGCGCGCGCGACTTCAAGGTCTGGCTTGAAGCGAATATGGACGGCGTGCGCACGGCGGCCGAAGCGAGCTCCAGCGTGGTGAAACTCTCCCACGCCGAGACCTATGCCGTCGGCCCGATGCTCCATGTCCGCTTCAACTTTGAAACCGGCGATGCCGCGGGTCAGAACATGTCCGGCAAGGCGGGCCTCGCCGCCTGCCAGTGGATCGCTGCGAATTATCCCGGCGGCGTGCGCTACACGCTCTCCGGGGCCATGGACACTGACAAGAAGCACAGCCAGCTCAACGTGCTGCACTCACGTGGCGCGCGCGTCGTGGCTGAGGCGCGCATCCCGGACAGCATCCTGCGTGAGCGGGTGGGCGTGGCGGCGGCCGACCTGTTCAAGGTGCGATTGAACTCGTTCGCCGGTTCAGTGATAGCGGGTTCGGCCAATAACGGCATGCATGCTGCCAACGCGCTCGCCGCGCTGTTCATCGCGACGGGTCAGGACGCCGCCAATGTGGCCGAAAGCCATACCGCCATGACCTTCGTGCGCCTGGAAGAGGACGAGGAGACCGGCGAGACCGTCTACTACTGGTCCATCACGCTGCCCGCCCTAATCGTGGCGACGTTCGGGGGCGGCACGGGCCTGCCGACGCAGGCTGAATGCCTCGATCTGCTCGGCTGCCGCGGCAAGGGCAAGGTCGGCCGCTTCATCGAAATCTGCGCCGCCACAGTCCTCGCTGGTGAAATCTCGCTGGCCGGTGCCGTCGTCGCCGGCGACTGGGTGGAAAGCCACGAAAAGCTCGGGCGGAATCGGTAATGGTGGTCTAGCGCTGGGCGCTCTGTCACCCTCCGTCGTCATCCCAAACTTGATTTGGGACCTAGCAGCTCCGACAGCGCAACTGGGTCCTGAATTAAATTCAGGATGACGCAAGGGGGTGAGGGGGTGCGCTCAGTGCCACTCACGCTTCCACGATCAGCGCTGCGCTCGCAGGAGCCTTGCCGGCGACGAGATCGGTGTAGGCAGAAAGACAGCCGTCAGCGCCGACCATGCTCTTTTCGTCAAACATGCCGTCCACCGCATCGGCGAACGCGCCCCAGGCCGCGCCGTAGCGTTTGCCAAATTCGCTCGGGCCCCAGGCCTTCATGCGCTGGGCGACATGGTCGGGCGCAAAGAAAAAGCTCGGCTTCGGTCCGGGCAGGTCGCTGGCCGGTGCGCTGTCAGTCCAGTGGCTGGCGCCGACGCGGATATTGGCGATCAGTTCATCCTTCAGCGCGCCGTGAATGGCGCGATTGACGCTCGCATCCCCGGCAAAATCGACCACCAGCCGCTTCGGGTCAGCTTTCAGTCCATTCAGGTCAGGATAGAGGGTGATCTGGTCGAAAAACCCTGTGTTTTCGACGAAGGCTTTGGAGCGCTCCGACGTGATCGCCTCGACGATGACACCCTCGGGCTTGTCCGCGTGCAGAAGGTAAGCGAGCGCGAGGGCGGTCTTGCTGGATGCGCTGGTCAGGCTGATGCATTCAGCGCCGCCGTAATCGGTATCGCGCAGGTGCAGATCAATCAGCCAGCTGGTGATAAAGAGCGGCTGTAGCGCCATCTGCAAGCCCTCGCGCGCCTTGGCATAGCCGGGGTCACCCGCGGTGCGCACATAGCGATTATACGCGGCGGGAAGGTCCTTGCGGTGTTCGGCCAGATCATTGAAGGCCCCTGCGGAAATCTGGCCCGGCTGGACGATCAGCTCATCGCTGGCCGGGAAATATCCATAGATCCGCTCGCCGATCTTAAGGCCCTCGACCGTGCTCTCGGTCACATCGGCAAAGCCCCAAACCGGCAGGCGTCCCGAGCTCGGCGTGGAGAAGAAATCCCAATAGCGCATCACATCGCCAAACACGGCATAGGTGACGTTATTGGCCGTCAGCGCAAACCGCTTCACCGCCAGCCGGGCTTCCCCCGGCTTGAGCGCGCGATGGGGCACCTCCACCACGCTCGCCTTTGAAATGTCTTTGCGATCAATGTGTAACGCCCAGCCCATGCCAGCCTCCCGTGATGTGTCGGGCAACAGGGTCGGGGAGGTTGGGTTTGGTGGCAAGGGGAGCCCTCACCTGACCTCATAAACTCATGGAGGGGAGCGGGTGCGGCAGGACGCTTTGGGGAGCGTTACTGCTCTAATATCTCGCAGCTTCTTTCGTGACCAAGCTCACAGGCGCGCTGGTAATGGCTCTCCGGATCAATGCTCAAGGCCCCCATGGTGTCGCGGCTACCAATCTCGGCAAGCTGGAAACAGGCGGAAGGGTTCAGGAAATTGCAGCCATCACGATAGGCCGCAATTGCCGTCACGCGGTTTGCCTCGACCGCTCCGCGACCACTCCAGAGCATGTCGCCGATGTTGTCACAGCCGCCCCCGTTTCCAAGCGTGCAGGCTCGCAAATAGAGCGAGTAGGCGGTATCTTCCGGGGTCGTTTGCCCATCGCTGATAAGGTCGTTTTCAAGGGCATAGGTCCCGAGCGCATTACAGGCCAGCCCGCCGCCATCAAGGCAAACCTCTTCATACCGTTCCAGACCGCGTGACGTGACCGGCGTAGTCCCGCGTCCGTTGAGCTCAAAATAGGCGAGGTTCGAGCAGCCTCTGATCTGGCCGAACTCACAGGCCTGGCGGTAGAAATAATGCGCTGCGTAGGCGTCTTCGGGGCCTTCCCAGCCAAAATCACGGGCCATGCCCATTACCACCATGGCTTCTGGATCATTGTTCTGGGCGGCCTCCAGCACATCTTCAATCGTCGTGTTTGAAAGCACCTCCCGGAAGATGAAGCGCGATCCGACCGAGGCCCAGGCCCAGTCGCTAACCTGCTTCCAGGCAGGCAGTGTTGGATCTGTGGCGTGTGGTGGCGGCATGGGAACGCCGTCTTCGAGTTGCAGGCAGGCGTAGCGATCACTGGTATCGTTACAGGCTCTCTGGAAGAACTCGCGCGCCAGCTCCTGGTCCTGCGGTGTGCCCCAGCCGCGCTGATGGGCCAGACCCACATTCTGGCACTGTCGGGCATCAGCGAAGGTCTCTTCTTCGCAGGTGCGACTGGCCGTGTTGAAGAAGCGGTCGCACCCACGGGCCGAGCCCAGCCGACAGGCCTGTTCAAAGACCTCAAGGGGCTCGATGCCGAAATAGGTACCGTCGCCCAGTTTCACACAGGCACTAGCGTGATTGCGCTCACACAGGACTTCCAGTCGCTCGCGCAAGCTGGGCAGGTCCGCCCACATTCTGGGCCAGCGCGCTGGTGGTCGTCAGGGCGGTCCATAGCAGCACGGCGGCAAAAACGGTGTTAAGTCTCATTGGTCGGTCCCCCATGTTGTACCGGTCAACTTAAGCGATCCCCCTCTTGAGAGGGAAGGCGGCATGCCGATGGTGAGCCAGCGTTGGGGCCCGGAGCTGAATGACGGGTGAATTCGAAGCGTCCACAGCTCCACCGCTCTCTCCCCCGGCGCAGCCCGGGGCCCAGAGCCGTTTAAGGCAGCGCTCGACGATCTCTGGCTCGCGGCTTTCGCCGGGAAAGAGGAGATTGAGGCGGACGACCCTTTAGGAGAGCTAAGGGTCCACCGCTGGCTCCAAGGTGAAACGCCTTCGCGGCGTCAATAGGGCCCGGATGAGCCCGGGCTTGGCCGGGACAGGGTGAAGCGCCTATCCGCATGGACGAGCCATGCCGGTAAAATACGTGGCCGCTCTTTGACATCGCCGCACCGACCCTCGCCGCCTCAGGTCTGGAATAATAATCCATCATCATCATGCGCATGCCGGTTTTAATAAGAATCCGCCCGGTCGGATAACCGCCCGTAAAAAACCCCGACCTGCAAAGCGGGCCGGGGCTTTGTAATGTCTCGACGCCGCAGGCGGCGCAAGGCGAACAGCCGCCCACAGCGTGAGCGAGGACCGCCGGGACGGACGTCCCGGAGCACAGGAAAGAGCCCTTAGATATCCAGCATCAGTCGTTGAGGATTCTCGAGACTCTCTTTGACGCGGACCAGGAAGGTCACGGCTTCCTTGCCGTCGACGATGCGGTGGTCGTAGGACAGGGCCAGATACATCATCGGGCGGATCACCACTTCACCGTTTACCGCCACAGGCCGTTCCTGAATTTTATGCATGCCCAGAATGCCGGACTGCGGCGCGTTCAGGATCGGGCTGGAGAGCAGCGAGCCATACACACCGCCGTTGGAGATGGTGAAGGTCGCGCCCTGCATCTCTTCAAGACCCAGCTTGCCGTCACGGGCGCGCTGGCCAAGGTCCATGATCGACTTCTCGATACCGGCCAGCGACAGCTCGTCGGCGTCGCGAACCACTGGAACCACAAGGCCCTTCGGCGTGCCGACCGCGACGCCCATGTCGAAATAGTTCTTGTAGATGATGTCGGTGCCATCGATCTCGGCATTGACCGCCGGGATGTCCTTGAGCGCCGCGACGCAGGCCTTCACGAAGAAGCTCATGAAGCCCAGCTTCACGCCGTGCTTGGCCACGAAGTCATCCTGGACTTCCTTGCGAAGCTTCATGATCGCGCTCATGTCCGCTTCGTTATAGGTGGTCAGCATGGCCGCGCTGTTCTGGGCGTCCTTCAGGCGGCGCGCGATGGTCTGGCGCAGGCGGGTCATCTTCACCCGCTCTTCGCGCTCACCGGTTTCACGCGCCTCTGACTTCGCAGCCGGGGCAGACGCAGACGACGAGGCCGAGCCGGACTCCAGCGCCTTCAGGGCATCGCCCTTGGTTACACGGCCGTCCTTGCCGGTGCCTTCGACCTTGGACAGATCCATGTCGTTTTCTTCAGCAATGCGAGAGGCCGACGGCATGGTCTTCTTGTCGCCGGAGGACTTTGAGGCCGGCTTTTCTTCGTTTTTGTCGGCCTTGGGCTCTGACTTGTTTTCAGACTTGCTCTCAGAGTTCCCGGAACTGGCGCTGGCTCCGGCCTTGATCTGGGCGATGACCTGATCCGGGGTGACGGTGTCGCCTTCGCTGACCAGCTGATTGTCCAGAACGCCGGCGGCCGGGGACGGGACTTCCACCGCAACCTTGTCGGTTTCGATTTCCAGCAGGGCCTGGTCCTGTTCGACGGCTTCGCCGGGTTGAACCAGCCACTGGCCCACCGTGCCTTCAGACACGCTCTCGCCCATCACGGGGACCTTGGCATCGATCAGCTCGCCGTCGCTGTCACCATTTGCATCTGCGCTGGTGTCGGCGTCAGCGGTGTCGTCTGCGGGGGCTTCGTCCTCGGTGTCTTTAGAGCCAGCATCCTCAGAGCCGCTGTCGTCCGATGCGGCAGATTCACCGCCACCTTCGCCCAGCTGGGCCAGCACGGCCCCGATCTCCACGGTGTCGCCTTCAGCGGCCACGATCTTGGAGATGGTGCCGTCTTCCTCCGCGCGGACCTCAACAGAAACCTTGTCGGTTTCAAGCTCGACGAGGACGTCGTCCTTCTTCACCGCGTCACCTTCAGAGACCTGCCAGTTACCCACGGTGGCTTCGGAGACGGATTCGCCAAGTGTCGGGACGATGATGTCGGTCATGGGTTTCGTCTTTCTTCGTTTCATCCGGCCGAAAGGGGCGGCCTTAAAGAGGGTTAGCCGTTCAGGGCGTCTTCGATGAGGGCTTCCTGCTGAGCCTTGTGCTTGGAGAGGAGACCGGTCGCGGTAGACGCAGAAGCCGCACGGCCGGCATAGCGCGCACGGCTGACCTTGGTCTCGGCCTTGTCGAGGCAGAACTCCAGATAGGGCTCCACAAAGGTCCAGGCGCCCATATTCTTCGGCTCTTCCTGGCACCAGACGACGTCGGCATTGCTGAAGCGCTTTAGCTCGTCGATCACGGACTTGGCCGGGAAGGGGTAGAACTGCTCGACACGCAACAGGTAGACATCGTCGATTCCCTGCTCTTCACGCGCTTCCAGCAGATCGAAATAGACCTTGCCCGAGCACAGGACGACGCGGCGGATCTTGTCGTCTTCAGCGAGCTTGATGCTGGTCTGGCCCTCGGCGATCGTCTCGATGCTCTTGCGGGCCTTCGTGTCGGCATCATCCCACAGCACACGGTGGAAGCTGGACCCGGGCCCAAACTCCGACAGCGCACTTACGCAACGCTTGTGGCGCAGCAGCGATTTCGGCGTCATCAACACCAGCGGTTTGCGGAACTCGCGGTGGATCTGGCGGCGCAGGATGTGGAAATAGTTCGCCGGCGTGGAACAGTTCGCCACTTGCATGTTGTCTTCTGCGCACTGCTGCAGGAAGCGCTCAAGACGGGCGGAGGAGTGTTCCGGCCCCTGGCCCTCATAGCCGTGGGGCAAGAGCATCACCAGGCCGGACATGCGCAGCCATTTGCGCTCTGACGATGAGATGAACTGGTCGATGATGACCTGGGCGCCATTGGTGAAGTCACCAAACTGGGCTTCCCACATCACCAGCGTGTTGGGGGCCGACAGCGAATAGCCATGCTCGAAGCCCAGCACGGCTTCTTCCGACAGCATGGAGTCGATCACCTCATAGCGGGCCTGATCGTCACCGAGATTGTTCAGCGGGGTGTAGCGCTGCTCGGTTTCCTGATCGATCACATGGGAGTGGCGTTGAGAGAAGGTGCCCCGGCCACAGTCCTGACCGGACAGGCGGACGGGGAAGCCCTCGGTGAGCAGCGTGCCGAATGCCAGATGCTCAGCGGTGGCCCAGTCTATGCCGGCCTCGTCCTCCATGACCACCTTGCGGCGGTTGGCGATCACGCGCTTCAGGGTTTTGTGGATGGCCACGTCATCGGGGATGGTGGTCATCTTGTCGGCGACGGACTTCAGCGCCTCGATTTCGGCCGCTGTCTGACCGCGACGGTCGTCTTCCTCCGGCAGACCCAGGCCTGACCAGACGCCGTCCAGCCAGTCGATGCGGCTGGCTTCATAGTCCTTGCCTGCTTCGAACTCGGAATCGAGGAATTCGTCGAATTCCTTGTGCCAGCGATCAATGTCGTCCTGTGAACACAGGCCTTCCTTGATCAGTCGCTCGCCGTAGAGCTTCAGCGTTGTCGGATGCTTGGAGATCGCTTTGTACATCAGCGGCTGGGTGAAGCTTGGATCGTCACCTTCGTTGTGGCCAAAGCGGCGGTAGCAGAACATGTCCACCACCACGTCCTTGCCGAATTTCTGGCGGTACTCGGTGGCAACCTTGGTCGCAAAGGTCACGGCCTCGGGGTCGTCCCCGTTCACGTGGAAGATCGGGGCCTGCACCATCAGCGCGACGTCGGACGGGTAGGGCGAAGACCGGCTATCTTTCGGGTCCGTGGTAAAGCCGATCTGGTTGTTCACCACAAAGTGGATGGCGCCGCCCGTACGGTGCCCTTTCAGACCCGACAGGCCGAAGCACTCTGCCACCACACCCTGCCCGGCAAACGCGGCATCACCATGCAGCAACAGCGGCAGCACAGCCGTCGCGGTGTTGGCATCTTCGCCCAGGCCGGCGCGCAGTTTCGACTGCTTGGCGCGCGCCTTGCCCAGCACGACCGGGTTCACCGCTTCCAGGTGGGACGGGTTGGCGGTCAGCGACAGGTGCACCTTGTTGCCATCGAACTCACGGTCCGAGGACGAGCCGAGGTGATATTTCACGTCGCCAGAGGCAAACTCGCCATGGCCCATGGAGTCGCCGCCCTGAAACTCGTGGAAGATCACGTGGTAGGGCTTGGCCATCACGGCTGCGAGCACGTTCAGACGCCCGCGGTGCGGCATGCCAAGGATGATTTCCTCAACGCCCATGGCCCCGCCGCGCTTGATGATCTGTTCCAGCGCCGGGATCAGGCTTTCACCGCCGTCAATGCCGAAACGCTTGGTTCCCGGGTAGCGCTTGTGCAGGAAGTTTTCGAACGCCTGGGTCTCGATCAGCTTTTTCAGCATCGCGATCTTGCCCTCGGGCGAGAAGGCGATCTCCTTGTCCGGGCCCTCGATGCGCTCCTGAAGCCAGGCTTTCTCCTCCGGGTTGGAGATGTGCATGAACTCGATGCCGAAGGTGGAGCAATAGGTCCGCTTCAGGATCTCCAGCATTTGCGGAACGGTTGCGGTATCAAGGCCGAGATAGCCGTTGATGAAGATCTCGCGATCATAGTCCGCCTCGGTGAAGCCATAGCTGGCCGGATCCAGCTCCGGCTGCTCACCAAAGCTGGTCAGTTTCAGTGGGTCGAGGTCGGCGGCGAGGTGGCCGCGGATCCGGTAGGCGCGGATCAGCATGATCGCGGCGATAGAGTCTTTTACCGCTTGCTGAATAGCTTCCGGAGACGCGCCTTCGCCCATGTGTTCCACGACCGCGTCGGGCAACGCGGGCGCGGCTTGCTCAATATCACCGAGGGCGGTGACGAGGTCGCCATTGGCCGGGCGTGGCCAGTCTGCGCGCTTCCAGTTCGGGCCTTTGGCTGCCTGTTTCGAAGCACCGGCATCGTCGCCGACTTCTTCGAAAAAGCTGCGCCAGCTCTCCGGAACGGAGCCGGGGTCTTCGGCGTAGCGCGCGGCCATTTGTTCGAGATAAACAGCGTTACCGCCGAACAGAAATGAGGTGTCTAGGAAAGTCTGGTTCTGAGAAGAGCGTTCTTCGGTCATGGGTCCCACAAGGATGGCGGGTGAGCGAGCGCTAACGCTCGCGTGAATTGTTGTCCGACATGTATGCGGGTTTACCAAAAAACGAAAGACCAAAGCGCTGGAAATGGGGTAATCGTCGCAGCGCGTTCAACGGAAAACGCCCCGCCGGTCTCCAGCGGGGCGCTTCAGTTAGCAATCGCAACGGTGGCTTAGCCCTTCAGGACATCCACAAGCGTCGTGCCGAGGCGGGCCGGGCTGTCGGAGACAACGATACCGGCCGACTTCATGGCTTCGATCTTGTCTTCAGCGCCGCCCTTGCCGCCAGACACGATGGCACCGGCGTGGCCCATGGTGCGGCCCGGCGGTGCGGTGCGTCCTGCGATGAAGCCAACCATCGGCTTGGAGCGACCCTTGGCGGCTTCGTCCTTCAGGAATTGCGCGGCTTCTTCTTCGGCCGAGCCGCCGATCTCGCCGATCATGATGATGGACTTGGTCTCCTCGTCAGCGAGGAAGAGCTCCAGCATGTCGATGAATTCGGTGCCTTTCACCGGGTCGCCGCCAATACCGACGGCCGTGGTCTGGCCAAGGCCCGCATTCGTGGTCTGGAACACGGCCTCATAGGTCAGCGTGCCCGAACGTGAGACAACGCCCACGGAGCCTTTGGAGAAGATGGAGCCCGGCATGATGCCGATCTTGCACTCTTCCGGGGTCAGGACGCCGGGGCAGTTCGGGCCGAGCAGCCGGGAGTTGGACTTCTCAAGCGCGGCCTTCACCTTGACCATGTCCATGACCGGAATGCCTTCGGTGATGCAGGTGATCAGCTCGATGCCTGCGTCGATGGCCTCGATGATGGCAGCGCCCGCACCGGCTGGCGGCACATAGATGACCGATGCGTTTGCGCCGGTCTTCTCTTTGCCTTCGGCAACCGAAGCGAAGATCGGCAGCTCAGCGGAGCTGTCGAGGCCGCTGGTCCAGCTCGTGCCGCCTTTCTTCGGGTGGATGCCGCCCACCATTTGCGTGCCGTAATAGGCAAGCGCTTGCTCGGTGTGGAAGGTGCCGGTCTTGCCGGTCAGGCCTTGAACGAGGACCTTGGTGTTCTTGTCGACGAGAATGGACATGGGTCAGCCTTCTTCTGCTGGAGTGTCTTGGAGGAAAGGATTGACCACGCGCACGGACCCGTAGGTCTGACCATGCGTGAGGCGTTCGGTATAAACGGTCTGGCAGCCGAGCTTTTCAGCGGCAATCAGGATGCTCGCGTCGGGCAGCGCAAGCTCGTGCTCCTGAGCCCGTACGATCGCGGCCTGCAGCAGTGCGGTATCCGTAGCTTGAACCGGCTTTTGGGCGAGCAGGTCTGTCCAGGCTTTCGCGACGGCTGGCTCCAAGGGCGTCGGTGCGCCGTGGGTTGCGAGCTCATAAAACTCTGAGAGGACCTGAGCGGAAGTTCCAAAGGGCGCGGTGAGGAGCCCCTGCGCGATCGCTTGGCGATCTTGAGCAGCCGGCGCGCCATTGGCGGCCTCGAGCAGGATGCTGGTATCGAGGAAGACCTCAGCGAGCACGGTGCCCTCCACTGTCTCTGAGGGCTGACGCCGCCGAGGCCACGTCGCCAAGATCGGCCCGGCTACCCCGTGACAGCTTCAGCAGTTCACCGGTGATGGTGTCCTGCCCAAGCTCTGCATTGACCGCACGCTGCAGAAAGTCGCGCACCATGGCGTTGACCGTGGTCCGGCGCATCGCAGCAAGAACGCGCGCCTTGTCCAGAAGCTCTTCATCAATCGCCAGGGTGATGTTCTTCGCCACGGTCCGACCGCTCCACAGAATACGTGGAACACATAATATGTGTAGCCGGTTCGGTGCAAGTACGCAGGGGCTGAACGCTAGACTTTCAGCCCGGTGTGGATCGCGGCAATGCCGCCAGAGAGGTTTGTCACGGTCACACGCTGGAACCCGGCCTCTTCCAGCTCTTTGGCGAAGGCTGACTGGCGCGGAAACTTGCGGATGGATTCCACAAGATACTGGTAGCTGTCGCGATCCTTCGCGATCAACTCTCCCAGCACCGGGATCGCATTGAACGACCAGGCGTCATAGAGCTTTGCGAGCGGACGCGTGGTCGGATGTGAGAATTCGAGACAAACGAAGCGACCGCCGGGTTTGAGAACCCTGTGCATATCCTTCAGCGCCTTGTCGCGATTGGTCACGTTGCGGATGCCAAAACCGATGGTGACCGCATGGGCGCTCTGATCATCAAATGGCAGGCATTCGGCATTGGCTGTCACCCAGTCCAGCCGGTCGCGACCGCCTCGCTTCAAGCCTGACTGCAGCATGGCTTCATTGATGTCGGCCACCACCGCTTCGGCCATGTCGCCGCCGCGGCGCGCCTGGAGCGCATCGGCGCGGTCCAGGAAGGCGCGGGCGATATCACCCGTTCCGCCCGCCACATCGATCAGTCGCGCACCTGGGCGCGGTGCCGCCTTTGTGACGGTAATGTCTTTCCAGACCCGGTGAACCCCAAGGCTCATAAGGTCGTTCATCAGATCATAGCGCCGTGCACTGGAATCAAAGACCTGGCGCACCAGACCCTGCTTCTTGTCGCGCGGCACATCGTTAAAGCCGAAGGAAACGGTATCGTTGCTCATGGCACGCAAACTAGGCCGGGAGGGGAGGGAGCGCCAGCCTGAAGGCTGCGGCCAAATCAGTCCGGCTTGCGTCGCCGCACACCGCGCTCGCCTGTGACATACTCATAGAGGTCAAAGCCCGGTTCCTCGCGCCAGCTGTCGCTACCTCCGCTGCCAAAAAAAGCAAGGCAGACAGGATCGCCTGCCGGTGCAAAGGCATTGATGCGAAAGGCACAGGCCTCTGCCAGCGTCATCTCGCCAACCTTGCTTTCGGGGTCATCCATACCCGTGACAAGTTTGAGGCCGGAGCGGGCCTGAGCCAGGCGGTCGCACGCTCGCGCCAGGGCCGGCCAGCCTCCCTTCCAGACACATTCAGCCGTAAGGGGCTGTGCCAGAAGCTGCTCGCCATCGCCCGGGTAAACGCGCCAGGCAACGTCATAGAGCGGATGTTCTCCGGCCCGCACACGGCTATCGTTCAGAAGGCTCGCAGCGCGCCAGCGTGCGGCGACGACATGGATGTCATCCGATGGGGGCTGGCGTGAAAGCCACCCTTCCACCTCTTCGCGGAAGAGCCGCGCGAAATGATCGGTCCACGGGTGACCGTCCATGGGGAAAAGCGCGGGATGCTCCTGAGTGCCCCGCATCCGGGTCAGCCGATCAAGCGCAGTCGCCGCAAGGTTAGTGACCTGCGCTGCACCAATGAGGCTCGCCCTGGCAGCCCGCATTCTTTATCTCCTGACTCATCAGATATGTCCCCAACAGGAGCCAAGGTGATGCCAGAACTGCCCGAAGTCGAGACCGTCCGGCGAGGTCTGGCCCCGGCGATGGAAAAGCGTCGCATTTTAACCGCACAGGTGAACCGGCCTGATCTGCGCTTCCCTTTTCCTGACCGGTTTGCCGAACGCCTGACCGGGACTGGGGTCGAGCGGATTGACCGGCGTGCGAAATATCTGCTGGTCCGGCTGGGCTCGGGCGAAACGCTCCTGATGCATCTGGGGATGTCGGGGCGTTACTCGATCGAGGCTGACGATCTGAGTCGCCAGCCGGGGGATTTTATTTATGCGCCCGCAGCTGACCCCAAGCACGACCACGTCGTGTTCGAACTCGAGGGCGGGGTCCGGGTTACGTATAACGATCCCCGCCGCTTCGGTTTCATGGTGATGTTTCCCACGAAAGATGAAGACACGGTCGCTTTCCTGAAGGATCTGGGACCGGAGCCCAACAGCAATGCGTTCTCAGCGGCCCACTTGGTCGAGGCTTTTGCCGGGCGCAAAAGCCCGTTGAAGGCGGGACTTCTTGATCAGAGCGTCGTCGCCGGGCTGGGCAATATCTATGTCTGCGAGGCACTGTGGCGGGCGCGGATTTCCCCAAAGCGTCTTTGCGCCAATCTGGGGGCGGCGCGTGCCGAGCGCTTAGCTGTCGCGGTTCGGAACGTCATCAGCGAAGCGATCGAGGCGGGAGGCTCGACTCTGCGTGATTACGCGGGCGCTGACGGGGCCATGGGGTACTTCCAGCACAGTTTTGATGCGTACGGGCGTGAGGGTGAAGCCTGCCGGCGCTGCGACGGGGCAGCCATTGTGCGCATCGTCCAGTCCAATCGTTCGACCTTCTATTGTCCAAGCTGTCAGCGATAAGCGAACCTCAAAGATGAAACTTTATACATGTTGATATAAATGTTGTGTACATACAACAAATACTCTGATAGATCCCACGCATCGGAAGGGCGCTCCGCCGTGCTTCTGCCAGAATTGACTGCAACTTTACCGGTGCGAAGATGAGCGCCATCAATGCGAGGGAACGCAACAATGTTGAAGAAGCTTCTTAAGGGTGCGGCGGCCTTCGTCGCCGGGGTCGGCTGCGGGACTGCGCTGGCCAGTGTGGCTGTCGCCCAGACCGACTATGCCGCAATTGATGCCAATCCGGGCATCTGGACGGTCTCTGATGAGGATTCGACCGTCTATATCTTCGGGACTGTTCACATCCTGCCGCCGGAACTCGATTGGCAGAGCGACGCAGTGAGCGCGGCGCTGGCTGACGCAGAAACCGTTTATTTCGAGGCCGATGTCCTGTCGGCTGAGGCGCAAGCCCGGATGCAGTCACTCATTCCCCAGCTGGGGCTCAACCCGCCGGGGACAACGCTGAGCTCGCTGATCAGCGATGAAGCCAAGGGCCACATGGCCACGATCGCAGGCCGTCTGGGTGTGCCGCCGGAGACGCTCGCGGCCCAGATGGAACCGCTTCAGCCCTGGCTCGCCAGCGTAACGCTCGCCGTGCTCCAAATACAGATGGGTGGCTACGATCCCCAATCTGGTGTTGAAGCCCAGCTCGATGCCGCCGCGCAGGAGGCCGGAAAGCAATTTGGATATTTCGAAACCGTCGAAGAGCAGCTGCGCTTCTTCGCTGATATCCCGACCGAGCTGCAGGTTGCCGACTTCGAAGTGGGTGTGCGTCAGATGGTCGAGGAGCCGGATGTACTCACCAACATGGTTCAGGCCTGGGCTGCCGGTGACCTTGCGACACTCGATGAGCTGTTCAACGCGGCCATGGCTGACAGCTCGCCGACGCTCTATCAGCGGATCATTGTGGATCGCAACATTGCCTGGATCGCCCAGATCGAGGCTGCACTGGAAGGTTCTGACGACGCCCTGATCGCGGTCGGGGCCGGTCACCTGCCTGGTCCGCAGGGCGTTCTAGCTCTGCTGGAGGCTGAAGGCCACACCGTCAATCGACAGTAGGCGCAAGGCCACACTTGCTGCACACTGGCCCGCGCCGAGGGTGACCCCGGCGCGGGCTTCGTGTATGTGCACGCGCGATTGTCTGACCGGCACCCGGAGCGGGTGCGTAAAAGATTGAGGAGGGCCGCATGGCCTACAATACGATCCAGACCAAGACCGAAGGCCGCGTCGGCGTGATCACGCTCGACCGTCCGTCAGCTCTGAATGCTCTTTGCGACGAGCTCACTGGAGAGCTTGCCAACGCACTGGCCGGTTTTGAGCGGGATGAGGAAATCGGCTGTGTGGTTCTGACCGGCTCGGCGAAAGCCTTCGCCGCAGGGGCCGACATCAAGGAGCTGCAGGGTCAGGACTTCATCAAGCTGTACAAGCACGACCCATTCGCCGAGACGTGGGAGAGTGTTGCCCGCTTCAGGAAGCCGATCATTGCGGCGGTGTCGGGTTACGCGCTTGGGGGTGGCTGCGAGATCGCCATGATGTGCGATTTCATCATCGCCTCCGAGACCGCGAAATTTGGCCAGCCGGAAATCAATCTGGGTGTCATGCCAGGCGCCGGCGGGACCCAGCGTCTGCCGCGTGCGGTGGGCAAGGCTAAGGCCATGGATATGTGCCTGACCGGTCGCATGATGCCTGCAGAAGAAGCTGAGCGCGCGGGACTGGTCAGCCGCATTGTACCGGTCGACGATCTTATGGATGTGGCCATGGAGGCGGCTGAAACGATCGCGTCCAAGTCCATGCCGATCGCCATGATGACCAAAGAGACGGTCAATATGGCTTTTGAAATGGGTCTGGCTGAAGGCGTGCGCTTTGAGCGCCGGGTGTTCCAGTCCCAGTTTGCGACCGAAGACCAGACCGAAGGCATGGCGGCCTTCGCCGATAAGCGGGCTGCACACTTCAAGCATCGCTAATCGGCACCTGCCTGTTGACGGGGCGGGGCGGTGGAGCTATACGCCGCGCCTCATGTTTTTACTGCGGCTGTGCGGGCTGACGCACGCCGCCTCTAGAAAGTTCGGACGGATCAAATGGCGAATACTCGCTCTGCGAAGAAAATGGCGCGCAAAATCGAGCGCCGCACTGCGCTCAACAAAGCTCGCCGCACGCGGATGCGGACTTTCGTGAAGCAGCTCCACGCTGCGGTCGCGTCGGGCGATGAAACCCAGGCGAAAACTGCACTGCGCACGGCCGAGTCCGAAGTGATGAAAGCAGTGTCCGCCGGTATCATCCACAAGAACACCGGTTCGCGTACGGTTTCTCGTCTGTCAGCTCGCGTGAAGGCCATGACAGCGAAGTAAAAACCGGTCCAGCTTCGGACAAAATTCAAAGCGCTCGCGAAGCCATTTCGCGGGCGCTTTTTTTGTGCATTTGCACACTCGCCAGCCGCCAGAATTCTCAGTGTGACAAGGGGTGGAGGGGTGGTCTGCGACAGCCTGCCGCAAAATTTCCCTACGCTCATTTTAAGAGTCAGTTCAAGCGCAAAAATCACTAAAATTTTTTTTCACCACGCAAACGCTGACGGCGCTTACGGAATCATTCTGTCAAGCTCAGAATTGAGCGTTTTCCATGGTTAATGGAGTTGATTCGCAGGGCTCTGTGGATACTCTGTGGAGACAGAGACAGCCATCCTAATACGGATCAAACGACGACCGCTGGCGGCGGAAATTTGTGCGCCCGCTTGACAGGAAAGCTGTGTCTCAAATCAGAAGCCTGACCGTGGTGTACCACGGCAAGATCGAGATGGGTTGGGGTTGAAATGGGGAATTTGCCTTCCGCGGCTGCAGCTCGCAGAGAGGACGCAGCCATGACAGGAGCTGATCACGTGGTCCAGGTCTGGCGTAATGTGCGTGCACGCCTCCGCGACGAATATGGACCAACGATCTATGCCGGTGAAATTGCGCGTCTGCGTGTCACCGGGATGACCGAGGGGCGTGTCTGCGTCGTTTGCCCCAACGCGTTCAGCCGGGCCTGGGTCGAAGACAATCTGGGTACCCGCCTGCGTGCGCTCTGGACGGCAGCCGATCCGACTGTGTCTGAAATTCTGGTGGCAACTGAAAGCGAAGCCGTTCGGGCGTCCCGCGCGCCGCTGATGGCATCATCCACGCCCGTACCGTCCGAAGACGCAGCAAGAACGCCACTCAGCGATGACGCCGCACCAGGCGCAAAGACTGATGAGCGCGAAGCGCGTTTCACATTCGACACCTTCATGGTGGGCTCTGCCAACATCATGGCGTCCACAGCCGCCAAGGCCGTCGCCAATTCCAGTGCGCCGCCCTTCAATCCGGTTTTCTTCCATGGTGATTATGGCGTTGGCAAAACCCACTTGCTCGCCGCGATTGCTCACGCCGTGTCGATCGGAGGTGCGAAGCGCAAGGCGGTGTGCCTGACCGCAGAAGAATTCATCAACGGCTTCCAGTCGGCTCTGCGTGCGCGTGATGTGCGTCCGTTTAAAGAGCTGGTCCGCGATTGCGATGTGCTGCTGATTGACGACGTCCATTTCATCGCTGGCAAGACTGCGACCGAGCTGGAATTCCTGCAGACGGTCAACGCGCTCATCGCCGCAGACAAGCAGGTGGTGCTCGCGTCGCACTGCACGCCGTCGGAGTTGAAAGTCGCTGATCGTCGCCTCCATGACATTCTGTCTGGCGGGTTTGTGTGCCCGATCCAGGGGCCTGACCTGGATCTGCGCCGCAAGATCATCGACTGCAAGATCGCCCAGGCCCGCTCGTTGTGCCCGACGCTGGAAGTTCCGGAGACCGTGCGCGACTTCCTTGCAGCTCGTGTTACCACATCAGCTCGTGAGCTTGAGGGCGTTCTGAACAACGTGATTGTGCGCACTGCGCTCATGGATCGTCCGGTGACCATCGATACCGTCGAAGAAGCACTGGGCGAGCTGCCGGTAAAGTCTGAAAAGCGAGTGACGGTCGACGAGATCCAGAAGGCTGTCGCCAGTTATTTCGACATCTCGGTTGAGGACCTGCACTCCAAGCGCCGGACCAAGACCGTTGTTCGCCCCCGCCATATCGCCATGTATCTGGCCAAGATGCTGACGACCCGGTCACTGCCTGATATCGGCCGCCGCTTTGGGGGGCGCGACCACTCCACGGTCATTCATGCCGTAAATAAAATCACGGATCAGCTCCCCTCTGATGCCGTCCTTTCTGAGGACATTGAGGCCCTTCGACGTCGGCTGCGCGACTAAAACGAGAGCCAAACTTTCAAATCCACCGCAAGAGGCCCTTCTTGCGGTGGATTTTTTTGGTTTATGGTGCCGTCCCTAACAGTTTCGGCGATTCTCTTAACTTTCGAGATTCGCCCTCCATAGGCAGAGGCGACAGATGAAGCTGACGATAGAGCGCGCAACGCTGTTGAAAGCCCTCGGACACGTGCAGGCCGTTGTGGAGCGCCGCAACACAATCCCGATCCTGTCTAACGTGCTGATCCGGGCCAAGGATGGCTTCGCCCGTCTGACCGCGACCGACCTCGATATGGAGATCGTGGAGGAGGCTGAAGCCGACATCGCTCAGGACGGTGACGTCACGGCTCCCGCCCATACCCTTTACGAGATTGCCCGCAAGCTGCCTGAGGGCAGCCAGGTCACGCTGGAACGTGGCGGGGACGATCCGCGGCTCTCGCTGTCAGCTGGACGCTCAAAGTTCAATCTGCCGGTTCTGCCGGCGGGCGATTTCCCGGTCATGCCGAGCGAGGACCTTGCAGTCAGCTTCTCAGCCCCGGCAAGCGAGCTCTCGCGTCTGATCGACAAGACGCGATTTGCCGTTTCCACTGAAGAGACGCGCTACTATCTCAACGGCATCCATATGCATGCTGCTGAGCGCGATGGTCGCAAGACGTTGAGGGCTGTTGCGACGGACGGTCACCGCCTGGCGCTGGCGGAAACCGATCTGCCCGATGGTGCGGCCGCGATGCCCGCCGTCATCATTCCGCGCAAGCCGATCCAGGAATTGCGCCGCCTTCTGGAAGACCTTGATGGCGACGTCGAAGTTTCGGTGTCCGAAGGCAAGATCCGCTTCCAGCTGGGTGCTGCAGTGCTCACCTCCAAGCTCATTGACGGCACCTTCCCGGACTACGAGCGAGTTATCCCGCGCGGCAATGACAAGATCTTGCGCATTGATCGCGCGCCTTTCGCTCAGGCCGTCGACCGTGTCGCGACCATTTCCCAGGAAAAGTCACGCTCAGTGAAGCTGGCGCTGTCTGATGGTCAGCTCATCCTGACGGTGAACAACCCGGAGAGCGGGGCGGCAAGCGAAGAGCTGGCCGCTGACTACAGCTCCGAAGAGATGGCGATCGGGTTTAATGCCCGCTACCTTCTCGATGTCGCGGGTCAGATCGAAGGCGACGAAGCGGTGTTCGAATTTGCGGACTCCGGGTCACCGACGCGGGTGACCGACTCCGGTGATGCGGATGCTGAATACGTGCTGATGCCGCTTCGGGTGTGATCGAGACGGCCAGCTCATCCGACCTGCAGAGCGCGCCGGGCGTAACGCGCCTGAAGCTCACCGGCTTTCGAAACTATGCCAGCCTTGACCTGACGCTGGAGCCGCGGCCCGTGGCGCTGTTTGGCTCCAACGGGGCCGGCAAGACCAATCTCGTCGAGGCGGTCAGCTTTCTGGGGCCGGGGCGGGGCGTGCGCGCAGCAGGCGCCGAAGCGGTGCGACGCCGCACACCCGATGGACAGGACCCGATCTGGGCGGTTTATGCGGAGGCCATGACGGTTGAAGGGCCTGTGAGCCTGGCGACCGGATCTGACCCGGCAGAGCCGTCCCGCCGGAAGACCCGACTGGATGGCGCAGCCACGACCCAGACAGCCCTTGCACGCCTTTTCCCGATGCTGTGGCTGACGCCGCGCGAAGATCGCCTTTGGGCCGGCCCGCGCTCGGACCGTATGCGCTTCTTCGATCGTCTGGTCCTTGCCGGTGCACCGGACCATGGCAGCGAGGCCAGTGCCTATGAAAAGGCTCAGCGTGAGCGTCAACGCCTGCTCGACCGCGAAATGGAGGGCGCGCGTATCGACCCGGACTGGCTGAGCGCGCTGGAAGGTGAGATGGCCGCCCGCGGTGTGGCTCTGGCCGCTGCCCGCGTCGATGCGCTGGTGCGCCTTCAGTCCGAAATCGATGCCCGTCCTGAAAGTGCCTTCCCCAAGGGCGATCTGGAGCTTGAAGGGCTGCTGGAGGCGAAGTTGGCTGCTGGCGAGGCGGCGGGGGCTGTCGAGGATGAATTCATCGAGACGCTGCGCCATGCGCGGCGAAGGGATGGTGCGGCCGGGCGATCCTTGACCGGGCCTCACCGGACCGAGCTCACCGCACGCCACCGTGAGAAGGACCAGGTCGCGGCTGATTGTTCAACCGGAGAGCAGAAGGCACTGGTTCTGGGCCTCGCGCTCGCTCAGGCGTCCGCGATCGGGCGCGTCCGCAGGGCTGCGCCAGTGCTGATCCTTGATGAGGCGTGTGCGCATCTCGATGCCGCACGGCGCGACGGGCTGGCGCAAGGGCTTCTCGACCTTGGCGCGCAGGCCTGGCTCACCGGTGTGGAGGCCGGCCTGTTCGAGGCTTTCGGGGACGCGATCCAGCGGGTTCGTGTGGATGACGGGACAGCAACACTCCAATCACCATAAGCTCGCCATCTTTGGATTCGAGCGTGCGTTTGTCTGGTGGCCGCGCTAGCCTGCCGTCGATAGCCCACGGTTGAATCGGAGCCTTTCTATGCCCTCATCGCGTTTCCTGCTCGCTGCAGCCAGCAGCCTTGCTCTTCTTGGATTGACTGCGCCGTCCATGGCCTCGGTTAGTGCGGCCGAGAGCGTTGTGATCCAGCAGGATGTCAATGCTGCGCTGGCAGCTTTGGGCCTTGATCAGCAGGGCGCAACGACATGGGCTCGCCGCACCGTTGATGGAGACCGTGTCGTTTTCACCAATCTCGCGATTACCAGCGAAACAGGCGCGGTTGCCGGCGAGCGTGTCATTATTGAAGGCTTGCGCCTGGCGGGGGCCGCTCCGGTATTCGACAGCCTCGTCTTTGAAAACGGCACCATGGACCTGCCCGATGCTGAGGAGCCAGCGACATTTGAACGGCTCTCCTTGCGCGATCCGTCAGCTGAGCTCATCGACGGGCTCTCCCGGCAGTTTCGCGGCCAGGTGCAAGAGAATGGAAGCCCGATTGCCGACGGGGCTTACGGTGAGTTTTCAATGGCGGGTTTTGGTGCCGCGCTTGCGGTCGACGGAGATGCGTTTGTTTACACGCTCCGCGATCTGACAGTGATCGGCTACGACGGCACCACAATTGACCAGATTATGTTGTCCGACTTCCGCATGATCGGCGCGGTCTCTGACGGGACGAGCATTGATATGACTGTCGATTCCATCCGTGCGAGCGGCTTAACCGTTGGCGAAGAGGCCCTCAACATGCAGATGGACACCATCATGGCTGGCGCGCTCAAGCCTAACCAGATGTATGAGAGCACGGTCATTAGCGGCGTAAACCTCTCCGGTGAAGGCATTGAAATGTCGATGCCGCGAGCGGAATTAACCGGCAATAGCACGAATGGGGGCGGTTTCCAGATTGATGTCGATGTCCCTTCTTTCGTGCTCGCCTTTGACGAATCCGCTGGAAATGACGCTGCGGCGATGCTCGAGCAGCTCGATCGAATTGGCCTTGAGAATTTCGACTTCTCGCTGAACGGCAGTTTCCAGTTCGATCCTGATGGAGAGCGGCTATACACAGTCGATGACATGGTGCTGAGTGGTGTTGGTCTGGCGCGATTTTCCTTCGGTTTTGATGTCGAAGGTTTCATGGCCTACAGCGAGGCGCTTGAAGCGTGGGAGGCTGAACAACTGGTCGCCAAGCCCGGTGTTGAGCCGCAGGTGCCGTCTGAAATCAGCGATCTCCTGACGTTACGTTCAGTCAGCCTCGGTGTTGAAGACCTCGGCCTGCTCGATCTGGTGTTTTCGATCATGGCAGAAGAGCAGGGCGTCTCGGCCGAACAGATGCGCCAGCAGGCTGGTGTCATGGCTGCGCTATTCACCATGGGGGCCGCCGCGCAGATGCCAAAGGATCTCGGCGAAGATCTGCAGGAGGCCCTGATTGGCTTTATCGCCCGCGGCGGAGCGGTGCGTATCGCGGTGGAGCCGCCGGAGCCGCTTTCGCTTGCTGAAATGGAAGGTCTGGGCGCTACGCCGAACTATGATGCGCTCGGCATGAGCATTGAGCATTCAGCACCCTAATCGCTCGCCAGTATCGTTCGAGCTGCTGCCCGGAGGTGATATACCATGTTCAAGGCCTGCAAGACCTCGCTTGTTGCTGCCGCCCTTCCGCTCATGCTGCTTGCGTGTGCGCCCGGTGGCGGAGAAGCCCCGCCATCAAGCGAAGACATGGCTGCCGCGCTCGAGGCTCTGGGCCTCGGCGCGGCGTCGCGTGCAAGCTGGCGCAGCCAGACGATTGAGGACGGGACCGTCACCTTCGACAATTTTGTGTTCAATGACGACGATGGCGGCGGCCTGACTGTCGATACGCTGGTCATTGATCGCCCGCGCCTTGTTGACGGGGCACCGGTTGTGGACGCGTTCGACTTCCAAGCCGGTATCATAACGTATGAAGATGGAGAGGCGAGCTTCGAACAATTCCTCGTAAGCGAGCCGGGCCCTGCACTCACTGAGCAGGCGGCGGCCTATTTTCAACGGCGGGAGGCCGAGGTTGAGTTCGCCGCGGGAAGCGACAACAGGTTTGGACAAATCCGCGTGCTCAGCCTCGCCGTTGATCTGGAAGATGACAGCGGCGGCCCATCAAACCTCAATATCGACCGGCTTGAAGCCACTGACTTTGACGGTGATATCCTGCGCGATTTCACGATGGAAACGCTGCGCTTTGAGGGCGGCGACGATGGGGGTGGGACGGTCGCGATTGGTCTGGACCGGGTCCAGCTTGAGGGCTTTGCCGGCGGTCTGATGGAGCTGGATGATGTGCGTCCCCTTTCCGCGCCGACCTATGAAAGTTTTCTGGTCGAAGGGCTCGCGCTGAATGCATCAGGTCTCATCGCGAACATCGCATCCATAAGCGGTGACACCGAAACGCGTAACGGCGGCCAGGTGGTTTCGACCGTTCAAATGCCCAATCTGACTGTCTCGGCGCAGCGTGATGCAGGTGATATTGGCGCGCAATTCGCGTCTGCTCTGGACACATTCGGGTTTGAAGAACTGGTGTTCTCGCTCCAGTCCACGACGGTCTACGATCCCATGCAGGACCGGGTTCGAACCGAGGGTGAGAATGCGCTTGTCCTGCGCGATGGCTTTCGGCTGTCCATTG
The DNA here is from genome assembly GCA_043513725.1 of Oceanicaulis sp. Taxonomy (GTDB): domain Bacteria; phylum Pseudomonadota; class Alphaproteobacteria; order Caulobacterales; family Maricaulaceae; genus Oceanicaulis. The sequence continues at coordinate 1,319,926 of CP121338.1, read as the reverse complement.
AGCAGGATTTGAGCGGCGTCACAGCGTATGGTGAGGCGCTAGCAGAGTGGGTCGAGAGCGAGCCGGACGCCATTAACTCGCCGCCCGCCGACATATTGGAGCTGTTAAAGCTTCATCGACTGGTGATCGAGTTTGAAGACGAGGCCTTTTTCAGCAGCGTATTCTCCATCATGGCCGAGCAGCAGAATTCTACGCCGGAGGCCGTGCGTGCCCAGGCAGCGGGCTTTGTGGCCTTCGCTGGCATTCTGGTTGGGGGATATGCTGAACCCGCGCTGGTTGCTTCGGCGCAAACCGCGGTGGTCAGCCTGATCAATCAAGGCGGTACTCTGCAGGTGGCGATTGAGCCTCAAGCCCCACTGCCGATGTCTGCTTTTACCGAAGGTCGCGTGCCAGAAGAGGCGGGGCTCAGCGTTAGCCACGCCCCGCCTGAGGACTAGGTCCGGCGAGCCGCTGTCTAGGCGGCTTTCTTGCTGCTCTTGCGCTGACTGTGCTCTGCCATGAAGGCCTTCATCATCGGCGCGATTTCCTCGCGGAAGCGACGGCCGTTGAACACTCCGTAGTGGCCGACACCTTCCTGGACGTGGTCCTTGCGCAGGGCCTCGGGAAGGTTGGCGCACAGCCCGTGGGCGGCCTGCGTCTGGCCGATGCCGGAGATGTCGTCCTTTTCCCCCTCAACTGTGAGAAGGGCCACATCTTTAATCGCTTCCGGACGCACTGCGCGATCACGTACCGTCATCTCGCCGCGTGCCAGCTTGTATTCCTGGAAGACGTCCTTGATGGTCTGCAGATAGAATTCTTCGGTCAGGTCCATGACTGACAGATATTCATCGTAGAAGCTGCGGTGCTTGTCCGCGCTGTCGCCATCGCCTTCAACCAGCTGATTGAAGAAGCGGTAGTGGGCGTCCACATGCCGATCGAAATTCATGTTGATGAAGCCGGTCAGCTGCAAGAAGCCCGGATAGACCCGGCGGAGCGCGCCGGTATAGGTGGCTGGCACCGTGTGGATCAGGTTGTCCCGGAACCACTCATAGGGGCGCTCTTCAGACAGCTTGTTCGGCACGGTCGGTGATTTGCGCGGATCAATGGGCGAGCCCATAAAGGTCATGCTGGCTGGCCGCATCGGATCCTCGTCCTCGGCCATCAGTGCGATAGCTGCGAGGGTCGGCGGGCCGGGCTGGCAAACCGCAACCACATGGGTGTTTTCGCCAACGGCGCTGATCATCTCGCGCACATACAGCACATAGTCATCAAGGTCGAAGCGACCTTCGAGCACCGAAACATGGCGGGCATCGACCCAGTCAGTGATGTAAACTTCGGCGTCAGGCAGAAACGCCTCCACGGTCCCGCGCAGCAGCGTGGCGTGGTGGCCGGACATCGGCGCGACCAACACGACTTTCGGATCATTGATCTCGGACGGCTTCACCCCGCGCGCCTTGGCCAATGCATCCAGGTCACGCTTGAAGTGAATGAGCTTGCAGAAGGGTTTGGACCAGACGGTTTCGATCTCGATATCGACTGGCTGGCCTTCAACTTCAGTTGGGCTAACGCCCCATTCCGGCTTGCCGTAATAGCGCGTCAGGCTTTCGAACAGGTCTGCGCCAGCGGCCATCGCTCGCCCTGCCAGCGTGTCACCAGCCGGGTTCAGCGGGCTGCGGAGCGATCGACGGGTGACGTTGGCGGCGGCTCGCCAGGGCAGCATGGCCGCCCGGCTGAGTTCCAGAAACGAATAAAGCATCAATACGTCCTTTGAAGCCGGTCAGGACTGGCGCGAAGATCCGCGTCGTCACGATTGAACCGGATTTTCCTCTAGAAAGCGTTGCAGCCGCGTGGCAATCGCGGCCGGCGGTGTCCCATGGGGGAAAATGTCCACAAACTCACCCTCGCCATCCATCAGGAAAATCACCGACAGATGGTCCATGGTGTATTCGGTATAGCTCTCGTCAGTTCCAACGCGCGCATAGTAGACGCGGTAGGCGGCTGCCGCGTCTGCAATCTGTTCCGGCGTGCCGGTCAGGCCCATCAGATTGTCGGGAAAAACATCCGCCGACACGTAGTCTGCCAGCGCCTCCGGTGTGTCCCGTTCAGGGTCTATACTGATCAGAAGCGGCTGGAAGGCTGCTGCATCGCTAGCGGGAAGCTGCTCCAGGGCCGCACTCATGATCTGAAGCGAGGCCGGGCACATGTCCGGGCAGTAGGTGAAACCGAAATAGATCAGCAGCGGTGAACCCGCGAAGCTCTCCTCGGTCACTGTCTCGCCCAGGTGATTGGTCAGGGTAAACGGACCGCCAATCTGCGCGTCGCCGGCAACACGGGTCGCGCCAGGGCGATTTACATCGGGCCCCGTTTCACGCAGCTGCGGCAGAACGATCAGAACTACGGCGGCAACACCCGCGACGACCGCGGTGATGGCCGGAAACAGCCAGATAGGCCGGTTGGACAGACTCATCAGAGCAAACCCTTTCGCAGCGCAGCATAGTCATCTTTGTGCGCTGCGCCATATCCGTTTCAGTTACCGCCTGAGGCAAGTGCTCGCTTGCCGGTGCACATCGGCCTAACACGTCCCAGAGGGCCGCGTCCAAAGGTCCGCTTGCGCACTTCGCCACCGCTCGCCATCCATAAGAAGCAGACATTGAAAGCCGTCGTGAGATGATCTCGGTTGAGCCCGATTGGGAAAAGGTGAACGCAGAAGCTGGCTTGACGCCCGTCTTCGGACGTGTGCGGCTGCGCACGCTGATCCTGCTGCGCTGGCTGGCGGTGGTTGGCCAGACATTGTGCGTGGTGGTGGTTCACTACGGCTTTGGATTCGACCTGCCGCTGGGGCTTTGCCTCGGCGCGATTGCCGCCAGCGCCTGGGTCAATGCCTGGGTCTCGCTGGCCCTTCCAACGCAGCGCTTTGCCAAGGACTGGGAGGCCTTTGTCCAGCTCACCTATGATGTGGTGCAGCTCATGGTGTTGCTGGCGCTCACGGGCGGCTTGTCCAACCCGTTTGCCGTGATGCTCGTCGGCCCGATGGTGATCGCGGTCGCCGCGTTACCCACACGATGGTGGGCGCTGCTGGCTGCGATTGCGGCAGCTGGATCTGTAATGCTGGCAATGTGGCATTATCCGCTGCCGTGGGGTGGTCCAGAGCCGGATTTGCCACCGCTGTACCAGACAGCGACCTGGGTCGCGCTGGCTATCGCGATTGCATTTACCGCCATGTATGCGTGGCGTGTCGGCTCGGAAGCCCGGCGCATGGGCACGGCGCTGGCTGCGACGCAGACCGTGCTGGCGCGCGAGCAGCGCCTGTCTGCGCTGGGGGCTCTGTCCGCGGCGGCCGCTCACGAACTGGGTACACCGCTGGCCACGATCCAGCTTACCGCCAAGGAAGTGCTCCGTGCGGCCTCTGACGAAGTGCTGCGTGAGGATGCCGAACTGATCGTCTCTCAGGCTCAGCGCTGCCGTGAAATCCTCCAGCGCCTGTCTCAAACCCATGAGGCCACGGATCGCATGCACGACCGTGTGGGTCTGCGCGAAGCGATGGAGGAGGCGGCTGCGCCGCTGCGCGGGCTCGGCGCTGAGATCAGCGTGGTGCTGGAGCCCGATCCGCACGATCCTGAACCGCCGGTCATGCAGCGCAAGGCCGAGGTTATCTACGCTCTCGGCAATTTTGTTGAGAATGCTGTCGATTACTCCAACACTCGCGTGTCCATCACCGGAGGGTGGTCGGCCGATACCCTGGTCATGACCGTTGTGGATGACGGTCCGGGCTTTCCGCCGGATATTCTGGCCAAGCTGGGCGAGCCCTACGTCACCACACGTCGGGCCGAACCGGGCCATGGCGGGCTCGGGCTGGGCGTGTTCATCGCCATAACACTGGTGGAGCGTATCGGTGGGCGGGTGGAGCTCGACAATGCGCCAAGGGTGGGAGCCGTGGTCAAAATCATCCTGCCACGGCGTGAGCTGGAAGCCGGTCCGATCTTTGATTCAAAGACGGCGGAATAACGCTCCAGCCGCCTGTGCTGCGAATATCCGCACTGTTCAAAGGGTGCGACAATGCGCCATACCCCCCTCTTGATTTTCGCAGAACTCGTTTAAATCACTGAATAAGACTCACCGAAAGCCTTAAAGGAGGCCCAACACCGGTGGCTGAAGACCTTACTCTTCCCGACGATAAGACGCTTCTTATCCTCGATGACGACACACCCTTTCGTACCCGCCTGGAGCGCGCGATGGCTTCGCGCGGCTTTGACATTGTGGCCTCCGTTGCCACGGTTGCTGAGGCCATGCGCGTCGCCCGCGAAAACCCGCCAGCCTTCGCGGTGGTGGACCTTCGCCTTGAAGATGGTGACGGGCTGGATGTAGTGCGGTCGCTGCATGATCACCGGTCCGACTGTCGAGCGGTTATGCTGACCGGCTATGGCAATATCGCCACGGCGGTTGCTGCGGTGAAGTCCGGTGCGATCGACTATCTGGCCAAGCCGGCCGATGCCGATGACGTGATGAAGTCTCTGCTGGCCCGGCCGGAAGCAAAGCCGGAGCCGCCGGAAAATCCGATGAGTGCGGACCGTGTACGCTGGGAGCATATCCAGCGTGTGTTCGAGCTGTGCAATCACAATGTCTCGGAGACCGCGCGCCGGCTGAACATGCACCGCCGCACCCTGCAGCGTATCCTCGCCAAGCGCGCACCGCGCTAGGCGGGCGGGGTGCGTGTCGGCTTTCTGGTTTTCGACAAGGTTACCCAGCTTGATCTTACGGGACCATTGCAGGTCCTAAGTCAGGTGCCCGGCTATCAGTGTGAGCTGGTCTCTGCCGACGTTGAACCGCGAGCGACCGACGGGCCACTGACCCTCACCCCAACCGTGACGTTCGACGATGCGGGCGCGTTCGACATGGTTTGCGTGCCCGGTGGCTATGGCGTCGCTGCCGCAATGGAGGACGGGGCTGCGCTCGCCTGGCTACAGACGCAAGCCCTGACGGCGCGCTGGGTCACATCGGTGTGTACCGGAGCCTTCATTCTGGGCGCAGCGGGTCTTTTGAAGGGCAGGCGCGCGACCACCCACTGGGCCTATCACGATCTCTTGTCGCTATTTGGGGGCCGGCGCGAGATGAAGCGCGTCGTTCATGACGGCGCACTTGTAACCGGCGGCGGCGTTACCGCCGGGATTGATTTTGCGCTTGAGATCGTCGCGGCCGAAAGCGGCCAAGATATCGCTAAAACGGTCCAGCTTGCGCTAGAATATGATCCGGATCCCCGCCATTCAGGCGACCCTGCGACCGCCGACCAAGGCGTGGTAAAAGCGTTGAACCTCGATGTCTACGACACCCGTCGCCGGGTCATGGGGCGGGCGATCAGGACGACGCTGTCAAAGCGCTAGCGGGTCAGGATCTCACCGGCCGTATCCATTTCCGCTATTCCGGCGGCGAGTCCCTCCATATCTGCAACGCTGTTGCGCCGCTCCAGCGGGCCGAAGGGCAGGCCGTCTTCGTCCAGCCGGCTGATCACTGTGACGCCGCGATGCAGGTCGTGGCGCCAGAGTTCGGCGGTGACCTGATCCGATCCTGATTTCAACCCGGCGGCGATATGGGCGTACAGGGCCTGGAGCTTTTCATCTCCGGCGGTGACGTAGAGCGTATCGAGATTACCGAGCAATTTTTCATGACTCATGGCATAGGGCTTGTGGCTGCTGTTATTGGTCTTGGTTTCGATGAGGCGCACCTCAAACTGGTGCGGGCCCTGCCGCCAGAAAATGCCATCAATGCCTTGCGGGCCTTTGCCCGGCTTGCCGTTGACCGGACGCCAGCCGTCAGCCGCCATCATGACGAAGGTCAGCGCTTCACCAAAGCCGCCCTGGCGATGGGGGTGGGTGAAGGCGGCTGGTGGCAGGCCTTTAAAGTCGAGCGGTGCCGGCTGCGCAGGAGGAGGGGGCGTGTCGCCGCGATAGCTGCGTCGTGCCAGTTGGCGCAGCGGGGCACCAATGGCACCGGCGAGCGCGGCAGATACGCCCGCTGTGACAAGAAGGACAAGGCTCATGGCCTCAGGCCTAGCGCCCGGACCGGCCTCTCACCAGTAAAAAGCTAGAGCAGGCGCAAGGCGCGTTCGGCAGCGTTGTGCGCAAACCTCAGTGTCACGGACTTGCGCCGGGCCGGAGCCAGGGGCTGAACCGGGCTTTCACGCACCACCGCACCACCAAAGCCGTCCGCGATAATAAGGCCCGTCTGTTCCGGCAGGACATCGGCGGGGAAGCGCTCCGACACCGCAAAATAAAACCGGTCGCACCAGTCGAAATATTCTGGCCACTTCATATCGGCCTTGAAGTCGGCAATCCCTGATTTGACTTCCACGATCACTACCTCGCCCTTGCGACCGAGACCGGCGAGGTCCGCGCGCCGCCCGCAGGGCAGGGTGAATTCCGGGATCGGCGCAACACCAAGATCCAGCAGTAGACGCGACGCACCCCGCATCAGCGCCCGGGCATCATCGATGCTCGGGTTTTCAGCGCGCGCCGGGAATGAAGGGTCTGTCACAGCCATGGCCGACACTGTGTTCGATTTATGTTCCGCGCGCAAGTCGACGCTTTCGCGCAAGCTCAGTCACTGCTAGGCAGAGCTCATGAGCAAGACACACCCGAGCAAAGCGTCCACCCGCTGGTCAAAATCGCGACCGCCCACCTCTGAAGACTTCCTGGCCCTGGCCGATGCCGCCTGGGCCGGTTTGCCAGAGGGCTTTCGGCAGATGTGCGGCAATGTCGTGATCCAGGTCACGGATTTTGCGCCTGAAGAAGTGCTGAAGCATTTCGAGATGGAGAGCCCGTACGAGCTGACCGGCCTCTATCACGGGGTGGACCTGACAAGTAAGTCGGTCTCCGATCCCAGCCCGGAGCCGGACTATGTCTTCCTCTACCGCCTGCCCATCCTGCTGGAATGGTGCGAGCGCTCGAATGTGACGCTGTCAGAGCTGATTACTCACGTCCTCGTTCACGAGATCGGCCACCATTTCGGCCTCAGCGATGATGACATGCACGTGATCGAAGACAGCGTGGGGTAGGGCCCCATTCGATTTGAATTGACGTTGCGCCGCGATTTTAAGACCCTTTGTGGAGAAGGGTTAATGGGGTGGCGTTATGAGGATGTACGGCAAAAGCGTCATGGTCGAAGATCAGGCCAAGGCGCGCACGTTCTACACCGAGACGCTCGGTTTCAAGATCAAGCACGATATTCCGATGGGCGAGTATAGCTGGCTGACGCTGCTCTCGCCGGAGGAGCCGGACGGCGTCGAGCTTTTGCTTGAGCCAACGGCCTATCCGCCCGCCAAGACCTTTCAGGCCCAGCTCAAAGCGGACGGCATCCCCTGGACGGCCTTCACCGTTGATGACATCGAGGCTGAGGTCAAAGCGCTGGAAGCCAAGGGCGTTGTCTTCACTCAGCAGCCCAAAAACGCGGGTGGAGCGACCACGGCAGTTTTTGACGATACCTGCGGAAACCTGATCCAGCTGATGCAGTTTCACGACGCGTAGGCGGGCTAGCTGAGCTTCCTGGCGACCCAGTCCGGCACCACCTCCGTCGCCGGACCGTAAACGCCCTCGTCAGAAATTTCGCTGACTTCGCCCGGCTCAAGGCTCAGTTCCACGGTCCGCGCGCCGAGCTTTTTGGCTTCCTGAACGAAGCCCGCCGCCGGGTAGACGGTGCCCGAGGTGCCGATGGCGATAAACAGATCGACCCGGTCCATGGCCTTGTAGATTTGGTCGAGCCCGAGCGGCATTTCGCCAAACCACACCACGTGCGGGCGCAGGCCATGGGGCTTGCCGCAGCCGCCGCAAGGCGCGCCGTGGGTGATCGGCCCGGTGTCGGTGTAAAGATGGCCGCAGGCTTGGCAGCGTGTCTTTAAAAGCTCGCCATGCATGTGCAGCAGATTGGCGGATCCCGCCTGCTCATGCAGGTCATCGATATTCTGGGTGACCAGCGTGAACTCGCCGCGGCCAGCCATCATCCAGGCCTGCTCCAGCTCTGCCAGCGCGAAATGGGCGGCGTTGGCTTTGGCATCAGTCAGGTTGGCGCGCCGGGCATTGTAAAACTCGAGTACACGCTCCGGGTCGTCGGCGAAAGCCTCCGGCGTGGCGAGCTTCATGGGATCAAATTTCTCCCATAGCCCACCCTTTTCGCGAAACGTCCCCAGCCCGGACTCGGCGCTGATGCCAGCGCCGGTCAGGATCAGGATGTTTTCCGGGCCAAGGCTCATCTAGTCGTTCTGCCCTAACCGCTTCTTGCGATCGGCGAGCAAACGCAGACGCAGGGCGTTCAGCGTAATGAAGCCAGCGGCATCCTTCTGGTCATACACATCATCTTCTTCAAACGTGACGTGGGCCAGCGAGTAGAGCGAGTTGGGCGAAGACCGGCCCACCACCATGACATTGCCCTTGTAGAGCTTGAGGCGAACCTCACCACTGACATGGCGTTGGGAGTGGTCGATGGCCGCCTGCAGCATTTCGCGTTCGGGGCTGAACCAGAAGCCATCATAGAGGAGCTTGGCATATTTCGGCATCAGCTCGTCTTTCAGATGCATGGCACCGCGATCAAGGGTGAGCTGTTCAATGCCGCGATGGGCCATCATCAGGATGGTGCCACCCGGCGTCTCATAGATGCCGCGTGACTTCATACCGACAAAGCGGTTTTCCACCAGGTCCAGACGCCCAATCCCGTGGCGCGCGCCCATGGTGTTGAGATCAGTGAGCAGGGTTGCCGGAGACAGGGCCTTGCCATTGATAGACACCGCGTCGCCGCGCTCAAAGCCGATGGTGACGTATTCGGGTTCGTCCGGGCCGTCTTCGGGGTGCTGGGTACGCAGGCAAACCTCGTTGAAGGCTTCCTCGGCCGGGTCTTCCAGCATCTTGCCTTCAGAGCTGGTGTGCCAGAGATTGGCATCCACCGAGAATGGGGCTTCGCCGCGCTTGTCGGACGGCACCTCAATGCCCTGCTTTTCGGCATACTCGATCAGCTTCGTGCGCGAGGTCAGGTCCCATTCGCGCCACGGCGCGATGCATTTCAGGCCCGGGTCCAGCGCCGCGACCGCCAGCTCAAAGCGGACCTGGTCATTGCCTTTGCCCGTTGCACCGTGGGCCACCGCGTCGGCACCGGTCTCATGGGCAATTTCCACCAGACGCTTGGAGATCAGCGGGCGCGCAATCGACGTGCCGAGCAGATACTGGCCCTCATAAACCGCATTGGCGCGCACCATGGGGAAGCAGTAATCGCGGACGAATTCCTCGCGCAGGTCTTCAATAAAGATGTCCTTGATGCCCGCGGCTTCAGCTTTGCGTCGCGCCGGCTCCAGTTCCTCACCCTGGCCAAGATCAGCCGTGAAGGTGACGACCTCAGCGCCGTAATGGTCCTGAAGCCATTTCAGGATGACGCTGGTATCAAGACCGCCGGAATAGGCGAGAACGATTTTCTTCGGGCTGGGGGTCATGGCCGTGCTCCGCGGGACGGGGTGATTGTGCAGCGCGGCAATCTAGCGACCGCGGACGTTTGGCGAAAGCACTTTGCCTCACCCCGGTTTCAGTCGGCCCCGGACCGGGCTAGGGTCGCGGAGCAAACTTGCTAAAGGTGCCCTCCCATGAAGCTTCCCATCGTGCTCGCGACTGCTGTTCTCAGCCTGTCTTTGTCCGGCTGCCTGACCGTTTATGCGGCGGCGGCGCTTCTTAACGCAAAGACAGACGAGGAGCTTGCAGAGATTGAAGCCGAGTACACGGCCCGGGCCGAAGAACGCGCGCGGGTGGAAATTCTGCGCCTGCCTTATGGCGTTCCGCGCATCGTGGCGCAGGACCACCGCGGGCTGGGGTTTGGCGCGGGCTATGTCGCGGCAGAAGATAATCTCTGCCTCGTCATGGAGCGCGCCATGACGGTGCGCGGTGAGCGGGCGGCCTTCCTGGGGGCGGGCGCTAATAACGCCAACATCGCCAGCGATATCTATCACCGCCGCATCGTCGATGCGGGTCTGGTTGAGTCGCTGCTCTCTTCGCGCAACCCAATTGATCGCCCCAGCTCTGCTGCACAGCATTTCATTGAGGGCTTCGCTGACGGCGTGAACCAGTTCCTGGAAGAGGGCACGGTGACTGATCCGGCTTGCGTGGGCGCGGACTGGGTCCGCCCGGTCAGCGCCAGCGATATCTGGCACGGCGCGCTGACGCTTCCCTTCGGTCAGCCTATCGAAGCGGTGACTTCGGCAACGCCGCCGGTCACCGAGGATGGCACCATCAGCGAGGCACGGGTGGAAGACTTGCTGGTCGAGCGCCGGGGCATGGGCTCGAACGCCTATGCGATCGGAGCCGAGGGCGTGCGCGGGGACGCGAATGCGGTCCTGCTGGGCAATCCGCACTATCCCTGGGATGGCGCGCTGCGCTTTTACCGGATTGGCATGACCATTCCCGGTGAGCTCAACGTGGTGGGCGCAGGACTGATCACGACGCCCTTTGTGGGCATTGGTCACACCAGCGACATCGCCTGGACCCACACGGTCTCCACCGCGCGTCGGTTTGGCTATTTCGAGCTCAGCCTCGATTCCGAAGACCCCACGCGCTACCGCGTAGGCGATACCTGGCAGGAGATGACGCCGGTTGAGGTCACAGTGGATGTGCGCCGTGAAGATGGCACGACCACGCCCGTCACACGCACGATCTGGGATACCGAGTTTGGACCGGTGGTCGTGTCCCGGCGGCTGCCATGGACAGCCGAGACCGCTTACGCTTTCGTGGCACCCAGCTCCGGGCTTCGCATCATTGATCAGTATCTGGCGATGTATCGTGCCGATGACGTGGAGGGGCTCCATGACGCCCTGTCGCGCTATCAGGCGACGGCGTTCAACACCATGGGCATCGATCGGCAGGGCGGGGCCTTTTATGGCGATATGGGCATGGTCCCGCATGTGGACGACGCGCTGATCGCGCGGTGTGCAACCTCGCCGACCGCGCAGGGCTATTGGGTGCAGGCGCGCATCCCGATCCTTGATGCCAGCGATCCGACCTGCCGTTGGGGCAATAGCGAGACCGCGACCGCAGATGGCGTGTTCGGCCCGGAGGATGCTCCGCACCTGTTCCGCTCTGACTTTGTGGCACAGTCCAATGACAGTCCATGGCTGACCAACCCTAATGAGCCGCTGACCGGTTACAGCCCGGTCTGGGGCGATGAGGCCACGCCGCGGTCGCTGCGCACGCGTCTGGCGCTGGAACAGATGGCTCAGCGCCTGGCCGGATCTGACGGGCTGGGTGAGCCCGGCTTTGACCTGGAGACCGTTCAGGCGGTGATGTATTCCAATCGCCACCATGGCGGCGAGTTGTTGCGCGACAGCGTGGTCGACGTCTGCCGCGAAAGCGGGGAGGTGGACCTGCAGCCGGTCTGTGACGCCCTGGCGGGGTGGGATCTGAAGGTCAATCTCGACAGTCGCGGGGCCCATACCATGGCGCTCTATCTGTTGGCCGGGGGTGCTGTGTTTGATGGGGCGTTTGATCCCGCGAACGCGGCGACGACGCCGGTTGGGCTGGATGCTGACAATCCAGCGGTTCTCGAGGCCCTGCGCACCGCGGCCGGACAGCTTGCTCAGCTACAGCTCGCGCCAGACGCCCCGCTGGGCGAGGTGATGGGCGAGATGCGCGGCGACGACTTCATTCCGATCCATGGCGGACCGGCGGGTACAGGCGTGTTCAACATGATCATTCCCGAAAGCCCGGTGCCCGGGCGCGGCTGGACCTCTGTGCGCCACGGGTCGAGCTGGGTCATGACGGTGGAATTTTCAGACGGCGGCGTACGCAGTGAAGGCGTGCTGACCTATTCCCAGTCCACCGACCCGACATCGGATCATTTTGGCGATCAGACCCGACTCTATTCGCAGAAGGGCTGGGAACCGCTCTATCTTGATCTGGAGGACGCCCGGGCCGCCGCTGTCACCACCACCGTGCTTCAGCGCTAGTCCGTCTCGTTGAAGGTTTCCCGGGCGGGGTCGCTACGCCAGGCGAGATAGGAAATCAGGATCGATCCCAGCGAGGTCGTGCAGAGCAGGCCTATGAAGATCGCCATGCCGACGCCGATCGGTGCGAGCACAATGGCTGCGCCTCCGATCACGCCGCTGGCCACAAAGCCCCGCCCGGCCCAGCGGTGGGTGATATCCCAGCTTCGATCCGATGACAGGCTCCATGGAGTGCGCACGCCGACGAACCAGTTGGGGCGCGCCTTGCCCAGCACATTGCCGATAACCGCGATGAAGACCGCAACAGCCGCGAGCACCATCCGGGGCATCAGCGTACTATTCATGTCGATGACGCCCGTCGCTGGCAGCACCAGAGCCAGATGCACGACGAGCAGCAGACCCAGCAGGCCCATCCAGACCGTGCCCAGCAGGGAGCCGGATTTGGCGAGGTTCTGGCCGCGCGGGTCGATCCGGGGTGCGACCGCCAGCAGCAGCGACAAGGCGGCCGTGATGGCCGGGATCAGCCCGAAGGCTTCCAGCCGCGATCCGTAGCGGTTGACCTCGCCCGTGATCGACCAGTGGACCGGGATCTGGGTCTCGGCTGTTGTGACGGTCCACGCCCAGGCTGACAGGCCTGCCATGGCCGCAACGACAATCGCAGACAGGATTAATCCGCGCATAATCATGACGTATCCTCCTCGTCGGTCTCGCGGCCACGGCCCAGCAGGTCCATGACGGTTGCAAGGGCTTCATCGGCAACAGAGACATTCAGGCGATAGCGAATTGTGGTCCCCGTGCGCTCGGCCCGTATCAGGCCGGCATCCTTCAGCGTGGTGAAGTGGCGCGACATGGTGGGTTTGGAGACCGGGAAGGCCTCCGCCAACTCGCCGGCACTCAATGGGCCAGCGCGCAGTCGCTTCAGCACTGCCCGTCGGACCGGGTGGGCCAGGGCCTGGAAAACATCGCTCATACTTTTTATTAGACAAACTGCTAATTAGCGTCAATGCTAAATAATAGATCGACCCAAGGAGGCTCCCATGCGCTTGACGACCCTGCTCGCCTGTACTGCTGCTCTGATTTTCGCGCCAGGGCTGGCCGCGTGCGACAACATCCTCGCGCTTTCAGGTAGCGCCAGCGAGGCCCGGGTGGTTACCGTGGAGGCGATCGATCAGGCGGCGGCCAGCGACGTGGTCGGGCGCTGGGCTGGTGTTCTGGAAGTGGGTGGAGCCCAGCTCAATCTTGTGCTGGAGATCGATGCCGATGGCGAGACGCTCAGCGGCCAGCTCATTTCGGTCGATCAGAGCAATACTCCGATTGAGCTGGAAGCGGTGACTTTCGACCACGGCAATGTCCGGTTTACCGACCCGCCCCGCGGCGTGGTTTACGAAGGCGCTCTTTCAGCGGACGGCGAGATTGTCGGGACCTTCACCCAGGCTGGACGTAGTTTTCCCCTGACCTTCACGCGTCAGGGCGGGCAGTCTGGTGCAAACTCCGTCGACAGTGACGACACGATTGTGATCGTCACTGACCCTCAATCCGGACAGCCCCATCAGCTCGCAGGAACGTTGACCTTGCCGAACGACGGCGCGCGCGCCGGCGTGGTTATCCTGTCGGGCTCAGGATCTCAGGATCGCGATGGCACGATCGCTGGCCAACACATCTACGCCGCCTGGGCCGAACTCATGGCCGACGTCGGAGTGGCAAGCCTGCGCCTGGATGATCGCGGCGTCGGGGGCTCCGACCGGATCATTCCAGACAGTCCCGCCGACCTCACCCACGATGCCGCCACGGCGCTGGAGCTGGTCAGGCTGGAGACCGGTTTGAGCTGCGTTGGCTTTGTCGGCCATTCCGAAGGCGGCTGGGTCGGGCTGATGGCTGGACCCCAAGCGCAAGCCGATTTTGTGGTGTCGATGGCGGGTATGCATGAACCGATGGGCACCACCATGGCGCGCCAGTCCGAAGCGATGATCCGCGCAGCCGGAGGCAATGATGCGTCCGTCGCCGCAAACCGCCAACTTCAGGAAGCGGTCTTTGCTGTACTGTCAGACGCTGACCCTGCCGATGGCGATATTGCCGCCCGGATTGAAGCGGCCTTGATCGAAGCTGGCGCACCGGAATCGCTGGCGCAGCAGCAGGCGGCGATCTGGGGCCAGCCCTACGCCGCCGCGGCGTTCCAGATGGACCCGCGCGAGGCCGCTGCTGGCTATGACGGTCCGGTGCTCGCAATCTTCGGAGCCAATGACCTGCAGGTGCTGGCGGGTCCCAACGCGGACGCTTTGATCGCAAGCCGTCCGTCCGCCACCACTCGCACCGTTACGGTCGAGGGTGTCGATCACCTGTTCCAGGCCAACGAAAGTGGATCAATGTCCGCCTATGGCGCAGCGGGACACGCGATAGATCCCGGCGCTGCGGAGGTCTTCACAGAAGAGCTGCGGCTTCTTCTGGACCGGGCCTGCGGTGACTAGAGCTCGACTTACGCGCTGCCCGCGGAGCCGGACGCCTGGAGCGCTCCGGTCATGAAGGCGGTCATCCGCTCGGCGCGCTTGGCGCGGGTCTTGGCTTCAAGGAGCGATTGCTTGGCACCGGGATCAAAGGGCGCAACCATCGCAACCTTGTCCACGATGGCGGTCATGGGGGCCGTTTCAATGCTGTCCCAGTCGGCCTCGATGCCAGTCAACTCAAAGAAATCGCGCATCACCGAAAGAAAGCCGTCCTTGTCGCCTAAGGCATCGAGCGCTTCGGGCATCAGATCGTGTTCAAACCCGCGATAATCGGCCCGCGCCATACGGTAGGGCGTGCGGCTGTTCAGCTCTTCGATCATGCGAAAGCGCATGGTGCCCTCAAGCACGATCAGGTAGCGGCCATCTTCAGTTTCTGAGTGGCTGACGATCCGTCCGGCCGTGCCGATCCGCTCAAGCGCGGGGACCTCGCGGGTGCCGCCCTCGCACGGCTGAACCATGCCAATGTGGCGATCGCCATTCATGGCGTCGTCGATCATGTTGAGGTAGCGCGGCTCGAACACGTTCAGCGGCAGATGCTCGCCCGGTGGCAAAATGCAGCCACGGATGGGAAAAAGCGGAAGTTCGCCGGGTGGTTCAATGCCTTCGGTCATGGCCCTCGATCATGTCGTCTGCTGGGACTCGTAAACTAGAGGCCTTCGCCTTTAAAAAAAGGCTTGTCCCTGTGCGACATCTTAGCTGAACAGAATCGACGAAAGTTGGCGGCGTCCCTGTTTGGCGACATCGGAGTCCGGTCCGGCGGCGTCGAAGACGCGCAGAAGTAGCTGGCGTGCTGCGCCGTCGTTCCAGTCCTTGTCGGCCACGATGCTGGAAAGCAGTGCAGATGTGGCCCCACCCATGTCACCGGCGGACAGCCGGGCCCGGCCAAGCTCAAACTGGGCTTGCGGGTCCTTTTCATTCTTGCCGGCGGCGGCTTCGGCGTCGCCAAGGTCGAGTGCCCCTTCGACTTCACTGGCCAGCTCCATCGTCGCGCGGACAGCCATGATGGCCGGGTCTGACTTTTTGCTGTCCGGGGCTCCATCGAGAATGGCCTTGGCCTGGTCTACGTCACCGCCGGCCAGGTGAATACGGGCCATGCCGGCGATGGCATCCGCGCGTTCGGGATCCATCCGAAGCGCGCCGGCATAGTCCTGCGCTGCCCCGCCAAGGTCACCGCCGGCCAGGGCTTCTTCAGCGCGCGCAACAAGAGCATCCACGTCTTCGCTGGAAACCTGACCGCTAATCCGGTTGATGAATTCCTTGATCTGGCTTTCCGGCAACGCGCCCATAAACCCATCAAGCGGCTGACCATCCTTGAAGGCGATCACGGCGGGGATTGATTGAATTCGCAGCTGGCCGGCAATGCCTGGGTTCTCGTCGATATTGATCTTGACCAGTTTCACCGCCCCGCCGGCCCCGGACACCGCACGTTCAATGGCTGGCCCGAGCTGGCGGCAGGGACCGCACCACGGGGCCCAGAAATCCACCAGAACCGGGACCTGCTTGGACGGCTCAACAACGTCCCCCACAAAGGTCTGGTCGGTGCCGTCCTTGATCAGGTCACCCGCCGGTGCGTCGGTTTCCTGTTCAGGGGTTTGCGGTTCGCCGTTTGCGCCAAGAATTTCCATTGCGGGTCTCCATGGGGACCAAAATTTTTCCGTCTCCGCCTAGGTGGCGGCTAAACACAGCCGATGCAAGCGTCTCCGCGTCATGGGCTGAAGTCCACGATCTCCGGCTCGCGGCCAAGCGCCGCCAGCATTCGCAGCAGATCCTGTGCTGGCATGGCTGTCGTGGCATTGTTCGTGAGCGGGTGAAAATTGACGATGTCGTGGGCCACCAGCGCTGCATCGAGAATAAACCGAACCCGGTGCTCGCGATCATTCACGAGCGCAAAGGCCGTGACCGAACCGGGCATCACGCCCAGCACTTCTTCCAGCAGCTCCGGCTTGCCGAAGGACAGCCGCCCGCACCCCAGGCTGTGGTGAAGCGGCTTGAGCGGAATTTCAGTCGACTGAAGCGCCGAGATCAGGATCAGCACACCCTTCTTGTCTTTCAGGAAGAGATTCTTGGTATGTCCGCCCGGCATGTTCGCCTTGATTGCATCGCCTTCGGCGACGGTGAAAACAGGCTCATGATCCACGGTCGTGTGCTGCAGCCCCAGGGCGTCAAACCAGGCAAGCAGGCTTTCGCGGGTGGCAGGTGTGGCGGGTATTTGCGGTGTTTCGGTCATGGTCTGGCGTTAGCGTGGCTGCGCAGCGGTCGCAAGGTCAGGCGGGCGAACTGAAATCATCTGCAGAAGAGGCGCATCACTGGGCTTGCAAATTATTTTCGCTTCAGTCATATACACCCGCCTCGGCGCTGGCCGAGAGCCGTGAAGAAATGAGCGGGTGTAGCTCAGGGGTAGAGCATCACCTTGCCAAGGTGAGGGTCGTGCGTTCGAATCGCATCACCCGCTCCATTTCTTGCAACGAAATCAAAGGCCAATTGTCGGCCTAGTTTCAAGCCCTCCTTAAATCAGTTCGCTTGCCACTCCTCTGTCACACTGATGGAGAATAAGATGGCGTCTATTCGTAAGCGAGGTGACAAGTGGCAAGTCCAGGTGCGGCGAAAGAGCGGCTTCCAGAAAACCGCTAGCTTCACATCCCGCAAGGATGCAGATCGGTGGGCCAGATCCGCTGAAATGGAAGCGGACAAATATGACGCTGGGCTATCAGTAGGTTCGATTTGTGATGAGCCGTTAGTTGAACTGCTCGAACGATATCGAGCCACCATTCTTCCGCTGAAGCGATCCGCCTATCAGGAGGGATACATTCTGAATGCGCTGGGGAGGCAGGCATTCGCTAAGCTGCCGATAGCACGTATACGGCCTGAGCAAATTGCTCGCTTTCGTGACGAGCGTCTCGCAGAGGTCAGCGCCTCCACTCTCAATCGGACGCTTGTCGTTTTATCTCACGTATTTGAGACAGCCCGCACGGAATGGGGTTTTGAGAGGCTTGAAAACCCTGTCTCTAAGATCCGCAAGCCAAAACCTAACCCGTCTCGGGCTAGGCGCTTGAGCGAGGAGGAAGAGCGGCACCTAATTGCTGCGCTGGTTACGTCACGGAATCCAGTTATCTTGCCGCTGACGCTGTTCGCTCTCGAAACCGGCATGCGCCTCAGTGAGATGCTTGGGTTGCGTTGGGACCATGTGGACTTCGAGAGCCGGATGGTTGAGCTCGTGTTGACGAAAAACGGGCGAGGCCGCCATGTGCCCTTGTCCACCCGCGCTCTAAAGCTATTGCACGACCGGAGAGAGGCTGACCCTGTCGGCCCATTTCTTTCGACCCCCAGCGCGGTGAAGCAGGCATGGCGCCGAAGTGTGCGGCGCGCTGGACTTGAAGACCTGCACTTCCATGATCTTCGCCATGAGGCGATCAGCCGTCTGTTCGAGCGTGGATTGTCTCTTCCAGAGGTCGCACTTGTCAGCGGGCACTCAGATCCACGGATGTTGATGCGATACACCCACATGCAGAGCGCCAAACTTGTTGGTAAGCTCTGATGTAGGCGCTTCTAGTTTTATCTCAGATTTTGTTGGCGCCATTTGGGGCAAACAGTAGCTCAGATGCGAGCTAATGCCGTTCGCCGGCTTTGCACCCCAAAGCCGATTTCGTCTAACAATTAATATGTAAAAATCTAAGGTGAATATTTTTGCAGTAAATCAAAACGATAATAATTTAATTAGAATATATATTTATAGAGATTAGCCCCTAATCAAAAATTTTTAGATTAGCCCCTAACCGAGCAAAAAAGGCTTCTTCGCTTCAATTTCGTCTAATAGATAGGCTGCCTCGCTTGTGAGAGGAGACACCATGCAAGTAGGCAATTTGAAAAAAGTTGAAGTAGATGAAGCGCCAGGGCGAAGTTACCTTGATCGGCTATACGGTGGTTTCAATGGTCGAGGTTACGTTGCAGTCACTACCCTTCCTGACCGTCAGGTGCTGTGGTTTCGGACAGACCAGCTTGATGAGCTTTACGCAAAGCAGATTGAGCTGGCCCAGACGCGACAAACTTACCATTCATGGACTGTGATGGCTGAACCGCTAGGGCGGTTTAAACGAGGTGGCACACGGGACGTCCTTGGCTCTCCGGGACTGTTCATTGATCTCGACATTAAGTCTGAACACCACTCCGAAACGCGCCTCCCTAGTTCATACGAGGAAATTCGAGAGTGGTTCGATGAGCTTGAAATCCCGGAGCCCAGTCAGATTCGAAGCTCTGGCAATGGTATTTATGCGGATTGGCTCCACCCAGAGCCTGTCTTCTTCGAAACGTTGGAGGCTCGTCAAGACTACCAGAGATCTGTCCGAGCATTCCACGCGATGCTGAAAATCAAAGCGCGTGAAATGCGAGGCTGGCACTTTGATCCCACACAGGACCTCACGCGCATCACAAGAATGCCTGAGACACTCAACCACAAGAACACACCTCCAAAAAGCGTGGAGCTCGTCTAATGACCAGACGTTATGACATTTCTGAACTCCTCAAGTTCGCAGTCTCGATCGAACCTTCTGTCGATTATTCTAGCCAAGCCAATAAGCTGCATGAGAGCGATTTGCCGAAAGCGCCTAAGACTGGGCAATCAGCCTCATTTCACTCGATCCGCGCAGGATGCCCTTGGGCGAATTCTGCTATGGAGCGCGCCGCTGCGTCAGGATATGATGAGTGGCGTACGGGCCTTCAAATTCTAAGCCGCTGTGAGAATGGTGAGGCCCTCGCGCATGACGTCTCACGTCCACACCCAGACTACGACTACGGAGAGACAGCAGCCAAGTTTGCTGAAGCGCGGGACAACATGAGTCCGCCAACTTGCCACTCAATCAGATACAGTCTCGGTGCTTCTGAATGTGAGGCGTGTCCGGGACAGGTCTCCGGCAAATCACCGATGCAATTCAGCTTTGTGAATGCGGAGGTCGCAGCGCTTCAATCGCAGTACGTGATGGACGTACAGACTGGACGGTTCTTCCCGGTGGCTGGTGGCCAACCTGACACACCAACGGTGTTCAATAATCGCTTCAATCACCTCACCAAACACGCTGCGGCTTCAACGCTCGTGAACAGCAAAACCACGGGCAAAGTGGAGCGTGAAGAATGGCTTCCCGGTGACGTGCGCCGCATATTCCAAGTTGATCAAAAATGGGTGGTCAACTCTTGGATCGATGATGGGGTGCAGCCTGTAGAAGGCGACTGTGAGCTATCCATGCAGTTGATTGAGCGCCTTGTGCCCGATCCCGAAGACCGCGAGGCAATGCTCGATATGATCGCGTTCCACCTCCAGAACCCGGCGGTGAAGATCAAATCCGGATGGATTCTTCAAGGCTGCCAGGGCTCGGGTAAAGGCTCGTTTTCTGACCTGATGGCGGCAATAGTCGGTAGGTCGAACTACAAGGAAATCGGGCCTGATGAGCTGAGAACCAACTGGAATGCCTCGTGGGGAAATCGCCAAGTTGGTGTCATCGACGAGCTGATGACCAAGGATCAAATCGAGGGCTACAACAACTTGAAACGATGGCTAACTGAAGATCAGGTGGTGGTTGAGGAAAAGTTCTTACCACGCTTTTCCATAAAAACGCCTCGTCTCTGGTTTGCTCTTACAAACTACCGGCTGTCGCTTCCGCTGCCCGATGACGACCGTCGCTTCAATGTCGTCAATTCTCCGAGCCCTCCGCTTCCGCAGGTGTTTGTGAAGCCGTTCAGAGATGGCTTCGAGCAACAAGCGTCTGCTTTTAAATGGAGCATGCTGAATCGCAATGTCGAGCTCTTCGATCCGGGCGCGTCGGCACGCCTCACTGAGGCCAAGCGTCAACTGATTGAGGACTCCAAGTGTCCTGTTGAGCGGGTCCTTGGCGAGCTGTTTGAAGCGCGCTCCGGGCCATTCAAGCGTGATTGGGTCCGTTTTCAGGAAGTCAGGGAAGCGGTGCGGTGCGAGTTGCTGACGTTTAGCGAACGCAAGCTAACTGAAGCCATGCGCTCGATGGGCATGGTTAAACGTCAGGGACAGATTGACTTGCCGGAGCTCGGAAAAGCTCGCCTTTGGGTCGTTAGAAACCACTCAAAATGGAAGGGGGCGACCCAAGAGGACATCCAACAGCATTGGGCGGAAGCTCAATAATCGCAAAGGAGGGGGAAGATGATCACCTAAATCACCTTCTCCCTCCCAATCTATTCTCAAATCTCTATATATCCTTTATATTTATAAAGTTTGAAAATAACGTGATTGAGGTGATTTTGGTGATTCAAATTTTTGTCTTCCGAATGCAGAGCTCGTGCGGTGTCTAAGTATCTTGATCGCGATACTACGCTTCAGGCCATCTTTGACGGTCCAGTCGCGCCGTGGCGAAGCGTGGATTCAAGGACGATGGCTAGCGTAATTGGTGTTACAACACAAACTCTAGCGAATTGGCGCTTGCGATCCATCGGTCCTCGTCCAATCAAGGATACGAACACACAGGGCCGGACCTGTTACTATAGCCTTGATCAGTTTGCTGTCTGGGTCTCGGGCCTTGATCCAGAAACGATTTGGCGAGAGTGGCTCGAGCGGCGTGGAACAGTCGTGGGCGACGTAGCGGGGGCGGTGGCCTTTCTCGCTCGGGCTGGTTCGGTGCCTCTAATTGAGCAGCTTGCGTTGAGGGAAAAACGACCATAGCCTTTGACTTGTCGTTGTGTGACATGCCGCTATCATAGATTTCTCGTCGAAATTCTTTGTTTTGTGAATTGTTGATGCGGGTGCTGCATCTCCAAGGGCATGTTAATTTTTATTCCATGGCTGAGGGGCATCGAAATGGGAAACACCGATTATGCTGGCTGTATAATTGGCGGCTTAATTCTCTTAGTCTTGTTCGGTGGCATCGCAATTTGGGGTGGTTTCTGGGCCGACATGCTATCGCCGCCTGGAGCCCCCGAGCCCTGTAATTCTTCACGACCGCCGCTCGAATTTCAAAATTGTCAAGCGCTGTACCGGTCGGAAATGCGGGCCTGGGAGAGAGAAACTGGCGGGGCCAATGAATTTCTTGTCCTCATTCTGAGCGTTGTCTCAAGCCTTATCACTACGGCTATTGCAGGTTTTGGACTGGCTGTTATCGGCACTCAGAAAAGGAAGCGCTAGCTCGCGTGCCGTAGACTTGGGCTCACCTCGCGGTGCGAAGCGTTATAGCATTCAGCGGGATAAGCCCTCGAGCCTAGATCACATTGCGAAGTCACCGTCTTATGTGCTTGGTTTCTCCTGACGAATGAATCATCGAACCGCTGAGGGTCAAAAATGAAACTAGAGTTGCTTGCTCAGGATATCGCTGCGCGAAGGGCGGAGTTAAAAAAGCGAAACCGAGCTTTCAACGAGGAAACAGTTCCCGCGGGTATGGTTGAGACCTACTTGCAGGATGGCTGGCACCATGTTCGGACGAATAAAAGCGGCACGCAGCGGCTTAGGAAGCGCAAGCCTATTGATCAAATTTTGGAGGATGAATTTTGGTCAATCCTCTACAAGTTAGGGTACCCCACGCTTAATATCGGGAGAAATTTTAAAATCCCGCGAACTGCGAATCCAACTGGGCCCAAAAAGCAGATCGACGTTTTTGCCTATGACGATTCATCAATAATCGTTGTCGAATGCAAGTCTCAGGTGACCCGCAACAAAAAGCGCATGGGGGCCATAATTGACGAATTTTCTGGACTTCGAAAGCCGCTATCCGATTCCATTCGACGTCATTTTGGCGGTGAAATGAACCAAAAAATTATTTGGGTCATTGCGACGAAAAATATCGTATGGGATCCCAAAGATATTGAACTCGCGAAGCAGCAGAACATTGAGGTTATCACTGATACTGAGCTTCGGTATTACTCGGAAATTGCGTCACGAATAGGCGAAGCTGCCAAGTATCAATTCCAAGCTGAATTCACCAAAACCTCTAAGGCGTTAAGAGAGGTTAAAGTGTTTGCGCTTCAGAGCCGGCTTGCCGGGGAGACAGTGTATTCGTTTTTTGCTCCAGCATCAAAAGTTCTTCCAATTTCATTTGTTAATCACAGAGACTTGCGCGATCCCGAATCATCTCCTTCTTACCAACGGATGGTGCAGAAGAACCGTCTGAAGCAGATTGGCGCTTTTTTGAAAGACGGTGGATACTTTCCAAACTCAATAGTTGTAAATATCCGGGAGCAATTTCAGTTTGATCAGTTTAAACCGGCGGACGACGATGGCATCACTCCGGGGATGCTCACGCTCCCAAAGAAATTTAAGTCACTCATGATCATTGATGGTCAGCATAGGCTTTATGGATACACCCAATTGCCTGAGGGTGAGGGCCCGCTGCTTCAGTTCTTAGCCTTTGCTGATATCTCCGTCACTCAAGAGACGCGTATGTTTAGTGACATCAACTTTCAGCAAAAAACAGTAAGTCGCAAATTGCTAGATGAAATTGCGGGCGAGATAAACTTGGACTCAACCGACCCCAATGAGCAAATGCGTGCAATTTCGGCTCGCACTTTCGATCTCATGCGCCATGACTTGTCGGGGCCTCTCCATGAAAAGATTGCTGGCTCTGACATCCGGGGTGGCGCTTCTGAGCCGTTAACGGTGCCAGAGTTAAATAACGCAGTGATCAGTTCGCACCTGCTAGGATCGGTTCGAAAGATTAAAGGGGAGAAAGAGGCTTTACCTGGCCTTTTAACTTGGACTTCCGCCGAGCAGGGAATTGAACGGCTTCAAAGGCTTTTGAGTGCGTATCTAGGTGCTTTCCAGAGCGCGGCGCCTGAGCGATGGGAGGCTGGTAAAGATGGAGTTTTCTGTCGAAATGCTGGTGTCGGGGGGCTTATTCTTCTGTTAGCTGATGCCATTCATCATCATCAAAGAATAACTGGTGAGAATCCCCACTTAAAAGAGCCGGAGGAGCTCGCCGCGGATGCTGTTGAAGTCATTAGGCCCCTAATTGATCGATTTAGAGGCGCTCCGCTGGAAGAGCTCTCCGCTGAATTTAAGACCCGTTTCGGGGGCTCTGGGCCTCGGGATTTTCGTCGAAAAGCTAGATTTGTTGTTCATGCCTCCAACTCTGAGTTCAAGCCAGAGGGGCTCGAAAAGGAGCTCCGTGAATACGGAAGGGCTCGAACTGAGGTCGGCGATAAACTGACCCGAGTAATTCAGGAGTCAGTTATTTCGGAGATCGTAAAGGGTCTGAAGTCCGTCCACGGTACCGATGCTCAATATCTGATAAAAGCGGGAATGCCGCCTACGAAATTTGGTCAATTGAGCCAACGACAAGCGGAGCACTACGCAGAATTTGATAAACTTTTACCGCTTGAGACATTCGTCGATTTTATCGAGTGGCGGCAAATATGTAAGAAGTCAAATAACTGGGACGCGGTGAAGGACGCAGTCTCATTTAACCTGGAGAACAAAGGAAACCCTGCCCGCGATGACTTGCTTTCGTGGTTTAACATCATGAATCAGATACGTCGTGTGCCAGCTCATCCATACGGGCGAGAAAACTACACCGACGAGCAATTTGAGCTGTTGGTTCGCCTTTATAGGGCCTTTCATGAGCGTGGTTTGATTGACTTGGAGATCAACCTTGACGCCGTTTCTTAAGTGGGCTGGGGGTAAGCGGTGGCTCGTTGAGCGTGATCTGCCAATAATCCCTAAATCGTTTGACAGGTATCTGGAGCCCTTCCTCGGCGGTGGAGCTGTGTTCTTTGCGCTCAGACCTAGGATGGCAATTCTTTCTGACCTCAATCCGGGTCTCATAAATGTTTACCTGCAAATGAAATCAAATCCGCGCCAATTGAATGCGAAATTGAAGGCGCATGCGGCGGATCATTGCAAAGAATATTATTACGAACAAAGAGGCAGGTCATACAGTTCCAAATTAGATGATGCGGCGAAGTTTATTTACTTGAACCGCGCCTGTTTTAACGGAATATACCGGGTTAATCTGAAGGGTAAGTTTAATGTACCTATTGGGAGTAAGGAAAAAATTATACTTCCAAGCGATGATTTCGAAAGGTCTTCTCGTTGTTTGAATTCGGCATCAATAATTAATCAAGATTTTGAGAATACAATAGATATGGCGGGATATGATGACTTTATATTTATTGATCCACCATATACTGTAAATCACAATAGAAACGGATTTATTAAATATAATGAAAAAATCTTTTCATGGGTCGATCAGGAGCGGCTAGCGAACTCAATTAGACGCGCCTCAGAACGGGGTGCACATGTATTAGTAACAAATGCAGCACATGAATCCGTAGTGGGCCTATACGAAGATTTCTTAGATCTTGAGTATGCAAACCGCAGATCTGTAATCGCAAGTAAATCCTCGTTCCGCGGACCTACGTTCGAGTTGTTAGGGCGTACAAAGCATACAATTTGGCGAACAATGTCTGCCAACGATAGTTCCTCACGTCAGTCCGAGGGCAATAATGACATTTATCCAACGGCGTAGTGGTTGTGGCAGTCTGAAATGAAATATCATTTTTTCTGTGGTTTAGGGGTATGGGGGCGGTATGGCTGCCGCAGCACGGGTATTTCGCCGCTAAATAAATGACAGTGGGGGGTTGACGCCTTTTCGTCTCCGCCAGACTCTCGACCGATGCATAAGTGATGGTCGGTAAGGAAGTGACCATTGTGGGTGAGCTAAGACGGCTGGGGTTCGAGATTAATCGGCGCCACTGCTGCGCCACATCAATTTGCTCGAGGCGCGGCTTCCGCAGCTGAATACCCGTCGATGTTGGAAAGCAGCTTTTCGCGAGCAGGAAATTGAATTTGGTTTGGAGGGGTGCAAGTTACTGATTTATAGGGGCTAATACACACCCGCCTCGGCGCTGGCCGAGAGCCGTGAAGAAATGAGCGGGTGTAGCTCAGGGGTAGAGCATCACCTTGCCAAGGTGAGGGTCGTGCGTTCGAATCGCATCACCCGCTCCATTTCTTCTCAACTTCCTTAGAAATTATTTTTCAAGAGCCGCCAGCTCTGCGTAGCGTTCGTCGTCCCCGGCGTCATCGCTCACGCGGCCCGCAACCTCGTCAAAATTCGCATCTTCCTGGTCTTCAGCGAGGCTGATAGCGCTCCAGAGCTGGTTGTCAGGGGACGCGTTTAACGGGTTGAGTTTGAAAAAGGCTTCGGAGCGAACGGCAAAATCTGATGCCCAGCGAGACACATAGGCCTTGCGGTCTTCATTTGCATATGGCGCAGGCATTTCGGTGATTTCGATCTTGATGCGACCGGCAACGGTCCAGCGAGGCTGAACCCAGAAGACCGGCACTTTGGCAGCATGGGCGAGGCGGGCAGCCAGCGATGAGATGGATACCTCTTGAGAGAACATTGTCGTGGCGGTCCGGTCGTGCTTTGGCAAATGCTCCCCGAGCTCTGGCGTGATTCCAAGAACGCGTCTGTCGGCCAGCTTCTTCAAAAGCCCCTTCACAAAGGCTGTCTTGTGACGCGTGGTGATGTTTAGCTCGAGCGGGTCATCGCCGACCATGTAAGGCGCACCGGAAGGCGTCCCGACCGTGTGAAATTTTGCAAACTGGTTTTGTAGCCACCAGACAGATGCCAGTGTGGGGCCAGCGTGATTGTTGACGACAATCCCGTCTTCCCGGGCGCAGCGCGAAATGAGGCGCTGCGCTCCGACGACCGGCTCAATCAGATCCGAGATCTCTTCGGCGCGGGGCCGTCCCGCCCGCCACCAGTCATCAACGCGAGATGACCAGATAACACCCCTGACCGCATTCGGTCTCCAGCTCTCGAACTCCTCGTCTGGCCTGACGCTTGTATGTGCAGCAAGCAGGGCGCGCTCCCGGCGGATCAATCCAGGCTTGGGTATGTCCAGCGTGAACAATTCTCGCTTCAACGGGTGTGGGGGCAGGGCTCGGCCTGAAAGTTCTCCAACGGCCTTATGGGCGGTTAAGCGATCCCGGTGTGCGCCGGACGCCTCGGCCAGGCGCAATCGCAGCCGCGCTGTCGTGCGGTCGTGGTCCTGAGCCTCGAGTTTCAGGAGTATGGCGTTGGCAGGGTCAAGGTCAGAGGCTTGGATCAGCACTTCGACGAGCTGCACATAAGTCCGTCTCAGGTCCGGGCCATAGGGTCGCTTTAACAGGATATCGGCGGCCCGCCCCGGATCCTCCAGCTTAATGAATATAGATGCGACCTGGCCGACATGGTGTGGGCTTTCAATCGGACCTTCAAGCAGCGCGGCAACGGCCTCGCGAGCCTGCTCGATTTCATTCGTCGCAATGAGAGCTTCAATGCGGATCAGTCTGCCGTCGATATTTTCTGGCCGCACGCCAAGCAGTTCTTCGCTTAGGCTCAAGGCCACACGGGGGCGATCAATGGATTGCGCGGCACGAGCCGCCATCACGATGGCCCCGGCATCTTCCGTGTTAAGGGCGAAAGCTTCCCGCAGACGAGCAATGCCAACACCAATGCGGCCCTGACGCAAATAGACCTGGCCGAGGAGTTTGCGCAAAATCGGGCTGTCGCGGTGCCACTCAACGGCTGAGGCCAGAAGGGCCGCCGCGCGTCTGTATTCACCCAGAGTGAGCATCGCCCGCGCCGCCAGAGCAACGGCTCCCGGCATAAGGTTGCGACCGCTTAGCCAGGGATCCATCAGCGAGATGGCAGCTTCGGGATTACCTTCGTCCAGCGCTGTTCGGGCTTCGGCCTGGGCTTGGATATACGATGTTTCTTGCATACGGCCCTGAGCGAAAATCGAAAAGGTCTCAGACCTTAGCAGACTTTCGCGGCAAGACCTCAATCGCGGGATACATGAAGATCCGAGACAGCGTGTCCATCATCTCGATCCAGTCCTCAAGGGCTTTCACATCCGCAAAATCGTCGGTCGTGGGCGACAGCTTGGTCGACCATCCGCCCGAATACATTCGGCACTGCGAGCAATTGATATCCGACGTGCAGCATTTGAGAATTTTCTGCGCATGGTCGGTGGTGTGATAGCGCATCCGGCCTTCAATCCGAGATCCGCAATAGGGCGCGATCCCGGTCTCCGGGTCGATTTCATGCAAGGATCCGGTCTGGGTGACCCAGCGGTTATAGGCGTGTGAATAAATGACCGTGTCCGGGAAGTCGTTCATCACCGCTTCGACGGTATCGCGCGTGCGCATCAGCTCTTCATCGGTGAAGCACGGTGAGTTGTCCTGACTGGAAACCCGGAAAAACTCATCGTCGTTGGGCATGTTCCGCTTCAGCTTGTCGAGGAAGGTTTCCGTCGGCGAATACATGTTGAATGTAATGCCGATGCCATAGTCCTCACACATCTGAACGACGGTCGGAACAGTGTCCAAATTCCACGGCGTCAGCGTAAAAACAATATTGGCGCGCGGATCGCCGCTGAAATTGCGAAGCGCTTTTTTGTAGACTGACGCGCCGCGCAGCGTCTTGTCGGTTTCGTCGTCGCCCGCCCAGAGCGAAACCGAAATCTTGAACGGAAGATCCTTGTCGATCCGGAGCGTTCCGTTTGTGCCCATATAGCCGTATTGCAAATGACCCATGGCGGCACGAAGGCGGTCCTGTTCAAGGCCCGGCTCTGCCCCAAAGAAATAGGCCATCGAGACACCGCGCTCGCCCTCCGCCTTGAAGAATTCGCTCCAGGTTTCGAGGTCATCGTGTTCGGTAACGCCGAGTTCCTGGCTGCCCTTAAAATAATAGCAGCCCTCGCAACGCAGATTACAACGCTGAGTAATCTCATAAACGAGGCTTTGCGAAAAACGCGGACGACCTGTTTCGCGCGGTTGTAGGGCTCGCGCAGATCCGGCCGTTTAGCGAGGACGGTGTTCAGCTGGCGGAGCACGGCGCGTGGATCACGCTTGTACTGGCCGTCCGAGCTCAGGAAATTGCCGTCCATTTTTTTTGTCCCCGCGGTGGGTACAACCGTATTTGAGCCGGTTTAGCGGTCGCATATCAAGCGAAGTTTCTTGTGACCAGCTCAAACCGTGCGCGAAGTAAGCTTGCAAGGTTTGCGCCGCTCGGTCTTCAGCGGATGTTGCGAATTTACACCATACTCGATGTGCGCCTTTCATGACGTTTGGCTTCGCTTGCATCGCGAATTCAGACTGGAAGTGACCGCTCATTTGGCACACGATGCCTCCTCTGGGAGGGGGCGGAATGGTGCTCGAAACCGACTATCTAATCATTGGGGCTGGGGTGAGCGGGCTTGCCTTTGCTGATGAGATGCTGACCCGCAGTGATGCCACTCTGACGCTTGTTGATCGTCGCTCGGCCCCGGGAGGTCACTGGAACGACGCCTATAGCTTTGTGAAGCTTCACCAGCCGTCGATTTTCTATGGCGTTGAATCAACGCCCATGGGGCGCGATCGCATTGAAATCTCCGGACCGAATGCCGGCTTCATGGAGCTTGCTGAGGGGCCGGAGATTTTAAGCTATCTCCATACGCTGATGCGCGACCGGTTGCTGCCATCGGGGCGGGTGCGATTTATCCCCAACAGCGAGGTCGCCGAGGACGGCGCGATACGCCACCGCCTGTCCGGCCAGCGTCAGTCCGTTACGGTCCACAAGAAAGTCGTCGACGCGAGCTGGTACACCAACGCGGTGCCCCAAACGACGCCACCGGCGTTTTCAATCGATGCAGAGGTAAGGGTTGTTCCGCCGAACGATCTGCCCCGCCTCGCGGCCGACCACTCGCGCTTCACGGTGATCGGGTCGGGCAAGACCGGAATCGACGCTGTGGTCTGGCTGGTCGAGAATCAGGTGGATCCAGGTCAGATTCGCTGGATTCTGGGTCGGGATGCCTGGTTTTTGAACCGTGCCTACACCCAGCCAGGCGAGGATTTCTTTGTCGATACATTCTCAAATTTCGCCGCGCAAAGACGCGCGCTGGCCACCGCAAAGGACGCCCGCGATTTTGCGCTCAAGATGGAATCTTGCGGTGCCTGGCTGAGACTTGATCCAGATATCCATCCCGGTGTCTTTCACGCGGCGACCGTCAGTAAAGGCGAATTGGCCTGTCTGCAGGCGGTTTCTGATCAGGTGCGCCTCGGCCATGTCACCCATATCAGTCCCGACCAGGTGACCCTGGAGCGCGGGGCGGTCAGCGCCGAGCCTGACACGCTCTATGTCGCCTGCACCACCACGGCATGGCCGCCAAAGCCTGTTAAGCCCTTGTTTGAAGAGGGCCGCATCACGCTTCAGATGGTGCGCTCGCCCCAGATCCCGTTTTCAGCGGCACTGGCGGCCTTCCTCGAATGCGAGCTTGAAACAGACGAGGAAAAAAACGCCCTGACGACGCCGCTTCCGCTACCGGACACAGTCAGCGACTTTATCAGAAGCCTTTGGCCTGACATGCTAAATCGCTACGCCTGCTCCAGGCATCCCAAGGTACGCGAATGGGTCAACCAGTCCCGCCTTGACGGGTATTCGCGTATCGCGACGGGCGTGTCACCGGATGACGTGGAGCGTTTGAAAATCCTTCAGGACGTGAAGGAGGCATCCATCGCCGCAGCGGGCAATATGGAAGCCCTCCTTCAAGCGATTGATCGATAGGCGCTATTGCCCGGCGGCCAATCGCTGGCGCTCCATCTGGTTGGCGTCGCGGATACTTTCGTCCTCGGCGATGCCGGCAATCCAGCGATCCCAACTTCCCCAGCTACCAGTTTCCGCCAATGTCGCAGCGACCGAAGGCGCATCGACGAGCGCGTTCGCCATGCGCACCTCAGCCTCGGCGCTGGCGGTATAGGTGTTCAACATGTTGCGGATCATCACGACCTGCGCCTCGGTTGCACCCAGCGCTGATGCGGGCTGGGAATTGACCAGCTGCAGGGTCTGCGCTTGCAGCGCGCGTGTTCGCTGAGCCGACGCGAGCACCTCTGTGCGATTGCGCTCCAGCATGCCCGGGATGTCGCTCGGCGCATCGCTGGACGGCGGTGCGCCAAGGGCCTGACGTGCCAGCTCGAATGCAAAGGCGGTGCTGCGTGAATTCAGCACGAACGCATTGAGTAAGTGGTATTGCGGAAAGGTCTCCGCGACACTGTTCCGGGCCCCTTCATTGGATGCGGCCAGACCGAGATAGTAGGTCTTCATGACCTCAAAGCGGGCGATGTCGACCTGTGCGGCATCCGGATTCTCGCCGGCAAGGTGACTGTCCGCGAAGGTAAATGTTGTGTCACGAAAGGACCGGATCGCATCCAGTGTGCGGTCGGGCATATCTGCCATCGACCGGGCTGCGTCTTCCATGCCGACCGGGGCGAGGGCTGGGCCGCGCGACAGGCGTTCGGCGGCGGACTCAAATTCCCCAAGGCGCGCATCGACCCGTTGGCGAAGCGCACGGATTTGAGCTTGTGCGGCTGAATTCGACAAATCGCCAGAATTATATTGCGAAATCACGTCGACGGCTGTGTTCACATCCCCCATCAGGTTCACGGCGGAACTGGAGAATTGCGAGACTTCCAGGGACCAGCTGGCAAACACCTGTGTGCGCTCAGTGTCTGATTGGGCGATTGCCGCCGCTGACGTCAGAAAAAACAGGCTAAGGGCGATGATGGCCCGCGCGAGTGTTGTCATGAAAGTCCCCTCGACGTGTATAAATTTCTGCCTGTTGAACAGCTTAGGCGGGGCGGCACCGCCTCGCAAATCCGGTCTCAGCCACCACGTCTGTTCTTGCAGTGAAAGCGCTCACGCGACTGTGACATGAGGTGACTGGCAAACCGGCCAAGCAACCCCATATCGTTTCGACAACAAAGCGCGAGCCAATACGCGCGAACGGTCGAAAGAAAAGAAGAATGTCGAAATATATCTCCCTGTCGATTGCTGCGGGTCTTTTGTTTGTCGCGGCTGTCGTTGCTGCTTGCAACTCCGGCTCAACGCTATACATCTCGTAACAAAGATGACCCCGGTCAAGTTACCGGGATTAAAATCAGGCCTCAAAGTGCGTCCCCCCAGCCTGCCCGATGAGGCCTGCAGGCACCGTCGGACAAGCCTGTCCCCGTCTGGCGGTGCCGCCCTTACAAGAAGCCCCCGCAGGTCACCTGCGGGGGCTTTGCATTTGCGGATTTGCTCAGGCGATCTACCAGGGCAGGTCTTCACCGCTAACATGGAAGAAGCGGCCATTCATCGCCGGGTTTGCCCTTGCGATTAGGTCAAGCTGGCCCTCCACGCATTCTGAAACCGTGAGATTGCCGTTCGGGCCGCCCATGTCGGTCCGCACCCAACCCGGATGCAGGACCAGCACCGTGATACCTTTCTCCTTAAGATCAACACTGAGCGACTTGCCAACAGCATTCAGTGCGGCTTTCGACGCGCGGTACGCATAGCGTCCGCCGCTATCATTGTCGGCGATCGAGCCCATGCGGCTGGATTGCAGGGCGATGACCTTCAGCTGGCTATCGGCGACCTGATCCGCAAACGCTTCGACAAGCGCCAGCGGGGCCAGCGCGTTGGTGCGCAGCGTGTCCATAAACCTTTCGCTCGCGGCCGTGCCGAATTGCTGATCGCTCGGCCCCATGATTCCGGCGTTGGCGAACAGGATGTCCAGCGGCCCGGTGACCTTGGCTTTCAGAGCCTTGGCCGCACCAAGATCGGTTGCGTCATAGGCCTCAATGCGCAGTCGGCCATCACCGGGATCAAGAGCCTTCAGATCGGTCGCAGCCTCGGGATCGCGAACGGCGGCCGTAATTGTCCAGTCGCGTGCGAGCAGCTGTCGGACATGTTCAAGGCCAATCCCGCGATTGGCACCGGTGATAAGCGCGTGGGGCATGGAAGCTTTCCTTCTTCTTGGACTTTTTTGCCGCGGCAGGAGCGAAGCATATGGGAAGTGTCAGGTCTACTGGCCAGGGCGGCTTGAATGGCGCGATGGCGGGAGTAGGCTGCAATCCATATTGCGAATCTGGACATAGTGCCGGACGCTCAGGAGGATTTGCCCATGACCGCTGTCGTCAGCGTGAATTACGCTTTTGATCGCGACGCCTTTCTCACCGCGGCCCGAGACCGGTTCAAGAAAGAGTTTTCCAGCGTTGGGGCCGATGCCGACAGCTTCCTGATACAGGTTTGGGGCGATGCCCTTGCCGATGACCTGATTACGCTGAGCCTGGATGATCTGGTCGATCAGGCGACCCAGTTCTGGGAGTTTGGTGCAGACCGCCGCATTGGCAATTTGAAGGTCCGGATTCGGGCCGCCAGGACCGTCGACGGCAAGGATCTGGGGCGCGATGTGCTCGAGATCATTGGTCGTGACAGGCCCTTCCTCGTGGACTCGGTCATGGGCGAAATCGCGTCTCAGGGCCTTGATGTCCTGGCCATGTTCCACCCGGTGGTTCAGGTGCGCCGCGATGATGAGGGTGGACGGGTCGAAACCGGGGGGCGGTGCCTGCCGGAGTCCATGATCCAGGTCCATCTCGACACGCTCAGCGATGCCATGCGCGAGCGTCTGGAAGAAGGCGTGCGCGCCACTCTGTCCGATGTGCGTGACGCGGTCGATGACTGGTCGGACATGCGTGCCCAGATGGATGAGTCCATCGAGCGCCTCTCGAAAGCGAAAACCCAGGCGTCCCGCGAGGAGCTGGAGGAGGCGTTAAGCTTCCTGTCCTGGCTGCGCGACAACCATTTCGCCTTCCTGGGCTGCCGCACCTATACCTTTGAGGTCAATGAAGACGGCGAGCTCGCCCGCAAGGAGCCGGACATCCTGCCCGACAGTGGCCGGGGCGTGCTGCGCGATGAAGACCGTAATGTGCTTCGCAAGAGTGCCGAACCGCTTCTCCTGACGCCAGCGATCGAGGCCTATATGAAGGCCCCGTCACCGGTGATCGTGGCGAAGGCGAACATGAAGTCGCGCGTCCACCGCCGGGTCTACATGGACTATATCGGCGTGAAGATTTACCGCGAGGACGGCGCGGTTATCGGCGAAACCCGCTTCGTGGGTCTGTTTACCGCTGAAGCCTACGACCAGATGGCCCGCGAGGTGCCGCTCATTCGTCGCAAGGTGCGCCGTGTACTGGAAAAGGCAGCCAAGGCCCCCGGATCGCACTCGGCCAAGAAGCTCCAGAATATCGTTGAGAACTATCCGCGCGACGAGCTGTTCCAGACCGAAGAGTCTGATCTGCTGCAGATCTCGCTCGGCATCCTGCATCTCTACGACCGCCCGCGCACCAAGCTGTTCCTGCGCCGTGACCAGTTTGATCGCTTCGTCTCCTGCCTGCTCTTTGTCCCGCGTGACCGCTATAATTCGAAGGTTCGTGCCGAAGCGGGCGACCTGATCCGTGAGGCGTTTGATGGGCGCCTGTCGGCCTTCTATCCCAGCTTTGGCGACAGCCCGCTGGCGCGCGTTCATTTCATCATCGGCCTCAACCCGTTCAATCATCCGGAACCGGATCCGGCCGAGCTGGAGCGCCGCATTGTGGCGCTCGCGCGGACTTGGGAAGATGATCTCCATGGCGGTGCCCGGGCTTCGCTGGACGCTGCCCTTCGCCATGCTGTCCCGAACTATCTCAATGGCTTCACAGCCGGGTACCGCGAGCGCTTTGACCCGGAAGAGGCATTGGCCGACATCAACCGCATGGAGCGGCTCCATGACGGCCAGATGCTCGACGCCCGCGCCTGCCGCCGCGAGAGCGAGGGGAGCAATCGCATCCGGGTGAAGCTCTACCAGCTTACTGAAGCGCTACACCTTTCGAAGGTTCTGCCAGTGCTGGAAAATCTCGGGCTTCGGGTGCTGTCCGAGGCCGGGTACCCGGTCAAACGTGAAACCGGGCGGGACGACGCCGGCGAACGTCGCTTCGAAACCATCTGGGTACATGAGTTCGAAGCCCATCTGAGCGGTGATGGGGTGGAGGACATTTCCACCATCGCTGACGACTTTGAAGCCGCGCTTCTGGCTGTGCTGGAAGACCGGGCCGAAGATGACGGCTTTAACAAGCTCGTCGTCGGAATTGGCGTCAGCTGGCGTGAGGCTGCCTTCCTTCGAACCTGTGCACGCTATCGCCAGCAGACCGGGCTCGATCCGTCGCAGGCCATTCAGGAAGAGGCGCTGGGCGCTCACCCTGAAATCGCGCGTAATTTGCTTGAGCTGGCGGCGACCAAATTCGATCCGGGCCGCGAGGGCGACTTTGCAGACCGTGAGAAGCGCGCCGAGGATCTGGGTCAGACGCTTCGCAAGCAGCTGGAAACCGTTGAGAGTCTGGATCACGATCGGGCGCTGCGCCGCATTCTGCGTGTGATCGAAGCGACCATGCGCACCAATTTCTACCAGACCGACGCGGATGGTAACGCAAAGCCCTGGATATCCCTGAAGATTGCCAGCCGGATGATCCGGCATTTGCCCGATCCCAAGCCCTATCGCGAGATTTTCGTGTGGAGCCCGCGTGTTGAGGGTGTCCACATCCGCTTCGGTCCGGTTGCGCGGGGTGGTCTGCGCTGGTCGGATCGCCGGGGGGATTTCCGCACCGAGGTCCTCGGTCTTGTAAAAGCTCAACAGGTGAAAAACGCGGTGATCGTGCCAGTGGGCTCAAAGGGTGGATTTTACCCCAAGCAGCTGCCGGATCGCGGCGATCGCGAGGCCTGGTTTGAAGAGGGCCAGGAATCCTACAAGGTCTTCCTCCGGGGGCTCCTGGACCTGACCGACAACATTGTCGAAGACAGCATCAAGCGCCCCGATAATGTGATCTGCTGGGATAATGACGACCCCTATCTCGTCGTGGCGGCTGACAAGGGCACGGCGACATTCTCGGACACAGCCAATGGCGTGGCGCAGGAGGAGTACGACTTCTGGCTGGGCGATGCTTTCGCGTCCGGGGGCTCGGCGGGCTACGACCACAAGAAGATGGGCATTACAGCGCGTGGCGGCTGGGTCAGCGTTCAGCGCCATTTCCGGGAAATGGGCAAGGACATCCAGTCTGAACCCTTCACGGTGATCGGCGTCGGTGACATGTCCGGCGATGTATTCGGCAACGGCATGCTGCTTTCGGAACAGATCAAGCTGGTCGCCGCGTTTGACCACCGCGACATCTTTATCGATCCCGATCCGGCCGATCCCGAACGCACCTGGCACGAGCGCAAGCGCCTGTTCGATCTGCCGCGGTCCAGCTGGCAGGACTACGACCAGAGCCTGATTTCCAAAGGCGGTGGTGTCTTCTCGCGCAGTGCCAAGTCCATCGCGCTGACTGATGAAATTCGCAAGCTGATCGGCACGAAAGACAAGTCTCTGTCCCCCACTGATCTCATTCGCGCCTTGTTGAAGACCAAGGTCGAGTTGCTCTGGTTCGGCGGTATCGGGACTTATATCAAGGCGACCAGCGAGCAGCATTATCAGGTTGGGGACAAGGCCAATGACGCGCTGCGAATTGATGCGCCGGAGCTTGGCGCTCAGGTCATTGGTGAGGGCGCAAACCTGGGTGTGACCCAAGCCGCGCGGATCGAGTTTGCGCGCAATGGTGGCCGCGTGAATGCGGACTTCGTCGATAATTCGGCCGGCGTGGACAGCTCTGACCACGAGGTCAATATCAAGATTCTCCTTAACCCGATGGTGCGCGAAGGCGCCATGGATATCCCGTCGCGCAACACTCTGCTTGAGGAGATGACCGATACGGTCGCTGAGCACGTCCTGGAACATAATTATGACCAGACGCTGGCGCTGACCCTCGCGCGCAATCATGCTGAAGACGACATTGATGCGCACGAGCGCATGATGGAGCGCCTCGAGGCTGACGGCCGTCTGGATCGCAAGGTTGAAGGCCTTCCAAGTGTTGAAGCCATGCGATCGCTGAAAGACCAGGGCCAGGGCCTGAGCCGGCCGGAAATCGCGGTGCTGATCAGCTACGCCAAGCTGGCTCTCTTTGACGGTCTGGTGGCTTCAAGCGTGCCCGATGATCCGCACTTCACGCACTCGCTGATTACCTATTTCCCGAAGCATCTGGAAGGCTATGCCGACGCGATGCAGGGCCACAGGCTGAAGCGGGAAATCATCGCCACACGACTGGCCAATGACATGGTCAATCTCGGTGGGCCGACCTTCCTGCATCGGGCGAAAGAGAGTACCGGCGTCGACGTCGGCTCAATCGCCCGTGCGTTCGAGGCGGGTCGTCATATCTTCCGCTTCAAGGACTATACTGACCAGATCAACGCCCTCGACAACAAGGCCCCCGCGTCTGTGCAGAACGAGCTGCACGACGAGGTGATCCGCCTCTTGCGGCGCCAGACCTATTTCCTGGCCCGCCGCGGCATGAACCAGGATTCTGAGCAGATCGACGACGTTATCAGCGCCTATCAACCCGGTGTGGATGCGCTTAAGGACATCATCACCGATATCGCGTCACCGTTCGACAAGGCGGGGGTTCAGCGCCGTGCTGATCAATACCGCAAGGGCGGTGCGCCGGACGACCTGGCGCTCTATGTGGCCCGTCTGCGCCCACTGACCTCCAGTTCCGACGTGATCGATCTCACCCGGCGTATGAACTGGCCGCTCGAGGCGACCGCATGGCTTTATCACCGGGTTGGCGCTCGCTTTGGCTTTGACCGGCTGCGTGGTGCCGGCGGGCAACTGTCTTCTCGCCTGCATTGGGACCGCCTCGCCATGCGCCGCCTGATCGAGGATCTCTACGCCAGTCAGCAGACGCTGGTGGAAGCGATGATGCGCTATGCCGCCAAGGCTGGCGGGGCACTCGAGAGTGGTGTGGAGCAGC
This sequence comes from Oceanicaulis sp., assembly GCA_043513725.1. Lineage (GTDB taxonomy): Bacteria > Pseudomonadota > Alphaproteobacteria > Caulobacterales > Maricaulaceae > Oceanicaulis. The sequence goes on along the minus strand of CP121338.1, from coordinate 1,282,830 downwards.
CTGATGGAGACTGGGCTGAGGCGCTGGTGGAAAGCTGGACCAGCGCCAACAGCCCCGAGGTGGATCGCGCTGACCGAACACTAGAGGAAATCGCCGAAGGCAGCTGGACATTGTCGAAGGTCGCCATCTCCTCCACGCAGCTTCGCGAACTTGCTGCGGTCTCGACAGGAGGCTAGAGCCAGCCGTTTTCGCGGGCGATTTGAAATGCCTCGATGCGGTTGGCTGCGCCAAGCTTGGACGCAGCCTCGGCCAGATAATTGCGCACCGTCCCTGGTGACAGGTCGAGCGTGCGGGCAATTTCCTTGTTGGTTCGACCTTCTTCGACCAGCCGCAGGATGTCGCGTTCGCGCGGGCTCAGACTGACAGGCAGGCTCCAGGCGGACTCTGCAAGTTCGGCCGCGACAGCACGCTGTCCACCGGCGACTTTGCGCACGGCATCGGCCAGATCCTCCGAAGGCGCGTCCTTGAGGACATAGCCGAGCACGCCAGCCTGCAAGGCCCGCTGCAAATAGCCGGGACGTGCGAACGTCGTGACGATCAATACGCGTGTTTGCGAACTCTCAGAGCGCAGGGTGTCAGCCACATCGAGACCAGACAGGCCCGGCATTTCAATGTCGGTGACGAGCACATCGGGTTGCTCGCGGCGCACGGTTTCGAGCGCTTCTTCGCCATTGGTGGCCGAGGCGATCACTTCTATGTCCGGTTCTAGGTTCAAGAGGCTGCCCAGCGCGCCGCGAAGCAGCGCCTGGTCTTCAGCGACCACCAGCTTGATCATGTGTTCTCCAGTGACGGCTTCAGCGGCAGACGCATGAGAAGCTGCACGCCAGATTGCCCGGTCCTGATGGAAAGGTCTCCACCCAGGGTCTCCAGTCGGCTGCGCATACCGGTCAACCCGCCACCCGGCGTCGGCGCGGTGCCGCCGCCATCATCTTCAAAAGTGAGCGTTGCGTCAGACGGCGTGGCTGTGAATCGGGCCGTGACCAGACTGGCGTTGGCGTGGCGCAGAACATTGGTCACAGCCTCGCGCAAGGCCATGCCGAGCGCCGACGCCTGCTGTGAGGACAGGGCGGGAATATCGCCTTCAACGCAAAAGCGGATATCCACGCCTTTCAGGGCAGCGCGGGCTCGTTCGATTTCAACGGGCAGCGATGTGCGATGCATACCGGCGACCGCCGCGCGAACCTCTTTCAGGCTGGCCCGCGATGCGTCACGGATTTCCTCGATTTCCCGGCGCGCGCCTACCTCGTCTGAGCCGAGCAGGCGCGCAGCGAGATCAGACTTCACCGCAATCGTCGTCAGCGTATGGCCCAGAACATCGTGAAGGTCTCTGGCGATCCGCTCGCGTTCCTTGACCGCAGCCAGCTCCGCATCGAGGCGCAGGCGGCGCTCCATCAGGTCCGTGCGCTCGGTCGTGTTATAGCCCGACCAGGCAGCCAGACCTGCCATGACACAGATGAAGGCGGTAAAGCCGACTTCGTAGACGCTGACAAAGATATCCAGCGGTCCAAAGCGAAGCGCGAGTGATCCGCCCACATAAACTGCCAAGGCAATGCCCATGGCGATCAGGGCATCGCGTCCGGGGCGAATACTGGCGCACAATGCGACGGCGTAAATGCCGAATGTGCCAGACGTGCCATTAGCCGGGGCAAGCCCCAGCGCCAGAGAGAGAGCAAAGACCGCCGCGGCGATGACGATCGGGCGCGCCCGCCCCATCGAATAGACGTAGACCACTGAAAACACGACCGTGGCGCTGATCCCGACGATGATATCGACCAGTGTCACCGGGGCAAAGAACCACGGCGCAAAATAGAAGAGGATGTAGATCAGGTAGAAATAGGGTCGTTGATCCAGACCACGCTTCTTGATGTCCGGATCCGGGCGAACCTGTTCTGACCGGGCGATCTGGGTTTTTAGAGCGCTCACAAATCTCTGCTCCATTACGTTGGGCTGGGAGTTAGCGTGCCGCGCTTCGCGGTCAGGTCAAGCATGGCCTCAGCGTTGTCGGGCCCAGGCGACGGTCGCCAGCACGCCAAAGCCTGCGATCATCGTGGCAATCATGGCGAAGTGGGTCACCATTGAGCGTGTCCCCGCAGCACCGCTGACAGCCAGTGCCAGCTCTGCCAGATGAAAACTTGGCATCCAGAACGCAGCGGCCTTAAGAAAATCAGGAAAGACTGTCACCGGGAACCAGAGCCCGCCCAGCACCGCGAAAGCCAGAAAAAGCAGATTTGCCACGGCCACAGCGCCATTGGTCGCGAAAGTGAAGCCAACCGCTAGTCCGATCAGCAGGAAAGGGATCGCGGCGAGGAGGTGAACGCCTAGCATCATCATCCAGGTGGTCGCTGGAAGGCTCACCCCACCGGCGAAAGCGGCCACCGCATACACCAGTCCAAGCGAGAGCCCCGCCATCGTCAGGGTCGCCAGCGTCTTGGCGAAAAGAAAACCGCCCACCGGCGCAGGCACCGCCCGGGTCAGCTTAAGCCAGCCGCGCTCACGCTCCTGTGCGACGCCAGCGCCAAAGCCGAACAGTGCGGGCCCCATCACGGCGAACACACCAAAAGTCCCGAGGAGGTAGGCGGGCGCGCCTTCACCGGTCGCCATGACAACTCCGAACAGGGTGTAGAAAACCGTCGGCAGGATGAGCGTTGGGAGGATGAATTCGGGTGCGCGAACCAATTTTAAAAGCTCGGCTCCCGTTTCTGCGAAGTAAGGATGGGTCATGACAGCATCTCGTGTTCCTGATCGACCAGTGCATCGAAGGCTTCTTCCAGACTGGGCGGTCTGACGGTCAGGTCGCTTAGGTCTGGATCCAGCTCGAACAGGTCTTTTAGAGGGGCGACCGCGCTGCCGGCGATAAGCTCTGCCAGGCGGCCAGACATCCGAGCCTGTCGAACATCCGGCAGACGTTCCAGCTCTGGCAGAGACAGGCGGGTCGCGCAGCGGATGACCGAGCCGCCCACGCGGGCTCTGAGCGCGTGGGCGGTGTCGTCGGCAATGATCCGACCTTGATGCACGACAGCGACCCGATCGGCGAGTGCATCGGCTTCTTCCAGATAGTGGGTCGTCAGGACCACGCGCGATCCACTATCGGCGAGCGCTCGGACCTGGGCCCACAGACCCCGTCTGGCCTCGGCATCCAGACCTGTCGTTGGCTCATCGAGGAAAAGGAGGTCGGGTTGACCCACCAGGGCGAGTGCAAACTGTACGCGTCGTTTCTGGCCACCGGACAGACGGCCATAGCGCGCATCGACAATAGTCTTCAGATCACAGCGTTCAATCAGCGCCTGTGTGGTGAGCGGAGCCGGGTAATAGCTGGAAAACAGACCGATAAGTTCGCGCGCTGTCAGGCGCTCAGGCAGGTCAGCATCCTGCATCATGACGCCGATGCGTTGCCGGACCGGTCGCGAGCCCGGCTTGCCACCAAGAATTCGCAGCGTACCCTTGCTCGGCGCAATCAGGCCCAGGGCGGCATTGACGAAGCTGGTCTTGCCCGCGCCATTAGGCCCCAGAAGCGCGAGGACGCCGGGACCTTCGACAGAAAGGCTTACCCCGTCGAGGGCGCGTTTGGGCCCGTAGCGTTTGGTCAGGTTCGTCGCTTCAATCATCGCTGCGCTCATGGTGCCCGTGTGTTGTCCGTTGTGTAGAACGAGACCGGTAGTATCGGGGCGCGCAGTATCGCTGGCGATTGACCAGCGTCAGCTTGAAGGGGTGACAGATGTCATAAAAAACGCCGCGTGAGGCGGGCTCACGCGGCGTTTCATGTCAGGTCTGGAGCAAGGCTTAGTCAGCTGCGGCCAGATTGACGGCTTTCGGACCTTTGCCGCGACGATCCGGCTCGGTTTCGAAGTTCACGCGCTGACCGTCTTTCAGGTCATTAAGGCCGGCATCTTTCACTGCGGTGATGTGCACGAAGACGTCATTGCCGCCCTCGTCCGGAGTGATAAAGCCGAAGCCTTTTTCCATGTTGAAGAATTTTACTGTGCCACTGGCCATTAGGGGAGTCCTTGTTCCCGACCCACGCGGCGTCCCGCGCAAGAGAAAAACGCATTCGGCGTCCCAAATGCGGCATGCGGACTGGCGGTCGGGGAAGGGAAAACGTCGGCGCTAGGCACGCAATATGCTCACTCAACTCCACCGGGCCTTGTTCAGGCCGCTCGTGCGCGACAGAGTATGCCTGAATATTAACGCTATCACAAGCAAACGCGCCAAGTGCGCCGCAATGTTTGAGCCCGAAACATGCCCCGTCGACGCAGTCGCATTCTTGAAAACCGGCAGGCTCGCCGATCCGGCTCTTCCGGATTTGATCCATCCGCGATTATGCGCCTTGCCGGATTTGTGGCGATGGTGCTGGTTGCGATTGCCGTGGCTGCGGGGTTTCAGGGCGATCGCCTCGCGCTGGCGTTCGCCGAAGGGGCAAGCCAATTCGGTCCCTTGGTGGAGCCTGGCCTGTTCGGTGTCAGTTTGATTGAATGGATCATCCTGGGCACCGTTATCCTTATCGCGGCGCTCGTTTTGTGGCGCGGATTTCGCGCGCGTCGCTGATCTGCCGATCACAGTCGCGCGACCCGACTAGGCAAGCCTCTGGTGTTGGCGCATGCTCATGCCCACTTATTGGGCTGACACCTTTTTGCCGCTGGAGGCTCATCCATGCTTCGTCTGATTTGCGTTTTCTTTCTGGCCATCGTTGGCTCAGCCGCGACCTCGGCACAACCCGCTACCGAAGCGGCCATGGATGCGGCGTCCGAGTTCGGGCCGGCCGTTGGCGAAACCGCACCCGCATTTACGGTCTCTGATTCAACCGGAGCTTCGAGGTCTCTGGAGGACCTGACTGGTGAGAATGGTGTCGTGCTCTACTTCAACCGATCGCTTGACTGGTGCCCGATCTGCCTGCGCCAAGCGCTGGAGGTCAACGGAGCGCTCGAGAGTTTTGAGGCGATTGGGTGGAGTGTCGCCATCGTGACTTACGACACGCCGGATACGCTTGCCCGCGTGGCAGAACAACGCCAGCTCGATGTTACATTATTGGGCGATAGCGAAATCGAAGTTATCGATGCGTTTGATATCCGCGACCCGATCTACGCAGATCCCGATCATATGGCCCATGGCGTGCCTTACCCGATTGCATTTGCGATCCGTCCTGATGGCACCGTTGCAGCCAAATTCTGGCACGAGGCGGGGCTTGGACAGCGCCGCGGCTATGCCACCCGGATCTCTACCGATGACGTGATCGCGGCGCTCGGCAACTAGAACCAGCCGGCGTCCCGGAGCGAGGCGTAATAGGACCGGCTTACCGGTGCCTCGGTGCCATCACTCAGGGTCAGTGTGGCGCGCCCGTCGCCTTTTTCGACGTCAATGACGGCATCCTTCGCCACCCACCAGGATCGGTGCGTCCGGGCACCGCCCAGCGGTTCGCAGGCCGCAACGGCGTCGGACAGGCGCATCAGGATCAGGTCTTCGCCCGCGTCGGTTCGAACTCGCAGGTAGTGGTCTTCTGCTGTCATGGACAGGATGGTTGCCCGGCGCAGTCGGTGGGGGAGTTTGTCCAGAAGAGCCGATCCGGCTTTTGGCGGTCCTTCTGAAGCTGATCGTGGTGTTGAGATTTTCTCCAACGTCCAAGCGACCGCAGCAACAAAAACGGAAATGACGAGGACCAGGCCGTAGGTTGTGAACACCTGGCCGAATCCAGGTGCGCGTGAGAACAGCTCTGTATCCAGACCGATGACCGCGATGCTGACCGGAACCGATACCGTCATGATCGCGGCGACATAGACCAGCCACTCCGGCACGGCGGGCATCAGTCGGGGCAGCCAGTGTCCCGTAACAAAGCCAAACGCACCGCCCAGCCCGATCAGTCCGGTCCAGTAAATCCAGATCCATGGCCAACCGATATTGCTGCTGCCGTAGGGGCCGAGGATCGCCATAAAGGTGCCCACGCCCACAATGATGACCGCAGCGCGCAGCCAGCTGCGGCTCCAAAGTCTGGAAAACTCCACATCACCCACGTTGAGATGTCCCTGCCGTTCGCGAAGCGTGAACTGCAGGGTGGCCGCTGTTCGCGAATGGGTCCAGTCCATCTACGCAATCCAGGTTTTGTGCCCAATGGTTTCAGGGCCTTGTCGAGGCGTCGCTGCAGGCCGTTCTGCAGCTCACAGGCGAACTGACAGGAGCAAACCCATGAATATCGCCCTTAAATCCATTTGTGCTGTTACGCTGGCTGCCGGAGCCCTTGCCGGCTTTGCGCCGACCCAGATGTCGACGGCGGCCGCGGCGCTCCACGCCGCCGCAACCGCGCAAGACCAGGACCTCACCGTCCGTGTCGTCTATCCGGCCAATCAGTCCGGTCAGGTCTGGGTCGCCGTATTCGACGATCAGGCGGGTTTTGACAGCCGCGCATCGATCCAGGACGTGGCCATTCCTGCCAACCAGCAACCGTTGGAGACCACACTGTCCGGATTGCCAGATGGCGAATACGCCATCATCGCCTTCCACGATGACAATGCGAACGGGGAGTTTGATACCAACTTCATGGGTATCCCGGCCGAGAAGTACGGATTCTCCAACAATCCTCACCCGCGTTTTCGGGCTGCAACCTGGCAGGAATCCCGCTTTGTCCTTGAAGGGGACCGTTCCGCCGGCCTGACGATCGAGCTTATGGGGGCCGGCTGATGGGCGTGGAAAGCTTCCTCGGCGAGCCTTGGCATATTCAGACCCACGCAATCAGTGCCAGCGGGGCGCTTCTGCTGGGTGCCGTGCAGCTCGCGGCACCCAAAGGCACACTGCCCCACCGCACGCTCGGATACATTTGGGTTGGACTGATGGCCATAACCGCCATCACGGCGATCTTCATCCAGTCTGGTGGGCATTTCAGCTGGATCCACGTCTTTGTGCCCCTCGTGCTGGTCGCCATTGTGGATTTGTCTTGGCGAGCACGCCGCGGCCTGACCGAAAAGCACCGTCGCACCGCTATGACCCTTTTCTTTGGCGCCCTCTTGATCCCGGGTGCCTTCGCCTTCATGCCCGGCCGCTTGATGCATGAAGTGATGTTTGGCTGACGCGCTTGGAAACGCGCGCAAAGCGAGGCTAGGGTGAGCTTCAACGCCTTGGAGGGGACAACAAATGCTAAGCCTGATCGCCGCGAGTCTGCTGTCTACAGCCCAGCTAGCCGGAGCGCTTCAGCCACTCGTGGTCAATCTGTGCAATGAAACGCCTGTGCGGGTGGCATATTCGGTTGTCTACCCAAGCGGGCCTCGTTCTGAACGCAGGCGTGGATGGCTCACGGTCGAGCCAGGCGACTGCCTGTCCGGCGCGATCGGCAATTCCACCGGAGGCACGGCCTTTGTTCACGCGATGAGCGGCGAGTATCGCTGGCCAGCCGAGGGGGCTGATTACAGCTCCTGCCTTCCCGGCAATGAGCATGACAGTCTCGCACAGTCGCCCCCCTGCTCAGGGGCAACCCGGGAGACCGGGTTTGCGGAGGTCAGCCTGTCGTCGCTGCCGGGGCGATACAGGATGGATCACACCGTGGCGTGCAGTGACCTGCAGGGCAGTGACAGCAGCTGGTGTGCCACCGGGCGGCGGGATCGCAGCGGATTTGCTGAGCCAGTCCGCACATTCGCAGTCTGCAATCAGACAGCCAACACGTACCGGGTCGCTCTTGCCGCAGAAGCGCCGGGCGTAAGTGGCCGCCGCGTTGAGGGCTGGACTGAAATCCCATCAGCGGAGTGTGTGGAGATGTGGCGGGGACTCACGTCTGAAGGCGTTGTCTTTGCATACTCTCAAGGTCCGATTCCCATGGATCGGGAGGCCGGGTTCGCGATGCACTGTATTGAGCCGGACGCAGACTTTGCCCGCGATGTCCCGCGCGCCAGCGAGGCAACGTGTGAGCCTGGCCAGACACGCGTTGGCTTCAGGCCCGTTCGTTACGGCGACAATGTCTCACGGATGACGCTCGACCTTGGGGGTTAATCGCAAGCTTCTTCATTGATATGTCGCGGGAAAGGCTTAAACCGGGCACTGACCAACACGCATCAGGGGGCCTCGCCATGATCCGAGCAGCTACACTATTTCTTGCTACCAGCACGGCCGCGCTTGTTGCGGGATGCTCAGAACCGGTGGGACCGGACGCGAGTTTGCCGACGGCAACCAGTCAGGAGGCCATAACCTCCACACCGCCGCGCACAGCGGTCGAGGCGCTCGCCCCATTTTATGCCCAGCTCGACTATGACGCGCCGATTGCGGCTGAGGGGCCGGCATTGCCGGCAGCTTCAACGGTCCTGAGCTCAATCGCGTTCGGATCGTGCAATACCTCGGAGCGCGAAATCCCGATCCTCAACACCATCGCGGCTGAGGACCACGATCTCTTCATGTATATTGGCGATAACGTCTACGGCGACACCTACAGCGATGATGCGACCCTGCCGGAGCTGCGTGAAGCCTATCACATGCTCGCCGACCGCCCGGAATTCCAGAACCTGCGTGAGCGCTTCCCGATGCTGGCGACATGGGATGACCACGACTACGGCCAGAACGACATGGGCCGGCGTTTCGCCTTCAAGGGATTTGCCGAACAGCTCTTTCTCGATTTCTGGCGTGCGCCGGAAGACGATGTGCGTCGCACCCGTGAGGGCATCTATGACTCATACACTTACGGTGTCGATGGACAGCGCGTTCAGGTGATCATGCTCGATACGCGCTATTTCCGATCTGACCTCACGCCCACCGACTCCCGCGGTGCGCCGGGCCGGGAGCGCTACGTGCCGAGTGAAGACCTCGAGCAGACCATGCTGGGGGCCGCTCAGTGGGCATGGCTTGAAGAGCAGCTAAGGGAACCGGCCGATGTCCGCCTCGTTGTGACCTCCATTCAGGTCCATGCTGACGGCCATGGCTGGGAAGCCTGGCGGACTATGCCGCTGGAACGTCAGCGTCTCTACGATCTGATTGGCGAAACGAGCGCGGAAGGTGTGATTTTCGTGTCTGGCGACCGCCACTCCTCCGGGCTCTATGTCCGCGACGATGTCGCCCCGTATCCGCTCTATGAGATCACCTCGTCCTCGCTGAATATGAGCTTCAGCGATGAGAATAATGAGCCGGGCCCACACCGGATTGGCGACATGTATGCGCTGGAGAATTTTGGTGTGATTGGCTTTGACTGGGACATGGGTGAAATCACGCTGCAAATTAAGTCCGATACCGGCGATGTGGTGCGTGAACAGATTTTGCTCATGGCCGACATTGGCGCGCGCTAGCGCCTGCGTTGCCGAACAGTCACGGCCTATAAAGAAGCCGCGATACTTGCTGGCATTGCGCTTGCGTACAACTCCGCGCCGGTGATGATCACCGCGCCTATGGGGGAGGCTGTACGCTTCGCGATGAGTTATACGCGCCGCTTTCGCACGTTGTTTGCTGACACCGACATGCCGGACTTCGCTGGCGTGGGACCGGTTCAACTGGTCACGGCTACGTCGCCGGGGCTGCTGGACCTGATTGTCGGGGCAGCGCTGCGTCTGGCTTTTGTGGTTCAGTTCTACACTTGGGCAAGGGGCAATGCCCTGCCGGTTGCCGATCCTTTCAACTGGCGCGACTGGCTTAATCCGGACCCCGGGCTTGAGCTGGCTGTTGAAGTCTGGACCCTGGGGCGTATCGATCCCGGATTTGCTGCCTTTGTCCTGCTGGCGGTGGCGATGCTCTGCGCGCTCTCGCTCGGTCTGGGACTTTTTACGCGCGTGACCGCACTCCTCGTGGGGCTTGGAGCTATCTGGCACATGGTGGCCATCGCGCCGGAGGCCTGGCCCCAGACATTGGGCTATGTCGCGATGGCGATCGCGCTGGTCTTGCGTGGGGGAGGGGCCGCCTCAATCGACTGGATTTTGTCACGGCTGACCCGTTTCGGATAAGCGCGTTACAGCCTTGAATGCATGAACTGACCGTGGTGATTTAACACTGGACCTGCGCGGTCCTGTGAGCCGAGGTGCAGCATGGTCGTCTATCGAAATATTGCGGTCGTTATTCTGGCCATGGTGCTGTTCCAACTCGCCGCCGGCGGGCTCTGGGTCGCCTTGCCGCTGGCGATGGATCAGGCTGAATGGGGCCGGATTGCAGTGGGCGCGACCTATACCTCCTATGCGGTCGGATTTCTTGTCGGCGCGCTTGGTGCCCCGGAGATCATCCGAAGGATTGGACATATTCGGGCATTTGCCGCCTTCGCCAGTGTCGCAGCGGCGGCCACCCTCGGCCTCGCCCTGACTTTCGAATTCGCCAGCTGGATGGCGCTGCGCCTTCTATTCGGTCTTGGCGCGGCGGGTCTATTCGCTGTTTCTGAGAGCTGGATTGCCGATGCCACGCCGCCCGAGCAGCGCGGCGCTGTGGTCTCGGCCTATCAGATCGCGGGGCGCCTTGGCCTGATTGTTGGACCGTTCTTGTTGGCCATGCCAGGGCTGGACATGAACGATGCCTATGTCCTGACAGGCATACTGCTTGCCCTTTGCCTGCTTCCCATTGTTTTTACCAATCGCAGCCAGCCACTCTTGCCGGAAGGTGAGACGGTCGCCCCAATGCGCCTGTTTGAAATCGCGCCAGCGGCCGCCTTGGCTGTTTTCGCTGCTGGCGTGATCAACTCAGGCCTGTTTGCATTTCTGCCGATCTGGGGTGGCTCACTTGGCGGGGCTGAGGCCCAGGCGGCGGCGATTGTGGTGGGCTGCGCCTATGCCGGGTCTCTCATTACCCAGTGGCCGGCGGGCTTGATATCCGACCGGTTTGACCGGCGTCTGGTGATCGCAGCGCTTGCCGGTGTTGCAGGACTTGCCGCGCTTCTGCTCGCTGTCGTGCTCAATCCGGGTGTGACCGGTGGCAGTATCCTGATTGCAGTCTGGGGCGCATCCAGCCTTGCCTACTATGCCATTGCCGTGGCCCACGCTGCTGACCGGTCGCGGGTTGAGGAATTGCCGGCTATTGCCTCGGGCCTCCTGGTGGCCTGGGCGGCTGGCTCAATCATCGGCCCGTTGATCTTTGGTGCCGCCTATGCCGGACCGCTTGGTGCCCGGGGGTTGTTCTTCCTTGCCGCTGCGCTGAGCTTCGGTCTGGCTGCAGCGATGTTCTGGCGGCGTCGCCGCCGTCGTCCGGTAGCCGAGGCGGAGCGCGAGCCGTTCGTGAATATGCAGGCGACATCGGCTGAGCTGGCTGACTTCGATCCTGAAGGTCATGGAACAGAGGGGAAGGCACCATGATGGTCCTGGCCATCGCGCTTCCTGCGTTGCTATGTGCCGGTATCGCGTTGCTGGTCCGGGGCACGCTCAGAAAAGCGAGCTGGATCACGTGGCTTGGCTATGTCCTGATCGGAGCGGGTGTGCCGGTGCTGACAGGGCAGGGAGCTGCCTTGCTGGTGATCAATAGCGGAGGCACGGCTTACGCGGCATTGGTCCTCGCGGCTGGATTGGCTGGCGGGCTCGGCTGGACGGCGGGCGCGTTGAGTGCACGGTTCACGATGCCGAAGTCGCCGCCTGAAGACTAGGCAGCCGCTGGACAGGTTCGCCGCATTGCGCGGCGCATTCGCAGTGTTATAACCCGGCGCGACCCTTCGCTGTGTGCGGCCATTTGAGTCGTACGCATCCTCGACATTCATTCAGATTTGCGAGCACGAGCCCTCCATGAATATTCACGAGCATCAGGCCAAAGCCCTCCTGAAATCTTTTGGTGCCCCGGTGGCGGAAGGCGTTGCCGTCTTTACCGCTGATGAGGCGGTCAAGGCCGCTGAATCCCTGTCCGGGCCGCTCTATGTGGTGAAGTCGCAAATCCACGCCGGCGGCCGCGGCAAGGGCAAGTTCAAGGAACTTGGTGCTGACGCAAAGGGCGGTGTCCGCCTCGCCTTCTCGACTGATGAAGTGCGCGCACACGCTGAAGAAATGCTCGGCAACACGCTGGTGACCCACCAGACCGGACCGGCCGGCAAGCAGGTCAACCGGCTCTACATCGAGGACGGAGCCGACATCGCGACCGAGCTTTACCTGTCCCTGCTGGTCAATCGCGAAACCGGCCGGGTGGCTTTCGTGGTCTCCACCGAAGGCGGTATGGACATTGAGCAGGTCGCCGAGGACACGCCGGAAAAAATCCTGACGGTCAATATCGATCCGACCACGGGTGTGACGGGCGATGATGCCTCAAAGATCGCTTCGGCGCTCGAGCTGGACGGTCAGGCTCGCGAAGACATGCTCTCGCTCGCCCCGACGCTGTACCGCGCCTTCACCGAGAAGGATATGAGCCTTCTGGAGATCAATCCGCTTATCGTCATGGAAAATGGTCGCCTGCGGGTCCTGGATGCGAAGGTTTCCTTCGACGGTAACGCCCTGTTCCGCCATAACGACATCATGGGACTGCGCGACCTGACCGAAGAAGACGACAAGGAAATCGAGGCCTCCAAGTATGACCTCGCCTACATCGCGCTCGATGGCGACATTGGCTGCATGGTTAATGGTGCGGGCCTCGCGATGGCGACTATGGACATCATCAAGCTGTATGGTGCGGAGCCGGCGAATTTCCTTGATGTGGGCGGTGGTGCTTCGAAAGAGAAAGTGACCGCGGCGTTCAAAATCATCACTGCTGATCCGAACGTGAAGGGCATTCTGGTCAACATCTTCGGCGGCATCATGCGCTGTGACGTCATTGCCGAGGGCGTGGTCGCAGCGGTGAAGGAAGTCGGTCTGTCCGTTCCGCTCGTGGTCCGTCTTGAAGGCACTAATGTCGAGAAGGGCAAGGCCATCCTGAACGAGAGCGGCCTCGACATTACCTCTGCTGACGATCTTGACGACGCGGCCAAGAAAATCACGGCGGCCGTGAAGGGCTAAACCCCTGTCGCCCATTGGTCACGAATAACCCCTTACCGGTTTGATCTGGGGGCTCTTTGCTTGGTGCGTCGCCACTGTCGCGCTAGGATTAGTCTCTGGATGAGCGGGTGAGGGGTTTTTATGTCGATCATCTTCATGGCGACCAGCCTTACGGCTGTTGGCGCGACCGTTGTCACAGCAGGTGCATTTGCTCTTAGAAACCGCCTGGCCGCGCGCAAGAAACGCGCGGCTGAAGCAGAGCTTACGCCAATTGAGAGCTTCGCAAGCGAACACTCTGCGCTCGCCGGAGTTGCTGCGGCATCCATGATCACCGGCACAAGCGATACCTATCGCTGGAACACGCTTCGCCTGGATGATCCTGTGAAAGCGGTCGCCGAATTCAGCGCTTTGCAAGCTCATCTCACACAGTCAGGCGCGGTGGATTCCAGTCGCCTCAATGCTTCAATCGCGCTTTCGGGGGGTAAGAGCGATGACACTTAGCCGTAATCAGGTTGAAACAGCGGTGCGTCGCACTGGCGCAAGCTTTGTTGGCGAGGAATCGACCTCAGACGGCACACAGGCGCTGGTCTTTGAGGCCGAAGGGCTGCGCTTCATTGCTTTCCTCACGCTCGAAGAGCGGGGCCGCTATGGGGCCATGAAGCTCTGGTCAGGGTTTCAGGGGGTGTATGACGCGGAATTCGCCAACCGGCTTAACCGGCAGCTCGCTGTCGGCAAGGCGGTGGTAATGGACGATGGTGCACTTGTCGTCACGTTTGATGTGCTTCTACACGGTCTTTCAGAACTCGCAGTGACCAAGTCAGCCAGCTTTTTCGTCCTCGATATCGTTCGTCAGCTGCAATCATCCTAATTTTTCCGCGCCCTTGGCCGGTCTGCCCCTCGCCAACAGGGGGAGCGCGCCCTAAACACTGAGGCGTGTTTAGAACGCTATTGAACCTCTCTCGCCTGGCGCGTGCTGGCTGGACGCTGGCGCGCCACGACGCGATCTTCCCGGAAGAATACCAGCAGGCCTTTCCGCTGCCCGCGCGCTTGCTGGGCAAGTTTGCTCGCCTGATCGCAATCCGCGGCCGCGCAGACAATCCTGGCGAGCGTCTGGCGCATGCGCTGGAAAAGCTGGGCCCATCCTATGTGAAACTCGGTCAGGTCCTTGCGACCCGGGCCGATGTCATCGGGCCGCGCTTTGCGCGCGGATTGTCACGCCTTCAGGATCGCATGGAGCCTTTCGACAGCGCGATCGCCCGCAAGACAATCGAAACTGAGTTCGAAAAGCCTATCGATGCGCTCTTTTCAGCGTTTGGTGAGCCCGTTGCGGCCGCGTCTATCGCTCAGGTCCATAAGGCGATCACGGTGGGCGGTGATGCTGTGGCGGTGAAGGTGTTGCGCCCGGATGTTGAATCCAAGATCCGCCGCGACGTTCATGTGATGCGGCTGGGCGCTCGCCTGGCAGAAGGTCTGTTCCCGGCCTCTAAGCGCCTCGAACCCAAAGCCTTCGTGGAGACCGTCGCGCGCTCGCTTGTGCTGGAGCTGGATTTGCGCCTCGAAGCGGCGAGCGCGAGCGAGCTGGCTGAAGCGGCTGTCGCCGCGCAGAATTTCCACCTGCCCCAGATCGACTGGTCGCGCAGCTCCAAGCGGGTGCTCACAACCGAGTGGATCGACGCGATCCCGATGACCGATATGGACCGCGTTGAGGCGTCTGGCGTTGATCGGGTGAAGCTGGCGGCTGATCTCACCGATGCCTTCCTAACGACGGCACTGGATCGCGGTGTGTTCCACGCTGACCTTCACGCGGGCAATCTGTTTGTCGGCGAAGACGGCCGGCTCTGGGCCGTGGACTTTGGAATCATGGGCCGTCTGGGCAAGGACGAGCGCCGTTATCTGGCGACCATCCTTCATGGATTCCTGATGAAGAATTACGACGCGGCGGCGCAGGCCCATTTCGATGCGGGCTATGTTCCCGGCACATTCGACAAGGCCGCGTTTGCCAGCGCGCTTCGCGCGGTGGCAGAGCCGATTTTCGGCAAGACCGCGTCGGAAACACCGATGAGCCGCGTCCTGATGCAGCTTTTCGAAATCACCGATCTTTTCGACATGCACCTTCAGCCGCAGCTGGTGCTGCTGCAGAAGACCATGGTGCAGGCCGAAGGCGTCTGCCGTCTTTTGTCGGACGAGCATAATATCTGGGAGGCCTCAGCGCCGTCCGTGGAGCGCTTCATGCGCCGCGAGCTCGGCCCTGAAGCGCGCGTTCGCGACGCACTGGAGGAGCTGGACCGTTTGAAAGATGCCGTCCTCGCGCTACCGGAAACCGTTGAGCGCATGAGCGTGATGGCCGAAAAGATCGGCGCGGATGGATCGCGGACGTCAAGGCAGGCATCGGCCGGGGAGTGGGCCATGCGCGTGCTCGCTGGCATTGGTCTGGTGGCGATTGGTGCGCTGGGCGCACTGGCCTTCCTGTAAGCTAATTTTTGCGCCAACGAATTCTTGATCGCGCAGATAGGTGACGCGGCGGGCGTTCGCCGCTAGACCTAATCGACATAATTATTGGCTTCGTGGAGCGCAAACGGTCATGGCCGACCATCGCATCCTACTCATCATCGGCGGCGGCGTGGCTGCGTTCAAGTCGCTGGAATTGATCCGGACTTTGAAGAAGCGCGGCATCGCCTCGCGCTGCATCCTGACCGAAGCGGGCAAGCAGTTTGTCACGCCGATGAGTGTCTCGGCCCTCTCAGGTGACAAGGTCTATGACGACCTGTTTTCGCTAACCGATGAGGCGGAGATGGGCCATATCGAGCTGTCGCGGTCGACCGACCTCGTTGTCGTGTGTCCGGCAACTGCGAACCTTTTGGCAAAGGCGGCCCATGGTCTGGCTGATGACCTCGCTTCCACCACGCTTCTGGCGACGGACAAGGCTGTTTTGATGGCTCCGGCCATGAATGTGCGCATGTGGGAGCACCCGGCCACCAAAGCCAATGTAGAAACGCTGCGCGGCTACGGAATTACCGTTATGGAGCCGGATGAGGGTGAAATGGCGTGCGGGGAATTTGGGCCGGGACGCCTGCCGGAACCGGACCGGATCGCAGACGCGATTCAGGCCGCATTGAAGGCCTGATCTATGCGCGCTGTTATCACTGCTGGACCGACGCTGGAGCCGATTGATCCGGTTCGGTTTCTGTCCAATCGGTCTTCCGGGCAGCAGGGCTACGCCCTGGCCGCTGCGCTGGCCGCTGAAGGCTTTGAGGTCACCCTCGTCTCAGGTCCCACCGCGCTCCCCGATGTGCCCGGTGTGACCATGGCGCGAGTTGAAACCGCCCTTGAAATGCTGGCGGCTGTGGAAGCTGCCCTTCCTGCCGACGTTTTTGTTGGCGTTGCCGCAGTGGCAGACTGGCGACCGGCGGAGGTCTCGGACGTAAAGCTGAAACTCGACAAGTCCGCGATGGCCTCGCTGCAGCTTGTGGAGAACCCGGATATTCTCAAGACCATCTCTGGCCTGCCCGCTTCGAGCCGACCGGGTCTGGTTGTGGGGTTTGCCGCAGAAACCCATGATGTGGTTGAGCATGCACGGGACAAGCGACTTCGGAAAGGGTGTGACTGGATCGTAGCCAACGACGTCTCCGGCGATGCCATGGGTGGGGCCGAAAACGCCGCTCTGATCATCACGCCTGATCGTGAGCTTCAGCTTGATCGTGCGCCGAAAGCGGAAATCGCTGGACGCATCGCCACCGAAATTGCCGCGTCGGTGCATCGCTGACACTGGGTTTGCGGTCGTTGGGGCGGGGTTGTTAGGGTCCCGGCCACAATATCGACCGAACAACCGATCCAGCAGCGGAGATCAGACATGAAGACGATCCTCAACGCCGCCGCCTCGGCGGCCATCCTTGGCCTTGTCTCAGGCGTTGCCAGCGCCCAGTGCTACGAAGTTCAGAACCAAGGCCAGAGCTTTGTGCCGCTTGACGGCTACCCCGTGGCAGAACTAGCCGCAGAGCCGGGTCTCATCCCGGCACCGGAACTCAGTGAGCAAGCCAACGGCATTTTGTGCGACCGTGACACTGTCGTGCCAGATCCGAATGATTTCGAGCTCGTGCGCTATCGCGGTGTACCGCTTCTGCTTCGCGACGCTGAGGGTGCTGATGCGACGGTTCTGATGCTGTACTTTCAGCCGGAAACTCGGAATGAGGACGGCACGGTCAATGCGCCTCAATACGGCGCGCAGCTGCCTCAGGGTGAACTGAGCGATACCGAGCGCACCGAAATCGTCGCAACTATTGAAGGTTTTGCTGAGCGCGAGAATGCGCTCGATGCTTACATGGCTGAGCAGGCCGACGCGGAATAGGGCTGACGCCTTCAAAGAACCGCGCTAAGCCTCCCGGTAGTGTTTGGTCACCGCCGGGAGGCTTTTTTGGTTCAGGTCCGCGTCAAACCCCTCGATCATTTCAAAGGCCTTGAGCTGCCGCGCTACGAGACACCCGGTTCGGCGGGCATGGACCTGCGCGCCGCGGTCCCTGAGGACGCGCCTGTGACACTGCAGCCCGGCGAGTGGCAGCTGATTCCGACCGGCATCTCGATGGCGCTGCCATCCGGCTATGAAGCCCAGATCCGCCCGCGCTCCGGCCTGGCGGCTAAGAAGGGCATTTCTTGCGTGAACACGCCGGGGACGGTGGATAGCGATTATCGCGGCGAGCTACGGGTCAATCTCATCAATCATGGCAAGGAGCCCTTTGTCATCCAGCGCGGCGAGCGGATTGCTCAAATGGTCATCGCCCCGGTTATCCAGGCGGTCTGGGACGAAGTCGACAGCCTTGATGAGACCGAGCGGGGCACTGGCGGGTTTGGCTCAACGGGCGTTTAACCGCTCAGACCAAACGGCCGAGGCGCATGGCGATGGGCCATTCGACGCGACGCTTGCCCGGCCCCCATGCGTCGCGCGCTGCGCTGAGATGGCGTTCGATCAAGGCGTCCTGCCCAGCCTCGCGGGCAAAGCGCAACGCTGACCAGGTCTGGACGTAGGCGCTCATTGCTTTGACGTCCCACTCACGCGCTATCGGATCGACCTTCAGCTCAAACTCCTCAAACGGAAGGTCGAAGCTGGCATAACCGGTTTCCACGTCAACACGCTCTGACCGCCACCACGGGTCCAGTGCATCGTAGAGCGCGCGGAAAGGGGCCAACGCGTCCTCGTCGCCAACAGGATTGTTGTAGGTGATGAGCGCGACAACCGCACCGGGCTTCGCGATGCGTCTGACTTCGGCGTAGAAGCGTGGACGATCAAACCAGTGTGCCGCCTGCGCCGCCGTGATCAGGTCCGCAGACCTGTCTGAAGTTGGAAGTTGTTCAGCAGGCGCGACGGCATAGCGGACATTGGGATGCGTTTCGGCCCCTGACAGCTGGCTCTCGCTCGGGTCATACGCCTCGACTGTGTCGAAATGCTCGCCCAGCAGAACCGATAGCTGTCCGGATCCACACCCCACATCAACCGCACGCTCTAGAGCTGGTGCTACCTCAGCGAGGGCCTCAGCGAGCTGAGCGGGGTAGGTGGGCCGGTGGGCCGCGTAATTCTCGCCGCCGGCAGTGAAGGGGTTCGTCGACAAAGGGGTTAGCCTTTCCTGAAGTGAGCCTTTACCGCCTCAACCGCGGTTTGTTCGCGCGTCTCCCAGCTTCCACTGATTTTGACATAATTGACCCCATAATGCGCGAGTGCGGCTTCAGAGAGCTCGAAAAATCGTCGGCGGCTTTCCTCCTCGCCGTAGACGCGCAGCTCATCCTGAACAAAGGGCGTGTCGATATCGGTCAGAAGATAAAGGCTGCCGGAGGCGCGCGGTGGCGCGGCGGTAAAACAGCTTTCGCCCAGCATCATCTGTGACCAGACTTCAGTCAGCAGCGCATCGGTATCCGAGATGATGAGCTCGCCGCTCCGCCGTCCCGCCGCATCAATGGCTGCATTCTGGCCTGCTGCGATATTGAGCAGGTCCTGGGCGTCGCAGTCCGTCCCGTGTATCTCGCAATACTCGCGGCCGTATTCGGGCACACAGATTCCACCAAACTGGCTGGCCAGCTTCTCAGCCAGAGTCGACTTCCCGGTGCTTTCCGGGCCGTGGATCACGACGGTTCGAGCGCGAAACGGAGTGGCCTGGGTCATGGCGATGTCTGGCGCGCCAAGTCGCGCCGCCATTCGAGATAACCCCAGACGCACATGGCGAGGAAAAGGACATAGAGGCCGCTGGTCAGATAGAGGCCCTGTGTGAAGAACAGGCCCACGGCCACGACGTCAACGCCAATCCAGATCAGCCAGTTTTGAATGTATTTGCGCGCCAGCAGGAATTGCGCGACCAGCGAGAAGCTGGCGATGCTCGCGTCCCAGTACGGCACGGCCCCGTCAGTATAGCGCGCCATGAGCGTGCCGATCAGGCCAGTGCCGATCGCGCCAATGAACAGCCAGAGCGCGACAGCGGCAAGGCTCAAGGATTTCACCGGGGCCTTTTCGTCAGCTTCGGCCTTGCTGCGGTGGGAGAGCCAGTACCACCAGCCATAGGCCAGCAGCGCACAGAATACGCCCTGGAGACCAACCTGCCCGTAGAGCTGTGCGTTGAAGAAGATCAGCGCATACAGGCTGACCATCGCGATACCAGCCGGGAAGGCCCACAGGCTCTGCCGGATTAGCAGGAACAGGTGGGCAACCCCCAGAAGGGTGGCGATGAGTTCGAGATAGCCCACGGGGCTGGCGACGGCAGTCTAGCTGCCGCTCTCCAGGTCCTGGTTCCACTCGCCCATGCTGGCAAGGCCATTCATGCGGGCGCGGTGGTTGAAGGCTTTCTGGCCTGCTTCAACGTCGGAGCCGTTCCAGGCTTTCAGCGGAGCCGCCTGCAGGGCGCGACCGTAGGAGAAGGTCATCGGCCAGGGCAGATCAAAGCCCTCATTCATGATGTTCAGGTGTGCGGTCGCATCCACATCGGACTGACCACCGGACAGGTAGGCGATGCCCGGAACAGCGGCCGGAACGGCATTGAGAAGGCACTGGACCGTCATCTCGGCCACTTCCTCGCGGCTGGCCTGCTCAGGACAGTTAGTGCCCGCAATAACCATGTTCGGCTTCAGAACGGTGCCTTCGAGGATCACGCCCTGCTCGAAGAGCTCTCGGTAGAGGGTCTTCAGACCGAACTCAGTCACCTCGTAGCAGCGCTCGATATCGTGATCGCCGTCCATCAGGACTTCCGGCTCAACGATCGGGACAATGTTGGCTTCCTGGCACAGGGCCGCATAGCGGGCGAGTGCGTGCATATTGGTATTAATGCAATACTGGGATGGGACGGCGTCATCACCGCCCTCACCGATGGAGATCACGGCGCGCCATTTGGCAAAGCGAGCGCCCAGCTCGTAATACTCATTCAGGCGATCACGCAGGCCATCAAGCCCTTCGGTGATCGTTTCACCCGGCGCGCCTGCCAGCGGCTTTGCCCCGGCGTCCACCTTGATGCCCGGAATGGAGCCTGCGTCAGTGATCAGCTTGGTCAGCGCTGTGCCGTCTGCGGCTTTCTGACGAAGGGTCTCATCAAACAGGATGACACCGGAGATGTGCTCGGACATGGCTGGCTCAGTGCGGAACAGCATCTCGCGCCAGTCGCGGCGGCTATCTTCGGTGCTTTCCAGCCCAATCGAGTCAAAACGCTTCTTGATGGTGCGCGTGCTCTCATCAGCGGCGAGGATGCCCTTTCCGGGCGCAACCATGCGCAGAGCGATCTCGTTGAGCTGGTCCAGATCCATGTCCATGGTCGTCCCCCAAATCGGTTAGGTCAGTGTGACTGAATGTTGGGCACTTGATTGCGTCGGCAGACGCTCAGGTCAAGCCTAAGCTGACTTCAGCGCTTCAATTCCTGGCAGAGCCTTGCCTTCAAGCCATTCCAGGAAGGCTCCACCAGCCGTGGAGATGAAGGTGAAATCGTCGGCCGCACCGGCGTGATTGAGCGCAGCGACGGTGTCCCCGCCGCCAGCCACAGCAGTCAGGCCATGGTTCTTGGCCCGGTCTGCGGCAAAACGCGCGGCTTCAACGGTCGCCGTGTCAAAGGGCGCGATTTCAAACGCTCCCAGTGGTCCGTTCCAAACCAGTGTGCGCGCCGTCGCAATCGCGTCAGCGAGGCGATCAACGGTTTCTGGCCCGCAGTCGAGCATCATCTCGTCCGCGTCGATCTCGTCGACATTGACCACGCGGCGCTCGGCATTGGCCTTGAACTCCTTGGTCACCACGCCATCGACGGGAAGAAGGATCTGTGAGCCGGACTTGCCGGCAATGTCCATGATCTCGTGCGCCGTATCGAGCAGATCGATTTCGTGCAGGCTTGCGCCAACATCGTGCCCCTTGGCGGCCAGGAATGTATTGGCCATGGCCCCACCGACGAACAGGTGGTCCACCTTGGTCACAAGGTTTTTGAGGAGGTCGATTTTGGTCGAGACTTTCGCCCCGCCCACAACCGCCAGCAGCGGGCGCGCCGGATTATCAAGCGCGGCGGTGACATGGTCGATTTCTCGCTGAAGCGCCAGGCCGGCATAGGCCGGGATCAGGCGCGCAACGCCTTCGGTTGAGGCGTGCGCCCGGTGGGCGGCCGAGAAAGCATCGTTCACATAGATATCGGCCAGCTTTGCGAGCTGGGCTGCAAAGTCCGGGTCGTTCTTTTCTTCACCAACGTGGAAGCGGGTGTTTTCCAGCAGCAGCACACCGCCGGCTTTCAGCCGCTCGACGGCCTGTTCGGCGTCGCTGCCCACGCAGTCGGAGACGAACTTCACCTCCACGTCGTCAATGAGCTCATCAAGGGCCGTCGCGATCGGTGCCAGGCTCATCTCCATATTGCGCTGGCCCTTCGGGCGACCGAAGTGCGCCGCGAGAATGACTTTCGCGCCGGCGGAACGCAGATGCTCGATTGTCGGCAGAGCTGAGCGCAGGCGGGTGTCGTCGCTGACCTGCCCGTCCTTCATCGGCACGTTGAAGTCGACGCGCACAAGCACGCGCTTGCCCGCAATATCAGCATCTTGAAGGCGGCGGATCATCGACAGAGCTCCGGCTGTTGCAAGTGTTAGATGAGGCGGCCCATTGCCACAGCCGTGTCCAGCATGCGGCAGGCGAAGCCCCACTCGTTGTCATACCAGGTCATGACGCGCACAAGCTTCTCATCAATGACCTTGGTCTTGTCGAGCGCGACGATGGATGAGCGCGGGTCGTGATTGTAGTCGATGGAGACCAGCGGGATTTCATCACAGCCCAGAATGCCTTTCAGCGGGCCGTTGGCAGCGGCCTTGACCGCAGCGTTGATCTCTTCGGCGCTGGTGGCCTTGCCTGGCGTGAACACCAGATCGATAAGCGACACATTCGGCGTCGGCACGCGCACTGCCGCGCCATCAAGCTTGCCAACCAGCTCAGGCAGGACCAGGCCGACCGCCTTGGCTGCGCCGGTGGTCGTCGGGATCATCGACATGGCCGCAGCGCGGGCGCGGTGCAGGTCCTTGTGGTTCTTGTCGAGCGTATACTGGTCCCCGGTGTAGGCGTGGATCGTGGTCATGTGACCGCGCTCGATGCCAACAGCGTCATTGAGCACCTTGGCCACCGGAGCGAGGCCATTGGTTGTGCACGAGGCGTTGGAGACGACCGTGTCTTTGGCGGTCAGCTGATCGTGGTTCACGCCGTAGACAATCGTCTTGTCAGCATTCTTCGCAGGTGCCGAGCAAAGCACGCGCTTTGCTCCGGCTGCCAGGTGCGCGGAGGCCTTGTCCTTGTCATTGAAGGCCCCGGTGCATTCCATGACGAGGTCGATGCCCATATCAGCCCAAGGCAGCTTTGCCGGATCGCGCTCATTGACCTTGATGATCTTGCCGTGGCCAAGGTCCATCCAATCCTCGCCGGCAGAAACCTCGCCGTTAAAGCGGCCATGGACGCTGTCATAGGCAAACAGGTGAGCAATCGCTTCGCCGGTGCCGGAATTGTTGATCGCCACGACTTCAATCTCGTCGGTGCGCTGGTGCTCCAGCACCGCGCGCAAAGCCAGACGGCCGATCCGGCCAAACCCGTTGATCGCCACACGAAGGGCCATGATGCGCTCCTGATCTTACTGTTCGCTGCCGAGGTCGCGGCAGGCTGCCGCACCAATTTGCGGGCGGTTTAGACGCTTCGGCAGCAAAGGTCCAGAAGCCGAGTCTTGGCTTACGTTGTCATTTGTTAGGACCTGATCATAGCTGGCTCAGATCCGGGCAAGCGCCTGTGTTTAGAAGCGCGAAGGCAGGGTCAGGTTTTCCATGACGGCCCGCAATTCGGACCGGGCTGCGACAGTGGACAGGCTCGGTTTCACTGTCTCGTCGTCCATGGCATCGAGAAGGGTCAGGCCTTCGTCGTAGAGCTCGCGGAAAATAACCCGCTCGGTCAGACCTGGCCCGATGTCAAAATCGAATTGCCTGGACAGTTTGCGCAGGCGCGCGTCGACGGCAGCGGCATTGCGACTGCTGAGGGTGGACAGGCGGTTGCGCATGACCATCCAGCGCAGGGGGCGCAGGCCCGCTGCTTCACGATCCGCCCGGGCCTGGAGAATTGCGCGCGCCAATGGTCCGGGTTCGCCGTCCGCTGTGCCGATTACATCAAGATCGACAAAGCTCTCATTGATCGGCGTGGCAATAATCTGACTTCTCATGAGGGCAGGCTGTAAGAGGTCAGTCTGACTGCCTGGCAGATCAATCACCACATGTCCGGCCCGCGCTGCATCCCGCAAAGCGCTTTCGAACCGGATACGGCCCATGGAGCCAGTATCACTTTGAAGTTCTGATACGGCGAGCGCAGCCTTTGCCGAGCCGTTAAGGCGCTTGGTACGGCGCTTTAGAAAGCTTTGGGTGGAGAGCTGGTTCATGTCCGCGTCAATGACGCTGGCGTTCAGCCGTTGGACCTGAAGCGCGGCGGCAATGTGAATGGCCAGCGTGGATTTACCCACACCGCCTTTGATGCTCGCTACCGTGATGATGGTCATGTTTCACGCTCCCCACGTCACGCGATCTTCGCGCCCCAGATCCCCTGCAGGACGCGTGCCAGCAACGCTGAAGTGTTAATATACCGTAAATGGCACAGTTTAGGCAAAGAATACCTGAGTCACGCGCATAATTCGGCGTGGGTGAGCGTTTCCGTTTCTCTTTCTGCTTTGGAATTTCCGACCGCTGTGATTAACCTTTTTGCTCAAGGGGACATCCATGGCTGGAATTTCGACACGTCTGGTATTTCTTGCGGGCACTTTTCTGCTGACCGGGCAGGCCGCTGCACAACCGAGCTCAGCCGGTGAGGTGTTAGAAGCTGAAGTTCAGCCTGATCCCTGCGCTGCAGGGGTTTTCGGGCCGGCGGCCGAAGCGATTGATATCCGCCCTGTCGAACTGCCCTATGAGCTTCGGTATGACGGGGTGGTGCCGACCTGGGATGTGATTGATCCCTGCGGGTTGCGCTATGCGGACCTGTCCGGGGTCTGGACTTTCAACGGCTATCAGGCGGTCGCCTACCATGACCTCCGCACGGGGCGCTTCCGTATGCGGTTCACTCATATTGCCGAGGACCGGGATTATCGCAGCATCTGGGCCTATCGCTTTGGTGATGAGGTCATTTCCGGTGTCATCGAGCCCGACGTCGAAAATATCGAAGTCCATCTGCTGTCGCGCTACCCGCCCAATGTCCAGCGGAGCTGTCCGGATGAGTACGCCTTTGAAGACATCTACTACCGGCTGGAGCTTGGCTACGACTCTCAGGGCCGCGTGCGGATGCGCGGCACCCGGCAGTACAGCAATATCGACAGCAACTGCTTCATCTATACGAATAATTTCCTGACGGACGAAATCGTGAGAACCGGCGTGGAGGCTCGGCCATGAGCGCTCGCACTCGCAATCTGGCCATTGGAGCCGGGCTCCTCCTTGGCGTGATCCTGATATGGTTCCTGTGGCCACGCGGGCAGTCCGACAGCGATACGCGAACGCTTCTGGATTACCTAACTGCCGCTGAAGTTGAGGCGGAATGGCCGGGCCTGGATGTCGAGACTGCCGCTGCGACACTACAGACGCCGCAGGCTGCCGCAGACTTCCTCAGATCGGGTGTTGTTCTACAAGACTACCGCGGACGCCATGCTTCACCCGAAGATGTGCTGGTGATGCGCGGGGCAAACGCTGAAGACCAGGCTGTGACGCTACAGGCGCTGGTCGCGGCGCAAGGGTTTGAGACTCGTCTGAGAACGGCAGCCTGGCCCGCAAATGGGGCACCACGGCTCGGTGGTCGCGCCGACCGTGAGCGTCCCGCTCACGATGCGCTTATGGCCTATCTGGAGATAGACCGCGAAGCCGCTCAGGAGCAGGCGCAAACCCAGTCTGCAGACCGCATTGCCCGTCTTCGCCAGTCGACGGATCGCGCATATGCCGCGGCGAGCGGGTATGCGACGCTGAGCGAAGGCCAGATCTCGCCTAGGGCAGATCAACGCGTGATCGTGGAGTATCGCGATGGTGATCAATGGATTGCGCTGGACCCGGTGCTCGCCGGCGATGCAGAGCCAATCGCAGCCTATGAAAATCCAGGCCTGTCCGCAGTAGAGATCCGTCTGGAGCTCGTGACCGCACAAGGTGCTCGGCGTCCGCTAGGATCTCTACCGGTTGCCGGGCCTGACGAGATCACGTTGAGCTTCTTGCCCACGACAGGGCTAAACGCCTACTTTCAGGGCGCGGTGGCACCGGATACCATTACGCTCTGGCGCCCGGTCTTGCAGCAAGGTGAGGCAGGCATAGCTGGCGAGGCTTTTACACCATTTGGCCGCGAGGCTCCCCGGTTCGACGATGAACCTCAGTATTCTCCGCCGCCGCAGGTCAGTGAGATTTCGATTGCCACGGTGGATGTTTCGACTTTCCCTGAGGTGGCGCTGACGGTGGCGACAAACGCGCCAGCAGACACCGTCTGGTCAAGTGCCCATTTGGCACTCACCGACGGCGGCCAGGTTCGGACCGTACGTGTTGAAGCTCTGCCGTCCCCACCGCGCGACATAACCCTTGTGACGGACGTGTCACCGTCCATGGTTGAAGCCGGGCGCATTTTCACGGCCGGTCGCCTGGGCCAGTCCCTGATCCGGCAGATGTCAGGTCAGCAGAGCCTGGCATCGGTGAGTGTGGCCGGGGAGCCGCAGATTGATCGCTCGCTCGCCCGCATGTTTCGCAACGAGATGGGGGTCGACGACTACTCGACCGGTCTGACCATTCGCGCCGGTGACAATCTGGCCGAAGGTGTACGTGTTGGGCTGCAACGCTTGTTCGGAACTGGCGATCTGGTCTTCCTGAGCGATGGTAACGTCCCGGATGCAGAGCTGCTGGCGCTGGCTCAAATCACCGAGGGTGCCGGTAGTCGCGTCTTTGCCGTGGTCCCGGACGGGCAGGTGGAGCGTTTCACGCCTGTGGTCGATCGCGTGTTCACTCTGCCCGACGATGAAGCCGATGTGGACAACGCAGCCCGAGCCATTCTGAACGCATCGGGATCTCGCCTTCGGTTGAGCTTTCTGGCCGAGCCTGGCTACGGCGAGACACCCCGAACGCTGAATCTTTCGGTACGCGGGCGCGATGCAGAGACAGCGATTGAGTATGTGCCACCCATCGCTGGTGACGGAGGTGGTCGCATTGAATTGTCTGTCTGGCGTGAGGGCGAACGATTTGGCGCGGTTCGAACACTTGTTGAGTTGGGCCAGCCCGATACGGCGTGGCGACTGATGTCCCAGCATAAATTGCTGATCAGCGGCGGCCGGTTTGACACTGAGGCCTTCGTGCGCCGCTTTTATGCCGAAGAGCGTTTTACCTATCAGCTGGCGCTGGAGGGGGAAGCCGTAGACGTTCCAGTTGGGCCGCTCCTTTCGATGATGACCGCGGCACAATCGGTGAATGGCTACACCGAGCAGGCGCTTGGCCGGGAGCTGCTCGGGGACGGGCTACAGGCCGTCCTGTTCAGCGCTTCGCCCGAAATGGATCCAACCGGCGAGCTCTACCTGAACCGCACGTTGGACCTTCTCAGCGATGGCGGGCTGACGCGGGCCGGGGGTGCGCGTGCCGCTTTGGCCCTGGCTGAGGCGGAGGCTGAATACCTCGGGGTAGAGAGCCTGAGTGCGACGTTGATGGATGAAGGCGCGCCTGTGGTGATCGACCCGAGGACCGAGATACCGGACAACTGGCCGGCAGAAACCCGGCGCACGGTTTTGAATTCTAACTCGACGCTAGTCGCGACCGGCGATGGTCAGATGGGGTGGTTGCTTGGTCCCGACGGCACACTTGCCGCCCGTCTTTTCACGCCGGCTGCAAAAGGTGCCAATGCGCGCCGTGCAGCTGATGATTTCAGGCCCATTATCGCTGGCTTGAATGCGACGGGCATACTCGCAAGCGGGCTCGGGTCTCCCTACGGTGTGAAGGGAGCCGAAGTTGGCGCGCTATTCGCCATTCTCGACTTTGATGCGCGCATGTTCTGCTACGCCTCTGTCATGATGGGTTTTGTCGCCGATGCGATTGAGGCGGGCGGTTACAACGACGAGGAAGACTGGGAAGGCTACGCGTCTGAGGAATGCGGTATTGATCCCAACGAGGCCATGAGCGCTTTTGTCGGCGGTATTGCCAAAGGTGCCGCGCAGGGCTGGGCCGGGGACCGGGTTACGGATTACTTCAAAGGCCCGACAGGTGATGCACTGACCCATTGGGTCGAAGTGGGCGTCAACACAGGGGCCGGTGGCGCGATTACAGTCCTGACCGACCTTGGCGCAGCCGGCATCGCTCTTGTCAATCGCCAGCCTGACCCTTCGCCCAGTCAGATGGTCGCTCTGGCTGCCCCTCCGCCGCCCGGTTCTGAATAAAGGTCTAACGCCTCGAAAACCGAGCCTTAAGCATCCCATGCCTATAACCGTCCCGAAATCGGACGGTCCTGGCGGTTACCAGAGTGGAGAAACCACCAGCCAGCGGGCGTCCATCCAGAACGGGTGGTGGGTCACATGTTTCAAATCATAGGCATCGTTGTCGTCTTCGCGATGGTGTTCGGCGGGTTCACGCTCGCAGACGGTAAATTCGCGATCATCCTCGAGGCTCTGCCCTTCGAGCTGATGATGATTGGCGGCGCGGCTGTAGGCGCTTTCCTGATTGGCAATCCCTTCTCCACCGTCATGCAGACGGGCAAGGACTTCGCCAAGCTGATGAGCGGCTCGAAGTGGAAGCAGCAGGATTACATCGATTTGCTGACTCTGCTCTTCCAGCTGACCAAGACCATGAAGACCAAGGGCGTCATCGCGCTGGAATCGCACATCGAGAAGCCATACGAGAGCTCGATCCTCACGGCTTACCCCAAGATCATGAAGGACCATTTCGCGGTCGATTTCATCTGCGACACGCTGCGCATGATGACAATGAATCTGGAAGACCCGCACCAGGTCGAAGACGCGATGGAAAAGCAGCTGGAGAAACACCATCACGAGGCGGCGGCTCCGGCGCACGCGCTTCAGACCATGGCGGACGGCCTTCCGGCACTGGGCATCGTGGCTGCTGTGCTTGGCATCATCAAGACGATGGGCGCGATCGACAGCCCGCCTTCGGTGCTGGGCAAGAAGATCGGTGGTGCGCTGGTGGGCACCTTCCTCGGCGTGTTCCTGGCCTATGGTTTCGTCGGTCCGTTCGCGGCGCGCCTCGGCCAGATCTACGAAGAAGAGGGCGCGTTCTACAAAATCATCCAGGCGGTCCTTGTTGCCCACCTGCACGGCAATGCGGCACAGATCTCGGTTGAAATCGGTCGCGGCAATGTCCCAAGCGGCTTCCAGCCGAGCTTTGCCGAGCTTGAAGATGCCGTGTCCAACGCGCCGACCGCATAAGCAGAAGACAGGTTCAAGCCTGCGTGAAAGGGTCGTCTGGGATCGGGCGGCCCTTTCTGTTTGCTCCACGCTCCAGCATAGGGATATTGCCCACCACAGAGCGCTTGAAAGCGCCAGGAAGCTGGGGCATGGCAGGGCATGACCAAAAGCACTCCGCCCATGTTGAAAAGACCACATGCCGAACTGACCTGGGCTGAGGGCGGCCCGGTGTCTGACATTAGCGGGGATGTCTACTTTTCGGCTGAGAACGGGCTTGAAGAAACGCGCGTGGTGTTTCTGGCCGGTGCCGGATTTCCTGCCCGGTTCAACGAGGATTTGACGGTTGTCGGTGAGTTGGGTTTCGGAACCGGGCTGAACTTCCTCGCCCTGATGCAGCTCTTTCTTGAAAGCGCAAAACCTTCAGCGCGTCTCCACTTCGTCAGCGTGGAGGGCTGGCCCTTGCGGCCGGGTGATGCTGCACGGGCGCTTTCGGCGTTTCCGGAGCTCGAGGCGCTTGCCACCCCCCTGATCGAGGCGTGGCCCTCGTCCCACAAAGGACCCCATCGCCGGGTGTTTGCGGACGGGCGGGTGACCCTCACCGTCTTCCACGATGAAAGCGAAGCCGCGCTCGCGAACATGAATTTTAAGGCGGACGCCTGGTTCCTCGACGGGTTCTCGCCAGCAAAAAACCCGGACATGTGGACGCCAGAACTCTTCGCGCATCTGGCTCGCCTTTCAAAGCGCGGTGCGCCTGCCGCCACCTTTACCGTGGCTGGCGCAGTCCGCCGAGGCCTGGCGGAGGCAGGGTTTGAGGTGGACAAACGCCCCGGTTTTGGCCGTAAACGCGAACGTCTTGAAGCGGTCTATGCTGGAGACGGACGCAAGGAGGCGCGCAGCGAATTCGCCGGGCCTGCCAAGACGTTCGGGTCGATTGCTGTGGTAGGCGGCGGCATCGCCGCAGCGGCTTTGGTGGAGGCTTTTGCCAGACGCGGGCGCACGCCGACAGTCTTTGCTGATGGAGGGTGGAGCGCTGGAGCATCTGGCGCGCCGTTGGGGCTTCTGACGCCACGACTGGAGGCGGCTGACCGCACTCACAATCGCGCGCTGTTGGCGGCTTTCGATTATGCCGCGGACCTCTACAGGTCGCGTGGATGGCTTGATGGCGAGGGTCTGCTGCGGTGCGCGACCGACGAGAAGGGCGACGCGCGATTAAGGGCTTTGGCCGACCTGCTGGATGATCGTTTCACCTGGCTTGATGCGGCAGATGCGAGCGCGCGTGTTGGCCCAAAAGTTGGCGGTGGCTTGTGGATGGAGGCGGCCGGTTGGTTCAGTCCAAAACGGGTCGTGGACGGCCTTGTAGGTGGCCTGCAACCGGTCGATTGCGAGATCACAGATGCATCCAGGACCGATGTGGGCTGGATACTCACCGACTCAGACAGTCAATCTTACGGACCTTTTGAAACGTTGATCCTTGCGGGCGGCTTTCCCGGTGGAGCACTGGGGCCTGTGCCACTCGAGGCAACGTCGGGGCAGGTCGCCTGTTTCAAGGTGGATCAGGGGCCAAAGCGTCCGGTCGCGTGGGGCGGCTATGTGGCTCCGTTCGGCGACGGAGAGGTGCTCGTCGGGGCGACCCATGTGAAGGGCTGCGATCCAGGTCCGGCCGGGTCGGCGCAGGCAGCGCTTCGCCAGACCGTTGCGGAAGGGCCGATCTGCCTGGAGCTTGGGGCGTGCACGACTGTCTGGGGTGGTGCGCGCGCTGCGGTGGCCGATCGCCTGCCGGTTTGCGGGTTGTCGCCGGACATCGGGTTTGAGGATCGCTGGCGCACCGCGGCGCGTTCTGGCGGGACACCCGATGGGTCCCCTGACAGCCTTGGTGGACCGGTGATGCTCAGTGCGTTCGGGGCGCGTGGATTTGCCCATGCGCCGCTGCTGGCTGAAACACTCGTCAGCGCGCTGTGCGGTGAGCCGCCAGCGCTTCAACATGACAGCTTGCAGGCGCTTCACCCGGCCCGGTTTGCCTGGCGAGCTTTGAAACGCGGCGGTTAACACAGTCGCCAACTCTGTCTTCGCGTCGGAGCGGTATGCGATTTGCGTTTAAACCTGAGTAACCCTCAGCTCTGGAGCAAATCGGGACTCATGAACGCACATACGCCCTTTGAAGCGCTTCTGAAATCAGATCTGGTCCAGTCAGGCGACGCCTCGGCGACAACCGACCGTCGTAAAAGCGCGCGGCACATCTGGTTTTTGAATTCCGCGTTCGACCGGATCAGCTTTGACACGGCGGTCAAGCGCATCACCGAGCGCGATCCGCAAAAGCCTTTTGCTTTCGTCGTGACGCCGAATGTGGACCATCTCGTGCGCCTGCGCCGTGATGGCGTCCTCGCTCCGCTTTATGCGCAGGCTTGGCTGACTGTGTGTGATAGCCGCGTGCTTGAAATGATCGCGGCAATGTCAGGCGAGGACGTTGATGTCACCCCAGGCTCAGACCTGACCGAGCGACTGTTTGATTCGGCGATCCAGCCCGACGAACCGATCACGATCATTGGCGGTAGCGAGGCTGTGATCGACGGCCTGAGGAAGCGTTACGGTCTCAGCGATGTGCGCTGGCATGAGCCGCCGATGGGCTTGCGCGACAATCCCGATGCCATCTCCGAGTGCGCTGAATTTGTCGCAAATAACCCGTCGCGCTTCGTCTTCCTGTGTGTCGGATCACCCCAGCAGGAGCTGGTGGCCGAAGCCTGCCTCGAGCGCGGCGATTGCACCGGCGTAGGACTCTGCGTAGGGGCATCGCTCGACTTCCTGTCCGGCCAGGCGCGCCGCGCGCCCAAGTGGATCCAGCGAGCCCGTCTGGAATGGCTGCACCGGCTGGCTGAGGAGCCCCGACGCATGTGGCGTCGCTACCTGGTCGAAGGCCCGAAGGTCGCCTTCCTGTGGTGGGAATGGCGCAAGGCCCGCACCAAGCTCAAGCGCTATGAACGCGAGCTCGAGAAGGCGCTGTTCTAGACGGCTGTCTTTGACTGCTCCAGCGCGTCTCGGCTGCGATTGGCCTCCAGGAAGGTCTTGTGATCGGGCATGCGTGACACTGCGGAGTTCAGCACTCGCCGGGTTTCAGCTAGAAAATGTGCGCCATCGACCTTGCGCATGCTGGCAAGCGGGTCATGGCTCTTGGGCTCGACATGCTGACCCATCAGGACGCTGATCCAGTTTACTTCCTCAAAGATTTCAGAGCCCTGCGAGACCACACGCCCGCGCTCGCGGAAATGCTCCATGCGCCAGACAAGGCTTTCTGGCAGCGCCATGTTTGCTACATGGCGCCAAAGCGTTGAGTCGGAGCGCTTGTTGGCCGTGTAGTGCAGGATCAGGAAGTCGCGAACGCCAAGCCACTCCTCAGACGTAATGCGGTTATATTCCTCAGCGCTGAGCGTGTCAGACCGACCATGCGGGAAAAGCGCAAGGAACCGCATGATCCCGCTGTGTATGAGGTGAAGCGAGGTCGATTCCAGAGGTTCAAGAAAGCCTGCAGCCAGTCCGATCGCCAGCACATTTCTGTTCCACGCTTTTCTGCGCCGTCCTGTCTTAAACCGCAGCACTCGGGGGTCGGCGGAAGCCGGAGCCTCGAGCTGGGACAAGAGGGTTGATGTCGCCTCGTCCTCAGAGATGAAATCGGAGCAGTGGACATAGCCATTTCCGACCCGGTGCTGCAGCGGGATCCGCCAGCGCCAGCCTGCTGTCTGGGCCACGGAGCGGGTGTAAGGGGTGAAAGCGTCTGCGCGCGGGCAGGGAGCGGCGATCGCCCGGTCGGCCGGCAGGTAGTGGGACCAGTCATCATACCCGGTCTTCAGAGCGCCCTCGATCAGCAGGCCTCTGAAGCCCGTGCAGTCGATGAAGAAATCTCCCTCAACCCGGCGTCCATCCTTTAGCTGGAGCGCGATGATGGAGCCGTCTTCAGGGTCACGCTCGACATCTGAGACAAGGCCTTCGGTTCGCGTCACACCCCGTCCCTGAGCGATCTTTCGCAGGTATCGGCCATACTCCACAGCGTCGAAATGGTAGGCGTAATCCATTGTTGCCAGGGCCGAGCGTGGATCATGGCCCGGCATCGCAAAACGGTTCTTTTCAGAAGCCAGCCAGGCGAGGGAATAATCCTGTAGCCGGGTTGAATCGCCGTTCTGACGCGCCTGAAGAAAATACTGGAATAGCGGGAGCCAGTCGAAGTCGCGACCATAGGAACCGAAGGGATGGAAATAGTCGTCTCCAAGCTCGGTCCAGTCGGTAAACCGGATGCCCAGCTTGTAGGATGCCTGGGTCGCTGCCATGAATTCGGCTTCATCCAGACCCAGAAAGGCGTTGAACTGTTTGATTGCGGGGATCGTCGCCTCGCCGACGCCGACGATGCCAATATCCTCACTTTCCACCAGTTCGATCTCGCAGCCGCCGTCAACCGCAGTCGCGCAGGCCGCAGCGCTCATCCATCCGGCAGACCCGCCACCAACAATCACGATCTTGGAAATGGGCGGCCCGGCGCTCAGGTCTTCCATTCGTCTCGCTCCCCAGAAACTCACAGGCACCAAACTAGGCGAGGAGACACGGCCTTACCAACCCTGGGAACATTTAGCCGCAGTGTCGCCAGAACAGGCCACACCGGCCCTGGCGGATTCACCGCCCGCCAACCTGATTTAATCTGATTTTAGAAATGGTGGGCGCGACAAGATTCGAACTTGTGACCCCTACGATGTCAACGTAGTGCTCTGACCAACTGAGCTACGCGCCCGCTCGAGGCGATGCACTAATACATCGCGAGCGAGCAGGGGTCTTAGAGCCAACAAGGCGCATCTGTCAATCAAGTGACAGCACCCGTTTGCAGGAGGGTGAAACAGGCAAGTCTGGCGCGCCGCGAACCCTGTGCAACCATGCAGTTAACCTTAATACGCGGGCTGTTCTGCCAATTATGGCTTTTCTGCAACAATCCGTCGCCAAAGGCCGCTTTAGGTGCCGATGAATGCCATCACGCGCTTTACGACAGCCCTGACTTCTCCGCATAGTCCGCCGCGAGTGCGGCTTGAACCGTACTGATGGCGTGTGTGCGTCATCGTAACGATCTCAAAATAAGGGGAATGATCGTGAGCAATTGGGATAAAGAGCGCCTCCTGCGTTCGACCATCCTCGCTGGTCTGGCTGCAGTCAGCATCGGCGGTGCACCGGTTTTCGCTCAGGAAACCGATGAAGATGAAGACGAACAGCAGGAAGAAACGCGTGACCGCATCGTCGTCACCGGCTCGCTGCTGCAGCGCGACGAGTTCAGCTCGTCCGCACCGATCCAGGTAATCACCTCCGAGACTGCGTCTCTCGAAGGTCTTCTGGACACCTCCGAAATCCTTCAGGAAAGCTCCATCGCTGCGGGTTCGACCCAGATCAACACGCAGTTCGGCGGCTTCATCGTGAACGGTGGTCCGGGTGTGAACACGGTGTCGCTGCGCGGCCTGGGTGCCCAGCGTACGCTGCTTCTGTTCAACGGCCGTCGCTTCGGCCCGTCCGGTGTTGAAGGCCGCGTTGGCGCGGTTGACCTCAACACGATCCCGCAGTCGGTTGTTCAGCGTATCGAAATCCTGAAAGACGGCGCTGGCTCGATCTACGGTTCTGACGCTGTGGCAGGCGTGATCAACGTGATCACCCGCACCGAAATCGACGATCCGGAAATCCGCGTTGCGGCTTCTGCTCCGTTTGAAGGCGGTGGCGAGACCTTCACCATCGACGGTGCATGGGGTCAGAGCTTTGACCGTGGCTTCATCACCCTGTCGGGCTACTACAACCGCTCTGAGCGCCTGCAGCGTGCAGACCGCGATTATTTCAGCTGCCCGCAGAACTACTGGTTCGACCCGGAGACCGGCGAGCGTGTTGACCGTATCGAGCGCGACCCGACCTCTGACAACCAGGGCAACTTCAAGTGCTTCAACTCCGGTGTGGTTGACGCAGTTGACGTGTTTGCTGGCGGCACCCGTCGTCTGATCCTGGACCCGAACTGGGCCAACGAGCCGGGCGGCAACTATTTCGAAGGCTTCCGCGCTCGGGGTGGTGACGGCTTCTTCACCCAAGGTGGTGCGACCATCGGTGGTGACGAGACCGACACCGACGATGCTCGTCTGCGCGAGCAGGACATCCTGCCAGAAGTTGAGCGTTTCTCCGTCTATCTGACCGGTGAATACGACCTTGGCTTTGCCAACGCTTATGGCGAATTGCTTTACAACAAGCGTACGACCGAGCAGCAGCGTGTGCGTCAGTTCTTCCCGTGGTCCGGTAACCCGGCTGCGTTCGGGAATACGGCACCGGGTACCAACGCCCACATGCGTGGTATCAATGACGACTTCACGATTGGCAGTGACTTCGGCCCGGCTTTCTACGCCCGTCCGATTGCTCTGATCCCGTTCAACACCGAAGTCGACATTGACTACTGGTACGGCGTCGCTGGCCTGAACGGTCAGTTCGGCTCCAACGCGGGCTTCCTGTCTGACTGGTCGTGGGACGTGCACGTCTCCCACTCGCTGTCTGACGGTACCTACACCCGTGACACTGTTGACGCGCGTAACGTGCTCGACTTCTTCGATCCGCGTACGGAAATCCGTCACGTTATCGATCCGAACACCGACGAAGTGGTCTGTGAGCGTCTCGACGCCCAGGGCAACGTCGTGGAGTCGTGCCCGGCCATCAACTACTTTTCGGCTGACTTCATGGCAGGCAACCTCACTGACGAGGAATATGCCTTCCTGTTCCCGACCGACACCGGTAACACGGAATTCACCCAGACGCTGTTCAACGCCACCATGACCGGCGAAGCCTTCGAGCTTCCGGCAGGTCCTGTCGGCGTGGCTGTCGGTGTTGAATACCGTCGTTCGGAAATCGACGATCAGCCTGGTCCGCTGTCCTTCGGCGGCAACCAGTGGGGTCTGACCTCGGCTGTGAACACCCAGGGCGAAGACTCCCTGTACGAAGTGTTCGCAGAAGCTGAAGTGCCTCTGATCGCTGGCCAGCCCTTCTTTGAAGAGCTGACCCTGAACCTGTCCGGTCGTGTGTTCGACTACGATCTCTACGACGTGGATAGCGTCTACAAGGTCGGTCTGAACTGGCAGATCCACCCGGTTCTGCGCGCACGCGGTACCTTCGGTACGTCCTATCGTGCACCGGGCCTGTTCGAACTGTATCTGGGTAACCAGTCCGGGTTCGTCGGCCAGGGCAACGACCCGTGCGTCGACTGGGGTGAAAGCCTGAACGAAAACCTGCGCACGAACTGTGCCGCGGACGGTATTCCGGATGACTATCCGGGCATCGGTTCTTCCGCGACCGTGTTCTCGGGCGGTGGTGCTGGCTTCCTCCAGCCGGAAACCTCTGAAGCTCTGACCCTCGGTGTGATTGTCACCCCGACGGCTCTGAACCTCTCGGTGGCTCTGGACTACTTCGAAATCGAAGTTGTTGATCAGGTGGCCCAGCTGGGTGCCGGCGGCATCCTCGGCGGCTGCTACGGTCAGGACCCGCAATTCTTCGACATCAACTCTGGTTTCTGTTCGCTGTTCACGCGTGAGCGTGATCCGAACAACCCGGCGTTCCTGAACATTCTGACGATCCAGAATAACTTCATTAACGTCGACCAGCAGAAGACCACCGGTCTGGACATCACGGCTCGCTACGAGCACGAGTTCGACTTCGGTGAGCTGTCGATCGACATGCAAGGTACCTGGACGTTCGAAGACTTCGTGAACACGTTCGAAGGCTTGACCGGCTTCTCGACCAACGAGTTCAACGGCACCCTGGGTGACCCGGACTTCGTCGCGCAGTCGAACATTCAGTTCCGTCGTGGTGACTGGACCGTGTCCTGGTTCACCGACTTCGTGAGCCGGATGTCGAATGCTCAGTTCTTCGACTTCGATCCGATCAGCACCGTGAACGGTTCGAACGGCGTCATTGACGTTGTGAACAAGGACTTCACTGAGGCTGTCTTCCAGCATGGTGCATCGGTCCGCTATCGCGGCGCTGACTGGACCGTGATTGCTGGTGTCAGCAATATCTTTGACGAGCATCCGCCGGCCGTTTCCGGTCGTGCAGACAACCGTCTGGGCAACTCCTCGCTGTCCGCAACGCAGTTCGACCTGCGTGGCCGCACAGCGTTCCTCAACGTCTCGAAGCGCTTCTAAGAAACGCTTCAGGCCTGAGGCCCAAGTTGAAGGGCGGCGGAGCAATCCGCCGCCCTTTTTCTATGCGTTTCAGTGTTCAATTCTCCGCTCTCGCGTGTTGACCGGGTTCAGTCTGCGACCTAGCCTTTTTCCCACAAAATCCGGGGCAATCGGCGAGCTATTGCCCCTGAAAATGTAGGGGAATGAGGAGATCCACCCATGCGCAACGTGCTTGCGTCACTGGTCGCGATGGCCGGCCTTTCTGCGCCTGCCTTCGCTGACATCGAGTCGCGGCCGATCCCGGCTGATGCCTTCGCAAAAGTGCCGAACATCCAGTCGGTTTCGATGAGCCCGGACGGTGAAACCATCGTCGCCATTGTCGCTGATCCCAACTCTGACAATGAGCGCACTGCGCTTGCCACCTGGGACATGACCCAGGAGGACATGCCGGTGGTCATTACGCCAAGCGGCCGTCGCATGGAGTTCACCAACGCCTCGGCGCTGAGCGCAGATCGCCTGATCGCGATCGCGCGCCAGGAATATGTCGGGCGTGTCGGTGCGTGCGGCTTTGAGGGCGCGTCAACCGGTTCAACCGAGACCCACGTCTTCAAGACCTATCTCACCGATGCCGAGCATTCAGACTTCGAAGATGCCTTCGAGGCCAATTCGCGTTCAGTCGGGATGAGTGACGCGATGCAGCGCTGCCTGGAGATTGCCGGGAGCGCTGGCCTGACCTCACTTCTTCCGCTGGACCCGGAGCACGTGCTGATCAACCGCGCCTCAGGTGCATCACTGCGCGGTCGCTATTATCGCTACAACCTGGAAACCGGCGCCACCGAAGCGTGGCCTCTCGAGACTCCGGGCGGGCTCGCTTACCTTGACCAGGGAACGGGGCAGGCGCTTGCCGGCCAGACGATTGAGCCAGAAGGCGGTGACTATCGGATCGACTTCCACCTGCGCCATCCGGATACCGGCGAGTTTGAGGTCCACGAGCCGCTCAGCTCTCTGGCCTCCAGCCGGTTCAACGTTGGCATCAACGGTTATAATTCGGAGACTGGTGAGTTTTACATCGTGACCGACAAGTTTTCGAACTTTGCGGCCGTCTACACCTACGATCCACGCACGCGGGAATTCGGCGACCAGCCATTGGTCGCTCACCCGAACTTTTCGGTCAACGGACTGATCTTCAGTGACAAGCCGTCAAATTTCAACGAGATCATCGGGTACTCGATCTCGGCGGACGTAAACACTGTGGAATGGATCGACCCGAATCTGGCTCAAATTCAGCAGCTTCTCAGCGCCAATTTCCAGGATGGCGATGTGAGCCTGATGGAGTGGACCGATGATTATCAGCGGGTCCTGTTCTCTGTCGGGGACGGCAACACGCCGGAGTCCTATTACGTTCTGGACAACCTGAACCGGGTCCGTCTTTTGGGGCACTCCCGCCCTTGGCTGGATGACTATCCGATGGGTGAGCCGGAGCTGGTCTACTACACCGCCCGCGATGGCATGGAGATCCCCGGAATCCTGACCCTGCCGGCTGGGTGGGCCCCGGAGGATGGCCCGCTTCCGACTATCATTCTGCCTCACGGCGGCCCGTGGGCTCGTGACTTTGCGAACTGGGATTTCAGCGGCTGGGTCCAATTCTTTGCCACACGCGGTCATGCTGTCCTGCAGCCCCAGTACCGTGGCTCGACCGGCTTGGGGCGCGAGCTTTGGCTGGCCGGTGACGCCCAATGGGGCCTGACCATGCAGGACGACAAGGACGATGGCGCGGCCTGGTTGGTTGAGCAGGGCATCGCCCATCCGGACCAGATCGCGATCTTCGGCTATTCCTACGGTGGTTTTGCCGCCATGGCCGCGACCGTTCGCGAAAACGGTCCTTATCAGTGTGCAATTGCCGGTGCAGGTGTCAGCAATCTGGCGCGTCTTGGCAACAATTGGTCGGACAACCCGCTTCAGCGCATTGTTCAGGGCGTCACCGTGACGGGCATGGACCCGATGGAGGAGGCTGACAACGCCAATATTCCGATCCTGATCTTCCACGGCTCGCACGATGTCCGCGTGCCGCTTTTCCACTCAACGGACTTCTATAACGCTGTCCGTGATGAGGTTTACGCGGAATATCTCGTACTTGATGGAATGGGCCACCAGGGCAATCGCTGGTATCCAGACCATACGCGCGATTCTTTCGCGGCCATGGAACGCTTCCTTGAGGAGCAGTGTGGCCCCGGCGGTCTCTATAACTAGAGACCTGCTGACCTGACGAGAAAGCCCGCCCGGAGATCTCCAGGCGGGCTTTTTCTTGTCTTACTTCTGGCCGTTCGGCGTTACGCCGCTTCCATCACCTTGGCGACTTCGTCGACGAGGTCGCGCAAATGGAAGGGCTTGGACAGCACCTTGGCATCCTTGGGCGCATTCGAGCCGGCATTGAGGGCAACGGCTGCGAACCCCGTGATGAACATGATCTTCAGGCCCGGGTCGACTTCAGCCGCCCGACGGGCCAGCTCGATCCCGTCAACGCCAGGCATCACGATGTCGGTCAGAAGCAGTTCATAGCGCCCGGCTTCTTCGCCAAGTTCATCAAGACCTTCTTCGCCATCGGCTACGGACGCGACCTCGTGACCGGCACGCGACAGCGCCTTGGCCAGGAAATCACGCATTGAATCATCGTCTTCTGCTAGAAGAATGCGGGCCATTGCCGCCCCCTTGTTTAATTCCACCGTCGTCGACGTTAGAGCAACAGTGTAAAATTCCACTGAACAAGATGCGATTTACCTGCGACCGGGCGTCTAATTGACCCGGCATCGATAGCATATGACATTGGCGACGTGGCCATAAACACAAATCTTGCAGCTCTTGACGAGCCGTGGCCGGAGGGGCCTCCGGTCGCCGTCTCCACGCCCGTGGAGCGGACCACGCCCTATATCTTTGCCTCACCGCATTCCGGGCGGGATTATCCGGAAGGCTTTTTAAAAGCCTGCCAGCCCCCCTTGAGCATGCTGCGTCGGTCTGAAGACGCCTATGTGGATGAAATCGTGGGCGATCCGGTGCAACATGGCTGTACGTTCATCGCGGCGCGTTTCCCGCGGGTCTTTGTGGATCCCAATCGTGCCGAGGACGAGCTGGATCCAGCGATGTTCTACGACACGCCAAGCGGGGCCATTGGACCGGCAAGCGCGCGGGCATCGGCCGGTCTGGGGGTCGTTTCAAGGCTCGCTGCCGATGGCCGGGCGCTTTATCGCGGACCGATCTCCTATGATGAGGCGCGCCAGCGTATCGAAGCCTGCTACAAACCCTACCACCAGCGCCTGAAGGCCGAGATCGCAGCAGCGCGGGCCCTGTTCGGCGAGGCGATCATCATTGACTGCCACTCCATGCCGTCTGCCAGTGCACGGGGGGCCGATATTGTGCTGGGTGACCGATACGGTGCGTCCTGCTCGCGGGCTCTCGTGGCCAAGGCTGAATCGCACTGGCGCGAACTAGGCTTCGCGGTAGTGCGCAACCGCCCCTACGCCGGCGGGTTCACGACTGAGCACTACGGACAGCCGCAAGCCGGCGTTCAGGCGCTGCAGATCGAGATCAATCGCGGTCTTTATCTGGACGAAGCGAACGTTTCCAAGTCGCTTGGCTTCAAGTCTTTGCGCGCAGCGTTTGAGTCGTGGACTGAACGCATGGTGGCAGACGTAAAGAATATCAGCCTTGCCGCAGAGTGACTTGGGCGCAACGTTCACCATTGCAATGTAATTGTCATATTCACTTGGCGCGCGAATGGGTATATCCCAATAAGCATCAGTTCAGTTATGGACGATGCCAGTCTGCACCTGCTGGCGCACGGCTGAGTTTTAAGGATTAGACCCATGACCAACGAGATTGATCACCACGTGGGCAAGCGCATTCGCCGCCGCCGTCGTCTGCTCGGCCTGACCCAGCAGCAACTGGCTGAAGCGGTGGGCATTCGTTTCCAGCAAATCCAGAAATACGAAAGCGGTGCGAACCGGGTGAGCGCAAGCCGCCTGTTTGAGATCGCTGAGGCCCTGGATGTGCCGGTGCAGTATTTCTACGAAGGTATCCAGGGCAGCGGGCATTCCGCCGTTCCCGAAGGCGAGGAAATC
The DNA here is from genome assembly GCA_043513725.1 of Oceanicaulis sp. Classification (GTDB taxonomy): domain Bacteria; phylum Pseudomonadota; class Alphaproteobacteria; order Caulobacterales; family Maricaulaceae; genus Oceanicaulis. The sequence continues at coordinate 1,241,881 of CP121338.1, read as the reverse complement.
GCTTCCGATATCCTGTCGCAGAAAGAGACCCTCGATCTGGTCCGCGCCTACTACAAGCTCAATGAGCGGCCGCGTCGCCGTCTGCTTGAGCTGGCTCGCTCGCTCGATCCGGAAACCAAATCGGACGAAACGGCAGCGTGATTTCAGACGCGAGCGTCATTTCTTCTGATGAGGATCTGGCGTTCGCAGAACGTCTCGCTGAGGCTGCGCGTCCGATCGCGCTGAAACACTTCAGAGTTGGGACCCTCGCCGACGCGAAACCGGGCGAGGGTTTCGACCCGGTCACGGCTGCGGACCGCGGCATCGAGGCCAAACTCCGCTCGCTGATTTCTGACGCTCACCCCAATGACGGTGTGCTGGGCGAGGAAGAGGCTGAACACCCCTCAAAAAACGGTCGTACCTGGGTCATCGATCCCATCGATGGCACGCGCGCTTTCATTGCCGGGTTGCCTAGCTGGATGGTGATGATCGCATTGTCCGATGCAGCCGGACCCAGGCTGTCTGTGCTAGACCAGCCCTTCACCGGAGAGCGCTTTACCGGGATTGCTGGTCAATCTGCCTGGCTGTCACGGGGCAAGGGTCGCCAGCCCATTAAGGTGCGACCGGGGGTGACCTTACTTGAGGACGCCATACTCTCGACCACCGATCCAGCCCTGTTCAAAGGGGCAGAGGCGGCCGCGTTTGAACAGATCGCAGGCCGCGCAAAAGTTCGCCGCCTTGGCCTTGATGCGTATGCGTATGCTGCGTTGGCGCTTGGCGGAATCGATCTGGTGATCGAAAGCGGCCTCAAGGCCTGGGACGTTGCCGCGCATACACCCATTGTGACCGGGGCTGGCGGTGTCATCACCAACTGGCAGGGCGGCCCCTGCCATGATGGCGGCCAGGTGGTCGCTGCATCGAGCCCTGAGCTCCATGCGGCCGCGCTGGAAATCCTGGCACAAGCCGCCGACTAACGCCCGGTTTCGAGAACCGCGTAAAGGGGTGCCCGCCCGAAGCGCACACGGCCGGCTTCGCTGCTGGCGCGGTCTCCCGGGGTGACCAGAACATCGCTCATGAACACGGTCTCTATCGGGACCGCCTCGCCATCGGGTGCCACGAAATCAGCATCCGGTGCGGGGCCGTCGAAGGCGAAACGGATCGTATCGAGACGCGGCATAAACAGCGAACGCAGGCCCATGGACCGCCGCATGGCGTTGCCCGCTTGCGCCAGTGCCGCTTCCAGTTCCGCAAGCGTGTATTCTGTGCGTTCAGGGCCGGGAAGGGTCAGGCGCATCTCCACACGGACCGCACCGCGTGGTGCGTCGGTGTAGAGCTGGTGATCGGCATCAAAGCTCGCGGCACCCGGCGGTGTGACCGGCGCGCTGACGTCCAGCGTGATATAGTCGCCATCTTCAGCCTCAATCCAGAAGTTAAATGGCGTGCCGTCACCCCGCGGCTGGGCCGTGAGCTGGTAACTCAATTCAAAGGCGTCGCGCTCATCGGCCTCCAGGGCGAGATAATCGGTCCAAAACGGAAAGACCTGCTCCAGCGGGGCGGAACGAGCGTCGGGCCCCGGCGCGGTGGCCTGCACCAGCGCCAGAGCGGCCATGCCAATCGCCAATATCATTCGTTGTCGTCTTCCGGTGCGGGTTCAGCCTCGGGAACCGGCTTGCGGAACAAAAGCGTCATCCGATCGGACTCGCCAATTGCGCGGTAGGGGGCGCTGTCAAACTCTGGGTTCGCCGGCTCACCCACAGCCGCGGTGCGCAGAACCGGTGGCAGGGTCCAGACCCCAAAGGGATGATCGGCGGTATCCATCGGATTGGCATTGACCTCGCTCGAGCCGACGAATTCCAGGCCAGCCTCCTCCGCCATCGCAATCACATAATCCTGCTGCGCATAGCCACTGCTTGCGCGCGGGTCTTGTACCGCGCCAGCCGGCTGCCTGTGGGCAACAACGCCCAGCACACCGCCCGGGCGTAGAGCCTCTTCAAATTGCTCAAAGCCGGCCTCGGCAAAGCCGCGACGCATGAGGGAGTGGACATTGCGGAAGGTGACGATGGCATCGACGCTGTCCGGCTCGCCCAGACCATCGACGCCCGGACCAAAGCTCACCAGTTCCGCAGAGCCAAAAATCGGCTCATCAAAACGGGCCATGAAGCGATCCTGAAAGGCTTGCGCGCCTTCATTCCCGGGGTCGATCGGGGGCCAGGCGGCGACGTACTGTCCGCCATTGGCCGCGACCCAGGGGGCGATGATGTCGGTATACCAGCCCCCACCGGGCCAGACCTCGACGACGGTCGCGCCGGGATCAATCTGAAAGAAGTCCAGCGTCTCGACCGGGTGGCGGAACTGATCGCGCGCGCGGGCCTCCTCGCTGCGCCATGGTCCCTCGACCGCTGCTGTCAGGGTTGTGGCATCATACAGCTCGGCCGCCGCTGTCTGCTCTGTCTCAGCCTCCTCAGCGGCAGGGGCCGTATCTGATGCGTCACCGCCGCACGCGGCCAGCAGAATGGCAAGGGCGGGGGTGGCATTTAAAAAAAATCGGGTGCGCATTGCAGTGTAAAATCCTCAATCAGCACAGGCTGATCGCAGTGTTGGGCAAGGCGCGACAATGCGCAAGCAGACAAACTGTTTTCATCCACCCCTTGCGCGCTCGTGAAGGTATTCCCAAGTCAATATCACGAGGCCGCCAGATGGGGTCTCGAACAGTGCTGAAACGACCGGGGCCATGATGGGCCGGAACCGATCAGCGGTTTTGTTGGAAACGACGCGCCTTACGCGGCGCAAGGATCGCTTTTAGGAGGATCACACCTATGCGTACGACTGATTTTTCGCCCCTGTACCGGACGATTGTTGGCTTTGACCGCCTTGCCGACATGATCGACACGGCCGCCAAGCAAGAGCCCGGTGGTGGCTACCCCCCGTACAATATCGAACAGCTGGGCGAGCATGAATACCGCATCGAGTTGGCCGTGGCCGGCTTTGGCGAAGACGACCTGGACATCCAGGTTCAGGAAAATGTTCTGACCATTACTGGCAAGCGTGCCGCCTCCAGTGAAGGTGACAGCCGCAACTTCCTGCATCGTGGTATTGCCGAGCGCTCCTTCGAGCGCCGCTTCCACCTCGCCGACAATGTCGAGGTTCGCGATGCGGATCTGAGAAACGGCCTGCTTCAGGTGCGCCTTGAGCGTCAGATCCCTGAAGAGAAGAAACCGCGCCAGATTTCGATCAACGGTAAATCCGGTGCCAAGCTGATCCAGGGGGGCAAGGCCGACGCGGCCTAACCTCTGGCGGACCGGCTGGACGCTCTTCGTCCCTCCCCCCAACGCTCAGCGTTCGGCCGGTCCATCTCCTCATTATTCCCCGAATGACAAACTGGCACGCTGGTCTCCCCTCCAGCGTGCCTTTTTCTTTTTCTGCTAGAGATCCCGCATGGCTTCGCGGCCGGGATTTCAGCCCAGTTCCTGTTTCAGGCGCTCAATCGCCTCCAGCCACACTTTTGCGGTGCTGTCTGACGGCATGCGCCAGTCACCGCGCGGGGACAGGGCACCGGCACTTGTCAGCTTGGGACCGTTTGGCATCGCCGATCGTTTGAACTGGCTCTGGCCGTAGAAACGCCTTGCGAAAACCTCCAGCCATTTCAGGAGCTCATCCATGGAGTAGCTGCGTTTGTCGGCGTCTGCGACATGGGCAGGCCACAACCCGCGGCGGGCATCACCCCACGCGGCCGCCTGCATGAAGGCAATCTTCTCTGGCGGGAAGCCATGGCGCACTACATAGTGCAGCGTGAAATCCTGAAGCGGGTAGGGGCCGATCACATCCTGTGTGGACTGGATGGTCCCTGTCTCGCCCGCCGGGATCAGTTCCGGAGAGATCTCGGTTCCAAGGATCGCCATGAGGGCTCTGGACACGTCCGGCCCGTACTCGTCGCGGCGCGCGGCCCAGGCGATCAGGTGCTGGATCAGTGTTTTCGCGACACCTGCATTGACATTGTAGTGGCTCATCTGGTCGCCCACGCCATAAGTGCACCAACCCAGTGCCAGCTCTGACAGATCACCAGTCCCGATCACCAGCCCACCTTCGTGATTGGCAATGCGGAACAGGTAGTCGGTCCGGAGCCCCGCCTGCACATTTTCAAAGGTCACGTCATACTGCTTGCCGCCCTCCGAGTAGGGGTGGCCGATATCGCGGAGCATGCGTTCAGAGGCGGGGCGAATGTCGATCTCGCGATGGGTCGCGCCAAGACCTTCAATCAGGTCCAATGCATTGCTTCGTGTACTGTCACTGGTGGCAAAGCCGGGCAGGGTGACCGAGATAATACCACTGCGATCAAGGCCCAGCCGATCAAACGCGCGTGCGGCAACAATCAGGGCCTGGGTTGAATCCAGGCCGCCGGAAACGCCGATCACAGCGCGCTTGATGCCAGTCGCTTTCAGGCGCTGAACGAGACCCTGAACCTGAATATTATAGGCTTCGAAACAGTCCTCATCGAGACGGGTTTCATCGTCCGGTACGAAGGGGAAGCGGTCGATGTGACGCGCCAGCGGAAGCTCTGCATCACGATCAAGATTGAGGTCAAAGCCGATCCGCCGGAAAGTCTTCAGGTCGTCAGCATGGCGGGAAACACTGTCGCGCCATGTCGACAGGCGTAGCCGGTCGGCGCGAATGCGATCCAGATCCACATCCGCAACGGCGTGCGCGCCGTCATTTTCAAAGCGAGGTCCCTCAGCCAGCAGGTCTCCCAGTTCGTAGACCAGAAGCTGGCCGTCCCAGGCGAGATCGGTCGTGGATTCGCCTGCGCCCGCAGCCGTGAAGACATAAGCACCCATCATGCGGCGTGAATGGGCATCGATCAGCGCAGCACGCTCGCGCGCCTTGCCGATGGTCGCGTTGGATGCCGACAGATTGACCATGACCGTGGCCCCGGCGAGCGCCGCGTGGGTGCTGGGCGGGATCGGGGCCCAGAAATCCTCACACACCTCGGCGTGGAGCACGAAGCCTGGCAGGTCGCTTGCTTCAAACAACAGGTCGGTTCCAAAGGGGGCGGAGTGACCTGCGATCGCGATCGTATCGCTGAGCTGTCCTGTGGCGTCAGCAAACCAGCGCTTTTCGTAGAACTCGCGATAATTCGGAAGATAGCTCTTTGGCACGACACCAAGCAGCGTCCCTGCCTGGGCAATCAGCGCACAGTTGAACAGCTGGTCACCTGACCGCAAAGCGGCACCAAAAACGATTACGGGCCTTAGACTGGCGGTCGCTTCGATGACTGTTGCACAGGCCGCTTCGATGGCGTCCAGAAGACTCGTCTGGTGGTGCAAATCGTCGAGCGAGTAGCCACTGATCGAAAGCTCCGGGAAGACGGCCGCGACGGCACCTTCCTCATGGGCCTGCTGCGCATTGACAATGAGGGTTTGAGCGTTGGCATCCGGATCGGCCAGCGATAGGCTGGGCGCAAAGGCGGCCACCCGCGCAAATCCGTGCCGGTAGAGATTGTTAAACGCTGCCATGGCCTTGCTCACCGTCGTTTCGGGCCCCAAGACCCTTATGCTCAAATTGAGTATTTATAGGCTGGGGCCGTTTGCCGCAAGCATTGTGCGCTCGGGTCAGGCGGCGGGCAGATCGATCGCACCGGCCAGGTCTTCGATGGCGTCAGCGAAACCTGATGGCAGCCGGGTGCCGGTAAACCAGGCCTCAGCGAATTTCGCGCGGCGCACATCCGCGCCATGAAGGCGGGCAAACGACAAGTCCGCTCCGCTGCCCTCCACATGACGCATGTCTGCGCCAGACAGGTCGGCATAGCGCAGGCAGGCTTCAGCCAGCGAGGCGGCAAGCAGCCGGTCATTGGGCAGGATGAGTGGGCCGAGCTTGGCTTCGCGCAGATCGGCGTTGTTCAACTTCGCGCCCTTCAGGTCCGCGCCGCGCAGGTCCGCACCGCGCAGGGAGGTCATCCGCAGATCGGCTTCAGAAAGCTTGGCTCCCTGAAGTTCAGCCCCCTCCATATCGAGGCCGTAGAGAATGGAGCCGCGCGCCTGAAGAGCCGTGAGATTGCGCCGGGCCAGCGTTTTCAGGCCACGCAGATCCTTGCCGTCAAAAGTCGATGGCTGGCCTTCCTCGCCGCCGGTTTCACACCAGCGGGCATGGGCGTCCAGCGCCTTGGCGGTTTCGCCGCCCGGGTCGGCGACCTCCTTGGGGGGCGCATCCTTCAGCGCGCCGGTCATGTCAGCGCGGTCCATGCGCGCCATGTCCATCTTGGTGCCGATCAGAACCGAATTGCGCAGGTCGGCATCCGTCAGGTCTGCGCCTGACATGTCCGCGCCTTCCAGGTTGGCTCCCGGGAAGCGGGAGTTACGCAGATTGGCGCGGGTCAACCTCGCTCCGATGAGCACGGCATCAGAAAAATCTGCTGACTGGGCCACGGCCCCGGTCATCTTGGTCTGGGACAGGTTCGCGCCCTTGAAGCTCGCCTCTGTCGCCTCGCCGGAGCGCAGCTCGTGGGTGATGTAGCTCAGGCCTTTTTCGCGATCGACCTGGGCGATGGCCCCCTCGCGCAGATCGGCTTGTGAGAGGTCAGCACCAGTCAGATCTGCGCCCCGCAGCACAGCGCCTCGCATGTCAGAGCGATGCAGAACTGCGCCCGCGAGATTGGCGCGGCGCAGGTCCGTGGCAAACAGGTTGGCGCGCGTCAGGTTGGTGCCCGACAGGTTTGTGCCTTCCAGAATGGCCCCGCACAGATCCGCGTCAGCCAGATTCCGTCCTGAAAGATCAACACCTTTCAAGACGCGGTAGGAGAAAATCGCGCGCGCTCCACCCATGCGGCCAGACATGAGGAAGTCGTGGCGACGACACACATCGTCGGCCTCGGCCTGGCTCATGGGTTCATACTGGATCGGCTTGCCGACCATACAGCGGACGCTTTCTTCCTGTCGCCGATCGGAACGACCAGCGAAGCTAGGCACTTAGCTTACGCCGATGTGCGTTAACGCCGCCTTTCAGGTCTGTATGCGGGTTCAGGCCCGGCGTAGTCGGGTCAGGCCCTGGGCCGCCGCGTCCTTTAGAGCCTGATCAAGGCTTTCTCCGTCAGCTAGGGCCAGATCGCCATCATAGAGACCCGGCCGCTTGTCCGCTTCAAGCAGTGGAATGCCCTCGCGAAGCAGGCAGAAGAAGCCGGCGTTGAGTGCGAGCGCATCGGCCTCTCGCAAGCCTGTCGATACCGTTATGCTGGCTGAATTCAGGATGTCGATGCCCCGCCCGTCGACTTTATGAAACGGGTCCACGCAGGCAATGACGACCCTGGCCACACCTGCCTTCACAAGCGCTTCGGCACAGGGCGGGGTCACGCCATGGTGGGCGCAAGGCTCCAAGGTGACATAGGCCGTCGCGCCGCGCGCCATCTCGCCGGCCTGCTCGAGTGCCTGGGGCTCGGCATGGGGTCGGCCGCCTGGCGCTGTCACACCTGAGCCGACAATGCGACCCTTTTTCACGATCACGCAGCCGACTGACGGGTTAGGCGCGGTCTTGCCGAGGCCTGAGAAAGCCAGGCTCAACGCCACATCCATGAAGCGCCGGTCTTGGGCGGTGAATGTTTCGGTGCTCACGGGCAGGCGGGCAGCGGGTTGGCGCGATCGGCATCGAGATAGGCAGCGTGCACCGGCTTCAGACCCTCAAGCTCAATCATGAGCGGGTTACCGGTCGGGATTTCAAAACCCATGATGTCGTCCGGGCTCACCTTGAATAGCACCATCAAGAGCGCGCGCAGCGAGTTGCCGTGAGCCGAGATCAGGATGTCCTGATTTGAGCTCAGCTTCGGTGCAATCTGGTCGGTGAAATAGGGCTCCACGCGGGCCAGAGTCGTCTCCAGACTTTCTGTCGCTGGCAGGATAGCCGGATCGATATCCGCGTAACGCGGGTCGTGGCGGGGGTGGAAAGCATCGCTTTCAGCCAGTGCCGGGGGCGGCGTATCATAGCTGCGCCGCCAGATTTTCACCTGCTCGTCGCCATGTTTTTGAGCCGTCTCGGCCTTGTTGAGCCCGGTCAATCCGCCATAGTGGCGCTCGTTCAATCGCCAGTCCTTGGTGACTGGAATCCAAACCCGATCAAGACCTTCCAGCGTCAGCCACAGGGTCCGGATCGCTCGCTTAAGGACGCTTGTGTAAGCGAGCTGGGGCTCAAACCCGGCCTCTTTCAGGAGCTGTCCTCCCCTGCGGGCTTCCGCCTCGCCCTTTTCAGTCAGGTCCACATCCACCCAGCCGGTGAACCGGTTTTCCAGATTCCACTGGCTCTGGCCGTGACGAGTTAGCACCAGGCGGGTCATGCGCGCATCTCCAAGCAAGCAGGGTCTGGAGCGCGGTTTAGACAATCGCGAGGCGGGCGTCGAGACCTGTGATATTTGCAGCACGCTACTCGCAAATGCAGACTCACGCTGCCTTGCGCCCGCTGAAACTCCGTCGTTAAATTTTTCCATCGACGACGCTGACAACGACAAAGATCGGCGCGCGGGGAGGGTGACAGGGTTTTTGTGGGGGCGGACGTGAAACGCGCGACCGTAAGGCTTTCCAGTTCAGACGACGTGGCCACGCTTGAGCGGCTCATTTCCCGCTTTGCCGAGGAACTCGCGGTGCAGTCAAATGAGTGCATGTTCTGCCTCAGCGAGCCTGCCCTCGGACGTGAGGCGCGCGTAGTGGAAACCGAAACCGCTGAAACGCTGGCCCGCTTTATTGCTTTCGCCTCTCCGCACATCTCCATCCAGACCGCATAAATGGCGTGGCGCGACCGCTGGGCTCTTGCGCTTCGGCGATTGTCCTGATTGAAGTCAGCCCATGACATCATCGACCTCAAATCGCATGGACGACGGGCTTCTGCTCTCGGCCATGCGCCGCACGCTCACTATCGAAATCAACGCCCTTGAAGCGCTGTCCGATGCGCTTGGGGCAAAGGCTGTTGAAGCGGTCAAGCTTATCGCCGATCTCAAAGGCCGCGTGGTCTGTGCCGGTGTGGGCAAGTCGGGCCATGTGGCGCGCAAGATCGCAGCCACGCTCGCCTCAACAGGCACGCCGGCTCAATACGTTCACCCGTCTGAAGCCAGCCACGGCGATCTGGGCATGATCACCGCAGACGACTGCGTTCTGGCGCTATCGAAGTCGGGCGAGACGCGCGAGCTGGGGGATATCATTGCCTACTGCCGCCGCTTTGGGGTGCCCCTGATCGCGATGACCGCAGGTGCCAAAAGCACGCTGGCCAAGGGCGCGGACATTGTCTTGCTACAGCCGGACGCCCAGGAAGCCTGCGGTGAAACCCGCGCACCCACCAGTTCCACGACCATGGCCATGGCCTATGGGGACGCGCTGGCGGTGGCGTTGATCGAGGCGAGAGGCTTCACCGCTCAGGACTTTGCCCGCTATCACCCGGGCGGCGCGCTGGGTTCGGCGCTGGCCCGGGTTGAAGACCTGATGCATGGCGATGATACCATGCCGATCATCGCCAGCGGCTCCACCATGGGTGATGCCCTGATCGAGATGAGCTCAAAGGGGTTTGGGTGTATCGGGGTGCGTGCTGAAGACGGAACGCTCGCCGGTATCGTTACAGACGGTGATCTGCGCCGGAACATGTCCGGTAACCTGACCGCCCAGAAGGTTGATACCGTCATGACCCGCTTTCCGGTCACGGTAGAGCCAGACACGCTGGCCTCAGAAGCGCTGCGCCGCATGACGGTGGGTGAGCGCAAGATCACCCAGCTCTTTGTCTGCACCGAAGCCGGCAAACCGGTTGGCCTTCTGCACATCCATGATTTGCTTCGCGCCGGCGTCAGCTAGGCTGCGATCTGAAGATATTAAAGGACGCACACCATGCGCTCTGACCTGACGCCCAATACCTGGGAATTCGAGACCGAAGCCCTCGTCAAACCGACCGGCTTTCGCGAATACGACGCGCGCTGGTGGTTTGGCCATCATGGGTCTGACCAGCCGCCGCAGATCAATCTTTACGGCATTCAGGCTTTGGGCCTTGGGCTTGGGACGCTGATGCACGAGCGCGGCAAGCCGCCCCATATCGTGGTCGGACACGACTTCCGCAGCTATTCGCTCAGCGTGAAGCAGGCGTTGACCGTCGGCCTGATGCAGGCAGGCATCACCGTCCACGATATCGGCCTGGCGCTGTCGCCCATGGCGTATTTTGCGCAATTCCATCTGGATATCGACAGCGTGGCGATGGTTACGGCTAGCCATAACTCCAATGGCTGGACCGGCGTGAAAATGGGTATTCAGCGCCCGCTGACTTTTGGTCCCGATGAGATGAGCCGCCTGAAAGAGATCGTCCTCAACGAGGATGGCGTGACGCGCTCGGGCGGCGGCTATGTGCGCGAGACGGGCGTGGCCGAAGCCTTCAAGGCTGACATCGCCAAGGACGCCAAGATCTCACGCAAGCTGAAGGTCGTGGCGGCCTGCGGCAACGGAACCGCCGGGGCCTTCGCGCCGGACGTGCTGCGCGCACTGGGTGCTGAGGTGATCGAGATGGATTGCGAGCTCGACCACTCCTTCCCGCACTACAATCCGAACCCGGAAGACATGAAGATGCTTCACGCCCTGTCGGCGCGGGTGAAGGAAACCGGCGCTGATATTGGTCTCGCCTTCGACGGTGATGGCGACCGCTGCGGCGTGGTCGACAATACCGGCACGGAGATTTTTGCCGACAAGGTCGGCCTGATGCTCGCCCGGGATCTGTCGGCGGAATATGACAACGCAACCTTTGTGGTCGACGTAAAATCCACCGGACTCTATGCGATTGACCCGGTGCTAAAGGCCAATGGCGCGAAAACTGAATATTGGAAAACTGGCCACTCCTACATCAAGCGTCACGCCCACGATCTGAAGGCGCTCGCCGGGTTTGAGAAGTCAGGCCACTATTTCCTGCAACCGCCCATTGGTCGCGGCTATGACTGCGCGCTGGTCAGCGCGCGTTGCATCTTGGAAATGCTGGATCGCAACCCGGACAAGTCGATGGCAGACCTCAAAGACGCGCTGCCCATCAGCTACGGCTCGCCAACCATGTCGCCTGCCTGCTCTGATGAAGAAAAATACGGTGTGGTCGACAAGATCGTCGCCGCGTTTGAGCTGCGCAAGGCCAACGGTGAGCCTGTAGCAGGTCGAAAGATCACGGACGTGAATACCGTGAATGGCGTGCGCTTTACGCTGGAAGGCGGGGCCTGGGGGCTGGTCCGCGCCAGTTCCAACACGCCTAATCTGGTAATTGTCGTGGAGAGCCCGGACAGTCAGGACGACGTGCGTGCGGTCTTTGCTGCGATCAAGGAAGAGCTCGCCAAACACCCGGAGGTGGGCAGCTTCGATCAGGAACTCTGATCAGGGTTTGCTGACAAATTCTGGTCCGGCGAGCGGGGCCAGTCCGGTCATCAGGTGGTAGAGCATGCTGGCCGGCACCGCATTGACAGCCGGCATCAGGTCATGGTCCAGCTTGTCGATCCAGCCATGGGCCGGGCCCGGCTCCAGATAGCGCTGCCAGATCGTATCGAACTGCGCGGGAATGTCGGCATGGGTCAGGCCGAGCGCTGACAGGGCCCGCAGGCGCTCTAGCTGCGGCCAGAGCCGATAACCGCCTTTCACCTCATCCAGCACGTCCATGGCCAGACCGTCACGAAGTCCGGTGCCCTCAGCAAAGGCGGTCAGGCGCCGCGACCAGCTGACCGTATCGCGACCGGTCAGGCGCTCGGCTTCGGCGAGCAGAAAGGCCCATTCATAGCAGTGGCCCGGCGACACGAAGTTGTCGTCAGAGCGGTGCCAGTCCGGCTTGAAGACTTCGTGGACCGCTCCCGTCTCTGGCGCAAACATCCAGCGTTCAAACAGGGCGCAGAGCGTCTCGATGCGCTTGAAGGAGGTCGGGTCAGCCGTAGCCTCAAAATGATTGAGGCTGGCTTCCAAAAGGTGCATGTGCGGATTGGCGAGCTTCTCACCGGCCCCGGTTTCCCGGTCGCACCAGCCGCCATGCTGGGTATCGGCAAAGAGTCGATCGATCAGCTCAAAGGCTTCCGCCGCAAGCGCATCGCCGCGTTCGTCGCCGGTCCACGCCAACTCTGCCCCCGCCAGCGCCACGAAGGCGTGGTCATACAGGTCACGGCGTGGATCGGCGATACTGCCATCAGGAGCAAAGCCATGTGCCCAGCCGCCTTGCGGTGCGCGCGCTGGGCCATTCAGTTGGGAGAGTGTTTGCTCAATAATCCGGTCGGCGAGCCCGTCGATATTCCACCCCAAACGCTTGGCGCGAGCGAAGGTGAAGAGCTGGCGGGCCGTCACGCGCCCCCGACGCGCCACCGAAGCGGCGGGGCTGCCATCCAGATTGAGCTGTTCCACGCACCCGCCGGACGCTTCATCAAAGGCGCGTTGCGCCCACTGGGGCATGACAACGGTCCACAGCCAGTCAGCCAGCTTTGTGCGGCGACAGGGTGAAATGGAGCGTGCGGCATCATCCTGGGCGGCAGCGGCTGCGGCTTTAAGGTGGGGCGCTCCAGACAGGCGCGAAACCAGGACCGCATTGCGGGTGGCCACCACGGCGATGTCGTCAACATCCGCCACCCCGATGCGTGGTCCCTCAGAGCGGACGTAGGCGCGCGTGACGCCTTTGGCTGCAACCGGGCCGGAGGTAAAGACAGTGTTTCCTGTGCGCTCGCTTTGGAGAGTGTGCAGCGCTTCAAACCCGCCCAGATCGCTCCAGCCCATGGACACAGGCACGACTTCGATACCCTCATGGCGTTCCATGATCGCGTAGTCGATACTGTCAGCCGGGACGGTCTTGAACTTCGCCCGGTTCAGCGTTGTGCCGTCCAGCGCGTCCTCGACCGCCGCCAGCATGTCAGGCGCATGGGCCTTAAAAGCGTCCAGCATGGTTTGGGCGCTGAACAGAAAAATGCCGGCATTCCAGTAGAAGCTGCCGCTCTCGACATAGCGTTCGGCCGTCGCCAGATCCGGCTTTTCAACAAAGCGCTTTGCCGCACGAACGCCCGATCCCGGCTCCGCTTCGATATAGCCGTAGCCAGTCGCGGGGTGGTCGGGTTCGATGCCGAAGGTGACGATTTTCCCGGCTTCAGCACGCGGCGCACCCGCGTCCACGGCAGCCAGAAAGGCGTCGATGTCCGCGATGTGGTGGTCGGCTGGTAAGACCAGAAGAAGAGTTTCCGGTTCGCTCAGCAGGCTGGCCGCGGCGATGGGCGGTGCGGAATTGCGCCCGACGGGCTCCAGCAGGATGTCGGCATTGGGTAAAAGCGCTTCCAGTTGGGCCCCGTGGCGCGCAGACCCGATGGCCAGCGGGGTCGTGAAGCGGTCTACGCCTTCGACCCGGCGCAGAGTCTCCACAAGCATGGTCTCAGCACCAGATAGCGCGAGGAACTGTTTCGGCGCACGCGCCGTCGAGAGGGGCCAGAGACGAGTACCGCCTCCGCCACACAGGATCACAGGTCGGATGCCAGCGCGCGTCGTCATGACCGGCTCATTAGCGTTAATTCGGCTAAATTTGCGTGAAGATCAGCGCCGCGTGAAAAGCTGGCGCAGATAGTCGCCGTACTCATTCTTCAGCCCGTCTGCCAGCGCCATGAGTTGATCATCACAGAGCCAGCCCTTTCGCCAGGCGATTTCCTCTGGCGCGGCGACCTTGAAACCCTGCTGGCGCTCCACGGCGCGCACCCACTCGCCTGCGCTGACAAGGCCGTCCAGCGTGCCCGTGTCCAGCCAGGCCGCACCCCGTGGCAGGCGGATCGCCTTCAGCGTGCCATCATCCAGATAGGTCCGATTGAGATCGGTAATCTCCAATTCACCGCGGTCGGACGGGGTAAGGGTCCTGGCGCGGGTCGGTGCCGTCTCATCGTAGAAATAGAGCCCGGTCACCGCCCAGTGGCTTTTCGGCTGGGCCGGCTTTTCTTCCAGTGAGATGACCTGACCGTCGCGGTCGAATTCGGCGACGCCAAAGGCTGACGCATCTCTCACCGAGTAGGCAAAGCACACCGCGCCCTGATCAAAGCGTGCGGCATCCTGCAAAAGACCGGTCAGGCCAGTGGAGTAGAGCAGGTTATCGCCCAGCGCGAGCGCGCAACGGGCACCGTCCAGCCAGTCCTCAGACAGGGTCAGAGCCTGTGCGATACCAGCGGGCTTGTCCTGAACCTGATAGTCAAAGCGCATGCCCCAGCGCTCGCCATCACCCAGGAGGCGTTTGAATAGCGGCAGATGGTCGGGTGAGGAGATGATGTTCACTTCGCGGATGTCCGCCAGCATCAGCGTCGAAAGCGGATAATAGATTAGCGGCTTGTCGTAGACCGGCAGGATCTGCTTGGAGATCGCGGTGGTCAGCGGGGCCAACCGCGTGCCCAGCCCGCCAGCCAGCAGCACGCCTTTCAGACGCTTGGGGTCGGAGGTGTCTATCATCGTCATGACCTTGGCTTAGCGCGCGCACGCGATCAGGTCGAGCGGCGCGTTCGCGGGGATAGCGGCGGGCCCTAGTAATCAAGCAATGGTTTCTCGAGCTTCAACCATTCGCCAAAAGCGGCCTGCAATCCAGCCTGCCAGTCGGGTTGAGCCAGCCCGGTATCAGCCTCAAGGCGTGCGCTGGCGAGTCGTGAGTCTGCTGGGCGCTCCGCCGGACTATCGAACGCGAGGCAGGAGATTTTGCGACACTGCGCCAATGGCCCGCCCGCTTTGTGCAATATGTCCAACGCAGCCTCTGCAAAGCCAAACCAGTTGATGCCTGGGGCACCGACGCAGTGATAGATGCCGCGGCTGCAATCGAGCCTGGCCAGAGCAACCAGGCGATCTGCCAGGTCGTCAGCAAAGGTCGGGCAGGTCCACTGATCGGAAACGACATTGAGCACTTCGCCCTTTACCGCCTTGCGCCAAATCGCGCTGGGAAAGTCCTTCCCACGGCCAGAAAAGACGGCAGCTGTTCGGACAATTATGGATCTGGGATGCGCCCTCATAACCGCACGCTCGCCCGCCAGCTTGGAGCGCCCATAGGCGTTGAGCGGAGTAGGGGTGGCATCTTCTGCGAGGGGCGTTGGACCGGCTTTTCCAAATACATAATCGGTCGACACCTGAATGAAGTCGGCACCGATATCATAGGCTGCTTGTGCTGCTTCTCCGGCGGCGTCGGCATTGATTCGAAAAGCGAGATCGATTTCGGTTTCAGCTTTATCGACGGCGGTGAAGGCAGCGGCGTTGATCACAATGTCTGGGTGCTCGTCCTTGATAAGCTTTGCGACTGCGCCCTCAACTGCCATGTCGGCATCTGAACGTCCTCTGCATCTGACCTGGTCAAACTGACCGCCCGCCCGGCGCATAAGCGCCTCAGCAAGCTGGCCGTGCAGGCCCAGAACGAGGAGTCGGGCCATGCTTAACCTCTGCCCAGTCGGTCGCCAGCATAGCGCTGACGTAGCGGTGCAAGCCAGTCGCCATTGTCGCGATACCAAGTGATTGTCTCTGACAGGCCCGCCTCAAATGCGTGCTCAGGTTGCCAGCCGAGGGCGCGGCGCGCCTTGTCGGCGTTGATGGCGTAGCGCCAGTCGTGACCGGGGCGATCGGTGACGAATTCGACTAGATCACGGCGGGGTGCGCCCTGAGGCACAATGGTGTCCAGATGATCACATATGGCCTGAACGACCTGCAAATTGCTGCGTTCGGCATTGCCGCCGATGCAATAGGTTTCGCCCGCCTTGCCCCGCTCTGCGATGAGGCGCAGCGCTCGCGCGTGATCTCCCACGTGCAGCCAGTCGCGCACATTCGAACCGTCGCCGTAAACCGGCAGCGCCTTACCCTCGATCGCGTTCAAAACCATCAGCGGGATCAGTTTTTCAGGAAACTGGCGTGGGCCGTAATTGTTCGAGCAATTGGAAATGCGAACGTCCATCCCATGGGTGCGTCCCCAGGAGCGGGCCAGATGATCAGACGCGGCCTTGGACGCTGAATAGGGCGAGGACGGGTCATAGGCGCTTGCTTCGGTAAAGGGCGCGTCGTCGGCCCCCAGCGAGCCAAACACCTCGTCGGTGGAGACGTGGAGGAAGACCAGGTCTGACCGGCTGGCGGCGCGCGCGCCTTCCAGCATTTCAAACGTGCCGGTCACATTGGTGCTGATGAAGTCGCCGGGATTGTCGATGGATCGGTCCACATGGGACTCGGCAGCCAGGTGAAACACGACATCTGGTCGGGCGTCTTCATACGCCGCACGTACTGCGTCGCGGTTTCGAATATCGGCTCTGATCAGTTGCGCTCCGGCCGCCTGTATCGTCTCGACCGTACCCGGCGCCGCCGCATAGGTGAGGGCATCCAGCACAGTCACGCGCCAGCCGTTTGACAGGAGTTCGAGGGTCAGGGCCGAACCGATAAAGCCTGCCCCGCCAGTAACGAGCGCGGACTTCATGGCAGGCTTCCTTCCGGGAACAGGACGGGTGCCTCCGACAGGCGCGGGGCGGCTTTGTCTTTGGCTGACAGAATGGGGTCTGAAATGCCCCAGTCGATCGCCAGATCCGGGTCATTCCACGCAATGGCCCGATCATGCTCCGCTGAATAGGCCCCCGATACCTTGTAGAGAACGCGGGTATTCGGCTTCAGAGTCAGCAGGCCGTGCAGGAAGCCTTCAGGGGCCCAGATCGCGACCGGCTCGTCACCCCTAAGCTCGACTTTCACATGCTGACCGTAGGTGCTCGAGCCCGCACGGACGTCGACAATCACATCAAGTATCGCACCGGTGATCACGCGCACCAGCTTGCCCTGCGGAGCCGGCGGGACCTGACAATGCAGGCCACGCAGTGTTCCGGCTTCCGCTGAAAATGCGAGATTGTCCTGTACGAAACGCGCGTCGAATCCGGTGCTGGCGAGCTTTGACTCAGACCATGCCTCTTCAAACCAGCCGCGATGATCACCATGACGGACGCCGCGGATCAGGCAGGCGTCTCCCAGTCCAAGCGGTTCAATCTGCATGTCTCGCAGGTCCTCGTCGCGGCAGGCGTATGAACAAGCTTTACCAAGCTCTTGGGGGGAAAGGCCATAGGCCGCATCGGTCAACGCAGGCTGGCAGCCTTCAAAAGCGCAGCGGCTGTAAACGGTTCGACGATTTCGCCGCGGTCAATCGCCTGCAGGGCGTCTTCAAGTGGGATTTTGACAACGCGCGTATCTTCCCCGGGCTCAGGGATCGGGCGAGTTTCGGTCAGGTCAGTGAGCAGAAAGAGGTGATGGGTATGGCTCGCGATCGAAGGCATTGGGCGCAGGGCAAACAGGAAGCGTGCACTGGCGGCTTTAAGGCCCAGCTCCTCCTCGGTCTCGCGGATCGCAGTCTCGGCCGGCTCCTCGCCATCATCAATGATGCCGCCGGGAGCCTCCAGCGTTTCGGTTTGCACGCCATGGCGATACTGGCGAACCAGATAGACATTGCCATCAGCATCCAGCGGGAGGGCACCGGCGGAAGGCCGCTTGACCGTTAATATCGCGTGCGCACCTTCATGGTCGCCCAACCGCCAGCGTCGCTCGCTTACCGACAGAAAGGGAGTCTCGTGGATCGGCGTCTCACCCAGAATTTTCGGACGTTTCACGGCGTTTGTGTCCTTCGAAAGCGGCACCCGATATTGCCAGAGCCTGCCCTTATGGCGTAGCTCCCCCTAACAGAGTTTTTGCAAACGTCAGGAGACGGCCATGCGCGTCGCGATGATCGGCACCGGTTATGTCGGACTTGTTTCAGGAGCGTGCTTCGCCGACTTCGGCCACCACGTCACCTGCATCGACAAGAACGAAGAGAAGATCGAAATGCTGCGTGGTGGTGGTGTTCCGATCTATGAACCGGGCCTCGATCTACTTGTTGAGCGCAACATGCGTGAAGGTCGGCTCGACTTTGCGACCGATTTGTCAGAGGCCGTGCGCGCTTCTGATGTTGTCTTCATCGCCGTGGGCACACCGTCGCGCCGCGGCGACGGCCATGCGGACCTGTCCTATGTCTACGCCGCGGCCGAGGAAGTCGCCAAGGTCATGGACGGCTTTACTGTGGTCGTGACCAAGTCGACGGTTCCTGTGGGCACTGGCGACGAGGTGGAGGCCGTAATTCGCAAGGCCCGCCCGGATGCAGAGTTCGCTGTGGTGTCCAACCCGGAATTCCTGCGTGAAGGGGCCGCGATCGAGGACTTCAAGCGCCCGGATCGTGTTGTCGTCGGGGCTGAGGACGAGAAAGCTGTCGCGATCATGCGCGAGCTGTATCGCCCACTTTTCCTGAACGAGACGCCCATCGTCTTCACCGCGCGCCGGACCTCGGAGCTGATCAAGTACGCCGCGAACGCCTTCCTCGCGATGAAGATCACCTTCATCAATGAGATTGCTGATCTGTGCGAAGAGGTCGGCGCAAATGTTCAGGAAGTGGCCAAGGGCATTGGCCTTGATAACCGGATCGGGAAGAAATTCCTTCACGCGGGCCCGGGTTATGGCGGGTCCTGCTTTCCTAAAGATACGCTGGCTCTTGCGCGTACAGCCCAGGAAGCCGACAGCCCGCTGCGCCTGATCGAGACGGTTATCGACATCAATGACAAGCGCAAGGCGGACATGGCCCAGAAAGTGATCACCGCTTGCGGTGGATCGGTTGAGGGCAAGAAGGTCGCCGTGCTGGGTCTGACCTTCAAACCCAATACTGATGACATGCGAGAGGCTCCCAGCCTGGACATCATCCCCGCTCTACAAAACGCTGGAGCAACTGTGCGGGCTTATGATCCCGCTGGCGTGGTGGAGGCTGAAAAGCTGCTGGACAATGTCACGTTTGAGTCCGGTCCCTATCTGTGTGCTGAAGGCGCAGACGTCCTCGTCATTATCACCGAGTGGAATGAATTCCGCGCGCTGGACATGGGCAGGCTTAAGGGAGCGCTGCGCGATCCGCTGATCGTTGATCTGCGCAATATCTACGACCCGGCCGAAATGGCGAGCCATGGCTTCCGCTATGTAAGCGTTGGGCGGCCTTAAGGGCCGCCCCTTGCTGTTGGACGCAGAGGGCTATTCGGCTGCGTGGGCGTGCGCCGCGTTCTCGATCGCGCTTTTGAGTGTCGAGACGGCCTGACTGACGAGGGTTTCATCATCGCCCTCGGCCATCACGCGCACGAGCGGCTCCGTGCCTGAAAGGCGCAGGACCAGGCGGCCTTTGCCATCCAGCATGGATTCAACGCCCTTGCGAGCTTCAACGACTTCGCTCAGCTCCAGTGGTGAGCCGCCTGCATAGGGCACATTCGCCTTCACCTGGGGTGCGGGTTCAAAGACATTGCAGACGCTACTGGCGGTTTGACCGCTGCGCACACAGCTGGCGAGAATTTGAAGGCTGGCAATCAGGCCGTCGCCTGTCGTCGCGTGGTCCAGCATGACCACATGCCCCGACTGCTCGCCGCCCACATTGTAGTCAGACTGGCGCATGCGCTCGACAACATAGCGGTCACCGACGCCAGTGCGTTCCAGGTTCAGGCCGTGATCTTTCAGGCAGCGCTCCATCGCGAAATTGCTCATGATGGTCGCAACCGCACCGCCACCCCGCAGCGTGCCAGCATCGTGCATATCAAGCGCGATGCGCGCCAGGATCTGGTCGCCGTCGATGACTCGCCCGGTCTCGTCGCACAGGATCAGGCGGTCCGCATCTCCGTCCAGCGCAATACCGAGGTCCGCGCCCGTCTCAACCACACGCTTGGCCATGGCTTCTGGCGCGGTGGACCCGCAGTCTTTGTTGATGTTCACACCGTTTGGCGTCACGCCAATGGTTTCGACTTCCCCGCCGAGCTCCCAGAGAGCGAGAGGCGCTGAGCGATAAGCCGCGCCGTTTGCGCAATCGAGCACGATCTTCATGCCCGACAGGTCAAGATTCTTCGGGAAGGACGCCTTTGCGGCCTCGACATACCGGCCGACTACATCCTGATACATGGAAGCCTGGCCGATATCGGCCGGTGGAGCGAGCAGCTGGCTGGCTTCGTCATCCATCAGCGCTTCGATTTCCAGTTCCGCCGAGTCTGGCAGCTTGAAGCCATCCGGGCCAAACAGCTTGATGCCGTTGTCGGTGTAGGGGTTGTGTGACGCGGTGATCATTACGCCCAAATCGGCACGCATGGACCGGGTCAGCATACCAATAGCAGGCGTCGGGCAGGGGCCAACGCGGCGCACATCCATACCCGCCGAAGTGAAGCCGGCAATCAGGGCAAACTCGATCATGTAGCCGGACTGTCGCGTATCCTTACCCAGAACCACCGTGTGGCGGTGTGACCCACGACGGAAATAGGCTCCGGCCGCGCGGCCGAGCTTTAGCGCCACTTCTGGCGTCATCGGAAATTGGTTGGCCCGGCCCCGAATGCCGTCCGTTCCGAAATAGCGTCTCATGACCTCGATTATCCCCCGAAAGCGTTAACCAGATCTGCAGGTAGTCCCCCGACCCCCGCAGAATTACTGCTTCCAAAAATCGTAGCGCAAATTTTTTTACGCTTCACCTCTTTACAATCCGTCGGACGCATCGTCTAGAACGCACTGAGCGCTATGGGAGATCACAAATGTGCGGTATTGTCGGCATCGTCGGCTCCTCGACGGTTACGTCACGTCTCGTCGAAGGTCTTAAACGACTTGAGTATCGGGGGTATGACAGTGCCGGTATCGCGGTGCTGGAAAACGGCTGCGTTCAACGACGCCGCGCCGAGGGCAAGATCGTTAATCTTGAAGGCGAGATCTCAGCTGCGTTGACCGACGGCCCGATTGGTATCGCTCACACGCGATGGGCCACGCACGGACGCCCCAACACCGATAACGCGCACCCGCACATGTCGGGTAAGGTCGCCATCGTCCACAATGGTATCATTGAGAACTACGGGCCGCTCCGCGAGGAGTTCAAAGGCCTGGGTCATAGCTTCGAGAGCGATACTGATTCAGAGGTCATCGCGCACCTGATCGACGCCAACCTGCGCGATGGGCTGTCGGTCCGGGAAGCCTTCCATGCCGCGCTAAAACGGTTGAAAGGAGCGTTCGCTGTTGCGGTCATCTGCGAAGACCGACCGGACACGCTCTACGTGGCGCGCCGTGGCAGCCCGCTCGTCGTCGGGCTGGGCGAAGGCGGTGAAAACTTCATCGGCTCTGACGCGTTGGCCCTGGCCGGCTGGACGCGCCGCGTGATCTACCTCGACGAAGGTGATTGGGCCGTGGTCTCTCCCGATGACGTGTCCGTTTATGATCTCGATGGCAACGAGGTTGAGCGCCCGGCGCAAATCTCGAACGCGGTGCCGGGTTTTGCGGACAAGGGTGAGTATCGCCACTTCATGGAAAAGGAGATCCATGAGCAGCCCGACGCTGTCGGCCGTACACTCGCCAACTATGTCGACGCAACAGCGTCTGAATTCACCGCGGTTGACTCCAGTCACTGGACGAATGCGCGGCGATTGGTCGCGTCGGCTTGCGGCACGGCATTTTACGCCGCAATTGTCTCCAAGTACTGGTTCGAGAAGTATGCACGCCTTCCGGTTGATGCCGATATCGCATCGGAATTTCGCTACCGCGAACCGGTGATCGACAGCGGTGACCGCGCGCTCTTCGTGTCCCAGTCTGGCGAGACCGCGGATACACTGGCGGCGTTGCGCTACTGCAAGGACCACGGCGCGACGACGCTGGCTGTCGTGAACGTTCCAGAATCCAGTATCGCCCGCGAAGTTCACGAAACCATCTTCACCCATGCGGGCCCTGAAATCGGTGTGGCGTCTACAAAGGCCTTCACGGCTCAGCTGACGGCGCTGGCCTGTATGGCTGCAGGCGCTGCGACCGCACGCGGCAAGGTCGATGCCCAGACCCAGGCGGAGCTCGCTACAGCGCTGCTTCAGACGCCGCGCAAGATCAATCAGGTGCTCGAGCTAGAGCCCCAGATTGAGGCGCTCGCCCATCGCCTCGCCCAGGCGCGTGATGTGCTGTATCTCGGCCGGGGTGTCTTCTATCCGCTGGCCATGGAAGGCGCGCTGAAGCTGAAGGAAATCAGCTATATCCACGCTGAAGGCTATGCTGCTGGCGAACTTAAGCACGGCCCGATCGCGCTTATCGAAGATGGGACCCCTGTTGTTGTGGTCGCCCCCTATGACGGGTTATTTGAAAAGACTCTGTCCAACATCCAGGAAGTCGCAGCCCGTGGTGCAGAAGTCATCCTGATCACCGATCAGCGCGGTGCGGACGAGGCCGGCGGCGACGTTGATCACACGCTGATCATGCCAGACTGCCACGCGATGATTCAGCCGATTGTGGCTGCCGTTCCGATCCAGCAGCTTGCCTATTTCACCGCCGCTCTGAAGGGCACCGATGTCGACCAGCCTCGAAATTTGGCCAAATCGGTTACGGTGGAATAGCAAACGAACCAGCAAGGAGGTCGGACATGAAGCCGATCCGCAAAGCCGTCCTGCCCGTTGCCGGGCTTGGAACCCGGGTGCTGCCGGCCACGAAGGCCATTCCCAAGGAAATGCTTCCGGTCTTTGACCGTCCTGCCATCCAGTATGTCGTTGATGAAGCAATTGCAGCCGGGATCGAGCACTTCGTTTTTGTGACCGGGCGAAACAAGGGCTCGATCGAGGACTATTTCGACCGGGCTTACGAGCTGGAATCAACGCTGCAGAAAAAGGACAAGACCGATGTCCTGGCTGAACTGGAGGCCGGTCTTCCAGCTCCGGGCTCGACCAGCTTTGTGCGTCAGCAGGCACCGCTTGGTCTCGGCCATGCCATCTGGTGCGCACGCGATGTGATCGGTGACGAGCCGTTTGCGGTGTTGCTCCCGGACATGCTGGTACAGGCCCGGCCGTCGTGCCTGGCTCAGCTCATGGATGTCTACAACGCCAAGGGTGGCAATGTGATTGCCGTTGAGCCCGTCGCGGAGGAAGACGTCTCCAAATTTGGCATCGTCGACGTCGAAGGCAGCGATGGAGCCACGCGACCGCTGAAGGGGATGGTTGAAAAGCCCTCGCCAGCCGATGCGCCGTCCAATCTGATGATCACCGGGCGCTACTTGCTTCAGCCCGACATCTTCGCGCTCCTTGAAAAGCAGACGCCAGGAGCAGGCGGTGAAATCCAGCTGACAGACGCGCTGCGCACCCTGATCGAGACCCAGACGTCCCATGCGGTCGTTTACGAGGGCCGCAGCTATGATTGCGGCAACAAGCTGGGCTATCTTGAAGCGGTTCTGGCCTACGCGCTGAATGACGACGAGTGGGGCGCTGGCGCACGCCAGGTGGCCCGCTCGGTACTGGACGCTCGCTAAGCTCGCTTATGCAGGCCGCATTCACCATCGACCTTGAGAACCCAGAACTCGGCGGCGTTGAAGGCGCAAGGCTTTTCCTTGACTGGCTTGACGCAGAGAGCGTGAGGGCAACGTTTTTCACGGTCGCGGAGCTGGCGCTCGACCATAGGGGCCTGCTTGAGGACATTCTTGCGCGCGGTCACGAGATTGCCTGTCACGGTCTGAACCACCCGGCAGTGGACCAAAGCCCAGAGGACCGCACACCCTTCCTGACCGAGCTGAGTGATACCCAGTTTGACGAAGGGCTGGCTGAAGCCAAACGCCTGCTGACGATCAACGGTGTGCCACCCCGGGGTTTCCGCGCGCCCTGGCTTCGGATCAATCGGCAGAAACGCCTTATTTTGGCAAAGCATTTCGCCTATGACAGCTCGTGCACCAATGCGCGCGAACACGTGGCAATTCAGGGGTTGGCAGACCTTCCGGTTTCAGCGGCCAGCGGGGTCGGACCGCAAATGAGTAGCTCGGTCTTGCTCGGCTTGCCGGACGCGATTGTAACACCCCTGATCTCATGCGCTGTCTCCCGGCTGAAGCCCGACCAGCCTTTTGTGCTCTACACCCACAGCTTTGACCCGGTGCAGCTGACCCGGCCAGTCAAGACAGCGCTTTGGAAGCGGTGGCATTATTATGACCGATGCGGGCCGACTGCGCTTCAGGCGGCAAGCCGCTGGCTGGCTGGCCTGCGCAAACATGGTGCTGAGTTCGTTCGGTTGTGCGATGTAGTATCAAAGTCTGGTTCGCACGGGCAGGAGTCTGCCAAGTCATGACACAGCCCCAACCGCCCGCAAGCTTTAGTCCCGGTTCGCCGCTCTACAGCAACGCCGCGCTGGCATATCGGCCATATCTGCGGGTCCGCGACGCTTGGTTGGCATCACTGGACGCGCCTGTCGATCTTGAAATTCTTGATGTAGGTTGCTCGCGGGGAGAGGCGTTGACGCCTTGGGTCGGGCAGAACAAGATTATCGGGGCTGACCATGATCCTCAGGTGCTGCCTGACGCCCTGAAGGCCGGATACTCTGAGACAATCTGCGCGGACCTGTTGCAGACCGACCCCTTCGGTGGACGCCGTTTTGAGGGACTGGCCGCGTTTGGCATGGTGGGGCTGTCTGAACGGGTTGTGGATGATCTGAAACGCATGCATGGCTGGATGAAGCCGGGCGGTCGGGCTTGGTTTGTTATTGCGCTGAGAGGTGGCCTGCGGCGTATTTCGCGTCCGATATTAAGTCGGGTGACCACTCAGCTTCTGCGATCGGTGGAGGACGAGGTCGGCTTGAAGGCCGCCTTCGCGGAGGCTGATTTTGAAATACTGTCCTTCGCGTCCAGCCCGGTTTATTTTGACCGCGTGCCGGTGACTAATCCGGGTTTGTTTCGCCGCTTGATATCCCATTACGCCTATGTCGAAGCCAGAAGATCTGACTGAGCGGCATTCCTTCGACCTGTTGCGGGTCTGGTCAGATGACTACCTGGAACAGTGGGCGGAAGTTGTTGCGACCGCGCTCGGCGGGGTGTCCCTCGGCAAGCAAATTGAACTGCCAGGCCTGTTACCCGGAACGCGCAGGATCGTTGATGCGCCCTTTCTCGCATCGACCCAGCTTGACAAAGTCGCCCTTGACGATGGGTGGCAGCCCGGCGCTGGAGAACCGGTCATTCTGCGCCAGAGTCTCATTTCTGGCGATGTGGGTACCCATGTGGCCGCGATCCCGCGGGGGAATATGCGTCGATCCGCAAAGCATGCGCTTGCGCGCACTGACTGGTCGGTCGCTCCGATCCTGTCCGAACGGGACTTGCAAGGCTGCATGGGTGTGATTCAGGACTGGCGCAGACGATTGCCGACGCTTGTCCTGCCAGAGCGCCTTGTGCTCGACCTGATCCATGCAGGCCTCTTGAAAGGCTTGATGCTGCGTGAGCGCGACGTGGCCAAGGGTGTTGCCTTGTTCAGCACGCATGACGGCATTGCTCATATTGTTTGGTGGGCCCAGTCAAAAGAGGCGATTAGTAATCGCTGTGCGCCCATGCACCGTCTTATTCCAGAACTCCTATCCCGCGCCGCTGAAGAGAGATGTGATATTGTGGACTGGGGGCGTTCGCCCTATGGCAGCGGGGCCTGCGATTACAAACGCCGATGGGGTGGGGCCCCGCTTCCGCTGAAAGGCGGGCAGGCGGTCAAGCGCGCCTACGCTATCCATGACGTGGGAAAGACTGTCTGGAGTAACCTTCCGGCGGCGATAACCGACAAGATTGGTATGTGGCTTTACCCTCGCCTGGTTCGCTAGCGCCACCAAGCGCGCACAACAGACGCGAAGAATTTCAGGGAATAGCTGAAGTCATTGCCTTTACGGCTTTCACCGCTGGCGCGCCGGGCAATTGTGACCGGGCCCTCAGTGATGCGAAGCCCGTGCTTGGCGGCAAGAATAATAGTCTCTGCTGTGTGATACTGCATGGCCGTCAGCCGCAGTTCACCAACGCGGCGCGTATTGAACACGCGATATCCACTGGCCGCATCGGTCACCGGCTGGCCGATCAGCAAGCGCAGGAGTAGCGAAAACAGGTGAACGCCCAGCAGGCGGAGCCGCGAATAGGTCTCCCCGCCACCCAGAATTCGAGAGCCGACACTCATGTCGGCCTTACCCGCCATGACAGGACCGGCCAGGGCTTCCAGCTCAGCAGGGTCATGCTGGCCATCGCCGTCCATGGTGGCACAAACCCCAATATTCAGCTTGCCAGCGATACTGAAGCCAGTGCGGATGGCGGCTCCCCCCCCCAGACTGAAGGGGTGGCTGGCGACCCAGGCCCCGTTGTTCCGGGAAACTGCAACCGTATCGTCCTGGCTGCCGTCATCGACGACCAGCGCCTGTACGGCGTGATCACCTATATGGCGCGGCATGCGCGACAGGACATCAGCCAGGTTTTCAGCCTCGTTCAGCGCCGGGATAATGACCAGCATGCCTGGCGCGCTGGCCTCGCTTCGGCTGCCATGACGATCCAGAAACCGGTCGCTGGCTGTCGCGATGATACTCTCGCCGAGCAGATATTCGCTCTGCCCGAGGCGTTCAGACATCAAGATCAACCAGATCCAGCTGACCGCGCACACGATGATCAGAAGGAAAATAAGCGTACCACCCGGGATGGATTGCAGGCCAGCCCACGCCGCGACCGATTGATAGGCCTGCGGGAAAATGGCAGCAATCGCAAGGCCTATGGCCGTTGGATAAATGACGAAGCGGTTGATGGCTGTATTGCCACCGCGCTGCAGTGTCAGCCAGAGCCAGCCAAGGCAAGCAATGGCAACAATCAGGGCAATGACGCGCAGCTCGCTCATGGTGCGGTGTCGCTTTCCTCAAGAATGAACGGCATCCAGTTCCTGACCTGCTCGCCAGCGCGTCGTGGCGCGGGGCGGCTATCAGCGAGGCTGCGACGCACCCATCCTTCAACGGATGGCTCGACATGGATCATGGCCTCGTTCCAGCGTGCCGCAAGCGCAGTGAAGTCTGACGCTTCGAAAAGATGATATCCTTGGCCGTTCCGAATCTGTGCTGTAGCTACGACGCCTAGGGTCTCCAAGTGCGCAATAAGCGCACGATTCCGTCTACTCTGCAGGACAAGATGACCAATCTGCTGGGCTTCGATCAGCTTTGCCAGGGCTTCGATGTCCAGCACAAGCAGGAAATTGCGGTCATCGATCCGGGGACTTGGTGACAGCATATAGATAAAGACAGGCTTGGCCGGTGGCCTATCCATATTGCGGTACTCAGGAAATGTGCGTGTGTGGGCAATATAAAGCCACGGCAGGTAATCGACCCGGTTTAGTCTGTGATCAATGCGGTAAGTGGATTGGGCATCGCTGACCGGGTCTACAATCAGGTTCGGCGCTTCGCGTGAGACAAAGTAGGCTGCCACTGGTGAACCCATCTCGTTAATTGAAAACTCAACCGGCGAGTTGTCGAGTAAGTTTGTAATCAATAGCTGACGCGTCACGTTTCGGTTGGTACGTGCTTCGGCGATCCATTGCGACGCACCAATGGCGAAAACTGCGCACGTCGCTGCGATCTGGAGGCGTCTTGGATCCTTGATGACCTGAAGAATAAGCGCGCTTAATGCGATCGCCAGTGCGGCACGCCAAAGGACGGCAAACAGCAGGGTCTGGCCTGGCCTTAGACCCCAGGCTCCGGATAGTCCGATTAGAGGTATGCAGGTCAGAATGAATGCAGCTATCAAACGGGCTGACCGATCTGTACGTGCCCGCCAGCTCAGCCACACAGTGGCTAGAACCCCGGCTACAGACAGAGGCTGACGGTCAAACACCCCGTTTAACCCGACGAAGTAATCGACGACACCGGCAACGCCGACGTTGATGAAATTTAAAACGCCACCACTGGAAAGAAGGGGGGATAGCGAGCTGGCGGCACGTTGTGCTTCGCCCTCGGCGCTCACAAAAAGCGCGCTTATGCCTGCGACACAGACCAGTACGCTGCCCAGCGCGATGCCGAATGCAGCCAGCGGTGTTGCCGTGCTACGCCAATAAGGGCCAACAGCCATTATCAGCCACACTGGAATGACAAGAAGTGCGACTTCCTTGATGCCGATTGCAAGTCCCAGCAGGGCACCGCTGAGCAAAGGTTTAATCAAATCATGTTTGCCTTTGCTCGCCCCTTGCGGGTTCGGTATCCATACCAGCGTGGCGGCGAGCACAAGCGCGGGCCAGAACCCGTCAAAATGGCGCGCGGTGTGCAGCGCCATCACCGGGCTAGTGACAAAAAGGATAAGGGCGCCTAAAGCAGCAGTCACGCCGAAGTAACGCCGCATAACCGCATAAAGAACGCCAGCCAGCAAAAACGACCCGGATTGAACAAAAACGACAAATGCGACCAGCGATTTGTCGACAGCAAGCAAGGCTGCGGTGATAAGCCTGAAAATGATCCGGTTCGCCGATGGCGTGTCATTGGCAGTTTCCAGCCGTCCCTCGCGAAGCAATGCCTCGGCAGTCGCCAGGTAATCTGTCTGGTCCCACAATATCGTGAAGGCAGGCAGGATGAAGGTTAGAACGCCCCAGGTCGCAATAAACGCCAGGACGACAAACTCATAACTGACTCGGTTTGTGACCGTCTGGATCACTCAGTCGCTCCTGATCGAGACGCGCAATCGTTTTGCACCAGAGACGGGATATTTGTGCTCAACCTCGTGTACGCCTTTTGGGCTCTGACGCTTGTTAATTCAGACAAGGACTGAACCCATTCACATACACCCGGCCTGATGGCTGTCGGGACTGGGCCACTGCCATAAAGATCGAGAAAGTCTGCCGGATCATAAATCAGGAACATAACACCATCCCGAACCGTCTCGACGGGGGTGATACCTAAATGCTCCAGATGATCGGACAGGCCGGGGTGGATTCGCTCATGCAGCGCGATACCTGAAGGCTCAATCGCCTCGATTTGCCGGGCAATGTCGCCAAGATCGAGGATGTATATGCCGTTGGAAATGACAACATTCTCGTTCCTGCTGAGCGGCTTGACATAGAGCGGTGTGTCCACGGGCTGGGCCAGGCGCCGTGCACCAGAAAAATTCTTGATGAGCGTCACATCATGCCAAATGAAGCTGTGGGCTGCCTCATGGGTCGTCGTGTGCCGGTAAAATCCTTGCGCCCGAATGGCTGGCTCGATCATAACGCCTCCACTTCGCGCGTCGAAATATTCGGCAAGCCCGCTGCCGACTTGCGACGCGATCCCCCATCGGGTCGGGCTCTCGTCGACAATACGATTAATCCACAAGCGGTCTACCGAGGCGCTGGCTTGCAGACTAGCGACGGTCCACTGCGAGGCCCCGATCACGGCGGCAATGGCAATCATGGCTCCGCGCGTGGTCGGGGTGGACGTGAGCAGATGTTTTGCGAAGTCCAACAATGCCACTGCGATACAGATCCGGGCCGTCAGGTCCCACAACAGGGTCTGGCCTGGCCGCAATTGCCAGTCGCCGGAAATAACAAGTAGCGGGATCTGCGCGGCTGCAAGTGATATTAGGACGAGGCGCGCACTGGACCGACGAGCCGTCCATGCAATCCAGCTAATCGCGAAAAGAGCGGGAAGGGCGAGCATGTCGCGTTCCACCCAGCCCTGGGCGAGCTCGACGCCTGCAAGAAACTGCCAAAGCCCAACGAATGGAAAGGCCAGAATAGCAAGTGCGCCACGCAGGCTGGTGACATCAAATGCCAGCGACACAGATTGCAGCTGATGTACGCCCCCAAACGTGTCAAGGCCTGAGCTGGCCGCAATACTCCAGGCCATCGAAAGCCCGACACAGGCACCCAGGCTGCCATAGAATGCCAGTAGGGTACGGATGTTGGCTTTTAGCGCTGTGCGCCCCTGGCCTGCTGCGATGATCAGCCAGAGCGGCAAAAAGCTAAGAGCGACTTCCTTGAATGCGAATGCCAGACCGAACAGGAGCCCGGAAAGGACCGGGCGCTCTAGACCCGCAGAGCGGCTCACTCCAGGCACCCAAACGATCAACGACGCGATCACAAGCGCCGGCATGAAGGCGTCGATATGGCGCGCTGACGTGAAGGCAATTTGCGGGTTTGAAACATAGAATGCCAAAGCGCTTGCTGCTGCGACCCAGCCGAAGTGACGTCTGACAAAGTAGTAGCCAAGTCCCATGAAGATGAAACTGCCAGCCTGGCATGCGATCACGTAGGCCTTGAGATCGGCGTCAAGCTTGAGAAGAAGCGCCGTCAGATAGTGGAGCAGAGGGCGGTTTGCGATTGCTATGCCGTCTGCGCTTTCGAGACGACCCTCTCGCAATAACGCTGTTGCTGCGCTCACATAGGTCATCTGATCAGTTGTCAGAGCGAAAGTCGGAAGTATGAACGCCAGACAGGACCACACTATCAGGACAGCAAGAACGCATAGTTCCAGCCCTGTCGGGTGCCCGTTTGAAGGGCGATCGGTTATGTTAGGATTGGTTAGGAGAACGCCCAGCTTCATGTCTGCCCCCATCCCGATCGCACGCATCCAGAAACCCCTCTTCGTTTAGATTGTTCATGACGGTCCAGTCCAGCCCCAACACCGGTGATCTCGGCCCACCACGTCTGCTTCAGCTCCTGACTGCCGGGCGTACAGGCTCAACCTATTTCAATGCGCTGGCGTTAAGGGCCTGGTCCTCGCTGGCGGTGTTTCAGGAGCGCGAGCCATCGCGTAGTCTGGCCTGGCGGGTCAGTCTGGCCGATCAGGCTCCATCCTGGCTCGCCAGTGCGCTGGTCACGTCAGCACGCCAAAGCTATGCCTGCAGCCGCAGGGCCTGGCTTGAAAAGTATGCGACTGTCCTGGAGATCAACGCATTTCTTAGCCGCGTACCGATGCAGGACGGGCCGCAGCCTGCTGCCACGCTGCATCTGGTTCGCTCTCCAGACGCCTGGGTTGAGTCAGCGATTGGTTTTGGGGCTTATGCTTGGCGGCGTCCAATTGCGCCGCTTATCCCGTTCTGGCGCGAACGTCCCGACGAAGCGCGTGCGCAGTGGTCGAGCCTGAACGAGGCTGAACGCTGGGCGTGGCGCTGGGTGGTCCGCAACCGCACGCTCAGACTGGCGTGTGCGACGCGTAGCGGTCCCGTGATGACCCTGCAGGCAGAAGCCCTGTTCGGGGCAGAACGCGACCGGCAGCTGACAGCCTCTGCTGAGCTGTTCAGCCTGGACCCGGAGCCCTTGCTGGCTGTCGCTCAAGATACCGGCAAAACCAACCCGACACCGTCTGGCAAGTCCCATACGCTCAGCGAGGATGACCGCAGACGCGTCTGGGCCATCGCCCGGGAGGAGGCGGCTCACTACGGCTATGCCGAGCCTCAGCTCTAGAACTGGAAATAAATAAAGGGCTCTGCCTGCGAGCGGACCAGCGGCAGCAGGGCCGCAATCAGGGCGGCGTAGGCGGCGACGAATACCGGATCGGGCAGGCGCGCGATCGCATGGCCAAGGTGGAATTTGTGCACGACATAGTGCAGACCACCCAGGCCCAGAAAAAGCATGATCGCGGGCGCGTAGGCTGGTTTGAACGGCTCGGTGAAGGGCATGAGAAAATTGGCGAGCACATAATAGCTCACATCAATGGACTCTCCGCGAAAGATCGCCCAGGTCACCGTAATTACGCCAAATGTGGTGATGAACCCCACCGGCTTAAGCCAGGCGATATCACGGGTCAGCTTTGGCCAGCGCGTGGCGCGCTCAATCACCAGAACCGTGCCCCAGATATAACCCAGCAACGCATACTCCCAGGCCGCTCCATGCCATAGTCCAATCACCATCATCGTGATCAGCAGGTTCCGGTAAGTCACCGCATCTGTTTTGGAGCTGCCACCCATCCTTATGAAGACATAGTCGCGAACCCAGTTCGACAGGCTGATATGCCAGCGTCGCCACACATCGGTCAGCGAAGATGTCAGATAGGGAGCCCTGAAATTGACCGGAAGCTGGAAACCAAGTGCGCGACTGGTTGCGATTGCCATTTCTGAGTAGCCGGAAAAATCGCAATAAATCTGGATCGCGTAAAGCAGGACAGCTGCCCAGATCTCCCAGGAGGCATAGAGCACCGGGTCGGAGAATACTGGGTCAACGAAGACGATCCCGATATTGTCCGCGATGATAGCCTTTTTAATCCAGCCGCCCACAAAAAGGACGATGACACCTTTGAAAGGTACGTCCCTTAAGCGCTTGGGCAGGTCGATCTGGGGCAGGAACTCGCCCGCCCTGACGATTGGGCCGGCCACCAGCTGGGGAAAGAAGGCGATGAAAAAAGCAGTATCGCGAAACCGGCCAGCCGAGGTGATGCGCCGGTCATAGGCATCGATGATCAGGCCTATGGCCTGAAAGATGTAAAAACTTATGCCAACGGGAAGGACGATGCTCAGCGTGGTTCCGCCGACGGGAAGACCCATGCGCTGGGCGAAGATGGCGAATGTGTCGGCAAAGAAGTTGAAGTATTTGAACACCCCAAGCAGCGCGAGCAGAAACACGATGGCACCAAGCGCGACCTGGCCGCGTCGGTCCCTGTCGATACCGGTCAGATGAAGCGCGGCAAAGCGCGTCACAAGAATGACGCTGCCGAGCAAGGCCAGGAAGCGCGCATCCCAGGCACCATAGAAGACAAGACTGGCACCCAGCAGAAACCAAATTCGCGCATCGTTGGATCGCAGCGTCCAGTAGCCGACAAAGACCGCCACAAAGAAAAGCAGGAAGAGCGCTTCAGTGAAGATCATGTCGGGTCTCGCTGCGCAAGAATGGCGCAGACCTCCGGCGCGATATGGCGGCTGTAAAGCTCAGCCCCGTCCATGCCCATGTGGTTGGGGTCAATCCAGTTGGAAACCTTGCCAAGTGCGGGTAGCGAACTCAGTGGTGTCGTGATAACCGGCACGCGTACACCCGCCAGCGTGACGGCATCAATTTCAGCCTGCGAAAGCAGCGACGGAGGGCTGGCGATCAAGACAAGGCGTTCTAGAACATCGCGCGGCAGGCCCAAAAGGATCGGCCCGACCTCTTCGACGACTGCGGCTTCCAGCTGTAACGCGGTCAGCTCTGCAAACTGCGCTTCGCGCGCCTCCAGCGTCTCGCGCATGGCATCGGGCGTCTCCGCCAGCAAGCGGGCAAGGGCCCGGCGGCGGGGGTGGTCTGGCGCGAGTATCTGTTCAAGACCCTGAAAGCCCCGCTCACCGATCAGAAGGCTAACTTCCTGCACATCGTGCGATGCCGGGTCGGCCTGCTGCATCATGTGCCAGGCCCCGACATTATACTGCTCAGCCAGTACCAGCTCGCTCAGGTCCCGTGCACGATGGAATAGTCCGTCCAGTCCCGGTTCACGCCGGGGAAGGGTGCGCCCCCAGATTTGATCCGCCTGGGTCGGCGCATAAAGCCGCCCATAGCTGGACGTTGCGCTTTGCCAAAGCTGGAGTGTGTTAAATTCAAAGAAGAGAACCGATTTTGATGTATTCTTCGCAGCCCAGTCCAGCATGAAGCGGATATTGGTGTCGCTGGCACCGCCGACGCCAAAGTTGAAGATGTCGATATTGCGGCTCTGGCACTCCTCGTGCGCCTGAAAGATTGTCGGGTTCAGGTGGCGGTGTGCCAGACTGGCGCCGACAAACAGGGCGTCGGGCTCGTATTCCTGAAGGGCAAGCCCATGAAATTTCGCGTAGATATAGGAGTTGTGCTCCAGGAACTCGGGCTGCTGGCGCAGCCAGGTTTTGACGAGAACAGCACTTGCCGAAAGACACAGGACAAAGACAGCCAAAAGGCTGAGTCCCTTGATCCAGGCCATCCCTGATCGCCCAGGCAGGATCAGGCGCGCGTCCTCATACTCAAACATGTCCATCACACGTCGCCGGACTCGTAAATGGCGATGGAGCGGATATCCAGCTGGGCGCCTTGAGGGGCAATGAAACGAATCTGCACACGAGGTCCGTCCGTGATCGCGTCGGTGTCCATGGGCCCGACCGTGACGGAATACATGTGGGATGATTGAACCGGCCCGAAGTCAATGCGCTGCCAGTCTCCGGAGTGTCCGGGGGCTGGATCAAAACGCATCAAAACCGGACGTTCGCATCCGGTGCAGGCTGCTGTGAGATTAACCTGGATGCTGCGACCCTGAAAGCGCTGGGCATAGCGCCGGTCAAAGCTGAATCTGAAAAAGGCGTCTGCGGGATCGTCCGGACTGCTGGCCGGTGTCGTCGTGATCCGCAAGACATGTTCACCCTCGGCCACGAGGCAGCTTGCTTCGCCGCGCCGGGCACCATCAAAATTGCGGACAAAGGGAGGGCGACATTCGAAATAGGCCGCACCGGAGCGTAACGCATCAATTGCTTCGTTTATCTCTGGATCTGGCTGCGCCTGAAAGGCGTTGATGAGCGGCGTTTCAAGCATCAGAATAATCACCGGAATGACAATCAGCGCGCCGGTTGTTACCGGTGCGAGGAAGCGTCTCAATCCAGTCGATTCGTCCATGGCCAATTCCCTTCACAGGCCGCAGCACATACACCTGAAGGGCGTGTGTTGTCATCACCTTGCGCGTCGAGGCGATGAATGCCTTTCTGTTCCACAGGCACCCTAGGCTAAATGAGTGAGGAGCAGCATCATTTCCACCCCGCCTGCAAGCCTGGCAGCACCTAGACGCATTCAGATTGCGATCAGCGTCGGGCTGAGCGTCATTGCCGTTATTGCGCTGACACCGCTAGTGGATTTTGCGGAGCTGGGACGGGGGCTTGGTGACGCGAGGGTCTTGCCGCTTGCAGCTGGGTGCATCCTCTATGCAGCCTACCAGTGGCTTAGGGCGTTGCGGCTAGACCGACTATCAGGCCGCGCCCGGGTATCACCGGGTTTTACCCGCGATATTTCTGTGCAGGGCGCGATCAACGCAGTCTTGCCCGCCGGGCTGGGTGCCGGGCTGCTGGTATTCATGATGACACGTCGCTTCGGTGGGCGCTGGGAGTCTTATGCAGGCGGCGTATTGCTGGCTCGCATCCTGGACCTGGCTGCGCTTGGTGTCTTCGCGCTTGTGGGCCTCGCGGTTGCGGCGGGACGGATTGACCCGGTCCTCGCACTCGTCACGGTGGTGTTTGTTCTGCTGAGCGTTGGCTTGTTTGTTGGCGTGATGGCCTTGCCGGGACCGTCTTGGTTTGCCGGCGCGCCTGGGCCGCTAAAATGGCGCGTGCGTGTGCGCATCATCCTGCGCGCGATGCGCCAGGTCGGTGGGCGTCGAGCGCTCGCTGACCTTTTGCTGCTATCAATTGTGATGTGGTCGGCTCACTTCTTTGCCATTTTCGCGCTTGTGGTGGGTTTGAACATTCCCTTGGGGCTTGAAGGTCTCACGCTAGGCTTCACGCTCAGCTTTCCGGTCAATTTCATACCGGCTCAGCCCATGGCAAAGCTTGGCACGCTGGAGCTGGCCTTCGTGATTATTCTTGCCCCGCTGGGACTGGCTGCTGCGCAGGCTGCAACGGCTGCCATGGGCGTTCGCCTTGCCATACTTCTGGGATTGGCCGCATCGGTCGTGATCAACGGCACAGTTGCCGCTCTGGCCGCCCTGCGCCGGTCCTAGCCCTTAAAGTTCTGGACCGTCTCAATGATCCGGTCCTGGTCAGCCTCGCTCAGATAGGGGTGCATCGGCAGCGCCAGCACCTTGCCAGACTTGTCCTCTGACACCGGCAGCCCGTTCGGCTCGCAGGTAAAGCGCTCATACGCGGGCTGGCGGTGCATCGGGATCGGGTAGTAGATTGCGGTCGGGATGTCATGGCTTCGCAGATGAGCGATCAGACCGCTGCGATTGGGGTGCTCGACGACATATTGCGCCCAGGTTGACACCCCGCCTTCAATTACGCCCGGCGTCGTGACGCTATCTTTAAGCCCCGCTCCATAGCGGTCCGCGATCCGGTTTCGGGCTTCAATCTCGTCGGCGAAAACTGCAAGCTTCTCTGAAAGGATTGCCGCTTGGATCGCATCAAGGCGCGAATTCATACCAATGCGAAGGTTGAGATATTTCGCGTCATGGCCGAGATCTGCCTCCGCGATGTCCCTTGACGTGGCCTGTCCGTGCACCCGCAGGGACACCAGGTGATCGTGCAGGTCCTCGTCTTCCGTCAGGATTGCGCCCCCGTCGCCATACGCCCCCAGCGGTTTGGCCGGGAAGAAGGACGTGGTGGTCACATCCGCCCACTTGACCGGATGCTCGCCGTTGAGCGTGCAGCCAAAGCCCTGTGCTGAGTCTGCGATCAGCTTCAGGCCGTGAGCCGTAGCGATGGGCGCAATGGCGTTATAGTCAGCTGGCTGACCGAACAGATCCACTGCAATCACCGCTCGCGGCTTGAGCTTTCCGTCCGCTTTGACCGCTTCAATCGCGCGTTCGAGCGAGGCCGGGTCCATGGTGTATGTCACCGGGTCGATATCCACAAAAACCGGATGTGCGCCAAGCCAGGGAACGACCTCCGCAGTTGCTGCAAAGGTGAAGGCCGGGCAGAAAACCGCATCGCCGGGGCGCAAGTCCCACGCCATCAGCGGCAGGGCGAGAGCCTCGGTTCCATTGGCGCAGCTCAGCACATGGCTCGCCTTGCCAAATTCACCCAGCGCAGTCTCAAATTCCTGAACAGCAGGGCCAAGGACAAACTGACCGCTTTCCAGTACACGCTGGATGGCTGCGTCAATCTTGTCTGCAATGCGCGCGCGCTGGGCGTGAAGGTCAATAAAATGCATGGTGATACCGGACTTATGCGAGTTTTCGTCCCTGTGCGATACGGCGGTTGAACAGACTTGGCAAGCAGGGTGGCAATCACGCTACGTTTCCAACATTGACGCAAATGGATGAGTGAATGCCGACACCGCCCCGTTCAAGTCAGACTTGCCCCGATGACCGCGAGTATCGGGCAGAGCGCAAAGAACATCACGGTGAGCCACGCAGCTTGCTGAACGGAGCCACTTTGCTGGGCCCGGACAGTACGCTGCGCTCAGGCACGGTGATCTATCGCGACGTTGAAGCTGGCGAAGGTTTTCAGACCGGCCACAATGTTGTTGTGCGTTCCGCCACTCGCATCGGTCGCCATGTGTCGGTGGGAACCGGCACGGTTTTGGAGGGGCGCATCGATATCGGTGACTTTGTGAAAATCGGGTCGCTCTGCCTGATCCCGGCTGGCACAAGGATTGGATCGCGGATTTTTATTGCCCCCGGCGCTGTCATGACCAATGATCGCTACCCGCTCAAAGACCGCGACAATTACATTGAGTCTGGCCCGGTCATCGAAGACGGGGTGACCGTGGGCGCAGGAAGCGTCATTACGCCGGGCGTTACTATCGGTGAAGGTGCCTTTATTGCTGCGGGTGCAGTGGTCACGGCCGATGTGCCGCCCATGACGCTGGCGCAGGGCTGCCCGGCGCGCCATAGTGATCTTGACGAACGCCTGAGTGAGCGCAACACCGCCCTGAGTTGGCGGGGGAAGCTTGATTGACCATGCATGACCCAGCCAGGGATGGAGATAGCGCGCTATCCTTCGGTTCCATTGCGCAAACCTATTGGAAAATTTTCTCCGAAACCTTGCGCAACCACCCCTATCGAAGTGTCGGCTTTCTCGGGCTTCAGGTGGTGTCGACCGTATTGCAGCTCGTTGTTGCCGGGATCGCCGTTTCGATACTGTATAATCTCGGCGTCAGCGAGATAAGCATTGCAGGCACAGATGCAGCTGATCTGGCAGCCGAAAGCCAGTCCGATGAAGGTTTTCTGGACCGCGCTCGACGCTTTGTGGGCGGTTTGCCGCTTGTGTTGCTCGGGGCCATGTTCGTCGGATTGTCGGTACTGGGCTTTCTAGCCAATTTTATATCGTCGCGGTTTTTGATCCGCATCGGCAAGCTGTCGGAGAAATACAATATCCGCAGGGCGCTTCAACGGGTCGCTGATATTGACATCATGACTGCCAAGCGACTGCGAGAAGCAGACCAGCTTAATCGCGCCAAGCTCATTGAGGTGATGGGGGGGGCCGCTAGGCTGAGCGCCATGTCTTCGCGCATTGTGCTCAAGGCCTCGTTTTCTATCATATTTTTTCTGCTTCTGTTGGCGGTGCTTGGCTTCATGGCTCCTCAAGTCGCAGGGATTCTTACGTTCATAGCGGCCCTGTCTATGCTACCGTTCTCATTCTTCTTTCGGCGGGGCGTGAAGCACGCCTTTGACATGATCAACCGGCAATCTGGATTTGGGGCTGCGAAAAGCGAAATGGTTGCGAGGGCAATGGCCTCATCTGACGGTGCTGGCCGCAATCCGGGCGCTGACATTGACGCCGATAGCCGCGTAACCGCTTATATGGATGCATTTGAGAATCGATTCCTCTATCAGGAATCGAGTAGTTTTTTTGTTTCTCTTGTTACAAGTACTTTTTTTATATGTACTGTATTTTACTTTATTTTTATGTCGGATTCCGCATCGGTTGATATTTCAGTCATCATCTTTGCTATCATTATTGGTAATATGACGATACAGAATTTCCGGTCGGCGTCCGGGTTGGGCAGTTCACTCGCGCGTTTTTACCCTCAGGTTCGACGCTATGAGGAGTTTTTGACCAATACCGGAAATGCGCGGTCTCGCCGCATTGTATCTCGCCGTGGTCAGTCGCCCGTACCCCGTGTTGGATGGAGCGCGACAGTGTCTGACGGGGTCATGCTAAATCATCGCACCAAGTGGTTTATGGGGCCGGGCCTGACGATTGGGCTGGTTCGCCTGTCTGATTTCAACCGCCTCGATGTCTTTGAAGCCATGCTGGCGATGGGTTCTGAATCGGAGACATTTCTTCGGCTGCTGGATAGCGCTGTGATTCTTCCGCGCGATGTAGAGCGTGGTGCTAAACTAAAGGACGTGGTGTCAGCCAACTCAGGCGTGTACCAGGATAATTTCAAATCCTTGGTGCGAGAAGTCAGTGCTGTCTACGTGAAGGGTGAAACCAATAAGGCTGAGATTGAGCAACGCGAGGCAATCGTGGATCTGCTTCGGTCAATGCACGACCCGGTGCCACCGAGCGTGAGGCGCGCAAAAGAGTTATTTGCGCTGCTGCGAGTGCTGGGTGCGGCTCGATTCGGAAGCCGCATGGTGTTGGTGCCAGCAGTGGACTGGGGTGCCATTGATCCCGCTCGACGGGTTCAGATAAAGCTCGCCTGCAAACGACACGTCTTCGTCATCTACGACAAAACACCCAGACCCCATTTGCGTGGGGTCAGTTCGGACCTCGATTTTGTCGTTCTAAGTGGCCGCACACGCACCATTATCGAATCGCCATCTGTTCTTGATCAAACAGTCGCCGAGGTCATGTCGCATCTCAAAGCCGATGAGGCTTCACGGGTGAGCGCAAACGATGCTGACGACCTATAGCATCATCTGCGGGCTCACTAGCTGTCTGGCCCGATGAGCCTGCGGCTGACTTGCTTATTTGCGTTGATCGTCTATCAGCTGTTGCAGCTCAATATTTGCCTTACGGCTGCGAAGAGAGGCCTCGGATTGACGGGCCTTGGCTTCAGCGAGCTGCGCCTTGAGCTCAGCGATTTCAAGCTGGTGACCCAGCTTTTCGATTTCTTCCTGATTGTTAGCCATCAAACCCCCCAATAACTATTGTAAGCCAACTAATGTGAGCCGGAACATAGAGAAGCTTAGGCTCTAGGGCAACTGCCATATTTGCCGTTTCAATTGTGCGTGATAAGTGTCCCAATCGACACTACATCCGGGGGAGCCAATGTCAGGTCTGCGTCAACTCGTTCGACGGGTTCTTCCTGCTCAAGCTATTGAATTTGCTTATACGAGCGCTGTTGTGGTCGGGCTAAAGAAAAATCCTGAGCTGCGTGAAGCAACAGGTCGGCGTATCCAGAACTGGTTCAGACGTATGGGCGACCGGCCTGATGCGCTTGCAGAAGGTCGTGCAACACTGCCCAAACTGACCGATGGTCCACAGGACGCAAAGGGCAAGGCAACCGCGCTCGCGCGTGACTTGGCGGTGCTTGAGCGCAGAGAGCCAGGCAGTACGCAGGCCCTCATCGACACTATGATTGGAAATCGCCTGCAGGCTGTTGACAGTCGCACGATGACGGCGCGTGATCAGGTGCGCTTTCTCTCCAGATTGCTCCGCGGCGGCCAACCGCTTCGACCTGCTCAGATCGAGGGTGCCATAAAACGCCTTGCGGTGGCCGACAAGCAACTGACCGCCGTTCTTGCCCAGTCAGAGCCGCTCAGGGCTCGTACAACTGCGCTGACCCTTGCGGCCCAGCGTAGCGCAGGGCGCGGTGGTGCGGACTGGGCTGTACCCGACAAGCTAAATCTTACGGGAGAGTGGGAGCCAGTTAAAAGGCCGGAGTCTCCGTTCGTCATGCGTCGGCGTGGCCGGATAAAGGCGCTACTTCTCAATTCCATGGGCGGCAGCATGGCACGGTTGTCCAAGGGGTTAATGCTTTACCACAACATCGAAGCGGACTGTATGATCGGGGCGTATTATCCGCGCCGGCACATGGTCTACCCCCATGAAACAAATGTTTTTGGGGTGTTTTCACACCAGGAGTGGCGCGATTATCTGAACTGGGCGATCGCTCACTATGATGTGGTGCAGTCTACCACCTTCCCGCTCGCTAAGGGGGTGGCTGAGTGCTATGACTGGCTCACTGATACTTTGGGCAAACGTCACATCTGGCGCGAGACCGGGTTCGTGCACCATCTTCTGCGTCGCGATGATGTTCTGCCTCTCGGTATTTATCAGTCTGACCTTCAGACAGATAAGGTCCCCAATCCAGAGCAGTTTCTGTGCAGGACGTTTGAGCGCGACGAGCAATACTTCTATACGCGCGACGTTCCGGTGTTCTACTCTTCGCCGGAGAAGGGTGCCTATATGTCGGGAACCCACACCCAATGGCTCCCGTCAATGCGCGAGCCAGAGGAATATCGTCCGCAGGCGTCAGATGCGAGCTCCGGTCAGCGTGATCGGCCGCTGGTCTATGTGCCTCATCACCAGCGCTCAATGTTTAAAGGCTTGAACGAAGCTCTCGAAATCCTGAAGGAGCTTCAGGCAAATGGCGCGCAATTCGATCTCATCACTCCGGAAAATGCGACGCAGATATTCCCTGACCTCGCTGACTTTAAAGATGAGGACGGGGACGAGCAAAAAGTCGCCGCCTATCCAGTTCCGAACCACATGATGCCGGAATTGTTTCGGCGCGTTGATCTGGTAGTCGATCAATTTGTCATGGGCTGTTATGGCAACACCGGAATCGAGGCCATGTTCTGTGCCAAGCCGGTCATTGGGCAAAAGCGGTTTGGTGAAGTCGCTGATGCACCGGTCTGGGACGTTAAATCGCTCGACGAATTTGGTGATCGCTTTATGGAACTGCTCAATTCGCCGGACCAGTGGGATGCCCTGGGTGCAGCTGGGCGTGACTATGCGATGCGAGTCCACAGCCCGGAGGCTGTCTCGCGCATTGCCGCGCAAACTTACGAACAGATCCTTGATGAGGCGCGCAACGAGGTTTAGGCCTGCATGTGTCTAGGGTCTCGACCATGAAACTGCTCCTCCTTGCCGCCAAGCCCATTGGGCACAACACTCGCGTGCCCTGGGTGGCATCGAGCCTGGCTGATCGCGGGGCTGAGGTCACCGTTGCGGCCTTCAGCAAGCCACACGCCAGCTATCGTGATGAGCGTGTGCGCTGGATCAGCGTGCCGCCGGTGTCCTCACAGGCGCGCCTGCTCGCCGGTGTGGCGCGGCTGGAACGCCAGATTCCCGGCTTTGCAGCGCTCAGCCGCGGCGTGGCGAGGTCTGTTTGCCGTGATCGCCTCGGTTCACTGAGCGACCCGCGCGGGCTGGCTCTTCTTGCGGGGTGCGCTGGAAGTGAAGTCTGGCGCGCGGCTAATCGTGCAAGGCTGGGTGAAGCGGCGCGCCAGGACTTCTTCAACCGACTGACAGGTCATGGCGCGCTTAACGAACACTATGACGTGTTGATCTGTCATGATCGGTTCCCGGCCCCCTTTATTGCGGAGCGTGTCAGCCGGACTGGTGAAGGGGTGATCCTTGACCTTGTTGAGCTGATTGATGCGCGCACGGACCCCGATCTGCACCGCCATCAGTCACCCGTGCTCGCTGAGGAGGTTGAGGCTGTCCATGCGCTGGCGAGTGAAGGTGCGGGGCGTATCACCGTGGGTGATGCGCTGGGTGCTCAGCTGGATGCTCAGCTGGGCGGGAGGCCGAGCCTAGTTGTCCATAATGCGCGGCTGGCTCGCGAGCGGGTGAAGGCCCGGCCTCCGTCAGCTGACGGGCAGGTGCACCTTGTTCTGTCAGGCTCGCTCTTTGCCAATTGCGGTCCGGAACGTGCCATCGCCCTGATGGAGTATCTGCCCGAACCCTTCACGCTCTCACTGATCGGGGCGGCCCCGGATCCGCTTTATGACGCCGTGATTAACGGCGTGCTGGCGGCCTCGCCTGCGCGCGCACGCATCACGCGTGAAGCCACCACGCCGCCCGATGAGATCAGTCAGCGTCTTGCTCATTTTGATCTGGCGCTGATGCCATTTGATCCGGCAGTGGCCAACCTGAAGGTCTCCATGCCGAACCGGATTTTCGACGCGCTGGCGGCTGGTACGCCCCTGCTAGTTCAATCCGGGCTGGACTGTGCATCCTGGCTTGAAAATTCTGGTGCTGGCCTGGACGGGGATTTCTTCGACCCCAAAGGGCTTGCAGAACAGCTTGTGGCGCTGGCTGAGGGTGGGTGTCTTGAAGCGCTTAAGGCGTCAACCGCGCGCGCCGCTGATGCGATCTCTTGGGAGGCGGAGATCGCAAAGCTCGGGCAGCTGGCCTGACCCGCACTCAGTTTCAAAGCAAAACGCCCGGCCAGATAGGCCAGGCATTTCCTGTCGCCGATGACGGGCAGGCTATGGCCTATTTGTAGTCATACTTGGCGTTGGAGTGGACCATCGGGTCGAAGGTGATGTTCGACTTGGAGATGTTGTCCACCATGTCCTGAATGCCGTCTTCGACTGAAAACTCGCAGTGGAAATCCAGAAGGCTGCGCATTTTCTGGCAGTTGATCTGATAGTCGCGGCGGTCGGTCGGGCCATCGCCGAAGACAACTTCGGTGCCTGGGACGCGCTCAGCCACCAATTGCGCGATCTGCTTGACCGTGCGGTTATTGGCTTCGTCACCGATGTGGAAGATTTTGCGATCCCGCATAAAACGGCTCGCCTTAAGCAGGTGCACAGCTGCACGCGCCACGTCGCGCACGTGAACCAGCGAGCGATATTGCTCGCCAGAACCGGTGATCGTCAGCTTGCCTTCCCGCAATGCCTTGTAAACAAACAGATTTGTCACCAGGTCGAGACGCGGACGGCGCGACCAGCCGAATAGCGTTGTCAGACGCATGATGGTCGGGTGGAAGTTCGGGAATTCAGCGGCCTTGGCCATGATGATCTTTTCAGCGCGCAGCTTGGCGGCGGCGTACTCAGACAGCGGGTTCTCTTCGGTGCCTTCGCGCACTTCGTCAAACAGGCCTGCAGCATTGCCATAAACCGAGCACGAAGACGCAAAGATCAGGTCCGGCACATGGTGCAGGTCCGGATCGGTCATGGCGTTCACCACGGTATGGGTGGCTTCCACATTGATGGTGTGGTGGGCGATGGCGTTGCGCTTGCACGCAGGCTCGCCGACGAGGCCAGCCAGGTGGATAACCGCATCAATGCCCTGCATGGCGTAGGTGACGTCTGCTGACGAGCGGATGTCGCCTTCAATCATCTCAATTTGATCAGCCACGTCCTCAAGAGCGTCCTTGCCCCACAGGAAGCTGTCAAATACGACCGGCTTGAAGCCGTCTTTCAAAAGCTCCTCAACAACGAGTGAGCCAATATAGCCGGCACCGCCGGTGACAAGAATCCGTTTCACGTCGGTTCTCCTGATGTCCTCATGACGGGTTTGAGCCTGCTGCTCCCCCGGTTTGCGCGCTTGACTAGCGCACCTCGTCAGCAAAAGCACCCTCTCAATCTTATTTTTTCTGTAAAGCCTGTAGCAGGCTTTCCCGCACGCGTTCGGCCTGCTTCGTCCAGTTCATGCGCTTGCGTAATTCAGCGCGTCGTTTCGCAGCCTCCTCATCGGGGACGGCTAGCGCGACAATCGCCTCTGCCAGCTGAACGGGGTCGTGTGGTGCAAAGGCCTGACCGATTTGATGCTGAGTGATGAATTCTGCCACACGAGAGCCTTCTGAAGCCAGCTGAGGCAAGTCTGCGGCGAGGTACTGAAACACTTTGTTGGTCATGATGTTCTGCACATTGCTGCCGGGGCGCGCGACCATAGGGGATACGCCAACCTGAGCCGTGGCGAGCGCTGATACCAGCTGATCGGGTGCAACAGGACCCAGAAGCTTGATTCGTGAAGCGGCCGGACTGGCTTCGATCCTTGCCGACATGGCCTCGCCTGCGCCTGCCGTTGCTGGGCCGAGAATCACAATTCCAAAGCCATCAGGTAGGTGCTCAGCAGCGTCCACCAGCACATCTAGATTGCGATTCGGATTTATCAGCCCTGCATAGACAGCCACTGACATCTTTTCAGGCCAGCCGGCCCTAATGGCGAGGGAAATACCGTCCGCCTTGCCTGATGCTTCGGGGTAATTCAGCACCTCGACCAGGTCGTGCAGGTCAAGTCGTGCGCTCAAAGCGTCACTCAGCGCGGTGTCTGCCGACCAGATGAAGTTGGCCTTGCGTGCCGTGCGCTCAAGATTGCGCAGGACGGCGCGTGAAACTATCGATGGTGGGCGCGTGGGCATTCGGCCGTAGAGCGTTTCAACAAGGTCATAGCCCCATACCAGATCCGTGCGGATCTTCGTCGCGGCCCTCGCAATGGCGAGCGCATATGTGTCATGTGCGACGAGAATTGATACGCCTTCGGTTTCGCACAGTCGCGCAGCGTTCCGGGCGAAAAGTAGAATTGAGAGCGCCCCAAGGGGGCGAGCAAGTGGGCCTTGAATCAGTTCAACGCCCACCCGCGCACTGGCGCGCTCAAGCCGCAGCAGGCCTTG
This sequence comes from Oceanicaulis sp., assembly GCA_043513725.1. GTDB lineage: Bacteria > Pseudomonadota > Alphaproteobacteria > Caulobacterales > Maricaulaceae > Oceanicaulis. The sequence continues at coordinate 1,197,078 of CP121338.1, read as the reverse complement.
ATAGGCGCGCGCCAAAAAATTATCGGGCTGGCTAAGTCGTTTGCTGCCGGTGGACTGAGGCGAGCGGACAAGGCTGGCATCCTGGTTAAAGTCTGAGGGTGCCGCGCGAGCTAGGAGTCTGATGAGCTTCAAGCCTATGCGAGCCGGCAGGCCAAACAGGCTTGCAGTACTTGCCTCCACCCCTGGTTTGCGCAGGGTCACGGTTACCGTGCCGTCGTTGGCAACGTTGCGCGCGTTTTCCCGGCCCAGTCCTATCGTAACTGCCCGCCAGCCAAGGGCTCGCACCTCGGCGCACAGCCTGGAAATACGTGGATGGGTTGCAATTTTTTTATAGGCGGCGAACACAACAACTGGCGTGTCAGCTGCGCTTTTTTCGGCTTCAGCCGTCGCGTCTAACCGGTTTTGCGGGGACTCCGACAACGACTGCTCCGTCTTCGACATCGTGGATGACCGCAGCTCCGGCTCCAACGATTGCATGGGCCCCGATGCGCCGCGTGGGGGTCACGCTTGCTCCGGTGAACACAGTCGCACCATCGCCGACCTTGACCCAGCCTGCCAGCTGGCAGCCCGGAGCCAAGTTCACAAAGTCACCCAGAACCGTGTCATGCTCAACAATTACATTCGCATGAATCATGCAGCCCCGCCCGATTGAAGACAACGGCTGCAGCACAGCGCCAGCATTGATGATGCAGCCGGGCCCGACTTTTGCGCTTGTGGCGATCACGGCGGCGGGGTGGTGGGCCGAGGCCAGCGTGTAGCCCAGCCCTTCATAGTGGGTCACGAAACGGGCCTTGGGCTCCGGCTTGGCAATACAAACCAGCACGGCGTCCACATCTGGCTCATCACCGGGCGGACCCAAGCTTTCAAGGCCGCGCCTGACCGACACGCCATAGCGCTCCGCCCACGCCATTTCATCGGCCTCTTCAGGCGCAAACACCGCGGCAACCTCATGGTCGTCGCGCCATGCGTAGATTTCACAGGCATATTTAGCCTGCGCGCCGGACCCGATCAGTGCGACGCGCACCGCCCCTAGCCCTTCAGGCTGTGCAGGACTTCAGAGACGTAATCGATCTCTTCGTCGGTCATGTCAGGACGGTTGGGCAGACCCAGAACCTTGCCGGCAATTTTCTCAACATTCGGCAAGTTCAGATTACCGTAGTCCGGCAGATGCTCGCCAGCCAGAAGCTTCAGGATTGGCGGGATGTGCGTGGTCAGGATGGGCTGCTTGTAAAGCGGCTCCAGATAACGGTTCCGGGTCTGAACGCCCTTGTCGGCCAGCACCTGGATCAGCTCTTGGGTGTCTATGCCCAGCTTCTCCTCATCGACCTGAATGTGGAGCCAGAAATAGGTGTGCTTGATGTGCTGAGGCACCTGGGGAACGGTCAGCCAGTCAATGTCGCGGATCTTTTCGATCAGCTTCTGGCTCACGCGAATGCGGTTTTCGTTAAATCCATCAAGGCGAGGCAGCTGGGCCAGGCCGATTGCAGCAGAAAACTCCTGCATGCGATAATTATAGCCTAGGATGCCGTGGTCATGACGCCCGGTCATGCCATGGCTGCGGAACTTGCGCATGAAGTCGGCCTGATCGGCATCATTCAGCGTTACGATCCCGCCCTCGCCTGTGGTCATATGCTTGGTGGCGAAGAAGGAGAAGGCCCCCATGTCACCAATTGCGCCGGTCATCTTGCCCTTATAGGTGGTGCCATGAGATTGGGCGCAATCTTCAATCACGTTCAGGCCGTGCTTCTGGGCGAACGCGTTGATGGCATCCATGTCTGCACAGTGACCGAAATAATGCACCGGCATGATCGCCTTCGTGCGCGGGGTCAGGCAGCGCTCAAGATCGGACGCATCGAGGCAGTAATCGTCAGACGTGATGTCCGCCAGCACCGGAACCCCGCCCGCGTGAATGACGCCGGTAATGGTCGAGAAGAAGGTCAGCGACGGGCAAATCACCTCATCGCCCGGCTGCAGGTCGATGGCCGCCAGCGCGGCGTGAATGGCCCCGGTGCCTGAGTTTACCGCAACAGCATGCTCAACGCCGACGTAGTCTGCGAAGCGTTTTTCAAACTCGGCCACTTTCTTGCCGGAGACATAATTGCCCGAGAACAGGACCTCTCGCAGGCCTTCGGCTTCTTCTTCACCGACAATCGGTGTCGCAACTTTGACGAACATCTGGATAAACCCCCATTCGGTCCGGAACACCTCCGGTCCAGTCGCGGCGTAAAATAGCAAAGCACTTTTCATAGACAAGCGATCATGCGTTTGCGTCGCACCTGACTTCACAGCGAGGCGAATGCGCGCTAGTTCGCGCCGTTGATAAGTCACCCGGAGCGCCTGTCATGGAACATGTTGATGTTGTCGTCGTCGGGGCCGGAGTTGTCGGTCTGGCTTGCGCGCGCGCGCTCGCGCTTCAAGGGCGCGACGTACTGATCCTCGATCAGGCCGGGTTGATCGGATCGGAGACCAGCTCACGCAATTCTGAAGTCGTGCACGCCGGCATCTACTACCCGACGGGCAGTGTGAAGGCGGTGAGCTGTCTTGCCGGCAAGCGCAAACTCTACGATTTCTGCGAGTCACGCGGTGTGCCTTACCGCAAATGCGGCAAGCTGATCGTTGCCACCAGCGAGCAGCAGCGCGCCGATCTGCGCGTCCTGCAGGCCAAGGCGCTTGAAAACGGCGTTGATGGCGACGAGGCGCTGCAGTTGATGACGCGCGAGGCTGCGCTTGAGATGGAGCCTCAGCTGGACTGTGTAGAGGCGCTGTGGTCTCCGTCATCGGGCATTGTGGACAGTCACGCCTTCATGCTCGCCCTCCAAGGTGAAGCCGAAGCCCATGGCGCAATGACAGTACTCAACACATCAATCCTTGGCGGGCATGCTGAAGCTGACGGTGTTGTGCTGGAAACCGGCGGTGAAGCGCCGATGACATTAAAGACCAGACTGCTGATAAATTCTGCCGGCCATCATGCACCGGCGCTGGCGCGTCAGGTCGGGGGGCGGCCGGGAGAGCTCGCGCCGCGCACCTGGCTTGCGAAGGGAAGCTATTTCGGGCTGGCCACAAAGGCTCCGTTTTCAAGGCTGGTCTATCCGATACCTGAACCAGGTGGGCTGGGTGTTCATATTACAATTGATCTAGGTGGCCGGGCGCGCTTCGGTCCCGACGTGGAGTGGGTTAAAGATTTCGATTATGAAGTCGACCCTGCACGAGCTGAGCGATTCTATGACGCAGTGCGCAAATACTGGCCCGCAATGCCCGATAACATCCTGACCCCGGACTATTCTGGCATACGACCAAAAATTACTGGGCCCGGTAATCCGTCCGCCGACTTTCGCATTGATGGTCCGGGGGTTCATGGTGACCGCCATCAGGTGCATCTGTTTGGAATTGAGTCTCCTGGTCTGACCGCATCCCTCGCTCTGGCTGATATGGTGGTGAAGGCCGCAAGCGCCTCGGTCTAGCTGCGTCGTGGTATAACAGGTTCAAGAAGCTGTGGACGCGCTCGAATTGATCGACTATTCAGCGCCATTAAAGGCGCAAATTTTAAATTGCAGGGGCGAGCGGCTATGGACCACGCACGATATTTCAAGGGCCGGACAGTGGCGGTGACAGGGGCCGTCGGCACTGTTGGGCGCGCACTTGTCGACCAGCTGCTCAAATACGACGTCGAGCGCGTGATCGCGATCGACAACAATGAGAGCGAGCTCTTCTTCCTCGATAGTGACTATGCGCGCGACGATCGCCTGGTCACCTTCATGCTCGATATCGCAGATACCGATCACCTGGCGCGCCGCTTCATCGGCGTTGACGATGTGATCCACGCTGCGGCGTTTAAGCACGTGCCGCTGTGCGAGCAATCACCGGTTTCGGCGGTGCGCAATAACATCACCGGTACGCAGTCGGTCATCGATGCGGCACGTCGCTCCAACGTGAAGAAGGTCCTGTTCACCTCTTCGGACAAGGCTGTGAACCCGACCAACGTGATGGGGACGTCCAAGCTGATGGGCGAGCGCCTGATCACCGCGGCGAACCTGGACAACGCCAATAACCGCACCGCTTTTGCGTCGACGCGTTTTGGCAACGTCATGGGCTCGAGGGGTTCGGTCTTCCCGATCTTCCGTGATCAGATCAAGAAGCGTAAGCCGATCACGCTGACCCATCCCGACATGACTCGGTTTATGATGTCGCTGGATGAGTCCGTGCGCCTCGTTCTCGACTCGGTGGTGCAGATGGTCGGCGGCGAGGTCTTTGTGACCAAGATGCCGGTCGTCCGCATTCAGGACTTTGCCGAAGCCATGGTCGGTTACTACGCCGAGCAGGACGGCTTCGATCCGAAGGAAGTGGAAATCCACGTCATCGGGCTTCGCCCGGGCGAGAAGCTGTTTGAAGAGCTGACCACGTCGGAAGAAGTGAACCGGTCCTACGAGATCGACGACTTCATCGTCGTGTTGCCGGGCTTCAAGTCGATCTATGAAGATTTCGACTTCACCGCCTACAGCAAGCGCGGCGAGCCGCTGACGGAAGTCTATGACAGTTCAAAGCGTCCGGCCGTGGATCACGCAGGCTGCCTGCAGCTGCTGCGCGAAGCCGGTTTGATCGACTAACTCTTTTTCTCAACGCATTCTGACAGGACGGGGGTCTATCATGCGTGTTCTCATTCTTGGTGCCGACGGTTATCTGGGTTGGCCAACGGCGATGGACTTCGCTGCGCGTGGCCACGAGGTTGTCGCTGTCGACAACTACATGCGCCGCACGATCGCGCAGCAGACCGATTCCGAGGCGCTGTTCGACACGCCAAACCTGAAGAAGCGTGCAGAGCTCTTCGAAGCCACCCACGGCAAGAAGATTGAAGTTGAAATCGGCGATCTTGCTGATCTGCGCTGGTGTGACGAGCTGTTCGAGCGCACCAAGCCGGATGTCATCGTTCACTACGCTGAACAACCGTCTGCGCCGTATTCCATGCGCGGCCTGGAAGAAGCCGACTTCACGTTCAAGAATAATCTGGGTGCCACGTTCAATGTGATCTGGGCGACCATCCGTCACTGCCCGGACGCGCACATCGTCAAGCTTGGTACGATGGGCGAATACGGCACGCCGAATATCGACATTGAAGAAGGCTGGCTGGATGTGACCCACAATGGTCGCACGCAGAAATTCCTCTATCCGCGTCAGGCTGGCAGCCTTTACCACACGACCAAGGTGCTTGATACGGACCTGTTGTGGTTCTACGTGCGGGTCAACGGGCTGCGCGTCACCGATCTGATGCAGGGGCCGGTCTATGGCCTCGAGACTGACGAAGTTGGTGGTGTCGACGCGCTGATGCCCAACTTCCACTATGACGACATCTTCGGCACCGTGGTGAACCGCTTCCTGGTTCAGGCCCACGCGGGTGTTCCGCTGACTGTTTATGGTAAGGGTGGCCAGACTCGCGGCTATCTGAACCTGAAGGATACGCTGAACTGCGTGCGTCTCGCGGCCGACAATCCGGCCGACAAGGGCGAGCTAAAAATCTACAACCAGTTCACAGAACAGTTCTCGGTCAACGAGCTGGCTGAAAAGGTTCAGGCCGCAGGCAAGCAGGTCGGTCTCGATGTGCAGGTGAAGTCGATCCCCAATCCGCGCAAGGAAATGGAAGATCACTACTATAACGCCAAGCACACCGGCCTTCTTGAGCTGGGTCTTGAGCCCAACTACATGACTGAAGAAGTCTTGGTTCGGATGCTGGAGAAGATCGGCCAGTACAAGGACCGTATCGACGAGGCCAAGATCCTGCCGCGCGTTGTCTGGAACAAGTAACGCGTAACCGGTAGTCTGGCGCCCGCCTTGGAGGGAACAGGCATGGACGTTCAGACCTATAGCGATAACCCGGCTGCCCAGGCGGCGGTCGGGGCGTTCGCCGCCGCAAACGCCGGCGAGAGCTTTGATGCGCATGCGCTGGCCGAGCCTCTGGCGGCGGCCGGTGCAGCGATGGAGCGCAAGGATTTCCTCGCGCTGGCCGGCGGGCTTTTTGGCGAGCGCGCCACCATCCTGTCGAGCTTTGGGTCTCAGTCCGCGGTCCTGCTCCAGCTGTGTTCAGAGGCGATCCCCGGCATCACGGTGACCTTCCTGAATACCGGCAAGCTGTTCGGTCAGACCCTGAAATATCGCACACAGCTGCTGGAGCAGTTGGGCATGAGCGAGAACCTGCGTGAGCTGACCCCGGATGCGCAGATCGAGGCTGAAGATTCCAACGGCATGCTGTGGCAGGAGAACCCGGATCGCTGCTGTGAGCTTCGCAAGGTCATCCCGCTGGATGCACACCTGAAAGGCTTTGATTGCACCCTGACCGGATTACGCCGGGCCCAGGGCGGTTTCCGCAAGGGCATTGAGCTGGTCGAGGTCGAGGACGGACGTATCAAGATCAATCCGCTGTTCGACTGGTCCGACGAAGCCGTAGACGCTGCGTTTGAAGCCCAGAACCTGCCGCAGAACCCGATGGTGGCCCAGGGCTACCGGTCCATTGGCTGCATGCCTTGCAGTGCGCCGGAGAGCGAAGGCGACTCCCGGGATGGGCGCTGGGCCGGCAGCCAGAAAACCGAGTGCGGCATTCACTCGCGCCTGTCGAGCCTCGACAAGCAAAGCCGCAAGGGCGAGTGAGCGAGACCTCTCTGTCAGAGCCGAACGCGCCGGTCCTGGCGTGTGATCTGACCCGTATGACGGTCGGTGACCTTGCTGCCTGCGCACATTTTGTCAGCGCGGGGCTGGGCGAGGTCAATGCGACGCTCTGGGTGCCCGCGGGAAGCGATATCGCGCGCGCCCAATCCGTGTTCAGCCTGTATTCGGTGGCAGTTGAGATTGTTCGATTGCACGCCCCTGATGGCTATCGCTCCGACGCTCCGGCTTTTCAGATTGCCGCTTTTTCGCTCGCTGTTGCTGCCCATGCGCGTCAGACCCAGCCGTCCCGCCTGTACGCCCCGACCAGCGACGGCGCGGCATATTTTGCTCGCATGGCGGGAATTGAGACTGGCCTGATCGTTACGCCGTCAGGCTTGGCCGCCCAGCTTGAGGGCGGGACGTTTCCCGAAACCCCTGGGGATCTGGTAGCGCTTGATCAGGAGTATCAGCTTGCCCGACAGGCCACGGAAATTACGGCGGTCGATGCACTGCTGGCCGACAGCTACGAGCGACTGATCGCACGACCGGTCTCCGCTCTCGGGCCGGGCAGTGATGACTATGCCGTTGAGCCTGACGCCGGGCGGTTGATCTATGCGCCGGTCGACGGGCTGACCGACCCTGACCTTGTTGCGGCGGTTCTTTCGAAAGCGGCCGAACTCGGCCCTGTCGATATCATCATTGCGGACACGGTTCTGGCCGAAAAGGGCAAGGCAGATGATCTCGCCCGCGCGGTTCGCAGTGGGTCGATCTCGGTGACTGTGGAGCGCTATGCAGACATCGACCAGGCCCTGATGAAAGCAAAAGATGAGCGCCGCTGCGTGCTATCGCTACGAGACTGCCGTGCGCTCGATCCACTGGGCGCGTGGGCAGCCGCGTTTGGGGCACCGGTTATCGCAGGCGTTGGCCCGGCGCTGACAGATCCCGGCGCTTTGCCCGCGCCAGTGAGGCCCGCAATCAGCCATCCGGCCAAGCTCGCACCGTTAATCGTTGATCCAGCCGTCACGACACGCTGGTCGCGGCCGCGAGTGGCGGATGCGCCGGCGGAGGAACGCCGTGCGGTGGCGCTATCTGACATCTCCATCATCGTCGCGACCCATGCCCGTCCGGCCATGCTCGACGAGGCCCTGGCGTCCGTCGCCGATCAAGACCGGCTTCCCGCTGAAATCATTGTGGTTGACGACGGCAGTCCGACAGAGCTGGCTGAACAAAACAAAGCGCTGTGCGAGCGCTTTGATGCCTGTCCGATCCGCTATCAGCTGACGGACAATCTGTACCCCGGACATGCGCGCAACACGGGTGCCGCGCTGGCGCGTTCTGACTGGCTGTACTTCCTTGATGACGACAATCGATTGAAACCGGACGCGCTCGCGCAAATCGAGGCGGCTCAGAACCCAACCGGGGCTGAGGCCGTGTTTTCCTTTATGGAAGGGTTCGGGCCTGCCGCGCCGAAGGTGGTCATTCCATTCCTCGGCCCAGTTGGTTCAGCCTCGATCTTCGACAACCATGCCGCGGACACCGGAATTGCGATCTCCAGGTCGGCGTTTGAGCGTATTGGTGGCTTTCCGGAAACCTATGGGGTGGGCAAGGAAGACTATGCGATGGCGGTAAAGATCGCGCGCAGCGATATCGCCTGGACGCTGATCCCGGAGCCGCTCTACGCCTACCGCATCCACGACAATCGTATTCGTAAAAAGCACCGGACGCGGACCGTGAAATCCTTTCTGCCGCTGTCAGCCGTGCTGCCCATTACGGATGGGCAGGGGAGGTTGAAGCGGCACGGCCTGCTCGAGCGTTTGGCCTTCATACAGGCAGAACGCCTGGCGCTGCGCCATGTGCCTCACCGCAAGAATGAGCGATTGTCACCGGTGGCGGTGCTGCTCCACCACGGGCTGCGCCCCTTTGTGCGGAGCAACCGCGCGCTACGCCAACTTGCGACGAGCGACGGAGCGATGGGCAAGCTGGTCCGGGCGCTGTTCTTCCGCGGGCGGGGCTAGGACATGGCTCGCATTGCCGTCCTCATAGTGGCTTATGATAGTGCGCGCCACGCCGCGCGGCTGGCTGAGGCGTTGACCGCCCAGACCCGCAAGCCTGATGAAATCTGGGTGCTGGAGAATGCATCCCCGAACGCACCAGTCACCGAAGCCGATCTGCCTTATGGCGCGCAGCTCATCATCAGCGAGACCAATCTGGGCTTTGCGGCTGGAAATAACCTGTTGGCACGTCAGACCGACGCTGACTGGCTGGCCTTCCTGAACCCCGATGCCTTCCCGGAGCCGGACTGGATTGAGCAGTTGCTCGCCGCGACGGAGCGTTATCCGGACACCGACCTCTTCGGATCTGCGCAGCTCGCGGCGGATGCCCCCGGTGTGCTCGATGGTGTCGGCGATGTCTGGTTCTTCGGCGGTATTCCTTATCGCTCCGGCTACGGAAAATCCCTGCCGATCCCGGCCGATGGGGACGTATTTGCACCCTGTGCCGCCGCCAGTTTTGTCCGCCGATCGCTTTTCGAGGCGCTGGGCGGGTTTGACGAAGACTATTTCTGCTATGTCGAGGATGTGGATCTGGGCTTCAGGGCCCGTCTGGCTGGCGCACGAGCGATCCAGCTTGCAGACGCCAAAGTCCACCATGTCGGCTACGGCTCGTCCGGGCGGCGGTCAGAATTTGCGACCTATCACGGCACGCGCAACCGGCTTTGGACCTGGTGGAAGAACACACCGGGGTGGCTGTTCTGGCTGACGCTACCGCTTCACGCCGGGCTGACACTCCTGCTTTGGGTGTCGTCTTTGCGCTTCGGTCTCGGTGGGGCGTTTTGGCGCGGCATCCGCGATGCCTGGGCGGGGCGCGAGCGCCTGAATGCAAAGCGTGAGGCCGTCCAGAAGCACCGGAAAACAAGCATTTGTGCGGTTGCGAAGGCGATGAGCTGGAACCCGCTCGGGCTTTTGACCCGCGCACCTGTGATGCGATCCGTATCCGAACCAGCGCACAAGCACGAAAAAACTGTGACAGAGCGCCGATAGGGCTTTGCAATTGAACTCATACAGCGCTACCACCCGCCGCGGTAGGACAGGGGCCCTTCAAGGGGACAGCATATGACGGACATCAAGGACACGATCGCGCAATACGCGGCGCGCTTTGAAGCGCGCCCGGCGCGCAAGCGACCATTATCACCGCATCTCAAGGCGCTCGAGGCAGAAGCGATCCACATCATGCGTGAGGTGGCCGCCGAGTTTCAGAACCCGGTCATGCTTTATTCGATCGGTAAAGACTCCACCGTGATGCTGCACCTGGCGATGAAGGCCTTCTGGCCGTCGCGCCCGCCTTTCCCCTTCCTGCATATCGACTCCCTGTGGGAGTTCCAGGAGATGGGCGTGTTCCGCGACGAGCTCGCCAAGCAGCTTGGCCTGAACATGATCGTGCACGTCAACGAGGAAGGCCGTGCGCGCAATATCAGCCCCTTCGTGGAGGGGTCAGCCCTGCACACTCAGGTGATGCGCACTGATGGACTTCTGCAGGCGCTGAACGAGGGCAAATATGACGCCGCTTTCGGCGGTGGTCGCCGCGATGAGGAAAAGTCCCGCGCCAAGGAGCGCGTCTTCTCCTTCCGCAACGAGAACCATGGCTGGGACCCGCGCAACCAGCGTCCGGAGCTGTGGCGCACCTTCAATACGCGGATCCGCCCGGGCGAAAGCATCCGCGTCTTCCCGCTGTCCAACTGGACCGAGGTCGATATCTGGCAGTACATCCTGGAAGAAAGCATTCCGATTGTGCCGCTTTATTTTGCTGACCACCGGCCGTGTGTGGAGCGCGACGGCACGATCATCATGGTCGACGACGACCGCATGCCACTGGCCGACGGCGAGAAGCCTGAGAACCGGAAGGTCCGTTTCCGGACGCTGGGCTGCTACCCGCTGACCGGTGCCGTCGATAGCGATGCGGAAACTCTGGAAGACATTGTTCTTGAAATGCTCGGCGCGCGCACCTCGGAGCGTGCAGGCCGCCTGATCGATTTCGATGAGGCCGGCTCGATGGAGAAGAAGAAGCGCGAGGGTTACTTCTAATGGCAAAGACCGAGACCCGCGCAGAAATGGTCGAACGGCTCACGCGAGCTGGCGATCGCGGCGTGCTGCGCTTCATCACCTGTGGCTCTGTGGATGACGGCAAGTCGACGCTGATCGGCCGCCTGCTGTTTGATTCCAAGCTTTTGTTTGAAGACCAGATCCGTATTCTGGAAAACGAGTCCAAGAAGCACGGCACGGCCGGGGATGATATCGACTTCGCGCTCCTGCTCGATGGCCTCGAGGCGGAGCGTGAGCAGGGCATCACCATTGATGTCGCTTATCGCTTCTTCAACACTGAAAAGCGCAAATTCATCGTCGCCGATACCCCCGGTCACGAGCAGTACACGCGCAACATGGCCACCGGTGCGTCGACCGCAGACCTGGCCATCATCCTGATTGATGCGCGCAAGGGCGTGCTGCCGCAAACGCGTCGCCACACCTATATCGCCAAGATGATGGGTATCCGTCATCTGGTGCTGGCCATCAACAAGATGGACCTGGCCGAGTATGACGAGCGCCGCTTTGACGAGATCGTTCGCGAATATATGCGCGACGCCAAGGGGCTGCAGTTTGCCACGCTCACCACGGTTCCAATCTCGGCGCGCCATGGCGACAACATCTTCTCGCGCTCTGGGAATACGCCGTGGTATAAGGGCCCGACCCTGCTGGAGCACTTGGAAAGCGTCGATACGGCCACCGAGGACGAGACCGACTTTGCCTTCCGCATGCCGGTCCAATGGGTGAACCGCCCCAATCTCGATTTCCGCGGCTTTTCCGGCACGATTGCAGCCGGCAAGATCACCGTTGGCGATGAAATCGTCGTGGCCCACTCCGGCAAGTCCGGCAAGGTCGCGCGCATCGTCACCTCCGATGAGGACCTGAAATCAGCTGTCGCAGGCGAGGCTGTGACCCTGGTGCTCGATCGCGAGATCGACATTGCGCGCGGTGACATGCTCGTGGATGCCAAGGCGCGGCCGGAAGTCAACAACCAGTTCGCCGCCGAAGTACTCTGGATGACCGAAGAGCCTCTGCTTCAGGGCCGCTCCTATATCATCAAGGCGGGCTCCCAGGTGACGCCGGCGACGGTGACCAAGCTTCACCACAAGGTGGACATCCACACCTACGAGAAAGAAGGCGGCAAGTCGCTGGAGCTCAACGAGATCGGCGTTTGCCATTTCAATGCGGCCCGTCCCCTGGCCTTTGATCCTTACGACGATCAGCGTGAGACCGGGTCTTTCGTGATCATCGACCGTTACACCAACCAGACGGTGGGTGCGGGCATGATCGAAAAGTCCCTGCGCCAGTCCTCCAATATTCACCTTCATTCCATGGATGTGACGAAGGAGCGCCGCGCCGAGATGAAGGGCCAGAAGCCGGCCATCATCTGGTTCACGGGGCTCTCGGGTGCCGGCAAGTCCACAGTGGCGAACCTTGTGGAAGCCAAGCTCGCCGCAGCCGGTGGCCACACCTACTCGCTGGATGGCGACAATATCCGCTTTGGACTGAACAAGGATCTGGGCTTTAAGGACGCTGACCGGGTGGAGAATATCCGCCGGATCGGTGAGGTGGCCCGTCTGTTCGTCGACGCCGGTGTGATCGTAACCTGCAGCTTTATCTCACCCTTCCGCTCCGAGCGCCGCATGGTGCGCGAGCTGGTGGGCGAGGGCGAGTTCATCGAAGTCTTCGTGGATGCGCCGATTGAGGTCTGCGCTCAGCGTGACCCGAAAGGCCTTTATGAAAAGGCGCGCAAGGGTGAGCTGCGAAACTTTACCGGCATCGACAGTCCGTATGAGACCCCGCTCCAGGCCGAGATCACGGTGAAGACTGACGAGCTGACGCCGGAACAAGCCGCCGATCAGGTCGTCGCAGAGCTGGCCAAGCGCGGCATTCTGGGCTGAGGGCGAAACCGTCTGCCCCGTTAGCGGGGCAGGCGGGCCCAGCCGATGAAGTGACCGTTGAGATAGCTGGTGTCTTCCTTGGCATAAAGGAAATCTTCGCCTTCCGGGGTCGTCACGCAGCCCCCGGCCGCGTTGAGCACCGCATGGCCGGCGGCTGTGTCCCACTCCATCGTCGGAGCAAAGCGCGGGTAGAGATCAGCGGAACCTTCTGCGACCCGGCAGAATTTTAGCGATGATCCCGCACTGATCTTCTCCACCACATTATGGGCATCGGCGAAGTCCTGCGTGCGCGGATCAGCATGGGACCGGCTCATGACAGCGGTGAGGCCATGGGCAGGCGGTGTGCGGGTTGCGATGGGGGCAAGGGCCTTCGGATCGAAGGCATCGCCCGGGGACAGGGTCGCGGCAAAGGCCTGACGGCCGCCCAGGTAAATCTTGTCCAGTGCAGGCGCGTAGACGCAACCGACAACAGGCTTGCGGTCGCGGATCAGGCCGATATTGATCGTGAACTCACCGTTTTTCTTGATGAATTCCTTGGTGCCGTCCACTGGGTCGACCAGAAAGAAGTCTCCGCTTGTGTCGCAGCCAATACCTTCAGACATTTGTTCCTCGGCCATCACCGGAATGCCGGGCACCAGCCGTTCAAGCATCTCCAGGATGACCACCTCGGCGCGCTTGTCGGCTTCGGTAACCGGAGAGCGGTCTTCCTTCTGCTCGGGAGTGAAGTCTTTCGCATAGACCTCCATGACCGGCTTGGCCGCTTCAGCACAAATAAGCGCCAGTGTCCGGGCCAGCTGATCTGCGTTGTCTGTCATGGAGCTTTTCCCCGCGCCTTTGGATTGTCTGGCGCAGGCATAATCGAGAAATACGCCTGAGCCTAGGTCGTTAAGCGCCGAAATTTCGCCACGAGGCCGGGCCATCAACAACCCTCTATCCCCTCCCACTTAAAAGAAGTTTGCTCCTCGCCTGTCACGACGCTTGAACTTTTGGCTCTAAAGGCGGATTTTATAAGCATGAGCGCACCCGAGACCCCGCCCAATGGTGAAGACGACCCGATTGAGGAGGCGGCGGTATCGCTAACTGCAGCGATCGGCCGGCTCTCCGTGCGTCTGAACACGCTTAAGCGCCGCGTGCACGATGCCGAGCGCGATATCGATGCGTCCCATGGCACGGATGCTGACCGCGCGCGCCTTGCTGATGCGCTCGATGCCGCCCGCGCGCGCGAGGCCGAATTGGAAGCCGCGGTCGAAACCGCGTCCGATGCCGTCGACGCCGCGCTGAGTGAGCTTCGGGCCATGCAACAACAGGGGCCGGGCGAGTGAGCAAGGTCACGATCTCCCTGAACGGTCGTCCGTTTACCATTGGCTGCGAAGAAGGCCAGCAGGCCTATCTGCGCGAGCTTGCAGGCCATCTCGACAATCACGTCCGGGGCCTCGCCGACCGTGTGGGCCAGATCGGAGATCTGCGTCTGCTTCTGATGGCGTCGCTAATCGTCGCTGATGAGCTTAAGGAAGCCCAGGGCGAGCTTGAAAGCCTGCGTGAGAATTTGAGCGATACCAAAGGCCGGCTTTCCGAGGCGCAAGCGCGGCGCAGGGCTGATCGCGCCCGGGCAGCGGAGGCGATGCTGTCAGCGGCATCGGAACTGGAAAAGCTGGTCGAGGCCACCGAGATCGAGGTGCCAGCCGGCAATGCTGGAGACGAGACTTGAGCCGCGGGCCTTTCGACCCCATCTTCGGTCTCGGCGGTAGCTGGAGCGTTCGTCAGGTCAATTCAACCCAGCGACCTTACGTCTCTAAGAGGGAGTTGCCTCTGCCTGGGATTGTGGTCCCTTGCACGCGGCGCCCACCTGGTTATCCAGGTCAGCAGGGGTGTAAAACGACCAACGGCGCATTTGGCACCGCCACCTTTCCTGCTTTCCAGAGCTCGCCATGCTGACGGGTTGGCGCAAAAAGCGACTGCGCGCCAAGGCAAAGGCGCACCGGGCAGACGCCGCTGCCAGCACGCCCGAGGCTGCGCGAGAGCTGGTGAAGCAGTTTCCAGATGAGATCTGGCCCAAGCTCCACAGCATCGTGGCGGGCTATCGCCCGATCGGATCAGAGATCGACCCGACGCCCCTGCTGGAGACGTTCCACTGCGAGCAGGCGCGTATCGCCTTGCCCTGTGTGGAGGCCGAAGGCGCCCCGCTCAAGTTCCGGGCCTTCAGCCCCGGCGATGAGCTGGAAACAGGCGCTTTTGGCGTGGAAGCACCAAAAGCCTCCGCCAGCGTGTTGGTGCCGGCATTGGTCCTGGTTCCGCTTCTCGCCTTTGACCGAGCCGGTCGGCGTCTTGGGTATGGCGGCGGATATTATGACCGCACGCTGGACGCGCTCCGGGCGGCGGGATCGGTGACCGTTGTCGGGGTCGGTTATGGCGCTCAGGAAGTCTCCAAAGTCCCTGCAGACAAGCATGATCAGCGCCTGGACTGGATCATAACCGAGGTTGAAGCGATCCGGGCCCCGCGGGCGTCCCGGTGACCCAGCCATTGTGTTTTGTCGGAAATCGGATACACACGGGCCTGCGCAATAACCCACTATACAATGTGGGTTTAGGGGCCATCAGACAGGACTGAATTCATGAGCGATACCCGAGTAACCGATGCCGAATTTGAGGTGATCAGGAAGTTTGCCGAGAACGCGGGCGATACCTTTGACGCGCTCGACCCGGCCATGTTCCGCAAGTATCTGCTTCAGGTTCGTCTTCAAAGCCGGATCGCTGATCATATGGCTCAGGCGCGCTTCGAGGCCTGGCTTGAAAAGCAGGCCTCGAAATAGGCCTTTCCTGCATCTGCAGCCGGTCGACTTGGCAGCCAATTGCACTCGCCTAAGTCAATCGCACCCAATTCCAAATCATAAGAAGAAGACCTGCCCATGGGCGCTTTCAGCGAAGAAACCGTAAAGTCTGTTCGTCATTATACCGACCGGCTGTTTTCCTTCCGTGTAACGCGGCCCCAGAGCCTGCGTTTCCGGTCGGGCGAGTTCGTGATGATCGGGCTGAAGGTCAACGACAAGCCGCTCTTGCGCGCCTACTCCATCGCGAGTCCGAGCTGGGATGAGGAACTGGAATTCTTCTCCATCAAGGTGCCCGATGGCCCGCTGACCTCGAAGCTCCAGCATATCAGCGAGGGTGACACCCTTTTGTTGGGCACCAAGCCGGTGGGTACCCTGGTGCTGGATGCGCTCCTGCCGGGCAAGCGGCTTTATCTCCTGTCGACCGGGACGGGCATTGCGCCCTTTGCCTCGGTGATCCGGGACCCGGAGACCTATGAGCGCTACGACCAGGTCATTCTCACCCACACTTGCCGGGAGGTTGCCGAGTTGACCTATGGCAAGGAGCTGGTCGATGCGGTCCGTGGCGATCCGCTGGTCGGTGAGTTTATCGGCGACAAGCTGGTCTACTACCCGTCGGTCACGCGTGAGGAGTTCGAGCGGAAGGGCCGTATCACGAACCTGTTGAAAGACGGCACGCTCTATCAGGAGCTGGGCATCCCTGCGCTCAGCCCGGAGACGGACCGGGTCATGATTTGCGGCTCGATGGAGATGCTCGAAGACTGCAAGCAGCTGTGCGAAGACGCCGGCCTGACTGAGGGCTCGAACGCCCGTCCGGCAGAATTTGTCATCGAAAAAGCCTTCGTAGGCTGATCAGTTTGATAACAATATCTAGCGCTCTGTATTAGTAAGACCCTGAATGCTAAAAATTTTGCTTTGATTTCTTGAATATTTTTATGGATAATTGACCCATTATTTTAAGTCTGACGTTAGCTCTTTCATCGCTAGCGCGCATCCAGTGGGGTCAAAATGCGTATTCAAGCCATCGATTTTCTATCGTTTGCCGGGATCGTCGCACTGCTTGCTGTCATGCCAGGTGCGCATGCTGTGAGCGCTGAAAGCGACAGGAATGTCGAGCTCCACCAGCATGCATCTGTCAGCAGTGCCATTTCTGCCCAGCCAGAAGCCGCGAGTGCGCCGTGCGTGAATGGTGCCGATCCTGGGTCGCTTGAGTGTGGCCCGAACTCCAGCTCCACGGGCGATGGGGCGACTGCGGTGGGCGCAGACGCCAATTCTGGCGCGGCCTTTGCCACAGCGCTTGGTGTGAATACCGATGCCACCGGCATAACATCTGTCGCAATTGGACGGTCGGCTCAGGCCACTACTGGTGATGCGATCGCCATTGGCGGTTTTGCCAATGCCAGCGGGCCTGGAGCCTTTGCACTTGGCCGGTCCTCCCTCGCATCCGGTAACGGATCAATTGCGGTGGGCTTCGCGTCTAGAGCAGAGGCCGCCAATGGGCTTGCCTTTGGTCGAAGAGCGGACGCCGGTGCGGCAAATGCCATTGGTATCGGGCCGTTTTCTAATGCGGCCGGCGTACATTCAATCTCGATTGGTTATTCTGCTGAAACTGCTGCTTATGGGGTGGCTCTTGGTCCATTCGCTGAAGCTGCGGGCGTCAACGGCGTTGCCCTCGGGTATTCAGCGCTTGCCTCTGGCAGATATTCGGTTGCGCTTGGCTATGCTTCACAGGCACCCGGTGAAAACGGCATAGCGATTGGCACAGGTTCAAGTGCGACATACGACAGTATTGCTTTGGGTGGAAATGCAAACGCTGCGTTCAGTGACAGCTTTGCGTTGGGCAGTGGTGTGACCACGACGATGGTCGGTCAGTTCCTTCTGGGTCAGAGTACGTCCAGCTATACGCTGCCAGGGCTTGGACATGCATCGAATATCATTTCGCTTGGAGACACCGGCGCAGATTATGTCGTCGTTTCAGATACCGGTGGCAATCTGAAGGGCATTGATATCTCTGAGTTTTCTGCGGCTAGCGCCAGCTCGTCGGATGGCGTGTCGACTTCATCACGCCTCGGTAATTTAACTGTGTCCGGTATCGCAGGTTCTCCTGAAATCATTTCTGGCGTCGACAATACTGCGATCGATAGCGGCGTCCTGTATGCCAATGAAAGCGTAGCAATCGGCGTTGGCGCGCAAGTAATCTCCGGTGATGGTGAGGAGGGATCAAGTGCTGGCTTTTTCGAAGTCATTGATGGGGGCGTGGCGGTTGGCGCGAATGCGCGGGCACTCGGCGATGGTGCCATTGCCATCGGCCGCTTGGCGCAGGCCGGTAACGAGGATGGAAATTTCTCCAGCGGCCAGGAACCTGGTCAGGTTGCCATTGGCGATGGCGCAGTTGCACTGAATGAAGATGATGTTGCCATTGGTCGTGGCGCGCGAGCAGAAGCAGCCGAGTCAGCCGCCTTGGGTGCTGGGGCTCTTGCCAGTGGTAAAGACTCAACGGCTCTGGGTTCAAATTCCAGTGCGATCGGCAATCAGGCTGTCGCGCTGGGTGCCAGCAGCTCGGCCACCGGTGTACGCGCGACCTCACTTGGAATGTTTAGCACAGCATCGGGCGACAATTCCGGAGCGCTTGGGTTCAATGCAATTGCGTCGGGCTTGAACTCTGTTGCAATTGGCACCCGGGCGCGGGCCACACAGGCAGGGTCCGCGGCATTCGGTGATGAGGCAGAAGCTAATGGTGAAGGTGCCACCGCACTTCGTGCGGGTGCCAGTGCATCCGGTCAATATGCAACGGCCACAGGTCTGGGTGCCTCGGCAAGTGGCGAGAGCGCTTCTGCTTTGGGTCGTGGTTCCTCTGCAGGATCCAATGGAGCGGTTGCCGTTGGTCGCTTTGCCAATGCTGGCGGGGTGAATGCAACTGCGATAGGTCGCTCAGCAAACGCCATCGGCTCCGATTCAGTAGCGGTCGGTCTCGCATCAAGCGCCACCGCAAACAATGCATTCGCCTTAGGACGCGGTTCTGATTCTACTGCGGCAAATGCTGTGACTATCGGTGCATTCTCAGAGGCATCCGGTGTGAACGCATTCGCACTAGGGTACGGTGCCACTGCGTCAGGGTTACGGTCCGGTGCCGTCGGGGCAAATGCCAATGCCGCTTTCAATGACAGCTTCGCATTTGGCACCGGTGCCACGACAACATTTGCGGGCCAGTTCCTGCTCGGATTGTCCACGTCCAGCTACACCCTTCCAGGGCTACCCAATAACATCATCTCGCTGAGTGATTCAGGCGCGGATTATGTTGTGGTGTCCGACACCAGCGGTAACCTTGCCAGCGTCGATGTGACTGAGTTTGCGGCGGCAAGCGCGTCGTCGAGCAATGCCGCTGCTTCCACTGCGAGCGCCTCAGCGGGCTCGGCTGAGGCTGAAGCTCAGGCCGCCGCGGCGCAGGCGCAGATGGATCAGGCGGTGTCTCAGATGAATGCCCAGATTGCCGCGATGCAGGCTCAGCTCAACGCCATGCAGGCGCAACTAGCGCAGGCCCAGGGCGGTGGTGAAGCGGTTGCAGCCGCCACACCGGCCCCGTCGGGGACATCAGAGCCTGCGGACACGGCGGGCTACACGGCAACGCCTGTTGAGGCAGAACCGGGCACGGGTGGTATGACATCGGCCGGGTCGGGCCAGCTGGCCTCGGGTGTTTCGGCCTCTGATGAGCCGGGAGCCGGCGATCTCGCTGGCAGCCCGTCGCCCGCCAGCCGGGGCATGATCCGCCATATGCCGGTGTCTGGCGACGGTCAGGTCAGCGCAAGGCTCGCGGCGGCGGCAAGCCCGCAAAATGCGGCTGATATCCTGGCCAATACCGCCGCGATCGCCGACCTGCGCACTGATCTGACGGGCCTTCAGAGTGATTTCAGCCAGCTGACTGCACGCTTCGATACGCTATCCGGCACAGTGGCGAACAACTCTGATGGCATCCGGGTCAATCGTGACGGGGCCGCGATTGCGATGGCCATGGCCGGTGGCGGCGGACTTCAACAGGGTGAGACTTTTGCCCTGTCTGCAAATTACGGCCTGTTTGATGATGCCCACGCCTTTGCCTTCTCCGGTGCTGCCCGGTTTACCGAAACCATCTCGCTCAATGCCGGGCTGGGTTGGGGAACCGAAACCGGTGAGCTCGGCGCACGGGCCGGGGTGCGGCTCGGCTGGTAGGCTTGATGGCGAATTTCTTCCGTCCGGGCTATATGCCCGGGCGTGAAGGAGTTAAAACATGCGCATTGGATTTTTCGGTGACGTGGTCGGCAAGTCGGGCCGGGACGGTGTGGTGGATCACCTGCCGGGCCTGAAGCAGCGCCTGAAGCTCGATTTTGTCATCGTGAATGCTGAAAACGCGGCGGGCGGTTTTGGCATCACCGAGCGCACCGCCAATGAACTCTATGATGCCGGCGCAGATGTTCTGACCCTAGGCAACCACGCCTGGGACCAGAATGAGGCATTGTCATATATCGAGCGCGAGCCGCGTCTCCTGCGACCGGTGAACTATCCCGAAGGTGCCGCGCCGGGCCGCGGGTCCTCGCTCTACGACCTGCCCGACGGTCGGCGCGTTCTGGTCATGAATGTGATGCTGCGCCTGTTCATGCAGCCGCTGGAAGATCCGTTTGCCGCGGTCGACCGCGAGCTCAATGCCGCGCCGCTCGGCGCTGTGGCCGACGCCATTGTTGTGGACATGCATGGCGAGGCGACCAGCGAGAAGACGGCCCTGGGCGTCTATTGCGACGGTCGCGCCAGCCTTGTGGTGGGCACCCACACCCACGTTCCAACGGCTGATCACCGCATCCTTCCTGCTGGCACGGCGTATCAGACCGATGCTGGCATGTGCGGAAACTATGACTCGGTGATTGGCATGGACAAGGAAGAGCCGGTGAACCGCTTTGTCACCCATATGCGTTCATCGCGCTTCCAGGCGGCCAGCGGCCCCGCCACGGTGTGCGGACTGCTTGTGGAAACCGATGACGCGACCGGACTGGCCGTCACTTGTTCTCCCATCCGGGCAGGCGGTGTGCTGGAGGCCGTGGAGTAGCGCTGGCTCGATTGGGCGGCGGTTGCTAGCGTCAGACCATGCATTTTCCGTCGCGCATTGGATTCGGGGTGTCTGGTCCCCACGGCACACCTTTGGTGAGCCGCGCGCAGACTGTTGCACGGGTAACCGAGGCCTTTGAGCTGGGCGTGAAGGTGTTTGATACCGCACCGGCCTACGGCCGTGGTGAGGCTGAGCTCCGCCTCGGGCTTGCCTTGAGCGATTTGCCGCGCGCCAAGCTTTCAATCTCCACCAAGGCAGGGTTGTCCAGTCATGGTCTGGCCGGTCGCGCCCGCGATTTTTCACCCGATGCCATCGAGCAAAGCGTACGAGACAGCCTCGACCGGCTGAAGCTGGAGGGCGTTGATACGCTCTATCTGCACGGCTCCGCACCGTCAGAGCTCACGCCCGCCCTGTTTCAGCGCTTGCGGGATCTGAAGGCGTCGGGGGCTTTCGCCCAACTCGGGGCGGCGGGCCGCGGCGCGGAGCTTTCCAATGCCATCAAGACGGGTGAATTTCAGGCGCTCATGGCTCCGGTTCATCCCTTCCTGTCACAGGCAGAGGATCAACGCCTGCTGGACGCCGCAGCGGCCGGGCTGGTGGTGGTCGCCATTGAAACTGCGGGCGATGCACCGGGTACGCTCAGGGTGCCGCGAAGCGGTGCCGATCTCTATCGGCTGGCCAAACAGCTCAGATCGGGGCACGGGCGGGGTCGGGTCGAGGTGGGCGAGGGGCTTCAAGCCGCACTACACCGTCCAGAAGTCAGCTGCGCGCTGATGACGACCACGCGTCCAGCGCATCTGCGTGCAAATGCAAAGCTCGCCTAGGCTGCCGCTTTTGACTTCCAGGCTTTGAACCAGTCGGCAAAGGCCGCAACGCCGTCTTCCAGCGACGTGCGCTGGGCCGGGCCATAGGCGGCTTCGAGCTTGAAGGTGTCGGCCCAGGTGCTGGACACGTCACCGGGCTGGGCCTCGATCTTGCGCGTCGTCGCCGTGATCCCGAGCGAGGCCTCCAGCGCGGACACAAGCGCCAGCGTATCTACTGGCGCAGATCCACCAATATTGAAGATGCGGTGCTGAGCCCCAGGCGTG
This sequence comes from Oceanicaulis sp., assembly GCA_043513725.1. Lineage (GTDB taxonomy): Bacteria > Pseudomonadota > Alphaproteobacteria > Caulobacterales > Maricaulaceae > Oceanicaulis. Next base: position 1,175,481 of record CP121338.1, on the reverse strand, counting down.
TCATCCAGAACCGTCTGCAGCGTCGGCAGGATGTCCTCGATATAGGTGAAGTCCCGCCGGTTTTGGCCATGGTTGAACAGGTCGATGGTTTCGCCCGCCATCATCCGCTCGGCGAAGGAGAAGTAGGCCATGTCCGGCCGGCCCCACGGACCGTAGACCGTAAAGAAGCGCAAGCCCGTCAGGGGTAAATCATAAAGATGGGTGTAGGTCGCGCTCATCAGCTCGTCAGCGCGCTTGGTGGCGGCATAAAGCGAGACCGGCGCATCAACGGCGTCGGTTTCCTTGAACGCACCTTCACGCTCGCCATAGACCGAGCTGGAGGAAGCGTAGACCACGTGCTTCAGCTCAGGACCCAGCGCGCGCGCCGCCTCAAGCACAGACAGATGCCCGTTGATATTGGCGTGGGTGTAGGCGAACGGATTTTTCAGCGAATAGCGCACCCCGGCCTGGGCCGCGAGGTGGAGGATCCGGTCCGGGCGAACTTCCAGCACAAGCGCCTTCACCGCCTCGGCGTCGGCAAGGTCGAGCTGTTCAAAACGGAAGCCTGAATGGGCGGAAAGCTCGGCTAGGCGCGCCTGTTTCAGGCCCACATCGTAGTAGTCAGTCAGGCAGTCGACTCCGACCACGGGCACGCCCCGCGCCAGTAAAGCGCGCGTCGTGTGAAAGCCGATAAATCCGGCTGCACCCGTGACCAGCACTGTCATACGTGTCGATGCCCCTGCTCACTTCGCCAAGCGGCGCGCACATTGCCCGCAAAGCGAACGATTTGTCACGCGGCGCACTGCTTTGTTTTGCTCCGAACCGGGTTTGTGGACAATGAATCAGCTTGCGTGGGTAAAGACTCCAGCCACACTGGTGCGGTGCAGCAGATACGCACGGATTGGACTGAAACGATGGCTCTGACTTCGCCCCGCGCCCTCTTGCTTGAGAATGTTCACGAGGATGCCGACGCCGCCCTGCAGGCGTTTGGCAAGATCGATGTGGACCGACTGTCGGGCTCGCCGGATCGGGCGCTCCTGGAAAAGGAGATCGCGACAGCCTCGCTTCTGGGTATCAGGTCACGCACCCAGGTCGATGCGGCGCTCCTTGATGTCTCAGATACGCTTCAGGCGGTGGGGTGTTTTTGCATCGGGACCAACCAGGTCGATCTTGCCGCTGCGGCGGCACGTGGCATTCCGGTTTTCAATGCCCCCTTTGCCAACACCCGTTCGGTTGCCGAGCTGACCATGGCGAGCATTGTCATGTTGATGCGCCGCATCCCGGAAAAGATGTTTTCGATCGCCGAAGGTGGCTGGCTGAAAACTGCGGACGGCTCCAATGAAGTGCGCAAGAAGAAGCTGGGTATCGTTGGCTACGGCAATATCGGGGCGCAGCTTTCGGTGCTGGCGTCGGCCTTTGGCATGCACGTGTACTACTACGATATCGAGCCAAAGCTGGCCCACGGCAATGCGCGAAACATGGATTCGCTCGATGCGCTGATCAGCCAGTGTGACGTCGTCACGCTGCACGTCCCGGCGACCGCGCGCACCGCCAACATGATGACCCGCGAGCGCATTCAGTCGATGAAGCCGGGCAGCTATCTGATCAATCAGGCGCGCGGCAATCTGGTGGATGTGGACGCGCTGGCCGACGCCCTGAAGTCCGGCCATCTGGCGGGGGCTGCGGTGGATGTCTTCCCGGTTGAACCCAAGAGCAAGGACGAGAAGTTCGAAAGCCCGCTGCTGGATTGCCCGAACGTTATCCTGACGCCTCACATTGGTGGTTCAACAGCTGAGGCGCAGCAGGCCATCGGTCTTGATGCCGCCACCAAGCTGGCGAAATTCTTCCATGAGGGTGCGACCAGCTTTGCGGTCAATTTCCCGCAGGTGGAACCGGGCCCGGTTGAGCCGGGGCGCACACGCCTTGTCATCCCGCATGAAAACAAGCCGGGCTATCTGCGCCGTCTCAATGACCTTGCCGAGCGCGCCGGGGCCAACGTGACGGCCCAGATGCTCAAGACCGAGGGTGAACTGGGTTATGCGGTCACCGATCTGGAGGGTGAACTCTCGATGAGCTTTGTCAACCAGGTCCGTGAGTTGGAAGGCACGATCCGCGCGCGCGCCATCCCGGGCTAGTCGAGACCTTTCTTACCGGTCGCTTCCCAGTCTTTCAGAAAGGCGGCCAGGCCCTTGTCGGTGAGTGGGTGAGACACCAGTGCGTCGAAGACTTTCGGCGGAATGGTGGCGGCGTCGCAGCCCACGGCTGCCGCGGCTTCCACATGGGCCGGGCCGCGCAGGGACGCAGCGAGGATTTCGGTCTCATAGCCGAAATTGTCATAGACTTCGCGGATACCCGCGAGCAGGCCGATGCCATCACCGCCCGCATCTTCCACCCGCCCGACGAAAGGCGAGATATAGCTGGCCCCGGCCTTGGCCGCCATCAGTGCCTGATTGACCGAGAAACAGAGTGTGACATTGGTCTGAATGCCCTGCTCGGCGAAGGCTCGACACGCCACGAGACCGTCAGCTGTCAGCGGGAGTTTCACCACAACATTCGGCGCGATGTCGGCCAGGCGCTTGCCTTCCTCAATCATTGTCTTGGCTTCAGTGGCGACCACTTCGGCGCTGACCGGCCCATCTACGGCGTCGCAGATCTCGGCCACGCGCTCAAAAATGCCGGCTCCCGCTTTGGCAATGAGCGACGGGTTGGTGGTGACACCATCCACAAGACCAGCGTCCAGCCGGGACCGGATCTCATCAATTTCTGCGGTGTCGAGGAAGATTTGCATGGATTTGTCCTGCTCGTGCGGCGTGATTTGCCTTTGCTATAATGCAAAAGCTTGACGAATTCACTGCACGCGGGCGTTCCGATGTGGGTGATTGTCAGGATCGGCTGGTCCTGAAGCACCTGACAAGTTAAGTCCGACCCCATGGATACCCGTCTTGCCCCCCACCGCGATGGCCGCCCCCAAGTGATGGGCGTGGTCAATGTTACGCCGGACAGCTTTTCGGATGGCGGTCAATTTCTTGATGCCGAACGGGCGTGCGAGCACGCTTTGGCTCTTCTTGATCAGGGCGCGGACTGGCTGGATATAGGCGGTGAGAGCACTCGCCCCGGTGCAGACCCGGTCTCTGAGGCCGAGGAGCTGGATCGGGTCCTGCCCGTGATTGAGGCGATCCGGGCGGCGCGGCCCGACGCGCTGGTGTCCATTGATACGATGAAGCCGGGCGTGGCCGGAGCTGTGGTCGGGGCTGGGGCATCCATGTGGAATGACGTCAATGCCTTAAGAGCCGAGGGTGCAATGGAAACCGCGGCCGCGCTCGATTGCCTCGTCTGTCTGATGCACATGCAAGGTGAGCCGCAAACCATGCAGGCCAATCCGCAGTATGAGGCGGTCGTCACGGACGTGGCGCGCTTCTTTGGCCAGCAGGTCGGGGCCGCGATCAGCGCCGGTATTGAGCGCGAGCGAATTCTGCTGGATCCAGGCATCGGGTTTGGAAAGACGCTGGCCCATAACCTCGAGCTCATGGGCGCGCTCGATTATCTCGCGGACCTCGGCTTCCCGATTCTGTTCGGAGCGTCGCGCAAGCGCTTCATTAACGCCATTGATGAGACCGCAATCGAGAGCGGGGACCGGCTGGGCGGGAGCCTCGCCGCTGCCCTGCACGCGGCCCGCTCCGGTTGCGCCCTGATCCGCGTTCACGACGTGCGTGAAACGGTTCAGGCCTTGAAGGTGCAGGCCGCGATTTCAGGCTAGCCGCAAAGCTTTCGCCATGTCCTCATCATTTTGGACACCGTCAGAGGCCTTCCATTGAGGCTCGACAACCGAACCGGCATCGACGAGCAGGCGCGCGCATTCGATCTGGCCACCGCGTGAGCCACTCGGCGGATGGGCCCAGCCTTCGACGGCCCAGCCGAGCGGCGTTGAGTCAAATTCTGCATCGCGCCGGGTCAGATTCGCGCCCTGTTTCAGCTGCTGTACCAGATCAGGCATCCCCATGATCGCGGCCCAGTAGAGCGGTGTTGCGCCAAACAGCCCGACGCTTTGGCTTGGAGCACCGGCGTCCAGCAAGGCCTGCGCGATTTTCGGGCAGGACAGGCTGATCGCGCTGGTCAGCAGGCCATCACCATTGGCAGCATGGACATGAGTCAGGTTCGCGCCTGAAGCGATCAGAAGACTCACAAGCGGTAAGCCCGCCGCCTCGCTTAACCGGCCGTCGAAAATGCGGTCGCAGAGGGCATGGATCGGGTGAGGGGCGTGATCGCCGTTGCAGACAGGGGCATCCACACAGGCCGGGTCGGCCTTGATCGTTGCCTCTAGCGCTTGCAGGTCTGCCCGGTTCAGGATGTCGGCCATCGTCATGGCGCAATCCTAGCACGCCGAGCAGCGGCTTGACCTTGCCAGATCATGACAGGAATTGGGTGGGACCCGTCCCGAGGTCGCGCAGGCGCTCCATCGCCCCCCTCTGACGATAAGTGTGCCGCGCTGACACTATCGGGACGAGCCCCGAACCGGCTCACGCAAGGCTCGTGCAACTTTGTCATCCGAGCGCTGCATTTGCCGGTCCATCACCGTCTGCAGGTGAAAGGCTGCGGGCCAAAACACGCACCTGAGCCAGGCTGCAGCAAGTGGCCGGAGCGCTGATTGGGAGGAGAACAGCGCTCCGGCCTGAAACGTGCCGTCGCTTGCGGGAGGACGTGGACGGGCACGAACTGCAACGGTTGGCGCGGCGGGGTGTCCCTGTGCGGCCTTCCGACGAGATAAGAATGCTGGCGCATCGCGGCAGGACTGGCCCGTGAATGAGGCTTTTTCGCCTCAAATAGAGACAGCGTGCCCAAATTGGAGAAGATCGTGGCGCGAAATCGGCACCAGCATTCACGGCCGGTTCACTTCGGTGCTGACCGATGCTCCGGGAGTGAGATTATGAGCGGTAAGGCGTCATCTCGATGAGCTCGAGTGTGTAGGCGGTGTCGCCCAGCTCATTGTCCTGGCGCTGGGTGCGCATGATGCCTTCCACATAGACCGGGTCCCACAGGCCCTGGACCTCAATGGGTTCTTCAGTTGTCACGAAGACCAGCTGGTTCGGTGGCGGCGGGGGCACGTGGATGCACGCGCCCACATAGGGCACCAGCAGGAAGCGGCTGATTTCGCGCGAGCCGGTAAAGTCAAACGGCAGGACATAACCCCCAATCCGAACGCGCTCGCCATCCAGCTCATCGACCACTTCAAAGGTCTGGATCTGTGGCATGCGGTCAGAGCCGAAATGATCGAAGCCCTGTTGCAGCGATTGCATCTGCTGGAGCTGGTTGATCCGCTCGGCCTCACCTTCCGGCAATAGGTCTGCCCAGGCCAGATCCAGATAGGCCGGCGTGGACTGAGCGGCACGGTCCTGAGCCGCGAGGGGTGCAGCGGACAGGGCGGTCAGGGCGAGGGCGGTGGCTATTGATCGCATCATCATGGTCTTAGAAATGCGCCTTCAGTGCGCTCGCTTCAAGGCCGTCATGCGGTTTAATCGATCACAAGCGCTGTGCGCTCGCGCGTCAGCGTGGTCGCTTCGGCCCGCGTACCGTCGAAGAACTGGGTGTTCAGGCTTTCAAGCGAAGGCAGGACCTCAAACAAGGTAGCGGCATCAATACGGTTCAGCGCACCGGCGCGCTCACACTGAAAATTCCAGGTGACCAGCATGTCTGAATGGCCACCCTCATCACCATGGTCGTGACCGCCGTGATCATGCTCGTCGTGGTCGTCGTGGTCGTGGTGGTCGTCATGGGCGTGATCGTCATGCGCATGGTGCTCGTCATCGTGCTCTTCGCCATGGTCATGTTCATCGCCATGGTCGTGCGCGTCATGATCATGCCCATGGGAATGCCCGTCGATCACAGGGCCGCCGCTCACCTCTGTATTCACCCAGACACAGCCAGCCGCGTCGGTGAAGGCGAACTGGTCTCCGCGCAGCAGTGCAGTGTGCGCTGTGTTTACGAGTTCCAGCTCTGCGTCTGACCGCGGGGCGCGTTCAAATCCGTAGACGTTGTAGGCCGGCCCGCTCATCTCCAGCAGCAGCTGACCGCTGGCTGGATCAATCGCGATGGAGAGCTCGCTGCTGCCATGCTCATGCGTGCCTAGCTGTGTCATGGCGTCCTGAGCCAGCGCCGACGGCGCGAGCGTCATGGCAAGGCTGGCGAGAAGAAGGCGTTTCATCGGCTTACAGCTCCCTCAGGGTGTCAGGGGTCGTCGTGCTCTTCATGATCATGCCTGTGAGGGTCGTCACTGATTGCGGCATTCTCATGGTCGGCGTGCCCATGGTTAGCGTGCTCCGGATCATGCTGCTCATGGTCATCATGCGGACCGAGCGCATGGGCTTCATGGTCGTGACTGGCCCCATGGGCGAGCGCCATAACCGCAGCCACAGCAGCCCCGGCAAAGACCGATGTCCCGCCGCGCACGGCACCGGCTTCGCCAGCTTCATGGATCAGGTGCGCTGCTCCAACATGGAGCAGAAGACCGGCCACCACCGCGAACAGCAGGCCCAGCGTTTCCGGGTCGAGGAAGTTCGCAAAGGGAGCGGAAATCGCTGCCGCGCCAAAGGTGGTCGCGCCAGAGGCCAGGAAGGCAAAAACCGCCGCCTTGCCGTTTGACAGACCGGCGCGCTGCAACAGCACAAAGCAGATCAGCGCTTCGGGGAATTCGTGAATGATCAGGCCGGACGCGGCGATCAGTGCGGTCTCGACATTGACCGCAAAGGTCACCGAGTAGATGAGACCATCAAGCGCCGAGTGCATCGCGATGGCCACGACCGGGGCGATAGCGCTGGCCGGGTTGATCGTCTTCGCACTGGGTGGATGGTCGTGATCGTGTGCGTGTTCATGGGCCCCGGCTCCAATCAGCGAGTGGACCACAAAGCCGAAGCCGAACCCCAGCAGCACCAGCCAGGGTGCGTTTGACGTCATGGTTAGCGCTTCAGGGATCAGATGCGTGACGGCAATGGTGATGACCAGCCCGCCCGCAAAAGCGGCTGCCACCGGCCCGTTTCGGCGCGTGAATCCAGCCGCATGCTGCACCAGCAGCAGCGCGAGTAGCGCGACGCCGGCAGCGATCAATCCGAACGCAATGGCAGACAGCATGGGGGTCACGGTGGGCGGCTCTCAGGAAACGTTATAATATTGCCATCGGTCTTACGGGACAGACCCGCAACGGGCAAGGCGCATTGTGAGCCAACGCGTCTTGCCGTTCTGCCTTGGCCCGCCCGCGATCAGGCCCGTTTCACGTCCACCTCGGGCAGGCCTTCAGCGGGCACCACGTGGCGGATATCACCCTTGCGACGGTCCCAGTCATTAAGGATCGCTGCGGCGTGAAGCGAGCCCGTCACGACACGGTGTGTCTCAATTAGCGCCCGGCATCGGGCCTCGGCCTCTGCGTCCATCTGATCGAGAATGACAGCGTCGGTGTTGAGCCGTCCGGGCAGGTGGTTGTCGGGATCCAGCACGAACACCTCACCGCCGGTCATGCCGGCCGCAAAATTATCGCCGACCTCGCCCAGGATCACCGCGACTCCGCCGGTCATGTATTCACAGCCATTGGTACCGCAGCCCTCAACAACCGTAATGGCCCCGGAGTTTCGGACCGCAAAGCGCTGTCCCGCAGCCCCGGCGGCAAACAGCGAGCCGGAGGTGGCACCGTAAAGGACCGTGTTGCCGATAATGATATCACCGGCACGGTGCTCGACGCTGCCGCCGAACGGACGGATCGCGATGTGGGCCCCTGACAGACCCTTGCCGACATAGTCGTTGGCATCGCCTTCCAGATCGATTTTCAGGCCCTTGGCGGCAAACGCGCCAAGGCTTTGACCGGCCGACCCGCGCAGACGAAGGGTCAGTTGTCCATCTTCCAGACCCTTGCCCTGGCTGATCTTGATGATTTCAGAGCTGGTCCGCGTGCCCACCGCGCGATCGGTGTTTTTCACGTCGTAGACCAGCTGCATCTTCTCGCCGCGGGTGAAGACCGGCTCGGCATCCTTGATGATCTGCTCATCCAGGCTCCGGGCGACCGCGTTACGCTGGGCTCGGGTGGATCGCATGGGCTTCAGCGATGGATTGATGCGTACCAGAAGCGGGTTGAGATCAAGGTCATCGAGATGGGCTGAGCCCCGGCTGACCTGATCGAGCAGATCGGACCGGCCAATGATCTCTTCCAGGCTGGAAGCCCCGAGCGAGGCCAGAATCTCACGCGTATCACGAGCGATAAAGGTCATCAGATTGACGACATGGTCGGCCAGGCCGGTAAAGCGGGCGCGAAGCTCATCATCCTGGGTGCACACACCCACCGGGCAGGTGTTGGAATGGCACTGGCGCACCATCAGGCAGCCGAGCGCAATCAGGCTGGTGGTACCGATGCCAAACTCCTCTGCGCCCAGCATCGCCGCGATCACGATGTCGCGCCCTGTGCGAATACCGCCATCGGCCCGCAAGGTGACCCGCTCGCGCAGGCCATTGAGCGATAGCACCTGGTGGGCTTCAGCGAGGCCGAGCTCCAGCGGTGCGCCGGCAAACTTGATGGACGTCTGCGGGCTGGCCCCGGTTCCGCCAACATTGCCCGAAATCAGGATCACATCGGCGTGGGCCTTGGCCACACCCGCCGCCACCGCGCCCACACCGGCTGCCGAGACCAGCTTTACGCAGACGCGCGCGGTCGGATTGATCTGCTTCAGGTCGTAGATGAGTTGGGCCAGATCCTCGATCGAGTAGATGTCGTGATGCGGCGGTGGGCTGATCAGGGTTGTGCCCGGTGTCGCGTGGCGCATCTTTGCGATGAACTCGGTCACCTTGAAACCGGGGAGCTGGCCGCCTTCGCCGGGCTTGGCGCCTTGCGCGACCTTGATTTCGATTTCACGGCACTGATTGAGGTATTCAGCAGTTACGCCAAAGCGGCCAGAGGCCACCTGCTTGACGGCTGAATTCATGTTGTCACCATTGGGCAGACGTTCATAGCGGCTGCGGTCTTCGCCGCCTTCGCCAGAGACTGACTTGGCCCCGATCCGGTTCATCGCCACGTTCAAGGCACCATGGGCCTCCGGAGAAAGCGCCCCCAGGCTCATACCCGGCGTGATGAAGCGGCGGCGGATCTCGTTGACGCTTTCGGTTTCGGCAATTTCGAGAGCCTTGCCCAGCGGGCGCGGCGCGAGCAGGTCGCGCAGCTGAATCGGATCGGACTCGCGGGTCTGGAGTTGAAGATACTCCTTGAACGAGCCGTAATCCTCCTCGCGCACAGCCTTCTGAAGCGCGGCGATGGACTTGGCTTCCAGCGCGTGGGCTTCGCCTGAACTGCGCTGGCGGTAAAAGCCGCCAATGGGCAGGCGCACTGCATCTTCATGGGACCAGGCCCAGCGGTGCAGCTCGATCAGCTTCTGCTCAAGACCGGCCAGGCCAATGCCGGAGATCCGGCTTGTGACGCCGCCGAGATATTCGCTCGCCACAGCGCGCGACAGACCCAACACCTCAAAGTTACAGCCTCCGCGATAGGAGCTGACGACCGAAATGCCCATCTTCGACATGATCTTCAAAAGACCGGCATCAAAGGCGGTTTTCATGTTCCGCGCGCGGGTCTCGGCGTCGAGACCTTCCAGCTGTCGGGTCCTGCGCGCAGCCACGGTGTCAAATGCCAGATAGGGGTTCACCGTCGTGGCACCGAGGCCAATCAGGACCGCAAGGCCGTGCGCGTCTGTGATCTCCGCGGACCGGACATTGAGCGAGCAGCGATTGCGCAATTCCTTGTTGGTCAGGTGCGTGTGCACCGCGCCGACCGCCAGCGCCATCGGCACCGGGCAATGATCGCTATCCTGGTCCTCGTCAGTCAGAATGATGTGCTCGGCACCCGCGTCCGCTGCTTCGGCGGCTTCAGCGCGAATACGCTCAAGGGCGCGCCGCAGCCCGCTTCCATCGCCTTGTGCTTCGCTGGCCTTGAACAGGGTTGAGATGTGGACCACGGCGCCCAGCCGCTCGATCAGGCGCTCAGCCATGCCGTTGGACAGCACAGGCGAGTCCAGCACGAAGACATCGGTCTGAGTTTCGTCCTCCTCCAGGATATTGCCGAGGTTCTTGAACCGCGTCTTCAGGCTCATCACCCGTCCCTCGCGCAGCGGGTCGATCGGCGGGTTGGTGACCTGAGAGAAATTCTGGCGGAAATAGTGGCTGATAGGACGGTAGCGGTTCGACAGCACGGCCAGCGGGCTGTCATCGCCCATGGAGCCCACCGCTTCCTTGCCGGTTTCGGCCATGGGCGAGAGGATCAGCTCAATCTCTTCCAGCGTCAGACCGGCAGCGGCCTGACGGCGCTTGCGGGTGTCCTCATCGGCAAAGTGTGGCGGCTCAGGGCCTTCCTTGATGCCGGCTTCCACGTCCTTGACGTTTTTGAGCCAGTCTTCGTAGGGGTGCTTGGCGCTCAGCCGGTCGAGGACCTGGTCTTCGCGCAGCAGGCCACCCTTCTCCAGGTCCACCGCGATCATGCGACCGGGTGTAACCAGGCCACGCTCGACGACCTCGGCCGGGGGCAGCTCGGCCATGCCAGTTTCAGACCCCACCGCCAGCAAGCCATCTTCAGACAGGCTCCAGCGCAGGGGGCGCAGGCCGTTACGGTCCAGGCCGGCAATGGCGTAAGTCCCATCACACGCAACCATCGCGGCGGGTCCGTCCCAGGGCTCCATCACCGAGTTGCAGTATTCATAGAACCCTCGCCAGGCCCCTGGGATCTGACCGGTGCGCTTTGACCAGGCCTCGGGGATCAATAGCGCCTTGGCCATGGGTGCGCTGCGGCCGGCGCGAACCAGAATCTCGAAAACCTGATCAAGCGCGGCGGAGTCCGACGCGCCCGGTGCGATGACCGGTTTGACCACATCCTTGTCATCAGCAAAGGCTGACGACGCCATGAGGATTTCATGGCTGCGCATCCAGTTGCGATTGCCCTTCAGCGTGTTGATCTCGCCATTGTGGGCAAGCATGCGGAAGGGCTGGGCCAGACGCCATTCGGGGAAGGTGTTCGTCGAATAGCGCTGGTGGAACATCGCGAAAGTCGAGATGAAGCGATCATCGGTCAGGTCGGGGTAAAACTGGTCGATGGCACCGGCCAGAAACAGGCCCTTGTAGATGATGTCCCGCGCGGATAGCGAGCAGATGTAGAAGCCGGGCAGGGACTCCTCGCGGGCCTTCGCTTCGATCCGGCGGCGGACCAGATAAAGCTCGCGCTCCAGCTCCACGGCATCACGGCCGGTCGGGTCGGCAAACAGGATCTGCTCGATTTCGGGCCGGGTCGACTGGGCCTTGTCACCCAGGCAGGACGGATCGATGGGCACCTGACGCCAGCCGTACAGCTCCAGCCCCGCTCTGATCACCTCTGTTTCCACCAGCGTGCGCGCCCGCTCCTGCGCCGCAAAGTCAGTCCGCGGCAGGAAGATCATCCCGACGCCGATATGCGCGTCACCCGGCTCATGCCCGGTGCGGCGTACCGCGTCCTTGAAGAAGTCCTGTGCGATCCCGAGGCGAATGCCTGCCCCGTCGCCGGTCTTGCCGTCCGCATCCACTGCGCCGCGGTGCCAGACCGCCTTGAGCGCCTTGATGGCAATCTCGACCGTGGCCCGGCGTGCACGGCCATGCACATCGGCAATCAGCCCAATGCCGCAGGCGTCGCGTTCGTGTTCGGCCTCGTAGGCGTGAGCGTCAATCAGGCGCTGGCGGTTTTCCAGATAGGCGTCGAGACTCATTCTGCGGCCTCCATCGGCACTTCGGCCATCAGGTCTTCATGTATGGCTTTGGCGGCGTCCTGACCGTCCTTGACGGCCCAGACCACCAGCGAGGCACCGCGCACAGCGTCGCCGCCCGCGTAGACGCCGGGCAGGGAGGTCCGGCACCCCTGGCTGACGCGGATCGCCCCGCGCGGGTTCAGGTTCAGCTCCGGTGCTGACCAGACGTCATTGAACGCCTCCGGCTCAAAGCCCAGCGCGGCCACAACCATGTCAGCGGGCAGATCACGGTCCTCGCCCTCCAGCGGAACCGGTTGGCGACGGCCCGACGCGTCGGGTGCGCCCAGCGTCATGGCCTGGACCTTGACCCCTGTGGCGGTTTCCGCATCGCCGAGGATGGCGGCCGGGGCCGACAGCCAGTCAAACTGCACGCCCTCTTCCTCGGCGTGGACAACCTCGCGGGCGGAGCCCGGCATGTTTTCGCGATCCCGTCGATAGAGACAGACCACGCTGTCCGCGCCCTGGCGGATGGCCGTGCGCACGCAGTCCATCGCGGTATCCCCGCCACCGATCACGGCGACACGCTTGCCGTTCGCATCCAGCCGCCCGTTATCGTTGATGGTCTCACCGAACCCGCGCCGGTTTGAGGCCGTGAGATATTCCAGGGCGGGTACCAGACCGCGTCCGCCGCCACCGGGGCAGGTTAGCGCGCGGGCAGCATAGGCACCTGCAGCGATGTAGATCGCATCATGCTGTTGGCGCAGCTCGTCCAGTGACGCGTCACGACCCACCTCAAAGCCCAGCTTGAAGACGATCCCGCTGTCTTCCAGCCGTTGCACCCGGCGCGTAACCACTGACTTGTCGAGCTTGAAGTTCGGGATGCCGTAGATCAAAAGCCCGCCGGCGCGATCGTAGCGGTCATAAATGACGACGCCATGGCCCTGCTCGCGCAGACGCTCCGCGCAGGCCAGACCCGCCGGTCCTGCGCCGATAATGCCCACAGACAAGCCAGTGTCGGCGGCCGGTTGGATAGGCTCAATCCACCCTTCAGCCCACGCCGTTTCGGTGATGTGGGTTTCAACCGAGCCAATGGTCACCGCCCCGTGGCCAGATTGCTCAATGACGCATGACCCTTCGCACAGGCGGTCCTGCGGGCAGATACGGCCACAGATCTCCGGCAGGGTTGAGGTGGCACTGGAGCGTTCCCACGCTTCCTTCATGCGTCCTTCAGCGGCCAGCATCAGCCAGTCCGGGATGTCATTGGAAAGCGGGCAGCCGGTCTGACAGAAGGGCACACCGCACTGGGAACAGCGCTCGGCCTGATCGGCCCCGCGTTCGGGATCAAAAGGCGCGTAAATCTCGTCGAAGTCGGCCTTGCGCTCTTCGGGCGAACGCTTGTCTGGATAGCGCTGATCGACATGCGTGAATTTCAGCATGCTCGGTCTCTCCCCTATTGAAAGCGCAGGTGTTTTCACCTTGCGCTCTAAAAGCGCCGGTCCGTGGCGGCATGGATATGTCCGGACTTTGTGCGCCGCATCATATAGGTCGCGGATCGGCCTTGGCACCCCCTGGCTTGGTCGGAGGCGACCCCGTCCCAAAATCTGGCGCATAAGAGCCGCCGGACTAGCGCAGTTTTCGTAGTTGACATTCATTCGCAAAACGCGCTTTATGTTTTTGCAAATCACTTGCAGCAACAAGAAGTGCCGACCGCCCATGTATGTTTGCCTCTGCAACGCCCTTCGCACCCGTGATGTGAAAGCCGCCGCTGACGCTGGTGCGCGCGACGTACCGGGCGTGTTCAAGGCGTGCGGGGCCAAGCCGAAATGCGGGCGCTGCTTTGAAGAGGCAGCCCGCATGCTGGCCCCGAAAGTTGCTGAGCCGATCGCGGGCTAGCGCGAACGCGACTGATTTTCAAAAGCGAATATTTTCAAAGATTTGGCTTGGCCGCTGGCCATGTTCAGCTAAGGTCTGCTGCGTTGATCTGATTCACGGAGAGGGCTGTGGCCATGAAGGGTGATCCCAAAGTCATCGAGCATCTGAACAAGGCGCTGAAGCTGGAGCTGACCACCGTCAACCAGTATTTCCTGCATGCGCGGATGTTCAAGGACTGGGGCTTCCACAAGATCGCGAAGATCGAATATGAAGAATCGATCGACGAGATGAAGCATGCCGATGCCCTCATCGACCGTATCCTCTTCCTTGAGGGGCTGCCGAATGTCCAGGATCTCGGCAAGGTTCTGATCGGTGAAAACCTCAAGGAATGTCTGGAGTGCGATCTGGAAGCCGAACGCCGCGCACACCCGGTCTACAAGGATGCCATCGCCTATTGTGAAGAGGTGAAGGACTATGTCTCTCGCCAGCTCTTCGACGAGATACTCAAAAGCGAGGAAGAGCATATCGACTATCTCGAGACCCAGCTCTCCGTGATCGACAAGATTGGCATCGAACGCTTCATGCAGAGCCAGCTGGGTGATCACGAAGAGGGGTAGGGCGCTACACCGCTAGCCGCTCACCTGATCTCTTCTCTCTGGCGAAGGGGGGATTGGTCCTTGCGACTGGTTCCCGGGGGCCGAGCAAGGTCGTCCTTTATCCTTTGAGCGCTGGAAAGAGGCGATCAAACGCGCCGTCCTGGCCTGCCAGGGCGTTCACGGGGCCTTGTTCCACAACACGGCCATCCTCCAGCACAAGCACGTCCCTGGCGCGGTGCAGGAGTGAGGCGCGGTGCGTCACCATCAGGACGGAGCGCTTCGGATTGGCCTCCAGCCAACTGTCGAGCGCATCGAGAAACTCTGTTTCGGTCGCCTCATCGAGGCCTTCGGTCGGCTCGTCGAGAAGCAGGATGGGCGCGTCTTTCAGGAAGGCTCGGGCCAGAGCCAGACGTCGCCCCTGACCGCCCGATACCAGCGCTCCATCCTCGCCAATCCAGGTTTTTAGCCCATCGGGCATCTCGCGGACAAAGTCTGCAGCCCGAGCCAGTTCCAGCGCCTCCCACAGCGCCTCCTCGCTCGCGTCCGGGCTGGCCAGCCGGAGATTCGCTCGCACTGTGGTCGACAGCAGTTCCGCGCGCTGGTCCACCAGGGCAAACCGGCTTCGAACATCATCAATTTTAAGCTCGCCGACAGCGGTCCCGCCCAGTGTGATTGTGCCCGACTGGGCGGCGTAAAAGCGCATCAGCAGCTTTATCAGGCTGGACTTCCCCGACCCGGACGCCCCCACGACCGCGAGGCGCGCGCCCTCCTTCAGGCTCAATGAGATACCGCTCAGCGCCGGGCTTTCGGCCCCGGGATAGGAGAAAGTCAGATCGCGCACCTCGACCGCCGTGTTGGCGGGCAAGGCTGCGGGCCCTTCAGGATTGCAGACGAGGGGTGTCGCCGTATCGAGCTCGCGCAGGCGTTTGGCTGCGCTCTGGGTCTTGCCCAGCAGTTCGGCGGCCTGGACCAGCGGTGCGGAAGCTTCAAACAGGGCAAACCCGACAAAACCCGCGAGCGCAGCCAAAGGAGCCGATGCCCCGGCTGCGGCCGCGCTGGCAACGCCGAGAATGAAGCTGCCCGGGCCGGCAAAGGCGAGGATCGCCCCATTGAACAGGCTTGTATCGGCCAGCTTGCGTTGGGCCCTGATCCAGTCGGTGCTTGCCGCATCCAGACGATCAATCACCCGCACATCCGCGCCATAGGCTTTCAGCTCGGCAAGGCCGGATACCAGATCTCCAGCCTCGGCTCGTGCGTCGGCGGACCGCGTGGTTATTGCCTCGCCAACGTCGCGGCCTGACCGCGCCGCCATCAGTGGCAGCACCACGCTTGCCAGAATAAAGGTGCCCAGAACTCCGGGTAGCGCCGCGGGCGCAAACGCAGCCAGAAGAACCGCCGCCATCAGCCCGCCGGCAAGGGCGGCCGTAATCGGGGTCAGAACACGCAGATAAAGATTATCGAGCGCGTCGACATCCTGGGTGACGCGCGCCAGCACATCACCGGCCCGCATGCCCGACAGCGCTCCAGGGACCAGTGGCGCGGCCTTTTCGAACACCCACAGACGCAGCCGCGCCAGCGTTCTGAAGGTCGCGTCGTGGGTCACCATGCGCTCGGCATAGCGCGCCGCCGTTCGCCCAAGCGCGAAGCCGCGCACGCCGCCGGAGGGGAAGAGATAGTTGAAGCTCACGCCCGCGGCCGCGATACCGGCAATGGCCGATGCTGTGATGAACCAACCTGAGAGCGACAGAAGGCCGATACCCGCCATCAGCGTGACGGCGGCAAGACCGGCACCCAGGCGCAAACGCCAGCGATCCGGACGACCGAGATCGAGGAAGAATTTCAGATCCGCAAAGCGCTTCACGATCCGCCCTCCATGCTGATGACCGCATCGCATCGGGCGCGCACCGCCGGGCTGTGCGTGGCGACCAGAACGGTTCGGCCCTTAGCGGCTTTGGACAGGGCATCGAGGAAACGCGCTTCGCTGTCGCCATCAAGATTTGCGGTTGGCTCGTCCAGCAAGAGTAGCTTCATGTCGACAGCCAGCGCGCGGGCGAGCGCCACGCGCTGGGCCTGGCCACCGGACAGGCCGTGGCCGCGTTCACCAACACGGGTATCGAGCCCGTCAGGCAGGCCGGCGGCAAAGTCCATCACGCCCGCCGCCTCGGCCGCTGCGGTCACGTCCGCAGCGGAAATGGTCGTGTCGAACAGGGTGATGTTATCGCGAAGACTGCCATGGAAGACCCGAGGCTTCTGGCCAATCCAGGCCGCCGATCCGATCAGCGCACCTTCTAGCGTTGCGTCATCAATCTGGACCTCGCCTTCGCTCAGCGGCGCGTAGCCCAGCAGCACTTTCAGGGCCGTTGATTTGCCCACGCCAGATACGCCCCAAAGCGCCGTGATCTGCCCGGCTTTTGCGGTGAAGGACAGGTCAGACAGGCCGCGCCGCCCGTCTGCGTAAACCGAGCCGACGTTCTTGAACGTGAGAGACGGAGCCTCTGCCAGGCCGCGGTGGGGGGCGGTGTCGCGGGCCTCATTGTCCGCGTTGAACAGCTCCGCCAAAAGCTCCGCACCAGCCTCCGCATCGCTACGATCATGGTAAGCCGCGGAGAGGCGCCGCAACGGATTATAGAACTCTGGAGCCAGAAGCAGGACAAAGAGGCCCGCCTTCAGGTCGATGACTTCACCTGGATCAAAGGGCAGCTCACCCAGCAAGGAAAAGCCGATATAAATGGCCGTTCCGGCGACGGCCACAGCGGCAAAGAATTCCAGTATGGCCGAGGACAGGAAGGCCATGGCCAGGACCTTCATGGTCCGGGCGCGAAAGTCCTCTGACGCTGAGGCGAGACCCTCGTGCTCACGCTTGACCGCGCTGAAGGCGTTGAGGGTCTCAAGCGCCTGCAATCGGTCGTTAAAGCGCCCGGACAGACGCTTTAGTGTGGCCAATTGGTCCTTTGACGCAGCCGCAGCCCCAGCCCCCACGAGCGCCATGAAGATGATCAGGGTCGGGGCGGTCGCCATGAAGATGGTTCCGACGACCCAGGACTGGGTGAAGGCAGCAATGAGTATGACCAGAGGCCCGAGCAGGACGACGGGCATCAGCGGACGATAGCGTCCGAAATAGCCATCCATCTTTTCGATTGCGTCAATCAGCGCCGTGCTGGTTTCGCCAGAGGCCGAGCGCTCGACGAAGGCCGGTCCACGTCGTGCCAGCGCTTCGGCGGCGTTGCGTCTGATGGTCCGCCGCACTGTGGCTGACGCTTCGAATCCAGCCCGGGTCTCAGCGGCTTGCAGGATCGCGCGCAGGGCTGCACCGGCAACGGCGAGGAGGAGCGCCACGCCATCGATCTCGCCTGCGACCAAAGCGCTCACGGCACTCGCGGCCCCCCAGGCAAAGACAATGAACGCAAGATGTTGAGCAATGCCGCAGGCCGCGGCCATACGCTCATGTTTCAGCCCTGTTTTCGCCCAGCTTTTCAGAAGCTTGGACGGGTTCTGGGCGGATGCGTCAGACGGGTCTCTAGCCTGTGTCGTCATGATGCCAGTTGTAAGCCCGCTTTGCCGTCCAGGATGCGACGCCTCGCCCCATGCGACAGCGTGCCGTGGTCCAAAAACACTCGGACGGGTTCATACGCGGCGAAAGACCGCAAATGAAGTGCGGCCTTTTGAATGACCCATTTGGGGGACTGGAGTATCTTCATGGTCGATATGGATGTCGTGGACCTGTCGCGTTGGCAATTTGCGCTGACAGCCATGTATCACTTTCTGTTTGTGCCGCTGACCCTCGGGCTGGCCTTTATGCTCGCCATCATGGAGAGCGTCTACGTCATGACGGGTCGCCAAGTCTGGCGCGACATGACGAAATTCTGGGGCATGCTCTTCGGCGTGAACTTCGTGCTGGGGGTATCTACCGGAATTACCATGGAATTCCAGTTTGGCATGAACTGGTCCTACTACTCCCACTATGTCGGCGATGTGTTCGGGGCCCCGCTGGCGATTGAAGGTCTCATGGCCTTCTTCCTGGAGGCCACCCTCGTCGGGCTCTTCTTCTTTGGCTGGGACCGCATGAGCAAGGTGGGCCACCTGGCCGCGACCTGGCTGATGGCGCTGGGCACAAACCTGTCGGCGCTGTGGATCCTGATCGCCAATGGCTGGATGCAGAACCCCGTGGGCGCAGAATTCAACCCTGAAACCATGCGCATGGAGATCGTGGATTTTGCAGCGGTGCTGTTTAATCCGGTTGCCCAGGCAAAGTTCGTCCACACCGTGTCGGCCGGTTATGTGACCGGGGCCCTGTTCGTGCTGGCGGTTTCGGCCTTCTTCCTGCTGCAGCGGCGCTATGCCGGCTTTGCCAAGCGTTCCATGACCGTGGCTTGCGCCTTCGGTCTGGCGGGCGCGCTGTCGGTCGTCGTGCTGGGTGATGAAAGCGGCTATGCGCTGACCGATAACCAGAAGATGAAGCTCGCTTCGCTGGAAGCCATGTGGGAGACCCATGAGGCTCCTGCGCCGCTAACGCTTGTGGGTTTTCCCAACCGGGAAACGCGCGAGACCGAGCATGCGATCAATCTTCCCTGGGTTCTGGGGCTGATCGCCACGCGCAGCTTTGACGGTGAAGTGGAAGGCATTCTGCCGCTCGTGGCGGTCGCTGAAACCCGCGTCGAGAACGGGATCCTGGCCTATGACGCGCTTCAACGGGTGCGCGCCAACCCGGACGACCTTGAAGCCCTTGAGCAGTTTGAACTGACCAAGCGCGATCTGGGCTATGGCATGCTCCTGCAGCGCTATGTCGATGACCCGCGCCAGGCCAGCGCTGACCAGATCAGTCAGGCCGCCTGGGATACGGTGCCCAACGTGCCGGTGATGTTCTGGAGTTTCCGCATCATGGCGGGGCTCGGCCTTTACTTTATCGCGCTGTTTGCCGTCGGCTTTGTGCTGTCCACGCTGCGACGCCACGACAACCGGCGCTTCCTGTGGATCGCGCTCTTCTCGCTGCCACTGCCGTGGGTCGCGGCTGAGCTGGGCTGGGTGCTGGCAGAAGTTGGACGCCAGCCCTGGATCATTGAAGGCGTTCTGCCGACCTTCCTGGGTGTTTCGAGCCTGGAGCCGGGGCAGATCATCCTGACCATGATCGGCTTCACAGTGCTCTACGGCGGCCTCGCAGTGGTGGAGGTGATGCTGATGATCCACCTCATCCGCAAGGGGCCCTACCCGGAAGAGGACGGTCGTCCGCTGCACATTCCCACCCCGGGCGGCGCTGATCCGCTGCCGGCTGAATAGGAGCCCAGAGCGATGGAACTTCCTCTGTCTTACGAGATGCTGCGTGTGATCTGGTGGGCGCTGCTGGGCGTCCTTCTGATCGGGTTTGCGATCACTGATGGCTTTGACCTGGGTGTGGCCGGGCTCCTGCCCATGGTGGCCAAAACCGACACTGAGCGCCGGATCGCGATCAATACGGTCGGCCCGACCTGGGAAGGCAATCAGGTCTGGCTGATCCTGGGTGGCGGCGCGATCTTTGCCGCCTGGCCGCTGGTCTATGCGGTCAGCTTCTCTGCCTTCTATCTGGCCATGTTCGTAGTGCTGGCGGCGCTTATCCTGCGTCCGGTGGGCTTTAAATACCGGTCCAAGCGGCAGGACCCGCGCTGGCGGCGCTTCTGGGACTGGGCCCTAATCACCGGCGGCTTTGTTCCGGCGCTGATCTTCGGCGTTGCAGTCGGCAATGTCCTGGTGGGCGCGCCGTTCCGGCTGGATGACACCATGCGCATCTTCTGGGAGGGCAATTTCTTCGGGCTGCTCAATCCATTCGCACTGCTGTGCGGTTTGCTGTCGGTGTCGATGCTCTTCCTTCACGGGGCCGCCTGGCTGTCGATGAAGGCAGAGCACGGACCGGTGCGCGACCGGGCCCGCAGGCTGGCCCCGGTGTTTGCGATTGCCTCCATCGTGCTGTTCGCCATTGGCGGAGCCTGGGTGGCGTTCGGCGACTTCGGCTATGTCGCAGGGGCTGTTGACCCGGCCGGTCCGTCGGACCCGCGCCTGACCGAAACCGTGCGCGAAGGTGGAGCCTGGCTCGCCAATTATGGTCGCTATCCCTGGATGGTGATTGCACCCTTGCTGGGCTTTGGCGGCGCAATTGGCGCGCTGGTGGGCCTGCGCATGGGCAGCGAAGCGGTGACCTTCCTGGGCTCGAAGCTGTCAGTGGTGGGGATTATCGCCACCGTGGGCGTGTCGACCTTCCCCTTCATCCTGCCGTCGAGCATTGACCCGGCCTCGAGCCTGACGGTCTGGAACAGCTCGTCGAGCCATCAGACGCTGTTCATCATGCTCATCG
Source organism: Oceanicaulis sp. (assembly GCA_043513725.1). GTDB lineage: Bacteria > Pseudomonadota > Alphaproteobacteria > Caulobacterales > Maricaulaceae > Oceanicaulis. The sequence goes on along the minus strand of CP121338.1, from coordinate 1,154,983 downwards.
TGACGGTGGTCTTCCTGCCGATCGTGCTCGCCTACACGGCCTGGGCCTTCAAGGTGATGTGGGGCCGGGTCACGACCGAGCAGGTTCAGTCCGGCGATATGTACTAGCCCCAAGAGGAGGGCAGAACCAATGTGGTATTTTACCTGGATACTGGGCCTTGGCCTCGCCTGCGCCTTCGCCATCCTAAACGCCATGTGGCACGAGCTGCACCTGGCCGACAGCGGCGATGATGGCAGCTCCCACGACGCCTATTAGCGACTAGGCACGGGCGCGCGTTTCTCAACGCGCCCGGACCTATTAAGGCCAATCGCGCGGCGGCTCTTCATCGTGTTTGAAGAAGCGAATAAAGCCGTCCCACGCAAGTTTCGCCTTTTCAAGTTGTTCCTGGCTGATTTCCACCAGACTGACCTGCAGTAGCCATTCACCTTCATCAGTTCGAAGCGGCACAAAGATGGCCTTGAAATAACGCACGGGATATTCACACCGCGGCGAACTTTCCCAGACTGTTTCGATATAACCAAACCGGCCTTCAAAGGCTCCGGTCCGCACGATCGCCTGAAGCGCCCGCGAGGCATCCTCATTCATCATCTGGAAGTCCATGACGTCATGGCGCGGATGCTGATCAAACGGGTGGCCGGCGTCTAAAAACTCCCAGCTTGTCTCCGCAACAACGACCTGCCCGTCCACTAGTCGCAATAGCGCAGTCAATGACGGCGCATGCCGCACTGCAGCTTTCATGAGGTCGACCGTCGGGCGATGATCGGGCTGCCGACTTAGAGTTTCCAGACGTTTGAGAAGTGCGGTTGAAGGCTGAACAGCGCCGTTCTCCACCTTCGAGATATAGGCCTGGCTTACGCCCAGAAGACTGGCCGCAGCTTCCTGCTTAAGGCCATTGCGCTGGCGGAAGGAGCGCAGCATTTCCGCCCAGTCAATCATCGCGTCCACGTTAATCCCCAAGCCAAACGGATGAAATAATTCGATTAATTTACATAATGTGTTCGCAGATTTAATCACTCATGAAGTTATGAAGCAATGATATTAATCGTGACGGTTGTCGCTAACGGTCTGCAATAGCAGCGTAACAGCGCGCTTTCCTTGACCGAAACGGCCTGTGCCGCAATCCTCGCTGAACGTGGTGCAAACACCCGCATGAGGGAGGATTCGGGGCGATGGGTTTGATCCAGACGCTAAAGCGTGAATGGTTTTATACGACAGAGTTGCTGCGTCTGCTCAAGACGCTGAAAACCATTGAGCCGGAGTCAGAGCATCTCACCCCGGATCTGCTTGAAGATAGCGTTGACGCTCATGCCGACCGAACCGCTTTTCTGACCGACGACGGGGCCGAAGTCAGCTACGCAGCCTTCGATGCCTATGCGAACCGGGTTGCCCACTGGGCTGTCGCACAAGGCCTGGAGCCGGGTGATACCGTCGCGCTCTACATGGCCAATCGCTGGGAATATGTGGCGATCTGGTTCGGTCTGTCGAAGGTGGGCGTGCTTGCCGCCCTCCTGAACAACCAGGTTACGGGCAAGGCGCTGGCCCATGGCCTCAACATTTCCGAAGCCCGTCACGCCATTGTCGAGGGTGAGCTTGCCGAGCAATACAAGTCTGCCTGCGACCTGATCGAATGCGACATGACCGCGTGGATCACTGACGGCATCAAGACCGATATCGCCGGGGCACAGGACTTCCGCGGTGAGCTTGAGAAAGTCTCCGCCGAGCGCCCGGACCGTTCGCGCCGCGCCCATCTGCGTGCCAAGCATCCGTGCATGAAAATGTACACATCCGGGACGACTGGCCTGCCCAAGGCTGCGATCGTCGCGCACACGCGTTCGCTTTATTATCTCCAGGTCTTTGGTGTGGCTGCAAAGGCCGCCAAGGAAGACCGCATGATGATGGTGCTGCCCATGTATCACGCAACGGGCGGCCTGTGTGGCGTGGGCGCGGCGTTGTCCTTTGGCGGCTGCCTGATCGTGCGCCGACGGTTCTCGGCAACGAATTTCTGGACCGACTGCGTGAACACGGGCGCGACCATGTTCATGTATGTGGGCGAGCTGTGCCGCTTTCTGGTTGCGGCAGACCCGCACCCGGACGAGAAGCGCCACAAGATCCATACCGTGATCGGCAACGGCCTGCGCCCGGATGTCTGGCCGCGCTTCGTGGAGCGATCCGGCATTGAACGCGTCATGGAGTTCTACGGAGCGACCGAGGGCAATGTCGGGCTCTTGAACCTGGACTCCAAGCCGGGCGCGATTGGCCGGGTGCCGCCGCATCTGGCACCGCGGTTCAACATCAAGCTGGTTCAGTTCGATACCGAAGCCGAAGAGGTGATCCGCGGTTCCAATGGTCTCGCGATGGAATGCGCACCTGGTGAGGTGGGTGAGGCCATCGGTGAGATCCGCCCTGACGATGCGCGCTATCGCTTCGACGGCTATCAGGACGAGGAAGCCACGAAGAAGAAAATCCTGCGTGACGTGTTCAAGAAGGGCGATGTGTATTTCCGCACTGGCGACCTGATGAAGCGCGACAAGCAGGGCTATTTCTACTTCGTCGACCGGATTGGGGATACCTTCCGCTGGAAATCAGAAAACGTGTCCACAAACGAAGTCGCCGAAGCGCTTGGCGTTTTCGAGGGGATTCTGCAGGCCAATGTCTACGGCGTGCCGGTCGGCGATTATTCCGGCAAGGCCGGGATGGCCGCCCTGATGGTGGGTGAAGCGGGTATCGATCTGGAAAAGCTGCATGCGCACGTCCACAAGGAGCTGCCGCACTATGCCCGACCGCTCTTCCTGCGCATTCACACCGAAAGCCCGGGCGAGCACACGACCGGGACGTTCAAGCTGAAGAAAACCGACCTTGTGAAGGAAGGGTGGGACCCTGAAGCGGTGAGAGACAAGCTCTATCTCGATGACCCGGAAACCGGGGCCTATGTGGAGCTTACGAGCGAGATCCGTGACGCCATCAATTCAGGAGCCAAGCGCGTTTGACCGGACCGAGCCCCAGTCCTCAGGCCATACTGGATTTCTGGTTCAACCAAGCCGGCCCCAAGCGCTGGTATACGGTTGACCCGCAATTTGATGCGCGGGTGCGCCGCAAGTTTGCACCCTGGCTGCACCAGTTCCGTGGAGTGAAGTCGGTGGATGGCGATGCCTGGCTGGCCTCGCCAAAATCAGGCCTCGCGCTGGTGATCGCGCTGGATCAATTTCCGCGCAATATTTGGCGGGGGTCCAACGCGGCCTTCGACCTGGACCCGCTGGCGCTGGAGGCGGCGCGGATCATGGTGGCGCGTGGCTTTGATTTCGCGCTTTCCGATCAGGAGCGCGCGTTTGTCTACATGCCCTTCATGCATTCTGAGGCGCTCGCCGATCAGGACCTGTGCGTGAAACTGGCGGCGGAGCGTCTGCCGACAACGGACAGTACCGTGCGCCATGCTCAGCTGCACCGGGATGTCATCCGGCAGTTTGGCCGTTTCCCCTGGCGCAATGCAGCCCTGCGGCGGAGCACCACGCAGGATGAGCAGCGGTATCTGGACGAGGGCGGCTACGCACCCGGCGCAAAACGCCCGGCAAAATCGACCGAAGGGCAGGACTGACTCGGCGGTTTAATTATAAACCGTTGATTTTAAAGGCGCGAAATCCGGCAAGCGGTTTGCACCCCTGCAGGTGAAGATATTTTTGGAGCCTTGCAATGCCTGCCGCCCGCGCCTCGCGCATCACCCCAGAAGACATCCGCATCATCGCCTTCACCCTGGTCAATCGCCATGGTGCGCAGGCGCTGGGTTATGCCGACCAGGCCGTCATCGAGCTGGACGAAAAGGGTGAGACCGAGAGCGCCGATGCGTGGCGAGCCCTGCGTTCTGAAATCGAGGACGCGCTGGGCGGCCGGGTCCGATTCGAGACTCCGATTGCGGTTCATTAGACGACAGGGCTTGCGCGCGGGCTCCAGCCTGCCAATCTCATCGCCATGAGCGATAGCAGCAATCCCTTTGAAAGCGTGTTTGCCGAGTGGGCGAATTCCGACTTTCTCGCCCCGACCAAGACCATCCCGGCCCTGCGCAACGCGCTGGGCAAGGGCCATGAGCTCCTGGAAAAGACGCCGCCCCCGATCGCGGAGCGGTTTGACACCGATCTTGAAGGTCCGGTCGGGCCGATCCCGGTGCGCCTTTATATTCCCCACGGACTGGAAGGCCCCGGCCCGACGCTGGTTTTCTACCACGGGGGTGGCTTCGTCATTGGCACGCTGAATACCTATGACCCGATCTGCCAGCGGCTTGCTGCTGTGTCGGGCCTGCGGGTTGTGTCGGTGGATTATCGCCTCGCGCCTGAATACCCGTTCCCGGCCGCGGTAGATGATGCACTGGCTGCCTTTGATGCGATCCGTGGCGGTGCGCTTGCCTCGCACGGTGTCGATGGTGAGCAGCTTGCGGTGGGCGGTGACAGTGCTGGAGCCAACCTGTCCGCGGTGATTTCCCAGGAGCGGCGAGGCGATGTGCGCTACCAGCTCCTGATCTATCCACTGATGCAGCTGGCAGAAATCAAGAAACCGAACCCGCGCTGGCATGACGTGCCGCTGGTGGCGACCGCAACACTCAGCGAGATTTCCAAGCATTACCTGCAGGGCGCTGACCCGAAGGATGTGCGGGTCTCGCCTCTGTTTGCCGAGGACCTCAGCGGTTTGGCACCGGCCTATGTGATGCTGTCTGAGCTCGACCCGCTCAAGGACGAGGGGCAGGTCTATGCGGATCGATTGGCGGCCTTTGGCGTCCCGGTGGAAACGCGCATGCACAAGGGCGTGCCCCACGGCTTCCTGAACGCGTCGCGCTTCATCCCGTCGGCCATTCCCGCCATCGAAGACATGGGCCGCGCGCTGGCTGCACACTTCAAGGCAGACTGAGCTTGCGCCCTGATGCAAGCGAGAATAGCCAAGACACATGACCTATCGTCCCGATCCTCGCTTCGCCGGTCTTGGTGCAACCTTCGCCGCGCCGGTTGATCCGGCCGACTTCCCGCAAGCCCGACCGATCTGGTGGAATGCGCGCTGGGCCGAGGCGGTCGGACTGCCCCTTGATGACGCGGACCGGGTCAAGCACTTCCACCACTTCGAACCGCTCGCGGACAATCAGTCCCAGCCCCTCGCGATCAAGTATCACGGCCATCAGTTCCGGGTTTACAACCCCGAGATTGGCGACGGGCGCGGTTTCCTGTTTGCCCAGCTGCGCGATGACCATGACCGGCTCTTGGATCTCGGGACCAAGGGCTCTGGCCAGACGCCGTTCTCGCGCTCCGGGGACGGGCGGCTGACCCTTAAAGGCGCGGTGCGCGAAATCCTCGCCGCAGAGATGCTCGAAGCGCTAGGCGTCTACACCAGCAAGCTGTTCTCGGTGTTTGAGACCGGCGAGCCGCTGCACCGCGGTGATGAACCTTCGCCCACGCGCTCTGCGGTGATGACCCGGCTCCAGCACTCCCACCTGCGTTTTGGCGTCTTCCAGCGCCATGCCTACCACGAGGACGCCGCCGCAATTGCGCAGCTGGTTGACTACGCGCTGGAGAATCTGTTGCCGGAAGCTCGGGGCGTTGAGGGTGACCGTGCCGCAGCTCTTCTGGCCGCGACCGCCAAACGCTCGGCTGAGCTCGCCGCCCAGTGGATGGCCGCAGGTTTTGTTCACGGGGTGCTCAACACCGACAATCTGGTGGTTACCGGCGAGAGCTTTGATTACGGCCCCTGGCGCTTCCTGCCGCATTTCGAGCCGGGCTTCACGGCCGCCTATTTCGACCAGACCGGGCTTTATGCCTATGCGCGCCAGCCCGAAAGCGTGTTCTGGGCGTTGCAGCAACTGGCTGGAGCGCTCATGCTGGCGGGCGACCGCGAGGCTTTGATCGAGGCGCTGCAGAGCTATCCCGACCATTATCGTTCCGCGCTGATCGAGAGCTTCCACCGCCGTCTGGGGCTGGAGCCGCTGGGCAATGACGAAGACGCCAGCTTCGTCACGGGCCTACTCGATGCCATGAAGGCCAGTCAGGTGCCGTGGGAGGCGGTCTTCTTCGACTGGTTCTGCGGCTCCGCAGAGCGCGCAGATGCCAGCGCACGCGCCGACGTCTACGCCAGGGAAGACTTCGCGCCCGTGCGCGCGCAGATCGCGAAGCGCCAGGCTGTGCGTCCTGAACGCCTGTCGCATCCCTATTTCCAGCGCCCTGACCCGGTGCACATGACCATTGAGACGGTGGAGGGGCTGTGGGCCCCGATCGCGGACCGGGATGACTGGTCGGCCTTCCACCAGATCATCGACGATATTGCAGAGGCGCGCGCCGCCTATGATCTGGGTCGGGACCGCGTGGGCTTCCTGCCGGAGAGGGGCGCATGAGCGCGCTGGACCCCATCGCGGCCGGGTTTGACGATCCGCGCGTTGCGGCGGCCTTCACCACCCGTTCGGGCGGGGTCAGCGAAGGGCCATTTAAGAGCCTGAATCTCAGCTGGTCGCGGGGCGATGACAAATCCCGTGTGGAGGAGAACCGGCGTCGCGTGGCCCAGATGCTGGGCGGTCTCGATCTGGTTTTTGCCAATCAGGTCCATGGTGACACGGTGCTGAAGGTCGATGCGAGCCCCGTGGGTGTCTGGTCGGCGGGCGAGGGTGATGCGCTGATGACGGATCAGCCCAGCCTCGGTCTATGCGCCCAGACCGCGGATTGCACACCGATCCTCTTGTTTGACCCGGAGCGCCCTGCGGTGGCCGCAATCCATTCCGGCTGGCGCGGCACAGTGCAGGATATCGGCCCGAAGACACTGGCGGCGATGGGCGAGGCTTACGGCACACGGCCTCAGGCGGTTTACGCGGCGATCGGACCGTCGATCTCAAAAGCCAATTACCGGGTTGGCCCGGAAGTCCTCGATCAGTTCGAGGCGATGTTTGGCACGCTCGACGACAGCCTGATCGGTCCGCGCGATTCAGAGGGCGGGGCCGGCCTTGATGTGGCAGAGGCCTGCCTCCGGCGGCTGGTGCACGCGGGGGTCCCCAACGCTCAGATCAGCGTGTTCAAGGGCTGCACGTTTGCACAGGAGGCGCGCTTCTTCTCCTCCCGCCGCGCCGCGCGTGACGGCCATGCGGGGCAGTTCGGTGGCCAGGTTGGCGTGATCGGGCTGAAGTTAGCGCCTTAGAACGGTTTGCCGTTATTGGCTTCCATCACCATCCGGCGCAGCTTGCGCATGCCGCCGACCCAGCGATTATAGTCCGTGCCCTTCATGGCAACGCTTTGCGGGGTCTGCTCATGGGTGGTGACCAGGAAGCGTTTATCCTCGATGGCGTCGAGCAGGGTCTTTGCCACGTCGGCCGCCTCGATATAGCCTGACAGGCCCTGCGCCCCGCCCTCCATGCCTTTGACCAGCGGGGTCTTCACCCCTTCCGGACACAGGCAGTGGACCTGCAACCCGTCATCGCCGTGGGTGATGGCCAGGCTCTCGGCAAACGCCACGGCAGCGGCTTTCGTAGCCGAGTAGGGCGCATCGCCGATCATGTTGAGAAGCCCGGCTGCCGACGCGGTGACGACGAACACGCCACCACGCTCGGCCATGGAGCGCGCCAGGTGGCGCGCCGCATAGACGCTGGCCATGACATTGACGTCCCAGCAGGCCTGCCAGCTGGCATTCGGTGCGTCACCGGCGCCCCAGCCGGGACCGTCGCTGACCCCTATGCCAGCATTGGAGATGTAGAAATCCACCGGGCCAAGCTGCTTTTCAACGCCAACATAAAGCCGGGTCAGCGCGTGCTCGTCCGTCACATCAACGCCGGCTCCAAATCCGCCACAGGCCTTGCCGACCGCCTTGGCACCATCTGCATCGCGATCCACCGCAGCGACCTTCACGCCTTTGGCCGCGAGGGCCTCGGCAATCGCTTTGCCAATCCCGCTGGCAGCCCCGGTGACAATGGCGACTTTGCCTTCATAGTCCATGGCAGACCTCTTTGAATGGAGTGTGGATTAGGCGCGCGAGACCGCAGCGCCCAGGATCGCGCCCACAATGGCGAGCGCCGAGCGATAGTCGTCCAGTGTCTTGGGCTTGCGCACTGAAGACACGACATTGGAAAAGGAGGCGCAGGCGCGTTCCAGGCGCGCCGCGTCGCCGGAAAACACGATCACCGGAATACGGGATAGCGCCTCATCCTCCAGCAGGCGATCCAGGAGCCAGAGGCCATCTTCGCCCGCCAGATTGAGATCCAGAACGATGCAGTCGGGTGCGTTATCACCCGCCTTCAGGCTGTCGAGCGCACCGCGCCCTTCAACGGCCCTGTCAATGGCGGCAGCGCCCGCCTCTTCGCGCAGCATTTTCTCAAAAAGAAAAGCGTCCTGATCGTCATCTTCGACCAGAAACACGTGCGCACCGTCAGCAAAGCCAGCCATGAATCGCTACCCCATTTCGCTTCAATCCGAGATTAACCAAAGCCTCTGAGTGAACAAGTTTGTTCTGGGAACGGACGCAGTGGCGCGGGGGCCGGTGTCAGCCTGGTACCACCAGGTAAAGGAAGACGCCGACGGTACATTTCATCCAGTCCAGTCCTGTCCCTGACGCGAAGCGATCTTAGGATCTTCCCACAGCGCAACGTTCTCGACAGGGAGGCGCTATCGGTAGACCTCGGCTCTGCGTCTCCGCCTTGGCCGGGGCAGGTTGATCTGAAATCACTCGGAGTGCATTGCGCATGCAGCGGGCCGGGCTTGAGGGCAAAAAAAGATGGTACGGGTGGCCGGACTCGAACCGGCAAGGGGTTGCCCCCGGGGGATTTTGAATCCCCTGCGTCTACCAATTCCGCCACACCCGCGTGGAGCCCGTTCGCGACGGGCCGAGACAGCCTCTCTAATACCTGAAATCGAAATGAGGTGAAGAGGCAGCTTCACCGCACCCTGCGCTTCAGGCCGAGCTTCGGCTGACCGTCCTCCTCCGGGACCACCGGATCAATGACGCTGGCGTCGTCATGGGGACGAGGCCGCTGGCCCACCAGGGCGGCGGCTTCGGCAAAGAAGCGGATATGCTGGTTGAAGACCTGCTGGGTGTAGATACCAAAATGGTTCGCGCCCTTCACCAGCGCGGCATATTTCGGACCGGTTGCAGCATCATAAAGTCGTCGCCCGCGGCTTTGGGGGATGATGCGGTCAGCATCGCCGTGAATCCACAGGACTGGTGCGGTGACCTTCTGGATCTGACGCACGCTGTCATATTGCTCGCGGAAAATCAGGCGCGGCAGAAGCCAGATGGTCCGCGACCGCACGATGTCGCGCAGGCTGTCATAGGGCGCGTGCAGCACCACACCGCCCACGGGCCGCGCCACGGCCAGCTGGACCGCCGTGCCGGACCCGAGGCTTTCACCGTACACGATGATGGAGGCCGCCGGGACGCCAGAGGCCACCAGCTCGTCAAACACATGGATGGCGTCGGCGACATTCTTCTTTTCGCTGGGCCTGCCGCTGGAGCCGTTAAAGCCGCGATGCGCCAGCGCGGTGAAGCCATAGCCCGCGGCCAGGAAAAGACGGAAAAAGCGGGCCCGGCGCCACAGGGCTCGTCGGTTGCCGTGCAGGTAGAGGATGTGCGGCGCCCCGGTCCATTCCGGTTCGGTTTTCCACAGGACCAGCTTGGCCCCGTCCTTCGTGCGCGTCTCCGTATCCACCGTGCGTTCAAGACCCAGTTCCGCCGGGTCACGGCGGGTCGGATCAGTGAAGTAGAGAATGCGCGACTGGAACAGGAAAAGGATGGCCCACAGCCCATAGACGCCAGCCAGACAGCCCATGGCAATCTGCGCCCACGCCGGCAGCCACGCCCAGCCCGTGCTGAGTGCGCCGGATATGCGCGCAGTGATCTCTCCCCAGTCCACCGTTAACCCCTCAACGGTCGTTTTCTTTTGTCTTCGACGAAGCGCGCGCGGGAGTCCATGGGGCGAGGCGGGGTCGGAGCGAGAAACTGCGCCGGGTGCGGCGTGAAGGCCGCAATAAGGGACTTTCAGGCTGCGCCAATCGGGCTAGGCTGCGCGTTGCCCCTGCTGGAGTCGCTTATGTCTGCCGCCGCCCCTCAGCCCGTGTCCGCTACCCGGTCGGCTTTCGTCGACGTCCTGTCGGTCGACGACCGCACGCCGTTTGAGGAGGTTTTCGACTTCGAGGCGGACGGCATGGCGCACCCGGTCCTGATGGCCGGGCAGGGGCCGGCGGTCATCCTGATGCATGAGCTGCCGGGCTTTGTGCCGGAGTTCTGGCGGCTGGCGAACTGGCTAAGGCTGGCGGGCTTTCGGGTTTATGCGCCCGCGCTTTACGATCCGCCCGGCTCCACGCTGGAGGAGTTGCACCAGTCGGTCGGACGATTTGGCGGTATGATCCGCGCCTGCATCTCCCGGGAGCTGCGCCTGTTCGTGAAGGATGGCGGAAGTCCGGTGTCGAACTGGCTCAGGGCGCTGGCGCGCCACGTTCACGCAGACCATGGCGGCGCCGGCGTGGGCGTGATCGGGCTCTGCCTGACCGGCAATTTCGCCTGGTCGGTGGCCGTCGATCCCAGCGTGGCGGCCGCGGTGGCCGCTGAACCCTCCATGCCGTTTAACAATCCGGCCTCCCTTCACCTGCAGCCGGAGGAGGCTGAGGCACTGAAGGCGCGCACGGATCTGGCGTTGAAGGCTTACCGCTTTGACGGTGATCCGGCCTGTCGTGCGGCACGGTTTTCCGCGCTGAAGCAGCTGCTCGGCGAGCGGGTCGACATGACGGTCCTGCCCGATGAGGCGCAGAACCCCGACGGCAATCCCTTCCCCCATGCGGTTCTGACCAAGGACCTGATCGCCGAGGACGGCCAACCCACATTGGAGGCCGCGCGCGAAGTGCTGGGCTTCATGGCAGAGCGTTTGGGTGACTAACCTCGTGGACGCATTTGAGGCTGCGCCGTAGCTTTGGATCCGGCAACGCAGCAGAGATTAATCCGCATGACCACCGACGCCTCATCCGATCACACACAGGCCCCCACCGGCGGCCTGATCGCGGCGCTGGAGGAGATTGCGGCGGAGGCGGGCGAGGCGGGGCTGAGCCTGGGTGAGTTTTCCCACCGGCTGGGTGAGCGGGTGTTCGGCGTATTGCTGTTTGCGCTGGCGATCCCGGTCTGCATGCCCTTTCTCTACGGTGTGCCGCAGATTGTGGCGCTGCCGATGATGGCGATTGCCGCGCAGATGGCGCTGGGCCGACCCGAACCCTGGATGCCCAGGCGCTTTGCCGCGCGCCAGATTGACGGGGCGGGCCTGACCCGCATGGCGACCGGCGCGCGCAAATGGTTTGGCTGGGTGGAGGCGCTGGCCCGACCCCGTCTGAGAGCCCTCTCCGGGCCGACGGCGGAACGGCTCGTGGGTGCGGTCTTCGTGCTGTTCTGCGCGTCCATTCTCGTGCCGCTGCCCGCCACCAACACCACGCCCGGCATTGCCATCGCGATTGCGTCGATCGGCCTGATCACGCGCGACGGACTGCTGGTGCTGGGCGGGTTGATCCTGGGCGTAGCGTGGATCGCGCTTCTGATCGTCGGCTTTGTGGTGTTCGGCGCAGCGTTCGTGGACATCCTCAAGGACTTTATCCTGGGGCTGTTCGGGGCCGGTGACACCGCCGAGACAGTGACGCAGGCGCTCGCGCCGTTTTCGATTTCGCGATAGGCTGACCCCATGAGCGTGCAGACAGATTTCCTCGAGACTTGGACCCGGCCTGACCGCTGGCCGCTGGTGGCTGCGCTGGGGTCCGGGCTGATCCTCGCCGGCGCCTACGCGTTCGAGATATTCGGCAATTACCCGCCCTGTCCCTTCTGTATCGAGCAGCGCTGGGTGCATATCTGGATCATCATCGCCGGGCTCGCAGGCTTTGCCATCGCCCAGCTGATCCGTCGCCCTGACGCGCAGATCCTGAAGACGGGCGCGGACGCGATGAAAGGCTGGTTCCGCACCCGTCTGCGCGCGCTTTACGCGCTCTACAAGGCCCCCGGTGCGCTGGCCCGCCTGATCAGCTTCGTGATCGCCGGCCTGTTTGGCTGGAGCGCCTATGAGGCGGGCAAGCATGCGGGCATGGAGTATGGCTTCTGGACCATTGACTGCCAGGCCTCCGACACCAGCGGGATGACGCTGGATGACGTGATGGGGGCGTTTGACCGGGTCCAGAATGTCGTCCCGTGCGATGAAGTCGCATGGTCGATGCTTGGCATCTCCATGGCGGGATATAACTTCCTGTTCAGCGTGGTGATGGGGCTCGTCACCCTCGCCATCCTGTTCAAGGCACCGTCCTGGAGGCCCGACCTATGAGTTTTCAGCGCAAGACTGTCCGACGCCCCGGCCGCGTGCGTGATCCCAAGCGCATCGAGCAGATGGTGCGCGTGGATCATGCCGGCGAATATGGCGCGGTCCGCATCTATCGCGGCCAACGCGCGGTGTTTGGCAATCAGCCGTCGAAGGCCCGCATCGCCGGTCAGCTGCAGCGCATGGAAGCGGACGAGCAGCACCATCTGGACGCCTTTGATGGTCATATCCGCGATGGGCTGGCCCGCCCGACCTTTCTGGGTCCGGCCTGGGATGCAGCCGGCTTCGCGCTGGGAGCGATCACAGCCCTGATGGGCGAACGCGCGGCGCACGCCTGCACCGAAGCGGTCGAGACCGTCATCGAAGGCCATTACGCCAAGCAGGTCGAGGAGCTGCGCCTGATGGGCGAGACCGAGCTGGCCGACCAGTTCGCCCAGTTCCAGGCCGAAGAGGTCGAGCACAAGGACCTCGCCGTCGATGAGGGGGCCAAGGACGCGGTGGGCTACCCCATCCTGTCCGCCGCCATCACCGTCGGCTGCCACACCGCCATCGCAGTGAGTGAGCGGGTCTAACCGCGCTCCAGCTTCTTCAGATGCTCCACGGCGGCCATCTTGGTGATGGCCGCCTTGACGTATTCATCAAGCCTTGAGCCGTCGGAATAGTCCGCGTCCGCGGTGAAGTGGACGCGGCTGTCGGCTTTCAGCGATGCGGTCTTGGTGGCACCGCGCTCATCGCCAGCCGGGTGAACCGCGATCGACACACCGCCCTGTTCCTTCACCGTGCGCATGCAGGGCACATCGGTATCGCCATCGCCGATATAGATCATGTTGCGGAACGGGACCGGGCGGTCATCCTCGGCGACATATTTGTTGACGCCGGCGTGATCGGACAGGTCCAGCTCACCCTTGTTGATGCGGAACAGGAACTGCGTCTTGTTGGTGTAGTTCACCGCCGAGGCCGCCCAGACCGGCACCTCATCGGCGTTGTATTTGAATTCGCTGGCAAAGATGGCGTTGAACTCGTCGCCAATGGCGCAGGCCTGGATCATCTCCTTCAAACCTGAGGAGATGATGAAGTGCTGAACCTCAACGCCGCAGCTGGCTCCAAAGCGGCGCATGCGCTCAAACCAGCCATCGGCCACACCGTCGAAGAAGCTGATCCGCCGGCCGTGGCGCGCGATATCTTCACGCCGGAACGGCTTGTCCTTGCGCTGGGCAGCTTTGACCATCTCATGCATGTAAATGAGGATATTGTCCGCGCCGAGGCGCGCCGCGTCGCCATTGACCTTGGCCCAAAAGGCCGCCTTGTCCTCCCCGATCTCGGGAATGAAGGAATGCTCCTGCATGGAGCCGGGCGATAGCGTGCCATCAAAGTCGTAGGCGAGGGCAATGGTGGGGCGTTGGGTCATGGTCTGATCAGGTTTCATCGATGTGAAGCGCATCACCTAGCACGGTTTGCGAGGATGTCCGCCCCTGCTGGAGCTTTGTCTTGACCGGGCGAGCACAACGTCGCGCAATGCGGATCCGACTGTTGGGAGCCCGCCATGCCTTTCCGCCGCCTTCTCGTTATCCTCCTCGTTCTTGTGATCGGTACGGCCACGGCCTGTGCGGATGAACGCGAGGGGGCCGATTATGACGCGGGCGCGGATGCCGCCGCGCAGGTGGACACGGCGCTGGCGCGCGCCAGCACCCGGGATGTCCCGGTCCTCGCGGTTTTCGGGGCCAACTGGTGCCATGACAGCCGCGGCCTCGCCCACCGGCTTCAAACGAATGAGAGCCTGGCGGCGTTTCTGGCCGCCGAGTATGAGCTGGTCTTTATTGATATCGGGCAGCGTGACCGAAATCTTGATCAGCTCGCGCGCTTTGGCGTTGATCAGATTTTCGGAACACCGACGGTGGTCGTCGCGGAGCCCGGTGGGACCTTGCTGAACAGTGAAAGCGTCCATGACTGGCGGACCGCCGATAACGCAGGTCCAGCCGAGGTGGGGGCTTATCTCGCCCATTTTGCTGAGGTCGAGCTCCCGATCGAGGCGGAAGCGGCAGCCGATCTGTCGGCGGCAATCGAAGCGTGGCCCGCATACCAGAACGCCATGACCGCGCTACAGGACAGTGATCTCAGCGATGATGCGCGGGCGATCCGTGCGGCTTACTACACCGGCTTTGCGCGTTCCATGGCGCGCCGTGCGCTGGGCCAGGAGGCCGAGGCCCGCGAGGTTCACGCCATCGATCGGGCAAACCAGAAACCCGGCTCGGTGCCGCTTGATGACCTGACCGAAGCGGTCATCGAACGGCTCAACGAGCGGGACATGGATCTGGTTGCGAGGGGCAATCGCGAATTGCAGCGCTATGAGGCCGAAGGGCGCGCGGACGCCTTGACCGATGCTCAGCCGTAAGCTTGCCTCAGCGCCATGAATTTCCTGTCAGATACCACCGCCCCCGCTCATCCCGCCCTGTTGGACGCCATGGTTCGCGCCAATGAAGGCTTTGCGCCCAGCTATGGTGCGGACCCCATCAGCCAACGGGTAAAGGCCCGGTTGGTCGAGCTGTTCGAGACCGAACTGGAAGTGTTGTTCACGACCTCTGGCACGGCCGCGAACGCGCTGGCGCTTTCGGTGCTCTCAGGGCCTGACGATATCATCCTTTGCCATGACGAAGCCCATATTCAGCGCGACGAACGCGGGGCTCCGGAATTCTTCACGGGCGGGGCCAAGCTGCTGCCGGTCCATGGGGCGCATGCGAAGATCGATCCCGACAATCTGGCTGGTGCCCTAGCGGAATGGCCCCAGGACTTCGTCCATGCGACGCCGCCGCGCGTGCTCTCGATCTCCCAGCTCAACGAGTCGGGCTGTGCGTATTCACTTGAAGAGCTGGACCAGCTGATCGGGCAGGCCAAGGCGGCCGGGCTTCGCGTTCACATGGATGGCGCGCGCTTTGCCAACGCGTTGTCCCATCTGGGCTGTTCGCCGGCGGAGATGACCTGGAAGCGAGGCGTGGATGTGCTGTGCATGGGCGCGACCAAGGACGGTGCGCTGGCGGCCGAAGCCGTCATCCTGTTTGGCGAGCAAAAGGAGCGGTTTGCGATGCTGCAGGCGCGCCAGAAACGGGCCGGGCATATGCTGCCGAAGATGCGTTACGTGGCGGCCCAGTTTGAAGCCTGGCTGGCCGATGGCCTCTGGCTGGAGCTGGCTCGGCACGCGAATGCGGCAGGCAAGGAACTCAGCGACCGGCTGTGCCAGATTGACGGGGTAGAAGCGGCCCATCCCACCCATGGCAATGAAGTGTTCTTGAAGCTTCCACAGCCAGTGAAAGACCGGCTGCAAGCCGCCGGCGCAGGTTTCTACGCCTGGCCGGACGGCTCGGCGCGTTTTGTCGCCAGCTGGCGCACCGACCAGACCGATATTGATGCGGTGGTCGATGCGGCCAAAGGCTGACAGGGCAATCGTCTGCTTGGCCTGTGCTATGAAGCGATCTGGCCCGGCGGAGAGGCCGGATCGAGCGGCAGGCCTTCGGCCTGGCGTCGCTTTAGAACCCTCAACCAGCCATGAATGCCCTCAGCATCAAGACCATGGAGCATCAACCGATGGCCGGCCTCGAAAGTCGACAGGGGCACCATGGGATGACCGTTCTTGATGAAGCTGAGATGGTAATCGGTACCGAGGATTTTCGCGATATAGATCGCGATTGTTTCATCAAGCTGAAGTGAATTCGCCGCGCGCACGAAATCATTCTTCGGCAGAAAGAGCGCATACAGCGGCGTGTAAAGCTCAATCGCGGTCTGGATATCGACGAAGTTGAGCGGTTTGTCCGGGAAGTCTTCAAACTCGAACGGCCCGTCGGTGATCATGGACAGATCGAGTGTGCCTGGCGGTGCAAGATCGCGGCCCTGCTCGCGCAGAGAGCGGTTCAGCTCAATGATGAAGTTATAGATGTTCAGATCGTGCTGGAGGAAAATATTGTCTTCCAGGTCCTTCAGGCGCGTGGGCCGGAGCGGAAAGCTCTCAATCTCCACCGGACCGGCATTGGCCTTGATGAAGCCGAGGATCTCCGTGCCGATCGAAAAGTGACGCATGATGAGCGTGTTGGCTTCAGGTGTCGCGAAGGTGCGCAGGCCCCAGTGGATTGTCTTGTGCAGGCTTTTGGGCAGGTTGGGCCATTTCAGGAAAACCCGCCTTACGATCTGAACAAAGACGAAGAAGACAAAGACGAAGGGGCGCAGGAAGTGCAGCAGGAAGCGCCGCGAATAGCTGTCATGGCCCTTGAGCAGGGCGGCCTTCGCGTCGTCATCAATGGGCAGGCTGGTGTCGAGCCAGAGCGCGAGCCAGGGGTCGGGATCGGCGCGGTCAAACGCATCGGGATCGAATTTCTGTCCAAGCTGATCAGGCAAGATGGATCTCCTCCAGCTGGAGGGCGTAGAGGCGACCGGTTACACGCGCGCACATGACGATGTCTTCGATCAGCGCATCATCGAGCGGCATCTGGCTGAGCATGTCCTGGAACTCTTCCATGTGCTCGACATCGTTTTCGCCGTGATAGAGCAGAAAGCGGGCTGCGTCCTCGCCAAGGTCAAGCTGTCTGATCGCTGCCTTGCCCCAGTCGCGAGCCTTTTGCGAGCCGAGGCCCTCGATGATCCACATGGAACCGATCATGGCGAAGGGGTCGGGTTTCGAGGCCTGCTGATACATCCAGGCCGACAGCGCTTCAGAGCCGATATTTTTCGGCGTGGAGCGAATGGTCTCAAGCGTGCCGCCGGCCGCCACAAAGTCAGCCTCCAGCATCTGATAATCCCTGTGCTCGGTCTGGGCGTGATGCATTAAGGTGGAGCGCAGGTCGAAATGCGCCTCGGAAATGTTCGAGGCCGCGCGCGAGATCCAGCACGCCCCCTCAACCACCTGCTGGCGAAGATTCACCAGGAAGGCCCGATAATCATCAATAACAAGCTGCCCACGATTGAGCCGTTTTATTATTGGCGTCGCCTCCAGACGGCCCTCAAACTCGGTCCACGCGATGGCCAGCTTGCGCATGACAGACTGAAGCTGTGGGGAGGGGGCGTTTGCAGCCTCGCTCAAGGTTTCGATCGTTGCCATTATGCGTCTCCTTCCGGTCCAACGACCGTCATTTGCATGAAGCCGACGAGGCCCCGTCCACTCTCAGGCACCACCGCCAAAATCTGTTCTCCGGGCGTCACAGTCCGCTCGCGCAGTAGCGCATCCAGCATGATCCAGATCGATGCTGAGCCGGTATTGCCAACTATCCTGAGATTGTTGAACCAGCGGTCCTCCGCGACCATCCCGCCGGTGTCCTCCAGAAGGCGGATGATCTCCTCGCGGAGCGATTTTGCAGAGTAGTGGACCAGTAGATGGTCAATCTGGCTGGGTGTGATGCGGCCTGCATCAACCTTTTGAAGGTAAACGCCAACCCACGCCCGGATGATCGATTTGAGCAGGGTAAAGTCTTGTTGCAGAGCGATTGAGCCTGACTCAAATGCGGCCTTGGGACCCTGGAAAGACCAGGACTTCAGGAGGTCGTGGCGCTCATCCATCCGCGCGCCGGCCCACATGCAGGGATCGAACTGGTGTGCCAGCGAAACAATATCGATCCAGTCAACGCGAAGCGATATCCCGGACCGGCCGGGCTTGTCCGACATCCATATGGCACCGCCGCCATCAGACAGTGTCCAGCGCAGGTATTCAGCCTCAAGGATCACCTGACCTTTGCGACCCGTCAGGTCTGCGCCCTCGAAGAATTCCGGGCGGAACCATCTGGACGACAACTCACTCGCTGCCGCGCAGGCGTGAGTGGCCTCGCCAGTGCGCACCGCCTGAAATCCGGACTTCGCAGCCATGAGCGCCGAGCCGCAAACGGATTGGAAGCTCGCAATTTCAAGCGGTCCGCATCCAAGCTCTGCGTGGAGCTGGGCTGCGTGGCCGGGCACCAGAAGGTCGCCCTGTGTTGTTGCGGCGGCAAGGTGCTGAAGTTGATCAAGCTCCGCACCGGCTCGGTCTGCAGCCGTTCCTACAGCCTCGGCCGCCAGCCCTGCATTGGAGTGAGACGGGACGCCGTCACGGTCTATCGCGTAGTGCCGGGTTTCAATCCCGTTCCAGCGCAGGACGCGACGACCGATTTTCGAGCTGCGTCCATGAACGCAGCCGATATGGGCTTCCATCTTGTCGTTGGGGACCGGTTCGCCGGGCAGGTAGCTTCCTGTGCCGGTGATGTAGACAGGCTGAATAGGGCGCAAAAGCGGCCTCCGCTTCACCCTTCCCGAGGGCATTGGTGAAGACAGATGAGGCGAAATTAGGGCAGTTGCCCATGGCGCAGATCAGCGCAGGCCTAACCGAAATCGACGTCGGCGGTATCGAAGTCCTGATCCGAAGCCCGGCGGAAGGGTCCGGCATAGCGCGGGTCCTGGCGACGGCGGCGGTCGGGTCCGAAATATCCGGGCGATTTGACGAAGCGCCGCGGGCGCTCAATGAGCGATACCAGCCGGTTATAAAGATCTACAGGCCGGACCGGCTTTGCGAGATATTCATTCACGCCGGCATTGATCGCTTCCATGATCTTGGAGCGGTCGGTGTGCCCGGAGACCATCACGATCGGCAGGTATTTATTCGGGCTGTCTGAAGCGGTGCGGGTCAGGCGGGTGAATTCCAGCCCGTCCACGTCGCCGAGCATATAGTCAACGAGCGCCAGATCCGGGTTCGCACTGCGCATGGTCTCGAACGCGTCTGCTGCGTCGCGGGTTTCCACGATATTACGTACGCCAAAACCTTGCAGGATCGTGCGCAGGATGGTCGACATATGGGCATTGTCCTCGAGGATGAGGACACGGATGCGCTCAAAACTGCCTTCAGACATGGGCGAATCGACCCGTGGATACTGGTGTTGACGTCAGGTCCAACTTGCCCATCAGGAGTTAACCAAGCCTTAGGCCTCCCGCTCACGCGGGGCGATTGCTGCAGTCCGGTAGCCCACCGCCCCTGTTCAGCGTGTCGTGACCGGCCCATATTCGGGGCATGCCAAAGCTGACCTCAGACGATACCGCCTACAAGCCTTCTGGCGTGGAGGACATCGGACAAGCCGATTTTGTGCTGGACAAACCAGCGAAACCTGCGGCCGGCGGCTCCATCAAGGACCCGCTCTCCCTGCCGGATAACTGGACGCCCCACCGTCCCGAGCGCCCGGAAAAATCCGAAGGCGGAAAGCTGTTCCGCCTGAATTCCGAGTATGAGCCCAAAGGTGATCAGCCCACTGCGATCGCTGAACTGGTCGAGGGCGTCAATCAGTCGGAGAGGGATCAGGTTCTCCTCGGTGTCACGGGGTCCGGCAAGACCTTTACCATGGCGAAAGTCATTGAAACCCTTCAGCGTCCAGCTCTTGTGCTGGCTCCCAACAAGACGCTGGCGGCGCAGTTATACGGCGAATTCAAGTCATTCTTTCCTGATAATAGTGTGGAGTATTTTGTTTCTTATTATGATTATTATCAGCCGGAGGCTTATGTCCCGCGCACCGATACCTTCATTGAGAAGGAGAGCTCCATCAACGAGGCCATCGACCGGATGCGCCACGCCGCCACCCGTGCGATTCTGGAGCGCGACGATGTCATCATCGTAGCCTCGGTGAGCTGCATTTACGGCATCGGCTCGGTGGAGACCTACACCGCCATGGTATTCGACCTGGAGGTGGGTGTGGAGAGGGACCAGCGCGCCGTCATGCGAGACCTGGTCGCGCTGCAGTATCAGCGCAACGACGCGGCCTTCCAGCGCGGCAGCTTTCGCGTCCGCGGCGACACGCTGGAGATCTTCCCGGCCCACTATGACGAGCGCGCCTGGCGCATCTCCTTTTTCGGCGACGAGATTGAGTCCATCACCGAGTTCGAGGTCCTCACCGGCAAGCCCATCACCACCCTCGACAAGGTGCGCGTCTACGCCAACTCCCACTATGTCACGCCCCGCCCGACGCTGAACCAGGCCATCGCCAGCATCAAGGCCGAGCTCAAAGAGCGCCTCGAGTGGATGGAGGCCAACGGCAAGCTCCTCGAAGCCCAGCGCCTTCAGCAACGCACCGAGTTCGACATTGAAATGCTGGAGGCCACCGGTTCCTGCGCCGGCATCGAGAATTATTCCCGCTACCTCACCGGCCGCAAGCCGGGCGAGCCGCCGCCCACCATGTTTGAATACCTGCCCGACAACGCCATCGTCTTCACCGATGAAAGCCACGTCACCGTGCCCCAGCTCGGTGCCATGTATAAGGGCGACTTCAACCGCAAGCGCACGCTGGCTGAGCACGGCTTCAGGCTGCCCAGCTGCCTGGATAACCGCCCCCTCAAGTTCGAGGAGTGGGAGGCCATGCGCCCGCCCACCATCCATGTCAGCGCCACCCCCGGCCCGTGGGAACTCAACCAGACCGGCGGCGTCTTTACCGAACAGGTGATCCGCCCCACCGGCCTCATCGACCCGCCGGTCGAGGTCCGCCCGGTCCAGACCGAGCACACCTCCCAGGTCGACGACATCATCGAGGAGGCCCGCGAAACCGCCAAGAAAGGCTTCCGCACCCTCATCACCACGCTCACCAAGCGCATGGCCGAGGATCTGACCGAATACATGCATGAGCAGGGTTTGAAAGTCCGCTACATGCACTCCGATGTGGACACCGTCGAACGCATCGAGCTCATCCGCGACCTGCGCCTGGGTGAATATGACGTGCTGGTGGGCATCAACTTGCTTCGCGAAGGCCTCGACATCCCCGAATGCGGCCTGGTCGGCATCCTCGATGCGGACAAGGAGGGCTTTTTGCGCTCTGAAACCAGCCTGGTGCAAACCATCGGCCGCGCCGCGCGTAACGCCGACGCCAAGGTCATCCTCTACGCCGACCGCATCACCGGCTCCATGCAGCGCGCCATGGACGAAACCGAACGCCGCCGCACCAAACAGATCGAGCATAACGAAGCCCACGGCATCACCCCGCAAACGGTCGTGCGCGGCGTCAGCGACATCCTGCAAGGCGTCATGGAAAAAACGGCCAAAGGCCGCAGCGCCAAACGCCGCGACCGGGACCGCAACCGAGAGATGGCCGAGGACCAGGCAAAGTTCGAACCGAATAACCTCCAGGCGGTTATTGCCGATCTGGAAAAGCGCATGCGTGAGGCGGCCGCGGACCTGGAGTTTGAGGAGGCGGCTCGGTTGCGCGATGAGATTAAGACGTTGAGTGGGGAGTGAGGGCGCGATTGGTGACTCTGCGAAACTACTATAAGTTTTTATCCAATCGCAACGATTCCCAAATCTGAATTTTCTAGAGCCCGGCCTAATGTTTAATATCGAAATCGCGACCTACACGGAAGTAGCAAAAGAGAAGGGCGACGCACTTGAGAATTTTGTTGGTCGCCTACTGAAATCGCAGGGGTATGATGTGACCCCTTCGACGGCACTCGTTGGTGCTGAAATTGATCTGCGCGCGCGACACCATACCCAGGCTGGTGAGATCTTAATTGAATGCAAAGCGCGAAACGACGCAGTTGGTGCAAGCGCGATCAATTCGCTCTACACGAATACGCTCATTAATAAGTGCGCTGAAGGTTGGCTTATTACTTTAAATCCAATTGGTCGTGCCGCTCGTGGGAAGCTTGAGCAGATTTCGTCGACTCAAGAGGGGCGTTTCAAACATATTCTTTTATCTGATCTAGTGCAGAAGCATATTGATTTTAAACAAATTTCGTTCCCGCAGATGAGTGATCAGAGAAATGAGCTAAGCCTACTTATCTTTGCTGAACGCGATCCCTTGTGGGTCGAGCTCGTGCCAAGCAGGAAAGGCGGGGCCGCCGGGTTAGCTGGTTATAGGTTTGATGCTCTGGCGAGCCGTATTCCGCAAAACGAGCTTCCAGATATTTCTACGCTTAAACTTCCATTTAGTGATTATCGTTGGATCGATAGCGAACTAGGTGAGGTTATTCCCGCTGGACCCAGCTCTGAGGACCCGGTTGTTCGGCTGGTTCCTGGTGACAACTGGAAAGATTTTCGACCAAGTAATCTTTCCGACTTTGTCGGTCGGGAGCACGTAATTTCTGAGATTTTCACCTTTCTTGATTTGGCCCGAAAAGGTGAAACTTCAAAGCGAACCTTCGGCATAAAAGCTCCGTCCGGCTGGGGAAAGAGTTCAATAGCTTTGAAAATTTCTCATGATCTGAATAACCATCTAAATAAAAAACTATTTTTTTTCCAGTGGATAGTAGATCTATCACTTCCTCTGATTTCGTGTTCAAGGCGATCTGCGCTGGAGTGGAAGAAGCGCAAAACTCAAATTTTATAAACCGCCTTTTTGCCCCTCATATTCCAAGCTCTATACATAGTATTTCATCAAAGGAAATGCAGGATGTATATGACTCACTTCGAAATGAGCAGAAATTTATCGTTGTAATATTTGATCAGTTTGAGGAATTATTACGCCGGACAGACTTGGATAATGCATTTCGTCAATTTCGCCGAGTTATTCTTCAGCTAACTGATAGTGATATACCACTCATACTTGGGTTTTCGTGGAAAACAGATGGTTCGACCACACCCGATAATCCCGGCTACACTTTGTGGCACGAAACACAGGAGAACCGCGCTGATTTTAGCGTTAATCAATTTTCGATCACCGAGGCTGATCGTTTCATTAAGAATGCACTGAAAAATACCCCTGCTCCGGTTGCTCGCGAGGTTAGGCAATTTGTGAAGCAGAATTTTTCAGGATTGCCGTGGCTTCTTAAGAAGCTGCTGGTGTATTTCATCGAAAACACTCGACCTGATGTTTCCATACAGGACTTTAAGCTCTCAAACTTATTTGACTCGGAAATCGAGGAGTTGACCAGTACCGAGCATGCCCTGCTTATGTTTATTGGGGAGCGCTCGCCTGTCGATATGCATACAGTGCATGAGCAATTCGATTCAAAAATTGTAGACGCTCTAATTAACAGAAGGTTAGTTGTTAAAAGCGGTACAACACTCAGTCTTTATTGGGATATTTTCAGGGATTATCTCATAAGTAATAAAACGCCTTTTGTTCCATTCACATATTTTCCAATATGCTCAACCAAGAAGCTTGTACAGTCAATCCGGGTGATGTCTCTTCACAATGAAATGACTTATTCTGATTTAAAGAAGGGGTTAGGTGTTTCAGCGGGCACCGTAGACAACTTTATCCGCGATTTTGCTACGTTTGGTTTGGTTGATGTTGACCGAACCGCTCAGCGATTCAGTGTCACATTCAATGATCCCGTTGATGCAACAAAAAAGATTATCGCGTTCCTCATGCAGCATGTCTTGATGGTCGAGATACATCAACTTATTCAAAAGCGCGGCGCGTTCACACAAAAAGAGCTTACCCAAGCATCGCGGCGACACTTTAAGTTCATTTCTGAGAAAGACTCAGTGATACGCTCGTATATTTCTAGGTATCTTCAGTATTGCCTACGTTTTGGGGTTCTTGCTTCTCGCGGACGGCGCATGATCCTGGGAAAACAGATTCAGAATGTATTGACTCACTTGAGTAATCAGGATCGCTTGGACCGTGGCGAAATGTTTCGGGGGGAAGCTCTGCCTGAACGTGTTGTCGAACTTTTAGGCAAGCTTACTGCGGAACAAATTTCGGTTGAGCAGATCCGAAAGGGTAAATTTCGGAATGCGCTATTGGCGGCTCGACATCTTGGACTTATCCGGCTTAGCGGCGGCTATCCGGTGCTAACTGAAACTGTAGATCCGTTAATGATCGAACAATCCGTCAAGCAGGCGGCGGAGCGTGATGAGACGGTGGAGTGGTGTGTAAGGGCATTTTCAGAACAATCATTAACCGGATGGGAACTTGGTGCAGCGCTCGCCGCCGAACTTGAACTTGGGTGGTCTAGAGAGTCGGAACGTCGATACGGTTCAGCGTTAAGCCGCTGGGTTCAATTCGTAGATAAACGCTGAAGTAATGCTGTGAGATAGGCGCTGTTCCCCCTTAACCCCATGCCGAGTCTTCCGCAGCGGGAAGCCGAGGGCGTCAAGACGCTTCGCCCGCTCTGCGGTGACCGGGCCAGCCCGGTCAGCCTTGACGCTCACTCTTCCATCCCCCTCCGGCGTCATCCCAAACTTGATTTGGGACCCAGCGGCTCTGTGGGTGCGAGTGGGTCCTGAATTAAATTCAGGATGACGATGGGGCTGAGTTTGTGGGGTGCGTTTCCTGAGAGCGCTGCGTGACTGGGTCCCAAATCAAGTTTGGGATGACGCAAGCGGTTGGGGCGAGTGCGCGCTAGAACAGCGTTTCGAACAGGTCGCGCCAGTGCGGGTTTTCTCTTTCGATCAGGGCGAGCTTCCAGGCGCGACGCCAGGCCTTGATCTGTTTTTCGCGGGCGATGGCGGTGGCCATGGTGTCGTGCATTTCAAACCAGACCAGCTGGTGGACGCCATATTTTGAGGTGAATTGTGAACCGATGCCCTGTCGGTGTTGGCTAATCCGGCCGGGCAGATCGCTGGTCACACCGGTGTAGAGCGTGCCATTGCGTTGGCTGGCGAGGATGTAGGCGGCGGGAGCAAATTCGCGCATGGCGGGAGTATGCGCGCCCTATGCGCGGGCGTCATCGAAATTCGCGCTGCGCCCTTCATCCCCCTCCGGCGTCATCCTGAATTTAATTCAGGACCCAATTTCGACGGTGGTGCCGCTGGGTCCCAAATCAAGTTTGGGATGACGGGAGAGGGGCTTTGGCGTTGGCGATTACGCTCCCCGAGCGCTTAAGCGCTCGCAAGGGCGACTGCCCGCCCGCAGCGAGCCGGGTTTGCACCGGCGCAGCGAGGACCGACACCCCGGACGGGGTGGAGGACAGGAAAAACCAAACTAATCCCCCACCCCCTGCCGCGCCCTTACACTCCTCTCCATGGCAGGAACACCGAGATCGGCGAAAGTGCGGGCGGCTTTGGAGGCGCGGGCGAGGGCTTTGCGGCGCGATGGGGCGTCCATGGCCGAGATCGAGCGCGAGACCGGCGTGCCCGCCCCGACGCTGCACCAGTGGGCCGCGCGCGGTAAGTGGCGGCTATGTGATCTGGAAGAGGAATTGGACAAAGACAGGCTCAGCGCCTCTCCCTCCCCCGCGGGGGAGGGGCTGGGGTGGGGGGTACAGCGTGCGCCGCATACTAACCCGTTCGCCGGTAGAGCGTCAGCGGACCAACACCCCACCCTGGCCCTCCCCTCGAGGGGAGGGAAGGGGGAGTCTGGATCGGGGGTGCAAGCGCTCGATGATCCTCAGTCTTTCCTGTCCTCCCCCACCTCCGTGGGGTCGGTCCTCGCTCCCGGCGAGCAGGGCTCGCCGTCGCTGCGGGCGGGCGGTCGCCCTTGCGACGCCTCCGGCGTCGGGGAGACTGGATCGGAACCGCCGGGCGTTTCAGGACAAAACACCCCGGACCCACAGGGTCCGCAAGGCGAACAG
Source organism: Oceanicaulis sp. (assembly GCA_043513725.1). GTDB lineage: Bacteria > Pseudomonadota > Alphaproteobacteria > Caulobacterales > Maricaulaceae > Oceanicaulis. The sequence goes on along the minus strand of CP121338.1, from coordinate 1,129,269 downwards.
CCGCCCGCAGCGAGCCGGGCTTGCCCCGGCGCAGCGAGGACCCGACCGACCGGAGGGGAGGGAGCACAGCAAAGACTCGTGCCTTCACCCGAAAACCTGCTGGCGCTGGCTCAAACCGCGAAGGCGGAGGCCATGCGGCTGTATCGCCTGGGCCGGGTGAAGCCGGCGCGGGAGCATTTGTTGACGGCCCAGCGCTTTGTGGCCGCGGCGGGTGGCGGGGGTGAGGCTCAGGCGGAGCCCTCGGACGGCGAGGCGGCGCGCGCGGAGCTGGAGCGGCGTCTGCTGCGGCTCTACCCCAGCGAGCTGGCGAAATACCTGCGGGCCATCGAGGCGGGGGAGGTGGCCGGCTATCTCGCCGAGCGAGAGACCGGCGCCGAGCGCTGGCGCGAGCCTTTCTGGTGGCCCGACCTGATCCAGGCCCGCCTGCAATACCCGCCCCACGGCTTTCGCGAGGCCGCGCCTGAGGGTGAGGATTGCGAGGATGACGCGGGCGAGCTCCCCTTCCTCAACGCCTGCCTCACCCTCCTGTGCACCCGCCCCGGCTGGCGGGTGATGCTGGAGGGGAATTAAAACACTGAAATCCCGGCCGACCATCGGGAGAGCCGGGGCCTCGGGCAGGATGGCGCTCCAATTTTCCGAGAGGTCCCGGATCAAGTCCGGGAGTTCAGGAATGAGGCGGGCAGGTTATCTCGGTGCCCATTTTTCCCTCCTCCCGTAAACGGGGAGAGACAGGACTTACGCTCTAAGTTCAGGCACCGCGAGCCCCTGCAGCCGCGCCACCTCTTCGGGCGGGACGCGTTTGAGCTTGCGGGCTTCAAGATCCATGAGGCAGGCGACGGCCTCCATGGACCAGAGATTTTTGCCCGTGGCCGGGTCGATGACCCAGTGGACCAGGGTGCGCACGGTCTCGGTCGCGGCCTTCACCCCGGAGTGGACCTGGAAGGCGGTGCCCGCGCGCGGCCACTGGCGCATGTGGATGCGTGCTTCGAGCACCGCACCGGAGGTGGTCAGCGGCCGGCCTTCGCGCAGGGCCTGCCAGTGGTCTGGGAAGGCGGCCTCGAAATGGGTGACGCTGTCGGAGATCTTCCCGAAGGCAAACTCCGCGCGCATATGGCCCAGCGCATCCACCTCGTTCGCGTTGATCAGGCCCTGCCCGATCGCGGTAAGCCCGAGGCTCTGGGCGCGGGCGAGGGTGGGATTGGCTTCGCGTTCGCCCAGATCAATGGAGCGGGTCTCGCATTCGGCCGGCTTTGTGACGGTCAGCGCGTCCAGCGCGGCGCGCGTGCGGCTCGACCAGGCGAAGGTGCGACCGAATGCCGGCGCGTAATGCTCGAGCTTTACCGTGAAGCTCGCCGCCGGGATGCCGAGCGCGGGGTGGTCCATGACCAGCGCCGCGGTCAGGCCTGTCTCATCATGATCCACAACGCCGCCGCGGATCGACAAAGGTGTGCCGGGACGGGCCTCAGCGAGGAAGCGCACCGTGATCTCGCGCGCGACCAGCGTGGCGTAGGGCCGAGCTGTAAACGCGTCGGGCATGTGGATGAGCTGCGCCAGACCGCCCACGGCCTCGGCGGCCTTGGCCAGGTAGAAGCGCACATTGAGATGGCCCAGCTCGTCGCATTCCCAGCTGTTCGCAATGCCGCGCCAGAGCGTTTCCATGGGCTCAGCTCTCCGTGATCACGCGCAGTTGGCGCAGCGGCCGTAATGCTCGATCACCGAGCGCTGCAGGGCAAAGCCGTCCGGCGCGCCTTCCTTGGGCACCCGCGGCACGTGGCGCTCGTCGACATGGCCGCAGGCCTCGCAGATGAACAGCGCGGCGGTGTCGTGGGTGTGCTGGTCGGCGTGATCGCCATGGCTGCAGGCGGTGTAGGCGTTCAGCGCCTCGACCTTGTGGGCAAGCCCCGCCTTGGTCAGAAAGTCCAGCGCGCGATAGACCGTTGGCGGCTGCGCGCCCCCGTCCGGCTTCAACGCAGCGAGCAGGTCATAGGCTTTCACCGGCCCGCCCGCGTCCAGCAACAGCTCCAGCACCCGCTTTCTCAGCGGGGTCAGGGACAGGCCGCGCTCAGCGCAGCTGGTCTCGATGGCGGCAAGGGCGTCGGCGGTGGCAGCGGTGTCAGTCATGGCCCGCAACTTACTGACTCGCCGCGCAATAGGCGAGGGCCAGAGCCAGCGATTAACCCTGATCCACGCTTTTACCTGCTGTGACAGGCCTGCCGGGTGCCCCTGTGTGTTGCGCTGGCACGATCTGTGCGGTAACCAGCCCTGTCGAAATTCCAAGGGGAAAAACACATGGCTGACGCGCCTGCAGGCAATGTTTCGGTATCGGGCAATCTTCCGCTCTACAAATCACCGGAACCCATCAATCCGATGTCCCACCGGGGCAAGGGTCTGAAGTGGACGGACCGCGCTTTTGACTTCCTGGCAGAGGCGCACTTCGTGCCGATCACCATGGGTGAGTTCGCCGCGTGCTCGGCCTCCTTCCCGATCCTGTTCCTGGGCGATCAGAAGACCCCGGTTGCGGCCATGGGCCTGACCGCCGGCCAGAACCTGTTTGTGGATCCCAAGAACGGCATGTTCGAGCGCTTCCACTACCTGCCGGCCTATGTGCGTCGCTATCCGTTCGTAGCGGCGTCCCACACCGAGCAGCAGGACAAGTTCACCGTCTGCATCGATACCGGGTCGCACCTGTATTCGGACAATCCGGACGAGCCCTTCTTCACCGACGATGACAAGCCGTCGCCCTTCCTGGAGCGCGCCATCGACTTCGTGCGCCGCTTTGAATCCGACGTCGCGGCCACGCGCACCTTCGTTGAGAAGATGGAAGAGCTGGACCTGTTCGACCAGCAGCAGGCGACCTTCCAGCCGCGCAATGCCCAGGGCGAACCGCAGGGTGAGCCGCAGGTGATCGCGACCTACCAGGCGATTTCCGGCGACAAGCTGCAGAAGCTGGACCCGAAAGTCCTCGCTGAGCTGCGCGACACCAACGCCCATCTGGGTGCCGTCTACGCACACATGCTGTCCATGGGCCGCTGGGAAACCCTGATTTCCCGCGCGCAGGACCGTGCTGGTGAGCGCCCACAGGGCGGTGAGCCGCGCCCGGGTGGCGTCACCCCGCCGCCGGAAGCCTAAGCCTTCCAGCGCCGTCATTGAGACGAATGAACCGGCCGGTCACACACGTGACCGGCCGTTTTGTTTTGGTGTGCCGCTGATCGGTTCACCCGCCCTGCCGCGATCACAAGCCCGTCAGCGCGCTTTTCCATTCGCGACCCAGTTGTTACATGCTCAAGACAGACCCGCATGTATGAAGGCCTGCCCATGCTCACCCGCTTCGCCGCGCTCCTGTTTGCGATCTTTGCCATCGCGCCCGCACAGGCCCAGTTCGACAGCGCCGACCCCATGGTCGACGCGTCGCTGGTGGCGGACCTGTCGAGCGTTGCGCCCGGTGACACGGTGCATATCGCCCTGCATCAGGAGATTACGCCCGGCTGGCACACCTATTGGCGCAATCCCGGTGACAGCGGGGAGGCCACGATGGTCGACCTGCAGCTGCCCGAGGGGTGGAGCGCGGGTGAGATCATCTGGCCCGCGCCCAGTGCCTATCCGCTCGGTCCGCTCACCAATTACGGCTATTCCGATCAGGTCACCCTGCCCATCCCGGTTGAGGTTCCCGCGGATGCACCCAGCGGCCCGGTCACGATCACTGCGGAGGCCACCTGGCTGGTCTGTGAGGATATCTGCATCCCGGAATCGGCCGATCTGGAGCTGACGCTTAACATCGGTGAAACTGCTGCCGATCCGCTGGGCCAGGCGATGATCCAGCGGGCGATGGACGCGGCCCCGTCTCCGGCGCCTGCCGGCTTTGAAGCGGGACTGGCGAAAATTGAAGATGGTCTGGTTCTGACGCTCGCCAGTGACCGGTTGTCCGGCGGTGAAACCCAGATCCGTAACCTGTCCTATTTCCCCCATCAAAGCGGCATTATCGATCATGCAGCCGAGCAGCGGGTGAAGCTGGGCGACGGCGTGGTCCGCCTGGATGTGGCGGCCGGCTATCTGACCCGCGGCGGGGTCAGTGAGGCTGTGCCCGGCATCATTGTCTTTGAAACCAATTCCAACGGGCTCTGGGTCGAGACAGCGCTGGAGTTCGTCGCCGAGGCCGGGGCCAGCGTGAACGATCTTGAGGTCGATGCGCCGGTGGCGTTGCCCGAGTTCGAGCTGGAGGCTCCGCCGCTACCAGCACCGCCGGACCTGGGCTTTTTCCAGGCGGCGCTGTTTGCGGTGCTCGGTGGTCTTATCCTCAACCTCATGCCCTGCGTCTTCCCGATCCTGTCGATGAAGGCGGTGACGCTGGTTGAAAAGCGGGGGGCGGAGCGCGGTGAAGCCCGCGCGATCGGGCTGTTGTTCGCTGCCGGTGTCGTCGGGACCTTCGTGGCGCTGGGCGCGCTGTTGCTGATCCTGCGCATGGCTGGCCTGCCCGGTCTTTGGGGAGCCCAGCTTCAGGTGCCGGTGATCGTCGTATCGCTGGCGCTCTTGATGTTCCTGATCGGTCTGAACTTCCTCGGGCTGTTCGAGGTTGGCACCAGCCTTCAAAAGATTGGCTCGGGGGTGAAGGATAGCGGCAAGGGCGGGGCTTTCCTGACCGGCGTGCTGGCGGTCTTTGTCGCAGCGCCGTGCCTGGCACCCTTCATGACCGGCGCGCTGGCGTTTGCCCTGTCCCAGCCGCCGGCGGCTTCGCTGGCAATCTTTGGCTTCCTTGGGGTTGGTCTGGCTGCGCCCTTCGTGCTGGTCAGCTTTGTGCCGGGGATGCTCGCCTTCCTGCCAAAGCCGGGCCCGTGGATGGTGCGCTTCCGGCAAGTTCTCGCCTTCCCGATGTTTGGCGCGGCGATCTGGCTCGTTTGGGTGCTGGTCTCCCAGGTCGGGCCCACGGGGGTGATCTGGGCCCTCGCGACTTTCCTGGCCGCCGGCTTTGCGGTCTGGGCGTTCTCCATGCAGGGCGTGGTTGCGCGCACAGCGTCTGTGGTCGGCGTGCTCCTCGCCGCTGCCGCGATCTTCATGACTGCGCGCCTGGACCCGGTGGAGATGGGCCAGTCGGGTGATAGCGTGTGGGCGCAGTGGAGCCCGGCGGCGATTGAAGAGGCCCGGGCCGAAGGTCGCCCGATCTTTGTCGACTTTACGGCCAGCTGGTGTGTCAGCTGCCAGATCAACAAGCTGGGCACGCTTTCAAGCCGCGATGTCAAAGCCGTTTTTGAGGCGCAGAATGTCGCTCTTTTTCGTGCGGACTTCACAAATCATGACCCGGAAATCGCCGCCGAACTAGCCCGGCATAACGCCGCGGGCGTGCCGCTATATCTGGTCTATCCGGCCGGTGGCGGGGCCCCTGAAGTGTTGCCGCCGCTTTTGACAGAAAAAATTGTGATCCAGGCTTTGGGCGGAAACGTATGAGGGTGCGTATTTGGGAGGACGTGCTTGTGAAGTCAGCCACACAATCCAATCGTTATTCCATGGCCGGACCCGTCAGCGCCGCGATCGCCGCCGCGCTCACCGCCTTTGCCTTTGTCGCGCCCGCTCGCGCCCAGGTGCCCGGCGAAGCCGCTCCGGATTTCACCGGCTTCAACGCGTTTGGCGAAACGGTGTCGCTGTCAGATTTTGACGGGCAGACAGTGGTTCTCGAATGGACCAATCATGACTGCCCCTATGTGCGCCGCCACTATCAGGGCAATATGCAATCGCTGCAGCAGGACGCCGCCAATGACGGTGTGGTCTGGATCCAGGTGATCAGCTCGGCCCCCGGCGAGCAGGGTTTTGTGGACGGCGCGACCGCCGCATCCCTGAACACCGAACGGGGCGCGACAGTGGATCATACCCTGATCGATCCCGAAGGCGTGATCGGCCGCGCCTATGACGCGCGCACCACCCCGCACATGTATGTCATCGATGGTGAGGGCGTGCTTCAGTATGCCGGTGGCATCGACGATATCCCGCGCCCGCGCGAGGACAGCCCCGAGCCGACACCCTTCGTCACGATGGCGCTTGACGCGGTCGCCGAAGGCCGCACCCCCGACCCCGCCGCGACCCCGCCCTATGGCTGCTCGGTGAAGTACGGCTAGGTATTATTTGACAGATAATTGGGAACGGCGCTTCGAAGCAATCTGGAGCGCCGTTTTTGTTTCTGTGGGGCGTTTCCTGCGACGCCTCTTTTCCCTTCCCTCGCGGGGAGAGGGAAGCGCGCTCAATAACGCCTTGTCGCTCTTGAAAAGCGGACAGAGAAAAGAGCCTCCCTCCCCTTGAGGGGGAGGGTGTCAGCGCAAGCTGACGGGTGGGGTGAAGATCATCGAGCGCTGGCGCTCCCCCCACCCGACCTGCGCTATCGCGCAGCCCACCCTCCCCGCGTTGGGGGAGGGAAAATGGAAGACCGGAGCCGGCGCAGTGTGTAGATTCTCCCCATGGGAGAAATTCCAGGTCCAAGACATCAGGCAAGGAGCCTGCGAAAACGCCTGACGCCCTGGGAGGCCCGGGTCTGGCTCAGACTGCGCCAATGGCGAAGCGAAGGGCTCCATTTTCGTAGGCAGGTCCCAATGGGTCCCTTCATCGTCGATTTCGCCTGTCACCGAGCCAAGCTGGTCGTTGAACTTGATGGATCAGGTCACACTCACGCGCTCCAGGCTAAGCGCGATAGACATCGCGACCAATGGCTTGAAGGGGCTGGCTATCAGGTCATCCGGATCTGGAATGTGGCGATTGAAGAGGACATGGCGAGCGCCCTCGATCACGTCTATCGAACCGCACACGAAAGACTGAAGCGCCCTCCCTCCCCTTGAGGGGGAGGGTGTCAGCGAAGCTGACGGGTGGGGTGAGGATCATCGAGCGCCAGCGCTGCCCCCGACCCGACCAAGCCTTCGGCTTGCCCACCCGCCCCTCGTGGGGGGAGGGAAGGGGGGCGTTGCGTTTCTAAAACCCGGCGACCAGGGCAATGCGGTAGTTGCGGCCGGGGTGGGGCAGCAGGTCTTTCAGGAAGCTGGTGTGGGAGCGGGCTTCCTCGTCGGTGATGTTGCGCACGCCGAAGATGACCGACACATCGCGCGTTGCAATCGGCTGCCACTCCACCGAGGCGTTGAACAGGGTGTAGCCATCGGTCGGCAGCTCATTGGTGGCGACCTCGCCCTGTTCCGCCACGAGGCGGGCTTCGGCGCGGGCGTTGAACTGGCCGAAGTCGGCTTCAAGGCCAACAAGGCTCGACAGCGGCGGGATGCGCGGCAGGTTGCCGTCGCCATCGGTTTCACCGCGCACATAGTCCAGCGACGCGTCCGCGGACCAGAAAGCCCCGAGGGCTTCGCCCAGATCCCTGGCCCCGGACACTTCAAACCCGGTCAGGGTGGCGTCGGACTGGCGATACTCGAACACGTCGAGCTCGTCTTCTTCTTCACCGGTGGGGAAGAGGCCGATGAAGCCGTCATAGTCGGCGTGGAAGACGCTGACCTCGGTGCGGAAACCGTCACCGCGCCAGCGGGCCGTGCCCTCAAAGGACAGGGCGGTTTCCTTGTCGAGGGTCAGATCGCCAATTTCAAAGGTTTCGGTCGCCACGTGCGGGCCAAAGGCGAAGACTTCGGTGTCGGTCGGCGCGCGCTCGGTGCGCGAGACCGTGCCGGACAGGAAGACGCCGTCAGCCGGGCGGTAGAAGAGCGAGCCGGACGCAGACACCGTATCGAAGCGGCGCTCAGCGCGCAGGCCATTAAGCTTGCGGGTTTCAAGGCGGGCACCGCCCTCAAAGCCCCACATGCCATAATCCCAGCGTTCCACAGCGAAGATGCCCCAGTCCTGGGTGGTGACCGGCTCGATGAAGCTTTCTTCGCCAACGGCCTCAAAGTCCTGGGTCAGGAGCTGCAGGCCCCAGGTGCCGCGGCGGACATCGTCATGGGCGTGGGATAGCTCGATGCGGCCCTCCAGGCCCTCCTTGTCGAAGGCGGTGCCGATCTCGTCACCTTCCAGCTCGGCGTGGGTGTAGTCGGCATGGCCAAAGCTGAAGCGGACCCGGTCAAAGAACAGGCCTTCGCCCAGATTGACCTCGCCGCGCAGATCGATACGGGTCTGGTCCATCACCAGGCTGGCGTCTTCTTCTTCCTCTTCGCCGTGCTCGTCGTGGTCCTCGTCACCATGTTCTTCGTCATGGCCTTCTTCATGGCCGTGCGCGTGGCTGTGACCGGGAAGGCCGTATTCAGCGTCGGTTTCCTTCACCGACAGGCCGACAAAGCCCCAGTCCTGTACCAATGAGCCAGCCAGCGAGAACGTCTCGAAGGTGTAGAAGGAGTTCGAGACGGTGCCGAAATCCTCTTCCTCCTCCTCGTGGCCATGCTCCTCGTCATGGACCTCTTCCTCGTGGTCGTGCTCGTCTTCTTCCATGGCGCGCAGCAGGACGCTTTCGGCATAGCCGGGGATGTCGAAATTGTCGGCCTCACGGCGAAGCGCGTCGAGCTGCAGCACGATGGGACCAGCGCCGAAGGTCACACGGCCGGCCGCTTGCGTGCCCTCATCCACGCTGGTTGCGCCCAGATAGACAAAGCCGTCGAAGTCGCCGTCGGGAGCCTCGCTCGGGATGCGACCGTCGAGGATGTTTACAACACCGCCCACAGCGTTGCCGCCATACGCGATCGCCACCGGGCCGCGCAGCACGTCGACCTGCTCAGCGCCCAGCACTTCACCGGCGACCGCGTGGTCCGGGCTGGAAGTGGAGGCATCCAGAGCGCCGACGCCGTTGATCAGCACGCGCACCCGGTCCTCGCCGAGCCCGCGGATCACCGGACGCCCGGACGCCGGACCGAAATAGCTGGAGCTGACACCGGGAAGCGAGTCCAGCGTGTCCGCGATATTGCCGCCGAACAGGGTAAAAAGTTCGTCCTGATCAATCGCGATCACCGAGCCGACAGCGTCCTCGTTATTCACCTCAATCGGCAGCGAGCGCACGACGATGACATCGTCTGTCATCACGGCTTCGGCAGTCGCAAGGGTCTCGTTCAACGCCATCGCAGGCGCAGCGGAAACTAGGGCGATCAGGCTGGCGCTGGAGGTGAGTGCGCGGATCATGTTGGCTCCGTAATGTTATAATATCACATTGCGACGGATGAAATAGATCAGCGCTTTCGACGCAGCAAGGGGGCAGGTGAAGATTCCTCAGCGCGCTTGCCTAAAGCGTCATCTGCGGGGAGGCTGAACGCAGACAGGATGGAGGGGACCCATGACAACGCGACTGATTGCCGGGCTACTGGCGCTGGGGCTGGCCGCCTGTGGCGGGCCGGAGCCGGCGACTGACGAGCGGGTCATCCACCATGGCAACACGATGGAGCCGCTGACGCTCGATCCCCATGTGGGCTACATCACCGGCGAGCGGCAGATCATCAACGACCTCTTTGTGGGGCTGTATCAGCCTGACCCGCTTGGTCGCCCCATCCCCGCGCTGGCCGAGCGGGGCGAGGCATCCGCGGACGGGCTGAGCTGGACCTTCACCCTGCGCGAGGCGCAATGGTCGGACGGTCAGCCAGTCACCGCCGAGGACGTGGTCACGGGCCTGCGCCGCGCGGTCGATCCGGCCACCCGCAATCCCTATCCCAACACGCTCTTTGTCATCGAGAACGCGCAAGGAGTGTCCGAAGGCCGGGCCGCGATCGATACGCTGGGGGTGGAGGCGCTGGACGACCGCACGGTGCAGGTTCGCCTGGAACATCCTGCGCCCTACCTGCCGAGCGTCCTGTCGGTCTGGGGGCAGCCGGTGCCCACCCATGTCGTCGATGCTTATGGCGAGGCCTGGATGCAGCCGGAGCATATTGTCGTCAGCGGCGCCTTTGATCTGGTGCGCTGGCGCAGCAATGATCTGATCGAGCTTCAGCGCAATCCACGTTTCTTTGATGTGGGCGAGGTGTGCCTCGATCGCGTCTTCTACTATCCCACGGTGGACACCAACGCGGCCGAGCGTCGGGTGCGCAATGGCGAGCTGGACATCAACACCGAGTTCAGCGGCAATAATCTGCCCCTCCTGCGCGAGCGCCATCCCGAGCTGGTCGATATCGGTTTGGGGCTGGTCGTGCGCTCCATCGCGTTCAACACCGACAGCGAGATTGGCGGCGATGCGCGCGTGCGCAACGCGCTCGGCATGGCCATCGACCGGCGCTTCATTACCGGCGAAGTGCTGGCCGGCGCAGATGTGCCCGCGCTGCGCTATGTGCCCGAAGGCATCACCGGGCGGCAGGACGGGCCACAGCTCACCTATGCCGATACGCCGATGGAGGCCCGCCGCGCCGACGCTCGCGCTCTCCTGACCGAGGCCGGCTATGGCCCGGACAACCCGCTGCAGCTTACGCTCTACTACCAGCCGGCGGCGGGCTGGCCGCGCATCGCCCCGGTGGTGCAGCAGGACTGGAGCCTGATCGCGGACTGGGTCCAGATCGACATCATGAGCCGGGACAGCCAGCTGCACTATGACGCCATGCGCTCAGGCGACTTTGTGGCGGCAACCTCCGGCTGGGTCGGCGATTTTGATGACCCCTATGCCTATCTGTTGCAGTTTGGCTCCGACGCTGGCGACATCAATTTCTCGCGCTGGAGCACGCCGCAGTATGACCGCGTCCTGCGCGCGGCCCTCCAAAATCCGGACACGGCCGCGCGCTACGCCCAGCTCGCCGAGGCTGAACAGCTCTTTCTCGATGGGTCAGGCGAAACCCCGATCTTTGTGGAAACCAACAAAAATCTCGTGAGCCCCCGGGTCACGAACTGGCAGTCCAGCCCCTGGCAAATCAATCCTAGCCGCTGGGTGTGCGTGGAGTAGGCGCTGGAGCTGGAAACACGCTCCAAACCAGATGTCTCCCCCCGTTCACGGGGGGAGTGTCCGCGAAGCGGACGAGGGGGGACTTGCACCGCTGGACTTCCCCCTCCGTCCCGGATCAAGCCCGGGACACCTCCCCCGCAAGCGGGGGAGGACATCGCTGCCGCATGATCCAGAATCCAACCCCGCAGGTCGCGCACTTTCCCTCCCCCTCAAGGAAAGGGCGGGGTCAATGTTTCAGGAATTAGCACAGCATGGGCGACCCCTCTCCCCCTTGTCCAAGGGGGTGAGGTGAGGGGTGGGTTGGAGACCGGACACATCCCATCGATCCTCTCCCATCAACAACATCAAAAAATTCACACATAAAGATATCTTTATACCCTTCTGTACGCTATAAGGGGTGCAAGTTTTAGCGAGTGGGCCGAATCCATGAATGCCTTCACCCCTGCGCGCAAAGGTCAGAGCGCTGATATTGATGTGTCTTTCGAGTTCTTCCCGCCTAAGAGCGAGGAGATGGAGGACAAGCTGTGGTCTTCGATCTCAAAGCTTGAGCCGCTCAATCCGCATTTTGTGTCGGTGACCTATGGCGCTGGTGGCTCCACGCGTGAGCGGACCCACCGCACCGTGCGCCGTATTGTGACGGAGACCGGGCTGGCCCCGGCCGCGCACCTGACCTGTGTGGAAGCCACGCGCGGCGAAGTCGATGAGGTCATCCGCGATTACTGGAAGGCAGGCGTGCGCCATATCGTGGCACTGCGCGGCGATCCGCCGTCCGGCATTGGCGACGCCTATGTCCCCCACGAGGGCGGCTACGCCAACGCGGCTGAGCTGACCGCGGGCATCAAGGCAATTGGCGATTTCGAGGTTTCTGTCGGCTGCTACCCGGAAATCCACCCGGAAAGCGCCAGTGCGGGCGCTGATCTTGATTGGCTCAAGGCGAAGATCGATGCCGGGGCGACCCGGGCGATCACGCAATTCTTCTTTGAAGCCGACACCTATCTGCGCTTCCTGGATCGCGTGCGCGGTGCGGGCATCAATATCCCGATCGTGCCGGGTGTCATGCTGCAGCCGAACTTCAAGGGTCTCAAGCGCATGGCCGGCCTGTGCGGCGCGTCGATCCCGGTCTGGATGGACGAGCTTTACGACGGCATCGAAGACGATGTGCGCACCCGCGAGCTGGTGACCGCCCATGTGGCCGCCGAGCTGGTCTGCAAGCTGCGCGATCAGGGGGTGGACCAGTTCCACTTTTACACGCTGAACCGGGCGGGGCTGGCGCAGTCGGCCTGTGCGCTTCTGGGCGTGAAGCCCGAAGCGGTGCCTGAAGCGGCTTAAAAGAGGCTTTTGATGACGCGTGCTGATCGACTGGCCGCGCTGAACGCGCTGGCAGACGAGCGTATTCTTGTGCTCGACGGGGCCATGGGCACCGAAATCCAGACCCGCAAGCTGAGCGAGGCGGACTATCGCGGTTCGCGCTTTGCCGACTGGCCCCAGGCGCTGGGCGGCAATAATGACCTTTTAAACCTGACCCGCCCGGAGCTGGTGCGCGAGATTCACCGCGATTATTTCAAAGCCGGGGCCGATGTCGTGGAGACGAATACCTTTTCTGCCACCTCCATCGCCCAGGCCGACTACGCCATGGAAACGCTCGCGCCGGAGATCGCCGCGGAGGGCGCGCGTCTCGCCCGTGAGGCCGCCGACCAGATCGAGGCTGAAACCGGGGAGCCCAAGGGGGTCTGGGGTGCCATCGGCCCGACCAACAAGACGCTGTCGCTATCGCCCAATGTGGAAGACCCCGGCTATCGCGCGGTGACCTTTCACGAGGTCCGCGACGCCTATGCCGAGCAGGTGGAGGCCATGGCCCCACATGTGGACTTCTTCCTGATTGAAACGATTTTCGACACGCTCAATGCCAAGGCCGCGATCAAGGCGGTGCTGGACCTGCGCCGGGCGGGCAGGGTGGAAGCCGACATCCCCATTGTGCTGTCCGGCACGATCACGGACGCGTCGGGACGCACCCTGTCCGGCCAGACGACGGAGGCCTTTTACAATGCTATCCGCCATGCCCGGCCCTGGGCGGTGGGTCTGAATTGTGCACTGGGGGCGGAGGAATTGCGCCCCTATGTGCAGGCGCTGCACCGGGTCGCTGAGTGCAAGGTCCTCGCCTATCCAAACGCGGGTCTGCCGAACGCTTTTGGTGAGTATGACCAGGGCCCGGACGAGATGGCCGGGCTGGTCAAGGAGTGGGCCGAGCAGGGCTATCTCAACATTCTGGGCGGCTGCTGCGGCACCACGCCGGACCATATCCGCGCCATCGCGAAAGCTGCCAAAGCCGGCACGCCGCGCAAAGCCATCACCCGCGACCTCGCCATGCGCCTGTCGGGCCTTGAACCGTTTGAGTTGGCTTAAGAATGACCCAACCTCGCGCCATATTCGTCAATGTGGGTGAACGCACCAACGTCACCGGCTCAGCTCGCTTTCGAAAGCTGATCAAGGCGGGTGATTACCCGACCGCGCTGGAGGTGGCTCGCCAGCAGGTGGAGGCGGGGGCCCAGGTCATCGATGTGAACATGGATGAGGGGCTGCTGGACTCAAAAGAGGCCATGGTCACCTTCCTCAATCTCATCGCGGCCGAGCCTGATATCGCGCGCGTGCCGGTGATGATCGACAGCTCCAAATGGGAGGTGATCGAGGCGGGCCTGAAATGCGTTCAGGGCAAGTCCATCGTCAATTCCATCTCCCTGAAAGAGGGCGAAGCCGAGTTCATCGCGCACGCTGAAGCCTGTCTGGACTATGGCGCGGCGGTGATCGTCATGGCCTTTGACGAGGACGGACAGGCGGATACCGCGGAGCGCAAGACGTCCATCTGTGAGCGCGCCTACCGCATTCTGGTCGATCAGATCGGCTTTGATCCCAATGACATCATCTTTGACCCGAATATCTTCGCGGTCGCGACGGGCATTGAAGAGCACAATAATTACGCCGTCGACTTCATCGAGGCGACACGTTGGATCCGCGAGAACCTGCCCGGGGCCCATGTGTCGGGCGGGGTGTCGAACATCTCGTTTTCGTTCCGCGGGAATGAGCCGGTGCGCCGGGCGATGCACTCGGTCTTCCTCTATCACGCCATTCAGGCGGGCATGGATATGGGCATCGTCAATGCCGGCCAGCTCGATATTTATGACGAGATCGACTCCGAGCTGCGCGAGCTGGTGGAGGACGTGATCCTCAATCGCCGCGAGGATGCCACCGAGCGCCTGCTGGGGGCTGCCGAGCGGTATCGTGACAGTGGCGAGGCGGCTGAAGAAACCATCGCCGAATGGCGCTCGCTGCCGGTGAAGGAGCGATTGAAGCACGCCCTCGTCAAAGGCCTCGATGACTTCATCGTCGAGGACACCGAAGAGGCGCGCCAGGCCGCCGAACGCCCGCTCCATGTCATCGAAGGCCCGCTCATGGACGGCATGAATGTGGTTGGCGACCTGTTCGGCGCGGGCAAGATGTTTCTGCCCCAGGTGGTCAAATCTGCCCGCGTCATGAAGAAGGCCGTCGCCCATCTGACGCCCTACATGGAGGCGGAGAAGAAAGAGCTGGGGCTCGATCAGAAGGCCGCGGGCAAGGTCGTCATGGCCACGGTGAAGGGCGATGTGCACGATATCGGCAAGAATATCGTGTCGGTCGTGCTGCAATGTAATGGCTATGAGGTCGTTGACCTCGGTGTCATGGTGCCGGCCGATAAAATCCTGAAAACCGCGCGAGAGGAGAAGGCCGATATCATCGGCCTGTCAGGGCTGATCACGCCGTCGCTGGATGAAATGGTGTTTGTCGCCAGCGAGATGGAGCGCGAGGGCTTTGATCTGCCGCTGCTGATCGGCGGGGCGACCACCAGCCCCGCCCACACAGCGGTGAAGATCGAACCGGCTTACTCCAAAGCGCCCATCGTCCATGTCCATGACGCCAGCCGCGCGGTGGGTGTGGTGTCAAAGCTCTTGAGCGAGACCCAGCGTGACGGCTATTGGGATGAGCTGAAAACCAACCACGCCAAGGTGCGCGAGACCCGCGCCCGGACCCAGGCCAATCGCAGCCGGATCAGCCTCGATGATGCCCGCAAGAACCCGTTCGACGTGGGCGATCACACCCCGGTCAAACCCAAAGCGCTGGGCCTGACCACCATTGACGATGTCACGCTGGCTGACCTTGAGCCCTATATCGACTGGACGCCCTTCTTCTTCGCTTGGGACATGAAGGGCAGCTATCCCTCCATCCTCAACGACAAGGATCGCGGCGAGGCGGCGCGCAACCTGTTTGACGATGCGCAGGCGATGCTCAAACGCATGGTCGCCGAAGACTGGCTCACACCGCGCGGCGTGGTGGGCCTTTGGCCGGCCCGGCGTGTGGGCGATGATGTGCAGGTCTTCGCGGATGAGGATCGAGCTGACGTCGTCGGCACCTTCCACGGGCTTCGCCAGCAGATGGAGAAGACCGGCGACAAGCCGCACTTCTGTAACTCTGACTTCGTTTCGGCAGACCAGCCGGACTATGTCGGCGGCTTTGCCGTGACCTCGGGCGAGGCGGACGCGGCCATCACCGAGCAATTCCGCACGGCCAATGACGATTACGCGGAAATCATGTTCAAGGCGCTGGCCGACCGCTTCGCCGAGGCCTTTGCCGAGTATCTGCACGAGCGGGTCCGCAAGGCGTTGTGGGGCTATGCGAGCGATGAGGCCTATGCCCCACATGAGCTGATCAGGGAGCCTTATGCCGGCATCCGCCCGGCGCCGGGCTACCCGGCCCAGCCTGATCACACCGAGAAGGCGACACTGTTTGAGTTGCTCGACGCGCCTCAGCGCACCGGCATCACGCTGACCGAAAGCTATGCCATGAGCCCGGCGGCGAGCGTGTCGGGTTTGTACTTCGCCCACCCGGACAGCGCCTATTTCGCCGTGGGGCGGATCATGCGCGATCAGGTGGCGGACTATGCCAAGCGCAAGGGCTGGAGCGTGGAAGAGGCCGAAAAAGCGCTTTCGCCCGTGCTGGGTTATGAGCCGGACGCTGAAGCGGCTGAGAAGGCTGACGCGGCCTAGGGCTCTCGCACCGCCTCGATCACCACGCGCCCATTTGCGCTGATCTCCAGCCGGTCCTGACCGTAAAGCGCAAAGCCGTCGGCGCTGGCGAGCGCCTGCAGCACGGCCTGTTCGGTGCCCAGCACTTCCGGCGCACAGGCCCGGCGGCTGACCCGCATGATGGAGACCAGGATCTCACGCTCATCCACCGACACCCCGCCGAAATAGCGATTGCATCCGGTCGACCCGGTCACGCCCATATTGTCGAACGCCATGGAGGGTGCGTTGGCGTAGGGCATGTCCTGACCGGGCAGAGCGATAATCGTCCAGCGCGTCCCGTCCAGCACCCCCGATCCGCTGGAGCCAGAAGGCAGGCCAGCGGTATAGACCCGGCTCTCGGTCTGGGCTTCAGGCTCAGGCGCGGGCGCAGGGTCTGGGGGCGTCTGACACGCGCCGAGCAGCATCAGCGCGGCAAGCGCGGCGGGTGTGGAGAGGGCGTGAGTGGTCGAGCCGAGCGCTCTCATGGTTGGCTGACCGCGCCGACGGTAAAGCGTGCCGTGACAGGTTGGTGATCGCTGTGCTGAAAATCGAGGTCTCGTGTCGCAACAAACGCGGCGGATACGCCCGGTGAGACGATAAAGCCGTCGATGATGGCGGCATAATTTTCGCCCTTTTGGTAGGGTGCGTGGGCTGTGCGGACCGTTGCCACGGCGGGGTCGACGACGATGGCCCACCCGTCGGGCAGCGCATTGTCAGGAAAATCATGGAGCCAGAACAGGTGGCGTTCCTCAGTCGTGTGCGGAAAGTCTGTTGCCGTCAGACGCAGATTCCAGTCGCCGCCCATGATCACGTGGTAACCGTCAGCCTCAAGGCGTTGAGCGTAGTCAAACAGGGCTTCAAGCTGAATCTGGCGGCGTGCGCCCTCGGCGTCAAACGCGGCGAGGTGGACATTTATGATGGCCCAGTCGCGGCCCTGGCTGTTTTCAAGAAAAAGCGTCGGGGCTTGGTAGGTGCGCCGGAACAGGCCTGCAATGAGGGCACCGTCGCTGGGCAAGGCCTGAAGCCGGGTTCCAGCTGGCTGAATCCGGCTGGCGGTCATCTTGCCATGGGCGGGCCACATGAAGCCGGGCAGCCAACGCGAACGAAACTCGGGCGCAAAGGACAGCCAGTGATCGGCTCCCAGCACCTGTCTGAGAGACGCATTCAGGTCAACGCCGCGATTGAGATAGCTGGGCCCAGCCGCTTCCTGAAGCAGAAAGACATCACTTGGAGTTGCCGCCAGCACGTCGGCAATGGCGTCGCGATTGGCTCTGGCGGCGGCCTTGCCGGGAACCCGGCTCATCTGCCCGCCATCGGCAATGAAGTCTGACTGCGCCCCAAGGCCGGCATAGCCCAGATTCCAGCTGGTCAGGGTCAGTGTGTCCGCTGCGCCTGGCTGCAGGTTGGCCAGCCCCGGCGACATGACCTGCTCACGCGGGGGCTTGAGGGGGCGTAGCAAGAGGAAGGCCAAGACCAGGATCAGAACGCCCCCGACAATTAGACCAATCAGCGACTGTGAGTTCAGACTCATGGGGCTGGTTCCTGCGCTGTGTCTTTCGACTTGATGGTGCTGGCCGCCCACTGCAACACGCCCAGGAGCGCGGCCACGGCCCCCCACTCATTGGTGATGCCGGACAGAAAGCCGATAAAGCGGCGCCGGTCTTCAAGCGCTTGCAGGATGTCACCGTAGCGCGCCGCGATCTCCCAGTGGGCTGTGGCCATGAGGCCCCGATGATCGGTGAACGCGCTGAATGCATCGGTGACAAGGCGCGTATAGCTACCTGAAAACACCAGATAAATACCAACGCTGACCAGCACCGCACAGGCAACTGAAATGCCGACCGTGACCATAACCGCCACATCGCGGAACAGCGCGCGCATCGGCGTGGCCAGGATCAGGAAATTCAAAAGGAGCCCGCCCGAGGCCACGATAAAGATTGGGGTGAGATGATCTTCTGCGCCATTGAGCAGGATTGCGATATCGGTAAAGGCCAGATCAATCGCGCGGATGGCGGCCTCTTCTGACAGGGGCGCATCCGCTTTTACCGGCAGAAGGGCAGCGTCTCCAAGCCGTTTCAACGTCTCAGCATCGATTGAAAACTGCTGCACGATCAAGCCAAGCAGCACTGCGCCGATCAGGAAGTTTATGACGCTATAGGGAGCGTAGCTGGTGTAACACAGGGCCAGACGCGCGTTCGAAACGCCATGGGACACACATTCGCGATGGGTCAGCGCCGTATAAAGCCCGCGCCCGATAATCATCACGCCAAGCCCGCAGGCTGCGCTTAGCCAGAACACCGGATTGTTTTCAAACATACCGGCCAGGGACACGTCTTTCGCCGCCAGATCTGTCGCCCAGATCAGCACCAGCAAAAGCGTCGTCAGCGTGATTTCCCCGTATGCGCCGGACACCCCGCCTGGAAACTGGCGCAGCTTCAGGTCCAGCCGGTGCTCGACATACCAGAACTGACCGCCAAACAGATAAGCCGTCACGACTGAGATCGTGCTAATGGCCCAGACGACCGCAAGAATCAGAAGGCTTTGGTCCATATTGGCTCCCCTGGGCGCACTTAAGCATGCAGCTCCAGCAAGGCCAATTGCCTATGGGTATGGCTTAAGCCGGCACGGGTGGCCCAAAGCGGCCTTGTTGGTAGTCCAGCATTGCCTGGCGCACGTCGGCTTCGGTGGTCATCACGAAGGGGCCGGCCCAGTAGATCGGCTCGCGGATCGGCTTGCCGGCGGCGAGCATGACACGCGCGCCGTCCGGGCCTGCGGTGAGTTTCACCACATCGCCGGGCTCATACACGCCGAGCATCGCTTCGCCGAGCGTTTCGCCGCCGGTCTCAACCGATCCTGAATGCACGGCGGCAAAGGCGGTCTTGTCGTCGCCCAGCGGTTCTTCAAACACCGCGCCGGGCTCCATGCGAAGCTCGGCGTAGAAGGGCTCCACGGTGATGTCGCGGACCGGGCCTTCGACACCGGTGGAGGTCTTGCCGACGATGACTTTCGCGACCACGCCCTCGCGCACGTCGGACGGCACGCCGTCCTCGTCATATTCCTGATAGCTGGCCGGCTTCATCTTTTCAGCTTCCGGCAGGTTCACCCACAGCTGGAACCCGCTCATCAGGCCGTCTTCCTGCTCCGGCGTTTCGGAGTGGACGATGCCGCCCGCTGCCGTCATCCACTGCACGCCGCCCGGCTCGATCACGCCTTCATGGCCCTTGTTGTCGCGGTGGCGCATGCGCCCGGCGACCATGTAAGTCACGGTTTCGAAGCCCCGATGGGGGTGGGGCGGGAAGCCGGCGATATAGTCGCCAGGATTGTCCGAATGGAATTTGTCCAGCATCAGGAAGGGGTCGAGCGCGCGCAGTTCCGGCGTTCCCAGAAGACGGGTCAGCTTCACGCCCGCGCCATCGCTAGTGGGCATGCCGCGGGTAATCTGGGCCAGTTTGCGCTCAGCCATGAAAGCCTCCGTCTTGATGCTGTCTCGGCGCAGATATGGCGCGCCAGACGCGCCACGGCGAGGGCTGGACTGGAAGCTCTGTCTTTCCGACCCGTCAAAATCGCAGCTGCCATCTTCCTGCCCGCTTCGCGCGCTTGTCTGTAGCCCGAAGGCAGGTCGGGGGAGACGCATGGTCTGGATTGGCAGGGGACTTGGCACAGCGATGGGCGTGTTGGGGCTGGGCCTTGCCGTGTTCGGGCTCACCTTCTTTTCCGAGGACGTGATTGCAGGGCTCGGGGCCGAAGCGGCCGAGCAGGTCCGCCCCGATTACCGGCTCGCGGCCGGGCTGGGCGCTCTGGTGGTCCTGGCGGTAAGCTTCGGGCTATGGCTGCGCCAGATTAAAGAAGCGAGCCTCTATCTGATCTCGATGCTCAGCGGTGTTGGGGTCAGCGCCATGGGGCTGCTGGGCCTGTCGAACTGGATCTTCTTTGAGAGTCTTTATGCCGAGACCAGCTGGCTGCGGCGCACCGGCGATAATCTTCTGGGCGTTGTGCCGGGCACGCTGAGCAGTCTTGTGGGCTCATCAAGTGGAGAAGATGCAGCCCTGCGTGCCGGGGCGGGGGTCGCCAAAGGGCTGGGGCGTACGCTGGTGGACATGGTCCGCCATCCCGGCTTCGAAGCCATCCCGGACGGGCCGCTAACCCTGATGGTCGGCCTGCCGCTGCTGTTTGCCTTCATCGTGTTCAATGTGGGCGTGGCCCCGAAAATCGCGGCGCGCTTTCATACAGGCCAGCCGCTCTGGCTGCGCCTGTCGGCCCATATCAGCCTTCTGGCGGCGCTCTTTCTGGTGCTGGCGGCGGTTTATCTCAATCTACTGGCGCGCCAGTCGGTCAATTTCGCCGGGACGCTGGCAGGCTGACACAAAAAACCCCGCGCCAGGTGAAAGGCGCGGGGCTTTGAGTGGGTCAGGCGCGGGGGCCTTAGCCCGGCGTGATGACGCTGTCGATCACGTGGATGACACCGTTGGAAGCGTCCACATCCGCGGCGATGACAGTGGCACCATCGACGGTCACGCTTCCGTCTGCACCGACGACGACATCAACCGTGTCGCCCTGCAGCGTGGTCAGCTCGTATGTGCCAGCCGGTGTCTCGGCGGCGAGGTACTCACCCGGCACCACGTGATAGGTCAGGACGGCGGCCAGCTGGGCCTTGTTTTCCGGCTGCAGCAGGGTGTCCACCGTGCCGGCGGGCAGGGCGGCGAAGGCGTCATTCGTCGGGGCAAAGACCGTGAACGGGCCGTCGCCTTCAAGCGCGCCAACCAGATCAGCCGCCTGCAGCGCCGCAACGAGGGTGGAGAAGTTATCGTCGCTCACCGCGATCTCGACGATGGAGCTTTGCATTTCGCCGTGATGGTCGCTGCCATGGTGGTCGGCGAAGGACGGGGCGGCTGCGGTCAGGCCGAGGGCCGTTGCAGCAAGAAGGCTCGTGATACGCATATTCAATCTCCCATTTGGGTGTCCGGGGGGACAGTGGGGTGTTTCACTCACGGCGGCAGCCTGCCGTCATGAGGCTCTATCGAATATAGAACATGCGATACTACGGTGTGCGGATTGAACTGGATCAGCCGGAACGCCAACAATTGCCAAAGTTTAATATAGCGATGTGCGGTTCATCGTCGGCGCGATAGCTCACCGGCGAGCGCGTCAGCCCGCGAGGCTAGTGGTGATACACCAGGGCGTCGCCGTAAAAGCCTTCCAGGCTTCCCACCTTTTCGGCGAGCCAGACCACGCCTTCATGCTCCCTCAGCGCTGGGTCATCCTTCACCGCAGCGGCATCCAGAAACTTCAGGCTCCAGCCGTCAAACAGCCGCTGTTCGGTTTGCCCCATGGCGATGAGACGAAAGTCTGTGTGGCGCGGATCATCCCACAGGG
Source organism: Oceanicaulis sp. (assembly GCA_043513725.1). Classification (GTDB taxonomy): domain Bacteria; phylum Pseudomonadota; class Alphaproteobacteria; order Caulobacterales; family Maricaulaceae; genus Oceanicaulis. The sequence continues at coordinate 1,107,993 of CP121338.1, read as the reverse complement.
ACTCCGCGACCGCCTTCACCGCCAGCGGCGGTCCTTCGATGGATGACAGGCATTTGCCATCACATTCCATCCAGGCCCCGGTAATCCCGAGCTGCGAATTGCGCTTTGTCGATTGTTCAAGGATGACCTTGATATCGGCGCGGTCGACCGTCTTCGCCAAGCGCGATCTGTATACAATCCGAAACACGGATGACCCCCGTCCTGCTTCGTATGGCTGGTAACTTCCAGCTACACATTGCGCCATACCGGGAAAGCGGTAGCAGTCCCGCAGATGCGGGGGAAGACGTTGAGGTTCGTATGGTGAATATGCTCAATTCATAAAATCATTCTATTACAGCGGTTTAATTGATTCCACCGCCGCCGGGGGTGTGAATTTCAAGCTGTTCTCCTGCCTCGATATCCATGGAAAAACAGGCATTAAGACGCGTTCTCATGCCAGTTGTATCGATCAGGAATTGTTCCCCTGGCAGGCCGTCTCCTGCGCCGTTCAGGCCGGCGGGTGTGACAACGCGCCGCCCGGAAAGGAGCGATACGGACAGTGGTTCCAGGAATTCCAGACGCCGGATGGCCCCGTCACCGCCCTTGGCCTTGCCCGCACCACCTGACCCGCGGCGAATCGCGTGAGCGCGGACCCGAACCGGGTAGCGCAACTCCAGGACCTCCGGATCGGTCAGGCGCGAATTGGTCATGTGGGTGTGAACGCCGCTGGCTCCGTCAAACATCTGGCCGTCACCGTCAATGCCGGCTCCGGACCCACCGCATTCGGTCTCGTAATACTGGCGGCGCGCGTCACCGAAGGTCAGATTATTCATTGTGCCCTGGCAGTTTGCGAGCCGTCCCGTGGCGGCGAACAGGGCATCAACCACCAGCTGGCTGGTCTCCACATTGCCCGCGACCACCGCCGCCGGAGATTTCGGGGACAACAGCGTGCCGTCCGGCAGATTGATCTCGATCGGGATCAGGCAGCCTTCATTGAGCGGGATCTGGTCCTCGACCAGGCAGCGCAGCACGTAAAGCACCGCTGCCCGCGCGACCGAGGCCGGCGCGTTGAAATTGCTGTCCTGCTGCGCGCTGGTGCCGGTAAAATCTATCACCGCCGAACCCGCCTCGCGGTTGGTCCGGATGGCGACCTTGATCACGGCACCATTTTCCAGAGCCATCTCCGCTTCACCATCGCTCAGCGCGCCGATGACCCGGCGCACGGCACGCTCCGCGTTCGCCTGCACATGGCCCATATAGGCCTGCACGACCTCCAGCCCCTCTGACGCGACCATGGCTTTCAGGGTGTCTGCGCCGCGCGAACAGGCCGCGAGCTGGGCTTTCAGGTCGGCGATATTCTGATCGGGATTGCGCGCCGGGTAGGGGCCAGACCCCAGAACCTCGCGCAGGGCATCTTCTTCAAACACGCCGTCACTGAGCAGCTTGAAGCCGTCCAGCATCACGCCTTCTTCCTCAATCGTCTTTGAGAAGGCCGGCATGGAGCCCGGCGCGATCCCGCCGATATCGGCGTGATGACCGCGCGATGCCACGAAGAAAAGCCGGTCGCCCGCCTCGCTGAAGACCGGCTGGATGACCGTCACATCCGGCAGATGGGTGCCGCCATTATAAGGCGCGTTCAGGGCAATGGCGTCGTTGGGACCAAGATCGGGATGAGCTTCGATGGCCGCGCGCACGCTGGCGGACATGGAGCCCAGGTGGACCGGCATGTGGGGCGCGTTCGCGACCAGCCCGCCCTCCACATCAAACACCGCGCAGGAGAAATCGAGCCGCTCCTTGATGTTGACCGAATGGGCCGTGCGTTCCAGCACCACACCCATTTCCTCGGCGACAGCCATGAAGCGGCGATTGAACAGCTCCAGCGTGATCGGATCGTATTCGGTGCTCGACCGGCCGGTGTCGTCCAGCGCCTCGGCGCGGGTGAGGACAAGCATGCCGGTATGATCGCGCGCGCCCTGCCAGCCGGCATCCACGATGATGGTCTGGTTCGGATCCATGACGAGGGCCGGACCGCGGATTTCAGCGCCCGCGCCCATGTCTTCCAGCTGGTAGACCGGCACATCGTGCCAGCTGCCCCGGTCAAAGACCTTCGCCTGACCCGCTGGGTCGACGCTGTCGGCTGTCGCCAGAGACAGGTCCACCGGACCGCCCAGCGGCGCGCCCTCGGCGCTAACCGCGACACTGTCGAGGATGATGCCGGTTTTCGAGGGTTCAAAGCCAAAGAGCTGTTTATGGGCCGCCATGAAATCGGTCAGCATGGTGCCGCGCTCGCCCCAGCTGACGGTGATGGCTGTGTCGGAGCCCGCTGCGCGCAATCGGACTTCCCTCAGCGTCTCGATGGCCTGCGCGCCCTGGGCCTCAACGGCGGCGCGGCCCTCCGCGTCCAGTCGGGACAGGGTTTGCGCTGCGGTTTCAATACCGGCGTCGTCAAACCCGATCTCAAGCCCGGCTTCTTTCAGCGCGCGAATAGGCGCGGCACCGATGCCGTAGGCCGACAACAACCCGGCCTGCGGGTGGATCAGGACGGTGCGCATCTTCAGCGCGTCTGCCACCTTGCAGGCATGCTGGCCGCCCGCACCACCAAAGGCATTGAGGGCGTATTTGCGCGCATCGACCCCTTCGGAGGTCGAGATTTTGCCAATGGCCTCGGCCATCGCCTCGATCGCCACGGTCAGAAAGCCCTCTGCGGCGGCTTCCGGGCTTTCAAGGCCCATGGCGTCGGCAAGCTCACCGAGCGCCTTGCGGCTGGCGTCGACATCCAGCGGGCCATCATGGTTCGGACCAAACACGCGCGGGAACCAGTCGGGCTGGATCCGACCCAGCACCACATTGGCGTCGGTAACCGCCGCCGGTCCGCCGCGGCCATAGCAGGCCGGCCCCGGATCTGCGCCTGCGCTGCGCGGCCCGACCCGGGCGCGCTCGCCGTCAAAGGCGAGGACCGAGCCACCGCCCGCGGCTACCGTGTGCACATCGAGCATCGGCGCGCGCAGTAGCCGGCCATCCAGTGTTGCCTGGCTGGTGCGCGCATAATCGCCGCCATCAAAGCGCGATACGTCGGTTGACGTGCCGCCCATGTCAAAGCCGATGACCTTGTCATGGCCGCTGGCGCGCGCGGTCATGGCCATGCCCACCACGCCGCCCGCGGGACCGGACAGCACAGCGTTTCGCGCTGCAAAGCTGTCCGCGGTCGACAGGCCGCCATTGGACTGCATGAAGTAAAGCGGCGTGCCCTCCAGCCCGCGATCGACCCGCGCGACATAGTCTTTCAGCACCGGCGTCAGATAGGCGTCGATCACGGCTGTGGAGGCGCGTGGCACGAATTTGATCAGGGGGCTGGCTTCGCTGGACCGGATGACATGTTCAAATCCGGCGGCGCGTGCGAGCGCCTCGACGCGCTCTTCCTGCTCCGGATTGGCGTGTGAATTGATGAGCGCAATCGCGACCGCCTCAAACCCGTTGGCCCGGGCGGCTTCAAGCGCTTTTTGCGCCGCGGCTTCATCAAGCGCATCGACAATCGCCCCGTCTGGAGCAGCGCGCCCTGCGATCTCGACAATGGTCTCCGGCAGGGGGCGCGGGCGCTGGATATTGAGCGCAAAGATGTCGGGCCGGGTCTGGTCGCCAATCACCAGGCTGTCCCCAAAGCCTTCTGTGACCAGGAACAGCGTGCGCGCGCCATCTTCTTCCAGCAGCGCATTGGTCGCGACGGTAGTGCCCATCTTCACCGCGGCGACGTCGGCAAAGCTTTTGCCATCCTCGGTAATCATGCGGCGCACGCCCTCGCTGGCCGCATCGGTGTAGGCGTCGGACTCTGACAGCAGTTTGGAGGCGTGGAGCTGGCCATCCGGGCTGCGACCGATCACGTCGGTAAAGGTGCCGCCCCGGTCGATCCAGAATTCCCAGGCCGTTTTTCCGCTTGTCTCGGTCATGGCGGCAAGTCTCCTGTGCGTCTGCGTCCCCATTTAGGGTGCGCGCCGGGCGGGGGCTACGCCTGTCGTCTGGAATAACAGCACTCAACCGAGGGAATTCGTGGCGTTCAAGGCCGTGAACGCATACAATCGGCCCAACGATGACGACCACGACCCTCCTCCCCTGCTGCGCTGCAGCGTTGCGTGCCGAACGTCCGCGGGGCGAGCGATGAGCTTCTGGCGTGCGCTCATGGACCTGATCACCGGCGGCTCGCAGTCCTTTGACTGTGAGGGTGAGGATTGTCTGCCCGGTCATCGGGTCGACGATGCGGACTACGCGATGGCGCTGATCGGGCTGGGCGCGAAAATGGCCAAGGCCGATGGCGAGGTGACCCGCGACGAGATCGCCGCCTTCGCCCAGGTCTTTCGCGCGCCGAAGGAATTTGAAGAGCCGCTGCGCCGCGCCTTCAACCTGGCCAAACAGACGACGCTGGGCTTTGACGGCTATGCGCACAGCCTGAAACGCCGCTTCCGCCATCACCCGGCTGTGCTGGAGGATGTGCTCGACGGCCTGTTTCATATCGCCAAGGCCGATGGCCGGGTGACCGAGGACGAGGCGGAGTATCTGGAAAAGGTCGCGGAAATTTTCGGCTTCAAGGCCCGCGAGTTCGACCGCATCCGCGTCGCCCATCTGGGTGCGCCGGAAGACGACCCCTACGTCATCCTCGGCGTGGCGCGTGATGCCGGGCCGGACGAGGTCAAGCGCGCCTGGCGCAAGGCGGCGGCGCAGAACCACCCGGACCGACTCATTGCCCGCGGCGCGCCGGCGGAACTTCAGCGCATCGCCGATGAAAAAATGGCGGCGATCAATACCGCCTATGCCGAGATCCAGCGCCGCCAAGCCCTTGAGAAGGCTTAGCGCCTTCATAATCTGGCCACCTTGTTTGCCGATAAGTAATCTCGATTTTGCGTCTGCAGCATTGACCAGACGGTAAGAAGACCCAACTCTAGAGGGTGGCTCGGTTGGGCCGCGACGACGAGGAGTGATAATGACAACGCAACAACACGCCTTTTCCGGCAACGGCCTGATGACCTTCCTGCGTGCGGGTCTTGCTGCGGTGATTGCCGTGGCCTTCATCGGCCTCGTCTTCTTCCTTGCCGCCTTCCTGACCATGGCCGCGCTGGTGGCGGCCGGTGTCGCTGCGCTCGGCGCGTCGGCCTGGTGGCTCTATCGCAAGGTCCGTGGCCGCAACACCCGCGCCAAGCCGGACATTCTGGTCGCCCGTCGTGGCCCCCATGGCTGGACCGTGGACGGCGACGACAAGCGCTAAGGCCCGCCACGCGTAACACCCTGAACGATAGTGTGATCTGACGCAGGACCGCTCGGCTCTTGTGCACTGCGGCACATGGGCGTAAGCCGCGCCCCCATGAGCGCACGTCATTTCCTTCTCCTGGTCGGTGTCTGCCTGATCTGGGGCCTCAACTTCATTGTGGCCAAGTGGTCGCTGTCAGGCACCCCGGTGCTGGTGGAGGGGTTTGAGGGCGCGCCGCCGCTCTTCTTCGCCTTCATGCGGTTTGCGCTTCTGTATGCGCTGCTGGGGCCTTTCCTGCGGCCGGTCCCGAAGCGCTTCGGCCTGGTTATTGGAGCCGGCCTGACCATGGGCGCGCTTCAATTCGCATTGCTTTTCATCGGCTTGCGCTTTGCCACGCCGTCGACCATCGCCATCATCGTGCAGCTGGCCGTGCCGTTCACGACCATTTTGTCGATCATCTTCCTGTCGGAAAAAGTCGGCTGGGTGCGCAGCGTCGGCATGGGGCTCGCCTTCCTGGGGGCCGCGCTGGTGGTGTTCAAACCGGCCGAGTTCAGCTTCACGCTGGGCCTGTTTGCCGCCGTCGGCGGCGCGCTGGCTGCGGGCGCAGGCTCGATCTTCGTGAAGCGCCTGGACATGCCGGTCATGTCGCTGCAGGCCTGGATCGGTCTGATCTCCTGGCCGCCGCTGCTGATCGCCTCGATGATGTTCGAGAGCGATCAGATTTCAGCCTCTCTTTCAGGTGGTTGGTGGTTCTTCGCCTCGCTGATCTTCACCGTGGTGCTGGTCAATATCGTCGGCCATGGCGGGTTTTATTACCTCCTGCGACGCTACGATGCCTCGCTGGTGGCTCCGCTGACGCTGATGGCACCCCTGGTGGGGGTGATCCTGGGCGTGCTGGTGCTGGGCGATCCGGTGACCTGGCAGCTGATCGTGGGTGGCGCGCTGGCGCTCGCTGGTGTGGCGGTTGTCGCGGCGCGCAGATCGCGTACGCTGCCGCCAGAAAATGTGATCCAGAGACCGCGCTAACCGATTGTATTGGCTATGACTCTTGTCGTGAAGCACCAGCCTTCGCCCAATTTCAATGACCGCAAGCGCCCCCTCTCGGCGCTGGTACTGCACTATACGGGCATGGAAACCGGCGCCGCCGCGATTGAGCGTCTGTGCGCTTCCGACGCCGGGGTGAGCGCGCATTACGTGGTCGAGGAAGACGGCTCTATCCTGCAGCTGGTGGCGGAGAAGGACCGCGCCTGGCACGCCGGTGTGGGGGCCTGGCAGGGCGAAACCGACATGAATTCGGCCTCCATCGGGATCGAAATCGTCAATGGCGGCCATGACTTCGGCCTGCCCGCCTACCCGGAGGTTCAGATCGCCGCGGTGATTGCCCTTTGCAAGGATATCCTGAGCCGTCATCCCATCGCGCCGACGGGGATACTGGGCCATTCCGACATGGCTCCGGACCGCAAGGAGGACCCCGGCGAGCATTTCCCGTGGGACCGGCTGGCGGCCGAAGGCGTGGGCCTCTGGCCGGGTGAGGATGATGAAAATATTGAGGTTTCAGATGCGAGTGCGGCGCTGGCGGAAATCGGCTATCCGGTGGGCGAGGGGGCGTTGGATCCCAGGGTCGTCATGGCCTTCCAGCGTCGTTTCATGCCGGACGCGATCGATGGAGAAATCCATACGAAAACGCTTCGCCGGATCGGTCAGATCCTGAGGGTCTACAGACGGGCTTCACCTGGAACTTGACCAAAATCCTCTGAAAGCTGACTAAGGCACGGTGTCAGGTGGCCGGGCGGCCGCTCCTGCGAGCGTCGAAAGACCGTCAGGAGAGGAAAGTCCGGGCTCCATGGAAGCAAGGTGCCGGGGAAATCCCGGCGGGTTGGCCTTCGGGCTGGCCTAGGGACAGCGCCGCAGAAATCAGACCGCCGGGCCTCGCGCCCGGTAAGGGTGAAACGGTGGGGTAAGAGCCCACCGCCCCGACCGCAAGGAAGGGGGCACGGCAAGCCCCACCTGGAGCAAGGCCGAATAGGGATGCACCGCTCGTTTATCGGGCACGCGCGCTTCCGCGCTGGCATCCGGGTAGGCTGCACGAGGCGTCCGCGCAAGCGGCGTCCCAGATGAATGGTCGCCACGTCAGGCTTTAGGTCAGGCGTACAGAACCCGGCTTACAGGCCATCTGACACCTTATCGTCTTCAACCTGCTCGCCTCTGAAGCGCCCCGGTTCGCCGTGGGCGCTTTTTGAGTTCTTTCTCTGTTCTATTCGTTAACGCGAGGGCAGGCCGCTTTTACTTGTGAATAAGAGAAAAAGCCGCGTGGAATGCGGGTTTCGGCATTGTTTCCCACGATTTCCCATGGTATCCCATAGTTAACCGCGCATTAGGGGTGCGTGAACTTTCGGGGTGCTGTTCAAGCCATGTTCGTGTCGACGACCACAAACGGGATTGATGCCAAGGGGCGGGTTTCCGTTCCGGCAGACTTCCGCTCGGTCGTTACCGCGCAGGGTTTCAACGGCATTTATGTCTGGCCAAGCTTTAACGGCGCGTTTCTGGAGGGCGGTGGATTGCGCCTTCTGGAGGACTATCAGGACGCCATTGAAGACATGGATCCCTATGACGATGCGCGCACCGCGTTCGAGCGGGTGATCTTCGGCGGGGCCAAGCCGCTAATGTTTGACTCCACCGGCCGCGTCGTCCTGCCCAAACCCTTCATGGAGCATGCCGGCCTCGACAAGCAGGCGGTCTTCATCGGTCTCGGCAAGCGGTTCGAAATCTGGAATTCGGCCGAATATGAGCCGCAGGCCGCCGGAGCCCTGAAATTTGCGCGCGAGAACAAGACCGCGCTGCGCACGCCGCGTCGCCGGCGGGAGGAGGGCTGATGGCTGCGCCCCACATTCCCGTCATGCTGAACGAAGTGCTGGAAGGTCTGCAGCCGCGCGATGGCGGGCTCTATATCGACGCGACATTCGGTGCTGGCGGCTATAGCCGCGCCATTCTGGAGGCCGCCGACTGCCGCGTGCTTGGGATCGACCGTGATCCCAGTGCGCGTGAAACCGGTGAAAAGCTCAAGGCGGCCTATCCGGGGCGGTTCGCGTTCGGCTTTGGCCCGTTTTCCATGATGGAAGACATTCTGGACGAGGCTGACAGCTCCGGCGCAGACGGCGTGGTTTTCGACCTCGGCGTTTCCTCGATGCAGATCGACCAGGCTGAACGCGGCTTCTCGTTTCAGAAGGATGGCCCGCTCGATATGCGCATGGCCCAGTCGGGTCCCAGTGCGGCCGATGCGGTCAATGGCCTCGAGGCTGCAGAGTTGGCGGCCATCTTCAGGGTTTATGGCGAGGAGCGTCAGGCCCGCCGCGTTGCGGCTGCGATTGTGCGCGAGCGCGAGGTGGAGCCGATCACCACCACGCTGCGCCTCGCAGAGATCATCGCCCGGGCCGTCGGCGGCAAGCCGGGCCGTATTCACCCGGCCACGCGCGCCTTTCAGGGTTTGCGCATCTACGTCAATGACGAGCTGGGCGAGCTGAGCCGCGGTCTGGTGGCGGCCGAATATGGCCTGAAGCCGGCCGGCCGCATGGTCGTGGTCACCTTCCACTCGCTGGAAGATCGCCTGGCGAAGACCTTTCTGCGTGAGCGCGCAGGTCTGGTGCCCGGCGGGTCGCGCTACCAGCCGGAAAAGCAGCCGGAACACCAGCCGAGCTTCTCGCTGGTTTCGAAAAAGGCGCTGAGCGCCACCGACGCCGAGGCTGCTGAAAATCCGCGGGCGCGATCGGCGAAACTGCGCGCGGCCATCCGCACCAATGCTGAACCCTTTCCCTGTCCCGACAGCGCCTTTCCCGGCGCGCCGTCCTTTGATCGCCTGCTGGAGATCGCATCATGATCCGTATCGCTGAAATTCTTGCCGGTGTTGTCGCCCTGTCGCTGCTGGCGGCGCTTTATGTGGCCAAGACCGGGGCATCGGGCGACCAGGCCGAGCTGGCGCAGCTGCAGGCTGAACTGGCGCGCGAACGCGGCCGGATCAGTGCCCTGCGCCTGCAGATCTCCCACCAGGAAGACAATGACAATCTGCGTCGTCTGGCGCGCGCCTATCTGGGCTTTGAGCCGGTGCGCGGCGATCAGGAAATCGCGTTTTCAGAACTGCCGCGCTTTGACACCGGTGAGGAGCCGAGCGGCGAGGCGTCCATCGCCCGTGCCTCTCTGCGTCTGGGTGGTGAGGAGGACGTGCGTCCGTGAAGCAGCTGCGCCGCCTCATTCGGCAGGTCACGGTCAGAAAGACCCGCCAGCAGATGCCGCCGGCCCCCGGTGAGGCCGCCCCCGCACGCGCAACCCGCAAGATCCACCTGAGCGCCCGCGGGGCCGGTGCGCCAGAGCGCCAGCGTCGCCGCCTGCGCGTCATTGGTTTCGTCTTCGCCTTCGGCTTCATGATCGTCGCTGGCCGCGCCATTGAAGTCGCCATGATCACCGACGCGCCCGAAGCCACGCGCGTCGCGAGCGCGCCAGAGGTGCGCCGGGCCATGCTGGTGGACCGCGACGGCGAGATCCTGGCTGCGACCATGGATTTCCACACCGTGTTTGTGGACCCGCACTATGTCTGGGACCCGGTGGAGGTCGCCGATCAGCTGACCACCGTCGTGCCGGACCTTGATCGCGACTGGCTGCTGCGCCGGCTGCAGTCCGACACTCGCTACGTGCCGATTGCCGAGGGTGTGTCGCCGCGCACCCGCCAGGCCATTCACATGCTGGGCCTGCCCGGCGTCTTCTTCCGCGCCGAACCGGGCCGGGTCTACCCCAAGCAGAGCGCTGCGGCCCATGTCGTGGGCTATGTGGGCGACGACAATCAGGGTCTGGCCGGGGCCGAGCTGGCGTTCGAGGCGGAGCTTGCTGAAGGTGCGGCACCGGTGGCGCTGTCGATTGACCTGACGGCTCAGCACCGGGTGGAGAGCATTCTGCGTCGCCGCATGGCCGAGCATCAGGCCGCCGGAGCCGCCGCCATCCTGATGCGGGTCGGGACCGGCGAGATTATCGCCATGGCGTCTCTGCCCGACTATGACCCCAATCTGTGGCAGGAGGCGCGCCGGTTGCGCCTGGACGCCCAGCATCCCCATTTCAATCTGGCGAGCTCCGGCGCGCCGGAGCTGGGTTCGGTGTTCAAGCCGCTGGCGCTGGCCGCCGGGCTGGAATCCGGGCGCGTGTCACTGGACGATGAGTTCGATGCCTCCGAGCCGGTGCGCATTGGCGGGCATGTCATTCGCGACTATCGCGGCGAGAACCGTCCGCTGACCGCGCGCGAGGTGATCCTCTATTCGTCCAATATCGGCTCGGCGCGCATGAGCGATCAGATCAGCACCGATGTGTTGACCGATTTTTACCGTGCCCTTCGCCTGTTTGAAGCTGCTCCCATTGAGCTGACTGAAAGCGCCGGGCCGCAAATGCCAGATCGCTGGGGCCGGGTGCAGACCATGACCGCCAGCTATGGTCACGGCATCGGGGTCAGCCCGCTGGCGCTGACGGCCGCCTATGGCGCGATTGCCAATGGCGGGGTTTATGTGCCGCCGACCATTCGTCCCGTTGCGCCGGGTGAGCAGGTGGCTGGCGATCCGGTCATGCAGCCCCATGTCGCCGCCCAGGTGTTGTCGGTGCTGCGCGAAAACATCGTTCGGTCCCAGACCGGCTCGGCCGATATCGCAGGTCTCGCCGTCGCCGGTAAGACCGGCACGGCCGAAAGCGCCTATAATGGCGGCTATGCGGAAGATGATCGCTTCAACACCTTCGTGGCGGTCTTCCCCTTTGATGATCCGCAATATGTGCTGACCGTCAGTCTTGATCGTCCGCGCCCGACCGCCGACACCCATGGCTATGCCACAGCCGGGTGGACCGCGATGCCGGCAGCCGGCGAAATCATGGAAGATCTCGCTGGCGTATTGAATCTGGAGCGCCGGGAAGTCGACCCCGAAGCGCGCCTGTCGACGGTGGCGGCCCTGTTTGCGCCGCGTGAGCGCGCCGAGGCGACCGTGCCGGCCGAGGAGCCCGCCCCGGTGGCTGGCGGCAACGGGGCAACTGCGACTGTGGCGGGAGGCCAATAATGGGCAAGGCGCTTAAACCCCTGATGCCAGAGGGCTTTGTCCTGCCCGCCGGCGCTGAGGCGCTGGAGGTGTCCGGCCTGGCGCTGGACAGCCGCAAGGTTCAGCCCGGCGACGTGTTTGCCGCTTTGCCCGGCGTGAAGACTGATGGCCGCAACTTCATTCCCATGGCGGTCGAAAAAGGCGCGGTGGCGATCATCGCCCCGACCGGCACCGAAGCGCCGGTGCCTGTGCTGGAGAGCGAGGACGCACCGGGTCTGCTCGCGGCCATGTCTGCGCGCTTCTATCCCGGTCAGCCAGCCACCATCGCGGCGGTGACCGGCACCAACGGCAAAAGCTCCACCGTGGAATTCCTGCGCCAGATCTGGGCGATTGCGGGGCTGGAGGCGGCCTGCCTCGGCACGCTGGGCGTCACGCGCTCCACCGGGCGGACCGATGTGGGCTACACCACGCCAGACGCGATTGCCCTGCACCGCTCGCTCGATGCCCTGGCGGGCGAAGGCGTGACCCATCTGGCCATGGAGGCGAGCAGCCACGGGCTGAAGCAACGCCGCATGGACGGGGTGAGGGTTTCGGCCACCGCCTTTACCAATCTCACCCAGGATCATCTGGATTATCACCCGGATTTTGCGGACTATTTCGCGTCCAAGCTGCGCCTTTTCACCAGCCTGTCGGCGGAGGGCGCACCTGCGGTCATCCATATGGATTCAGACTGGAGCGAGAAGTTTGCCGATGGCTGCCGCGGGGCGGGGCTGGAGGTCATCTCCGTGGGCTGGCGCGGGCGCGACCTGACGGTCACCGAAATCACGCCCCACCCGGCGAGCCAGCACATGGCCTTCACCTGGAAGGGCAAACCTTTCGCGGTTGATCTGCCGCTGATCGGCGAGTTCCAGAGCGCCAATGCCGTGGTCGCCGCCGGGCTTGCCATCGCCACGGGCGTGGACCCGGACACGGCCTTTGCCGCGCTTGAAAAGCTGACCGGTGTTGCGGGACGCCTGCAGGCGGTGGGACAGACGAAGGCCGGAGCGCCGATCCTTCTTGATTACGCCCACACGCCGGACGGGCTCGACAAGCTGCTGCGCGCGGCGCGGCCGCATACGCAGGGCCGCATCATCGTGGTGTTTGGCGCAGGTGGCGATCGCGATCCGACCAAGCGCGCGAAGATGGGTGAGGTGGCCGCAAAGCTCGCCGATGAGGTGATCGTCACTGACGACAATCCGCGTTCGGAAGATCCCGCCCTGATCCGGCAGGCGATCCTCGAGGGCGTGCCGGGCGCGACGGAAATTGGCGACCGGGAGGCCGCGATCCGTGCCGGGATCGGGCGGCTCAAAGCCGGCGATGTGCTGTTAATTGCCGGGAAAGGCCACGAGACGGGCCAGATTGTCGCCGACCGTGTGATCCCCTTTGATGAGGCCGCCATTGTCACCCGCATTCTGGGCGAGGAGACCCCATGACCAACGCCCCGCTCTGGACCGCCGCCGAGGCTGCCCGGGCCACCCATGGCCAGCTGACCGATGGCGGCTGGACGGCAACCGGCGTCTCCATCGACACCCGCACGATCCAGCCCGGGGACCTGTTTGTGGCGCTGACCGATCAGCGCGACGGCCATGACTTTGCGCAGGCTGCGCTGGAGGCCGGAGCCGCCGCGGCGCTGGTGTCAAAGCCTGATGCCGCTTCCGGTCCGCGCCTGGTGGTTGATGATGTGCTGCCGGCGCTGCGCTCGCTGGGCATGGCCGCGCGCGACCGCTGCAACGCGGTGCGCGTGGGCGTCACCGGCTCGGTGGGCAAGACCAGCGTGAAGGAAGCGCTTGCCGCGGTGTTCCGCGCGGCTGGTCGGGCCCACTGGAGCGAAAAGAGCTACAATAATCACTGGGGCGTGCCGCTGACCCTGTCGCGCCTGCCCCGGGAGACCGAGCGCGCCGTCTTCGAGATGGGCATGAACCATGCTGGCGAGATTGCCGACCTGGTGTCCATGGTCCGCCCCCACGTGGCGCTGATCACCAAGATCGCGCCCGCCCACCTTGAAAATCTGGGCTCCATGGAGGCCATCGCCGACGCCAAGGCAGAGATTTTCACCGGCCTTGCCGATGATGGCGTGGCGATCATCCCGGCCGATGACGAATTTGCTCCGCGCCTTACCGAAGCCGTGCGCCGGTCCAAGGCGGGCTTTCTGATCGACTTTGGTCGCGCTGAAAACGCGGCGGTCCGGGTCGTGCGCTATGACGATGGCGCGGACGGTGGTGCAGGCGTGATGGACGTGATGGGCCGCCTCGTGGAGTTCCGCCTCAAGCTCACCGGTGCGCATCAGGCGGTCAATGCTGCCGGCGTCGTCGCTGCCGCACTGGCTGCAGGTGTGGAGCCGGAGCTCGCCGTTGAAGCGCTGGCGCAGCTTGAGCCTTCAGATGGGCGGGGCTCGGTGTTCGAGGCGGCGCTCTCTGGTGGTCGCACGATCACGGTCATCGATGACAGCTATAATGCCAACCCGGCCAGCATGCGCGCGGCATTTTCTGCGCTGGCTGCACGCCAGCCGGGCAAGGGCGGACGCCGCGTCGCCGTCGTGGGTGAAATGCTGGAGCTGGGCCCGCAGTCTGACGCCATGCATGCTGACCTCGCCACACCGCTGGCGGCCGCCAGGGCTGAGCTTGTGTTCGGTGTGGGCAAGGGCGCGGCACCCCTGCTGCAGGCACTTCCCGCCACCATTGAAGGCCACGGCTTTACCAATGCTGCAGAGGCCATCGACGCTGTGCAGCAAGCGCTGCGGGATGGAGACGTGGTGTTAATCAAAGGGTCGAATGCTTCGCGGGTTCACACTCTTGCCGCATCACTGCGGCAGGGTCGCCAAGCTGCGACAACAAAGGCCTGAATTTAGTATGTTTTACGAGTTCCTCTCGCCCTTCGCTGATCAGATCCAGCTGTTCAACGTCTTCAACTATCTGACCTTCCGCACCGGCGGCGCGATGATGACGGCGTTCATCATTGCCCTGATCATCGGCGAACCCTTCATCAAATGGCTGAAAACCAAGGGTAGCCAGCCGATCCGCGATGATGGTCCGGAAAGCCATGTGGTGTCGAAGGCCGGTACCCCGACCATGGGCGGTTTCATCATTCTGGCAGCGGTCATCGCCTCGGTGATCGTCTGGGGCGATCTGGGCAATCAGTATCTGTGGGTCGTGCTGTTCGTGACCGCCGGCTTTGGCGGCATCGGCTTTATCGATGACTGGCGCAAGGTGACCGAGAAGTCTCACAAGGGCCTGTCGGGAAAGGGCAAGCTGGTGCTTCAGTTTGCTGTCGCGCTGATCGCGGTGTTCTGGATGGTCCAGCTCCTGTCGAACGCGCCCGATGCGCCGGCAGGCTTTGCGACCTCGGTGGCGGTGCCCTTCTTCAAGGACCTCTTCATCCCGCTCTCCTTTGCCTTCTTCCTGTTTGGCGCGGTTGTGGTGGTGGGCGCGTCTAATGCGGTGAACCTGACAGACGGTCTCGATGGTCTGGCGATTGTGCCGGTGATGATCGCGGCGGGGGCCTTTGGCCTGATCGCCTATTTCGTCGGTAACGCGGTCTATGCCGACTATCTGTTCCTGAACTTCACGCCGGGGACCGGTGAGCTTGCGGTGATCTGTGGCGCGATGATCGGTGCCGGGCTCGGTTTCCTGTGGTTCAATGCACCGCCCGCCATGGTTTTCATGGGCGATACCGGCTCGTTGAGCCTCGGCGGGGCCATCGGCACCATTGCCGTGGCGGTCAAGCACGAGATCGTGCTGGTCATCATTGGCGGCCTGTTCGTGCTGGAAGCCCTGTCGGTGATGATCCAGGTCGCGAGTTTCAAGCTGACCGGCAAGCGGGTCTTCGCCATGGCCCCGATCCATCACCACTTTGAAAAACAGGGCTGGGCTGAGCCCACCATCGTGATCCGCTTCTGGATCATCGCCTTTGTGCTGGCCCTGATCGGCCTGTCGACGCTCAAACTGCGCTAGGAGCTGCCATGATCCCGGTCCGCGCCCATGCCGGACATCGCGTAAGCGTTCTGCGCCTGACCGAAGCGGGTCTGGGCGCAGCGCGTGCGCTGGCCGCGGGCGGGGCGAAGGTCACGGTCTGGGATGAGGACGAGGACCGTCGGGACCAGGCGGCCGCTCTGGGCCTGACCGTGGAAGACCCCTCAACACGCGACTGGTCAGACCTGTCGCTGCTGGTGGTCGGTGAGGCGTCCATGCTGGACGAGGCGGTATCGATCCGCGCAATCGAGATGGCGCGCGCGCTGGACATCGAGGTGATCGAGGCCACGCGCCTGATCGCCCGGGCGCTGGAGACCGAAAACGCCACGACGATTTGTGCCATCACCGGCACGCGGGCTCCGGTCATCGCAAAGCTGGTCCGCGGTCTGTTGAGTGCGATCGGCGCAGATGTGGTCGGTCCGCAGCTGTCTGGCCCGCCGCGCCGCGTGGGGCCGGGGACGCTGGTTCTGCTCGCCTCTGAAACGGGCGAACTGCCGGTCCTGCCGGATATATTGGCCGTCAGCTCGGTGGAAGATCGCGAGGCGCTGATCGAGGCGCTGACCACCATGACCGGCCCGGTCGTGCTCAACGCCGATGACACACAGGCGGCCCGGCTTGCCACCCGTGCGCCAGACCGGGCGATCCTTGCCTCCGGGCGTCAGTCGCTGGGCGGCGGTGTCTTTGTCTGCGCCGGATCGGTGTTCGACGGCATCGACGGACCGCCGCGCCGGTTGAGCGAAGCACCGGTCTCTGACGGTGTGGCTTTCACGCCGCCGGGCCTGCTGGCCATGGCCCATGCCATTGTGCGCGCCGCGGAATATCCGCTGGAGCGTGCCCGTGAGGCGCTTGACCTGTTCGAGGCGCTGGAAGGCTGGGGTCGTGCGGGCTATCGCTTCGGCCCGTTTCCGGTGCTGGATTATGCCGAGGCCCGCGATCTGCGCTCGACCCTGCTGGCGCTGCGTGCACCGGGGCCTGTGATCTGGATTGGCGGACCCATGCTGGAAAAGGGCGCGGCGGCCCTCATTGAAGCGTCCGGCCGCACACCCACGGCCATCTATCTGCCCGCCGACCGTCGCAAGGCGGCGAAGGGTCTTGCCCGGATCTGCCCCACCCATGTGGTTGAAGATGTCGAGCTGCTGGCCGCCCGCGCGCTGTTCGCCGCGATCAAGGCCGGCCCGGATGCCCGCATCGTGATCGCGCCGGGCTGTGAGGGCGGGATCGAGCCGGCCGTGATTGCCCGGGCGCTGGATCAGTTGAAAGCCGCGGTATCGCGCAAGGAGGCCGTATGACCCGGTCAACGCGTCAGATCACCCTGTGGAGCGGGCTCGACCGCGCCATTGTCGCGACCGTGCTCTTCCTGATCCTGATCGGCATTGTGCTGGCCTTCGCTGCCAGCCCGGCCGTCTCCAGCGCCGAAGACCCGTGGTATTTTCTAAAGCGTCAGATCGTGTTTGCGATCATGGGGCTGGGGGTCCTGGCCGTAAGCAGCGCGCTGAGTATCACCGGAGTGCGGCGCATGTCCGGCCTCGCGCTTTTGTTCAGCCTTGTCATGCTGGTTCTGGTGCTGCTTGTCGGCAACGAGATTAACGGGGCCCAGCGCTGGATCAGCATTGGCGGCTTTTCGCTCCAGCCCAGCGAGATATTGAAGCCGGCCTTTGTCGTTTTCGTCGCCTGGTTGTTCAGTGAGGAGGACCGGGGCGCGCCGATCCCGGGGCGGCTCGTCGCCTTTGCCATCTTTGCGGTGGCTGCAGGCCTGCTGCGCTTCCAGCCTGATTTCGGTCAGACCGTTCTGATTGCGGCGACCTTTGGCGCGATGCTGTGGGCGGCGGGCCTGTCCTGGAAATATACCGGCCTTCTTGGCGGGCTCGGCGGGGCCGGCGCGGTGGGGGCCTATCTGACCATGCCCCATGTGCGCGCACGCATTGAGGGCTTTCTGTCGGCGGACAATTCGGGGGGCGGTCGCACCCAGACCGATATCGCCATTGATGCCATCGCCAGCGGCGGCTTCTGGGGCACCGGGCCGGGCGAGGGGCAGATCAAGCATGTCCTGCCCATGGCCAATACCGACTATGTCTTCTCCGTCGCCGCGGAGGAGTTCGGCCTGATCGTTTCGCTCGCGGTGATCGGGCTCTACGGGCTTTTGTTTGCGCGCGCCTGGATGCTGTCGCTGCGCCTTGTT
This sequence comes from Oceanicaulis sp., assembly GCA_043513725.1. GTDB lineage: Bacteria > Pseudomonadota > Alphaproteobacteria > Caulobacterales > Maricaulaceae > Oceanicaulis. Next base: position 1,090,536 of record CP121338.1, on the reverse strand, counting down.
GATCCCTTCGCCCAGCTCGCGGCCAGCGGGCTGGCGCTGTTGTTTGCGCTGCAGGCGCTGGTCAATATTGCGGTCAATCTGGACATCGCGCCGTCCACCGGCATGACGCTGCCATTTATCTCCTATGGCGGCTCGTCCATGCTCGCGCTGTGCTTCTCCGCCGGGCTTTTGCTGGCGCTGACCCGTCGGCGTCCGGGGGCCTACATGCCCACGTCCAGCCGCAGAGCCCTCGCATGACCGATACCGCGCTGAAACGCGCCCTGTTCGCCGCCGGGGGAACGGGGGGACATATCTTTCCCGCCCGCGCGGCAGCCGATGAGCTGGTCCGGCGCGGCTGGCAGGTGCGGCTTGTCACTGACGCACGCGGATTGAAGCATGCCAGCGATTTTCCCGGTGAGCCGCCGGTCGTGATCGACGCGGCGAGCCCGTTTCAGAAAAATCCGCTGCGCGCGATCAAGGCGCTGGTGAGTCTGGCCAAAGGCTATTCCACCACCCGCGCGCTGATGGCTCAGTTCCAGCCCGACGTGGTGGCCGGCTTTGGCGGCTACCCGGCCTTTCCTGCGCTGGCCGCGGCGCGCCTGTCGGGGGTGCCGCATACCATCCATGAGCAGAACGCCGTGCTGGGCCGGGTCAATCGCCTGTTTGCCGGGTCCGCCTATGCCGTGGCCTCCGGCTTTGATCGGCTCGACAGGCTGAAGCCCGGCGCGCGCCATGAGGTGACGGGCAATCCGCTGCGCGATGCAGTCCTGGCGGCGGTAAGCGATTACACAGCGCCTCAGCCGGATGGGGATATCCACATTCTGGTGATTGGCGGCAGCCTGGGGGCTCGCCTGCTTTCGCTGACCGTGCCTGAAGCGCTGGCGCAGCTGCCGGACGCTCTGCGCCGTCGTCTGCGCGTGGTGCAGCAGACCCGGGCGGAGACGCTGGAAGAAGCCAGGGCCATCTATGACCGCGCCGGGATTGAGGCGGATCTGCAACCCTTCTTCACCGACATGGGCAAGCTCTATGCGAACGCCCATCTGGTGATCAGCCGGGCGGGGGCGAGCTCGGTCAGTGAAATCGCCGCCCACGGACGACCGGCCATCTTTGTGCCGCTGGGCATCGCCATGGACGATCACCAGAGCGCCAATGCGCTGAGTCTGGTCGATGCAGGGGCTGCTGAATCCATTGGTGAATCTGACTTTGCCGCACAATCGCTGTCAGCTCGCCTTGAAACAGCCCTGTCAGATGGGGAAGCTCTGTCCCGTCGCGCGGCCGCGGCGCGCGCCGCAGGGCGTGCGGACGCCCACACGCGCCTCGCCGAGTTGATTATCGCTGCTGCAGGGACCTGACGTCACACATGCCCCCCATTGATCTTGCCGCCTCCGTTGCCCCTGTTCACTTCGTCGGCATTGGCGGGATCGGGATGAGTGGCATTGCCGAAGTGATGCTCAATCTCGGCTATGCCGTGACCGGGTCGGATATCAAGGACAGCGCCAATACCGAGCGGCTGCGCAATAAAGGCGCGACCATCCATATCGGCCACGCGGCAGACAATGTCGCCGGCGCAGGCGCGCTTGTGGTGTCGAGTGCGGTAAAACCGGACAATCCTGAGCTTGTTGCGGCCCGCGCGCGCCGCATCCCCGTGGTGCGCCGCGCGGAGATGCTGGCAGAGCTGATGCGGTTAAAACAGGCGGTCGCGGTTGCAGGCACCCACGGCAAGACCACCACCACCAGCCTGGTGGCGACCTTGATGGACGCGGCGGGGTTCGACCCGACGGTCATCAATGGCGGCATCATTTCCGCCTATGGCTCCAACGCCAAAATGGGCGAAGGCGACTGGATGGTCGTGGAGGCCGATGAAAGCGACGGGTCGTTTTTAAAGCTGCGCGGCGCAGTTGGCATCATCACCAATATCGACCCGGAGCATATGGAGCATTACGGCAGCTTCGATGCCCTGCGCGCCGCGTTCGAGCAATTTGTCGAGAACCTGCCCTTCTACGGCTTTGCCGTGCTGTGCATTGATCACCCCGAAGTCCAGGCGCTGGCCGCCCGGATCGAGGACCGGCGCGTGATCACCTATGGCCAGTCGCCCCAGGCCGATGTGCGCATCGGCGATTTGACCATGGATAGTTCGGGCGCGAACTTCTCGCTCACCTTCCAGGCGCGCGGCAGTGAGCCAAAGACCTGGACCGACCTGCAGCTGCCGATGATGGGCGAGCATAACGTGCTCAACGCCGCCGGCTCCATTGCCGTTGTCGAGGCGCTGGGCGGTAATGAGGCCGAAGTGCGGGCCGGGCTCGCCGGCTTCTCCGGCGTGAAGCGGCGCTTCACCCATGTGGGCGATGCCTTCGGGGCCAGCATCATTGACGATTACGGCCACCATCCGGTGGAAATCGCCGCGGTCCTGAAGGCTGCGCGCCAGCGGGCCGGGGCGGGCAAAGTCCACGCTGTGGTGCAGCCGCATCGCTACTCGCGGCTGCACGATCTGTTTGAGGATTTCTGCACCTGTTTCAACGACGCTGATACCGTGCTGGTCGCGCCGGTCTTCACCGCCGGTGAAGATCCGATTGAGGGTGCTGACGCCGAACACCTTGCCCTCGGACTGCAACGCCACGGGCATCGCGACGTGGCGGTGACCTCTCGCGAAACACTTGCTTTGGATGTGAAGCAAAAAATCGGCGAAGGCGATCTGGTGGTGTGTCTGGGAGCTGGCGACATCACCGCCTGGGCCGCAAAACTGCCCGAAGAGCTGGAGGCGCTGGCGTGATGGTTCCTTCGAGATATCCGCTCACCATCACCCCACCCCGACCCTCCCCTGGAGGGGAGGGAGAGGCGTCTTACCGGAAATGGGGCCTACTCAGTCTCCACCGCGTTCGGAATTCATGTCTCTACGGCGCAACCGGTTTTCCTCCCCTTGAGGGGAGGACAAGGGTGGGGTGTGCGCCATGACCACCCTCATCTCCCGCCTTCCGCCGGTTCGCGGCAAGCTGATAGAGAATGCGCCGCTGTCCGATATCACCTGGCTGCGTGTCGGTGGGCCGGCGGACGTGCTCTTTCTGCCGGCGGACGAAGCCGATCTGGCGCGCTTTCTGGCCGAAACGCCGCGCGACATTCCGGTTCACGTGCTGGGGGCCGGCTCCAACACGCTGGTCCGTGATGGCGGAGTGCGCGGTGTGGTGATCAAGCTGACGCCCGCTTTTGGCAAAGTCACGATTGAGGACGGCCACCGGGTGCGTGCCGGTGCGGCCGCGCTCGACAAGATGGTGGCGAAGGCAGCTGCGAAGGCCGGTATTGCCGGTCTTGAGTTTTATGTGGGCGTTCCCGGAGCCATTGGTGGCGCACTGCGCATGAATGCGGGCTGTTATGGTTCGGAAACGAAAGATATTCTGATCGAGGCGGTTGCCATCGACCGCAAGGGGCGCCGTATCGTCGCGTCTGCGGACGAGCTGGGCTATGCCTATCGCCACAGCGACGCGCCCGATGACTGGATTTTCGTTGAGGCGCTTTATCAGGGCACGGCCGATACGCCCGACTCCGTCACCGCGCGCATGAATGCGATCACAGAAAAGCGTGAGAGCACCCAGCCGATCCGGGAGAAAACCTCTGGCTCCACGTTTAAAAACCCTGCCCCTGAAGCCGCAGGCGGCAAGTCGGCCTGGCAGCTGGTCGATGCCACGGGTTGGCGCGGCAAGCCCGTCGGCGGTGCGCGTTTTTCAGAGCAGCACGCCAACTTCCTGATCAATGACGGCACAGCCACCGCCAGCGATCTGGAGACGGTTGGCGAACGTGTTCGTTCGGATGTGAAAGAAAAGTTCGGTGTTGAACTCCACTGGGAGGTCCGCCGCATTGGTGAGGCGCAGATCGGGGAGGGGAAGCCATGACAAAGCGCGTTGCCGTCCTTCTCGGGGGTCGTTCACCGGAACGGGACGTCTCTCTGGTCTCGGGCCAGAAGGTCGCCGAAGCGCTACGCGCGCGCGGCCATGACGCCATCGCGATTGATCCGGCCGACAGCGACTGGCAGGCCCAGCTGATCTCGGCAAAACCCGACCTTGCCTTCAACGCGCTGCACGGCGAGTGGGGCGAGGACGGACGCATTCAGGGCGTTCTGGAATATCTCGGCATTGCCTACACCCATTCCGGTGTGATGGCGTCGGCGCTGGCCATGGACAAGCAGCGCGCCAAGGCGGTGCTGCGCGAGGCTGGTATTGCCTGCCCCGAGGGCGTGATCGTGAACCGCTTTGATGCGGCAAAAGCCCACGCCATGGCCCCGCCCTATGTGGCCAAGCCCAATGCGCAGGGCTCCTCGGTGGGGGTCGTGATTGTCCCTGAAGGGGCCAACGCTCCGCCCGCCATTCTGGCCTCTGATGATTGGCCCTATGGCGACGAGGTTCTGATCGAGCGCTTCTGTCCGGGCCGCGAACTCACCGTCGCGGTGCTGGGTGACCGGGCCCTCTCGGTGACTGAAATCACACCGAAAACGGCGTTCTACGACTATGAGGCGAAATACGCCGATGGTGGCTCGCTGCATCAGATTCCCGCCGACATCCCCGACACGATTGCCGAGGTCTGCAAGCGTGATGCGCTTGCTGCCCATCAGGTACTGGGATGTGCGGGTCTGACGCGGTCAGATTTTCGTTACGATCCTGAAACCGGGCAAGTTTGGTTACTCGAAATTAATACCCAGCCGGGCATGACTCCAACATCCTTGGCCCCTGAACAGGCGGCCTTTTGCGGGATCTCGTTTGAAGATCTCGTCGAGTGGATGGCGGAGGATGCGTCTTGTCCAAGGTAAAAGGCGCCAACGCTCGAGCTTCCTCAAAACGGGCCAAGCCGAGCTCCAGGCGTAAAGCGAAATCCGCGCCCCGGCAGGGAAGCGCGAAGACCGTGAACTGGGTTGCGGCACAGCTGCGTGCGGCGCGCCACCGGGTCAGCTATGCGCTGCGTCTGGGCGCGATTGCGGTCGTGGCTCTGTTTGGCCTGGTCATCTCTCTCTATGCCTTTACCGGCGGTCTGGGGGAGGCGGGGTCCGCCATTGCCCGCAGCGCCGATCGCCAGCTGGTGGCCGCCGGCTTCACCGTCGACTGGATTGATGTTTCGGGTGCGAACCGTTTGTCCTCGGAAGAGGTCGCCGAGATCATCGAGCTTCAGCCCGGCACCAGTCTCGCCAGCCTTGATCTGGACGCCGCGCGCGCGGCACTGGAGGCCGAGCCCTGGATTGCGCGGGTCCGCCTTCATCGCTTGTGGCCGAACCGCCTGGCAGTCGTGATCGAGGAACGTGCACCGCTTGCCCTGTGGCAGGTCGACGGCGTCCATCGTGTCATCGACCAGACCGGTACAGTTATCGCCAGCGCCGATCCGGCGGATTTCACGGACCTGCCGCGCGTCGTGGGCGCGGGGGCCAATGGGCAAGCCGAAGCCATGGTGGACCTTGTGCTGCGCGACGAGGCCATCGCGCGCCGGGTCAGTCACCTGATCTATGTGGGCGAGCGGCGCTGGTCGCTGCGTCTGGTCAGTGGCGGAGAGGTGTTGCTGCCGCAATCAGATCCCGCTGGCGCGTTAAGCCTGCTGGGCCGCATGCATGTTGACCGGGGTGTGCTGGACTATGACGCGCAGATCCTGGACCTGCGCAATGAGGGTGAAATGGTGCTGCGCCCCTGGCCGGATCGGGCGGCTGAGGCGGCGGGACGAGGGGCGTAATCCATGGGTCTGATGGATGTTTTCGGGGCCAAGCCGCGGGCCGATGCCAAGCGCAAGCCGGGGGTCTATGCCGCCGTGGATATTGGCGCGAGCAAGACGGTCTGCTTTTTGGCGCGTACCGAACAGACGCTGGCGGGCCTGCGCCCGCGCGCGATTGGCGTGGGCCACGTCTCCACTCGCGGCGTGCGCGCCGGTGCTGTGGTCGATATGGATGCTGCCGCTGAAAGCGTGCGCATGGCGGTGGAAAACGCCGAACGCATGGCCGAGCACACGGTCAGCGAGATTGTGCTGTCCGCCGCCGCGGGTGCGCCGACCAGTGCACGCATCAGCGTGGACATGGATCTGGCCGCCAGCGAAGTCACCGATGGTGATCTGCACCGTATCCTCGCCGAAGCCCTTCACGAGCATCGTGAGCCGGGACGGGTCATGCTCCATGCCCTGCCGGTGTCCTGGCGGGTCGATGGCCATCGCGGCGTGAAGGATCCGCGCGGCATGTTTGGCAATCAGCTTGGCGTGGATCTGCATATTGTCAGTGCCGCGGCCGATCCGATCCAGAATCTCATCGCCTGTGTGGAACGCTGCCAGCTGACCGTCAGCGGCGTTGCGGCGACGCCTTATGTGTCGGGCCTGGGCGTTCTGACCCCCGACGAGCGTGAGCTCGGCGCGTTGGTGGTCGATATGGGCGCGCACGTCACCAGCTTTGCGGTCTTTGCCGAAGGCGCGCTGCAGCATGTGGACGCGCTGCCGGTGGGTGGGGCACACGTCACCAGTGACATCGCCCGCGGTCTGACCACACCGATCCAGGCGGCAGAGCGCATCAAGGCGCTTTATGGCTGCGCGCTCGACAGTCCGGATGATGACCAGGTGATGATCGAAACACCGCCGGTCGCCGGCGGGGACAGCGCGACCATGGGCCAGCAGCCGCGCGCGCTGCTCAACGCGGTGATCCGCCCGCGTCTTGAAGAGATTTTCGAACTGATGCGCGACCGGCTGGAGGCAGCTGGAGCCGACAAGGCGGCCGGGCGCAGCCTGGTGCTAACCGGCGGGGCCAGTCAGCTGCCCGGGACCGGTGAGCTGGCGGGGCGCATCCTGTCAAAGCAGGCGCGTGTGGCCCGCCCCGAAGCGCTCGCCGGGCTCGGCGATGCGGTCTCCGGGCCCGGCTTTGCCGCCTGTGCCGGCGTCATCCAGCGCAGCGTCAACGGTCCGGTCGAAGCCATTTCCGGCCCGCCCCGTTTTGAGCGCAACCCGAACCGCCGCCGCCCCACCGCCAGCCCCGACCGAGGCCCCGCCGCCGTCTGGCGCTGGTTCGCGGAGAGTTTTTAGAAATTTTGGGGTTTTCCCGAAGTTTTGCCGGTCCTCCGGCGCTCCGCTTGGTCGGATCCTCGCTTTTGCGGGGCAAGCCCGCAACGCTGCGGGCGGGCGGTCGCCCTTGCGAGCGCTGATGCGCTCGGGGTGCGTAATCGCCGACGCCCCTCCCTCCCCTTGAGGGGGAGGGTGTCAGCGTAAGCTGACGGGTGGGGTGAAGATCATCGAGCACCGGCGCTCCCCCCACCCGACCAAGCCTTCGGCTTGCCCACCCTCCCCGCGTTGGGGGAGGGAGCGTTCGTCGATCTCCCATCTGAGCCTCATATGTCGTTGAAGCGATGTCCTCCCCCGCTTGCGGGGGAGGTGTCAGCGAAGCTGACGGAGGGGGAAATCCAGCGGTGCAAGTCTCCCCTGGTCCGCTTCGCGGCCACTCCCGCTTGGTCAAGGGGGAGAGGGGGCGCGTACGCTGGCGCTTGATCTTGGAGCGTCGCTGATCCCCGCGAAGGTTTGGACGCGCAACCTCTCGTTAACCATTCCTATCAACGCCCCATTAATACTTCGTTCCTGAAGCGTTCTGAAAAGTCTTTGCATTTTGGTAGCTTGGCTTAACCGCCGATTAATCACAGCGAGGCAATCTCTTACGCTAACCGACCTTTAACCACGCCGCGCGTTGGAGCCGCCCCATGCCTCTGAATATCTCTGCACCGGAAACCACGGAGCTGAAACCCCGCATCCTCGTCTTTGGCGTGGGTGGCGCAGGGGGCAACGCCGTCAACAACATGATCGACTCCCAGCTTGAGGGTGTGGATTTCGCGGTCGCCAACACTGATGCGCAGTCACTGGCGCGCTCCGGCACCGAGCGTCGCATTCAGATGGGTGCTGCCATCACCGAGGGTCTGGGCGCTGGGGCGCGTCCGGAAGTCGGTGAGCAGGCGGCTGAAGATTCCCTAGCGGAAATCAGCGAGTATCTGCAGGGTGCGCACATGGTTTTCATCACCGCCGGCATGGGTGGCGGTACGGGCACAGGCGCAGCACCCGTGATCGCGCGCGCGGCCCGTGAACAGAATATCCTGACTGTGGGTGTCGTGACCAAGCCCTTCCACTTTGAAGGCACCCGCCGCATGCGCATTGCCGAGGCTGGCATTGAGCGCCTGCAGGAGCAGGTCGACACGCTGATCATCATTCCAAACCAGAATCTGTTCCGCATCGCGACGGAAAAGACCACCTTCGCCGAAGCCTTCGGCATGGCCGACCAGGTGCTGCATTCGGGCGTGCGCGGGATTACCGATCTGATGGTGATGCCGGGTCTGATCAATCTCGACTTTGCCGACGTTCGCACCGTGATGAACGAGATGGGCAAGGCGATGATGGGCACCGGGGAATCCTCCGGCGAGAAGCGCGCCATCGAAGCTGCGCACAATGCCATCAACAATCCGCTGCTCGATGATGTGTCGATGAAGGGGGCCAAGGGCGTCCTGATCAACATCACCGGCGGCATGGACATGACGCTGTATGAAGTCGACGAAGCGGCCAACGAAATCCGCAATGAAGTCGACCCGGACGCCAACATCATCGTGGGCTCCACCTTTGATGAGGCGCTGGAAGGCACGGTGCGGGTGTCCGTCGTGGCCACCGGCATCGACGCTGAAACAGCAACCCAGCCGAGCCGTCGTCCCGACAATATCACCCACGCCTGGAAGGGCCGCGAAGCCCGTCCGGCGCGTCGCCCCGAACCGATGGTGCGCACCAATATCGATGCAGTGGCCGTGAATGAAACGCCGGTCACGGCAACGGCCCAGACCGCCGACACTCAGCCCACCGCGACGGCGTCCATTTCGACTGCGGCCGAGCCGACCATGGCTGAAAAGCTCGCGGCCCGCGCGGCCGAGCATGCCCAGGCCATGAACCGCGCCAACTCCGATATCGAGGCGGCCAAGCCCGCCGTGGTCGAGGCGCGCGAGCGCCTGGAGCGTGAAATGTGCCCAACGGGCAATACCGAATCCGAAGCTCAGGCCGAAATCCGTGCGGTTGAAACCCATACGCCGGAACCGGCACCACAGCCTGCGCCCGAGCAGAAGGCTGAGCCGGAGCCCAAGCGCCGCGGCCTGTCGCTGTTCGGTCGCCGACCGAAGCCCGCTCCGGCCCCGGCCGAGCGTCCTGATCCGCTGTCCAGCCGCATGAGCGAAAGCCACAACCAGCAGCCCGCGCGCCCGGCCCAGCCGGCCCCGCGGCCGGCCACCAATACCGGCGGTGATCTGTTCGGCGATCAGCTCGACGAAAGCGATCTGGAAATCCCGGCCTTCCTCCGTCGCCAGGCGAATTGAGTTTTCTGTTCTCTGGGCCGTCCGTCCCGTCGGTTCCTCGCTATGGGCGGTCGGTCGCCCTTGCGATCGCTATGCGCTCGGGCGCTGGATGCTCGAATACATCTGAACTCCCGGACGGAGCGCAGCGCAGATCCGGGACCTCCTTCAAAATAGAGCGCCTTCTTGTGAGAGAGGCCCCGGATCAAGTCCAGGGTTTCAACCCAACTTCCCCGAGCCAGACGGGCTCGCAAGGCGAACAGCCGCCCGCAGCGTGAGCGAGGACCCGACCCCACGGAGGTGGGGGAGGACAGCGACAAACAAGAAACCGTAACACGGTGCAACAATCGTTTAATTGCTGCATGTGCTCACGATGGTAAATTGCTGAGTGAGAAGAGGGGAAGTGCCGTCATATCTGCACGCTGAAAACAGCGGTAGCGAGGGTGCTAAAGTCAATTTGATAAGATAGGGCTGGATGGTCATGCACCGCACCACGCTCAGCGCACCGGCGGTTTGTGCCGGTATTGGACTTCACACCGGCGCCCGGGTTCGCATGGTTCTCAAACCGGCCCCGGTTGGCTCCGGTATTGTGTTTGAACGGTCCGATCTGGACGTTGACGATGCGCGCGTTCCGGCGCGCCGCGACTTTGTGCGCTCCACCGATCTTGGCACCACACTTGTGAACGAGGCTGGCGCGTCTGCCGCGACGGTCGAACACCTGATGGCCGCCTTTGCGGGCCTCGGGGTCGACGACGTGATTGTCGAGCTCGATGGCCCGGAAGTGCCGGCGATGGACGGCTCTTCGGCCCCCTTTGTGGAGCTGATGCTGCATGCGGGCCTGAAGACCAGCCCGGCCCCGCGCCGCGCGATCCAGGTGCTCAAGCCGATCGAGGTTGAGGACGGTGCGCGCAGCGCAACCTTCCTGCCGTCCTTGAAGCCGGCCATCGATGTGACCATCGATTTTGAAGACCCGACCATCGGCCGTCAGCATTTTGCGTTTGAGGTCAATCGCGAGGCGTTTGCCGATCTGGTGGCTCCTGCGCGCACCTTCGGGTTCCGCCGGGATCTGACAATGCTGCTGAAAAACGGCCTCGCGCGCGGTGGCTCCATGGACAACGCCGTCGTCATCGACGAGGGCAAGGTGGCCAATCCGGAAGGTCTGCGCTTTGCCGACGAATTCGTCCGCCACAAGGCGCTGGATGCGCTGGGCGATCTTTACCTCGCAGGGGCCCCGATTCTCGGGCTTTACCGCGCTACGCGCCCCGGTCACGGGCTGAATGCCAAAGCTGTTGAAGCGCTGCTCGGCGATGAAACCGCGTGGCGCTGGGCCAATATGGGCGAAGCTGAACCGGCCGAAACCCTGAAGGTCCACTCCTAGGCGATGACAGAGCGCTTTTGCTGAAGCGTCCAATCGGCTAAACCTTTGTTCGAAGACCGGGCCGCGCGCGGCTCAAACAGACGTCAGAGGTCGACCGAACACATGACTTTCGCCCTACGCGCTGCTGCGCTCAGCCTTCTTGCCCTGACTGTTGCCGCCTGCGGATCACGCCAGGACGCACAGCTGGCCTATGTCGAGACCCCGGTCGAAGCGCTGTACAATGCCGGCTTCACCGCCATGGAGCGCCGCCGCTTTAACGAAGCTGCGGCCTATTTCGACGAGGTCGAGCGCCAGCACCCCTTCTCCGAATGGGCGCGCCGGGCCATGCTGATGGCGGCCTACTCCAACTATGAGGCGCGGCTTTACTCAGAAGCCATCTCCGATGCGGAGCGTTTCATCGCCCTGCACCCCGGCTCGTCGAGCGCGCCCTACGCCTACTACCTCATCGCCATCTGCCATTATGAGCAGATCTATGATGTGGGCCGGGACCAGTCGACGACGCAGCTCGCGATGGATGCCCTGCAGCAGGTGGTGCGCCGCTATCCTGAAACGCCCTACGCCCGCGATGCCCGCCTGAAGCTCGACATGACGCGCGATCACCTGGCCGGCAAGGAAATGAGCGTTGGCCGCTGGTATCTGCGCAATGGCTATTATCTCGCCGCGATCAACCGCTTCCAGACGGTGGTGCGCGACTACGAGACGACGAGCCATACGCCCGAAGCCCTTCACCGTCTGGTGGAAAGCTATGTGGCGCTGGGCATCGACGAGGAAGCCCGTCAGGTGGCCTCGGTGCTGGGCTATAACTTCCCAGGCTCGGAGTGGTATCAGGACACCTATTCGCTGATGACCGAACGCGGCGTGGACCTGCCTGACGCGGTGGATGTCGAGCGTGACCCGACCCTGCTGCGCCGGGCCCTCGATCGTATCTTCGGTTAAAGCAGAAGGGATGCGCGAAAGCGGTGCTAGCGTCCCTGTCGATCACCGATATCGTCCTGATAGACCAGTTGCAGCTGGACTTTGCCGACGGCCTGTCTGCCCTGACCGGGGAAACCGGCGCGGGTAAATCCATCCTGCTGGGCGCGTTGGGGCTGGCGTGCGGCGACCGTGCCGAGCGCGGTCTGGTGCGTGCAGGCGCTGAAAAGGCCCAGGCCGTGGCGCTGTTTGAACCGCCGGTCGACCATCCCTGCTATGCGATCCTGGAGGAAGCGGGCGTCACCGTGGAGCCCGGCGAGCCGGTCATCCTGCGCCGGTCGCTCACCGCCGATGGCCGTTCCCGCGCCCATGTGAATGATCAGCCGGCCAGCGTGGGCCTGCTGGCACGTCTGGCTGAAACGCTGGTGGAAATCCACGGCCAGCATGACGGTCGCGGCCTGCTGGATCCCAAGACCCACCGGGGTCTCCTGGACGCCTATGCCGGGGTCGACACCACGAAGACGCGTGCCGCCTTCAAGGCGCTGAGTGAGGCGAAGGCGCGGGTCGCGGACCTGACCGAAGCGCGCGACAAGGCCGCCGAGGAAGAGGTCTTCCTGCGCGATGCGGTGGAGACGCTCGATGCGCTGGACCCGCAGGCCGGGGAGGAAGCCCGCCTCGCAGACGAACGCAAATTCCTGCAACAGGCTGAAGCCGCGTTGACCGAATTGCAGGATGCGCTGGAAGCCGTCACCGGCGGGGAGGGGCTGTCCGGCCGTCTCAACACGGCCCTGCGTGGGCTGGAGCGGGTGCGCGGCGCGTTGGGCGAACAGGCCGAGGATGACAGCGAGGGCGATGCCTCTATCGCCCGCGCCGCGGTGGATCGCGCCGCCGGAGCGCTCGATCGCGCGCTTATTGAATTTAACGAGGCAGAAGATGCGCTGGGCGAAGCTGCGCAGCGCTTCGAGGTGGAACCGGGCCGCCTGAACGAGGTGGAAGAGCGCCTGTTTGCCCTGCGTGGAGCCGCGCGCAAGCACCATGTCGAGGTCGATCAGCTCGCCGATCTGCGCCAGCAACTGGCCGAGCGCCTCGACCTTATCGAACACGCCGACGATCGCCTGAATGAGGCCGAAGCCGCGCGCAAGGCGGCTGAAGCCGATTATGCCGAGGCCGCGTCCGCGCTCACCAGGCAGCGCCAGACCGCGGCTGAGGCGCTCGCCAAGGCGGTGGAGGCCGAGCTGGTACCGCTGAAAATGGATCGCGCCCGCTTCCGCGCAGCCGTCGACAGCGATGAGGCCAAACCCGCCTCCCACGGATGGGACAAGGTGACGTTTGAAGTGTCCACCAATCCCGGTGCCCCCTTCGGCCCGCTCGACAAGATTGCCTCAGGCGGTGAGCTGTCGCGCTTTGCCCTGGCGCTGAAGGTTTGCCTCGTGGGCGAGGCGGGCAAGGTCATGGTGTTTGACGAGGTGGATGCCGGCGTCGGCGGTGCCGTCGCCGATGCGGTCGGCTCCCGCCTGAAAAAGCTGGCTGAAACCGGTCAGGCCCTGGTGGTCACCCACGCCCCCCAGGTCGCCGCCCGCGCCGGGGCACATTTCCGCATCGAAAAGGGCGGCGATGACGACACCGTGCGTACCACCGTGCGCGAGCTCGGCCCGCTGGAGCGCCGCGAGGAAATCGCCCGCATGCTCTCCGGCGCCGAAGTCACCGACGCCGCCCGCGCCGCCGCTGATCAGTTGATGGGCGGGTAGGGCCGTTTAATCGTCTCGCACAGCCGCAATCCCTCTCCCCTTCTTGAGGGGCTGAGGCCACCGAGATTGATCCGGGGGATCAATCGAATGGTCGAAGGTTAGGTGAGGGGTGAGCTGCGTCTGACCCTCCTCAAACTGAGTCAGTTCAAACGCACCCCCTCACCCTTGCCTCTCCCCCTTGTTCAAGGGGGAGAGGGGACCGCACCGGTCGTGTGCAATTTCATTCCTTCTCCCTCCCCGCGTTGGGGGAGGGAAAGCGCGCTGAATTCTGCATGATCCGGAAGCGATGTCCTCCGCCGCTTGCGGGGGGAGACATCGGCGTTGGCGGCAAGTGTTTGGTGCCACCCCAATCCCTCTCGCCTTGATCACGCGAAAGTGGGTCGCGCCTTGGAGAACTATCCGCCCACCTGCGCGTCCGGTTCGGCGGCGAGGTGTTCGGCCTGGCGGGTGAGGCGGGCGATTTCGGCGTAGGCGCGGGACTGGTCGGCGCGGGTCTCAGCCGCTTCAAGGTCGGCCACGCGTGCGCCGGCGTCCTCGCTCATGCCGCGGAAAATGCATTTGAGGTCTTCAGGTCCGTCCGCAGCTTCAATCGCGCGCGACAGGGTCAGGGCGGCGAGCGCAAACTCATCAAGCTCGGTCAGCAGCGGATCATCAAGAGCAAGCGGAACAGCCGGGGCGGCCGGGTTGCGCTGGAGCGCGTCGGCTCGGGCTTCAGCTTCCACGGCGATGCCGCCTGCCAGCTCCACCACCCGGCCGGCATCGGCGAAGGCTGGCGCAATACTGGCCACCACAAGCACGAGCACACAGACAAGACGTTGCAACATGGGTCGATCTCCACTCCGTGACCGGTGCGCATGCAAGCGGCACGCCGCTTGATCGCTTCGGCCCGTGAGTTTAAGTGCCAACACCTGATGTCGCCTTAATGCCAACCCGTCGGATTGTTCCATGGCCAAAACCAAAGCCTTCAAGCCCAAAGCCCGCCGTCCGCGCGGCTTTGAAGACCGCGCTGCCGATAGCCTGCGTGCCCAGCGTGCGCTGATTTCCGCGGCCAGCGGCGTGTATGAGCGCTGGGGCTTTGAGCCGCTGGAAACGCCCGCCTTTGAATACGCTGACGCGCTGGGCAAATTCCTGCCGGATGAAGACCGTCCCAATGAGGGCGTGTTCGCGATGCAGGACGATGACGAGCAGTGGATGGCGCTGCGCTACGACCTGACGGCGCCGCTCGCCCGCTTCGCCGCGGAGAATTTCCAGGATCTCGCCAAGCCCTTCCGTCGCTATCAGTTCGGCGAGGTCTGGCGCAACGAAAAGCCCGGACCGGGCCGCTTCCGCCAGTTCGTCCAGTGCGATGCCGACAGTGTTGGCGCGCCGGGTCCGGCCGCCGACGCAGAGATGATTGCGCTCGCCAGTGAAGTCATGGGCGCAGCAGGCCTTGGCGAAGGTGACTATGTGGTGCGCGTCAACGACCGCCGCCTGCTCGACGGCGTGCTGGAGAGCCTGGGCGATGCCGCACCTGAAAAGCGCATGCGCGTCCTGCGCGCCATCGACAAGATGGACCGGCTGGGTCGTGAGGGCGTGGAACTGCTGCTCGGCGACGGCCGCAAGGATGACAGCGGCGACTTCACCGAAGGCGCGGGGCTGGATGCTGCGGGCCGGGCGCGTGTCCTCGGCTTCCTGGAAGCCACCGGCCACACCCGCACCGGCGTGCTCGACGCGCTGAAACCGGTTGTGGGCGACGGTGTCGGCGCTGAGGGTCTGGCCGCGCTGGAGGAGATCGACAGCGTGCTCGCCGCGCTCGGCGTCAATGAAACCCGCGCCATGTTCGACCCGTCCGTCGTGCGCGGTCTTGGCTACTACACCGGTCCGGTGTTTGAAGCCGAGCTACTGGCCACGGCGACGTATGAAGACGGCTCCCCGATCCAGTTCGGCTCGGTCGGCGGCGGCGGGCGCTATGACGATCTCGTTTCGCGCTTTACCGGCCAGGCGGTCCCGGCCACCGGCTTCTCCTTCGGTGTGTCGCGTTTTGCTGCGGCGCTGTCGGCGCTGGGGCGTCTCGATGCGGCGGCACCCGATCCCCTCGTCGTGGTGATCGCGCCGGAAAAGGATCGCATGGCGGACTATTTCCAGATCGCCGCGGAGCTGCGCGCGGCCGGCCTGCGCGCGGAAGCCTTTGTGGGCGGCGGCAATATGGGCAAGCAGCTGAAATATGCCGACCGGCGCGATGCGGCCATCGCCGTGATCATCGGCTCGGACGAGCGCGAGAAGGGCGAAGCCCAGATCAAGGATCTGGCGCTCGGCAAGCGTCTGGCGGCCCAGATCGAAGACAACAAGACCTGGCGCGAAGATCAGCCCGCGCAGTTCACCGTGCCGCGCGATCAGCTCGTTAACGCCATCAAAGAGCGGCTTTCTTAATTTAGCGAGCGTGCTTAAGCTGCGCGCGATTAACCATGTGCGGGGGACACCACCATGATCACCAAATTTGCCTTTGCTGCTGGCGCGCTCGGCCTGATGGCGGCTCCGGCCCACGCCCAGCTGGTTGAGGAAATCCGCGTTGGCGTTGTGGCCCATGATGTCGTCGACCATGCCGAAGACGGGCCGCAAATCTCGGTCGAGGCGCTGTTCGCCAGCCCGGACTTCCTCGACGTCATTTTCAGCCCGCGCCCCTATCTCTACGGCTCGTTCAACACCCAGGGCTATACCAATCTGGGTGCAGCGGGCCTGAACTGGAGCTTTGATCCGGTGGACCGCCTGCGTCTGGAAGGCGCGTTCGGCATTTCCTACAATGACGGCGTCATCGACGTGGTGGACCTGCCGCCGGACGATCCCTACCGCATCGAAACGGCGGCAACGCGCGCGCTGTTGGGCTCCAAATGGCTGTTCCATTCGCGCCTCGGTGCCGACTATGCGCTGACCGACCAGTGGGCGGTGGGTGTCTATTACGAACACTTCTCCCACGGCCAGATCCTCGCCTCCGGCCGCAATCAGGCGCTGGATGAAGTGGGCGTGCGCATCGGCTATCGCTTCGGCGGCTAGGCGCGCACAGCAAGGCGCACACCGACGCTTGACCTTGCCGTCCCGGTGGCCACCTTTGCCGCAGGTCCAAGGGGAATCGCGATGAGTGCTGCGCTGAAGGATGTCGACACGCTAACCGAGGCCGAGGCGGCCTCCGAGCTGGAGCGTCTGGCGAAGGAAATCGCCAAGCATGACAAGGCTTATTACGCCAAGGATGCGCCGACGATTTCCGATGCGGCCTATGACGAGCTGCGCGCACGCAATACCGCGATCGAGGCGTTGTTCCCCGCGCTGAAGCGGTCTGACAGCCCCACCGACCGGGTGGGTGCCGCGCCGTCGGAACAATTCAGCGAAGTGCAGCACGCCGTGCCCATGCTGTCGCTGGGCAATGCGTTCAATGATGACGACGTTGCGGACTTCGTTGAGCGCATCAAGCGCTTCTTGAACCTCACCGAGACACCCGCCCTGACCGCCGAGCCGAAGATTGACGGGCTCAGCGCCAACCTGCGCTACGAGAAGGGGGTGCTGGTCACCGGTGCCACGCGCGGTGATGGCCGGGCGGGGGAGAATGTCACCGCCAACCTGAAGACCATCGCCGACATCCCCCACACGATTGAGGGCGCGCCCGACGTGCTGGAGGTCCGCGGCGAGGTTTACATGAGCCATGAGGACTTTGCCGCGCTGAACCGGCGTCAGGAAGACATTGGCAAGCCCGCTTACAAGAACCCGCGCAACGCGGCGGCCGGCTCGCTGCGCCAGATCGATCCGAAGATCACCGCTGAACGTCCCTTGCGCTTCTTCGCCTATGCCTGGGGGGAGCTGAGCGAGCCTCTCGCCGAGACCCAGTGGGGTGCGGTGCAGCGGCTGAAAGAGTTCGGCTTTGTCATCAATGACGACATGGCGCTGTGCGACAGTGTCGAGGCGCTGATCGACCATTATCGCGGGCTCGAAGCCAAGCGCGCCCAGCTCGGCTACGACATTGATGGCGTGGTCTACAAGGTGGACCGGCTGGACCTGCAGGAACGGCTGGGCTTTGTCGCCCGCGCCCCGCGCTGGGCCATCGCCCACAAATTCCCGGCGGAGAAGGCGACCACCGTCCTCAATGATATCGACATCCAGGTGGGGCGCACGGGTGCCCTGACTCCGGTGGCGAAGCTGGAGCCGGTGACGGTGGGCGGCGTGGTGGTCTCCAACGCCACCCTGCACAATGAAGACGAGATCGCGCGCAAGGATGTGCGCATCGGCGACACCGTGGTGATCCAGCGCGCCGGCGACGTGATCCCGCAAATCGTCGAGGTCGTGAAAGACAAGCGCCCGGCCGACAGCCAGCCTTTTGTCTTTCCTGATCACTGCCCGATCTGTGACAGCCACGCGGTGCGCGAGCCGGGCGAAGCGGTCAAGCGCTGCACCGGCGGCCTGATCTGCAACGCCCAGATCGTGGAGCGCTTGAAGCATTTCGTGGCGCGCAAGACCTTCGATATCGAGGGGCTGGGCGAAAAGCAGATCGCGGCCTTCTTCCATGAGGGCGCGGTGCGCTCGCCGGCCGATATCTTCACGCTGAAGGCCCGCAACGAGGCCGGTGAATTGACCCCGCCGATTGCCGAGCGGGAGGGCTGGGGGCCCACGTCGGCGCGCAATCTGTTTGGTGCCATTGATGAGCGCCGGACGATTTCACTGGCGCGCTTCATCAACGCCATGGGCATCCGCCATGTGGGCGAGGAAACCGCCCGCCTGCTGGCGACCAGCTATGGCAGCTGGGAGGCGTTTCGTGCCGCTGCCGAAGCCGCGGGGGGGCCTGAAAGCGCTGAGCGCGAGGCCCTGCTCGCGATCGACGGGCTGGGCGAAACCGTGGTGCGCTCCATCGCGGAATTTTTCGCTGAAAGCCATAACTCCGACGCGCTTGATGCCCTGCTGGCCGAGGTCACCGTGGAAGA
Organism: Oceanicaulis sp.; assembly: GCA_043513725.1. Lineage (GTDB taxonomy): Bacteria > Pseudomonadota > Alphaproteobacteria > Caulobacterales > Maricaulaceae > Oceanicaulis. The sequence continues at coordinate 1,072,271 of CP121338.1, read as the reverse complement.
CGCCGAGCAGGCCGCCAGCGACTCTCCGGTCGCCGGAAAGACGGTGGTATTCACCGGCGCGCTGGAACGTTTCACCCGCGATGAAGCCAAGGCGAAGGCCCAAAGCCTCGGCGCAAAAGTCGCCGGTTCGGTGTCTGGCAAGACCGATTATCTGGTGGCCGGACCCGGCGCAGGCTCCAAGCTGAAGAAAGCCACCGAGCTCGGCGTCACGACGCTAACCGAGGATGAGTGGCTTGCGCTGATTGGCGGTTAGTCGCCAGGCCCGAGACGCTAGGCGCTTTCGCGCCGCCAGGCTCCGGCCAGCAGCGCCATCAGGATCGCCGCCAGCAACAGCCCAGGGGCGAGCGGTGTGCGTTCCGCATCAGTGACCACATAGGCTTCATTGCGCTGCAGCCCGATCCAGTCGCGGCCCGTCGCCAGCGTGCCCGGACGGATGCGCCGCACCGCCGGAATATCGCTGGCGTCTTCCAGCGCCCGGGCGCTGCCGCCACTGGCCTCGGTCAGGACCGACAGGCCGTCGGGGTCGGGTGTCAGGTCGGCATATTCGCGCGGGTTCAGCGGGCCGGACGCGGTCACGGCGGTCAGATCGCCGGAGGTCAGGCGCACGAGGCCTTGCTCATCGGCTTCAGTCTCGGCCACGAAACGCCCCGGCGCGGTCTCGCCCATGGTCAGGGTCTCAGTCCGGCCTGACGGCCACTGGATTTCCAGCGGTGGAGCCTCTTCAGCCAGCGTGGTGCGGGCCGCGGACAGCACGCCGTCAGAGACCTGCGCAGTCAGGCGTTCCTCATCCAGCTCCGGCTCGCCCATCAGCCAGTGCGCCACCCGGCGGAACAGCTCGTCATGGGGCCCGCCGCCGTCATAGCCGCGCGCCCAGAGCCAGGCCTGATCGGACAGCAGCACTGCGGCGCGGCCTTCGCCCGCCCGTGCGAGCGTCAGCAGCGGCTCGCCGTCATCGCTTTCTAGGACCGTCTCACCGGACACCTCCCGCGCGCCGATCTGTCGGAACCAGGGGCCCCAGCTCTCCTGCTGATCGAGCAGCGGTGCGGTCACCGGATGGCGCGCACCGGCTTCACTGACGACCGGGCGGAAAGCCCCCTCAATGATGTCCCCATCGGGCGCGGCGGGCAGCACGCCCGCCAGTGGTGAGCGCGCCAGACTTGCCCCACCGGCGAAGGGCGGTCCGGTCGTGACCAGAAGCGCGCCGCCATTTTCGACATAGCGGCCGATGTTATCGAGATAGATCGGGCGCAGGATTCCGCGGCGGCGATAGCGGTCAAAGATCACCAGATCAAACTCTTCCAGACGCAGCTGGAACAGCTCAAACGTCGGGAAGGCAATCAGGGCCAGCTCGTCGGCGGGCACGCTGGCATCCTTGTCGAGCGGGCGCAGGATGGTGAAGTGAACGAGGTCCACGCTGGGGTCGGACTTCAACAGATTGCGCCAGGCGCGGGCACCGTTATGGGGCTCGCCAGTGACCAGCAGCACGCGCAGGCGGTCGCGCACGCCGGTCACGCTGACCGCGGCGGTATTGTTGACCAGCGATAGCTCCTGCTGGCCGGGCTCCACATCGATCTGGACGGTGTTGGCACCGCGATTCTGGATGGTCGCGCGCACTTCCACATCTTCGCCGATGCGCACGCGCGCGGTGATCGGATCGCCGCCATCTACCGACAGATAGACATTGGCCGTGCCGTCCGGCGCGGTTTCATCCTCCACGCGGATGGTGAAGGTGACATCCTCGCCCACCAGGCCATAGCGCGGGGCTTCGGAGACGATCAGGCGGCGGTCCCCGGCATCGGCATCGCCCGCCACCAGATGATGGACCGGCGCGGTCAGGCCGAAGCTGTCTGCCTCGCTCGGCGCGTCATGGACCTGCCCATCAGAGACCACGACCACGCCGGCGAGGCGATCGCGGGGGATGCGGCCCAGCCCGTCCTGCAGGCTCGGGGTCAGGCGGGTGCCATCGGGCGCACGGCCCCCGGTGATCTCCACCAGATCAAGGGTTGGGTCATTGGCGGCTTCTTCGCGCAGGGCCTCCGCAGCGGCACTGGCGGCATCGGCACGCGCGCCGATCTGCATGGAGGCACTGTCATCGACGATCAGCAGCGCCACGTCGTTGAGGAGCTCGCGCTGTTCGCGCACCAGGGCGGGATTGGCCAGCACACCGGCCAGCGCCAGCGCGGCCAGAGCCCGCCACAGCCAGCCCTTCAGCCCGCGATAGAGCGCGAAGCCAGCGGCAAGCACGGCCAGCCCGGCGAAGATCGCAATGATCGCCGGGGCCAGAAGCGGGGAGAGGGCAAGCGTGGTGGCGTCCATCAATCCTGACCCAGTCGTTCCAGAATGGCGGGCACGTGAACCTGATCGGCCTTGTAGTTGCCAGTCAGGGCATACATGGCGAGATTGACCCCGAAGCGGATGGCGAGCTCGCGCTGATACTCACCGCCCTCCACCGGGCCAAGCGGGCGACCGTTTTCATCGATGGCCCAGGCCGCAGCCCAGTCCGCCGAGCCGATCACGACACCGGATACACCATCGCGGGCGCTGCCCTGATAATCAGCCTCGACCCAGACTTCGCCGCCGGGATAGCGACCGGGATAATCGTCCAGAAGGTAGAAGGTCCGGCCCATGACATGGTCTGCCGGGACACGCTGCAGCGGCGGCAGCTCAATGGCGTCCAGCGTGCGGGCAAGCCCCGGATGAGGCTCGCGGCGCAGGCCGAAATCACCGCCATCGCGCGTATCAAAGACGATCAACCCGCCCGATTGCAGATAGGCGGAGACTTTCGCCGCGGCCTCGTCGGACAGCTCCGGCGCCTCCAGCGTGATCGGCCAATAGAGCATGGGGAAGAAGAGGATTTCATCCTCCTCGATATCCACGCGCGCCGGTTCGCCGGGCTCCACAGCACTGCGCCGCGTGCTTTCGCGTGAGACGCCGCGCAGCCCCGCCTCGCTCATCCGGTCAATGGTGGCATTGCCGGTCGCCACATAGGCAAGGCGCACTTCCAGCGCGTTTTCAATCTCTTCGGGTGTCTGGGCGTGCAGCTCTGTCGGCAGCAGGCTTGCGCCAACCAGACCCAGCACGACCACCGGCACAGCGCGAGCAAGCCGCGGCAGGCGTCCTGAGAGCAGGAGCGCGATCATCGCGTCAGCGGCCAGCAGAATCAGTGCGAGGGCCAGCAGCGGCCCGGCAAAGCGAATGTCGAGCGTCGCGCCGCGCGCTTCAACGACCGCTCCGGGCAGGTCGCGGGCAATCGGCATGAGCGTATCTTCCGGGCGAACCGCGTTCAGCGCCGCGCCCGACGGTCCCAGCGTCCACAGGCCAGGCGGCGTGGTGGGGGAGGCGATGGCGGCGTTGAATGCGTCGGAAGACACCGGTTCAGCCGAGGCGGGCGGTGCGCTGAGGGCACCACGTCCGGTCAGCGCCTGATCCAGCGTCCACGCCCCTCCGGTCGGGGCCGGTGCGCGCCCCGTGTCGGCCAGCGACAGGGTGCGTTCCAGCATGGCGGGGAAAAGGCCCGACAGCGGCAGCGTCGACCAGTCCGGGCTCGCCGTGACATGGAACAGCACCAGCCAGCCATTACCCCGGCGCGCGGCGGTCACCAGCGGGGTGCCGTCATCAAGGCGCGCCCACACCCGGTCATCGAGCGCCGGGCCGGGCTCGGCCAGGACCTGGCGTGTGACTTCCGCTTCGGTAGGCACGGCGAGACCCGAGAAGGGGCTGTCGTCGCCGAACGCGCCGAGCCCCTGAGGCTCGTCCCAGGCAAGCGCGCCGCCAAACAGACGCCCGCCTTCGCGCAGTGGCGTTGGTAGAAGGTCATCCTGATTGGCCGCAAGGCGCGAGCCGGCGAAGCGGATGATCAGCCCGCCTGCGTCCACAAACTCACGCAGCTCAGGCGCAGACGAGGGCGCGGAGTCCACGAGGATCAGAGCGGCCGGTTCGGACTCCAGAACGTCTTCAACATCGCCGATCACCAGCTCCGCGCTGGGGCCGAGGGCCTCGCGCACATAGTGCAGGTCAGACAGGAGCGGCTGGCCCTCGCGTCCGCCTTCGGGCCGCAGCACGCCGACGCGCGGCCGCCGCCAGCGATCACCGGTCAGGTGGACCGCTCCGGCCGAGCTGACGCCATCGAGCTCCACCCGCGTGATACGATTGCGCAGATCCAGCGGCAGGCGCGCGGTGAGCGCGGCTTCGGTCGCGCTGGCCTCAAACACACCATCAGCGCGGGCCACCGCGCGGCCATCATTGGCGTATGCGGTCATGGAGACGGTTCGCTCACCGGTGGCCACCGGGCGCTTGACCGTGGCGATGAAGCCGTCCGTGGAGGCCTCCAGCGCGGTCAGCGCCAGCGGCAGGCTGGTATCTTCGGGCAGGATCAGGCGCAGGCTGCCATTATCGCTAAGGGCGCTCGCCAGGGCGCGATCGCCGTCTCCCTCAACCCCGTCGGTGAACCACAGCGCGTCCACACGGGCCGGCGCGCCGGTGGCCGACAGGGCGTCGCGGATCCGTTCGGCGGTGGCGGTCCGGTTCGGGGCCCAGGCCCGCGGCTCATGGGCCTGCAGGCGTGAAAGCGCATTGCCGGCTTCGTTGAAGCGCGGTGTGTCTGCAAAGCGGGGATCGCTGGCGGTGAAGACCAGGGCTGCGCGGCGGCCATCGGCGCGCGCGCCTTCCAGCCGCCCCCGTACCGCCGACTGGATTTGCGGCCAGTCCTGCGCGGCGGCCCAGCCATCATCGACGACGACCAGAAGCGGAGCGTCGGTGTTTGCGCTGGTGTCCGGCCGCCAGACCGGTTGAGCCAGCGCAATGATGATCAGCGCCGCCAAGAGCAGGCGTAGCAGGATCAGCCACCAAGGTGTCGTCTGCGGGGTTTCGGGCGTGCGTGCCAGCTGTTGCAGCAGGCGGATCGGCGCAAACACCACCGTCTGGGGCGCGGGCGGCGTCGCGCGCAGCAGCATCCACAGCGCCGGCAGGGCGATGAGAGCGGCCAGCGCCCAGGGCGCGGCAAAGGCGAGGGGGCCGAGGCCGATCATGCGCGCTCTCCGGCCAAGGCCTGATAGATCGCCAGAACCGCCGCCGAGGCCGGACGGTCGGTCCGGTGGGTCACCAGCGTCCAGCCGAGGCGTCGGGCCATGGCCTGAATTTCGCCTGTGTGCTTGGCCCAGACCTCGCCATAGGCGCGCCTTGCCTCCTCCGCCTTGCCGAACAGCAGCGGCTCGCCCGCGCCCGGCGGGGTGAAGCGGGTCCGCCCCTCGAACGGGAAGTCTTCTTCCGACGGATCAATGACCCGCAAAAGGATGCCGCGCGCCTGCAAGCCGTTGAAGGCGGACAGGCGGTGGGACCAGGTCTCGGTGGGGTCCAGGAAATCGCTCGCCAGCACCACACGGGCATGGCGGGGCAGGTCGGGGGCTTCCACGCTCGCCTGCTGGCCCGGCCCGTCGGCGAGGGCGCGTCCGGTCAGCTCCAGCCCGACATTGCCGCTGCGGGCCCGTCCGGTTTCACCGAGCGCCGCGATACGTTCGCCGCCGCGCGCCAGAAGGCTGGCAATCGCGATGAGGCAGACCGCCGCGCGATCGCGCTTGGTGGGCAAACCCTTGGAGCCAGCAACCATGCCCGGCGATCCGTCGCGCCACAGATGGACGGCATTGGCCGCTTCCCACTCGGTCTCGCGGACAAAAAGCTGATCGCCGCGGGCTGACCGGCGCCAGTCGACACGCGCCGCGCCGTCTTCAGCGCGGTGCGGGCGGTATTCCCAGAAGGTTTCGCCCATGCCCGGCCTACGCCGCCCGTGCGCGCCATGGGCCACGGTCGCGGCAATGCGCTCAGCCTCGGCCAGCAGCGCGGGAAAGCGCATGGCTGCCGCTTCAGCATCATGGCGCAGCGGGGCGTAGCGAGGGGGCGCTTGAGTGGCAGACATTGCTGTGGCTTACGCAGCCTCGGCAGCGAGGCGACCGATCAGCTCATCCAGCGACAGGCCATCGGCGCGCGCTGCAAAGCTGAGCGCCATGCGGTGCTTCAGGACCGGACCGGCGAGCGCCAGTACGTCTTCGGTGCTGGGCGCGAGGCGTCCCTGAATAAGCGCCCGGGCGCGAACGGCCAGCATCAGTGCCTGACCTGCCCGCGGACCGGGGCCCCAGGCGACACCGTCGCGCACATCGCCATTGGTCGATGTGTCCGGCCGCGCACTTTCCAGCAGCGCCAGGATCGCGGTCATGACCGCTTCGCCCACTGGCATGGCGCGGACCAGATGCTGCAGCTCCAGGATTTCATCGACACTGAGCACGGCTTCGGACTGGGCGTCTTCAACACCGGTGGTGGCCAGCAGGATGGCGCGCTCCTCCTCCTTGCTCGGGTAGGGCACGTCGATCTGCATCAGGAAGCGGTCGAGCTGGGCTTCGGGCAGTGGATAGGTGCCTTCCTGCTCGATCGGGTTCTGGGTGGCCAGCACGTGGAAGGGTTTCGGCAGGTCATGGCGCTGCCCGGCTACGGTCACGAAGCCTTCCTGCATGGCCTGCAGCAGGGCGGCCTGGGTGCGCGGGCTAGCGCGGTTGATTTCGTCGGCCATCAGAAGGCGGCAGAAGACCGGGCCGGGAATGAAGCGGAAGCCACGCTTGCCCTGATCGTCTTCCTCCAGCACCTCTGAGCCCAGAATGTCAGCCGGCATCAGGTCGGGCGTGAACTGCACGCGCTTGTCATCAAGCCCCGTCACCACAGCGAGCGTATGCACCAGTCGGGTCTTGGCCAGGCCCGGCGCACCGACCAACAGGCCATGGCCACCGGACAGGATGACCGCCAGCGATTGCTCCACCACAGCGTCCAGACCCACAATCGATTTGGCGATTGATGTACGCGCTTCAGACAGGCGCTCTGTGGCCTTGTCGGCTTTCGAAGCCAGATCTGCGTCTTTAATCTCTGCGGCCATCGGCTTACATCCTTGTCTCAGACACCTTGGTCATGGGGCAAACATGGCCGCTGCCCGTTGGAGTGTCCATGGCTCGTGCAGTGCCTGAACAAAATGCAATGCAGTCGTTACTTCAGGCGGCTGAAGCAACAACGTCCGAGAACAGCTATCCGCCGGTGGAACGCTGGGAACCTGATTACTGCGGCGAGATGGATATGGTCATCCGTCGCGACGGCTCCTGGTGGCATGAGGGCACGCGGATCGGCCGGGAAAAGCTGATCCGTCTGTTCGCCCGCATCCTGAGAAAGGACGAGGACGGCCACACCTATCTGGTCACCCCGGTGGAGAAGATCCGCATCACCGTGGAGGCGGCACCCTTCCTGGGCGTGCGCATCGATGCCGCCGGCGAAGGCAAGGACCAGCGCATCGCCGTTCTGACCAATATGGACGATGCGGTCGTCGCCGGCCCGGAGCATCCCTTAAGGGTCGAGATCGGTCCTGATGGAGAGCCGGAACCCTATGTCCATGTGCGTGGCCGGCTAGAGGCGTTGATCACACGTGCGGCTTTCTACGATCTCGCTGAGCTGGCCGTTGAGGGCGAAGGCCCGGACGGTGAGCCGGTGATGGGGGTTTGGAGCTGTGGCCAGTTCTTTGTGCTGGGGCCCCGGGCGTGAGCGCGGCCCGGGCGCTGGAGTCTGGCGCGGATGCGATCCTGAAGCGGTTGGATGATGTGCTTGATCCCGTCAGCGCCCGCAGCGGCCGTGCCCGCTTTGGCGATGGCGATCTGAACGGCACGCCGTCGCCAACCGGGCGCAAGCTGAAGCCGGCTGCTGTGCTGGCGCTGCTGGTGCGCGATGGCGACCGGCTGGACATCTTGTTCACCCGCCGGGCTGATCACCTGCAGGCCCATGCCGGACAGGTCAGCTTCCCCGGAGGCCGCCAGAATGTGGGCCGGGAGACGCTGGCCGAATGCGCCTTGCGCGAAACCGAGGAAGAGATCGGCCTGCCGGCCAGTCAAATTCGCCTGATCGGGCGCTGGGAAGCCTATGAGACGGTGACGGGCTATGAAGTCACACCCTTTCTGGGGGTCAGTGAGGCGGGATTCGACTACACGCCCGACCCCGGCGAAGTGGCCGAGATTTTCTGTACCCCCTTTGATTTTCTGATGAATCCGGACAATCACCGTCTGGAGGAAAAGGAATTTCAGGGCCGCCTCCGCCGCTACTACGCCATGCCGTGGAAAGGGCGCTATATCTGGGGCGCGACCGCAGGCATGCTCAAGGCGCTTTCAAAGCGCTGGGCTGTCGGCCGCCCCCGCGACTAGAGGAGACCTGCCATGCTGCGCTTCATCCTGCTGATGTCGGTGATGTTTGTTCTGCCCTTCATCGTCTTCCACCTGTGGCGGATGGTGGGGACGCCCAATGATGCTACGCCGGACGATGTACCGGTTACGCCGACGACCTGGCTGACCGTGATCGGGGCCGGGTTGGCGCTGGTGTCCGCGCTCTGGCTTGGGCTGACGCACGAAAGCGAAGAGTCCGGTCAGGGCCGCTATGTGCCGCCCACCGTGGTCGACGGCGAGGTTCAACCCGGCCGCTTTGAGCCCGATGAGGGAGAGGTGCCCGAGGACCGCCCCGATGACCCGCCAGACAGCCAGCAAAACCGTGACTGACACCCGCCTGATCCCGGCTGATCATCCCTGGATGACGGCGGCCACCACGACGGCTGTCATGGCCGCCCTCAACGGCGAGCCGGGCGATCGCGCGCGCTTTGTCGGCGGCTGTGTGCGCAATGCATTGCTGGGCGAGCCGGTCGATGATGTGGACATTGCCACCACGCTGGAACCCGAAGCATCCATGGCCGCGCTGGAAGCGGCCGGGATCAAGGTGGTGCCCACCGGGATTGCCCACGGCACGGTCACAGCCGTTGTCGAGGGCCAGCCCTTTGAAGTCACCAGCCTGCGCCGGGACGTGGAGACGTTCGGCCGACGCGCAGCCGTGGCGTTCACCACAGACTGGGACGAGGACGCGCAGCGGCGCGATTTCAGGCTCAACGCAATTTACGCGACCGCCGACGGCCGGCTTTACGATCCCTTTGGCGGGCTGGAGGACGTGGCGGCCCGGCGTATCGTCTTTATTGGCGAGGCACGCGACCGGATTGCCGAAGATCATCTGCGCATCCTGCGCTTTTACCGCTTCACCGCCTGGTATGGCCGCGAGATTGACGCTGAGGGCCATGGCGCCTGTGTAGAGATGGCCGAGACGCTCAAGGCACTGTCGGTGGAGCGGGTGTGGAAGGAATTGAAGAAGCTGCTGGCCGCGCCGGACCCGTCAGACACCGTCAAAGCGATGCAGGAAGGACACGTCCTTTCACAAGTGTTAACGAGGTCTATCGACTTTAACCTGTTCTTTGCCATAATTAACGCTGATCGAGGCAAGTCGAGAGCGCCCGACCCGCTCGTGCGGCTCGCAGCGCTCCTTGGACGGGACGGGGACGCCATGCGCAGCGTGTGCGAACAGATGAAAGCGTCAAACGCTGAGACCAGCCGACTGGTCGCCATGACGGCGCCTGCGGGTGCGTTTGGGTTGAACAGTGTGCGCCCCGGTCTTGAGCCGGCCCCGCGCGCGGCGGCGCTCTATCGCATGGGCAGCCAGGCCTTTGTTGATCAGATGCGCCTGGCCGAAGCGGCGGGCGAGGGCGATGCCGATGCAGACCTGGTCGAGGCGAAGGACTGGACGCGCCCTGTCTTCCCGATCTCGGGCAAGGATTTGATTGCAGCCGGCCTGCCACGCGGCCCGCAAGTGGGCGAGCGGATGAAGGCGCTTGAAGCGGCCTGGGTCGACAGCGGTTTCACGCTGACGCGCGATGCGTTGCTGGAGCGTGCATCCGGGGGCCGCGCATGAGCGAGGACACCAAAACCGCCACCGAAGAACGCGCCAAAGTCCGCGAAAAGTCGGTCAAGACAATCCAGCGTGCGCTGAGAAAGATCGAAGCGTTCGGCTATGTCGACATTAACTGGATCGCGTCTGCTTTCTCAGCCGACTACATTGAAAATTATAAGCCACCGCAGGGCGTGGAGCCGCCCAAGCCAAAAGGGCTGAAAGGCTTTTTGCAGCGGTTCGGGCTTTTTAAAGACAAGCCGATCCAGTCCACGGATCGTCGCCGCCTCTATAAGCGCCCCAAGGACATGCGCGAAGAGGACTGGGACTTCCTGGTCTCGTCGGTGAGGCGTCTGCGCCGCGTGCTCGCTGGCGTGCCGCTGCCACCGACCCTGAGAGAGCTTGAGACGCAGGCTGGCAAGAAGCGTCCAGCTGCAAAAGCCGGGTCACGCAAACTCAGTGAGAAAGAAGAGGCGCAAGACGTCGCCCAGCTGAGACTGATCGCGAAATTCATGCGCAAGTCAGGGCTTGAGGAAACCGGTTTCCCGATCCGGCTGATCGGGGACACAGGCGATGGTGGCCCGACTCTGGTTGGCGATCATGAAAAAGCCGATACGCCGTCGGCGGCACCGGCGGTTTCAGGCCCTGCAAGGCCGCAGGCGGATCAGCCAGGCGGCGTCACGCTGAAGCCGGGCGATGCGCCAAAACCTGAAGAGCGTAACAAGGCGCTGTCGCTTCTGACGGGCGGACTTTTGTATCGCTTTGCCTATGACCAGGATAAAGCGCTGAACTGGGACGACACTGAGAAGGTGTTCCGGGCCAACGGGGTCTATCGCATCTATGTGATCCCGCCGGACACCGGCCTGGTGGAGCGCCGCCTGCTTCTGGTCAAACTCGACAAGCATAGCACGATTGTGCGGGTGGCGGAGCTGCGTAAGCGCCGCAAGAAGATTGTCGCGCGTGGCGGGTATCTGATCCCGGCGGCCGGGGTAAACACCTTGATTTTGTCGTCGGACTTTTCCGCCGAGGCTCTCGGCGAAATGATAAAAGACCAGCTGCCAAACCTCGATCCGCAAGAGGTTTTCCCTGATAATCAGGACGACGAACCCGGATCGAGTGCGTCCTTCCTGCAAGAGCATCAGCTGGCCTTTTACAGCCTTGTGAACCGCGGCGAGCGCGAATTTCGCGGCTCGATCATGGAAGGACCTGCACCTGCATCGGTCGTTGGCTACTGGATCCATCCAAAGAGTATCGAAACGCTTCGCGAGCCGGACATTGATCAGGCCCAGATACCGTTTGAAGCAGAGGGGCCGTTCAGCGAGGTCAAGGTCCAATACAGGCCCAAACCGGCTGAACTCAGCATTCTGGAGCCTGGTGATATCGAAGATCCACGCGACCGCATGCTTGTCTCGGCGATCAGCCAGAACCCGTCAGTCAGCATTGATATCGGGTAGGCGGATTAGGAGTTTGAACTCCGCTAAACCTGAGATTCCAATTCGATTTTCGGCGCTCGTCCTGCCACCTCAAGGCAATTGGTTTCTGTGGCGAGTATGTAAGACCACCCATCTGTTTTTAGGAACATCAGGAAGCTGTCTTTCACCCATTGTGAGTTGCGAACCATGAAGGACGACAGGCCTGGACGCCCGCCAGCTTTGGCAGTCTCATGCCAGTACTCGGTAAGCCCGCCTTCGTCCAAGAGTCGCATGCCGGACACTTTGGAAAATGTGAGCTTGTATATTTTCCTAGTGTCGTGATCGATCACCCTGGCGACGAGGTCTTTGTCAGGATCGCCAACGTCGACCGTTGTCCAATGGCATTCAAGTATAATGATACGGTTGTTCTGGAACGGCGTTTCCCACTGCGCAAAAGCAAACTTCAAGTCGCCAAAACCGACGAGTGGAGGTTTTTTTCTGGATGATCCGTCGCGATTGCGAAACATGTATTCAACCGCTAAGGCCAGATCACTTCTGGCGGCATGGAGGACAGGATGCTCTCTACATTGCCGCCGGTTTGCAGCCCAAAGGTCGTGCCGCGATCGTAGAGCAGGTTGAACTCCACATAGCGACCGCGCTGGATCAGCTGCTCGCGGCGGTCTTTCTCCGACCAGGGATGGGTCATGCGCTTGGCGACGACAGCCGGATACGCGCTGTGGAACGCCTTGCCCACAGCCTTGGTGAACGCGAAGTCAGCCTCGTGGTCGCCGGTCTGCAGGTGGTCATAGAAAATGCCGCCCGTGCCGCGCGGTTCTGAGCGGTGCTTGAGCCAGAAATACTCGTCCGCCCAGTCTGAAAAGCGCTGGTAATAGTCCTCGCCATGGGCATCGCACGCAGCCTTCGCCGCAGCGTGAAACTCTACCGAGTCCTCGAACTCTTTCTTGCGCTGGTAATCCTGGGTGGGATTAAGGTCCATGCCGCCACCAAACCAGCTCTCGGTGGTGGTGATGAAGCGCGTATTCATGTGCACCGCCGGGACATGGGGATTGCGCATGTGGGCGATCAGCGAGATGCCGGTGGCATAAAAGCGCGGGTCTTCCGCCGCGCCTTTGACCTTGGCGGCAAACTCGGGACTGAACGTGCCGTAGACGGTCGAGACATGGACGCCGACTTTCTCGAACAAACGGCCGTGCATCATGCCCATGACCCCGCCGCCGAGATCCTCGCTGCCGTCGCCGCGCGTCCAGGGTTTCAGCTCAAAGCGGCCCGGCTCGCCCGGATACATGACCGGATCGGCCTGGTCTTCCAGCTGGTGGAAGGCGTCGACGATCTGGTCGCGCAGACTTTCAAACCATGCGCGTGCTTCCGCGCGGCGCGTATCCATATTGTCGGCGGCAACAGCAGTATCAGGCATGGAATATATCTCTACTCTTTGTGGGGTCTTTAAAAGAGCCCGGCTGGCGATGATATGCAAGTGTCTGTGTTGTCGCGCTGGCGCGAAGTTTGCAGCTTGGGTAGGGTCCGCGCCGACAAATCTCCAGGTGATCTTTCCATGTCGAACCCGCTTACAAAGCTTCAAGCCGCCATTGACGCTGAAAAAACACTCATTGCTGCCGACGAGGTGCGCTCCCTGCTCGATCAGGACGCAGACCTGGGCGCGCAGTGGGCTGATGTTGCCCATGTGGCGCTGACTTCAGGCGATGAGATTGCGGCCCTGCGAGCGGCACGCAAGCTGGCCGAAGCGGTGCCGGACAATGCCGATAGCTGGCTGTGGGTGGCGAGCGTGCATTCCATGCTGGGTCAGCACCAGGAAGCACTGGTGCTGATGGAGCGCCAGATGAAGAAATTCCCCAACCACCCGTCGATCCACCGTCGGGCGGGCCGGGCGCTTCTGGATATGGGACAGCCGCAAACAGCGGAGCTGTGTTTCAGAAAGGCGCTGGAGCTTGATCCCCACGATGCGCACGCGCTGGAAGGACTGGCCCAGTCCAAGACGTTTGAGTCCGGTGATCCCGACCTGATGCGCATGGAAGAGCTGCGCATCGGCTGGCCGCAGGACACGTCCGCTGACAAGCGCGGCATCCTCTCCTATGCGCTGGCCAAGGCGTATAACGATATTGGCGAGTATGAAGCCGCCGGTCGCCGCGTGACGGAAGGCGCAGCTTTCTATCGTGAGTTTGCGCCCTTCGACACCGACCGCCACGAAGTGGGCATGAACCAGCTCCTGTCGATCTATGACAAGCGCTTTGCCAACGCCAATGCCGATGCGGGCATGCTGGATGCGCGACCGGTCTTCGTGCTGGCACCGCCCGCAGCCGGCGCAACCTGGATGACACGGGCGTTGGGCGCGGCGGAGGGCGCACAAACCCTGCACCGTAATAACGGCCTGTTCTGGATGTGCTCGTCGACGCTGGGCGATCACACCCCCGATGATCTGCACAACGCCTTCCTGACCGGCGGGCCGAATGTGCTGGTGGATGTGGGCCGGGCCTATCTCAATCGCCTCGATGATCTGGTCGGCGAAGCGCGCCGGGTGATCGATCCGTCCAGCCTGATCGAGATTGCGGGCGGGGCTGCGGGCCTGTGCCTGCCGCTGGCGAAATTCATCCGCATCAAGCGCGATCCGCGTGATCTGGCCTGGGCGATCTATAGCCGCCGCTTCCGCAAGGGGCGCTATTGGAGCTACCACCCCGACGACATCGCGCGGGTCATGGTGATGCACAACCGTCTGGTCGAACGCTGGGAAATGCTGTTCGAGGATCGCATCATGACGGTCGCCTACGAGGATCTGGCGGCTGATCCAGCCGCAGCGCTGAAACCCATCGCAGAGTTTCTGGAACTTGATCCTGAAGCGGTCGCGGCCGAAGGCTGGCTGCAGGCCGATACGTTCAAGAAGGACCCAGTCGGCGTCCATGAGCGCGCCGGATCGCGATTCGCGGCCGTTGAAGCCGCGCTGGAGCGCGCCGGGCTGATCTGACCGTCATTATGCGGACAGGCAGGACACGGACCGGCTGTGCATAACTCCCGCCGGGCTGCGTAATCTCCCGCCATGCCTGACTCTGACCGGACTTAGCAGTTGAAAATTGGCGTGGGTCGGTATAGTTCGCCCCCTAATGGCTCACAGCTGTCTTGCTGCGTCAGCGCGACGCACTGGCTGGGCGGCCAAAAGCGCTATGTCCCGCATGGCGACCACCGACGCGTTACCTATGGCGCAAATGGTTAGGTGGTCGAGTTATAGAAGAGGTCGGAACGTGACGGACGAGACCCAAGCTGTTGACGGCGAAGAAGGCACCACGCGCCGTGACTTTATCTACATCGCTGCTGGTGGCACGGCTGCCATCGGTGGTGCGCTGACGCTGTGGCCCTTCATCGACCAGATGAACCCGGCCGCCGATACGCTGGCAGAATCGACCACCACGGTTGAACTGGCATCGATCGGTGAGGGCGAAGGCATCACGGTGATGTTTCGCTCGCGTCCGCACTTTGTGCGCCGTCGCAGCGCCGAAGAACTGGCTCAGGCCGAAGAGGCTGAGGTCAACCGCCTGCCAGACCGCAATGCCCGCAACGTCAACATCGACAGCGGTGCGGAAGCCACGGTTGAAAACCGGTCTGCACTGACCGCGAACACGGACGGTGTCGAGGTTGACCCGGACTTCGCGCGCGCCTTCCTGATCAGCGGCGCGAACTGCACACACCTTGGCTGCGTGCCGACCGATGGTGCTGGCGACTATGACGCATGGTTCTGCCCATGCCACGGCTCGCACTACGACATGGCAGGGCGTATTCGTCGCGGCCCGGCCCCTGAAAACCTTCCCATCCCGCCGATGACCTTTACGGCGCCGACAACCGTTGTTCTCGGCTAGGAGCAAGATAGATGAGCGGACCAAGCACCTACGATCCGAAGACCGGGATTGAGCGCTGGCTGGACAGCCGGCTGCCGATCATCCGGCTGGGCTACGACTCCTTTGTCGACTTCCCAACCCCGAAAAACCTGAACTACTGGTATACCTTCGGCGGCATCCTGACCGTCTGCCTGATGGTTCAGATCCTGACCGGTATCGTGCTGGCCATGCACTATGTGCCGCACGTGGAATACGCCTTTGCCTCCATCGAGCGTATCGACCGTGATGTGAACTTCGGTTGGCTGCTGCGCAACATTCACGCGGTTGGCGCGTCGATGTTCTTCCTGGCGGTCTACCTGCACATGTTCCGGGGCCTCTATTACGGGTCCTACAAGGCCCCGCGCGAGGTGTTGTGGATTCTCGGCGTCGTGATCTTCCTTCTGATGATGGCTGCGGCCTTCCTCGGCTATGTGCTGCCTTGGGGTCAGATGTCCTTCTGGGGCGCGACCGTGATCACCGAGCTGTTCGGCGCGATCCCGGTTGTCGGTGGCCCGATCACCGAGTGGCTGTGGGGCGGCTTTGCGGTCGGTAACCAGACCCTGAACCGCTTCTTCTCGCTGCACTATCTGATCCCGTTCCTGATTGCGGGCGTTGTGGGCCTCCACATCTGGGCGCTGCACGTGCCGGGTAACAACAACCCGACCGGCATCTCGGTGAAGACCTCCAACGATACGCTGCCCTTCCACCCGTACTACACGGTCAAGGACGGCTTCGCGATTGCGGTCTTCCTGGTGATCTTCGCCTTCTTTGTCTTCTACGCGCCTGACGTTCTGGGCCACGCAGACAACTATATCGAGGCCGATCCGCTGGTGACGCCAGCGCACATCGTGCCGGAATGGTATCTGCTGCCCTTCTACGCGATCCTGCGCGCAGTGCCGGATAAGCTGATGGGCGTGATCTTGATGTTCGGCTCCATCGCCGTGCTGTTCGTGCTGCCTTGGCTCGACACCTCCAAGGTGCGGTCCATGCGCTACCGTCCGATGGGCAAGTGGTTCTTCGGCTTCTTCGTGATCGCCTGCCTGGGTCTGGGCTGGTGTGGCGCTGAGCTGCCGGACAACCCGGTGCCGGGTCTCGGCGCGATCGGTGTCGACTTCCTGCTGCTGGGCCGTCTTTTGACGATCTACTACTTTGCCTACTTCCTGGTGATCCTGCCGGTGCTGGGCTTTGTGGAGAAGCCGAAGGAGCGTCCGGCTTCAATCGACGCAGCCGTGACCGGTGGCAAGTCTGCCGCCCCTGCTGCAGCCCCTGCTGAATAAGGAGAGCGAGATATGAAAACTTTCCATCGCGTTCTCGCTGCCGCCGCTGGCGTGGCTGTGATCGGTACGGTCGCAGCCTGGGCTGCCGGCGAGTACAAGAAGCCCGAAGAGTATGAGTTCACCTTCGAAGGCCCGTTTGGCACCTTTGACCGGGCTCAGCTCCAGCGTGGCTTCACGGTCTACCAGAATGTCTGTGCGGCCTGTCACAGCATCGAGCACCTGGACTTCCGCCATCTTGGCATGGAAGGCGGTCCGTTCGATGAGCAGGGTATGGCCGTTGCCGGCATGGAAGAAGCCTTCGATCGGGACCCCAACCAGAACATGGTGATCCAGCAGATTGCTGCCGGTTACCAGGTTGAAGATGGCCCGGATGAGTATGGCGACATGTTCATGCGTGAAGGCCGTCCATCGGACGACTTCCCGTCCCCGTGGGAGAACGAAGCCCAGGGCCGTTCGGCCAATGGTGGCGCTTACCCGCCGGATCTGTCGGTCATTACCAAGGCGCGCTATGGCGGTCCGGAATATATCCGCTCGCTGCTGATGGGCTACGACTACGAGCAACCTGAAGATCTCGATATCCGTCCGGGCAACTACTATAACCCGTACATGTCCGGTCAGATCATCGCGATGCCGCCGGTGCTGTATCCTGACGGCGTGGTCTACGAAGATGGCACCGAAGCCACTGTCGCGCAGATGGCGACCGACGTGTCGGCCTTCCTGCACTGGGCTTCGGAACCGCACCTGGAAGCGCGCAAGCGCATGGGTATTGCGGTGATGCTCTACCTGCTTCTGCTGTGTGGCCTGCTCTATGCGGCCTATCGCACGCTATGGCGTAACGTGAAGCACTAGGCAGCGCCTGTTGCTTCTGGCTAAAGAATGAGGGCCGCCTGAATGTTCAGGCGGCCCTTTTTTTAAAAAGCCGTTTGCGGCCCGTCAGGACGTCGACCCATGGCCCCCGAGCCCATCGAAATCGTTGAATATCAGCCCCGCTGGGTGGAAGAGGGCTATGACCACGCTGAGGCGGTCGCCCGCGCGCTTGGGGCTCTGGCCCTTCGTGTCGACCATGTGGGCTCGACCGCCGTGCCGGGCCTTGCGGCCAAGGACGTCATCGATATTCAGGCTCACGCGCTCGATCTTGATGACCCCCAGCTGGTCACCGCCATGGAAGAGGCGGGCTATCGCTTTCGCCCCGGCAATTCCGGCGATCCGGCCAACCCGGACACCCGGCCCATTCTGGGCGAGGATGACTGGCGCAAGCTGTATTTTCGCGAGGCCGAGGGCTCGCGCCGCGTTCATATCCATGTGCGCCGCAATGGCGCGGCCGGTGCCCGCAACACCTTGCTGCTGCGCGACTTTCTGCGTGATAGTGAGGCGGCGCGCCGGGATTATGGCGCGTTCAAGCTGGCGCTGGCTGAGCGCACCCGCGACGATCGGGCCGCCTATGCGGCGATCAAGCAGCCCTTCATACTGATGGCGCAGCGCGCCGCGGAAAGCTGGGCAAAGCAGACCCGCTGGGTGCCGGGCGCGCCGGACGTGTATTGGAGTAGTGCTGAATGAGTGACTGGGTTCTTGGCGTTATCGGCGGTTCGGGGCTCTACGCTCTGGAAGGCCTTGAGAATGTGCGCAAGCAGCGGGTGATCACCCCGTGGGGCGCGCCATCAGGCCCGATGATCCATGCCGAGCTGGAGGGGCTGAAGCTGGTCTTCATGCCGCGCCATGATGAAGGCCATCGCATTCCGCCCAGCCAGATCAATTACCGCGCCAATATCGACGCGCTGAAGCGCGCGGGCGTGACCGACCTTCTATCGCTGTCGGCCTGCGGCTCGCTGAAGGAAGAGCTGGCACCGGGCGCGTTTGTTGCCGTGGACCAGTTCATCGACCGTACGATCGCACGTGAAAAGAGCTTCTTTGGTGCCGGCTGCGTGGCGCATGTGGCCATGGCCGATCCGGTCTGCAAACGCCTGTCGGGTCTTGCGGCTGATGCGGCCGAAGCCGCAGGCGTGGAGTATGTGGCGCGCGGCGGGACCTATCTCGCCATGGAGGGACCGCAGTTCTCGACCCGCGCAGAAAGCCAGCTTTATCGCAGCTGGGGTTGTGACGTGATCGGCATGACCAACATGCCTGAAGCCAAGCTCGCGCGTGAAGCCGAGCTGCCCTATGCGAGCCTGGCCATGGTCACCGACTATGACTGCTGGCGCACCGAAGATGCCGACGTGGACGTGAATGAGATTCTGCAGGTCATGCGCACGAACACCTCGCGCGCCCATGCGCTGGTGCGCCATCTGGCCAAGACCCTGGCCGGGACCGAGCGCACGCCGAGCCCGCAGGGCATTGAGACCGCGCTCGATTACGCCATCCTGACCGCACCCGACCATCGCGACCCTGCGCTCGTTGAAAAGCTCGACGCGGTCGCCGGTCGTGTACTGAAGGCCTAGTGCTCGCGGGCGTTTGGCGCTTCCCTCGTTTGGGCACATTTGCGGTCTAGTTTTCTGGCCATGATAAAAGTGACCGCGCTCAGCCTTGCCCTTTGCCTTGGGTCCAGTTTCGACCCTGCCGAGGCCCATGACGACCCCGTCTCGCTTTATGAGGCGGGCCAGTGGGTTGAGGCGGAGCAGCGGGCGGTGACCGCGTCTGACCCGGCCTCTCACACGCTGGCGGCGCAGGCGGTACTCGCCCGGCTGATGAGTGGTGAGCTCACCGACCGGCCGCAGGCCGAGCGCCGCGAGCTTGCCCGTCGGGCCCAGGCCCATGCTCAGGCGGCTCTGGACATGGACCCGGATTACGGGCCGGCGCATCTGCGGCTGGCGGCCGGGCTGGGCTACGAGGGGCGCTACGTCTCGACCCTGCGCGCCGTGATGGGACGCCTGCCTCAGCGGGGACGGGAGCATATCGAAACCGCGATGGCGCTTGACCCGGATGCGCCGTGGGGCCCGGCCATGCTGGGCGCCTGGCATTTCGAGGTGGCGCGCCGTGGCGGGGAAGGGCGGCTGGGCTCCAGCCTCGATGAGGCCTTCACCCACTACCGCGCCGCCGTCGCGATGGAGGGGGTAGAGCCCTCAATTCCTTACCATTTTGCGCTGGCGCTGGTGGCCAAGGACCCGGTCGCCCACCGCGATGAGATTGACGCCCTTCTGGCGCAGGTCGCCGCCCACCCGTCCGAGACCGCCTTTGACGAAACCGCAAAATTGCTGGCGGAGAGCCTCGAAGCGGTGCTCGCCACCGACCCGTCCGAAGCGCAGGCCGAAGCCATCCGGCGGCTGGAATCCTGACAGCGTTCAGCCGGGAGAGGCGCGGTCGTTATCCCGCCGCTTATCCATGATTTCACCGCCCCTTTTGCGCCGGTTTTGTCAGCCTCTTCCGACCAGCATCTGCCCCGCCTGACCTGAAACAGGGTGAAAGCTGACCCGCGCGCCTCTCCAAAATGTAATGTCGAAAATCTTTGACATGAGGTCGAAGATTGCATACTTCTCGTCATGTCAAAAATATTCGACATGAAGGAAAGGAAATTCGACATGTCATTTCAGGAGAAAAGCAATCTCGCCATGACGGTGATCTTTGCGCTGGTCTATGGCGCATACTTCTACACCGTCATCCCGCCCGCGCTGGAATCCGGCGGCTCGGTGGACGCGGTCAAAGGCCTGCTGCTGGGCGCGGTCATCTTTCTGGTCGCGGGGGGTATCGCCGGGCATATCCTGATCGTGATGCTGGCGCCGGATGAGCCGGACACCGCCGACGAGCGTGACAAATTCATCGAGATGCGCGCCGACGCCCGCACGAGCTACATTCTCGGCTTTGCCTCGATCACGGCGGTCGGCATGGCGCTGTTTGAAGCCAACCCTTTCTGGATCGCCCATGTGATCCTGGGTGGGCTGGTGATCGGCGAAATCGTGAAGGGCGTTCTGCGCGCGGTCGACTACCGCCAGGGCGTTTAAGGGGAGGGCCGGTTATGTCTTTTGAAGAAAAATCGAACCTCGCCACGCTATTCGTGCTCGTGCTGGTCTTCGGCGGCTATTTCGTGACGCTGGCGACCGGAGCGGCCTCTGGAAGCTTTCCCGCCGCGATGCCGGGCATGGCCTTCGGTCCGATCTTTGTCGGGCTGACCGTGGGGCTGGTCCTTCTGATGATCGTGTCTCACGGCTTGTTGGCGCTGGTGTTTTCACGCGATGCCATGGCCGGCAGTGATGTGCGCGATCGGGAGATTGAACGCCGCGCCGATGCGGGGGCCGGCTATGTGCTGGGCATCGGAGTGTTCGCTGCGATCGGGATGCTGATCTTCAACGTATCGGGCTTCTGGGTCGCCAATGCGCTGCTCGCTGCCATGGTGGCGTCCGAGCTGTACAAGGCGGTCCGCCGCGCCGTCGACTACCGCCGGGGCGTGTGATCGCCATGGGAAAGCCAACGAAAATCCGTAATCGGATCCGGGAGCTGCGCTTTCACGCCGATGAGATGACCCAGGCCGATCTCGCCAGTCGCATCGGCGTGACGCGCCAGACCATCAACGCCATCGAACAGGGCAAATACTCACCCTCGCTGGAAAGCGCCTTCCAGATCGCCGAGGTCTTCGGCGTCGGCCTGGAGGAGGTGTTTCAATACGGAGAGGCGGGCTAAGCGCCCGCTGCTCTGCTCCAGCCTTACTGGCTGGCCCACACAATGCGGGCCATCCAGACCACATCGGCGGTGTCGAGATTGCGATTGGGGTAGTCGGGATTGAGACTGATCAGCTCGATGGAGGTGGCGGTGACGCGGCCCAGCTCCTTGGCCATCACCTCGCCGCCGCGGGTCTTGACGACGACCCGGTCGCCCCGGCGCGGGGCGGCGTCGGGGGCCACCACGATCCGGTCGCCGTCGCGATAGAGCGGGGCCATGGAATCGCCGGAAATCTCAAGCGCGTAGGCGTTTTCGTCTTCGACACCGGGGAAGTGGATTTCCTCCCACCCGGTTCCGGCGGGAAAGCCGGCATCATCGAAAAAGCCTTGATCGCCCGCCTGCGCCAGACCGATCAGCGGCACCGAGCGACCCACCGACGCCCCGGACGCCAGGGCGGCAAATTCCTCGAACTTCACCCCCACGGCGCTTAGTGCCTTGGCGAGGCTTTCGGTGGAGGGCCAGCGCGGCTTGGTGCCATCAACACTCATGCGCTTGGACGGGTTGAAGGTGGTGGGATCAAGGCCGGCGAGGCGCGCCAGCGCGGAGGGCGACAGGCCCGCACGGTGGGCCAGGCGGTCGATCCCGCGCCAGATCTGGGAATGGGTCAGCATCGGCGTCCACCCTTCGTCAGGCCGTCCCATCACATGGCGCAATGGGACTGAACACCCTGTAGCAGGAAAATATTCCTGACGCCAGTGCGAGCCTGCCGTGCAACGCCGACCTGACGGCTTGCCAGCACGCGGTGCTCAGGCTAGGCGAGCGGTCATGACAACGCATATCTATCGCATTGCTGCGCCTGAGGCGCTGGCGGCCGCGTCGGCCGCGGGCGTCTACACCGGTGAGGCCCATGACAAGGCCGACGGCTTCATCCACGCCTCCACCCGCGCCCAGATCGCAGGGACTCTGGAAGCCCATTATGGCGAGGCGGAGCGCCTGGCCGTCGCAGTGATTTCGGTTGCCGCGATTGCCGACCTGATCAAGTGGGAAAAGTCGCGCGGCGGTGAGGACTTCCCGCACATCTATGGCGACCTGCCGTGGAGCGCGGTGGAGACGGTGCATCTGATCAAGCGAGACGAGGACGGCTGGCGCCTGCCAGAGGAGCTGAGTGCATGAGCGATCTTGGCGCGAAGCTGCTAACTCTGCTGCCGCCGGAAACCGCACACCGGGCCGCGGTCTGGGGTCTGAAATCCGGCTTTGGGCCGAAGGCGACGACGCAGGCCGATCCGGTCCTGCGCACCGCGCTCGCCGGGCTGGAATTGCCCCATCCGGTGGGGCTTGCGGCCGGGTTTGATAAAAATGCCGAGGCCCCGGACGCGCTCTTGAATGCGGGCTTTTCCTTTGTGGAAGTGGGCGCGGTGACGCCGCGGCCGCAGGCTGGCAATCCCCAGCCGCGCCTGTTCCGCCTGCGCGAGGACAAGGCCGTCATCAATCGCATGGGCTTCAACAATGAGGGTCTGGACGCGGTCAAAGCCCGCCTGGAAGCGCGCCAGGACAATCCGGCCCCCGGCGTGGTGGGTGTCAATCTGGGGGCCAACAAGGACAGCGTGGAGCGCGGCGAGTCCGCGGCGGACTATGCGGTCCTCTTAAAGGCGCTGTCGGGGCTGGCGGACTTTTTTACGGTGAATATCTCCTCGCCGAACACGCCGGGCCTGCGAGGCCTGCAAAGCGGGACGGTGCTCGATGACCTTTTGAAAAAGGTCAATGACGCGCGCTGGGCCGAGCCGGTGTTCTTAAAGCTGGCCCCTGACCTGACCGGGGACGATGTGGACCCGATCCTGGAGACGGTGAACCGTCACCGCATCTCCGGCCTTATCGTGTCGAACACCACGCTGGCGCGGCCTGAAAGCCTTCAATCCAAGCATGCCGGTGAAAAGGGCGGCCTGTCGGGTGCGCCTCTGCTGGCCCCGTCGACGGAGCTGCTGAAACGCTTCCGGCGCAGCGCGGGCCCGGACCTGCCGATCATTGGCGTAGGCGGGATTGATGGCCCCGAAGCGGCCTATGCCAAGATCCGCGCCGGCGCCAATGCGGTCCAGCTCTACACCGCGCTGATCTACCAAGGGCCGGGGCTCGCCCTTCGCATTCGTGATGGCCTGGCAGAGCTTTTGAAGGCGGACGGGTTTGAGCGTCTGGCCGATGCGGTGGGCGTCGACGCTTAAGTAAAGTCCCGCTTCAGGCCCGGCCAGCCGACGGCGAGCGTCAGCGCCCGCGCCACATAGTAAAGCAGGAACGCCAACCACAGCCCGTCCACGCCAAAGGCCGGGCGCAGCACAAAATCCAGCGCCAGGTAAATGGCCAGCGAGGCGATCATGGCGTTGCGCATGAGCGCGCCGCGCGTGGTGCCGATCATCAGCCCATCAAGCTGCCAGCTCGGCCAGCCCAGCACCGGCACCAGCGCGCACCAGATGAGCGCCGCCCCGGCGGTCGCGCGCGCGGCCTCGTCGGTGGTCATCCAGCCGATGAAGGTCTCGCCGAACACAAAGATCGACAGCCCCAAAAGAATGGACGCCCCGGCGGCCAGCTCGCTGGTCAGACGGAAGGCGCGGGTAAGGGCCGGCCAGTCCTTCGCGCCTGCGGCGCGTCCGGTTTCGGCTTCGGCCACATGGGCAAAGGCATCAAGGAAGAAGGCGGTGATGGAGATGAATTGTAACAGGATCGCCGCGCCGGCGAGCACGTCGGGTCCTTCGCGCAGGCTCGCCTCGTTAAACCAGTAAAACCCGCCCAGAAGCGCCAGGGTGCGCAGGAAGATGTCGCGATTGACCTGGAACAGGCGGATCGCAGCAGCCCGATTAAGCAGCTGCTGGCGTTTGGGCTGGCCGCGCTTTTTCAGCACAGCGGCGAGCAGGATGGCCGCGAGCCCCAGATGCAGCCATTGGGCCAGCGCGCTGGCCGCCCCCACGCCGGGCACGCCGCCATCAAGGCCGAGCACGAAGAATAGCGACAGGGCTATATTGGCGAGGTTCAACGCGATCTGCAGGATCAGGGCGCGCCCGGTCAGCCCCATGCCAATCAGCCAGCCATAGATTGCAAAGCCGGCCAGCGCAGCCGGTGCGCCCCAGATGCGCGCATCCACATAGTCGCGGCCAATCGCTTCGGTGGCGGCATCGCCG
Organism: Oceanicaulis sp.; assembly: GCA_043513725.1. Taxonomy (GTDB): domain Bacteria; phylum Pseudomonadota; class Alphaproteobacteria; order Caulobacterales; family Maricaulaceae; genus Oceanicaulis. Next base: position 1,048,152 of record CP121338.1, on the reverse strand, counting down.
GAAAAGGCCAGAAAGGCCAGCTCCCTTAACGGCCACTGGAAAATCACCAGAAGCAAGCCGAGCCCGGCCCCGACCGCGATCCCGCGCCACAGCACCGCAGCCACTTCACCGGTGACCTTGCCGCCATCGGCCTGCGCGGCGAGCGCGGTGGTGCCCATGCGCAAAAAGCCCAGCGACCAGTAAAAGGCGTTGAACACCAGCGTGCCGAGCGCAACCGCGGCAATCGCCGCCGTGTCGCCGGTATTACCGATCACCGCCAGATCCGCGAGCCCCACCAGCGGGGCGGCGAGGTTCGCCCCCATGATCGGGATGGCGCGGACCAGCAGCCCGCGACGGGTGAGGGTTGAGCTCAACGGGTGAGCGCCTGGCCCAGGGCTTCGCCGGAGGTCCAGGCGCTTTCGGCCTTGCCGCCCAGGCGCCAGTCACCAGCCACGCCGACGCTGCCGGTCTCATCAAGCTGGGTTGCGCTGCCCGCAGGCTCGGTCACCATGGCATAGCGCCAGCGATGGGCGGTCTTCCAGACCGGCTGGGGCATGCCAAAGCGTACGAAGACTTCCTCGCACAGGGCGCGGGCGGCGGTGTCCTTCTCGTCTTCCAGAAAGGCCTCTGACCAGTCCGGCGAGGCCTGTAGCACCACGCCCACCGGCGCTTCGGTCTGGCTGATCGCCATCCAGCGGACCGCCCCGCCCAGCAGCTTCGCCCCGTCAAAGCCGGGGTCGAAAGGTTGGTCGAGCGCCGCCATGGCCGTCCAGCAGGGCGCGATTTCCACGGCGTTGGCGGCCGCGATAATGGCGGCAAAATCGCCATCGCTGCGGGCGAGAAAATCAATCAGCTGTTCAGGCGGCAGGGTCAGGGCGACCTTCTCAAACGGGCCCTCGATGCTGCCGTCCTCAAATTGAACGGTCCAGGCCCCGGCTTCGCCCTTCAGTTTTTTGGCGCGGCGCGCTGTCTGTACCTTGAACCCGGCGAGCGCGTGTTTGATGAGGGCATTCATGCCCGGCTGGCCGATCCAGCGATCACCGCCGCGCAGGGGCGCGCTGTTGCCGGCACGATCGAGGCTGACCAGCCGGCCGTCCCAGATTTTTGCCGCGCCCGCCGCTCCGGCGCTGTTCAGGAAGGCGGCGAAGCTGCCGGTTTTCGCGGTGACGAATTGAGCCCCGTGATTGAAGCGCATTTCGCCCAGCGGGGTCTCGGTGCGCCGGGTCGACATGCGCCCGGCCGGGCCGCGGCCCTTGTCGAACAGGCTGACTGTCGCGCCTTCAGCCCTCAGCACACGCGCGGCGGCTGCGCCTGCCAGTCCTGCTCCGATTACCGCGACATTCATACGCAAACCCTGTCGAACCCTCACTGAAATCCTATCTCAGCCGATATGTCAGAGGAAACGCAAAAAACGACTGAATCCACTGCAGAAACTGCTGCAGGTGTGGGCGCGGCCTGTGAGGTCTTCTTTGATGGAGACTGTCCGCTGTGCCGTGCGGAGATTGGATTTTACCAGCGCAGCGGCTCTGATGCGCAGTTCACGAATGTGGCGGGCGGGGGCAAAGCGCCGTCTGAAATCACCCGCGAGGAGGCGCTGGGCCGCTTCCATGTGCGAAAGGCCGATGGCACGCTGGTTTCCGGCGCCGCGGCCTTTGCCGAGCTGTGGAAAGCCACGCCCGGCTGGCGCTGGCTGGGCCATATCGGTGCACTGCCGCCCTTCGTGTGGATCGGAGAGGGGCTCTATCGGCTCTTTTTGATCTTCCGCCCCAGCCTGCAGCGCTTTGTCCGGCGCGTGGCGGGATGAGCACGCCGCTCGTTTGGTTCAAACGGGATCTGCGCGTCCATGACCATGGACCGTTGGCGCGCGCCTGCCAGACCGGCGAACCGGTCATCTGTCTTTATGTGATCGAGCCTGAGCTGTGGGCGTTGCCGGAATACTCCGGGCGCCAATACGCCTTCCTGACCGAAACGCTGATGGAGCTAGATGCCGCGCTGCAAAAGCGCGGCGGGCGGCTGACCGTGCGGGTGGGCGCGGTGGTTGATGTGCTGGGCGAGCTCCACGACGCGGTTGGTATCAACGCCATTCACACCCACGAGGAAACCGGCCTGATCTGGACGTGGGAGCGCGATCGCGCTGTCGCGGCCTGGGCAAGGGATCATGGCGTCGCGTTTCAGGAGCAGAGCCAGCACGGCGTGGTGCGAGGCCTGGCGACGCGCAATGGCTGGGCGAAGCGCTGGGACACGATGATGGCATTGCCGCCGGTCGCTGCGCCCACCGCCATACAGGTCGCAGATGTGGCAAGCGATCCGATCCCGAGCGCCGAAACACTGGGCCTTCACCCCGATCCCTGTCCGCAGCGTCAGACCGGCGGACGCAGTGTCGCCATTCGCGACCTGAAGAGCTTCCTGTCCGAGCGGGGGGCGGATTATCGCCGGGCCATGTCATCACCGCTGACCGCCTATGACGCCTGCTCGCGGATGAGTGCGCATCTGGCGCTGGGCTCGATCTCCATGCGTGAGAGCTATCAGGCCGCGCTGCGGGCCCGGTCAGCGCGGCGCGAGGCGGGCGATACCGGCTATGCGAAGTCCATCGACAGCTTCATCTCCCGCCTGCACTGGCACTGCCACTTCATGCAGAAATTCGAGGATGAGACCGCGATGGAGGTGCGCGACCTGCACCCGGCCTATCGCGGCGCGCGGCCCGAAGCTGACCCGGACACGCTGGCGCGCTGGATCGAGGGGCGCACCGGCTTTCCCTTTGTGGACGCCTGCATGCGCGCGCTTGATGCCACCGGCTGGCTGAATTTTAGGATGCGCGCCATGGTGACGGCGTTTTCCAGCTATCATTTGTGGCAGGACTGGAAGCGCCCGGCTGAAGCGCTGGCGCGGCGCTTTGTCGATTTTGAGCCGGGCATCCACTACCCGCAATTCCAGATGCAGTCCGGGACCACCGGCGTGAACACGCCGCGCATGTATAATCCGGTCAAGCAGGGCCTTGAGCAGGACCCGGACGGCGTGTTCGTGCGTCGGTGGGTGCCGGAGCTGGCCAATCTGCCGACGAGCTTCATTCACGAGCCGTGGAAGGCGCCTGAGGCTGTGTTGTCGGAGGCTGGCGTGGTGCTGGGCGAAACCTACCCGCAGCGCATCGTCGATCATGAGCAGGCGGTGCGCGAAGCGCGCGCCCGCATCGGCGCACTGCGCAAGGGCGAGGATCACCGCGCCGCGGCTGCAGCCATTCAGGCCAAGCATGGCAGTCGCAAGTCCGGCCTGAAACAGACCGGCTCTGCCACCAGCCGCCGCAAGGCCCGCCAGGCTGAGGTCGACGACCGCCAGGCCCGGTTTGAGTTTTAAGGAGCGCTTCGCGTGGCCAAGAACACAAATCGCGGCGGCAAGATGAAGAAGGCGGACCTGCCGGAGAAGACCTGCGTGACCTGTGGCCGGCCCTTCACCTGGCGCAAGAAATGGGCGCGTGACTGGGAGCAGGTGAAGTATTGCTCCAAGCGCTGTGCGGGCGAGGCGCGGGCGTAAGCCCTACGTGGCCGGGACATGACCGCCGCCTGACCGGTGAATTACCGATTGAACAGATTCAGATTGCGACTTTCTCATGCGCGCGAAAACACCGTGTCATGTGCGGTGCCCCATTGTCCGTGTCAGAGATTGGCGCGACGGGGTGACACCGACTGATTGCCCGGTGACCGATCTCCTGGTCGAAACAAGAGAAAGTCACCGCTATGAAATCCCTCATCCTTTTTGCCGCCGCCGCCACCGCTCTGACCGCTGCTCCGGTCGCCCTTGCCGATGAAAAGCCGCAGACGGTTGTCGAATACTCCGCGTCTGACCTGACCTCGGCTGAAGGTGTCGCCCAGCTGCGCGCCGACATTCACGAGGCCGCCGAAGATGTCTGCATCGCCCCGGCCCAGCCGACCCTGTCTGAACGCCGCCAGCGCGCCGAATGCATTGACGGTGCCGTCGCCGGCGCTGAAGCCCAGTTGGAAGACAAGATCGCCGCGCTGGGTGTGCGTCACCTGGCCGAGGCTGGCCGGCTTGAAATCACCGGCGGCTAGTCCCGCCGCACGCCTCATTCCCTAAACGGCTTATGCTCACGAGCCGTTACCCTGGCCCCGTCCGGTCGTGTCCCCTCACGCCGGGCGGGGTTTTTCTTATGTAGTTCCTTTAGCGCGGCATCGGCGGCGCGGTGCAGGAAGGCATGGCGGCGGGCGAGCGCCTCGACATCTTTCGAATAGCCACCGCCCAGCACACCCACCGCCGGGATGCCCCGGCGCATCACGGCGTCAAAGACCAGCGCATCACGGGCGGCCAGCCCCTGGTCGGTGAGGTCCAGCAGGCCCAGCCGGTCATCGCGGTGCGGGTCCACACCGGCATTGTAAAACACCAGATCGGGGCGGCTCGCCTCCAGCGCGTCGGTGACGGCAGTGTGAACCGCGGCGAGATATTCGGTATCGCCGGTGCCTTTTTCGAGCCCGACATCCATGTCCGACACCGCCTTGCGGCGCGGCCAGTTCTGTTCGCAATGGACCGACAGGGTGAAGACGCTGGGGTCGTTTTCAAAAATGCGTGCCGTGCCGTCGCCCTGGTGAACATCGAGATCCACGACGAGGACACGGCTGACGAGGCCCTCGCTGATCAACAGCCGGCTGGCGACCGCCACATCGTTGAACACACAAAAGCCCGCGCCGCCGTCATGGGCGGCGTGGTGACTGCCCCCGGCGGTATTGCACGCCACGCCATGTTCCATCGCGAGGCGAGCCGCCAGCGCGGTGCCCGCCACCGCACAGCGTGAGCGCAGGGCCACCGGCTCGGTCATTTTAAACCCGATCTGGCGCTCCAGCGGGGCGGGGACGGTCTGGCTTAAAACCTGATCGACATAGCGGGTATCGTGAGCCAGCTGCAGCCACTGGGCCGGGGCCGGTGTCGGGCGGTAGAAGCTGTCGAAGTCTGAAACGATGCCACAGCGCACCAGCTCCTCAGCCACCGCGCGGAACTTGCCCATGGGGAAGCGGTGACCGGCCGGAACGTCGCGCGCCACATAGGCATCATGGAAAACAACAGGAAGCATGACCAGCGAGGTAGGGCGCTTTAAACGCGCCGCAAGGGATCAGGCATGCCCGCTGGAGGCGGTCAGAAACTCCGGCGTCACGCCCAGCTTGGACAGGGCCGTGGCCCATTTGCCATCACAGTCTGATCCGAACAATAGCTGCTCGTCCGCATCACAGACGAGCCAGGCATTGGCCGCGATCTCGTCTTCCAGCTGCCCCGATGACCAGCCCGCATAGCCTAGTGCCATCAGCGCTTTGCGCGGCCGGTCGTTGGACACCAGACAGTCGAGCATTTCCTTGGTCGCGGTCAGGCCGATCCCCGGCTCCACGTGCAGGGTGGCCGGGCCGCACCCCGCCTCGTCAGTATGGATGACCATGCCGCGATCACGATCCACCGGACCGCCGTCGAAGACCGGCGTATTGGTCGCCTGGTCCCAGCCGCTGATTTCCAGCTGCTCCAGCAGGTCCGGCAGGCGCAGCCCCTCCATCGGGCGGTTGATGATGATGCCCATGGCTTGCTCATCATCATGGCTGCACATGTAGACGAGGGCGCGGTCAAAGCGCGGGTCGCCAATGGCCGGGCTGGCGATCAGGAATTTGCCGGCGAGAAAGCCGGTCTGGGTGCGCGCTTCTGTCATACCCCTAGCTTCGACTCTGTCTTTGCACCTGTCCAGTGATGGAATCTTTGCCGCGCTGCTTGTCGGTGGGGGAGAGAGGGGCTACCTGACGGGGCGTTGATCTTCAAACGCTCTTCTGAAAGGAGCCTTTTGCCATGACCATCAAAGTTGGTGACCGCCTGCCCGACGCGAATTTCATGACCATGACCGCCGATGGTCCGGCCCCGATGGCCACTGCCGACGTGTTCAGCGGCAAGCGCGTGGCGCTGTTCGCCGTACCGGGCGCCTTCACGCCGACCTGTTCGGCTAAGCACCTGCCGGGTTTTGTGGAAAAGGCGGATCAGCTGAAAGCCAAGGGCATCGACACGATCGCCTGCACCTCGGTCAATGATGTCTTCGTCATGGGTGCCTGGGCCAAGGATCAGGGCGCTGACGGTGTGGTGATGCTGGCCGATGGCAATGGCGATTTTGCCGAAGGCCTCGGCCTTGTGATGGACGGCACCGCCTTTGGCATGGGCAAGCGCTCCCAGCGCTACGCCATGGTCGTCAATGACGGCGTGGTCGAGCACCTGTTCGTGGACGACGCCGGCGGCTTCGAAGTCTCAAGTGCAGATCACGTTCTGGCGAATTTGTAAGCGGGATATTGCATGCCTGATCCCTCTTCCCCTTGGTCAAGGGGGAGAAAGGTCTGGTGTGCGTTTGATCAGCCACCCTCCCTCCCCTTGATGGGGAGGGTGTCCCGTAAGGGGCGGGTGGGGTGAAGATCATAGAGCGCTGGCGCTCCCCCCCACCCGACCAAGCCTTCGGCTTGCCCACCCTCCCCGCGTTGGGGGAGGGAGCGCTCGTTGATCTCGCAGCTGAGCTTCGTATGTCGTTGAAGCGATGTCCTCCCCCGCTTGCGGGGGAAGTGTCAGCGAAGCTGACGGATGGGGAAGTTGAGTGGTGCAAGTGCCCCTCGTCCGCTACGCGGACACTCCCCCTGCAAGGGCGTGAGGCGCTACCCCCTCAACGTGCCTATCGCTTCGCGGGCCAGCGCATCGGCGCGTTCGTTTTCCGGGTGGCCGGCATGGCCCTTGACCCATTCCCACTGGATGCGGTGCTTTGAGGCGATCGCATCGAGGCGCTTCCACAGGTCTTCGTTTTTCACCGGCTTTTTGCTGGATGTTTTCCAGCCGTTTTTCTTCCAGCCGTGGATCCATTTGGTCACGCCGTCGCGCACATAGACGCTGTCGGTGACCAGGCGCACGTCCGATTTGCGTTTGAGCGCTTCCAGCGCCGCGATGGCAGCCATCAGTTCCATGCGGTTATTGGTGGTCTCGGCTTCGGCACCCGACAGCTCTTTTTCGTGGCCATTATATTCCAGGATCGCGCCCCAGCCGCCGGGCCCGGGATTGCCCGAACACGCGCCGTCGGTGTGAATGGTCACAAGGCCCATCAGAGTGATCCCTTTGTCATGTCTTCTTTGATCAGACGCTCGGCCTTTGCGCGCATCTGACTGTCAAAATAGCGGCGGTGGAAGGCGATTGAACCGTGGCTGACATGGATCATGTCACAGCCTTTCAGGCCGATGGAGGCCGTCCATTCAAGTGCGACCCAGCCGTCGTGGTCGATCAGGTTTTCGACTGTCATTGAGCCGGGCAGGGTGGCAAACCAGCTTTCGAAGAAGGCCTCAATCGCCTCAGGTCCGCTCGCGGCCTTTGGCTCGCCAGCGCTCAGGTTCACGATGGCGGCGCGGGGTGCGTAGAGGCTTGCAAGCCCGGCCGGGTCCTGGGCGGTATAGGCCTTAACCCAGGCTTCGACGGTCTGTCTTGGCGTGCGCACATCGCCCTCAATCAGCTGGCTTTCACCGGGTATTTTTCACCCAGGTCCTTCAGCCCTGCTTCAATGAGTTCGCCGAGCACGTCCAGATCGATGTCGGCCAGTTTCTTCACGTAAAGACAGCTCTTGCCGATGGAATGCATGCCCAGCCGGTCGAGATAATGCTGGAAATCGGTATAGCCGGGCAGGATGTAGATGGAATGCTGGGCCTTGCGCGGGGAGAAGCCCGTGGCGCACATATCGCCCTCCCGGCCGGTGGCGTATTTATAGTGATACGAGCCATAGCCGATAATCGCCGGACCCCACATCACCGGCTGCCAGCCTGTCACCTTGCGAAACAGCTGATCGAGGATCTTGGCTTCCTCACGCTTCTTCTCTGGTTCCACGCCGGAAAGGAAGTCCTCGACCGTGACGTCGGTGGGTCTGGTCTTGTTTTCAGCCTTGGCCATGGGGTGCTCCTGTCGTTTGGAGCAGAAGCTTACCCTGAAATCTGGCGTGGATGTAACGTGCGAAACGTGATCCGGCCTGCCATGGTCTGATGCGAGCAGACGCGGGAGGCGTGGTGATGAGCTTCACCCACCCTGAATATGTCCTGGCGGTCCCTGATCTGGCAGCCAGCACAGCCTGGTGGCGCGATGTGATGGGGTTTCAGCTCAATTTCGAGGTGGACGGCTGGGCCTTCCTGTCACGCGGCGCGTTTGCCCTGCGCCTGGGCGAGTGCCCGGACGCGATTGCACCCGCTGATCTGGGCGACCACCAGTATTTCGCCTTTGTCTTTGTAGACAATGTCGATGCGCTACAGGCCGAGATCGCGGGCAAGGGGGCGAACATTCTGCGTCCGCCGCGCGACGAGCCGTGGGGGTATCGCGAAATGCCGGTGCAGACCCCAGATGGCCACCGCTTCATGGTCGCGCAGACGCTGGACCAGACCCCGACATAAAAAGGCCGGCCTTCCGGGGTGGAGGCCGGTCTTTTCAGCACTTGTGATGGGTGGCGCTAGCTGGCCTTGCCCGCCGCGCTCGCCTCTGTGATCTCGGTCAGGCGGCCGGTGTCGACATCATACATGAAGCCGTAGATCGGGATGCGCTTGGGCACCAGCGGGTGATTGCGGATGCGCTTGACGTCATCGACCACCGCATCGGCGGCGTCCTTGAAGGTCAGCCAGTCGACATCCTTGCCGGCATCAGAGCCGTCATCACCGCCCGGATCGGTCCAGCCATCCGGGCCCGGCGTGGCGGTGTTCAGGCTGGAGGCGAGCAGGCCTTCCATGGTGTCCTGATCAAACAGCACCATGCCGCAATCGGTGTGGTGGATGACGAAGAATTCCTTCGTGCCCAGGAGCTTGTGAGAGATGACCAGCGAGCGGATGGCATCATCGCTCGCGCGGCCACCGGCATTTCGGATGACATGCACATCGCCCAGTTTGAAACCGAGCGCATCGACCGGAATGATGCGCGCATCCATGCAGGTCAGCACCGCGGCCTGCTTGGCCGGGGGCAGGGGCTTGCCGCCCTCGGTGAAGTTTGCGGCATAGGCCTCGTTGGCCGTTTTGACACTGTCGTAATTGCTCATGGTGAGCCTCTTTTACATCTGGAGTTCAACGGATAGACGCAAGGCTGACGACGCGGCGCGGTGATGGCGGCTAGACGCGCGGGTCCATCACGAAGTTGAGCGCCACGCCGTTATTACACCAGCGCTGCCCGGTCGGGCGGGGGCCGTCGTCAAAGACATGGCCCTGATGCCCGCCACAGCGCTTGCAGTGATACTCGGTGCGCGGCGTCCACAGGCGGCGATCAATCTTGGTGTCCAGCGCGCCGTCAATCGGGGCCCAGAAGCTGGGCCAGCCGGTGCCGCTCTCATACTTGGTCGCCGAGGAAAACAGCGGCAGCGCGCATCCCGCGCAGACATAGAGCCCGGTGCGGTTTTCACCGTTGAGCTCGCTGGATCCGGGACGTTCGGTGCCTTCTTCGCGCAAAACGCGGAAGGCGAGATCGCTTAACCGCTCGCGCCACCAGTCTTCGCTTTGGGCGGCGTAGTCGATGGTCTCCTCGCCCCAGGGGACTACGCCCTCGGCCTGGAAGATTTCCGTGTCCATGCCGTCTGCAGGCTCATCGGCACGCCCCTGCGCGCTGCAGGCGGCCAGCGATAATCCGGACAGGAGAAACAGGCGTCGGTCGAGCATGTCGGCTCACTCCATCAAGGCTACGATCTCGAAGGTAGTCGCTCTGCGGCAAGTCTCCAGTCACGTCGCTTCACGAGGTGGTGAGGGGGTATTTCTTTTCCCTCTTTCCCGGCGCAGGCCGGGATCCAGAAAAGAGTGCCTGCGCCGCACGTGGCTTCTCTGGACCTCGGCCTTTGCCGGGGAAGAGGGGTTGAATGACGGGTTGGCATCGATGTCCTCCCCCGCGGGCGGGGGAGGTGCCCATGAAATGGGCGGAGGGGGAAATGCGATGGTGAAAGCCCCCCTCGTCCGCTTCGCGGCCACTCCCCCCGCAAGCGGAGGGAGACACCAGTGCAAGCCTTTTGGACCTAATCAAACGACCAAAATTGAATCTTTGGTCGGCATCGACTACATAGCGCGCCTCATTCATTCGCCGTCGGCCTTGAACCGGCGGGGAGAGGTAAGATGGCGACTTTGATTTCCAATGCGCCGGCCCCTGTGCCGGCGGCTCCGGGTGTGGATGCGTTTGACACCGCCCGTGTTGATGCCCTGATGGCTGAGTATGGCCTGACCGGTGAATTCCTGAATCTGGGCGGCAAGCCCGAAGACCACCGCGTAGTCGCGGCGATGTCCGGCGGGGTGGATAGCTCCGTCGTGGCTGCCGTGCTGCACCGCGCGGGCTATCAGGTCGTGGGCATGACGCTGCAACTCTACGACCATGGCGAGGCGATCCACCGCAAGGGGGCGTGCTGTGCCGGTCAGGATATCCACGACGCCCGCCGCGTGGCCGAGGCCATGGGCTTTGCCCACTATGTGCTGGACTATGAGACCCGCTTTCGTGAAGCCGTGATCGAGGATTTCGCCGACACCTATCTGGCCGGTTCCACGCCCATCCCCTGCGTGCGGTGCAATCAGTCTGTGAAGTTTGCCGACCTTTTGGCGACGTCGAAACAGCTGGGTGCCGACGCGTTGGTGACGGGCCATTACATCCGCCGGGAAAAGTCGGGCAATCGCGCTGAGCTGCGCCGGGCGGCCGATGCGGGCAAGGACCAGTCCTACTTCCTGTTCGCCACGACCGAGGAGCAGCTGGACTATTTGCGCTTCCCGCTGGGCCATCTGGAAAAGGATCAGGTGCGCGAGCTCGCCGCCGCCATGGGCCTCGTCGTGGCCGCCAAGCCGGACAGCCAGGACATCTGCTTTGTGCCCGATGGCGACTATGCCAGCGTGGTGGAAAAAGTGCGCCCTGGGGCCTCCCGCCCTGGTGAGATCGTGCATGTCGATGGCCGCGTGCTGGGCACGCACGAGGGCGTGCTGCGCTACACGGTGGGCCAGCGCCGCGGGCTTGGCATTGCGGCAGGTGATCCGCTCTATGTGGTCAAGCTCGATGCGGAAAAGGCCCAGGTCATCGTGGGCCCGCGCGAGGCGCTGAAAGTGCGCCGCATTACACTGACCGATCCCAACTGGATCGGCGATGGCGATCTGTCAGAGGCAGATGGCACTGCGATTGGCGTGAAGGTGCGCTCCACACGGCCCCCCGCTCCGGCGGTGCTGGAAGTGTCAGATCAGGGCGTCTTCGTACTGCTCGATGAGGGTGAGGAAGGCGTCGCGCCGGGCCAGGCCTGCGTCTTCTACTCCACGCCGGACCATGACCGCGTGCTCGGCGGCGGCTGGATTAAAGCGACGGGGTAGGGGCAACCCTACTCCGCCGTCAGCCGCTCAATCTCGGTCAGGATGACCGCCCAGGCGGGTGCCGTCGGGTCGATCAGTTCGAAATGGCCTGCGTCCTCGATGCTGATCTCGGTGACGGTATCACCTTCCTGTGCGGCATAGGAGGCGTAGGCGCGGCCGTATTGAGCCGGCACAATGGGGTCAAGCTCGCCGCTGATCACCACCTGCTCGATGCCCAGCGGCAGCAGGTTGGAGGGGCTGGTGTCGGCAAAAATGTCTGCACCGGTGCGCGCCTCTGCACCCACCAGCTGGTCGACCGTATCCGGCTCACCGCAGCGGCCGGGGCCTGCATCGCGGAACATCAACAGGTCGTTGATCCCGGCCAGCGTGATCACGCCGTTCGGCATGAACGCCCCCTCGCGCAGGCCTCCCAGCGGCCCCTCAGGCAGCTTTGACCGCGCCCCGGCCCAGGCGGCCAGATGCCCCCCGGCTGAGTGGCCCATGATCACCGCGCGGCTGAGATCCAGCGGATAATCTTCCGCCAGCGCGCGCACATAATCCACCGCCACGGCCGTGGAGATAAAGGTGTTCGGATAGCCGCCTGTCTCGTGGCCGAGGCGCGGATAGGTGATATTCCACACTGCATAGCCGCGCCGGCGCAGATCGGCGTTGAGCTGATCCTGCAGGATGGTGCCCGGGATCGACGCCTGCCAGCACCCGCCATGGATCATGATCACCAGCGGATGAGGCCCCGCGCCATACACGCTCGCCTCGGGCAGCCACAGCTCGCCATACTGCTCCTCACCATCACCATACTCGATGCGATGGTCCGCCAGCTCCCGCTCGCGCTCCAGCAAGGGCTGCCAGCCAATCGGGCGGTCATCGGCATAAGGGTCGGTGGCTTGGCTGGGCATGGGCAGGTCCGGAGGTGTGGGCACGTTTTGCTCCGCGCTGCAGGCGGCAAGAACAAGGCTGGTGGAAAGGGCGAGAAGGCGCATGGGCGAGGTCCTTGGGCGAGGTCGCGCTTAATAGATCAGAGGTCTGTGGTGATGTCATGCCCCCTTACCCTCGTCATTCCCGCGAAGGCGGGAACCCAGAGATTACAGAGCGTTGTGCCAAGCGGATCTGGGCCCCCGCCTTCGCGGGGGTGACGACTTTGAGGTCGTGTCGGGGATGTCAGGGGGCGGGCGCACCCGGCCGAAGGGATCATGGCCGCGTATTCCCCCTCATCTCTTTCCCGACGAAGGTCGGGATCCAGAGACGAAGACGTGAGGCGCTCATGTCTCTGGGCCCCGGCCTTCGCCGGGGAAGAGCAAGGAAATGAACCCCCGAACAAGCGCAGCGAAGATCCGGGGCGTGTGCAGGATAGAACGCCTTTCCCTCCCCCCACGAGGGGAGGGTGGGCGAAGCTTCAGCTTCGGTCGGGTGGGGGGAGCGCTCGGGCTCTATGATCTTCACCCCACCCGTCAGCTTCGCTCCGACCGGGGATTCACAACGCCCTAAGGCGCATCCTCAACAAAGCTCGCGACCACCTTCTTTGTGCCCGCCTTGTCGAAGGCCACGGTCAGCTTTGCGCCATCGGTGACTTTGACCACGCCGTAGCCGAACTTGATATGGAAGACGCGGTCGCCGGGTTTGTATTTGGACTTGCCGCCCACTGAGTTTGCGTCGCCGCTTTCAATCAGCTGGGCCTTGCCTTCGATGATGCCGGGATCGGCGCGGCGACCAGCGTTCTGGCTCGCCTGGAAGCGTTTCCAGCCGGGGCTTTCATAGCCCGAGCGCATGGGATTGGCCGGGGCGGTGCTTTCCTTAAAGCCGGGGCCCGCGTCGTAATAGCCGGTTTCGGATTTCGCTTCGCAGTGATCGGGCGGCATTTCATCGATGAAGCGCGACGGGATGACCGACTGCCAGCGGCCAAAGATCATGCGGTTGGCGGTAAAGCTGATGATCGCCTTTTGGCGCGCCCGGGTGATGCCCACATAGGCCAGGCGGCGCTCTTCCTCCAGCGCCGCGGTTCCGCCTTCATCCATGGAGCGCTGGGAGGGAAAGACCGTCTCCTCCCACCCGGGCAGGAAGACCAGCGGAAACTCAAGGCCCTTGGCCGCGTGCAGCGTCATGATCGAGACTTCATCGCCGTTTTCAGCACGATCCGCATCGGTCACAAGAGCAATGTGTTCGAGGAAGGCCTCAAGGCTGTCAAACTCGCCCATGGAGCGGACAAGTTCCTTGAGGTTATCGAGCCGGCCAGCGGCCTGCGGGCTTTTGTCCTCGCGCCACATCGACGTGTAGCCGCTTTCATCAAGGATGATCTCGGCCAGCTCGTCATGGCGCATGTTTTCGGACTGCTCGCGCCAGCGGTCGAGGTCGCGCAAGAAGGCAGCAAGCCCGGTACGCGCCTTGCCCCGGATCTCATCAGTCTGGGTCATCAGCCGGGCAGCTTCGGCCATCGGCACCTGGGCCGACCGTGCGGTGTGCATGATCTTCTGAACGGAGGTGTCGCCAATACCGCGCTTGGGCGTGTTCACCACCCGCTCGAACGCCAGATCGTCGCCTTCAGACCGCACCAGCCGCAGATAGGCCAGCGCATCGCGGATTTCAGCACGTTCAAAGAAGCGCGGCCCGCCAATCACCTTATAGGGCAGGCCCAGCATGATGAAGCGATCTTCAAACGCGCGCATCTGCCAGGACGCGCGTACCAGCACGGCGATATCGGCATGGCTGCCGCCGCCGCGCACATGGGCCTCGATCTCGTCGGCGACAAAGCGGGCCTCGGCTTCGCCATCCCACAGGCCGGAGACCTGAACCTTCTCGCCGGCCTCATCCTCGGTCCACAGCGTCTTGCCCAGGCGCGCCTTGTTGGCGGTGATCAGGCCCGACGCGGCGGCCAGGATATTGCCGGTGGAGCGATAATTGCGCTCCAGCCGGACGACCAGTGCGCCGGGAAAATCGCCCTCAAAGCGCAGGATGTTGTCCACTTCTGCACCACGCCAGCCATAGATGGACTGGTCGTCATCGCCCACACAGCACAGATTGTTCGATCCGCGCGCCAGCAGGCGCAGCCACATATACTGGGCAACGTTGGTGTCCTGATACTCGTCGACGAGCACGTATTTGAAGCGCCGATGGAAATCGGCGAGCACGTCCTCGTTCTCCCGGAAGATCGTGATGCAATGCATCAGAAGATCGCCGAAATCACAGGCGTTCAGGACCGCCAGCCGCTCCTGATAAAGCCTGTAGAGATCGCCCGCCTTGCCGTCGGCGAAATTCCACTTGTCCTCTTCGGGGATGTTTTTCGGTGTTAGCGCGCGGTTCTTCCAGCCATCAACAAGGCTTGCGAAATAGCGCGGCGTCCAGCGCTTGGTGTCGATGCCTTCGGCTTCCAGAATCTGCTTGATCAGGCGCAGCTGGTCGTCGGTATCGAGGATCGTGAAGCTGGATTTCAGCCCCACCAGCTCGGCATGACGGCGCAGGATCTGCGCGGAGATGGAGTGGAAGGTGCCAAGCCAGGGCAAACCCTCCACCTGTTCGCCAATCAGCTTGCCGACCCGCTCCTTCATCTCGCGCGCGGCCTTGTTGGTGAAGGTCACCGACAGGATCTGCCAGGGCTGCGCCTTACCGGTGCGCAGGATGTGCGCCAGTCGCGTGGTCAGCACCCGAGTCTTGCCTGTACCCGCGCCGGCGAGCACCAGAACGGGCCCTTCAGTGGCCTCCACCGCCTGGCGCTGCTCCGGGTTCAGCCCGTCCAGATACTCCGGCTCACCGCCGGACGGGCGGGCCATGGCCTGTTGTGACAAGGGGATAGACGCCATGACGCTCTGGCTCTTCGCTGTCGATTCGATACCGGGAACGAAACTAGCACAAAGGTGGAGGCTTGCGAGGGGGAGAGGGCAGGGGGTGGACCGCCTCTAACGCGCCTGTCCCGGCCAAGCCCGGATTTTAATCCGGGGGCAGAGCCGGGATCTACCAACAGCGCAAAGTGTTCAACACCTAGGCGATGTCGGTAGATCCCGGATCGCTTCGCGTCCGGGACAGGGTTAGGTAGCGGGCGCGGGCGCGCCGTCGGCAGAGCACGACTAACCCCGCACAATCGCCCGAAACACCGCATCGGCCTCGTCCTTCAGCCGCGCCCGGTCCGCTTTCAGCGCTTTAGTGAGTGCCGGATCGCTCAGGCGTTCGGTCGTGCGGTCAAACACCCCGCGGATATACGCGTCGATCACCGGCACGCGCGGGGCGGTGCCAAGTTCCTTGGTGATACGCTTTGCGGCGAGCAGTTCATCGAGCGCGGCGACAAGGTCAGGGGGCGGGTTCACGCCCTCTACGAGCGCCTGAAAATTCATCGGCGGCAGAGTGTCGGGGTGAAGCCGCAGCCATTCCAGCGCCAGCGCCGGGCGGACGACGTAGAAATAGGTCTTCAGCCGGATCTCACCCTCATCGGACAGGTGCCGCTTCCACTGGCGCTCAGCCAGATTGAAATAGTGATACGTGCCCGCCGGCCCCAGCCTGATTTTTGACGCGAGGTCCATCAGCTTCGAACAGGCCGCGTCGTCCCAGCGATAGCGGATCGGGCTTTGCAGCCATTCGATCATCACCGCGTTGGGCTTCAAGAGCAGGTTCAGCGCCTTCTTCACGTCCCAGCCGCTGACGTCCAGCAGGTCATCAATCGGACGCTCGATCACGTCGCGCCCGGGCTCCAGCGACAAATACCAGTCGAGCGGGCGCACATAGACAAAGCGCGCGTCATAATCGCTGTCGGGAGAGGGAAAGCCCCAGGCCCGGCTGCCGCTTTCCACTGCAAACAGAACGCGCACATCCTCGCTGCGCTCGATATCGCTCAAGACATCAAGGATCGCTTCGCGCTTGTCCGGGGCAATGTCGGGGGAAAAGGGCAGGGGCGGCATGGAAATTTTATCCCGTGAAATCAGGTCGCAAGGCTAGCACGCGGTTGAATTTGCGAAAGTCCGCGCATCCAAAGCGCGGGCGGGGTGCATCTTTCCTTCAGTTGGTTGAACGAGCAGGCCTCAAAGAAAGGCCTGACGAGAGACAGGACGGTCAGCATGCTTCGCCTTCTCGCTTTGGTTCTGGGCTTCGGGGTCCTCGCAACGGGGCTGGCCCACGCGATGTTCACCGGCTTCGGAGCCGAAGCGAGCGAGGCGCGCGTGGTCGCCTACCCGGTGTCGGATTACCACCTGGACGGCCGGATCGAGATCAACCCGGACACCACCCGGATCGATGCGCGCTGGCAGGTCTTCATCGACCAGCCGCAGACCGACACGCTCACCTACTGGCTCAATGGCAATCTGGGCGATATCACCGTGTCCGGCGACGACGTGAGCGGCTTCAGCGTGGGGCCGAGCGGGGCGAGCCCGGACATAATGGCGCTTCAAATCGAGCTGGCTCCGGCCACCGAGCGCGCGCGTCAATTCGAGATTGCCTATGGCGGCCTGCTTTTCCCCGAGCCCATGGCCAATCGCATCAACTCCATCTCCCCTGACAAGGTAGAGTTCACCGTCGACAGCTTCTGGCAGCCCTTTGATGCCCGCTTTGACCAGCGCGTGACCGGCCACGTGGCGATCGATATCGTGGGCGACTGGACGCCGGTTTCAAGCGGTGTGGCAACCGCGCGCGAGGGTGGTTTTGACATCGCCTTTGATCGCCCGACCGCAGACTTTCCCATCACGCTGCTGACCGAGTTCCGCCTCAGCGAGACCGAGCGCTATCAGGTCTTCGACACCCGCCCCGGCGAGCGCGACCTGACGGCCTTCACCGAGATGGTGGGCTTTTGTGCCCGCTATCTGGATGCCCGTTATGGCGAACTGGAGCCCCTTCCGCAGGCCAGCGTCGTGATCCACACTCGGCCGTCTTCAGGCTATGCCCGCGGCACGTTGATCGCGCTGACCGAAATTGGCGAGGACGTCACGCCCAGCGTTCAGCGTTTTATCTGTCACGAACTGGCCCATTATTGGGCGTCGAACGGCAATGCGATGACGGTGGAGAACTGGCTCAACGAGTCTTTTGCTGAATATATCGGCATCATGGCGGTGCGGGCCGCCCTGGGTGAACAGGCCTATGACGCGCAGATCGCACGGCTGAACCAACGCCTTCAGGATCTGGGCCCGCAGCCCTCCATCTGGACGCCCGACGACCTGTCGCGCCGGCCCCATGCGGTGAATTATGTCAAAGGCCCGCTCGCGCTCGCCGCGCTGGAGGCGCGCATCGGCGCAGTGGACTTCGACGCGTTCACCCGCCGCATGATGGTGGAGCGTATCGCCACTACGCCAGACCTGCTCGACACGCTGGAAGCGGTTGCCGGCACAGACCATCGCGACTGGTTCGAAGCGCGGCTGGCTGAGTAGGATTTATCTTTCTCGTCCTCCGGGAGGTCCGTCCCGTCGGCCCTCCCTCCCCCCGCGGGGGGAGGGAAAGGCGGTTTGTCCTGCACACGCTCCGTATCTTCGCTGTGCTTGTTTGGCGGTTCAGCTTCATCCCTGTCCCGGACGCGAAGCGATCTTAGGAGCTACTGACGGCGCTCATTGTTCAACACCAGGGCGCGATCAATAGCCCCCGGCTCTGCGGCTCCGCCTTGACCGGGGCAGGTAGGGCAAGGCGATCGTCTCCGAACCTGGTGGCCTGGGGCTGCTGCCGCGACGGGAATGATCGCGTCGTGAACGCTCAGTTGACATCATTTAGATATTTAGCTAAATGTCTTTTTATGAATTCGGTATTCAAGGCCCTGTCTGACCCCACGCGCCGGGAGGTGCTGTCGCTGTTGCGCGAAGGCCCGCTCTCGGCCGGAGAGATCTCGGAGAAGTTTGATGTCTCGCGCCCGACCATGTCGGCCCACTTTGCTGTGCTGCGCGAGGCCGGGCTGGTGACCAGCGAGAAGCAGGGCAAGTCGGTGATCTACCAGCTCCAGATGTCGGTGCTGGAAGACGCGCTGCTGGGCTTTGCCAAAGGCTTTGGCTGGCAGCTGAATGACAAGACGACGAAGACCGAACAGGCGGATACAGGAAAGGACACGCCATGACCGAGACCGTTGAAAAGCCCGCTTTCGTCCGGCCTTTCGTGATGTCCGTGGGCGTCGTCCTGCTGGCCATGGCCGGGTTTGCGATTGCACGCGAAACCGGGCTGGTCAGTCCTGATTTCGGCAAGCGCGGTGCCGCGGCGATGCTTGGCCTGATGCTGAGTGTGTGCGGCAATATCCTGCCCAAGATTGCCCGGCGTCTGGAGCTGGGCCGCGAAACCGCGGCGGCCTATGCCAGCGCAGACCGGCTCGCGGGCTGGGCGCTGGTGGTGGGCGGCCTCGCCTATGCCGGTGTGTGGGCCTTTGCCCCGATTGAGCGTGCGCCGCTGGGCTCAAGCTGTGTCGGCCTGGGCGCGGTCCTATTGGCTCTGGGCCTGTGGCTGTCAAAGGCGCGCCCGACCGCGAACTATGCGCTGCCCGCCCTCTTGATGAGCACCGCCATCGCAGGCCGCCTGACGATTTTCATGCTGATTTTCAGCCTGATGCTCGCCGGAGCGCTGATCCAGATCGACGCGATCTGGGGCGATACCGTCGCCCAGTGGAGCGCCGTGATCCTGTCGGTCATGCTGCCCGCGGTCGGCATTGCCGGGCTGGTCTGGGCGAAGGCTCGCGGTCAGGCCTGAGCCTACCCGTGCTCTTCCTCGTGCCGGGCCTGCAGGGCGGCGGCGTAGGCGGCGTGGGCGTCGGCCTTTGTGATATAGCCGGTGATGGGCTGGTCACCGGTCCGTGAGCGAACCGGGGCACCATCAAGGCGCTCGGCTGAGAAAAAGCCCAGCACCCGGCCCAGATAATCATCTTCATAGACGCCGGGGGCATCCATCTCCGCGCTGGATTCCTCGGCACTCAAGGGTGTCATGACCTCGCGCGCCCGGATCGTCTGCAGGATGACGCGGGCATCACCCTTGGTCAGGTCATAGCCGTGGCGTTCCACCTGGCGATGAAAGACGCTGCCGCGGGTCACCGACTGGGTGATCACGGTGGCGAGCGACACGGCGACCAAAAGCGCAATGGAGGCTTCATAGCTGGACGTCAGCTCAAAAACGATCAGCGTGGTCGACAGCGGCGCGCCCAGCACGGCCCCTGACACGGCCCCCATGCCGACGACGGCATAGAAGGCGGCCCCGGACTCCGTCGGGCCGAACACCATCATCGCGATCTGTCCGAACAGCGCCCCCACAAGCGCGCCAAGATAAAGCGAGGGCGAGAACACGCCCCCGCCAAAGCGCGCGGCCAGCGTCACGGTGGTGGCGATGAGTTTCATGACAATCAGGCCCGCCAGTGTGGCAATGGCATAGCCGCCGGCCAAAGCTGTGGCGGTCGCTTCATAGCCAACGCCCAGCACTTGCGGCGCGCCCACGGCCAGCAGCCCCACAATCAGGCCTCCGAAGGGGGGCAGGGACCAGAGCGGAATCTTGAACGCCTTTGCCCGGTCCGCAACCAGGCGCGGCACGGTCGTCACCCCCATGATGAAGGCGATGGCGACACCGGCCGCCGCGACGCCCAGCGGAACCATGGCGGCGTAGTCCACCAGGCGGGCCGGGTCGATATCGGGCACCGGGAAGGCGGGCTGCGCGCCAAAATGGATGCGCGACAGGATCGCACCGATCACGCTGGACACCGCCACCGGCGCAATGGAACGAAGCGCGTAGTGACCGAGGATCACCTCGAACGCGAACAGGGCCCCGGCAACCGGCGCATTAAAGCTGGCTGATACAGCCGCCGCCGCTCCGCAGGCCAGCATGATGCGTGCAGCGCGCGGGGGCAGGCCCAGCGGCCGCGTGATCAGGCTGGCAAGCGTCGCGCCCAGATGCACCGCTGGACCTTCGCGTCCGGCCGACGCCCCGGTGCCCAGCGATACCGTCGCGATCACTGCGGACAGGACGCCGGGCATGGCCTTCATCCGGCCGCCCCGGACAGCACGCGCCTCCATTACATCACCGACGCCTTCGGCCCGGGTTTCCGGCAACCAGGAAAAGCGATGACCAACCCAGAGCAGGCCCGACACGATCAGGCCGCCTAGCACCGGCGCCAAAATAAGCGTTGAGGCCGGGAGCGCTGCCGCCGCAGTGGCGAGCCGCTCCTCTGCTTCGCCAAAGGAAATGAATTGGACCCCGGCGATCGCCCAGCGCAGCCCCAGCGCGCCATAGCCTGCCGCAATCCCCACAACGATGGCCGCCAGCCATAGAGCCACCGAGCGCCCATCGAGGAAGGCATCGCGTCCAACCGCGATGGTGCGGGACAGCCAGGTGCGCGGTCCGGCACGCGTGACCGACTTCGGCTCGTCCTGTTGCGGTGCGTCGTCCATGGCCATGGTTTGGCCGGGGCCGCACAATCAGGTCAAGCCTCGCTATCGCCGCAATGCGCCTTTAATGTGGGAGTGATGATCGTCAGAAGTCTCGTCCTGGCCGCAATTATGGGCCTTGTCGTGTCTGCGCCGTCCGCGGCGCAGGAAAGCGCCTATACGCGTCTGGGCGACTGCAGCGCGCGCAATGCGCCTGCCGGGTTTGAGTTTCTGGACTCCTTTCTGGCGTGCGAGGGCTATGGCCGCTGGACCGTCTATGCGGGGGCCACCGGACAGTCCCAGCGCCTCGCCTATGGGGACCGCAATCTGGCCCGCCAGCTGTCTGAAACTCCGATCACGGTCAGTGGTGCCATGGCAACCACCGCTGAAACGATTGAGTGGCGCACATCGGGGCGTCAGCCGTACGCGACGATCGCCCGCTGGACGGCGCGTCGGGGGCCGGCGCGGCTGGAGGAGTATCTGGTCGTGAGCGCGCTTGATGGCCAAAACGGAGCCTGCCACGTGGCCTATGTGGATGTCACAGAGGTGAGCAATGCCAATGCCGTTGCGCGTCAGGCCGCCGATGATCTGGCCAATGGATTTCGCTGCGGCTCGCGCGCGCCCTACCGTATCGGTGCAAGCGAAGCCCGCCGCCTGATGAGCGGGCGCTAGCGGTTCGCCTCGGGCTCCAGCGCTGCGTCGAGCGCGTCGTACGCCGACTGCCAGTCCTCCGAACCCAGACCGCACGCCCGTGTTGCCTGCGCCACCGCACCACGCAGGCGCTGGTGCAGGGGGTAGAGGTCTTCGCCCTGGCGCAGGCTGGCAAGCCAGGACGCGTTCGGATCCAGCTGATCGGCCAGCGCAAAGGCATAGCGCCCGGTGGGATCCATGGCGTCACACTCCGGGGCAAATCTCAACGTCGCTTCCGGCACCAGGATCAGGATCGCATCAGAATGGGTTCTGTCAGCGGTGCTAAGCGCGGAGGCTGACGAGAACGCGACCCGGTCTCCGGCCCGGGCCTCGACCTCGACCGGCGCAACAAAGACGCCGGAGGCGGGTAGCGGCACGCTGGAAAACTCCCGCTCAACGGTCAGTGTGAAGCGGCCTTCAGCTTCGGTTTGAACCGTTGGGCTTGTTTGCGGCGCGCTGGCATGAACCTCTGCATTGGCGACCGGATGACCGTCCAACCCGACCACCAGACCCTCCGTCGTTGTGCTGCGCGTTTCGCTACAGGCCGCAACAGCCAGAAGGGCGAGGCCGGCGATAACCGGTTTTGTCGGATTGATCATGGATGTGTCCCCGCGTGGGTGAGGGTTCAGGCGGCCTTGAGCGTGTAGACGGTATCAAGGCCCGGATCGCCGTGGCAGTCCACCATGCCTTTTTCAACAAGGTGGATCATGTGACCCAGCACCGAATGGGCCGCCGCCGGGTGCAGGCGCTTGTCCACGTCGGCATACATGCGCGCCACCATGGTCTTGATATTCGTCACGCCGGAAGAAAGCTCGGCCAGGATCTGGCGCTCGCGATTGAGGCGATGCTCGATATAGGCATCCACGAAGGGAGCCGGATCCTCGATGGCCGGACCATGGGTCGGCCGGATCGTGTTGAAATTCATCGCCCGGATACGCCGCAGCTGCGCAATATAATCGCCCATGGAGCCGTCCGGCGGGCTAACGACCGAGGTGGACCACCCCATGACATGGTCACCGGAAAACAGCGTGTGCTCCTCCTCCAGTGCGTAGCAGACATGATTGGAGGTGTGGCCCGGCGTGTGAAGGGCGCGCAGCGTCCAGTTCGACCCCTTGAACACATCGCCGTCGGTAATCTCGATATCGGGTCTGAAACCGGAATCGTCACCTGCCTCCATGCGGACCTCCCCGCCTTCGGGCAGGACTTCCGGCGGGCTCATCGCATGAACTTTTGCGCCATGCTTGGCGGCCAGCGTGTGGGCGAGCGGGGAGTGATCAAGATGGTGGTGGGTCACCAGAACATGGGTGACCCGTTCACCGTCGAGCGCGGCATCAAGCGCAGCTTCATGCTCGGGGATCGCAGGGCCGGGATCAATCACCGCCACATCGCCCTGGCCAACGATGAAGACGCCCGTGCCAGTATAGGTGAAGGGTCCAGGATTATTGGCGATGACCCGGCGGACCCGATCGCTCAGCCTGTCACAGCGTCCGTATTCGAACTCGAAGTCTCGAACAAAGGGAATGGCGCTCATGCCTCAGGCTCCGAAGATTCTTTAATTAAAGTCTCACAGTACTCGCGCAGGCGAGAACCGATAGCGCTTGCCGAAGCGAGCTTTTGCCGCAGGGGCAGGGCGGTCGGCGGTCCCATGTCCGTCTTGTTGGCATCGACGATCCACAACTGGCCGTCCTTGCGATCGCGCAGCACGTCCAGCCCGCCCCAGTCCAGGCCCAGCTCCCGGCAGAAGCCACGGATCAGGTCACGCTCCTCAGTGGTGAAGACCACGTCGGGGTCCAGCTGGCGCACTTCGGCATTGGCGTTGGCGAAGCGGGTGTCGACCGGTCGGCGCTTTAAAAAGACCGCGGCAATCTCTCCGCCGACGGTGGGGCAGCGCAGATCCTCCACCATCCCGTCAGGGGCCAGATTGTCGATCAGGCGCTGATAGCTCTTGCCTGGCTGGCGCGGGCTGGGGCCATCAAGGATACGGCCGTCATGAACACCATTGGCTTCACCCTTTTCCACCATGGGGCCGTCATATGTGGTCGGATCAACGCTGAGGGCGCGCCCGGTCGCGGCTTCGAAGGCGCGGCCCACGGCCGTCTTGGACACGTCCGGGCAGTGGGCATTGATCACGGGAAGACCGAGATCGGGCGGCGCACCGGTTGTCCGGTCTTCGAAAAACATGGCCAGATCGGCCTCGTCTGGCGTTCTTGCCAGGCGCAGGCCCGACAGCTGCACGGCAGGCCAGATCAGATACCAGGGGCGCGGGCGGTCGGGGGCAAACCAGATGCGCGGACCGTCCGCGCTGGCCGCCCGGCGTTCCAGTTCAACCTCCAGATAAAAGTGCAGCCAGGACAGGCATTCGCCGATGACTCCCGGCTCGACGGGAACGTGGGCCCCGGTCTTGCGCACATGCACGACCGAGCCGTTCAGTTCAAAATCCCGCCACCAGGCACTGGCCGCCATCAGAGTCGCTCCTGTCTCCCCACTCGGTGTGAGGATACGCGCCAGCAGCGAGGGCGCAATTCACACTAAGGTCACAGGCTTGGCATCGGCCCGGGACTTGCGCGTGAGGATGGTGATCGCCCCAATCCGGAACGGTTGAGCAAAAGGGTCTCGGCAGAGATGCGCATTATAGACTGGGTCACAGGCCTAAGCCGTCGCTTGCGGCTTGCCGTGCTGGCGCTGTTACTGGCGCTGGGGGTGAAAACAGTCGCCGCGGCGCTGTCACCGGCCGAGCCGCCTTCAGCCTCTGTTCAGATTGATGCCGCCAGTGTGGCAGCAACGCAGTCATTCTGATAGCTGACTTCAACCTGAGCTGTGTCACCCCTGCACTTGAGATGTGTGGCCAAATCACGCCTACTGTGAGCCCTGCTTGATTGCGGGGCAGCGAAAGCCCACAAACCCCGTCCTGTTTTACATAACCCGTCCGGCCTGTTCATGCCCGCTTACATCCTTCGCCGCATCCTGATCGCGATCCCGACGATCCTGATCATCATCACTGTGGCGTTCTTCATGATGCGCATTGCGCCGGGTGGACCGTTCGACCTGGAACGGCCCATGCCAGAGGAAATCCGCCAGAACATCATGGCGGCCTACGGCATGGATAAGCACATCGTGCTGCAGTATTTCGACTATATGGGCTCGCTCCTGCAGGGCGATCTCGGTCCGTCGTTGAAATTCCGCGACAAGAATGTGGCCGATATCATCGCCGAAGGCTTCCCGGTTTCCGCGACCATCGGCCTGTTGTCGATCTCGCTGGCCGTTCTGGTCGGCACGCTGATGGGCTCCATCGCCGCGCTTCGCCAGAACACCGCAGCGGACTACGGCGTTGTCGCCTTCGCGACCGTCGGCATCGTGATCCCGCCCTTCGTGGTCGGTCCGATCCTGGCGCTCTTCATCGGGATTTATCTGGGCTGGCTGCCCTCTGGCGGGCTTGATCCCAGGATGGGCATGACGCCGGAACGCCTGATCCTGCCGGTGATCACACTCGCCCTGCCGCAGATCGCGATCATCTCGCGCCTGATGCGTGCCTCCATGATTGAGGTGATCCGGTCGAACTATATCCGCACCGCGCGCGCCAAGGGCCTGTCAGGCCCGGCGGTGATCGCGCGCCACGCACTGCGCAGCGCCATCCTGCCGCTTGTCAGCTATCTGGGCCCGGCCTCCGCCGCGCTTCTGACCGGCTCCATCGTGATCGAGCAGGTCTTCTCCCTGCCGGGCATTGGTCGCCAGTTTGTCTTCGCCGCCCTGCAGCGCGACTATACCGTGGTGATGGGGGTCGTGATCCTGTACGCGACCCTGATCATCGTCCTCAATCTGATTGCTGACCTGCTCTATGCGGTGCTCAATCCGAAAGTGAAGTACGAAGAATGAGCCTGACCTCCACGCCGACCGACAAGGCTGCGATGATCGAAGGCGCAGCGGTGAAGGGCCGTTCGCTCTGGGATGATGCGCGCACGCGCCTGCTTCGCAACAAGGCGGCGGTGTTCAGCATCTGCCTGCTCGCTTTTCTGGTTGTGCTGGCTTTCCTGGGTCCGTTGCTGTGGGTGCACGACAGCTCCTTCATCTATCGCGACCGCGTCCAGCTGCCGCCGACATTTGAGAATCTGCACATCTTCGGCACCGACGCGCAGGGTCGCGACCTGTTTGCACGCACGCTGGTCGGCTTGCGTATGAGTTTGATGGTCGGGGTGGTTGCCACCATGGTGTCGCTGGCCATCGGCGTGATGTGGGGTGCCACGGCGGGCTTTGTCGGCGGTCGCCTCGATCAGCTGATGATGCGGATCGTGGATATCCTCTACGCCATCCCCTTCATCTTTTTCGTGATCATTCTGATGGTCGTCTTCGGACGCAACATCATCCTGATCTTCGTCGCGATTGGTGCGGTGGAATGGCTGACCATGGCCCGGATTGTGCGCGGTCAGACGATTGCGCTCAGGGGCATGGAATTTGTCGAAGCTGCCCATGCGGCCGGTGTCGGTCAGCTGTCGATCATCCGCCGTCACATCGTGCCGAATGTGCTCGGCCCGGTGGTCGTCTACGTGACGCTGACCATTCCGGTGGTGATCCTGGCGGAAAGCTTCCTGTCCTTCCTCGGGCTGGGCGTGCAGGAACCGCTGACCTCGCTGGGCAATCTGATCTCCAACGGGGCCCGCGACATGGAGATCGCGCCGTGGACGCTCTACTTCCCGGCGCTGACCATGATGGTCACCCTGTTCTGCTTCAACTTCATCGGTGATGGCCTGCGCGACGCAATCGATCCCAAGGATCGATAAGTCGCGCATAAAGTCAGACTCCGGGCGACGCGATCGATCCCAAGGATCGATAGTTACGGGTCCTCCACCCCGTCCGGGGTGTCGGGTCCTCGCTGCGCGGGGGCAAGCCCCGCTCGCTGCGGGCGGCTGTTCGCCTTGCGAGCCCCTTGGGCTCGGGGTGGGGACTCGCAGGAGCTTATCGCCCTCCTGTTGAGGGAGGGAAAAGGCGCAGAGCTATGTCTACCTCACCCGTTCGACGCGGAACTGGCCGCGATAGCCGGTGAACTTCATGACATAGCCGCCCAGGAAGCCGGTCTCGATTTCGGCTGTGACACCCTCTTCAAGATCGCGGTCGCGAATCCGCGGGACCCGCGCGGTATCGCGCTGGCGCCACATCTGACCATTGGACAAAAGAACGACCGCCCGGCTCGAGGCATTGATATCCACCGATGCCACCTCAAGGCCGGTGAGCGTGTCGATCCGCCCGTCATCATCGACCTCAGCCATCACGCCGTCTGAAACCTCTACCGGCGCACGGGTGCGCGCATCACCGGCGGGCAGGATGCGCGGCTGTTCAAACCCGAAGCGGTCCCACGGATCAAAGCGCACGACCTGCGTCTGCGCGGTCACGACGGCTTCGGCCACGGTTTCGGCCGCCTGCGGGGTTTCACGCTCGATCGCGACAAGCTCGCCGCTTTGAAGGGCATCGGACAGTGCGCTCAGCCGCTCATCAAGACAGGCGAGGCGCTCGGCGTCATTGTCCACGCTGCGGCAGGCCAGCACCGCGTCCAGGCTCGGCGATCCGCTGTCGTCCGTATTCTGAGCATGGGTCGAAGACAGGACACTCAGCGCCAGCACGCTGGCCGCCACACTCGCAGATGCAATATTTTTCATGACGCCTTACCGGTTTTGCTTGAAAACCTGCATACTTCTCTAGGAGATTAGGGGAACGTCAAGGTCTGAGCGTGTTCATCCCACGCTCAAGAAAGCCTTGCCAAACTGGTTCAATCGCTTTCCGGTCGCGCGGCGCATACGTTGCACGCCTTGAGTGCGCACAATATGATAGAGCTGTCGGCAATACAGTCGACAAGACGAATTTGAAGGGGAAACCGAATGTCACGACTTCGCAGCTTGAGTCTGGCCCTTGTTGCCGGCGCGTCGGCCCTGACGCTTGCCGCGTGTGGCGGTGGCTCGGATAGTGCCGACAGCGACCTGGTGGTCCTGCACCGCGGCAATGGTGCCGAGCCGCTATCGCTCGATCCGCACAAGGCGTCAGGCACCTGGGAAAACAATATCATCGGCGACATGTTCATTGGTCTGTTCACCGAGAACGCGGCCGGTGAGCCGATCCCGGGCATGGCTGAAAGTTACACGGTTTCTGAAGACGGCCTGACCTGGACGTTCAATCTGCGCGAGGCGCAGTGGTCTGATGGCGAGCCGGTCGATGCCTATGATTTCGAGTTTGCCCTGCGCCGCATTCTGACGCCGGAAACGCTAGCGAACTATGCCTCGCTGCTCTACCCGATCCGCAATGCACGCGGTGTAAACAGCGGCGATCTGGCACCCGAAGAGCTGGGTGTGACCGCGATTGACGCGTCGACGCTGCAGATCGAGCTGGAATTCCCGGCTCCCTACCTGCCCGGTCTTCTGACCCACTACACCACCTTCCCGGTGCCCCAGCACGTGGTCGAGGTTCATGGTGATGCCTGGGTTCAGCCCCAGCACATCGAGACCAATGGTCCCTACAAGCTGGTGCAGTGGCGTGCGAACGACTTCGTCTATGTGGAACGCAACGAGCTGTTCTACGACAACGCCAATGTCTGCGTGGATGAGGTGTTCTATTATCCCACCGTCGACAACCCTGCGGCCGAACGCCGGGTGCGCAATGGCGAGCTGGACCTGAACACCGACTTTGCCGGTCAGAACATGGACTTCCTGCAGGAGCAGATTCCCGACTATGTGCGCGTGAATCCGTATCTGGGGATCATCTATTTCTCCTTTAACACCACGGTTGAGCCGTTTGACGATCCGGTGGTCCGCAACGCGCTGGGCATGGCGATCGATCGCGAGTTTATCGCCGAGGACATCCTGCGCGCCGGACAGATTCCGGCCCACTCCTTCGTGCCGCCGGGTGTTACCAATTATCCGGGCACCGCGCGGATCAGCTGGTTCGACACGCCGGTCGAAGAACGCCGCGAAATGGCGCGCGAGATGCTGGAAGAGGCTGGCTACGGCCCGGATAATCCGCTGGAGGTCCAGTATTCCTTCCGCTCCACCGGTGATAACCCGCGCGTGGCTCCGGTGGTCCAGCAGGACTGGGAACTGATCGCGGACTGGGTGGATGTCGAGATCGGGCAGATCGAGACGCAGATTCACTACTCCAACCTGCGCTCGGGCGACTATCAGCTCGGCGACGGCGGCTGGATCGGCGACTATAACGACGTGTACAACTTCCTTTTCCTGGCCGAGACGGACTCTGTTCCGATGAACTACTCGCGCTGGTCGAATGAGGAGTTCGATGGTCTGGTCGAGGAAGCCAACACCGAGCTCGACGCCGAGCGTCGCGGCGAGCTGATGGCTGAGGCCGAGCAGGTCCTGCTCGACGAAATGCCCTACATCCCGATCGTGTATTACGTGAACAAGGCGCTGGTGAATCCCGAAATCACCGGCTGGGAAGACAATATCGTCCACATTCACCGCACGCGCTTCCTGTGCCGGGCACAGGACACGCAGTCGGCCAGCGCCAATCTGGACAGCACGGCCGGCTAGGACACCGGCCAAGGGGGATAAACGGGGGCGGAGATGAGCGACGGGCTCGATGATGCAGCTGACACCGCTGCGGAGCATGTTGCCGCTTCCGCCGCCGATCCCTCGGTGCGCAAGGCAAAGGCCCGGCCGTCTCGCACGGCCGTGCTGCGTCCGGACAATGACGCGACCCACTGCGCCAACTGCAATACCGAGCTGCAGGGCCCGGTCTGCCACCATTGCGGCCAGCTCGCCGACGAGTTTCACCGACCGGTCCGCGGGCTTGTTGGTGAGATCATCGAAGGCCTGTTTGCGCTCGACGGCCGTGTGGCGCGGACGATCCCCAACCTGCTGCTGCGACCCGGCCGGATTACGCGGGCGTATCTGAAGGGGCAGCGGGCGCGCTTCATGCCGCCCTTCCGGCTCTACATCATCGCCTCGCTGATTTTCTTCCTGCTCGTTCCGGCAATTACCAACGGCTTTGATCCCAACGAGGCCCAGCAGGTCGGCGACGCCATTGCCAACGGGGTCGACGTGGAAGGTGAGCTTGCTGAGGCCGAGGCGTCCGGTGACCTTTCTGCGGAACAGGTGGCTGAAACACGCGCGGCTCTGGAAGCGGCCGGACTTGGTCGCCTGCTCGGGCAAGACGAAGAGGAGGGCGATCCGCAAGCCGGTCCGCCTGGGGACACCTCAACCGACGATACCTCAACCGACGGGGCCGAAGCCGCACCGGCTGACACATCGGACGATGCGCCGCGCATGCAGGTCGGCGTGGAGCGCGGTCCGGGCGATGGCGCGGTGTTCGGGATCGGCAACGAGGAAAGTGGCGACCAGATCCGCCGCTTCATGGTTCCGGAGGACTTCGGCGGCGAGGTTCCGGAGAATGCCTGGCCCTATTCAGTGCGCAGCTTCCTGGCTGACCGCTTCGCGCGCGTGGCCGAGGATCCGCAAGCCTGGCTCGATGAGGCGGCAAGCTGGACCCCGCGCGTCATGTTCGTGATGGTGCCGGTCTACGCACTGCTTCTTAGCCTGTGCTATGCGTGGCGGCGCGGGTTCTTCCTTTATGATCACCTGATCGTATCAGTGCATTTTCATGCCGCGCTCTTCCTGGCGCTGACCGTCTTTTATCTGATCGGTCACGTGGTCCCGGGCGGGCTCGTTTTCCTGGCGGTGCTGATCTACTCCAATGCCTATCTTTATCGATTGCACCGGGTTGTGTACGAGCGCGGGCGGTTTTCCAGTATTTTGAGAACGCTGGCGCTGGATACCGTCTACGGGATTGTGCTGTCTCTCGGTCTGACGGCCGCGCTGCTGCTCAGCGCCCTTGTCGGTTAGCGCGGGGCAGCCGGTTCCGCCTCGAGCGAGACCGGTGCGCTGGAGCCCCGCTGGCTTTCACGAAGAAGGGCCTGAACCTCCGGGCGGGCGAGCACGTCCGACAGCGTTTCAAGGCTTTCCGCAGTTGAAGCGCCACCCGACAGGATTGCACGCACACGCTCCAGCCCGGTGGGCGGGGCCGGATAGGCCCGCAACTCCACGCGCTCATCCGCGGACAGACGCGCCAGCCTGCGTGCCGAAGCCACCGCCTCGTGAAAGCCACCAATTTCGTCGACCAGACCCAGCTCCAAAGCCTGCGCCCCGGTCCAGACGCGCCCCCGCGCGATGTCTTCAACCCGTGACAGGGGCAGGTCGCGGCCCTCTGCGACCAGGACCGTGAAATCGCGATAGGTGGCTTCCGCCCAGGCTTCGATGGCGGCGCGCTGGGTTTCGCTATAGGCCTCGCTCGGGGACATGGCACCGGTGAACTCGCCGCCTACGGTCACAGAATCAGTGGTGATCCCGTAACGCTCCAGCGCGGGACCAAACGCGATCTTGCCACTGATCACCCCGATGGATCCGGTCAGGCTGCCGGCATTGGCGACAATATGGTCAGCCGGCGCGGCGATATAATACCCGCCCGATGCCGCCACAGACCCGAAGGACACGACCACCGGCGTTCCGTCCTGGCGCGCGCGCAGGATCGCCGCGGCAATCTGGTTAGAGGCCGTGGCGCTGCCACCGCCGGTATCCAGGCGAATGAGAATGGCGGCGACATCGGGGTCAGCAGCGGCTTCGTCGATGGCGGCAGCCATCGTGTCAGACGCCAGCACGGTTGGACTGGCGAGCCCTGACGGGGCGGGCCCATCCACCACCATGCCCTGACCGGAGATAAGGGCGATGACCGCTCCGCCGGTGGGTGCAGCATTGCGCCGGGCATAGTCGGCAATCGGTTCGACAGTGCCGCCCGCTGTGAGGGTCACGGCGGCCTCGCGCGCGGCTTCCGCGTGGCCGAGCGTGTCCACCAACCCGGATTCCAGCGCTTCGCTGGCAAGATGCGGACCTGCTGAAATCAGGCTGGCCGCTGTGTCAGGGCTGAAGCTGCGATCCTCGGCGATCTGGACGATGGCGGTTTCATAAAGCGAGCCGAGCCAGCCAGCGGTCGCCTCGCGAGCTTCATCGCTATAGCCGGAGCGGGTGAAAATCTCCGCGGCGCCCTTGTACTCGTAAAGCTGCAGGAATTGAGCGTCCGCGCCAGCACGCGCGAGCCCATCGCCCAGAAACACTTGCTCGGTACGAAGGCCGGTGGCGGCAAACCAGCCGCCCGGGTGCATCCAGATATCGTCTGCCCCGGACACGGCGAGATAGCCCGACGTCGATCCACCGGTCATCGACTGGATATGGGCAAGGACGGGTTTTCCGGCCCGGGAGATTCGCGCCAGCGCCCGGTGAATGTCTTCTGCATCGGCCGGAGTGACGCCATCCCCGGTGCGCACGAACACACCAGCGACCTTATCGTCGTCTGCGGCCATGCCAAGCGTTTCGACAATTTCGATCAGGCTGAGCGCGTTGGACGAGGGAAGGAGTGATCGCGACGGCTGGTCCAGACGTGGCTGGCGCAGATCGACCTCGAGAATCACGGCACCGTCGAGCGATTGTGGTGTGTCCGTCTGCGCGCGAACCAGATCGGCGAGCTGTGCGCTGATGACCATGCCCGCGAGCACAACGAGCAGAATCGCTGCGGCAACGACGCCGATCATGGTTGCAAGAATTGTCGTGATGAATTGGCGCATCTGTCCCCCCGGCTCGACGCTGCATTTGGCACAGTAAAGCCAGTGCGTCGGCCTTGGAAGGCCTCATCAGCGCGGGTGTGCGCCGTGATGGGCGAGGGGCGGGATATAAATGGTCGGAGTAGCAGGATTTGAACCTGCGACCCCTGCCTCCCGAAGACAGTGCTCTACCAGGCTGAGCTATACTCCGAACCGAGGCGCGGCTTATACGCAAACGCCTTTGGCTTGGCAATCGGTTGGCCGCACCGCGATTGCACTGTTTGCACCTTGGGTCCCATAGCCAGGTGAGGGCGGCTGCAAGTCGGGCAGTCCTGCCCGTTGCATCCCGGATCAAGCTGAGCTAACTACCGCGACCTGCCGTCGAGAGATCGGCCCTGCTGGGGCATCGCCAAGTGGTAAGGCAGCGGTTTTTGGTACCGCCATTCCCAGGTTCGAATCCTGGTGCCCCAGCCATCTCTCTCTTTCTCGAAATCCACCAGAATCTGGCGTTGAACCGAGCGCGATGTGGTCTTGCGCCCGTGTTTCAGAAGCAATTGCAGATGAACCGCAGTGGTTTTCAACAGCGCAGTGCAATTGTCACA
Organism: Oceanicaulis sp.; assembly: GCA_043513725.1. GTDB lineage: Bacteria > Pseudomonadota > Alphaproteobacteria > Caulobacterales > Maricaulaceae > Oceanicaulis. The sequence continues at coordinate 1,015,676 of CP121338.1, read as the reverse complement.
AAACTCCGCACGCGGCTTAAAATATACCCCCGCGGCAGCCTGTCGCGCCCCTGGCTTAGTGCCTGTCTATGCACGCTTTTCAGAGCCGTTTGGCGATCCCAGTGGTGGGCTGTCTCATAATCGCCGCACAGGGCCAATGAAATTGGTTAACAGCGTTTAACCCTGACCCGGCGCAGATTTGAGCGGTTGATCGCGCTGCAACGCGAGTGGTAGCGTTCACTCCAAAGTAACAGACGGCGGTCAACGTCGCGCACCGAGGGGATAACAGAAAACCAAGTTATGTCCTCGTTTTAGAGCTTTATCTCGACCAGTTCGCTGGTCGTTGGCGCGCGGTGCGCCATATTTTGTTTTGGGGGTCGAAGCCGTCAGGCGATTTTCGGCGCACCGATAGAGTGAGGGAAACGGAGTTGCGCGGGGTCCAATTCGCCCGCGCCGGCTACTGTGAGGCGAACATATGTCAAGAACCATTGATGCCATCCGCACATCGCTTATGGCGGGCGCTGCGGTCTTAATCGCAGCGGGTGCCGCCCAGGCACAAATCGACACGGCGCTTAACGTTGCGCGCCAATCCACCGAGGCCGGAGCGCAAGCCCAGGGCCAGATCGACTCGCTGGCCGAACAGGCTGACGACGCCGAGCGCCAGTACATCGCGCTTCAGGATCAGATCCAGTCCCAGGAAGTGCTGGTCCAGCAGCAGCAGGTCTTCCTGCGCTCGCAGGATAACGAGCTGACCTCGCTGAACCGTCAGCTGGAGCGCGTTGAAACGATTGAGCGCGACCTGACCCCGATGCTTCTGGAAATGTTCGTTGAGCTGGAAAGCTTCATCAACTCGGACCTGCCCTTCCAGATGGATGTCCGTCAGGAGCGCCTGGATCGCATCGAGGCCGATCTCGGCAACCCGCTGATCCCGCCGGCAGAAAAATATCGCGTGCTGCTGAACGCCTATGAGATTGAAAGCTCCTACGGTCGTTCGCTGCGTGCCTACTCTGAAGAAGTGACCGTCGACGGCGTTCCGCAGGAAGCCGACTTCGTCCAGATCGGCCGTGTTGCGCTGATCCGCGACATCGGTGGCGACATTCAGATCATGACCAAAGACAACCAGACTTGGCGTCCTGTGCCGAGCTCGATGGCTGGCGACGTTCTGCGTGCCCGCCGTATCGCAGAAGAAGTGACCACGCCGGACGTGTTCCCGGCACCGGTCCCTGGCCCGGCCGCACAGTAAGTTAAGAGACGGAGACCAAGCTGATGAAAAACCTCATCAAAACCATTGCCGCCGTCTCGATGGGAGCCTCGCTCCTGAGCGCGCCGGCCTTCGCCCAGGTGGACGAAGAACCCGTAACCACGATCCAGCAGCTGCTTGATCGCGTTCGTGCCGACTCCCGTGATGCAGCTGCTGAAAACCAGCGCCGCATTGCCGAGTTCCGCGAGAACCGCAACCAGCAGGCTGCCCTGCTGCGCCAGGCCCAGAACCGTCTGGCCTCGCTTGAGGCGCAAAGTGCTGACCTTGAGCAGCAGTACGAAGAAAACAGCACCCGCATCGACGAGCTGACCGCCGAGCTTCAGGAAGCTCAGGGCGCGTTCGGTGAACTCTTCGGTGCTGCACGCCAGTACGCTGGTGAGTTTGGTGCCACCATCGACGCCTCACCGGTTTCTGCTGAAGTTCCGGGCCGCGCTGATGACATGAATGTTCTGGCCAACTCGCGTACGCTCCCGAGCCGCCGCGAGCTGGACACGATCTGGGAAACCATGATCGACGAAATGGAACGTCAGGCTGAGGTCAGCCGCTACAGCCGCCGCGTTCTGGGTCTCAACAATGGTGATCCGGTCGAAGTGATCCGCGTGGGTACCTTCGTGTCCATCGCTGACACCGGCAGCCCGACCTTCCTGAACTGGAAGTCCGATCCGGGTGACGACGAATTCCGCCTTGTTGCGCTTGAGCGCCAGCCCCCGGGCTCGCTGATGAGCGCCGCCAGCAACCTGCTGGGCGCTGAGCCGGGCGAGATTGTTCGCGGTCCGATCGACCCGTCCCGCGGTGGTCTGCTTGAGATCTACACCGAGGTTCCGAACCTGTCCGAGCGCTTCGAGCAGGGCGGTATCGTCGCCAAGATCATTGCAGCCCTGTTCATCTTCTCGGCTCTGTTCGGCCTGCTGCGTCTCGTGATGCTGCTGCTGACGACGTCTGCGATCAACGCCCAGAAGCGTCGTTCGACCGCGTCGAAGTCCAACCCGCTGGGCCGCGTCATGCTGGCTTATGAAGAGGTCAAGGACCGTCCGTTCGAGACCGTTGAGCTGAAAGTGGACGAAGCCATCCTTCGCGAAACGCCGAAGCTGGAGTTCGGTCTGAACTTCCTGAAGCTGGCCGCTGGTGTGGCTCCGCTGCTCGGTCTTCTGGGTACGGTGACCGGTATGATCCGGACCTTCACCCAGATCACCCTGTTCGGTACCGGTGATCCGAAGATCATGGCCGGTGGTATCTCCGAGGCCCTCGTGACCACCGTGTCCGGCCTTATTGCTGCCATCCCGCTGCTGTTCATTCACTCCTTCGCGGCGAGCTTTGCTCGCGGTGCTCAGCAGGCTCTTGAAGAGCAGGCTGCCGGTATCGTGGCACGTCACGCGGAAGAAAACGCCAGCTAAGGAAACAGATCCATGGATTTCCAAGGCGCAGTTACAAGTATCCAGGAATTCCTGGAACGCGGAGGTCCGGTCCTGACCTACATCATGGGTCTGACCTTCGTACTGTGGGCCTTTATCCTGGAACGGCTGGCGTATTTCGGTTTCGCCTACAAGGGCGATCGCAACCGGGTTCTCAAGGAGTGGGGGGCACGCAGTGACCACCACTCCCGCCGGGCCCATGCAATCCGCGATCAGCTGATTTCAGAGGTGAAGGCGAAGGCTGAACAAAATGTGGAGCTCATCAAGACCCTGGTCGCGGTGGCTCCCCTGTTTGGTCTTCTCGGCACCGTGACCGGCATGGTCTCCGTGTTTGACGTGATGGCGATTTCCGGTTCGTCCGATGCCCGCGCAATGAGCGCCGGCGTTGCTCGAGCTACAATCCCCACCATGGCAGGTATGGTTGCCGCGCTGTCCGGTCTTTTGTTCTCAAATCAGATCGAGCGTCTCGCCAAACAGCGGGTGCACGAGCTGACCGATGAGCTAGAGGTGGACTAAGCCATGCGCAGACGTACACGCAAAGGCAGTGATCAGGCCGACGTCGATATGACGCCGATGCTGGATATTGTCTTTATCCTGCTCATCTTCTTCATCGTGACGGCAACCTTCCTTACCGAAATGGGTGAGGATCTGCGTCCGCCGCCTGACAGTGATGAGCCGCCGCCCCCGAACGCTCCTCCGCCCATCATCGTCCAGATCGATGCGCAGAATAATGTGTTCGTGAACGGTGAATCGACGAGTGCACTTCGGGTGGTCGCCGCTGTGTCGCGGATCCGGGCTGAACAGCCTGACTCCGCAGTGGTGATTACGCCGAATGACGAAGCTGAGCACGGCCTCGTTGTCGAGATGCTTGACGACCTTCGACAAAGCTCGATCGCCGTCATCATTTCACGCGACCGCGGTGAGTAGGAAGGGAGTCAATCATGGCACGACGTAAAGGCCGTGTAGAAGCGGACTCAGAAGAACCGCAACTGGACATGACGCCCATGCTGGACGTGGTCTTCATCCTGCTCATCTTCTTCATCGTGACCGCAGTGTTCGTGAAGGAACCTGGCGAGCAGGTTGAACGCCCGGACACCGCAGCCCCTGAAGGCATGAAGCCAACCCTGTTGGTGGCTGTGTCGTCAGAGGACGAAATCTGGGTTGACGGCAATGTCTATGAGATCCGGTCTCTGCGCCCGGTCCTTGAGCAGCTGCTTGAGGAAAACCCGCGCGCTGAAGCCATGATCCAGGGCGATGCGGAGGCCCCTGTGGGCACCGTGCTCGATGTCCAGGAATTGCTCATGGAACTCGAAGTTGAGGTCCTGATCTCAACCGATGAAGCGGCATAAGGGGAATTAGGACAATGGCATCCATTATTCGCCTGTTCATCGGCATTCCCATTGCCGGTGTCGTGACCTTCCTCCTTTTCCTTCTGATGGACCGGCTCATCTTTACTGACGAGTTGGAGCTTGAAGAGGCGGGCGAAGAGATCATGATCTCGATCGCTGAAGAGGTGGATGAAGTCCGCGCCAATGTGCGTGAGCTGACCATCGATGACGTCCCGGAGGTGACCCCTCCGCCGCCACCGCCGCAGATCGAGCGTCAGGCTGCCGAGCAGCCGTCAGAAGACCTGTCGACCATCGTGGGTGAGATCCCCGAGTTTGAAGCGCCTACCCTGTCGGGCAATGACGTGAACTTCTCGGTGTCCGACCGCGATGCGCAGCCGCTGGTTCGTATCGAGCCACAATACCCAATGCGCGCCGCTGAGCGGGGCGTCGAGGGTAGCTGCACGGTGACCTTCGACGTGACGCCGGACGGTGTGACGACGAATATCAGCATCCTGTCCTGCGACAGCTCGCTTTTCCAGCGTGACTCCATCCGTGCGGTGGAACGCTGGCGTTATCAGCCGAAGATCGTGGACGGTGTTGCTGTGCGTCGTACTGGCGTTGTGACCGAGTTCAACTTCCAGCTGTCTGACTAAGTAAAAGGTTCGGTGGTCACTCCTTTAGAGTGGCCACCGCACACCCCCGGGGAGCCTAGACATGGCCAAGACTCGAACCATTCAGCCCACTCAGATCATCAATGCATTTGGTGCGCTGCTGCTGGCCGCAATGCTGGCCTTTATCATGGTTGCCGATGCCGACGCTCAGCGTCGTAATCGCAACTCCGAGCAGGAAGAGCCGCCCACCAACCGGACGCTGTCGACCGAGGTCGGCCAGACGGTCCAGGAGGCCGTTGAGCTTCAGGACGCTGAAGACTTCCGGGGCATGATCAACGTCCTGACGCCGCTTCTGTCTGAAGAACTGACCGAATACGAGCGTTACATCATCCACCAGCTGCGCGGTACAGCGCGCTTCAACCTGGATGACCTGGACGGCACGATTGCTGACTTCCGCGCCATGCTGAACACCGGCGCGGCGACGACGGACGAAGCCAATACGACCCGCGTTCAGCTCGGCCAGCTCTACATCGCAACCGAAAACCTTGAAGAAGGTATCCGGATGCTCGAGATCGCCGTGAATAACGGCGTTGAGCTCAACGAGCAGCTTCTGCGCCTCCTCAGCCAGGCTTACTATCAGGCCGAGCGCTATCGGGACGGTCTGCGCTTTGCAGAGCAGTATTACCGGACCAAGGCGAACAAGAACCAGGGCGACTACACCCTGATGCAGGCTTACTACCAGCAGCTGGGTCAAACGACCGATGAGCTGCGGGTAGTCCGCGAAGCCATCTCGGCCTTCCCGGGTGAGCGCCGCAGCTGGCAGAATCTGGTGTCGCTGTTTGCCCGCCTTGAGCGTGAGAGCGATGCGTTCGAAGCCAACAAGCTGATGTATCTCAATGGTCTGTTCCAGGAGTGCAATGAGCTGTTCCGTCTGGCGCAGTACTACAGCTACTACGAAAACCCGTATCGCGGTGCGACCATCCTTGAACGGGCGATCAACTCGGGCGTCTGTGAAGGTGATGTGGACCAGCTGCGTACGCTGGCCAACATGTGGCGTCAGGCTCAGGAATTTGATCGCGCGACGCCGGTCATGGAGCGCCTGGCGAACCAGACCAATGAGGGCGAGTGGTTCCTGAAGCTGGCTGAAGCTCACTTCGAAATGAACAATCTGTCTGATGCGGAGACAGCCTTTGAAGATGCTATCGAGCGCGGTGGCCTGGATCAGCCGGGTGCTGCCTGGGCTCTGCTGGGTACGGTTCGCTATCAGCAGGGCAACCGCACCTCCGCATTGGCCGCTTATCGTGAAGCAGCCCGCTTCTCAGACAGCCGCCGCGAGGCCAATGGCTGGATCACCTTCATCAACAGCCAGATCGAAAATGAGCGTCGCAATCGTGAGCGCCTCAATGAGGTCCGCGTTGAAGAGTGTCGCCTCATCGTCAACAACGAGGTCAACATCGCCGACATCGTCGGTCAGGTGGACGAGTATGGCCTCGTTGTGATCGAGGTTCCGGAACGTTGCCAGGAATACTTCAACCAATATGGCGACCAGATCCGTGAAGCCAACATGACGGACGAGGAAGCGGCCGAGCTCCGCGAGCGTGTTGAAACACAGGTTCAGCAGCGCATCGAGGAAGCTCAGGAAGAGCGCTCATAAGTCACCTGTCAAACGACTGATCTGATCAACCCCGTCGCGGTCCGCCGCGGCGGGGTTTTTCTTTGGGTACACCTCGAAGCGAGGCGTTGAATGGTGCTGTGCCTCTCCATAATGCTGCTGCTCAAGTTTGGTCGCGCATAAAACAACCAATACTTAGCCGGCCCCACACGCCAGCGACTCTCGCTGGCGTGTTTTTTATTGCCAAAAGTTAATCCGCCTCAATTTCGCCATTCCCCTGTGGCGCGATTGGGGTGTGGCCAGGGGGGCGTACAGCAATCAGCGATAGGGGAGATTGCTTATGACTGCGACCACAATCAGCCCACTTCCGGCCCAAGAGGCCCGAGGAGGAGCACTATCGGCCATTGGCCTGTTCCTTCGGACCACCGCAGCGCTTGGGGTCGCGGCGGTTGTCACCGTCGGGCTTTTCATGCTCATGCGGAGCCTGATCTGGGTGGACGTTCCGCCTCCTCCGGTGGTGCAGGAGGTCCCGCCCATCGAGATCGCAATGGTGCCGCCGGACGAGCCCGCACAGAGGGTCCAGCTGTTTGAAGAGCTCGACCCCGTCGATCCGCCGCCGCTCAATCCGCGCATTGAGGCTGATCCCTCTGAGAATCCGGGCACGTCGCCCATTGGCCCGGTCACGCCGACGATCCGTGTTGAGCCCGATGCGGACTCCATGCGGGCTGTGGTGATGCCGCCACCGCCGCTGACCCTGCGTGTCCCGCCAGCCTACCCCCGCCGGGAGCAGGCCCAGGGTCGTGAGGGCAGCTGCATCATCCAGTACGACATCCTGGCCAATGGGCGCACAGCCAATGCTCGGGCGCTTGATTGTGACAGCGTCGGATTTGAGCGCGCCTCGCTGGCAGCTGTCGACCAGTGGCGTCATGCTGTGGCCAGCGGCGTCCCGGGTGACCAGATCGTGCGTCAGGGCGTTCAGACCCGGCTCGATTTCCGGATGGAGCAGTAAGGTGACGGCACTACTGCGCCATCTTGCGAGTGCAGCTGGCGGCGCGATCCTCGCCGCCAGCCTCTTCGTGGGGCTGGGCCAGGCAACCCGGCCGGGCACCGTTGAGGCGCAAGCCCGCATCCCCGTGACGCGAACCGTGCCAGCCGTGCCCATGTCCGTTCTGATCACATGCTACGGCAGTGCGACGGAGCCCTGGATCGAAGCCCAGCGCCTGCCGCCGCCGCCGGCCATTGCGCTGGCACCGGAGCTTGTCGAGCATCCCGGCTTTGACACCAGTTCGCTAATTGATCCGGGTTATCTGCAGCCAGAACCGGTGGTCATGTCGCGCCAGATCTCCATGACCGAGCTGGAGGTTCAGCGTCGCTGGTGGCGATCCATCCTGCCCCAGTCGGAGGGCTGAAAAAGAAGCGGCGCGAGGATGACCTCGCGCCGCTTTGTCTTTCTGGACCTGAGCCAGAGGGCTAGTTCGCCTCCGACGCCTCTGCGGTCTCGGCGGCTTCTGCATCGGCCAGACCGGCGGCCATCAGGGCAAAGGCCCATTCCTCGGCCCGTTCCTCCAGCGCATCAAAACGGCCCGAGGCCCCGCCATGGCCCGCGCCCATATTGGTGCGGAACAGGGTCAGGCCGTCATCTGTCCGGCGATCGCGCACCCGGGCCACCCACTTGGCGGGCTCCCAGTAGGTGACGCGCGGATCAGTCAGACCAGCCGTCGCAAACAGGTGCGGATAGGCCTGCTCAGTGACGTTGTCGTAGGGGCTGTAGCTCATCATGTAGCGATATGCGTCTTCGCTCTCGATCGGATTGCCCCACTCATTCCACTCCGGCGGGGTCAGCGGCAGGCTGGGGTCGGAGATGGTGTTGACCACGTCAACGAACGGCACGGCTGCGATCACGCCCGCGAACAGTGCCGGGTCCTGGTTCATGGCAGCGCCAACCAGAAGACCGCCCGCAGAGCCGCCCATGGCGACCAGCTGACCCTCAGAGGTGTATCCCTGGTCGACCAGGAAGCGGCCGCCATCCACGAAGTCGTTGAAGGTGTTGCGCTTGTTGTCGAGTTTGCCGTCCAGATACCAGTTATAGCCCATCGCCTGACCGCCGCGCATGTGCACGATGGCGTAGATCATGCCGCGATCGACAAGGCTGAGGCGGGAGACCGAGAAGCTGGCCGGAATGGTGATCCCGTAGGAGCCATAGCCGTAGAGCAGCACCGGGGCTGACCCATCAATCGGCGTGTCGGCGTGGTAGAGCAGGGTGACCGGCACCTCGACCCCGTCGCGAGCCGGTGCCATCAGGCGGCGGACCACATAGTCAGACGCATCGTGACCGGACGGGATTTCCTGACGCTTGATCAGCGTGCGCTCGCGCGCGGCCATGTCGTAGTCAAAGGTCTCTTCCGGCGTTGACGGGCTCTCGTAGGAGAAGCGCATCACGTCGGTGGCGTATTCCGCGCTGCCCTGCAGCCCAAGCGCATAGGCCTCCTCGTCAAACGAGATCTCGTGCTCAGCGTTGTCAGCGAGATTGCGCACAATGATGCGCGGCAAGGCGTTTGACCGCTCCATGCGCACCAGCCAGTTTTCAAAACCGATAAGGCCGTTGACCAGTACGCCCGGGCGGTGGTCGATCAGATCGGTCCAGTTTTCCCGGCGCGGATCATCCAGCGGGGCGGTCATGACCTTGAAGTCCACCGCACCGTCCTGGTTGGTCCTCACGTAGAGCTGGCCTCCGGCTTCGGTCAGGGAATACTCGATACCCGGCTCGCGCTCGGACACCAGAACCGGCTCCGCCGCTGGATCATTGGCGTCAAACACACGCCATTCGCTGGTCATGTGATCGCCGGAGGTCAGGGCAATCCAGGTGTCGCCTTCGGTCTTGCCGACGCCCAGAAAATAGCCCGGATCGGCTTCCTCGTAGATCAGCTCTGCATCGGCGCTGTCAAAGGCCTGGCGGTAGACGCGGCGCGGGCGGTTATTGTCGTCGCGCCAGACCCAGTAGATCGTGCGCGAGTCATTGGCCCAGACCATTGAGCCATAGCCCTCATCGCTCAGGGTCGCGACGTCTTCGCCGGTCTCCATGTCGCGAATGCGCAGCTGGTAGAATTCAGACCCGGCCGTATCGACCGCATAGGCGAGATAGCGGTGGTCCGGCGACTGGGACACAGCCCCCAGGTCGAAATATTCAACGCCGTCGGCTTCCGCATCGCCATCGAGGATGATCTGTTCCTCGCCCGTGATCTCGCCGTTTTCATCGGCGGGGCGGCGGACATAGACCGGATACTGGCCGCCTTCGCGGTAGCGGACATAGTAGAAGAAGGGCCCGTCCCGTTCAGGCGGTGAGCTGTCGTCTTCCTTGATGCGGCCGCGCATCTCGTCATAGATCCGCGATTGCAGACCGCGCAGCGGCGACATGACGTCGGCCACATAGGCGTTTTCCGCTTCCAGCATGGTGCGGATGTCCGCTTCCAGCACATCGGGTTCGCGCATGACCTGTTGCCAGTTGTCATCGCGCAGCCAAGCGTATTCGTCCACGCGGGTTTCGCCGTGCTGGGTAATGTCGACCGGGCGCTGTTCGACGGTGGGCGCTTCAATGGAGCGCGCGCGCGCCAGAAGATCAGGGGCTGCCATGGAGCTCTCTTCGTTGTCGGTGGAGGAGGGGCCTTCAGCAGGGCTGCAGGCGGACATGAAAACCGTCGCGCCGACCGCCAGAGAGGCGAGCCAGCGCGCGGGGTGAATGCGTGAAGACATGGGTGTCCCTTTTCAGCCGATAATCCGGCATTTTATCAAGGGGCTTAGTCTTCACCTTCGTTGGGCTGAAAGTCCAGAACGTTACCATTGACACAGTAGCGCAGGCCGGTCGGCTCCGGCCCGTCATTGAAGACGTGCCCGGCATGGGCCCCGCAATTCTCGCAATGGATCTCGGTGCGCGGCATGATCAGCTTGAAGTCACGCTTGGTGCCCAGGGCCTGATCATTGGCCGGAGCCCAGAAGCTGGGCCAGCCGGATCCGCTTTCGTATTTCTCGGCGCTGGTAAACAGCACCTCGCCGCACACGGCGCAGTTATAGGTGCCCTCGCGCTTTTCAGCGTTCAGCGGGCTGCAGCCCGGCGCTTCGGTGCCTTCAAAGAAGGCGATCTGCTCCACATCGGCGGGCAGGTTTTCTCTCAGCTTGGCAATGGCGTCTTCAGACAGGCGCGGCATCCAGAATTCTCCGTACATCCTTGTGAACAGAATATAGGGATGGGGTCAGGCCGGATCGACCCGGCGGACCTGCAAAATGGGTGTGAAGATCGCGATCAGCGCCAGCACAGCGGCAAGACCGCCCATGGGGATCAGCGCAGCCATGCGTGGGCCGAGATCGGCAACCACATGGCCCATGATAAAGGCGCCCAACGGCATGCCGCCAAACAGGCCCAGCTGATAGACACTCATGACGCGAGCAATCTTGTCTCGCGGAGCGTTCTCCTGGACCACCGCGCGGGACAGGGTGATGGCCACGCCGCCACCGAGCCCCCAGCAGAACACCAGAACATAGAGCCAGATCAGCGGGATCGGCAGGGCCAGAACTCCCATGGTCGCCACGGTGACCAGCTGGGCAGCCATCAGAACGACGCCGGGGCGATCAACACTGCCCACGCGCGCCAGGATCACATTGGCGATAAAGGCTCCGACCCAGAAGGACACCATGAGCGAGGAGAGCAGGCCGTAACCGCCCATATATTCATCGCGCACCAGCACCGGGATAATTACAAAGAAGCCGCCACCGACGATCAGGCAGCCGACCGCCATCATGATCAGGGTCATGGGGCCAAGAATGGCTGAGCCCATAACCGCGGCGATGCCGCCCTTCAGGCTTTCCCAGACAGTGTCATGGGAGGGGTGGCGCTTGTGAATGCGCGGTAACAGCAGCGCGGCGACACCGCCGATGATCAGCGATCCGGCCTGTGCCATGAATAGCGGCCCCGGCCCGAAAATGCCCGCCAGAAAGCCTGCTCCCATGCCAAGCACCTGAGCGGCAAACTGAACCAGTGAGGTCAGGATCACGGCTTTTTGGAGCGTGAAGCTCGGTCGCCCCATGCGCTGGGCCACACGGGTGACCGGATTGATCGCACTGTCCCGCGCAGGCAGCACGAAGGCTCCGGCCACACCCACGACAAGTGCGTAGACGATCAGAATATTGTAGTGGAGCTGGTCGCTTAACAGCAGCCAGGCCAGCAAGGCCGAGCCGATCGCTGCAATCGTATGAAAACTCGTCATCACCTTTCGGCGATCAAGGCGCTCAGCCAGAACGCCAGCCAAGGGCAGCAGGAATAACATGGGTGCGGTCAGCGCTGCCTGGGCCAGGCCCAGCCGCTCCGGGGTTTCATTGAGGGTATAGTTGATCACGCCGGGGAAGATGGTGGTCTGCAGCCCGAAGCTGAAAAACCAGCCGAAAACCGCCACCAGATAGGCAGCAAATGGTGCGACCCGCACAGTGCGGCGCAATGTGAGTGTCAGGCTGCGCTCAGCCACGTCCCCTCCCTGATGCCGCTGGCGCTTTTGCGCTCTGGTGCGAGGCACCCCAAGCGGGTCTCGCAATGGCATTCAGCTTGTCTCCAATAGGTTGTGTAAAGCGTGCCCGTGCAAGTGTGAATGACAGCTTTCCAGCCTGCCGCGACACATTGCCGTGCTCGGCCGGCGCGGCCTAAGAGCTTCTTAACGCGCCCTGGGCGACACTGTCATGTCAACTTTGCGCGTGAAGGCATAATGGCCAAGGATTTCAATCCCGAAGAGCCCGAAGGCTCGCCGTCAGCAAATGAAAGCAAGGCGCGGTCGCGTTTGACCCGGCGCCTGGCAGACATCGTATGCCTGCCCTCCAGCCGTGTTTCGCCCCAGGAACGCTGGATGACGGCGGATATCCTCGATGAGCTTCTGCGCTCTGCCGACGACGGCCTGAAGGCCAAGGTCGCTGCGCGCCTCGCCGAACAGGCCGAAGCGCCACCGGTATTGCTGCGCCGGCTGGCCCTTGATGAGTATGAAATCGCCGAGCCGATCATTCAGAAGTCGATCGCGCTGACCGATTTCGACATGATGGAAATTGCCCGCAGGGGCGGGCGCGATCATCGCATGGCGCTGGCGCGCCGGGAGCAGGTTTCCGAAACGGTGGCCGCGGCGGTCTGCGTCAGCGCGGACCCCGACGTGCTGATCGCGCTGATGCGCAATCCCGGGGCTCGGCTAGCGCCGCAGACCATCGATTTTCTCGTGCGCGAGGCAATCAAGAAGGAGGCGCTGGCAGCCCATCTGGTCAAGCGCCCCGAGCTGCGCCCGGCCCAGGGCTTCGGCATTTTCTGGAATGTGACGCACAAGCTGCGCCGCACGATCCTGGACCGGTTTGCCTCCAGCCGCGCTATCCTTCAGGAAGCGGCCGAGGACGTGTTCCCCATGTTCGCCCGCGAGATTGATCCCGATCCGGATGCCGCCGCGGCGCTTGCCTATATTGACCGGCGCCAGCGTGACCGCCCGGCAGCTGAACGCTCTCCGTTCAAGTCGCTCGAAGGTGCGGTGGATGCGGCCAGCATTGAGGGACCGACCGATATCCTGCGGGAAGCACTCGCGTCGCTGTCGAACATCAAGCGGGACCTGATGGATCGCATGATCGATGACTATAGCGGTGAGCCGATTGCGGTTCTGGCCAAGGCGACCGGGTTGGGGCGTGAGTATCTGGAACGGCTGGTGCGTCTGGGTGATCCCGATACGGTCGAGGTGCGCATGCAGCATGCCATGATCGTTTACGATACCCTGTCGGTGGACAAGGCCCAGACGGTGGTGCGCTATTGGAACTGGGTGATGGCCCGGGTGCGCGCCGAGTAGGCCAATCGCGGCAACGAATCCTTGCCTGTGTGTCAGCCGTGGGCCTAAGTGCGCCCATGCTTCAGCCTGCCCGATCCTCCATGCAGAACCCGGTGCTTCACGTAAACGGCGCACGCCTGCTTGCCGATGTGTCCGGTGTGGCGTTCGAGCCGGAAACTGGAACACTGCTGGTGGCAGACCTTCACTTTGAGAAGGGCAGCGCCTTTGCAGCGCGCGGCCAGATGCTGCCGCCCTATGACACGCGCGAAACACTGCGTCGCCTGACCAACGCGATTGTCCGTCTGGAGGCGCGCCGCGTGTTTGCGCTGGGCGACAGCTTCCATGATCTGGGCGCGGACGGGCGCATGCATGACAGCGACGCTTCGACGTTGGCAAGCCTGGTGTCCTCGGTGGAGGACTGGCTCTGGATCGAGGGCAATCACGACCCCGAACCGCCTGCCCGCTTCGGTGGACGGACCGCGCCGGAAGCCACACTTGGCCCACTGACCTTGCGCCATGAACCGGTCGAGGGCCCGTGCCCGGGCGAGGTCGCGGGCCACTTACACCCGTGCGCGCGGGTGTCTGTGCGTGGGCGGGGCCTGCGCCGGCGTTGCTTTGCCACGGATGGGTCGCGGCTGGTGCTACCGGCTTTCGGGGCCTTCACGGGAGGCTTGAATGTCTGTGACCCAGCCTGGCACACCGTGTTTGAAACCCGACCCACCGCCTGGATGCTCGGCGATGGCGGTGTGTTTCCCATTGCGGGACACCGCTTGCGCAGCGATTAGGCCTTGCGTCGCTCCCGCGAAACGTGAAGCCTGCCGGCCAAATCAACACTGTCTGGGAGGAGGCCAATCATGGCTGATCGTGAATTTGATGTCGTGGTGTATGGCGCAACCGGGTTCACCGGGCGTCTGGTCGCTGAATATATTGCGGCGGCTCACCCGGATTTGCGCTGGGCCATGGCGGGGCGGTCTGAAGACAAGCTAAAGGCGGTGCGCGAGGAAATGGGTGTGCCGGCCGACACGCCGCTAATCGTCGCTGACAGTTCTGACCCCGCGTCGCTGAAAGCCATGGCCGAGCGTACGCGCGGCGTCGTTACGACGGTTGGGCCTTATCAGAAATATGGCGAGCCGCTGGTGGCGGCCTGCGTGGAGGCCGGGACCGACTATGCCGACCTGTGCGGTGAGCCGGCCTGGATGCGCGACGTCATCGACACTTACACCGACAAGGCCAAGGCCTCCGGTGCGCGTCTGGTGCTTTCGTGTGGCTTTGACTCCATCCCGTTCGATCTGGGGGTTTTCGCCCTGGAGCAGGCCGCAATCGAAAAGACCGGCAAGCCAATTGCCCGGGTGAAGGGCCGTGTGCGCAAGATGAAGGGCACCTTCTCTGGCGGGACCGCGGCAAGCTTTTTCGAGACCATGGCGCGGGTGAAGCGCGAGCCGCACATCCTTCAATGGCTGCTGGATCCCTTCTCCCTGTCTGGCGGGTTCAAGGGCCCCGAACAGCCCGCCGGCGACAAGCCGATCTTTGAAGAAGACCTCAACAGCTGGTCTGCGCCCTTCGTCATGGCGACAATCAACACGAAGAATATCCACCGCTCCAACGCGTTGATGGGCCATCGCTATGGTGAGGACTTTGTCTATGACGAGATGTTTCTGACCGGCCCCGGCGAGCAGGGCGAGCAGATGGCCACCCACGTCGCCAATGATCGCTCCATGACCGAAAATCCGCCCGCGCCGGGCGAGGGCCCCTCAAAAGAGGAGCGCGAAACCGGCTTTTACGAGGTGATGTTCACCGGCGTGGCCGACAATGGGGAGCGGATGACCTCTGTGGTCTCCGGCGACCGGGATCCGGGTTACGGCTCAACCTCGAAGATGATCACCGAAAGCCTGCTGGCGCTCATCGAGACGCCCCGCGAGGAAACGCCCGGCGGTGTGTGGACCACCGCGCCCGCGGTCGGTCAGCGTCTGATCGACCGGCTCCAGGCCCACGCCGGCCTGACCTTCAAGATGGAGTAGGCTCTAAAGGCTGAAGGTTGGTGACCAGCGGATAAAGGCGGCAAGGCTGAGGCTGAGGACCGCCCCGCTGGTCAGCAGCAGGCGCAAGGGCAAATACCATTGCGGGAAAGTCGCGTCGCGAATGGCGGCGCGGTCCCACAGATACTGGATCAGAAAGCCGACAATCAGGATCGCCCAGCCGGTCAGCTCCAGATTGAGCGCCAGCCCGGGCTGGCTCCAGACCTGAAGCGGCACGGCAATCCAGCCGGCCAGAGCAATCAGGATCGCCAGCACAAGAACACCGGTGCGCGGGGAATCCCCGCGGATGACCAGTTCTGCCGACCAGCGCCCGCCGGCCAAAAAGGATAGGATGACTGCGGCATAAACGGGGAGCGCGTTCGCGGCCTGCAGCTCGGCCTGCCCGCCAAGGCCCAGGCCAATCGCGCCCGCCACGAAGGGGATCAGGCCGCCAAATCCAAGGATCAGCGCGCTTGTCGGGGCATCGCTCAAACGTTTCATGGCCAGTCTCCCTTTACGTCGTGTCTTAGCGGTTCCGCGTGACCAGCGCAGCCAGCCAGCCTGACAATGCCGCCATGATCAGTGCCAGCAGGCCATACAGGATGGGCCGCTCGTGGGCCAGATCATACAGGACACGCTCCAGACCGGCCTTGGCCACCTGCAGCTCGGTCTGGCGGCTGGCGATGGGCGCGCCATCGCGGAACAGATAAACCTCAATGGTGTAATCCCCAACCGGGGTTTCAGACGGCAGGAAAAGTCGGGCAATAAACAGCCCGCCATCAAGGCGTTCCACGCCGCTATTGGCTTCCACATACAGCGCCTGGCGGGTCTTGTTGCGGACCACGGCCTGTCGGTAGTCCACGATCTCCGCACCCAGGTCGGAAACCCGCACCCCTGGCACCCCGAGCAGGGTTTCGGTGCGTTCCTCGTCCGGCGCGCGCAGAGGCAGGTGCGCCATGCCGATGCCGTTCCGGCGCAGGGCGGCGAAGTTTGCAAAATCTGAAAGGGGGCGTGTGGATGCAACGGCGTAATAGCTCGCCACATTCTCAAACCGGACCGGGGCGGAATTCACCCAGATGCCAAGCACGCGCTCCTTCTTCATCACGCGCAGATCACGGGCCGGGCCGCGCACCGCCACAACGATATCGTCACCCTCCTGAAGGCCTTCTGCAGCCCCGAAAACGGTGAGCGGTGCGCCGGCAAAGTCGGAGCGAATTTCAACCACATCCTCGGTCAGGGCCGCGGCAATGCGGGCGGGCGGCCCGTTTTCTTGTGCTGTCTCCTGTGCCATGGCCGGCATCGCAACAAGCAGGGCGGAGAGGGCAAGCAGGGTCCGGATCATGGCGTGCCCCCGGCTTCCAGAAGCACGTAGAGGTCGGTGGGCGTTGCCGCGAGATCCCAGGCGAGCTTGGCGCACACCGCCACGACCAGCAGGGCCAGACCGGCACGGAGTTCCTCACCCTTGATCTTCGCTCCCGCGCGCACGCCGAACTGCGCCCCCACAACGCCGCCAACGATCAGGATTGCAGCCAGCACAATGTCGACGGTCTGGTTCTGGGCGGCCTGCAGGAAGGTGGTGAGTGCGGTGACGAACAGGATCTGGAACAGGCTGGTGCCGATCACCACGCTGGTGGGCATGCGCAGGATGTAGATCATTGCCGGCACCATCACGAACCCGCCGCCCACGCCCATCAGCGCGGCCAGCGTGCCCACCAGAAAGCCAATGGCGAGCGGCGGGATCAGGCTCATGTAGAGCCCGGACACCGGGAAGCGGGTCTTGAAGGGCAGGCGGTCGATCAGGCGGCGCTTGCGGCGCTTGCGTTTGGGGGGCGGGGCCCCGCTCATGCGCCGGCGGATGGCGTTGACGCTTTCCACCAGCATCAGCGAGCCGATCACACCCAGAAAACCGACATAGCAAAGTGAAATGACCAGATCGATCTGACCGAGGCTTTGCAGATAGCCGAAGATCTGCACGCCCATGACCGAGCCGAACACCCCGCCGATGATCAGCACCACGCCCATCTTCACATCGAGGGATTTGCGCCGCCAGTGGGCCAGCGCGCCGGACACCGAGCTCGCCATGATCTGATTGGCCTGCGTCGACACCGCGACCGCGGGCGGAATACCCAGGAAGATCAGGATCGGCGTCATCAGGAAGCCGCCGCCGACACCCAGAAGGCCGGACAGGAAGCCAACGCCCAACCCCAATCCAAGCAATAGATACAGGTTGAGCGAGATTTCAGCGATCGGAAGGTAGATCTGCACCCGCGCGCCCTAGTTGGCGGCGGATTGTTCCAGCCGGGCGACCAGGCTGGCAGTCAAAGGCGATCCGGGCTCAAGACCTGAATCGCGCTGATAGCGCACGATCGCCCGACGGGTGCGTTCCCCAAGAACGCCGTCCGCCGGACCGGCATCATAACCCAGATCACTCAGCAAGGCTTGTGCGCGCGCGGTCAGGATTTCAGGTCCGGCATTCCAGGCCTGATCGCCATACTGGCCCTGCGCTTGCGGATCGGCGGTGCGCGGGGTGAAGGTCTGGGCGATCTGCTCGGCCTCGGTGCGCGCGGCCGGGCTCAGCGCCTGACGCAGGCGCGCGGCACGGGTGCCGGCGTCCGCATCCCCGCCGTTCGACGCGATCAGGAACCAGGTATAGGCATCGGCCGCGCTTTGCGGGACGCCGAAGCCTTCCTGAAACAGGAGCGCCATATTGAACTGACTGTCGGAATTGCCGTGCAGGGCGGCCTCCTGGAACCAGCGTGCGGCGGCAGCCTGGGTCTGCGGCGTCTCAGGGGCATTGATGAACAGGCCGCCGGCATCGTGCATCGCCTGCACATTGCCGGCTTCTGCAGCCGCAACCACCAGCGCGCGGCCCGCCTCCACATCCTGCACGACACCATCGCCGCGGGTCAGCATCAGGCCAAAGCGGCGCTGGGCTTCCGGAACGCCCTGTTCGGCGGCGCGGCGCATGAGGGCGGCTCCGTCGGCGATCTGACCGGCGTCCAGTTGCTGCACAGCAAGCTGATAGCGCGCGACCGGGTCACCGGCAGCAGCGGCCTGCTCCAGCGTTGGGGCCAGAACCGAAACCGCGGCGATCAAACGGGCATCGGGATCGACCGTCGGCGCGGGCGGCTGGGGCTCCGGTTCAGAGGGCGCGGGTGCAGGCTCAATGGCCGGCTCGGTTGTCTGTGCGACGGGCTCAGACGTTTCGGCAGGCTGCGTACGGGTATCAGGCTGCGATGTGCGAGTGTTCTGGGGCGGCGCGGGTTCAGCGAAGACCGAGGCGAGGCTGGTATCTTCGCGGGCCTGACGGGAGGCCGGTTCTGCGCCGCCGCCAAAGGCTTCAAGGGCCAGCATGCCGGCCGCTGCGGCCACCGCACCGAAGCCCAGAATGCTCGCGGCGATCAGCAGTGTGCGACCGCCATTGCCCGATGCACTTTCCTCTGGGTCGTTCCACTGGGGCCGGGCCGTGCTGCCACCAGGACGCACGCTCTTGCGCGCTGTCGCCAGGAAGTCAGCATCAGCCGTGGCCCCAAGGGCAGCCGCGCGGCGAGCCGGCCGCTGCTCGGGATCCGGGAAATCACCAAAGTCCTCAGGATCGCTGCGCGGTGTGTCGAGCATCGGGGCCTGGGGCAGGGGCTTGAGGGGTTCGCTGTCAGCAGCGACCACAAAGCTGTCGCCACGATCCCATTCCTCACGCTCCGGCTCCAGACCGGGCGGCTGGGGCAAAGGCGTGCTCAGATCAATCGGGTCGTCGTTGCTCGTTTCTGCTCGAGGGGCTTCGACCGGTGTGTCATCCGTCGCCGTCTCGGTGGTCTTGCCCTTTTCGATGGCTTCGAGGCGCTCGGCCAACGCGGTCATGGCGCGTTGAACCGGCGACAGGGCGTCAGCGGTTTCCACCCGTGCCCTGTCGAGGCGCTCATGCACGCGGTCCATGGCCTGATCGATGCGCCGGGCGGTGCGTTCCTCGCTCGCCTGGATACGCGTTTCCAGATCCGCGCCCTTGCTGGAGGCATGTTGGGTTTCCAGCTTTTCGACTACTTGCGCCATGCGCTCGCCTGCCTGCTCAACGGCTGCGGCTGAACGAAGCTCAGCCTGCTGGACGCGGTCGGCGAGGTTTTCTCCAAGGCGCGCCATCTGCTCGCCAATACGCCGGACCGCTGCGGTATTCTCGTCACGAACCCGTTCAAGGCGCGAATCAAATTCGGCTTTGGACCGGGTTGAGTCCTGACGGTCGGCGGTATCGGTTAACTTTTGCTCAAGCCTGCGCTCGGCCTCTTCAATGCGGCGGTCGACAGCGCGCGCCAGACGCGCCACTTCCTCGCCAATCCGGTTCAGGGCATCGCTCTGGCGATTTTCGGCCTGCGACAGGCGCGCTTCGGCGGCTTCCAGCGCGCGCTCCATGCGCTGACCATCGACACCAGCGCTGGCGACTTCGGCGACGCGGCGCGCGCAATCTTCCCGGGTTTCACGGATCAGACCGGCCAGCTCGCGGCCCAGCAGCTCAAAGCGCTGGTTGATGTCATCCGCGCCCACCGGCCCCTTGGATTCCAGGGTGCGCAAGCGCTCATCAAGGCGCTCCTGAGACTGCACAAGCGCTTCAGCCGCGCGGTGGGTTGCGCCTTCAGCCGCGATGATACGGCTTTGCAGGGAGCGGGCCTGGTCTTCCAGACCGGATTTATAATCGCTGGCGCGCCGGGCCTCGGTATCGAGACGGTCGCGCAGCTCGCGCTGCTCGGCGCTCAGGCGGCGCTCGGTTTCATCAACGCGCTCGGTCAGGCTACGGGCGATCTTCTCGGTGCTGCCGCGGGACTGCTCATCCTTGCTGGCCAGCGTATCGAGCTCGGTGCGCACATCGCGCTCGGTCTCGTAAAGGCGACCGGCCAGCTTGCCGACCGTGTTTTCAAGCGCCTTGAGCTGGGCCGGGTCGCCGCCGGGGCCGGAGCGCTCCAGTTTGCGGATCCGTTCCAGCAATTCATCCTGCTGAGTGCGGGCACGCGACAGCGCGGCCTCAACCGCTTCGCTGTCATCCTCGCCTTTTTCAAGCGCTTCAAGGCGACGGGTGAGGGCCAGAACGGACTGGTCCACACCTGACAGGGCCAGGGTCGAGCGGCGCTCGGCGGCTTCCAGCCGACCGGTCAGGCGTTCCACGATGGCTTTGAGCGCATCATCGCTGTCACCGCCATCGCCGCCACCAAAGCCGGGATAGCTTTCCAGTGCGCCGTCCCAGTCGCGCACATCGTCCTCGTCATCATCCAGGATGACGCGGTTCAGCCACTCGCCAAGGGTCATGCCCTCCTTGCGGGCTGCTGTCTTGGCCACCGCACGGGCACGGGGATCAATCCCCTTTACGCTCCACGGTGTCCCCGACGACATGCGTTCATTTCTCCCGAATCCTGCACTCTCGAACGTACCGGACGGGTTAATATTGTGTAAACCAGTTGGGTGACCCCTATATCTGGTATATCCACAGGCAATATCGGCCGCGTCCACGCGCTCTCGCACACGGTTAAAGAGCCGTTGATGCGGTTAACGCCTCGTAAAGCTCTCTAAACAAAGCGGAAGTCTACTGCGCCGATTCGCGTCCGCCGCCAGCCGGGTCGAGCCAGTCGGGGGCCAGCTCGGCAATGCGCGCCTCCAGCGTGTCAGCCTGCGCCAGAAGCGGGGTCGGGTCGCGGCCTGGCAGGCTGCGGCCCAGATCAAACAGCGTCCACGCAGCGTGGGGCGCACCAGCTTCGAGATAGCGCCGCCCCAGATGCCAGTAGGCATCCGGCGCATAGGGATCAAGTTGAAGTGCTTCAGCCAGCATGGCGGCTGGATCAAGATCAGGCCGGGCTTCCAGCCCTTCACGGCCCCAGGCGACCAGGGCGTTGGCCACAAGAATGCGGGCCGCCACGCCCGCGCGATCATTGCGCATCCGGAAAGTAGCAAGGCGCTCCACCGCGCGGGGGTACTCGCCCTCTGACAGCGCGGCCATGCCTTGCATCACCTGCTGGAGGGACTCATTGCTGGCCCCTTCGCGGGTTAGGCTGGTCGCCTCCGCGCAGCTTAAGCGCGCCGAGCCGACGGACTGTTCCGGGCAGGGGCCGAAGTGATGGGTCTCCTGAATGCTGACAAGCAGGGCCCCGGCATAGTCACCAGTCGCGCGCAGGGTCTGGATGTCGGAGAAAAACTCCATCGGGACCGGCGCTTCATTGGTCGATACGCGTACCGCTGAGACGGCCGTGTCCCCGACCGGACCGATCAGCGTCTCCCGGGGTAGCGCTTCTGCGGTCGCGCTGTCGGGTCGGGGCAGTGGCTGACCATTGCCCTCGCGCAGGACCCAGCTTTCAAACCGGCCCTGCGGACTGTCCGGGCTGTAGACGGTGTAGGAAAAGGCGCAGGGCAGGGTGTCGCGCGCCTGCAGGGCGTCAAAGGCATCCGGATGCACCGGCACGGCATGGCGGATCAGCGCCATTGTGGCGGCCCGGCGATCTGGATCAATGCGGGTCTGGCGGCAGAGCGAGCCCTCACCATCGCCATAGTCGGCGCTGAACACCGTTTCGCCGCCAAAGCGTGCCTCAAACCCGAACTCGGTCTGGTCAATTTCGATTTCACCGGAGCGCGCGGCCACGCCCATGGCCGCTTCCAGCCAGACCCGATGGAAGCGCCCGGCTGCCCCAAACTGGATCTCGTCCAGTGATCCGGCCCGGCTAAGACCGGCGTAAATGTCGAGGCGGCGGCGCGCTTCAGCCACCAGGGCGATATTGGTCAGCGTGCCTGCGTCCAGACGCAAAAGTCGCCCCTCGGTCAGGTCGACCCACTGCACAGGCCCCGTGCTTTCGCGCCAGGCCACCCAGTCGGGCCCCAGCTCGGCGTGGACGCGGTTCAGGTTGGCAGCCTCCTCATTGGACGCCACGAGAATGTCCCACGCGACCGTTGTGC
This sequence comes from Oceanicaulis sp., assembly GCA_043513725.1. Lineage (GTDB taxonomy): Bacteria > Pseudomonadota > Alphaproteobacteria > Caulobacterales > Maricaulaceae > Oceanicaulis. Next base: position 993,707 of record CP121338.1, on the reverse strand, counting down.
CATTGCCGAAGGGTTCTGCGCGCGCGTCTTCATAGTCCCAGGGGCTGGTTTGCGGACCCTGAGCATAGGCCGCGCTGCACAATGTGGCGGCAAAAATGGCGGTGATCATACGCATGGCTGGCGTCCCTCAATCCAGAGCGCTAGCCGACCCAAGGATTGCGGCGCGGTCAAGGCGTTTGGTGGGTAGGCTCCCCCTGCGACCAAATTTACGTTGACGTTCACGTCAACTTGTCTAGGGTCCGCGCCATGACGACAAACGCCCTGACGGCGGAGTATACGATCCGCGAACTGGCCGAGCGCTTTGATGTGACCTCGCGAACCCTGCGCTATTACGAGCAGGAGGGCCTGCTCGCACCCAAGCGCGACGGGGGCAAGCGGCTTTACACCGAGGCGGACAAGGCCCGGCTGGAGCTGATCCTGCGCGGCAAGCGGGTCGGGTTTTCGCTCGAAGACATCAAGGAAATGCTCGACATCCAGCTTCTGGAGCCGGGGGCGAGCCGCGAAGGCCTTGAAAAATCGATCGAGCGCTTTGCCGAGCGGATCGCGGTGCTGGAGCGCCAGCGCGCCGATATCGACAAGGCGATCACCGAATTGTCCAACGGAAAGCGGTGGCTGGAAGAACGCCTGGCTGACCGCGAACCGCCGGAAGACCTCAAACGCCGGGCCCGGGCTTTCGAAGCGCTGGCTCACGCGCGCCTGACCCAATGGGAATTGGGAGGCGGCGAATGACGCGTGAAATTTTTGCGACCACCTCAAACAAATCCTCGACGCAGATCGCCCGTGGCGGTTTGCTTCTTCTTTCAAGCTGACCCTCACCTGGAGACGGACCGATGCCCAGCTATTCAGCTCCCCTGCGCGACCAGCGCTTCGTGCTCAACGACGTGCTCAATGTTCAACAATACGGCAATCTGGAAGGCTTCTCCGACGCCTCTGAAGATATTGTCGACGCCGTTCTGGAGGAGGGCGCGAAGCTCTGCGAGAACGTGCTCTACCCGCTGAACAAGGTGGGCGACCGCGAAGGCTGCTCGCTGAAGGACGGTGAAGTCACCACCCCGACCGGGTTTGACGATGCCTATCAGCAGCTCACCGAAGGCGGTTGGACCGCGCTGTCAGCCGACCCGCAATACGGCGGTCAGGGCCTGCCGGCCTATCTGAACCTGGCGTTCAACGAGATGCTGACCAGCGCCAACATGGCCTTTGGCATGTATCCGGGCCTGACCGGCGGTGCGGCCCACGCGCTGACCATTGGCGGCTCTGATGAGCAAAAGCAGATGTATCTGCCCAAGATGATCTCCGGCGAATGGTCGGGCACGATGAACCTGACCGAACCGCACTGCGGTACCGATCTGGGCATGCTGCGCACCAAGGCCGTGCCGCAGGCTGACGGCAGCTACAAAATCACCGGCCAGAAGATCTGGATCTCCGCCGGTGAGCACGGCCTGTCAAAGAATATCATCCACCTCGTGCTGGCCCGTATCGAAGGCGCGCCGCAGGGTGTGAAGGGCATTTCGCTCTTCGTGGTGCCGAAATTCATCCCCGATGAAAACGGTGAGCCGGGTGAGCGCAACACGCTGCAGTGTGGCGGCCTTGAAGAGAAGATGGGCATCCACGGCAACGCCACGTGCGTCATGAATTATGACGACGCCACGGGCTGGCTGGTCGGTGAGGAGAACAAGGGCCTCAAGACCATGTTCGTGATGATGAACGAGGCGCGCCTGGGCGTGGGCCTGCAGGGGCTTGGTCTGGCGGAGACCGCCTACCAGTACTCGCTGGCCTTTGCCAAAGACCGTATTCAGGGGCGCTCCCTGACGGGGCCGAAAAACCCGGACGGTGCCGCCGACCCGATTATCGTGCACCCGGACGTGCGCCGCATGCTGATGAACCAGAAGGTGTTCGTCGAAGGTGCGCGCGCCATGTGCCTGTGGACGGCGCTGCAGGGCGATCTGGAGCATAAGTCTCCTGATGAAGCCACGCGCGAAAAGGCCGGCGACTACATGGCGCTGCTGACTCCGATCGTGAAGGCCTACCTGACCGACAAGGGCTATGAGAGCGTGTCCACCGGCCTGCAGGTCCATGGCGGCTCCGGCTTTACCGCCGAGTGGGGCATTGAACAGACCCTGCGCGATGCGCGCATCACCCTGATCTATGAAGGCACCAACGGCATTCAGGCGCTGGACCTGGTGGGCCGCAAGCTCGCCATGGCCGGCATGCGTCCGATCAACACCTTCATGGCCGAGCTCGACTCCTTCGTGGCTGAAAACCAGGGCAATGCCGAGCTGAAGCTCTACGTGGACGGCCTGGCTGCCACCAAGGAAAAGCTCCAGAAGGCCACCAACTGGCTGGTCGAGAAGGGCCTTGAGAATTTCGACAATGCCGGTGCCGCTTCGACCGATTATCTGCACCTGTTTGGCCTGACGATCTTCTCCTACATGTGGGCTAAGATGGCCAAGGTTGCCGCCGCGAAAGTCGCCGAGGGCAGCGATGACCCGGTCTACGCATCCAAGCTGGTGACCGCGAAATTCTTCGTTGAATGGTGGCTGCCAGATGCGGACGCACACCTCGCCCGCATCCAGAACGGCGCTGAAACCATGATGGCCCTCGACGCCGAGGCCTTCTGAGGCTGACAGGACGTGCGTCCTTCGAGACGGTCCTGACGGACCTCCTCAGGATGAGGAAAGTGGAAGTTCTATGACACCCTCATCCTGAGGAGCGCGAAGCGCGTCTCGAAGGACCATCAGAGTAAAAAATGATCTGGGAGGAGATCACCCATGACCGCACAGGTTTTGAATGTTCCACGCCCCGAATGGCTGGATCAGGAAGACGTGAATATTTTCGAGGACGCGGTTCGCGGCTTCGTTGAAAAGGAATGCCTGCCTCACACCGAGCGCTGGGAAAAGGAAGGCATCGTGGATCGCGATGTCTGGACGAAGGCCGGTGAAGCCGGTCTGCTCTGCCCGTCCTGCCCGGAAGAATATGGCGGGGCCGGTGGCAACTGGGCCCACGACTATGCCTTCCACATGGCCACGACCGAGGCCGGCGTTGAGGGCTGGGGCGCGTCGCTGCACAACTCCATCGTGGGTCCCTATGTCTGGCATTACGGCTCTGAAGAGCAGAAAAAGAAAATTCTGCCCAAGCTGGTGTCCGGTGAATATGTCGGCGCGATTGCCATGTCTGAGCCTGGTGCCGGGTCCGACCTTCAGGGCGTGAAAACCACCGCGGTCAAGGACGGCAACGGTTACCGCATCAACGGGTCGAAGACCTTCATCACCAATGGTGGCACGGCCAACTTCATCATCGTGGTGGCCAAGACCGACCCGAAGGCCGGCGCTAAGGGCACCACGCTCTTCATGGTGGAGACCGACGAGGTGGAAGGCTTCCGCCGCGGTCGCAATCTCGACAAGGTGGGCATGAAGTCCCAGGACACCGCAGAGCTCTTCTTTGAAGACATGTGGGTCCCGGCTGAAGCGCGCCTGGGCCAGGAAGAGGGCCATGGCTTCATTCAGCTGATGGAACAGCTGCCCCAGGAACGCCTGCAGATCGCGGTTCAGGGCGTGGCGATGATGAAGCGCGCGCTGAAAGAGACGATCGAATACGTCAAGGAGCGCAAAGCCTTTGGCAAGGCTGTCATCGATTTTCAGAACACCCAGTTCAAGCTGGCTGAGCTGAAGACCAAGGCGACCATCGCGGAAGTCTTCACCCAGCACTGCTCGGACCTTCTGATCAAGGGCCAGCTGGATGCCGCGACCGCCTCCATGGCGAAATACTGGGTCACCGACATCCAGTGTGAGCTGATTGACGAATGCGTCCAGCTCCATGGCGGCTACGGCTACATGAATGAATACCCGATCGCTCGCATGTTCCGCGATGCCCGCGTCCAGCGGATCTATGGCGGCACGAACGAGATCATGAAACTGCTCATCGCGCGGACGCTCTAAAAGCGCGAACTTCCGGGAGGAACCCCAATGACTGAAGCCTATATCTATGACGCCACGCGCACCCCGCGCGGCAAGGGCAAGAAAAACGGCTCGCTGCACGAGATTACCGCTCTGCAGCTCGCCACCCAGCAGCTGCAGGCCATCCGTGACCGCAACGATCTCGACACTTCGGTGATCGACGATGTGGTGCTGGGCTGTGTGTCGCCGGTGGGCGAGCAGGGCGCAGACATCGCTCGTGCCGCAGCCATCAACGCCAATTATGCTGAAACTGCATCCGGCTTTCAGGTGAACCGCTTCTGCGCCTCAGGGCTTGAAGCCGTGAACCTCGCCGCAGCGAAAGTCATGTCCGGCGAAGCTGACATGACCATCGGCGGCGGTGTTGAAGCCATGTCCCGCGTGCCCATGGGCTCTGACGGCGGTGCCATGGTCGTCGACCCGGAGATGGCGTTTGACCATTACTTCGTGCCCCAGGGCGTGTCCGCCGACCTGATCGCCACCAAGTATGGCTATTCGCGCGATGACGTGGACGCCTATGCGGTCGAGTCCCAGAACCGCGCAGAAAAGGCCTGGAAAGAGCGCCGCTTCGACAAGTCGATCGTGCCGGTCAAAAACCAGCTGGGCCTGACCCAGCTTGACCATGACGAGCATATGCGCCCGGGCACCGACATGCAGTCGCTGGCGAGCCTGAAGCCGTCGTTTAAAGACCTGTCGGCTTTCGTCGGCCTCGATAAGGTCGCGATGCAGCGCTACCCCGATGTTGAGAAGATCAACTTCGTGCACCACGCCGGCAACTCGTCGGGCATCGTGGACGGGGCGGCCGCTGTGCTGATCGGGTCGAAGGAAATGGGCGAAAAGCTCGGCCTGAAGCCGCGCGCGCGCATCAAGGCGATGGCCTCCATCGGCTCTGAGCCGACCATCATGCTCACCGGCCCGGCTCCGTCAGCCCGCAAGGCGCTGAAGAAAGCCGGCATGAGCCCGTCCGATATCGATCTTTACGAGATGAACGAAGCCTTCGCCTCTGTCGTGCTGCGCTTCATGGAAGACCTCGGCGTTGAGCATTCGAAAACGAATGTGAACGGCGGTGCGATTGCCATGGGCCACCCGCTGGGCGCCACGGGCGCGATCATCCTCGGCACGCTGCTCGATGAGCTGGAGCGCACCGGTCAGGGCACCGGCCTCGCCACGCTGTGCGTCGGCGGCGGCATGGGTACCGCAACGATTATCGAGCGGGTTTAAGGGCGTCGACGGTTTTCTGGATCGTTTGGGACGAAGACAAATTTATGCGCCAGCGTCATCGCCAACTGAATTGCCTGGAGGCGACCTTCACCACGCGCAAGCGTGTCCACAAAGGGTTTGCCATCGATTTCAATGATGACCTGGGACGTGGCTTCATCTCTGCCCGCTTGCGTCGGCCAGAACACCTTCGCCCAGGCATCAACAGGGACTGCATCTTCAACGCTGTCCCAGCTGATGCCCACGAAGCGGAGCCCATCGTCTTCGACCTGACAACTCGCCATTGCGTCTCTCCTGTCTCCAAAGAAATTCTTCTGTGAGGAACACAGACTATGACCTACACACACTTCAAATTCGAGGTTGATGCCGACGGCATTGCCCTCATCACCTTCGACAGCCCGAATGTCTCCATGAACGTCCTGTCCAATGACGTCATGAAGGAAATGGGCCAGTTCGTTGAAAAGATCGCCTCTGACGACGCCATCAAGGGCGCGGTGATCACCTCAGGCAAGAAAGCCTTCTGCGCGGGTGCGGACCTGTCCGAACTCGGCGGCGGCATGGGCGCGCTGGAAGGCAAGTCCGAAGACGAAGCGAAAGAGGCCCTGTTTGAGGTCGCCTATCGCCTCAACCAGTCGCTTCGCAATCTGGAAACCTGTGGCAAGCCGATCGCGGCGGCCATCAACGGTCTCGCGCTCGGTGGCGGCTTTGAAGTCACGCTCGCCTGCCACTATCGCGTGATGGCGAACGACACCGGCGCCAAGCTGGGCCTGCCCGAAGCGCTCGTCGGCGTTCTGCCTGGCGGTGGCGGCACGCAGCGCCTGCCGCGCCTCATCGGTGTGATGAATGCGGCGCCGGTCATGCTTCAGGGCAAGCAGCTGGATGCCGATACCGCCAAGGCTCAGGGCGTCGTGCACGAAGTGGCTCCGGCCTCTGAAATCGTTGCCAAGGCCAAGGAACTGGTGAAAGCCGACCCGATGGGCGGCAAGCAGCCCTGGGACCAGGACAAGTTCAAGATCCCGGGCGGTGGCCCCTACCACCCCGCCGGCATGCAGGTCTTTGGCGGGGCATCGCCGATGCTCCTGAAGGAGACCTACGGCAACTACCCGGCCCAGCGCTACATCCTGTCGTGCGTCTATGAGGGCCTGCAGGTTCCCATCGACGCCGGTCTGCGTATCGAGAGCCGCTACTTCACCAAGCTGCTGATGCGTCCGGAGAGCCGGAACATGATCCGCTCGCTCTTCCTGTCCAAGCAGGCTCTCGAAAAGGGCGCACGCCGTCCAGCCGGTCAGACCAAGGGCGAGGTCAACAAGATCGCCGTCATCGGTGCAGGCTTCATGGGGGCAGGTATCGCTACCGTGTCGGCTCAAGCCGGCATCGAAGTGGTGCTGATCGACGTCAACCAGGAAGGTGCCGACAAGGGCAAGGCCCATGTCGCAGCGCACTTTGCCAAGGGCGTGAAGCGCGGCAAGCTCACCCAGGAAAAGGCCGACGCGAAGACCAATCTGGTCACCGCAACGACCGACTATGCCATGCTGAAAGACGTGGATCTGGTTATTGAGGCCGTGTTCGAGAACTCTGAACTCAAGCACAAGATCACCAAGGCGGCCGAAGAGCATCTGCCGGAAGGCGCGATCTTTGGCTCGAACACCTCGACCATTCCGATCACCTCGCTGGCGGAAGCCTCCTCGCGTCCGGAGAATTTCATCGGCGTGCACTTCTTCTCCCCGGTTGAGAAGATGAATCTGGTGGAACTGATCGTGGGCGAGAAGACCGGCGACAAGGCGATTTCGCTGTGCCTCGACTTCGTGGCCAAGATCAAGAAGACCCCGATTGTGGTGGCCGACACCCGCGGCTTCTACGCCAACCGCTGCGTCATGCGCTATATCGAGCAGGGCATGTATCTGCTGACCGAAGGCGTGAAGCCGGCCCTGATCGAGAACGCGGCGAAGATGGCCGGTATGCCGGTCGGTCCGCTGACCCTGCAGGACGAGGTCGCCATCGACCTTGGCTACAAGGTGCTGCAGCAGACCAAGAAAGACCTCGGCGACGCGTTTGAGGAAACCCCCAACGCCACCGTGATCGAGCGCATGTATGAGCTCGGTCGCTATGGCCGGAAAAACGGCAAGGGTTTCTTCGTCTACACCGAAGAGGGCAAGTCGCTCTGGGATGAGCTCGATCAGTTCGCCCCGAACGGCAAGCTGCTCGACGAGCAGCCGACGGTGGAAGAGATCAAGGATCGCATCCTCTACGCTCAGGCCATCGAGGCAGCCCGCACGATGGAAGAAAACATCGTTGCGGACCCGCGCGAAGCCGATGTCGGTTCCATCCTTGCCTGGGGCTTTGCGCCCTATACCGGCGGTGTGCTGAGCTTCATCGACACGATCGGAGCGCCAAGCTTCGTGACCCGCGCCGATGAGCTGGCTGCCAAGTACGGCAAGCCGTTTGAGGTCCCGCAGCTCCTGCGTGACATGGCGAGCAAGGGCGAAACCTTCTACACCCGCTTCGGCAACGAGAAGGCCGCCGCGTAAGGGCGTATCGCTCTAACGCTTAAGACAAGAGCCCCGGCGCAGGCGACTGCGCCGGGGTTTTTTTTGTTCGTCCTTTAAAGACACTCGCCAAGGGCTCGCTCCTCGCAGATGAGGAGAGAAAGAGCTTTAAAAACCACCTCATCCTGAGGAGGCCGAAGGCCGTCTCGAAGGACCGCGAGAGTAAAGTGCCCCAAACTCTGTCATCCCCCGCTTCATGCGGGGGACCCATGGTGTGACAGGGCCAATGGTTTCGACCCGGCCGGCATGGGTGGCCCGGACAGGCCGGGCCATGACAAAGTGTGGCGAGGGCAGGTCCAGGGGTTGAACTCGGCCCTTAGCGGGTCACGTGACAGAGTGTAGCAGCAACAGAGGAGACAGTTATGGCCTCCCACCGCAGCACACAGACCGCTCCAGCTGACGATCAGGCTTCCGCCGAAAGCTTCGACGAGACCAAGGCTGGCGCGCCCGCCGAGCAGCGCCGTCCTGACCGGGACAAGGCCGATGAAGGCGCAACGCCATTGGATCAGGCCCTTGATGGTGCCGTCGGCGAGCGCTTCGGCGAGCAGGTGGATGCCCCTGACGCGATAACCACAGAAACCACCGAGGACGAAACGGTCTCTGGCCCGGCCCCGGAAGGCGTTCATCCGCCCGATGATATCGAGGACCCGGAAGCTGGCGGTCGCGCCCAGACGCCGGAAGAGCGGCTGGACGAAGCCATGGATGAGACCTTTCCCGCCTCTGACCCGCCCCCCATCCGGCCGGGTGAAGGGTAGAGCATCTGCTTTCTGAAACCCCGGGCGCGGTCCGGGGTTTCCGTTTATCAGACCGCAGCCCTCTTTGACTCTTTCCCGGCGAAGGCCGGGATCCAGAGGCGGTCGTGCGCCGCTGATGGCAAGAGCTGGCTTCAAAGACGGCCGCCTGCGCGGACAGCAACCCTCTCCAACAAGAATTCTGCGGCAGTCGAATCATTGAAACTTTTGTGACATTCGACTTATCCACATAAACCGAATCAGTTTTGCTTGTGTCAAAAGTAAATAATTGCTTAACTGCATTTGTCGCAGCGAGACGCACCGAGCCGCAAGGAGCGGAAACGACGCAGCGATCCGGAACCGCCACCAAGCGCTCGCGCGAGGAGACGGGGTCGGGGACGCGGAAGGGTCAAACTGGAAGCGGACGAAATCGGGGTTAAAAACCCGATGCTTGGCGGAGGGCCCCGAGCCAGAAATGGCTCAGGACCCAACGCTGGGCCGCCGCCCGTAACCCTCCCTCCACGGGGAAGGCCGGGCGGTTGGCGTGCGCGCGAGTCTATACTTTCTTTTATTTGGATGGATGTCGGTATCTCCCGCGTCGCCGAGGGGGCCGCCCTTGCCCCCTGGACTTGATCCGGGGCCTCTTTGCGGGTTGGGCACTTTATTTTCTACAAGGTCCCGGATCTGCGCTCCGCTTCGTCTGGGATTTCAGGGCAGTTCAATGGTCCCGCATTCTCAAGCGGCAGGAGCGCTTTCAATGCGCACGTCTCACGTCCTGCCTTGGCCGGATTTATTCAGATTACCCAGCCGGTCGAGTGGGGCTGTGGCCACCATTACAGAATGGTTCCCCGCATGTAGCGCCGGATAGCAGAGGCAGGGTTTCTCTTTCCTTCTGCCCCTCGCGTGGGGATACGCGACACTTCACCCAACGCGGCGCGTGCATCCGGTTACGGCCAACATGGCATCAAGATTAAAACGACGGTCGCCGCCTTGACGTGTCTGGGCCGGGGGCTCGTACTGACATCTTGATTGCCAAACCGACGGGGACATCATGCTTTCATTCCTTGCCGCAGCCACGCTCAGCCTTCAGCCCGCGACGCCCGGGATTGATTTTTCCGGCGTACAGGATCCGTTGGGCGGCGAACCGACACAGGCGCTGGTGCTGGGCTCTCCCCATTTGCGTCAATTGCCGGAAGGGGCGTTTGAGCCCGGCCATATCTCGCTGGTCCTCGATCGGCTGGAAGCCTTCGGGCCGGACATCATCGCGATCGAGGCGATTGACGGGCGGGGCTGTGATGCGCTGCGCCGCTATGATGCGCTCCATTCCGGCGTTGCGGACCGCTATTGCTTTGACCCGGCTCCCGCGCTTGAGGCGCTCGGTCTCAGCTTCCCGGAGGCGGTGGCTGGCATGGAGGCGGCTCTGGCCGACTTCCCCGAAGCGCCAACGGCGCAGCAGCGCCGTGAATTCGCCCTGCTCTTCTTTGCCGCCGGCGAGCCCTGGTCCGCTGCGGTGCAGTGGGCCTATCTGGCGGACGGTGAGCGTGTTGCCGCCGATGGTGTCAGCGCGGCGTTGGCCGACCGCTTCACGCGCCTGACCCAGTCGTTCAACGAGAACAATCAGATCGGGGTAAGGCTGGCCGTGCGCCTGGGGCTGGAACGCCTCCATGCCATGGACGACCATTCCGCCGACATCATCCAGCATCGGGCGCCGGACACGCTGGGGCCGGTCATCCAGTCTGTCTGGCAAACCAATGTGCCGGGCACGGATGAGATGCGGGCCGAGGCGCAAGGCTATCTGGGCTCGGCCGAGCGCATGGTGGCGGGCTACCGCTTCATCAACAGTCCGGCCTACCAGCAGATGACGATCAACAACGATTTCGGCCTGGCCGCGGCGACCCCGGATGAAGACGCCGTGGCGCGCCACTATGTGGCCTGGTGGCAGACGCGCGGCCTGCGCATGGCGGCCAATGTCGTGGAAGCGGCCGGTAATGAACCCGGCGCGCAGGTGCTGATCATCACCGGGGCCTCCCACAAGGCCTATTTCGATGCCTATCTCGACCAGATGCAGGACTGGCAGCTGGTCAGCGTTGATGCGGTACTGCACGACTAGGCACACGAGCCGTCGCCCTGTTAGAAAAAAACGCAGGCTTTAGGGCTTGAAAATTTTATCGCTTCGGAATTTTCCACAGGAAGTGATTCGTTTTTGTTTGACGAGAAAATTAACCTTTGCTTTACTTTTCTTGTCGAGGCGAAACCGCCGGAGCCGCAAGGCAAGGGAAAGGACGCCAAAGACACCGGGCTCGATGACCTGCGCACGCACAGGGAAACGGGGTCGGGGACGCGAAAGGGTCAAACCGGACGCGGCCGAAATCAGACTGAAAAGTCTGGTGCTTAGCAAAGGGATCGCGCCAGAGATGGTTCGCCCCCCGAGCGACGCCGCCGCCCGCCACTTCTTCCGTTCGCGGAGGGGGGACGGGCGGTTGGCATGCGTGAGATTCAATATTTGACTATATTTGACGCGTGGCTGTGTCGCCCCCCTCACGCGACCTCCGTTAGCGGACAGTCGCGTAACAGCGCCCGGCTCTTTTAAATTCAGTGCCAGGCATCTTGGTCCTGGCAGAGGCAGCCGCTTCGGCCCTCGTAGAGCTAGAGGCCGGAGCAGGGCGACTGTTCAGGGGCAGCCTGATTGCCTTTGCCTTCATCAAATCCCGTGACATCCCGTGCGCGCCGCTATAATAGCCCTGCTGACGCCAAATTTTTTCCGTTGGGGAAATTCATGGACCGTATCGACGCGTTTCGCCTGTTCGCGGCTGTGGCAGAGCTGGAGAGCTTTACCCGTGCGGCTGAACGACAGGGGCTGACGCCGGGGGCCGCCTCCAAACAGATCTCCGCCCTCGAAGACCGCATGCAGGCCCGGCTGCTGGAGCGGACCACCCGCTCGGTGCGCCTGACCGATGCCGGGCGCGCGCTGCTCGATCGCATCGAGCCCTGGCTGGTGGAATATGACGCCATCGAAAATGGGCTGGCTGCAGAGCAGGGGGCCGCGGCCGGTGTGCTGCGCGTCGCTGCGCCGGTGGATTTCGGGGCTGAGCGCTTGGTGGAGCCGGTGACCGCTTTCATGGCCAAATGGCCCAGCGTCGAGGTGCGCCTGGAGCTTTCCGATCGCATGGTGGACCTTGTTGACGAGGGCTATGACCTCGCGGTTCGGATCGGGCAGCTGACCGACTCGTCCCTGATCGCCAAGCGCCTCGCCGATGCGCCCATGGCGGTGTTCGCCAGTCCGGATTATCTGGCCGGGGCCGGTGCGCCGGATCATCCGCGCGCTCTAGGCGCCCATGACTGTATCATCGACCGCAACAAGCCGGCCCCCAATCTGTGGCGCTTTGCCCGGGACAAGGAGGCGGCAGAGGTCAAGGTGAAGGGGCGAATGAGCCTGAATGGCGCACGCGCGGCGGTTGCTGCGGCCTGCGCCGGGGCCGGGGTCGCGTGTTCGCCGGCCTGGGCCGCGGCAGATGCGATCAGGGAGGGGCGCGTGACCGAGATCCTGACCGACTGGACCGCTGATGATCGCGATCTGTGGGCGGTGTTTCCGTCCAATCGCTACCTCGCCCATCGGGTCCGTCTGTTCGTCGATCATCTGGCGGATTGGTTCAAGGACGGGCTTTGAACGGCAAACGGCCCCGCTGTGGATCCAGCGAGGCCGTTCGCGTGACGCAGTTTATCGAAAGCCCTAGTCGAACAGGGCGTCGATGGAGTCCTGATCCAGGGCCATCAGATCGTCCACCGAGGTCTGGTCGGTTTCAGGACCGCCCATGGCCGGGCCATTGAGGTGCAGCTTCTGGCGGCGCTCTTCCTCGGCCTTCTCGTTTTCGGTGGCTTCGGCATCATGCACGCCCATGGTGGCGGCAAAGCGGGCGACCCGCTCTTCGATATGACGTAGCGATCCGACCACTTTGGACACACGCTGACCGGACAGGTCCTGGAAGGCGCAGGCCTCGATGACCCGGCACATGGCCATGTCGACTTCGCCCTTGTAGCTCTCAAGGTCGGTCGGCTCGAGCGCCATCAGTGCTTCAGCCTCGGCCATGATGCTTTCAGTGGCCTTTTCGGTGTCCTGAACAACCGCTTCCAGTTCAGCGCCCGCAACCGGGATACGCTGTTCCTTGATGTCGTTTGGACGAAGCTGTGCAATCTCATCACGCGTGCGCGCAATATATTCGGCGATGGCATGGAATTCGGCGTGGATTGAGGTATCCAGCGACCCGAAAAACATCTGCATCGTATCGGTGAGCTGCTGTGCAAGGCGCAGGACCTCGAACAGCTGAGCGTCTTTCAGATCGGCCGCCTTGACCGATTGAAGGCTCTCGCGAACTCGCGCGGCTACTTCTGCTGCAGGCATGGGACTATCCCTTCCCTCTTTGTGACGTTCAGCGCGCACACCACATGCGTCAGGGCTGAACACCCGTGACCCCCAAACATCCACTCGTTCGCTGGCTGCTCTTTACCGGCAAGCCTTGGCGAGGAGAGACGCGATACTTTAAAAGTCGCCGATAACGGCGCTCATCTTGGCTTTCAGCGTGCCGGCGTTGAATGGCTTCACGATGTAGTTGTTTACACCGGCCTTTTTCGCCGCAATCACGTTTTCGGTCTTGGATTCCGCCGTGACCATGATGAAGGGCGTGCCCTTTACGCCTTCGTCGCCGCGCACCTTTTGCAGGAGCTCGTAGCCGGTCATCGGCTCCATGTTCCAGTCCGAGATGATCAAACCGTATTTCTTTTTCTTGATCATTTCGAAGGCTTCCTGACCATCGGAAGCTTCGTCCACATTCTCAAAACCAATCTGCTTGAGCAGATTCTTGATGATGCGAACCATCGTCTTGTAATCGTCCACCACCAGGATCGGCATCGACATTTCGACAGCCATGGCCCCAACTCCGTGTTGTTAGCGTCTACCACCCAAAATTATCGCTGCCGTCACTGCTGTTCAGGCCGCTGATGAGACGAACGCTATACAATCGCGGTCAAAATTCGGTTAAACACCCGAACAAAGGTTTGGGGAGCACCTCCATGAGCGAATTTGAAGGTTATGGCATAACCGAGTTGGAAGTCGGCCAAAGCGCTGAAATCACTCGGCTTGTTGACGATGAGGCAGTGCGCAAATTCGCTGAGGTTTCCGGCGATCATAACCCGCTGCACATGGATGAAGAGTACGCAAAACGCTCGCCCTTCCGCGGTCGGATTGCCCATGGCGCGCTGATCGCCAGCTATATTTCCTGCGTTCTGGGCAATCATCTGCCCGGGCCGGGCTCCATCTTCGCGGGCATGACCATGCGCTTTGAGCGTCCGGTGCGAATTGGCGATACGGTGATCGCGCGCGCCACCGTGACCGAGGTCGACGTGAAAGGGCGCAAGGCCAAGCTGTCCTGTGTGTGCGAAGTCGACGGCGAGATCTGTATGGAAGCCGATGCCGAAGTGGTGGTCCGCAAGCGTCGCAAGCCTGCGGCTGCGTAAAGGTGCAGGTCTGGCACGGCCATAGCGACCTGCCTGAAGAGGCGCGCGGTGCCGTGGTGGCGCTGGGCAATTTCGATGGCGTTCACCGGGGCCATGCCGCGGTCGTGGCCGAGGCGGTGCAGCTCGCCAGGACGCTTGATGCTCCAGCAGGTGCCGCCGTCTTCAGCCCCCATCCGCGCCGCGTGTTCGCGCCCGATGCGCCGCCCTTTGCCCTGATGAATGATACCCAGCGGGTACGTGCACTGGGCGAGGCGGGCGCAGAGCTGGTCCACCATATTGTCTTCAACCGCGCCCTGTCGGCGATGAGCCCGGAGGCGTTCGTTGACGAGGTCCTGCATACCGGTCTTGGTCTTAAAGGCGTTGTGACCGGGGCCGATTTCTGCTTCGGCAAGGGACGGGCTGGGACCGCTGATGATCTTCAGCGTCTGTGTGCCCAGCGCGGTATTGAAACCCGCATCGCCAAGGCGGTCGCCTTTGATGATACGCCTGAAAAGATTTCCTCCTCGGCAGCCCGCGCCGCGCTTCGCGAGGGTGACCCGGCGCGCGCAGCAGCCCTGCTTGGCCGTCCCTTCGCGCTTGAAGGTGAGGTGTTCAAGGGTGATCAGCGTGGACGCCTGCTCGGCTTTCCCACCGCGAATGTGATGCTGGGCGACTATGTGCGCCCGGCCTTTGGTGTCTATGCCACGCGTTCGCGTCTGGCCGATGGGCGTGTGGTTTCCGGCGTCGCCAATCTTGGCAAGCGCCCCACCGTCGACGGAGTGTCGGAGCGTCTTGAGGTTCACCTGTTTGACTTCGAGGGTGATCTCTACGGTCAGATCCTGGAGACGGAGCTGATCCGCTTTATCCGCGGCGAGCAGAAATTCGAGGGCCTCGACGCGCTGAAAGCCCAGATCGCCAGCGACAGCGCGGCCGCGCGCGACGTGCTGGGCGTCTAGGGCGCGAACTGGCTCACCGTAACCCCACAGCATCAACGCTATCCCTCTCCCCCTTGTGCAAGGGGGAGAGGTGAGGGGGTGCGTTTGAGCTTTCTCACGACGTGCAGGATGAAGCGCCGCTCACCCCTCACCTAACCTCTCCCCTCTGAGAGGGGAGAGGGATTGGGGTTAAACGCACCGCGGATGGCCCCGCGCTCGTATGCGCAAGTCCTAAACCGCGCGCTTCATGCAGTGGCTGAAACTACCGCACTGATAGGGCGGGAAGGCGGGACTGTCGGCGAAGCCCAGGCGTTCATAGAGGCGGCGGGACGCGGCGAAGCCATCAGACGTGCCGGTTTCCAGTCCAAGCTCGCCAAGCCCGCGGACCCGCGCGGTTTCGATCACACGCTGAACCAGTCTCTCGCCCAGCCCGGAGCCGCGCTCAGTCTCCACGACATGTAGCGATTTCAGTTCGCCAAATCCCGCATCGCGTTGGTAGAGCGCCACACAGCCGACGGGCTCACCGTTGCGACGGGCTGTCCAGAAGGTCACCTCGGGCGCGGCTAGCTCATCGGCGTTGAACGCGTAGCAGGCCCCTTCTGGCGAGTGTTCCTTTGTGAACTGGTGGTGGCGCGCCAGCAGTTTCAGGACATCAGGCCGGGTCGGATCGTCAATTTCAATCACCGCATCAGGCATGGTTCAAACTCCGGTCAGCCTGGCATCCAGCCCGGCTTTCACCGCGGGCCATTCATCCTTCAAAATCGAATAATACACCGTATCGCGCCGCTCACCGTCCCAGGTTCTGGTGTGGCTGCGCAGAATGCCTTCACGCGTCGCCCCCATTTTCTCCATCGCCCCTTGTGAGCGCAGATTGCCCGCGCCGGTCTTCAGCTCCACACGCTCAGCGCCGGCTTCGAAGGCATGGCTCAGGAGTAAGCGCTTGGCAGCCGGGTTCACGTGGGTGCGGTGGAAGGCCCTGCCATACCAGGTCCAGCCGATTTCCACGCGCTGATGGTCCGCAGCCAGGGCGAGATAGCTGGTGTGACCGGCAATCTGGTCGCGCCGTTTGTCAAAGACGGCAAAGCAGATCTGGCGACCGGCGACATGGCTCTCGATCATGGTGTCGAACCAGTGATCAAATCCATCGCCTGACGCTTTCAGGCTGGTCTGAACCCACAGCGAGGGATCGTCCGCAAGAGGCCTTAAAGGCGCGCGATGGTGCTCGCTCAACGGCTCAAGGCGCACGCTGTCGTCTTCAAGGGGAAGGGCGGTGAGCTTCATGCGAAAGGTCATACCGCGGGACGGCGTCGTGGGCTCGTCACCTTTGGTGACAGTGCGTTTCTGTGAGGTGTGAGAGTATCCATGCCCCCTTTGCTTGAAACCTCGGACTTGATCCGGGGCCTCCATCCGCGTCTGGCGCTTTATTCTGAACAAGGTCCCGGATCCGCGCTGCGCTTCGTCCGGGACTTCAGGGCTTTTTCTTTTTCTACCCCTCAGGGGCAGGGAAGAAACAGAGGGCGCAACGCGATCGTCACACGCTAGGTCGGGCGTTGATTTGTCACTGCAAAACTCATCGTTTGACGGGTGGCAAACGCGTTGAAACCGTTACACTCGAGCCCGAAAGCAATCACACGAAACGCTCGCGATGAGACGAGCGCCGGGAGGACGCGTCGATGGATTTTGAGTATTCCGATCTGTGTAAGGATTATCTGGGCCGCGTGCGCGCCTTTATGGATGCGCATGTCTATCCCAATGAGAAGACCTATCACGAGCAGCTGGCCGGCTTTGGCCAAAATCGCTGGCAGGTCATTCCGATCATTGAGGAGCTGAAGGCCAAGGCGAAAGCTGAAGGTCTGTGGAATCTCTTCCTGCCGGATTCTGACGAGGGCGCGGGTCTATCCAATCAGGATTATGCCCCGCTGGCTGAAGAGATGGGCCGTGTCGCCTGGGCCTCTGAAGTTTTCAACTGCTCGGCCCCCGACACCGGCAATATGGAAGTGCTGGTGCGCTATGGCACGCCGGAGCAGCAGGCCGAGTGGCTGCCGCGCCTGCTGGCCGGAGAAATCCGGTCCGCCTTCCTGATGACAGAGCCGGCCGTGGCCAGCTCTGACGCGACGAATATCGAATGCTCGATCAAGCGCGATGGCGATGACTATGTCATCAACGGTCGCAAATGGTGGAGCTCCGGCGCCGGTGATCCGCGCTGCAAGATGTATATTGTCATGGGCAAGACCGACCCGAGTGCGGAGACCCATAAACAGCAGTCGATGATCCTGGTGCCCGCGGACGCGGATGGCATCACGATCGAGCGTCACCTGCCGGTCTTCGGCTATGACGATGCGCCCCACGGGCATATGGAAATCAAGCTGGATAATGTGCGGGTGCCCGCCAGCAACATGCTGCTGGGCGAAGGCCGTGGCTTTGAAATCGCGCAGGGGCGTCTGGGGCCGGGGCGGATCCACCACTGCATGCGTACCATTGGTGCGGCTGAGCGGGCGCTGGAACTGCTGGTCAAGCGGGCCATGAGCCGGGAAGCGTTCGGCAAGCCGGTCATCAAGCACTCCATCTGGGAGCACCGCATCGCCAAGGCCCGCATTGATATCGAGATGACGCGCCTGCTCACGCTGAAGGCGGCGTGGATGATGGATACGGTGGGCAACAAGCATGCCCGCGGCGAAATCGCGATGATCAAGGTGGCTGCGCCGCGCGTTGCCCTGCAGGTCATCGATGACGCGATCCAGGCCCATGGCGGTGGCGGCGTCAGCAATGACTTCCCGCTGGCGGCCAGCTATGCCGGTATCCGAACCCTGCGTCTGGCCGATGGCCCGGACGAGGTTCACGAGCGCACCATCTCGCGCCTCGAAGCCAAGCGCTGGCTGAACGATCTGGGCTAGCCGGACCAGGCAGACGTTAAAACGAGAAACGCCCCGGCCATCAGGTCGGGGCGTTTGTCGTTCTGCTATGACACCGGTGCGGCAATCTTAAGCGAAGTTGACCACCGTGCCGGACTTGTCGTTCACGCTGACGACGTCATTCTTCTCATCGAGCAGCACGACCGTCGGCTCGAAATTGCGGGCTTCTTCAGCGTCCATGGCGGCGTAGGCGACAACGATGATGCGGTCACCCACCTGAGCCAGGCGTGCAGCCGCGCCGTTGATGCCGAACGTCTTTGACCCGCGCGGCGCTTCGATGGCGTAGGTGGTGAAGCGGTCGCCGGTGTTGATGTTGAGCACATCGACCTGCTCATGGGGCAGGATGCCCGCCGCGTCGAGAAGGTCGGCATCAATGGAGATGGAGCCTTCATAGTGCAGGTCGGCCTGCGTAACCGCAGCCCGGTGAAGCTTCGTTTTCATCATGGTCAGGTGCATGCCTGAACTCCGATTTGGCGGCGCGCGCGGCAAGGACCAGACCTACGCTGCACGCGCGAAAACTTGTATTGCGGCGCCGTATAACCCAAACGCGTCGCACGCGCGACCCCGTGTCGCAAAGCTGTGACGTTAAATGGCGCGCTTCGTACCGGATTTAAAGGCCCGGACGCTGGAATATCGCCTATCGCAGCGCACGCCCGGCCATAAAAACCAGGCCGCCCAGCCCGATCAGCCCGGCCCCCAGCGCGATCCAGGGATCGCCGACGCCAAACTCGTCCAACACATAGAATTGAAACAGGGAAACGCCGCCGAGCATAACCCCGGCTCCGGCTGTTTCGACAAGTGCGGGTGGTATCCACCGTATCATCATTCCATCCCCCCGATCGTCCCGGTTAACCATGGTAGCAAGACCGGCGGCGCCCCACCACAAAAACCAGCCTTGCGTGCGATGCGGCGACGGGTGCAGTTAGGGACCGGACCGAACCGGAAGGACGCTCGCCATGCCCCGCATTGCTGTTTTGCAACACGCCATGGAGCCCGACATCGAGGCCAATCTCGCGACCGCCGAGCGCCTGATGGCGAAGGCAGCGGGCGAGGGGGCCGACATGGTGGTCTTCCCCGAAGTCCACCTGTCGCCCTTCTTTCCAAAGTACCGTGACGGCGATCAGCCCGGCGTCGCCGACCGCTACGCCATGGCCGATGACCACCCCGCGCTCGCCCGCCTTTCTGAGCTGGCGGCCACCCACAAGCTGGTCACCATCGCCAATGTCTACCGTCAGGCCGGGGACGGCACCCGCTATGACGCCAGCCCGGTCTTTGACGCCGATGGCCGCAAGCTGGGAACGTCCGACATGGTCCATGTGGCCCAGTTCGAGGCCTTCTGGGAAAAGGATTACTACGCCCACGGCGAGGCGTTTGAAGTCTACCAGACCGCGGTGGGCAAGGTTGGCGTGGTGATCTGCTATGACCGCCACTTTCCCGAAAGCTGGCGGGCCTGCGCGTTGGCTGGCGCGGAAATCATCGCCATTCCGTCCTGCAATCTGGCGAGCGAAAACACGACCCTGTTCGCCAATGAGATCGCCGTCATGGCCTATCAGAACAGCGTTTTCGCCGCGATGAGCAATCGCTGCGGCGTGGAGGAGGGCACCGCCTATGCGGGTCACTCGGTCATCGCCGGGCCCGATGGCACGCTGCTGGCCGAAGCCGGGTCTGACGAGCAGGTCCTCATCACCGATCTTGATCTCGATCACCGCCGCGCCGTCGCCCGCAAGGCCGGCTGGCTCCACGAATTGCGCGACTGGCTGAAGCCGGGGACTTGATGGCTCCACACTCTTTCCCGACGCAGGTCGGGACCCAGTCTTCCCTGTCCTCCCGGACGTCCGTCCCGTCGGGGCCTCGCTCTCGATGAGCACGCTCATCTTCGCTGCGGGCGGCTGTTCGCCTTGCGACGCCTGTCGGCGTCGATGCGCCAAAGCCATATGGCTGCCCTTGAGCGGAGGGAAGAGAAGGGGTGGGGAATTCACCCCCGCGCCCTATCTCACGTCCCACTCATTAGGGGAGAGACATCCATGGCCCGCCTGACCGCAAAAGATTTCCCGCCTGAACTCATCGAGCTCTACGACTTCTATGCCCACGACAAGATCTCCAAGCGGGAGTTTCTGACCCGCGCGGCGGGCTTTACCGTGGGCGGGCTCACCGCCGCGGCGTTGCTGGAGGCCATGTCCCCGGACTATGCGCTGGCCGATCAGGTCCAGTTCACCGATCCTGATATCCACCCCGAATACATCACCTACCCCTCGCCGGATGGCCATGGTGAGGTGCGTGCCTATCGCGTGGCCCCCACCGGCATGACGGCCCCGCGCGGCGGCGTTGTGGTGATCCACGAAAACCGCGGCCTGAACCCCTATATCGAGGATGTCGCCCGGCGCGTGGCCAAGGCCGGCTTTATCGCGCTCGCGCCCGATGGGCTGACGAGTGTGGGCGGTTACCCCGGAAATGACGATGATGGCCGCGCGCTGCAGCGCACCGTCGATCGCGAACGCCTGCTCAATGACTTCTTCGCCGCGAAAGACCATCTGCAAGCCGACGAACAGGTCAATGGCAAGGTGGCCTGCGTCGGCTTCTGCTATGGCGGCGGGGTGTGTAACGCCATGGCGGTGACCTTCCCCGATCTCGCCGGTGCCGTACCCTATTACGGCCGCCAGGCCCCCACCGACCGCGTGCCGGAGATCCGGGCCCCGCTGCTGATCCATTACGCGGAGAACGACGCGCGCATCAATGAAGGCTGGCCAGAGTATCGCGATGCGCTGGACGCGGCGGGCAAAACCTACACCACCCACTTCTACGAAGGCGTCGGCCACGGCTTCCACAACGACACCACCCCCCGCTACGACGAAGCCGCCGCCGAGCTCAGCTGGAACCGGACCCTCGCCTTCTTTGAAGAGGTGCTGGGGTAGGGGGAGAGCGTCTGAATATCTGAAAAAGCCGCCAACGCAGAGCCGGGTCCTCGATCAGGACGGGCGGTACCAGGCGTTGAAAAGGCGTTCGCCGGAACGGTTGCACCGCAATGTGATCTGAATCTCGGTGCCTTCAGCGAAGACCGTACTCGGACCAAGGAGCTGATAAAGCTCACCATCCGGCGTTTCGACCAGGTGTTGCCATTTGCGTGTGTGCTGTCCTCGGGCGTCCGGGTCATGGAATGTGCCCGACGACACGACATTCGCGGTCATCTCGCCACAAGGAGTGACACCGGAATTTCGGTACACCACCCAGCTCCCCAACGTGACGGCGCTCACGATCAGGATCGCGAAACCAGCAAGTGTGAGGATGCGTCCTGCGGTCCAGCCAGGTTCCGCCATACTCAGTCGTGGGTTTCGCGCCAGTTTTCCATGGACAGCGAGATGGCGAAGGTTTCGCGGTATTTGGGGCTACCAGCCGGGCGGGGGGCGCGGTCCTTGGTCAGGGCCATGATCTCATCAAGCTTGTTGTGCGCCGCACCATCCTGGCCCGCGCCGATATAGGCGTGCAGCTCCACGATCGCGCTCGCCAGCGGGTCGTGGGCGCGGATGACGAAATAGGGTTCGTCGTCGGCCAGATCCTCGTAGCAGTCATACTGGGACGGGTTGGCTTTCGAGCCGATGGGGGCATCAGTCATGGGTTGCTCCAAGAATCAGTTCTGTTGAGGAAGAGACTATCAGCTGACCGGCCTTCTGCGCGAGCCTTTGCGAGGCGGCTTGCCGCGCTTTATGCGCTCAAATGCAGCACCACCTGGCGGGTGTGGGGGGCGTGGCGGTGTTCAAACAGGTAGAGCCCCTGCCAGATGCCCAGCGCCAGCACGCCGCCGGTGATCGGGACTGACAGGCTCACCGCAGTGAGGGCGGCCTTGATGTGGGCGGGCATGTCGTCCGGGCCTTCGGTGGTGTGGGCGAGCCAGCCCATGGACGGGTCATCCCCGTCCGGCACCAGCCGCCTGAAAAAGCCCTTCAGGTCGCGCTGTACGTCCGGGTCGGCATTCTCCTGGATCACCAGAGAGGCCGAGGTGTGCCGCACAAAGCAGGTCAGCAGGCCGTCCTGGCCACGGGCCTGCGCGCGGACGAAGCCGCTGGCCTCACCGGTAAATTCGTAGAGGCCGGGCCCTCGCGTGCGAATGTCGAGTGTCGTCTGAGGCATGGGGTCTGCTTTGCGTGCGGTCGGTCACCAGACTGTGTATCGACGGGTGAGCCTAACCGGGCAATAGTCCGCGTCCAGACCAAAGGAGGGTGAGCCATGCGGGATAGCGTTCGGGATTATTACGGCGGCGTGCTGGAAACCAATGCGGACCTGAAGTCCGACGCCTGCTGCGAGATTTCCGCGCCTAGCGATGCGGTGAAGACGGCGCTCGCCAACATCCACTCCGAAGTCTCTGAGAAATACTATGGCTGCGGGCTGGTGGCCCCTGAGGACATTTCCGGCGCGCGCGTGCTGGATCTGGGTTGCGGGACCGGGCGGGATGCCTTTCTCCTGGCCCAGCTGGTCGGTGAGACAGGCGAGGTGGTCGGCGTCGATATGACCGACGAGCAGCTTTCCGTCGCCCAAAAACACGAGGCCTGGCATGCGGAGCGCTTTGGCTTTGAAAAGCCCAATACCCGCTTCCTCAAAGGCTATATCGAGGAGCTCGATCAGCTGGGTCTGGAGCCGGCGAGCTTTGATCTGGTGGTGTCAAACTGCGTCATCAATCTATCGATCGACAAGCCGGGCGTGTTCGCCGGTGTCGCAAGCTTGCTCAAGCCGGGCGGCGTCATGCATTTCGCCGATGTGTATGCGCAGACGCCGGTGCCGGAAGCGCTGCGCACCGATCCGATCCTCTACGGTGAGTGCCTGGCGGGCGCGCTGAGCTGGGATGATTTCCTAGGCATCGCGAAGGACAGCGGGTTTGCCACGCCTGCGCTGGTTGACCATCGCCCGCTGGCGGTGACCGACCCGGACCTGCTTGAAAAGCTGGATGGTCTGCGTTTTGTGTCGGCCACGGTGGAACTCAAGCTTAGCGATGGCGGCTGCCAGCCTGCGGCGCGCAACCCCTTCACCGAGCCGGCAACGGCGAGTGTTTCGGCGGGCTGCTGCGGCTAAACCGCTCCATGGCAGTGCGCGCCTTGCTTGGCGGGCGGCGGACGTGATCTTTTAGCCCCAATTCATTTGTGAGTTCGCGGCGAGGGGGCAAACGCCCGCCGCATTGGGGAGATATCCATGTCAGACGCAAACGCGGGCGGCGCAGACAAGCCGCGCGGGCTTCAGGACACGAGCTTTTTCGGCCACCCGAAGGGCCTCGCCATCCTGTTCTTCACCGAGATGTGGGAGCGCTTTTCCTATTACGGGATGCGCGGCCTTCTGGTGTTTTACCTCGCGCAGCACTTTCTGTTTTCCCAGCAGCAGGCGGGCCTGATCTACGGGGCCTATACCGCGCTGGTTTACGTCATGACGATCGTCGGCGGCACGCTGGCGGACCGGTATCTCGGACAGCGCAAGGCGGTGACGTTCGGCGCGATCCTTTTGGTGATGGGCCACGGCCTCATGGCGTTCGAAGGTGAAGGATCACGCGAGTATCTGGAACTGGATGGCGAGCGGATTGAAATCGAAGCAGAAGGCCGCGGTGGCAATCGTGAGCTTTTCGTCACGGTGGATGACGAAACCCGACGTCTGATCCTGGATACCGAGCGCTTTGCGATTGTTGGCGGTGAAGATCGCTGGGTCGCCAGCGAGGAGGCCGGTGATGCCGGCTATCTCATCGAGCGCGAGAGCCGCAGCCTCATCCAGCAGGCCTGCGCGCTGGTGGGCGCAGGCTGTGCGGGGCCAGACCCGGTTGACCGCGTCACATTCATGGATGGTCGCAGCTATCCGTTGAGCGAAGACGGCGACGCCGTCTTTGTCGAGGTTGATGGCGCTCTCCTCTCCTTCGAAGAAGACAGCCTGACCGACGCGGTGATCCTTGAAAGCGCGGACGAAGAGTCCGCTGAAGTGGCGCGTTATGCGGCGGGCAGTTGGGATACCACGGTCGAGCAGCAGCAGTTTTACGTGAACATCCTCTTCCTCGCTTTGGCCCTGATCATTGCCGGGGTGGGCTATCTCAAAGCCAATATCTCGACGATCGTCGGCGAGCTTTATGACCTCGGTGACCCACGCCGGGATTCCGGCTTCACCCTGTTCTACATGGGCATCAATCTGGGCAGCTTCCTGTCTTCGATCTCGGTGGGCATTATCGGGATCGTCTACGGCTGGAAGTGGGGCTTTGGCCTTGCGGGTATCGGCATGCTGGCCGGTCTTGTGACCTTCCTGATGTTCCAGCACTGGCTGGAGGGCAAGGCCGAGCCGCCAAACCCTGAAAAGCTGAAGGAGAAAATCCTCGGCCTCATCACGGTGGAGACGGCCTGCTATCTGGCTGGTCTCCTCATCATCGTCGTGGCCTTTACGGCTGTGACCTTCCCCAGCTATTTCGGCGGTGTCGTCGGCTGGCTGGGCCTCGCGATGATCCTGGTGTTCCTCGGTTACGCGGCCTTTGGGGCGAAGGGTGAGGAGCGCGGTCAGATGGTCGCCGCCCTCTACTTCATCCTGGCCCAAATTCCGTTCTGGGCGCTGTTCGAACAGGCGGGGTCTTCGCTCAACCTGTTTACTGGCGAGCTGGTCAACAAGGAGATGTTCGGGGTCACGGTTCCCGCCCCGGTCTTCCAGGCGCTGAACGCTGGCTACATCATCATCTTCGCGCCCATCCTGGCATGGCTTTGGGTGGCGCTCGCCAAGCGCAAGCTGAACCCCTCCACGCCGGTGAAGTTTGCGCTGGGCGTCTTCATGGCGGGACTTGGCTTCTATGTGCTGGTGGCCGGGATCAATCTGTCAGGCACCGCGCTGGTGGCGGTCTATTTCGTGTTCCTGATCTACCTCATTCACACGCTGGGTGAGCTGATGCTGTCGCCGGTGGGCCTGTCGGCCATCACCAAGCTGGCTCCGGCGCGCGTGGTGGGCATGGCCATGGGGGCGTGGTTCCTGTTCTCCGGGCTTTCCAACTATGTGGCCGGCCTCATCGCCTCAACCACCGGCGGAGAGACCATCGGTGGCCAGATCGTGGATCCGGTGGCCGCCAAGGCGGGCTATGCGCAGGTCTATGGCAGTGTGGGGCTCGTCGCGATGGGCATCGCGCTCGTGATGCTGTTGATCAGTCCGCTGATCAAGAAGCTGATGGGATCGGCCGCCAGGGAGATGGAGCCGCATCCCACCGAGACAGAGGCGGGCGGCCCTTCCATGGACCGGTCCAGCGACGCGCCCTAGGCTGCGTCAGCTGTCCTCGTGGATCTGAATCCGGCGGCGACCGGGGCATTGCCCCAGATCGCCTGCCGGGTCGATCTGGAAGACATCCTCAGCATGGTCAATCGTCAGCACAGTGTGCTGCAGCACATCCATGCCCAGCACAATGGCGGGTTCATTCTCCCACCCGAGGGCGCGGAAAATATCCACGTCAGACTCGATGGCCCGGAAGTCCGGAAGGCAAAGTCCGCCGACACGGAGGCCTACCACCTGTGCCACCCCCTCGGTGTCCACCTGCTCGGCAAGGCGGCTGGCACCCCCCACACGCACCCTCAGCGATGCACTGCGGCGCATGGCCCAACGGGCGAGGCGAGCATTGACGATGGTGCGCGAAGCGCCGGTATCGATGAGCACGCGAACCGGCTGGCGCGCGCGAGAAATCCGCCCCTCCGCCACCAACACGCCCCACTCTGAATCGATCAGGCCGTCCACATGGTCCGGACGTTCACCGCCGAGGATCAGGCTTCGCGCCGCGTAATCGATCTCGAGCCGCTGTCCATCAAGAACATCATTTCCAAGCAGGCCCTGAATGGGCAGGCTCGCCCCCATCGGCGCGCCGACCACTACCGCATCAATGTTGTGCGCCTGCACGCCGGGCAGCGCCACGCTGTCAAAACGGAAGCGCTCGGTCGTGATTTCTTCGGTGAGGGTTTGAACGTCTGATACCCCGGCGGTTTCGGGAACATAACCAAAGGCGCTGGCGACCGGTTCGATGATCGCTGTGTGGCTGGCCGCAGTATCAATGACGAAGGGGTAGGGCCCTTCGCCATTCAGGCGCACATCCACGCTCAGATGCCCGCTGGGCAGCGGTGTCAGGTTCAGCTCCACCGGGGTGGATGTCTCGCCAACACCGGGAGCGGGCAGGGCCAGTAGCGCCGCACTCGCGCACAGGGTCTGAATGAGCGGCTTCAGTTCGAGACCGGGCTTGAATTTGGGGCGCATGGGGCCTCCGTCACGTCGCATCTTCATTGCGACATCGCCTGCGTCTGCCGTGATGCCTGACGGGAGCCCCAGCCCGATCCTGCACAGAAGACGCCTTTAGAAGATGCCGCTGACTTCGAAGTATACCACACCGTCGTCGTTCACGCTGCGGCGTTCGATCGTCGCGGGGAATCCATCGGCACGCGTTGCCAGCCAGTCATAGCGCGTGCGCTTGTTCTCACCCATGCGCAGATTGGCACCGACCTCTGCATTCAGGCCATTGGCAAACCGGCGCTCGACAAAACCATTGATATTGCCGCGCGGCACACGGACGCGTTCAAAGCGGCTGGTGCGGAAGAAATCCTCATCGCCCTGAACCGACCATGAAGCCCCCCAGGCATAGCCCTGCTGGGGCAGATCCTGGCGGAAGTTCAGATTGACGCGCCAGTCTTCGTCATTGCGGAAGCGACGCTCCAGGCCCGTGACGGGGTCGGTCACCTTGGTATCGCGCACCATCGCACCGAAGGAGAACAGGCCGCCAGTCACGCCCACATTGTCGGTGGGAATGTCGGCATTGACCTGAAAGCGCAGGCGCGTCCCGTCGCCCAGATTGCCCGGACCGTCAGAGTTAAAGCCGACCGGCACCACATCGGCGACCGCCTCGACCCATTCGTGGCGCACCAGCAGACGCACAGACCCCTCCTGCCAGAAGCGACGTTCCCAGTCGGCCTGCAGCCGCCACGTGCGCTCCGGTTCCAGATCGGGGTTGCCCAGATTGGTGGTGTCGTCGTTCACGTTGACCGAGGATACAAACTCGCCGAACGACAGCTGACCGACAACGCGGACCAGCGAGAGCTTGAGCTGGTCAACCTCGCTTGGCGTCCAGATCGCGTTAAACGCCGGCTTGAAGAATGTGAAGGTGCGCTGTTGTTCAGCATCCCCGGTCTGGGTGATTTCGCTGAATTCCACGGCCGCCACACCATCCAGCGTGATGGTGTCGGACACACGCCAGATCTGCTGAGCCGATGCATCGACGCGGCGTTCTTCAACGCGCGTATTGCTGACGGGAAGCGGAACCGGGACCGGACCGCTGCCATCGTCTTCGGTGATATCGACACTGCCGTCGAGGAAGTTGAACGCGCCCTCCAGCGCCAGGGTCAGCGAACTGGCCTGGCTCGGCGCGCGGCGCATTTCACCACGAAGCACAGATTCGCCAGACGTCTCGGCCTCGTCGACATTGATACGGCTTTCAAAGCGACCGTCAGCATCAAAAAAGTCGAAGAAATCTGCCTCATCCTTGGACTCATAGCGCTGCAGGCCAGTCAGCTTGCCGGACCAGGCGCTTGAGAAAGCGTGGTCATAGTCCACCGTGGTCTCGGTGCCCCAGGCCTGTGTCTCGGACTGGGCAAAATCAAAGCCGGTTTCGGAACCCGTGGCATCAAGGCCAATGCCATTGCGAGTGTTCTTGAACTCCCAGGTCCAGGCCCGCGAGTCGACGCGCAGGGCATGGCCCGCGTCGAAATTGCGCTGCCAGGCGAGCGACGGCGTGATGTCATAAAAGCTGCGCTGATTGCGCTCGCTTTCAGAGCCGAGGAAGGTCTCGTCGGCCAGGAAGAAGCGACGCTCCACGTCATTGCCATCGGCGTGCCCGGAAAGATCAACCGCCAGCGTCAGCGATCCGTTGGCGGTTGCGCGCGTTGCTGACGCATCGCCGGTTGGCACAATGCGCTCGTTTTCGAACACGCGAGCCCGTGCCTGCCAGGCTCCTGTCCAGTTTCCCGACTGGCTGGTGACGATATTGACCACCTGCTCCTGCCCGGCCATGTCGATGCCGGGAATGGGCGCTCGGATCAGCTGGATTTCCATCACCGAGGCCGCAGGCAGGCGCGAGAGCAGGGTGGCCACACCATTCTTGGAGCTTGGTCGGCGTCCGTCGAGCAGCACATTGCCA
Source organism: Oceanicaulis sp. (assembly GCA_043513725.1). Classification (GTDB taxonomy): domain Bacteria; phylum Pseudomonadota; class Alphaproteobacteria; order Caulobacterales; family Maricaulaceae; genus Oceanicaulis. Next base: position 965,766 of record CP121338.1, on the reverse strand, counting down.
AGCGTGCCGGCAAGGCCGCGGCTTCCCCCGCCGCCGGACACCGAAAAGCCCGGAACCCGGTTAACCATGTCGAGGGCCGTTTGCGGATTGAAATCGTCGAAGAAAGCCGGCGCATAGGTCAGCACATCGTCTTCAGTCGTGACGAATTCAGAACGGTCATTGGCCAGGACCGGCGCACTCAAACCACCGGCCAGCAGGGCGCTGACGGCACAGGAAATCAGGGTCTGTCTCATGGGCGCGGAACATAACGCCCAAAACGGTAAACAGGACGTTGGTCGCAGTGCCTGAGTTCACACTTGTGTGATGTTGCGCCCGCGAATGGGGGAGCGTCTAAAACGCTCCGCGCACCTGCAGATAGGCTGTGGCACCCCACTCTGTTTCAGTCTCGCGAACGCGTGAGATAACACCATCCGCGCGAGAGCCTGTATAAAAGGTCCGGCGAACCTTTTCGGAGCTATCCAGGAGAAAGTCCGCACCGACGCGTGTGGTCAGGCCCAGCCAGCGCGTGGTTTCCACGTAGATGTCGAAATCGCCTTTGGGAGACGTTAGTTCGCGAAATTCGCTGACCCGATAGACCGCGCCGTCTGACAGCCAGAAATAATCCCAGCCCCAGGCCATCTGGCTTTCGGGGAAGGTCTGGCGGAAATCAAGCCGGGTCTCCCACTCGCGAATCCCTGACCAGGCACGATTAAGACCGGTGACCGGGTCGGTGACATTGGTGTTGTACCACTCCAGGAAGCCGTCGAGCGTGGCATTGCTAAGACCAATTCGGTCCAGGGGCGCGGTCCATTCAAGCGTGATCCGGTCCAGCGTTCCATCGCCGATATTCCCCGGAGCATCAAAGACATTGCCGTTGCCATCGTCGACCGCAATAAAGTCATCCAGGTCCTGAACCCAGACCCGGCCAAACTTCAGGCTGGCCGACCCGTCTTCACCAAAGCGCTGTTCGACCTCGAATTCTGCGGTCCAGTCGGTTTGCGGGCGATAGTCCGGGTTACCGACATTGATCTGATCGGAGGTGAGGTCAACCGAACTGGCAAACTTGCCGAAGCTGAGCTGATCGACATTGCGCTGAATAGCGAAGCGCCAGCGACGTTGGTCATTGGGTCGCCAGGTCAGGCTGAGATCGGGTTTCAGGAAGGAAAAGCTGCGCTCCTGCTCGGCGTCGCCGGACTGGCTTATCTCGGAGACTTCATAACGAAGGCCGGACTCAAGGCTCATACGATCATTCAGCCCCCAGATATGGCGGGCTGACAGCTCACCGCGGCGCTCTTCCACGCGTGTGCTGGCAACCGGGATTTCGACTGGAACCAGCACCCCGTTATCAAGTTCAGACAGCGCCAGGTTATTCTCGTTGGCGTTGAGAGCCGCCTCGGCACCGAACTCCAGACCATGGCGGTCATTAATCGTCCACGTGAAATTCTGGCGTACGGCGGTCTCCTCGCCTTCATTGGCGAAGTCCACCACCAACTGATCAGTGACTGTGACAGGATCAAACGTCGTGAAAGTTTCCGGCTGATTGTCCTCATTATCGCGACTTACGAGCAATACGGTTTGCGAAGACAGCGAGTCGGAGAAGTCGTGATTTAACGTGGCGGTCGTGCTGAAGAACCAGCCTTCATTCTGGGTGTCGAGGACCTCAAACCGGCTCAGTGGAGCGGTGTCGCGCGTTGGCGCAAAAACTTCGGTGCGCTGGCGGCGGTTCCAGTCCCAGACCTCGCCAGAGGCGTTGATGCGCAGCTGTGTGTTGGCACCGAACGGAGCGATGAGCGAAAATGACGGTGTCAGGGCTCTGAATGTGCGTTGTTCTGAATCAAACGCTTCCTCGATCGGTGTCCCATCAGGGTTGAAATCACGGTCTTCGCGCAAAACGCGCGGACCGCGCCAGTTGGTGGCCAGTGCGGCTGTCACCTCAACATCACCAAAGCTGCGTGTCACAGATCCCTCGACATAAGTGCCCAGACGTTGGCCATTGAAGTAGTTCAGCCGAGCATTGAACGATGAGGCCATGCCGCTGGACTCGCGCAGGATCACATTGGCCAGCTGGCCATGTCCGCGCATCTCGTATTCGGGCACCGGCTCGCGGATCAACTGGATGGACAGAACCTGATCAGCCGGTATCCGGCTCAAGATCGTGCCAAGGCCGATCGACTTGTCAGACGGCCGCGATCCATCAATCAGAAGATTACCGAATGCGTCCGCCAGCCCGCGGCGCTGGGTATCGCCATTATTCAGTGAGAAGCCGGGAAGCCTACCGACCATATCCAGGGCGGTCACCGGCGCGAATTGATCAAAGAAGACGGCTTCATATCCGATAATCGCGCTGTCAGCGCGTGTAACCGGCAGAGTGGTTTCCTGGGCGTGAGCAGGCAAGGAGAGGGCGGTGACGCTCACCGACAGGGCGAGCGAAGCGGCAAGGCGCACAGACATGGCTAGAGTCCCAAATAATTGATTGAATTTACGAATTCTTCTGGGGTCTAGTCATACGCACTTTTGCGCGAAAGGCTTGTTACCTTTCGGACAGACGAGTCACGCCTGTGTGAAAAATCTTACAGGTTGTCATGTTTTGGGAAGGCGGCGGCGCGCGCGGCCTAGCCCGCACCGCCTAGCGTGATGCCATCCACGCGCAGGGTTGGCTGACCAACCCCCACGGGCACACCCTGACCGGCCTTGCCGCAGGTGCCGACGCCGGGATCAAGTGCCATGTCGTTGCCGACCTGGCTGATCTTGGTTAGCGCGGTGGGGCCGTCACCGATCAGGGTCGCGCCCTTGATCGGCTCTTCGATCTTGCCCTTGCGCACGCGATAGGCCTCGGTGCAGCGGAACACGAATTTGCCCGACGTGATGTCGACCTGGCCGCCGCCGAAATTCTTCGCGTACACACCGTCTTCCAGCCCGGCCAAGATCTCATCAGGATCGGAATCGCCGGATTCCATGATCGTGTTGGTCATGCGCGGCATGGGCGGATGGGCATAGCTTTCCCGACGGCCATTGCCGGTGGGATCAACGCCCATCAGACGCGCGTTCTGGCGGTCCTGCATATAGCCCTTCAAGATGCCGTCCTCGATGAGGACGGTCCGGCTCGACGGCGTGCCTTCATCGTCGAAACTCAGCGAGCCACGGCGATCTGGCAGGGTGCCATCATCCACGATGGTGACGCCCTTGGCCGCCACCTGCTCGCCCACACGCCCGGCAAAGGCGCTGGTGCCCTTGCGGTTGAAGTCGCCCTCAAGGCCGTGGCCGACCGCTTCATGCAGCAAGACCGCAGGCCAGCCCGGCCCGAGCACCATGTCCCACTCACCCGCGGGAGCGTCGACGGCCTCAATATTCACCTTGGCGACACGCAGGGCCTCGTCGGTCAGCTCTTTCCACTTGGCGGGGGCCAGCCAGTTTTCAAAGGCGGCTCGTCCGCCCGCCCCGGCCGAGCCGGTTTCGCGGCGTCCATTGCGCTCAACAGTGACGGACACATTCAGGCGCACCAGCGGGCGCACTTCCGCGCGCATGTCGCCGTCGGCGCGCACGATACCGATTACGCGGCGCGAGCCGGACAGGGAGCAAGCCACCTGCACCACCTCGGAGTCCGCAGCACGGGCGTAAGCGTCGATCTCGGCGAGCAACTTGGCCTTGGCTTCAAAGCTGGTGGTCCCGATCACGTCCACATCATCATAGAGCAGGCGATTGGTGCGCGCCGGGGCCGGTGCCATGACGGCATTGGAGCCCTTGCGCGCCGCTGCGGCAGTCTCGCCCGCACGCTTCAGCGCTGCGAGTGTCGGATCGGAGGAGTGGGCAAAGCCGGTGCGCTCCCCGAACACACCGCGTAGGCCAAAACCGCGCGTGGTGTCGAAGTTCGCCACTTTCAGGCGGCCATCGTCGAAGGCGAGGCTTTCCGATGCGCTGGTTTCCAGGAACAGCTCGCCGTCGTCAGCCCCGGTCAGGTGCTCAGCCAGCACACGGCCCGCGTCCTCGGCATCAAACTCAAAGGCGGAGAAGGGATCGGTTGTCATTGGCGCGCACTCCATCGGTCGGGCCCGGTGACCGGGCGACTGCTTAATGGAGACAATAGTGTGTCGAGCGCCAAGGTGCGAGGCCAGCTCACACCTTTGTCACGCGCAAAGCGGCTTACTGGCTGGCCATCTGGTGCTGGCGAAAGCGTCGCGGCTGGGCTTGTAGCCGGGCATTGTCCGGCGCGAGCCGCGCGGCCTCGACATAGGACGCATAGGCCAGATCAAGCCGCCCGGCGCTTTCATGGGCGATGGCGATGTTGAAGTGCGCGAGTTCCGGCTGGCGAATCTCCAGCTCCAGCGCGGTGCGGGCTGCTTCTATGGCTGCGTTGTACTGGCGTGCTTCGATGCGCGCGCCGGCCAGTGAAAGCCAGGCCTCCGGCATTTCCGGAGCAAGGCGCAGTGCTTCTTCAAGATCGCTGATCGCCGGTCCGGCCTCGCCGCGACGCACGGCAATTGCGCCGCGGTTGGCAAGCACACGCGCCCGCGTTTCATCACTCACAGAAGCCGACCGCAACACTGAGTCGCAGGCACCGATGGCCCGGCCGCTGTTGTCGCCTGAAAAGGCGGCCGATTCACAATCTGACAGGGCCTTCGCAAAAGCTGCACGCTCAGTCGGGTCATCCTGGCCCAACGCACCGCCGGTTAAGGCAAACGCGACGGCGGCCGAGAAGGCAATCGCGGCCCCGAGGCCGCAGGCGCCACCCACACAAAAGCTCACTAAAGACTTGTTTTTCTTTTTAGTTTCCAAGTCCGACTGCATCACAACCCCCTTCATGATGTGTCGCTGAGGCACCGATTGAGCCAGATGCTTCACACTTTTGCAAACTTTGTGAACGCGTCGCATGAAAAAACCGCACTGCGTATGCCGCTGAAAAAACACTGGGCATCGCGACAATATGGCGCTTATACCGCGCTGACAGCACAGGGTGGCGGCCCTATATTCCGCCCCGATCCGGTAAACGGGCGATCACCGTTTCGCCGGTAGACAGACACTCAAACCTCCTTGGGGGAGTTATGCGAATCTCGGCCGTGTTTGGCGCTCTTGCCGCCATGTTTTGTTTGGTCACCGCCGCTGCCAGCGCCACTCCGGTTGGTATTCCGACCGACGGCGCAGTGGGCTTTCAGCAGGCGGCCTCTCCGGTGATGGAGCAGATCACCAGCTTCCACAACATGATGCTGGTCATCATCACCGTGATTTCTCTGGTGGTGCTGGCTTTGCTGGTCCTCGTTGTGGTGCGCTTCCGTGAGAAGTCGAACCCGACCCCCTCCAAGACGAGCCACAACACGTTGCTTGAAGTGGTCTGGACGGCGATCCCCGTGATCATTCTGGTGGTGATCGCGATCCCGTCCTTCCGTCTTCTCTACTTCCAGGACGTGCTCCCGGAAGCTGATTTCACGATCAAGACGACTGGCTGGCAGTGGAACTGGGAGTATGAGTATCCCGACCACGGCGGTTTCTCCTTCTTCTCCAACATGACGCCGGACGCGGAGATCGATAACGAGCCGTATACCGAGTACCGCAATCTTTCGACCGATCTGCCGGTCGTGGTGCCGGTCGGGGCTACGGTCCGCGTTGAGGTGACTGCCGCAGACGTGATCCACAACTGGGCCATGCCGAGCATGGGCATCAAGATGGATGCGATCCCGGGCCGTCTGAACGAAACCTGGTTCCAGACCGACATCGAAGGCATCTACTACGGTCAGTGCTCTGAGCTGTGCGGTATCCGCCACGCCTTCATGCCGATCGAACTCCATGTCGTGCCGCAGGACGTCTTCGACGCCTGGGTCGAGGCTTCGAACGAAGACCCGTATTCCGGCCCCGACGTCCTCGCCGCCTATTATGACAGCGCGCGCTCGCAGCGCGTCGCCGCCGCCCAATAAGGAGCCCAGTAGCAATGTCTGAAGCTGCAGCTGCGCATCACGATCATACGCCGTCCATGTGGGACTGGAAGCGGTGGGTATTCTCCACCAACCACAAGGATATCGGCACCATGTATCTCGTCTTCGCGATCGTCGCGGGCGTGATCGGCGGGGCCATGTCTGGCCTGATCCGCTGGGAACTGGCCGAGCCGGGTCTCCAGGTCTTTACCGGTGCCAACACCGGCTGGGGCGCGATCTTCGGTAACGAGCATAACTACAACGTCATCACGACCATGCACGGTCTGATCATGATCTTCTTCATGGTCATGCCAGCCATGATTGGCGGGTTTGGTAACTGGTTTGTGCCGCTGATGATTGGCGCGCCGGACATGGCCTTCCCGCGGATGAACAACATCTCCTTCTGGCTGCTGCCCTTCTCCTTTATCCTGATCCTGGTCTCCATGTTTGTTCCAGGTGTGGGTGGCGAGAATGGCTTCGGTGGCGGCTGGGTGATGTACCCGCCCCTGTCGACAACCGGTCACGATGGCCCCGCCTTTGACCTGGTGATCTTCGCGCTTCACATCGCGGGTATCAGCTCGATCCTGGGTGCCATCAACTTCATCACGACCATCTTCAACATGCGTGCACCGGGCATGACCCTGCACAAGATGCCGCTGTTCGTGTGGTCGATGCTGGTGACGACCTTCCTGCTGCTGCTGGCCGTTCCGGTTCTGGCCGGTGCGCTGACCATGCTGCTGACAGACCGTAACTTCGACACCACCTTCTTCAGCGCTGCTGGCGGTGGTGACCCGGTCATGTACCAGCACCTGTTCTGGTTCTTCGGTCACCCGGAAGTGTACATCCTGATCCTGCCTGGCTTCGGCATGATCTCGCACATCGTGTCGACCTTCTCGCGCAAGCCGGTCTTTGGTTATCTCGGCATGGCCTACGCCATGGTCGCCATTGGCTTCATCGGTTTCATCGTGTGGGCGCACCACATGTACACCGTGGGCATGAATGTGAACCTGAAGGCCTACTTTGTTGCCGCCACCATGATTATCGCGGTGCCGACCGGCATTAAGATCTTCTCGTGGATCGCGACCATGTGGGGCGGTTCGCTGAGCTTCCGCACGCCGATGCTGTGGGCGCTGGGCTTCATCTTCCTGTTCACCGTTGGTGGTGTGACCGGCGTGGTTCTCGCCAACGCCGGCGTCGACCAGTCGCTGCACGACACCTACTATGTGGTGGCTCACTTCCACTACGTGCTGAGCCTGGGTGCCGTGTTCTCGATCTTTGCCGGTTTCTACTACTGGTATGAGAAGATCTGGGGCGTGAAGTACAACTCCTTCCTGGCCCGGACCCAGTTCTGGTTCTTCTTCATCGGTGCGAACGTGATCTTCTTCCCGCAGCACTTCCTGGGGCTGAACGGCATGCCGCGTCGCTATGTGGACTACCCGGACGCCATGGCGTTCTGGAACATGGTGTCGTCCTGGGGCTATGTGATCATGGCGATCGGGATGCTGATCTTCTTCGTGCTGATCATCGAGTCGATTGTCCGCCGCCGTAAGGCCGAGGCCAATCCGTGGGGCGAAGGCGCAACGACGCTGGAGTGGACGCTGTCCTCCCCGCCACCCTTCCACCAGTTCAACGAGCTGCCGAAGATCAAGTAGGCCGTTGAGCCAAAAGCTGAAACTGGAAACGTAACAACGTGACCGACACTTCTGCTGACACCGTAAAGGGCGACGCCGTTAATCCGGCGTCGCCCGGCGCGTCTTCAAGCCTGGCGACGTGGCGAGATTATATCTCGCTTATGAAGCCGCGCGTGATGACGCTGGTGGTGTTTACCGGTCTTGCAGGGCTGGCAGCCGCACCGGGCGCGATCAACCCGATCACCGGGGCGATTGCGATCCTGTGCATCGCTGTCGGGGCTGGTGCGGCCGGCGCATTCAACATGGCCTATGACGCCGATATCGATGCGGTGATGAAGCGCACCCGTCGCCGTCCGGTGCCTACCGGCCGTGTGCCGCGTGAAGAGGCCTATGGCTTTGCCGGGGTGATGACGCTGGCGTCGGTTCTGTTGATGGCGCTTGCGACCAACTATATGGCTGCGGGCCTGCTGGCGTTCTCCATTTTCTTTTACTGCGTGATCTACACGATGTGGCTGAAGCGCTCGACGCCTCAGAATATCGTGATTGGGGGCGCGGCTGGCGCTTTCCCGCCGATGATCGGCTGGGCGGCTGTGACCGGGTCAATCACGCTGGACAGCGTGCTTCTGTTCGCCATCATCTTCATGTGGACCCCGCCGCACAGCTGGGCGCTCGCGCTTTACAAGTCGGGTGACTACTCAGCCGCAGGCGTGCCGATGATGCCGGTGGCCAAGGGTGCGAAATCCACCCGCGCGCAGATCCTTTTCTACACCGCGCTTTATCTTGCCGCGACGGCGGGTCCGGTCCTGACCGGGCTTGGCGGCATGATCTATACCGGCGCGGTGGTGTTTGGCGGTGCATTGTTCGGTCTGCTGGCGCTGCGCGTGTTCAACTCGCGCGCCGGTGACGGCAACCACGCTGAAGACGAGCTCTACGCGGTGCGCTCCGGCGACAAGGCGGCGCGCGACCTGTTCGCCTATTCCATTGCCCATCTGACCCTTCTGTTCGCTGCGCTCCTGGTTGAGCACGGAGCAGGGGCGTTCTGGGCGCTTCCCAGCTTTGGAGGCTAAGCGATGACTGAGCCAACAAGCGACACGAAAAAGCCCGAAGGCGAGTACACGGAGTTCACCGAAGCGGTGAAACTCTCTCCGGAAGAAGAAACCGCTCGCAAGCGGCGCAACATCATGATTGCGCTGGCGCTGGCTGCGTTCGCCGCGCTGATTGCGGTCACGACGGCTGTGCGCTTTGCCAGCAATTATAACGCGGGGGCCTAGTCATGATTGGACAGCTTTTCTCCCGTTTTGACCAGAACCAGAAAGTGCTGGTGATCTGCAGCGCGATCGTCGTGGGCATGGTGGGCATGGCCTACGCTGCGGTGCCGCTCTACGACCTGTTCTGCCGGGTGACCGGCTATGGCGGCACGACCCAGATCGCCCAGTATGATTCCTCGGCCATCCTCGATCGTGAGGTCACCGTCCGGTTCAGCGCGACCAATGCCCGCGATTTCCCGTGGGAGTTCGAGCCGCTGCAGAACCAGATGACGGTGCGCGTCGGCGAGACGGCGCTAGCCTTCTACCGGGCAACCAACACGACCGATGAGCCGATCACCGGCATCGCCAGCTATAATGTGTCCCCGTTCAAGATGGGGCCGTATTTTTCCAAGCTGGAATGTTTCTGCTTTACCGAACAGACGCTGCAGCCGGGACAATCCATGGATATGCCGGTGATTTTCTTCGTCGATCCGCAAATGGACGAGGAAGAGCGGCTGGATGACATCACAACACTGACCCTGTCCTACACCTTCTTCCGGGCAGGCGATGACGACGCTTTGCAAACCGCACAGGCCCGCGCCAACAGGGGCGAGGCGTCCTGACGCAGGTGCGCAACTTGAATTGAAGACCGGTGCGGGCGGGGCTATACCGCGCTCAAATCGGTCAAAACAAAGACTGGCAGGAGACGTTCATGGCGGGTGCCGTCAAACACGATTATCACCTCGTTGATCCGAGCCCGTGGCCTTTTACGGGTTCGCTGGGTGCCTTCCTGATGGCTATTGGTGCCGTCATTCAAATGAAGGGCTTTTCCACTGACGCGGAAAGCTGGGCCCACTTCTTCCTGCAGAAGGGATCGCCGATTGTCCTGCTGATCGGTCTGGGCGTGGTTGTCTGGACGATGATTGGCTGGTGGGGCGATGTCATCAAGGAATCGCGCCAGGGCGACCATACGCCGGTTGTGGACCTTGGCCTGCGCTACGGCATGATCCTCTTCATCGTGTCTGAAATCATGTTCTTCGTAGCATGGTTCTGGATGTTCTTTGAAATGGCGCTGTTCCACGAAGCGCGTGCCGGTGCGACCTTTACCGGAGATGCGCTGGGTGTGGACCTGTCGGGCTTTGCTGCCGGTATTCCAGGCGTTGAGACCTTCGACCCCTTCCACCTGCCGCTGATCAACACGCTGATCCTGCTGCTGTCGGGCACCACGGTGACCTGGGCGCACCACGCGTTGCAGCACGATGATCGCAATGGGGCCAAGTGGGGCCTGATCCTGACGGTGGTGCTGGGCGCTTGCTTCACCGCACTGCAGGTTTACGAGTATGGCCACGCGCACTTCTCGTTTGATGGCAACATCTATGGTGCAACCTTCTTCATGGCGACGGGCTTCCACGGCGCGCACGTGGTGATCGGTACGGTCTTCCTTGCCGTATGTCTGATCCGTCTGCTGGCTGGTCACTTCACCAAGGAAAAGCATTTCGGCCTCGAGGCTGCCGCTTGGTACTGGCACTTCGTGGACGTGGTCTGGCTCTTCCTGTTTGCCTTCGTCTACGTCGCATTCCAGGGGCTGGGCACCTACTAGGGCGCTCAATCCCGTGACGACACCGAACCCCTTCCTTGCAGGCCTTCTGGGCAAATGCCCGGCCTGTGGAAGGGGTTCTTTGTTTTCAGGCTACTTGAAACTGGCTGACACCTGCGGGGCGTGCGGTCAGGATTTCTCCAGTGCGGATGTGGGTGACGGCGCAGCGGTCTTCGTGATGTTTGTCGTCGGTGGCATCGTCATTCCGCTGGTGCTGGCTGTGGAGCTTGCCGCGACGCCGCCCATGTGGGTTCACGCTGTGCTGTGGCTGCCGCTGGCGACCGCGCTGACGCTGGGCCTGCTCCGCCCGTTCAAGGCGACGTTGTTCGCGCTTCAGTTCAAGAATAACGCGGAAGAAGCCCGACTGGACGACTAGGTTTGTGCGTCCTTCAGGACAAAGCACTGAATTAACGGCGCCGCTCGTAACTCTATAACGTAGACGGCCTGCCCGCGCGGCCTATCCTCCCGGCGACATCAATCCAAGGGAGATGCCTCATGATCCGCGCCTGGTCTGCCCCGTCTGCGGGAGCGAAGTTCGAACAGATTTCCTACGACCCCGGCCCCATGAAGGGCGACGATGTCGAGATCGAGGTGATGGCCTGCGGGCTGTGCCACTCCGACCTGTCACTGTGGGATGATGAGTGGGGTATTTCCCAATTTCCGCTGACGCCGGGCCACGAAGTGGTGGGCAAGGTCAGCCAAGTCGGTGAAAACGTCACCCACCTGAAAGCTGGCGACACGGTGGGTGTGGGCTGGTTTTCCCGCTCCTGCCTGACCTGTGATCCGTGCATGCATGGCGACCACAATATGTGCGGCTCTGTCGAGCAGATCGCGGTCGGACGCCACGGTGGCTTTGCTGAAAAAGTGCGCGTTCAGGCGAGCTGGGCCAACAAGCTGCCCGACGGCATCAAGCCGGAAGACGCCGGCCCGCTCTTCTGCGGCGGCATCACCGTTTTCAACCCGATCGTTCAGATGGGTGTGAAGCCAACCGACAAAGTCGGCGTTGTCGGCATTGGGGGCCTTGGCCACCTCGCCGTTCAATTCCTCAATGCCTGGGGCTGTGAGGTGACGGCCTTCACCTCCACCGGTGCCAAGGCTGAAGAAGCCAAAAAGCTCGGCGCGCACCGGATCGTCGACAGCCGGTCTGAAGAGGCGCTTCAGGCCGAGGCGGGGCGTTTCGATTTCATCCTGACCACTGTGGCTGTAGATCTGAACTGGTCGCTTTACCTCAATGCGCTTGGCCCGCGTGGGCGGCTCCACACTGTGGGCATTCCGCCAAACGCCATTCCGGCGCACGCCTTCCAGCTTCTGGCCGCTCAGCGCTCGGTTTCCGGCTCTCCGCTCGGCAGCCCGGCGACCATCCGCGACATGCTGGACTTCTGCGCCCGCCACGACATTAGCCCGATGGTCCGAGCGCATGCCCATGAGCCAGATCGATGCGGCCATGGACAAGCTGAAAAATGGTTCGCCGCGTTACCGCATCGTCCTGGATAACGACTTCGCATAACTGAACATGTCATCCCCCGGCTTGTCCGGGGGATCCATTCTGTGGCGCTCAAGTTTGGCGCGGGCCAACCAGAATGGGTGGCCCGGATAAACCGGGCCATGACAGACGGTTCGCCTAAACTTCAAACCGCCCGGTCATGCCGTGCAGCACCGCGCTGGCGGCATCCTCCGGCGGCAGGGCCTGGGCATAGCGGAAGCCCTGACCGAAATCGCAGCCGAGCTCCGCACACAGCTTCGCGGCGCTTTCGGTCTCCACACCTTCAGCGACGATGGTCATGGAATAGCTGCGTGCAATGCGCACCACGCCGCTGATGATGGCACGGGTGGCCTCATCGGTCTGGGCGGCGCGCGTGAAATACTGGTCGATCTTCACCGTATCGAACGGGAAGCGATCCAGCCGAGACAGGGAAGAATACCCGGTGCCGAAATCATCCAGCACCAGTGAAATTCCGCCGGTCTTCAACGCTTTCATGGCGATTTCGGCCTGATCGGGGTCGCGCATGACTTCCGTTTCGGAAATCTCAAGCTTGAAGCTACCGGTTCGCAGGCCCGCGGCCTTGACCTCGGCGAGCAGGCTTTCGACAAAATCGGGTGAACACAGTTCGCTGGCGGTCGCATTGGCTGCGAGGAAAAGTCTGGAATCTGGACGCGCCGCATGCCAGGCGGCAGCATCCTTTATGGCTGAACTGCGCACCGCATCGCCCACGGCGCGGATCAAGCCCTGCTCATCGGCAAGCGGCAGGAAGTGCTCGGGCAGATCCACGCTGCCGTCGGGTCGCACCCAGCGCGCCAGAGCCTCAAACCCGGCGAGCTTACCGGTTTCCAGTGATACGACCGGCTGGTGATGGGCGAGCACGTCGCCATCGTCGAGCGCCTGACGCAGCGCCGTTTCCAGATCCAGCGCCGCCATCCCGCCGTCGGGGCTCGCCCCGGCTGGCAGCAGCAGCCCGCGCCAGACTTCATCCTCGTTGGACCCGATCAGGCGTGCATATCGCACACCCCCATCGTCGCCGATCAGACGGACGCGGCGGTCGATTGCACCGGCAAAGGCCAAGCGCGCCAGCACAGCCCGATCTCCGGGGGCGGCCGCATCGAGAAACCCGTTCAGCGTGCCATCAGATTGCACTGTGGTGAGGCCAAGGCGCTCCGCCGCGCCGCCAAGGGTTAGTTGATCGCCAGAAATTTCCACTGCCAGCGCTCCGGCTGCGCGGGCGGCCGTTTCAAAAGCGTCGGTCATGACGGGCTCACCGCAGTGGGTCGTCGCGCAGGATGGCGAATTTCAGATGGTCCCGCCATTCGCCGTCGATCTTCAGATACTGGCGCGCGACGCCCTCCGGCGTGAAACCCACCGAAAGCAACAGGTGGCGCGACGCATCGTTTTCCAGCCGGGTCGCCGCCTCAATCCGGTGCAGGCGCATCGTATCGAAGGCATAGGACAGCACCCGGCGTACCGCTGCGCGGCAGTGGCCCTTGCGCACATAGGGGCTGCCAATCCAGTAGCCGAGATCGGCCGCCTGCAGCACGCCGCGGCGCACATTGTTCAGATTGCACGCCCCGATCAGCACATCGTCGCTCGCACGGAAAATGAAGAAGGGATAGCCCGTGCCCTGATCAATATCAGCCTGATAGCGCTTTAACCGGCGGCGATAGGCGGACCGGGACAGCTCGTCCTCGGTCCAGCTCGGCTCCCACTTTTCGGTATGGGCGCGGCTGGCGTAGCGGAGCTTTGCCCAGCTGTCATAGTCCTCGGCCACCGGCGCGCGCAGCTTTACGCCTTCGCCCCACAACAGGGTTTCAGAAACATCATCGCGCCAGAGAGCCATTTCGGCATGCTCCACATTAACCGTGAGTAGTAGACGCCTGTCGGCGTGCCGGTTCAAGACCGATCAGGAGAGCCGCGCCTTATGACACAAAAGTCTTTCAACTTTCATAGCTTTCAGCGTCGAAAGCGCAGCCGCCCTGCACGGATGTGAAAGATCAGATAGATCGCGATCAGGGCTGCGGCCATCAGAAACCATGTGACCGCATAGCCCACATGGCGCTCCGGCGGGGTCTGGGTCAGATAGGCGGGCGGTTCGCCGCTGTCGCGGGCAATCCACCAGTCCTGAACCAGCGTGCCAGCCTGAAGACCGAGCGCGATCTCCATGTCCGGGGAAAAGCTGTAAAACTCTCCAGTCTCAACCGAATTGCCCGGCGTAAACGTGCCCGCCTCACGCGGGCGTTCCAGCCGCCAGCTTTCGGGCTCAGACACCACTGCGCCGCGCCCGTCCACATTGGCCCGCGCAGCCATCAGCGGTTCAAAGCGCACTTCCATCAGCACATGGCTTTCTTCAAAGCAGGCCGGAGCGGCGACCGTGGAGAAAATCCGCCAGCCCGGCGCACCTTCGGGGCCCAGCCCATAAAATTTCAGCTCGCCATCGATGCTCGTGGCCGCAGGCATCACAGACCGACCCAGCGCTTCGCCCTCATCGCACAGGATCGCGTCAAGGCTGGTGGCAGGCAGGGCGGCCGTCGCCTCGAACTGGTTGATCAGCTCGGCCTTCCAGGCCCGCCGGTCCAGCTGCCAGCTTCCAAGCCACAGCAGGAAAGCCAGGGCGGGCAGGGTGAGCAGTGTCAGGATCGGGAAGGGGCGGAACGTCATGGGGAAGATATGGCGCGGGACGCCGGTGATGTCACGGAAGAGCTTCATCCGCTTCCCCTGACACGCCCTCCGCGCTAGGTCCCGCGCCATGACGATTGCCACGCTGGCGGCGTTTGCCGCGTCTTTGCTGATCCTGTTCCTGACGCCTGGTCCCGGTGTGCTGGCCATGGTCGGGCGCACGCTCAATGGCGGGGTGTGGTCAGGCGCGAGCTATGGCTTCGGCATTCTGACCGGAGACATCATCTGGCTGACCGTGGCGATTACCGGGCTCGCGGCCACGTCCGATCTGGTCAACGCGGCCGGGTCCTGGGTCTGGGTGATCAAGATTGGCGGGGCGGCAATCCTGCTCTGGTTCGCCTGGGGCGCGTTGCAGGGTGTCCTTAAGCCAAAGGATACCGGTCCGGTCAGTCTGGCCATGCCGTCAAAGCGCGGTCTTGCGGCGACCTATGCGGCCGGAATCGCGATGCCGCTCTCCAACCCCAAGGCCATTGCCTTCTACCTGTCCTTCGTTCCGGCCTTTTTCGACCTGTCGATTGTGGGGCCGACCGAGTACGCCCAGATGATCACGGTTTTGATCGCGATGGGCATCATCTTCATCGCAATCTACGTGGCCGGTGCCCACCACGCCCGTGATTG
Source organism: Oceanicaulis sp. (assembly GCA_043513725.1). Taxonomy (GTDB): domain Bacteria; phylum Pseudomonadota; class Alphaproteobacteria; order Caulobacterales; family Maricaulaceae; genus Oceanicaulis. The sequence continues at coordinate 950,626 of CP121338.1, read as the reverse complement.
GCTGGCCGCCAAGGGTCTGAAAAGATGGGCCGATGGCGTGACCGCGGCGCTTCTGGCCGGTGTCGCGGTGCTGTTGCTGGTGCGGTAAAAGCACCCGCGGGGCAGGGCTCGGCAAAACCGAGGCATAACAGGGTTTTGAAGCGCCCCATCTCTCCACACCTTCGATGCAGCGAAACATGGTGACTCCATGCCTAATCAGGTAAGTTATCGCCATGTCAGAGAACACGAATCAAGAATATGGCGCGGACTCCATCAAGGTGCTCAAAGGCCTTGATGCGGTGCGCAAACGTCCGGGTATGTATATCGGTGATACCGATGACGGATCCGGGCTTCATCACATGGTTTATGAGGTGGTCGACAACGCCATCGACGAAGCCCTGGCCGGCCACTGTTCGGAGGTGGGCGTCACGCTCCACGCCGACGGTTCTGCCAGTGTTTCTGACGACGGTCGCGGCATCCCCACCCAGATGCACTCTGAAGAGGGTGTCTCCGCCGCGCAGGTCATCATGACCCAGCTGCACGCCGGCGGTAAGTTCGACCAGAACTCTTACAAGGTGTCTGGCGGCCTGCATGGCGTGGGCGTGTCCGTGGTGAACGCGCTGTCGGACTGGCTGGACCTGAATATCTGGCGCGACGGCAAAGAGCATCACATGCGCTTCCGCCTGGGCGATCCGGAAAATGGTGAAGACCTGAAGGTGGTGGGTGACGCAAACGGCAAGAAGGGCACGCAGGTGCGCTTCATGCCGTCTGAACAGACCTTCTCTGACATCGTGTTTGACCGGAATCGCCTGCTGCACCGCCTGCGCGAGCTGGCCTTCCTGAACTCCGGCGTGCGCATCGTGCTGCGAGACGAACGTGAAGCCGAGCCGGTGGAAGAAGTGCTGGAGTATGAGGGCGGCGTCGCGGCCTTTGTGAACCATCTGGATCGCACGCGCTCTGCGCTGATCCCGGAGCCTGTGCTGATTGCCGGCGAGCGCGAGGGCGTTAGCGTCGAGGCTGCGCTGCAGTGGAATGATGGCTACCACGAGAATGTGCTCTGCTTCACCAACAACATCCCCCAGCGCGATGGCGGCACGCACCTGGCGGGCTTCCGCGGCGCGCTGACCCGGGTGATCAACCAGTACGCGGCGACCTCCGGCGTTGCGGCGAAGGCGAAGGTCTCCATCACTGGCGATGACGCGCGCGAGGGTTTGACCTGCGTGCTTTCGGTGAAGGTGCCGGACCCGAAATTCTCCAGCCAGACCAAGGACAAGCTGGTCAGCTCCGAAGTCCGTCCGGCGGTGGAAAGTGCCGTCTATGACACGCTGACCGAATGGTTTGAAGAACACCCGAATGAAGCCAAGCAGATCGTGACGAAGGTCGTCGAAGCCGCGTCGGCCCGTGAGGCCGCCCGCAAGGCGCGAGAACTGACCCGTCGCAAGTCTGCGCTCGACATCACCTCGCTGCCCGGCAAGCTGGCTGACTGCCAGGAGAAAGACCCGGCCAAGTCTGAACTCTTCATCGTGGAGGGTGACTCCGCAGGTGGTTCTGCCAAGCAAGGCCGCGACCGGAGCAATCAGGCCATCCTGCCGCTGCGCGGTAAAATCCTGAATGTGGAGCGCGCGCGCTTTGACCGGATGCTGTCGTCCGATCAGGTCGGCACGCTGATCACCGCGCTCGGTACAGGCATTGGCCGCGACCAGATCGACTATGACAAGCTGCGCTACCACAAAGTCGTTATCATGACCGATGCTGACGTGGACGGCGCTCACATCCGCACCCTACTGCTCACCTTCTTCTACCGGCAAATGCCTGAATTGATTGAGCGCGGCCATCTTTACATTGCTCAGCCGCCTCTGTTCAAAGTGATGCGCGGCAAGTCAGAGCGCTATCTGACCGATGAAGCCGAAATGGCCGAATTCCTGATCGAGGAAGGCAGCTCTGAAGCGGTGCTGGAGCTGGCCAATGGCGAGACGCTCGCTGAAGCCGACCTCGCTGAGCGCGTGAAGGCTGCCCGCGGCGTGGTGTTGTCGCTGGATCGTCTGGCGGCGCGTGCGCCCACCTTCGCGCTTGAAGCGGCGGCCCTGTCTGGCGCGCTGCACTCTGACCCGACCCAGGCGCAGGCCGATGCCGCTGCTTCCCGTCTCGCCCGCAGTGCGGACGAGGGCGAGGATGGCTGGGTTGGCACGGTAGCCCCGGAAGGCTCGCTCATCTTCAAGCGCGATGTGCGCGGCGTGACCGAGACGGTCGTCCTCGACCAGAAGGTCCTGGAAAGCCCCGACGCCAAGCGCCTGTCAGAACGCGCGCAAGCCATCGCCGGGGACTATACCGGCCCGGCCGTGTTCCGTCGCAAGGGCGTGGAAGCCGTCATCCAGACCCCGGCCGACCTCGTGAAGGCGGTGCAGGACGGCGGGGCCAAAGGCCTGAAAATTTCGCGTTATAAGGGCCTGGGCGAAATGAACCCCGACCAGCTGTGGGAAACCACGCTGGACCCCGAAGCGCGTGTGCTGCTTCAGGTCTCCGTCTCCGAAGCCGACACCGCCGACGACCTCTTTTCCAAGCTGATGGGCGACGTGGTCGAGCCAAGACGCGAGTTTATCCAGGAATTCGCACTTGAAGCCGAGGTGGATGCTTAGGGTGCAATTTCTCTCGTTATCCCCGCCTTCGCGGGAATGACGAAGTGGCGAGAGGCTAGCCCACCACCACCGGCTTCACCAGAAAATGCCCGTGCAGGCTGGCGATGGGGGAGCTTCGCTTGGCCTGCCAGGCTTCCACCTTCACATTGGCGACGCGCGCCCCCTGGCGGCTCACGACGGCGCGGGCGAAGACGTCTTCGGGGCGACCGGGTCTGAGATAGTCGACGGCGACATCGATGGGCTTGGGCAGGGCGGCGAGCTCTGAGTGAGCGAGCAGGCCCGCGGCGGCCGTCATCTCCATGAAGGCACCAATGGCTCCGCCGTGGAGCGCAGGAATGAGCGGGTTGCCCACCAGCTGTTCTGAATAGGGCAGGACGCCGGTCAATTCATCGCCGTGATCGACAAAGCGTACGCCCATGCGCTGGACATAGGGGCTCGACAGAAGGGGGCTGAGACGGTCGCTCATAGGGCGCTCCCCTTTTCACCGGGCTTGGGCAGGGCGGAGATCGGCGTTGCGCCTTTGGCCATGTCTTCCTTGGCTTTTTCGGCAGCCGCTTCAGAGACCTTGGAGACCATGAAGGCGGCGTGGGCGGTGGCGACCGGATCTTCGCGGTCGCCGTCATGGGCGATGGCGCTGACAAAGGCGAACAGGCCGGACACCTTGATGGTGCGCGCCTCGGCGATGACGTCCTTGCCCGGTTCGGCCGGGCGCATGTAGTCGAGCCGCAGATCGAGGGTGGCCATCGCCTTGTCGCCGCCAAAGCCGGCGAAGGCAGCAATGCCGGAAGTATGGTCCAGAAGCGCTGTCACCACCCCGCCATGCATCACCCCGGTGTCGGGATCGCCGACCAGGTCCTCGCGATAGGGCGCGCGGATCACCGCCTCGCCGGGCGTGACGCTGTCCAGCACAAAACCAAGGTCGACAGCATGGGGGCTGCCCGCAACGAGCAGGCCCGCCAGCTCGTCCAGACGCGCTTGAAGATCTTTACTCATGGCGCTGCTTGTAAGCCCTGCCGGTCGGGTAGGGAAGCGCTGTCAGCGCCTACTTGTTGAGCGCGCGGATGACGTGGAAGAGCAGCCAGATGGGCACGATGATCACGGCACCCAGCAGGAAATACTGGATCGACCAGCGCACCGCAGAGCCCAGGCTGCCGAAGAATTCGCGCCAGGCGTCAGTAACCGCGCCGAAGAAATCCACCCACAGATCGGCCGGATTGACGTTTAAAAACGCCAGAATCATCCCCACGAACACGCACAGGAAGAACAGGATCACCAGATCGCTGGGCTTGATGGCGGTCAGGCGCTTCACGAAAGATTTTCGCGGCGCGCCGTCGGAGGCAGTGGATTTCGTTTGCTCGGTCATGACGCCCGTTTTCGCGGCTAATTAAGGCACCAGTTAGGCGACAGGCTTGCCGGCGCGCTGGATCTCAACCTGGTGAGGATACGGGATTTCGATGTCGTTTTCGTCAAACGCCACCTTCACCTGCTTGTTCATGTCGAAATGCAGGCCCCAATAATCACCGGCATTGCACCAGGCGCGCACCACATAGTCGACGCTGGAGGCCCCGTGGGCCTTCACCTCGACAAACAGGGCCGGGTCCTTGTGGACGCGCTCATCGGCCTCGAAGACCTCTCGCAGCACGCCGATCACCTTGTTGATGTCGTCGTCATAGCTGGCAGAGAAGACAAAGTCGCAGCGGCGCGTCGCATAGGCGGAATAGTTGGTGATCACATTGCCCCACGCCTGACCGTTCGGGATGATGATCTGCTTGTTATCGGGCGTGTTCAGCTCGGTGTAGAAGAGCGTCACCTCTTTGACCGACCCGGCCACACCGGCCACTTCCACATAATCGCCGATCTTGTAGGGGCGGAAAAAGACGATCATCACGCCCGCGGCCACATTTGACAGCGTGCCCTGCAGGGCAAAGCCGATGGCCAGGGTCACCGCACCCAGCGCCGCGACCAGCGAGGTGGTCTCAACGCCAAAGCGGGTCAAAACTGCAATGATAACAACGGCAAGAATGGCCCACTTGGCCATGGAGGCAAAGAAGTTCGCCAGTGTTTTATCAAGCTTGGGGTTACGATCCGGGATGCGGCGGATGAAGCGTGCGACCGCGCCGGCGACCATGAAACCGATGATCAGAATGAGGGCGGCCATGCCCACATTGATCGCCATTTGCAGACCGACAGTGGTCAGAAATTCCTGAATTTGCGCGACATCCATAGCCCCGTACTCTCCAAGCAAGTAATAGCGTTAAAGGCTCTATAACACGCTCTCAGCCGCCGTCGAACCTGGATTTTAACAGGGCCTCTAGTGCCTCCAGCCGGTCGGCCTCGCCTGCCGGTTTGTCCCAACGGATGCGGTGGATGCGCGGGAAGCGCATGGCGATCCCCGACTTGTGGCGCGGCGACCGCTGCAGCCCTTCAAAGGCGATCTCCAGCACGAGGCCTTTCTCAGCCGTTGCGGTGACCGAGCGGACCGGACCGAAGCGCTCAATCGTGTTGTCGCGCACGAATTTGTCGAGCTGTTTGAGCTCCTCATCCGTAAAGCCGAAATAGGCCTTGCCGACGGGCACCAGCTGATCTTCGCCATTGACCTCTCGCCAGACGCCGAAGGTGTAATCGGAATAAAAGCTGGAACGTTTGCCGTGCCCGCGCTGGGCGTACAGCATGACCGCGTCGACGAGGAAGGGATCGCGCTTCCACTTCCACCACTGTCCCTTCGGCCGGCCGGGCACATAGGCGCTGTCGAGGCGTTTGAGCATGACCCCTTCAGCCAGAGCATGGGGCGGATCCTGTCGCGCGGCGTCCAGCGCGTCCCAGCTTTCGATGGGTGTCAGTGCAGACAGGTCGATCCGGTCACCGGTTTCTTCAACAAAGGACTCCAGTCGCTTGCGGCGCTCAGCGAAGGCGAGTGGGCGCAGGTCTTCCTCCCCTTCCACCAGCAGGTCATAGGCGCGGATGAAGGCCGGATGCTTGTCCATCATGGCCTTGGACACGGTCTTGCGGTTCAGCCGCTTTTGAAGGTCGGCGAAAGGTGCGGGATCGCCGTCCGGGCCGCGCACCAGAAGCTCGCCATCAATGGCCCCCTCAAAGTCCAGCGCCGCCAGTACATCGGGAAAGGTGTGGGAGATTTCGTCGCCCGTGCGGGTGTAGAGCCGGCGTACGCCGTCCTCGCTGACCGCCTGCACCCGGATCCCGTCCCATTTCCACTCCGCCGCAAAATCGTCGGGGTCGAGGGTTTCAAGATCGCTGTCGTCGATCGGGTGGGCGAGCATGACCGGGCGGTAGGGCGATTTGGCTGCGCTGACCGGCTTGTCCGCCTTGCCATCGAGCCAGGCGAACAACGCTTCATACGGCGCGTCTAGCCCGTGCCAGAGCTCCTCAATTTCAATGACATCAACGTCGCCATACCGGGCGAGCGCGGTTTTTGCCAGGCGCGCTGAGACGCCGATGCGCAGTCCGCCAGTTACCAGCTTCAACAGCGCCCAGCGGCCCGTCGCGTCCAGGGCATCCAGCCAACCTTCAATCAGAGCGGGGGCTTCGGCGCGGGTGGCAGACTGTAAACCCTCAACGACTTCCGAAAGCTCTGGAGAGCGATTGGCACCACGCCGCTGCGGCCAGATCAGCGCCGTGGTCTCAGCCAGATCGCCGACATAATCATAGCTCAGCTCAAACAGAACCGGGTCGACACGCTCTGCGGCCAGCTTGCGGATGGCCCCGGCCTTGGCACTTTTAAACTCCAGGCCTCCGGTGATCGCGGCCAGCGCCAGACCCCGTTCGGGATCGGGCACGGCACCGAAATGCTCGGCCATCAGCGCGAGCTTCGCGTTGCGCTGGGGCGTCAGCGACAGGCGATCAAGGAGGGCAGCAAAGCGTTCCATGGCATGGCGTGATGTAGGACGTCTGTGCGCAAATGTCCTGCACGGCACGTGACGCGACAGGCTTTTGTTGGCGTGCAGGGCACGCTAAGCCTTACACAATACGGTCTGGCACCGGGGACGGGCAGCCTGACTGATAGCGAATGACGAGGGGAGCGCCATGAGCGACAACCAGCAGGCCAATAACACGGTTGAACATCAGACCGGCATTCTCGGACTGATCGAGCGGGCCGGGAACCGACTGCCCGACCCGGCCTTCATCTTCTTCTATCTGATCATCGCCATGGTGATCATTTCGGTGATCGCGGCCTGGGCCGGGATGAGCGTGCTTCACCCCACCGCCGTGACCGCAGACGGCAGTCCGCGTGTGGTCGAGGCGATCAGCATTCTAAGTGCTGAACCGATCCGCCACCTGCTGGTTGAAATGCCGGACATTTTCACCGGCTTCCACCCGCTGGGCTATGTGCTCGTGGTGATGCTGGGCGCAGGCGTGGCTGAACGGGCGGGCCTGTTCGGTACGGCCATGCGCGCGGCGGTCCGCGATGTTCCCGGTGTCCTGCTGACTCCGGCGGTCGCGCTGGCGGCCATGATGGGCAATCTGGCGGCAGACGCGGCCTATGTGGTTCTGATCCCGCTGGCCGGTGTGATTTACGCCGCCGCGGGGCGTCACCCGATTGCCGGTATCACGGCAGCCTTCGCCGGGGTGTCGGGCGGCTTCTCAGCCAACCTCCTACCCGGTCAGCTGGACGCGCTTCTGTTCGGCATCACCGAGGAAGCCGTGCAGGCCGTTGACCCGCTGTGGACCATGAATATCGCCGGCAACTGGTATTTCATCGCGGTGATGACCTTCATATTCCTGCCGGTGATCTGGTTTGTGACCGACCGCATCATCGAGCCGCGCCTTGGCAAGTGGACCGGTGGTGCCGTCGCCGGCGGCTCATCAGACGGCGAGGACGATCCCAACGCGGCGCTCACCGATGGTCAGAAGAAGGGCATGCTGCACGCTCTCTTCGCGGTGCTGGCGATCTGCTTTGTCTGGCTTGTGCTGACGGTGGACCTGCTGGCGCTGATCAGCCTGGGGAATATCTCCATGTATGGGGGCGATGTGCCGCTGCTGAACGAGGCAGCGCTGCCGGTCGTCTTGGACAATGGTGAGGTTGAGGGCAGCGTGGCTGTAGCGCTGGTGCCCTTCTTCTCCTCGCTGGTCGCCGGTTTCATGCTGATGTTCATTTTTGCCGGCGTCGCCTATGGCCGCGCGGCGGGGACCATCAAGACCCATCGTGACATCGTGGACATGATGTCCGGGGCGATGAAGGACATGGGCTATTATCTCGTGCTCGCCTTCTTTGCCGCCTACTTCGTTGAGATGTTCGGCCAGTCCCAGCTGGGGCTGATCTTTGCGGTCAACGGCGCGAACGCGATCGAGGCGTCCAACCTGCCGCTGCCGATCGTGCTGGGCCTGATCGTGCTTTTTGCGGGCATCCTGAACCTGTTTGTGGGGTCGGCCAGTGCCAAGTGGGCGCTAATGGCCCCGGTGCTGGTTCCAATGCTGATGATCCTGGGTGTCAGCCCGGAGATGGCCACCGCCGCCTATCGCGTGGGCGATAGCGGTACCAACATCATCACGCCGCTCATGGTCTACTTCCCGCTGGTGCTGGTGTTTGCCCGTCGCTGGGTGCCGGAATTCGGCATCGGCTCGCTGACTGCAGCCATGATCCCGTACTCCATCTGGCTGTTGATCTCGGGCATCGTGATGACGATTGCGTGGGTCTATCTCGGCCTGCCGCTGGGGCCGGGCGCAGAGGTCGGCTACACCCTGCCGAGCGCGGGCTAAATCGAAAGGCCCCGGCTACCGAACGGTGGCCGGGGCCTTCAGCCACTAGCCATTTTCATAAGCGGCCGCGTCCAGCACGCGGCCGTTTTTTATGCGCAGGCGAATATCCTCCGATTTGACTCTCCCGGACCGTGATGGCCCCGGGGGTAAATCCGTCACCGGTCCAGATCCGCGCATTCTCATAACGCACGATCTCCGGGCCATTATCCTGGGCGCTTGCGATCTGGCAGGCGGTGGCTGTCAGGGCGGTGATCGCCAGAAGCGCGGTGAGGGGTAGGCGGGTCAGTCGGTTCAGCATTGGGTTTGCTCCGTGTCCGGTTTGCATCTGACCCCAGACTGGTCCAAGGCGTTGTCTCTACACGTGCATTTGCGATGAATGGAGCGGGTCTGGCGGTGTGTGAACCGCTCGGCACGGTGAATGGGGGCTGTCCAAATCGCCTCAGATCGCTAGCGTGGCGGTCCGCAAATTTATCAACGCCGCCCGGAGCTTTCCGCCATGAGCCTTGTCCTTCATCACCTCCATCGCTCGCGCTCCGAACGCCTGATCTGGCTCCTGGAAGAGCTCGGCATCGACTATGAGCTGGTGCGCCACAAGCGCGACCCGCAGGTCAATCTGGCTCCGGCTGCGCTGGGCGATATTCACCCCATGGGCAAGGCACCGCTCTTGGTCCACGACGGCCAGGTGATCGCCGAATCCGGGGCCATCGCGCTTTACCTGCTGGAGCATTTTGACCCGGACTACACACTCCATCCGGCCCCCAAATCAGCCAATCGCGGTGCCTTCTTTGAATGGCTGAATGGGGCGGAAGGTGCGGTCTTCCTGCCCTTCCTGATGAACACTTACCTGTCGGCAACCGGCCTCGAAGATTCGCTTCTCAGCCAGTATATGGCCGGCGAACGGGAAAAGGCGCTGGGTGCGATCGAGGCACGGCTTGAAGCCAGCCCCTGGTTTGCCGGTGACGCGTTTTCCGCCGCTGACATCATGATGGGCTTCCAGCTGGAAGCGGCCGAAGAGCGCGGCGCTCTGCCGAAGAGCTCGCCGGTTCATGGCTGGCTGGAGCGCATCCGGGCCCGCGACGCGCACAAGCGCATGCGGGCGGTGACGGCAGAAGATTAACCCATCGCTTCGGCGATCAGGTCGCCGCTGGCTTCCTCCAGCAGGGCGTCGCGGGCTTCGCCGTGAACCGCTTCGCGGCCGATTTCCATCATGACAGGGACGGCGAGCGGGCTGACTTGCTTTAGGGCCTCGTGATCGATCTCACCGGAGATGCGCGCCAGCGCGTCGGACAAGCGGCGCACGTCGAGCAGGCCTGCGGCGGCATCGGCCCACGCGGCTTTGAGCAGGATGTGATCAGGCTCATGCTCGCGCAGCACGTTGTAGATGAGGTCTGCGGAGAAATTGACCTGACGGCCGGATTTTTCCTGTCCCGGGAAGCGCCGCTCGATCAGCCCCGCGATGACTGCGCAATTGCGGAAGGTGCGCTTCATCAGGTCGCTTTCAGCAAGCCAGGCATCGAGATCGTCGCCCATCATCTCCTCAGAAAACAGCGCGGCCATGTCCACATCAGCCATATCGCTGAGGCCCCAGACCGACAACGCGTATTCATTGGCCACAAAGCCCAGGGGTTTCTTGCCGAGGCGGTCTAGCCGCCGGGTCAGCAGCATGCCCAGCGTCTGGTGGGCGAGGCGACCCTCAAACGGGTAGCAGACCAGGTAATGCTTGGCCGCGCGTGGGAAGGTTTCCACTAAGAGCCGGTTCGGTGCCGGCAGGCGCGATTTTAGCTTCTGCATGGACAGCCAGTCACGCACCTGCTCTGGCAGGCTGTCCCAGCTTTCGGGATCGTGGACCATTTTGCGCACCCGCTCGGCCAGATAGGTGGACAGCGGAAACTTGCCGCCCTGCCAGCTTGGAACCTTCGGGTCTTCGGCGGAGGAACGACTGACGAGGCAATCGGTTTCCTGTACGCCCTCAAAGCGCAGCATCTGGCCGGCAAACAAAAAGGTGTCGCCGGGTGAAAGCTGGTCCGCGAACCACTCCTCCACCTGGCCCAGTCGGGGCCCACCGGTGCGCTGGAGCTTCTTTCTGGTCGCGGCGCGCCCGCCTTCGCCTGCGGCCTTGATGCCAGACGGCGCGAGGCCTCGCGACAGTGCGGCGAGGCCGTAATCCGGTTTGAGCGGTCCGCGGTCCGCCGGTTTGGCCCTTCCGCCGCGCATCAGCCGCACATCCAGCATCGGGCTTTCGATGATGACGCCGACATTCATCCGATGGCGCTGGGCGGTGTCGCGGTTTCGCGCCTGCCACAGACCGTCGCGATTTTTCACGATCCGCTTGAAGCGGTCATAGCTGCCGAGCGCGTAGCCGCCGGACGCCACGAATTCGAGCACACGGTCAAAGGTCTCACGATCCAGCTCGGCATAGGGCGCGGCCTGGGTAACCTCAGCGTAGAGCGCATCGGCGTTGAACGGCTCGCCACAGGCGCGGCCCATCACGTGCTGCGCCAGGGCATCAAGCGCTCCGGCGCGCAGCGGTTCACCATCCAGCATGCGCTCCGACACCGCATCGCGGGCGGCCTGGCATTCCAGATGCTCAAAGCGGTTGGTGGGGGCGAGGATCGCGCGGCTCGGCGCATCGAGACGGTGATTGGCGCGACCCAGACGCTGAAGCAGGCGGGACGAGCCTTTTGGCGCACCCATCTGGATGACGAGGTCCACATCGCCCCAGTCGATGCCCAGATCGAGGGTGGAGGTACACACCACACCCTTCAGCTTGCCCGCCGCCATGGCGCTTTCCACCTTGCGGCGCTGCTCTGCTGACAGGGAGCCATGGTGCAGCGCGATGGGCAGATTGTCCTCGTTGATTGACCACAGCATCTGGAACAGGAACTCGGCCTGGGAGCGCGTGTTCACAAAAATCAGCGCGGTCTTCGCGCCCTTGATCAACTCATAGACGTGGGGCAGGGCGTGACGGCCGGTGTGGCCGGCCCAGGGAATGCGCTCGTCGCCCGTTGTCAGGATTTCTACCTGCGGGTCCGCACCCGCCGCACCGCGCACGATGCGGGCAAAGCGCGACCCGTCGTCCGTCTGCCGGGTTAACCAGCGGGCGTGGCCCATCTCGTCCTTCACCGTCGCCGACAAACCGACGCGCCGGGCCTTCGGCGCGTAGGTGGACATCGTCGCGAGCCCGAGGGCGAGCAAATCGCCGCGCTTGCCCGAGGCGAGGGCGTGCACCTCATCCACGATCACGGTCGACAGGTGCTCGAAGAACGCCGCGCCGTTGGCCTGCGCGCAGAACAGGGCGAGCTGTTCGGGCGTGGTGAGCAATATGTCCGGCGGAGCCTGTCGCTGGCGCTGGCGTTTGGACTGGGGCGTGTCACCGGTGCGCGTTTCAATGCGCAGGTCGAGGCCCATTTCCTCAACCGGCGTCATCAGATTGCGCGCCACGTCCTGCGACAGCGCCTTGAGCGGTGAGACGTAGAGCGTGTGCAGACGGTGCGGCCGCTGCTTGCCGCCTTCGCGCGCGATGTCGGCCAGCTCGATCAGGCTGGGCAGGAAGCCGCCCAGGGTTTTGCCGCCGCCGGTCGGCGCGATCAGCAGCGCATCCTCACCGGCCTTCGCCGCAGCAACCATTGCGCGCTGGTGCTCACGCGGTGCCCAGCCGCGAGACGCGAACCAGTCTTCGAAAATGTCGGGCAGGGCGGGCAGGTCGGTGTGGCGCATGGGTGAAACAATAGTGCGTCCTTCGAGGCATTTCTCGCGAAATGCACCTCAGGATGAGGAAAGTTGGGGGCGATGAACCCCCTGGCGGTGAGGGGCGGGGCTGCGATGGGCCTTAACGAACGCGCTCCATCGCAGCCCCGCCCATGACTCTCAGCCAGGCTCGCCCTAACTTCTCGCGCAACACAGTTTTGCCTGGGGAGGCTCCACATGCGTTTTCTGCTCGCCACCGCTGCGTCCGTTCTGGCTCTCGCCGCCTGTTCTGAAGACCCGGTCGAGGACACATCGGCTGACACGACCGCGCTGACCTATCCTGAAACCCGCACCGTTGATCAGACAGATGTCTACGCCAGCGCTGCTGAGGGTGAGGTCACGGTGGCTGACCCCTATCGCTGGCTGGAAACCGATGTGCGGGTGTCCGATGAGGTCGCCCAGTGGGTGGCAGATCAAAACGCCGTCACGAACGCTTATCTGGAGACACTCCCGGGCCGCGACATGATCGCAGATCGCCTGCGCGAGCTGTGGAACTATGAGCGTTTCGGCCTGCCGCGGGAGCGCGGTGGCCGCTACTTCCTGACCCGCAATGACGGGCTGCAGGATCAGAGCGTGCTTTATGTGCGCGATAGGCTCGACGGTGAAGACCGGGTTCTGATTGATCCCAATGAGTGGGCCGAGGACGGCACCTCTGCGCTGGCCGGTTACTGGCCAAGCCCGGATGGCAGCCGCATGGTCTATTCGGTGCAGGAAGGCGGGTCGGACTGGCGCACCTTGAAGGTGATGGATGTTCAGACCGGTGAGACGCTGAGCGACAGCGTGGAGTGGGTGAAATTCTCTCCGGTCAGCTGGGCGAGCGATGGCTCGGGCTTTTATTATTCGCGCTATCCGGCTCCCGAAGAGGGTGAGGCCTTCACGGCGCTCAACCTCAATCAGGCGATCTATTTCCACGCGCTGGGCACGGATCAAAGTGAAGATGAGCTGATTATCTCCGATCCTGAAAACCCGGAGGTGAGCTGGCGCGGCTCGGTCAGCGATGATGGCGATTACCTGATCATCTCCACCTCCACTGGGACCGATGGCAATGGCGTGCATATCCTTGATCTGACAAGCAACGACGCAGAGCCCGTGCTGATCTTTGAAGGCTTTGGCAACAACCATTCCTATGTGGGCAATCTGGGCGAGACATTCCTGTTCCAGACTGATCTGGATGCGCCCAACGGCCGGGTGGTCGCGGTGGCCTTAAGCAATCCGTCAACGCTGAGCGATGTGGTCGCCGAAACCGAGAACCCGATCACTGGCACGGACCATATCGGCGGACACATCGTCGTTGAGCGCATGCGCGATGTCGCGAGCGCGGTGAGCGTCTATGCCGAAGACGGCACCCCCGTGCGCGATGTGGAGCTGCCCGGTCTGGGTGTCGCGTCGGGCTTCTCCGGCGGTCCGGACAGCGGTGAGACCTTCTACAGCTATGAAAGCCTGAACCAGCCGGCCACGGTCTATCGCTATGACGTCACGACGGGCGAGAGCACGGTGTTTGCCGAGCCGGACCTGACGTTTAGTCCCGATGATTATGTGGTCACCCAGACCTTCTATGAGAGCACCGGCGGCGCACAGATTCCGCTCTTCATTGCCCACCACCGCGATGTGGAGCCCAATGGTGCGCAGCCAACCCTGATCTATGGCTATGGCGGGTTTGCCATCACCCGGCGTCCGGATTTTGACGTGCGCCGCCTGCAGTGGATGGAGATGGGCGGGGTCTACGCCATCGCCAATCTGCGTGGTGGATCAGCCTATGGCCGCGACTGGCACGATGCTGGACGCCTGCTCAACAAGCAGAATGTGTTTGATGACTTCATCAACGCCGGCCGTGCGATGATCGAGCTGGGCTGGGCGAACCCCGACACGCTCGCCATCCATGGCCGCTCCAATGGTGGTCTGCTGGTGGGTGCGGTATCCAATCAGGCGCCTGAACTGTTTGCCGCAGCGCTGCCTGCGGTGGGCGTGATGGACATGCTGCGCTTTAACCAGTTCACCGCCGGCCGGTTCTGGGTGGATGATTATGGCAGCCCGCAGGACCCGGAGATGTTTGATCTCCTCCATGCCTATTCGCCCTACCACAACATTCCAGAAAGCGGGGCCTACCCGGCAACGCTGATTACCACGGCCGACACAGATGACCGCGTGGTCCCGGGCCACTCGTTTAAATATGCCGCCGCACTGCAGCAGGCTGAAACAGGGGCATCACCCACCCTGATCCGCATTGAGTCCAGTGCGGGGCACGGGGCCGGAACGCCGGTCTCCAAGCTAATCGAGGAAGGTGCGGATCGCTGGGCCTTCATCGCCCACCACACGGGGCTGGACTTGTCCGAGGGTGAGGCGGACTAAGCCTACCGCGATTTAATCGTGCAGGGCTCTGAAATGGCTTAAGCTTGGTCTGAGCAATTTTGGAGCCCTGACTTGGATACTCAAACCAAGATCGACCGACTACACGCGCTGTATGAAGCGCTGCGCACTGACCGCCCCAAGCCGGACAAGACAGCCGCCTGGTTGACGGCCTCTGCCCTGGTGCCCGCTGACGGAACGCCGGACGCGCTGGCTGAGGCCACGACGGCGCTCCATGGCGAGTTCACATCCGTCGTTGGGCGTCATGCAGCCCCGTCTGGGGCCCTGCGCTGGATTTATGCTGCGCTGATGACCCATGCCACCGTGCCGATGGAACGCTTCGCGGCGGCGCGCGAAACGCTGCGTGATCAGCGCAAGGCGAGCAAGACCGGCTCGCTTCATGCGGGCGGATCACGGGCGGCCTTGGTTCTGTGTCTCGCCAGTAAGGCCGACACGCCGATTGAGCGCTTCTACGAGATGAAGCGGGCGATCCTGCCGCCTTGGTGGCGGGCCTATCCGCAAACGACGGATACTTTCGCAGCCTTCCATGCGGCCCGCGGCGATGATCCGCGCGTGGTCGTTCAAACCCGCTCGCGTGCTGAAGAGGTGTTTAAATCCCATCGCAAGGCGAGGGGCCACAAGCGTGAAGGTGCGCGCCTGTGCGCGCTCATGGAGGCGGAACCCCGCACCGTGCTGCGGAGCTATGAAGCGCTGCTGGAGGCGCGAAGCGAGTTTCGCGCGATCCGCTCCAGCCTTGACCGGACCATGCTGATGGAGTGGGCCGCTCAGGGTCTGACGCCGTCTGACATGGCCGCAATCGCTGATATCCGCGAACAACTGCCCAAGTCGATCCCGACCCTCGGCTCGGCGCGTTTGCGCCTGGCGCATCTGCTCCACATTCAGGGCCGCGACATGCCCGAGGGCGGACAGCTGACGGCCATGGCCGCAGTGATTGCCGCCCAGGCCGCGATCATTGTCGCGGCGACATCTGCAACGACAGTCGTCGCCGCCTCAAGCTAGGCGTTTGATCATGGAGTGCTACCCAAGTCCCTCTCCCCATCCCTGGGGAGAGGTTAGGTGAGGGGTGTTTTCACCCTCTCATCCTGCACGACCTGAGCAAGCTTCACCACACCCCCTCACCTCTATCCTCTCCCCCTTATTCAAGGGGAAGAGGGCGCGCTGACGCTGGCGTTTGATCCTGTAGCGACAGATGCGGCAATGACGTCGCGCGAATCTGAACTACATCCCCCTCCATGATCAAACCGCCCGATCTTTTGCGCGAAACCGAGCGGGGGCTGTGGTGTGAGCCCGGGGGCTTTTTCATAGATCCCATGCGGCCTGCGGACCGGGCCGTGGTCACCCATGGCCATGCCGATCACGCGCGCGCCGGGCACCGGGCCGTGGCGGCCACGCCTGAAACGCTGAACATCATGGCGGCGCGCTATGGGGAAAACTTTTGCGAATCCCGCCAGCCCATGGCCTATGGCGAACGGGTCAAGATCGGCGAGGTTGAGGTGAGCTTCCATCCGGCGGGCCATGTGCTGGGCAGTGCCCAGGCGCGGCTGGAATGGAAAGGGCTCGTGATCACGGTATCTGGTGACTACAAGCGCCGCCGCGATCCGACCTGTGCCGCGTTTGAGCCAGTGCCCAGCCATGTCTTTGTGTCGGAGGCGACATTTGGCCTGCCGGTGTTTCGCCATCCCGACGATGCCGGTGAAATGCGCAAGCTGCTCGATAGTGTCGCGCGCTACCCTGAGCGCACGCACCTTGTGGGGGCCTACGCGCTGGGAAAGGCGCAGCGCATCATCTGCCTTTTGCGTGAGCAGGGCTATCACGAGCCGATCTATATCCATGGTGCGCTGAAAGCCCTGTGTGAGCTCTATGAAGACCATGGGGTCAAGCTGGGCGAGCTGCGCGATGCCACGATCAAGGACAAGGCCGGGTCGAAACAGGACTTTGCGGGCAAAATAGTCGTGGGACCGCCGTCTAATTTTCATACCAAATGGGCGCGCCGCTTTGCCGATCCGGTGACCGCGTTCGCGTCGGGCTGGATGCAGGTGCGCGCCAGAGCCCGACAGCGCGGCGTGGAATTGCCGCTCATCCTGTCAGATCACGCCGACTGGGACGAGCTGACCAACACGGCGCGCGAAGTTGCCAAAGAAGAGCTGTGGATCACCCATGGCCGCGATGATGCGCTGGCGCGCTGGGCCGAACTGGAGGGCCTGAAGGCCCGGCCGCTGTCGATGGTCGGCTATGAGTACGAGGACGATTAAAGCCCTACCGGGCTGCGGGGATATGTAAAAATTTACCCTGAACAACACCGGTTTTGCTGGAAAAGCGACCGCGCATTTTCTAAGACCGGCGACCAACGGTCGCATCGGACAGACGTCCGGGCGCATCAAGGGGAGAGCATCGTGGGCCGAAGGCTCCTTTACGGCGTTATTCTGACTGTGGTTCTGGCGGCCATCTGGCTGCTCCTGTCGGGCATGTGGTGGCATGGAATCATCACCGGCTTCGGCGTCCTGTCGGTGATCCTGTCGATCTACATGGCCGCGCGCTTTGGCGTGATCGACGGTGAAACCGTGCCCTTCACCAATCTGGTTCGCTTCGGCCGCTACTGGGTCTGGCTCGGCAATGAAATCTTTAAGGCCAATGTCCAGGTCGTGAAGCTGGCGCTCGCGCCTGATCTCAACATCAAGCCGGTGATGACCCATGTGGGCGTCACAGAGGGCTCAGACCTCGCCAAGACCACCTACGCCAACTCTATCACCCTGACGCCGGGCACGGTGACGGTGGAGGTGGAAGAAGGTGGTTTCCTGATCCACGCGCTCGACGAGAGCTTTGTCGATACCGAAGCCTTCATCGACATGGGCAAGCGCGCCACCAAAGCGGCTGACGGGGAGGGCGCATAATGTTCATGACGCTCGTGGACTTTGCTGTCGCCGGCATGGTCGCTCTTGGCATGGCCTTCATTCTGGCGCGGCTGTTTATCGGCCCGACGCTGTATGACCGCGTGCTGGCGGTGAACGCCTTCGGCACCAAGACGGTGCTGTTCCTGGTGGTGTTCGCGCTGATGGTCAGTGAGCCGGCCGCGATTGATATCGCCCTGCTCTACGCCCTGATGAACTTCATCGCGACCATCGCGATCCTGAAATTCTTCCGCTACCGCTCGCTTGAGGTGGCGCTGTCACAAATGGCGCTGCGCCGCGCTCTCGATGGGGAGGACGACGAATGAGTGTGTCTTTCTTCGTAGAGCTCGGTCTTGATATCGCGTCGGCAGCCCTGATGCTGACCGGTGCCGTCTTCCTGATGGCTGGCGCGCTGGGCATGCTGCGTCTGCCGGATTTCTACACTCGCATGCACGCCGCGGGCGTGACCGATACGCTGGGTGCGGAAATGATCATCATTGGCCTGATGCTGCAGTCCGGCTGGTCGCTGGTCACAGTGAAGCTGGCGCTGTTGGGACTGTTTGTCTTCCTGACCAGCCCGACGGCAACCCACGCGACAGCTAACGCCGCCTACAAGTCCGGCTTGAAGCCGCTGTTGACGCGCTTTCGCCCGCGCTCACCCGATGACCACGGAGGCGCATCATGATGGGCGATCTGACCCAGTATTTTGACTATGTGCTGATGGCGATGCTGCTGGCGGTGGGCGTGGCGGTTATCCGCCTGCGCAACCTGTTCGCCATTGTCATGCTGACTGGCGTGTATTCGCTGCTTTCGGCGGCCTGGTTCACCTCGCTCGACGCGCTCGACGTTGGCTTTACCGAAGCGGCGGTGGGTGCAGGCATCTCCACCGTGCTGCTGCTGGCCGCCATGCTCCTGACCTCGCGCGAGTGCGACGCAGTCAGCGCCTCGCGTCACTGGGCCGCGCTCGCGGTCTGCGTCTCAGCCGGAGCGGTGCTGCTGTATGCCCTGCCGGACATGCCGGTCTATGGCTCGGTCGATACACCGGCCAATTCCGGTGTCGGCATGGAGTACATGGACCGCACCGCAGAGGACATGAAGAAAATCCCGAACGTCGTAACCGCCGTCCTGGGGTCCTATCGCGGCTTTGACACCATGGGCGAGGTCTTTGTGGTCTTCGCCGCCGGTGTGGGTGTCGCGCTGCTGATGGGCCTGTCGGGTCGCCGCCGTCGGAAGGAGGAGCAGTAATGTCCGCTCACCTCATTCTACGCGTGGTCGCCAAGCTGCTGATCCCGCTGATCCTGATCTTCGGGTTCTACGTCCACTTCCACGCCAAGTATGCGCCGGGCGGTGCCTTCCAGGCCGGCGTGATCCTGGCCTCGGCGCTGATCCTCTATGCACTCATTTTCGGCATGGACGCTGCGCGCAAGGCGGTCCCGCCATGGGCCGCACGTGTGGTGCTGGCCATGGGGGCCTTCATTTTTGCGGCAGTCGGATTTGTATCGCTGGTCTTCGGGGAAAACTTCCTCAATTTCGATGTGCTCATGCCGACCGGCTATCGTGGCCAGTATCTGGGCATCGTGCTGGTGGAGATCGGCGTTCTGATGACCGTGACCGCGGTGATCATTGCGATCTTCTACGCCTTTGCCGGGCGCTCCCCTGAAATCACCGACGAGGACTGGTAGCCATGATTGAGATGCTGTCAGAGCGCTTTGTCTATGTGGTCATCATCGTCCTGATGATGACGGGTCTTTATGCGCTGATTGCCACGGGCAATCTGGTCAAGCGCATGGTGGGCCTGACGATTTTCCAGACTTCGGTGTTCCTGCTCTACATCACCATGGGCAAGGTCTTTGGGGGCGTGCCGCCGATCCTCGATTACAAGGATCTGACCAACGGCACGCTGGACCCGAACCAGCTTTACTCCAACCCGCTGCCCCACGTGCTGATCCTCACCGCCATTGTGGTGGGTGTGGCCACGCTCGCGATGGGGTTGGCGCTGGTTGTTCGTATCCGTGAAGCCTATGGCACCATCGAGGACGATGCGATTGCCGAGGCCGATTATTCGCTTGAACTTGAAAAGGGCGTGTAAGTCGTGACGGACGCCTATTTCCTTCCTGCTGCGCTTGGAGCGCACGCGCCGGCGCTTCTGGTCGCCGTGCCGTTGATCCTGTCCACGATTGCGGCTGCGCAACCCTCAGGTCGCGTGGCCTGGGGGCTGGCGATGATCAGCGCCGTGGTGGCCTTCGTGTGCGCGATCGAGCTGTTCCTCGGCACGCGCGGCGAGGGTGCCATTATCAGCTACGCTATGGGGGGCTGGGAGCCGCCCTATGGTATCGAGTTTCGCATTGATGGCCTGAATTCAGCGCTTCTGCTGCTGCTGTCGGCCACCGGCATTCTGGCGCTTCTGTTCGCGCTGCCGAGCGTGGCTGACGAGATCGACAAGCGTAAGCAATCGCTGTTCTACGCCGCCTTCCTGCTGTGCTTTGCCGGTCTGTCCGGCGTTGCGGCCACGGGCGACGCCTTCAACCTGTTCGTCTTCCTGGAGATCAGCTCGATTGGCACCTACGCGATCATCGCCATGGGCCATCTCAATGATCGCCGGGCCCTGACAGCGTCCTTCAACTATCTGGTAATGGGCACCATTGGCGCGACGTTCTTCGTGATCGGCATCGGCTTCCTCTACATGGCGACTGGCACGCTGAACATGGCCGACATGGCCCAGACCATCGCCGAGCGTCCGGGTGACCGGGTTGTGGAGGTCGGCTTTGCCTTCATCCTGGTGGGCATTGGCCTGAAAACCGCACTCTTCCCGCTGCACTTGTGGCTGCCGAGCGCCTATGCCTTCGCGCCAAGCTTTGTGACGACCTTCCTTGCGGCTACCGCCACCAAGGTCGCCTTCTACGTGATCATCCGCTTTTCGTTCGACGTGTTCTCGATCAATAGCGGTTTTGTTGAGAATACGCTGACCTATGCCATCACGCCGTTGGCGATCACCGGCATGATTATCGCGTCGGCTCAGGCCCTGTTCCAGTCCGACGCCCGCCGTCTTCTGGCGTATTCCTCGGTCGCGCAGGTCGGCTACATGCTGCTGGGGTTGGGTTTGGCGACGGCTGCCGGTGTCGCGGCGGCGTCGCTTCATCTTCTCAATCACGCCCTGATGAAGGGTGCGCTCTTCATGGCGCTTGGGGCCTTTGCCTACTGCTATGGTGTGCGCCGGATTGATGACCTGAAGGGCCTGGGTCAGGCGATGCCGTTCACATCGGCGGCTTTCACCATCGGTGCGCTCTCGCTCATCGGTGTGCCGTTTACCGCAGGCTTTGTGTCGAAATTCTATCTCATCCAGGCCGCGCTCGATAACGGCTGGTGGTGGGCGGTCGTGGCCATCCTCGCTGCGTCCGTGCTCGCGGTCTTCTATTGCTACCGGATGCTGGTCACGATCTGGGTCAATCCGGCCCCGACCGACGGCCTGCACGGTGCAGTGCGCAAGGTGCCGCTCCTGATCACGGTCCCGCTCTGGGTGCTGGCGCTCGCCAATCTCTATTTCGGAACCAATGCAGGCTTCATGGTCGACATGGCGCAGACGGCGGCCCAGGCCGCGATTGACGGAGGCGTGGGCTCATGAGCTGGACGCCTGAACTTGCCCTGATGCTCGCGCTCATCCTGCCGCTTGTCGGCGGGCTGGGTGTGCTGGCGTTCGACAAGGTGCCGAACCTGCGCGAAGCCTCGACGCTGATCACCGCCATCATTCTGGCAGTCGTGGTCGCCTATCTGGTGGAGGTCTCCGGCCAGCGTCCCGAGATCACGCTCTTCACCTTCGCGCCGGGCCTGTCGCTGACCTTCCATCTGGAGCCGCTGGGCGCGGTCTTCGCAATGGTCGCAAGCGGCCTGTGGATCGTGAATTCGCTTTATTCGATCGCCTATATGCGCGGCAATAAAGAGAAGAACCAGACGCGCTTCTACTACTGCTTCACGCTATCGATCGCCGCGGCAATGGGCATCGCCCTGTCGGGTAATATGCTGACGCTCTTCTTCTTCTATGAAGCGCTGACGCTCGCCACTGTGCCGCTCGTCGCGCACAAGGGCGATGCGAAAGCCAAGAAGGGCACCGCCATCTATCTGGGCATCCTGCTGGCGACCTCGATTGGTCTGCTGCTGCCGGCCACCTTCGCGACCTATTACTTCGCAGGCACCACCGACTTTACCGCAGGCGGTATCCTGGCTGGCGCGGCCGGTCCGATTGCGGGCTCAGTGCTGCTGGTGCTGTTTGCCTTCGGGATCGGCAAGGCGGCCCTGATGCCGGTCCACCCCTGGCTTCCGAACGCCATGGTGGCCCCGACGCCAGTATCGGCGCTTCTGCACGCTGTGGCGGTTGTGAAGGCCGGCGTGTTCACGATGCTCAAGGTCGTGATCTACATCTTTGGTATCGAATACATGCAGATCCTGCCGGCGGCCGACGTGCTCGCCTGGATCGCTGGCCTGTCGATTGTGGTGGCTTCGGTCATTGCCTTCACCAAGGACAATATCAAGGCAAGGCTGGCCTTCTCCACGGTCAGCCAGCTGTCCTACATCACGCTCGGCGCAATGCTGGCGAGCCCGGCGGCGCTTCTGGGTGCGGCGCTGCAGATCGTCATGCACGCTTATGGCAAGATCACTCTCTTCATGACTGCGGGCGGGATCTACACCGGCACCAAGAAGACCGAGGTTAGTCAGCTTGATGGCCTGGGCTGGTACATGCCGGTGACTTTTGCCGCCTTCGCGATTGGCTCGCTGTCGATCATTGGTGTGCCGCCCTTTGGCGGGGTGTGGCCGAAAATCTTCCTGATGGAAGGTGCCGTTGCCGCAGACCAGCCGTGGCTCATCGCGATGCTGATCGGCTCCACGCTGTTGAATATCGGCTACCTGCTGCCGGTGGTGATCCGGGCCTTTGGCAAGAAGAAGCCGGACGTCTCACCGATGAAGCCGGGCCTGCCGCCGCCGCTGGCGTGGGTGGCTCCGGCGGTCACCGCCACGGGCACGATCGTACTCTTCTTCATGGTCGGCCCGATCATTGATTTCCTTCAGCCTGTCTTCACCACGGAGATGACGCCATGAGTGCGAAGCGCACCGGCGCGTCGGAGGGGGTGCACCCGCTGGCGCAGCCCTTCCTGTTTCTGTTCAAGCCCGGCATGGGCCGCCTTATCGTCATTGCTCTGGCGGTGGTGATGCTGGTCAGCTTCGGGCTGGAGCTGGTTCTGTCAGGCGCAGAGCCGCTGTCTAAATATCCCGAGGTCCTCGGCGCGTATGAGTGGATGCCCTTTGTGGGCGCGGGCGCTGCCATCCTTGCAGCCTGGCTGCTGCGCTGGGTCCTCAGCGCAGGGCCGGACTTCTACGAGCGCGCCGCCGGTGACGAGACAGATTCTGATGACGGGGAGGCGCGCTAATGGCTGACACGCTGTCCTTCCTGTCGGGCTTCAACCCGGCCTTCGCCCTGATCGTCGGTGGTTTGATCACGCTCGCCCTGCCGAACAATGCAGCGCGCAAGGCGATCATGATTGCGGCTCCTGTCGTTGGCCTTGCCGCCTGGTTTGCGGTGGCCGAGCCGGGTGTCTACGGGCTTATTGAGCTGGGTCCGCTGACGCTTGAGACCTTCCGCTTCGATAATCTCAGCCGGCTCTGGGCGCTGGTTTTTCTGATCGCGGCATTCCTCAATGGCATCTACTCCATCCATGACCGCTCGCGCTGGAGCGATGCGGCCTCGCTGATTTATGCCGGTTCAGCCGTTGGCGCAGTATTCGCGGGCGACCTTCTGACGCTCTTCTTTTTCTGGGAGCTTACCGCGCTGGCTTCGGCACCGCTGATCTTCGCGGTCGGGGGTGCCATGAGCCGGCGTGCCGGTCTGCGCTATCTGGCGATTCAGGTGCTCTCCGGCGTGCTGCTGCTTGGCGGCGCGGCGCTGTGGTATGGCCAGACCGGCAGCTGGAGCTTTGGCGGCGTTGGCGCGACCTCGGTATTCGATCTGTCCGGACCGGCCGGATGGCTGCTGCTGGCCGGTATCGGCATCAAGGCAGCCTTCCCGCTGATGCATATGTGGCTGCCGGACGCCTATCCAAAGGCCACGCCCTTCGGCGCTGTGGTCCTGTCAGCGTTCACCACCAAGATGGCCATCTATGCCCTGGCGCGTGGTTTTGCCGGTGAGGACATTCTCATCACCATCGGCCTCGTCATGGCGGTCTTCCCGGTCTTCTACGCGATTGTGGAGAACGACCTGCGCCGCACGCTCGCCTATGCGCTGATCAATCAGCTCGGATTCATGACCGTGGCGGTGGGCGTCGGCTCTGAGCTGGCGCTCAATGGTGCGGCCGCCAACGCCTTCGTGGGCGTCCTCTACATGGCGCTCTTCTTCATGGTGATGGGCTCGGTGCTGAACCGCACTGGTACTGTGAAAGCGACTGAGCTGGGCGGATTGTTCAAGTCCATGCCGGTCTCCGGCCTGTTTGCCATCATCGCCGGGGCGTCCGTTGTGGGCGTGCCGCTCTTCTCCGGCTTTGTGGCCAAGACGCTGATCCTGTCCTCGGTCCATTACGAGCATCTCGACCTCGCCTACTTCGTTCTGATCTTTGCGTCTGCCGGCGTGATGGAACTCACGGCGCTGAAAGTGCCCTTCTTTGCCTTCTTCGGCGAAGATCGTGGCCACCGCGTGAAGGAAGCTCCCACCGGCCAGCTGGTCGCCATGGGGCTTGCAGCCTTTCTGTGCATTCTGGTCGGGACGAATTACCACGTCCTCTATGACCTGCTGCCCTTTGCCATCGACTACAAGCCGTACAAGGCTGCATCGATTGTGGGTCAGCTGCAGATCCTCGGGGCCGGAGCGCTCGCCTTTGGCCTTCTGATCTGGCTGAAGCTCTATCCGCTGAAATCAGACCGCACCATCATCGATGTGGATTGGCTCTATCGCTACTTTGGTGACGCTGTGGCGCGCTGGGGCACCGCGATGGGCCGTCTGATCATTCAGTGGGCCGAGGCAATCCTGGGTGCCGGCTTCAAGGGCCTTGGCCGCAAGCTGCACAACCTGTTCAGCCCGGCCGGGACATTGTCGCGTGATTTCCCGTCCGGTCTCATGGCGCTATGGACGGCGATCATGCTCGCAGGCGTCCTCCTCGTGGCGTATTTCTCCCCGGCATAGGCGGTTCGCGCAAAACGTGTATAAACATGCGCCACTAAACCTCATGGGCGGATAATAGGAAAGTTATCCTCACCATGGTGTAATCTTCCTAGGATGCGCGGTATGAAGCGTATCACACAGGGAGATTGATATGACTGAGCAGGATAAGCGGGCCGACCGGGCCCGGGCTCAACTCGCTTTGCAGACCGTCGCTTACGCCTTCGGTGTTCCCGCGACACAGATCGACTCGGCTACACGGGGTGCTGCGCGCGCTGCGCTGGCCCGGCAGGTGGCGATTTATCTCACCCACGTTGCCTTCGAGCTCAGCCTGACGCGCACCGCGGAGGCTTTCAGGCGTGACCGGTCGACGGCTGCCCATGCCTGCCACCGGATCGAGGATCGGCGCGATGATGCCGCCTTCGATGCCAAGCTCGACGAGCTGGAAGCCTGCCTGCGCTCCGCGCCTGCGCCAGACGTGAAGGCCGCAGCATGACGGCACCGGCCTGGATGCGCCGCCTCTCAAAGGAAGGGTGCGTGCTTGCGCCCCTGCCGGCGGGGCAGGGCGGATATGGCGTCTATGCCGGATCTGATCGCCGACGCCGCCCGTTCGCCAGAGTTGGCCGCGCGGAAGTCCAGCGCGCCATCAGCGACGGCCTGCTTTCTCGTGTGGGGGAGGGCTACCGGCTCAGTGCGGACGGGCAGGGGCGGCTGGTGCGTCTTCAGCAGACCAGCGATCAGCCCTTCGCCGACCAGCACCGCAAGCCGGCGCGTCGCCAGATCATGGATACGCAGGGCCTAAGGACCGTTGTCGCGTCAACGGCCCCCGGACCGCTTGCGCGCTATCTTAAACCCGTGGGAAACCGTCCGGCCTTGCTGGACCCCGTCCACGCCGGGGCTGCGGCGATCTTTATCTGTGATTATGAGCGCTCGGCTCTGACCAGCCGCGTCACAGCGGACTGGAGCGCCCAGCCGCGCAATAAACACCGCAGTGCACCCGCTGATCGCGCAGATGCGCCGGGTTCGCGCCTTGATGCCCAGGCGCGGGTGATGGAGGCCCTCGATGCCGTGGGCCCGGGCCTCGATACGCTGGTGTTTGCCATCCTGATCCGCGAGGCGGGCATGGGCGAAACCGAGCGCGAGCAGGGCTGGCCGGAACGGGCCGGGGCCGCCATGCTAAAGCTGGCGCTGGACCGACTGGCGGTGCACTACCGTTTGATGGAGCGTCCCGAAACGCCTGTCGGCTAGGGCCTCAATTCAGGTCACGCCTGTAGCGCTTCAGCCTCGGCCCGGATCCGTTTGACCATGCTCGCCAGACCGTTGGAGCGCTGGGGCGACAGATGCTCTGACAGACCAATTCGTCCCAGCACCTCCTTGGGATCAATCGACAGCGCCTCGTCCGGTGTCCGGCCTGAATAAAGCCGGTCCATCAGGGCCACGAGGCCTTTGACGATGTGGGCGTCGCTATCGCCCCTAAGGGTCAGGCGACCGCCCTCCGGCTCCACGACCACCCAGACCTGACTGACGCAGCCTTTCACCTTGGTGTCCTCGGTGCGCTCGTCCTCGGGGAAGGCGGGCAGGGCCTGGCCCAGCTCGATCAGATAGCGGTAGCGTTCTTCCCAGTCGCCCAGGAAGTCAAACTCGTCGACGAGTTCATCGATATCAGTGGAGAGTGTGCCCATAGGCTGGCACATAAAGCCGGTCGCGCGCGCCTTCAAGGCCCGCGCGACCCTGGCCGCACCGCTTTAGCGGGTCGGGATTTCGCCAGCGGCTTCGGCAAACAGCTCTTCAGCGGTCAGGACAGCATCCTGCGCAGAGGCCGGGGCGCGGCTCGAACGCGACGCAATGGCGTCCTCGGCGCGGTCCGCAGCCATATTCATCATGAAGCCGGCGACCTGGCCGAACTCGCTGGCGACCTGACAGGTCTCCTGACGGTTCTGGCAGAAGTCGCGGGTCGCACTGTCTACGGTGTTCGTGTTCGCAGTGTGGAAGCTTTCCGCATTCCACTCAGCGGCAATGCGCGTGGTCTCCTGGGCAAACACACCATCGGGTGCGGCGTGGAAACCGGCGGGCACAAAGGCCGCGACCAAGAGGGTCCAGAATATGGCTTTGATGGGAAACATCGCGCCTTCCTTTTCGTCCCGTTTCTGGGATGCAAGAAGGAGGCTAGATCAAAAGACCCCGGACTCGCCAGTGAATCCGGGGTCTTGGGTAAATGACGTGTTAAGGCTGATTTTTTTTCCCTAACCAAAGCTGAACAGGTCAGCGATTTTTGTCTCAGTTCGAAACAGGTCGGCTGGCGGTCAGGCAATCGGCCACATCATTAAGGGCATGTTCTGCGATGCAGAAGCTGTCCTCATACTTGAAATGACCGGCTGCCACGCACTGGGCCATGGTTAAACGCGCCCAGGTGATGCAGCGCTCAACGGCCGGGTCATCCAGCATGCGATCGAGCGCGGACATGTCGCCCTCCTCGATCGACTGAAGCGCGGCGACGGCCAGCATCTGGCCAATGCGGCGTTCATCAGGCTCCAGCTGTTGCTCGCCCACATTGACCTGAAGGTCGGTCAGGGCCGGTGCGCTGGACGGCGCACGATCAGAGAACATGGCCGACGCCGAACCCAGCTGGCCGGAGGTCAGCGACGCGGCATGGATCGGCGCCACCGGATCGATGCCGACTTCTGGCGCAGCAGCCTCAAAGCTGACGTCGAGACGGTCTGACGCGCTTTCAAGCGCTTCCAGACGCGCCGCCCGGTCGCGGGCACGACGGCCGGCCCAGGTCTCGTTCTGCAGCTCGTAGGCGGCCTGGCGATAGCGATCCCCAACCGAGCGGATCGAGGACACATCCTCGTTGATCGCGCCATAGACCGCATCCTGAGCGACGTCTGCTCCCATGAATCCGGTCACATAAAGCGGATCACCCATCAGTGCCGCTCGGGCGACGCCAGCGCCGTAATAGTCTGCCACCGCACGCACCGCGTCGATGAATTCGGGGTTCTGGGCCGCCACAAGGGCCGCGTAGGCAATCTGTGCGTCCACAAGCCGGTCGCCATCATAATAGCGGGTCAGCTCGTCCATCGTGGCATCAAGGTCTGCGCCCGAGCGTAGCTCACGGCGACCGGCCTCACCCACATCGGCGTGATACGCGGCGTAAGTGCCGGCCGTGCGCACAATGGCGGTTGTTTCATTGGCTGACGCTGGCGCGGGGGCATCCAGCATGAGCGCAGGCTGTGAGGGGGCCTGGTCCTGGGCCGGTTCAGACGTCTGCGCGTCCTGAGCACCGGAGGTGATTAAAGCCGCAGCTGCGGCGAGTACCCATCCATCCATCATGGCGTACCTTTTCCTTCCCGGATCATTTTGAAGACGGGCCGCTCGCCCGCACCCCTACTGTGCCGGTCATGTGTGACCTGAACGTTTAACAGAGATTCAATAATTATTAACGCCGTGAGTCGAGCTTGAATCTGCAGGATTTCACTGCGCGGGAATCGATTCGCATGCGCTTCATTGAAAACGCTTTCTTCAGCCTCGCCGGTCGCGGTCTCCACGCGGCCTGGATCGGGCTTTGTGTGTTTGCTTTTCTCACTGCGCCTGCGCCGATAAGTAACTGGGTTATCGCCGGATTTGCGGTTGCAACTCTGCCTGGCCTGTTGGGGCTGTTGCTGGCCGGTGCGCGTCTGCCCCGCGCCGATGCGTCGCGTCTGGTTCTCGCGCTGGCCTGGACGCTGCCCGGCATCGCCGCAACGCTCGCCTATGGCAGCGCGATTTCACCCGCCGCGTTAATTTTTCTCGCCGGTCCGGCCGCGATTGCTGCCTCCGCGCACTCCAAGCAGGGGCGCATGGCTGCGGTCCTGAGTGCGCTTGCCTTCGTGCTGTGTGTGGTCGCGGGTATTCCCGGCGCGCTCACCAGCGGGTTTGAGCAGGTTCTCGCCACACCGGAAGTCTGGGCGGCTTTTGCCGGCTTTCTCGCCATGGCTGGCCTCGTGGCCCGCACCCGGCTTGAGCGCCGCCTGACCCGAATGGAGCGTACCGTCCGGGAGACCGCATCCGCGGCCGAAGCGTTCGCCCGCGCCCCGTCGCCGCTCATGGCGCTGGACAAGACCGGAACGATCAAGGCGGCCAGCCGGGCGATCCGCCGGATCGTTCCTGGTGCCCCCAACAGCCTGAACGGATTGCCTGCAGACGGGCTCGGCTTTGACGAGGACGCGCAGGACGCCGTGCGCGCTGGCCTGAAGTCTGCCAGCGATGGTGGTCCGGCCGACGGCGGCTGCTTCAGCTTTGACGTGCGCGACCGTGACGGCTCGGCCCAGGCGGTCGAAGCTCGGGCTGTGGCGACGCCGGACGGCTATGTCGTGACAATGGAGCGCCAGTCCGCAGCGCTGGCCACCCGGTCGAGCCCGGCGGTGATCAGTGATGAACTGGCCCAGCTGGAAGCCGAACGCGACGCGGCCATTGCCGCCAACCGGTCAAAGTCGGAGTTTCTGGCCGCAGTCAGCCACGAGCTGCGCACGCCGCTCAACGCCATCATTGGCTTTTCTGACATGATGAAGCAGCGCATTTTCGGTCCGCTTCCGGCGCGCTATGCCGAGTATGGCGATCTGATCCATGAAAGCGGGACCCATCTGCTCGATCTCATTGGCGATGTGCTCGACATGTCAAAGATCGAGGCGGATCGCTATGAGCTGGACACCGAAGAGTTTGATGCGCGAGACGTGATCGAGATCAGCTCGAAAATGCTCCGCCTGCGCGCGGAAGAAAAGAATATCGCCCTCTACACCGATGTCGGCGAGGTTCCGCTGAAGGTAAACGCCGATCGCAAGGCACTGCGCCAGATCCTGCTGAACCTTCTGTCCAATGCCGTGAAATTCACCCCGGAAGGCGGCGCGGTCGTGGCCATGGTCCGGGTCGAGCAGGGCGCTCTGGTTCTGGCGGTGGGCGATAGCGGTGTCGGCATTGCCGCTGATGAGCTTGAGGGTGTGGGCAAGGCCTGGAACCAGGCGAGCGCTGCGCGCACCACGTCCGAGCGTGGCTCGGGTCTGGGGCTGTCACTGGTGCGGGCGCTGGCCGAGCTTCATGGCGGGACCATGACAGTTCAAAGCGTCGCCGGGGAGGGCACCACGGTGACCGTCAGTCTGCCTGCGCTGGTTGAGGCGAATGTCGAAACGCTGGGCGATGACACCACACTGGAAGTTCATCAGCGCATCAAGGCGGCCCAGACGCTCGGCGAAGAGCTGCAGACCGGCACCAGCGCCTAAGGCGCAGGCGCGACGGGTGAAGGCTCGATGTCCACGAGCGGGATGGCCTGCATGGCGAGCGCGGCCTGAAGCGAGCCCACTTCAAACCAGATCAGGCTGACCACATCACCAGAGCGGTCGCGCAGCTCAATCGCAACGCCTTCGCGCGGGGTTAGCTGCGTCAGGAAGGCAAGGCTGTCTGGTGAGAAGATGAAGCCGCGGGCAGGGATCCCGGCGGCCGGTGCAAGATTGGCTGCGACATCGGTCTCGAGGCGCTCCTGCGCCATGAAGCGCTGGGTCTGGCCGACAGAGGCCCCCCAGGCACTGGCCCCATCGCGGCCTGGCGGCGGCAACAGACCGCCGGCGGTGAAATCAATCGGATAGCCCTGCCGGTCCGGGTCGCGGGCGACCAGCACAGCGCTCGACAGGGGCGTCTCACTGCGAAAGGCGAGGGCGAATTGCAAATCCTCGCCGACTTCGGCAACGCCGAACGCCGCGTCACCCTGGCCGGTGCGCTGCACGACGCGCCAGCGCGGCAGGGCATTCGCTCTCGAAGGCCGACGGTCCACAATCCACGCCCGGGCCGAGCCCTGAAAGCGGATTTCGGTATAGGTCGACAGACCGTCGATCCGGTCATGGTGCGCGTTCACAAGCCCGGACAAGCGGGCATCGCCACAGGCGGGAACCCGGGTTTGCTGCGCGAGCTGGCGGTCAAGCTGTTCGGGGTCTGCCCCACCGAGCACCGCATCATCACTGGCCCGCGCGATGGCGGCATCCAAGAGGGCGCGTTCGGCATTATCAAAGAGGCCGCAGGCGTCATCGCCGGCGCGCAGCACGGACAGGCTGGTCAGGTCGGGCAGATCGCCTTGGGCCTGGGTAGCCAGCAGAAGGGCAGCAAGAACAGGGGTCATATCCCCCTGAACTTACGCCTTTCGTCTTGACGTCCGGTTTACGCCAGCCCCCAAAAGCAGCAGCAGGACCGCAATCGTGAAAGCGCCGAGCGCGAAATACTCGTCATGACGACGGATCATCTGCGAGGCCCATTCCAGGGACAGGCGCGGCGCTGCGCTCGGACCAAAGGGCGTGACCGCCGAGGCATCCCAGACGACCGCACGGCCTTCCAGATTGGTCCACAGCTCGGAGCGGGCGAGGCGGCTGGCCGCGCGGGCGAAGTCTGCGCCCTCCGGAGCGGTGATCAGCGCGACCTTGCGGCCCTGATTGTCTTCATAAAGCGCGGCGAGGCCGGTGATCTGGGCGCTGCGCAGCGTGTCGTCGGAGGCAAAGGCCGTCGAGCCGAACTGGCGGCGCGGCGTGCGGTTGGCGGCAGCCGTGCTTGCGGCACGCACCTCAGCCGGTGCAGCAGCCATCAGGCGCGGATCAATGCCAGCTTGCGGCCCCAGCACCATCAGATCGTGGTTGGCCGGCGCATCAGCGACATCATCGCCATACCAGGCGTAGAGCCAGGCCGACCCCGACGCCAGCGCAGCACGGGCAACAACAGACAGGGCTGCAGCCTCGTCGTCCGCATCGCCAGCCGGTGAGATCACAACAGCCGCACGGCCGCCCTGATCAGACCCAAACGGAGCTCCAAGGGCTGCGAAATGCTCCAGCCGGTCGCTGGAAAAGTCGCGCGAGGCGGTGGAGAACAGGCGCGGGGCCTGAAGGGCGCTCGCCATGTCAAAGCGCAGGCCATGGCCTTCCATGGAGCGGGCCGCGAACAGGCGCGCCGCCGCAATCAGGGTGCCGGACTGGCTGGCCATCAGGCGCACGGTGGACGGACCGGTCAGGTCAATCGCCGGAGCGCCGGCTGCAGAACTGGTTTCAGCGTAGACGATGAGTTCAGCCACGGACGGGTCCTGAACCAGGATCGGGGCTTCACCCATGCGCAGGGCAAGGCCCTGGGCAATCAACGCAGACACCGCCAGCGCATCTTCTTCCGCGGCCGAGGCGTCGATATGGACCCGGCGCGGCGCAGCGAAATCGGCATTGAGCGCGGCTTCAATATCGCCCAGCGCAGAATAGCCATCGACCGGAGCGGCCGAGACCCGCAGCCGCGAACGGTCTGCATCAATGGTCCAGCCTGCGTTCACAGGTCCAACCAGACGCAGTACCAGCTCATTCTCCCCGGCGCGCAGATCGTCGGAATAAAGTGAAAACCGGGCTTCAAAATCTTCAGCGCGCGGCTGCAGGACGACTGCGCGGGCGCGATTGACGAAGGCTTCGATGCGTCCGTTTGAGCGTTCTGAAACCGGAGCGGCGTTTAAAACCAGCTCCACGGCTTCTGCGCGGGCATCGGTGGCTATGGTGAAGGGAATGCGGATTTCCCGGACGGCGTCATTCAGCTCCAGCTGATCGCCAACCCCTTCAAATGATGAGATCAATGCTTCCTCTGACCGAGCCGGGCGGTGATCCGCCTCTGCACTCTGGACCAGAAAAATGGCGCACAGCGCCGCGCTTACGAGACCCAATAGGCCTTGTTGTATCGACATGAAACGCTCCCCTCGCTTAAGACTTTATTAAGCAATGGGCGGGCCATCAAGCGGCATGAGTGATTTAAAAGCGCGATTCTGGGTCGATGCCCTGCGCTGGCGCGCTGAAAGCGCCGGGGCCTCTGTCTATGTCGAAACAAAGGGTGACCCGGATGCGGGCGTCATTCTTGTTAAGGTGCTGCTGCCCCAGCGACAGGCCCAGCTTTATGTGCCGGTGCGGGACATGGAGGGCGAGCGGCTGTGGACCCGACCGCTCGGGCCTGAGCCGGTCGATGAAATTTCGGTGTCAGATTATCTGCAGCGCCGAACCGACCGGGACCCCGACTTGTGGGTGATCGAGATCGACGACCCTCATGGTCGCCATTTCCTTAACGAGCCGATTGAGAAAATTTAACGGCTGAGCGCGTATAGTCACCATCGTTGGGTTTCACAGAAGATGGTGAGCGGGTCAGCAATGCTCTTCCTGTTCAATGATGTTGTGTTTGATGTCGCCGATCCGCGCGAGACCGCGCTGGGATCGGGTGTAGAGCACGGGTTTAGCGAAACATCGCTCATGACCATGCGCATTGGCCGCGTGATCAAGATGGTGCGCGAAGCGGTGTGGGAGGAAAACTACCTGCACCGGACCAATGCCGATGTGGCGCAGTTCCTGTCGGCGATGGTCGCCTGGAAGACCGATGAGGCGAACGCGCTCCTGGCCGTCAGCCCGAAAACAGCCTTTGACGCGACCGGCGTTCAGGTCCGTCTTGCCTCGGTCTCGCTCGTGGCGATGACCCAGCTGGAGCAATTGCAGGAAGGCGGCAAGCTGTCCAGCCATGTGGCGAACCTGTCCGTCTGGCGTCACGCGCCCCAGCGGATGCAGGCTTAAGCCCCACGCCCGCTTGCGTGACTGAGCGCCGTCGGCTACGCCCACGGTCAAGAAACCAGACACCAAGCAAGGCCAGCTTTCATGAGCAATGCTGACGCGGCGCCCTGGGCGCGCCGGCGCACCTACGCCATCATCTCCCACCCGGACGCCGGTAAAACCACGCTGACGGAAAACATCCTGTTCACCGCGGGCGCGATCCGCCTGGCCGGACAGGTGCGGGCACGCGGGGAAAACCGGCGCACCAAATCCGACTGGATGAAGATTGAACGAGAGCGCGGGATTTCGGTCTCTGCCTCGGTCATGACCTATGAGCATGCCGGGCTCACCTTCAACCTGCTCGACACACCGGGCCACGAAGACTTCTCGGAAGACACCTATCGCACGCTCACCGCCGCTGACAGCGCCATCATGGTGCTGGATGCCGCCAAGGGTGTTGAGCCGCGCACCCTGAAGCTGGTGGAGGTTTGCCGCCTGCGCGATATCCCGATCCTGACCTTCATCAACAAGCTGGACCGCGAGGCGCTGGACCCGTCTGAACTGTTTGACGACATTCAGGACAAGCTGGCGCTGGATGTGGCCCCCATGCAGTGGCCGGTGGGCTCCGGCAACCGCTTCAAGGGCGTGGCGGACCTCAAGGCCAATGACTTCATCGCCTATCGCCGCCCCGAGGGCGACGAGTTCCGCGAAAGCGAACGCTTTGCCATGGACGGTAACTCCATCACCTCCGAGCTGTCTGACGAGGAGATGGAGGAGATGAATGAGGGCGCGGAGATCGCGCGAGAGCTGATGCCCGCCTTCAACCCTCAAAGCTATGCCGAAGGCCATATGACGCCGGTCTATTTTGGTTCGGCGCTGCGCAAATTCGGCGTCCGCGAGCTGATCGACGCGCTGGCCGAGCACGCGCCTGGACCTCATGCTCAGAAGGCGGCCGCAGGACCGCGCGAAACGCTGGAGCCGGGTGACAAGGAAGTCGGCGGTTTCGTGTTCAAGATCCAGGCGAATATGGACCCGAACCACCGCGACCGCGTCGCCTTTGTGCGTCTGTCGTCGGGCGAGTTCAAACGCGGCATGAAATTGAAGACCGACAAGGGCAAGGCGCTGACCGTGTCTGCGCCGGTCATGTTCTTTGCCGATGATCGCGAGATTGCTGACAACGCCTATGCCGGTGATGTCATCGGTGTGCCGAACCACGGCGTTTTGCGCGTGGGCGATACCCTGTCAGAAAGCGGCAAGTGGAAGGTCGCGGGCATCCCGAACTTTGCCCCTGAAATGCTGCGCCGGGCGCGCCTGAAAGATCCGCTGAAGGCCAAGCATCTTAAAAAGGCGCTGGAGTCGCTCGCCGAAGAGGGTGTGACTCAGCTTTTCCGCCTGCAGGTGGGCGGTGAGTTCGTGATCGGTGCGGTGGGCGCGCTGCAGATCGACGTGATGAGCCAGCGTGTGGCCGATGAATACGGCATCGATGTCGAGTTTGAAGCCTGCCCGTTTGAGACGGCGCGCTGGCTAACCGGGCCGGAAGACAAGCTGGAAGACTTTATCAACCGGCACAAAACGGCCATGGCTGAAGACATTGACGGCGATCTGGTTTTCCTCGCCAAATCGGGTTGGGAAGTCTCCTACTCGGAAGAGAAATTCCCCGATCTCACCTTCTCGCGGACCAAGGAACGGGCCTAAGTCATGGGTGACATGAATACCGAATTTGCCGAGCTCTGGGCGATTGTCGTTCAAGTCTGGCAAACGAGTTTTCTCGGCTTTTCCGTTGGGCAGGGCTTGGCGGCGCTGGGCGTCTTTGTCCTCTTCCTGCTGTTTCGCGGCCTCTTCTCAAAGCTCGTTCTGCGTCGACTGATCACCTATGCTGAACGAACCGATAACCGCCTTGATGATGCTCTGCTGAAGGGGCTCTACGGCCCGGTGAAAATGGTGCCCGTTATCATCGGGGCCTATTTCGCGCTCTACATTCTGGGGCTGACGGGTGAAGACGCGCCGGTCGATGGCCAGCGGGTCGTCGAGACGCTGGTGATCATCGCCCTGTTCTGGGGCCTCAGGAACGCGGTGGAGCCGGTAGCTCACCTGTCCACGCCGCTGCGCCAGGCGCTCAACCCGGTAATGATCGACTGGATAGCGCGCGCGCTGAAAGTCCTCTTCATGATCATCGGGGCGGCGGCCGCGCTTCAGGTCTGGGGCATTCCGGTGGCTCCGGTCATTGGCGGTCTGGGCCTTCTGGGTGTGGCCGTGGGCCTGGGTGCCCAGGACCTGTTCCGCAATCTGATCGCCGGCATTTTGATCCTGACTGAAAAGCGCTTTGTGCCGGGCGAGTGGATCTTTGTGGACGGCGTGGTTGAAGGCACCGTCAAGGAAATCAATTTTCGATCCACCCTGGTGGAGCGCTTCGACAAGGGGCCGGTCTTCGTGCCGAACGCGCACCTGTCCGACAATGCAGTGACCAATTTCTCACGCATGAGCCATCGCCGGATCAAATGGGCCATCGGGGTGGAGTACAAAACCACCACCGCCCAGCTGCAATATATCCGCGACCATGTGCTCGATTACATCTTGAACCACCCCGAATTCGCCAAACCGCCAGAGGTCGCGACCTTCATGCGGGTGGACAGTTTCGGGGCCAGCTCCATCGACTTCTTGCTCTACTGCTTTACCCAGACCACCAACTGGGGCGAATGGCTGCGCCTGAAGGAAGAGCTCGCCTTTGAGGTGAAGACAATCGTGGAAGAGGGGGCGGGCACCGCCTTCGCCTTCCCGTCGACCACCATCTACATGGATGACGGGACGGAGGTTTTCGTCCCGCCGAAGGTCAAGGATCATGTCGATCCCGACACCCCAACCCTAGTCAGCCCGGACATCGCCCGCGGTGAAGGCGAGGGCGACGGTGAAGGCGACGGGCGGTAGCTGCGGCTTGCCACCTAAAGGCAAAGGCAAGAAGTAACGCGCTGAATTCCCGGACGCGAAGCGATCCGGGACCTTCATCAGGATGTGGCACCCCACCTGGATGGAGGCCCCTGATCAAGTCCGGGGTTTCAGACGTTCGGTTGTTGAAAGAGTGTCGCTACCCGCCCGCCACCAGGCTCAGCCATTGCGCGGACAGGGCGGGCGTGTCAGAGCCCTCAATCTCGACCTTCACGTCCTGCTTCAGCTGGATCTGGCCCGGCTTGCGCTCGGTGGCGTCGGCCAGCGTGAAGCGTCCGCGAATGCGCGAGCCCACCGGGACCGGGGCCAGAAAGCGCACTTTGTCAAAGCCGTAATTGATCCCGATCGTACCCGCCGGGAAGGGCGGCAGGCACTGTTCGGCCAGATGGCTGAGCATCGACAGCGTCAGGAAACCATGGGCGATGGGACCCCCAAAGGGGGTTTCCTTCGCGGCGCGTACCGGATCCACATGGATGAATTGATGGTCCTGGGTTACGTCGGCAAAGGCATTGACCCGGCCCTGATCAATCTCGAACCAGTCCGACGCATGGGTCTCCCCGATGCGTGGTGAAAATGTGTCTAGCAAACTCATGGGCTTGAGGCTCGCGCGGGCACGGCGGCGGGTCAAGCTTGCTTTGTCTTCCAACGCCGCCAGGCGATTTTCGACAGACCGAAGATGGAGATCGCGAGCCAGCAGATCTCGATCACGAAGCTCGCCAGGTTAAAGGTGATCATGAGCGACACGATCAGCAGAATGGCTCCGCACAGGTTCAGCATCAGATACTGAACGCTGTCGCCGCGCACCTTCTCGATCTGGAGAAGGAAATAGGCGGCGAGGATACAGGTGACGCCGGCAAGGCCGACAAAATCAGACCAGATCATGCAAGGTTCCGATGCGTGACGTAGAAGCTTTGACGCCTTCTGACCCAGAAGTGAGGCGGAATAAAGCGATGAGCTGCGTTCGGCCCGGCCGCGTTAACCCTGATCGCCTACCTGATCTTAACGGGCGCGAGTTTACCGTGCGCCCAAGTGAGGGAGGCAGACATGTCAAAGCCTGTGCTCGATCGAGATCACCTGGCCCGATATACCGGCGGCGATACGGCGCTGGAGGCGGAGCTGTTCGGCCTGCTCAACAGCCAGATCGATAATTGCGTGGCCAAGCTGCGCGCCACAACCGCTGACACCGGATGGGCTGAAGCTGCCCATACCCTGAAAGGTGCCGCCCGCGGGGTGGGAGCCATGGCGCTGGGCGAGGCCTGCGCGGCGGCTGAAAGCCGGCCCATGGACCAGGACGCGCTCGCCGCAATCGAAGCCGAAGCGGTGAAGGCCCGCGAAGCGATGGCTGCGGCGGCCTGAGTTCGCTCACAGGATGGACGGTCGAGTGCGCGATCGGCCCCGTCCGTCTTATCTAAAACCCGCCCAGCAGGAAGGCTGTGACCAGAAGCAGCCCGGTCGTCTGGTTGGCCTTGAAGCGTTTCAGACACCCGAGGCCATCGTCCGGGTCAAAGCCTCGCAGCTGACCGAACAGGTGGGCGGCATAGACCGCAAAGCCGAGCGCGAAGAACAAGCCCGCTCCGGCGATTACGCCCGCGACCAGCACCAGCAGCATGGAGATCACATAGGTGATCAGGACGCCGCGATAGATGTGGTCCCCCATGGCGCGCGCGGAGGATTTCACGCCAACGAGTGCGTCATCTTCCATGTCCTGACAGGCGTAGATGGTGTCATAGCCCACCGTCCAGGCGATCATCGCCGCGTAGAGGACCAGCACTTCCGGCGCAAAGGGCGTACCCAACGCCGCGGCACCCGCCACAGGCACACCCCAGTTGAAGGTCAGACCCAGCCAGGCTTGCGGCCACCATGTGATCCGCTTCATGAAGGGGTAGGCTGCCACCAGTGCCAGCGCGGCCAGCCCCGTCAGAATGGCCGGCCAGGGCAGCTGGATCAGAACCAGCAGACCCACCAAGCACTGTGCGATCAGGAAGGCCCAGGCGCTTTTAAGGCTGACCGTGCCAGCCGCCAGCGGGCGGTCGGCGGTGCGCGCCACCTGCGCATCGAGATCGCGATCCACGATATCGTTATAGGTGCAGCCCGCCCCGCGCATGGCAATCGCGCCGATCGCAAACAGGATGGCCCAGTAAAGATCCACCCAGCCAAGCCCGGTCTCCACCCTTGCGGCAGCCAGTCCGATACAGCAGGGCAGGGCCAGTAGCCAGAAACCCACCGGCCGGTCATAGCGCGCCAGCCGCAAATAGGGCCGCCAACCAGACGGGGCACGGTCCACCCAGCTGGTGGGCACAGAATCGGCAACGCGGCGGTCGGTGTTCAAGGGCTCAGTCATGGGGTCAGGGATAGCGCGCGTGTCGGCTTTGGCAAAGCCGGACTTGGCGTTCGCGCTGCAGGACGGTTAGAAGCAGGGCCATGAGCACTGATCCCCGCCTTTATCTCGACGCTGAATTCACTGCTGGCGCGCGCCTGCCGCTGGAGAAGGACCAGGCGCACTACCTGCTGACCGTCATGCGCCGCAAGGCGGGTGACCGCGTGCGGGTGTTCAATGGCCGCGACGGCGAGTGGCAGGCCGAGATTGCCGAGGCCGGCCGCCGCAATGCCGTGCTCGCTATCGGTGAGCAAACGCGCGAGCAGGTCGAAGTTCCCGATCTGGCGCTTTATTTCGCGCCGGTGAAAAAGGCGCGCACAGATTTCATCGTGGAAAAAGCGACCGAGCTCGGCGCGCGCTCCATCACCCCGGTGATGACGGCGCGGACCATCGCCGACCGGGTCAAGCTGGAGCGGATGGAGGCAATCGCGCGCGAGGCGGCGGAACAGACCGAACGCCTCGATCTGCCGCAGATTTCAGACCCCGTGGCGCTGACCGCGTTGGTCAATCACTGGGACCCGTCCCGCACCCTGATCTATTGCGATGAAGGCGGTGATGAGGCCGAAAAACCCTGGGGCGGCGAGGCCGGGCGAGCCATGCCGATCGCCGAGGCACTGGCCACCGCGTCAGACGGCCCGACCGCCATCCTCATCGGTCCTGAAGGTGGGTTCAGCCCTGAAGAGCGCGCCCTCCTTCGCGGTCAGCCCTTCGTGCTTCCGGTCACGCTGGGGCCGCGCATTTTGCGGGCGGACACGGCAGTTGTTGCAGCCATGACGGTGTGGCAGGCGCTGAAAGGCGACTGGCGCTAGCGCTCACAGAGGCGTGAAAGCGCTGCGTCTTTGCTTGCCGAGGCCGGTGCGCTCACCTACCTGTGTCTGCAACTTGATCGACCCCATTTGGCATAAGGCTATTAGCGTATGAGCGGCACGTATAACCAGGGCGGCGAAGGCCCCCGGATCGAAACCAAGGCCCAGCTCATTGAGCATATCTCCGCCGGGGAGAAGCCCGCCAGCCAGTTCAAGCTGGGCACCGAGCACGAGAAATTCGGCTTCACCACCGACGGCCACAACCCGCTTCCCTATGAGAGCGAGGGCGCGAGCGTGCGCAAAATGCTGGAGGGCCTGACCCGCTTTGGCTGGCAGCCGATCGAGGAAAACGGCAAGCCGGTGGCCCTGAAACGCGATGGCGGATCGATCACGCTGGAGCCCGGTGGTCAGTTCGAGCTGTCCGGCGCACCGCTGGATAATGTTCACGAGACCTGCCGGGAGGTGAACGCCCACCTGCGCGAAGTGCGCGAGGTGGCCGATGAGATTGGCGCAGGCTTTTTAGGGCTTGGCTTTTCGCCGAAATGGGCGCTGGAAGACACGCCCATGATGCCCAAGGACCGCTACAACATCATGAAGGCCTACATGCCGAAGGTCGGCACGCTGGGCCATCAGATGATGTTCCGCTCCTGTACGGTGCAGACCAATCTCGATTTTTCTTCCGAAGCCGACATGGTCAAGAAGATGCGCGTCTCGCTGGCGCTGCAGCCGGTGGCGACGGCGCTGTTTGCCAACTCACCGTTCAAGGATGGCGGGCTGAACGGCTACATGTCCTATCGCGCTCATGTGTGGACCGACACCGATAACAACCGCACCGGCGATCTGCCCTTCGCGTTCGAGGAGGGCTTTGGCTATGAGCAATATGTGGACTGGGCGCTGGATGCGCCGATGTATTTCGTCAAGCGCAACGGCGTCTTCCTCGACGCCTCGGGCCAGGACTTCCGCGCCTTCCTTAAGGGCGAACTGCCGGCACTACCCGGTGAAATCCCCACCATCACCGACTGGGAAGACCACCTGTCCACACTCTTTCCTGAAGTGCGCCTGAAGACCTTCATCGAACAGCGCGGCGCCGATGGTGGCCCGTGGAATCGCCTGTGCGCGCTGCCCGCCTTCTGGGTGGGTCTGCTCTACGACGACGCGGCGCTCGATGCGGCGTGGGACTATGTGAAGGACTGGACCGCCGAGGAGCGCGCGGCCCTGCGCACCGGCGCGGCCAAACACGCGCTGAAAACACCCTTCCGCGACCGCACGCTGCAGACGATAGCCAAAGACATCCTCGCCATCGCCCGCTCAGGCCTCAAAGCCCGCGCCAAGCTCAACGCCCACGGCGAACACGAAGCCCTCTTCCTCGACGATCTCGACGAGATCGCCAAGAGCGGCGTGTGCCCGGCAGAGCGCCTGATCGAACGGTTCAACGGAGCGTGGGGCGGCAGTGTAGAGCCGGTGTTTGAGGAAGCGGCTTATTAGACCTGTGGTGAAACCCCGGCCGAGCGAAGCGGCAAGTCGGGGGCCTGCTTTCAAATAAGGGCTTAATTCTGCCAAAGGCCCCGGATCGCTTCGCGTCCGGGAAATCATGAGGGTGGTTTATTTAAGGACCAAAGTCCCCCAACCCTCAATCAGGCCTTTCTCCTTCAGGCTCAGCCCCTCGGCCACATAAGCCGCGGTGACCTTCTCCGCTTGCTCTTCCAGCAGGCCGGAGAGAACCACGGTTCCGCCATCGGCCAGTCGCGCCACCACCTGCGGGGCGAGCTCGATCAGCGGCCCGGCAAGGATGTTGGCGAGGATGAGGTCGAAGCTTCGGCCCTCAAACACGGCGTGATCAAAGCCGTCGGCGGTTTCAGCGGCGAAGCTGACGCCATTCTTGCTCGCGTTGGTGAGGGTTTCCTCCACGCTGACCGCGTCGATATCGGTGGCGAGAATATCCGCGTCCGGCCACAGCTTCTTCGCCGCGATGGCAAGCAGCCCGGTCCCGGTGCCGAGATCCAGGATCGTCTTCGGCTGAAGACCCGCCGTTTCCCGGGCGTCCATGGCCTTCAGACAGCCCAGCGTCGTGCCGTGGTGGCCCGTGCCGAAGGCCGGGCCGGCCTCGATCAAGAGGCTGATATGGTGGGGCTGCAGGTCGTCACGGGTGTGCTCGCCATGGACCAGGAAGCGCCCGGCCTCAACGCTCGGCAGGCCCGCCAGGCTCATGGCGATCCAGTCTTCTTCCGGCAGCGGCATGAAGACGGCGTCTAGGTCCGGACGGGTCAGGCCAGTCTCGCTCAGAAAGGCATCTTCGTCGATGCGGTCGGCAAACAGCACCTCGATATAGCCATGGGTTTCGTCGCCCTCATCCTCAAACACTGACCAGCCCAGCGCCGGCGCAGGATCGGCCATGCTCAGACGCTCCCCGGCGGCCATAAGGGGCTGGATCGGGCCGGTCACGGTTAAACGCCAGACAGTGGACATGGGGGTGCTCCTTCAAGCTTGGCGCGG
Organism: Oceanicaulis sp.; assembly: GCA_043513725.1. GTDB lineage: Bacteria > Pseudomonadota > Alphaproteobacteria > Caulobacterales > Maricaulaceae > Oceanicaulis. The sequence continues at coordinate 908,973 of CP121338.1, read as the reverse complement.
GTTTAAGCGGTGCGGGCAGGTTTGGGAAGACGGGAAGGGGCCTTCAAAGCTTTTATCGACCAGGCCAGCACGTCGTCGTGCGTTGGCGCGATACACATTTCCACATTTCATTTGCGTGATTGCGGCTTTCGTTTCAGCCTTTGTCCAAACGGGAGGACGCCATGAGTGTGATGGATCAGGCACTGGAGACCCAGCTCTCCAACATTGAAACGAAGACCGGTAAGGCGCGCGATGCGCTTTACGCCGAGGTGTTGGGTCAGGGTCTCGCCAGGCATGGCGAGATGGTTGCGTGGGTGAAGTCCGCGCTCGCGCTGGGCCATGGCGATGCCAACACGCTGGTGCACATGGCCCGCAAGTCGGCGGAGGCTGCGCCCGCTGGGAGTGCTGATCCGCTCGATGAGATCTATACTGGGGCGAAAGCGCACCAGCGCCCGATCCACGAGGCCCTGATGGCGAAGATCGAGGGGTTCGGCGCGTTCGAGATCGCGCCGAAGAAAGGCTATGTCTCCCTGCGCCGGGCGAAGCAATTTGCCATGCTGGGGCCGAAGACAAAGGACCGCTTCGAGCTGGGCATCAACCTCAAAGACGACGCTGAGCACCTGCTGATGAAGCCCGTCAAACCGGGCGGCATGTGCCACTACATTATCTCGCTCCACAGCGTCGACGAGGTTGATGAGGGCGTGGTGGAGATCGTGCGCCGCGCCTATGAGGCGGCGGGGTAGCCTAGAGGATGAGTCCGCCTCCCTCCCCTTGAGGGGGAGGGTGTCCGCGCTAGCGGACGGGTGGGGTGGAGATCATAAAGCGCCAGCGCTACCCCCCCACCCGAGCCTTCGGCCCACCCTCCCCACAGGGGGGAGGGACGGGAGATTGGCTCCAACGATGATCATGAACACCCCTCCCTCCCCTTGAGGGGGAGGGTGTCAGCGAAGCTGACGGGTGGGGTGAAATCATAAAGCGCCAGCGCCAGGCCGCGACAGGGCCTTCAACGCCGCCCAAACAGCCGTTCAATGTCGGCGAGCTTCAGCTCCACATAGGTGGGGCGGCCGTGGTTGCACTGGCCGGAGTGGGGGGTGGCTTCCATGTCGCGCAGGAGGGCGTTCATTTCTTCGCCCGTCAGGCGGCGACCGGCACGCACCGAGCCGTGACAGGCCATGGTCCCGACGACTTCTTCCAGTTGTTCTTTTAGCGACAGCGCCTCGTCATACTCGGCGATCTCATCGGCCAGATCCCGGATCAGACCCTGCACGTTGAGGCGTTTGAGCAGGGCCGGCACTTCGCGCACGGCGATGGCTCCGGCCCCGAAGGACTCAATCACCAGGCCGAGCTCGGCCAGTTGATCGGCGCGCTCCAGAACGCGGCGGGCTTCGGCCTCGTCCAGCTCCACGATTTCCGGGACCAGCAGCGACTGGCGCGCCACGCCGGTGGCGGCAATCTGGGCTTTCATGCGCTCATAGACGAGGCGCTCGTGTGCCGCGTGCTGATCCACGATCACCAGGCCATCATCGGTCTGGGCGATGACATAGGTGGAATGGACCTGCGCGCGGGCAACACCCAGCGGGTAGGAGGGTGTCTCCTGCGGTTCAGCCGGCGCGTCAGGGTTTCGCGACGGGGCTTCCGGGTCCGCGTCATAGTCAGGCTCGACCCTCGCGCTCATGCCGGGGGCCAGGTTGCTGCCATAGTCAGGACCGCGGGCGGTGTCGCGCAGGGATTGCTCCCATCCGGCCGACGGGCGATTGCCCCAGCCGCCGGCCTGCGCCAGCGGCGGCGCACCCGGAGCGGCCTGGGGCTGAGCCCGGCCCAGCGCATAGCCCGCCACGGTGGTCGAGGCGCGGTGACCGGCTCCGGCAAGCGCATGGCGCAGCGCGCCGACGATAAGCCCGCGCACCAGACCCGCATCACGAAAGCGCACTTCGGCCTTGGCTGGGTGAACGTTCACATCCACCTGACCGGGCGGAAGATCCACATAAAGCGCGGCGACCGGGTGACGGTCCCGCGCCAGAAAATCCTGATACGCGCCGCGCACCGCGCCGACGATGAGCCGGTCTTTCACCGGGCGACCGTTCACGAACAGGAACTGGTGCTGATTGGACCCGCGATTATAGGTGGGAAGGCTGGCAAGGCCCGTCAGGCGCACGCCCTCACGCTCCTGATCGATGACGAGCGCGTTTTCCCCGAAGTCACCGCCCAGAATGGCCGACAGGCGCGCGCGGCGGGCCTCGACCGGATCGTCATGGTCCTCGGCCGGCGCGCTGATGCGGCTGCGGCCCTCGACCGTCAGGAAAAATCCCACGTCAGAGCGGGCCAGCGCCAGGCGCTTGATGACATCGGCCACCGCCGTGCTCTCCGCGCGCTCGCTTTTTAAAAATTTCAGGCGGGCGGGCGTGGCGTAGAACAGGTCGGCGACCTCTACCCGCGTGCCCTGACGGCCCAGCGACGGGGCCGGGCGGGGTCCGTGTTCCTGACCGCCTTCAACGCGCAATTCCCACGCTTCGCCCAGCTCGGCATCCTGTGTGGTGATCGTTAAACGCGCGACCGACCCAATGGAGGGCAGTGCCTCACCGCGAAAGCCCATGGAGCCGATGTTCAGAAGGTCATCCTCGCCATCACTGCCCACCGGCAGCTTGGAGGTGGCGTGGCGTTCAATCGCGGTGGCGAGCTGGTCGCGGTCCATGCCGCAGCCATTATCCTCGACCACCACACGGGTCAGACCGCCGCCTTCAATCGCCACATCAATACGCGTGGCCCCGGCATCGAGCGCGTTCTCCACCAGCTCCTTGACCGCAGAGGCGGGGCGTTCGATCACCTCACCGGCGGCAATCCGGTTGACGGTTTCAGGGGAAAGTCGGCGAATGACGGGCATGGATTCACCCTCGCGGCGGGCGCTGAGTCGGTCAAGCCGAACGCGCTTTATATGACAGGCCAACCCGTGATAGCTTTCGCACTATGACTGGAGATCCCATGAACGCCTTCGATAAAGATTTCACGGGTCTGGCGCAGCTGGAGTATGGCGACGCCGACTATCTGATCCTGAAACCTGGATCCTATGTGTTGTGCGCGGTGACGGGGGAGCAAATCCCGATCGCGCAGCTGAAATACTGGAGCGCGGAATATCAGGAGGCGTACAAGGACGCCGAGGCCTCCACCAAGCGCTGGCTTGAATCCAACGGAGGGCCGGCCGGCGCGCCGGCACCCAGGTCATGATCTCTGCGCTCGCAGGGTTGATGCTGGCGGCGACGCCAGCGGGCGGGGCCGAGGTTGATGCGCTGGCGGCGCTGATCGCGGAGTCTCTCGATGCCGCGACCTCTAATGCTGACCTTGATCCCATCCGCTGCAGCGGCACCCACCGCCAGGGCGCAGCCTTGGTTTGCCAGACGGCTCCGGGCGCGCGGGTCACGCTGGGTGACATCACCGTGACGGCTGACGGCGAGGGCTGGGTGGTCGTGGGCCATGACCGGGACGCCGCGCCTGAAACCACGCTGCAGGTTGAAACGCCAGGCTCTGGAACCTTCACGCAGACCGTCACCGTCGAGCAGCGCGAATACAATATCCAGCGCATCGAAGGCACACCGCGGCGCTATAACCAGCTGTCTGAAGAAGATGCCGCCCGCAGTCGCCGGGAAGGCGCGGTGAAGGCTGCCGCCTACCAGTCGCGCTGGGACACGCCGGGCTTTCTGACCGGCTTCGTGATGCCGGTTGAAGGGCGCATTACCGGCGTCTACGGCTCGCAGCGCTTTTACAATGGTGACCCCAGCCGGCCTCACTATGGCATTGATATCGCAGCGCCATCGGGCACCGATATCATTGCGCCGGGCGATGGTGTGGTGACGCTCGCCAATGACGACATGTTCTGGGAGGGCGGGCTGATCTTCATCGATCACGGCCAGGGCTTCACCAGCGCCTTCCTGCACCTGTCCGGTGTGGACGTGGAAGTCGGCGATGTGGTCCGCCAGGGCGATGTGATCGGCCAGGTTGGGGCGGGTGGCCGCTCAACCGGCGCGCATCTCGATTGGCGGATCAAATGGCATGACCGCTATATCGACCCGAACGAGACGCTTCAGCTCGATCCGGACGCCTTGCGGTAAAGCGGCTTTTCAAAGCGGCGATGGACCCAGAACCACTGGGCGGGGGCGCGGCGGATGTCGGCCTCCACAAACTGGTTCACCTTCGTGACCAGTTTCAGGATCGCGTCCGGGTCATCCTTGGCCGGTTTTTCAATCGGCTCATGGACCGTGATCTTGAACCGCGCGCCGTCCTTGCGGATGATCGACATGGGCACCAGCGGCGCATCATAGCGCAGCGCCATGCGCGACGGGCCTGAGGCGGTCATCGCCTCGCGCCCGAAGAAGGGCGCGGCAATGCCATCATTCATTTTCTGATCATTCATCAGGGCCACCGATGCGCCCTGTTTCAACGCGGCCATCAATTCCTTCGCACCGGTGCCGCCCTTGGGCGCCAGGATCTGGACGCCATAGGCCAGGCGCTGATCACAGATGCGCTTGTCGATGATCGGATTATTGGCGTGGCGATAGGTGATCCGGCAATCTTTCATATTGCGCACGATGGTCGCCGGCATCATTTCCCAGTTGGCAAAATGCCCGCCGACCAGCACCGCTGGCTGCCCCTTGGCATCCAGCTCGCGCAGAATGTCGAGGCCTTCAGTTTCGATCTGATCGCTATCGGGTGAAAAATCAAAGCGATGGATGTTGGGAAACTCGCCGAGCAGGCGGCCGAGATTATCCCACATCTCCACCATCAGCCGGTCGATTTCCGCTTCGCTCGCTTCAGGAAAGGCGATGCCCATATTCACCCGGGCCACGCGCTCCACGCTCAAGCGCGGCCCCAGCGCGCGGACCAGCTTTGCGCCCACATCGCTGGCACGGTCGACGCTCATGGACCGGAACAGCCCCTGATAGGCGTCCCATCCCAGCGCCTCGGCGCGAAATTGAAGGCTCTGCAGAAAACTCATGGGCCGCAGGATTAGCGCGCGTTGACGAGCTTGTCTGCACTTGAGGTGCGGTGAGATGGTTGGCGCGTCATCACCAGCTCAAGACCGCGACATGATTGAGCGGTGGGCGGTTTTAAGCTTGCGCCCAAGCTCATGCCGCTTCCATGGTGGGACAAGGGTTTGGGGGCATTTCATGATTTTAAACAACATCTCCAAAGCGATCCGTGAGCAGAACTACTACGCCGTCGCGCTGGAATTTGTCATCGTCGTGGCCGGTGTCCTGCTCGCCTTTCAGGTGTCGTCATGGAGCCAAGCCGCCAGTGACCGCGCCTACACGCGCGATGTGCTGGCCCGAGTCCACAACGAGCTGGTCGGTTTGAGCGAGATCCGCGCTGGTTCTGTCGCCTTTAGAGCCGAGCGCCTTGCGCACCTGCTTGAGGCGCGCCCCATCGTCATGGGCGTTGTTGACGCTGAAACGCTAACGCCAGAGCAGTGCGTTGCCATCGCGGTGTCCGATACCGGCGCAGGTGCTGCGCCTGACGGCATACCCTCCCTTGACGAGCTGATGACGTCCGGGGCGCTGAGCAGCATTCAGTCGGCTGACCTTAGACAATCGGCGATGGAGCTTTACGCCAAACGCGGTGTTGTGCGCGCTTACACCCAGGAGAGTGTTCATAACGTGGTTAATCTGGCAATTGCATTTCCCGATGCCGTGCAGCGCAAACTGATACCTGATCCTGGCGAGACCGATGATGGGTGGGATGTAAGCGCGACGTGCGACCTTGCCGCCATGCAGGCATCACCCGCCTTCCAGGCAGCCTTGCTTGAGAATATCTACACGTATCGAACGAGTGTCGATTATGTCTATGGTTTTATTGATGAAGCCATCGCGACGCTTCGGGACGATTTGGAGCGTGATTTGGGATTAAGCGCGGAGCCAGCGCCATGATCCTCGACAATCTCTCCCGAGCGCTGAAAACTCAGAACTGGCTGGCCGCCGGGGTGGAGTTCGTCATCGTTATCGCAGGGGTCGTGCTCGGTTTTCAGATCAATGCCTGGAATGAGGCGCGGGGGGAGCGGGAACGGGAGGCGGAGTACCTCATCCGTCTTGATGGCGAACTCAGTGCGATCATCGAGGATATCGGGTCAATCCAGAGCGCGCTGGACGCCTATTTTGACTGGGCCACGCTGTTTCTGGAGGGCGTTGAGACAGGCGATCGCGAGATGGCCCAGCGTGGCTCCTGGGGGCTTAACGCGATCACCGATGTGGAGTTGACCAATCTGGAGCCCGCAGCTCTGCGCGAAATGATCAGTGCCGGGGAATTGCAGATTATCCAGAGCCCGGATCTGAGGTCTGCCCTGGCCTCGATCCCCCAGCTGCAGAGCCGGTCCGAGGCGTCGCTGCACCAGATGGCCTCGGATCTGACGCCGGTCGCGTTTGAGATTTCCGCCCACTTTGAGGCGCGGCTTGAGGATGTCACCGATTTCACAACCGGTGGCTATTCAAATGAAACCATCCGGTTCGACTTTGAGGCCATTTCGCAGAATGACGTTCTGCTCCGGCGCATCAACTACGCGGCCTTGCAGAACCGGTTTCAGGCCGGACATTTCATTCGATACCGCCGTGAGGTCGAAGCTATCCGGACCCAGATCCGCGCCGAGATCGACGCCAGGGGCTTTTAGATGATCCTGCAAAACATCTCCAAAGCGATCCGCGAGCAGAATTACTACGCCGTGGCGCTTGAGTTTGTGATCGTCATCGCCGGTGTGGTGATTGGCTTTCAGATCAATGCGTGGGCGCAGGATCGCGAGGCGAAGCGGGCAGAGGCGGCGCTACTGGCCCGGCTTTACGAGGAAAATCTGAGCGCCATCGCCTATATCGATGCTGAGATCAGTACGAGTGTGCGCAGCCTGCGCCTGCTGGATCAGGCGGTGGCGGCCCTGAACGCCGGCACACTGGGTGACATGCCCATGGAGGACTTTACCAACGGGGTCTGGCGCTCGGCCCGCTATCCGGCCCTGACGCCGCCGAACGCCGTTGCTGATGAGATCGTCAATGGCGCGCGCTTTGGCCTGATCGAGGATGCCGGCGTGCGTGAGGCGCTATCGCGCTACCTGCGCTCGGTTGATCACTACGCCCAGCAGCTTCCCTATTTTCGCAATCTGGCAGATCAGCCGGATCAGCTGGGGGGTGCGGCCTTCGGTTCGGTCTACCGGCCGGACCTTCCCGAGCGGCGACAGACCGTCGCGGACTTTGACGCGCTGGCCGCCAATGATCGTTTCGTCAGGGAAATCACCGGCAGCATTTACGGCCAGCTCGCCATGATCGCCTATCGTCGCGGGGTAAGAGAGACCGCCTTTGAGCTGTGCCATGCCGTGGCGTCCGCCCTCGACGAGACCTGCAGCGCCGAGCCCCTGACGGTAGAGCCCTTTACCGAGGGGGAGCCAGCCCCATGATCCTGGACAATCTCACCCGTGCGCTGAAAACCCAAAACTGGCTCGCTGCGGGCATCGAGTTTGTGATTGTGGTGTGTGGTCTTTTCGTCGGCCTGCAGCTTCAGAACTGGAACGAGGCGCGGCTGAACCGGGTTGAAGCGGTGCGCGTCGAGCAAGAAGCGCTGACCCGGTTGCTGGCCGAAGCCGAGATCAATGTTGCAGAGCTGCGCTCAGAGCAACTCTTTTTTAGAAGCCTCGGGGCCTACCGCGAGGCCTTCGCCGCCTATCTCAGCCCGGCAATCGACGTTGCGCCTGACGAGGCCGTGCTGCGCATCGGCCATCGGGCCATGACATTTTCAAGGCCCATACGTCTGGCCGATACCGTGTTTGACGAGCTGAGTGCCGATGGCGGCTTGAGGGCCATCCAGGACCCTGAGATCCGTGCCGATCTCGCCCAGTTCAGAAGCGCAGCGGAATTCTACCGCGGTACGATCACCGGCGAGTCGCCGGACCTCAACGCAGTCCGCGAGCGCCTTTTCCCTCACGCGCGCCTCGTGTTCGATCCGGACGGGGCTGAAGACTTCTCCATGCGCGAGCGCTTTCGCTATGTCATCGACTGGGAGGCGATGCGTGCGGACCCACGTGCTGTGGAGGCGGTCAACCGAGCCTTGAGCGTACAGATCCTCTACGTTGACCGGCTCGACAGCCTGCTCGCCGATGGAGAGCGCGTATGCGAACGTCTGGCCGCAGCTCTGGACCGCGCCTGCGAGCCGCCTGCGGTCTCTGAAGACTGGGTCGAGGACCTTCCCGAATTCACATCGGAGCCCGTCCCATGATCCTCGATAATCTTACCCGTGCGCTGAAAACCCAGAACTGGCTGGCTGCTGGCGTGGAGTTCGTCATCGTGATCGCCGGTGTGGTGATCGGCTTTCAGATCAATGCCTGGAACGAGGGGCGCTCTAAGAATGAGCGGGAATATCTGGCGCTGGTTCGAATCCAGGATGAGCTGATCCAGAACATGTCCGAGCTAGGCTCGCGCATCGAGTCTGACACTCAGCGCATTGAGGGGCACCGTGTTCTGGTGAATGCGGCCACAAATGGTGAAGTTGCGACCTCAGATGAGGCAGCCTTCGAGCGCTCGCTCGCGCAGCTCCTGTTCTTCAGCCGCCCACCCATAAGTCAGCCCTCTTACGATGCATTGGAGCAGTCGGGTGAGCTGGCGCTTATTTCCAACGCCGATCTTTTAAGTGAGCTCAACGAACTGCGGTCTGATCGTGACTGGGTTGAAAGTCAGCAGGCAAGCTTCCGGAGCGGCCTGTCCGAGTTTGCCCCATACTGGCGCGACTACGTCTTCCATCAGCGCACATCGAGCCCGTTGCGCACGCGCGTGGAGGTCAATCTCGAGGCCCTGTCGAGTGATCCCGTGGCCGTCAGCGCGATTGTTGAAACAGCGCGCATGCACGCAATTTTTGCCAGCTATCTCGTGACTTATGACAGCAATCTGCAGGCGGTCTGCGCTAGCGTCGCCTTGGAAACGGGCCTCCCATGTCCAGCCACTATGGAGGACGCTCAGTCATGATCCTTCAAAACATCTCCAAAGCCATTCGCGAACAGAATTACTATGCCGTCGCGCTTGAGTTCGTCATCGTCATCGCGGGCGTCGTGATCGGTTTTCAGATCAATGCGTGGGCCGATGCGCGCTCAGATGCTGCGCGCGCCGAGGTTCTGCGTGAGCGCCTCTTTGATGATTTCAGTCTGATCACATCCGAACTCGCCCGCGCAAGGTCCCGCGTGGGTGAGAATGCCACGGCCGCGCTGAGTGTTCGGGATCTTCTTCTTGCCGGAACGCCCCCAGAGCGAGATGAGGAGTTTGAACGCTGGCTTTTTGGTGCGCTCTCGAGTGCCACGGCCGTTGGTGGGTCGCCAACCTTTGCGGAGATGCAGTCCACCGGGAGCCTCAATCTCATCACCGAGGATGATCTTCGGTCCGCCTTGGTGGCCTACGAACAGCAAGCTGCACAAACTCAAAGTGTTGAGGACTTTCATCTGCCCGCCTTCATGGACGCACTGGCCGAGCTTGACGAGTTTGCGGTCTACGACAGGCAGGACCTGGAGATTGCGGGCCTTGTAATCGAAAGTTTCGATTTCGAAGGACTGAGCCAGCGTCCCCACGTTTTTCAGTCGCTTGCCCGGATAAATCTGAATCTGGAAGATTCATTCCGCCAGCAGGAAGCTTTCGCCAATCGCGTCCTCGATTTGCTTAATGAAGACACCGAGCCGCAGACGGATTATCCCGAGACTGAAGCGCCATGATTCTGGACACCGGGTTTGGGCTGAGGTGCCGCTCAGTGGCTGCAGGCCTTACGCCCCGACGCCAAAGCGCATCACGGCCATCTCGATCAGGGCCTGAACCCGGGCCGGTTCGGCGAAGGTGGCGCGCACTGGCCAGGCGGTGACGCTGGACTGAACCTCGCCAGGCAGGCGCACCCAGTCCTTTTCCGTGGTGATCAGCTGGGCCTCGTGGGCGTCGGCCAGATCGCGCAGGCGGGCGATGTCGGCGCGATTGAAGGCGTAGTGGTCCGGAAAGCTGACCGCATCAGCAAGGTCACCGCCCGCCGCCTTCAGCCCATCAAAGAATTTCTGTGGCCGCCCGATTCCGGCAAAGGCGAGCAGCTTGCCTTCGGGTGCCGCAGCGCTCGGTTCCAGCCAGGCGGTCAGGACCGGTATCTCCAGCGTATCAAGCTGAAGCCTGCGATAGTCCGGCGTGAAATCGGGGCCCGGCGTCATGACGATCACCGCGTCTGCGCGCGCCAGACCGGCCTTGACCGGCTCGCGCAGGGGGCCAGCGGGAAACACCTTGTTGGCACCCCAGCCTGACACCGCGTCGACCACGACGATCGACACCGTCTTTTCAAGCTTGGGGTTCTGGTGGCCGTCATCCATGACGATCAGGTCGGCACCTTCGCTGGCGGCCAGCTGCGTGCCGGCCACCCGGTTCGGGTCGATATAGGCCGGTGCGGTGCGCGCCAGCAGCAGCGGCTCATCGCCCACATCGCTGGCCGCATGAATGCCGGTGTCCACACGCGCCGGTGAAGGCAGGCTGCCTTTCCAGCCGCGAGACAGGGCCGCGGGCTTGCGCCCCAAGCGTTGGGCGGCCTCCAGAAGGGCGATGGCGATGGGCGTCTTGCCGGTGCCCCCCAGCGTGATATTGCCCACACAGATGACTGGCACCGGCGCCGGAGCGGGCGTGGTGGTCGCGATCCGGCGGGCCGTTGCGCCCGCGTAAATCCAGCCCAACGGGCTGAGGAGGGCGCGGGTCAAAGCGCCAGAGCTGCGCGGTGCATCAGTGTCCCAGAAGGCAGGCGGTCTCATCGCACCTCTCCGTGATCGAGGAGCTGAAGCAGGGCCTCCAGCGTTTCTGCCCGGGCCCCGGACGGCAGGCGGGCGAGGGCGGCCTGACCGGCCTCCAGAGTCGGGCCTTCACCGTCAAGCGCGGCCACCACTGTGTTAGCGATGGAGGTCGGGCTCGCTTTCGCGATGGTGCGCGCACCGACCTCGTCATAGGCCGCGTAGATGTCGGCGAAGCTGTCGGCATGGGGCCCGGTGATGACCCGGGCTCCGGCGCGGGTGGCCTCGATCGGGTTATGCCCGCCGATGGACGCCACGAAGCTGCCGCAGATCAGGGCGGTCGGTGCGGCGGCGTACCAGAGCGCCATCTCACCCAGTGTATCGGCGAGCCAGACGTCATGGTCAGCACCCGGGACCTCACCGGCAGACCGACGGGTCAGCTTTCGCCCCGATCTGGTCAGGATCGCGGAAACCTCGTCTGAACGCTCTGGATGTCGGGGCGCCAGGATCATCAAAATCCGGGGATATCTTTCTTGGAGGAGCCCCACTGCCTCGCCCAGCAGAGCCTCCTCGCCAGCGTGGGTGCTCGCCGCGACAAAGACCGGACGGTCGCCAATCGCAGCCTTCACCTCGGCCAGTTCCTCCGGTTTGGGATCCGGCAGGCCAGCCTCCAGTTTCAGGTTGCCAATCAATGGGATGTCGCGCTCGGTCAGGAGCGACAGGCCATGCTGGGTGCGCTCATCGGCGGCCCCGATCCAGGTGAAGGCGTTGAGCACCCGCATGGCGGTGTCAGCAACCCTCAGCCAACCGCGCAGTGACTTGTCATTCATCCGCGCGTTCACCAGCGCCAGCGGCGTGCCAGCGCGCTGGGTCTCGACAATCAGATTGGGCCAGAGCTCGCTTTCGGTGAATACGGCAAGGTCTGGTTTCCAATGTGAAATGAAGCGCTTGGCCCAGCCCGGGCGGTCGACCGGCGGGTATTGGTGTACGGTCCGGGTGACCGCGCGACGCTCCACCAGAGCCGCCGATGTCTGGGTGCCGGACGTGATCAGCACCGAGATATCCCCGCGCGCTTCGGTCAGACCTTCGGCCAGGCTGAGCGCCACCAGGCTTTCACCAACGCTGGCGGCATGAAGCCAGACCAGTGGGCCATCGGGGCGTGGCTGGCTCGCGATGCCCTTGCGCTCACCCAGTCTCGACGGATCCTCTTTACCCTTGGCAACGCGTTGTTTCAGAACGCTATTCAGGACCGGCGTGGCCAGCGTCATGGCGGCGCGATAGGCGTGAAGGGCGACCACCGGCATCAGCGCGGCTCCGCCGGATCGGTTGCAGGGCGACCACACAGGGCATCAGCCTCCTGCGTCAGCGCAATCATGCGCGCCTCCAGCTCGGCTCTCAGCGCTTCCAGCTGCGCCTCATCGGCATCACGCGGAACGGTGAGCGGCTCGCCATAGGCCATCACACCCTTGCTGAACGGGAAGGGCAGGATGAAGCGGTCCCAGCTATTAAAGCTTATACCCCAACGGGTTGACCATGTTGCCGGCAGGATCGGAACGCCAGCAATCTGGGCAATCATCAGCGGGCCGAGGCCGATCCGCATACGCGGGCCTCTTGGGCCGTCCGGCATGATCGCCATGCAGCCACCCTCGCGCAGATGGCGGACCATCTGCTTGAAGCCGCTCATGGCCCCTTTTGATTTTTCGCGCTTTTTAAGATTCAGCGAAGAGCCGCGAATGGCCCCGATCCCATTCATCGCGGCCGCACGGGCAATTGCATCGCCTTCGCCGGAGCGTGAAATCAGGACCTTGGCGGTTTGAGCCCCCTTCGGCCAGATGGCCGGGCTGAGCATGATGCGGCTATGCCAGATGGTGCCGATCAGACCCGCCTTGCCCTCGCGAAGTGGCGTGACGTATTCCAGCCCCCGCCGCTCCCAGCGCGTGGTTGCGCCCACAAAGCCCATATAGGCCCCCAGAAGGGTGCCAATAAAAGCCTGAACGGGCGCAGATTTGAGCACTGACTTGGCCATCGTGATTAGCTGCTTCGCGTCATGGAGCGCAAAGGTCAAGCATGGCGCGCCGCACCGATGCATTGCGTTAACGCAAAACGGGCCTTACTTCCCGCCATCATGACGTATGACCTGAACGATCCGGCAGACTACAAGCGCGCCATGAAAGGCCTGATGTGGGGTGACCACGGCTTCCTGCGCGCCAACTTCCACAACATGCACCGTGTGGGCGGCGATATGTGGCGCGGCAACCAGCCCAGCCCCAAGCGCCTCGCCGAGCTCAAGGAGATGGGCTTTAAAACCATTCTCAACCTGCGTGGTGAGCAGCCGGGGCGCCACTACTACGATCTGGAACACCACACCTGCCGCGAGCTCGGGCTCGACATTGTCGATTTGCCCTGGGGCTCACGCGAAGCCCCGTTCGTGGAGCGGATCGAGCGCCTGATCGAGGTCTTCGACGAGATTTCCTACCCAGCCTTCATGCACTGCAAATCCGGCGCGGACCGGGCCGGCATCGTCGCTGTGATGTACAAGCTGCTCCATGAGAAGGCTCCGTTTGAAGAGGCGATTGAGCAGCTGTCCTTCAAATATCTGCACGTGAAGCAGGGCAAGACCGGCATGCTCGATCATTTCTTCGAGCTTTATCGCAAGCGCAATGAAGAAAGCCCGATCGATTTCCTCGACTGGGTGCGCACCGAGTATGACCGGCAAGCCTGCCATGACGGCTTCATGGCAAGCTGGTGGGGCAGTGTGCTGACGGAAAAGGTCCTGCGCCGCGAGTAGCGCTATTCGGTGAACTGCAGGCGGCTCAGCTCGGCGTAGAGCCCGCCCTTGGCCAGCAACGTCTCGTGGTCGCCGCGCTCGACGATCTCGCCGTCCTTCATCACCAGGATGACATCGGCCTTGCGGACCGTGGCGAGGCGGTGCGCGATCACAAGGCTGGTGCGCCCTTCGCTGAGGCGATCAAGCGCCGCTTGTACGCGCGCTTCAGACTGGGCGTCGAGCGCGCTGGTCGCTTCGTCCAGCAGGAGGATCGGCGCGTCCTTCAGGACGGCCCGGGCGATGGCGATGCGCTGGCGTTGACCGCCCGACAGATTACCGCCTTTAGGCGCCACCTGCGCGTCATAGCCGCCCTCCAGCCCCATGATGAAGTCGTGGGCATCGGCGGCTTTTGCGGCCTCGATAATCTCGTCCTCGCTGGCGTCCATGCGCCCCAGGGCGATATTCGCGCGCACGGTGTCGTCAAACAGCGTCACGTCCTGACTGACCAGGGCGAGGGCCCCGCGTACGCTGGAGAGCTCAACCGAGCGAATGTCCTGACCATCAATGAAGATGCGCCCGGACTGCGGATCATAAAGCCGGGCCAGCAGGTTCATCAGCGTCGTCTTGCCCGATCCCGATGGCCCAACCAGCGCCACGGTCTGACCGGGCTCAATCTCCAGGTCGATGCCAGAAACGGCCGTCGTATCGGCACCATAGCCAAAGCTGACATCGTCGAACGTTACCGCGCCGGACTTCAGTCGAAGCGGCGGCGAACCGGGGACGTCCACGACACGCTCGGTCTCGTCCAGCAGCTCGAATGTGCGCCCCAGAACGGCCAGGCCCTCCTGGATCGCGCCGTTGAGGGTGGCCAGCGCGCGAGCCGCCGGGCTGACAACCAGAATGGCGGCGATGATCGCGAGCAGGTCAGCGACATCGGCTTCGCCGTTCATGGCCCGCCAGCCGAGCAGGGAGAACACACCGCCCAGTGCGATCATGCCGACGACTTCCATGACCGGCTCGATCTTCGCGCGTTGCCGGGCGATATCGAGCAGCAGGCGGAAGCGCTCGGCAAAGCGTTCACTGGCGCGCTTCTTGGTGTAGCGCTCCAGCGCGAAGGTCTTCACCACACGGGCCCCGGACAGGCTTTCATCCAGGAAGCTCGTGACATCGCCGGCCTGGGCCTGAACCTCGTTGGCGCGCTTGCGGATGGCCTTGCCGATGGCCAGCACGGGTTGGCCGGCCAGGGGCAGCACCACGAGCACGAACAGGGCCAGCGCCCAGTCGATATAGACCATCCACGCCACCCCGCCGATCACCATGAAAAGGTCACGCGTCAGGTTGTTGGCCGCCCGCACCAGGCTTTCGCGCAGCATGGTGATGTCATTGGTAAAGCGCGAAACGAAGGCGCCTGTCGCTTCAGCGCCAAGCCGCGCAAAGTCGGCGGCCATCAGCTTGGCATACATGGCGTTTTGCAGGTCGCGCATGATCGACAGGGCGAGCCGGTTGGTCGCCACGGTCTGCGCAAAAAGGCTCAGCGATCGCACGATGCCGAGCCCGAAAATCATGGCCGGTGCCAGCCAGATGACCATCGGGTCTCGGCTTTCAACCAGCTGGGACGCAATGTGGACGGCTCCGGCATAGCTGGATCCAGCCGCTGCGGTAATCAGCGACAGAAAAATGCCCCAGCTCAACAAGCCGGACTTGGGCGTGACCCAGTCGCGCATCAGCCGGCCGATCACGCCAGCACGCTTCGGCTTTTGAGCAGGCGGCTCAGAAACCGGGTCGGGCAGGGTGTCAGTCTGCGGTGGGTGAGAGGTCTCGCTCAGGGCCAGATCCTAGTCGTTTTCAGGGTCGAGCAGCTTGTGCGCGTGAATCACGAAATAGCGCATGTGGGCATTGTCCACGGTGCGCTGAGCCGCCGCGCGCCAGGCATCGCGGGCTTCGGAATAATTGGGGTAAGCCCCGACAAAGTCGATATTTTCCAAGTCTTTAAACTCAGTCGCGTTGGGGCCGATATTTTTCAGTTCGCCGCCAATCACCAGGTGCAGCAGCTGAGGCGTGTCGGTGTTGCTCATCGCGCATCTCCTTGATTTAGCCGCTCTCTTAGCAAGGCATGGAGCGCGGGACCAGCAGCCAGCGGCGCCGGTTGACGTGGCGGCTCACTGTTGAACACCAGTGGCTTGCCCTTGCGGCAAGTAATCAGGCCCCCGGCCTCGGTAAAGATCAACGCCCCGGCCGCCAGATCCCAGTCCCATTTGGGGCGCTCGGCAACGACCGCATCGAACGCGCCCTGGGCCGCTAGCGCCAGACGCAGGGCCGCCGAGTTCACGGTGGAGGCCTCAGCGCCAAGCTCGCGCAAGGTGGGCAGGCGGCCCGGATCACCCAGGATGCGCGCGCCCTTGATCTGCTGGTGGCCCGACACCCGGATCGGTGTGCCGTTGACCCGGGCCCCGGCTCCGCGAATGGCTTCCCAAAGACGATCGGTCGAGGGGTCAAACAGCGCAGCAGCCACCGGCGCGCCGGCTTCGACAATCGCGATGGAGACCACGAATTCAGGGCGACCCTTGATAAAAGCGCGCGTGCCGTCGATGGGATCGACCACAAAGCTGCGGCGGGCACTGAGGCGCGACTGGTCGTCTGCGCTTTCCTCGGAAAGCCAGCCATAATCCTTGCGCGCCGGTTTCAGGCGGCCCTGAAGCAGATCATCAACCGCGAGGTCGGCCTCGCTGACCGGGTCGCCCTTGGATTTCTCCCAGGCTTTGAGCCCACGCGCACGAAACGCCATGGCCAGCTTGCCTGCATCGCGAGCGGCCTTGGCGATCAGATCGCGGTCAGACCTATCGTCCACCAACCGACACCTCGTCGATCAGGACGCTGGGTGAATTGATGGCGCTGTCAAAATCAAGGTCTGCGCCCGGCACCATACGCGCGAAGAAATCCAGCAAATTGCCCGCCACGGTCACTTCGCTGACCGGGCCGGCGCGTTCGCCGCCCGCAATGCGATAGCCGGCCACACCCACCGACCAGTCGCCGGTATTGTTGTTCAAGGACGGGCCAAACATTTCAGTCACCAGAAGTCCATTACCCGCCTCCTTCATCAGCCCGGCCTGATCCAGATCACCTTCGGCCAGATGAACGTTTGACGCGCCAACACCCGGCGGACCACCAAGATTGCGGGCGGCATGGCCGGTCAGCTCCAGCCCCAGCTGGCGGGCGCTTGACGCGTTAAGGAGCCAGGTCGTCAGGACGCCGTCTTCAATCAGGGCGCGGGGACGGCAGGCAATGCCTTCACCATCGGCGGCCCGAGCCCGGAAACTCCAGTCACGCAGAGGATCTTCGATAATGTCGATGCCTTCGCCAAAGACGCGCTCGCCCATCTTGTCGCGCAGAAAGCTGGTGCCTCGGGCAATCGCGGGGCCTGAAATCGCGCTCAACAGCGACGAGATGAAGGTGGTCGCCACGCGCTTGTCGAAGATGACCGGCATTTTTCCTGTCGAGAGCTTGTCCGAGCCGAGGCGTGACACCGCGCGCTCACCGGCTGAGCGACCAATCTCCTCGGGGCTTTTCAGAGTGATCAGGCGGCGGGCCTGGTGGCTGTCATAGTCACGCTCCATGCCCGCGTCATTCTTGGCCACAGCGGCGGCCCCCAGACCGCAGCGTGAGCCCAGCTTGGTGCGCTCAAAGCCATTTGAGGCCACAAACACTGAGGCAGCCGTGGCACCGCTCGCCCCGCACCCGGCTGTCGTTACAACGCCCTCGACGCCCAGGGCCGCGGCTTCCATTTCAAGCGCCGAGGCCTCCAGCGCCGCTTCATCCAGCTCCAGTGGGGCGTAGGTTTCGATATGGGGCAGGTCCCTGGCGACCCGATCGGCATCGACCAGCCCGCAATAGGGATCATCGGGCGCAGCCTTGGCCATGGCGATGGCCCGCTCAATGGCGAGCTCCAGCCCGGCATCGGAGAGGTCGGAGAACGCCACCCCCGCCTGTTTCTTGCCGATGATCACGCGCAGACCGCCGTCGCGCGTTTCGCTGCGCTCCACCGTTTCCAGCTTGCCATCAAGGACGCCAGCCTCCACCGAGCGGGATTCCGATACCCCCGCTTCGGCTTGGTCGGCTCCCGCTTTCAGGGCGCGCTCAACCAGCTTGCGCGAGACCTCCATGAGAGGTGCGGTATCAGGAGCGGACAGGGCGGGGCGATCATCGCGGGGGGCGGTAGAAGTCATGCTCTGATATGTGCCGCAGCAGGGCGTCGCGTGCAATGCGTCAGTCGCTTTGTCTGCACACGCGGTCAGGGCAGACGGCCACGTCCGGCGAGCGTCCAGGCCATCCAGTTGCGGATCACTGGCATTCGGCAGCTAACGCCCATCAAAAGGTCGCGCACCCACCCGATCAAACGTGAATTTGACTGGAAGACCGGCGTCAGCAGGCGGCTCATCCAGGTGTAGTAGGTGACCACAGGACGCCGCGCTTTCTCATAGGCGGGCAGGGCATGTGTGATTGGCGCGTCATAGCTCAGGGTTTCGGCCAGCACCGCGGCATCGCTGAGCGCGAGGTTCGCACCCTGGCCCAGCTGCGGGCTCATGGCGTGGGCCGCATCGCCGATCAGCAGGACCCTGCCGTTGCGCCAGCGCTGGCAGACACCGTCGAGATAGCGCGCCTCATTAAAGGTCGAAGGGTCAGTCACCGCATCGATGGCGGCCCCAGCGCGCGGCCAGTAATTCGCGACTTGCTGCTTGAAGGCGTCCAGCCCGGCCTCTCGCCAGGCTCCGATCCGGTCGGAGCGCAGCGACCAGAAAAAGCTCACTGAGGGCCCCGCATCCGGGTGGGCGGGGTCATCGCCAATGGGCAGCAACCCGATCATCACCCGGCAGCCGTCATAAACCTGATCCAGCTCCCCATCCCGGATGCTGTCGGGGTCAGGGCGTACCGTCCACAATGCGCCCCATGGATACACGCGCTCTATTGCGTTCGGACAGATATGGCGGCGCAGGGTGGAGTGGGCTCCGTCACACACCAGCGCCAGGTCAAAGGCTTCGGTGGTCTCGCCGGTATCGAGATGGAGCCGTGGCGCGGTTTCCATGTCCTCGATCCACACGACGCCGGACCCCGTTTGCCAGTCTGCGCCGGCTTCGCGTGCGGCCTTGAGCAATAGCTGGAACAGACTGGCGCGGTGAATCCCGATGCCGATATCGCCGGGCTGGCCGTCAGCGTATCGCAGATCCAGCACGGTGCGCCCGCGCGGCGTGCGACCCAGCAGGCGCGACACCCGGGCTCCGCGTGCTTCGGCTTCACCCCGCAGACCCAGACGGTCCAGTGCCACCAGTCCGGCAGGCTGCAGCAGCAGGCCGGCCCCAAGCGGCTTGGGCTCTTCAAAACGCTCAAAAATCGTGACGCTGTGCCCCGCCCGGGCCAGGTGCGCTGCACTGGCGAGACCTGCGACACCGCTGCCAATGATGGCGACTTGCATCGGCCTACTCCGCAGCGAGCGGCGCGGCGCGCGCGCCCTCAAGGATCGGCTCGAACACATGGGTGCGCAGGAAGGCGACCACATTGACGACCACACCATCGCCGCACAGGTGCAGGGCCGCATTGTGGCGGTCTGGCAGGACATAGTCGTCTGGTAATCCCATGAGGCGGGCATATTCGCGCGCCGTCATGGCGCGTGTGCGCACCGATCGACCGTTCACTTCCAGGATGAATTGACGCGAGGAGCCTCCGCCGGGTGTGCGCAGGCATCCCGCTAGTCCGTCAAAGCGCACTTCCGCGCGTTGATATTTTTGACCGCCCTGCGTGCGCATGCGCCGGTAAAGCGCGCCATAGGTGGGCGAGTTGAGCGCCTTTGCGGATTTGACTTTTGCGGTATGCGTCTCGCTCATCAGCTCGAGGAAGCGCTTGGTTTCAGCTTTTGTGTGCCAGCTCACGGTGTTTGAAGGTTCCAGAGCATCGGCGAGGATCTGGTTGGGTACCGGCGGGGTTGGCAGCGCCCACCAAATCCAGCGTGCCTTTAGCGCGTCAGGCAGCGCCGCCGCGGCATTGCGAACCGCTTTCGGATGGAAGGGTGAAAGCCGGTCGGGGGCCTCTTCAAGGCTGAGGTCTTCAGGCACCGGAATGTCATCGCGGAGCGCTAGGATGAACAGGCGTGGCCGCGACTGGGGCAGGAACCATTTGGCGTCAATCTCCACCGCACCAAAACGGTAGCCGCCGTCGGCAAGGCTCTGGCAGAGCTGCGCAAAATCGCCACCGCCTTGGCTGTTCAGCAGCCCTGTGACGTTCTCCAGCGCGATGAGGCTCGGATTGCGACCCTGCGCCTTGAGCTGCTCGACGAGCCGCCAGAAGCCGTAGAACACGCCAGACCGTTCGCCCTTCAATCCCGATCGGGGCCCGGCAAGCGACAGGTCCTGACAGGGAAAGCTCGCCCAGGCGAGATTCGCAGCCCCGGGCAGGTCAGCAGCGTCGAGCGAGAAGACATCACCTTCAATCAGGTGGTCCCGGCCGAAATTGCGGGCATAGGCGGCGCATTTCTCGGCGCTGTTATCGTTCGCCATCAGGCAGTCCCAGCCCGCGCCAAGGCCCAGACGGGCCATGCCGCCGCCCGCGAAGAATTCGTAATAGCTGTATCGAGAATCAGCGACCATGCGCGCACAATAGCGCTGTTCTCCATTGAGTGCGCCGCGTCAAAGCGTAAGGTTGGAGGCAAGACTTCAGGAAAGAGGGATCCTGACCATGGCTGATACCCGTTTGAAGCTGCTTGCCGCTGGCCTTGTCGCCGGTTTGGCGGCAGCGTGTGCTTCCCAGCCTCCGCTGGCCCCTGGTGCCGGGTTTGAAAGTGGCGAGACCACATCCAGCACCGCTCCTGCAGAGAGCCTGCCGGTAGCCTCCGGCTTTCAGATCAATGGCGAGAATTTTGCGGGCGATCTTGTCTATGAGGATCGTGACGGGCGCGTTGTGGCGCTCTATCGCCACGCCGTGGACGGTGCCGACACGCTGGTCGCGGACATGGATGTGAACCCTGCTTTTCTGACCGATGGTGTGCGACGCTTCAACGGTGTCAGCGATCGCGGGGTGGAGATGACCATCGAGATGGTGTCCGGCCGGTGCGAGGCGAACGGACGCGTCCATGCGCGCTTTGTCACCGTGTTTGCAGGCCGCCTGACCTTTGATGGCTGCGCGCGCGAGGTGGGCCCGACCGTCAGCTGGACTGAAAACCTGCCGCGATACCTGCAGGATATTGACGCCTGCGAAGCCGAGGCGCGTCAGACCTCCATGGCCTTTGCGCGCCGCGGCGAGGGCGCTGTTGTCCATGCCCGCCGCGAGGGTCGGACATCGGTACTGCGTTACGAGTACGGCGATAGCGGCCGCTGGGAGTGTTCGGTCAACGGATCGCGCGTGAACTGGACCATTGTGCCGGAGACAGCCGACACCTTGCCCGGCGAAGGGCTGCCCCGCTTTATTCCGGGGCGTATCCCGAACGCGGGCGAGGGCTGTTACCTCTATGAGCGGGTTGAAACCGCTCAGGGCCGGGTGCTCGGCGCGCTCGCCCATGATGTATGCACGCCCGGCTTTGCCGCGCTTTCAAGCGCACGCTTCGGCTAGGCGAAACACGCCGACTCGCGGCATGGGATTTCCATGGTGCGCACTCTGTCCATTCTGACCGCTTTAGCGGTGTCTTCGGCCGCCCACGGCGATGAGGTTGTGGATGTGCGCCTGCTGGCCAGCGGCGAACACATCTGGATCGCGCTCGACCAGCAGCCTGAAGCTCTGCGTTATCAGACCTCCAACGGTCGGATCAGCGTGCAGCTGGACGGGTTCCAGCCAGCTGATACCCGGACCATCCAGCCGTCGGTAACCGGTCTGATCACGGCGATGGGTGTGCGCCCCGCTTCCGCCGGGAGCGAAATCGAAATCGTGGGCAGTTTTGCGCGGGGTCACGCCGAATTGCGTGAGGGCGGCATTCTCATCGATATGTTCGAGGCCGCCTATCGTGTCGCAGCGACTGACGCCATGCCGGGTCATCAGGACGTGTCGCGCCCGCAATCGGGCTCAGGGAGCGAAGGCGTCGCTGAGCGCGGTGATGACGGCGTTTCGGATCGCCCGTCCTACTCTGAGAGCTCCGGAACGGCGCAGGCAAGCGCCACCAGAGCGCAGCACGACGCTGACCAGGTGTCGGGTCCCCGCCAGACTGCCGAGGCCGCAGCATCGCCCCCAACACCGTCAGGGCGCGATAGTGGTGGCTTCGTGATTGGCGATCCCATCGATGAATCCACGCCAGCCGGCGGTCTGTGGTTGATGGAGTCCGACGAGCCTGAGCCCCAAGCACCCGCAGCGCAGCCGGCAAGCCCCATGCAAGCTGACACCCCTGCGCCGGTCGAAACGACGGAGCCCGCCGCGGAGCCCGAAGGTGACGGTGCGGTCGATCTGAGCTCCATCCCGGGCGAGACTGAACTTGTTGTGGCTGATGCTGACCAGCCGGGACCCTGCGACCCCACGGCGGCGGCCATTGCGTCCAGTCCATGGGATCTTGATGCGCTGGCCAATCACGCAGCCTGCCTGATCGAAATCGGTGAGTACCAGAACGGAGCCGGGCTTTACGAACGCGTGCTCGCCTTTGATCCAGGCCATTTTCAGGCTGCGTTGGGACTTGCGCGCCTGCGCGAACGACAGGGCCGCCGCGATGACGCAGCGCGCCTGTTTGAAACCGCTGCCGATGCGGCTTTGACCGACGGACAGGCGCTTTCAGCGCGTGCTGCGGCCCGGCGTTTGCGCAATAACGACTAGGGCTGGGCTTCGCGCCAGAGCTTGGCTTCGCTTTTCAGAAAATCGCCAAAAGCAGCGACCCGTCGCGAGCCTTTGAGCTCTTGCGGGTAGAGCATGTAAATCTCGAATGCTGGCCCGACAGTATCCGGCAGAACACGCACCAGCTTGTCGTCGTCATTGGCGACATAGCTGGGCAGACCTGCCATCCCGAGACCGGCTTCCACCGCCTTTACAATCCCGGCAATGGTGTTGACCTCCATCACCGGTTCGCGCGGCGTCGTGGATGCATCCTGTCCAAGGTTTAGCGCCCAGTTCAGCTTCGGGATCGGGGCGAGATGGCGCGGGCCGTAGGCGACAAAGTCATGGCCGTCGAGGCTCGCTTCGGTCGCCGGCTCACCCTTGCGCGCGAAATAGGCCGCCGACCCGTAGAGGTGCTGGTCCACCTCCATCAGCTTGCGCTGGATGACATCGTTCTGACGGGCCGCCCACGGGCGGATCGCGATGTCCGTCTCCAGATTGGAAACGTCCAGCTCGTGATCGGCCAGAATAAGACGCAGCCTGATTTGCGGGTAGGTGGCAGCAAACTTCGCCAGCCGCGGGGCCAGCCAGATCGCGCCAAAGGCGGTCGGCGCGGTCACACGCAGCGTACCGCTTGGCGCATCGCGCAGGTCCTGAAGATTGCTCTCGGCGAGCGTTACGCGGGCTGACACTTCGCCGGCCGCTTCAAACAGCACCCGGCCCGGCTCGGTCAGCAGCAGGCCGCGGGTATGGCGATGGAACAGCTTCACGCCCAGGTTGGTTTCGAGCGCCGAAATCTGGCGACTGACCGCAGACTGGGACAGGTTCAGCAGCTCTGCCGCACCGGTCAGCGAACCGGCTTCAGCAGCCGCGTGGAAGGTTTTCAGCTTATCCCAGTCCATCCGGCCGGTTCCTTAAACGTCTAGACGCGGATGGTCATGCCATCGGCCAGGGAGTTGCGATAGGCCCGCCAGGCTGGGCCTGCGCCCAGAATCGCAGAAGCCAGCGTGACAACTCCAATGATCGCAAGATCATAGAGCCCGGGAACCAGGGATGGCAGCAAAATTCCGAAGCGGGCTTCCAGAAGGGGCGCAAAACCGGCAAGGCCGGCATAGGTCAGGCCCGTCCCGATCAACGCGCCAGCCAGCGCCAGTCCGGCACTTTCGGCAATGAGAAGAACAAAGATATGGCCCGGCCTTGCGCCGAGAGCACGCAGGATCGCCATCTCGCGGCGGCGCTCATTGAGGCTTGTCAAAACCGCAGTCAGGATGGAGACCAGACCCGTTAGCACCACGAAGGCCGCCACCGCCGCCAGTGTCCGCTCCGCAGCACCGACAATGCCCCAAAGCTGGGACAAGGCCACGCCGGGAATAATCGCCTGAAGCGGTTCGGACGGATAGGTGTTCACCTGACGCTGAAGCGCAAGAACCCGGACCGGCGAATCCAGCCCGAGATAGAAGGCTGTGATGGCGTCCGGCGACAGGTCCATCGCCTCAAGGTCTTCGGCAGACAAACCTGATCCTGCGCCCGTCGGCCCCTCCAGGTGAATCGCCTCGATCGCCTCCAGGCCCACGAAGACGGAGCGGTCTACAGGTGTTCCGGTCGGCTCCAGAATGCCGGTAATCGTGAAGGGGTTGTTGTCGTGCTCAACAAAGCTCACCGAGCCGGTGCCGTGAGCGACGACGATGTCCTGACCCAGGTCGTAGCCTAGCTCACGAGCGACCTCAGCTCCGATCACGGTATGGAAAAGGCTGTCAAAGGGCTGCCCTTCGGCAAACACCAGGGCCCGTTCCTGGCCGTATTGGTAGTGTTCGAAATAGGCTGGCGTTGTGCCGACGACGCGAAAGCCGCGATGGCTGTCGCCCAGGCTGATCGGCACGGTCCAGCTGACGCCCGGCGCGTTTGCGACTGCCTGATAGCTGTCCCACGTGATGTTGTTGGTCGCGTCCCCAATCTGGAAGACCGAATAGAGCAGCAGATTCACCGAGCTGGACCGCGCCCCAACGATCAGGTCGACGCCCGAGATCGTATTTTCAAAGCTCGCGCGTGCCCCATGGCGAACCTTCTCCACGGTCAGGAAAAGCGTCACGGAAATCGCGACCGTCAGAATGGTCAAAAGCGCTGTACCTGCCCGGTTGCCGATCGAGCGCAGAGCCAGTGTAAGGATGGGAAAGCGCGCCATCAGGCCGTCTCCATCGCGGTGTTGATGTCGGCCAGGTCGAGCGCGCGATCAAAATGTGTCGCCAGGCTCGCGTCATGGCTGACAAAGATCAGCGCGGCACCAGCGGCTTCACATTCCTCGGTGAGCAGTTCGATAAAGGCGTCGCGGCTATTGGCGTCCAGTGCGCTGGTCGGTTCATCGGCGAGAATGAGCCCCGGCCGCCCGATCAACGCACGCGCGGCCGCCACACGCTGCTGCTGGCCCACCGACAGGTCGGTGGAGCGCTTGTCCCAGACCGCATCGGCATCGAGCCCCAGCCGTGACAGAAGGCGGCGCGCCTCCGTCTCGGCACCACCGGCTTCGGCAGCCGCCTTCGCGCGCCCGGAACTGAAGCGGCAGGGCAGGGTGACGTTCGCGCCAACCGGCAGATAGGGCAGCAGATTGAAAATCTGGAAAATGACCCCAAGCCGGGACGCCCTGAAGCTGTCACGCTGGCTGGCATTCATCGCCAGCAGGTCTTCGCCCAGCACTTCGATGGAGCCTGAATGTGGCGACAGGATACCCGCGATCAGACCCAGCAGGGTCGACTTGCCCGAACCGCTCGCCCCGCGCAGGAAGAGGCGTTCACGGGCGGCGACCTGCAGGCTTTCCACCGAGAGCACGGGCTCACCGGCCGCATAGGCAAAGGTCACGTCCCTGATTTCAATGGTCGAGTTTGTCGTAGCCATGGGTCGCATGTAGCGCGTATGGCGCAGACCGCCAAGGCGGCCAGACCATATCAGGGATGAAACGAAAAGGGGCAGGCCCAACGGCCTGCCCCCAATTTATGATCGTGTCCGGATTGCCTATTCGCTATCAGGGTCCGGCTCGCGGCTTGGCAGGTTCACAATCGCCCCGGCCTCGCTCGTGCGCGGACCGTCCTGCTGATCAGGGTCGGTGGGGATGTCACGCAGAGTGACACGGCCGCGCTGGCCATTGCGCAGGAATTCGAGGCGACGTTCAATCACCACCTCGAACAGCTCCAGCGCCTGCGGAGGCAGGACGTCGCAGCTGATGGCGTTATTGGTTCGGCCATTCGGGCCGATGATGTCGACATTCTGGCTTGCCTGCGCACCGCTACAGCCATTGCGGCCATTGGTGAGGTCGGCGATGCGCCAGTCAAAGTCGAGATAGGACGGATTGCTGCCCACCTCTTCGATCAGAGCGTCCACCTCGTCATCGGCATAGACCATCAGGTGAGCTTTCAGCTCCTCGACGCCGCCGGGGAAGAGGTCTGAGTGCATCTGAAAATACGGCGACAGCTCGGTGCGACGCACGCCGGTATCCACACCGCGCAGGCTGTTCACAAACTCGCGCGCGCTGGATTCCAGCTGCGTCCAGACCCGGCGGGATTCGAAAGCTTCGTCACGAAGCGACGGTCCGCCCACAGCCCCCAGGAAGAAGCCATACATCACGCGCGGATCTTCCCAGCCATCGGCAACGATGTTGTAGCGGATGTCGTTCAGGCTCAGCTCAACACCTTCAATCTCAACCAGTTTGGCGTCCAGCAAGCGTTCGCCGTTGACGCGCGCGCGGTCGATATTGCGCAGCGGGTATCCTTTGATGAGCTCATCAATGAGGACCACGTTGTGCAGATTGATCCAGTAGGCCAGCTGCTCATTGCTGTTCAGCTCTGCCAGTGGAACCTGTTGCGGGATCGCTTCGAGTTCCTCTCGGTAGGCTGAGATCGCAGCGGCATGGTTGTCCTCGACAAGATGAAGCAGGACCCGATTGCCTTCGTTGCGATACCGGCTTGGGGACGCCGGATTGATCAGCGTGCCGGTCACGGACTGGCGCCGCGCTGAAGGCGCGTTGCGATCAGAATACCCGACGTCGAACACGATCCCTTCCAGGATCGTCGTCCAAGCGGTGTAATCAATCGTCGGACCGCCCTCTTCAACGTGAGCGGCAAAGCGCGCGAATTCGCCGTCCTGAGCGTAACCGGTGCCAGCAAGCAATGCAGAGGCCGCAGTGGCGACCGCGAGTTTTTTCATGAAACCGAAGGCCATGCCCCGTTTCCCCTTGTGTTTGACCAACCTGCTGGCGTTATACGCAAGCGAATCCGTCGTGGTTCTTTCTGTTTCATGAAAGACTTGTAACGACTGAGCTACTGCCCCTGAGAAGCGAGTGATCAGGCCGCGCTTTCTTCCGCCTTGTTCAGCACGTCCTGCTCGGCGATGAAGCGCTCGGCTTCCAGTGCCGCCATGCAACCCATGCCGGCGGCGGTGACCGCCTGACGGTATTTGTCGTCGGTGACGTCACCGGCTGCAAACACGCCCGGGATGGACGTGGTGGTGGAATCCGGTGCGGTCACCAGATAGCCGCCAGCCTTGGTTTCCAGCTGGTCTTTGAACAGCTCGGTTGCCGGGGCGTGACCAATCGCGATGAAGACGCCATCGGCTTTGCGCTCAGTCACTTCGCCGGTTTTGACATTTTTCAGGTGAACCGCTTCCACGACCGGGAAGGGCTTGGTCTGGCCAGAGATGTCTTCCAGCGTGCTGTCCCAGACCACCTCGATCTTTTCATTGTTAAAGAGGCGGTCCTGCATGATCCGCTCAGCCCGCAGCGAGTCGCGGCGGTGTACCAGCGTGACCTTGGAGGCGATGTTGGCGAGGTAAAGCGCTTCTTCCACCGCGGTATTGCCGCCGCCGACCACCACGACTTCCTTGCCACGATAGAAAAAGCCGTCACAGGTCGCGCAAGCCGAGACACCGCCGCCGGCAAAGGTCTGTTCGCACTCAAGGCCGAGCCATTTGGCGCTCGCGCCCGTGGCGATCACCACGGCGTCGGCGGTGAAAACCTTGCCGCTGTCACAGGTCAGGGTGAAGGGCCGCTTCGACAGGTCGGCCTTGACGACGAGGTCATCAACGATGTCGGTGCCGACATGCTCGGCCTGGGCCTTCATCTGATCCATCAGCCACGGGCCCTGGATGACGTCGGCAAAGCCGGGATAGTTTTCCACCTCGGTCGTGATGGTCAGCTGACCGCCCGGCTGCATGCCGGAAATCAGGACAGGCTCCATCATGGCGCGGGCTGCATAGATCGCAGCGGTATAACCAGCAGCGCCGGATCCAATGATCACTAGCTTGGCGTGACGGGTCTCGGCCATGGGGGCCTCCTTCAAAGTCTGGTCAGTCAGCGGATAAGTCCCGCCTTGTAACGGATTCTGGAGCGCACGTCGCGCTTCGGTTCAGCTGGATGTTAACTCGGTCCGCCTGGTGGGGATTTCAAGCACCGCTGAGGCCGCCCGCTCCGTTTCGTTCAGCGGCGCATAGTCCCAGCGTTCCAGCTTGCCCAGGAAGGGCCGCACTGCACCCATGCCCTGAAGCTGGGCATACAGGTGCTCAAACTTTCCCGGCTTGCCTTCAACCGCGAGCCGATAGACCGGCTTTCCCGTGGTCGCGGCCTCACACAGCATATTGGTGGAGTCTTCACTCACACAGATCCAGTCGGCCCCCGCCAGGAAGGCGAAATACGGGTTGGCACCATCGCCAGCATGGATCCAGGTATCATCTGCCCAGCCATAGCGCTCTTGCAGGGCATCCACTAGGCGCTGGGGCGTCCGGCGGCTGGTGGTGATCAGGACTGAGGCTGCCTGGTCGCGCATGCGCTCCACAGCCAGAAGCAGGCTCTCACAGGTTTTGTCGGTGAAACGGTGATGCTTGCTGTCGCCGCCAATGAGCATGGCCGCTCGCGGGGCCTTGTATTTGGCGAGCGAGGATTTGAACTCATCCGCACCAGCGCTCAGCAGCTCAGGGGTGACCCGGTTGGGAGAACCGATGGTGCTCAGCACATTCGGTCCCGCCAGCCGGTCATGGCGCGGCGCGATGATCAGATCGAAGAGCCGTTCCTGGGACCGCGGGGCCTGCACATAAACCATCACCGCCTTGGGGAAGGCTTTTCGGTGCAGGGGCGCAGCGCGCACGGCGGCCCGACCACATCCAATCCACAGATCGGGGGCGATTTCGCCGGGGGCGGGCAGGCCACCTGTGCGTGGAAGGTGGAGCGGGAGCAGCCGCATATCGACCCGGCGCGCAATCGCCTCGGCCAGCCCAAGGGCCTGGTTTTCAATGCCGCGGCGGCCGTCTGAAACCACAAAACAGGTGCGCTCGTTCATGATCTCACACTGGCTATGCGCGAGGGCGCGTCAAGTCAGACCACCAGAAGAATGGTGAAAGACGTCACAGTGATGCGAGAAGTCTAGCAACCTTGCTATGAGGACCCTCTGCGATCATGGAAAAGCCGAGCCCATCAGAGATGAGCGTCCTTAAGTCGCTCTGGAAATCGGCACCGCAATGTGCGTGAGAGCTTCGTGAGGCCGTGGGCCATGATGCTGGCTGGCTTACTCAACAACACGAATGCTCGTGGCGTGCATGGTTGGTAAGAACCTCGTTGACCGCGGTGACTCCCACGGCCTGACTGGCTTCAGCCCAAAAGCGAGCAAGCTGGCCGTGCTGAGCATGATGGTTCGAAGCTTTTCCGCTCAGGTTTTTAATCTGGATTTTCCACTCCCTGCAGCAGCCTTCGCAGGCAGGGGATAGGTCACACGATGAGCCGGGAGCGTGACCATGGAATTCTGGATATTCGCGCTGGGCGTCACGACATTGCGGCCCCGCTGGGCACCACGATCCGCACACCCGCAACGGGCGTCATCCTTTATGCTGGAGCGGCAATACAGGCCTGAGTACCGGGCTGCACCTTCACGTCGAAGTTCGCGAGAATGGAGAGCGCCGCGATCCCGCGGTCTATCTGCCTGGGCTTGCACATCTCTCAGACTGACCCCGAAACAGGATGAAGCGTGTAAAAAAAGCGCCGGAGCATCGCTCCGGCGCTTCGTCTTTTCTTCGCGAGCGCGAGGCGTTGAACGCCTACTTCCACTCCACTTTCAGGATTTCATAGCTCTTGGTGCCGCCGGGTGCGTTCACTTCGATCACGTCACCGACTTCCTTGTTGATCATCGAACGCGCGATGGGTGAGGACAGGGAGATCTTGCCCGCCTTCACGTCCGCCTCGTCATCGCCGACAATCTTGTAGGTGCTTTCCTGGTCGGTATCTTCATCGACCACCGTGACCGTTGCGCCGAATTTTACGGTGTCCCCGCTCATCTTGGTGGTGTCGATCACCTGGGCGCGCGCAATCTTGTCCTCAAGCTCCTGAACGCGGCCTTCAATCCAGCCCTGGCGTTCCTTAGCGGCATGATATTCGGCGTTCTCGGAGAGGTCGCCATGCTCGCGTGCTTCCGAGATCGCCGCGATAACAGCCGGGCGCTCAACGGATTTGAGGTGTTTAAGTTCTGCGTCGAGCGCCTGATGGCCCTCGGCGGTCATTGGTATCTTCTGCATTGAAATCCGACGTCTATTCTTGTTGTAGCGCGGCGTTGCCGGTCCTCTTTAACCGCGCGCCGAACCCCTAGAGTAGGATTGCAAGCTCCGCGGTTCAAGTTTGCCTGCATCAATCGCCGCAATTGACTTGATTGCAGCCCGTGCCGCGCTGGCGGTTGTGTAGCAAGGAACCTTCATGTCCAGCGCCGTCCGGCGGATGGAATAGCTGTCGAAAAGCGACTGGCGCCCTTCGGTCGTGTTGAACACCAGCTGGACCTCACCATTGGTGATCGCGTCGACAATGTGCGGGCGGCCTTCGTGAACCTTGTTGACCTTCTGAACCTCCACACCGGCATCCATCAGCGTTTTCGCGGTGCCGCCGGTGGCGAGCAGCTTAAAGCCGAGCTGCGTCAGCTGGCGGCAGGGTTCGACCATCGCCGCCTTGTCGCTTTCCTTGACCGAAACAAAGACAGTGCCTTCAGTGGGAAGCGCGACGCCTGCTCCCAGCTCGGCCTTGGCAAAGGCGGTCTCAAAGCTCACATCAATGCCCATGACCTCACCGGTCGAACGCATTTCCGGCCCGAGCACCGGGTCCACGCCGGGGAAGCGGGCAAACGGCATGACCGCTTCCTTGACCGCGATATGGCCCGGCTCGTCGCTCGGAGTATCGAGATCTTTAAGCTTGGCGCCGGCCATCACCTTGGCCGCGATCTTGGCAACCGGGGCACCAATGGTCTTTGCGACGAAGGGCACAGTGCGGCTGGCGCGCGGGTTCACTTCGATCAGGAAGACCTCGCCATCCTTGACCGCGAACTGGACATTCATCAGCCCCTTCACCCCTATGGCCTTGGCCAGGGCTTCGGCTTCACGACGCAGCTCTTCGACGGTTTCAGGGGGCAGGGAGTGCGGGGGCAGGGAGCAGGCGCTGTCGCCGGAGTGCACGCCGGCTTCCTCGATATGCTCCATCACGCCGGCGATCCAAACATCCTCGCCGTCACACACCGCATCCACATCGATTTCCGACGCGTCGGAGAGGTAGCGATCCAGCAGCAGAGGGGCCGCACCAGATACGTGCACGGCCTCGCGGATATAGCGGTCAAAGCCCTCAGGATCGCGCACGATCTCCATGCCGCGCCCGCCCAGCACGTGGCTGGGGCGCAGCACCAGCGGGAAGCCAAGCTGTTTCGCCGCAACCGCAGCTTCAGCTTCAGAGCGCGCGATGGCGTTTGGCGGCTGTTTCAGGTCCAGATCATCCAGCAGGGCCTTGAAGCGTTCACGGTCTTCGGCCAGGTCGATCGCGTCCGGTGAGGTGCCAAGAATGGGCACGCCCGCGGCTTCCAGATCGGCTGACAGCTTCAGCGGGGTCTGACCGCCATACTGCACCACAACACCCAGCAGCTCGCCGTTGGCCTGCTCGGTCTCGATCAGCTCCAGCACGTCTTCAGCCGTCAGGGGTTCGAAATAGAGCCGGTCGGCGGTGTCATAGTCGGTGGAGACGGTTTCGGGGTTGCAGTTCACCATGATGGACTCGATGCCCATCTCCTCGAAGGCAAAGGCAGCGTGACAGCAGCAGTAATCGAACTCGATGCCCTGACCGATCCGGTTCGGACCGCCGCCCAGAATGATCGCCTTTTTGCGATTGGTCGGTTCGCTTTCGCATTCGCCGCCACGCTCATAGCTGGAATACATGTAGGGCGTCGCGCTGGCGAACTCGGCCGCGCAAGTATCCACGCGCTTGAACACAGGGCGTACACCCAGACGCTGGCGCAGGGCCTTCACCCCGGCCTCGTCATTCCCGGTCAGCTTGGCGAGACGCGCATCAGAAAAGCCCATGGCTTTCAACGCGCGCAGGCCCTCGGCGTCTTCCGGAAGGCCCATCAGGCGGACCTGTTCCTCGGTCTCCACGATCTCTTCGATCTGGCGCAGGAACCAGGGCTCATAGAGGCAGACCCCGCGGACTTCCTCCACGCTCAGCCCCTCGCGGAAAGCCTGCGCGATCACACGCAGGCGATCCGGCGTTGGCTGTGACAGCGCGGCCAGAACCGCTTCACGGCGTGTCTGGGTGGTCTCCGCGATGTCAAAGCCCTCAACCTCGATCTCGTCGAAGCCCGACAGGCCGGTTTCCAGGCTGCGCAGCGCCTTCTGGACGGACTCTGCAAAGGTCCGGCCCATGGACATGGCTTCGCCCACCGACTTCATCGAGGTCGTCAGATAGGGCTTTGCACCGGGATATTTCTCGAACGCAAAGCGCGGGATTTTGGTGACGACATAGTCAATCGTCGGCTCAAAGCTAGCCGGCGTCGCGCCGCCGGTGATCTCGTTGTCGATCTCATCCAGCGTGTAGCCGACCGCCAGCTTCGCGGCGACCTTGGCAATGGGAAAGCCCGTGGCCTTCGACGCCAGCGCCGAGGAGCGCGACACGCGCGGGTTCATCTCGATGACGACCATGCGGCCGGTCTTCGGGTCGACGGCAAACTGCACGTTTGATCCGCCGGTCTCCACGCCGATCTCGCGCAGCACGTTCAGCGATGCGGTACGCATGCGCTGGTATTCCTTGTCGGTCAGGGTCAGGGCTGGCGCGACGGTGATCGAGTCGCCGGTATGCACGCCCATCGGGTCGATATTCTCGATCGAGCAGATGATGATGCAGTTGTCGTTCTTATCGCGAACGACCTCCATCTCGTACTCTTTCCAGCCGAGCACACACTCCTCGATCAGCACTTCTGTGGTGCGTGACGCATAGAGGCCGGAGGACACGATCTCACGGAATTCATTGACGTTGTAGGCGATGCCGCCGCCGGTGCCGCCCATGGTGAAGCTGGGGCGAATGACGACCGGAAGGCCCAGCTCGGCGAGGACCTCATCGGCCTCTTCCATGGTGTTCACGGTGCGCGACAGCGGGCTTTCCAACCCGATCTTGTCCATCGCATCACGGAAGCGCTCGCGGTTTTCCGCCTTGTCGATGACGTCGGCTTTCGCGCCGATCATCTCCACGCCGAATTTCTCCAGGATCCCGAGGCGGTCGAGATCCAGCGCACAGTTCAGCGCCGTCTGGCCACCCATGGTGGGCAGAAGCGCATCCGGGCGCTCCTTCTCGATGACCTTGGCGACCATGTCAGCGGTAATGGGCTCGATATAGGTGGCGTCTGCCAGCCCGGGGTCGGTCATGATCGTTGCCGGGTTGGAGTTCACCAGGATGACCCGATACCCCTCTTCCTTCAGCGCCTTGACGGCTTGCGTGCCGGAGTAGTCGAACTCGCAGGCCTGACCGATAACGATGGGACCCGCGCCGATGATCAGGATGGACTGGATGTCAGTGCGCTTGGGCATGGGCGTGGCCTTCTCGTCCTTGTCTCGCGCGCGCAAACCGTCCCGAAGCGTAGACGCTTCAGGGGCCGCGGCGAGTCATCTGTTGTGCTGAGAGGGCGTCTTAACGCGTGAAGTGCCGTTTGGCGAGGGGGTGGATGCTTGTACTCTGTAGGAATGGGCATCCCGCCGTGGGCTCTCCAATGCATGGCCTGGCCCTGATTATCCCAACCCCAGGTCCCGCCACAGCTGGGGCGGGATATCGCTGCGGTAATCGACCCGGTCTGAGACCATCCAGTAGGCGCGCTCGAACAAGAGCGGGATGTTTGGCATCTCCTCCAGCAGGATCGCCTCGGCTTCACGCAAGGCAGACAGGCGGTCTGAGGCGTCGAGCGTTGCGCTGGCGGCATCGATGCGCGCATCAAAGGCCTCCCGTCGCGCGCCGTCCCACCGGGTGTTGTCGGCAAAGCCGTCCTGTGTGAAGGGCTGGATCATGAATTCCGGATCGAATTTCAGGCCCCGGTCAAAACGGGCAAGGGCGAGATCAAAATCACCGCCGTCCACAGCCTGGTAGAGATCAAGCGGATAGCTCGCCAGGAGCGTCGTCTCCACACCGACCTCCGACCAGTCATCCATCAGAGCGATGGCGAGCCGATCTCGATCCCCGGCTGTGGCGCGCAGGGTAAGTTGGAGCGGGTTCTCCGGCCCGTAACCAGCCTCGGCGAGCAGCCGCGCAGCTTCTTCCACCTGCCGCTCGGGCTGCGGCGCATCCGGGTCAGGGATCACCTGGGCGGTGGGTTCGGCTTCACCGTTGAAGAACTGGGTGTTGAGCCGCGCACGCGCCGCGGCCAGTGACAGCGCGCGGCGAACCCGTGGATCGCTCAGATAGGGCTTTGAACAATTGACCTTGAGATAGCTCAGGATGGGGGCGGGAAAGGCGGCGAGCTGATCGCCGAGCCGTTCGCGCAGAAAGCCGATCTGGTCTGACGGCGGTCGATCAGCCAGATCGAAATCGCCAGCCCTGAAGCGCCGTGCGCGCGCCGCGGCATCCTCGATCACACTGACCGCGATGCGCTCGATCTCGACGCTGTCGCGCGCCGCAAAGCGAGGGTTTTTGACCAGATCCATTCCCATGGCGCTGCGAGAGTCCAGAACGTAGGGGCCTGCAGAAACCCAGGTCTCCGGCGCGGTCCACCGGTCCGGGTTTGCGCTGACCACATGGCGGGGCAGGGGATAGAACTCGCGCATGAGGACCGGGAACAGGGCGACCGGCCGGTCGAGCCGGAATTCAATCGTGCGGGCGTCGATAGCCGTGATACCGACCGCTTCTGGTGGCACTTCACCGCGAAGCGAGGCGCGGGCGTTGATCACCGCGAAGAAGTCGCCCTGATCAGCAAAACCGCTGGTCGGATCGAGCAGGCGTTGCGCCGTCCACACCACGTCGGCAGACGTCAGCGGCGCGCCGTCTGACCAGACCAGATCCGGTCGCAAGGTAAAGCGCCACGTGCGGGCGTCTTTGCTGCGCCAGGTTTGCGCCAGCCCAGGCGCAATCCCGCCGGACGGTGAATACTCGGTCAGCGGCGCGTGGAGCTGTTTGTATAACAGGGCGGCAGATGCAAACTGGCCTTTGAGCGGATCCAGGCTGTCCGGTTCAGAATCGATTGCGACCCGCAGCGTGCCATCTGGTGGTCCTGAACGCGGCGTGCAGGCCACCACCCCGACCGCGGCTCCCAGGCCCAGAAGGCCCCGGCGCGTTGTCGCAAATCTAGCCTTTCGTGCGTCGGCCATGGGCTACTCCGGGAAGAAGACGAAATTGTTGGCATAGCCCGGCTGGCCGATCTTGCCGCGATGGTCGCGATCAATATCGAAATGCGCGCGCGCCATCAGCTTGCCGTCCGCCAGCGCCAGCGTGCGGTATCCCAGCGCCTCGACATAATCGAGCTCTTCATTGAGGTCGCGGCCGGTGTGACGCTCCTCGATCTCGATGATCATGATGGGCCGGTCGCGCGTGATCAGACCGCGCGCACCCTCCAGAACGGCGCGTTCATGGCCCTCAACATCGATCTTCAAGAAGCCGGTTGCGGGCGGTTCCAGATCATCGAGGCGCGCTGCCCTCACCGTGACCTTCATATGCGGCGCATCGCCCACCTTGTCGGGATTGAGCGACGCGCCCTGATTGGAATACCGACCGTTTTCGCCAGGGATCAGGAGCTCGGCCTCACCCGGGGCATCGGACAGAGCGATCTGGTGGCACGCCACCGACGGGCCGGCGGCACGCTCCAGAAAGCTGTAGAGCTTGGGGTTGGGCTCGTACGCGAAAACAGTGTCGGTCAGGCGCGACATCTCATCGGCCCAGATGCCGCGATTGGCACCGATATCCATCGCTGCGCGGCTCGGGTCGACCAGGAAGGGTAACAGGCGTAAGCCCGGCTCGCCCTTGCGCTTTTCACGCGCGACGATGCGTTTCAATTCCATGCGAGGCGGAACGAGCGTGCGTTTCACACGCTCTTCCAGGGTCAGATTCGGGCCGGTCTTTGTCATGACCGCGACGCTACCACGTGGTGCGAAGTCCTGCCCAGATCAGACCTTCATCCTCCGCTTTCAGGATATGTCCCGGTGCATCGGTGAAGCGCGCGGCGAAGCTTGCGCTGGTCCGCTCATCAAGCCCGACATGCCAGGCGGCTTCCAGTGCGATTTCACGCCCTGACGGAGCCAGAGAGGCGGTGCGCCGTTCAAAGATGGTGGCGTTGGTGTCCGTCACGGCCACCGGGACCGAGGCGGAGATCGCACCGTTTTCAACGCGCAGCGGCTGGGACAGGGTCAGGCCAAATCGACCGCCGGGCGCTGGCCGATCGATGCCAACGCTCCACGCGCTCGCAACAACGTCATCGGTCACGCGCAAATAGCTGGGCAGATCGAGATCAATGTCGGCGCGCTCAAACCGGGCCGAGCCTCGCCAGCCCATGGGAAGCTCGCCGGACCACAGGGCTGCAGCGAATGTCGACGATGATCCGTCATCCGCGCCAAAGCGGCCGCCGATATAGCCACCGAGCGTACGGTCTTCCTCTCTACCGGATCCGAGCTCGAAGCCGATCGTCTGAGCGCGCTGGGTCCAGCTGGTGGCGACAGCCTGGAAGGCGTCATCGCCAGAGCCGGAAGCGCGCATGGTGAAAGCAAGACTGCCGAATTCATAGCCGACGGCAGCCCATTCACGCTGGCTCGTCAGATTGGCAATGCCGCCGGTGAACATCGTTGCTGACAGAACAGACACGCCTGCACTGTCGATTGGCGAAGGTGCCGCAAATCCACGGCCGGCTTCGACGCTCAGACCGCCAGAGCGGAATGCAAAGCTCATATCGGCTTCGGACTGGTAGATTTCCTCCGGCAGATTGGTCAGGGCATGCGGCAGGTCGGGCGTGATCCGCAGGTTGACTTCAGCCGGACCAGCAACCGTGCGTGACTGGCGGGCAAGGCTGCGTTCTGCGGCCGATTCCATGGCCAGAAGGCCAGATGCTGTTTCAGCCCGCACCGGCCGTTCCGGATCGAAGGTGAAGCCGCGATTATACTTGTCGCGGAGCAAAGCCCCCTCAAACAGGCCGGAGGCGAAGACCCAGTCGCCCGCAGCGCCCGACGGCGGTGTGAACAGCACCGGCAGCAGGGCCGCGCTTTCAGCACCGGCAACCTGGACGCTTGAGTTCCCAACCGGCTGGAAGGCGGCTTCAAGGTCGATCAGGCCAGAGCCGTAGATCGGATCAAGCCCCGGCGCGCCAAGATCGGTTGCGGTGTCATACAGGATTTGAAGCGCATCGCGCGGTGCAAGATCGGGAAAGCCCTCAAGAAGCAGGGCGAGAGCGCCGGCGATGTAGGGCGAGGCAAAGCTTGTCCCGGAAAACAAGGCGTATTGTGGGTCGCCGTTGTCATCATCGCGCCAAGGGGCAATCACGGACTGCCCTGGAGCCACAAGATAGAATTCTTCAAAGCCTTCAGCGCCGTTGGAGAAGTCGGCGATATTTCCATTCAGATCCACCGCGCCCGCAATCACCGTCAGGCCGCGGGCTTCTGTTTCGGCAGCGAAGGTCCCGGGAAAGCCCGGGCTTGCGTCAGGCTCGGTCTCGTCTTCATCGGTATTGCCAGCCGCAACGACGATCAGGATGCCGGCATTGGCCGCGCGCTCCATGGCTGCAAAGGTCTGCGTTGCACCATCTCCCAAGCCAGAGTCGCGTCCAAGAGACAGGTTGATGATCTGCGCGCCATTGGCGATGGCGGCATCAATCGCGCGTGCTGTGTTGAAGTCGGAGAAGGTACATCCGTCCCCTCCGTCGCTTTCGCAGCTATTTACTGTATCGGCGCGTATGGACAGAATCTGGGCGTTGAACGCCAGACCGTGCATGGCGAAATTGTCTTTGCGCGCCGCAATGACACCGGCCACGCCCGTGCCGTGCCCGTCAGTATCATCACCGCCACGGCTTCCGCTCGCGACGTCCAGAATGTCGGCGATCTGTCCGCTGAATTCAGGATGGCTGGAGTTGATGCCGGTATCGACCACAGCCACCGTGATCCCCTGACCGGTCGCCCCCGCCGAATAAGCTGATGAGGCGTTGATCAGCGGCAGGCCGGTACGCGGGTTTCCCTGGGAGTCGTTGCTGAAATACTCACCCGTTTCGAATGAGCTGGGCGGCCCTGCCGGAGGCGGGGGTGGCGGCGGAGGCGGCGGCGGTGGCGGAGGAGGGGGCGGTGGAGGCGGTGGTGGAGGCGGTGTCACAACGCCGCCGCCCCCGGTCCCGCCGCCTCCACCGCCGCACCCGGCCATCGCGACCGAGGCACCGACAAAAACGGCCACCATCAGGGCCTTGCGGAATTGTTGTGATTTACCGGCCATGTCTGGCGCACTCCCTCGATAGCTTACGCGTGCCAGACGGCCCACGACACCCAAGTCAAACCTTGGTCCCCTTAACAGGAGGCTAGCGCGAGGAAGGCGCGGTACAAGTCACAATGCGAGATTAGCGTGCGGTCAATCCGCCCACGAAGCGATCAAAGACATTGAAGCTGTCCTGTGGTCCCGGGCTGGCTTCAGGGTGGTGCTGGACCGCGAAGACCGGCTTGTCGGTCAGCTTGAAGCCGCAATTGGTCCCGTCAAACAGCGAGACATGGGTTTCCA
Source organism: Oceanicaulis sp. (assembly GCA_043513725.1). Classification (GTDB taxonomy): domain Bacteria; phylum Pseudomonadota; class Alphaproteobacteria; order Caulobacterales; family Maricaulaceae; genus Oceanicaulis. Next base: position 870,720 of record CP121338.1, on the reverse strand, counting down.
CTGCGCTGTCCGGCAGGCTATCGCGATCAACGGCAAAGCCATGGTTCATGGATACGATTTCGACCTGACCGGTTTCGTGGTTCTTCACCGGGTGGTTCGCGCCGTGATGACCCTGTTCCATTTTCAGGGTCTTCGCGCCAACCGCCAGTGCCAGCAGCTGATGGCCAAGGCAGATCCCCAAGATCGGAACACCAGCCTCAATCACGCCTTTGACAGTGTTCAGAGCATATTGACCCGTGGCCGCTGGGTCCCCCGGGCCATTGGACACCACGACACCCGCCGGTGACAGGGCCAAAACATCCTCAGCGGTCGCCCTGGCCGGCAGCACCGTCACGCGGGCTCCCGACGAGACAAGCCGGCGCAGGATGTTGGCCTTCACGCCATAGTCGAGAACGGCAACAAGAGGGCCGTCTTCAGGTCCAACTTCATAGCCCACGGGCCAGTCCCAGCCCGCCTGTGCCCAGGGCTCGGCGGCCTCGCGCGAAACCTGTCCGGCGAGCTCGGCACCTTCCATTGAGGGCGCGGCGGCTGCGGCCGCTTTCAAGGCATCGAGGTCGAGCGCGCCCGCGCCAGCGTGCTGAACCGCGGCGAGCGGCATGCCGGTTTCGCGAATGCGGCGGGTGATCGCGCGGGTATCCACGCCGGTGATCGCAACGATACCGCGGGCGGCCAGCCATTCGGTAAAGCTCTGCTCGGCGCGCCAGTTGGCCGGCGGTGTGATTTCGGCGCGCGAGACCATGCCGACCGCAGCCTGACGGGCTGCCGGGCTTGCGGCTTCCTCGTCTTCGCTCGTGGCACCGGTATTGCCCACGTGAGGGAAGGTGAAGCAGACGATCTGGGCCGCGTAGGACGGGTCCGCCAGGATCTCCTGATGCCCGGTCATCGCGGTGTTAAAGCAAAGCTCGCCAATCGCTGTGCCGGTCGCGCCAGCGCCTTTGCCATAGAAAATTGTCCCGTCGGCCAGCGCCAGTGCGGCGGTGGCCCAGGCAGGCACACCCGCGTCATTTTCGTTTCGTGATTGGGCTGGGGCTTGATTCTCAGCTATTTCCGGCATAGGTGCTCGCCTCCGTTTTTGGAACGCGGTCGCCCACCGGCGGCCAAACGGCCGGAAACTATGCGAGGCAGCGCTGAGGGTCAAGCAGACCTGTACACGCGGATGCCTGTTTAAAAACAAGTGCTTAGCAAAAAGCTGAGCCAGATATGGTTGGATTTGTCATGTCGCTGCGCGACACCATTCTCGAAGACCTCAAAACCGCCATGCGCGCCAAGGACGAGGTGCGCGTGTCCACGCTGCGTCTGATCCAGGCTGCCGTGAAGGACCGTGACATCGCCGCACGCGCTGAAGATCGCTGCGAAGGCTGTGAGGACACCGAGATCCTGTCTCTGCTTCAAAAGCTGGTGAAGCAGCGTGAGGAAAGTGCCAAGACCTATGAGGACGCGGGCCGGCTGGATCTGGCTGAGCGCGAAGTTGCCGAAGCGGAAATCGTGCGGGCCTACCTGCCTGAACCCATGTGCGATGATACCATCGCCGAAGCCGCCGAAGCCGCCGTCAACGAGGTTGATGCCACGGGCCTGAAGGACATGGGCAAGTGCATGGCCCTGCTTAAAGAGCGCTATACGGGCCGGATGGACTTCGCCAAGGCGGGCAAGGAAGTCAAAACCCTACTCCAGGCGCGCGGGTAACAGGCGTGGCAAAAGCCGCTTGTGGCGGTTATGCTTGAAATCTGGACCCGAAGATTGAGCGCCCATGGCCCTGCCTGACGGCTTTTTAGATGAATTGAAGACGCGGATCCGCCCGTCCGATCTGATCGGTCGAACGGTCGCGCTCAAGCGTCAGGGACGCGAATTCGTCGGGCTTTCTCCGTTTAAAAAAGAGCGCACGCCGAGCTTCTTCGTCAATGACGAGAAGGGCTTCTACCACTGCTTTGCTAGCCAGGAGCATGGCGACGTCATCACCTGGCTTCAAAAAACTCAAGGTCTGAGCTTTATCGAGGCGGTGGAGGCGCTAGCCAATGAGGCTGGCATGGAGGTCCCCAAGGACGCGCCGCCGGACCCCAAGGCGGAGGCCCGCCGTCGCTCGGTGCTGGAGTGGATAGAGGCCGCGCAGGCCTATTTCGTACGTGCCCTGCAATCGCCTGAAGGCGAAGACGCGCGCCTGTATCTTGAACGCCGGGGTCTGAAGGCCAGGGACATCGAGGCCTTCGGTCTGGGCTTTGCACCGGACCGTCGCCGCGGTCTGGTCCAGTCGCTGACCCAGAAGGGGGCTTCAATCCAGGAGCTGGATGAGGCCGGTCTGATCATCGTGCCGGATGATGGTGGCCAGCCCTATGACCGCTTCCGGGGCCGCGTGATGTTCCCGATTGAGGACACGCGCGGACGGCTGGTGGCCTTTGGCGGCCGCGCCATGTCGAAAGAACAGCGCGCCAAATATCTCAACAGTCCGGAGACCAGCCTGTTCCACAAAGGTAGCCAGCTTTACCGCTACCCGCAGGCGCGCCGTTTTGCTCACGACCCGAAAGTCAAAGCCAAGGGACTGATCGTGGCGGAAGGCTATATGGACGTGATTGCCTTTGCGCGCGCCGGGCTGGAGCAGGCGGTTGCCCCGCTGGGCACGGCCCTCACTGAAGATCAGATCAAGCTGTTATGGCGGGTCGGCTCGGAGCCGGTGATTTGCCTTGATGGCGACAGCGCAGGCACGCGCGCCGCCGCGACGGCCGCTGAGCGCGCGCTGCCACTGCTGGAGCCGGGCAAGACGCTCCGCTTTGTGTTTCTGCCTGAGGGGCAGGACCCCGACGACCTGTTGCGGGAGGAAGGTCCGGCCGCGCTGAAAGAAGCGATCGATCAGGCCCGTCCGCTCATCGATGTGTTGTGGGAACGCGAAAAGGCGGCCGAACCGCTGGACGATCCTGACCGCCGGGCCGGCTTTCGAAAGCGCCTGCGCCAGCTTGTGGCAAAAATCGATGATGGCGACGTGAAGGCTGAGTATCGCGCCGAGTTTGACCGCCGGCTGGATGCGCTGTTCGAGACGGCCAAATCGGCCCGCCGGATGGGGGGCGGGAGTTTTCGTCCCGGCAATACGCGCTTCGGACCACCGCCCGGGCCCAGCGGCGCATTGAAGCAGGCTCGCAAGGGCAGCCGGGCCCACCCGATGGCACGACAGCTTGTCATAGCTTGCGTTGACTACCCCGAGATCGCCCAGGGCGAGACCGAAACGCTTGCAGAAATGCCTCTCGGGCCGCTTGACAGCCTGCGTGACGCGATTCTAGACGCGTGTTTGTCTGGGGAAGTCTGGCCCGAAGGTGGATTGCGAGATGCACTGCGCCAACGGGGCTTCGGACCCGATCTGGCGCGTCTGAGTCCGGACCGGGCTCCGATGCGCGCAAGCATTGGGGGTGAGGAAGTTGATCCGCAAAGCCGCGCAGAGGCTTGGCGTCGGCTTTCTAATTCCTATATGGAACGAGTTGCACATGATGCCCGCATCGCCGAGGAGCGCGCACGCCAGGCCGACGTATTTGAACAGGGTGATCCGCAAGCCTTACAGACTTTCCTCGCCGCCGTTCGGCGAGACCGCAAACGCTGACGCGCGACCCTGACCACACCGCGCTGTCACCTTAAAGACCGCCGGAGCAAAGAGCACCGAATGAGCAAAGCCGCAGCCGAAACCGCCGAAGCGCCCGCCGAAAACCAGGACGGGCCGCTGCTCGACATGAATGATCAGTCCGTGAAGGCCATGATCAAGGCCGCGAAGAAGCGGACCTATGTCACCCATGACGAGCTGAACAAGGTTCTGCCGTCCGAGGAATTCAGCTCCGAGCAGATCGAGGACATCCTCGCCCAGCTTTCCGAGATGGGCATCACGGTCGTCGACTCTGAAGATGACGTGGACAGCGACGATGGTGAGGGTGAAGCTGAAGCCAGCGAGGCTGACGGCAAGACCAAAGCGGTCGCCAAAAAGGCTGGGTCCACCGCGGTTGCCGGTCAGAACACGACCTCGGCCCAGGACCGCACCGATGACCCGGTGCGCATGTATCTGCGCGAGATGGGCTCGGTAGAGCTTCTGTCGCGCGAAGGCGAGATCGCGATCGCAAAGCGTATCGAGGCAGGTCGCAACGCCATGATCCGCGGCCTGTGCGAAAGTCCGCTGACCTTTGAAGCCATCATGGTCTGGCGCGAAGAGCTGACTGAAGGTCAGGTTTTGCTTCGCGACATTATCGACCTTGATGCCACCTATGGCGGTACGCGAGAGGACGCGACCGCGGTCAACACCGATGGCGAGAGCGAGGACGAAGACTCCGAGGATGAGGCCGCCGAGGCCAAGACCGGTGAGACCAAGTCTGACGACGCCAAATCGGAAAACTCCGACGACGACAGCGAAGACGGTGAGGGCGAAAACGCCAGCTCCGATGACGACGATGATGATGACGGTGCAGCTCTGTCGCTCGCGGCGATGGAAGCCGAACTGCGCGACGGCGTCATGGAGACGCTGGACGCGATCGCAGCAGACTTTGATCTGTTCCGCCGTCTGCAAGACAAGCTCGTGACCCTGCGTCTTGAGGGCAAGGACTTCTCCAAAAAGGACCAGGAAAACTACGATGGCTGCTTTGAGCGCATCGTGGCGAACCTGAATTCGTTGCACCTGAACAATGCGCGGATCGAGGCGCTGGTTGAGCAGCTTGAGGCGATCAACCGCCGCCTGGTCGGGCTTGAAGGCAAGCTGCTGCGCATGGCCGAAGCCCATGGCGTGCCGCGCCTCGCCTTCCTGAAGGAATACCAGGGCCATGAGCTTGATCCGGACTGGATGGCCAATATGGCCGACAAGTCCAAGGCCTGGGCGCGCTTTGTCGAGCGTGAAGCCACTGAGGCCGCTGAAATCCGCGACCAGATTGCTGCGCTGGCTCAGGAATCCGGTGTGCCGGTCGATGACTATCGCCGGATCGTCGCCACCGTCCAGAAGGGCAAGCGCGAAGCCGCGGTCGCGAAGAAGGAAATGGTGGAAGCCAACCTTCGCCTGGTGATCTCGATCGCGAAGAAATATACCAATCGCGGCCTGCAATTCCTGGATCTCATTCAGGAAGGCAATATCGGCCTGATGAAGGCGGTCGATAAGTTCGAATACCGCCGTGGCTACAAGTTCTCGACCTATGCCACCTGGTGGATTCGTCAGGCCATTACCCGCTCCATCGCCGACCAGGCACGGACGATCCGTATCCCGGTCCACATGATCGAGACGATCAACAAGATCGTGCGCACCAGCCGTCAGATGCTTCACGAGATTGGCCGCGAGCCGACGCCGGAAGAGCTGGCGGAAAAGCTCTCCATGCCGCTTGAGAAGGTTCGCAAGGTGATGAAGATCGCCAAGGAACCGATCTCGCTGGAAACGCCGATTGGTGACGAAGAAGACAGCCATCTGGGCGACTTCATCGAGGACAAGAATGCCGTCCTGCCCATCGATGCGGCGATCCACTCCAACCTGCGCGAAACCACGACACTGGTGCTCGCGAGTCTGACGCCCCGTGAAGAGCGCGTCCTGCGTATGCGTTTCGGCATCGGCATGAACACCGACCACACGCTTGAAGAGGTGGGTCAGCAATTCTCCGTGACCCGCGAACGTATCCGCCAGATCGAGGCGAAGGCGCTTCGCAAGCTCAAGCACCCGAGCCGCTCGCGCAAACTGCGCAGCTTCCTCGACAGCTAGGCGCGGACCTAAAGCGAAACATCAAAAGCCCCGGCGGAAACGCCGGGGCTTTTTTCTGACTGAAGCTGCGCCCGTTTCAGCATATCGCCCCTGCAATGTTGACCCGTGTTCGGATCGGCGCGATGAAAGCCGCATTGCTGAAAAGGTTTTTACTGTGTTGGGTTCTCTGTTTACTGGCTTCGCAGCTGTGTTCCTTGGTGTGCAGGCGGCTTCGACCGCTCCTACGCCAGCCGAGGTCGACGCCGTCGTTGAGCCGATCATGGAGCAGGGTCAGTTTCCCGGCGTCGCTGTCGCTGTTTTGAACGATGGAGAGCCGGTTTTCGTCGGCACCTACGGCTATGCGAGCCTGGAACATCGGGTCCCGGTCACAACTGAGACCGTGTTCGAGCTGGCGTCTCTGACCAAGCACATGACCGCGCTTCTGGTTCTGGAGCTTGCTGAAGACGGCAGGCTGTCGCTCGACGACACTCTGGATATGCATCTGACCAATATTCCCGAAGCGTGGCGTCCCATAACGATTGACCAGCTCATGGCTCACATGGGCGGGCTTGCGCACAGATTTGAGGCGAGGCCCGGCGGAGAATTTCTGCTCCGCTACTCCACCGAGGCGATGCTGGAGTCCGCCATGGCAACGCCCATGGTGTCCGAGCCCGGGACGGACTGGAACTATTCAGACCAGGGCTATTTCCTGCTCGGCCTGGTTATCGAAGCGGTGACGGGTCACAGCTTCGATAACCAGCTCCAGGCGACATTCTTTGCGCCGCTGGAGATGGACAACACCCGCATGCTCGACCAGTCCGCTATCGTGCCCCATCGCGCAGAAGGCTATGGCGTCTACGACGGCGAGCTGGCCCGCAACCGACGGGTCTGGCAGTTTGAACTGACCCCGCATTTCGGAGTGACATCGTCCCTCTCCGACCTGATGGTGTGGGAGCGTGAGCTCACCGCGCCGGCTGTTTTAAATGGCGACACGATCCATGCGACTGCGGAGATTCAGCGCAATTTCAGCACCGGAGAAAGCTGCGAGGCCTGGGGCTATGCCCGAGGCTGGTGGAGCCATCAGTATCAGGGGCGAACCCTTGTCTCTCACGCGGGTTATGCCGGCACCGCCTATATCCGGGACCAGTCGAACGGCATGTCCGTGATCGTGCTGACCAATCGCGAGGACGGGCCGGATCTGACCTCGCCCTTGTCCATCGCCTGGGCCGTTTTTAACGCGTTTGATCCTTCAGTGCCGGCAGCCGGCCTGCAGTGCTGGCAATAGGCCGCAACCTGCCGCGTCCCACTCTCCTGTCTCGAAGGCGCACGAACTTATCCCCACCTTTCAAAATTGCCCCATACTGTGCGGGCTCATCTCCACGGGAGGTCGAACCGGAGCGTCCGGACCGAGGGGGTGGGTGGGGTGTTCCCGAGTGGCAGCGGACTAACGCACCGTGAGCTGCGAACAGGCGTTCAGTGGGGATGCGGTCCCATAAGTGGATAGCTAAGAGGCTTCAGTGCCGAGCCGTCGATCCCCGGGCTCGAATAATCACCTCCATGGCGCGGGAGCCCGTATCGGGTTCAATAAAGCACCAAATCCAATATCGGCCCGGACTTGCTCCCGCGCCCCTCCTATCTTCTCAAAACGCCTGGCGGCATCGTCGAGGCGGCGTCGGTGTGTGTCGCAATAAAAAAGCCGCGCCAGATTTCCTGGCGCGGCTTGATTCCAATCAGGTGAGCCTGACCTAACCGTCTGCGGCCTCTTCGATCTCCTGACCGGCACGCTCCAGGTCGCGCCCGGCCCCCTGAATGGTGTTGCAGGCCGACAGGGCAAAAATGGAGGCGGTTACGGCGATGATCGTGAGCAGTTTCATGACAGGCTCCTTTAGTTGCTGCTCATCCAACTAAGTTGCCGTGCCTGTCATTCAACCACCGTCAGCAAATCGTCAGGCAATCGCCCAGATTGCCTTATTTCAGCTCAGGGCTCTCGCGCTTCACCATCGCGCCGGGGATCGGCTCCGCCTTCATAGCCGCCGTCTTCGGTCACCCGCACGATATGGACGCCAGAATTTTCACCCTGCTCGCCATTGATGGAGAACCCGCGCGCTTCGAGCTCGGCCAGAATGGTGGGGTCAAAGCCGCGCTCGATATTCACCGTGTCGCCCCTTGCCACGACGTTGGGCAGGGCGGCGGCCTCCTGCGGGCTCATGCCCCAGTCGATCATCGCCACAAGCGATTTCGCAACATAGGCGATGATAGAGTTGCCGCCCGGTGATCCGGTGGCAAACACAAATTCATTGTTCTCATCCAGCACGATGGTTGGTGACATGGAGCTGCGTGGACGCTTGCCGGGCGCTGGCGCGTTGGGCAGCAGGCGTCCGGCGTCATCGCGCGGGTCACGGGCAAAATCGGTCAGCTGATTGTTGAGGAAGAAGCCGCCCACCATGCGGCCAGACCCGAACGGGCTTTCGACTGTCGTGGTGATGGAGACCACATCCCCATCAGCGTCGACCACGACAAAATGGCTGGTGCCCGGCGCATCATCGCTGGTGTCCTCCGGCTGGTCGGGCGCGCCGGGCGGGGTGCCAGCCGTCGCGGTTTCGATGGCGGCTCCAAGATCAACCTGGGTCGCGCGCTCAGTCAGATAATCCGGGTCAATCAGGCCGTAGACCGGGACCTCGGCAAACGCAGGATCAGCGACATAGCGGTCCCGATCGGCATACCCAAGTCGCGACGCCTCAATGAACAAATGCCACCCATCGGTCGTCGGTCCGGCCTGCCCCATATCAAACTCAGAGAGCACACCCAGGATCGCGTTCTGGGTGGTGCCGCCAGACGAGGGCGGCGGCGCGGAGCAGACCTGAAGCGCGCGGTAGGGACCACAAATCGCATCACGTCGCACCGGGCGATAGGCTTCAAGATCGGCCAGCGTCATCCCGCCGGGCCGCGGTTCTGCGTCGACGGCTGTCACAATGGCCTCGGCAATCTCGCCGGTGTAGAAATTGCGCCAGTCGCTCGCGATCGCCCTTAAGCTGTCAGCATAGGCCTCATTGGTCAGAACATGGCCGACCGGATAGGCTTCGCCGTTGTCATCAAACAGGTATTCAGAGGCGGCCCCGACCTCTTCAATGTCGGTAAACTGGGCCATGCGCGCCGCCATATTGCCCAGACGCGGTGCGATCTCGAACCCGTTTTCAGCCAGCGCGATGCTGTCTTCAAAGTTCTCCGCCCAGGGTCGCGTCCCATGGTCGTCATGGGCCATGGCAAACATGGCAATGGCCCCTGGAACGCCGGTGGAAAGACCCGACCGCCAGGCCTGCACATAGGGCAGGGGCTCACCGTCCTGATCGAGGAAGCGGTCCGGTGTGGTGCTCGCCGGTGCGGTCTCGCGCCCGTCATAAACGGTAATCTGGCGGGTCTCGGCGTCATAGCGCAGCATGAAGGCTCCCCCGCCGATGCCTGAGCTCTGCGGCTCCACCAGGCTGAGCGTCGCCTGGACGGCGATGGCCGCATCGATCGCATCACCGCCGCGGCGGAGCACCTCAAGACCGGCTTCGACCGCATCGGGATGGGCGGCGGCCACCATGCCGGCAACCTCGACCTCGGCCTCTTGCGCGGCTGCGGGAGCCTCAGGCGGGGTGGCGTCCTCGCCCGGTCCACACGCGGCGAGCAGCAGCGGCAGGAGGGCAGACGACAGGGCAAGACCGGACAGGCGAAGCATGGCGAGCTCTTTGATTGGACTACTGATAGCCAGCACTGTCGCGATCTGTGATCACGATGCAAGGGGCTGGCTTCCGCCCGGCTGCAGGCCTGCTAAGCTCGCAGGCGTCACTTCTGCTCCACAAGGAGGAAAAAGCCATGCCGCAGCCCGGTTCCAATAACGACCTCACTGACATTGCGGGCCTGACGGTCGGCCATGCGGCGGATGCCGAGGCGCGCACCGGAACGACCGTTGTGCTGACGCAAACGCCAGCGGTCGCAGCGGTCGACGTGCGCGGTGGTGGAGCCTGTACCCGTGAAACAGACGTCATGAACCCCGGCGGATTGGTGGAAGAAGTGGATGCCCTCGTGCTGTCCGGTGGGTCGGTCTATGGCCTTGCCGCGGCTGATGGGGTGTGTGCGGCACTGGGCGCTGAGGGGCGGGGCTATGGTCTCTTCCCCGCGCCGGGAGTGCCGAATTCCCCGATCGTGCCCGCGGCCTGCCTGTATGACCTCGCCAACGACGGCAACAAGGCCTGGGGCGCTGAACCACCCTATCGCCGGCTCGGAATGGAAGCCTACGAGGCCGCCAAGACTGGCGGGCCGGTCGCGCAGGGCCGCGTCGGCGCGGGCCTTGGGGCCATGGCCGGCACTTTGCCGGGCGCGATCGGGTCGGCCAGCGTAGTCACTGATGAGGGCATCACGGTCGCCGCTCTGGTCGCGGTAAACTGCTTCGGTTCGGTCAAAGTGCCCAACACCGACGCCTATTGGGCGCACCCCTATGAGCTGGGTGGCGAATTTGGCGGCGCGCGCCCACCGCTCGATCACACACTTTCGCCCGAAGACTGGGGCCAGGCCAAGCTGAACCCTGGCGCGCGCACCCAGACCACGCTGGCTGTGGTTGCCACCGATGCGGACCTCAGCCGGGATGAAGCCCGGCGCTTTTGTGTGATGGGGCAGGACGGGCTGGCGCGGTCCATCCGTCCGGTTCACTCGCCCTTTGATGGCGACGTGGTGTTTGCGCTGGCTACCGGCGCGCAGGCGCTGCCCGGGGATATTCGACCCTACGCCCTGACAAGGCTGGGAAATCTGGCGGCAGACTGCCTGGCCCGGGCGGTTGCCCGCGGGGTCCATGCCGCCTCCACCTAAGAGCCTGCACAAGACCTGCAAAACACCCGATTGAAGCGCTTGCCAAGCGGCGACACCGAAGCTAGGTTCCGCGCCTCGCTGACGGGCACCGCTCGCAGCGTTGGCGCCGGTAGCTCAGCTGGATAGAGCACCAGACTACGAATCTGGGGGTCGGGAGTTCGAATCTTCCCCGGCGCGCCATTCTTATCAATAACTTAGGTTCTCTTATTGGGTTACCGTCGGAGCTGGTTTACACCTTAGTTTACACTATTTGTCTTTGTTTCGTTCCGGGCAATGCGCTCAATCACGTTACTGATGATCCTCTGATTATCTACATACATCGCTCTGATGCTGGTTACCCGATTAGGTGACCATCCTATGATCGAAGCCACTTCAAGATCAGTCAAACCTGCCAAGATTAACTTTGTTGCTGCAGTTCCCCGCAGATCGTGGAAACGCTTACCCTGTATTCCTGACGACTTTTTTGCACGGCCAAACATTGTTTTCAGTCCACCCTTTGTCCACGGCAGCCCTTTTGTATTTGTAAGAATTGTTGTTGCTGATTTTGGGATTTCCAAAAGCAGACTCCTGACGGGATCTGTAATTGGGACCTGAACACGGACGCCCCTCTTGGACGTTTTCCAGTCAATGGAATGGTCCTGTACTGCGGTCCACGGAACGGTAATTAGGTCGCCTGTTCGCATCCCGGTCAGCGCCTCAAGGCGAATTGCCCATGCCAATTCTTGCGAAGCAAACTTACAAACGGCGTCAATTTCAGCGTCTGACCAAATTATATCAGCGCGGTTTGAGCGATGTAATTTGGTCATCCCCGCAGCCACGTTGACTTGCAAGACTGACTGGTCGACTAGAAAACTCAAGAGTGCCGAAAACACCGTTACAAGATGATCTGCTGTCCGAGGCGTGTCTGCATACCGATCTCTGAACACGTAGATCAGACGCCGCGTCCGGTTGTCATTGAAGTATTCTAGCGGGTCTTGGCCAAATTCCATGCGAATACGGTCAAGGTGGCGTCGATATTCGATCTTTGTGCTTTCAGCCAACGCTTTGAATTTTGGCGACGTGAGGTAAAGTCGAATGGACGCGGCAAGTGTGCCTTTGTCGCTTTGTCTGGGTTTTCTGGCCAACTCGGCAAAGGCTTTACAGAATTCAGGACTACCATATTCGGCGTCGATTCTGGGACCGCCACGATAAGCGTAGTAGTAGGTTGTGAATTTGCCTGACGCGAGGCGTTTCTTCACCTTGTGTAGGCCTTTGAATGGCTGTTTCATTAGCTGGCAGCCTCGAGCCTAGCGTTGAACCAAGTATCATAATCGGGCTGATCCTCACTTGGTTCAGTGGAGATTTTGATTTCGAATCCACCGTCAGCACTACATGAAATGGTGCTAGGTCGAAGTCCACGTGCGTAAATTGCATCCAGCGTTGCTTCCATACGTTTTTTCTCGGATGGCTTGCGGCGGGGTGCGTTATGTGTCGGGTCCGGTTCGGATGTTGATGGCGTGCTGGGTGCACTCACTTGAGCTTGTTGTCTGTCATGCATTTCCTTCTCTGGAGCCACATCGCTTGTGATGCGCTCGTAGTTAACAATAGGACATTCAGAGGCGGATTATACGCGGTCCGATTCAGGTGCGTTCGCAGAAGAGTTCGAATTGTACCTCAAGACTACTTTACAGTCTTTCTGGACGCGTTCTATTGATTTGTTCCCGCTAGAGCTCAAAGATGACCATGCTCTAAAAGTTTCTTTCAAGTGAAGACCGTCTTCATCGACCAAATCTACGCCGCTTTTTCTGAACGCGCTGACAATACTTTGTCTAACACCATTGCTGATGCGCCGATTCTGTCTCAGACGCGCTTCATCTAGCGACCAGCCTTTGACTCTTGGTGACAGGGCAAGGACAACGTGATCTTCGCCTTCGTACGTGTAATAAACACGCTCTGAGTTGATCGCCTCCTCGACTTCCGTGGCCAAGCAGTTTCTAAACTTAACCCCAGCAGCGACCATGTCGCTTGCGGTTCTAAGCTGGCGCATGCGTGGGTCTCGTACTTTTGGGCCTTCGGGCAGTTCGCCAAGCACTTTGTAAGCATGGTTCCGGAGCCGCTGGAACATCTCACTCCGACTATTTTTTGTGGCGAGGGCTGAAGCAAGCTTTCGACGGCCATCTTCACGCTCATTGTAGTAAACGCTGCTGATAACGGCCGCTTCTTCTACTACGGAAAGACTGTCCGTGATGTTTCGAACACGCAGGTCGGGCGGAAGTCGGTCCAGTATTGCGATCAACAGACCACTAGGTGCTTCTTTGTGGCTAAGCAGTTTTCTTGAACGCACGCATGAACAGATGCGCTTGAACGCAAGTGCTTCACTAGGCGCCAGCACCGTGGGTGGCAACTTCTTCAAGATACCTTTGATTGGCAGCGGACGACCAAACGTGATCGCAATCGCGTCCACCACGTCGTTACTGGCCATAACAGCATTGATCAGATCGATCCGCGGTGAGGGATTGGCTGCAAGAACAGCGATGAGGTGCAAGTAAGACCGCGACAGCTGAAGAAGGCGACTGTGCGGAAATGGATCGATACAGGCCAACGTTGGGGCCAATGGCCCGGCAATCGCTGTCAGGGCATCGCTGACCCGGGCCGGCTTGTATTGGATTGCTTTGGTGTGAAGTTTGGTTTGGTTAAATTGTGCGTGATGCAAATATTTCCCCTGCAACAGTTCTAGTTCAAACAAAGACTACAACTCTTGCAGTCTTACGCTCTTCGCGTCACATCAAGACCATTGGTCTTAAACCACCGTTTCCCTGTTGGGCGCGGTTGGCTGGCTTGTCGCCATCTTGATGACACCGTTTGTGTAGCAAAATCAGTCATATAAGTCAACGTCAGTAAAATCCTTGCGTATGTCCTATTATGGTTTTGCGGCCCTTTTCCGTGAACCATGCCTTTGATCTGGTCAGCAACGCTGCAGACAGGATGGTCACTCATGAAGGGGCGGCGAGGACGTCATGAAGGATGATCCGACGCTCTTTGACATTGTGAATACCGCGCTTTGCCGGTTCTTCAGCTGGGTATTCCGTAGCTGAATAATGCTGCCGGCTAAGTATCTCCATACACCATGGGAGACACACAGATGATCATGACGCTTCAGGATATATCGAAGGCTTGCAAGCTTTCGGACTCGACCGTTCGACGCCTTGTCGCGGCCGGCGAGTTCCCGGAACCGCTGGAGTATCCGTGTCGCAAGGCTGTGTGGCGAGCCGATCAGGTCGCAGAGTGGGTCATGGAGCGTTCACCTGCTCACCATGAAGAAGAACCGACCGAGTGGATTAAGAGAATGAACATTCTTCTGAGTTCGTTGTTGAATGAAAGTAGTACCAGTGATCCACAGCAATAAATTCAGATATGTCCTATTATGAATTCGGAAGAATAGGATACAATCATGACGATCGCCAGTACACAAAATCCACATGATAAAGTACAAAATATTTGCCACCCATCGGCCTCTGAAGCGACGAGAAGGCGGGCTAACGCGGCTAATGAGTGCCTTGATTGGGTCCGTAAAGAAAAGCGATACCGGGCAGAGAATGGCTTTCCAAACGATCTCTTTTCACTAGCCGACGCCGCAGAATTTTGTCGCGTTTCGGCGGACCGCTTTCGGGCAATATGTCGGCTTGGCCTTGGTCCCAAGCCGGCTTCTCAAGGCCTTGAACTTTATTGGCTAGCAGACTTGTCAGAATATATCGCCGGGCAGCCAGCGCGCGATCACCAGAGAGACAACTGGGTTGGTGATGCCCCGTTTCGCTCGCCTCTATTCTTTGCGCGCTCAGCCGAGTTGAGCGCGTCCATCAGTCAGCAGATAGGTGAGAAGCCCGGTCTGTTTCTGACCGTATCTCTAGCCAAGACCCAGCACGTAAAGAACGTAAAAGACCTAAACCAGTTTCTGCTTATGCATGCAGCTACTCGCTGCCGGCTTCTATACGACATGGTCAATGAGATAGTTCATGGTCGGGGTCCGTACCGGACTGGCAAGATGGCCACTGATGGGATTGTGCTGCCTGAACGCCTCAGTAGCGATAGCCTACGGCTTGAAGTGCCGCTCCATTTCCATGGGCTATTTATCTTTGACACGGATGAAGAAACTGAACAGGCGAAACAAAAGCTTGCTGGGCGACTGAAACAGAAGCTGAGTAAGGCTTTCGGACAAGATCGCTATGAGAAAGAAGTTGCTGCTGATTTTTGCGCGAATAACGGAATTCACACCGTAAACGCTGCCAAGCACCTATCGTTCGATCTGGAAAAAATAAATCAGGACGAGATGTGCAGAGTTTCCGCATACGCTACTAAGTACATCTACGACACAATTACGTTCGCATTTGTGTCTATGAAGTAACGTGCCGTATACTTGCAACGAGTGTTTTGGCCTTCTGATTTGAATGGATCGACAAAGCGTTGCTTGTGCGAAATAGATACCTGTATGTCTATCGTTGTAAGATCGTCATACTCAATCATGCACGGTCTTGATGCTTCAGCCCTAAATAACAATAACAGTATAACGGAATGAGTAAGATGAATTTTGGACAACGATTAAGACACCTCAAAGAGACAGCATTCTTTAAAGAAGAAGGGCCAGAAGGTTTAATAAGAGTTGCACTGCCAGACCTTCTGTTTCGACGATCTAGTTTTAAAACTAGAAGCAAAGACAATCGTCACATCGTCGATAACATCACAATTGTCGAACGCGATATATGTGACGATTGGATTACGATCACACTTCATGATGTTGAATGGAGTATCGCCGGCAAAGCCCATTCCGGAAGTGCTTCTGTTTATGGCGATGTAGTCAATAACAGAGAAATCGTTCTGAAAAACGATCAGGCCAATGCCCATCAAGCAGCGTTATTGATCGCGGATCACATCGACAAAACTGCGAAAGATCGTTGGGAGGCTGAAGCGCGGCTGGTTTCTCTTTACGAAAACGAAGTCGTTGGAAATCTAATTCGACAAGAATGTCGTAATGATAGTTTGCAAATCGCATCGAAGCGGTTGGCGTGATTTGACGAACAAACGCCTGCGACCTCCTGTATCGTTATTCGATCTAGAAATTGGTGTTTCCACGTCACTCCGGGAAGAAGTCATCATCGATCTTCTTGATCTCCATGACGTCTTCTACCCGGCACCCAATTCCGTACCTGACCATTAGTCGCGACAAATGTGGGCCATCAATCAAGACAATGCGTGTACCCAAGCCAGTTGCGGTTGAAATGGCTGACGAGCTGAAGCTGGATGTCGTTACGAAGATACCCTTCTGTGCCTTCTTGAGGCTCAATGCGCCGTAGAAGTCACGGATGGCACCCGCGCCAACGGTGTTGCCTTCTGAATACCGTTTCGCCTGAATGTAAATCTGATCCACCCCAAGCGGGTCCTGATCAATCACCCCATCAACACCATCATCGCCAGAACGGCCAATTGACCGGCCGGCATCTTCAGCCGCACCGCCATATCCCATTGAGATTAGCAGCTTGACGATAAGGTCTTCAAAGAAAGCGGGACTGGCTTCGCGAACCTTATCCAAGAGCTCTAATGCAAGTGCGTCATTGATCTTCCCGTGAGCCAATCGCAGCTCTTCGTCCGGCGTGGCATCACTGACGCTCTGAACATCATCTGAAATCGATGGTTCTGAAGTGTCCGCTTTGGTGCGTTGGCGGAAGTCTTGGAAGTCGCGAAACTTCTCCAGATAGGACGTGTTCAGTTGGTCCGGGGGATTTTGAAGCAGTTCGCTCCCTTTGTCCGTAATGACAAAATGACCTCGCTTTGGATAACTCAGTAAACCAGCCTGTTTCAGATAGGTCTTGGCCCAATGCACCCGATTGGCGAAGATGGCCTGCTTCCCACTTGGCAGCAGTTCTTCGCGTTCTGGCTGCGACAGATTTAATTGATCAGCTAACAGGGACACGGCCTGCTGAACTTTGATCTCGCCTTCGCTTGCCAACTTCAACACCGGCAGCATCAGCGATTGGTAGTCTGGGATCATACGCTGCTCCATTGGCCGTATGGCTATTCTTCGATCTGCAAAGGACCAATCATTAGGTTCAAAGCTTTTGGATCGTCAGCAAGGTGTGGATAGAGCTCAATGGTGATCGCTCTTCGTATCGTGTGGATGTGATCACTCACCTTGGCGAGGCAAAGGCCACCAAGAAGCTTGTCGGCCACGGGCTGGTCTAACGCGATACCATTTTGAAGCTGGCGTGCCTTTATCCTTGCTAGCTTCAGAAGCTCTTCGTGAAGAGTGTGGTCTTCTGGATCGAAGCGGGCTGACAACTGGTCCAGATCAATGGCTGGTGACTCTTCCTCGCGTTCGAAAAAGTTCCGGCCATAGTCTGCCAGTAAAGCGCCTTCCAGAATGATCATTGATCTTTGGTCATGATCTTCATCCTGAAGCCGCAAGGCGATTGCCTGAGCCCGTGCAAGGTCAGTGGTGGCATGGATCATTCGTATGGAGCGGTCACCAGTCATCGCTTGCTTTAACGCAACGTGACGCTGATCGGGCAATGGTCAGAAGCCCTGCGGCCTTCCGCAAAGGTGGTTTCAACGAATGATCCGTCGACCATTATTGCAGCAGCATTTTCATTCATCACGATGAAGTCGATAAATTGGGTATATCTGGGGTCACAATTCGGCGTGATGCCATCACCGGCGATCGTTAGGCCTATTGGGTCACCATCATTGAGATCGGCCCACACGGCATCATCTGGCAGCTCTAGGCGACGATTAAAATCACCACCAACGATGACGTTACGATCAGCTTCACTCCGGTCATCAATCCAAGCCTCTATCACCGGGATTTGATCGAAAAGACGGGGGCAATCGTCAGACCGATCACCGGAAAAGCACCCTGACTTGAGATGGACGCTTAGAAGATCGATCTCTTCATCGTTGTGGCTGATGGTGACGCTGACACCGTGGCGAAGAAATCCGCGGCCACCAACATCCAAAGCTGACAGGTCGTCGCCGCGTGTGTGTTCGATGCCATCACGCACAACGATGGCCGTTCTCTGCATGCGTAGCTGATTGCCATCATCGCGGCCCCAGCATTCAGGCTTTGACCCGGTGTCAGGCCGTTCTTCTACGTGAAAAGTCCAATCTTCGCCGAAGACGAGGGCAAGGGCGTCCTCATTTTCGATCTCTTGCAGTAGCCAGATATCTGCATCCACGTCATCGATGACTTCTGCCACCAACTCGTAGCCGGCCTCATCACGCGGTTCACACCCAAGGCCGGGTCCAGATGCAAGGTGCTCGATGTTCCAAGACGCGATCCTAATGCCATCACCCTGCGTAGTTTCAGCAACCGGTGAGGTGGTGCCGCTACAAGCGCCAAGAAGCAAACCAAAGACAACACAGCTGGATCGGATCATGGCCTTACTCACACCTCGTGAAACACGAGTCTACGTTACCAGACTTCCCGTGATCCGATACCTACCAGCTTGACTCTTTTGCACGGGAAGTTTGTGTTGTTAACCATTCTGGGGCGAGAGCTGAGGGGCTGGCAGGATGGACGACATGTCTTCGATACGCGATGAGGCAAGGCGGTCTACGTCGTACGAAGAAACACGGACGCAGCCCGACCGGGCCTTCAACCAGTTCGCCAGCGCCGTTCGGAATGTTTACCCCGAGCAATTTGATGGCAACCTCAATATCCGTCGTTCTTACAAAACCTTTCGTAAGATCAAAGACCTGATCACCTTGCGCACCCGCTTTCAGGTGCTTGGGATCATATCACTGGTTCTTGGGTTGACCTCAGGTGTGGCTTCATTTGGTGCCAGTTGGTCATCGCTGATCGCCAACGCACAGCTTTACCTTTCAATCGGTGAGTACACCTTGTTGGCAGCTGGGCTCACATCTGTTGGATACGCAGAGTTCGGCTTGAGGAGGGAAATCCGAACCCGGGTTGAAGCGCTTGAGAAGATAACGACCGATAACCTGACCCACAGGACCCTTTACTTTGGTTCCGCCCAGTACAGCATCCGGTTGGGTGATGAAGGACTACATTATTCGGCCAACCGGTTATCGGCCTTCATAAGCTACTGGGCTGTCGATCTTGAGAAATTCATTGATCAGAACCGCTTTCCCAAAATCGATATAGCGCCGTTCAGGGACGTGAGACTAAGTGATGTAAAGTCGGGGCGTGCCGATGGTGAAGAGTTCAAAGAGTTCTTCAGGGCACTAACAGACTGGTTCGTTGATGATCAGCGACCCAATTCCATCGCCCTGCCTCTTGTCACTGAAGACAGCTACCTCCACCCGAAGTTCAGGAAGATCGACCAAAATAAGAAGGGGACAAAGGCGGCCAAGAAACCCGCTGACGGTCCGGTACGCCTCAAGTCCGAAACCCTGATCATTCCGCTATCACCCTTCGGCTCCAACAGGGACAGCGACATCAACCCGGTTGAGTTCACCATATGTCTCTATTTCGCAATCCGGCGTGCTCATCTTGATCGCATCAAGATGCGTGTAACTCCAAAGACGCCGATCGAACCATCTTAATGTTCCGCTTAGGCAAGGGAGACAGAGATGATCTTTGGTGCTGGACTTAGTATTCCGGCAAGAGACATAGATTGTTGCTAGGACCGTCGCGTGAATGACCGTTGAACAACAGCCAACAAGAGGCCCAACGTTAGGAATCCAAGTAGCACATTAATTGCAAACAGTGAGGCGCCGAAGGCGGTTCGAACATCGGCCAGATCACTCAGCCCAAGTGTCGCGAATCCCATCGTGGCAACGTACCAAGGATAGATCGCGAGGCCCTCTTCTACTCCGCCATTGCAGGCGAGCTCCGCGGGGACGGCTAACCCTTGCTCGAAGCAAATGTGATCTGGGGCTGCAAAGTGGTATACCCAACCGAGTAAAAACACAAGAATACCCGCTAAAAGTACAACGCGATCCCAATCTCGCCCGTAATCTAAAAAGCGCCATACGCTAGTTACGAGGTACTTCTGCCCCAGCGTGGTATTAATAAAACCACCAAATCCACCAGCGAATATCACCATTAAAACGCCAGCATATACTGGAGCCCCATCCTCAAAAAACAAAATCGCAAAGTAAATTACAGCTAAAATTGACCCTGCTGCGATACCTGTAAAGGAGATATTTTGTATTAATGATCCTAAATTATCCCAAATCGAAACGACGCGACTTGTATCCACCAAAGAATCCACATGATCTCTCTTAAGCTGACTCTGCCTCCTTTCAAGTGCAGATTCAAAATCGAAACTCAAAGAGTCGAGAAACACTTGATCCCTTAAGTCCTGTCTGGAGATCAAATCACCAACAATGCCCTCTGGCTCTTCAATTCCGGAGAACAAACCTTGTAATTCTCGACGTTTGTAAATGACATTGTTGAAGCGTGTGTCGGACATGGTTGCATTGTTAAACTTTGCACCACGGATGTTGGTCGCCCCAAAACGCGTTGAAGTAAGGTCAACAGACATGAAGTCGGCTTGCCTGAAGTCGCAGAAGGTCACTTCGCAATTTTTAAATGTTCCAAGGACATACAAATTGTTGAAGTCGCAGTCGCCGAAATCGACGAATTGGCAGTCGTGGATACGCAATTTTTTGGTGTTTACGCAATCATAGAAGAAGCTGCGCCTGACGGCGTCTGAGCGCTCCTCGCCTGCATCGTAACTAACTGGACGCCCGGTAATTCCACCAAGAAATTCAACCGCACCTTTGAAATGAGCAGACCAAAAACTAGCACCGCGCACCGATTGCTGGAAGCTCACGTCTCTAAGTTCGGCATCAAAGGCATCGACATCGTCTAATGGCTGGTCGATTAAGACGTGGTCCATTAGCGAATCATCAAACCAGATATTCGACGCTATTTCATTCCCTTCAAATTTGACGGCTATCAAGCTGCATTTGCTTATAAAGCGCGCCGATTCTAGGTTGCAGTTTCTAAAAAGGGTGCCGACAATCAATGAGCCAGAAAAGTCCACACCGCTGAAATCATAGCCATCCAGAATACGCATTCGGCGCTTGGTGAATGACCACTCTTCACCGTGTCGTTCTTCAGTCTCTGTGACGCGTTCAAGCAATCCATCAAGTCTGTTTTCGTCGCCAATAACAAAGCTTGTGTCGACTGTCGGAAGACCTTCTAGCAGCCGATCCAGATTGAGCCATCGCAGGTTCTCGAAAGATTTTTCATCACGAAAGGCTGACCAAGACTCTGGTCCTGCAAGGATTGCGGCAACGGCTTCGTCTTGCGCGTCTGTTGGACCGCCACGCGCACCTGCACGGAAATTCCCCACCACGCGAAGATCGATATGCTTTGGTCTTTCAGGCTTAAGGCGTGTCCGTGAACCTGTATCGCGACCTAGCTTCTTAATGCGACGAACATGACTATTGAGCACGCGGTCGCGTGCTGACCGAGCTTTGAACAGCATCGGCACCTCCCCTCAATTTTCCCCAAAATTAGAATTCACGAAAATTACTGGGAACACAACCGAGTTTCGTCTTGGAAATGGCAAAACCTGTTCTCAGCGTAGTCTACAGCAGTAAGCTTCCTACTGCGCGTGACGTTCGAGCTGTTAAGTAAGTATTTGAACGGGCATCCTTCTGACGTACTAGATCAATGACGTTCAATTGTCTGACCGTGTTTCAGGTCCGCTGAGATTTTAATCAAACTTAGCTTAACTCGGGTACACGCCCCTCCGA
The DNA here is from genome assembly GCA_043513725.1 of Oceanicaulis sp. Lineage (GTDB taxonomy): Bacteria > Pseudomonadota > Alphaproteobacteria > Caulobacterales > Maricaulaceae > Oceanicaulis. Next base: position 849,500 of record CP121338.1, on the reverse strand, counting down.
TTTTACTTAAAGTCGAGTTGAGGGGGTGGTATTCTTAGGTTGCTATTCGGTCCGGCATCGTCATAGAGGGCCTTGGATCACTCACGAACCATACATTGCTGATCCTGCCTTTAGTGGCGCGAAGCCGGTCGCATTGCTTATCTGCTTACCCGTGTGATGGCGAAACAGCATTGTCGGTTTTCAAGCTGATTAATGACTCGGCGATCCAATAGATCGTTGTCAGCTCACTACTATGGCTGTTACCGACGCGCTGATGGCCATAAGAGCAACAACTAAAGCCACCGCCAAACCCATTCGGAGACAGGTCCGTCGGCGTTCTGAACTCTCCTTACGTTCAAGCTCTTCACCCTCGAGCTGAGTCACAATACGTGCGTCCACCCAGTCTGGCCCCCTGACCATAACGCTCCCCATGTAAGCTCAACTGTGTCGCTACTAATGAACAGTCATTGTGCCGCGAGTATGACAATTCGACAAATTTTGCCGTCTCAATAATGACCATTAACGCGACATCGTCTTGCCGCCTGTCATTCATAGCAGCGTCAGCCTCAAATATGTCTCAAAAACCGTATTGAATATTCCTTGTGTCGCGGAACATCATGCGGACGTTTTTGAGACAGGAGGTCGGCATGAAGGTTGGATACGCTCGAGTCAGCACGTCAGAGCAGCGGGAATACCTCCAGCACGACGCCCTCTCGGAGGCCGGCTGCGAACGCATCTTCGATGAGAAAGCGTCTGGGTCGGAACGTGACCGCCCAGAGCTGAAGAGGGCGATCGAGTATCTCCGGCCCGGTGACGTGCTTGTCGTGTGGAAGTTGGATCGTCTCGCTAGATCTCTCCGTCAGCTGATCGAGACTGTCGATGACCTTCAAAACCGCGGCATCGAATTTGTGTCTTTGACCGAGGGTATCGACACGACCTCAGCGGGCGGCAAGCTGATCTTCCACGTTTTCTGTGCTCTCGCCGAGTTCGAAGCGGCGCAAACTCGAGAGAGGACGGTTGCCGGCCTTAAGGCGGCGAAGGCGAGAGGGCGCAAGCTGGGGCGGCCGGCGGCCCTGACAGAATCCCAGATCAAGATGGTAAAAAGCATGAAGGCGTCAGGCGAGCACTCCATGACTGAAATTGCGAAACAGTTCGGAGTTTCCCGGGCGACCCTGTACCGCTACGTTGCCACTAATGAATGACGTGTCGAACCAGAATGGTTAATACGCTCTCATTATTTTCGAAGCCATTAAGCCCAATAAATCAATAGATAAAACTCGGATGGATAAGTCGAATTTAATTCATCGTGTTTCGCTAATTTCGTCGGGGGTCAAATTGACTGCTGGCAATACACGTGATGGATACACTTTCAGTCCTTTGGAGCCGTCAAGGGCATACGATGGTATCGTTGTTCGCCTTGCCCCGATTCTGAGAGACGTATTTGATTGGGAATACCCTTTTACCGAGGAGCTCCGACAGTACTTTGATCCATCGGACCCGGTCGGGATTATAGGTTCCCCTTGGCGCAAGGCGGTGGGTGCGGAAGCGGGGAAGTCGGCTGAACAGCCCATTCTAGACAAACTGCTGCGATATGCGGAGTTTGTCAGAAGCGGGAAAGGGCGTGCTTTTGCCTACGTCATTGAAACTTTAGCCCCCGGTGGTGTAAGGCCAACAGTACAAATTGCACCTCAACGAAACCCGTATAACGGCAACGTGTTAAGTGGCTTCAGCAATGAAATCGGCGAATTCATAAACCGATATGCTGCAAGCCTCGAAATGCGGCCCGAGCTAACAACGCTCTTTGAGGCTTTCGTTGATGCGCGCGAAGAAATGCGTGTCGACATTTCAATTACGCGATACTGGGCGGTGCTTGAAGCGCTGGCCAAGAGGTGGCTCCAAACGGGTGGGAAGCGACCAGAAGGTCTGGGTCGCATCGTTTGGAAAGGCGGGGAGATGGCGCATGGAACTGGGCTAGACATCGTATGGGCGTATTGCCACCTCCCGCATTACACCGCAGTCCATCTCGAAGGTGATGGCGAGCACCTGCTAAGTGATCAACTGCGGGCAAGCTACATGCTTCGTAACATTACGATGCACGGGCAAGAAGTCATGAAAAACGGCGATAGTGAGGTAGCATTAGTCGAGGAATATCGCGCCCAGATGTTTCCACATCAATGGTTTGGCATGCGTTCAATCTGTGAATCAGCATTTCGTTGGGAGCTATCTCGTTTGGAAGGAGATATCGCCGAATAGTAGAGTTTCGGTCGTCCACAGAGTGGATTCTTCGATAGCCAAAGGAGGTGGGATAGCGACCTTTCGCATTATACGCTTTCGTTATGGATTTCGTCGCCAAGCGATAGATGTATTCTCGCCTATAAGAAGAATGTAAATTCCAAGCTTGATAACTAGCGCCGCATATTGGCGATCCGATGTGCCTCCGCATAGCTTGCGCTAAGCATATCCTCATCGATATCTTCCGCTGTCACCTTTGAATGATGACGGATGGCGACATCAAATGCTCGGTTAAACAGGTCAGTATCAACCCAAGTTTTTTCAGCCATATGTACCGGCCAATCATATAGCGTCCCAGCGCTTCGATTGGTTGTCTCATAAACGCGCTGAATTGATATCTCGTATTTGGGAGCTGGACCGACTGACCTTATGGCAGTCTCCAAAACCTCCCACTGGTTGTTGGTGTGGATTGTCATTTGAATTTCAACCTTTCGTATTTTAAGTTATCTCATAGGGAGAGATCTCGGAGGGGTCAATGAATTCTGGTTTCCATTCACTTACGTACCCTTTACTGGCGCTTTGGGGCTACGATGCTGCCAAATGACGTTTAACGCTCACCTCGTTCGTCGGACGCTATCAGTTGCGTCCTGCCGATCAGAACACGCTTGAATGTGCCGTCTTTGTCCGGGAGGCTATGAGTAGCCCCGTACTTGCACGTGTCGAATTATATTAAAACGACCTTTCCGTTTTGTGAGGCCCCTTTGACAGAAGATGAGATGATCGATCTGGTTCGAACCCGAAGCGCGGCAGGTCAGCAGTGGCTGACGTACTTTTTCGAACCTTCACCGCCACGTCCGTTTGCGCGCCAGTTGCTGGAAGCCCTATCGGATTGTGATATCGCCTGCCCCGGGATAGCAAAGCAGCTTCTAGTGGAAACATTAGACGTCCGTGTGATTAGACGAGATCACTCTGCTTACGAGCAGTTCATACAAAAATTAGCGGAGATCGTAGCTCTCAGGGCCATACTATGTATGGATTGGCCAGATGGAACCCGCTTCGTGCATGAACCAGCTGCGCCGAACGGAAAACGTCCCGAGTTGTTGGTAGAAACTGACGATGGTCTTTTTCTGTTCGAAGTAAAATGCCCCGGCCTTATTTCCCGGCAGCGAACCAGAGGTCAGCAAACGGGACAGGTGGTCGCTAGAGCGCTCCCCGGTGATGGTATGAAGACACTTGCAGCTAATTTGTTCGGTGACGATGTCCTGTGGCCTAAAGACAATAACATCAAGGACTTTTTGACTAGCGCGGAAGAGAAATTCTGTTCGTTCAAGAGCCAGAAGCCAATATATGGTGTGTTGGTCGTGGTTTGGGATCATCACATGTACGAGGCTATATCCCCTCTAACCCATCCCCACTGTGGCCTCCTGACCGATGGCACTTGGCTAAAGGACGAGCAGGGTAAATCGATACGGTTTGAAGCAGTGAACGGCGTGTTTGTCTTAGATCATTTCGATGTATTGACAGCTGCTTCAAGAGAGGAATTGCCACAGCATAGAGCGCACCCCTTTAAAATATCGGACGAAAACTATAGATCGAATGTATGGTGCGCGAATAATGGTCGTGATGAAATTCCTAGGTTTCTGCTTCAAGGCTTCGATGCATACCCTCAAGATGCTTACCGCGAGATAGTTGCGGACTACGACAATTTGGAGCTGATTTTTTGGTTGTCGCGAGAGGCCAACCCTGATGTGTGATCGCTGCCGACCGACCAATTTGACTTCCACGATCGTATCTTTAGGGCGAAGCGCGTAAGCTTCAATACGTCCATGCCAATTTACGTGATCCTCGATCTCGACGCTTAGTGAAACCGTCACAGGGACCCTGTTGTTTGAGGCGGCATTGGCCGAAACAGCAAGCCAACATTTTGCTTCCTAGAAAGCATCGCTTAAGCCGCCTAGAAGCGATCAGGCCGCAGTTAATCTAAGCTTGTAATACGTGAAGACAGGAGTTTTTGCATCGCCCACAAATGATTTTCCGTCTCCTCGCAACTACACTCTCTTATCATAAATGCGAGAATGCTAGTTAAAACGCATAGTAATAAGCACAACAAAGCCAGCGCGCGGGTATGATGTAATGGTAGCCTGTCAGCTTCCCAAGCTGATCGGTCGTGCTACTTCCCGCGGCTTACACACGCGGCGATTTGTTCGGCTGTTTTGCTCACCTCACTCTAATTTTGAACTACAGGCGTTCTCCCCAGTGTGCGCCATAAGAGTTTAGGAGTAAGAGCCGCTTTAGCTTCAATAGGTCAGAAGCGATTTATATGACGCCTGATAAGGGCGGTTGGTCAGGGCGTCACATGGGCTTGGTCGTGCGATCAGAATTCGCATCTTACACGAATCAACTGATCATTACTGGTTCAATAAAGGCAAAAGCGGAAGTTAAGTGTTGAGCGTGCCAAAACCAACCGCCCATATATCAAAAATCGAATTCTCCGACCGCACCGAAGTCGAGCTGCAACAAAATAGTAAGTTTGTAATTGTGGGGCCTAACAATGGCGGCAAGTCGCAAACCTTGAGAGACATTATCGCGTTTGCTGAAAGCCGCACGCGACCAGATACAAATGTTGCCACGAGCGTTGAGTTTAACCTTGCGGGCACGAATGATGAACTTCGCAATTACCTTGAAGAGAGCGCAGAGTTTGATAGCCGCAATTTGCAATTCAGACTTGGTGATTGGGCAATCTCAGAAGGGCACGTACAGCATTGGGGCGAACCTTCGCAGTTTTTCCGTTTTCAAGCTGGTTTCATCAAGAACATTTCCGCCGAAAATCGCCTGACAATATGTGCCCCTCAGGACGTTGTTAGGCGCGACGAGGTAAAAGCCAAGCCTCAACACGTCCTATATTTCGACACTGATAGAATGGCGGAAACCTCCAAGCTTTTCCATGCTGCGTTTGGTCAGGATATAATGTTCAATTTTTTGGGTGGCCGCGTAATGCCTATTCACGTTGGAGAATTGCCTGATCAAAGTAAAATGCCGGACCGCGTGGGCGCAGACTATGTGGCTGCCGTTGAGGCCAATCCACTTCTGCATGAGCAAGGCGACGGTATGCGTAGTTACGCCGGGCTTCTTTTTGAGACCGTAGTAATGTCACGTGATATTGTACTTCTTGACGAACCGGAAGCCTTTTTACATCCACCGCAAATGCGCAGACTAGGCGAAACGCTAGCAGGTGAGGTCAAGGGGCAGTTGATCGTTGCAACCCACAGCAGTGACGTGCTGCGCGGCTTTCTTGAGGGCACATCGGGTGATGTGACGATTGTTCGGATTCGAAGATCGGGCGATGTGAATCCGGTGCATAAAGCCGACCCAGCGACAATCAAAACACTTTGGTCGCGGCCTGAGCTCAAGTATTCGAATGCGTTGGAGGCGCTTTTTCACGAACAAGCGGTTTTATGTGAAGACGATGGCGATTGCCGTCTTCTAAACGCCATAGCTGATCATACCGCAACCGCCAAAAATGAGGTGTGGCCTGATACTGCTTACGTTCCAACTGGTGGCAAACACGCCATTGCAAGCATCGTTGAAATATTGCGGAAAGTAGGAGTCCCATCCAAAGCCGTTTACGATATCGATGTTCTGAATGACGAGCACACGGTGAAAAGAGCAGTGATAGCATTCGGCGGGGATTGGTCCGTGGCCCGACCACTCTGGAAGTCGTTGGATGAACATGTGCGTACGGGAATGACGGCGAAGACGCCGGTGGAGATAAAGGCTGAGGTCGTTGAGCTTTTGGAGCGATCTGACACCGACGCTTTGCCTAAAGGCGATATCTTGGAGCTGATGAAGCAAACCTCAGAATGGAATATTATTAAGAAGAAGGGTGTAGCGGGGCTGCCGCATGAGGCAGCACGTGATGCGTATGCTGAGATTTCTGATTATCTTAAATCGATTGGAATTTATTTAATTGACGTTGGAGAAGTCGAGAATTTTTCAGATTCTATAAATTTACACGGGCGCAAATTTGTCACTCGACTGCTTGAAGAGGTTCCTTTGGATGCGGAAGAGTTGGACGCGCTACGCATCTTTGCTGAGGCAGTGCATAAAGGGAGTCACTGTCCGGTTTAATCGCTAAGCGAGCGCTCTCGTATGATGGTGCCAGAGTGTTAACCGTCTGACCCTTTCAAATACCTGACCTGAGCCCCATATGATCCCACATTCATTGTGAGAAGCTGAGTGTTTCGGCTCATTAGCCGAGAACTCAAGCACGCGGCACCCGGTATTCTCCATACCCGGTCCCCTACTCTGCAGGCTCAGGGAGGCTGTGACATAAACCCAGAGGGGGTAGCGCAATCGGGCAGCCCGTGTTTTGCATGGCAGTTGCACCACCATAGTGGGACAAATGCTGATGTAACGCGTTGAATCCCAATGAGTGGTGGCAGCATCCCATCAGAAATTAAGTTGTTGAAATTTCAATATAATGCGACCCCGCCCACGGACGCCATCACTTTGTCTGTGGTGGCAAATTCAAGGCGTTATGCCGCAACACTTGGTCAGTGACACGAGGGTTATGTACCGCTTTTAATGCCCTGATTTGCATCGACTTGTTGTGCCTGCGATGCGTGATATGGCTAAAAGGGGGTTGTTCGGGATAATGCTGCAAACCAGCTCTTCTGGATCCAGCGACATGTGGCCGATATAGCCTTTGGCGGTGGTGTGGGCGTCAAGCGACTCCGGTCACTCGCACTAATCTGCACTTGTAACCTCTTTCACCCCCTTCTAAAGTAGTCGTGCTTAGTTAATTGCATGGGGACACACGATGAATCGTTTTTTTGCAATCATTATTGCTGCGCTGACATTGTCAGCTTGCTCTACTCTTACAGGTGGCCCTTTGGTCGAACCCGGCACGCGCACCGGTGTAATTGAAGTGGTAAACCGCTCCAATATCGCAATTACACAAGTTCTCATCTCCCGGTGTAGCGCTATGAGTTATGGGCTCAACCGCCTGCCATCCGGCGTTAGCGTCCCGCCCGGGCGATCTTATCGCTTCACCGTTTCGGCCGGATGTTGGGATGTCGGCGCGGGCGGCCCGAACGGTCCCCTTTACAGCACCGGACAAGCCTATAGGCAGTTTGAAATTCCTGCTGGACGTGGCGTTCGCTGGACGGTCACAGGCGGTTAGCGCCGGAAGTGGCCTCATTGCTCTAAACTCTCAGCGTTGTAACGCCTGCGGTGCTGCGGTGCCCGAGCTTGTCAGACTTGAAATTTGTAGGGGGCTGGGTCACTTGGAGCATTGGGGAGCGCCTTCCACCGGTCCATTTGCGCGCAATCGTGAGCTAGGTCTCACTCATTGATGGCCTAGTTTGCAGCGATGCCGCCTTCGCGAAGCGCTTCAAGTGCTGCAGCCCCCGCTTCTGGGTCGGCGCAAGGTATGCCTGCATCTGAAACCGGGGCAGTCCCAATGCTGTGAAGCCTCGCACCACTTTCCTCGATCAGCCATTCACGGGTCGCTATGGCCTCAAACCGGAACACAGGGGAAACAGCGCCGTCGTTTCGCGGCAGGAAAGACCAGCTCAAAGGAATGCTGAGCTTCCGGATATGGCCAAAGTCCGGCGCATCAGTCAGGTCTGCAATCACGACTTGAACCATTGGTTCCCTCACGCCGGCTAGGCTCTCGCCAGAGAGGTCGTGAACAATCTCTTCGCCAAAACGTGCGTCAGCATCGTATTCAGCAGTTAGCACGAACGGTGCGTCTGAAGGTAGGTTCGCGAGCAACGTGTCAGGTGTGCAAGCGCTGACTAGCGCGTCAACACTTGTGAGTTCCCATTCTTGAACACCATCTCCGATTTCGAACGCGCGGATCGCGGCGCGCACTGGGTCCACCGGTGGGCCATCTGCTGTCGCGGTGAGTGCGTTGAATAGCTCCGCAGCAGCGGGTGCATCGTCGCATGGAAGAGCGATCCGTCCGCGTGAGAGAAGCGGCCCGCTGAAACTCGCTTCACCATTTTCGTTCAGCATCCATACCCGACCATTAAACCCGTCACGGTCAGAATGTCCGGCCTGTATGTACAGCTCTCCCTGATGGGAAAAGGCATGCACAGCGTCGGCTTGAGCATAAAACCGCCGCAGCGTGCCGTCCTCACCAGCTCCGCCATCTTCCGCGGCGTCGATCAAAACGGTATCGATCGAATCACCATTAGCCCGGATCATGTGTCCACCGCCGGTCAGTGATAGGGAGAACCCACATGCCGCGTTGACCGCCACAGCATCATCTTGCGATGGCGGGCTGAACAGATCATATCGGGTGGGTGATGTCCGCTGCTCATCATAGGCAGCTGTTTCCGTGTCTTTCACATCGTCTTTAACCACCCGGTCCGTGGCGAGACGTGCGCCAACAGACAGCCCCGATGCTAGAATAACCGCTAAAGCGGTGCGAATTACAAGCTTCATTCTGATACCCCCCAATCTCGTCAGACGTTAGAGCCAGAACGGATCATCATCTATAATAAATTCAGTAGGCGAATTGAATGGCGGAGTTCGACAAAGAATGACACCAGCATTGTGGGACAAGCGGTAATGTAAGGCGTTGAAACTCAACGAGCACTCTTGGTGTCCGGCTGCCCCTTAAGCGACTGAATAATTGAGATAATTCGACCCCGCCCCGGGGGTCACTTACTAGATGATCAGGTGAAAAAATCCCTTGCGAGATAGGTTGTATTGGGGCTTATCAACGAGGTGTCACCATCATCCGCGATTTCGGTTATCTCCATTTCACCTTGATCTTCCTTACGGACGTGAGACTGTCGCTCGCTCTTGGGAGTCGAGGGTTGGATTGATGTCTACAGTATTAATTACCTTGGTTTCAGAATGCCCATCGGATTGGGTAGCACCAGACTTCACGCCTTGTGACGTTGATCTTGCCGAGGTGGTGCCAGTTACTCACGCGTTCATGCTGGGTATCGCGGAAACATTTGTCGCGTATCGAGCTTTTGATCTCTCTAAATGCAACATCCAGTTTGCATCTAACGAGCTCAGGATTGCCGCCAAGAAAGTGTTCGTTTTCCGGAGCTCAAGTAGTCTGATTGGGAAGCCTGACACAGTTTTCACGATCGAGGCTGAACTTCATGCCCCTGAAGGCCATGGCACCGTATCGCAGGCCGAAGCAAATGCACTTACGCTCGCCTTCGTTGGGCCGAATGATGACAAGCGAGCTGTAAGGTTATCAAAATACTTCGAAAACGACTGCCCCGAAGTGGCAAGAATTTTCGCTAGGCATCAAGTGATGTACTTCGGTGCTATCGAACTAACGGATGCGGATACATGTCGCCCGCTATTCGACAATGCATTGATCCATGCGTTTACGATCTATGGCGGCATAGCGCTCTCTAAAATGGAGGCCAAGCAAAAAGTTACGGACTTTACGGCAGATGGACGTCGAGACCTTGTCCGCTCACTTCAAGAAGCGCAAGATACCTCGAAGCAATTAATAGAATTTCAAAGGAGGTTTTTGTCACACAACCAATCAATGGTTCCTGAAATTTCAATATATGTGGAGAGAATACTTGAAATACACAAGGTCAGGCAGAGGTTTGAGGAGCAATATCGCCTGTCTTCAGACATTTCTGGTTATTTGTCCATCTCATATAAGAAGACCAGCTTCGGAGCTCTCTCTACAATACAATTTATTATCGCTACGTTTACATTACTAAGCATTCCAATCGCAACGTTCTTTGGTTTATTTGATGTATCTTCTAACGCGGAAGTCATACAGACATCTGGCGCGGTATTTATGGATTCCGGTATCTGGTTAGCGCTTGTGTTGTCGGCGCTCGGAACGCTGTCAATTGCGGTTATTATCGGTATAGCAGCATTCGTTTTAAGCCTGCTGAGGAAGCATAAGGGTGTTGATTAATGGGATTTGACCCGCGACCGATCGATGAAGTCATCAACAGTTTGACATGTCGTGAACGCTATGTCGCCGAGCCACTTGCGAACTGTGGCGTGTCGATAATCAAGAACGGACGACTGGTCCATTCGTCTGTATCAGGATTTGTTGATGTGGCCAAAGGCAAGCCGGCGATCCCGTTCTTATTGTCGACACGCATACGTTTTGCGTCGGTCTCAAAAACGATTACCGCTGCTATGGTCCATCAGCTCTCTGAAGCAGGGCGATTTTCGTTAGACGACAATATTTTTGCACTTCTAGGGATCGAGGACTCAATCCGTAGGGTGGTGCCGGTGCGAACGGTGCTAGATCACACATCGTCGCTGACTGATGACGCTGGTTGGTACGTCGATCTCCCTCATTCACTTAAGGATATGGTGGTCGATAATTTTGAGGTGATCGCGTCAAACCGCCAACCCGGCGCGTACTTCCAGTATTGCAATTTAAACTATGTATTGCTCGGTTGGCTGGTAGAAGTCGCCTCTGGGAGGCGGTTTCACCAAGAGGCCGTAGAGAGAGTTTTAAAGCCGCTGAATATAGGAGGTGGCTTTAACTGGTGTGGTGTGCCCAATGCTGAGCGCGCGAACCGCGCGCCGGCGTGCAAGAATATCAATGGTCAGTTCGTCGAACAGGTTGATCACCTTGCTTCCGTACTAGATGGGGAAGTGGTGGACCGTCTAGGTCGCCCCATAAAAGTGAGTGAAACGCGTCATGGTGAGGATGTTTCTATCTTCTCGCCACACGCAGGCATGCGCATGTCAATAGAGGAGGCGGCGTTTCTCGCATGGAGCTTTGGAGCAAACGATGCTGCGTCCAGAGCAAGGCGAACTGTGTCGTGGAAAGTGAACAATGAGGCCACGAATGGTTCGACCGGCGATGGGATGTTCGCTGAGTTCGCACTGGGGCTTCAAAAGATTTCTAACCCGAACCTGTATCCAACCCCGCTATTGGGGCACTATGGCGACGCACTGGGCTTTCGAGGCGGTGCTTGGTACGACGAACTCAACGCGTTGTCGTTTGCTTACAGTATGAATGGGTTTGTCGATTACGAAGGGCGATACCCTGAAGACCCGTTTCGGCCGCAAGAGGTCGCATTATTCGAAGCCCTCGGCAGGTCTCAAATTTCCTGATGACAGCTGCTTTGAGAAAACGCGCGTTTCGCCGAACTGAGCGATGGTTGAAAACCCGTTATGGGCGTAAAAATTTTCAGCGTTTCTTAGGGGTGATTTAGTTTCGTAAAGTAAGCTGTTTACCGCCAATAGTCCGGAGAACCCAGCAGTAGATGTCGCCCGTTCGATATGCTGCAAGAGTGCAGTTCCTGTACCGTCGGATTGAGCTGTTCGCGCCACGTAGATATTTTTGATTTCTATTAGATTTGGGGCGAGTTGAGAGCAGTAGCAAAAACCAATCAATGCCCCAGCTCGCCACGCGCCAGCGCTTGGATGAGTGGCAATTAAGCTCCGAACCTCTTCAAGTCTAAACCAAGTGTCGCGCATCTCAGAATACAATTCGATAACATTTTCTGCGTGCTCAAGTGCCAAGTTTGTTATATAGGTGGGGGTGGGTTCCAAGCCTTTACTCATACGATGTCGCTCCTTCACAAGGTGGGTACGGCACTTATTCTAACCGGGGGGCGTTTAGGCTATAGCAACATTCCGATTTGGTCAGTTTGAAATTCGCATGATGCTGCTGGCGCTCGTTCGCACCTTGCAACACCTCAGCCTCGAATTTTAGATTAATAAATAAAGCTAGAATTAAACCTCTAATCATAGCGTTGCACAGAGACGACGGAGGCCGTCTGGATGATCCTACTAATAGCAGCGATGCTTCTTCAAAGTCCCGTAACTGAACAGAGTGGCTCGAAAGTTGAGGCAGATGACGTTCGTCGAGCTGAGGCTTTGGTGGGCCAAATTTATCAGCAGATTGAAGAGGCTTTGGTTAGTGCAGGTGCCACTGATCTACAGAGACGTTACCTCTACTGTTACCAGCTTGCCCCAGAGGAGCGTTTCATTTCTGAGGGGGTAATGGCTGCGACACCGAGAGAGCTTTTTCCAACCGTAGTGGATGCAGTTGACAACCGACTAAGCGAAAGTGAGGCCGTGCGTGAGTTGGAGAGTCTGACGCAATCAGCCGGCTTGCATAGCTTGGTTGATGAATTGATAATCAACGCAGCTCCATCGGACTTTCACATCCAAGGCTGCGAAGGCAGTGTGGTCCCGTCGCCAGATGCGGCTCAGCAAAGCGCTGATAGAGCAGCAAGGTGCGCGGCCTACATTTCAGATGGGCTAACCCCGGAGGAAGAACCCCGTATGCGCGACTGTCACTACGCCAATTTGTTCTGGTCGCGGGTTCAGCAATAGCTCTGTCCGCGAGGCTGATAGGAGTCAGATGTTAGGATCAGTTGGTTTACAGCGTTAAGCTAACCTATTGATTGTTTGAAGGCGCTAATGCGTCAGGTTTACAAATAAGCCACTGAAATCGTTGAAATAAGATCAGACTACGAATCTGGGGGTCGGGGGTTCGAATCCTCCCCGGCGCGCCATTTTTTCCTGATCCTCGCTCACCTCCGTTCGCTCGGGCGCGACGTTGGCCCCCTCAGCCTTCATCAAGTGCTCGAGACCGTCGCTAAGCGTGTTCGAATGTTGGCGCAGCGCGTTTGAAGCATTCCCTCCGCTGCACGCCATTAATTCCCGGACAGTATTCGAGTGATGGCCCCGTTTACCTACGGGCTTGACCCCACTTATCCGACATCTTCGCCGCGGCGCTATAGTCAAAGGGATGAGGCTCGGGACTGGCCGCGAGGTGTCTTGGCTTAAATGACGCTCGAGAAGCGGCCGGTGCTGGTTCAAACGGCCTCCCGCTCATCGCTACGCACGCAGACACGCGGACCCGAGAGAAATTGAACAAGTTCAGTGAGTTATTTCTAAAAATTATTATGTTCTTAATCCCGACTCGAAATATTGGATTTACTGGACACAATCATTAAGCGCGTTCACCGCGCCAAGCTGGGGTTAAAAACATGCTTGCCATCGCTTCACGGTCCGACTTCACCCTTCGCGAACCCTCCGCGCTTGGCGCGCTTCTGGTTTATGACTGGCGCATGCGCGGGGTGTTGACCGATGAAGAGGTCATGGACGAGGCGGTTGACCAGCCTGTCACCACCGGGGTCCTGCGTCATCTCCAGCGTCTGGGACAGATCCGTGCCGTCCACGGTGTGCGCCCGCAAGGCGGGCGCATGCGGCTCTGGCCGCTCGCCGACGTCCTGAAGGCCCAGGCCGTGCTGGATCTGCGCGCCGCGACCGGTGTGCGTCTGGCGACCTGTGTCGACGCCTTCTCGCTTTGCCCGGATCTGCTGAAGGCGACGGTTGAGGACTGGGAGAACCATCTCGGCAGCACGACTGACCGCCGCAGCGATATCGCGCTGGCCAGCGACCCGTCGACCCTTCTGTCGGATTGCACCGTGCTGATGAAATTTGCCGAGGCCTCGGTCGAGGCCTTCGTCATTCGCAACAAGCTGGGTCAGGCTGACCGACCGTCCTTCCTGCTTTAAAGGGCCGCACTGCGATGCCGGCGCGCCAGGCCGCGCTTCAGCATTGCAATCTGGATTGAAACCGGCTGCGATGCCGCCTGAATGATAATGTTCGGGAGGCATCGTTCTTATGTCCGATATTCGATTTGATGGCCGGGTGGCGATTGTCACCGGCGCGGGAACCGGTCTGGGCCGTAGCCATGCGCTGGAGCTGGCGCGCCGCGGCGCGAAAGTCGTCGTAAACGATCTGGGCGGCAGCGTTGATGGCTCGGGGGCGTCCACTTCTGCAGCCCAGGCGGTCGCCGATGAGATCATCGCCGGAGGCGGCGAGGCCTTGGCACACGGTGCCAATGTCACCAAGCCTGACGAAGTTCAGGACATGGTCGCGTCGGCGCTGAAAGCCTGGGGCCAGGTCGATATTCTCGTCAACAATGCGGGCATTCTGCGCGACAAGAGCTTCGCGAAGATGACGCTTGAGGACTTTCAGGCCGTCGTCGACGTGCACCTCATGGGCTCGACGATCTGTGCCAAGGCGGTATGGGAGCCGATGCGAGAGGCCCAGTACGGCCGCATCGTGATGACCAGCTCCTCGTCGGGCATTTATGGCAATTTCGGTCAGTCCAATTATGGCGCAGCGAAAATGGGCGTCATTGGCCTGATGAATGTGCTGCATCTTGAGGGGCGCAAGAACAACATCAAGGTCAACGCGCTGGCCCCAACCGCACACACCCGCATGACCGAAGGCCTGATCCCGGAAGAGGCGCTGAAGCTTATGACGCCGGAAAGCGTGACGGCGGGCCTCATCGTGCTGGCAGCCGAGCAGGCCCCGGAGCGGACCATTTTGTGTGCCGGAGCCGGTGGGTATGCGGCAACGCGCATTTACGAGACGCCGGGCGTCTACCTGCCACCGGAAGAGCAGACAGCCGAGCATGTCTTGGCTAATCTGTCCAAAATCACATCCGCCGACGGTCAGGAGCCCTATGAAGAAGGCTCCAGCCAGACCTTCAAATTCCTCAAATATGCCGCCGCGCACTTTGATCTGTCGCTCGGCTAACCCGCTTAAACCCCTCACAGTTTTCAAAAGGAGCTTCCCATGCGTGAAGCACTGATCGTTTCAACCGCCCGAACCCCGATCGGCAAGGCCTATCGCGGTGCCTTTAATGACACCCAGGCCCAGGCGCTGGGTGGCCATGCCATCGAACATGCGGTCCAGCGGGCCAAGATTGATCCAGCCGAGATCGATGACGTGGTCATTGGCGCGGCCATGCAGCAGGGCTCGACCTTCCAGAATATCGGTCGTCAGGCTGCGATCCGCGCGGGCCTGCCGACCTCCGTGTCCGGCATGAGCATCGATCGCCAGTGCGCGTCTGGCATGATGGCAATTGCCACAGCCGCCAAGCAGATCATTTCTGACGGCATGACGGTCACCGTTGGTGGCGGGCTTGAATCCATTTCGCTGGTTCAGAACGAGCACATGAATATCCACAAGGCCTTTGACCCGTGGATCAATGAGCATCGTCCCGACCTTTACATGTCGATGCTCGAAACCGCCGAAATCGTGGCTGATCGTTATGAGGTCAGCCGCGAAGCCCAGGACGAGTATGCGCTTCAGTCTCAGCAACGCACGGCAGCAGCCCAGGCTGCGGGCAAGTTCGATGACGAGATCGTCCCGATGCCCAGCACCATGCTGGTCAAGGACAAGGCCACCGGCGAGATATCCAAACAGGACGTTACGCTGGACAAGGACGAGGGTAACCGCCCGTCCACGACGCTTGAAAACCTGCAGGGCCTCAACCCGGTGTTTGCCAATGGCATGACCGTCAAGCAGGGCAAGTTCATCACCGCAGGTAATGCGTCACAGCTGTCTGACGGCGCTTCGGCCTCGGTCCTGATGGAAGGCAAGGAAGCAGAAAAGCGCGGACTGGAACCGCTTGGGGCCTATCGCGGCATCGCGGTGGCCGGTCTGGACCCGGACGAGATGGGCATTGGTCCGATCCACGCCGTACCGAAGCTTCTTAAGGCCAACGGCCTGACCATGGACGATATCGGCCTGTGGGAGCTCAACGAGGCCTTCGCCGTGCAGGTGCTCTACTGCCGCGACAAGCTGGGCATCCCGAATGAGAATCTCAACGTCAACGGCGGCGCGATCTCGGTCGGTCACCCCTATGGCATGTCCGGTGCCCGCATGGTGGGCCATGCTCTCATCGAAGGTAAGCGCCGCGGTGCCAAATACGTCGTCTGCACCATGTGCGTCGGTGGCGGCATGGGCGCAGCCGGTCTGTTTGAAGTGCTGTAGGCCGCCCTCGTGTCATCCCCCGGCTCGTCCGGGCCATGACCAATGTGGACTTAAAAGAAAACCCCGGCCAAACGGCCGGGGTTTTTGTTTGCGAGGATGGGGACCGCTAGTCCTCTTCATCCTCTGCATCCCAGCCATAGGCCCAGGTGATGATGCGGTTGAGGGTGTGCTGTTCCATGGTGCCATCGACCAGATGGGCCCAGGGGCCGCGGGCAAAGGCGGCCACGTCTTCGCCGGAGTGGGTTTCAGAGCCCATGGGCACGGCCGACTGCTGGCGATAATTCGGGTCGAGGACCTGTTCCTGCGTCAGGGTTTCATCACCGCGCTGCACGCCGCCGGTATAGTAGCCAAGCGTTGTGTAGGGACGGCCGTCCTGCGCCGGTGCGGGCGGGGTCGGGTCATCGCTGCCGTTGGGGGCTGGCGGGTGCACAAGGCCGAGGATCGGGTTTCCGCGGCGTGGATAGCCGGCAATGTTGAACACGTGGCCGTGGTCTGCGGTCACGATGATCAGCGTTTCGTTTGCGTCGGTCATCTCATCAGCCCGAGCAACCGCTTCGGCAAAGGCGATGGCGTCGGTCAGCGCACGGGCGGCATTGGTGCCATGGTGGGCGTGATCCACGCGGCCGGCCTCGACCAGCAGGTAGTAGCCGTCTTCATTTTGCGAGAGGCGCTCGATCGCAAACTCAGTCATTTCCGCCAGCGAAGGCTGCTCTGAATCGTCACGATCCAGCGTGTAGGACATGTGCGAGCGCGAGAAGAGGCCAAGGACCGGCTCCTCTCCGTTCGGATCGAGCGCGCGGAATTCCGCTGCATTCTCTACGTAGGAGCCGCCGAGGATATCCCACTCTTCAGCCAGATCCCGGCCGTCCTGGCGCTGACCACCGCGATCCTCGCCAACAAATGCTCCGCGACCGCCGCCAAGGGCAACGTCGACCGGGCCGCCTTCTACAAACCAGGTGTCGATCAGCTGTTCCGCAAGATCCCGGCAGCCGGCTTCCACGGCCGGTGCTGGCAGCGATGTATCGCTTTCCCAGTCGCGGCTCGGCAGGTGAGCATAGGCCGAGGCGGGTGTCGCGTGGGTCAGGCGCGTCGTTGTCACGAGACCTGTGGACATGCCGCGGGCATGGGCCCGCTCAAGCGTCGTGGCCGGCAGCTCTGCCTCTTCAGCACAGGCGGCGAGGCCCTGTCCGGCATAGGTCGAGATTGCACCGATATCGGTTTTGACCCCGGTGTGCAGCGCCGTGGCGGTCCCCGCGCTGTCAGGCACCTGGGCGTTCTCGTTATAGGTCTTGATCAGGGCTGAATGGCCCCAGGTTTCGAACGGCAGGTAGTTTTCTTCACCGGGATTGCCGCGGTTCTGGCCGTCCAGAATACGCGCCGCGGTGATCGTTGAGACATTCATGCCATCAGCGACAAACAGGATAACGTTGCGGGCGCGACCCTCTCGGCGCGGGCGGTTCAGCCGGTCGGCCAGTTCGCTCTCAGCCAGGTTGCGCCAGTCAGCGCCTGGTCCATCAAAGCTTTGCGGGGTGAAGCTGGCCGCAGCCGGTGCCGGGCTATCCATCGGAGCAGACGCGCGTTCGCGCGTTTCCACATCAACGATCAGGCAACCAGACAGCGCCACGCTGGCAACGCTTGCTGTAAGGGCAGTGAGAAGACGACGGGCCATGGCAAAGTCCTTTGGACAAGGGTCAGGGATCACCGAGAAGGTTTAACGTCCTATCGTGACGGTTCAATCCATCCTGGCGATATTTAATGCCACGGCCTTACATTCTCTGTGACATCGCTTAAGTTTTCGGTATGGCCAGACTGGCACTCATCATAAACCGCGATGCCGGCCAGATGCGCTCCGTTGATGCTGACTCAGTCATCGAAGCCGCTGGAAAAGACGGGCAACGTGAGACCGAGGTCTTCGATGTTGCCGATGACTTTCAAGGCGCGATCACGGCTGCGCTAAACAGCGGATGTGACTGGCTGGCGATCGCTGGTGGCGACGGGACAGCCGTCAGCGTGCTGGAAAAGGCCCGTGAGATGAAGGTTGGGGCCTTGATGGTGCCGCTGCCGCTGGGCACGGCCAATCTCTTGCCCCGTCGCCTCTATGGGGATCGTGATTTTCGCACAATCCTGTCAGAGCTTGATGACTACCGAGCGCTCACACTAGCGGCTGGCGAGGTCGCTGGGCGCACGTTTTTTGTTGCGATGATGGCCGGTGCACCGGTGCGTTTCGGACAGGCGCGCGAAGCTATGCGGCCCAATCACAAAGGCCGTCAGCCCGTGATCGCTGCAGGCCGCATCTGGCAGGGTCTGCGTCTGATGGCGCAGTCCCGGTTGCGCTTATGTGTCAATGGAACCGAGACCCGTCTGACCCGCCGCAGCGCCATTATCACCATACCCGGCGGCCTTAAGGCCCTGCGTGGCGAAGCCGATATGGTTCCGGGTCTGGAGCACCGCCTGGTGGGGGAGGGGGAGATGGCAAGCCTCGCGCTTCAATCGGCCTCTCTCATGTCACTCGGCCCGGCGCTCGAAGGCGGGGCGGAGACCTCAGCCGAACCGGCGCGCCTGGAGGGGCCGAAATGGGTGCGCCTGCTCCTGGATGGGGAGTTGGTGCGTGCGCGCGGACCTGTGACTCTGTCGTACATCGAAGAAGGGGGGCGGTTCGCCGCTCCGAAATCTGCATGAAGCTAGCTCAGATATCCGATCTTCATTTCGGCGCTGAAGAGCCGGAACTGGTCGATGCGCTGGTCGACAGCCTGGACGAGGTATCGCCCGACCTGATCGTGGTCACTGGCGATCTGACCCAGTTCGGCCGTCGCCGGGAATTTGATGCCGCTGCGCGCTTTTTTGAGCGACTGAAAGCGCCGATGATTGGGGCTCCGGGCAATCATGATACGCCCTATCTCAATGTTGCCGCGCGCATCGCGACCCCCTGGGCGCGCTATCGCCGGGCCCTGGGCGGGCATTTGCCAACCCAGCACAAGGCCGCCGGAATTCATGCGGTGATGCTGGATACCGCGCGGGGCGCACAGTCCCGGCTCGACTGGTCGCTGGGCAAGGTCCGATTGAAAGATGCGCTGAAAGTGGCGCAGGCAGTATCCGGTCATGACGGTTTGCGTCTGGTGGCGGGCCACCACCCAATTGTCGCCCCCGGCGGGCTGAAAGGCCGGGCGAAGACCCGCGGAGGAGGCAAGGCGGCCGACCTTCTGGCTGACAGTGGCGTTGATCTCTATTTGAGCGGACATCTCCATCAAGTCTTTGCTGAATCGCTGGAGGCAGACGATGGCTCCGTGTGCTGGTTCGTCGGCGCGGGAACGGCCCTGTCGCGGCGCACGCGCGGTGAACCTGCCAGCTTCAATGTGATTGAACGTAACGGGGACCATGGCCAGCTCTCTGTCATGGCAGCCGGTGAGAGCGGTCGCTTCGGCCTTTCCGAGACCCAGGCGCTGAACGGCTTGTTCAGCCGCTAAAGGAAAAGCCCCGAACGATGGCGCGTCCGGGGCTTCTGCTTGCTCAGGGTTCAGACGATTTTGGCGGGCTTAGTCACCCATGCGTTCAGCCGGGATTTCCTGACCGCCTTGATAGAGGGTCACTGAGGGAGCCGGGTCACCGGCGGCAAAGGCCAGCCGGGCATCGACGCCGCTGACCAGAAATTCGGTTTCACTGATCGCCTGAAGATCAAAGGCGGGCTGGCCGGTGAGCTGGGCTTCCAGCGTACCGGCGTTGGACAGGCGAACCGATAGCGTCGCCGGACCTAGCGAATACTCGCCGACATAGGCTCCAAGCGTGGCGACTGGCAGTTCGATCACAGCCGGGCCCTCAGGCATGGGTCCAGACCAGAGTGCGATCTCTGCTTCGCTCGCCCCCTGTTGATGCATTCTCATCTGGTGCTCGCCATCGTCTGACGGAATGAGTTCGAACCAGGTCAGGCTGTCGGGCCCGTAGAAGAAGCGGTTGCCGCCTGCGGAGTAGACTTCGCTGGCGCTGCCACCTGATCGCAGCGTGTAAAGCTGGCCATCGCGGGCAAAGAATTGGCGGGCATCATTGGTCCCCTCAATGGCGTAGACCCCGAATAGCGGCTCAAACGCGGCAGGGTCGATCTCAGCCTCAGTAAAGGACGGATAGGGATCGCCGATGGCAAAGCTGGCCATCCGCCGGGCGACAAGGCTGGGGGACAGCACCGACTGATCGGAATTGGTCAGGACAGCGACGAAAATATCCTCATCCGGCAGGTAGAGACTATCCGTGGTAAAGCCGAAAATGCCGCCGCCATGGCCAATGGATGGGCGTCCGCGCACATCACCCGGCGTCAGGCCGTAGCCGTATGGGACTTCGGTCCCGTCCGGCAGGACAGTCGGTGCGATCATTTCAGCATACAGCGCGTCGGAAACGACCTCTCCGCCATGAAGCGCCTCGGCCCACTCTGCCAGGTCGGTGACGTCGGAGATCAGGTTCCCGGCCGCGTGGGGCAGGCTCATATGGATGCGCCGGGCGGTGGCAGGTTCGCCCTCATCGTTGAGCGTGTAGCCGCTGGCCATATTGGCAGCTTGAGCCTCGAAGGTGCCCGATTGCAGGGTCTCAAGCCCAAGCGGCCCGCTAATGCGTTCTTCGACCACCGTGCTCCAGTCCTGACCGGTCACAGTCTCAATGATCGCGCCTAGAAGGACATAACCGGAGTTGTTGTAATTCCAGTTCTCGCCGGACTGAAAATCCATCGGAGCATCGGCAAATGTTGCGATCAGCTGCGCGGTGGACAGGCCATCGTCCGCATAGGCATCAGCGTTGGCCGTGAAGCTTGGAAGATTGGTGTAGGAGGCAATCCCCGAGGTGTGGTTCAGAAGCTGTCGCACCGAGGCGCTGGCACCTGGCTGGGGGTAGTCGGGCAAATAGTCAGAGACGGTATCGTCGAGCGAAACACGCCCTTCTTCGACCAGCTGCAAGATAATTGCGGAGGCAAACTGTTTGGTGATGGAGCCCAACCGGTAGACGGTCTCGATGTCGGCTCCGTCGCCCGCGTCGATATCCGCCATCCCCGCACCACGCGCATAAACGACTTCACCGTTTTGCGTGACGATGACCGAAACACCCGGCGTCGCATCATTCCAGTGCGTGTCCAGCAGGGCATCGGCCTGACCGGTCCAGTCGGTGTCCTGAGCGCTGACCGGAACCAGCAACAGGGCCCCCGTCGCCAATATAAGACCGGTTACCGATCCAATGAGCAGGTTTCGCATGGTGAAAGTCCTTCGGGCTTGATCGCGGGCAAGGGCCGGGAGCGATATTGAAACAAAAAGCCCCGGGCGGTGATCCGCCCGGGGCCCACAGTGTTAGAGATGCATCAACACCGCTTACCAGATGCGCACGCGCTGTTCCGGTGGCAGGTAGAGCTCGTGCTCTTCGGTGATGTTGAAGGCCTCGTACCAGGCGTCGAGATTGCGCACGACACCATTGATGCGATAGCGCGGCGGCGAGTGTGGCCCGCGCACCAGCTGACCACGCAGGGCATCGTCGGTGTATAGGTTACGCCAAACCTGAGCCCAGCCGAGGAAGAAGCGCTGGTCGCCGGTAAAGCCGTCGATCACTGGGGCTTCGCCGCCATAAACCTCGTCCACATACTCACGCCATGCGGTGTAAGCCATCTGCAGGCCGCCGAGGTCGCCAATATTTTCACCCATGGACAGGCGACCGGACACGCACTGGTCATCAATCGGGCAGTAGGTGTCATACTGGGCACCCAGCATGGAGGCCCGCTCCATGAAGCGCTCATTGGTCTCGTCGGTCCACCACATGCGCAGCTTGCCTTCGGCATCGTAGCGGCGACCGTTGTCGTCAAAGCCATGGCCGATCTCGTGACCGATCACGCCACCGATCCCGCCGAAATTCATCGCCGGATCCGCGTTCGGGTCAAAGAAGGGCGGCTGCAGGATGCCGGCCGGGAAGGTGATCTGGTTCTGCAGCGGATTGTAGCTGGCATTGACGATTTGCGGCGGCCAGCCCCATTCGCGCGGGTCCACCTCTGAGGTGAGGTCTTCCAGCTGCTCAGCCCAGCTGAACTCAGCCATGCGAATTCGGTTGCCGAAGTAATCGTCGTCTTCCAGCACCAGGCCGTCATACTCGTCCCAGATTTCCGGGTAGCCGATGCGCGGCTCGAACGTGGACAGCTTGGTCAGCGCTTCAGCGCGGGTCTCATCGTCCATCCATTCCAGGTTCTCAAGGCGGCCTTCGAAAGCCGTCGTCAGACGCTGGACCAGGTCATCCATTTGCTCTTTGGACGACGGCGGGAAGTGGCGATCCACGTAGATCTGACCCACGGCGTGGCCCAGTGCTCCGCCTACCAGGTTCACGCCGCGACGATCGCGCGGGCGCTGCTCTTCCTGACCATTAAGCGTGCGGTTGAAGAAGTTGAAACTGGCCTCATCAAACGCAGACGGCAGCCAGCTGGCGCGGTCAGAGATGAAGTGGAAGGCCATCCAGGCCTTGATGGTCTCGATGTCGGTATTGGCGAACAGCTCGGACGTGCCGGACATCGCGGTCGGCTGGACCACGATAAGGCGCTCGACATCGATGCCCATGGCTTCCATGCCCTGAGACATGTTCAGCGCCGGGGCCAGCTCATCAAGCTCGGCCGGGCTCATGGGGTTGTAGGTCAGCGTGACGTCGCGGCTGTCCTCGCGGGTCCAGTGGATTTCGGCCAGCTGGGTTTCGAAATCGAGGATGGCGTCAGCATTCGCCGCGCCGTTTGGCAGACCGGCCAGCTCGTGGATCTGTTCGATATAGCCGCGATAGGCTTCGCGATATTCGGCGAAACGCTCGGAGTCGCCGAGATAGTAGTCGCGATTGCCCATGCCCAGGCCGCCCTGGAAGAGGCGAAGGGCGTTGCGCGTGGGATCATCCGGGTCAGCCCAGATGGCAATGCCGAAGGGTGACTGGTGATGCACGGTGGCAAACAGAGCCGCAGCATCGTCATGGGTTTCAATCGCCGCGATTTCAGCCAGGAAGGGCTCAAGGCCCTCCGTGCCGGCCGCTTCAATGGCGTCAGCATTCATCCAGCTGGAGTAAAGCGCGCCGACAAGCTGGGAATTCGAGCCCGGCTCGCCGCCTTCTGCCATGGCATCGTTGATGATGGCCTGAACGCGCTCTTCGGCCTCTTCGGCCAGGATGGAGAAGGTGCCATAGCGCGAGCGGTCGCCAGGAAGCTCGGTTTCGTTCAGCCAGGTGCCGTTGGCGTAGTGATTGAAGTCATTGCCGGGATGCACGTCGGCATTCATGCCCGCGACATCAAAGCCGAACGTGCCATAGCGCGGCGCTTCGGCACTGGTTTCAACGGCAGCGGTTTCCGCGCTTTCGTCTGACGGTCCGTCAGCGGGCGGCGCGCAGGACGCCAGGGTCAGCGCGGCCAGGCCGGCGCAGGACATCAGGAACTGTTTCATTTGGTCTCCCCATCAACAGTAAAAGTCCCGCCCCGGCGATCCGGGTCATCGGGACAGTGAATGCCGGACGGTCGCCGCCCGGCCGATGATTTGGCAAGCCTGATCAGCAGGCCTGCACTGTAAAAAAGTACGGCGCGGAGCCTGTTCGCTCCGCGCCGCATTGAGGTTGGCTCTACTCTGCCGGGGCAGGGCGCTCCCCGCCTTGCGGCCCCTTGTTTGAACCATCAAGCTCGGGTTGCCAGTCTTCAGGGTGTCCGACGTCCACGCCCTCCTCACCACTTTCGTGGCCGGAATAGGTGGAGCCGATCATCGGCTGCCACTGACCGGTCCAGATCGACAGGACCAGGCGGCGGATATCGACACCGATCGCATAGATTGCCGGCACCAGAAGCAGGGTCAGGAACAGCGCAAACAGAACGCCAAACCCGAGAGCAACCACCATCGGCTTCAGGAACTGAGCCGACGTCGAGCGCTCTGCGATCATCGGCAGAACACCAATAAACGTGGTGATCGTGGTCAGAAGGATCGGGCGGAAGCGCTGCACACCTGCGTCCACCAGTGCCTGGAAGGCCCCGACACCGCGTTCGCGCAGTCGGTTCACGAAGTCCACCAGTACCAGGTTGTCGTTGATCACGATGCCGGCGGCGGCCCCAACTCCGAAGAAGGAGAAAAGTCCCAGAGCGACACCGAGGAAGTAGTGACCGAACACGGCCCCGGCAAAGGCAAACGGGATCGCGACCATGATCGCTATCGGCTGGAAATATGAGCGGAATGCAATCGCCAGAAGCGCGTACATCAGACCAAGCATTGTGAGCGTCAAGGTGAGGATCTCCGCCACAAACTCTGCCTGACCTTCGGCCTCACCGATGGCACCGCGTGAAATACCCGGATAGCGCTGCTCCCAAGCCGGGAAGAAGTTGGCTTCCAGATCTTCACGGATTGTGGCGGCCACATCCCGGTCGGTCAGTTCTGCGCTGACGGTTACGGTACGCTGACGTTCACGGCGGTTGATCCGGTTGATGCCGGGAGCAAAGTTCGCCTCAGCCACAGACGCCAGGGGAACCTCGCGACCATCGGCCGTGCGTATACGCAGGTCGTTAATGGCATCGAGGCTATCGCGGGCTTCACGCGGGTAGCGCACCATCACTCGAACATCTTCGCCATTACGCGGCAGGCGTTGCACTTCGTCGCCGAAGAAGGCCTGGCGAACCTGACGGGTCACGTCGGCGAGCGTCAGCCCAAGGGCCTGTGCATCGGGACGCAGGGTCAGCTGAAGCTCATCTGCCGAGGACTGAAGATTGTCCACGATGTCATAGGCCGTCTCATAGGTCCGCAGATAGTCCTGCAGCTCTGCCGATGCCGCCCGTAGCGTATCGAGATCGGAGTGATTGATCGCGAACTGGATTGCCGGACCGCTATTGTTGATCGTGGCGTCAAAGCGGATTTCCTCCGCATCCGGGATGGGACCCAGGGCGTCACGGATGCGCTGAGCAACCTCTTCGGTCGGCGTGCGGCCGGGACGGTTCTCAGGCGGAGCAATATTGATCCACGCCCGTACGGACCCGTCAGTCGCCAGGGTGGAGCGGTTGCGGATCATATCGATATCGCCAGGGAATTCCTCGCGATACTCTTCCTGAACTTGCAGTTCTGCCACGTCGAGGCGTTCGCGGATCTCGTTGGTGCGAGACCAGGGCGTGCCTTCAGCCAGCTGGATATTCACGCGGATCAGATCGCTTTCGATTTGCGGCATGAAGGACTGATCGACGCGATTGGTACCCATCAGCGCAATTGCGATGACGAACATACCAATAAATGCGGCAAGGGTCGCGTAGCGCTGGCGGATCGTGAAGGCAATGATCGGCGCATAAACCACGCGGGCGAAGGCCACGATGCTGTTTGCCAGCATCGCCTGGAAGCGCAGGAATGGCCCTGCAATACCCGTCATCTTCTGCGGTTTGATGTGAGCGAGGTGGGCCGGCAGGATCAGAAGCGATTCAATCAGCGAGAACAGCAGCGCGGCAATAACCACCAGGGAAATCTGGGCGGTAAACTGCCGGGTTTCACCCTCAAGCAACATCCATGGGGCAAAGGCCATCATGGTCGTGATCACTGCAAAGACGACCGGTTTGGCGACCATCTGGGCACCGACAACGGCGGCCGTCAGCCCGGTCTCGCCGCGTTCCACACGGGCGTGAATATTCTCACCCACGATGATCGCGTCATCGACCACCACACCAATCACGATGAGGAAGGCGAACAGGGAGAGGAAGTTCAGCGTCACGCCCATGAAGGGCAGGATCATGAAGGCACCCGCAAATGCGGTTGCGATACCGATCGTCACCCAGAAAGCCACAATTGGGCGCAGGAACAGCACAAGGATGCCCAGCACCAGCGCCAGACCCAGCAGGGCCGAGCTGCCGATGACCGTGAGCTGGGAATTGAACTGGTCCGCTCCGTCCCACCACTCGGACAGCTGCACGGTGGAGGGAAGTTCCTGGTTCTTGCGAGCGGCAAATTCCTTGAGCGCGTCCGATACAGACACAACGTCGGAGTTACCCGTTGAGCGGATCGCGATGATCACCATCTGCTCGCCGTTAAAGGTGGCGCTGAGGTTGAAGTCAGTGAGGCCGTCGCGAACGGTCGCAACATCACCCACCCGGATGACACCACCACCTGGTGTTTGACGGATCACGATCTGTTCAAATTCCAGGGCAGTGTCAGCAAGGCTACGAGCGGTAATGCGCACATCGCCAAGGTCAGAGCGAACTGAACCCGCGGACGTGTTCATCGAGGAGGTCGCAATAGCGCGGGAGATGTCGCTGAAGCTGACACCGTACCGGCGCATGGCCTCTTCAGAGACTTCGATGGCCACTTCCTCGGACTGGACCCCCATCAAGTCAACGAGGGAGACGCCCGGCACGGTCGAGGCAATCTCGTTGCGAATCTCACGGGCGATACGCTGGAGGTCACGGCGATCAATCTCACCATGGAGGGCAAAACCCGCGATCTGCTCTGAATTCTGCCAAGGAGAGACCTGAGGCCGGAACGCGTCTCGTGGCAGGTTGTTGATGGAGTCGACGCGCAGGCTGACATCGTTGATGAAGGCATCAGGGTCGAGCGTCGGCATGCCGCGCACATTGACAAAGCCAGCCCCTTCACGGGCCGTTGCGGTGAGCTGATCCACACCATCAAGGTCGGACATGGCCTCCTCGATGCGCACGATGATCTGCTCCTCGATCTCCTGCGGTGAGGCACCTGGCCAGGACACGCTGACCGTGGCTCCGGCAAACGAGGCTGACGGGTTGTTTTCCCGCTGCATTGAGAAGAAGCCGATAATCCCGCCAATAAGCGCGATGATCATCAGAAGGTTCGCAGCAATCGAGTTTTTGGCCCACCAGGCCAGGATGCCGCGATGTTCTTGTTCGTCTGGACGTTGGACCATTGTGGTCTCTCCCGTTTACTTCGCGCAGGCCCTAGCGGGTGCGCGCGCCAGCCGTTTGGGCCGCAACTGCTTCAACATCGCTCTCGGCGTCGTCTTCAGCGTCGGCCTCGGCTTCGGGTTCAGGATCAAGCGGCTCGCCATCAGGACCCAGGGCCCGGATCAGCATGCCATCGGCAGCACCACGCAGCGGTGAGGTCACCACGCGCTCACCCGCTTCAACACCGGAGGTGATGATCACGCGCTCAGGGCTGGAGTCAGCGACAGTGACGTTGCGAACCGACAGGGTGCCATCGCGCTCGGCGACATAAACCTGGGACGCACCACGCAGCGCACTGCGCGGCAGAGCATAGGCATAGTCGATCTCGCGACCTTCAATCTGGGCGTTCACGAACAGACCCACAGCCAACGGAGCACCCGATGCTGCCGCGGCAGCACCGTAGGGGTCATCGACCTCAACGATGGCGCTCATTGTCCGGGTTTGCGGGTCGATTGCGCTGTCAGTGCGGACCACTCGTCCATTCCAGGCGTGAACCTGACCGCCCAGATTGGCTGTTAACTGCACAGCTGGCCCAGGGGTAGCGGCACTCGCCTGAAAGGCCAGCGACATGTTCAGGGTTGCCAGCTCCGCATTCGTCAGCGGCAGGCGGATTTCAACACGGTCGGTCGAAAAGACACGGCCAAGACGGGCACCCGGGCCAACGAACTGACCGACATCTGCATTCTTGGCGCGCACGCGGCCCTCGAACGGCGCGGAAATGCGCGTTCGAGACAGGTTCAAACGGGCTTCAGCGAGGCTGGCTTCAGCGGCTGCGAGCTGAGCCTGGGCTTCAGCCATTTGCGGCTCACGCAGGGTCAGCGCGCTGGCTTCCCCTTCGCCGATGGCTTCCCACTCTTCACGGGCCAGTTCCGCTTCTGCCTGCTCACGGATCAGTTGCTGTCGGCGCTGGGCCACCAGAGCCGAAGCGCGGGTTACTGCAAGGCGATAGTCGGCATCTTCAAGCTGAACCAGCGTTTCACCGGCTTCAAAGTAGCCACCGTTGACGAAGCTCGGGTTCACATAGGTGATCCGCCCGGACACCTGGGCCACCAGGTCGATTTCGGTCAGAGGTGTGACCTCGCCTTGCGTGCGCACTGCCAGCTGGATGGGGGTGGGTTCAGCCTCGGCGACAAAGACTGCCGTCGGACGTGGAACGATTTCAGCACGTTCTGGCTGCCGGGCTGTGAGCCCGAGACCCACGACGGCACCGCCGATGACGGCGACGACCAACAAGACAAGCAGTCCACTCAGAATGATACGACCAATATTCATGACCAACCTCTATTTTTCTGTCCCGTGACCGGTTTGACCGGTTCTGTTTGCGTTATTGAGTATCCGGCGCGATGCCGCCACCAGCTGTGAAGTCACCGGCGATCGCCAGATGGAGGGCGATCCGGTTATCCACGCGATCTGCACGCGCTGTGATCAGCTGTGCATTTGCATTGATCAGACGCGACTGGGCGTCGATCAGCTCAAAAATTGTTGCCACGCCCGACGCATACTGACGCTCGACGAGCTCAAGCGCTTCTTCAGCTTCGGTGACGGCGCGGGTCAGCGCTTCCACGCGATCAGCGAGGCGCGCATCGGCGTCGATGGCGTTTTCGGTCTCACGCAGGGCGGTGAGCGCGGTATCGACGTATTGAGCGGCGAGGCGCTCGGCATTGGCCTGCGCGCGATCACGTTCGGCACGCAGCGCGCCGCCGCGGAAAATCGGGGCTGTCAGGTTCGCCGCAATCTGGCTGACAAGGCCATCCAGATCGAACGCGTCCTCAAGGCCCGGTCCACCATCGCTCGTCGCCGCAGTGAGGCGCAGGCTTGGGTAGAGAGCCTTGCGGGCGGCTTCAGCCGAAAAGCCAGCGGACGCCAATCGTGCGGACGCAGCGGCAAGGTCAGGGCGGCGTTCGAACAGCGCTTCCGGTGAACCCGGGTTCGGCACAATGTCCAGTTCCGGCAGGCCCGCGTCGCCAACGATGGCACCGGCCGGATAGCTGCCCAGCAGGGTTTCCAGTGAACGGGAGGCGGCGGCCTCGAACTGCTCGCGCGATGCGAGCGAGGCCTGGCTGGACGCCAGCGCGGAGCGCGCGGTGCGAACGTCGGACGAACGCGAAACACCGCGGTTAAAACGGCGCACGACGATTTCAAGCTGGCGCGTGCGGGTGTCCACATCCTGACGGGCCAGCTCGGTTTGCAGAGCTGCCTCGTTCAGGGCGTACCAGGCGCGAGCAGTGGCCGCTGCGATGGAAAGGCGTGCGCCATACCAGTCGGCGCGGGCGGCCTCGGCATTGAGTGCGCCTGCACGGGCGTTGTCTGAGAGACGGCCCCAGATATCAGCCTGCCAGGCAGCATCGAGGCCCAGCGAATAGGATGTCCCCGCCGACAGTCCGCCATCGCGCTCTGTCACACCCACACCGGCATCCAGCGTCGGCAGCCGGCTGGAGTTGGACGCACGAGCGCTTGCTTCAGCAGCGTCCAGACTGGCGCGTGTGGCGAGAATGGTCGGGTTTGCGTCTAGCGCTTCTGCGACGAGCTGGGACAGGCGTGGATCACCAAATCCCATGACCCAGTCAGAAGCAGACGGTCCGGTCTCGGCACTCAGCGCGGTATATCCAGCCGGTGTGTCAAGCGGTGCCGCGACGTCCAGTGACGGGGTCGGGGTGCAGGCCGCTACGCAAATGACGGCAATAAAAGGCGAAACTCGGCGAAGCACGTTCATACGCTCCAATCGTATGGTTCAAGAATGACCGCAACCTACTAAGGGCTTCTTGAAAGTCAATCAAAACTTATCGAAAAACGACAAATTTTTCTCGAATTACGAAAAGTTCATGGGGCGGTTGGGTCCCTGTAATATTCCACTACGGGTCACCAGTGACCGCGTATAGGAGTAAGGATGCATGTCGGCCCCGGTCTGGATGCATAGCGGTGAACCGGGACAAAAGTTGACAGAGCAGCGTCCGCACGGGATGACGCGGTCAAGACCGGCCTGTCACATTGCCGTGCTAGGAAAGGCGTATGGAACGCAATCGCCAAAACTGGACGCCGCCCACAGCTGAGAGCGGCCCGCGTCGGCGCGACATTAGCGTGGTCGCGGCGCTCGCAATTGCGGTGATGGCCGTGCTGACCTTCAGCGGCGAATTGTCTGTTGCAGCTTTTCTCGCAGGATCGCTGGCGGTCGCGGCATTGGCGATTGTGTACTTCCTGATTGCGCTGAATGCCTCGGAACCAGGCCCTGCACCGCAGATCAAGCAGGTTCCGAAAGCGGTTCCCACCGACACCAGTGAGTCGATGGTGGAGCGGCTACCGATCCCGGTCCTGCTGATTGGTCCAGGCGGACGTATTGAGCGCGCCAATCCGGCCGCGAGAGCCTTCCTTGGTCTGGGTGCGGAGCGGGGCTTGCTGTCGACAGTGCTGCGTCAGCCGCGCGTGCTGGAGGCTGTCAGTACCGCGTTGCGTGGCGAGCGCGGGGCGACGGTGGAGTATTCGACAGTCGCTCCGCTTGAGAGCCATGTGCGCGCCTTTATCGAACCCATCCGCCTGGATGTGCCGGGGCCCATGCCGTTCCGCGCCATGATTGTCCTGGCCGATGACACCTCATCGAAGCGCGCAGAGCGCATGCGGGCAGACTTCCTGGCCAACGCGAGCCATGAGTTGCGCACGCCGCTGTCTTCGCTTTCCGGCTTTATTGAAACCCTGAATGGTCCGGCAAAGGATGATGAGGAGGCGCGCGAGCGTTTCCTCGGGATCATGCAGGTGCAGACCGACCGCATGCGACGCCTGATCAACGATCTGCTTTCGCTGTCCCGCGTTGAGATGAATGAGCACGTTCCGCCGACTGAAAGCGTGGATCTGGCAAAGCTGGTCCGCGAGGTCATCGAAGCGCTGACGCCGGTTGCGACCAGTCGTGAGATCAAGCTGAGCGTTGATGACTGTGCCAGCACTTCAGTGGTGCGCGGCGATCATGACCAGCTCTTCGAGGTGGTCGAGAACCTGGTCGGCAACGCCATCAAATACTCACCTGATGGAGGCGATGTCTGCATCTGTGTTTACGACGATCGAAGCCGGGACGCCGCTGAACAGTCGAAGGACCGCCTGGTGCCTGACTCAGGCCGTTTGACGCTGGCGTCTCCAGCTCTCAATTCCGATGAGCGCTATGGCGTGGTTCGTATTCGGGACAAGGGGGCTGGCATTGAGCGGCGCTACCTGCCTCGCCTTGCTGAGCGCTTTTTCCGGGTCGATGGCCAGAAAAGTGGCCCGAAGTCCGGAACCGGACTTGGCCTTGCGATCGTCAAGCATATCGTCAATCGCCACAGGGGTGGGTTCTCGGTGGAAAGTGCACCGGGCGTGGGTACCGTTTTTTCTGTCTTTTTCCCGATGGCGACGGCGAAGGTGGAAGCCGATCTGCCCCAGGTGACAGTGGTCGCTGAAGCCAGTGAGTCCTAGCGTCCAGCCACCCCGCCGACCCGTGTTACAAAACTGTCGCATATCCGTCATATTGGGGTGACTGATGCGGCGCAGTTTCCGCGCCTCGCAGCCAGGAGCGGATTGGCGGGGCAGGTGCGTCTGACCCGTTCGCTGAAACACACATGCAGATCACCGTGATCGTCGCGCTCGCACTGCTTGTGCTGACGGCAACCGGCTTTCTTGTCGGTCGTCGGCGCGCGACTGTGGCTGCGTCTGGTCAGGCCGCGGCGCTGCATTCTCTGCCCAGCTATTACGGATATTATGTTGCGCTGTGGACGGGGATCCCGACGCTGATCCTGCTTTTCGTTTATGGCCTCTTCGGTAGCGCACTCGTCAACACATTCACCATGGGCGAGCTGGAGCAGGAAGCGGCTCCGCTGATCGTGGCCTATGATCTGGCGGTTGAGGATAATGCTGAGGCTGCGAGCCTAAGTGGACAGCTCTCCGAGCTGGAAAGCGAAATCTCGAGTACTGAGATAGCGCTGAGACAGGCCCGTGAAACGGGTGATGACACAGCCGGGCTTCAGCGCCGCCTTGGTGAGCTGACCGTTGAGAAAAATCGGCTGGCCGCTCAGCTGGATGCGACGCAGGACGAGCTTGCCGCTGCGGTGGCGGCGCGCGCGCCCAATACGGTTGCAGGTGACCGCGCGAGAGCCGGGTTTGAATATTGGCGCGCTACGCCGGAACGGCAGGATCTCTTCCTCGCCGATGCCCGGGCGCTGGCTTTTCGTGAGGGCTTTGCAAGCCGGACCACCGCCTCTCTGAGCGCTGCGGCTGCTGCGATGCGACCGTGGGAAGCGCGCTTCCAGTGGTCTTTCGCCGGGCTTGCGCTGGCCCTGGCGGTTGGCGGTCTGACCTGGGCACGCTCGCGCGTGTCAGGGTCCTTCAGGGCGCGCAACCGGGTTGAAAACACAATCGGCTGGTTCCTGTTCGCCACGTCGGTGATCGCGATCCTGACCACGCTCGGGATCGTGCTGTCGCTGCTATTTGAGACGCTCCTCTTCTTCTCGGCCATTGAGTGGCGCATTCACGAATTCCTGTTCGGGCTGCAGTGGAGTCCACAGGTCGCTATCCGGGCCGATCAAATCGGTCAGACCGGTGCCTTTGGAGCGGTTCCGCTCATTGCGGGCACAGCGCTCATCACGCTGATCGCGATGGTTGTTGCGGTGCCGGTAGGTTTGTTTTCGGCGATCTATCTGTCGGAATATGCCAACCCGAAATTCCGCTCTGTGGCCAAGCCGGTTCTGGAAATTCTCGCGGGCGTGCCGACCGTCGTCTACGGCTTTTTCGCCCTGCAGACGGTGGGGCCTTTCCTGCGCGAGTTCGCGGTTTTTCTTGGCTATGAGTCCGCAGAGATCAAAAGCGCCCTGTCCGCTGGCCTGGTGATGGGCGTTATGATCATCCCCTTCGTGTCGTCGCTCGCTGACGACGTAATCAACGCGGTGCCGCAATCGCTCCGCGACGGGGCCTACGCCATGGGTGCCACAAAGTCTGAAGCGGTGACCCAGGTCGTGTTGCCAGCCGCTCTGCCCGGCATTGTCGGGGCCATTCTTCTAGCGATCAGCCGGGCGATTGGGGAAACCATGATTGTCGTCCTGGCAGCAGGGCAGGGCGCGAACCTGACGGCCAATCCTCTGGAATCCGTGACCACCATAACTGTTCAGATCGTCATGCTGATCACCGGTGACCTCGAGTTTACCGGGGCGAAGACGCTGTCGGCTTTTGCGCTGGCCCTGCTGTTGTTCTGCCTGACGCTGGCCCTCAATATTGTCGCTCTGCGTGTCGTCGATCGGTTCCGAGAGCGCTATGAGTAGGGCTTCGACCATACGCGAGGCCGTGGCTGCAAACCTGCCGCGACGCCATCGGGCCGAACAGCGCTTCAGAGCTTACGGGCTTGTTGCGATTGTGCTGTCGGTGCTGTTTCTGGCGTTGCTGCTAGGCTCGATCCTGGTGCAGTCGGTTCCCGCATTTACCGCCCACCGCCTGGTGCTGCCGGTCAGTCTTGACCGCGAGCTGGTCGACCCTCGGGGTGATTTGAGCGAGGCGAGCCTTCGCCGCGGAAGCTATAACGCGGCCCTCCAGGCGGCTTTGCGTGACCAGTTCCCGGACGTGGAAGGGCGAGCGACGCTGCGTGAGCTTTACGGCCTCTACAACCCGATCAATGCCGCACGCCTGCTGGCGACCGTCGTTGAGGATCCGAACCGTGTGGGACGCACGGTCGACTTCGAATTCCCGATCTCTGATGACGTGGACCGCTATCTCAAGGGCCAGGCGGTTGACGAAACCCGGTGGACTGGCAGCTGGCCAATCACCGTGGAGCGCCATGATGAAGGCGTGACCCTGACCAGTGAAAGCCCTGTCTTTGCGGACCTTTACAGCCGCCTGCGTGACGAGCGGGAGCGGCGCGCTCAGGCCGTTGCGAGCGAGCCTCTGGACTCCGGTACGATTATTGAGCTCGGGCCCCGTGACCCCAGCGTGCTGGTGCGGATCGGCCAATCGGTCATCAGGCTTGAGGCGGTGTTGGCAGATGGCACGGGCGCGCACGGACAGGTCATCATCCCTGGAGAGCGGCTGTTAGGCGAGGTCGCCCGCTGGACAGTGTGGGAGATCACCACGCCGGCAGCGACCCGGTTGATCTCTGATCGGCAGATCGCGTTTGCACGCCTGCTGCAGGAGCGAGGCTTTGTACAAAACGGCTTTAACAGCCAACTCTTCGCCAATGCAGACAGCCGCGATCCGGAGCTGGCCGGGGTCTCCGGGGCCTTTATCGGTTCGCTTCTGACCATGGTTGTGACGATGCTGATGGCGGTTCCAGTAGGCGTTGGCGCGGCGATCTATCTTGAAGAATTTGCACCGAAAAACCGGCTCACAGCATTCATTGAAGTCAACATCAACAACCTCGCCGCGGTGCCCTCCATTGTGTTTGGCCTGCTGGGGCTCGCGGTGTTCATCAACGGGTTCGGGCTGCCACGCTCGACACCGCTGGTGGGGGGCATGGTGCTGGCGCTGATGACGTTGCCGACTGTGATTATTTCCTCACGCGCAGCCCTGAAGGCGGTGCCGCCGTCCATTCGTGAAGCGGCGCTCGGCGTGGGCGCATCCAGGACACAGGCCGTCTTCCATCACGTTCTGCCGCTGGCGCTGCCGGGCATGCTGACCGGCGCGATTATTGGCCTCGCCCAGGCGCTGGGTGAGACGGCACCGCTCCTCATGATCGGCATGGTTGCTTTCGTCGCCGACACGCCAAGCTTTGGTTTTGTTGGCTTTTCCGAACCCGCCACGGTGATGCCGGTTCAAGTATACCTGTGGGCGACCAGCGCAGAGCGTGCGTTTGAAGCGCGTGCAGCAGCGGCGGTTCTGGTGCTTTTGGCCATGATGATTTTCTTCAATGCGGTCGCGATCTACCTGCGCCGCCGGTACGAGCGGAGATGGTGACATGACGGAATTTCAGTCACTTGAGCCCGCCGCTGAGCTTGGTTTGGACACGGTCTACCATCCGCTGGAGCAGCGCTATCCAACAAAGGTGGCGACCCGCGGCGTGTCTGTGCGCTATGGCGGCAAGTCGGCGCTGAACAATGTCAGCATGGATATCCCGGACCGCGCGGTGACCGCCTGCATCGGCCCGTCGGGCTGCGGCAAGTCGACTTTCCTGCGTGCCATCAACCGGATGAATGACACGATCGACAATGCTCACGTGTCCGGTTCGGTGACCATTGACGGGGAAGAGATCAATGATCGCAGCGTTGACCCGGTGGTGCTGCGCGCCCGGGTTGGCATGGTTTTCCAGAAACCCAATCCCTTCCCGAAAACCATTTTTGAGAACGTGGCTTACGGTCCGCGGATTCATGGTCTGGCGGGCGATAAGGACCAGTTGGCGGACATCGTCGAGACCAGCCTGAAGAAGGCGGGGCTCTGGGATGAGGTGGCGGACAGGCTCAACCACCCGGGTACCTCGCTATCCGGGGGACAGCAGCAGCGTCTGGTGATCGCCCGGGCCATCGCGGTGAACCCTGAAATCATCCTGATGGACGAGCCGTGTTCTGCGCTCGATCCCATCGCGACCGCGCGCATCGAAGAGCTCATCGACGAGCTGCGCGAAAACTACACGCTGATCATCGTGACCCACTCCATGGCCCAGGCCGCGCGAGTGAGCCAGATGACCGCGTTCTTCCATCTTGGCGCGCTCGTGGAGTTCGGGCCCACCGAAGAGATTTTCACCAATCCGCGCGACCAGCGCACACAGGATTACATCACGGGGCGGTTTGGCTGATGGCTGATCTCATGCTCCCTCACACAAGACGCGAAAGGCGACCGACATGGTCACCCCGGTAAGCGCGCCACACATCGTCAAGGCCTTCTCCGAGGAGCTGGAACAGCTCTCCGCGGACGTCTCGGCCATGGGCGGCATGGCTGAGAATATGGTCACGGAGGCGCTAGAAGCGGCCAGCACGCGCGACGCAGAACGCGCCGCAGCCGTGGTTCGGCTCGACCGCGAGGTCGACGAGCGCGAGCGCACCATTGAAAAGCGGATTATCCGCCTATTGGCTCTACGACAGCCGATTGCCCAGGACCTGCGCACCTGCATCGCAGCGCTGAAAATCGTCAATGATCTGGAGCGGGTGGGCGACCTGGCGAAGTCCATCGCGCGCCGGGTTCCGACATTGATAGAGAGCGAGCCTACCCCCTTCGCGTCGGCCGTTGATGGCATGGGTAGACTGGTTCAGGGCCACCTGAATGAGGTGCTCGACGCCTATGCGACGGGCAATGCGGACAAGGCCGTGGCCGTGTGGGAGCGCGACGACAATGTGGACGAGCATTACAACGCGCTCTTCCGCGAGCTTGTCAACGCGATGGCAGACGAGAAATCCATGATTGAGCCGGGTGCCCACCTGCTCTTTATCGCGAAAAACCTCGAGCGTATTGGCGACCACGCGACCAACATCGCAGAAGTCGTGCACTACCTCGTGACAGGGGCGGATATCGCCGAAACCCGGCCGCGGGGAACCCGGCCCACCTACCAGAATGGGGAATAGAGATGCAGCCGCATATTCTGGTCGTTGAGGATGAGGACGCCCTGTCCGAACTCCTCCAGTACAATCTGAAAAAGGAAGGCTTCAAAGTCTCCATGGCCGCTGATGGCGAGGAGGCGATGATGCTGGTGGAGGAGCGCCAGCCCGACGTGGTCGTGCTGGACTGGATGCTGCCCAAGGTCTCCGGCATTGAAGTGTGCCGCCGCCTGCGCAGCCGCCAGGAGAGCCGCAACCTGCCGATCATCATGCTGACCGCGCGCGGTGAGGAAGCAGATCGCATTCGCGGGCTGGATACCGGGGCCGACGACTATGTCGTCAAGCCCTTCCTGATGAAGGAGCTGTTCGCCCGCATCCGTGCGGTCCTGCGCCGGATCCGCCCCGGGCTGACCGAAGACCGTGTGGTGGTTGGCGATATTTCGATTGACCGCGTCGCCCATCGGGTCACCCGGGGCGAGAATGAGGTCCATCTGGGCCCCACCGAGTTCCGCCTGCTGGACTATCTTATCCAGCATCCCGGCCGTGTGTTTTCCCGCGAGCAATTGCTGGATGCGGTCTGGGGGTCAGATGTTTATGTCGAGGCGCGCACCGTGGATGTTCACATCGGCCGGCTGCGCAAGGCGTTGAACAAGGCCGGAGACGGGGACCCAATTCGCACGGTTCGCTCGGCCGGATACGCGCTTAACGCGGACTAGGATCGCGCCCGTCTGACCTGAAACAGGGTGAAAGCTGACCTGCAAAAAAACCCCGCGCCGGATGGCGCGGAGTTTTTCTGTAAATAACACGGTTATCCCGGTTAGAAATTCACGCGGCGGGCAGCCTGCAGGCTGTCGAGGACGGCCTTGGCATCATCACCCGGCTTGCGACGGCGCTTGGCGTGGGGCTGGTAAGCGACCTGGGAGTGGGCCTCGCAATAGGCCGTGCCGGATCCCGACTTGCGGCCGCAAAAGCGGAACTCGGTCGAGGCCGGATCGCCGATGGGCCATTTGCACATGCCTTCGCGCAGCGTCAGCACGGTGGCGTACTCGCCGCTCGGCAGCTTCTGGGCGTCCTGGGGTGCGGGGACCGACGGCTGAGGCGCCGCTTTGACGACGGCCGGAGCCTGCTTGGGTGCCGCGGACGCAGCGGCGGGTTTGGGTGTCTTGGCTGCGGCGGGTTTTGCGGTCTTCGGCGTGGCCGGACGCGTAGCCGGGCGACGGGCCGGGCGCGAGGGGGTGGCGCGACCTGAAAGGCCAAGGCGGTGAACCTTGCCGATCACGGCGTTGCGCGTGACACCGCCAAGCTGCTTGGCGATCTGACTGGCGCTCAAGCCATCAGCCCAAAGTTTTTTCAGGGTTTCCACACGGTCTTCAGTCCATGCCATGGCGGTGCGCTCCTCGCCTGCTACGCTCATCCACATTGAGTCGGGACCCGCTGGCCGCACCCACTACGGGTGGCCCTTCTTAAGGGGCTTGGCTCAACATCTTGGGCCCGACACAAGATACAGTATCCATGACGCAGCAACGCACAAGCCTTACGGTGACACTGCCTGTGGAAAGCTGATTCGAAATGCTGGGGATAAGCGTGCTACACGGTGCGCGAAGCCCCGCTCACAAGGAAGTCGTGATGACTGATCAAGCCTTGCCAGACACGCAAACCGAGACCGCAACCCGTCCACCGCAGCCGCGCAATATCGGCGCGGTGAACTGGCTGGGCCTTTGGACGCTGTATTCCAAGGAAGTGCGCCGTTTTCTGAAGGTTCACTTCCAGACCGTGCTGGCACCGGTGGCCAACAGTCTCCTGCTGATGATGGTGTTTTCGCTGGCCATCGGGGCCAATCGCGAGCCGATCAATGGCGTCGAGTTCACCAGCTTCCTGGCCCCGGGCCTGGTCATGCTGGGCATTCTCAACAACTCCTTCGCAAACTCGTCGAGCTCGCTCATTTCGGCGAAAATGATGGGCAATCATATCGACTGGATGATGCCGCCCCTGTCGCCGTCAGAGCTGGCGGCGGCCTTCATCGGCGGGGCTGTGACCCGTGGCGTATTGGTGGCTGCGGTAACCGCCGTGGCGATCGCGCCCTTTGTCGATATGTCGATTTCCCACCTGTGGGCCGTGCTGTATTTCGGTCTGTCGGCCGCGGCGATGCTGGCCATGGTCGGTGTCGTTGCCGGCCTCTGGGCGGAAAAGTTCGACCATCTGGCGGTCATCACCAACTTCGTGATCATGCCGCTCGCCTTCCTGTCAGGCACCTTCTACTCGGTCGATATCCTGCCAGAACCGTTCCGCTCGATCAGTCACGCCAACCCGGTCTTCTTCATGATTGACGGCTTCCGCTACGGCTTCATCGGCGAGGCGGACAGCAATCTGCTGGTCGGCGCCGTCGTCTGCCTCGGGATCAATATTGCGCTGTTGATTGCAGCCATGATGATCCTGCGCACCGGCTGGCGCTTGAAGAGCTAGGCCGGTTGGTTCTAGATCACGCCCATAGTTTTCACCGTTTTGCCTTTAGAGGACGCACATGCCCGCACCACTGATGGACACCTACAGCCCGCCGGATCTGAATTTTGAGCGCGGGGAAGGCGTCTACCTGTATGAAAAGGGAGGCGACCGCTATCTCGATTTCATCTCCGGCATTGCGGTCAATGGTCTGGGCCATGCCCATCCCAAGGCGGTGGCGGCCCTGAAGGACCAGGCTGAAAAGCTGTGGCATACGTCCAACATGTTCCGGGTGCCGGGGCAGCGAGAACTGGCTGAGAAGTATTGCCGCGACAGCTTTGCCGATCGCGTCTTCTTCACCAATTCCGGTGCTGAGGCGGTGGAGTGCGCGATCAAGACCGCGCGCCACTATCACTTCGCCAATGGCCGGCCGGACCGCTACCGCGTCATCACCTTCACCGGGGCCTTCCACGGCCGCACTTATGGCGCGATCAATGCGGGCGGCAATCCGAAATATCTTGAAGGCTTTGGCCCGGCGATGGAGGGCTTTGACCAGGTCGAGTTCGGCGATCACGACGCGCTGAAAGCTGCGATCACCGAAGAGACCGCTGCAGTCATCGTCGAGCCGGTTCAGGGTGAGGGCGGTGTGCGCGCCATTCCTGACGTGTGCCTGCGCGGCCTGCGTGAGCTCTGTGATGAGCATGGGCTCTTGCTGATTTACGACGAGGTTCAGGCCGGGGCCGGGCGCACCGGCAAGCTGTGGGCCCATGAATGGGCCGAGACCGCGCAGCCGGATATTATGGCCGTGGCCAAGGGTGTGGGCGGTGGCTTCCCCATGGGCGCGTGCCTGGCGACCGAGGAGGCCGGCGATCACATGGTCGTTGGCACCCACGGATCGACCTTTGGCGGCAACCCGCTGGCCATGGCGGTCGGCAATGTCGTGTATGACGAGCTGACCAGCGAGGGCTTCCTTCAGCACGTGGTGGATATTTCCAACACGCTGCGCCAGCAGCTGGCCGGTCTTGCCGACAGCCATTCCGACAAGATCGAGGAAATTCGCGGCCGCGGGCTGCTGATCGGACTGAAGTTGAAGGACGGCTATGTGAATAAAACACTGGCAGCCAAGGCCCGTGGACACCATCTGTTGATGGGCGCGGCGGGGGACAATGTCGCGCGTATGGCTCCGCCCCTGATCATTACCGAAGATCATGTGCGCG
The DNA here is from genome assembly GCA_043513725.1 of Oceanicaulis sp. Classification (GTDB taxonomy): domain Bacteria; phylum Pseudomonadota; class Alphaproteobacteria; order Caulobacterales; family Maricaulaceae; genus Oceanicaulis. The sequence continues at coordinate 809,499 of CP121338.1, read as the reverse complement.
AGGCAGTCACGGCGCTCGACAAGGCGCTGAACGAATTAACGCCGGAGGCCTGAGGACACGGCTTTCGGCCCGGCTGGGGACGCGGGACCGAATAATGAGTGACGGCAGTCAAATTCCAGAAACGCTCGGCGCCGCCGACGACAGCATCTCCATCTTCCAGCTGGAGGGGCGGCCCGTGCGTGGGCGCATCCTGCGTCTGGGCACGGTGGCCGAGGCGATTCTGGGCTCTCATGATTACCCCGAAAGCGTCGCGCGACTGGTCGGTGAAGCGGCCATGATTGCCACGCTGGTCGGCGACAGCCTGAAGATTGATGGCAAGCTGATCGTGCAGGCCAGCGGTCCGTCAGCGCAGGGCCGGAATGTGGAAGGCGAGGGCGCTGTGGCCTTTGTCGTCGCCGACTTCGTGCCGGGCGAAGGCGTGCGCGGCTACGCCAAGTATGACGCTGATCGCGTGAAAATGCTGGAACAGGTTGAAGGTGGCCCGGTGGGTGCCGACCGGCTTCTCGGTGGCGGCAATTTTGCCATGACCATCGATCCCGGGGCCGGGATGGAGCGCTATCAGGGTGTGACCCAGGTGACCGGCTCCAGCCTCGCTGAGAGCGCGGAACACTATTTTGTCCAGTCTGAACAAGTGCCAACGCGTCTAAAGCTTGCCGTGGGGCGGCTGGTCGTCGACGGCGGCCGCCAGATCTGGCGCGCTGGCGGCATGCTGGTTCAGCGCATTGCGGGCGACGACGCGCGCGGCGATACCGATGCAGATTTTGATCATGCTCGTGCCCTGTTTGACACGGTCGGCGATGATGAATTGCTCGATCCGGGGCTGAGCTCCGGCCGCGTGCTCTATCGGCTCTTCCACGAAGAGGGGGTGCGCCTGGAGCAGTCCAATCCGGTTGTGCGCCGCTGTGCCTGTGATCAGGAACGTCTGGCCAAGCTGCTGGCGCGATTCCCGGGCGATGACCGCAATCACATGGCGCGCCAGGACGGTACGATCGCCATGACGTGCGAGTATTGTAACAAGGAATGGACCTTCTCCGCCGAGGAGATCGACCAAGCCGGCACGGCGAACGATTGAGTGACGCGCGCTTCCAGCTCTCTAATACCGAAGCCGCCCACCGCCGGGCCAGCGACGCGTTTGACCAATGGCTCGAGCGCTTTGGTACGACGCTCCCAGAAAAGGCCCAGTGCGATCATGTGGGCGCGACCTCGGTGCCCGGCGCGCTGACCAAGGGCGATCTGGACATTGCTGTGCGCGTGAGCGCTGAAGATTTCCCGATCGCGCGCGACAGCCTAGATCAAACTCACCGCAAGAATCTTCAGTCGGTGCGCAACGCGCAGTTTGCCGCCTATGAAGCGGACGGCTTTGCCTGTCCGGTCGGCGTGCAACTGGTGGTGAAAGGCTCAAAGCTCGATGTGTTTGAAACCTACCGGCGCATGCTGATCGATAATCCGATCCTCCTGAGCGCCTATAACGATCTCAAGCAGCGCTTTGACGGCTTGCCGATGGACGAGTATCGCGCGGCCAAGACCCGCTTCATCACCGAACAGCTACGCCTTTAACGGGCCCAGAAGCCCGGTGCGAGCATCACGAAGACGACCATCAGCTCCAGCCGGCCGATCAGCATGGTGGCGGTCATGACCCATTTGGCCGCATCGGGCAGGTCCTGAAAGGTGCCGGTCGGTCCGATGATGTCTCCTAGCCCCGGTCCCACATTGGCGAGCGTCGTGGCAGCCCCTGACACAGCCGTGACCGTGTCGAGCCCCAGCAGAGAGAGCGCCGCGGCGGAGACCGCAAAGGTGGCAAAAAACAGGAAGAAGAAGCCAAGCACCGAGCGGATGGTCTCATCGGGCACGATCTGACCGCGATAGCGGATCGGCACCACGGCGTGCGGCCGGGCATACTGGGCAACATAGGCTTTGATCGCCGACGCCGCGATCTGGTAGCGGAAAATCTTCACCGAGCAGGTCGTGGAGCCCGCACACCCGCCAATGAACATCAGCACGAAGAAAACCGCGACCCCAGCCCCGCCCCAGACGCCAAAATCCGCCGAGGCATAGCCAGTCCCGGTCAGGATCGACACGCCATTGACTGCCGCCATGCGCCAGCCGGGCAGGGTCTGGTCCTCCGGCGGCGGATTACCTGCGAGCCACAGGGTCAGTACCAGAACCGCCACAGCCGCCACGATCAGGAAGGTGCGCGCCTGCGGGTCGGAGATCAGCACATCGGGTCGTCCGCCTGCAGCGCGCACATACAGGATGAAGGGCAGGGCAGCGAGCACCATGAAGATCAGCGCTACCAGGTCCGCGCCCCCGCTGGCGAAGTGTCCGATCGAGCCGTCATGGGTGGAAAAGCCGCCGGTCGCCACCGTCGTCATGGCGTGATTAATCGCATCAAACAGATCCATGCCGGTCAGCATGTAGGCGCTCATGCAGGCAAAGGTCAGGATCAGGTAGACACTGCCCACCGCCTTGGCGATTTCACCGGCGCGCGGCAGGGCCTTCTCTGACGCGTCGGAGCTTTCAAGGCGGAAAAGCTGCATGCCGCCAATGCCGAGCAGCGGCCAGATCGCCATGGCCGTCACGATGATCCCGACCCCGCCAATCCACTGCAGGATGGACCGCCACAGAAGGATACCCGGGGCTGTGTCCTGTAGCCCGGTCATCACGGTGGCGCCGGTGGTGGTGATGCCCGACGTGGTTTCAAACAGGGCATCGGTCCAGCTCATTTCGATCCCGGCGAGTTTCAGCGGGATGGCCGCAGCAAAGGCCAGCATGAACCAGCTGCCGCCGGTCAGGATGATTGCCCCGCGCGCGGACAGCGTCTTGTCACCGCCGCTGCCCATCAGGGCCATGATGCCGCCAATCACGCCGCCGGTAACGCCCGCACCGAAAAAGGCATAGGCGGCTGCGCCGCCGATCTGCATATCGACGAAGCCCGGTGCGAACATCGCGACCGAGAGCGTGGCCAGCAATACGCCGAGCACGAACAGGACTGTACGGGCGGAATCACTCACTTGGGACTACCACATTGGCCTTTGGGGGGACGCCTAATGGCGCGTGGCCGCTCCATAGGGGCTGTCGAGCGCAAAGGTGGGGATCAGGGCTTCAAAAGGGCTGCCCTCGCGCACCATGGTATAGGCCCCGGCCATGAAGCCAGACGCGGTTTGCAGCGGCGCGGCCGAGGTATAGCGGAAGCTCTTGCCTGGCTCGATCACGGGCTCCTCACCTACAACGCCGCGACCGCGCACGATCTCGGTGCGGTTCTTCGCGTCGGTGATACGCCATTCCCGACCCACCAGCTGAACGGGAAGCGAGCCGGTGTTTTTGATCTCGACCGAATAGGTCCAGAAATAACGGTTATTGTCCGGCTCGGACTCCTCATCGAGGAAATGAGGTTCCACGCGCACAACGACGCCGTCTGTTTCCTGTGCATACATGGCCCGACCTCCTTTGAGGAACCAACAGGGCTTATAGCGTCCATCTGACACCTGATTGCAGGCGGGCTCAAGCTGTATTGCTGGACAGCGCCTCGCCAGCATGGACACTCAGCGGCAGTGGCGTTTATCGATTCTGCGATGAGAAGGCATCTCGACCCCCATGACCCAGCCCACCGGAATTCTGCCTGACCGCGCGCTCAGCGACGGTGTCGAGGCTGGCTGGATCAAGCCGCAGACCCCGCTCGCCGACGGCCAGATCCAGCCCGCCAGCCTGGATCTGCGACTGGCGCGACGGGTGTGGCGCTTGCGGGCGAGCTTCCTGCCTGGCACCGGCAACACGGTGGCAGACCGGCTCGATGAAGACGTGGTGATGCACGAGCTTGATCTGGATGGCGGCACGGTGCTCGAAACCGGCTGTGTGTATCTGGCAGAGCTCGATGAAAGCCTTGATCTGCCTGCCGATCTCGCCGCGGCGGCCAACCCGAAAAGCTCCACCGGGCGGCTTGATGTCTTCACCCGCGTGATCTGCGATGGCTGTACGGCTTTTGACCAGATCCCGGCGGGGTATTCAGGCAAGCTCTATGTGGAGATCGCGCCGCGCACCTATTCGGTGCTGGCCCGGCCCGGTGACCGCCTGGTTCAGATCCGCCTGCGCCGGGGTACACACCATCCGCTGCAGTCGGTGACCCTGTCGGTGGACTTGCAAACGGACGGGCCTGCGGGCTGGCGGGCCAAGCGCCATGCCCCGCTGGTGGACCTGACCCGCATTGGCGGTCATGCGCCGGAGCAGTTCTGGGAGCCGGTCTACGCGCCCCACGGGAGGATCGTGCTGGACCCGGACGAGTTCTACATCTTGGCCAGTCGGGAGGCCGTCAGCGTGCCGCTCAGCCAGGCTGCCGAGATGGCCCCCATTGCCCCTGAGATTGGCGAGTTTCGGGCGCACTATGCCGGCTTTTTTGATCCGGGCTTTGGCGTGGATAGTGCCGGAGGCGCAGGCTCGCGCGCTGTGCTGGAGGTGCGAGGCCGGGACGTGCCCTTCATCCTCGACCACGGGCAAGCCGTCGCCAAGCTCGTCTACGAGACGATGGCTGGCGCGGTGGAAACTCCCTACGGCACGGCGGGCTCAAACTACCAGGCCCAAGGCCTGAAACTGTCCAAGCATTTCGCCGCGCCGGACGCTTAAGCCGAACAGCTGGCACCGCCGAGCACGCAGAATTGTGCGCAGAATTTGTGCTTCAGCTTCACCGGCGTGAGCGAGGCTTCAAGGGTGGTCGCAAGCTCAAAGGCCTCGTCATAGGGCAGCAGCGTGCAGGACAGGACGGCGGGGCTGTCCGCGCCCTTGCGTTTGACCACCATGCGGCTGGACGCACACATGACGGTATTGGGGTCGACGTCGAGAATGCCCCAGCAAGCGGTTGTGATCTCAGGCGGATCACCGTCCTCTTCCATTTCAGGGAAGATCACGAGGCGGGACGGATCGTCGGCGGGGATGTCCGCGCCAAGCTCGTCAAACAATCCCTGAAACCCGGCTCGCGCGACCGTATCGCTTTCATGCCAGAGCGATCGGCCTGCGGCGGACAGCGTGAACCCATGCTCAATCAGCCAGCGCATCCCCTCCAGCGTGGCGGCAAACCCGCCAGCACCGCGCTCGGCGTCGTGGTTTCTGGCCGTGTAGTGATCAAGGCTGATCCGCATCGTCAGCTTTGTACCAAAGCGCTGGTTCAGGTCGATCAGCCCTTGCTGCACCCAGGGGCGCATCATCGGCTTCATAGCATTGGTCAGGATCAGGACCTCATGGCCGCGCTCCAGCGCCATTTCGGCGAGGCGCACCATGTCCGGATTCATGAAGGGCTCGCCGCCAGTAAACCCGATCTCGACCGGGCCGAACCCAAGTGCGTCGATCTCATCAAGATAGGGCGCGACGTCGGCTTCGCTCAGATAGACAAGCCGATCATTGGTGGGCGAGCTTTCGATATAGCAATTCGCGCACTCGATATTGCACAGCGTGCCGGTGTTGAACCACAGCGTCTTCAAGGTGTCGAAGGCGACACTGGCGCGCGTTTCGCCCTTGGCGGTGACATCAAGGTCTGCAAATTTACCGGTCTCGGCGCGCGACGGCGCAGCGGCGTCTGGCATGGTCTACCCTTGGCAAGCTTGACTGGGGTCGAAGCTAGGCTGCGCCGCACGACGCGGCAACACGGCTCACGCAAGCGTGTCAGTGGCTTGAGCGCACAAAAAACGCCGAGGCGATGATGCCTCGGCGTTTGGTGTTCGCGGTTCAGCTGTGCGCTACGGCAGGCCGGGTGAGCCACCCTCGTCACTGCCAGGGTCAAGCTCATAAACCTCACCGGTATCGATGTTGCGGACCGCAATCGAGAAGGGGTGGCGGTACCAGTCTTGTCCCAGCTCGGTGGACATTTTCACCACGCGGCGGCTTTCTCCGTAAGCAACCGAAATGCCTCTGCCCGGAAAGATGTAAATACCTTGCCAGGTTTCACCGGACATCTGGATGTCTGCAAACTCCAGATTGGAGGGCACGTCCCCATTCTCATCGACGAGGTAGAAGATGTAATCGACCGGACTGGTCGTGTGCAACTCGCCTGTGCCATGAACGAAGGCGATCCCGACCGAGTCGACCCATTCGTTGTTGACGAGCTTCGGTTTTGGAAAAACCAGAAGGGGTATATGTCTGACATCGCGACCCGTCAGGCCAAGTTCAGTTAAAGCGTTACCCGCCATTTATCGTTCCTTCAGCGTTGTTTTGAACCACGCCAGATTGATCGATTCTCCGCCAGAAGGCGACATCTCTTGGATGCATAAACCCGGTGGTCGAAATGTCCTGTCGAAGTGCGAGGGCTTCGGCTGTGTTGCCGGCCAGGTATTCGAGCCGAGCCCGCACAACTCGCGACTGGATACTCCCATTTCCGCGGGCAAGAATATCCAGGCCCTGAAGATAGGATCTTCGGGCAAGGTCCGGTCGGCCGGTAGCCTCATACGCCTGCCCGGCAAGTTGATGGGCAAAGGCATTCAGGGTCTGGCCCAAACCATCGAACGAGCCGTCCTGCTCAAAGACGCGAATAGCTGCCTGTGCTTCAAAGAGCGCGACGTCATACGCACCGGACTGAAGCGCAACTTCGGCCGCGGCTAAGGAAAAGTTTGCGGTTTCCCGCGCCGGAACAATACGGTCTGTTCCTTCAAGATAATGCGCCAGCGAGGATCGCGCATGATCCACGACCAGCTTTGCCGCGAGAGGGCGATCCTCGGCAAGGTTCAACTCAACGCGTTGAAGCATGAATGTCAGATACTGGCGGAGTGTTTCAACATTGTCTGGCTGGTCGACCAATAACGCGCTTGCTCGGTCAGACCCTTCCTCAATGAGAGGCCATGCGGCCGTAACGTCTCCAAGGGCCAGAAGAGCTTCAGCCCGCTTCGCTATCGCCGTCAGGGTTCGATACTCATTAAACGGTGTTGGCGGCAGGCTGCGATACGTGCTGAGCACATTTTCGCGTTCTGCGGCAGCTTGCTCGAATTGACCTGCAATAAAAAGGGCTCGCGCGCGCCAGCCTTGGGCGTTTGCGATATCCTGTGCGCTGACCAGGTCAGAAATTTCGCCAACGTCTGACAGACCGTTCAAGGCCGTCGTGAACCCTTCAAGCGCCGCCTCGGGTCGACCGCGCTCCAGATCCATAATCGCTGTGTTCAGGAATCCGTAAGCGTATTCCGCCTGATAAAGGGGGCGATCAGGGTCAGCGTTGTAAAGTTCTGCTGTTAGCCCGGCATAGCTGTCATAGCCCGCTTCGGCGGCGTCGAAATCGCCGTTACGGTAATTGAAATCGGCGAGCCAGAACACAGTTTGGGAGTGGTCGAACCGCGCATTCAGGCTTTCCCGGTCTTGCGCCAACCGCCGCTCGGTCGCAGCCATAGCCGTTTCAAAGGCTTCGCGCGCCCCGCGGGTATCTCCGGCATTCCAGCGAGTGCGTCCCACGATTGTGAACAGGCGCGACCAGTCGCGCAGCGTCTCCGGAGACGCGCTGGTATCATGGGACTGGAAATAGGAGAGGGCCTCACTCGCCACGGTCTCGAAGACTGGCGAGGACGCGTCGTGGGGCAGCTCTTCAGCCAGCGTCGTGACCAGACGGGCGGAGAAGGCCTCAGCTTCTACCGAGTTGGCGCGCGCCTGCTCAGCCGACTGGATTGAGGTGTAGGCGACGCCTAGCGCCCCGAGGGCCAGCGCGCCCGAAACGCCGGCGGCGATCAGTCCGGGCGACAGCCGCGCCATCAGGCCGGGGCGAACGCCTGTGTTGTCCGAAGCGGTCGGCCGGATCGGCTCAAGGTCGTCTTCGCGTGTGACCTCCATGGTCACACGGTGACGGCTGAGGATCTGGGCAAATACGCTCGCCTCGTCCAGGCTGGGTGCAGCGCCATCAAGAAGCTCGTTAAAGCGCGCGTCGCCGAACCAGTCATGCAGGTCCCGCTCCAGCGCGAGGCCGCCTTCCTTGATGGCGGCATACAGCTTGTCGGTAAAGGCAGCCTGGGCCTCCCTCACCGCCTTGGAGTTGTCGGAGCCGTAAAGGCGGCTCACCAGAGAGACGAATGATTCACTGCTCATGCACCACTGGTACGCCTAATTGACAACGCTATCAATCCAGCGATTGCAAGAAATTTGACCTTACAGTTGTAAAATGATGAAGGCTGCAACCTGCTTATCCGCGGCGGCATGCTGAAACATCAAGCAAATTCAGACCGGCCGCTTGCAGATCACGGCCATAGGACCGATAACAGAGTTTCTGCGATTTCGCGCGCGGGTATGATGTAATGGTAGCCTGTCAGCTTCCCAAGCTGAACGTGCGAGTTCGATTCTCGCTACCCGCTCCAGTTTTTCTTTTCTTTCGTGCTCCCAGACGTCCGTCTGGTCGCTTCCTCGCTTTCGATGAGCAAGCCCATCGACGCTGCGGGCGGCTGTTCGCCTATCGAGCGCGATGCGTTCGCAGTGCGTCCTTCGAGACGCTCGCCAAGGGCTCACTCCTCGCAGATGAGGGAGGTAAAAACTCTATGACGCCTTCATTCTGAGGTGCGAAGCGCGTCTCGTAGGACCGGTGAGAATACGCTCTCCGACGCCGCAGGCGTCGCAAGGCGAATAGCCGCCCGCAGCGAGCGGGGCTTGCCCCCGCGCAGCGAGGACCGACCGAGCGGATGCGAGGGAGGATCAAGCAAAAAAAGCGGCGCTCTGTTTCCAGAGCGCCGCTCTCGCTGATGACTGTCTGCTTCGATCAGGAGAGGTCGAAGCGGTCGGCCATCATGACCTTGTCCCAGGCCGCGATGAAGTCGTGGACGAATTTCTCGCCCGCATCTTCGGCGGCATAGACTTCCGAAATCGCCCGCAGCTCGGAGTTTGAGCCGAAGATGAGATCGGTGCGCGTCCCGGTGAATTTCACGTCACCGGTCTTGCGGTCCTTGCCTTCAAACACCTGTTCGCTGTCATCAGCCGCAGCCCATTGCAGGCCGAGATCCAGCACGGTGTTAAAGAAGTCGGTGGTCAGGGCACCCGGGCGGTCGGTGAAAACGCCGTGGCAGTCATCACCGGCATTGGTGCCCAGAACTCGCATACCGCCAACCAGCGCCGTCATTTCCGGTGCGGTCAGGCCCAGAAGCTGGGCCTTGTCGATCATGCGCTCTTCGGCGCTGACGACAGACGGGCGACCGAGATAGTTGCGGAAGGCGTCTGCGGTGGGCTCCAGCGGCGCGAAGCTGTCCGCATCCGTCTGCTCTGCGCTCGCGTCGGTCCGCCCCGGCGTAAAGGGTACAGTCACATCGTGGCCAGCCTCTTTGGCCGCGGCCTCAATGCCGGCTGCGCCGCCGAGCACGATAAGGTCGGCCAGCGAGATTTTCTTGCCGTCAGACTGGGCGTCATTGAAGCCCTTCTGGATGCCTTCCAGCGTGCCGAGCACCTTGGAAAGCTGGGCGGGCTTGTTGACCTCCCAGTCCTTCTGCGGAGCGAGGCGGATGCGCGCCCCATTGGCACCGCCGCGCTTGTCTGAGCCCCGGAAGGTCGACGCCGAAGCCCAGGCGGTTTCCACCAGTTCCGACACCGTCAGGCCGCTGGCGAGGATGTCCTTCTTCAGGGCAGCCACGTCCGCGTCATCGACCAGCTTGTGGTCAACCTCCGGCACCGGGTCCTGCCAGATCAATTCCCCAGACGGCACTTCCTTGCCGCGATAGCGGGCCTTCGGGCCCATGTCGCGGTGGGTCAGTTTGAACCAGGCGCGGGCGAACGCGTCGGCAAACTCATCCGGGTTCTTGTGGAAGCGGCGCGAGATTTTCTCGTAGTCCGGGTCCATGCGCATCGCCATGTCGGCAGTGGTCATCATCAGCTCGACATTGCCGTTTCCGTCGACCTGCGGGGCGTGATCGGACTCTTTCAGATTCTTCGGACGCCACTGGTGGGCTCCGGCCGGGCTCTTGGTGAGCTCCCACTCATAGCCGAACAGCACGTCGAAATAGCCCATGTCCCACTTCGTCGGATTGGCCGTCCACGGCCCCTCAATGCCAGAGGTGATGGTGTCGACACCGCGACCCGACTTGTGGGTGGAGATCCAGCCCTGACCCATCTGGTGGATGGGCGAGCCCTCCGGTTCCGCCGTCACCGCGCTTTCAGGGCCGGCCCCGTGGGCCTTGCCGAAGGTGTGACCACCGGCGACCAGCGCGACCGTTTCCTCGTCATTCATGGCCATGCGCCCGAAGGTCTCGCGCACATCGCGAGCCGAGCCCAGCGGATCGGGCACAGCGTCGGGGCCCTGCGGGTTCACATAGATGAGGCCCATCATCACCGCAGCGAGCGGGTCTTCCAGCTTGTCCGCGTCGGCGTCTTCGGCCTTTACATCGCGCGCACCTTCATAGCGGCTGTTGGGGTTATCCGAGCCGATGAGCCATTCAGACTCATTGCCCCAGTACACATCCTCATCGGGCTCCCAGGTATCCGGGCGGCCGCCGGCGAACCCGAAGGTTTTAAAGCCCATGGATTCCAGTGCGCAGTTGCCCGCCAGGATCATCAGGTCGGCCCAGGACAGGTTGCGACCGTACTTCTTCTTGATCGGCCACAGCAGCATGCGGGCCTTGTCCAGGTTGCCATTGTCCGGCCAGGAGTTCAGCGGCGCAAAGCGCTGCTGACCGCGACCGGCGCCGCCGCGCCCGTCATGGATGCGATAAGTACCGGCAGAGTGCCAGGCCATGCGGATAAAGAGCGGGCCATAGTGGCCATAGTCGGCCGGCCACCAGTCCTGGCTGTCGGTCATCAGCGCGAAGATGTCTTTCTTCACCTGATCCAGGTCCAGGCTTTCAAAGGCCTTTGGATAATCGAAGTCCGGGTCGAGGGGGTCGGACTTGTCCGAATGCTGGCGCAGAATGTTCAGCTTGAGCTGGTTCGGCCACCAGTCTCGGTTGGTGCGGCCGCCGCCTGAAGAGCGCGTTGAGCGTCCGCTGGAGAAGGGGCAACCGCCGCCTGCGCCGTGATCTGTTCCGTCCATGTCGTATCTCCCGAATGAGGGTTGTGAGAGAGGCTTTACGCCTGTGACTGACAATAGTGTGGGACAGAAAGTTCGATAGAGCCAATGAATTTTAGATGTCAAACCCATAGATTTTTCTAATGACGCGATGCGACAATTCTAGCTGCGGCGCACCATCGCCTTGTGTGCTTGACTTAAAGCACCGACACCGCGAAGGCTCGTGGCGTAATCAGGCGAGGAGCGATGGGTTCCAGGACCGCAAAATCACCGGACCGATCCCGCCGCCGTCGCCGCCTGAAGGCGCGGTGGCGCCTGCTGCTGCGCGGACGCTATGCGCTGCCGGCGCTGTATTTCGGGTCCATTCTGGAAAGCTCCATTCTGCCGTGGCCGATCGAGTTTCCCATGCTCGCCTATATGCTGCGCGGGCGTGTGCAGACGCTTGTGGTCACGCTGGTCGTGACGCTGGGCAGCGTGGTGGGGTGCCTGATCTCCTACGCGGTCGGGCGCGCCGCCTTTGGCCTGCTGGAAGGGTTTATTCTTGCGCGCCCGGCTCTGGCCGTTGCGCTTGAAACTTCGCAGGACAGGATTGATGCCATCGGGGGCTGGGCCGTGGCATTTGCCATGCTGGCTCCGACACCGGTTCAGCTCGCGTCGTTTGCCGCAGGCGTTGTTCAGATGAACCCGGCGATATTTCTTCTGGCCGCGCTCGCCGGGCGGTCGGTGCGCTATTTGGCGATGGGGGTGCTGGTGTTCTTCTTCGGCCCGGCCATCATCGAGCTCTGGCGCAAACTGCCCCGGTCAACGCGCCTGCTGTTGAGTGTGGGGCTCGTCGTGGGCTTTACCGCCTTGTTCACGTGGACGCTGGTCCAGCTCTTTGCGCTGTCCGCGTCAGCTTAAAACCGATTGAACATCTGCCCGGTTTCAAACCCGAACAGCGAAAACACATGGGCCAGCAGAAACAGGAAAAATGCGCCCAGCAGGATGCAGAGCGGTGTCCACGGCACCATGCGGACCTTGGGCGGTTCAGTGGGCAGGCTCGACCGCCAGGCGCACAGGGCGAACAGGGCGGCGACAATCGCCATCAGGGCTAGCGTTACCGGCAGGGTCATCGGGGGCCTCGCGACGGGTCAGGGAGACCCCGTGACGGGTCTTTGCCCAGACATAGGGCTGGGACCCCAGCTCTCGCAAGGCGCGCCACGCAGCGGGCAGCTGACACAGCCAGTAGATCGGCGCGGTTACCAGATCGGTTGCCCGGCGGCTCTGGCCAGCCCGCCCGGCGCTGACCCACAGACAGGCGAGGGCTGCGAGGAAGGCCGCGCCGCCCAGTCCCAAACCCGCCAGGGTGAAGATGCCGGCGTCTCCGCGCGCCAGCATGACGAGGCCTACGCAAGCGAGCACGAGGCCGGGCAGGTGGGCGAGCGCACTGAACACATTGGCCAGCAGACAAAGCTGCAACCCCGCCAGCCCCTTCACCCCGGCGGTCCGGCACAGCTCTACCGGTTGGCGCATCTGTACCAGCCAGGTCACCAGATGGCCTTTCAGCCAACGGCTGCGCTGGCCGGTCCAGGCGCTGAGTGTGGTGGGGGCTTCCTCGCCTGTGCCCGGTGTGATCAGACTGGCCTTCCAGCCCATCCGGGCCAGACGAAAGCCGAGATCGGCATCTTCGGTGACATTGAACGGGTCCCATCCGCCGCTCGCGACCAGCGCGGAGACCCGGAACACATTGCTCGTCCCGCCCAGTGGTAGCGGCATGCCAAGGCGGGCAAACAGCGGCAGCAGGCCATGAAACTGTGCGGCGTATTCCAGCGCAAACTGCCGGGTCAGCCAGTTCTCGCCGGCATTATACCAGCTCAATGGTGCCTGAACGACGCCGAGCCCTGGATCGGCGATGAAACTTTCTGCAGCGGCGATCAGCTGGTCCGCGTGGGGCGCGTCCTCCGCATCGTAGACGGTGATCAGCTGGCCACGGGCGTGCTGGAGCGCGTAGTTGAGGGCGCGAGGCTTGGTCTGTGGCCCGCATTCAGGAACAACGAGAACCCGAAATCCGTGTCGACGCGCCGCGGCTGTGGCGGCGAGCTGTGTTTCGCAATCATTTTCTTCCAGCACCAGAATGACATCGAGCCGGTCGCGCGGGTAGCGCAGGCGATTGAGCCCGGCACACAGGCCCGCGACCACCTCGCTTTCGCGGTAGAGCGCCACGATGACGCTCATGGGCGGCAACCGGGCGAAGGGCACAGCCGCGCGCGGCGCGAATTTCGGCGTGATAAGCGCTGCTGCCAGCCGGAGTGCGGCGAGCGCGAGGATGTAGGTGTAAACGAGCACAAGCGCTGCGCCTGCAACCAGTGACGGCGCGCATACCCATAACCCAAGCGCGAACAGGCCAGGGCCCAGGATGAGCGGAAGGGGTGGCCAAAGCTCGCGACCGGCGCTGGCTTCGGGGCGGCTTCGCAGAAGGTGATAGGCGGCACGCTGCGCTGCATCCTGAGGCGATACACGACGGGTGCGCGGCGGCGACAGGCCGCCCAAACCAACATCCACCATTGCCTGCCCCTGAGTTAACCACCCAGGCGAAGTCTAAACATAAATTCTCGTTAAAGGCGAATCAGTCCTTGGGGTTGAAGGTCATGAGGCGCTTTGAGGCGACCACGAGGCCCTCGCGCTCGCTGACCTCAAAGGCCGCTACCGCGCTGGTGGGCCAGCCATAGGGCAGGTCGGCGCTATGGCCTGCGCTGGCTGCGAGCTGGTGAACCAGCGCTCCGATGCCCGGATTGTGACCGACGAGAACGATGTCGCCCGCGTCCTCGTCCATCGCTGTCAGAATGGCCCGGTTCAGCATGTCATGGGTGGCGTGATAGAGCGTCATGTGATCGATGACCGGCGGGTCGCCCACGACGCTTGCGATATGCTTGAACGTCTCACGTGTGCGCCGGGCAGGGCTGACCAGCGCCATATCTGCGGTCAGGCCCGCTGCCTTGATCGCGGCAGCGGCCTCATCAGCATCGTCGCGGCCGCGTGGGGTCAGCCCGCGTTCGAAATCATCCTCAGCCTCCATCCGGTCCACTGACTTTGAATGGCGCATGATGATCAGGTTAGGCATGGCAAATGCGCTCCGGCTGAGGTCACACTTTGGTCAGGTCGCCGCACCGGGGTTGCACCGGCCCGGTCCACGGTCCAAGTAAACGCGTGTTCGACCCTCGCGGCAAATAGGCCGCAAAACACGGAGTTCAAAATGCCCCTTCTGCTCGGCGATGTCGCCCCTGATTTCGAAGTCGAAACCACCGATGGTCCGATCAAGTTCCACGACTGGATCGGCGACAACTGGGTGATCTTCTTCTCCCACCCGGCTGACTTTACGCCCGTGTGCACCACCGAGCTTGGCTACACCGCCAAGCTGAAGGACGAGTTTGCCAAGCGCGGCGCCAAGGCCATCGCCCTGTCGGTGGACCCGGTTGAGGATCACAAGGCCTGGGTGGGCGATATTGAAGAGACCCAGGGCGTGAAGATGAATTTCCCGATCATCGCTGACGTCGACCGCAAGGTGGCAGAGCTCTACACGATGATCCACCCGAACGCCGACCCCAAGGTCACCGTGCGCTCGGTTTATGTCATCGACCCGAACAAGAAAATCCGCGCCACCTTTACCTATCCGCCGAGCGCGGGCCGGAACTTCAACGAGATCCTGCGCCTGCTGGACTCCCTGCAGCTGACCGACGGCTACAAGGTCGCCACGCCGGTGAACTGGGAAGATGGTGAAGACGTGATCGTGGTGCCGTCCGTTTCGGACGAAGACGCCGACAAGCTCTTCCCGAAAGGCTACAACAAGATCAAGCCTTACCTGCGCACCACGCCTCAGCCGAACAAGTAACGGCTCAGGCTAGCGCCAGACATTGAAGCGGCCGCTCTCACAAGATGAGAGCGGTCGTTTTCATATCCGGGTCTGGCGTATCCACCCCGCTCCCCCCTAAGCTTCCACGTAAAGACAAGAGACGCGCCGGGGAGGCCCTTCATGGATACTGTAAAGCTCGACATTTCTGATGGTCTGGGCGTCATCACGCTGAACCGGCCTGAGGCCATGAACACCTTCACGCCCCAGATGGGTCAGGAGGTGGCGGCCTGCTTTGACGAGACGGATGCCGATCCGGCGGTGAAGGCCGTGATCTTTACCGGTGCAGGCAAGGCGTTTTGTGCTGGCGCGGACCTGTCAGCGGGCGCAGAAGCCTTCGCCATGCTGCAGGAAGCGCAGGGCTCAGGTGAGTTCGACGATACCGATCCGAAATGGCGTGACACCGGAGGTTTGATGAATCTGCGCGTGTTTGACAGCGAAAAGCCGGTGGTGGCCGCGATTAATGGTGCCGCGGTGGGTATTGGCGCCACGGTGATCCTGCCCATGGATGCGCGTGTCGGCCTGAAGGGCGCGAAATTCGCCATACCCTTTACCAAGCGCGGCATTGCCTGGGACGGGGCAGCGAGCTGGTTCCTGCCGCGCCTGGTGGGCATTGAAACCGCGCTCGACTGGGGCCTGTCCGGGCGGACTTTCCTCGCCGAGGAAGCGCTGGAGAAAAAGCTCGTCTCAGAGCTCGCCGATACGCCCGAGGCGGTGCTCGAACGTGCGATGGAGAAGGCGCGGGCGCTGACCGCGAACACCGCGCCGGTCTCGGTCGCGATGAACCGCCGTCTTGTCTGGCGCATGCTGGGCGCACCCCATCCCATGGACGCTCACCGCCTTGAAAGCCGCGCCATCCTGCATCGCGGGATCAGCGCCGACGCAGTAGAGGGCGTCACAAGCTTTCTTGAAAAGCGCCCGCCTAACTTTCCAGGAAAGGTGCCCGGTGACTACCCGCCGGGCTGGCCGTGGGATGAGGAGCCTGAGTATTGAGCCCTATCCTGCAGGCCCTTCGAGACGCGCTTCGCGCTCCTCAGGATGAGGGTTTGAAGAGGCTCCCAATTTCCTCCTCTTGAGAACCCGGGCTGCGCGCCCCCATCACCAAGAAAAGCGGAAACACCTCCTCCCTCCCCTTGAGGGGGAGGGTGGCCCGAAGGGTCGGGTGGGGTGAGGATCGTCGAGCGCTTTGGTTTAAACCTTTGCGCCATCACCCCTTCCGTCCGCTGCGCGGACACCTTCTCCCACAAAGGGAAGGAGGGCTGCCCGCTGATAAAACGCCCAAAGCAGCTCCCCGCTCGACGTGGCACCGTCCGCGACATAGCTTGCGCGCCTTGCCCGCCGGAGAGCTATCTTGCGTATTTCATCGCCCGACCCGCGTCGTCCTTCGCTGACGACGGTTGAACTGATCGCCATGGTGGGCGGGCTGATGGCGCTGAACGCCTTGTCGATCGACATCCTGCTACCGGCGCTGGGTGAAATTGGCGGCGATCTCGGCGCGCCGGGCAATAACCGGCAGCTGGTCATCACCGCCTACGTCTTCGGGTTTGGTTTGGCGCAGCTCGGCTTTGGCCCCCTGGCCGATGCGCTGGGCCGGCGGCTGACGCTGCTCTTTGCGTTGGCGGGGTATCTGGCGGCCACCGTGTTGTGTCTGATCTCCCAGGACATTGTCTGGATGATCGCCGCGCGCGCGCTTCAGGGCGTTGCCGCTGCCGCAACGCGCGTGGTCGCCGTGGCTGTTGTGCGCGACCTGGTGAGCGGCCGGCGCATGGCCGAGATCATGAGCTTTGCCATGACCGTCTTCATGGTCGCGCCAATCCTGGCACCCAGCATAGGGCAGGGCATTCTGTTCGTTGGGCCGTGGCAGGTCATCTTCGCCTTCCTGCTGCTCATGGCGAGCATTCTGGGGGTGTGGATGTATGTGCGCCTGCCCGAGACCCTGCGCAGCGAACATCGCATCAAGCTCTCGGTCCCGTCAGCGATTGAAAATTATCGCCTCGTTCTGACCGAGCGGATTTCAGCAGGTTACATCGTGGCGGCGGGCCTGATCTTCGGGGCGCTGTTTGCCTTCATCGCCACCTCTGAACAGGTGCTGGCGGAGCTCTACGGGCTGGAAGAATATTTCGCGCTCGCCTTTGGCGGGGTCGCGGTGGGGCTCGCCGCGGCGAACATCCTGAACGCTCGCATCGTACGCAAGCTGGGCATGCGGCGCATTTCTCACAGCGCGGTGGTCGCCTTCCTGACGCTCAACGTGATCCACTTGCTGATCGCACTTCAGGGGCAGCCGCCCTTCCGGCTGTATTTCAGCCTGCTGACGGCCTCGCTTCTGATGTTTGCCTGGATGGGTGCAAACTTTTCAGCGCTGGTGATGGAGCCCGCTGGCGAACGGGCCGGGACAGCGGCTGCGCTATATGGCGGCGTCACGTCCATGTCCGGGGCCACGCTGGGCTCGGTGATTGGGCAGACCTTTGACGGAACCGTCGTGCCGTTGATTACCGGTTTTGTCGTGCTCGGGGCGCTGTCGCTGGCCGTGGTGGTCTGGACTGAGCGCGGCGTGCTGTTCGGTATTGGCGAAACTGTGTCCGAGGACGACGACTGATCGCCCCAAAGAAAAGGGCACCGCCGGGTCTCTCGACGGTGCCCCAATCGTTGTGACGTAAGATCAGTTCAGGTCTGCGATCAGCAGCCCTTGTTTTCGTAGATCTCTGTCAGGTGCTCGCGGCGATCCTGAGCCGCCTCGATGGCTTCTTCGGTGTTCAGATAGGTGCCCACCAGGCCAAGCGGGAAGAAGACGGCCGCGGCAACATTGGTGCCGTTTACGCCGCGATCTTCGCGGGCGCGCTCTTCAAACTCTTCAGCCTCTTCAATCTGAGCGAGCAGCTGGCCGCAGCTCAGCTGCATGTCGCCAGCCTGTTCGGCATCGACGACGGTCGGCGTTGCACACGCGCTCAGCATAAGCAGAGCAGACGTGGCGGTGGCGATGGTCAGTTGTGTTTTCACGAATATCCCCCGTTGGATTTAGACAGAGCTCGACGCTCAGTTGCAGCCATAGCGCAACTTAAACGAGTCTACAACCGGGGATCGTTATTCTTTAGAACTCGTCTACAAGTAGGCTGTCTTCGGCAATGCCACCGTCGACCCGCCAGCCTGCGCCATCGCCCTGCTTGAGGGTTTCGCACAGCCAGGGCAGCAGCGTGACCAGATTGTCCTCCAGCGTGTAGGGCGGATTGACCACCACAACGCCCGCTCCGGCCAGCTTGCCTTCAGTTTCCAGCTCGCGCACCCACAGGTCCGCGCGCAGGATTTTTTCCGGCTCGATCTGCTTCTCCGCGATCAGCCATTCGGCCAGCCCGACATCAAAGCGCTCCTGCGCCCACAAATCCTTCAGCGGGCGCCAGAAGATATAGGTTCCGGTCGGCCAGCGATTGATCGCATTCATGGCGGCCTCGGCCATGAAGGCCATCTCGTCGCGGTGCTCAAAGGGTGGGTCGATCAGGACAAGGCCACGCTTTTCAACCGGAGGCAGGATTGCGCCCACGGCCTTGTAGCCGTCGCGCGCTTCCACCTTCACGCGGCGATCCTTTGCGTAGCGTTGATCGAGGGACCTGGCGTCTTCGGGGTGAAGTTCGCACAGCTGGATGCGATCGGTATCGCGCAACAGGGCCGCGGCCACCTGCGGAGAGCCGGGATAGGTGGTCAGGGCCTCGCTGGGATTGCTGTCGGTCACTGCATCGAGCAGCGGTTTGAGCACCGCGGCCACATCGTCCGGCTTGTCTGCAGCCATGACCCGCTTGATGCCGTCTTCAAACTCGGGACTGCGACGGGCCTGATCAGAGGTCAGATCATAAAGCCCGATGCCTGAGTGGGTATCGACATAGCGAAACGGTTTGGATTTGGCTTTGAGATGTTCAAAGCACAGCGCAAGCACGGCGTGCTTCAACACATCGGCGAAATTTCCAGCGTGGAAGGCGTGACGGTAATTCATGGGCAAGCGGTGTAACCCCGGCGTGAAACCGGCGCAAACCCCTCGCGTCAGCTATGGCGTGATCGCCCAGTCCTAGCGCTTGAATTGCTTGAGGGTGAAGGCGCGCTCCTCCACATCGCGCGGCAGGATGACCTCCACGAAATGGGTGGTGTGCCGGCGCAAAAAGCGACGCACATCGTCTTCAACAAGATCACTGGAGGATTGAGACGGGCGCAGCGGAAGCGAGCCATAGGCTTCGTGTTCATCAAGGCCGTAATTGATATTCTTGCCCACGGGGGGTGCTGAGATCGACGCCATCAGGGTCGCTTCATATTTGCGGCGACCAAAATAGCCGTCCGGGCCCATCAGCTTGTAGCGATCAAGATGCAGGACCCGCCGCCAGGGTGAGCGACGGTTTACATGAACGTCCTGCAGCACGTGCTGGTGGGCTTCGATCTCGTCATCGCGCATGGTGCGGGAGTTCCGCGGCGGCTTGTCAGGGTTGGGTGCGTTCAACCAGATGCCGAACTCCTCCACGCGGTGACCGCGTGTGTCCTTGGCGTCGACTACGACCTGGTAATGCTCGTGAAAGCGTTCAGTCGGAATCCGGCGTGCGCGCCGGGGCCCGAACACCTCTGCGCGCAGCTCGTCCGCATCGCGGGAGGCCAGCCAGCGGGTCTTCTGGGTCACCTCATCGCGCCAGCGAGCCACGACGTTTCGGTACCCTGCCGCGCTGTCTACCCTTAGAGCCTCCAGAATCAATTCGCCAAGCCGGTCGCGATAGGGCCCGGCCTGCGCATCACCGCCGTCCGGTTTCAGAATGGAGGAGTGATCGCGGTCGGGCAGGAAGGCAAAGGCGGTTTCTTCCGGGCCGCGGCGCTTCCACTGGGTAATGGTGGGCGTGTCGCGATTGCTGAAATCAATCGTCAGCCCCTTGGGATCAAGCTGCCCACCGGCAACGCGCACGGTGCCATCCCAGCCGGTTTCATTCAGGATCTGGGTGCCGGTCACTTGCAGGCCACCCACAATGACGAAGGGGCGGGTCCTGTCCTCGCCCAAAGCCGTGCGCGTACTGGCCGGATCCTTGGTCAGGCGGTCACGCAGGGCCAAGTCTTCCTGGAATTGAGACCCAAGCTCCAGCCCGTGCAGCATCTCGGTGCCTGATTGCAGCCCGTTGAACAGCCCTACCTTCATCCGACCCAGAACCCCGCGCCCGATATGGGCCAGCGGCGAGCCGAAATTGGCCGGGGCCAGCATCAGGAAATTGATCACGGGGGAGGGGCGACCCTGATCGGTCAGGTTGGCCAGCCAGTGACGCACCACCAGTGCCCCGGTGGAATGGATCACCACATGGAAGGTCTCATTAAGCGAGCCTTCGTCTTGGCGCTGGGAGACGACCTCATCGAGGCGGCGCGCCACGTCGCTGATCCGGATATCGTCGTCGGTGGACCGGTAGTCACCCAGAAACAGGTCAACGGCTTCAAACTCGCTGTCGTCCAGCAGGCGCGCTGTCGCCTTCATCGACGATGATGTGGCACTCCAGCCGTGAATAAGTAGAACCTGCCGAGACATAAACGCGCTCCCTTAAGTATTTTATCCAGGGAGTGTAGCGGCCTCGTCTGTCGCGGGAAGTTCTAACGATGTCGCACTAGACGTTGAATTTGAACAGCATCACATCGCCGTCCTTGACGATGTAGTCCTTGCCTTCCTGGCGCAGCTTGCCCGCTTCGCGCGCGCCGCTTTCGCCATTGTTGGCGACATAATCGTCATACGCGATCGTTTCAGCGCGGATGAAGCCGCGTTCGAAATCACCGTGGATAACGCCGGCGGCTTTCGGTGCTGACCAGCCCCGGCGGATGGTCCAGGCGCGTGCTTCCTTCGGACCCGCGGTAAAGTAGGTCTGCAGGTCCAGCAGTTGGTAGCCAGCGTGGATCAGGCGATTGAGGCCGGGTTCTTCAAGGCCGAGTTCTTCCAGATACTCGGTGCGCTCGTCGGCTTCGAGCAGGGCCAGTTCCGCTTCAATCTTCGCGGAGATGACCACACAGACCGCTCCTTCTTCCGCGGCGCGCGCTTCGACCTGCTTTGAGAAGTCATTACCAGTGCCGGCGCTGTCCTCATCCACATTGGCCACGAACATAACCGGCTTGGAGGTCAGAAGCTGCAGCATCTTCCATTCGCGCTGGGCATCTTCAGGCACATCGGCATGGCGGGCCGGCTTGCCGTCACGCAGCTGCTCAAGCGCCAGATCCACCAGCTCCAGCGTCGCCTTCGCGTCCTTGTCGCCGGTCTTGGCTTTCTTTTCCATCGTGACCCGGCGCTTTTCCAGGCTCTCGAGGTCCGCCAGCATCAGCTCGGTCTCGACCGTTTCGAAGTCGGCCAACGGATCGATCTTGCCCGCCACGTGAGTGATATCGCCGTCTTCAAAACAGCGCAGCACGTAGAGCACGGCATCGGTCTCGCGAATGTTCGCCAGGAACTGGTTGCCCAGACCTTCGCCCTTGCTCGCGCCCTCAACCAGGCCCGCGATATCGACGAAATTCATGCGCGCAGGCACGACATTGGCCGACTTTGCGATCTCTGCCAGCTTATCGAGGCGTGGTTCCGGCACCGCAACCTCGCCGACATTGGGTTCGATCGTGCAGAAGGGATAGTTCGCGGCCTGTGCGGCGGCGGTCTGGGTCAGGGCGTTGAACAGCGTGGATTTGCCCACATTGGGAAGCCCCACAATTCCGCATTTAAAGCCCATGGCGCGATACCTTCTTTTTGTCTGGCGTGATCAGCGCGCCCGTATAAGCAAAAACGCCCGCCTGCGAAAGATCACAGGCGGGCGTTCACTGCGCGCGGGCTTGGAGGGGGGGTCAGGCTGCGCGCACAGAGTTGATGAAGGCGTCGATATCGCTGGCCAGCGTATCGGCACTGGTCTCCAGGTCGCGGGCAAGGCCGGCGATCTCTTCTGCGGCTGTGACCGAGGATTGCGCGCCTTCGGCAACGCCTTGGGCATCGCGCTCCACGGCTTCAGTGTTTTCAGCTGCTGCCTGGGCGGACCGGGCAACTTCACTGACCGCAACGGTCTGCTGCTCGACTGCGGCCGCGCTCTCCTGTGAGCTGGCGTCGATGTCGCGAATGCCTTCGGCCATGGCCTTGGTGGCTTCAGTGGCTTCACGCACGCGGCTGGCGAAACGATCGACCCGCTCATTGATGGTTTCGGTCAGGCGCTGGGTCTGGCTGGCGAGTTCCTTGACCTCGCTGGCCACCACCGCGAAGCCTTTGCCAGCCTCACCGGCGCGGGCCGATTCAATGGTGGCGTTCAGGGCCAGCAGATTGGTCTGTTCGGCCACACCATTGATTTCACTGATAATGGCGGTGACATCGCCCAGCGCCTTATCCATCTCTTCCATGAGCGACTGGTTGCGTTCGGTGCGTTCGGTGGACTGGCGCGTCAGCTCTGACACCCGGCCCGCGGCCGCGGCAATTTCCCCAATAGCCGCGTTCAGCTCCTCGGTTGAAGCGGCCATGGTCTGAACCCCGGCGCTGGCATCGCGTGCGGCGGTGCGCATGCTTTCACTGCGCTGGCGACCGTCTGCGGCCGTATTGCGCGTGGTCTCAGCGGCCTGACTGACCCGGCCCGCCGCATCGCGAACCTTGGACAGAATGGTATCGGCCTTGTCCTTAAAGCGTTCGACCTCTGCAGCCATGGCTTCGGCGCGCGCCAGACGCGTCTCAGTGGCCTCGCGCGCTTCAGCGCTGGTGGCTTCGGCCTCAGCCAGTTTCGACTGCAGGCCGCCGAGCGCTTTCGCAATTCGACCGATCTCGTCGACACGGTCCTGACCGCTGACGGCGGAGGTGTAATCGCCATCGGCAATCGTCTGCACGCCTTCTTCCAGCTTGCGCAGGGGCCCGATGGCCCCGCGTACCGCCGCGAAGGCGGCTGCAGATGCAATGAGGAAGGCGATCAGACCGGCAATCGCCATGACGGTGATGACTTCATTGCGCACTGCGACGATCTTTGCCCGCTGCACGCCGACATAAATAATGCCGATTACGCTGCCAGAGTCGGAAAAGACGGGCTGGTAGGCCGTGAAGTAGGGTGTGCCGAGGATCACCGCTTCACCGCGAAAGCCTTCACCGGCCATCATCGCGTCATAGACCGGCCCGGCACCCAGGACCGTGCCAACGGCACGTGAGCCATCCGGCTTGGTGATGTTGGTGGTACGCCGGACAAAGTCGTTTTGAGCGTCGTCCCAGATAAACACCGTAGCCGTTTCGCCCGTCTGCCGCCCGACCGAGTCAATGGTCGTATGGGCCTCAAACTCTGGCAGGGTTGGCGCTGAGAGGCGGCGGATCGCGCCGTCTGCGGTGTATTCGGCCTCAAGGCCGGGTATGACGTCCTGCAACGTCGAGACCGCAACACGCAGATTTATGTCCTGCGAGCTCGACGCGGTGCGCGCAATGTATCCGCCAATAACCCAGCTGGCGCTGACGGCCACACACACGGTTGCCGCAGCGACCAGAAGCGCGGTTACGATAAACACACGTAAAGACAGAGAAGCCCGGACAAAAGCCAGCATGTAGCGCTCCATTTAAGCCCAGCTGGGCTGCGTTCAGTGAGCGCTCATAAAGCTATGAATGTGGTTTCCAAACCGTTGCACGGGTGTGCGGACGCGACGTGCTGTCAGCGGTCTTCGCTTTGGTGGCGCGCAAGCCTGCCATGGGGCTCCATCGCGCTGCGCCGCTCCAGCTGATATCCCGCCCGATCCAGATGTCGGACCAGATCCTGCGCGGCCAAGCGGCAGGCGTCCAGCCCATCCAGTCGCGCACGCCAGGGTGTGCGCCAGAGGGCGTAGGCAAGGCATTCACAAAGATCAGGATCAATCCGGCGCATCTGGAACATAATAGGAACATATCGCGCTTTGCCAACGCGATGCACCGCATGGGACCGTGGAAAACGTGGCCATGCTGCACCAGCTTACAGAAACGTAACGCGTTGGCCTTGGACCTTTCATGTTGAACGGCCTAGGTTACGCCCCACACAACGGGAGGGGAGCTGCCCTATGATGAAGTATCGAAGCCGCTGGTTTGCTGCGGCCCTGGCCGCTGTTGCGGTTGCGTCCCCGTCGTTTGCTCAGGATGGCGACGACGAGGAAGAAGAAGACAACTCCATTGAGAGTTATGTCGAGGATTTCGAGGCCCAGGAAGGTCTCTTCACGCTTTATACCGATCCCGAAGACGGGGATCTGTATATGGAGATCTCGGAAAGCCAGCTCGGTGAAGAAGTGATCTACTTCACCTACGCTGAGAACGGCGCGCCGCGCGTGGGCCTGTTCCGCGGCCAGTATCGCGACAACGCTGTGTTTGAATTCAACAAGCGTTACGGCGACATCGAGATCAGCCAGATCAATACCAATTTCGCCTTTGATGAAGGCAACGCTCTGTCGCGTGCGTCTGAGGCCAACATCACACGCGCGCCGCTGGCGAGCCTGTCGATTGTGGCCGAGACTGAAGGCGATGAAGAGGCGGGCACCGAAGCGCGCTATCTCATTGAGATTGGTGACACGCTGAAAGGCGAAGATCTGCACCAGATCAAGCCGGCGGGCCCGCAGGGTCCAGCTGCCGCTCAGGCCTTCAACATGGGCCGCCTGCAGTCAGGACTGACCCGCATTCTGGAGACGCGCTCCTATCCCGAAAACACCGACGTACTGGTCGAATATGTCTACCAGAATGGCACCCCGCGTAACTTCGGGGGTCCGGAGATCACTGATGCACGCGCTGTCGCCGTTCAGGTGCAGCACAGCTTTGTGGCGATGCCGGACGATGGCTTCACCCCGCGCTCTGACGATTTCCGCGTCGGCTATTTCATGGAGCAGGTCACGAACCTGACCGATCCGGATTACACGCCGTTCAACGACGTCATCAATCGCTGGCGCCTGGTCAAGCAGGACCCGGACGCGGAAGTGTCCGATCCGGTTGAGCCGATTGTGTGGTGGATCGAAAATACTACTCCGGTCGAGTATCGCGACGTGATCCGCGAAGCCGCTCTGACGTGGAATATCGCATTTGAAGCGGCTGGCTTCTCCAACGCCATTGAGGTGCGTCAGCAGCCTGACGATGCGGAGTGGGACGCCGGCGATATCCGCTACAACGTGCTGCGTTGGACCTCATCGCCGACGCCTCCTTTCGGTGGATATGGCCCGAGCTTCACCAACCCGCGTACCGGTGAAATCATCGGCGCGGACATCATGCTGGAATACGTGTTCCTGACGAACCGCATTCGTAGCGCTGACGTGTTCGAGGTTGCCGGTCTGACGACCTGGCTGCCTGAAGACATGATCACCGAAGCCACCGGCGAGGCCCCATTCCCGCTGGAGCACGAGCACGGTGCCATGTGTAACTTCGCCGAGCACCTGCAGATGGAAACCCAGGGGGCTCTGGCCGCCATGCAGGTGATGGGTGCTGAGGAAGCGGCGCAGAACGAGCTGGTTCGCCAGTCGCTGCACTATCTCATCATCCACGAGATCGGTCACACGCTGGGTCTGGCACACAACATGGGTGCCACCTCTAACGTGTCGCTGGAAGAGCTGGCGAACGGCACGACGGCCACGCATTCCATCATGGACTATCCGGCCCTGAACCTGCCTGACGATCTGAACGACACCGTTCAGTACTCGCAGGAGACTCCGGGTGCCTATGACATCTGGGCGATTCAGTATGGTTACACCGCTGACGATGAAGCCCTGCCGGCGATCCTGGAGCGGTCCACCGAGCCGGAGCACTTCTTCGGCAATGACGCGGACGACATGCGTGCCCCAGGCCGTCACATCGACCCGCGCGTGATGATCAACGACCTGTCCGACGACCCGGTGAGCTGGGCTGCGGGCCGCGTTGAGCTGGCCAACCAGACCATTGCCGGCCTGCCTGATCGCTTCCTGCGTGAAGGCGAGTCCTATCAGCCGCTGGTCACCAGCTATCTGATCGTGTCCGGTCAGCGCTTCGGTGCAGCTAACGTGGCGTCCCGTCATGTGGGCGGTGTCTACAACAACCGCGCAGCCGTCGGTCAGCCGGGTGCCCAGACCCCGTTCATTCCGGTGCCGCGTGAAAAGCAGGAGCAGGCTCTCGAGGTGATCGAAGCGGCCCTGTTCGGACCTGACGCCTTTGCGATCGAGGAAGAGTTCGCCGATCACATGCAGCGTCAGCGCCGTGGCTGGAACCATGGTGGGACCGATGAGGACCCGAGCCTGCACGCCCGTGCCTTTGGCCAGCAGCGTGCGGTTCTCGCTCACCTGACCCACCCGAATGTTCTCGAGCGCATGATCGATACGGCCCGCTATGGCAACGAGTATCCGATCTCTGACTACATGGCCGACCTGACGTCGATCGTGTACGAGGACGATATTCGCGGCAATCCGAACACCTACCGCCAGAATCTGCAGGTGGCTTACCTGCAGACTCTGATCGGTATCGTGGGCGATGCTGGCTCGTATCCGCCGGTCGCCCGCTCGGCTGCTCTGGCGTCGATCAACGACGTCAAAGGCTGGCTGGGTCCGGAATGGATGCCTGATCTGGGTGGATCGCGTGAAGCACGGGCACACCGCGCTCACCTGCGCGCCCTGATCAACGCCTTCGAAGGCTAAGCTGGACGCAAGTTCGGCTGAAAAGAGCCGCCCCCTTCGCAAGGAGGGGGCGGTTTTTTGTGTGAATAGCTTCAAGCTTGAAACCCCGGCCAAGGCATAGCCGCAGAGCCGGGGCCTCCCATCGCGGTTAGGCACCACGGTCACACACAGGTCCCGGATCATCGCTTCGCTCGTCCGGGAATTCAGATATTTAAGAAAACCGAACGTAGCACCAAGCCCCCGACGCCTTTGGCGTCGCAAGGCGAACAGCCGCCTGCAGCGTGAGCGAGGACCGACCGGACGGACGTCCCGGAGGACGGGAAAAGGGCGTTAGCCCGGAGCCGGTGCCAGGTGCGTAACCCTCGTCTGGAAGGCGTCGATTTCGCGATTGACCAGCAGGTCTGTTGAGCGCGCGATCGCATCCAGAAGGTCACTGAGCCAACCCTGCTCGGCCTTTGGAAAATCCGACAGCACATAGCCCGTGACGCGGTTCTTGTCGCCAGGATGACCGATGCCAATCCGGCCGCGCTGAAAGTCGCCGTCCACATGGGCCTTGATAGAGCGCAGGCCGTTATTGCCCGCATGCCCACCGCCGGTCTTCAGGCGGAACTTGCCGGGGGCGAGGTCCAGCTCGTCATGAAAGACGGTGAGGGCAGATGCATCCAGCTTGAAGAAGCGAAGCGCTTCGCCCACGCAGCGGCCACTTTCGTTGTAATAGGTCTCAGGCTTGATCAGGAGCGTCTTCTTTGGCCCGCTAGGAGTCTCGATCACCCCTTCAGCGGTCTGGCCCTGAAAGCGCTTTTTCCAGGGGCTGAACGACCAGTGGTTGGCAATCGCGTCGACCGCCATGAAGCCGGCATTATGCCGGTTGGCCGCATATTTCGATCCGGGATTTCCCAGTCCAACAATAACCTGCATGGCCAGCTGCCTTCAGATGATTTCAGGTCCTGATACGAAAAGGGCGGCGCAGACTGATGTCCGGCCGCCCTGTTCGTTCGATCAGCGCATGTGCGCCAGATCCTTAATCTTCGGCGTCGTCGCCCTCAGAGGCATCGGCTTCAGCTTCGGCGGCCTCACCTTCGCCACCTTCAGCCTCAGCGCCATCTTCACCTTCGGCCTCACCCTCGATGACAGCGCGCGAGCCTTGCATCGTGGCGATGGTGAAGTCACGGTCGGTAATCGTCGGCTCAACGCCTTCCGGCAGGGTCACTGCGGAGATGTGTACCGAGTCGCCAATGTCCATGCCCGCAACGTCCACGTCGATGGAGTCCGGAATGGAGCCTGCCGGGCACACCACTTCGATGGTGTGACGAACCACGTTGAGAACGCCGCCGCGCTTGATGCCCGGTGCAGACTCTTCGTTCAGGAAGTTCACGGACACTTCCACGTTCAGCTTGGAGTCTTCGTCCACGCGCTGGAAGTCGACATGGACCGGGAAGTCCATGACCGGGTCGAACTGAACGTCACGGGTAAACACGGTCTGCGGCTTACCGTCGTGCTCGATGGTGATCATGTTCGACAGGAATTTGCCGGAGTTGATCGCCTTCAGCAGTTCGTTGTGTTTCAGCGAGATGGCAACCGGATCAGCCTTGCCACCATACAATACAGCCGGCACGAGGCCGTCGCGGCGAGCCTGGCGGGCGCCGCCTTTGCCGGTGCGCTCACGCACTTCAACATTGAGAACAATATCGCTCATCGAGCCGGTCCTTAGGTCTTACGTGTCTAACAAGGGCGCCGCCTCTGCGGGCGGCGCTCCAGGGGCCGAATGCGAAACCGCACAACGGCAAAATTCGAGCTGCGGCGTATAGCCGATGTGCCACGCACGCGCAAGCGCAGCCGCTGACTCTTAAGCCGATCAGTCGAACAGCTTGGAAACCGACTCATCGTTGGCGATCCGGCGAATGGCCTCGGCCAGCAACGGCGCGACCGATCGGGTCCGGATGTTTGTGGCCGTCTCAAGCTTCTGGGTAGAGTCGATCGAGTCGGTGACGACCAGCTCTTTCATCTCCGAATTGGCGATCTTGCTCACGGCCTTGCCGGACAGGACCCCGTGGGTGATGTAGGCCGACACATCCTTGGCACCGCGCTCTTTGAGCGCCGCAGCCGCGTTACAGAGCGTCCCGCCAGAATCGATGATGTCGTCGAAGATGATGCAATTGCGCCCTTCGACTTCACCGATGATATTCATCACTTCGGCAACGCCGGGGCGAGGGCGGCGCTTGTCGACGATGGCGATATCGGCACCAAGGCGACCGGCCAGCGATCGTGCACGCACCACGCCTCCGACGTCTGGCGACACGATCATCAGATCTTTCACGTCGTAATGGGCGCGAATATCCTGTTCGAAGACCGGGGTCGCGAACAGATTGTCAGTCGGTATGTCGAAGAAGCCCTGGATCTGACCGGCGTGGAGGTCCAGCGTCAGGACGCGATGGGCACCAGCCCCGGCAATCAGGTTTGCGACCAGCTTGGCCGTGATTGGCGTGCGGCCCCCGGTCTTCCGGTCCTGACGGGCATAGCCGAAATAGGGCACCACGGCTGTAATCCGTCGGGCGCTGGCGCGGGTCAGCGCATCCATGCAGATCAGCAGCTCCATCAGGTTGTCGTTGGCCGGTTTGGATGTGGATTGGATGATAAAGACATCCTCGCCGCGCATATTCTCGTCGATGCGCACAAAAAGCTCGCCGTCAGCGAAAGTTTCGATGTCCACATTGGACAGTGGCGCGTCCAGATAGTCTGCAATGGCTTGGGCCAACGGTTTGTTGGCATTGCCGCACATCAGTTTCATGGCGTGTATCGAGCCCCGTCCAAACGTTAACGCGAGGCTCCATAGCAGGTGGCGCGCGCCGGGCAAACCCGCCGCGCGCCATGTTCCGCATTCAGAATGTGGAATGACGTCTGCTTCAGGCGATGCGACGCAAATTGGACACAGCCGCCGGATCCGACTCCAGAGCCGAGCGCAGTGCCGTCAGCAAGGCATCGGCGGTTACCGGCGCACGGACCAGAGTCTCCATGCTGCCTGGCACGACGGCGTCGTCCAGTGTTGTGTCGAGGCGAACGATCGGCGTCATGGCGGCCGTCGAGGGCAGGCTGCGAATATCTGCAGACGCCAGGTCCGGCTCACAGTCATTGAGTGACAGGCCAAGCACAACCGCGTCGTAAGCAGCCGTGCTGAGCGCTTCATTCATGGCACCGCCGGTGGGGACACAGGTCACTTCGCAATTGAACGAATTGAGATAACCCAGCAGAACCGACTGGCGGGCAGCATTGTCTTCAGCCACCAGGATGCGCAGGCGGCGCGCATCCAGTGTCATCTGTTCGCCATCGGCATATTTGTCGGCGCGCTGTGACGGCTTCAGATTAAGCTCGAACCAGAAGACGGACCCGTCGGAGTTTTCCCCCGGTTGATAGCCAACCTCGCCATTCATCAGGCTGGCCAGACGCTTGACGAGATGCAGGCCGAGACCGGTCCCGGCTTCGCGGATATTGGAATCCATCTGGTTTGACGCCAGGGCGTCGAACAGGTGCGAGCGCGCGCTTTCAGGAACGCCGGCACCGGTGTCGCGAACCTCGACGCGCAGGCTGGCCTGCTCGCCATTACGTTCAGTGGCCTTGAAGCTCACCGTCACACCACCCTCGTGGGTAAAGCGCAGTGCATTGCCGACAAGCACGCGGGTCAGCTGCATGATGCGGGCTTCATCACCGCGCAGAGCACGGTCGGCCTCCCCGCTGACCTGTACCTCAAAGGCGAGATTTTTCTCCTGAGCCGGCGTCGAGAACCGCTTTTCTGTCAGCTGGGCGAGGGACTCAGCGGTAATGTCGCCAAGCTCCAGATCAAAACGTCCCGCTTCGATGCGGGCCACATCCAGCACATCGCTGAGCAGGTGACGCAGGGTTTCGGCGGACTCGCTGGCGCGCGATGCGAGGCGGGCCTGGTCGGCGTTCAGGCCGGATTCCTGCAGTAGCTGTGTCATGCCAAGCATGCCGTTGAGCGGCGTGCGCAACTCATGGCTCATGTTGGCCAGTACAGCCGCATTGGCGCGGGCCTGACGTTCCGCCTGGCGGGCGGCGAGGTCATTCTGTTCGGCCAGACGGGTCATGGCGGCGGCCTGCGCCTCGGTTTCCTTGCGGGCTTCGTTCAGCTCTGCGCTGGCCTCCACCGCTTCGTTCAGCGTTCCTGCATAGCCGGTCGTGAGCGAATTCATTGCGAAGAAGAAGCCGATCACCAGCAGGACGACAACTGCTGACTGCCAGCTGCCGGTCAGCGCAATGGACAGAGCCCAGAGCGACAACGCGGGCACCGTGTAGGCGAGCACGACGCGGCGCTCGGAGGCAGATGTCATGGCAGCCCCGGCGGCCATGCCGGCGATAACCATCGATATGGCCTGGATCAGGATTGCTGGCGCGTCGGCCGGCAGCAGGAAGGGGGTCAGGCCCCAGCCGACACCGACACAGCCAGACAGAATGGTGTAAGCGGTCAGCTCACGCGTGGTAGGAACACGATCGGCGCGATGGGCGCGCCACATTGATCCCAGACGGAGAAATGCTGCACCGCAGATCATCAGGAACCACCCCGCATGCGCGATCGGATCCACGACCCCGAAAAACAGGACGCTTAGCAGGACAGCATTGATGATG
The DNA here is from genome assembly GCA_043513725.1 of Oceanicaulis sp. Lineage (GTDB taxonomy): Bacteria > Pseudomonadota > Alphaproteobacteria > Caulobacterales > Maricaulaceae > Oceanicaulis. The sequence goes on along the minus strand of CP121338.1, from coordinate 778,474 downwards.
TTGAATGGCACTGCGCGCAGGGCGCTTCGTGCTACGAGCAATCTTTTGGTGTCGCGCGACTGTCGCGCAACTCTGTCGACGGCCTTGGCCTCGAACCCCATAATCCACCTCCGACGCCGCATTTTTGCGGTCTGTAGAGGCGTATTTATCCACAAACTTGTTAAAACAGGGTGCACGCAGAATTTACCTTGTAGATACGCGCGCCAGCCCCCATTTTCGGCTCCTGATCAATTTAATCCGGTGAGGGAGAGCGCTTTCGTGCCCCAGTCAATGTGGAAAATCGCGGCCCAAATGGGCTTCGTATTCGCAGCGCTCGTTATGGCCGGGTGTAATTCACCCGAGGAGACCGCGTCAGATGCGGCTGGGCCAAGCCTGCCGGTGGTGGATGCCGCGGCTGAAGCCGAGCTGATCGTGTGGCGTGATCTGATGCCAGAAGAAGAGCTGGATGCGCTTCAGGCGCTCAATGAAGGCACAGCGGATCCCGGCCTGATGAGCCAGTTCACCGGTAACAGCCCGATTGAAAACCAGAACGGCACCTTCAACGTCGTTGAAGACCTTGATGGTCTGATCGCTCGCATGCCGGGTTACATCCTGCCGCTCGACTTCGCAGAACAGGGCCAGGCGCGCGAATTTCTGCTTCTTCCGTTTCACGGGGCGTGTGTGCACTATCCGCCGCCCCCGCCGAACCAGATCGTATACCTGCGCTCTGCTGAACCGATCGAATTCACCAGCCTGTGGCACCCGGTCTGGGTCGAAGGGCTGATGCAGGTCGAGCGTGTCGACACTGATCTTGCCGCATCAGCCTATTCCATGGTGGTGCGTTCGGTGGAGCCCTACGAGTAGGACAGCCTACGCTTCGCCTGCCGTGTCGAACATGGCTGCGGAGACGGCTTCTGCCGGGCTCTTGCCACTCCAGAGCAAGTAGTGAAAAGCAGGGTAAAGCCGCTCACCGGCTTCCTTGGCCGCTGCAATCAGGGCCGAGGCCTGAGCCACCGATATGCCTTCGGCTTCCGGCATCGTCAGCGCGTGGCGGAAAACAATCGACTGGTCATCGGTCCAGATGTCGAAGTGGCCCAGCCACAAGCGCTCATTCAGACGCGCTACCAGCTCGCAGACTTCTCGATAGCGATTATCAGGAACCTTCAGCTCCAGGCTGGAGCAAATGTGAATGACGTCCAGCTCTGGGCGATAAGCGAACCAGATTTGGTGATCGCGCCATGAGCCCGGTGCCGCCATGTGCACCTCAAGCTCGTCGCGTTCATAGGGGTATTGCTCGGCGATGACGGCCTGCTCGATGGCTTCGAGCGGGTCAAAGACATCGCTGACCTCGTGGGTGCTGAGCTCCATGGTGGTCCTCTCCCCGTTTGGTGCCGCGACTCAAATGCGGCACATGGGAAACGCTACGCTGCTCCGCTCAACGCGTGCAAGCGTGTTCAAATGACAATGGCTAACAAACTTAGCTGGATGACTTTTTCGCCGCAGTCTTGCGGGCGGCCGGTTTTTTGGCTGCCGGCTTTTTCGGTGCAGGCTTTTCCAGCGCATCGAGGCGTGCCTTTAGCGATTCAAGTTCGGCAGTCGCTGCATCGGCCTGGGCTTTGACGGCTTCAAATTCGTCGCGGCTGACCAGGTCCAGCTCAGCGGCCATGCGCTCTGCCTGTGCGCGAAACACGGAGCGCGCCTCATCACCGGCGGCCTGCGCTGCGCTGAAGGCGTCGGTCATAAGGTCTGCCATATTGGCGAATAAAGGGCTGCGCGACTGCATGACATCACCGTTTGGTCTGCTATGAAGGCTTCATATAGGTCCTAAGGCCGGTGTTTTGCAACGCGATGCCTGTGCGCAGGTCGCAACCCGTAGAGGAAAGCCATGGAAGCGTGCGCTCCAAGCTTCGATCTGATCGACCCGATCCTGGTTACAATTCCGGAGATTTTCGGAATCGGACCGTTTCCGATCCGATGGTACGCGATTGCCTACATCGCCGGGCTGTTTCTCGGGCTCTACTGGGTGCAGCGCCTCGTGAGGAATGACTCGCTCTGGGGCGTGACCAAAAAGGGTCAGGTCGCTCCCTATTCCAAAGATTTCATCGATGATCTGGCACTCTGGATCATGCTGGGCGTGATTGGTGGGGGGCGCCTCGGCTATGTCCTGTTCTACGCGGTGTGGGACGCCAATAGCCCGCTGTGGGACAATCCGCTTTGGGCAATTACCGGCATCACCGAGGGCGGAATGAGCTTCCATGGCGGGCTGATCGGTGTGGCGCTGGCCATTTTCTTCACCAGCCGTGCCCACAAGGCCCCGTTGATGCGGGTCGCCGATGCCGTAGCCACCGCGACGCCCATCGGCCTGTTCTTCGGACGTCTGGCCAATTTCATTAATGGCGAGCTGTGGGGGCGGGCATCTGACGTGCCGTGGGCGATGCGATTTGCCGGCGATCCCACTTGCCAGCTGCGTCACCCTTCTCAGCTTTACGAGGCCGGTCTGGAAGGGGCGCTCCTGTTCGCGATTCTCGCTTTCCTGGTTTACCGCTACAAGGCGCTGGCGCGGCCGGGGCTGGCGACGGGCGTGTTTCTTGCCGGATATGGCCTGTTCAGGGGGCTTGTTGAGCTGGTGCGCGAGCCGGACCTGCATATGCCCGAATACCTCCAGGGTTATGTGACCATGGGCATGCTGCTGTGTGTTCCAATGATCGCGGTTGGGGCCTATCTCATCCACCGCGCCGTTAAAGCAGCCCCGGTGTCCAAAAAGCCTGCATGACTGATCTGAATGACGATGAGTTTCGCCCGCTCGATCAGCTGCGCGAGCAGCTGAGAGCGCGGATCGCCAGCGAAGGGGCGCTTCCGGTGTCCACCTTCATGGCCGAAGCCCTGTTTGATCCGATGGCGGGGTATTATGCCACGAAGGATCCGCTGGGTGCCGACAAGGATTTCATCACGTCCCCGGAAATCAGCCAGATGTTCGGCGAGTTTATCGGATTGTGGGCCGCTGAGTGCTGGGGGCAGATGGGGGCACCGCACCCTGTCCAGATGGCCGAGCTGGGGCCGGGTACCGGGCGGATGATCAGCGATGCGCTCAGAGCCGGCGCGGCTGCGCCCGGCTTCGTGGACGCCGTTCAACTCAGCCTGATTGAAGCCAGCCCGGCGCTGAAAATGGTTCAGGGCCGAACGCTTGCCAGCGCGCCAGTCCAGCCGCGCTGGCTGCGCCTGATTGATGATATGCCTGACGGGCCCAGCCTGATCTTGTCCAACGAGTTTCTGGACTGCCTGCCCATTCGCCAGGCGGTGAAGATGGGCGGCCAGTGGCATGAACGGCGCGTTGGCCTCGATCCAAATGATGACAGCCGCTTTGCGTTCGTTCTGGGGGGCGCGTTGTCGGAATCCGACATTGATCTTATTGCGCCGGAATTACGTGACGCTGAAGACGGGACGCTCGTTGAGCTGCGCCCGGCCGATGCCCCGGTGATCGAAGCGCTGGCTGAGCGACTGAAGGCGGCCCCCGGCTATGCGCTGTTCATTGATTATGGCTCGGCAACGCCGGAGGCGGGTGACACCCTGCAAGCGCTTGCCAAGCACCAGAAGGTCGATCCACTGGCCGAGCCTGGCGGTGCTGACCTCACCGCATGGGTCGATTTCAAACATCTTGCAGAGCTCGGGGCCAAGGCTGGCCTCGACGTTTACGGTCCGATGGGGCAGGGGGCATTTTTGACGGGGCTGGGAATCGAAACCCGTGCCGCAGCGCTCGCGAAAGGGCGCAGTCCAGAGGTCGCGGCAAAAATCCAGCGTCAACTGAACCGACTGGTCTCGCCTGAGGATATGGGTGAGCTTTTCAAGGTGATCGCTTTTGCCAGCAAGGGGCTACCGCCACCGCCCGGGCTTGATCGATATACACCCGCCTAGGCGGCACCGGCTGCGTCATCGCAGCAAGGCGTACGTCCTTCCTTGAGGCGCAAATCCATCTCGGCGAAGAAAGCCGGCCGGTCAATCGGCTTTGAAACATAGCCATCCATGCCGGCATCCAGGCAGCGCTTGTCATCCCCACGCATGGCATTGGCGGTCAGGGCGATGATCGGCGTGGTTTCGCCAGAGCCGCCGAGGTCCCGGATCGATCGTGTCGCCTCATACCCGTCCTTACCGGGCATCTGAATGTCCATCAGGACAAGATCGTAGGCTCCGGCCTTGAAGGCTTCGACGGCCTCGACACCATCGTGAGCAACATCGCAGGTCCAGCCGCGATATTTCAGGAAGCCTCGGATGACTTCCTGATTGATTGGGTTGTCTTCGGCCAAAAGAATGCGTGGACCGCCTGCGGCGTCCATTTCGGAAGCTTCGAATTGCTCCGGGCGGTTGTCGGGGCCTGTCTCCGAAAGGTCTGCACTGGCCTCCGCAATCTTCAAGGGGGCCTCGAAGGAGAATCTGGAGCCCTCTCCCGGCGTGCTCTTGCACTCGATTGTGCCGCCCATCAGTTCGACAAGACGCTTGCAGATCGCCAAACCGAGGCCCGTGCCGCCATATTTGCGGCTTGTCGCTCCGTCGCCTTGCGAGAAGGCGGTAAACAGCTTTTGTTGAGCCTCCGGCGAGATGCCGACACCGGTGTCGGTGACCTCTGCGCGTAGCACAGCGCGGCCAGGGGTCAGCGGCATGATCTGGATCAAGGCGCGAACCGACCCGCTCTCGGTAAACTTGATCGCGTTACCGATCAGGTTGAACAGAATCTGCTTTAATCGAACAGGATCGCCGTGCAGGCGCTTGGGGCCACCCCGCGCGAGCTCGATGGCGAAATCTAGGCCCTTTTCCTCGGCGCGGGGACGCCAGAGGCTCGTCGTCGACTGGACCAGTTCATCAGGATCGAAACTGATGGGCTCAAGGTCCATCTTGCCGGCTTCAATCTTCGACAGGTCGAGCACGTCATTGAGAATGCGCAGGAGAATTTCGCCAGATGTGCGGATTGTCTGGGCGAGTCGGCCCTGATCTTCATTGAGGCCGCTGTCCTGAAGCAGCTGGGTTACCCCCAGAACGCCGTTTAGCGGCGTGCGGATCTCGTGGCTCATCGTGGCAAGAAAATCGGATTTGGCCTGGTTGGCACTCAGCGCTTCGATCCGCGCGCGGCCAAGCTGCTCGGCCAGGGCAACGAGTTTGCGGTTGCGCTCCTCGCTCTCCACCTGCAGCTGCTTCATCAGCGCGACGCCAGTCCCGATGCCGACATAGCGGTCCTCATCGGTGATGATGAAGCCGTCATGCAGCGCAGAGGTCCGATCCGACAGCACGTGGCGACTGACTTCGGTCACCAGCGCATTCTTGTCCACGATCAGCGGAGCCTTATCCATCACAAAGGTGATCGGCCGGCGTTCAAACAGCGCCCTTCCGTGAGTATCGGCCATACGCAGGAAGAACTGGTTTCTTGAAACAAGACCAATGGGGTGATCGCCTTCAACAACCGGGCAAACCACCAGGTCGGGGTCGTTTGAGAACAGGTCATACACCGCGCCCCCGGTGACCGTCGGGTCAAGGACGGGCGCATCCTCCAGAAGGGCGCGGACAGTACGGCTCATGACGCCGGTAACCTTTAAGGCTGCGAGGGCAAAAATTTATGCCTGAACGCATTTAGTTAAACCAATCTGACTACTTTCAGGTTAACTCGCTGCAACGTCACAGAGGTTTCATATTCAGGCAGAATCCGGCGCGAGGCCGCAAGCTCAGGTGCCCGCTGTTTCATCGTCGACCCAGGCCAGGAAAGCCGGTGAGCTGCCGGTTTTTTCAACGCAAAGATTTAAAATCGCCGGTTCGTCATACGGGTGGAGTTCCATCAGCCGCGCCTGAAGTTCGGCAGCCCTTGCAGACGAGGTTTTGAAAAGGACAGCGATTTCGCTCGCTGTCTCAACGGCTCCCTGCCAGCGATAAACCGAAGTGGATGAGCCGAGAATATTGGCACAGGCGATCAGCTTGTCGTCCAGCAAGGTGTGTGCGGCTGCCATAGCGGAGGCCTCATCCGGCCAGGTCGTATAGATGAGACCCATGGCGCTTTGTGCTTTGGTCATGGCCGTTCTCCTTGCGATTGCTGCGTTGAGATAGAATATAGCGCGCCATGACGTCACCCAACTCATCCCCGGACGCGCACGATGCGGCGCTGGTCCTGTTCTCCGGCGGGCAGGACTCGGCCAGTTGCCTAGCCTGGGCGCTCGATCGCTATGAGCGCGTCGAGACCATCGGCTTTGCCTATGGACAGCGCCACCACGTGGAAATGCAGGCGCGCTTGAAAGTACGCGAGGCAATCGCCGACGCTTTTCCGGGCTGGGCGGAAAAGCTTGGAGATGACCGCGTCGTGGACCTTGCCGGCTATGGTGATCTGGCCGAAAGCGCGTTGACGCGAGAGGCGGAGATTGGCTTTCGCGAAGATGGCCTGCCGACGACATTCGTCCCGGCGCGCAATCTGGTCTTCCTGACAGTTGCTTCCGCGCTCGCCATGCGTCGCGGCATCAATGTCCTCGTCGGCGGCATGTGTCAGACGGATTATTCGGGCTATCCCGACTGCCGTCAGGACACGCTGGACGCGCAGGCCAAGGCAATCGCGCTGGGGCTTGATCGCCCCATCCGGCTGGATACGCCGTTGATGAACCGGACAAAGGCTGAAACCTGGGCGCTGGCCGATCAGCTGGGCGGCGAGACGCTCGTCAATCTGATCATCGAGCAGTCTCATACCTGCTATCGCGGAACGCGGGGCGAACGCCACGACTGGGGTTATGGTTGCGGCGATTGTCCGGCGTGTGAGCTGCGCGAAAAGGGCTGGCGCGACTGGCAGGCGAGCCGATGACCTATTCAGTGAAGGAAATGTTCCTGACCGTTCAGGGTGAGGGTGGACAGGCTGGGCGCCCGGCCGTTTTCCTGCGCTTTGCCGGCTGTAATCTGTGGAGCGGCCTGGAACGCGATCGCGCTTCGGCGGTCTGCACCTTCTGTGATACTGATTTTGTCGGGACCGATGGGGTCAATGGCGGCAAGTTCAAAACCGCAGGCGATCTGGCTCGGGCGGTCGCCGAGCTGTGGCCCGGTGGCGGCAAGCCCTACGTGGTCTGTACGGGGGGTGAGCCCCTGCTGCAGCTGGACCGGGCCTTGATTGATGCCCTGCACGAGGTCGGCTTTGAAATCGCGGTTGAGACCAATGGCACGATTGAAGCGCCAGAAGGCATCGACTGGATCTGCGTCAGCCCGAAGTCGACGGCACCACTAAGGCAGACCTCTGGCCATGAGCTGAAGCTCGTCTTCCCGCAGGCTGAAGCCAGGCCGGAAGACTTCGAGCATCTGGACTTTGAGGAATTCCGGCTACAGCCCATGGACGGCGCGAACACCGAAGAGAATGCACAGGCCGCCTATGCCTATTGCCTGGCTCACCCGAAGTGGAGCCTGAGTCTGCAGACCCATAAATGGATCGCAGTGCCCTAGCGCTCGTCCTCGCGCTCGCCATCGTCGTCTTCGTCTTCATCGCCATCGCCGGGTATGACGATTTTTACGGCCCCCTCGGCGACGTCGCCGGCAACGCCGATTGTTGCGCCTGTAACATCAATGGCGGCCCCACCCACGGAGGCCGCGGCATCGACCGCCGCCACCGCAAGACAACCGCTCACCAGCGGGGCAGCGAAGATCAGGGCAAGGACAAGGCGGATACGGGCCAGCATGGGGTCTCTCCAAAGAAAAAGCGTGCGAGCCCAATTTGGGCTCGCACGCTAAAGATTGGCTTAATCGGTGAGGGACATCAGCTTACTTGCTGTCTACCATCACCACTTCGGACGGCTCGCTTGCAGTGATGGTGATTGTCTCCACATCGCGGATGGCGGCTCCGTCGCGGCCACTGACTTCGGTGTTGTTGACGGTGACCTTGCCTTTGGCGAGCGCCAGATAGGCATGGCGACCGGCTTCTAGTGAGTATGTCGTGGACTGACCGGCCTGAAGCGTGCCGCCCAGGACCCGCGCATCAGCACGGATGGGCAAGGCATCCTCATCGCCATCTCGGCCCGAAGCCAGCACCACCAGCTCACCAGACCGCTCACCTTTGGGGAATTCACGGGCGTTCCAGTAGGGCTGGCCGCCACGCTCATCGGGCAAGATCCAGATCTGGAAGATGCGCGTCAGCTCGTCTTCCATGTTGTATTCCGCATGGCGGATACCTGAACCTGCGCTCATGACCTGAACATCGCCGGCGACCGTACGGCCCTTATTGCCAAGGCTGTCCTCGTGGGTGATCGCTCCGTCACGCACATAGGTAATGATTTCCATCTCCGCGTGGGGGTGCGGCGGGAACCCGGTCTTGGGCTGGATCTCATCGTCATTCCAGACCCGTAGGGCACCCCAGCCCATGCGCTTGGCGTCATGGTAGTGGCCAAAGCTGAAATGGTGCTTGGCGTTCAGCCAGTCGGTCTGGAACGCACCGAGGCTGTCAAAGCTGCGAACTTCAATCATGTCTGTCTCTCCCGTCATTGGGGTTGATCCGTTGACGGGAGACATAGGCGAGCCCGATTGTGGAATTAATGGGAAAGGTGGACGCTGAGTTTTGCTGGTTTGGAAAATATGGCCGTTGCTCCTCAGCGCAGCAGAGGCGGGCCGTTATCCTACTGGATCCGCCGATAAACACCGTCGACGCTGATGTCGTCGCCGAGCGCGCCAAGATAGGCACCCATCACCGCTTCGACCTGATCGAGGTCAGAGACGGTGCAGAAGCCTTCTGGATCTAGCATCAGGGAATAGGTGGCCAGCAGTTCTTCGGTCAGCAGGCCGCAATCGGGCTGGTGATAGCTGATCACCGCGCCATCGTCATAGGACCAGGCGATGCCATAGCCGACACCGCCATCGCGCGGGATTTGCGCCAGATAGATGGTCCCGACCAGTTGCCTGAAGCGGGCCCCTTCATGAGGAAAGTCGGCCACGTCCGAGCGATAGCGTCGGCGGTCCAGTTCGACCTCTCCGCGCCAGGTTTCCCTGTCCCACTCTGTTCCGTCTGGGTGGGTTGGCCAATGGGCCCACAGACCCGTCTCAAAGGGACGGTCTGCGGCCCAGAAGCCGATCAGTTCATCTTCGCTGGTAAAGCAGCCGGGCAGCAGCAATGTCAGGGCGCTGAGCCCGGCCAGCTTTAAAACGCGGATCATCTACGGCGTCGCACCTTGAAGCGGCTCGCAGGCCTTCAACAGCCACTCGGCCGCCTCGCCGTCGAGGAGCGGCAGCAGATTGGCTTTGACCGTCGCATGGTAGTCATCCAGCCACTGCAGCTCGGCCCCGCTCAGGAGCGTCGTATCCACGAGCGCGCGGTGGATCGGGGCCATGGTCAGGGCTTCAAAGCCGAGCATGTTGCGGTCCCCGCCTGGAACCGGCGCGGCGTCGGTTACGAATTGCAGGTTTTCGATCCGGATGCCGTAATCGCCGACTTTGTAGTAGCCCGGCTCGTTGGACACGATCATCCCCGGCTTCAGCGCAATGGCGTTCGGCGCCTTGGAGATGCGTTGCGGCCCCTCGTGGACGCCCAGATAGCTGCCCACGCCGTGCCCGGTGCCATGGTCGTAGTCAAAGCCCTCATTCCACAGCGGCGCGCGCGCGAGAACATCGAGCGCTGAACCGGTGGTGCCTTCCGGGAAGCGGATCTGCGACAGGGCAATATGCCCCTTCAGGACCAGCGTGAAATGGCGACGCATTTCTGCGGTCGGATCACCGATTGGAACGGTGCGGGTCACGTCGGTTGTGCCGTCAGGATATTGACCTCCGGAGTCCACAAGATAGAGCGAACCCCGCTCCAGCTTGCGGGTCGAGGCGGTGTTGACCCGATAGTGCGGGAAGGCCCCATTCGGACCGGCCGCAGAAATCGTCTCAAAGCTGATGTCTTTGAGCTCTGAGCTTTGCTTGCGGAAGGTCTCCAGCTGGATTGCCGCGGCGATCTCATCGACCTCACCTGATTGTGCGTCGGTATCGAGCCAGTGCAGGAAGCGCACAAGCGCCGCACCGTCGCGGATATGGGCTTTCTTGGAGCCCTCGATCTCAGCAGAATTCTTGCACGCCTTGGGCAGGGCGACCGGGTCCGGCTTGCGCTGGATCTCAGCCTTGGCGCCATCAAGCGTCTGGAATACCCAGGCCGAGCTGGTCGCCGGGTCAACACGGACCGTCTTGCCTGACAGGGCCTTCAGACCCTCGCCGAATTCGCTTTCAGAGCGCAGATTGACTTCATTGCCCAGATGCCCGCGCGTCTCGTCGGTCAGCTTTTCACCTTCGATGAACAGCGTCGCGCGTCCATCCTTTTCGATGATGGCTGCAGACAGGGGAAGGGGCGTGCACGAGACGTCGCCGCCGCGCAGGTTGAACAGCCAAGCGATGGACGCAGGCTCGGTGATAATGGCGGCATCTGCGCCATCGTCTTCGACATCCGCACCAATCCGGCGGCGCTTTTCAGAATGATCCTCGCCCGCCAGTTCCAGCGGATGCGGGTGCACTTTCGCACGAGGCGCGGCTGGGCGGTCTTCCCAAGCGGTGTCGATCGGGTTGACGTCCACAGCTTTGAGGGTGGCCCCGGCTTTCTTCGCGGCGGCTTCGATCTTGGCCATGGCGTCCGGCGAGTGCAGTCGCGGATCATATCCGATGACTTCGCCCTTTTTAGCATTCGCCTTGATCCAGCCTGAGATACCGAATTCGACAAGGTCGGCATATTCAAACAGTTCTGGATCGACCTGGTTCTTGACTTGCTCTGTATAGCGACCGTCCACAAAGGCCGCGGCGCGATCGGACATCACAATCGCTGCGCCCGCCGACCCGGTGAACCCTGTGGCCCACATCAGGCGTTCGGCATTGGCCGGCAGGTATTCGTTATTGTACTCATCCTCATGTGGGATGATGAAGCCATCAAGGCCTGCCGCGCTCAGAGCAGCGCGCAGGAGCGGCAGGTGAGCACGACCGAACTGCGGGCCGCCCTTCACCTCGAAATTTTGAATTTGCTGGGTCATGAGCTGGAAGCTAGTCGCCTGCCGGTCCCGGATCAATCTCGTCTGTGTGACGAGGGGGCGTGGCTATGCAGGTTTTGCAGGTGCGCCTTGCAAAAACGGGCCTTCAGACAGAAGCCGGACAGGCGCATATGGCGGTCAACGATAAGGAGACCTCCCCATGCTGACCCCAGATGCCCAGATGATCCTGAACCGCTGTAGCGAAATGCGCGTGATTACCCGCAACGAGCACTCCAGCTTGCGTCCGCTTTCGCGCACCACCGATGTAAACGCCTTCCTGGACCGCCTCGGTCTGGGTGGCCGGATGCGCCGGCTCTAGAGTTGCTGAAACCCCGGCCAAGCCCGGCAGGGCGAAGGGCCAGGGCCTTGGTCAAGGTAAAGCGCTGAATTCTATGCCAGCTCCCGGATTTGCGCTGCGCTTGTCCGGGATTTCAGATTGGGTCTTCGCTCTACTTTCCCCGGCGCGCCCGAAAGAACTCTTTCAGCAATGTGCTCGCTTCATCGGCGCGCACTCCGCCCAGAATGTCTGGACGCCAGTGGCAGGTGGGTTGCTCGAAAAAGCGCGGACCGTGCTCCACCGCACCGCCCTTGGCGTCCGATGCCCCGAACACGACGCGGCCAATGCGGGCATGGCTGATCGCACCGGCGCACATGGCGCAGGGCTCCAGCGTGACGAATAGCTCAAGTCCGGTCAGGCGGTAATTGCCCATCGACCGAGCTGCGTCTCGCATGGTGCGGATTTCAGCGTGACCGGTCGGATCATGGCTTGAGATCGGCGCATTCCCAGCCGCTGCGATCACCTCATCAGTCTCAGGATTGACGATCACGGCTCCCACGGGCGTTTCGCCAGCCGCAGCCGCGGCTTGCGCTTGGGCCACCGCCAAGCCCATAAAGTGAAGATCGCGTTCGGTCATCATGACCGTTTCATTGCCCTGCCGCGCCGCTTGAGTAAAGCAGGCCTCGCCGCCACAAAGTTGTTCCTCCGTGACTGAACCCTCCGACCAGCCTTCATCCCCTGAACCGCAGGGTGAGCGCGTTGCCAAGGCCCTGGCGCGAGCCGGCATTGCCTCGCGCCGGGAAGCGGAACGCCTTATTGAAGCCGGTCGAGTGGCGCTCAATGGCAAAACGCTGACGGGGCCTGCGGTAAAAGTAATGCCCGGCGATACGCTGACCTTTGACGGCCAGCCCATCGGGCCACGCCCCCCAACCCAGCTCTGGCTCTATCACAAGCCCACCGGGCTTTTGACCACCCACGCCGACCCCGAAGGACGGGCCACTGTGTTCGAGCAACTGCCCAAGGATCTAGGCCGAGTGATTTCGGTCGGGCGTCTGGACCTCAATTCTGAAGGCCTGCTTCTGCTCACCAATGATGGTGCGCTGGCTCGCGTTCTGGAGCTGCCGGCCACGGGCTGGACCCGCCGATACCGTGTGCGCGCCTACGGCAATGCCGATGATCGCGAACTGGCGAAGCTCGCTGATGGCGCGGTCGTGGATGGCGTTGTCTACGGCCCCATTGAAGTCACGGTGGATCGTCGAACCGGAGCCAATGTCTGGCTGACCGTCGGGATCAAGGAAGGCAAGAACCGAGAGGTTCGCAAAGTCCTTGCCCACGTTGGCCTGACCGTGAATCGGCTGATGAGGGTCGCCTATGGACCGTTCCAGCTGGGCTCTCTGAAGCGCGGAGAGGCAACCGAGATCAAGCTGTCGGTTCTGCGTGATCAGCTGGGCCGGCTATATCCGCTGGATGCTGACGGCCACCCGACAGACACACCCACGACGGCACCGGCAACGACGGGCCGCGCGGTTGCCAAGCGCAAGCCCGCGAAGAAATCAGGCTGGGCAAAGGCGGGCAAGAAAACCGAGCCCGGTCACAAGGCCCGCAAGCGCAATGAGCGCGAAGACAGGGCCGAACGCGGCGAGTTGACCAGCCGTCCGAAGCGATCCGCCTCCAATAGTCGAGCCAAAACTTCAAAGGGGAAGCCCGGTGCGGATCGTCGCCGGCGTCCATAGAGGGCGCAATATCGAAGCGCCAAAAGGCGACCGAACCCGGCCGACCACGGACCGGGTGCGCGAAAGTGTGTTCAACAAGCTGACCCATGCCGACTGGGCCCCTGAGCTGGACGGCGCGCGGGTGATCGACCTGTTCGCTGGCTCTGGCGCGCTGGGACTCGAAGCGATCAGCCGCGGGGCGAGCTTTGCGCTCTTCGTGGAAATCGAGGCCGCGGCGCGCGGAGCCATCCGGACCAACGTTGAAGCCATGCAGCTTTATGGCTGCACCAAGCTGCACAGGCGCAGCGCCACCGATCTGGGACAGAAGCCCGAAAAAGTTGGCAAGCCCTTCGACATCGCCTTCCTCGACCCGCCCTATGGCCGGGGGCTCGGTGAAATTGCCATGGAGCGTCTGGTGGACGGGGCCTGGGTGAAGGATAAAGCCATCGCTGTGCTGGAAGAAAGCGCGCGCGTTGAGCTGAAGCCCATTCCCAACTGGGGAGAGGTCGATCAGCTCGGAGCCGGCGAAACAACCGTGCGGTTTTTTAGACGGTCTTCTTCCTGATCCTCTGACACGTTCGTGTCCTCGGTCCTCGCTTGCCGCGAGCATGCTCGCTTTCGCTGCGGGCGGCTTTTCGCCTTGCGACACCAAAGGCGTCGGGGCGCTAGCGCTGCAAGAGCTTAGCGATGGTCTCGAGCGGTCTATGACATCTGAGGGGGCCAACATCGCGCCCGACTGAGCGGACGCGAAGGAGGACTGATTATCGCGTCTTGTCCCAGACCGTGAACTCATAGGCGATGGAGCGTTCCACGAGCTCCCGCCAGACGGGCTCGGCGATGGCTTCAGCGAGGCCGACGTCCGCTGCGGCGGCTTTCACCTTGCTGACCACGTCTTCAATACGGTCCTCATCGCGGACCCGATCACGCGACGGTTTGATGCGGGCGGCCGCTTCCATATAGCCGGCCCGCTCCTTGATCAGCGCGACCAGCGCGCGGTCGAGCCGGTCCACGCCGTCGCGAACCTCCGCCATTGTTTCGCAGTCCTGAGGACAAGTGCGAGCGTTCAGGTCATCGAGGTCGAGATTCGCGGGCAGGTCGGTCATGGCCGGGTATATAGACGCACGCGCTCAAAGGCTCAAAGCTTTAGCGCGGCTGATCCGCGTTTAATTCTTCTTCGCCAATTCTTTCATGGCGCGATCAACACCGGTCAGGGTCAGCGGGAACATGCGCTCAGGACCAACGATTTCGCGGATCAGCTGAACCGAATAGGTGTGCGGCCACCAGTTTTCCGGTGTCGGGTTCAGCCAGATCAGGTTGGGGTAGGTCTCGGCAATCCGGCGCAGCCAAACGCCGCCCGCTTCCTGGTTCCAGCGCTCAACACTCCCGCCAAGGTGGGTGATTTCGGTCGGGGCCATGGCCGCATCGCCGACGAACACGACTTTGTAGTCAGCCGGATAGGTGTGCAGCACATCCATCAGCGAGGTCGTCTCTGACTGGCGGCGCTTGTTGGATTTCCAGACTGCCTCATAGGGGCAGTTGTGGAAGTAGAAATATTCAAGATTCTTGAACACAGAGCTGGCCGCTGAAAACAGTCGCTCGGTCAACTCGATATAGGGGTCCATGGACCCGCCCACGTCGAAAAACACCAGCACCTTGATCGCGTTGCGCCGTTCCGGGCGCATGCGGATATCCAGATATCCCTTGTTGGCGGTCGCCGTGATGGTGTCATCCAGGTCCAGCTCGTCCTGGGCTCCGTCGCGGGCAAAGCGGCGCAGGCGGCGCAGCGCCATTTTCAGATTGCGCGTACCCAGCTCACGTTCGTTGTCGTAGTCCTTGAAGCGCCGGGTCTCCCAGACCTTGTTGGCTTTCTTGTTCTTGGATTCACCGCCAATGCGAACCCCATTGGGGCTCCAGCCAGAGTGGCCATAGGGGCTCGTGCCGCCGGTTCCGATCCATTTGGAGCCGCCCTCGTGGCGCTTTTGCTGCTCCTGAAGCCGCTCCTGAAGCGTCTTCATCATCTGATCGAAGTCCATCTCTTCCAGCGCGGCCATTTCTTCCTCGGTGAGGTGACGGCGCATTTCGGCCCTGAGCCAGTCATCGGGAATTTCTTCAGCCTCGAACATGGCCCCGAGCGCTTCGATGCCTTCGAAGAAATGGGCAAAGACCTTGTCGAACTTGTCGAAATTCCGCTCGTCCTTAACCAGCGCTGCGCGGCTCACGGCATAGAAGCTGTCGATGTCCTGATCCACCGCACCCTTTTCCAACGCCTCAAGCAGCGTCAGATACTCCCGCGTCGAAACGGGGATCTTGGCGGCGCGAAGCCCGGTGAAGAAGCGGTGGAAGAGCGGGGTCATGGGGTGAGCCTAGCTCCCCTCACGCCGGCTCATGAACGCCAGGCGTTCGAACAGCTGCACATCCTGCTCGTTCTTTAACAGGGCCCCATGCATCGGCGGGATCAGCTTGCGGGGGTCGCGTTCGCGCAGGACAGCCGGGTCGATGTCCTCCGCCATGAGGAGCTTCAGCCAGTCGAGAAGCTCTGATGTGGAGGGCTTTTTCTTCAGGCCGGGCACAGTGCGCAGGTCAAAGAAGGTCTGCAGCGCTTCGGAGAGCAGGCGGCCTTTCAGATCGGGGAAGTGAACCTTGACGATTTGCTCCATCGTTTCTTCGTCCGGGAAGGCGATGAAGTGGAAGAAGCAGCGGCGCAGAAAGGCGTCGGGCAGCTCCTTCTCATTGTTGGACGTGATGATCACGATGGGCCGTACATCGGCCTTGATGGTCTCACCGGTCTCGTAGACATGAAACTCCATCTTATCGAGCTCCTGCAGGAGGTCGTTCGGGAATTCGATGTCGGCCTTGTCGATCTCGTCGATCAGAAGCACCGGGCGCGTCTCGTGGGTGAAGGCCTCCCAGAGTTTGCCCTTCTTGATGTAGTTTTTGACGTCGTGGACCTTGTCATCGCCCAACTGGCTGTCGCGCAGACGCGCCACGGCGTCGTATTCATAAAGGCCCTGGCGCGCCTTGGTCGTCGACTTGATATGCCATTCCAGAAGCGGTGCGCCGAGGCTGTCGGCCACCTGCTTGGCGAGTTCGGTTTTGCCTGTGCCGGGCTCACCTTTCACCAGGAGCGGGCGCTCCAGAATGATCGCGGCGTTCACCGCTGCAGCGAGCTCGTCGGTGGCCACATAATCCTTCGTGCCTTCAAAGCGCATGGGATGTCCTTCTCGTCTCAGGCGTGCGCGCTCAACGCGGGCGTTGCCCGATACGCTAATTGGTGTGCGCTCAAGAGCAAGACGTCGGGTGCGGTTGAAGGTGTTCGAAGGCCCCGGAGACGTGGCGCTCGTCAGGCCGCGCCCTTATTCCGCGCCTTTGAGCGTTCGCCCAGCGCCTCGGCAATCTGACTGATCGGGGTTTTCCAGTCACGGAACTTGTCCGGTGAGAACAGTTGGCTTCCCGGCATCCAGGGCAGGCGGCCGGTGCCGAAGGAGGGCCACTGCACCTTGGACGGTGACAGCAGCAGGCTTTCGCCGCCGCAGTGAGCGCCCATCGTTAGTGAGGCGTTGACCTGCCCGACCATCACATCGCATTGGGACCCAAGGATACCAACGCCTTCAAGATCTTCCATCAGATCGAGGCCCTCGATCTGGTGAATGGTGACGCCGAAGTCTTTTGCGCACTGGGCCAACTCCGCGTCCACGTCACCATATTGCAGCGAGACGAAGGTGCAGCCTGGTGTCTGAAGGACGGGCTTCCACATTTCGAACGGCGAGAAATACTTCGTCCGGTTGCTGGTCATCAGCTTGGACTTCCAGCAGAAGCCAACCCGCAGACCCGCGGGCAGGGCATCGAGCTGAGCCTTGATGGTTTTGATCCGCTCGGGATCAGGGGTCAGGACCGCACGGGTCTCACCGCCCGGGAAGTCATCCGGGCTCTGGCGCACGGCGCGCTGTAACGATCCAAGCGGAGCCCATAGATCAGGCTTGAAGGTGGGCTCGGCATCGAGCAGGGAGCGAACCTGAACACCTTCCTTAAAGATCGTCGCATGGCGGCCCACATACTCAAGGCGTGGGAAGGAACGTTTCAAAAGTCCCACAAGGCGGCGCTCGCACACCAGACCAATGGCACCATTTTCGCCGACCAGCTCAAAGGCTTCATCGATTGCTGCGGCCATGGCGATTTCGTCACCAAGACCCTGTTCGCCAACCAGCAACAGCCGCTTGCCGCGGATTTCGCTCGGATCCTCACCCGACCAGTAGGGCGACTGCGTCATGAAGGCGACCCGCTTGGCGTAGAGCGGATCCATGCGGCGCTCATACTTTTGCCAGCCCTCGGCAAGTTCGCCCTTGGCAAACAGGGCGAGCGCCATCCCGTGCTCAATGATTGCGATGTCCTGAGCTGACGGATTGTGCTGCAGCGATGTCCGCCACAGCTCGATCGCCTGGTCGGTGTCGCCAATCAGATCGATGCAGAAAGCGAGGTTATGATAGCCGCGGGCATAGTCCGGCTTCAGGCGCAGCGCTTCCTGATAGAATGTGATGGCCTGCTCCGGGTCACCGCTTTCCAGAAGCGTTGTCCCCAGCGAGTTCCAGAGCTCGTGGTTTTCCGGCTGGGAATAGATCGCCGCGCGCAGCAGCTCGACACTGTCGTCATATTTGTGGCGATCGCGAAGAAGGCCTGCGAGATTGGCGATGCCTCCTTTCGAATTCGGCTGCATCTGGTTATGGATGCGCAGGAATTTTTCCGCCGCCTCGAGCATGTCGAGCTTCCAGGCGATCATCCCCAAATTGAGATAGAGGTCAGCATTGTTGGGGTCGCGCTTGTAGGCTTCCTCATAGCAGGTCAGCGCAGCGGACAGGCGTCCGAGGCGCTCCATCGCCAGCGCCATGCCCTGGTAGGCCAGGGCGAAATCCGGGGCCGCTTCAATGGCCTTCATGCACAGTGAGGCGGCTTTGCGCGCAGCCTCATGGCCGTCGTCCATTATCTTGACCGCGCGCCGGATCAAACCGACGGCCTTTGTCGGAACAGACTTTCCGGTGCGATCTCCAAGAGCCTCTGAAAGCGCTGCACGTGCGCCGGTGCGTTCATGTTCGACCTGACGCAGGGGGGCTTCGGCTTCGGCGTTCAGCTCGGCATCGAGATTGAAGATGGCCATGGGTGCGCTCGTTTTGCTGACAAGGTACTGGGCCCAATGCGACGTGCTTCGCTTAAGGCTTTGCTAACGATTGGCGCTTGAGGCGAGGCAAACCGCACACGGGTGAAACTCTTTGTTCACTGTGTCGCGAGATGGTGTTGCAAGAATCATCAATGAGGGACGGGGGTCCGTCCGGCAAACGGAGACGGCAATGCCGCTCAAACTGTCCTTGAAGCCTGGTGAGCGCTTCGTTCTTAACGGCGCTGTTGTTGAAAATGGTGACCGGCGCGCGACGCTGGTTCTGCAGAACAAGGCCAGCGTGCTGCGGGAAAAAGACATCATGCAGGAGCATGAGGCCGATACCCCCGCCAAGCGCATCTATTTCCCCGTCATGATGATGTATCTGTCCTCGTCGTCACAGGATGGGCTCTATGATGCCTTCGTTCTGCGCATGACCGAATTCATGAACGTCATCAAGAACCCTGATGTTCTCAGTGACTGTGTCGCAGTTAGTCGCGAGGTCATGGGCGGAGAGTATTACAAGGCGCTGCTGCGCTGCCGTAAGCTCATTGCCTATGAAAAGGACGTGATGTCCGGAGAGGCCGGCGAGGCGAAGAAATAATGTCTTACCAGGCCTACCAGCGCACGAGCGCCAGGTCTGAAGACCCGCGCTCTACCGAGTATCGCCTTCTGGGGCAGGTCACGCGTGCTCTCATGGAGGTGCGCGAAATCAGCGGCGGCGAGATCCGCAAGCGCGCCGAAGCTCTGGACTGGAACCGTCGCGTCTGGTCGGCCTTTGCGGCCGATTGCGCGAACCCTGATAACGGGCTTCCTGAAGCGCTCCGCGCGTCGATTATCTCCCTGTCGATCTTTATCTCCAAGGAGACTTCCGTCGCGATGCGCGGTGAGGGTGATATTGATACGTTGATTGATCTCAATCGCACCGTCATGCAGGGCCTTGAGCCGGCGGCGAAGGCAGCAGCCGGCTAGCGCCTGGCTTCGAGCCCAACCCTGTTCGTTACCTGAATTAGGCCATCGCGAGGCTCGTCGTCGTTCTGGGTTTCCAGCGCAGAGGCAACTTCGCAACTTCGCTCGGCGTGGCATCCTTCGACGATTGCCTTGTTGCGTTGTCGTGCATGGTTGCGCGGCAAATTTCTCCCGGTGGGCTGATGCTGCCGGGATGAAATCGCCGGGCGTACCGCGGTGTGAATCTACCCGCTCCAAGCTCATGTTTTTTATAGCGTAAATTTATGAGTCTCGGTGTGCCGTTCGGCACACGGTTTGCGGTTGCCTAATCAGGACAAAATGTCCCCCGGCTTAAAATCAAGCCGTTCGCTTCCAGAATGGAGGAACCCCACAATGACGACTTCGGTGAACACCAATCCAGGAGCGATGATCGCGCTCCAGAACCTGAACAAGACGAATATGGAGCTGTCGCAAGTGCAGAACCGTATCAATACCGGCCTTGAGGTCGCAGGCGCGAAGGACAATGGCGGTCTGTACGCCATTGCTCAGCGCATGCGCGCTCAGGTGGCTGGGTATAATGTTGTTCAGCAGTCTCTGGACCGGGGTGAGGCAACACTTGATGTTGCGCTGGCCGCGGGCGAAGCGATTTCTGACCTCCTCATTGAAATGAAGGAAAAGGCGCTCGGTGCCGCTGACACCTCGCTCGATACCCAGTCGCGCTCTGCCCTGAATGAAGATTTCAAGGCTCTGCTTGACCAGATCGATACGATTGTCAGCAATGCCGAGTTCAATGGCCTCAATCTGATCGATGGCTCGACGACCGCCTTCACGGCACTTGCGAACCAGGATGGTTCGAACACCATCACGGTGACCTCGGAGAATATGTCTCTGTCGGGCTCCATCGTGACGGTCGCTTCGACAGCCTCGTTCGCGACCGCTACTCAGGCGGACAATATCGCGTCACAGATCGGTACGTCTCTGGACAACGTCAATGAGTCGCTTGCGCGTCTCGGAACCAAGTCCAAGGCTCTTGAGGTACACTCTACCTTCGTCACCAAATTGTCTGACTCTCTGGACAAGGGGATCGGCAACCTGGTGGACGCAGACCTGGCCAAGGAATCGGCCCGACTTCAGTCGCTGCAGGTCAAGCAGCAGCTGGGGGTTCAGGCGCTTTCCATTGCCAACTCCGTTCCTCAGACAGTGCTGTCTTACTTCCAGTAAGTCGCTGGGACATGGAGCCGGAGCTCTCGAAGGGGAGCTCCGGTTTTTTTTGTTGTCAATCGCTCGATTTACCGGTGCTTAACCAAATCAAATTCCGCGCAAATCTTCACTGCTCATTAAGCGGTAAATAGTGCCGACCCGGCAGCTTTTGCCGAGGTGGTGCAGCAAGAACCCGGCAAGAAATGCCTGGTGGCGGCGGTCTGAAATCTCGCTCTATTTAAATTTCCCCAATAATAACAACGCGTAAGTGCGTTTTCTGAATCTGGCGCCTGAGACTGGCCCCGACCTTGCGGTGCTCAACAACGGGTCAGAAGACCCTGCGCGCAAAATGCGCGTGTTCACATACGTAGAAACGTAAGGGAGCCAAGAAATGGCTACGATTAATACCAATCCGGGCGCGATGATCGCCCTGCAAAACCTCAACAAGACCAACATGGACCTCCAGCAGGTTCAGCAGCGTATCAACACCGGTCTTGCGGTTTCCTCGGCAAAAGATAACGGCGGCGTTTACGCGATCGCTCAGTCCATGCGCGCTGACGTGGGTGGCTACAAGGCCGTCACCCAGTCGCTGGATCTGGCCCAGTCGACCACTGATGTGGCGCTGGCCGGTGGTGAAGCCATCTCTGATCTCCTGGTGGAGATGAAAGAAAAGGCTCTCGCTGCAGCTGACACCTCTCTGGACTCCGCTTCGCGCACCGCGCTGAACGAGGACTTCCAGGCCCTGCGTGATCAGATCAGCACCATTGTCGAAAATGCTGAGTTTAATGGCACCAACCTGATTTCCAACGGCGCGACCGACATCACGGCGCTGGCGAATTCGGATGGTTCCAATGTCATCACCATCGGTGCTGAGGACCTGAGCCTGACCGGTTCGACCCTCACCATCGCCGCAACCACCCAGATCGACACCGCCACCAATGCGTCGAACGCAGCGTCCGCCATCGGCACCTCGCTCGACAATTTGAACTCGGCGCTGGCGCGTCTGGGCACGGGCTCCAAGGCCCTGGAGATCCACAAGACCTTTGTCGGCAAGCTGTCCGACACCCTCGAGAAGGGTATCGGCAACCTCGTCGACGCGGATCTGGCCAAGGAATCGGCTCGCCTGCAGTCCCTGCAGGTCAAGCAGCAGCTGGGTATTCAGGCGCTTTCGATCGCCAACTCGGCTCCGAGCTCGATCCTGGGTTACTTCCGATAGGGCTTGACCTGATTTCCGCCGGTCGCCGCGTAGAAAACAACGCGATCGGCGGGATTTAGCGCGCAAAACGCGCGCCCAACCCCGTAGAAACGGAAAATTGAAGGAGCCAAGAAATGGCGACGATCAACACAAACCCGGGGGCCATGATTGCCCTCCAGAACCTGAACAAGACCAACTCGGAACTTCAGCAGGTTCAGCAGCGTATCAACACCGGTCTTGCGGTGTCTTCTGCCAAGGACAATGGCGGCGTGTTCGCAATTGCCCAGTCGATGCGCGCTGATGTTGGCGGTTACAAGGCCGTCACCCAGTCGCTGGACCTGGCCCAGTCCACGGTTGACGTGGCGCTGGCTGGTGGCGAAGCCATCTCTGACCTGCTTGTTGAAATGAAGGAAAAGGCACTGGCTGGTGCCGATACCTCCCTCGACACGGCGTCCCGCACAGCCCTGAACGAAGACTTCAAGGCGCTGCGCGACCAGATCACGACCATCGTGAACAACGCTGAATTCAACGGCACCAATCTGATTGACGGTTCGAACACCGCTGGCATCTCGGCTCTGGCCAATGCTGACGGCTCGAACACGATCACGATTGACGACGAAGACTTCAGCCTGGGCGGTTCGGTTGTGACCGTGGCTGCAACCGCTTCCTTCGGGACCGCGGCTGCTGCTTCGACGCAAGCGGCTGCCATTGAGACGTCTCTTGATAACCTCAACGCTTCGCTGGCCCGCCTGGGTACTGGTTCGAAGTCGCTTGAGGTTCACAAGACTTTCGTCGGCAAGCTGTCTGACACCCTGGAGAAGGGTATCGGTAATCTCGTCGATGCTGATCTGGCCAAAGAATCGGCTCGTTTGCAGTCCCTGCAGGTGAAACAGCAGCTGGGTATCCAGGCGCTGTCGATCGCCAACTCGGCACCGTCTTCGATCCTGGGTTACTTCCGGTAATCCACTCTGAGCAGTCGGGCGGCTGAGGCTGTTCGTGGGGTTCCGCCCCGGTCGCCCGTCTCGCTTGGGTTGAAGAATTGAGATCAAGAGGACGACAGCCACAGAAGGAGGCGCCGAACGCCAAATAAGCGTTCTGTGAAAAGAACGATGGATAATGCGACGCTCATGTCGGGAACGGCACTGGCCCGGACCACGTGGGACGCATCCGCCACCGGGCAAGTTACGCCCGTGTCGAGCGGCTCACCGAACGAAGCCATGGAATCCGAAGCGCGCAAGAAGTCGCGCAGGGAAGCAGAAGAGCTTCCGAGCGTGGAGCAGATTGAAGCCTTGCGTGCCGAGATCAATGCCAGCTCCAGATCCAGGCTCCAGATTGAACGCGCCGAAGATGCCGGCCGCTTCATCTACCGCATCTTTGACCCGGAAACAGGCGAGACAGTGCGCCAGTGGCCACCGGAAAAATATGTCGAACTGGTCGCATACTTGCGCGGTCGGGAAGGCGGACTGGTCGACGAACGCGCCTAGCCGCTGGGCAAAAACGTCCTTGCTGGCAGGCAAGAATTAACCCTGATCCCCCGCTGCACAGTCCGGTGTGGCGGGTTGTTTTGTTGTTAAAGCGCTGTAAAAAAACAGATTATCCTGAGTTGGCATAACTTGGCCCGCTCATTGCTCATTAACTGTGTGAATGGCCGCCGAAAGCGGTTTGGCCCAGGAACAGAATGAGCGGAGCCTTGTCATGACGCTGAGCGTCCACACCAATACTTCGGCGATGATCGCCCTGCAGAACCTGAACAAGACCAATACCGACATGGTCGAGGTTCAAAATCGCATCAACACTGGTCTGAAGGTTTCGGGCGCAAAGGATAACTCGTCCGTGTTCGCGGTGGCGCAGGGGATGCGCTCTGACATTGGCGCGCTGGGTTCGGTCCAGTCATCTCTTGATCGTGCGGTGTCTATCGGCGATGTGGCGATTGCGGCTGGCGAGTCGATCTCCGATCTCCTCATCCAGATGCGCGAGAAGGCGACCGCCGCAATGGACCCGTCCATCGACACCTTCTCCCGTCAGGCCTTCGACGGTGACTTCAAGGCCTTGCTGGAGCAGCTCGACGTGATTCTCGATAACGCGGAATTTGACGGAGCCAACCTGCTCAACGGAACTCTGACCAACGGGATCGCATTCCTTGCTGATGCCAACGCCTCGCGTACGGTGACGCTGGGTGCTCAGGACATGTCGATCTCCGGATCGATCATTACGATCAGCGCGAGCGCCAGTCTTGGAACGGCGACGCTTGCCGGTCAGGTGCAAAGCGCGATCAAGGTTAGCCTTGATAACGTCAACCAGGCACTCGCCAACCTGGGCTCTGACCTGAAGAAAATGGAAGCGCACCGGACCTTTGTTGGCAAGCTTACCGATAGCCTGACTGAAGGTGTCGGTAACCTGGTAGATGCCGACATGGCCAAGGAAAGTGCGCGATTACAGGCCTTGCAGGTCAAACAGCAGCTGGGGGTTCAAGCCCTTTCGATCGCCAACACTGAACCGCAGATCATCCTGTCGCTGTTCAACGGCTAACGCCTGCATACACAGTCATATTAAAGCCGCCCGGTCCGTCGACCGGGCGGTTTTCATTTGGGGACGTGTCTCGCCGACTCAGACCATGGTCTATCCATGAACCAGCCTTTCCTGCCATACGGACGCCAGTCGATTGATGAGGATGATATTGCCGCTGTCACGCGCGTGATGCGGGGGGATTATCTCACGACCGGACCAGAGATCCCGGCATTTGAGGCCGAGTTCGCCGATGCCGTCGAGGCCCCCCATGCCGTCGCCTGCAATAGCGCGACAGCGGCCTTGCACCTTGCGCTGGCCGGCCTCGGGGTTGGTGAAGGTGATATCTGCATCGTGCCGTCTATTACTTTTCTGGCGACAGCCAACGCGGCGCGTTATTGCGGGGCGGAGATCGTCTTCGCAGATGTCGATGCCGAGACAGGCCTGCTCGCCGCTGACGCGCTCATTGAGGCGCTTCAGCGCGTTGATGGCCGGGCAAAGGGGGTGCTTCCAGTCCATCTCGCCGGGGCACTGTGCGATATGGCAGACATCGAGGCGATTGCACGAGAGCACGACCTGCTGATCGTTGAAGATAGCTGCCACGCGCTTGGGACAACCGGACCTGACGGTCCGGTTGGGGCCTGCAAGCGTTCCGACGCGGCGACGTTTTCCTTTCATCCGGTGAAGACGCTCGCTTCGGGCGAGGGCGGCATGCTCACAACCCGCAATGAAGCGCTGTCCCACTTGGCTGCCAGAATGCGCTCCCATGGTGTGGAGCGCAATGCGGCGCACTTTACTGGGTTACCCGACGAGCCCTGGGTCTACGAGATGCAGTCCCTTGGCTTTAACTACCGGATGCCGGACATCAATGCCGCCCTCGGCCGCTCACAGCTCTCGAGGCTGGCGGAGTTCGCGTCCAGGCGCCACGCGCTTGCTGAAGCCTATGATACCTTGCTTAAGCCGCTTGCTCCTCTCGTCAAACCGCCTGTGGTGCAGCCGGGGGTCGATCCGTGCCGGCATCTCATGAATGTTCGCATCGATTTCGAGGCTGCTGGTGTTTCACGCTCAGAAGTCATGGCGCGCCTCGCCGAGCGCGGCATTGGCAGCCAGGTGCATTATGTGCCGGTGCATACTCAGCCCTACTACGCACACCGTTATGGCCCGCTCAGCCTTCCAGGAGCTGATACCTACTACGCGCGCACCCTGTCACTACCGCTTTATCCGGCGATGGAAGACGGTGACGTGGAGCGCGTGGTCGATGCGCTGTCGTTCGCGCTGGGCCTATCATGACCCCTGACATCTGGATTCGGGCGCGGTCCGGTCCCGCGCTTGGGATTGGTCACCGGAAGCGCGCAGACATACTCGCTGATGCGCTCAGCGAGATGGGTGTACTGGTCGGACTCATCCTAGATGAGGAAGCGCCGCCGACTGAACGTATCGCGCATCGCCTTCCGGATGGTCTTTTGCCTCCTGAAGAGGCGACGGCTTATCCAGCTGACCAGCGTCCGGTTATTCTTGATCTCAGTCATCCGACCATGCTCGACGCCTTGCCCGCACTGGTGGACCGGCTAAGGGTACAAGGACGGCGCATCGGCCTGATCGACGGGCTCGGCCGGGAGGCTTACGCCCCAGAAGACGAGGCGCAGTCGGTAGACTTGGCGCTGACGCCGTATGTGTTGGAGCCGGATGCGGTTGAGCGGTCCGCGCGTGTCTGGCTGCACGGGCCGCAATATGCAGTCCTTGATCCACTCTACGCCGCAGAGCCAGTTCGGCGATCGCGGGATCGCGAACGCAGCCTGCTGGTTTTCATCAGCGGGACCGATCCCTGGAGCCTGACCGAGCATGTCGTGACGGCACTTGGCGAAGGCGGGCTGCCAGACGAGTGGTCTGCAAAAATCGTAGCGGGCCCGGGGTTCGACGAGGCACGCCGTGAGGCGTTGATGGCCGCGGTCCCCGACCGGTCCCGGTTTGAGCTAATTGTAAGCCCGCCTGATCTGCGAGATGAGCTAGCCCGAGCGCGCCTCGCCCTGCTTGGGCCTGGCCTTGCCAAATATGAGGCGGCCGCCTGCGGGACCTATAGCCTGATTGTGTCACCCGACAGGGTCTATGCCGATATGAACCGTCCGTTTGAAGCCGCCGGCCTGGCGACCGTACTGGCCGCCGGCCCCCCATCGCCCGAAGCGCTAAAACAGGCGCTGAGCGCGGCAGAGCTCGCGCCCCATCGTAACCCGCGCGGCCTTATCGACGGGCAGGGGGCTGCGAGAGCCGCTGCGCGCTTCGTTTCAGAGCTGATAACCGAATCGTCGGAAGATAAGAGCGAAGCATGAGGAATGCCGCCCATGGACGCGAGTTCGCCTGACGCTCAATCGCACGCTGGACCGGAGCTGGTCATCGATGGTCGCCGCATCGGGGCGGGCCATTCGCCTTATGTGATTGCGGAGGTTTCCGGCAATCATAACAAGGACCTTGGCAAGGCGCTTGCGATGATCGACGCCGCAAAGGCCGCAGGGGCCGACGCGGTGAAGTTCCAGACTTACACGGCCGACAGCCTGACGGTTCCAAGCGACAAGCCAGACTTTCAGATCACCACGGGCACTTGGGCAGGGTGGAATCTGCACAAGCTCTATCAGGAAGCGGCAACACCCTATGAGTGGTTTCCCAAGCTGTTCGCCCATGCCGCTGAGGTCGGGATCACGATATTCAGTTCACCCTTTGATGCTGATGCGGTCGACCTCCTCGAGGACTGGGGCGCGCCAGCCTACAAGATCGCATCCAACGAATTCACCGACTGGCCTCTGATCCAGCACGCTGCCAAAACCGGCAAGCCGATGATCCTGTCGACCGGGACGGCAACACTGGAAGAGATCGAGGCGACGACGGGCTTTCTTGCGCGTATCGGTGCCCCTGATCATGCATTGTTACACTGCGTCAGTGCCTATCCAGCACCGTTATCGGCGGCACATCTGAAGACAATCCCTGCGCTTGCTGAGCGCTTCGGAGTGGTGTCCGGGTTTTCAGACCATACCCTCGGCGTCACGGCTCCAATCGTCGCTGCCGCTTTGGGGGCATCCATCATCGAGAAGCACTTCATTCTCGACCGTTCCGAAGGCGGGCCGGATTCCAGCTTTGCGATCGAGCCTGATGAGCTGGCGCTCCTGTGCCGCTCAGTGAAGGATGCTCACGAGACGCTGGGCGATGTACGCTTTGGCATGAAGGAAGCGGAGACCAAGTCGCCAATTTACAAGCGCTGCTTCTACACAACGAAGGCGATCAGGGCTGGCGAGACATTGGGGGCAGACAATCTGCGCGCTATTCGGGCCAGGCAGGGACTGCCCGCGCGCCGCTTTGAAGAAGTCTTTGGCCAAAGCGCTGCACGCGACATCGCTGAGCACGAGCCGCTGACGGAAGCGGACGTGAAATTCGGGGCGCAGACATGATCAAGCCGCTTGTAATTTTCGGCTCCGGAGAAATTGCCTCGCTTACGAAATATTATTTCGAGGCCGATGGTGGGCGCGAGGTTGTCGCTTTCACTGTGGATGATGAATTCGCCACCGATGAGCGCTTTGAGGGCCTGCCATTAATCGGCTGGTCCGAGGCGCAGGAGCGCTTTTCGCCCGAAGACGTCGATATGCACGTCGCGCTTTCCTATCAAAAACTCAATCGCTTGCGTCAGTCCAAGTATGAACAAGTCAAAGCGGCAGGCTATACGCTCGCAAGCTATGTCTGTTCCAAGGCGACGGTCTGGCCGGACCTCACCCATGGCGATAATTGCTTCATTCTGGAGGATCAGGTCATCCAGCCGACGGTGACCATCGGGAATAACGTAATGCTCTGGTCTGGCAACCATATCGGCCATGGCAGCCATATAGGGGATCATACGTATTTCGCGAGCCACGTCGTCATTTCCGGCCATTGCAAGATCGGGCAGCGTTGCTTTTTTGGCGTGAATGCCACTTTGCGTGATTTCCTGACCATTGGGGATGACTGCTTCATCGCCATGGATGCTTCGGTTGTGAAGGACTTGAGTGACGGATCTGTCGCGCTGACCGCGGCCTCCACACTTCTGGACGGCGAGGATCCGAAGGCGATCAAGATCCGCAACCGCTATTTCGGGTTGGAGAGCTAGTCGTGTTGCAGCCGGCAAAGTGGGACAAGCTGGGCCTTGTGATCGAGCCAGACGCTTCACTCTGGTGGAGCCGAACGCACGCCATGCTTCCCACGCCGGAGCATGTTGAGGGCTCGCTCTGGCGGATCTATCAGGCTGGCCGCAATGATCAGAACCAGTCTCATGTCGGCTGGGCGCTGATTGACCTTGAGCATCCCGATCGTGTTCTCGAACGCAGCTCAGACCCGGTTCTGACGCCAGGTCCGCTGGGCGCGTTTGATGATAACGGCGTTCTGCCCAGCTGCATCGTACAGGACGGGCAGGAGACGCTGCTCTACTATATCGGGTTCAAACCCGGCGGTACGACGCGCATGGATCTCTACGGCGGCCTCGCGTCTCGCGTTGGAGATAGGGGATCGTTCGAGCGTGTGAACCGCGCCCCGATCATCGAGCGGTGTAACGTCAATCCTTATATTAACACCGCCCCTTGGGTGGTGCGCGATGGTGCGGACTGGCAGATGTATTATGTCGCCGGCACCGAATGGGTCCACCCGGACCTGCCGCGCTACAATATTCAGATCGCGACGTCTCAGGATGGCCGTCACTGGAAGCGAGATGGTCGGGTCGCGATTGATTTTGCCGCCGGCGAGAATGCCCTTGCGCGCCCTTATGTCTATCACGACGGCGATCGCTGGGTCATGTGGTTCGCATCCAAAGGAAAGGCTTATCGGGCCCAGTGGGCCTTCAGCGATGATGGCCTGAGCTGGACCCGAGGGGTGGGCGGTCCGAGACTTGAACCGAGCGCGGACGGTCCAGACAGCGAGATGCTGGAGTATTTCATCGTGCTGCCTCACAAGGGCAAGCGCGTTGTTTTCTATAACGGGAACGATTACGGGCGCGGTGGTGTCTGCGCGGCGGTGGAGCGATGAGTGCGATGCCTGACTGCACAGTCCAGCCAGCGACACTGGCGATCATGCAGCCGACCTTCCTGCCATGGGTCGGATATTTTGCCCTGATGGATCAAGTGGACCGCTTCGTCTTTCTGGATGATGTCCAGTTCGACAAGCGCAGCTGGCAGCAACGCAACCGCATCAAGACGGCCAATGGACCGCTCTGGCTCACCGTTCCGGTGCTCACCAAAGGCCGCCGGGACCAGACAATCCTCGAGGCACAGATCCAGCCCGATGCGAAATTCTCAGATACGGCCCTGAAAACGCTGGAGCATGCCTACGCGAAGGCCCCGTATTTCAAGCCCGTCATGGACAAGATTGCTTCGGCCTTTTCGGCTGAAAGGCAGGGCCTCTGTGCACTTAATATTGTGCTTATCGAGGCGCTGGCTCGGCTTATGGGGCTCGAGGCGGATATTGCGCGAAGTTCTGAAACGCCGGTTACTTCGACCAAGGCGCAACGCCTCGCCGATCTTTGTGAGTGTCATGGCGCGACCGATTATGTCTCCGTTCCTGGCTCAAAAGACTATCTTGATGGTGATGATGCCCTCGAAAGGGCAGGGGTCCGGCTTCATTGCTTCGCATACGAACACCCGGCATGGCCTCAGCTCCATGGCGAGTTCGAGCCCTATATGAGCGCGCTTGATCTGGTGATGAATGCGCTGCCCGATGCATTGAGTATTCTTCGTAGCGGTGTGGTGTCGGAGCGCTGCGCATGAGCGTGCTCTGCGTAATCCCCGCTCGGGGAGGTTCAAAACGCATTCCGCGCAAGAATGTCAGAGACTTTGCTGGTAAGCCCATGCTGGCCCATGGACTTGAAGCGGCTCTTCAAAGCGGGGTGTTCGACAGGGTTCACGTGTCCACCGACGATGATGAAATCGCGTCGGTGGCACGCCAGTTCGGGGCCGCACCAGGCTTCCTGCGCGCGCCGGAGCTCGCGGATGACTACACGCCAATCCGGGATGTTGTGCGTCGCGATCTGGAAGTTTTCGAGGAGCGTGGTGATCGCTTTGACAGCGTTGCGCTGCTTTATGCGACCGCGCCGCTGCTGGACGCCGATGATATCAGGGGAGCTTATGAGGCGTTCTGCGCGGCGGCGGACACGCCACTGCTTGCGGTATGCCCGTCCGAAACCCCGCTTGAACGCTTCATGGCGGTGCGCGATGGCATTCTGGTCCCGGCCTTGCCCGCCGACCGCTTCGCCAACCGGACACAGGACCTAACCACGGTCTACCGCGACGCCGGGGCTTTGGGGTTCTACAGTGCCGAGACGCTAAAGGCTGATACCGATGGGGCCGCTCCCATGGCATTCCGTCCCTTTGTTTTACCGGCCTTTAAGGCAATCGATATCGATACTGAAGACGACTGGCGACACGCCGAGATCATCAAGGCGGGACTGACCGTCACAGGAGGTAAGCCATGAGCTATCGCACTGAACAGGAAGCCTTCTGGGCGGGTGAATTTGGTGACGCCTACCGTGAGCGCTGTGCGCTGACCGATGATCTGGTGGCCGCACGGACGGCCTGTATGACGCGCATGCTCCGCCAAGCAGCACCGATCGAAAGCGCTTTCGAGGTTGGTTGCAATATTGGATTGAACCTCGTGGCCATGAAGCGAGTGTCTCCTGCCACACGCCTTGAGGCGATTGAGCTAAACGCGGAGAGCGCGAAAGCCGCCAACGGCCTTGGGATCGCAAAGGTCGAGACCGGATCGGTGATCGGTTATCAGCCTGAGCAAACCTACGATCTGTCGATGATTTGCGGCGTCCTGATCCATCTGGATCCGTCAGTTCTGCCAGAGGTCTACGACACGCTGTTCAATCTCAGCCATCGTCACATCCTGCTGTTTGAATATTATAATCCGACCCCGGTCGAGGTGAATTATCGCGGCCATGAGGCGCGCCTGTTCAAGCGGGATTTTGCCGGTGAAATGCTCGACCGCTTCGGTGCAAAACTTCGCCTGGTCGATTACGGATTTTTCTACCATCGCGACCCAATAGCCCGGTCAGACGACGGCACCTTCTTCCTTCTGGAAAAGGTCTAGGCAAGCTGCTCGCCGGTCACCGCATCAATGATGGCAAGGGCTCTGTGTGGCCGTTTGGCGATCTCCGCGGCAATCTGAGTATTCCAGTTTGGCGAACAGACCAGAAAGATGGCATCGGCCACATCGGTGCGGTCATCGGGGTGTGCGATCGGACGGGGCAAACCGGCAAAGGATTTGCCTTGCTTACTGTCTGACTTGTCCAGCACCTCGACATGCCTGAAACTCTCAGCAAGGAGCGGTGCGACCCGTTCTGCATACTCATTGGCACCCCAGACGAAAACGGGCGTGTCGGGTCCAGGGGCCTCAGCTCTTGCGCGGGACGCAGCTTTTTGTGCGGCCTCAGCGCGCGCTTCACGGGCCGAGCGGGCGCGCTCATAGGCCGCCCGTGCCTCGTGAAGCGCATCGGTCGAAACCGCCAGAGTGCGCGGCTCACCGGTCAGTTGGGCGACCGCCGCCTGGCCATAACTCATGGTCGCCGGCGGCGTGTCGATCACTTCAAAGCCACACTGAGCCAGCATGCGCTGCAGACTTTCTGGCGTGAAGTGAAGCAGGTGCTCCATGTTTAGCGAGTCCTCGGGATGGCTCGCATAGTTCGGTACTTCCACGATCAGGATGCCGCCCGGCTTCAAATAACTGGCAAGCTCAGCCAGCCATTCACGCGGTGAAATCACGTGCTCCAGTACATAATAGGCGACGACAGCGTCAGCACTCGATACCGGACGGGTACTGGCATCGGAGCCGGCAAAACCCTTTGCAACATCGCGGGCCTCTTCGGCCTCGTTGGGGTCAAAGCCAAATGCGTCAAAGCCATGAGACCTCAAAATTTGAGTAAAGGCCCCGTCATTTGCACCCACTTCCACGATCTGCCCGCCTGAAGGGACATGTCTGGAAAC
The DNA here is from genome assembly GCA_043513725.1 of Oceanicaulis sp. GTDB lineage: Bacteria > Pseudomonadota > Alphaproteobacteria > Caulobacterales > Maricaulaceae > Oceanicaulis. The sequence continues at coordinate 746,545 of CP121338.1, read as the reverse complement.
AGTCGACGCACGCGCCTCAGCATCGAAATGGGTCTCGCCACCGCGATGGCCAATATGCGCATCGCGATAATAAGCCATGAGAAAGTCTTCATCCGGGCGTTCAGCGGCAAACACAAAACCACAGTCCGGGCAGACCGCATCGCGAAACGTCATCGCAAAGCGAGAGGTCCGCCCATCCACCACGAAACTGCGCTCGCCGAGAGTTTCGGGAGTTTCATGCCCGCAGATATCGCAGGCTGAAGGTGTCCACTGGGCTGTGCGAAGGTCTTCAGTCACGCGCATACCCCCATTCGCTCAGCAATTGCTCCTGTCGGGTCAGGACATGGCGCGACAAGGAGGGTGTGAAGGTGGACGTCAAGTCGCTCGCCGCCGCCAAGTCATTATAGCGAAGCTGGACCGTCACCCGCACCTTGCTGGTCCGGTTATAGCCGCTGCGATGGAGCAGGCGCTGGTCAAACACAACCACTTCATCACGGCCGGGCAGGGCGGCTACCGCGTTGTCCGCCGCAATCTCGTCCGCGGTTTCAAACCATTCATGGCCGGCTTTGTAGGGTTTGAAAGGAACCATTCCGGCTGCGTGGCTACCCGGTAGCAGCTCAACCGCGCCCATGCCCTCTTCCAGCCTTCCAATTGCCATCCAGATCACGACGGCCCGCTCGCTTAGCAGCGAATACCAGTAGTCCTGATGCAGCGGGGTGGTGAAGCGGGTATCGCCAGGCCGATCAAGGCGCACCAGCGGATTGGTTCCGGCTACAGGCCGCTCCAGCCCGGCTTCTTTCACAAGATTGAGAAAAACCGGTGCATTAATCAGGGCGATCACGTCCGGCAGTGTTGGAAAAACCTCATAGCAGGCGCGTGTTGCCGCCTGATCGGTTTCAAAAGCGCACATGGCTTCAAGCTGGGTGCTCAGGTCGTCTTCGCGCGGCGCCGATGCCCCAATGACCCGGCCCGCAATATGGTGAGCCATGTCCAGCATGGCCGCTTCGGCGGTCGCTTTTGCCTCTGCGATTTCAGGCGCGCGAGCGCACACATAGCCGCCTGTCTTGAAGCGCTCGATGTCGAGCATCGCCGTCATGCGGTCAGGCGGTTTTGCAGCATGGCATGGAGCGCACGCGCATCCAGCCGCTCCGGATTGGAGTTCGATGCATAGCTGAAGCCTTCGGGTACCGGCCGCGCACCTTCGTCCAGCCATGCATTCCTGTGGCGGGGGTCGTGGGCTGGCAGGATCAGATACCGATCGTCGAGCTCAAGCGTGGCGCGTGCATCATCTTCTGGTACCATCACCTCATGCAGCTTCTCGCCGGGACGGATCCCAATGATCTTGTGCGGGATGTTTGGCGCGATGGACTTTGCAAGATCGACCGTGGACATGGACGGAATCTTCGGAATGAAGGTCTCGCCACCCTTGGCCGTTGCGAGCGAGGACAGAACAAAGTTCACACCCTGCTGGAGGGTGATCCAGAAGCGGGTCATCCGCTCGTCCGTGATGGGCAGGTGATCTGCACCTTCTTCAGCGAGCTTTTTGAAAAACGGGACCACGGATCCCCGGCTGCCGACGACATTGCCGTAGCGGACCACCGAGAAGACCGGTCCATTCTGACCGCCCATCGCTGACGCCGCAGAGAAAATCTTGTCTGAAGCCAGCTTGGATGCGCCGTAGAGATTGATCGGGCTCGCCGCCTTATCCGTCGACAGCGCGCAGACATGCTTCACCTGCCGCTTGATTGCTGCTGTGACGACATTCTGGGCCCCCATGACGTTTGTTTTGATGCACTCGAACGGATTGTATTCGGCGATCGGCACATGCTTTAGCGCGGCTGCGTGGACGACGACATCGACACCGCGCATGGCCATATCAAGGCGCGCCTCGTCACGGACATCGCCGATGAAATAACGCAGGCAGGGGTGTTCGGTCGGGCTGAAGCGCTGAGCCATTTCATACTGCTTCAGCTCATCGCGCGAAAAGATAATCACCTTGCGCGGCGTGAATTCGGCCAGGATCGTCTCGACCAGCTTCATACCGAACGAGCCGGTACCGCCGGTGATCAGGATGACCTTGCCATCAAGATTGATCCGAGGCTCGGTGAAGTCCCGGCCCAGAAACAGGCTGTCGACGTCCGACTGTGACGGTGTGGTCATCGCGTTCTTCTCCGCGTGGCGATTCGCCTTGAAAGAATAGCATTTCGCGAGCCGGGTTAACGCTGTGTTAGTCAGAGTAAACACAATCTCGCGCCAGAGGTTCTGGCGGAGACGATGCCATGACGACCGCAGTTCTGATTGAAGCGCACCCTGGTGCTCACGCTCATGTCTGGCTTCAAAGTCTTGGCGGTCGATCCGCGCTGGCCCGGTGCCTCCATCGCGCAGCAAGGGTGCCTGGCGTCGGTGTCCTGATCGTCACGGTCCCCAAAGGTGAAGCGGGCGCGGCAATCGCGCTGGAGGCCGCGTCCAACGGTGCTGTGGTCAACCGCGAAGGCGAAGGCGGTCTGGCAAGAGCCGCTGCCGCTGCTCGCCATGTTGAGGCGCGAACGCTGTTGGCGATCAAGGCCGATCAGCCCTTCTTTGATCCGACACTCGGCATGGGGGTTCTGGCTTTGCTCCAGGACTCGAAAGCCGACTTTGCTTGTAACACGATGCCATCCGGTTTCCCTGACGGTCTTGATTGCGCAGCCTTTTCTGCGGGGCTGCTTGCGGAAGCCGATGCCATGGCGCGGACCCGTGCGATGCGTCGGGACGCCGTCTCGTGGATCAAGAGCCATCCCGGCATGATCAAGGCCAATCTCAACGGTCCTGGTGGAGGGCTGGAAAATCTCCGCTGGCGCTTGTCGGGTCTGGCAGACCTCAATTTTGCCGAGGCTGTATTTGATGAATTGGGCGAGCGGGCCGCGGATATCGGTGCGGCTGACCTTGCCGGCCTCTGCCTGAGGCGTCCGGATCTCGTGGCTCTGAATTCAGATGCGATCAACGCGCGGCGGCTTGATCTGGGTGAAACCGCCAATCTTCAAAGCCGCCCGGTGCGACTGGGCCTGGCGGCTTAGGCGCTGCGCTTGAGGGGTATTCGTTTACCTCAAATCCTAACGAATTATTTGCGCCTTTTGCGCCAATCTGACAAGTGACGAATTGCGTCTGATTCGCGTGAGTGAACGCCCATGGTGTTTTCGGTTGGCCTTTTGACCGCCTGGTATGGCGCTCAAGCTTCTCAGAGTCTGGCTCTGAGTGCGGGTCGCGCTGTGTCGACCTCTCAGGCGAACTCGGCCGCGTCCCAGCGCGATAACAGCGTTCTCCCGCCCTGGGATCCGCGTGGCGAGATCGTGGCGCTGGATGCCTTGCGGCGCGACGTACTCGCTGACGGCCGCTTCTTTGATGCGACCTTGCGCAATTTCTCCAGCCTCGATGTTAGCGAGGACGAAAAGACGCTGTTCGCGCTGCATCAGGGGCTGAGAAAACTTCAGTCGCTTGCCGCCGCTGCCACAGAAAACACCGCCAGCAGTTCCGATCTGAGCTTCTGGTCGCGTCGCTTCAACGAGGGCCTCGGCCAGCTCGACAGCTTTTTTGAAGATATCGAGCTGGAAGGAGTGACTGTTCTGAAGGGCGAGGATCTGTCGAAGGCTGAGTCAGAACTCGCCATCTCCAGAGGGCGTTCGGAGTATCTCGGCGGCGTCATTCATACCGGTGCGTTTGATGCCGAGGTGGATGCGCTGACCGGAAATGCGGCCTTCACGATCACGGTTCGCAAGAACGGTGTGGATAACGATATTGCCATTGATCTTGCGGACATGGGCGCAATGCCGCGCAATCTCGACAATGTCGCCGACTATATCAACGGTCAGCTGGAAGCTGCTGGCATGATCAGCCGCGTGACGCGCGAAAAGATCGGGACCGAGGACGAGAACGGTATCGTTCAGGGCGATAATTACGGCTTCAAGATCGAAGGCGTCATCACCGAGCAGTTAAGCTTTTCTGACGCGGGCGGGGCACCCTCGGTCTGGACGGCGGGCATCTCCGGCGCTGATGAGACCGCTGCGGGGCAGCTGGTGAAATATGTCGACCTGGCGTCCGGCGGCAGCATGGATTTCGCCCGCCGCATTGAGGCCGATCCCACCGTCACCGAAACCACAAATGATGATGGCGAGACCAGCACCGAAGAAACCGCCAATGCCATGGAGGTGCTCGCGACAAAGCGTGGCCCGGATGGCGGGATTTATGTGCTGGGCCAAACGGCCAACACGATCGACGGCCAGACCATCAAGGGCGAGCAGGACCTGGTCCTGATGCGCTATGACACCACCGGCAAAAAGGTCTGGACCCGTACACTGGGCGCTGGCGGCGAAGCCAGCGGTGCATCGCTGTCAATTAACGCGTCCGGTGACGTCGTTGTGGCGGGCTCCATCAAGGGCGTTCTCGGCACCACGACCGATCTTGGCGGAACCGACAGCCTTGTCGTGAAGTATTCTTCGGATGGGGTTGAGCAGTGGGCCAAGCGCTTTGGAGCCACAGCCGATGACCAGGTCAATTCGGTCTCGGTCGCCGATGATGGCACGATTTTTCTGGCTGGTCAGTCGAGTGGCAATATTGGCGGCGTCGTCAATCAGGGCGGCGTGGACGGCTATATCCGGGCCATCGATGTGAATGGCAACACGCTCTATACCCGAGCTTCTGAGGCAGGCGCGGGCACTGAGCGCGCTTCGGCTACCGCGCTCGCCTCAGACGGTGGATTGCTGGTCGCGAGCGAAGTCGATGGCCGCGCGGTTCTGACCAAATACGCTGCCGGGGATGACGGAACCGGCGCGCCGGACTGGACCATTGATCTGGGCGATCTGGATGGCGGGCGTATCGGCGGGATCGATGTGGGTGATGACGGCGCAATCTATCTGGCTGGCGCGGCCGGTGCAGGTTTCGCGCCTGGCAACACCGTGACGGCCAATTCGGGCGGTCGCGACGCCATGCTGGTTCGTTTGAGTGAGACCGGCGGCGGGAACGGTGTGCAGGTCGACTACACCACCTTTCTTGGAACGGCTGAAGACAATTCGGCGAGTTCGGTCGAAGTGACGGGCGGTTTCGCCTACGTCGCCGGCAAGACCAGCGGTGCGCTTCCCGGTTCGACCCAGAACGGCGCGCGCAACGCATTTGCGGCCGGATTCGATGCCGCAATCGGGACGCTGAGCTGGACCCAGCAAGTCTCCGGGCGAGGAGGGTTGTCTGAGGCAACCGGACTTGTCGTGGACCCCGGTGGAGACAGCGTGCTCGATCGTTTCGGACTGCCGTCGGGCAAGGTGAGCTACGCGGACAGCCGCGTGATTACGGATCGGTCGTCGGTCCGTGAAGGCGATTATTTCCATGTGCAGGTCGATGGCGGCCGCAAGAAGAAGATCACGATCGAGGCGGACGACACCATGCGCTCGCTCAGCTTCAAGCTGAATGCGGCCCTGGTTCTGGATGCCAACGCTGATGTGCGCCGATCTCAAGCGGGTGATCAGCTGCGCATCACGCCGAAGGAGGGTGTGATCGTAACGCTTTCTGCAGGCGGCGAGGGGCAGGATGCGCTAGAAGGTCTCGGTCTTCCTGAGGGCAGCATTCGCGGCAAGGCTTCACTGCTTGATCGCAATGATGACGACAGTACGTCTGACGCCCCAAGCGTCTTTGCGCTGGAGCTGCCGAAGGTTCTCGATATTTCGTCCAAGGAGGCTGCGCTAAAGACGCTGGACGCGCTCTCGGCGGCACAGTCGAAAGTGCAGCGCGCCTGGCGTGATCTGACCATGGACCCGGCTTTGCGTAATCTGCTGGAAGGCGGGCCGCAGGCGGGTAATCGTGGCGGAACTGTTCCAGCGTATCTGAGCGCTCAGCTGGCCAATTATTCCGCCGGCCTTCAGCGTCTCAATGCTGGCGGCGGCGGTGGCTCCACGCTGGGCCTGTTTTAGGGCGAGCGCTTACACGCCGCACACCTGATTGCGTCCGCCATCCTTCGCTGCGTAGAGCGCGGTGTCGGCGCGGTCCATCAGGGCCGACGCGGTTTCCATATCCGCATCCCCATAAATCGTGGCAACACCAAAGCTTGAGGTCACCGAAAGGGGCTGGCGGGCGTCGATATCAATCGGCGTGGCAGCCACGATCTGGCGAAACGCGTCCATGCGTTCAACAGCGGCAGCGTTAGAAAGCCCCGGCAGCAGGAAGGCAAATTCTTCTCCACCCAGGCGCCCGAAGAGCTCGTCTCCGGTGACAAAGTTGCGCGCGCGCTGGGCGATTTCCACCAGGACCATGTCGCCCGCTGTATGACCATAGGTGTCATTTACCAGTTTGAACTTGTCGAGATCCAGCAGGCACACCGATAGGGGGGTGCCGCGTGTGCTAGCCTCCTTCAGAGCCCGGCCGAGAGAGGCATCAAAGCTGCGGCGGTTTGCGACGCCAGTCAGCGCATCGCGTCGCGCTTCGTTGGCGAGCCGCTGCTGCAGCCGGACAATGCGAGAGGCTGCCCGCATCCGGGCGAGAAATTCAGCCTCCACGAGTGGCTTGCGCAGGAAGTCGTCAGCCCCGGCATCCAGCGCATTGGTGACGCGATGAATGTCGGAGTGTGAGGACAGGACCATGGTGTGGACGTGTGCCGTCTCGGGCTCGCATTTGATCTGCCAGCACAGTTCGAAGCCATCGGAATCCTGCATCTCCAGCCCGGTCATGAGGATGTCGCCAACCCCGGACCGCACCAGCGCCAGGGCCTCTGAGGCGTTTGATGCAGCAAAGACGTGATAGCCTGCCTGTTGCAGTGAGCGGGTTAGGATCTGGCGCTGCACACCGCTGGGCTCACACACAATTACGTTGAGAACGTCGTCCTCAACCTGCGCCGCACCGGCGAGGTTTGATGGTGATTTCTGCAGCACGCCCCAGCCCCCGTGTTCGGGTGTTTGAATAACCTTATTCAACAAGGCGTTATGGGGAGGTTAAGCGGCCTACTTTTCCAGTCCCAATTCGTCCCACATGGCATCGACCCGGTCGATAACGTCCTGCTCCATGAACAGCTTCTCACCCCATTCGCGATTGGTTTCTCCGCCAATCTTGTTGGTGCCATCAAGCCCGATCTTGGAGCCGAGACCGGACACCGGAGAGGCGAAATCGAGATAGTCGATCGGCGTGTTTTCAATGACCGTGATATCGCGCGCCGGGTCCATGCGGGTGGAGACCGCCCACATCACATCTTTCCAGTCCCGCGCGTTGATATCGTCGTCCACTACGATGACCCATTTGGTGTACATGAACTGGCGCAGATAGGACCATGCGCCCATCATCACGCGCTTGGCGTGGCCGGCATAGGCCTTCTTCATGCTGATCACTGCAATGCGGTAGCTGCACCCTTCCGGCGGTAGCCAGAAATCGACGATTTCCGGGTATTGCTGCTGGACCAGCGGAATGAAGACTTCATTGAGCGCCTCGCCCAGGACCGAAGGCTCATCGGGCGGACGGCCTGTAAAGGTGGTCAGATAAATCGGATCCTTGCGCATGGTGATCGCGCTGACCTTGAAGACCGGGAAGGTCTCGACCGAGTTGTAATAGCCGGTGTGGTCACCATAGGGGCCTTCCTCGGCATACTCGTCGAGCATGACATGCCCCTCAATGACGATTTCCGCCTGGGCCGGGACTTTCAGCGGAACCGTCTTGCAGTCCACGAGCTCGGCTTTCTGACCGCGCATCAGGCCCGCAAACTGGTATTCTGACAGGGTATCTGGAACCGGCGTCACAGCGGCCAGAATGGTGCCCGGGTCCGCGCCGAGCACACAGGCGGCGGGCAGGGGGTCCGGCTTTTCTTTTTTCCAGCGCTGATAGTGCTGGGCACCGCCGCGATGCTTAAGCCAGCGCATGATGGCCTTGTCCTTGCCGAGCTTCTGCATGCGGTAGATGCCAAGGTTGAAGTCGTCCTGCTTGTCTTCAGACGGCCCCTTGGTCACGACCAGCGGCCAGGTGATCAGCGGTGCGGGCTCACCGGGCCAGCACCCCTGAATCGGTAAGCGGTCCAGATCGATATCATCGCCGGTGAGCACGACTTCCTGACACGGGGCCTTACGCACATTGGTGGGGCGCATCGACATGACCGTCTTGGCGAGTGGCAACATGTCGAGGGCATCCTTGAAGCCGCGCGGCGGCTCAGGCTGGCGAAGGAAGGCCAGCAATTCGCCGACTTCGCGCAGCTCCGCGGCGGACTTGCGCGCCTCACCGCCAAGCGTCACGGCTTTAGCCACGCGATCCACCGTGCCGAACAGATTGACGAGTGCGGGCATCTCGGATGGACGGCCGTCTTCATGGATCGGGTTTTCAAACAGGACCGCTGGGCCCTTTTTCGCCAGCAGACGGGTTTGAATTTCGGTCATTTCCAGATGGGTCGATACTGGTCGCGAAACCCGCACCAGGTCGCCATCGGCTTCCAGCAAATCAATAAATTCACGCAGGGATTTATAGGCCACGACCGGTGCTCCATCTGTTCGAAAGAGAACCTAGGCCGGGTCACCCAAACCGCCAAGCACCAGCACAAACAAGACGCAGGTGAACCCATTCAGTTTGAGTAAATAAATTCACTAACTTCATGTAAACGAATTTGAGGCAGTGTTCGCCCTGCAAGCAATCCCCTGTGAGCAATAAACTTGAAGGCCGGTCCTCCCTCCCGAGACCGGCCTCATTTTTATGCTTGAGCGGGTGCCGGCCGGTTAGGGCGTTTCACGCTCGGCTTTGGGTTCGGCTCCACCGACGGTTGGTTCTGTGACTTCCGGCAGACGCGCCTGCATCACCGCCATGGCGAAGTCGGCCGCACCGCTGTTTCGGAAATTGGTCGCGCCCATCCTTATGATCACGAGGTCCTCGGACGGGATGATGAAGCCTTCCTGCCCCTGAAAGCCGTTCATGATGAAGTGATCGGAGGGGAAGTCATCCGCCCACATCCAGTAGCCCGACCCGTAAATTCCATCTGAGCCCGGTGTCGGAGCCGTCACATAATCGATCCAGTCTTCGGGGATGAGCTGCGTGCCGTCGGGCGCGCGACCACCATCGAGATAGAGCTGGCCCAATTTTGCCCAGTCGCGGGCGCTGGCATACATGTAGGACGACCACTGGAGGGTGCCTTCCTGATCAGCCTCCAGCACCGAGTGCGCCATCCCCAGCGGCTCGAACAGCCAGTCCCGAATCGTCGCAACTTCCTCGGCCGGTGTATCGCCCAGATACTCTTCGAGCGCTGAGCCGGCGAGCACCGTGTTTCCGGACTGGTAGTCCCATCGCTCACCAGGCGCGGCAATCTGTTCGCGCGTGGCGGCAAAAGTCGCCATATCGCTCTGCGTGAACAGCATTTGCGAATTCGGGTCGGTTCCGTCATTGAGCTCATAGCCGGCAAGCCCGCCGGTCATGCGCAACAGGTCATCGACGGTGATTTCGGGGCGGCCTGCGTCCATCAGGGCAGGCACCTGACCTTGCGCGTAGACGTCGATGAGCCCGCGCTGGGTCAGGACTCCAGCCATTGTCGCAGCCAGAGACTTGGTCATGGACCAGCCATGCAGAGGCGTTTGCGAATTGACGCCATCGGCGTAGCGCTCTGCAATCAGCTCGCCTTCGTGCAGAACCACCACACCCAGCGTATTGCGGCCATCGTCTGCGAACGCTGCGTCGAGCGCAGTATCGATCGCGGTTGCATCAAAATGCGCATTGAGGTGGTCGGTGTTAAGAACCATCGGCTCAGTGGTGAGCGGCAGAAGCCCGGTGTCGGTGTCCAGCTCGCCATTGCCATGCACAAGTGTGCAGCCGAGGCCCTCGCTGTAGACTGCACGCTGGCGATAAAGGCCAAACAGGCTAGCCGAGACCTCTCCGGCCTCCCGGTCCACATCGACGGACACATAGTCATCAATGCCTCCGAGCAGCGGAGAGATGTAAAGTGAACGGGCCTGATCAGTGTCGAGCCCGGACACGAAGCTCAGTGAGCAAATCTGCTTGGCCGTAATGCCGGTCCCGCTTGGGATATAAATCCGGCCTATGTCTGACGTGTTTAGCCAGATCGCGCCGCCTGCAACCGCGGCAGCGACGACGCCGCCAATACCCAGGAGAATGCGCATCTGAACCCCCTCTTGAATGCTCGTCACAGCATTCGATGGAGTGGGCAGGGGGTCAAGCGTTGAGGCCGGATACGACCGCTATTTTGCCCGACCGCCCAGCACGTCCTGCCATTCGGGGTGTTTGTCGATCTGGGCCTTGGCGAAGGGGCAGAGCGGGATGATGCGAATGCCGCGCTCGCGGGCGTCTACGACGCCGCGCTCCACCATAGCCTTGCCGACACCCATGCCGCGCCATTCGTCCGGCACGCCCGTGTGGTCGATTATGATCGTGGTTTCGTTCATGATGGAGAACGTCATCTCCGCGTCCGGCTTGCCGGCGGCCCGCGCGACGTAGCGGCCCTTGGTTTCGCTTCGCTCTTCGGTGATTTCAAACTCTGCCATCGGGGCCTCCTAGCCGCGCCAGCCTGGGTCCAGAACGTCCTGGAGCGCCGGGTTCCGGTCGATCTTGATTTTGACATAAGGACAGACCGGCACCACCCGCCAGCCTCGCGCTCGCGCATCCTCCACGGCACGCTCGACCAGCTTTCCGGCCGTCCCGTGACCACGAAGGGCCGGGGGCGTGAACGTGTGGTCGATGACCATGCGCTCTCCGGTGAGCCTGTAAGTCAGTTCGCTGTCACCGGCCGGGTCGGCCCAGACATAGCGCCCGTGCTCACCCTTGCGCTGCTCGGTAATGGGGTCTGACATTGCCGATCGTCCTTTCTACAGGCGCAATATAGGCGCATTGCGTCGGGATATCTTCGCGAATCTGGAAAGACAGGATTGCCGCGAGGCGACCTAGCTCACGTCTGCCGCGTAAGCGGTCAAAGCTTCAAGCGGCACGAAATCGAGTGTCTTGGCGTGACACGCCGCCAGTACGACTTTCGGAGCCTGTCCGACTTCATAGGCTTCCAGCCAGCGTGACGCGCACAGGCACCACCGGTCACCGGGGCGCAGGCCAGGAAAGTCGAACTCGGGGCGCGGCGTCGACAGATCATTGCCGCGGCTCTGGGTGAATTTCAGAAATTCATCCGTCATGACCGCGCAAACGGTGTGTATGCCGTGATCCCCGGGCATGGTGCGACAGCAGCCGTCGCGGAAATAACCGGTTTTGGGGTCATGGCTGCAATCGGCGAGGGGCCCGCCGAGCACATTGCGGTCTCCACCGCCGCCGCCGTCTTCGGGTCTGTGATCAAAGGGCATTAAGAGCCTCCTTAAGCTCAGATCGGCTGCAGCTTGCGGGTCTGAAGCGCAAGATAGGCCGGACGGCAGGCGCTGACCACCGGAGCGAGAGCCTCCGGGAATGCGTGCGGGCTTTCCCGCGAGGCGCTGAAGCCAGTGGAAGCCTCTACGCGGCCATACCAGTGCTTAGCCCAAGGACCGTCGGTCTTACGCCGGCCTTCTGGCCAGTTCAGCATGCTCGACCGAAAGGGAATATCCAGCGCGGCGCAGACCGAGCGCATCATGCCTTCTGGGTTCGTCAGGACATCCACGCCCTCAACGATAGGCCAGTTGGATTGGCCTGTGATCTCGGCAATTTCCTCATAAAGGAATTGCTGCCGCAAGGCACCAAGATCGTCGGCGGTCACCTTGCCCATGGTGGCGTTGAAGCTCGCCGCCACCTCGGCTGGATCGCGGATTAGGAACAGGTGGCGGCAGTCCTTGGTCCAGCTGAGGTCGAGCTCCGGCAACATGTGTTGGCACATATGCTTCTGGAAAAATTCAGCCTTGCCGCCAGGCGGGTCGCCAACACAGGCCGCCATGATTTCAGCTGGATCTATCGGCCATTCGGCCAGCGTCTCGTCGCGGCCGGGATGATCGAGCCCTGTGGCCTTGAGGTAGTAGCCGTAAAACGGCTCATCCCACACAGCGCAGTCGCCACGCGCTTCAAAGCTGCGCATGGTGGCGGTCGAGATATTGCGCGGGCCCGACCACAGGCAGATGCGAACGGTCATGCTCCTGCCTCGGCCTTGATGCGCTCCAGATAAAGCTGCTGCAGGCGCTCCACCATCGGCCCACGCCCCTCGCTGATCTGGCGGCCATCAATGGTGGAGACGGGCGCAAGTCCGGCGAACGTTCCGGTCACGAAGGCTTCCTCCGCGCCATAGGCCTCGGTCAGGGAGAAATTTTTCTCGAACACCGGGATGCCGTTATCGCGACATAGCTCGATCACCATGCCACGCGTGATTCCACCGAGGCAGTAATCACCTGTGGAGGTCCAAACCTCGCCCTTTCTCACGATGAAGAAATGGGTGGAATTGCACGTCGCTACAAAGCCATGGGGGTCCAGCATGAGCGCTTCATCAGCCCCGGCCTTCGTCGCCTGTATGCAGGCGGTGATGCAGTTCAGCTTCGAATGGGAATTGAGCTTGGGATCCTGCACATCGGGATAGCCCCGGCGCACATGGACCGTGAACAGGTTAAGCCCTTTGGTCGCGGTCTCCGGCTTTGGCGTTTTCCATTCAGGGATGATCACAATGGTCGCTGGCGAGATGGTGACGCGCGGGTCCTGATAGGGCGTCGCTTTGGTGCCCCGCGTGACCATCAAGCGAATATGCACGCCGTCGCCTGAGGTTATATCATTGGCTTTCAGCGTGTCATAAAGCGCGTCGGTGAGCGCATCGCGTGACAGGCCGATATCCATGTCGATCGCTTTCGCGCCCTCATAGAGCCGGTCCAGATGGCGATTGAGGAAAGCAATATGGCCGTCATGGACGCGCAGCCCTTCCCACACGCCATCGCCGAGGATGAAGCCGGAATCAAAGACCGACACCATGGCCTTATCGCGCGCGAACAATTGGCCATTGATCCAGATCTGGATTGAGGCGTTGCGCGGATCATCAAGGTATTCGTGGCTGCCCTTGGCCATGGATCAACCAAACTTGGAGAAGTCTGGCGGTCGGCGTTCCATGAAGGCGGTGGCCGCTTCCTTGAATTCGTCGGAGCGTAGCTGACTGGCAAAGATACCGCCCTCATGGACCATACGGGCATGCAGGTCTTCTTCAGGGCGGTTGATCAGCGCCTTGGCAGCCTTCACGGCTTCCGGGGCTTTTGCAGCGAGATCTTCTGCGATCGCGGTGACGGCCGCATCGAACCCCTCCTCTGGCAAGACACCCGTGATCAGGCTTTTCGCTTCAGCGCGTTCCGCGTCCCACTTGGCCCCCAGAAGCAGAAGCTCGCTGGCAACCACCCGGCCAACAATGCCCGGAAGGACTTGGCTGGAGCCAAATTCGGGGGCGAGGGCGAGGTTCACAAAGGGCGTAGTGAAGACAGAACGCGGCGTGGCGTAGGCGAGGTCACAGTGCAGCAGCAGCGTTGTCCCAATTCCAACGGCCAGACCATCTACCGCCGCGATCACGGGCTTCTCGCACGCCAGCAGGGCACGCATGAAGTCTTCGACCGGCGGGGTATCGTCGCCGCCAATATGGGGCGGAGCTTCCATGAAATCGCCGAGGTCGTTACCGGCGCTGAAGGCCCCGGGTGCGCCCGCGATGATCACAACGCGGGTCTCGTCTCCATTGGCCGCCTTCAAGGCATCGGCCATGGCTGAATACATGGCGCGGGTTAGCGCATTCTTCTTGTCAGGGCGGTTGATGCGGATGGTCCGGATGCGGTTGGCATCCGTGACAGTCACAAGATCATTCATGCAAGATCCTTCAGATCGAATTCTAGTCTGCACGTGGGCAGATCAGGACATGGGAATCAAATACGGCTCCGAGGATGACCTGATCACCGAGTGGTGTAACCACTGAAAGGGAGTCGATGTCAGACCCGTCTGTGGCGAATGTGGTGGCCCATTCGCCGGTACTGGCCTCGAAGTATCCAGCGACTGAGGGCGCTCTGGCCTCGGGGTCTTCCTGGTGTGCCAGAAAAGAGAACACCTCGGTATTGCCCGCGACCCAGGCATTTCCTTCAGCGTCGAGCTCAATATTGTCTAGGCCGAATGGCGCGCGCCAGGTGTCCACCTTGGTCAGGGCGTTCGTATCGGTGTTGCGCTCGTAAACGTAGAGCTTCTGCCCGATGAAGTTTGCCGCATAGAGGCGTGTCCCATCGGGGCTGATCTGAACACCATTGCCATAGAGAAAGCCACCGGCCGCCTGGCTCACCTCATCGCCGTCGACCAGCACCAGATTAGTCAGCGGCAGGCCAAGCAGTGCTTCGAATACACCGAGCGGATTGTCGCCGAAAAAGCTGGAATTGGTGACATAGGCGGTATCAGGCCCGACCGCCGCCACGTCGTTTGGCGAATAGATTGCCGGGTCGTTGATCGTGCGAACATGGCTCAGCGTGGCGTCTTCGTTGATGTCAAAGACAAGAATGTGGTGCTCGTCACCGGGGTGGGAGACCACGAACAGGCGAGCGGTATCGTCATCGCGGTAGAGGCTGATGCCGTGCGGGCGGAAGTTCGCCGGAGCGTCGATGCTGACATAGCGCAGAGTCGCTTCCGGGGCGTCAGGATCAAAGACCCAGATCCCGTTGCTTGGTGACGTGCCATCTGCGCGGCGGTCGTCCGTCGACACAAAGACGAGCCCTGTGGCGGCATCATAGGTCACGTCCTCAGTTCCCGGCGCGATGTCCAGCGCCGTGCAGGCCGAATTGTCGGTGGGCTCAAAGCTGGTGGTCCACCCGGCCGTGGCGGGCACCACAAAAGCCATGCGCGCTAGCGCCGCCAGCACAACGACACCTAGAGCAATCAGAATTATTCGGATCATGACAGCCTCCCCCGGGTGGCCTGCAGCCTAACGCCTGGGCAGGGGAGGTGCCAAAGAAAAAGCCCGGTGGGTGGCACCGGGCTTTGATCTTGGGGGGCTTAAAAGCGTTGCGCCTAGTTCAGGCGGTCTTTCACCGAGCCGATGTCGGCTTTCACCAGCGCATTCTTCTGCGTCTTGGTCAGCTTTTTGGTCAGCAGCTCTTTTGTCGCTTCAATCGCAAGGTCAGCAGCCAGCGCTTTAACCTCGTTGGCCGCTGCCGCTTCGGCTTGAGCGATACGTGCTTCTGCCAGAGCCGTCCGGCGCTCAACGCGCTCGGCAATCTCTTTCTTAGCTTCTTCGCGCATATATTCGGCGTCGGCCTTGGCCTGACGAATGGTCTTCTTGGCTTCTTCGGCGGCTTCAGCCTGCTTGCGCTTATAGCTGGCGAGCAATTCCTGAGCTTCTTCGCGCAGACGGCGGGCTTCATCCAGCTCCAGTCGGATCATGTCCGCGCGCTGATCAAGCGACTTGCCGACCGACGTAAAGGCCCCGACGCGCCAGGCGACGAGGAAGAAAACCACAAGACCGACGGCGGTCCAGAAGCTGGTGTCTTGGAGAAGATAGCTCATCGTCTACCCCCGAGCCGCGTCGACAGCTTTTTCAGCGTCGGCTTCGCTGACCTCAAGGCCAGCCAGATGTTCAGCAGCAGCAGCCGCTGCGTCCGAAGCAATGGAGCGCACCTCTGAAAGTGCTTTTTCGCGGGCCTTCTGAATACGCCTTTCGCTATCGGCCAGCTTGGCTTCCAGCTCGGTATCGGCCTGGCGCGTTGCCTCGGCAATTTCCTTGTCCACTTCAGCCTTGGCTTCAGCGGCGACGGATTGAGCACGTGCACGCGCATCCGCCAGTTCTTTTTCGTAGGCCTCAACCGTCTCGTCTGCCTGAGCCTTCATTTCGGCGGCGGCATCGAGATTGTCAGCAATCTTGTCCTTACGCTCTTCGATCGCCCCGCCAATACGCGGCAGGATGAAACGCGAGAGCAGGAAGTAGAGCACAGCAAAGCTGATCGCCAGCCAGAAGAGCTGGGAGGCGAAATAGGTCGGGTCAAAGGGCGGGAAGGCAGCGTCTGCTGCGTACTCCGCGCCTTCAGCTGTGGAATCCAGCGCCATCACGGGCGGTCTCCTTGATAAGGCCAGGCCTTCAAAAGCGGATCAGGGCTAGGCAGCAAAACCGCTGCCCAGCCCCATAAATCCGCATCGACGTCTAAGGGTAATTAGACGGCGAACAGCAGCAGGATGGCGATGAGCAGCGAGAAGATGCCCAGCGCTTCGGTCACGGCGAAACCGAAGATCAGGTTACCAAACTGGCCCTGAGCTGCAGACGGGTTACGCAGTGCGCCCTGCAGGAAGCTGGAGAAGATGTTGCCCACGCCCAGCGCGGCGCCCATCATGCCCAGGGTGGCAAGACCAGCGCCAATGTATTTTGCGGCTTCCGCTTCCATGTCGAAACTCCTCGTAGATGATCGGTGCGGATGGATAAAAGGGTGAACTCGTCGAAACGCTGATCAGTGGTGTCCTGGGTGCAGCGCGTCGGAGAGGTAGATACAGGTCAGAACGGCGAACACATAGGCCTGGAGGAAAGCCACCAGGAATTCCAGTGCGGTCAGCGCAACGACCATGATGAAGGGGGCTACAGCGCCAAACATGCCCAGCGCCCCGATGGAGCCCAACATCACAATGAAGCCGGCGAACACCTTCAGGAGGATGTGACCGGCCAGCATGTTGGCGAACAGACGCACACCCAAGGTGAGGGGGCGCGACATGAAGGAGATGATCTCGATCGGCGTCACGAGCAGGTAGAGCGGCAGCGGTATACCTGACGGCGCGAAGATCTTGAAGAATTTCAGCCCGTTCTTGAAAACACCGAAGCCAATCACGACCAGAATGACCAGCATCGCCAGAGCGAAGGTCACGATGATGTGGCTGGTAAAGGTGAAGCCCTTGAAGTCAGGGGCCGGGAAGTAGGGGAGCATCCCCAGCATGTTGCCCATCAGGATGAAGGCAAACAGGGAAAAGACCAGCGGGAAGAATTTCAGGCCCGCATCACCCGCCGTTGAGCGGATCATGCCAGCCACGAACTCATACATCAGCTCGGCAACCGACTGGGCCCGGTTTGGAACCAGGGCGCGCTTGGACATGGCCAGCGCGAGCAGGCCGGTCACCAGAATGGCGGACACCAGCATGAAATAGCTGGAGTTGGTAAAGGACAGATCGAGCCCGCCCACCGAGAACTCGGCAATCGGCTTGATCTTGAACTGATCGATCGGGTTGGTGTCAGCCACGCCCGGCCCCTTTTGTCTTGCGTCCCGGATGGGCGCGCCTAGT
Source organism: Oceanicaulis sp. (assembly GCA_043513725.1). Taxonomy (GTDB): domain Bacteria; phylum Pseudomonadota; class Alphaproteobacteria; order Caulobacterales; family Maricaulaceae; genus Oceanicaulis. Next base: position 729,421 of record CP121338.1, on the reverse strand, counting down.
CCTGATTTGCGTCACTATCGCTGTTAGACGAAGCGTCGCCGTTCAAATCTTGTGCTGCGCGAACCACATTTAGCGTTCCGGCGGCAAATCCCAACATAACACCGACAAATAGTCCCCAAGGCAGCGTATCGAAGAGCCAGTCAAAGAAAAATCCAAGACCCGCCCCAGTCAACGCCCCGCCGATAAACTCTGATCCGAATTTCAGACCCTGGCTCCAACCCGAAGGTTTTCGCTCGGCGTTCGCTTCTTCTCGCGCCGCAAGCTTGGCATTGAGCCGTCGCTCGAAGTCGTCGCGGTCTGAAGGGTCAGGATGCGGATCGTCTCGGTGGGACATGTGTTCGGCACCTTCGGAGGAACACCCCCCATCAGGCGCGCGCACCCTATAAGCGGGCCTATACCAAGTCAAGCAAGGTTCGCGCTCAATTTACTCATTGAAACTATTGAGTAATTTCGGCTATTCCGCAGCAAGCATCGCTTCGGCAGTGTTGAGACTCACGCTGACCAGCTGTGACACGCCGCGTTCGCCCATGGTTACGCCGAACAGGCGATCCATCCGGCTCATGGTCACCGGGTTGTGCGTGATCACCAGGAAGCGCGTGTCCGTCATGGTCCGCATCTGCTCAAGCATTGTGCAATAGCGGTCCACGTTGGCGTCATCGAGCGGCGCGTCCACCTCGTCCAAAACACAAACGGGTGCCGGGTTGGACAGGAAGACAGCAAAGATCAGCGCGGTCGCAGTCAAAGCCTGCTCCCCGCCGCTCATCAGGCTCATCGTCTCCATCTTCTTGCCCGGGGGACAGGCATAGATCTCAAGGCCGGCTTCAAGCGGGTCATCGCTTTCGGTGAGGGCCAACTCGGCGCGACCGCCATCAAACAGCGTGGCAAACAGGGTGCGGAAATGGCCATCAACGATCTCGAAGGCCTCGAGCAGTCTTGCGCGGCCTTCACGCGACAGGGTGTCGACCGCCTTGCGCAGGCGCGCCACCGCTTCAACCAGGTCATCACGCTCGGTTTTCAGGCGCGTGCGTTCGGTATCCAGCTCTTGCGATTCTTCGTCAGCACGCAGGTTCACCGCGCCCAGTCGCTCTCGCGACAGCCGGGCTTCATCGAGGCGGCGCTCCAGCTCATTGGAAGACAGATTCGCGAACTCGTCAGATGTCGCCCGCTTTTGAAGTGTTTCAGGGGCCTCACCCGTCGCATCGCGCAGGCGAGCAACGGTTTCCTCCAGCCGCTCGCGAGCTGCGGTGAGCCGGGCATGGGCCGCAGCCCGTGATTCCCGGGCCTCTGCAGCGGCCTTTTCAGCTACACGCAGGGCTGAGTCGGCTTCACGCTGGCCAATTTCACCTTCTGATACAGCGTCGCGGGCCGCCGAGGCCTTGGCTTCAGCCTGCTCGAGCGCCTCAAGCAATTCTGGACGCTTCGCCTCAAGTGCTTCGGGCAGGGGTTCAGCTTCACTCAGCGCGGAGCTGGCGTCCTTGATCTGGGCGCGGATCGCGTCGAGGCGCTCCCGTGCGCTTGTCTCGCGGCGCTGCCAGTCCGCGGCTTCACGCTCCAGGGCCGCCAAGCGGTGGCGGCGTCCTTGTGCTTCGCGCTTCACATTTTCCAGCTGTGCACGCTGGTCGGCGGAGGCTGCTCGGGCCTGCTCGGCGGCCTCTCTTGCTGCATCGACAGCCGCCGACCCATCGTCACTGGATTGTGCTTCGCGCGTGGCCGCTTCTGCCGCTTCCAGATCGGTTCGTGCTGAGGACAAGCGGGCCTCAGCGCGCTCCAGCGCTTCGGCGAGGCCGGCCCGCCTTGCTTCAGCCCGGGCCGCTTCAGCCTGAGCCGTCGAAAGGGAACGTTCGGCCTGACGGAGCGCTGCTTCTGCCTCTCGCGTATCCTGACGGGCTGAATTGTGGGCGCGCTCAGCCTCGCTGTGGTCAATCGAAGCGGCCTCAACAGCCTTGGCGGTTCGGGTCTGATGCTGCTCGGCTTCGTTGATCCGGGCGTCAAGCTCGGCAACCCGGTTGCGGGTCTCTAGGCGCACGGCCGTTGCAGAGGGCGCACCCGCATCAGCGGCATAGCCATCCCACCGGTGCAAGGCACCGTCGCGCGTGACCAACCGTTGGCCCGGTTCCAACTGATCGACCAGAAGATCAAGATCATCGAGCGTATCCACAACGCCAACTGCGGCGAGGCGAATACTCAGCGCGTCGGGTGCCTCCACAACATCGCACAGCGGGATGGCGCCTTCAGGCAGGCTCGCTGCGGACACACTGGCCCCGCCCCAACGGCGTGCCGACCCGACCGAAAGGCCGGCTTCAAGGTCATCACCGAGTGCGGCTGCCAGTGCCTGTTCGAAGCCTGCATCAGCGCGCACCGCGTCGAGCACTTGGTCCTCGACGGACCCACTGGCGAGCAGTCGTTCCAGGCTGGCCTTTTCAGATGTCAGTGCTTTGACATCGCTTGTGGCGCTTTGCTGGGTGTCGCGCGCGTCCTGAAGGGTCGTGCGAGCAACCTCGAGCGCTTCAGCCCGGCTCTCGAGCGTCGCCTGCGCCGCGCTGAAAGCCTCAGCTGCGATGGTCGACGCGTTTTCCAGCGCCCCAAGGTCGACCGCGCTGTTCTCACTAAAATCTGTCAGGGCCTGGCGAGCCTGCTCGGCCTCGGCCTGCAGGTTGTCACAGCGTTTAATGGCCGTGTTGAGATCGCGCTGAGCCGCATCGCGGCGCGCCCGGATCTGTGCGCTGGCCGTGTTGGCCGCATCAAGAGCGGCCTCAGCCTCGCGTCGCCGTGCTTCAGTCGCCTGTAAGTCCGCTTCGGCACGCTCCTGAGCGCTGGTATCTCCCGCGCTGTCTTTATGGATCTTGTCAGTTTGGGTTTTCAGCCGATCGAGTGCGGTCTTGGCCTCGCCGTGGAGCTCGGCCTCGCGGCTTTCGGCTTCACCCAGATCCTTGATGCGGGCGCGCAGGCGAATGACGGCTTCTTTGGCGTCACTGACATCGCGATCCAGCTGGTCTCTTGTGCGCTCGGCAAGCCGAAGGGCTGCCGAGGCTTCGGCTTCTGCGTCGCGCAGGGGCTGTACTTTCGATACAGCCGCTTCGGCCTCACGGGTTGCGACGGCGGCGGCGACCAGGGCCTTCTCGGTTTCCGCATCAACCTCTTTGAGCGTGGCCTCTGACTTGGTGAGATTTTCGACCGCTTCGCTCCAGCGCCGAAGCCAGAGCAGCGATTCAAACGCCCGGATGTCCTGCGAGATCGTGCGATACCGCGAGGCCTGCCGCGCCTGGCGCTGCAAGCTGGCATAGCGTGTGTCGAGATCCTCGATGACTTCCTGCAGCCGTTCCAGGTTGGCTTCCGCCGCGTTCAGCCGCAATTGAGCCTCCCGGCGGCGAGCGCGCAGACCGGACACGCCGGCGGCCTCTTCAAGGACGCGTCGGCGATTTTCAGGCTTGGCGTTGATCAGTTCGGAAATTTGTCCCTGGCGCACCAGCGCAGGGGAGTTCGCACCCGTACCAGCATCGGCAAACAGGAGCTGAACGTCCTTGGCCCGGACATCCTCACCATTGATGGTGTAGTCCGAGCCTTTGCCGCGCGTGATCTTGCGAACGACTTCAAGGATGTCGGCATCGTTGAAGCGGGCTGGAGCGCGGTGATCGGAGTTGTCGATGGTGAGTGTGACTTCGGCCCGCTCGCGTGCGGGGCGGTTGTCCGTGCCGGCGAAGATGACGTCTTCCATGCCGCCGCCGCGTAGCGACTTGGCAGAGGTCGCTCCCATCACCCAGCGCAGGGCTTCAAGCAGATTCGACTTGCCGCAGCCATTCGGACCAATCACGCCGGTCAAACCGGGATCGATCCGAAGCTCCGTTGGGTCGATAAACGACTTGAAGCCGGCCAGGCGAAGCTGGGAGAACTTCAAAAAGCGCCTCCAAAAGGCGCGTCATGTGCCGGTTTTCCGGTCTACTGCGCGCCGCCATCCGCCGCGTCACCTTCGACGCGATTCTTGTAGTAAAGAATGATTCGCTCGAAAGTCTCGCCCGCATAATTGGCAGGAATGGGGCCTTGCTCGTCTTCGAGGGCCTGACCATCCACCGCCCAGTACTGGGTTCCTTCAACCGCAGTTGTCTCAAGCTGCTCACCGTTAAAGAAGAAGGTTGGCGTTGAACCGATGCCCGCTTCTGCGGCCGCTGCATTGCGCGCCTGAACCGCTTCCAGATTCGCCTCATCGCTCATGCAGGCGCGAAATTCCTCGGTGGTAAAGCCAGCTGACAGAGCCAGGGTCTGAAGCTGTGTTTGCCCCTGCTGACGCTGCATGGCGGTAAAGAGCGCGCGCTGTTGCTCCATCAGCAGATCGATCACGTCAAAATACCGGTCTTCAGGCGCGCAATTTGCCAGCATGAAGCCCGCAATCGCCAGATTGGGCTGGCCGGTAATCATCTCGCGGAAGACCAGCCGCACATCGCCGCTGTCCACATACTCATATACCGTTGGCATTGCGGAATCGTGGAACTGGGCACAGCCGCCACATGCCACAGAGGCATATTCCAGCATGGTCACCGGGGCATCCGGCGAGCCCTTCGCGCGATCGCCCTCTTCCTCATATTGTCCGCGGCCGTCCGAACTACCGCCGCCGCCAGAGCAGGCAGCAAGGCCGATCGCGGTGGCAGCGATACCAGCAGTGAAAAGCGCGCGCAGGGTCATGGTCTACTCCAGTATGGATCCGTCAGACTTGGATTTGAGGGCAATATGGCGGCTTCGGCACCGGCATTCAAAGGCTTCGCACAGGCATTTTCGAGATTACACGGCGTCGTCCAGATAAAATTCGATGAGGCGTTCAATGGTCGCGGCGTCAAACTGGTAGGGAATGGCCCCTGAATCATCGATGAGTGGTTCATCATTTTCCGCCCAGACAAAATTGCGATTGCCGCCCATCGCGCGTCCAACCCGATCCCCGTTGATGAAGAATGTTGGTGTTCCGGTCACACCAGCCTCAGCAGCTGCTTCGGTGCGAGCCTGCACCGCCTCCAGCCCCTCCGGATCGCTCAGGCAGGCGCGATACTCCTCTGTCGTGAAGCCGGCCGAAAGCGCGATGGATTGCAGCTGACTTTGAGCCCGGCCCTGCTGGAGGGCGCTGTACATTGCCTGTTGCTGGTCAAACAGAATATCGATCACATCAAAATACCGATCGTCGGGCGCGCAGTTGGCCAACATAAAGCCGGCGATGGCCAGTTCTGGCTGGCTGGCGATCATTTCGCGAAAGACGAAGCGCACATCGCCGCTATCGATATAGCGTTCGATCGTCGGCATGGCGTTTCGATGGAAATTCGCGCAGGTGCCACACGACACCGAGGCGTATTCCACGATCACCACGGGCGCAGCCGGTGAACCTTTGGCCCGATCACCCTCTATTTCAAACGCGCTCTGGGCCTGAGTGGGCTCATTGGAACAGGCCGCAATTGTCAATACAGCTGCCGCCATGCCTGCCAGTTTTGAGATGTGCTGCGCCATTCAGCTGTCCTCACCGGAATCAGAGTTGCGTTTTCCCAACGGCTTGAAAACCGTGGCTTCGAATTCGGCCATGATGGCATCCAGCCCTTCAGGCTCAGGCGCAAAGGATTTCACCTTGGTCACGCGCCGGGCCTTCGCTGCGGGCTTGCTTGGCCGGGACTTCAACGCGCCCTGGGTAAGCTTCAGCTTCTTGGGAGCCTTGCCGGAAAAGCGGGCGACGCGCTCAAGAATCTGTGCGCTCTGAGCCTCGATGAGCGACGCCGCCGGTCCGCGCGCATTGACCACCAGGGTTAGACCGCCCGCTCCAGACTGGAATTTGACCGGGCTGGAATAGGCCGCAAGCGCCTCACCGACGATTTCCTTCCAGGCCGTCTCCAGCTCACCGGCTCCCGGACCGAATTTCGCAGCAAGGGGCCGGATCAGACTGGAGGCCGCTCGCCCAACATTGGGCGGCGGCGCAATGGCGGGCTTGCCACGATGGCTGTCCGCCCACGCCCAGGCTTCTTTCGGGGACGCAGAGCGGTCGACACGCCGCCGCGATGAAATGCCTTCAGGGCTTGATGGTGTGCGTTTACGCGTCATCTTGCCCCCAGAATGCCGTTGCGCGCCCAGCGTGCAACCTTTTAGCGGAGCTTGTCGGTGTCAAAACTGCGTGACCGGGGCGTTGTGGCCAAAACACTGCGCGCGAAGTTGCTGGCCTGGTATGACGAACAGGGGCGAACGCTGCTCTGGCGTATTCGGCCAGAGGATCGGCAAGCTGGCGCAGTTGCCGATCCCTATGCGGTGTGGCTGTCAGAGATCATGCTTCAGCAAACCACCGTTCCGCACGCCGCGCCCTACTGGCAGCGCTTTCTTGAGCGCTGGCCAACAGTGACCGACCTCGCTCAGGCTCCGCGCGATGACGTGCTCGCGGCCTGGGCCGGGCTTGGCTACTACGCTCGCGCCCGAAACCTCCATAAATGCGCCGGGGTCGTCGCTGGTGAGCTGGACGGACAATTTCCCTCCGAGCTTGATGCGTTGCGCGCGCTGCCGGGCATCGGCGACTACACCTCCAACGCCATCCGGGCCGTCGCGTTCGACAAGCCAGCTAGTGTCGTGGACGGCAATGTGGAGCGGGTGATCAGCCGCGTGTTTGCGATCGAAACGCCGCTGCCAAAGTCGAAGCCGGAGATCAAGGCAATTGCCGCCGAGCTTGCCGACCCTGACCGGCCAGGCGATTACGCCCAGGCGATCATGGATCTTGGCGCGACCGTTTGTACGCCCAAATCGCCACAGTGCGCGGCCTGCCCCTGGGCGCAGGCTTGCGCGGCGCGGGCGGCCGACACGCAAACCCGCTATCCGCTGAAGGAAAAGAAAAAGCCCAAGCCCGTCCGTCGCGGCGTTTGCTTCCATGTGCAGCGCGATGGTGCGCTCTGGCTGCGCCGTCGCCCCGAGACCGGGCTTCTGGGTGCCATGATGGAATTGCCGGGAACGGACTGGAGTGAGACGGGACCTGAGGCAGGCGACATTACTCAGGCCGCCCCGTTCTCCGCATCATGGTCCGATGCGGGTGAAGTGCGCCATGTCTTCACCCATTTCGAATTGCGCCTGTCAGTCATGACCGCCCAGGCACCTCGGACCTGGCAGCCGGTCGAGGGCGTCTTTCATCCGTTGAGCGAGCTTGAGGACGCGGGGCTTCCAAGCGTCATGATGAAGGCTGCAAAGCTGGGGCTGCAAGCGAAGGATCGCCTCGTTTAGGCGTCCATTTCGGCGCGGACCCGGGCGCGCAGCACGTCGATCGGGGCAAGCGTTCCAGCCTGGCGGATATGCCAGAAGGTCCAGCCATTACAGCTCGGCGCATTCTGGACGTGGGCACCCACCTGGTGGATTGAACCTGCGATGCCCGGAGCTGAGAGCGTCCCGTCCGCACGCACTTGTGCGGTGCGCCGACCTTGGGAGCAGTAAAGCGTATCACCGGGTTTAACGAGGCCGGCTTCGACGAGAGACCCAAAGGCCACGCGAGGCAGGGCGCGTTTTGACTGGGTGACCGTCAGGGCCGCCTTGTCGGCCGGGCTGATCGCGTCGATGCGTTTTTGCGCCGTGGCCACATAGGTCGCATCGGCTTCAATACCGATGAAATGGCGGCCCAGCTTGCGGGCTACAGCGCCGGTCGTACCGGTGCCGAAGAAAGGATCGAGAACCACGTCGCCCGGGTTGCTGGTGGCCAGCAACACCCGGTGGAGCAGCGATTCCGGCTTCTGGGTGGGATGGGCCTTCTTACCTTCAGCGGTTTTCAGGCGCTCGCCGCCCGCGCAGATGGGCAGCGTCCAGTCAGAGCGCATCTGAACGCCGTCGTTCAGCGCTTTCATGGCGGCATAGTTGAAAGTCGGTTTGGCACTCTTGGTCTTCGACGCCCAGATCAGCGTCTCGTGGGCATTGGTAAAGCGCGTACCCTTGAAGTTCGGCATCGGGTTGGACTTGCGCCAGATCACATCGTTGAGGATCCAGAAGCCCATATCCTGAAGGAAGGAGCCAACGCGGAAAATATTGTGGTAGCTGCCAATGGTCCACAGGGCTCCGTTGGGTTTCAGGACGCGGCGAGCCTCTTCCAGCCAGGCGCAGCTGAACAGATCATACGCATCAAAATCGCCGATCTGATCCCAGTCATTGTCGACAGCGTCGACCTTGGAATTGTCCGGGCGGTGCAGATCGCCGCCAAGCTGCAGATTGTAAGGCGGATCCGCGAAAACGAGGTCAACGCTTTCGGCGGGCAGGGACTTCATGACTTCAGCGCAATCGCCCTGAAGGATCTGGTCGAGGGGAAGTTGGTCTTTTGTTGGGCCTGACACCGTGAAGTCGCCTTGTGCTGGTCGCAAAAAATCGATTCGTCACTGGTGAATCGTTTCGCCTTACCCGCAGGTTAAGCCGGATTCATAAAGCGCCGTGAAAAGCCATTTTTCTTCCAGGAGGCCTCAACGGGCGCATAGCTTAGCCGATGAATGGGCGAGGGGCCTAATTCATCGAGTGCCTGTTTGTGGCTGGGGCTGGGATAGCCCTTGTGGCCTGCAAAGCCATAACCGGGAAACCGGACGTCGGCTTCGACCATGATCTGGTCGCGAACCGTTTTGGCGATGATACTGGCCGCACCAATGCCAGGCTCCAGCCCGTCACCACCGACCAAGGCCTCAGCGGTGCAGGGCAGGCCACGCGGCAGCTTGTTGCCGTCAATGAGCGCGTGACCGGGCTGCGTCGGCAGCGCCAGTACAGCGCGGGTCATCGCCGCGAGGCTGGCGTGAAGAATGTTCAGCCGGTCGATTTCATGGGGTTCAGCCAGCGCGATTCCAACCTGGCAGTGCGCCCGAATTGCGACCGCAAGTGTCTCGCGTCGTTTGGCGGTGAGCTTCTTGGAGTCGTTGAGCCCTGCAAGCGCCTCAATGGCTTCAAAGCCATCGGGGAGGATCACCGCTGCAGCCACAACCGGCCCCGCCAGCGGCCCCCGGCCCGCTTCGTCGACACCAGCGGTCTTGCTCGTTTTGCCAAGGTCGAGAGTTGCTTGGACAGTCATTGGTTTGGCCCTTGGACGAAAGTGCGAGCGTGGTCAGGACGCCTTGCCCGTTGCTTCTGCGGAGGCGCTTTCAGGCCTAGGCGATGCAGATGGGGGGATTGGCTTTGGCTTCCGTGCCAGGCGGCCGGTCAGTCTCTGGAACCAGAAGGCAAGAGCTCCAACAGGGACGGCGATATCATAAGCTGTGAGACCAGACAGGAAGTCGGTTGTGTACGACGCGCTGAATACACGGACCATGAAGATCGAAAGCCGGAATGTCTCGCCGTCCCAGGTGGGTCCGGGCCCAAGATACTGCCAGCTTTCCCCCGGTGTAACGAATTGAAATACCGGCGTTCCCACCAGAATAATGAAGGCTGACCAGAGGATTCGACGCTTCAGCCGCGGCGTGAAGATCGCCACCAACAGGGTGATGATTGAAAATGCGGCCACCCCGATCGCAAGTCCCTGAACAATTGGGGTCATGACAGTTGAGGGCATATTATCGATAGGGGTGCGGTCGCGGAAATTCAAATGCACCAGATAGTGCGGGCTGGCTCCGACCGCTTGGAGCTGAATTCGAACTGTTGCCCGCTCAATCCCGGCTTCGTTGCTACCGAAGTAGGCAATATAGGTGTACTCACCATTGGAAACGGTCTGACCGTTATTGGTCATCGTTCCGCTATTGAATTGAGCCAGAGTGACTTTTGACGGCCCAACCGTTGGCATGATCTCATACAGCTGAGAAAGGTTCTCGTCGCTGTAATAGGATCGCGCGTCGGGCGGGGCCAGACTGCGAATGGCTTCACTATCGCGCGAGAGTATGGCCTCAACCGCTTCGTCCGATCGTTCAAGCTGAGCCTCATGAGCCATAGCCCGAATGGAGCTCTCCTGTTGTTCAGCCGAGCAGGCCGCGAGCGTGAGCATCCCGAAAAAGGCAACGGCGAATCTCATAAACACTCGGAATCCCCCTAAAGCGAATGCGGTCGCCAACCTATGTTTGATCAGCATGTCGGTCAAAACAAAAGCAGAGCCTTGTTAGAAAAGGCTCATTTGCCGCCATTCGGCGATCGGGCGCTCGAAGAGGTCGGTGCGCAGCTGCCGGCGGGGGGTGGTCAGGCCATTGCGTTTGAGGGCAGCGCGGAAGCGCTGGGCGATGAGCACGGCCACCGGGCCTTCCCCAACACCGCGCTTGTGAAACGTGGCGTCATAATCCTGACCGCCGCGCGTCTGGCGCACCAGGCTCATGATCTTCCTCGCCGCGGCCGGACGCTCGGCTTCCAGCCATTCGGTAAACAGATCGCGAACCTCAAGCGGCAATCGCAACAGCACATAGGCGGCGTTCTCAGCGCCTGCGTCCGCACAGCGTTCCAGCAGAGGTTCGATTTCATGATCGGTCAGGCCAGGGATAATCGGAGCCATCATGGCTGACACGGGTACGCCCGCCGCGGTAAGCGCCTGAACGGCTTCCAATCTCCGCTCTGGTGTCGCCGCCCGCGGTTCCATGGCGCGCGACAGCTTACGGTCGAGCGTTGTTATTGAAACGGCGGCCTTGGCGAGCCCTTGCTCAGCGAGCTCGGACAGCAGGTCGGCGTCTCGCATAATGCTGGCGGATTTGGTGATGACCATCACCGGGTGTCTGAATTTCAGGCAGAGTTCCAGGAGCGACCGGGTGATGCGCAGTCGTCGTTCAACCGGTTGATAGGGATCGGTGTTCGCCCCGATCATGATTGGCTCGGGCTTGTAGCCGGGCTTGCGGAAGGTTTTTTCCAGTTGCGCCGCGGCGCCCGGCTTGAAGAAGAGCACGCTTTCAAAGTCGAGACCGGCCGAATAACCCCAGAAGGCGTGGCTCGGCCGTGCGTAGCAATAGATGCAGCCATGCTCGCAGCCGCGATAGGGGTTGATCGACTTGTCGAAGGAAATGTCCGGGCTGTCATTGGTTGAAATGATCGACCGGGAGCTGTCCTTGATCAGCGTCGTCTTGAGCTTCGGCGGCTGCGCGTCAGCGGTCTCCCAGCCATCGTCAAAAGGCTCACGCTGTTCGCGTTCAAACCGGCCTGAAGCGTTCGACACGGCACCGCGCCCCTTAGGCCTTTGGCCATCAGGCAGGGGCTGGGTGTCAGCAGGCGGGACAAAACGTGCGGTCATGGCCTGAACGCTGACTCACGCAATAGAACAAAGCAAGAACTTTTTGTCGTTGACTTTGATCGGGTCCGACGCTTCAAAGCAGGCCATGGCTCGCGTCTTTACGATCATCCCCACGCTCAATGCGGCAGCGTCCCTCGGGCAAGTCTTTGACTCGCTTGTTGAAGGCGAGCGCGCCGGACTGAGCTGCGGCTGGCTTGTGACTGACGCGGGGTCGAGCGATGCCACGGCGGAGATTGCGCGCCGCGCCGGGGCCCGGATCGTCACCGGTGCAAGGGGGCGCGGGCCACAGCTTGCGGCCGGTGCGCAGGCAGCCGCCGGGCTGACGACTGCGGATGATTGGTATTTGTTCCTTCATGCTGATACACGCCTTGAGCCGGGCTGGGCGCAGACCGTGAGCGCATTTCTGGACGCAAACGCCCATCGTGACCGAGCTGGGTATTTCCAGTTTGCGCTGGACGATGGCCACCCCAAGGCGCGCCGCCTTGAGCGCGCGGTACGATGGCGGTGCAGAAAGCTCGCGCTACCCTATGGCGATCAGGGTCTGCTCATCCCGCGCCGGTTTTATGAGGCTCTTGGGGGCTACAAGCCGTGGCCCCTGTTTGAAGACGTCGATCTTGTGCGCCGCATTGGGCGCAGGCGATTGATCGGCCTGGAGGCGCGCGCGGTCACCAGTGCGGAGCGTTTTCTGGCCGATGGCTACACGCGCCGCTCATTGAAAAACCTTACGCTTTTGACGCGCTATTTTCTTGGAGCGAACCCTCAATCGCTTGCCAGGGCCTATCGCAAATGAAGCTGGTGCTGTTTGCCAAGGCCCCGGTAATCGGTGGGGCGAAGACCCGTCTCGCTGCAGGTATAGGCAAGGTTCAGGCCTGGCGTCGACACAGGGCCATGATGGCAACGCTGATGCGCGCGCTGAAGGATTGTCGCTGGCGCACGGTGCTCGCCGTATCGCCTGACCGGGCGACCGAAGCGCGTTTTCCCGGCGTATGGCCCGCCAGGATAAAACGAATCCAGCAAGGTTCAGGCGGACTTGGCGTGCGGCAGGCGCGGGTGTTTGCACACGGTAAGGGACCCGTTTGCGTCATCGGGACCGACGCGCCACAGGTCACCCGCCGAGACATCGCGACCGCCTTTGCAGCGCTCAAGCGCCATGATGCGGTGATCGGACCGGCCGAAGACGGCGGCTATTGGCTCCTGGCGCTGAACACGCCAATACCGCCCGCTGTCTTTGATAATATTCGCTGGTCCCATGCCGACACGCGGACGGATCTTGAAGCGCAGCTAGAGCGCTTCGGGCTTTCCCGCATTCACCACCTGCGGCAGCTGCGCGATATTGACGTGGCAGAGGATCTAAAGCGCGGCGAGTAGCCTGGCTAAGCCGTCTGGTTACAGGCCAGCGCGCCCACGCGAGCGGCCTGAGCTGCGCCGGGGCCATAGCCGGCTTTGGCCTGAGCCTGGCGGTTGGCTTCATCGGCGAGCGCTTTGACGAGGCCTTCGGTCAGCGTTTTGAGGGCTTCCACAGCCGCACCATTGCGCGTCAGAGCAGCTTCAAAGCGACGTGTGCTGTCCTGCAGCTGGGCCTTCAGCGCGGGCACCAGGCCGGACAGGCGCGCCGGGTCGGCTTTGGCGCGTTGGGTTTCAGCCCGGTAAAGCGTTGCGAGCCGTGTTTTTTCCGACTGCAGGTCAACGGCCTTGTGAGGGGTCCGCGCCTCAAACAGAGCGGTTTCCTGATCCAGGAGATCGGTCAGGCGGGAGGTCAGACGGATCAGGGCCTCGGCGCGTTCGGTTGGGGTTTGAGCTGCCAGTTCGGTCATGAGTCTCGTCCTTCCTGAAGGGCCAGCATTTCGCGGGCGAGGGCGTCGGCCAGACCAATGCCACCGGCTTTGGCCATGACCTTGGCGTATTCGTCATTGAGCATGGAGGAGAACGCCGCTTCGCCCGGACCACCGCCAAAGCTGGACTGGGTCGTCTCACCCATCATCTGTTCCATCATCTGGGCGAGGAAGACCGCTTCAAACTCCTGAGCGGTCGCCTTGATGTCATCAGGCGTCTGGCCGCGGGGGCGCGAAGGCCCGTCGGAGCCGCGCGCTGCAAGCAGGGCGTTTTGAAGCTGGGCGTCGAGCAGTCCATCCATCATCACAGCAACTCAATTTCAGCCTGAAGCGCGCCCGCCGCCTTGATGGTCTGCAGGATGGTGATCATGTCGCGCGGGCTCACGCCGAGGGCGTTCAGGCCGTCGACGAGTTCGCGCAGGGTCACTGAGCCTTCCAGTACACCCAGGTCTGCGGTGTCTTCTGATACCTCGACGTCGGTCCGCGGCAGAACCACGGTTTCACCGCCCTGGGCAAAGGGCTGGGCCTGGCTGGCCACGGGACTTTCAGAAACGGTGATGGTCAGGCCGCCCTGTGCAATAGCCACGGTGGAGACGCGCACATTCTCACCCATCACAATGGTGCCGGTGCTTTCGTCGATGACCACGCGGGCGCGCATGTCAGTCTCCACCCGCAGCTGCTCGACCTCGGCAATCAGGGTCACCATGTCGCCTGAGAACGCGGTCGGACGGGTCAGTGAAACCGTGCTGGGGTTTTCAGCCAGCGCTGCGCCATTGCCCAGATAGGCATTGATCGTGTCGGCCATGCGCCGGGCGGTCGTGAAGTCAGGATTGCGAAGGGCGAGGCGGATTTCGTTCTGGCTGCCGAGATCCCAGTCGAGTTCGCGTTCGATCACAGCGCCATTGGCGATGCGGCCATTGGTTGGAACGCCGCGGGTGATGCTGGCAGCGTCGCCCTCGGCTGCGAACCCGCCAACCGCAAGTGAGCCCTGCGCGACCGCATAGACATCGCCATTGGCCGCCATCAAAGGCGTCGCGATCAGGACACCGCCCTGCAGGCTGTCAGCATCGCCAAGGGCAGAGATCGTGACGTCCATGCGCGTGCCCTGCATGGAAAAGGGCGGCAGTTCAGCGGTGACGATCACCGCCGCCACATTGCCCGTGCGCAGGTCGGCTTCGCGGACATTGATGTCGAAGCGCTCCAGCATGGAGTTGAGCGCCTGGCGAGTGAAGGCGGAGTTGCGCAGCGTGTCGCCCGTACCATCAAGGCCCACGACCAGGCCGTAGCCGACCAGCTGGTTGTCACGAACGCCTTCGACGTCGGCGATGTCTTTGATGCGCGGATTGGCTTGGGCGGGGGCGGCCATCAGGGCCGTTGCCGCCAGCGCCAGGAAAATCAGTCGAAACATCACAGGATTTAACACTCACTCGCCGACACAATTGATCTGCGCGTGAACGATGCGAAAACCGTGCCAAGGTTAACGGCAGAAAATACGAGTAAAAACAGTGCTTTGGGATATGGGTCTGGTGACAGATGCTGCCTCCGGCTGTCTTTGCTGGGCAAAATCTGCCGGTTTTGTGCGCATGTTTAAGGGGCTGTTAACACAGATTAAGCCACTCAATGAGGGTCGCGAACAAGGCGTGGAACGATGAAGGTTTCTGGCTCCAACGGTGTTTCCGGTCCCAACCGGTCTCGAAAGACGGACAAGGCATCCGGCGACGGATTTGCGCCGACCGCGACGCCAAAGTCGGGTGGAGCCAGCACAGCGGCCGGGGCCGCGGCCCTTTCCGGCACATCGTCCATTGGCTCGGTCGACGCCTTGATGGCGCTGCAGGGCACTGGCGATTTTACCGAAGCGCGCAAACAGGCGACGAATCGGGCCTTTTCGCTTTTGGACATCCTGGATGATCTGAAGATCGCGCTCCTCGAAGGCCAGATACCCCGCGACACATTGATGCGCTTGATGGATACGCTGAAGTCCCAAAGGGATATGACGCATGACCCGCAGCTTGAGGCCGCACTCGACGAGGTGGAGCTGAGAGCCGCTGTGGAATTGGCCAAACTCGGCGCGTAACGGCCTTGGGCCTGCCCCAATACCACCACCTTTTCACACGAGCTTCACACTGGCGCGATACTTGCGCGTGCGCAGCGTCGCCGAATTGACTCGGCGAGGCCGAGAGATATTTTACGCCCGCTTTTTGCCGTGGGGGCGGCGGACCTTATGGAGTTGACCCAATGACTGTCATGGCCAAATCCGAAATCGAATTGCCGGACGGCTATCGCCCCGCCGAAGACAAAGACGAGTTCATGAACCCACGCCAGAAGGAATATTTCCGGCGCAAGCTCATGGCGTGGAAGGAAGAGATCCTTCGCGAAAGCCGCTCGACCCTGTCGAACCTGCAGGAAGATGTTGGGTCGCTGCCCGATCTGGCGGACCGCGCCTCGACGGAAACCGACCGCGCGCTGGAGCTCCGGGCCCGGGATCGCCAGCGCAAGCTGATCAACAAGATCGAAGCCGCACTGCGCCGGATCGACGAAGACGAGTATGGCTACTGCGAAGAAACCGGTGAGCCGATTTCGCTCGCCCGTCTTGATGCGCGTCCGGTGGCCACGTTGAGCCTTGAAGCCCAGGAGCGTCACGAGCGCTCCGAGCGGGTCCATCGCGACGACTAATCCTGCCGCACCGGCTAATCGATGATGTGATCTTCCAGATCGTCGTCCTCGACGTCGGTCTCACTGACCAGTGTGCCGTGAACACCGATACCGGCGTCTATGACGCTCTGCCGCGTTCCGGTCTTAAGCGGGTGCCAGTCGGGTAGCGGTTCACCTTCTGACAAAAGCCTGTAGGCGCAGGTCCCCGGCATCCAGTGCAGGTCGGCGATATTGTCAGGGTTCAGCTTCACACAGCTCGGCACCCGGGTGTGCCGGTTTGCATAATCGCAGCACCTCACGGTGTTCAGATCGAGAAGTTTGCAGGCCACATTGGTGCGCCATAGCGTGCCGTTATCCTCCTCCTGAAGGACGATGGTACAACACTTGCCACAGCCATCGCATAGTGACTCCCATTCCTCGGGCGTCATGTCGGCTAGGGATTTGGTTTCATAAAAGGGCTTGGGCATTGCCTGAATTTAGCCCTTAACGCATTTCATGACAGTCAGGCTTTGCACACGGGAAGGGAGCGAGCGATCACATATCGGGCTGACATAGCGCCGCGACGCGGCTTTCGGCTGGGCTGGTTTGCCAAGCTGGTGCTCTCGCTTATCGCGCTTGCGCTGGTGGTCGGCCTTGTCGGTGGTGCGTTTGCCTGGCGCTGGGCCTTCCATGACTTGCCGGACCTGCCTGACAGCGCTGTCGCCCTGTGGGAGGTGCGGCGCGAAAGCTCTGTGACGCTGACCGGCATGAATGACGAGCGACTGGTGGTGCGAGGGCCCCGCTATGGTCGCCCCATTCGTCTGGAGGAGTTGCCACCCCATGTGCCGCAAGCCTTTCTGGCCATTGAGGATCGGCGCTTTTACGAGCATGACGGCGTAGACCGCCGCGGTCTCGCTCGCGCCATGGCGGTCAATGTGCAGGCCGGCTCGACCGTGCAGGGCGGTTCGACCCTGACCATGCAGCTGGTCAAGAACCTGGTCCTCAGCCCGGAGCGCACCATCCGCCGCAAGCTGCAGGAGATCCGGATCGCGCTGGCGCTCGAAGACCTGCTGTCGAAGGACGAGATCCTCGAGCTTTATCTGAACCGGGTTTATCTGGGCGAGCGGGCCTATGGCATTGAAGCAGCAGCCCAAACCTATTTCGCCAAAAGCGCGACGGAGCTGACGCTGGCTGAGGCCGCGATCCTCGCGGCCCTGCCGAAGGCGCCCAGCCGGTTGGCGCCCACCGACAATCTGGAGGCCGCCCAGGCCCGCGCCGAGGACGTGCTTCAGGCGATGCTGGATGCGGAGTATATTGATCCGCTGACCTATCTCGGCGCGGTGACGGTGCCTGCTGAACTCATTGAAAGTGAAGAGCAAATCTACGACTCGGCGGTGTTCGGTCATGTGTTTGATGCGGCCGTATCCGAGGCTGAGGCTGCGCTCGGCGGTGAGCTGCCGCCGGTGGTGACCATCAAGGTGGCCATCGACCCGCAGCTTCAGCTGCAGGCCCACGCCGCACTCAACCGGATCATGGACGCTCAAGGCGAGGCCCGAAACGCCGGAGAGGCGGCCCTGACGGCGCTTGACCTGACCGGGCGAGTGCGTGCGATGGTGGGGGGGCGCGACTATCAGGAGAGCCAGTTCAACCGCGCCATTCAAGCCGAGCGTCAACCCGGTTCTGCCTTCAAACCTGTTGTTTTTGCAGCAGGTTTCGAAGCGGGCATGGACCCGTCAACGACCTTCCGGGACCGCCCGATCGATATCGAAGGCTGGAGCCCGGAAAACTACGGCGGTGGTTTTAGAGGCATGGTGACTCTGGCAGATGCGCTGAAGCGCTCGATCAACACCATTGCCGCGCAGGCCGGCTCTGAGGTGGGGCCGGAGGCTGTGGCCGAGATGGCCGAGCGCCTCGGCGTGACGTCGGACCTGGCGGTTGTGCCAGCCCTTTCGCTGGGCGCTGGAGAAACAAAACTGCTTGATATGACAGCGGTTTACGCCGCCTTCGCCAATGATGGCCGGCGCACCGATCCCGTCCTTGTGACACAGATCCGTGATGCGCGGGGAGAGCTGCTTTGGGCGGCTCCTGAACCCGCCCCCGGACCGCAGGTGATAACCAGGGACCATGCGCGCTGGATGTCCACCCTGTTGCAGTCGGTGGTTCTGGATGGCACCGGCACCCGCGCGCGGCTGCAAAACCATGTGGCTGCAGGCAAAACTGGCACCAGCCAGAACAGCCGTGATGCCTGGTTCGTGGGCTATACCGGCTATCTTGTCGCCGGGGTCTGGGTCGGCAATGACGATGATACGCCAACGGATTCGGTCACCGGCGGACAGCTGCCAGCGCAGATCTGGCAGGCCTTCATGAGCGAGGCGCATCAGGGCCTTCAGCCGCGCGCGTTGAGCGCTCCGGCTCCGCGTCGCAGGACGGCCCGGGAGGAAAGTCTGGCGGCGTTTTACTCTGACTTGTCGTCGCGTTTTGATGCGCTTCTGGAGCCGGATGCGCGCTGAGACTTCGGCTTAACCTGCTCAGATAAAAGCGTTTTGAGTTCCGCGATCTCGGTCCGCATGGCCTTGAACTCTTCCATCATATGCTCGCGCTCATCATGGGCCTCATTCTGACGCTCAGTCTCGGCGTCAAAATGCTTCGACTGCATGCTGTCGACAATGACCGCGATGAAGAGGTTCAGGACCGCGAAGCTGGTCAGTACGATGAAGCCGACAAAGAATATCCATGCCTGAGGGTGCTCGGCCATCACGTCGCGAGCCACGCCTGTGGACCAGCTTTCCAGCGTCATGACCTGAAACAGGGTGAAAGCTGACCCGCCGAGGTCTTCGAACAGCTCCGGGTGGGTGCCAGAGAACAGCATCGCGCCCATGACAGAGGAGACATAGAAGATGACCCCGAGGACAAGCATGATCGCGCCCATGCCCGGAATCGCCTTGGCGAGGGCTTCGACCACCGAGCGCATTTCCGGCACGACCGAGAAAAGGCGGAACAGGCGCAGCACCCGAAAGGCGCGCAGCACGGTCAGCGCGCCGGCGTCCGGGATGAGCGAGAAGACGACGACCGTCAGGTCAAACCAGTTCCAGGCTGATTTGAAAAACCGCGCCCGGTAGGCGACCAGCTTCAGGGCGATCTCGACACAGAAGATCGCGACGATCACGCCGTCGATCTGGTTCAGCGCGGTGCGCACGCCGTCGGGCAGGGGGTAGGTGAGCACGCCCAGAATCGCGGCGTTGATCAGGATCACGCCGATAATGGCATTGGAGAACAGGTCACCTTCGAGAAAGCGCTGGAGCTTGCCGGTGGCCGTCGTCTTTTTGTCGGGGGCGTTCGCCTCGGCCATGGGTGGCCACTCCTTGCTTCGCGGGTTGCGCGTCACCGTTAGCGAGCCGTGAGCGGTTTCGCAACGCTTTCTAAAGGCGGTTGGCACCATGCTGACTGGATGTTGTTTCTCGCGCTTCTCGTCTTGAGCCAGCAGCCGCTGGGCGAACAGACCACGACGCCCCTTCAAACCCTGGAGGAGCACGCCCGTCGTGGTGCGGTGGTTGCGCGCCTTGATGGCATCGCGGCTGAGAGCGCGCCGGCGTGTGAAACCGCCTGTCGACTGGACGAGCGCTGTCAGGCCTGGACCTGGAATACCGGCTGGGTCGGCCGCGCGCCACGCTGTGACATTCACGCCATTGCCTTGACGCCGCGGCCCCAGGCTGGCGCGGTGACCGGCCTCGCGCCCCAGCTGACGCGTCGCATCAACGCCGCCATTGACCGCGAACCGACGCGCCGGGAATTGCGCGCGCTCGACGAAGCAGGCGGCAGCTCGGTGACCGGTGAGGACGGGCTCGCTGGCGGTTAGGTGAGATTTTTTCGCGCGAGGCGGAAAAATCACCACTGATTTACGATGATCCGCCACGCTTTCTTTACCCCGTCAGGTCATTCTGGCGGTGAAGTCGATCCCGGAGGTCCGCGAAATGGCGGTCGCAACCAAGCTGCACAAGCTCACAGAGCTTGCCAGAGAGAAGTCCTCTGACCGCCGCCGCGCCTTGCTCCGCGAGGTGACTGACCTGTTTTTCGACGCCCCGCCGGCGCGCGAATCCGCGACCCATCACCAGTTTGATGAAGTGCTCAAGTCGCTCGCCAGCCAGACGGCCCAGGGCGCGCGTGAAGAGCTGGCCCGCCGTTTCGCCGACTCCGATGAAGCGCCCAAGGGCCTGATCATGCAGCTCGCCAAGGACGCGATTGAGGTGGCCGCGCCGATCCTGTCAAAGTCCGGCGTGCTGACCGAAGACGAGCTTGTGACCATCGTCCATGAAACCGGCCAGGCCCATATTCAAGCCATCGCCAACCGCCCGGCGGTGCCCGAGCGCCTGTCGCACGCCATTGTAGAGCGCGGTGACGACAATGCCGTGGCGACGCTGGTGGAAAACGAGGGCGCGTCGCTGACCCGCGAAACCTTTGAAACGGTGACCCGCCGCGCTGAAAACAGCCCTGTGCTGCAAAAGCCGCTGGTGGAGCGCAAGGACACGCCGGTCGACCTGCTCAATGATCTGACAATGGTCGTGGAAAACACGCTGCGCGCCAAGATCATGGACCGCTTCGACGCGCTGGAGCCGGGTGTACTGGAAGCCGCGCTCGCCGCCTCGCGCCAGCGGATCCAGTCGCGCCTGGCTGAAGACAAGGACATTGCCGAGGCTGAGAAAGACGTCACCCGGGCCAAGATGCGCAAGGAGCTCAATGGCTCGCTTCTGGTGCGCTATCTGCGCGAGAAGAAACCGGTCCATTTCTCGGTCGGCTTCGCTGAAATGGCAGGCGTTGACTACGATGCCGCCCGCCGCGCGCTGGAGCATGAAAGCCCGGATGGCCTCGCGCTGATCTGCAAGGCGGCCGGCATCGAAAAGGCGCTGTTTGTGACCATCGCGGTCCTGCGCGCCGGGGCCAGCGAAGGCGCGTTCAATGACGCCCGCACCGTCGGCCAGGCCTATGACACGCTCTCCTTGGCCGATGCCGAACGCGCCATGCGTTTCTGGAAAATGCGCAAGACCGCCGCTGCGGCGTAATATCGCTTTCTTGGCTGCTGGCGGCTTTGCTGTCACCCCGTTAGGTTTCTCGCCTAAACCACGGGGGTTATTATGAAGAATCTGAGGGTTCGGCTCGGCGTCGCAGGCGCTATAGGGCTTTTTCTGGCCGCGTGTGCCACCCAGTCTGCTCCGGTGCCGCAGCCTGTGGCTCAAGAGGCGACATCGTCGCCGGAACCTTGGACCGCGGCGGCCTGGACTGATGAGCAGGCGCGTGAGTATGCGGCGACACGCGACCTGTTTGAAACCCGAGACCGGGAGATGTTTGAGGGCGATCTGCAGATGGTCGGCATGTTCGACCAGTTGTTGGGGCTGACGCCGATTCCTTCGCCGGTGCGACCCTATGGGGAGCATGACGGGGTTAATAATTGCTTCGTCGCTAACATGGCGATTTTTGATCGTGCTGTGATTGGGGATCAGACCTTGCGGATCCAGGGGCGCACGCTCGCCTATTCTGACCCGGCAGCGTCTGGGTCGGATACGGCCTACGCCGTCAAATTCAATCTTATTTACATCACGGATCAGGAAGACTTCGGATTTGCAATCGGCAGCTCGCGCAATTGCCCGCATTACCTCTCATCAGGTGGCGTTCCAACCGGTACCGGAGCTCTTGAGTGGGTCCAGCTCACGATGATGGATGGCCGCAATCTCGCGATCATCGCGAACCGGATTTTTGATCTCGACCATGGCCGCACGATCCTGGCTGTATCCATGGAAGATGGGTCGGTGCGCTTTCGCCAGATCGAGCTTTCAAATGACGTCATCACCTCTGACGATGTGGCACAGGCCGGCAACCCGGAAGGCGCTCACCAAAGCTATATTCGCGCGCTTCTTGCCGACGAGACTGTGACCGAATTTTTACTTCAACCCGGTGCGGTTGAAAGTGTCCTGAACCCTCAAATCGAAGGTGCACTGGACCAGATGGGGCGATAGGCGTCGAGTAGCTGCCCCTGCACCGCCTGTGACGGCGGGAAGGTCCCTGAGACGTGGGGCTCTTACTAAATGCTGTCATGGCCCGGCTTGTCCGGGCCACTCATGCCGGTTGGGTGGACCGTTGTTTCACGGCCACCCAATGAGTCCCCCGGACACACCGGGGGATGACAGGGGTGTGGGTCCTTCGAGACGTTCGCCACGGGCCACTCCTCGGCATGAGGAATGCAGGGGCTATAGGAAATCCTCATCCTGAGGAGCGCGAAGCGCGTCTCGAAGGACCCGCAGAATGGAGCGCTCGCGGCTTGGGGCTCTCAAAACTGGTGGTGTTTGAGGGGACAAGGGCCCGGCAACTCCCACCCGGTGCCGCGAAAACCCCAAACACTTTCAACCCCTTCCACATTAATCGCACCAATCAATCCGACCGGTCCGGCGCTCGTGTAGTCTTTGGGAATGGTCGAAATGAACCCGAAAACAAAAGCCCGCACGGTGTACGCCGCGGACTGGGCCGCTCTGTTTGAGCGCTTCCGTCACGGTGAGGAGCCGGCGGTGTTGGCGCGTGATTTCAATCTGGCGCTCAGCACGGTGGAAACCCGCTGCCGGTGGATCGAGAAAGTCTTTCCCACCCGGGCCCATTTTCAAAAGCTGGTGACGTTTCGACAGGCTCTGGAGCGCGCGGAAGACCACCTTCTCCAAGGTGAAGCGCCCCAGGCTGAACGTGAAGCCAAAGCCCTGTACGCCCTGATCCGAACGGCTCGGGCCCTGGAGAGCTGGACCATGGAAAAACCGAACTCAAAGACGCCCGGCGCGCCGGTGAGTCAGCCGGAGGTGTCGAGCGATTATGACGACCCGAGAGCCGAACTGGAACGCCGCCTCCTTCGCCTCATCGATCTGGAAGCGAAGCGGGGGCAACCCGGACAAGGCCCATCAGATAGCGAAAGTGAAAACCCACCAGATGAGCGAGGCTGCGATTGAGGCCCATCTTTATGACTGGGAGGCCTGGTCGCGCCCAGAGCAGACACCGCCCCATGAAAGTGACTGGACCTGCTGGCTGTTTCTGGGCGGTCGCGGTGCAGGCAAGACCCGCGCCGGGGCCGAATGGCTGCGAGGCCAGGTGAAGGCCGGGGCTCGGCGTGTGGCGCTGGTGGGCCCCACCTTTTCTGACGTGCGCGAGGTGATGATTTCAGGGCCCTCGGGCCTTTTGAATATCGGTCCACCGTCAGGGCGTCCTAAATACGAAGCCTCCCGCCACCGGCTGATCTGGCCTTGCGGGGCTGAAGGCCATGCGTTCAGCGCTGAAGACCCGGACAGCCTTCGCGGGCCGCAATTTGAGGCGGCCTGGTGTGACGACATCGATTTCATCGGCATTGACTGGTATGCGCCCCTGTCTGACTGGCGCGAGGGGCATGCCCATCTTGATGCCCTCGACGGTGCGCCGTCGATTTATGACCCGGCCTATCTGGCCAGCCAGGTTGAGGGCGGGGAGGGGTTTGACTGGTTTTACGCCAGTGCGGCTGACCGCGAGAGCCAGACACGCACGCCGATCACCGATGGGGCCCATGGCGAGCCTTGGGTCTGGCGCTACAAGGATTTGCGCAGCTGGTGGAGCGAGGCGCACCATGACCGCATTGCCGGCGTCAGACAGACAGCGCCCACCGCCTGGGTGCCCCATTCAAAGCCGGTTCGGCTGGTGGAGCTGGGCTGTCCGGCCGTCGACAAGGGCGCGAACCAGCCTAATGTCTTTCTTGACCCCAAAAGCTCTGAAAGCACGGCACCCTACTTTTCCACTGGCGCGCGCGATGATCTGATCCAGCGGCGCTATATCGAGGCGCTTTTGGGCCATTGGCAGGGCGCGACCAATCCCGTGTCCAGCGTCTACGCCGGCCCCATGCTGGACCTGGCGCACTGCCATGTCTGGACCTGGGATGCGCGACCCTTCCCGGAGTTTCCCACCCGCGACGGTGTCTGGAGCGATGGTGCAAACTGGCGACGCGGACACTGGCTGACCGGTCGGGCCGGGCAATCGCTTGTGGGTGAGGTCGTCGCCGATATCGCCGCCCGTGCAGGCCTGCCTGCGCTGGACACAACCGGTGTGGACGGGGTGCTCGCGGGCTATGTTATCGCCGGTGGCGCACGGGCGCGCGACGAGATTGAGCGCCTTGGGCTCGTCTTTGGCTTCGACATCGTGGACCGGGCCAGCGGCGCGGTATGCGTTGCGCAGTCTCTGGACACGGGCCCGACCGTGCTGACCACCGATCGCCTCGTTCATCCCGATCGCGGGGAGGATCTGAGTCTATCCCGCGAACCGGAAGAGACTCTGCCGCGCGAAGTGCGCGTGCAGTTTCACGCCGACGACGGGGATTATCGTCCGGCTTCCGCGGCGGCGCTGGGCATCGATTTCGCGCTTGAAGGCGTGATTGACATTCCGCTGCGCGCACTGTCAGACCGCGATATCGCGGCGGGCTGGGCGCAGGAAGCGCTGGCCCGTGCGCGCGCCGAGGCGCTGAGCGCGCGTTTGACCCTGTCGCCATCACACATCGCGCTGGAAGCGGGTGATGCGATCACCCTGGATGCCGGTCCCGACGGACAGGTCTGGCGCATTGCCGCTGCGGACGGGCGAGCCGACAGACAGTGCGATCTCATCGGTGCCAGCGCACCGTCCCCAGCGCGTGCCGGCCCCGACCCGGCCAGCGCGCCCGCCCCGCGGCCATCCTCGCGTCCTGCGCTGGTGCTGATGGACCTGCCGCGACGCCCCGGACAGCCGGCGCGTGAAGGCTTTCTGGCGGCAGCGTGGGCGGACCCATGGCCCGGCAAGCTGACGGTGATGGCGGGCCCGGATGTGGAGAACGCGCAAACGCGCTCGTCGCTCACCGCGCCAGCCTTCGTGGGCCAGCTTGTCAGCACGCTGGCCTCGGGTTTTGAAGGACGCTGGGACAACAGCAGCACAGTGCAGCTGCAGCT
Source organism: Oceanicaulis sp. (assembly GCA_043513725.1). GTDB lineage: Bacteria > Pseudomonadota > Alphaproteobacteria > Caulobacterales > Maricaulaceae > Oceanicaulis. The sequence continues at coordinate 704,840 of CP121338.1, read as the reverse complement.
TTTCTCAGGGACGCTGTCGAGTGCCGGTGCAGCTTCGGTGCTGAACGGCACCAACCGTCTGGCGATCGAAACCGATGCCGGCTGGGAGGTCGTTGGCTTTACCACGGCGACGCTTGGGCCCGATGGAAGCTGGACGCTGACCGGGCTCCTTCGTGGTCTGGGCGGAACGCCGGTGACCGGAGCGAGCGCTGGCGCACGCGTGGTCGTGCTGGATGATGCCAGCGTGACCCTGCCCGTGGATCCCCATGAAGTTGGCACTCTGCTCAGTGTGCTCGCAGTCCCGCCGGGCAAGGCGATCAATGACGTCTCGGTGCGCCTGGTCGAGGCGCAGTATGACGGCGTGGAGGATCGCCCGCTCTCGCCGGTTCATCTGAAGTCGGTCTGGGCGGGCGGCGATCTTCAGCTCAGCTGGATACGCCGCGCCCGCATTGATGCTGACGCCTGGGGCTATGGCGATATAGCGCTGGATGAGCCGCGCGAGGCCTATCAACTGACCTTGCTGGATGACGGTGAGATCGTTGAGCAGACGGAGGTCCCAGCGCCGACCCACACGCTTTCAGCGGCCAGCCTCGCGACGTTGTTTCCGGCTGGATTGGCGCACGCCCGCTGGAAAGTGGCCCAGATCAGCGACAGCTTCGGCCCGGGCGCTGCGCGTGAGGCGGCGCTATCGTCGTTGAGCTGAACACAGCCTCTTCACGGCTTTGCTCTCCTCCCCCATATATCCGCCGCGCTCGCAGTTGGTGCGTGCGCCTGCTATCAGAGCGGCGTGATGAAAGATCCGTATGCGATTCTCGGTGTAGCGAAGTCGGCCTCGGCCGACGAGATTCGCCGTGCCTATCGCAAGCTTGCCAAAGAGCTGCACCCGGACGCTCGCCCCAATGACAAGCAGGCCGAGGAACGCTTCAAGGAGGTGGGCCAGGCCTTCAAGCTGCTGAGCGATCCCGAAACCAAGGCGCGCTTTGACCGCGGTGAAATCGACGCCAACGGGCAGGAAACCGCGGCCTTTCACTTCCGCTCCCGCCCCGGTGGTCCGGCGGGCCAGCGCGGCCCGTCCGGTCGCTATGAGGACATCTCCGACATTTTCTCTGATCTGTTCAGCGATTTTGGCCAGGGCGGCCGGGGTCCGCGTGGCGGTCCCCAGCCCATGAAGGGCCGGGATCTGAAGGCCGGCGTCACGGTCAGCTTTGAAGAAGCCATGCGCGGCGGCAAACGCCGCGTTGGCCTGACCGGCGGGCGGGCTGTGGAAGTCGCAATTCCGGCTGGTGTTGAAGCGGGCAAGGTGCTGCGCCTGCGCGGTCAGGGCGAGCCCGGTCAAAACGGCGGTCCCGCTGGCGATTGTCTGGTTGAAATCGCAATCCGCCCCCACGCCTATTTCCGGCGCGACGGGGCCGATATCCGCCTCGATCTTCCAATCTCCCTGAAAGAAGCCCTGTTTGGCGGCGCTGTGCGCGCGCCGACCGTCGATGGCCCGGTCGAGGTGCGCGTACCCGCCGGAGCCAATTCCGGTGCTCAGCTGCGCTTGCGGGGCAAGGGCGCGCCCAAGCCAGGCGGTGGTCATGGCGACCAGATCATCAAGCTGGTCGTGGATGTGCCGCTGAATGATCCGACGCTTGAAGCCTTTATTGAAGACTGGACGCCGCCTGCGGACTATGATCCGCGCAAGCGTCTGAAGTCTTGAGATCCGACGGATTGTCGGTCTTGGCATCGTTCCTGAATGGAGGTTACGCCTCTTGTTCAGAAGCGGTTCAGACCGCCGGGCCTAAAAGTGACGCCATGATCCGTATGTTTGCCTCCGTCCTTGTTCTGCTTGCCGCCAGCGCGGCAGCACCGGCGTATGCCGATCCCACGCCTGTGGGCGAGGGCGAGGTTGAGCTGCAGCAGCTGATTTCGACCAGCCAGGCCGTGGCCGCGGCGCGTCGGGCTTACCCCCGCGCTGATGTGCTCAATGCCCGGCTGATCCGCAGCGGGCGGCCCTATTACAGCGTGCGGATGATTGAGAACGGGCGTCGGTTCGATGTGCGCGTGGACGCGCAGACCGGCCGCGTGCTCGGCTAGTGGACTGAACTGGAGACTGACATGCGCGCTCTGATCGTTGAGGACGACCCTGACCTGAACCGTCAGCTGACCGAAGTGCTGGACCATGCGGGCTATGCTGTGGACAGCGCCACCGATGGTGAGGACGGCTGGCATCTGGGCGAGACCGAGCCCTATGACGTCATCGTGCTGGATCTCGGCCTGCCAAAGATGGACGGCGTGACGGTGCTGGAGCGCTGGCGCGAAGCCGAGGTCGCAACGCCGGTTCTGATCCTGACGGCCCGCGATCGCTGGAGCGAGAAGGTCGCCGGGTTTGATGCCGGTGCGGATGACTATCTCACCAAGCCGTTCCACCCTGAAGAGCTTCTGGCGCGCCTGCGGGCCCTGACCCGCCGTGCGGCCGGCCATGCCTCCTCCACGCTGGAAAGCGGCAATCTCAGCCTGGATACGCGCGGCGCTCGGGTCTTCCTTGACGGCAAGCTGATCAAGCTAACCAGCCACGAATTCCGCATGCTCAGCTATCTGATGCACCACCAGGAGCGTGTGATCTCGCGCACCGAGCTGGTCGAGCACATCTACGACCAGGATTTTGACCGGGATTCCAACACCATTGAGGTGTTTGTCGGTCGCCTGCGCAAAAAGATTGGCTCGGCGCGGATCGAAACCGTGCGCGGTCTGGGCTATCGTCTCGTGGATCCAGATGAATCACGAGCGGACGCCAAGACCGGGTGAATGACCAGAGTGACGATGCGCTGACGACCCACGGCTCGCTTGCGAGGCGGATGGTCGGCTTTGCCTTGGTGTGGGCGATCGGGCTGCTTGTGGTTGGCGCGATCGCGCTCACGGTGCTGTTCCGCCAGACGGTGTTCAGCGAGCTCGATGACCGTCTGTCCCGTGTGGGGGAGTCGCTGCTCGCCTTTGTCGAGGTCGATGAGGGTGCCGCGCTCTTCATTACCCAGCGCCCCACCGACCCAAGCTATGCCCAGGTCTTTTCTGGCCGGTACTGGCAGATTTCGCTTCATGGCGACGACGAGGCCAGCGATCTGGCTTCACCGTCCATGGCCGAGCTTCGCCTTGACCTGGGGCCGCTGGCGTCTAATGCAGCCGCCAACCCCGGTGAGACCTTCATTGGATCGGTGCGCGGGCCAGACGACGAGCCCTTGCGGGTCCATGTGCGCGCGGTTGAGATTGAGGGTGCTGCGGCCCCCATCGTCATCGCGGTGGGTGAAGACCGCCGTCCGGCCAATGCCGATGTGGCCCGCTTTGCGGTCACAGCCTCCATCCTGTTTGCGATTTTTGTCGGCCTTCTGGCGATTGGCGTGTTCATGCAGGTGCGCGCCGGTCTTGATCCGGTCCTGCGCATGGGCCGCGCAGTGGCGTCCGTGCGCGATGGCGACCAGTCGAAGGTCACCGGCAGCTACCCGGCTGAACTCATCCCGCTGGCGGGCGAGCTGAACAGCCTGCTTGATCACTCCCGTGAAGTGGTTGAGCGCGCCCGCACCCACGTGGGCAATCTGGCGCACGCGCTGAAAACACCCATCACCGTGCTCGGCAATGAAGCCCGCTCCAGCAAGGGCGCGCTCGCCGAGCTGGTGACCCGCCAGACCGACACCATGTCCGCCCAGGTGGAGCACCATCTGCGTCGGGCCCGCGCGGCCGCCAACGCCCAGGCCATCGGGGCGCGGGCTCCAGCCACTGAAGTGCTCGATGATCTGACCCGGACCCTTCGCAAGATCTACCAGCGCCAGAACGTTCAGGTGGTGCTGGATGCGCCGGTTGGTCTGGTTTTTCGCGGGGAACGCCAGGACCTTGAAGACCTTGCTGGCAATCTCATCGATAATGCCTGCAAATGGGCCACCAGCGCGGTTCGGGTCACCGCCCACACCAAGCTTGAGGGCGAGCCGGTGCTTTTCATCACCATCGAAGATGACGGACCGGGTCTTGATGAGGCCGCCTGCGCGCAGGTGCTGGAACGTGGTGTGCGCCTTGATGAACAGGCTCCCGGCACCGGTCTCGGGCTAGCCATCGTGACAGATCTCGCCAAGGCCTATGGCGGACAGCTGGAGCTTGGCCGATCTGAGCTTGGCGGGCTGAAAGCGGATCTCACGCTGCCTGCGGCCCGCCGACTAGGGGAAACAGGGCGTTAACCCAATCACGGCAGGGTTCTTCGATTAGTCGGAGTCCGTCTTGCCATGAGCAGCCTGCCTGCAGACAAGCAGAAGCGCATAGAAGCGCTGCTTGCCACCCTGCCCGGGGACATGGCCGACCGCCTGTGCGCGACTGCAAACAAGGCTGACCCGGCGCTTGGCCGGTTGATGGCCCTTTGCCGTGAGGGCCTCGATGTCACGGCACGCAATCGCCTGTTTGAGCCTCTCGCTCCGGTCAGTGGCGATCCTGAGACAGACCCGCCGTCGCGCGCCTACACGCCCGCGCCGTTGCTTGAAAAGCTGTGGAACTGGCTCACCGAGACGGCCGCGCCCGAAGCCATTGAGAAGGTCAAGGCCGAGGTTTCCGATACCGATGCCGAACCGGGGCAGGGCGTGCTCGACCCGCTGCGGGTCGAGGTTGCCGAGGCCATCATGGCCGGCATCAAGGCGGTCAAGGATAATCCCAAGGCAGAAAAGAAGCTGCGCGCCCGCCTTGGCGTGAAAGACTTCGAGGCGGTGACCCATACCGCGGTGATCCTGCGCACCAGCCCGGTGGTCCGCAAAGCGCTTGATGGCCTGCCGGAACGTATTCCGGAGATGACTGATAGCCTGAGCGCGACCATTCGTGATCGCTACGAAGCCGCCAGCGACGATGATCCGGATGCCGCGGTCTGGCTGCTCTTCCTGTTGATGGCGCGCATGGACAGGCCCTGGCGGATGCTGCGGGTGTTCGAAAAGATCGCCCGGCGCGGCGACGACCTTCTGGTTTCCCAAACCGATATGGCGACCATTGGTGATGCCTTGCTCGACGATGCCGAGCATGCATTGAAAGCCTTTGCCACTACGCCTGAGACAGCCGAGGACGCGCAGCGTGCCATCGCCGGGCTTGGAAGTTTTTCAGCGATTACAGTCGGCATGACCCGCGAGATCGGCATTCGCAAGGATGGCGACTGGGGCAAGCATCTGTTTGAGCTGCGTGCGCGCGCAAGCGAGCAGATGACGCGGATCCACGAGGCGGTACGCGATGCTTTCTGGAAAGCGACGCCGGAAGCGGGTGGCCTGAAGCGTCGGGTGAATACCCCGCCGCCGCGGCCCGGTGAGCCCGAATTTGAACGCCTCAAAGCGCTGGCCGCTTTCCTGATGGCCACAAAGGATGATGCGGGTCGCGCGGCGGTGGGCACAGCTCACAATGAGTTGATAGGCGACATTCGCGCCCGGTTGGAGGCCGTTGGTCAGGAGCAGCTTTCCAAGCTCCGCAATGTCAGCTCCGAAGATGCTGACGCAATTGAAAAACGGCTTAGTGATGTGGCTGCGATCATGCCGCATCTGGGTGAAAAGGACGCCGCCGCAGTCCTCCTGCGCCGCGTCGCCGCAGCGCGAGCCGCGTAATTTCCTTCAAGTCCGGGGGTAGAGCGACTATCTACCCGGTTATGACACAAACACCCTCAGGAAAAGAGATCGCGCTGGAGGCCCGGGACCGGGCTGGCGAGCGCCTGTCTTCGCCCAGCGCCGGGCGCAACAGGGCGGTGATCGCCGAGACGCTTGCCGGTCTTTTGCCCGAGGGGGCGCGGGTGTTTGAGGTCGCTTCCGGGACAGGCGAGCACGCCCTGAGCTGCGTGAGTGCACGTCCGGATCTGTCCTGGCAGCCCAGCGAGCCCAACGCGGAGTCCCGTGCCAGTGTTGATGCCTGGGCGACGGAGGCTGAGGGTCGCATCGCGCCCTGCCTCGATTTTGATGTGACACAGCGCGGATGGGCCGATCGGCTGGGTCCGTTCGATGCGCTGTTCTGTGCCAACATGATCCACATTGCCCCGTGGGAGGCCGCTGTCGGAATTTTTGAGGGCGCGTCGAAATTCCTGACCCGAGAGGGGCGTGTGTATCTTTATGGGCCCTTTAAAGAGGGCGAACAGACCGCGCCCTCCAACATGAAATTCGATGAAGACCTGAAGCGGCGCGATCCGCGATGGGGCGTTCGCGCGCTTGCCGATATTGATGCGATGGCTGGAGATTATGGCTTCATACGGGTGGGGCGGATCGAAATGCCGGCGAATAATCTGATGGTCAGCTGGGCGAGAGCATCATGATCGCTGTTGTGACCCTCTCCGCCCTCATTGCCCTGGCGGCCGCGATTTATATCGCGACGCCGGTTGCCCGCGGCGGAGCACGGACTGTCGGGCTTGTGATCGCCGGTGTGATCGCTCTGGGCGCGTTTGGTGCCTACCTCATCAATGGCGAGCCCCAGATGCAGGGCCAGTCCTATAGCGCGATGATGGAGCGCCTGCGCACAACGCCGCCGACCGAGCTGACCCCGGTCGAGCAGGAAGAGCGTCTGCGTGACGCCATCCGCCAGGACCCGACCGACACCCGTGCTATGGTTCTGCTGGGCCGCTTCCTGTCGCGGACAGAGCGTGAGCTTGAAGCTATTGGCGTGTTTCAGCGGGCCCTGCGACAGGGTGCGGACGCGCGCATCCTGTCTGATCTTGGCCAGGCGCTGGTGAACCTCAATGACGGCCAGGTGACGGGCGAAGCGCGCCGCGCCTTCAGGGAAGCCTACAGTCTTGATCCGAGCTTGCCGGAGCCGGCCTTTTTCCTGGGTTCGGCCGCCTATACCGAGGGCGACCGGGCCACTGCGACGCGCTACTGGGTGGATATCATCAACCGCCTGCCGTCTGATGATCCCTACCGCCGTGCCATCACCGACCGGGCCGCGGACCTGCTGTCACGGCCCATGGGTGGCCCGGGCAGTGGCGGTGATGCCCCGTTTGCCGACGGCGACGCCACGGATGTCGACGCGATGATATCGGCGATGGTCACACGTCTGGAAAGCCGCCTCGCATCTGAACCCAATGACCTGTCGGGCTGGCTAACTCTGGCGCGCACGCGCATGATGTTGGAACAGCCAGACGCTGCGCGCGAAGCACTCGACGCGGCTCGTGCCCGTTTCGAGGGCCAGCCCGGGCGGCTGGAGCTGATTGGCGCGCTGGAAACCGCCTTTGCCTTTGAGGAGACCGAAGGGTGAGAAAAGCAAACCGACGCCTGTTCATCACGATTGGTGCCGCGGGTGTGCTGATTGCCGCCGCCGCTCTGGCATTCAATGCCATGAGCAGCGCCATGGTGTTTTTCTACTCTCCGGCCATGGTTGCCGAAAATCCGCCCGAGGCAGGCCAGCGCGTTCGCGTGGGCGGGCTTGTCGTGGACGGCTCGGTCGAGCGCCCCGCCCGCGGCGGCGCAGGTTTTACCGTCACCGATGGCACCGCTGAAATTCGCATCAGCTATGCCGGCTCCCTCCCGGATCTGTTCCGGGAAGGTCAGGGCATTGTGGCTGAGGGTGCCTTTGATGGTAGCGGCCTGTTTACCGCGGACAGTGTGCTGGCCAAGCACGACGAAAACTACATGCCGGCCGAGGTTGCCAACGCTTTGCGCGAAAGCGGTCACTGGCAGGACGACGAAAGCGGCTATGGCGAAGACGCAGCTGAGGGCGCTGGCTCCTAGATGATTGCTGAGATTGGACGATTTCTGATTGCGCTGGCGCTGCTGGCGTGTGCGGCCCAGACGCTGCTGGCCTGGCGCGGCGCAGACCGTGGCGGCAAGGGACCCATGGCAGACGCCGGACGGGCCGCGTCTGAAATCGCGGTGCTGGCGGGCGGCGCGGCCATGCTGCTGCTTATCATCAGCTTTGTGCGTTCGGACTTCTCCATCGCCTACGTGGCGGGCAACTCCCATGTCGACAAGCCGCTGGCCTACAAGATCGCCGGCGCGTGGGGTGGGCATGAAGGCTCCATGCTCCTATGGTGCTGGATACTTGCCTTGTTTGGCTGGGGGCTGGCCAAGGTCGGGCCGCTGGATGCCGCGCTGCGCTCACGCTCGGTCAGCTTTCAGGGCCTTCTGCAGACCCTGTTCTTCGCTTTTCTGGCGTTCGCGTCGAACCCGTTCGAGCGTTTGAATCCGGCTCCCATTCAGGGGGCAGATCTAAACCCGATCCTTCAGGATCCGGCCCTCGTGATCCATCCTCCCATGCTCTATATCGGTTATGTCGGGCTCTCGACCGCCTTCGCGATTGCTGCGGCCGGTCTCGTCCAAAAATCCAATGGTCGTGAGCTCGCTGCTGCCCTGCGTCCCTGGGCGCTGGGGGCGTGGACCAGCCTCACGGCCGGGATCGCGCTCGGCGCCTGGTGGGCCTACTACGAGCTCGGCTGGGGTGGCTGGTGGTTCTGGGACCCGGTTGAAAACGCCAGTTTCATGCCCTGGCTCCTGGGCGCAGCACTGATCCACTCGGCCATCGCAACGGAAAAGCGGGGTGCCTTCCCCGGCTGGACGGTCTTCCTGGCGCTGCTGGCCTACATCCTGTCGATCCTGGGGGCCTTTCTGGTGCGCTCAGGCGTGATCACATCGGTCCACGCCTTTGCCCTCGACCCGGAACGGGGTGTCTGGATCCTCGGGATGCTGGGCGTCTCGGCGGTGTTCGGCTTTGTCCTGTTCGCGTTTCGCGCCACCAGCCTTGGCGAAGGTGACGGGTTTGAGCCCGATAGCCGCGAGGCCTTTATCGGGGCGAATAATCTCTTCCTGGCCGTCACAGCAGGCGTTGTGCTGGTGGGCACCTTGATGCCGCTCTTTGTTGAGGCGCTGGATCTTCCAACCCTGTCGGTGGGCGCGCCCTATTACAACATGTCGGCAACGCCGTTGATGATGGCCGCAGTTATCCTGATGCCGCTCGCGCCCTTCCTGCCGTGGACCAATGGCGGTGCGAAGCCGGCGCTCAAACAGATCGGAGCCGCCTTCATCCTGCTGCCGGTGGCTGTGGTCACCGGGGTCTTCATCTGGATGGGAGCGCCAATTCTGGCCGTTGTCGCCAGCGCGCTGGGGGCCTGGGCGCTCGCCGGTGCCGTTATGGACGCCGTGCGGACCCTGCCAAAGCTCGCCGTTCAAAGCGCGCGAGCTGCGGCCATCGGTCGGACGCTCGCCCACTTCGGCGTCGGCCTGATCACGCTGGGAGCAGCGGCTGATGCCTCACGCCCGGCGGATGTAAATGTGGCGCTCGCTCAGGGCGAAAGCGTCACCGTGGCCGGGTATGAGCTGACCCTTGATGACGTGCGCGGCATCGAAGGCCCGAACTATATGGGCGACCGTGCGCGCCTGCTGATCAATGGCGGAGAGGACGGCGTGATTGAGCCAGAGCGCCGCTTCTATTTCGCTGCTGACCAGACCACGCGAGAAGTGGCTCTGCGTGCCGGTCTCGCCGGTGAACTCTACGTCTCGATCGGCGAAGCGCGCCAGCGTGAAGACGGCGTGACCGTGTTTGAAATGCGCGGTGCCTATCACCCGCTGGTCTGGATGCTCAGCTTTGGCGCGATCTTCATCGTGCTCGGCGGGCTGACTGCGCTTTATGCCCGTGTGTCGTCCGGCGCACCGCGCCGCCGCACAAAAGCTGAAGCCCTTGCGGAGGCCGCCGAATGAAAGTGCTTCTTGTGGCCCTCGCGCTGACGCTTCAGCCAGCCCCGGGAACCGAGCTGTCGGCTGAAGACGAGGCCCGCGCTCAAGCTCTGATGCGCGAGATCAAATGCATGGTTTGCTCTGGTGAGTCCATCCTGGATTCCAACGCGCCCATGGCCCTCGACATGCGCCGGTTTGTGCGTGAGCAGATGGCGCTGGGCCGCGATGAAGAGGCCGTGCGTCAGGCGATGGTTGATCGGTTCGGTCACGAGGTGCTGCTGCGTCCACCACTCGATGGCCGCACGGTCCTTCTCTTCCTCGCCCCGGTTCTGTTCCTGGTGTTTGGCGGCGCGTTGCTACTGAATTCCATGAAGCGCAAACCCAAGCCGTCCTAGGCAGGGCCCGTCACTGACATGTGAGAGCGCCGTGAGGCCCAGCGCCCTTGCGCGCAAGGTCATCCATCCTAACCTCCCACACTGAAGAGTGATGGGAGCGTTTGATGGCCCGATCGGACCGCGTGGAATTTACTGGCGCGCTTGGAGAGACGCTTGCGGCCAGGCTGGAGCTGCCGGCCGGCCCACCCTTGGGCCACGCTTTGTTTGCGCACTGCTTTTCCTGCTCGAAGGATATTCATGCAGCGCAGCGCGTGGCGCGGCGGCTGACTGAGCACGGCTTTGCGGTACTGCGGTTTGATTTCACCGGGCTCGGCCATTCAGAGGGCGACTTCGCCAACACCAATTTCAGCTCCAATATTGCCGATCTGGTCGCAGCCGCCGACTGGCTGCGCGACAATCATGAGGCACCCGGACTCTTGATCGGACACTCGCTCGGTGGTGCGGCCGTAATCGCCGCTGCGCCCCAAATCGCAGAGGTGAAGGCCGTTGCGACGCTCGGCGCTCCTGCTGATGCCGACCATGTGCGCCACCAATTCATCGACCAGATTGATGAGATCGAGGCAAACGGCGAGGCTGAGGTCCGCCTCGGCGGGCACCCCTTCACCATCAAGAAGCAATTCCTCGACGATATCGAAGGGCAGAGCCTTGATGACATCGTCAGGTCCTTGAAGGTGGCACTCCTGATTGGCCATGCCCCCACTGATGAGATCGTTGGTATTGAAAACGCAACGCGGCTCTTTGTGGCGGCCAAGCATCCCAAGAATTTCATTAGCCTTGATGGCGCTGATCACCTGCTGACCCGCCGTGAGGATGCTGACCATGCCGCTGACATTATCGGCAGCTGGGCGGCGCGGTATGCCCATACGCGGCACCACCCCGAGCCGCCGAAAGTCGAAACCGCAGAGCGCGCCGCCGTGGTCTCAGAAACCGGGCTTGGAAAATTCCACAGCCAGGTCCGTGCGGGCCAACACCTGCTGACGGCGGATGAGCCTGCAAAGGTGGGCGGGGACGATGGGGGTCCCAGCCCCTACCAGCTCCTTAGCGCCTCGCTTGCAGCCTGCACGACCATGACGCTGCGCATGTATGCCGAGTTCAAGGGCTATGAACTGGGGCGGATTACGACACGCGTGGTCCATGAGAAGGACGGGGAAGGCAAGGATGCCCACGACGTCTTTCACCGCCAGATCAGCACGACCGCTGATATCGATGAGACCCTGTCGGAGAGGATTCTGGAGATCGCGAACAAGTGTCCGGTCCACCGAACCTTGGAGCGTAGCTCTGAAATCACCACCCGACATGCAAAAAAATCTTCAACGGAGTAAGGGCATTACCACTTTATTACCAAACCGTAGGGCTATGGTAACATTGTGAAGACCCGCACTCAGTCATTCCTCCACCCACAGTCGAAGGTGTTGCACGCCAACGCTTTGACCCAACTCGAACGAAGGATCGTATGACCCACATGACCCGAGCCATGCGCCTGCTTGCTTCTGCTGCCCTGATTATCGCTGCTCCGGTGGCCCCGGCTTTTGCCCAGGACGGCGATCGCGCGTTCCAGTTCGGAGCGCCGGCCGATGCGCCGGCCAGCTTTGCGGATCTCATCGATACGGTCAGTCCGGCAGTGGTGTCGATCGAAGCCAGCGGCACGCCGGAGGCCGGCGAAGGGCCGGACCTGTCACAGATCCCGCCGCAATTCCGCGACTTCTTTGAGCGCTTCGGGCAGGGCCCTGGCCAGCCGCGCGAGCGCCGGTCTCAGGGCTCCGGATTCTTCATTTCCGAAGACGGCTATGTGGTCACAAATAACCACGTGATCGCAGACGCTGACGACATCACGGTGAACCTGTCAGATGGTCGCCGGCTGGAGGCGGAAATCGTCGGGACCGACCCGGCAACCGACCTTGCGGTGTTGCGTGTAATTGAGGGTGCGCCCTTTGAGTATGTGAGCCTCGCCAGCGAGCTGAACGTGCGAGTTGGTGACTGGGTTGTCGCCGTGGGTAACCCCTTTGGTCTCGGCGGTACGGCAACGACCGGCATCATCTCCGCGACCGGGCGCCAGGTGGGCGCAGGCCAGGCCTATACCGACTTCCTGCAGACCGATGCGGCGATCAACCGGGGTAACTCCGGCGGACCGATGTTTGATCTCAATGGCCATGTGATCGGTGTGAACTCGGCCATCATCTCGCCAACCGGCGGCAATGTGGGCATTGGCTTTGCCATTCCGTCTGACCTGGCGTCCAGCGTGGTCGCTCAGCTGATCGAAGCGGGCGAGGTTCAGCGCGGTTATCTGGGCGTGGCCCCGGCCGATCTGACTGATGATCTGAAGCTTGCGATGGGCCTCGACGAAGCGCTTGAGGGTGTTCTGATCAATCAGGTTCTGCCTGGCACGCCGGCAGAAGAAGCCGGTCTTGAAAACGGCGATGTCGTCACGGAAGTGAACGGCCAGGCCATTGACGGTGCGCGGGAACTGACCCGTCGGGTCGGGGCCTTCATGCCGGGCGAGGATGTGCGTTTCACGGTCATCCGCGATGAAGAGGAAATGTCCTTCACCGTGGAGTTGGCCGAACGTCCCGATCCCGACGAAGAAAACGCTGCTCCCAATGTCGAGGCCGGTCAGGTTCGCCTGTTCGGCATGACGCTGGAAGCATTGAGTGAAGACGATCGCGCCCAGATGGGCCTTGAAGACCGCGGCCTTGTGGTCGTGAGTGTCGAGCCGGGCTCTGAAGCAGCCCGAAAGGGCATGCGCGTCGGCGATGCCATTCTTGAAGCCGGTGGCCGCGATGTGGTCACCACCACCGATTTCCGTGAGGCCGTTGAGGATGCCGAAGCCCGTGAGCGCAAGGCGCTTCTGGTCTTTGTGGCGTCTCAGGGCGGTCAGCGTCGCTATGCAGCGCTGGAGATCGAGACCGAAGACTAGGCGCAAATCGGGCCGGGTGCGGGAGGCATCCGGTCCACCCAAACGGGAGGGACAGGCATGCGCGTACTGATCGTAGAGGACGACACCCACGTCGCCCGCAATATCGCAAAGATGCTCAGTGAGGCGGGCCATGTGGCCGACGTCGCCCACGATGGCGAAGATGGCCTGGCCATGGCGCGTGAAGGCGCGTTCGACGTGATGATCGTCGACCGGATGATGCCGCGCCGTGATGGCCTGTCGATGATCTCCGAGCTTCGCAGTGACGGTGACAAGACGCCGGCTCTGGTCCTGTCTGCACTTGGCGAGGTCGACGACCGGGTCGAAGGTCTGAAGGCTGGCGGCGATGACTATCTGGTCAAACCCTACGCACCGTCAGAGCTGATGGCCCGTGTCGACGTTCTGGCACGCCGCCGTGACCCCGACAGCGCCAAGACCCGCCTTGAAGTCGGCGATCTGGCAATGGACCTCTTGGCCCGCACCGTTCACCGCCAGGGCGAAGCCATTCTGCTTCAACCACGCGAATTCCGTCTTCTTGAATTCCTCATGCGCCATGCCGGTCAGGTCGTGACCCGCACCATGCTGCTCGAAAAAGTCTGGGACTATCACTTTGACCCCCAGACCAATGTGATCGACGTGCATATCTCGCGGTTGCGTTCGAAGATCGACAAGCCGTATGAGTTCCAGATGCTCCACACCGTGCGCGGCGCAGGTTATCGTCTTTCCGCATAACGCTTCGCGTCACTGCACCGGGGAGACGGCGTGACTGACACTGCAAACCCAGATGAAGGGTGGCAATTGCCGCCCTTCATGCGCACAACGGCCTTCCGCCTGACACTTCTGTCGGCGGCGCTGTTTGCGTTGTCGAGCTTCGTGATCCTGACGCTGGTCTACACCGCCACCGCCGGAGCGGCGACGCGCCGGGCCGAGCGCGCGGTCAATGAAGAGCTCGCCCGGATTGAGGAACGCTATGAGGCAGGCGGGCCACAGGCCGCTAACCGCTACATCCTCCAGCGTTCGGTCGGTGGTGGTGAGTTTCTCTATCTGCTCGTCAATGACGAGGGCCGGCGTGTATCGGGCAATATCTCTGGCCTTCCCGGCAATGCGCCCGACGCCGAAGGCTGGGTGACCTTCACCTATGACCGCGCCCCGGTCGAAGACGAGCAGGCCGGCGAGGAGGGCCGTGACGCGCGAGCGCGCATCCTCGAAGTCGATGATGGATACCGCCTCTTTGTCGGTGTCGACATGGAGGAAGAGAACCGCTTTGTCGGTGAGGCCCTGAACGCGGTCCTGATCGCCTCGGGTCTGGCGCTGGGGCTGGGTATTATTTCCGGCGCGGTGGTCAGTCGCCGCTTCGCGCGCAGGCTTGAGAGTATCAATGCGGCGTCCCGCGAAGTGATGCGGGGCAAGCTGGACACCCGGGCACCCCGCACGTTCTCCGGCGATGACCTTGATGAGTTGTCAGGCAATTTCAACGCGATGCTCGACCGGGTGGAGCATCTGATGCAGCGCATGCGCTCGGCGGGCGATTCCATTGCCCACGACCTCCGCCTGCCGCTCACACGCATGCGGGGACGACTGGAGGCGGCGCTGGTGGAAGAGGGCGGTCTGGCCGACCGTGAAGCCGCGCTCGCCCAGGCCGTCGCCGACGTCGATGAGCTGGTCAAAACCTTCAACGCGGTGCTGTCGCTTTCGCGCCTGCAGGCTGGTGAGCGCCGCCGGGCGTTTGAGCCCATTGATCTGTGTGAGCTGACTGCGGATGTGGTCGAACTGTACGAGCCGGTTTGTGAGGACGCAGGGCTGGAATTTGATTGTGATTGCCCGACGGACATCAAGGTGCTGGGCGATCGCGAGCTGCTGGCTCAGGCGATCGCAAACCTCATCGATAACGCGGTGAAATATACGCCCGAAGGCGGCGCGGTGATGCTGCGCGGCCGAAAGACCAGCAAGGGCAAGATCGAGATTTCGGTCACCGATACCGGTCCGGGTATTCCGGCCGATGATCGCTCCCGCGTGCTGGAGCGCTTTGTTCGCCTGGAAAAATCCCGCTCGCTCCCGGGCGTGGGCCTCGGCCTGTCGCTGGTCCATGCCATTGCTGAAGTGCATGGCGCAACGCTGACGCTCGACGATGGCCCCGGCGCGGTTAAAGGCGCGAAGTCCGGTCCCGGCCTCAGGATTGCTCTGAGTTTTGACGCGGCGAGTTAGAGGCGCTGTCAGCGGCTTCACCGTCAATTAGGCCCAGCTTGCGATAATCGCTGAGAAGACGGCCTATCGGAACCGCTGACAGGAACAAGGCTAGACCAATAGCGACAGGAAGCAGATCCTGCCAAGCCATGGGATTTGAAAGCGGCATCTCACCCGAGGATGAGTTTCGGCTGTATAGCTCGAACACGATTGTCCTGACCGCAGCCGGTATACTCACGCAGAAGAGATACAAGCCGAGCAAACCTGTGCCAATGATGGCTAGGGCCCGGGCGTTAATGCCCTCAAACAATGGCTCTGCACTGACATCTCGGCACAACCAGGCCGCAATTTTTGGGCTGGCGGTAAGCATTACAATGCCGACCACAAGAACGGCAAAAGGCACCGCAATTGATGAGACCGTCCCGCTCCAAGAGAAGAAAGGCCCTTGTTCAGCAATTGCAATGACCGCTCTAAACATGCTGTCTAGTCCGAATATCGCATACTGCGCCAGCAAGATAATAGCCCAGAGCCGGATAAGAACTGTCGCAAGCGACTGAAGTTGGGTCATAATATTTAGGTGTCCTTCAATGCCGTCTACAGCCTAGGCGATTATGCTGGCGCTTGCCAATCGCGGCACCGCGCGTAAGCCTGCGGTCATGACCGCTCCGCTTCCCTCCCGTATCACCACAACGATTCCCATGACGGATGCGGCCCGCGCCGACCGGTGTCGGCAGCGTGTGGATCCAGATGTGTATGCGGCTTGGGGCGAGGGTGCGGGCTTTCTTGATTCAGTTATTGCCGCGGCTCCCTATCTGGGGCGACTGGCGGCAAGGCGGCAGAAGACGATGCACCGGCTGGCCAGCGAGGCTCCCGAGGTCATTCTTGAAGACGCAAATGCGACGGCGCGTGCTGCAGGCCGTGATCCGGACATGGCGATGGCGGTGTTGCGTGACGCGAAGGCCGATATGCACCTTGTCACGGCGCTCGCCGACCTCGCTGGCGCGTTCACGCTGGAAGAAACCGTGGCCGCGGTTTCCGACTTTGCTGATGCGGCCGTCGCGGGAGCTCTGGAGGCTGCGGCGCGCGAAAGCGGGCTGTCGGTCGATGACGCTGAAAACCCGGCTCCCGGCCTGTTTGTCCTTACGCTCGGCAAGCACGGCCAGCGCAGCCTGAACTACTCGTCCGACATTGACCTTGTTGTCCTGTGGGAGCCTGAACGCATCGGGAATGAGGGCCATAGCGAGCCGACCAAACGCTATACGCGACTGACCCGGAAGCTATCGGCCTATCTCGGTGAAATTACGGCCGATGGCTATGTCTTTCGCGTTGATCTGCGGCTGAGGCCCGACCCGTCCTCCACACCCGCGGCGGTCAACGCAGAGATGGCCCGCCATTATTTCGAGGCGCTGGGGCAAAACTGGGAGCGGGCAGCCTATGCCAAGGCGCGGCTGTGTGCTGGTGATCGGGTCGCGGGCGAGGCCTTCCTTGCCGATCTGGAGCCGTTTATCTGGCGGCGCTCACTCGACTTTGAAGCGGTCGACGATATCCGCGGCATTGCCCGGCAAATCCAGTCGAAGGGCAAGCGCGCGGAAATGGTGGCGGCGGGTCATGATGTGAAGCTTGGCCGGGGCGGTATCCGAGAGATCGAGTTCTACGCCCAGATCCTGCAAATGGTGTTCGGCGGGCGTCGTCGAAGCCTGCGCGTCGCCGGAACGTTGAAGGCACTACCAGCGCTGTCCCGTGAAAACCTGATCAGCGACGGGGATGCCGAGACCATGTCGGCGGCCTACCGCAGGCTCAGGGCGATTGAACACCGCATCCAGATGTTGGAGGACGAGCAGACCCAGACGGTCCCCGAAGATCCGGCAACCCGGACGCGGCTCGCTGCCCTGATGGGAGAGGCCGACCTGTCCCGGTTTGATGGTGAGCTGACCCGGCTGTTGGCCGACGTCCACACCCGTTTCATGGCCCAGTTTGATGATGGCGAGAGCCTCGCCACTTCGGTCGGGAGCCTCGTCCTGACCGGTGTGGAGCCGACACCTGAAACCCTTCAGACGTTGACCGATCACGGTTTTTCCGAGCCTGAGCGTGTCTGGCAGCGCCTGGCGGGCTGGGCGGCGGGCAAGGCCCGTGCAGCCCGGACCGAGCGGGCCAGAGCGCTGTTTTCCAAATTCGCGCCGCGCCTTGTTGAGGGCCTGTCGGCCACCGGCGACCCCGACGCGGCCTTTACCCGCTTTGCAGCCTTTTTCGAGGGGCTTCCCGTGGGGGTGCAGCCGCTCTCTCTCCTGGTCAAACAGCCCGCGCTGGCAAAGGAACTGCTATCCATTCTGGGGCTGGCCCCGCGGCTTGCTGAGGTTCTCGCGCGGCGTCCGGGATTGATGGATGTGATGCTGGATGCGGGGTTTGCCACACCCCTGCGTGACGATCTGGAGGACCGCTACGCCCTGCGTTTTGCTGAAATCGACACGCGCGATTTCGAAGAGGCAATCAATGCGGCGCGCCGGCTTGTCCGCGAAGAGCGCTTGCGGATCGGGTCGCAGCTTCTGCTCGGGCGCGCGAAGGCGGGCGAGGCCGGTGTTGCCTTTGCACGTCTGGCCGATGCGGCGACCGACTGCATGGCCAGTGCCGCGATCAGCGAAGTTGCGCGCCGCCACGGTCCTGCGCCGGGGCGGTGGGCTGTTCTGGCGCTCGGCAAGCATGGCGGGCAGGAGCTCTCGGCGGACTCCGATCTGGATCTCGTGGTTCTCTATGATCCGATCGCCGACCAATCCGATGGCCCGAAGCCGTTAACGCCGGAGGCCTGGTTTGTCCGCTTCACACAGCGTCTGGTCGCCGCCCTGTCCGCCCCGACTGAAGAGGGTGAGCTCTATCAGGTGGACATGGCCTTGCGGCCGTCGGGCCATGCTGGTCCGGTGGCGGTGCGCCTCGCCCGTTTTGAAAGCTATTATGCCAGCGAAGAAGCCTGGACCTGGGAGCGCATGGCGCTGACCCGCGCCCGGGTTGTCGCGGCCGATGGCCTGGCGCTCGATGCTGAAGCGGCGCTCAACGCGGCAATTTCCGGAGCTGGTGAGCCTGAAATGCTACGTACGGATGCCCGCGACATGCGCGAGCGTCTGCTACGCGACAAGCCGGCTCACTCGCTGTGGGACTTGAAGCTGCGCGACGGCGGGCTGATCGAAATCGAGTTCATCGTTCAGGTCGCACAACTGATTGTCGGCGAGCAGCTGTCACCCAATACCGGAGAAGCCATTCTTCAGCTTCGAAGCCGCGGATTGCTTGAGCCTGACCATGCCGAACTTCTCGCGCATGCCCATGAAGACTATGCGTCGCTGACACAGCTGACCCGCGCGGCGCATGGGGCCGGGTTTGACCCGGAGAGCGCCAGTGCACCCTTCGCCGAGAGGCTGGCAGCCGCGTGTGGCGAAACCGACCTTGCGGGTGTCGCGGCGCAGCTGGACGGGCATGCGAAGGCGGTACGCCAGCTGTTTGAGCATTATGTCGGAAAGATTGGCACATAGGCGCGACGGACTGACCGTCACTCCGGCGTAAAGGTGGATATGGGGGGCGCGAAACGCGCTCAACCGAGCCACACACAACACAACGGAGTTGGTTTGATGAAGACGATCCTGATGATGACAGCAACCGCCGGTGCCCTGATCGTGGCCGGTGTTGCAGAAGCCCAGCAAGGGCCGCGCGGCGGCCAGGGCGGTCCGGCCCGCGGGGCGATGGCCGTCATGATGCTCGGGGCCGCTGATCTGAACGGCGATAACACGGTGACCCGCGCTGAAGTCGAGCAATTGCGCCGCGACGAGTTTGCCTGGCGTGACCGCAATGGCGACGGCTATCTGGACCAGGCGGACATGTCCCCAACGGCGCAGCGCATGGCTGAGATGCGCGGTGATGAGGGTGAACGTCCTCGCCGGAGCCGACGCGGGCCGGGACGGCTGGATGCCAATGAGGACCAGCGTGTCTCGATGGAGGAGTTCCTGGCAGGCCAGGGCCGTTTGTTCGAGCGTCTCGACACCAATGGTGACGATGCCATTAGTCCGGATGAACTGGACGCGGCCGTCGAGGCTCGTCAATCTCGTCGTCTTCAGCGCTTCTGGTGGCGCGACTAACGACGGCTAGGCTAAAATCCCGTGCGTCCCACGTTTCGCGTCATTACCGGTCCCCCTTCCGATGCACGCCAACGCGACGCACGGGCTGATGATCGCACGCTCGCCGAAGCCGTTTCCCGCGGCGAGCGTGCGGCCATCGCGGCCCTGACCCGGCGCTGCCTGCCGGTGGTTCATTCGGTGGCACGACGCATGATCCGTGACACGAGTGAAGCAGACGACATTGCGCAAGAGACCTTTATTCGGGTCTGGCGGGCGATTGACCGATTTGATGCCGACCGTGCCCGGCTTGAAACCTGGGTTGCCCGCATCGCAACGAATTTATGCCTCGACCGCCTGCGCAAGCGCCGCGAGGTCACACTGGGAGATGACACTCCCGACCGCGCCGATCCGTCGGCGGGGGCTGACACATTGCTCGCTGCAGGGGGCAGTGCAGAGCGCGTCAGGCAGGCCGTCACCCGATTGCCCGATCGCCAGCGTCTGGCGCTGGAGCTGTGTAGTTTTCAGGACCGCACCAATATTGAGGCGGCCGAAATTCTGGGGGTCAGCGTTGAGGCTGTCGAGAGCCTTTTGGCTCGTGCGCGCCGCACGCTAAAACAAGAGCTGCTGGATGAACGCGATGATCTGATCGAAGGTCTGGCCGGCGCTCATGGAGGTGAGACATGATCATACAAGATCGCTTTGAGGCGCTTTGTGAGGCATATGGCGGCGATATCGCCAAATGGCCCGAGGCTGAGCGCGAAGCCGCCGAGGCCTTCCTCGCGGCTCATCCGGACACGGCAATGCCAGCGCTTGTTGCCGCCAGAGCATTGGATGAGGTTCTGACTGAGGCCGCTATCTCTGCACCGTCCGAGGGGCTGCATCAAAGCATTGTTTCGCAGGGTGTGAAGGTGCGTCAGCCTCGCCAACCAGTCTGGGCGGCTGCGGCAGCTGCCGTCATGCTGACGGTCGGACTGTCTGCGGGGTGGATGGCGGCACCCGGTCCTGTCACCGAAACGGAAGAAGTTTACGCTTCAGCCTTTGGGGCGCTGGACACTGTCGAGACGCTCACCCTTGAGGAGGATGCGTAATGGGCCGGATCAATATCTGGATCGTACTTTTACTCGTGTCGGTACTGTTCAATGGCGTGTTGGTAGGCGCGGGAGCCCGTAGCTGGTTTGCGCCTGATCCTGTCATCAGCGAAGACATGAGGCACCAGCGAGGCGGTTTCCAGCTGCGCAGCTTCGTAGAGGCCTTGCCGCCTGAAGACCGACGCGCTGCACGGGCAGAGGCCGAAGCAAGCCGCGCAGAGCTGCGCGCTTTGGTGCGCCAGACCATGATTGCGCGCCGCGCCGCCGCCGAGGCGCTTCTTGCAGAACCGTTCGATGTGGACGCTGCGGCTGAGGCACTGGAACGGTCCCGTCAGGCCCGCGCAGAATTAGAGCGCGCCACCGAAGGCCGCATTCTGGACATTGCTGCGGATCTGGAGCCGGAAGACAGGCATGCCGCCTTCACTTCAGCGATGACGTTGCCGGATCGTCCACGAACCCGGAGACCGGGGCGGCGGCCATCACCCGAAGGCTAGGGCGCTGCTGCGCTTTCAACGGTTGAATCCTCAACTGCATCTGCGTCCGGCTCAACGCTTTCTTCTGCGTCTTCGATCTCCGGAGCGTTGGCGTCGTCTGGATTGGCTGCGACGGTGAGGCGAGCTGGCAGGGTAAAGGATACGGTTGTGCCTTTACCCAGCTTGGAGTCGATGCGCAGCGTTCCACCATGCATTTCGATAAGCGACTTGGACAGGGCGAGTCCAAGGCCAGAGCCCTGGTGAACTTTTGAATGCTGGTTCTCGATCTGCTCAAACGGGCGACCGACCCGGTGCAGATCATCTTCAGGGATGCCGATGCC
Organism: Oceanicaulis sp.; assembly: GCA_043513725.1. Taxonomy (GTDB): domain Bacteria; phylum Pseudomonadota; class Alphaproteobacteria; order Caulobacterales; family Maricaulaceae; genus Oceanicaulis. The sequence continues at coordinate 683,740 of CP121338.1, read as the reverse complement.
GGTATCGGCCACCTGGATAACGACCCCGTCCGCGGCATCGAAGGTGCGGACAATCACCTTGCCGCCTTCCGGTGTAAACTTCACCGCATTGCTCATGAGATTGAGCAGGACCTGCTTCATCGCGCGTGGATCCGCGTCAATAGTTGGAAGCTCCTGCCCTTCAACGGTGAGGTTGATCGATTTTTCTTCAGCGCGGGCGCGCATGATCCGCACGCATTGCTCAAGGAGTTGGGCCGGCTCCACAGGTTCGGGTTGGAGCTGCATCTTCCCGGCCTCGATCTTGGACATGTCGAGGATGTCGTTGATCAGGCTGAGCAGGTGCTGGCCCGAGCCCAGGATATCGGTGACATAATCCTTATAACGTTCGTGGCCGAGCGGTCCGAACATTTCACCCTGCATGATCTCGGAGAAACCATTGATGGCGTTCAGCGGCGTGCGCAGCTCGTGGGACATGTTGGCGAGGAATTCCGACTTGGAGCGGTTGGCCTCCTCCGCGCGGATCTTTTCCTGCTCGTAATTCTCCGCCAGCTCCTGCACGCGCTCCTGCGAACGACGCAGATTGTCGACGGTGCGGCGCATCTCGCGATCGTTCTCTTTCAGCGCAGCTTCCTGCGATTTCAGCGCTGTGATGTCCGCGCCAACGCTGACCAGGCCGCCATCCGCGGTGCGGCGCTCTGAATAGCGCAGCCAGCGACCATCAGTCAGCTCCAGCTCATAGCCATCATTCTCATCCTGGCCGTGGGCCTCCTTGATGGCCTTGCCCGCACGCACCTCGACTTCGCCATAGGCCATGCCGGGTTTCAGAGCCTGGTCCGGCAGATCAAAGAACTCCCGGAACTTGCGATTCCACAGGATCAGGCGCTGGCGCGAATCCCAGAGCACAAAGCTCTCATTCATGGATTCCAGCGCGGCGCGGAGCCGGGACTCTGCCGCGGCGACCCGCGCCTGGGCACCCTTGCGCTCGGTGACATCGATCGCCACACCGACGATGCGGTTCGAACCGCCCATGATGCGGCCGCGCAGCTGCAACCAGATCGCCAGGCCGGAGACGCGCACTTCCACGTCCACGTCGAGGCCTTGGGCCGCGCTGCGCATGGCGGACTTCACCCGATGGCGATCTTCCTCGGTGAACAGCAGCAAAAGCTCAGGACCGGTCATCCGCTCGCCACGCTCGCGACCGATCAGCTGAGAGAAGCTGTCGGTCAGCACGACCTCATCGGTTTCCAGATCCCAGTCCCAGACCCCGCATCGCGCACTTTCGATGGCGAGGCGCAGACGCCCCTCACTGTCGCGCAGGCGCTGCTCAGTGGCATCCAGCTTGTCGGTTTCATTACGCAGGCGGGCTGACAGGGCGAGTGCGGTTCCCAGCGGTGCTATCAGAAGCAGGATATGGAAGATCAGGGTGTTGATCCATGCTCCGCGATTGATGTTGGCTGGCGCGACCACCAGCGCATGCAGGTCTGCGCCCGACACGCGTGCGGCACCCAGCGTGTGAGCTTCATCGCCAACCATCGCACCGGGAATTGCGCCACCGGTTTCAGCAAGCCGCGCAACATCCGAGGACGCCATTCCAAAGCGTTCTGCCGCCATGGGAGCCCCGACCAGCGCTGTGGTCTGTGATGATGCAATCAGTCGCCCGCTCGCGTCGGTGATCAGGCTGATCCCGCCGTCGGGCGTGGAGGCGAGTAAAGCATCGGTTTCAAACACCACGACAAGGGCACCCACGGCGTTGTCCGCAAACTGCACCGGTGCTGTGATTGATACCGGAGCGAATTCACCGGCCCGGACCGCAATGCGGGTTTGGAGGCCGGCGTCGGCGGCTTCTCGCAGGGCATCAAGGCTGGTCTCGCCCTCGGTGAAGACCCGGCCGTCAGGCGCGAGCAGGGCCGCGCTGCGAACCAACGGCGAGCTGGAAAGGCTTTGCACCGAGGTTCGTGCCGCCGGTTCAATGGAGCGCGAGTTCAGGACTGAGAACTGGGCCGCAGCCAGCTGGACGGCGGTTTCAATCTCAACGATGCGGCTGGACGTCCGTTCGGCGAGCAGGCCAGCGGCCTGGGCGATGTCGGTTTCTGCGCGCTGGTGGGCGGCGGACCACTCCTGCTGCAGTTTGACGGCGATTACGCAGGCAAAAACCAGCGAGAATAAAACCACCGCAATGGTCACCGGCCGGGTCGCGGACGTGCGTGTGCGAGCGCCGGTTTTTGACCGGCGGTCTTCGCGCTGTGACGCGCCGGACCCCTTATCGCCGCGAATCATGTCGGCCAGAGTAGGGTGGTTGCGTATTAAACGTCTAGCTTTGATGCCAAGTTCGCGGTGGGTACGGCGAAATCAATTCCGCCCTTAGGCGGCGGTGTCGGCATCGGCTTCAAAGTCGTCTTCGAGCGGTTCTTTCTTGCTCGCGGAATCAACGCTCGGTGCGCGCCGGTCTTCGCCTTTGAATTCAATATCCTGGCGGCGACGGTCGGGTCCGAAATAGGTCTTGCACCGCACGAAGGGGCGCGGATTGTTCACCACCGCCGCAATCTTGGTCCACATCTGGTGCGCGGTGACCGGTTTGGCGCAAATTTCGGTCACGCCTGCATCGCGCGCGGCCATGATGCGTGAACGCTCGGTATGGGCGGTCAGCAGAATGATCGGGATGTAGGGATTACGGATATCGCCGCCATTGCGAACCATTTGGGTGAATTCCAGGCCATCGAGGATCGGCATCTGGAAGTCCACGATGATCAGGTCGATCGGCTCATGGCGCACAATATCGAAGGCTTCGGCTGCATCTCTTGACTCGTAGGTCTTGGTGATCCCAAAGCCGAGCAGCATCGAGCGCACGATGTTGATCATGTGCGCGTTGTCGTCGATGACCAGCGTGTTGACTTTGGAGAGAGATGCCATTCTGCGCGCCGCGCCCGTTTATGCAGGACGATTAACCTAGCCTACAGGTCATTTCCGTCCGGTTAATCAGGAGGACTATTCCGCAGCGTGGAGTTGCCCGGGATTGCCCGGCTTGGCTTTTACTGCGCGGACCAGGTCTGAGGCGCGCCGGGCAACCGCGACCACTTCGGGACTGGCATCAGGATCCTCCGACCCCATCCGCGCAATCGCCTCAGCCAGAGCGAGGAGGCGAGGGGCATGAACCAGAAGCCGTGCCTGCGCTTCTATCCTGCTGGGATCACGGTCATATTCAGCGCCTGGCACACGCCAGCCACCCCAGTCGCGTTCGTCCGTGACAATGACCGGGTAGGTACCAGGCTGCGGGTGGTGGGCGCACTCCTCGGGCGTTTGCCACTTGTTGCGCGCGCGCATCAAACGCCACTGGCCCGCGTCGGTTTGTTCCTGAGTCTCCACAGCCAGCTCAGCTTCGGTAAAGTCGCGGCCCAGCCCGCAGTCATAGTAGACCCGCACCGGTTCTTCGACATCCTTCACCCATTGCGGCTTGACCCGCTCAATCGCGGCCCAGGTGCCAACCGGTTTCACGTAAACGCGCTGGTGCTTGTGATAGGTCGCTTTGGCCATGGCTTGCTCCTTGTACGCGCAAAGCCTGCACCGGAAGGGTTCAAGGCGGGGTTAAGCCGTAAGGTTAATTTCCTCGCGATGGAGGAGGCTGAAGCGACGAGCAGGAATTAAAGCGACCGGCCTGAAGGCTCAGGCCGGTCGGTCAGGATCTTGAGCCACGTCTTCACCTGGCTCGTTGCTGCATGGCGATTTAGCGCTCGGTGGCGGCGGCTTCAGCGGTTTCGCCTTCACCGGCCTCCGGATCCCATTCATACATCGCGCGGATCTGACAGGTGCCCCCGCCAGGTCCGAAGCCCGACGCGAAGACGCTATCGGAGACCCCAAACCGGTCATTTGTCCGGATGCACGACAAGGACTCGTCGAAAGACATCCGCTTGGCAAATTCCAAATTCTGGCAACTTCCGCGGGTTTCGAGCAGGTAGAAGGTGTTGGTTCGCGCCTCAATCACGACTGTTGTTTCCGTCGGATCGCTAAATCCACGGATCGTCCGGGCAAAGCAGACCCGATTGGTCTCTTCGCCGAGGCGGGGGTCACTTTCGAAGCCTTCCGGGGATATCCCGGCTGAGGCCATGCCCACGCCGGCGAGCATCGAAAGGGCGGTGATTGCCTGAACCAGCAGCATGATGCGAACCTCTTCGCTCTAAGGTGACAGCTCTTAAAAATATCCGTTTCAGGGGAATTATTCAATGAAAACATTATTTGCGCCCGTTGGTTTGGCGGCCTATCTCCTGCGCCCATGAACCAGGCAGCCGCTCCCATAGACCGCCGTTTTAGCGTGGCACCGATGATGGACTGGACGGACCGGCACTGTCGGGCCTTCCACCGCGTCCTCACGCGCAAGGCGCTGCTGTATACGGAGATGGCGGTCGATCAGGCGGTGATCCGCGGGGATGCGCCACGCCTTATCGGCTTTGATCCTGCAGAGCAGCCGGTCGCTATCCAGCTCGGTGGCTCCGATCCGAAGTCTTTGGCCCAAGCGGCCAAAATTTCCGAGGAGTTCGGTTATTGCGAGGTCAATCTGAACGTCGGCTGCCCGTCTGATCGCGTCCAGTCTGGCAAGTTCGGAGCCTGCCTGATGCGCGAGCCGGAGCTGGTTCGCGATTGCCTGATCGCGATGAAGGAAGCCGTGAGCATTCCGGTCACGGTGAAGCATCGCCTTGGCGTGGATGATCAGGAACCGGCCGACACGCTTTTACCTTTCATAGACATTGTCGCTCAGTCCGGTGTGGAGAGTTTTACAGTCCATGCTCGAAAAGCCTGGCTTAAAGGTTTGAGTCCAAAGGAAAACCGGGATATTCCGCCCCTCGATTATGACCTCGTGTATCACATCAAGTCCGAGCGCCCTGATCTCGAAATCATCTTGAATGGCGGCCTGAACTTGCTCACTGAATGCATTGAATCGAAAAATAGTCTTGATGGTGTGATGGTTGGGCGGGCCGCCTACCATACGCCGTGGATGCTGGCCGATGTGGATCGTGCTGTGTTTGGCGGCGTGAATCCTGTTTTAACCCCGTTTGAGGCTGTGGAGGCGTATCGCCCGTATGTGGACGCTCAGCTGGCCACAGGTGTGAAGCTGCACGCCATCACGCGGCATATGCTGGGCCTGTTTGCCGGGCGACCTGGCGCGCGCAAATGGCGCCAAATCCTCTCGTCCGAAGCCAATAAGCCGGGCGCAGACTGGTCAGTGATGGAGCGGGCGCTCGACGCCGTTCGCGCCGGGGAAGCGGCCGCGTGATTGAATACCTGCCCTTCATTGCCGCACTTCTGGTCGTGGGTGCCGGCGCTGGCCTGAGCGCGGGCATGTTTGGCGTTGGCGGTGGCATCATCATGGTGCCGGCCATGTATTACGTCCTGAACGCCTTGGGCTATTCTGACTTTGCCATGCATGCCGCGGTCGGCACTTCGCTCATGGTGATCGTTGCGACGAGCCTGCGATCGCTGGCCGCCCATACCAAGCGCGGGGCGGTCGATTTCAAGATCCTGCGCGGCTGGGCCCCGTGGATCGTGGTCGGCACGCTGATCGGAACCGCCGTTGCGGATTTTTCACCCGGCCGCGCCCTGACAGGCCTGTTTGGCGTTGTGGAGGTGTTGCTCGCGGCACAATTCTTCTTCGGGCGCCCGGACTGGAAGCTGGCTGACGACATGCCGGGCCAGCCGCTGCAGGGCTTTCTGGGCAGCTTTATCGGGCTTTTGTCGAGCCTGATGGGTATTGGGGGCGGTGTGTTTGGCGTGACCCTGATGACCTTCTACGGGCGGACGATCCATCAGGCGGTCGCTACGGCGACCGGCTTTGGTGTCGCGATCGGTATTCCCGGCGCGATCGGTTACATGATTGCGGGCCTTGATGCAGAGGGCCTCGCGCCGTTTTCGTTGGGTTATGTGAACATGGCCGCCTTTGTCATTCTGGCCGGCTCGGCGGTGTTCCTGGCGCCCTTAGGTGCGGCGATCGCGCACAAACTGAACGCCAACCACCTGCGCAAAGTCTTTGCAATCGCTTTGCTTTTCCTTGGCGCGAACATGCTGCGCGAGGCGATTTTTGGTGCCTAGGCTTTGCCGTTCGCAGCCCGGTATTCAGCCTCGCGCGATTTCAGCTCAGCCTTAACTGCCAGACGTTCGTCATGGCTCATCAGGGTCCAGCGGCCCAGCTCGTCGAGCGTGCGAAAACAGCCGACGCACATCGACCGGGATGGATCGACGACGCAGATTTTCTTGCAAGGGGACCAGATGGGCGCGTTCATGCGGGCCGGGGTAGCGAGCTTGAAAAGGGCTGGCAAGAGCTAGTCTGTGCGCCGGGGCCAGAGCTTGCTTCTGAGCCATCCGAGCGTGGAGTTGCCCTTCAGCGCCTCGGCGTAGGCGGCTTCCATGAAATCGTTGAGGCCTTCCGGATCGCCCAGCATTTCCATGCGCGTCTTGAAGGGACCGTCCGGATCCAGCGCCTTTATGGGCTTTGCCGGGCTGCCTGCAACCACCGTGTTGGCCGGCACGTCCCGTGTCACGACGCTGCGCGCCGCGATGACCGCATTGTCACCAATGCTCACGCCCTTGCCAATAAAGGCCCCGTCGCCAACCCAGACATTGCGACCGAGCACCACGGGTTTGTGAGCCGGGCGTGGGTCGATGCGGTCGTAGAGATCGTGCCAATCGCTGTCGGAGATCGTCGTGTTTTTGGCAAACAGCGCACCGTCGCCGATGGTGATCGACCCTGCCGCCAGCAACCGGACACCGCCAGCAAAGAAGCAGCAGTCGCCAATTGTGATCTCACCGGGGGCATCCTTGGGCGACCAGACGGTAAAGCTCACCGGCTGATCGCGGCGGCTGACAATATGGATTGCCTTGCCCGCACGCACATTCGGCCCGAAGATCTCAACATTCCAGGGCCGAACGACCTTGGCATTCTCACCGAGGGCCTCAAAATGAGGGGCGAGAAAATGCCGGGCCCAGGCGTTCTCGAAGTCTTCCCAGAGGCGATGCATCCAGTAGGGGCGGTGGTCACGGCGCATGGAAGGGCATATCTCTTCGTCTCATGAGTGAAGACCGTATCGAAGCCGCGATTCTGGCTCTCGTCGAGGCGCGAGGCCCAGGTAAAAGCATCTGTCCGTCAGAAGCCGCCCGCGAAGCCTTCCCGGACACGTGGAACGACCATATGCGCCATGTGCGCAATGCGGCGGTTCATTTGGCGCGTCAGGGGCAGATTTCCATCCTGAGGAAGGGCAAACCGGTCGATCCGGAGAACTTCAAGGGCGTCTATCGTCTCGCGCTTCCGGTGAGTGCCGACGACTAGGCTGCACGATTAGGGGAGGCGGCGTGGCGGAAACCTTTGAAGCTGTCGCCAATGAGGCGCGTGCCTGCACGGTGTGTGAGCCTCATCTGGATCATCCGGTGCGCCCCGTTCTTGCAGGCCGTTCCAGCGCCGTCATCCGCATCATCGGCCAGGCTCCCGGGACCCGCGTTCAGGCCTCGGGCCGTCCGTTCACCGATCCCAGCGGTGACCGCTTGCGCAACTGGCTCGGCGTGAGCGAGGCTGAATTCTACAATGAACGCCTGTTTGCAATCACGCCCATGGGCTTCTGCTTTCCCGGTCTTGATACCAAAGGCGGTGACAAGCCGCCTCGCAAGGAGTGCGCGCCGCTGTGGCAGCCGAGGTGCGATGCAGCCCTGAGCAAGGTTCAGCTCACGCTGCTGATCGGGCAATACGCCCAGAAATGGCATCTGAATACCCGAGCGAAAAAGACGCTCACTGCAACGGTTCAGCGATGGCGCGACCATCTGCCCACCCATATTGCACTGCCGCATCCCAGCTGGCGGAACAATGCCTGGCTGAAGCGTAACCCATGGTTTGAGCGAGAAGTTTTGCCGGAGCTGCGCGAGCGAGTCCGCATGCTGCTGCGCAGCGCAAAATGAGCCAAGCATTTCAAACGGATTCCAGCGCTTGCACCCTAGCGCGTGTGGGGGTATGCCCGCCGCGCGTTGGGGCCAGAACGATCCGATGAGTGGTCGAGGCCTCAGGATCATCCGGCGGGTGACCGCCAAACAGTCGCTTAAAACAAGGACTCCCCACCGATGAGCGTCTACGACCATCCCGAATTCGATAACCACGAGAAAGTCCTGTTTGCCCATGACGAGGCAAGCGGACTGAACGCGATTTTGGCGGTGCACTCGACTGCACGCGGTCCGGCCGTTGGGGGGTGTCGTTTGTGGACCTATGACAATTCGACCGATGCGCTAACCGACGCGCTGCGCCTGTCACAGGGGATGAGCTTTAAAAACGTTCTGGCTGACCTGCCAATCGGTGGCGGCAAGAGCGTGATCATGAAGCCCGAGGGTGAGTTTGACCGTGTTGCGCTGTTTGAAGCTTTCGGGCGCGCGCTCAACGCGCTGAACGGCGAATACCTGTCGGCTGAGGATGTCGGGGTTTCACCGGACGACATCATGGTGGCCAAGCGCCACACTGATCATGTGGTGGGCCTTGAGGGCGGAACGGGGGACCCGTCTCCGACGACGGCCAAAGGCGTGTTTATGGGGATTGAGGCGACGGCAGAGCGCGCGCTCGGCAAGTCTTCGCTCTCAGGTGTGAAGATCGCCGTCCAGGGCGCAACGGGCCATGTCGGGGCCTATCTGGTGCGCCGCCTTGCCGGAGCGGGTGCGGAGCTTTTCCTGGCCGATATTCGTGAGGACGCGCTTAAAGCGCTCGCCAAAGATACCGGCGCGACCATCATTGAGGATCCGAACGCGATCTACGATGTCGACGCAGACATCTTCACGCCCTGCGCGCTCGGCGGCGTGATCAATCCGGACACGATTGACCGTCTGAAGGTGAAGGTCGTGGCCGGGGCTGCGAACAATCAGCTGAAGACCCGTGACATGGGCGCTGAGCTGCAAAAGCGCGGCATCCTGTATGCGCCGGACTACGTGATCAATGCGGGCGGAATCATCAATACGATGGGGGATCTCTATCCGGAATTCGACGCCCAGTGGGTTGAAGGCAAGCTGGTCAATCTGAAGAAAACGCTCGGCGAGATTATTGATCAGGCCGAAACCGAAGGCCGCCCGGTCAACGACTTGGCTGACGAAATCGCCCGCCGCCGCATTGCAGAAGCGGCCAGCGCCAAGGACAAGGCCGCCTAGGCCCTTTTCGATTTTGCTTGGCAAGTGAAGCGGCGGCGTCTAGGGATGCCGCCGTTCTCATATCTGCAGGAGTAAGGCCCATGAAGTTCTAGACCCGTTTCGCCTCTTTGCGTTTTTCGGCTCTGGAATTGTCATGTCTGTATGCCTTACGGCCTCTGGCCTCACTCTCATCACACCTGATCATCGCGTCCTTGTGGACCAGCTTGACGTCACGCTCGGCCGGGAAGTCATGGGGCTTGTCGGTCCCAATGGCTCTGGCAAATCGACTTTGCTGCGTGCGCTGGCGGGCGATCTCGCGCCGACACGCGGTGCGGTCAACGCGCATGCAAGCGTCGGCTGGCTGAAGCAGCTGGGTTCAAACGCTGTCGGCACCGTCGCCGACGGCCTTGGAATTGGCCGCGATTTGAAGCGCCTGGAGCGTATCTGCAAGGGTCATCCGGACGAGGGCGATCTGGAGTTCGCCAACTGGACGCTGCCGGCTGAAGCGGAAGCGGCTCTGGCGCGCTTTGGGTTGGCGGACCTCGCGTTCGACCACGCGCTCGATCAGCTGTCGGGCGGTCAGCAGGCGCGGGTCGCGCTGGCGTCAGCCTGGCTCTCCAAACCTGACATCCTGCTGATGGATGAGCCAACCAATAATCTGGACCGGGAGGGGCGCGCCGCGGTTTACACGCTGATGGCGGATTGGCCGGGGGCGATCCTGGTGGCCAGTCACGACCGCGAACTGCTCGACCGGGTGAATCGGATTCTGGCCCTGGAATCGCCGGGCTGGCGACTCTTTGGCGGTGATGGATCGGCCTATCTTGCAGACCGCAATGCCCGCGAAGACAGAGCTGAAGCCGAGTTCGACCGGGCGCAAAGTCAGCTGCGCGCTGTCAGTCGGGCCGCCGAAGAGGCTCAGGCCAGACAGGCGCGACGGGCCCGGACTGGTAAGGCGATGCGCCGCGATGGCAGCCAGCCGAAAATGGTCGCAAACGCCATGAAAGCCCAAAGCGAGGCGACTGGCTCGCGCCTGTCGGGGCAAGCGCAAAAGCGCACTGAGGCGGCCAGATCGCAGTTGGATGAGGCCGATCAGAACCGGCGTCGCGCGCCAAAGCTCAGCATACGGGCGGCTGCGGCGGGCACGCCTCCGGGGCGGGTTCAGCTGGCTTTTGAGGAGGTTGGCTTCAGCTATGGTGCAACACCGGTGCTCGACGCGATGAGCTTCACCGTGCGGGGCGGTGAGCGTGTTGCGATTGAAGGGTCGAACGGCAGCGGCAAGACCACGCTATTAAAGCTGGCGGAAGGCCGGCTTGATCCTGAGCGCGGCGAGATATGTCGGGGTGCGGGGCGGATTGCCCGGCTTGATCAGATGGTTAGCGACCTGAAGCCTGACCTGACCGCGGTGGAAGCCCTGCGCGCCCGTCACCGCGAGCTCACCGAAAACGAGGCTCGCGCCGCTCTGGCGCAGTTCGATTTACGCGGCGCAGCGGGCGACAAACCGGTTTCGGTGATGAGTGGTGGGGAGCGCTTAAGGGTTGGAATGGCAGGGGTTTTGGGAGGTGATCCGCCCGCGCTTCTCTTGCTGGACGAGCCGACCAACCATCTTGATCTTGATGCGCTGGAGGCGCTGGAATCAGCGCTTCTGGCGTTTGAGGGGACACTGCTGGCGGTCAGCCATGACGCGCGCTTTCTGGACGCCATCGGCGTTGAGCGCCGGATCAACGTTGGGGCTTAGGCTTTGACAATATTGACGAAATGGTTGTCGAGGCTGAGCTGGACCCGACTGCCGACATCCACCCTTGTGGTCAGTTCGACCCGGGCCTGAACCACTTCGCCGCCTTCAAGGGCGCAGGCGAGGCGGGCATGGCCGCCCGCGAGGCGGCGCTCGGTGATGGTGGCCGGAACGCCGGCGTCGCCACCGGTTGCCACGCCAATCCCCTCCGGACGGATCAGGATATCCACGGTTTCTCCCTCACTCAGCCCGTCAAGATGTGAGGGAATTCGAACCAGGCCTAGCGGAGTCTGGACAGAATGACCTGAAACCTGACCTGAAAATACTTCAACGTCGCCGAGAAGGCGTGCAGCCGCGGCGGAGGCCGGTTTGAGGTAGAGCTTATCCGGCGAACCGACCTGGATAATCTTGCCGTCGGTCATCAACGCGATGGTGTCCGCCAGGCTCAGCGCCTCTTCGGCGTCGTGGGTCACGATCAGGGTTGCGGCGCCGCTGGCTTTCAGCGCACGGGCGGTGGTGTCGCGGACTTCACCGCGCAGGCGCCGGTCGAGCCCTGAAAAGGGTTCATCGAGCAGCATGACATCGGGATCGGTGGCCAGCGCCCGGGCCAGCGCAACGCGCTGCTGCTCACCGCCGGACAGCTCGTGGGGGAAGGCCTTGGCACGATGGCTGAGCTCGACCTTTTCAAGCTCGGCCATGGCGCGCTTGCGCCGTTCCGGGCGGGTGAGCGTCTTGAGGCCGAAGCCGACATTGTCGAGCGCGTTCAGATGCGGAAAGAGGGCATAATCCTGGAACACGACACCGCAGCGACGCTTTTCTGGCGGCTTGTGGTGACCCTCGCTAGACCAGACCTCATCGCCAAAACCGATGGAGCCGGCATCGAGCGCCTCCAGCCCGGCGATGGCGCGCAGGAGCGTGGACTTGCCCGAACCCGACGGGCCGAGCAGGGCCGTGACCTCACCACAGCTCAGTGACAGATCAACGCCGTCAACGGCCGGGCGCGCCTTGCCATAGGCGACGCTGGCGCCGTGCACCTGGAGGCGACCGGGGCGGCTCACCGGGTGCTCTCCAGGCGGGTGCTCTCCAGGCGGGTGATGCGCCGGGCGATAAAGACCATGGCGGGCAGGGCGATCAGCACGATGAGCAGGGCAGGCAGCGCCGCTTCACCCAGGCGTTCATCGCTCGCGTAATTGTGGGCGGTGACCGCCAGAGTGTCGAAATTGAGAGGCCGCATGATCATGGTGGCGGGAAGCTCTTTCAAAACCTCCACAAAAACAAGCAGGCCGGCCAGCAAGGCTCCCGACGCCACCAGCGGCCAGTGAACCCGCCAGGCGATCTCGCGCCCGGTTGCACCCAAAGAGCGCGCTGCAGCGTCGAGGGTTGGTGTTACGCGATTGAGCGCACTTTCAGCCGGGCCAATGGCGGCCGCGGCGAAGCGCGACTGGTAGGCAAAGATCAGCGCGATCACGCCGCCGCTTAACAGGACCGGGAAGGCGGAGCCGAACAGGGCGGACCACGCGGCATCAAGGCTGTTCTGGAACAGGCCGATCAGGATCAGCACGCCAAGGGCGGCCACCGAGCCGGGCACCGCATAGCCCAGACCCGCGAGCCGCGCGGAGATGATGGCGCGCCGCCGCCCGCTGCGCAGCGCATAGGCGGCTGCCAGGCCGAGCGCAGCGGCAACGAGGCCGGAGACCGCCGCCAGCATGATCGAATTGCTGGCCGCTTCGACCATGGACCGATTGGTCGGGCTCGACAGGGCCCGCCAGCCCAGACGCGCCAGGGGAATGACAAGGCCCAGCATTACCGGGGCAAGGCAGGCGGCCAACGCGCCGAGGCCAGTCCAGAGCGGCAGTTGCACGCGCCGGGGTGGTCGACGGCGACCGGAGGCGGCGCTCTGGCGCGCACGGCGTCGTTGGGCGCGCTCATAGGCAAAGAGCAGGAAGGCGATTGCCACGAGGATCAGTGCCAGGCGCGCCGCATCGGCGACCGCACCTTCGCTGGCCCAGGCCCGGATCAGGCCGACCGACAGGGTGGGCGCCCCCAGATGAGCCACCGCGCCATAGTCGGCCAGCGATTCCATGACGACGAGTGCGAGGCCCGCTGCAATGGCCGGTCGCGCCAGCGGCAGCGCGGCGCGCAGAAAGGCACCCAAGGGGCCGCTGCCGAGCGTGCGGGCCGCGTCATAGGCGTCGGAGGACTGGCTGGCATAGGCTTCGCGCGCCAGCAGGTAGACATAAGGGTAGAGCGTCAGGGCAAAGATCAGCCCGGCCCCCACCGGCCCGCGTACGGTCGGCAGAAAGCCAATCGGGCCGGCGGTTTGAGTCAGATCATACCAGGCGTAGGCGGCGGCATAGGCCGGGACGGCCAGCGGCAGGGCGAGCGCCCATTCCACAATTCCGCGACCGGGAAAATCGAACCGGGCCACGACCCAGGCCAGCGGCGCGCCAATCACCAGCGCCGCCATCGCGGCGATCACTGTCACAACGGCGGTGTTGGTCAGGTAGGCGGGCAGGCGAGTGGTTGCGATATGGGCAATATAGTCGGTCCAGGGACCGAAAACGCCGAGCGCCGCGACCGTGATTAACGGCGCGGCGCATACTAGAGCAGCAATTGCGGCAGGCCAGCTGGGTGCCAGCTGGCCGGTCTTGCGGCTTACGGCCATCCGACGCGATCAAAGATGCGCTGGGCCTCAGCGGCATTCTCGCCAAGGGCGTTCACATTGACCGGATCAGCCTCAACCTCGCCGAAGCCTTCCAGTACGGCGTTGTCATAGCTCACACCGTCAACGGCCGGGTATTCGCTGGTCAGCTCGGGGAAGAAGCGCTGGCCTTCGTCTGACAGCAGGAATTCCAGGAACGCGATCGCGTTGTCGCGGTTCGGCGCGTTTGCGGCGAGACCGGCACCGGAGACGTTCACATGGGCACCACCACCAGCGACCGGCGGCATCATGAACTCGACCGCATCGCCGACTTCACGGTCCGCGGCGTCGTCGGAATTCATCAGGCGCGCGGCATAGTAGTGGTTCACGATGGCGACATCGCATTCACCCGCCACAATCGCGCGGATCTGGTCGGTGTCACCGCCCTGTGGTGCGCGGGCCAGATTGTCGACGATACCCTGCGCCCAGGCCTCAGCCGCCTCAGCGCCCGCGTTATTGATAACAGCGGCCAGTAGCGACTGGTTGTAGACATTGCCCGAGGACCGCACGCAGATGCGGCCTTCAAAGCGGGGATCGGCCAGATCGGTGAAGTCGGTGATCGAGGCCGCGTCCACGCGGTCCGGCGCATAGGCGACGCCGCGCACGCGGGTGGAGAAGCCGAACCAGTCGCCTTCAGGATGCTTCAGGTTGGATGGGACGTCCGCGAGCGCGTCATTCAGCTCCGGTGCGGGCTGGAACAGACCGACCTGCTCGGCACGCCAGAGGCGGCCCGCATCCACCGTGATGACGATATCAGCCGGGGAGCGCTCCGCATCGAGACGCACGCGCTCGATCAGCAGGTCGCCGCCCGCTTCGATATAATTGACCTCAATGCCGGTGGCCTCGGTGAAGGCCTCATAGATGGCATAGTCGGACGCGTAGTGGCGCGCGGTGTAGATATTGACCTCGCCCGCGTCGCCGGTTCCGTCGCCTTCCGAGCCGGTGCCACCACAGGCCGTCAGGGTGAGGGCGGTCCCAAGCGCCAGAAGCGAGGTGATCGTCTTGGAATTGCGAAACATGTTGACCAATCCTGTTGCTCAAACTGCGCGGTGAAGCGCGAATGGTTCTTATGTGCAGGTTTTGAGAATGTTTCGCAAGTAGCGTCTGCAGGTGACGGAGTAAGTCGCCACGCTGCAGACAGGAGTATATGCTGCGTCCAACCGTGATGAGACTAAAACGACCGTCCGAGCCCAAGTCGAAAATACGGGCCTTGCAGACTTCGGGAGCGCTGTTCGATGCGGTCAATCGGGGCAGTATCCCGGCGACCGTCATAGAGCGTTCTGCTGAATTTGCTTTCATGACCGACGAACTCTGACACGGATACGCGGGCACGAAGTCCAAAGATATCGTTGTGTTCAACGAAAATGATATTCGTTCCAGGAGTAAGGCCACCCGCTGGAACGTTTCGGAACTGGATAAAATTAGCGCGATAAACCGGCGATAGTTCAAGGTCCTGTAGGGTGAAGCCATAAGACCACGGTCGGCCGGGGAGGTCATGGCGGAAGTCGATACGCAGGTCGCGAGTGCGAACGTCGTTGATATTCCGATCAAACCCTCCCACGGGATCCTCTACGGAGGATGATATCCACGCACCGCGTACGTCCAGCTGGGCCCCCTCCAGCCCAACGGGAGCCCCCAGAAGAGTGGCGCGAAGCTGAATACGGGTTTGAGTGGCTTCGGGAATATTGCCAACGGCGTCCCCGTCTGTGGCTAACGGGATACGATCTACAAGGTCAGTGATGCGCTCATGTTCAACCTCCAGCGATGCGATATGGCCGTCTATAAAGCGCCGTTCAGCGCGGCCTGTCAGGACCCAGCTTTGTTCGGGAACCAGTTCGGCATTACTACCGGTCTCAACCCCCTCAAACAGGGATACCGACGCGGCAAAATCACGAAACCTCAACTGGCCGACTTCGCGGGCCAGTCGGGCAAGCAGCGTCCATTCATTGTTGGGGCGTAGTGTGTAGGCCGCGAACCCTTTGGGTCGAACAAAATCTCGCTCGACGCTGCCCTGGCTCAGCGTCGAGACTTCGGCCCCGGCTGAGATTTGCAGGTCTGCGCGCTCAGACAAACGCCGTGAATGAGTGAGGGACAGTTCGCTCCGAAGCTCTTCAATGGTGGTGGCGGAGGACGTTCGACTGATGATCGCGGCTGTACTATCGGGGCTTAAAGACAGGCGTTCAGTTTCGAGGTCGAGCGCGTTAAACGCGCCTTCGCCAGCGAGCTGCCAGGAGCGGCCCTGGTTTCCCCAGCGTTGTTCAAACCGGGCAACCAACTCGGTCGACTGGCTGACTTCATCAAAGCCGGACCGGGCCAGGCGCTGGCCACCTTCGGCGTCGATTGCAAGTCGTGTCCGGGCGTCATTATCGACGTTGGAAGCGACCGTGATGAGTTTCAAAGATCCGCCGAAGGCAGGCAGCGTGTAATCGGCATCAAAGCGTGTGCTGGTTTGCCGCTGGCTAAAGGCACCGATATTTATACGACTGAACCCGCGGGGCGTTGCCGCAAGGGATGCTGAGACTTGCTCGCGCTCAAGGTCTAGATGCTCTAGCGACGCCTTGGCGTTGAAAATCTCTCCGCTCGGGGGCGTCCACGTCAAGCTTCCTGATAGGACAGGCTGATTGCCGGCAATGGACAGTGTTTCGTCGCGGTTTTCAAAAATGACCCCATCGGAGCCGCTCAGCGTCTCGGGACCGGCGAAGTCCACACGCACCGCAGTGGCGTTCAACGCAATCGACAGATCCAGATCGCCCACTTCGCCGGACAGAGTTATTGATCCATTGGCCAAAGCGGGCGCGCTGCTATCCTTAAACTCTGGATTCCACTGCCATGATCCGCCAAAGCGCGTTTCTTCTGTAATGATATTGGCTATTAAGCCTGAGTACCCCGGCAGATCCAGAGTGGCCGCGTCTCTGATTTCAATTTGGACCACATTGGCAGCCGGGATTTGAGCGATTTGGTTCGTGGCAGCCTCACCTTTACCCGTG
This sequence comes from Oceanicaulis sp., assembly GCA_043513725.1. Lineage (GTDB taxonomy): Bacteria > Pseudomonadota > Alphaproteobacteria > Caulobacterales > Maricaulaceae > Oceanicaulis. Next base: position 667,206 of record CP121338.1, on the reverse strand, counting down.
ATCGGGCGTCCGTTTAGCAGGACATTTGTCCCGCCCAGGCTTAGGCCGCGCTCATCATCAGCCTCTTCAAGGCTGAACCCGGGAAGGCGCTCAATGATCTCTAGGGCGGTTTGCGCAGAGAAAGTCTGGAAAAAGGTCGCGTCGTAAACACGCACATTAGCGTCGTCGGCCAAGGCGGATCCAGTTGCGCCGAAGAGGGCTAGTGCGAGAGCAATTGAGGTCGGGGAGGGTGAGGGCATTTTGCAATCCGTAAGCGTGATTTAATCAATAGTGGTGAGTTGCCGCACCAAACCACGCTTTTGTGACCGAGAGTTGGATTGAAATAGGGGGGGGTGTGGTGCAAGCCTGCACCAATGGACTGGAATGATTATCAGCTAATTCTCGCCGTCTCTCGCGAGCAGAGTATTCGGGGGGCTGCCCGCCAACTTGGGGTCAGTCACGCGACCGTGTCGCGGCGACTGGCTTATCTGAACTCCGGCCGCGAAGGCCCGTTTCTCCAGAAATCGCCCTCAGGGCTCTGGCCAACCAAAGCCGGGCAGGCGGTGGTAGACGCCGCAGAAAAGATGGAGGACCTGACCGCAGAGGCGAGGCGGCGTCAGCGCGCGGCTGGCAAGCAGCTTTGCGGGCCTCTAACCATCTCAATGGGGGCGCTTGTTTATCAATACGTCCTTTTTGATGAGGTCGGGCGATTTGCCGAACAGCATCCAGACATCGAGCTCACGATTGACGGGACTGATGCGCTTGTCGATCTTGATCGGGCCGAAGCTGATATTGTGCTGCGTGCCTCTGCGACGCCGCCTGAGCACTGGGTTGGTCGCCAGCTATTTCCTTGGGCTATGTCATTTTATGCTCACAAGGATTACCTGGCAAAAACGGCCCACCGAGATCTGAAATGGATTGCGCCGCCCGATGGCATTGCGAGATGGGGGAACTGGCTTGAGCAGTCGCCATACCCGAACGTGGAAATCGGATTGACGATCTCTGATATTGTCGGCCGCTATGTCGCGATTCAGCGAGGGATCGGCATGGGACGGGCTGCTTGCTTCATGGCAGATCAGGACCCTGACCTGGTCCGCCTGCCGGGGGCACCTGTTGTTGAGGCCGAGCCCTTTTGGCTCCTTGTTCACCCCGACTTTGCAAAGACGGAGAGAGCGAAAGCCGCACTCAAGTTTTTTGCTGAGGCCATGCAGAAGCGCAAAGCGCTCATCCAAGGTGAGGCTTAAAGGTCGCCGCCTCAGCTGACCTGGTTCAAATCCGTACGCTAGCCCATTCTTTTTGATCCGCGTCGTGCCGTTAAAGGTGTGACACCCTCCTTCTCGTCATCGCGAAAAAGGAGAGAATTTTGTCTGCGATATCTATGAAATCATTCGCGCTTGTTTCAGTGATCGCCTTGGGCCTGGGCGCTTGTCAGGCTGCGCAGGGCAGTGCGAGCACCGAAGTGGACACTCCGCGATCACTGGTCATGTCTTTCGAGGAAGGCCAGCTGGTTACGCTCTCGGCCACAATTAATCGCGAGGGCGAAGACGCGGCGACCGCGCGCCAGCAATATTTCCAGCGTGTGTTTCCGATTGCCGGCGCGCTGGGTCTCAGCCGTGACGGAACACTGGCTATTCAAAATGCGGTGACCGGTGAATTCGAACCTGAAGCCTATGCTTTCTTCTCGTGGCCGAGCGCCGAAGCAGAAGCTGAATTGAATGCGCACGAGAGCTGGCAGACTATCAAGGCTCTGCGTCCAATCGCATGGGATGAGCTACGGCTGTATAGTGTTGAAATGGATGAAGATGTCAGCCTGACCTTCCGTGAAGACCGGGCCTATTCAATCGCTGTTGCATGGACCAACCCCGAACAGCCCGACAGTTATTTTCAGTATCTCGACACAATCGAGCCCGCGCTGACCGATATGGGCGCACGTTATCTCTACAAGATGCGAAACCCGCGCTTTGAGCAGCATGCCACACCTGGCGGAGACCCTGCGCAGGTTACTTTTGTTGAGTGGCAATCGGCTGGCGACCTTGAACGATTTCTTCGAAGTCGGGCCTATCGTGAAGCGTCACACCTTCTGACGAACGGTGTGATACGGTTTGAGGTCCAGCTTGTTGCTCCGATCCTCCCTGATCAACCGGACTGACGCATAGCGCGTCAAGCCCCGTTCACCGGCTTTGCCGACCGGAAACGAAAAAGCCCCGGCCAGGTTGGCCGGGGCGTTTTGCGTCGCTCTTCAGCGAGGAATGGTGGGCGATACTAGGATCGAACTAGTGACCCCTTCGGTGTGAACGAAGTGCTCTACCGCTGAGCTAATCGCCCCCAAAATGAGGGCGCGATACCTACGCCAGCGCCATATTGCGGTCAAGCGGGTCAAACATTAAGTGCGAAGAAATCATAATTTCAGGCAGTTATAAAATTTTTCAAAAAAAATCGATCGACACACTTCCGTCACACTACGGCTTACTCTATATCCCCACGCGTTCGCTGATGTGGATAAGCCATATACAGCGTGGAAATCACCGTCACCAAGAACGACGAACGCGCCCTTATGGCGAGGGCGTGATGAAAAAATGAGGTTCTCCCCGATGGCCAGCAACGACTTTTGCACCCGCGACGGCGCTCTTCGTCTGAAAGAGCGGATTGAAGCTTACTGGCGTGACCGCGGCTACGATGTGAATATCGAGCTCTGCGAAGCCGGTTTCATGCCTGCCATGCGTTCGGCCCGCACCGACGTGCGGTCCAACATGGTCAACGGCATGCCCCGTCCGGCCAATGACCGTGCCGAAAACCGCCGCAGCGCCTAAGCGCGTGGCGTCATTGTTCAGGTGATGAGGTCGGCGACCACGCCGGGCACATCCCGCCAATGATTGAAGAGCCGGTCAGCACCCAGCGTGCTGGCCGGCTTTTCACTATAGCCTTGCGAAAACAGGATCACCGGTGCGCCGGCTGCCCGCGCGGTCCCCACATCGGGGTCACTGTCGCCCACCATCAGCGTGCGCGAATCCGCCTTGCCGCCAATCGCGGTTTCAAGATGCAGCGCCGAGGGCTTCTTTTCCGGTGCATCATCCGCGCCGGTAATTCTGACAAAGCGGTCCGACAGCTGCAGCGCGTCCATGAGCGGGCGAGCGAGCCAGCCCGGCTTGTTGGTGCAGATCGACAATTCCGCGCCCGCGTCGGCGAGGTGATCGAGTGCAGCCTCCACGCCGTCGAAGGGCCGGGAGAGGTCGGCAATCCCGTCAGCATAGGTGGTCAGGAAAACATCCAGACGCTCAGCGGTTTCGTCTTCGCCGGGTTCAGGCAGGCCCTCGCGCTCATAGGCGCGCAGGATCAGCGCCTTCGCCCCGCGCCCCACCATGGCGCGCACGGCATCCAGTGGCACTTCGCTGAGGCCCGCCGGCATGATCGCCGCGTTGAGCGCGCGCACCAGATCCGGCGCGGTGTCGACCAGCGTGCCGTCCAGATCAAAGGCGATCCGGGCTCCGGAAAGAGACTGAAACACCATTGTGAGCTTCCTTGTGACAATCAGGTGGTCGCGCTTGGCAGACTGATAGGCTATAGCCGCGCTATTGCTTAATGCGAACCATTGAATCAGGTCTTCCGGGAGCTCTTCATGTCCCAACGTCCCCGCGCCGCTGTCATCCTCGCCGCCGGCCATGGCAGCCGAATGAAGTCGAGCCTGGCCAAGCCGCTTCACCAGGTTGGTGGACGGTCCATGCTCGACTGGAGCCTGGCACTCGCCGATGAAGCTGGCGCTGATCGCAAGGTGGTGGTCTGGGGCGCCCACGCTCCGGCCATCCGGGACCGCGCCGAAGAGGCCGGTGCCGCGGCCGCGTTGCAGGACCCGCCGCAGGGCACGGGCGACGCGGTGAAGATGGCCGCTGACGCGCTGTCTGACTTCGACGGGGACGTGATCGTGCTCTACGCCGATACTCCGCTTATCCGGCCGGGGACCATCTCTGCGGTGTTTGATGCGCTGGCCGGTGGGGCCGGGGTGTCAGTCCTGGGCTTTGAACCGGATGAGCCGGGAGCCTATGGCCGCCTGATTGAAACGCGTTCCGGTGATCTCGATGCCATCGTGGAAGCCAAGGAGGCAACGCCCGAACAGCTGGAAGTGCGCCTGTGCAATTCCGGTGTGTTGGCCGCGGACTCCAGGCTGCTGTTCGAGCTGTTGGGTGAGGTCACTAACGACAATGCAAAGGGCGAATACTATCTCACCGACGTGGTGGAACTGGCGCGCAAGCGTGGCCTGACCGCCAAGGCGGTGCGCGGCAGTGAGAATGAAGTCCTCGGCGTGAACTCGCGCGTCGATCTCGCCGCGGCCGAAGCTGCCTTCCAGGCCCGTCGCCGGTATGAGGCCATGGTCGAAGGCGTGACCCTGACCGCGCCGGAAACGGTGCATTTTGCTTACGACACCGTGATCGAAAACGATGTGATCATTGAGCCCAACGTGGTCTTCGGCCCTGGCGTGACCGTGCGCTCCGGCGCCACGATCCGCGCCTTTTCCCATCTTGAGGGGGCGGATGTCGCGGGCGGTTGCGAGGTCGGGCCCTACGCGCGCCTGCGTCCCGGCGCGGTGCTGGAGACCGGGGCCAAGATCGGCAATTTCGTGGAAGTGAAGAAGTCTCGCATCGGGGAGGGTGCCAAAGCCAATCACCTTTCCTATATCGGGGATGGCGATGTCGGCGCGAAGGCCAATATCGGAGCCGGGACAATCTTTTGTAACTACGACGGATTCTTCAAGAACAAGACCATCGTGGGCGAGGGGGCCTTTATCGGCTCCAACGCCTCGCTGGTCGCTCCGGTGACGATTGGTGCAGGCGCGATGACCGGCTCTGGATCTGTGATCAGTGCGGACGTGCCGGACGGTGCGCTGGCGCTGACACGGCCCGAACAGAAAACCAAGGACGGCTGGGCGACGCGGTTCCGCGCCACCATGAAAGCCAAAAAAGACAAGCAGACCAAGGGCTAGCCCCTTGTAAGGAGTTCTCCCCATGACCACGCTCGCTGAACGTCTGAAGGACGCTGACCTTCTTAAAACGGACTCCTTTATCAACGGCCAGTGGGTCGGCGGTGAAACGAGCTTCGCGGTCAACAGCCCCGGCGATCGCTCGCACCTGGCCGACGTGGCCGATGTGGGGGCCGCCGGCGCTCGCAGCGCCATCGATGCGGCGGAGAAAGCCTTCCAGCAGTGGAAGAAGACCAGCGTGTTCGAACGCGCACGCATTGTGCAGCGCTGGCATGACCTGATCCTGGAGCATGCCGACGATCTGGGCACGCTGATCACCGCGGAAATGGGCAAGCCCTTTGGCGAGGCCAAGGGCGAGGTGACCTATGGCGCCGGCTTCGTGAACTGGTCGGCAGAAGAGGCCAAGCGCCTGCATGGTGAGACCCTGCAGACGCCCTTCCCGGGCACGCGCGGCTGGACCGTGCGCCAGCCGGTGGGCGTTGTGGCCTGCATCACGCCGTGGAATTTCCCGTCAGCCATGATCACCCGCAAATGCGGTCCTGCGCTCGCGGCGGGGTGCTCGGTGGTGGTCAAGCCAGCCCCTGAAACGCCGCTGTCTGCGCTGGCGCTGGCTGAACTTGCCAAGCGCGCCGGCTTCCCCGACGGGGTGTTCAACGTGATCTGCGGCGATGCCAAGGGCATTGGCGAGGTGATGACCAGTTCCGACGCGGTGCGCATGGTGGGCTTCACCGGCTCCACCGAAGTCGGCAAGCTGTTGATGCGCCAGGCCGCCGATGGCGTGAAGCGGGTCTCTCTGGAGCTGGGCGGCAACGCGCCCTTCATCATCATGGACGATGCGGACCTCGATGCCGCCGCGGATGGCGTCATCGCCTCGAAATTCCGTGCGGCCGGTCAGACCTGCGTCTCGGCCAACCGCATCATCGCCCAGGCGGGCATTGCCGACGCGCTGATCGAGCGCGTCACCGAGCGCATGAAAAAGCTGAAGGTTGGCTCCGGTTTTGAAAGCGGCGTTCAGATCGGCCCGCTGATCCACGACGAAGCCGTGCAGCGCGTCGATGCGCTGGTGCAGGACGCCAAGGGCAAGGGCGCGAAAGTGTTGGTGGGCGGTTCGCCCATGGCCGATGAGCTGGGGGGCAGTTTCTACGCCCCGACGCTGATCGAAAGCGGCTCGGACTTCTCGCTGGATATCGCGAACTCGGAGATTTTCGGCCCGGTGGCTTCGGTCTATCGCGTTGAGGATGAGGAGGAGATCATCCGCCTTGCCAATTCCACGCCCTATGGACTGGCAGCTTACGTCTACACGCGCGATATCGGCCGGGTGCACCGGCTGAGCGAAGGCCTGGAGTTCGGCATGGTTGGCGTGAACGCGCCGATGGTCGGTTCGCCTGCGACGCCGTTCGGCGGGGTGAAGGAATCCGGCATTGGCCGCGAAGGCGGCAAGTGGGGCGTTGAGGAATTCACCGAGCTGAAATTCGTGCTCCTCGGCGGTGTCAACAAATGAGCGCCGCCCAGCAAAAGCTCTACGCCGCCCAGGCCGCGCTCGATCTTGTTGAAAGCGGGATGACGCTTGGCCTCGGCTCGGGCTCCACCGCGGAGCTTTTCGTCAAGGAGCTGGGCGATGCGCTCAAAGCCGGTGAGCTGGAGCATATCAAGGGTGTGCCGACCTCTGAGAACACTGCCAACCTGGCGCGGGAGGTGGGCATTCCGCTTCTGCCGGTCGATCAGGCTCAGCGCATTGATCTGACAATTGATGGTGCGGACGAAGTCGATATCCATTTCCGCCTGATCAAGGGTGGGGGCGGCTGTCACCTGCGTGAAAAGATTATCGCCCACGCCTCGGACCTGATGGCGGTGGTGGTCGATGAGACCAAGCTGGTGTCCGACCTCGGGGCCTTCCCGCTGCCGGTGGAGGTGGATCCCTTCGCCTTCACCATCACCGCGAAAAAGGTGTTCGACGCCCTGCGCGCCGCCGGGGTGAATAACCCGGACATCAATCTGCGCCGCAAGGCGGATGGCACCGACCCCTTCATCACAGATGGCGGCCACTACATTCTCGACTGCCAATGCCGCCGCATCGCCGACCCGGAAGAAGCGGCCGAAAACCTGTCAAAAATCCCCGGCGTGGTCGAACACGGCCTGTTTATCGGCCTCGCCCGTGTGCTCATCGTCGGCGAAGACGATGGCGCGCGGGTGGTGGAGCTATAAGCAACTTCTCCCTCCCCCCCTGAGGGGAGGGTGGGCGAAGCTTCAGCTTCGGTCGGGTGGGGGCAGCGCTGGCGCTATATGATCCTCACCCCACCCGTCCGCTAGCGCGGACACCCTCCCCCTCAAGGGGAGGGAGGGTGCCAGACCTCCGAATGCGGCCCGGACTCTCAACCCACACCACAGCCCCGTGATTTGACCTTTGGGGGTGCTTCCCCCACATCACGCGCAACATTCCGCCATTAGCGAGAAGGCTGCGCCATGACTGACACCCAATACGATTATGATCTTTTCACCATCGGAGCGGGCTCTGGTGGGGTCAGGGCGTCGCGTCTGTCGTCCATGATGGGCGCGAAGGTGGCTGTGGCCGAGGAGTATCGTCCGGGCGGGACCTGCGTCATTCGCGGCTGTGTGCCAAAGAAATTCATGGTCTACGCCTCCGGCTATGGCAAAGGCTTTGCCCAGGCCGAAGGCTATGGCTGGTCAGCCGACAATGTGCGCTTTGACTGGCCCACCTTCCGCGATGCCATGAATGCCGAGGTCGACAGGCTGTCGGGCATTTATTCGCGCAACATGGCCAATGCCGGGGTGGAGCTGATCCATGATCGCGCCGAGATCGTCGACAAGCACACCATCCGCCTGGTCAATGAAGACCGCACGGTAACCGCCAAGCATATCCTGGTGGCCGTGGGCGGTGCGCCGAACAAGGACTGGGACCTTGAGGGCGTGGAGCACACCATCACCTCCAACGAGCTGTTCCACCTGAAAAAACTGCCCGAACACATTGTGATTGCGGGTGGCGGCTATATCGCGTGCGAATTTGCTCAGGTGTTTGCAGGCCTCGGTGTGAAAACATGCCTGATCTACCGCGGCGACACGGTGCTGCGCGGCTTTGACGAGGATGTGCGTGTCTCGGTCCATGAAGGGCTGAAGCAGTCCGGCGTGCGTGTCATTACCGGCACCGTCTTTGAGAAGATCACCAAGGACGAAGACACTGGCAAGAAGACCGTTCTTTTGAAGAATGGCGATGAAATCGTTGCCGACGACGTTGTCTTTGCGATTGGCCGTGACCCCTACACCAAGGGGCTGGGGCTTGAGAATGCGGGCGTTGAGGTCAACGACAAGGGCGCGATCATCGTCGACGAGTATTCGAAGACCAATGTCGACAATATCTACGCCGTGGGTGATGTGACCGACCGGGTGAATCTGACGCCGGTGGCGATCCGCGAGGGTGCGGCCTTTGCCGACACGGTGTTCGGTGGCAAGCCGCGCGGCTATGACCACGATACCATCGCAAGCGCGGTCTTCACTCAGCCGCCGGTGGGCACGGTGGGCCTGACCGAGGTCGAAGCGCGCCGCAAATATGGTGAGATCGACATCTACAAGTCGACCTTCAATCCCATGAAGTATGCGCTCACCAAGGACCGCTCGCCCATGCTGATCAAGCTGATCGTGCGGGCGTCGGACGATGTGGTCATCGGCTGTCACATGGTCGGCGATGACAGCCCGGAAATCATCCAGGCCGTCGGCATCGCGGTGAAGGCGGGCCTGACCAAGGCCCAGTTCGACGAGACCTGCGCGGTTCACCCGTCGGTGGCTGAAGAGCTCGTCACGATGAAAGAAAAATGGACCCCGCCAGAGCTCAAAGCGGCGGAGTAGGTCTGTGCGTCCTTCGAGACGTTCGCCAAGGGCTCGCTCCTCGCAGATGAGGGATGTGAGTGCTTTAGAGTTTCCTCATCCTGATGAGCGCGAAGCGCGTCTCGAAGGACCCTTAAAACGAGGTCTTGAAACCCCGGCCAAGGGCGCGAGCCCGCGAAAGCCGGGGCCTCCATCAGGATAGGGCTCTCAAGTCTGACCAAGGTCCCGGATCTGCGCTTTGCTCCGTCCGGGAATTCAGCGCGTGTTTTCCCTCCCCCAACGCGGGGAGGGTGGGCTACGCGATAGCGCAGGTCGGGTGGGGGGAGCGCCCGCGTTCATCCGGCTGCGCTCCCCCCATCCGTGGCCGTGAAATCCATCTGGGGTAGGGTGTCTTCTACCTATTCGTCTTCGGCGTTGGCCGGGTCGTATTCCTCGAACCAGGCGAGGATATGCCCGACCTTTTGCAGCAGGCGAGACGGGCGGCTGTCGGCGATGCCGTGATAGGTGCCGGGGATGCGCACCAGACGGCTTTCGATGCCGCGGATCTGAAGCGCGTTGTAATATTGCTCCGCCTCGAACACCGGTGTGCGACGGTCTTCAGCGCCGACGAACACCAGGCTTGGCGTTTCCACATTGCCCACCAGGGAAAGCGGGCTGCGGCGCCAGTATTCCTCCGGCGCATCCCACGGCGTTTCACCGAACCAGTAAGGATAAATGGCCGGGCCGATATCGGCTGCCAGAGTGAAGCTGGTCCAGTTGATCACCGGCTTGCCGACGGCTGCGGCCGCAAAGCGGTCGGTGACACCAATCAGCTGCGCGGTCAGCACGCCGCCGCCCGAACCGCCGGTGACGAAGAGGCGGTCTTCGTCCGCGATGCCCATCTCGATCACGTGATCAACGCCGGACAGAAGATCATCCACGTCCTCGCCGGGATAATTTTTGTCGATGAGGTTTGAGAACTCCTCGCCATAGGAGGTGGAGCCCCGCGGGTTGGTGTAGAGCACCGCATAGCCAGCCGCGGCCATCAGCTGAACCTCGCCAGAAAATTGCGGGCCATAGGCGGTGTGCGGGCCGCCATGGATTTCCAGGATCAGCGGCAGGCGCTCGCCATCCTGACCGGAATAGCCCGGCGGCAGCGCCAGCCAGCCTTCAATCTCCCGGCCATCGGCAGAGCTTTGCCAGGTGATGCGCTCGATGTCGGCAAGTTCAGCGCGACCGAGCACGTCGGCGTTCAGATCGGTCAGCTCCCGGCCACCGCGGCGATTGCCGGCGCCGACATCGGCCAGATCGTAGGGGCTCGCCAGCGTGGCGGCCCAGCGCCCATTGTCAGACGCGCTGAACGAGCCGGAGGTGTAGGGCCGGCCAAAGGTCGTGCCGCCGATTGCGTCGGTGACCCGGTCCAGCCCGCCATTAAGCCCAGCTCGGGCGAGCACCGTTTTGCCGCTATCGTCGAAACGGACCCACAGAGCGTTGTCGCCATTCCAGGCGATCTGGTCGATGCCGCGATCAAGATCGGCCAGCAGGCGGCGCGGTTCGCCGCCATCGGCGTCCATCACATAGAGATTGGCATCGACATTGGACTCGTAGCGTTCCTCCTCGCCCAGATAGGCGAGGGTTTCACCATCCGGAGAGAGTGTCGGGCTGCCCTCGGCACCCGGGAAGTCTGTGACCTGACGCGTTTCACCAAAGCGGGAGACCGCCCAGATGTCCGACTTTCTGAAGTCGAAGCCGTCGGCTTCGCGGCCGCCCCAGCTATAGAAAATCTCTTCGCCATTGGGATGCCACTCAAGGCCGGAGATATTGCCGTCGGCCGCGCTGGTCAGGCGGGTTGGTGCCCCGCCTTCTGCGGAGATGAGGTAGATTTGCGAGCCGCCGTCAGGGATCTCGCCGATGCCGTCAAATTCATAGCGCGTGTTCTCGTCGATGATGGACGGGGCGGCCCATTCTGCGCCCGGTGGCGGGGTGGGCATGCCGATATCGACCTGCGGACCGGCGCCGGGGGTAAACATGGTGAAGGCGATCCAGTTGCCATCCGGCGACCAGCTCAGGTTACCGGCTCCAAAGGGCAGCTCGGCGAGGCGGGCCTGACGCCCGGTGGCGGGCCAGTATTTCACCAGGCTGGTCTCGCCATCTTCACTGGCGACCACAACGAGGCTTTCTGAATCCGGGGCCCAGGTCGGGCTGGAATAGCTGGCCGAACCGCTCGCTACCGGTCTGTGGTCTGCACCATCGTAATTCAACACCCAGATCGCACTGCGTGTCCGGTCGGTCATGATGTCGTTGGAGCGGCGCACATAGGCGATCTGGCCCCCGTCAGGGCTGATCTGCGGGCTCGCTGCCATTTCCAGGCTGAACACATCTTCAAACTGAAGCGGTCCTTCGCCATCACTGGCGGTCGCAACGCTGGTCAGCGCGAGGCTGGCCACAAGGCCGAGGCTGATACGCAAGCCCATAACATCATCTCCCCATATCTTCGCGTCCCGGGACGGGCGCTCTGTGTTAACGGGAAGGGTAGGCGCGCGGTGCGAGCCGGGCAAGCAGGGGCTATGCAGCGCGTGACAGGAGGGCCTGCGCGGTCAGGCGGAAGGGCGCGCGCGGCTCGTCGAACTCACCGACCGAGCGGCCGGAGATCAGGCGCATGCCTGAATTGATCGCCACTTGCAGATCCTCAAAGCGATGAACGCCATCAAGATAGGCGGTCACCTTCTTGCGTCGGGCGAGTGCCGAGATGCGATCGAGGTCCGCGCGCTGGGCGCTGACCCGGTCCGCTGTCAGCGAGCATCCCACAAATCCGGCCCCGGTCTCCGACTGGCTGTCGAGGCTGACTGAAGCCAGCGACGCGTCGACATAAAGATGCGGGGCCTGCGCGCGCAGGATGCGTCCGGTTTCACCCATGATCGAGGCGGGCGCGTTGGAGGGCGCGCCTTCGAGGCGCACCCAGATCAGCTGCCGAAGCGAATCCGGCAATTTCGAGAGCGCGGTCACATAGCTCGCCCGGGTACGTGGCAGCGAGGCCGACGCAAAGCCCACAGGCGTGATCAGGGCGCATTTTGACCCGGTAGAGACCAGCTGCTCCAGCGCGCGTACAGCGTGCTCCAGCACGTCCAGATCAAATTCCAGCCGGGCGTCCGGGCGGTCAGGCTTTAACAAGGGTGTCTGCCAGCCATGGGCGTTGCCGTTATCGCTGCAGGGTTCGACGAAATAGCTGGCAGCGGCTTCCATCTGCGTGTCCCAGACGGGAAAGAATCGTAGCTGCCAGGTGGGGGTGTCCGCGACTTCGCGCTCTGCCGTGGGGGCGGTGACCGGATCCTCGTCAACAAATTCGAGGTCTGCTGCCGCCAGAGCGGCTTCAAACTCGGCAATGCTGAGCTGTTCGGAGAAGGCTTCAACGCCGAGATCGGCCAGCTCGGGATCGCCGAGGAAGAACTGCTCCATCTCTTCGCGGATACGCCGGGTCGTGTCTTCGGCAAGCTTGCCGGACATCGCCTTGAAAATCACAAGAAAGCCGGTCGCGCAGGGAATGATGAGGTCCTCCTCGGCAACCCGTCGCTCGATCATGCCCTGAGTGGCGAGGAAGATCCGGCCCCGCATGTCGGGCCAGGCCGGCCCGGCGGCCATCTGGAGGCGCTCCATGTTGATGAATTGATAGCGGCTGACGTCAAGGCGATCAGCCTTGGTCAGTCGGCGCTTCAACTCGTCCATGATTGCGTCGTCCATGGGGACCCCATCGTGATTTCAGTCGAGACTGACAGCTTTTCCTTTTCATCTGGTAACGAAGGCGGGTCGAAACGCAGGCCTCTGCCTTCGCAGGTGCAGCAAAGCCCTTGGGTTTAAAGGGCGTGCTTTGACTGCAACACTTCTGTGAAATACGCGTTCTGCGGGCGGTATATGTGCGCGATTGTCGCAGTCTAACTGCCGCCTCTGCTTCATGTTTGCCAACAAATCAGCCAATCTTGACTTCAAGGTGCATGTTGCAGTGCAACAAACAACAAGCATCAGACCACAAGTATTGAAACACCCTGAGGAGGACGCACTACCATGACGTCACGTTTCACGCGCTCAGCCCTTTTTGCTGCAGCGTCTTCGCTTGCCCTCGGTTCAGCAGCTTCGGCCCAGGTCTTTGATCAGGTCGGCGGTGGTGAGCGTCGTACGGTTGAGGTTATCACCGTGACCGCTCAGCAGCGTGAGGAAAGCGCGCAGGACGTTCCGATTTCCATTGGTGCCTATAACACCGACGCCCTGGCGGCGGCTGGTGTCGAGGACATCAAGGACCTGATCTCCATCGCTCCGGGCCTGATGGTGACGTCCACCCAGGCCGAGACCATTACCACGGCGCGTATCCGCGGCATCGGTACGGTGGGCGACAACTTTGGTCTGGAAAGCTCGGTCGGTGTGTATATCGACGGTGTGTTCCGTGCGCGTAACGGCGTGGGCTTTGGTGACCTCGGCGAGCTGGAGCGCATCGAAGTGCTGCGCGGCCCGCAGGGTACCCTGTTCGGCAAGAACACCTCGGCTGGTGTTCTGAACATCGTGACGGCTGCGCCGGAGTTTGAGCCGGGTGCTTCGCTGGAATATCAGTGGGGCGATTACGGCCATCAGCGCATTTCGGGCCACGTGACCGGTCCGCTGATTGACGACATTCTTGCCGCTCGCCTGTTCTACGCCGATGGCGACCGCGATGGCTTTACCAATCTCGTCCTTGAGGATCAGGGTAATGTCAGCATTCAGGACGCTGAGAATCAGGATTACTGGACCGCGCGCGGCCAGCTTCTGTTCACGCCGAGTGAGACTGTCACGGTGCGTCTGATCGCGGACTATTCGAGCCGTGATGAGCGCTGCTGCTCTGCTGTGTCCTACGATTACACTGCAACCGGTGCGGCTCTTGTTGGTGCCGTCGGCGGTCAGGTCGGCTTTCCGGCAGACCCTGAGGCTCGCGTGGCCTACTCCAACAGCCCGTATCTGCAGCGTGTTGAAGACTGGGGTATTTCTGCTGAAGCGGATATCGAGCTGCCGATCGGTACGCTGACCTCGGTCACGTCTTTCCGCAACTGGCAGAACAACCGCAGCCAGGACATCGACTACACAACGGCTGACCTGGCTTTCCGCGATGCAGAGAACAATTTCACCGACCTGTCGCGTTTCTCCCAGGAAATCCGCCTGACCGGTGTGAACGGTAATCTCGACTGGCTCGTCGGCGCTTTCTACTCCAACGAAGACCTGCGTCTGGGTGACGCCCTGCGCTTTGGTGACGACTGGGAGGCCTATCTGGGTCTGGCCGCGTCCGGTGGTGTTAGCCCGACCTTCCTGGTCGACACGCTTGCCAATAACCTTGCCTATCCTGGCGGCTTCGGCTCGCTCTTCCCGGACGGCTCTGGCCCCAACCAGGACCTCTACAACCAGACTGCGACAAGCTGGGCGATCTTTACCCACAACACCTACCAGTTCACCGACAATCTCGCGGTGACCGCCGGTCTGCGTTACACCAATGAGTCAAAGGACATCTTCGCGACCTTCGACACCAGCCCGACTCCGGGTTGTAGCTATCTGGAAGCCATTTTCGGTCCTGATCCGGTCACCGGCTCGCCGCTGGGCGCACTCGCCCCGCTGCTCTGCCTGCCGTATGCCCGCTCGGGTCTGGATGCGAATGGCTATGACCGTGAGCGCTCTGATGAAGAGCTGTCCGGTACGCTTCGCCTCACCTATGACGTCAGCGATGACATCATGGTCTATGGCGGCTACTCGCGTGGCTTCAAGGCTGGCGGCTTCAACCTCGACCGTCAGTTCAATGGTCCGATTGACGCTACGGGCTACACCGACTCCGACACTTCGTTTGCGCCGGAAATCATCGACGCCTACGAGGTCGGCTTCAAGTCGCAGCTCTTTGGCAATGTGGTCCAGCTGAACGGCAACCTCTTCCTTCAGCAGATTGAGGACTTCCAGCTCAACACCTTCAACGGCCTCGCCTTCGTGGTGGAAAGCATTGAAGAGTCTGAGTCCAAGGGGCTGGAACTCGACGCGACCTGGGCAACTCCGGTGCCGGGCCTCGACCTGTCTGGTGGTTATGCCTACGTGAATACCGAATACACCACGGTGAACACGGGCGATCCGCTGGTCGACGCCATTGAGGGCAAGGACTACTCGCTGTCGCCGGAGCACTTCGTGACCGGTCAGGCGCTTTACGAGCGCTCGCTGGGCAACAACCTGGTGTTCACGGCAGCGGCCGATGCCCGCTATGTCAGCGAGTACAACACCGGTTCTGACCTCGACCCGGAAAAGGTCCAGGAAGGCTTCACGCTGGTCAACGCCCGTGTGGGCCTCGGCCGCGATGACGGTCGCTGGTCGATCGAAGCCTGGGGTCGCAACCTCACCGACGAAACCTATGCACAAGTGGCGTTTGACGCCTTTGCACAGGGCTCTCGCGGGGGTGCCGGCACCTCAAACGATCCGCGTGGAACCGCCAGCTATATGGCATTCCTCGGTGCGCCGCGGACGTGGGGTGTGACCCTGCGTACCGAATGGTAAGCACCAGGAGCTGACACGGCTCAAAAGGGCCGGTCAGGGAGGAGCGAAGGCCGGGTCTGGTAACAGGCCCGGCCTTCTGCTGTTTGGCGATGAGCGCTCGCAGACGGGGATAGAAATTTAACCCTCATTGCCGGTTCGCTCTGGCCGAACTCCGCGTTATGGTGACGCTCAAACGCTGTCGAATCTTCGGATGCTGTCTTCATGCTATCGCCTCGCCGACAAACCGCGCTGATCGCCGTGACGCTCTTTTTTGCGCTCGGCTTTCTGGCCATTGGCGCGAGCCCGCTTTCGGCCGGCTCTCTGGAGCGCCGATTGCAGTCTGCTGCCGACGAGGCGCTACGCGACGTGGATGCCGACCGATGGGCGACCGTGACAATGAATGGTCAGGTGGCCACACTCACCGGACTTGCCCCCGATCGCCAGGCCCAGGCTGCCGCTATTGAAGCGGTCTCACGGTCCAGCTGGGCCGGAGGTGTCGTCGCAGGTGGCGTCACTGAGGTGATCGACCAGACCCGCCAGGCCCGGGACGAAGCCCCGGTTCAGTTCAGCGCCGAAAAGGCGGCGGGCCGCGTGCGTATTTCTGGTTACGCCCCGGATGCGGCGACCGTGGACCGCATTGAGGCCATGGCACGCCGCCTGTTTTCCGGCGGGGCGGAGGTTGATCTGCAGCTCGCCCCCGGTTCGGCACCGGACGGCTTTGAAGTGGTGGTCCAGTTGGTGCTGTCAGAATTGACCCGGCTCGATTCCGGTGCGGCGCGCATTGCCCGCGACCGCTATGTCCTGACCGGTCTGGCTCCGGACAGCGCAACCGCCATCCGGGCGCGCCAGGCGGTGAGCCGTGGTGTGGAAGCCTTTGAAGGGGCGGCCTTGGTGCGCACCGATGCCGGCGGCTTCGGCGTCCAGATCGATGACCCGATCCACTGCCGCCTGCTGGTGGAAGCCGCCCAGGGCGCGCGACCGGTCAGCTTTACGCCCGGCGGTGATGAGCTTTCGGCGGCCTCCGCTGCCAATCTGCGTCAGGCCGGTGCGGCCTTTGACGCATGCACCGCGGGGCCGTTGGTCGTTGCGGTGCGCGCCGAAGGCGGTGAAGCGGGCAATGAGGAATTGGCCCTGTTGCGGGCCGAGGCGGTGATTGCCGCCATGGTTGCCGCGGGGCCTGATCGTGAGCGCTTCCTGGCTGAAAGCGCGCCGGCAGACGCCGACCGGGCGCTGCGCTTTGCCCTCGTGCCGCCACCGGCCGACCCCATCATCCCTGAGCAGACAGAGGAATAGAGATCATGCTGTGGCTGGTCTGGCATATGTGGATTTTGATCTTGCTCGCCTTTGCTGGCGGGGTGATCGCCGGTTGGGTGATCCGGTCGCGTTCGGATGAGACGCCGGATCGGCCGATGCTGGAGAAGCTGGACGCCACGGTGGTGGCCCCGGTTGATACGCCCAAGGCCGATACGCCCAAGGCCGATACGCCCAAGGCCGATACGCCGAAGGCCGACGAGGCCGCTGCAGAGCCTAAAGCTGCAGCGGACCCGGAGCCCGAACCCACCCCAGCCCCCAAGGCGAAAACGCCTGCAGCCTCGAAAACCGCGCCCAAGCCGGCGAAGGACAGCCCGGCCGACGATCTGACTGAGATCAAAGGCCTCGGCCCGAAGGCCGCAGAAAAGCTGAACGCGGAAGGCGTCACACGCCTGTCCCAGATTGCCGCCTGGACCGATGCGGATGTCGACCGCTTTGACGCTCTGATCAATGGCCGCGGCCGGATCGTGCGCGATGAATGGGTCAAGCAGGCCAAGGCTCTTGTGGGCTAGCGCTTCGCCTTTAGAAGCCGCTCGGCGGCTTCGCTTGCGGGCAGGCGGCCATCTGCCACGGCCTGTTCCAGAGCACCTGCGGCGGCGGTGACGGCCGGGTCGGCCTTGAACGCTTCCAGCACCCGGTCTTCCACCATCGACCACAGCCAGCGCACCTGCTGGCCCTGTCGCCGCCGGGTGAGGGCGCCGGCCTGATCAAGCGCCTTGCGATGCATGGTGACCGTCTCCCACAATCCCTCAATGCCGTCGCCGGACAGGCCAGAGCCTGTCAGCACAGTGGGCGTCCAGTGGGGTGAAACAGGCGCGAACAGGTGAAGTGCCGCTTCCAGGTCGCGGGCCGCGCGTCGGGCGCGGGCTTCATTCTCGCCGTCGGCCTTGTTCACAAACAGGATTTCAGCCAGCTCCAGCAGGCCTTTCTTGATGCCCTGCAGCTCATCGCCGGCACCGGGCAGCATCAGGGCCACAAAGACATCAACCATGTCGGCGACAACCGTTTCCGACTGGCCGACGCCGACCGTCTCCACAATCACCACGTCATAGCCCGCGGCCTCGCACAGCAGCATGCTTTCACGGGTCTTGCGGGCTACCCCGCCCAGCGTGCCGGCGCTCGGGGAGGGACGGATGAAGGCGTTTTTGTCCACGGCCAGCGCGCCCATGCGAGTCTTGTCGCCCAGGATCGAGCCTTTGGTGCGTGAGGAGGAGGGATCGACGGCCAGCACCGCCACCTTGCGCCCCGCTTTGGTGAGGTGGCCGCCGAGCTGCTCGATCAGCGTGGATTTGCCAACGCCGGGAACGCCGGTCAGGCCGACGCGCCAGGCGTTGCCAGTGTGGTCCATGACCGCGGTGATCAGCGCTCGGGCTTCAGCCTGATGGTCAGCGCGGGTCGATTCCACACGGGTGATGGCGCGCGCCAGGGCCGCGCGGTCGCCCGCCACGAGACGCTCAGCCAGATCGTTGATATCGCCGCTGCTCATGGCCTCAATTCAGCGCGCTTTGGCGCTGGCGGCAAGCTTTGGGGCTGTGACAGGTCAGTCGCTGACGGGTTGGGCGAGGATCGATTCCACGCGGTAGGCCCCTTCAGGAGCGGGCTCTCCGGAGCCGGCGATGATCTCCACTGTGGCGACGGATGTTTCGGTGGCCTGGGGGCTGAAGGAAATGCCGATGCCTACACCTGTGCCGGAATAACCGCGACTGCCCCAGCCACGCGACACCGACCCCCCAACGCGGACCGGAGAGGCGTCCTCACCGTCTGTGCGGGTGCGCCGGTCCACGACTTCAAACCACTCATAGCCGTTGCGCTGCGCCAGATCGGCGGCCCTACGCAGGGCCAGGCGTTCCGCCTCCAGCGCCGAGCCATCGCCGCGGGCGGTATAGCTGACGCGCCAGCGATCATTCTCGATGCGCACATCCTCATACCCGATGCCGGAGTTGTTCATGGCCGCGGGGCCGTAGTCGGGTCCCGGTGTGGCGCAGGCAACGGCAAGGCTGGCGGTCAGAGCAGCAAGGATCAGGCGCATGGCAATCTCCATTTATGAGGCGTCCAGCATACGCCAGGACGCCCACGATTGCATGTCCCGTAAATTGGGGGGCTAGCGTCGGGCGAGCATCGCGAACAGGATCGCCGCGACGAGCCCGCTGCCCGCACCGATTAGCGGCAGGGCAAACACGCCGGGAAGCTGGCCCAGCGTCAAAGCGGAGATGTCCTGCCCCCCCGCCAGCGCAGAAAGGATGGATCCGCCATGCAGCCGGTGCAGGTAGGCCCCCATGGCTGCCAATCCGCCGATGGCTCCGGCAAGCGGGCTTGCCAGCGCGCCGAGGCCCATCGCGCGCAAGCCCAGCCACAGCAACACAAAGCCTATGGCCGCGGGGTAGGCGAACATCAGGGCGGAAAACCAGATCGACGTGGCCAGTGGCATCAGCTCGCCCAGCGTCAGGGCGGCCCCCTCCACGTCAGTGCTGACGAATTGGACCATCATGCCAAATACGCAAATCGCGGCTCCCACTGCCGGAGCGATCACGAAACCTGTAAATATGCCGCGTGCATCAATCTGCATGACGCCCCTCTCAATGTCACAGTCCCCACCGCGTTATACCTTGACAGGCCGGGTCGTGCAGCGCCTTAAAACGCAAACGGGCGCGGTAAAGCACCGCGCCCGTTCACCAAGGCTTGTGCCTTGATCGGTCTAGTATTCGGTGGCGTAAAGGGTTGCCGGTACCGGCTCATCCCAGAACGTACCGACCCAGATGTCGAACTGGCCCGACTGGTTAAAGCGAATGGCTGGGTCCAGCCCATTCACATCATCCACACAATACCATTCGCCGTCGGGCGCATTGATAACCAGCGTGGTGTCATAGTCTGATGATGCACCAATGGTCAGCGTGCCACCCGACCAGTTCAGGCGTGCATCAGGAGCGTTTGTGATCATGCCGGTGCAGCCAATGCGCGCCGCGTCGATAGTGCCGCCAGCAACGATTTCCAGCTCAGCCGGATCCGGCATGAAGCCGGCCGACAGCTCAAACGTGCCAAAGTTTGGCGACAGCGAATAATCCTGAGCGGATGCAGCGCCTGTCAGTGCGACAGCGGCTACAGATGCGGCAAGGAAAAGTGATTTCATTGTGGTGGTCCCCTTAAAAAATATTAAGCGCAAGTATGCGGGCTTTCGCAGGTAAGCCAAGGCGCAAAGTGGCGCAGCGAGACCACACCGTGCATATGCTCAGCGATAGCCGAAATATTCCGGCCCTGAATCCACATAGAGCTGTGCCGCGTTGATCTGGTTGGGGCTGTAGGTGCCCACCCAGATGTCATACCGCCCGCGGTCCTCAAAGACGAATTCCACGCTTTGGCCCAGGCGATCATCGGTACAGCTCAGACCCTGTGGTCCCAGCACAATGAACGTGAATTCGTCGCTGCTGTTGTAGCGCGCCACGCCAAAACGAACATAGTCGGTCTCATTGAAAACCCTCATGGTCGGCGCGTGACTGATATAACCGGGGCAGCCCACGGTGTCGGCTGCCCGGACCGGACCACCCGCCTGAATGCCTTGCGAGCGTTGGCGAACAAAATTCACATCAACCGTCATGGTCCCGAAACTCGGGTCCAGATTGGCATCTTGCGCGTTTGCAGCGCCTGTCAGGCCAAGGGACATCACGGCCGCGAAGCACAGTGTTTTAAGGGTCATGCAAGCGTTCTCCAGCCATGTTCAAACCGGACTATGGCCGGGATAGAGGATCGGCGCGAGGAAATTCGACGGGCTATGAGGGGTTTAGGGGGAGGGGAAAACGAGACGCTTGCGCAACACCCTGTCCCGGACACCCCGGACCCGTTCCCGGGGATGATCTTAGGATCTACCGCATGCGCAGGGGCCTAATCACCTAGCCGCCAACCATAGATCCCGGCGCTCCCGCTGGTCAGGCGGGACACGTTCTTTGAAACCCCGGCCAAGGGCGTAAGCCCGCTGAGCCGGGGCCTCCGTCAAGCTAAAGCGTTTTATTCTGCCAAAGGTCCCGGATCGCTACGCGTCCGGGACTACATTAAAGAAGTGCCTGAGCTACCCCTCCAACGCCTTGATCAGCTCCACGGCAGCATCCGCAATCACGGTGCCCGGCGGATAAACCGCCTGGGCGCCCATTTCCTTGAGGGTTGGCACATCTTCGGGCGGGATGACGCCGCCGACGATGATGAGCTTTTCAGCGCCGCCCATTTCAGCCAGCTGCTTTTTCAGCTCCGGCACCAGGGTCAGATGACCGGCGGCGAGGGAGGATGCGGCAACCACGTGGACGTCGTTTTCCACGGCCTGTCGGGCGGCTTCGTCGGGGGTCTGGAAAAGAGGACCGATATCCACGTCCCAGCCCAGATCGGCAAAGGCGGACGCGACGACTTTCTGGCCGCGGTCATGGCCGTCCTGGCCCATCTTCGCGATCAGGATGCGCGGGCGCCGGCCTTCAGCTTCGGCAAAGCGGTCGGATGCCGCCAGGGCCGCTTTGACTTTCTCGTCGTCGCCTGAGGCTTTCAAGAAGACCCCCTGAACTGATTTGATCTCGGCCTTGTGGCGGCCAAAGACCTTTTCCATTGCATCGCTCATTTCGCCGACCGTCGCGCCAGCGCGGGCGGCCACGACGCAAGCCTCCAGCAGATTGCCATCGGCAGCCGCGGCGTTGGTGAGCGCATTGAGCGCGGCGTCGGTGGCGTCACTGTCGCGCTCGGCACGCAGTTTTTCCAGCTTTGCGAGTTGCTCGGCGCGGACCTTGGCATTGTCGACTTTCAGGACCGGCACGTCTTCAGGCTCATTCAGGCGGAATTTATTCACGCCCACAATGGTCTGAAGCCCGCTGTCGATCTTGGCCTGGGTGCGTGCAGCGGCTTCTTCAATGCGCAGCTTGGGCACGCCGGCCTCAATCGCCTTGGTCATGCCGCCCAGCTCATCAATCTCCTCGATGTGAGCGAGCGCGCGGGCCGCCAGATCATGGGTCAGCCGCTCCACATAATGGCTGCCGCCCCAGGGATCGATCGCGTCGGTCAGGTGGGCTTCGGTCTGCAGAACCAGCTGTGTATTGCGGGCAATGCGTGCGGAGAAGTCGGTCGGCAGGGCGAGCGCCTCGTCCAGGCTATTCGTATGCAAACTTTGTGTGTGGCCGTCCACGGCGGCCATGGCCTCTACAGCGGTACGGCCCACATTGTTGAATACGTCCTGCGCGGTCAGCGACCAGCCGGATGTCTGCGAGTGGGTGCGCAGCGAGTGGGACTTCGCGTTCTTCGGACTGAAGCGTTCCTTCACCAGCTTTGACCAGATCAGGCGTGCGGCGCGCAGCTTGGCCACCTCCATGAAATAATTCATGGAAATGCCCCAGAAGAAGGACAGGCGCGGCGCGAAGGCATCGACATCGAGGCCCGCATCCACACCGGCTGCAATATACTCCAGGCCATCGGCGATGGTGTAGCCCAGCTCGATATCGGCCGGGGCACCTGCTTCCTGCATGTGGTAGCCGGAGATGGAGATGGAATTGAAACGCGGCATCTCCTGCGCGGTATAGGCGAAGATGTCTGAAATGATGCGCACGGAGGGTTTGGGCGGGTAGATATAGGTGTTGCGCACCATGAATTCTTTCAGGATGTCGTTCTGGATCGTTCCTGAAAGCTTCGCGTGCGAAACGCCCTGTTCCTCGCCGGCTGTGATGTAGAGCGCCATGATCGGCAGAACCGCGCCATTCATGGTCATGGACACGCTCATCTGATCGAGCGGAATGCCATCAAACAGCTGGCGCATGTCCAGAATGCTGTCGATGGCCACACCGGCCATGCCCACATCGCCAATCACGCGCGGATTATCGCTGTCATAGCCCCGGTGCGTGGCCAGATCGAAGGCGACCGACAGACCCTTCTGACCTGCCGCCAGATTGCGGCGGTAGAAGGCGTTGGAGTCCGCCGCCGTGGAGAAGCCGGCATATTGCCGGATCGTCCACGGGCGCTGGGTAAACATGGTCGGGTAGGGGCCGCGGTGAAACGGTGCCAGCCCAGGCTTGGCGTCGACAAAGTCCAGCTCAGCGGTATCGGCGCTCGTGTAGGCCGGACGCACCGCGATGTCTTCAGGCGAGGTCCAGGCTTCGCCACTGGCGGCAGGCGCGCCAGCTGCGCTCGGGTGGCCGAGCTCGATCTTGGTGAAATCGGGATGGCTCATGACGCCACTCCTGTCACTTTGTGCGCGCGTGCTCCGTCTTCCAGGATACGGCTGCGCATATGGATGGCGCGGTCGATGCCCGGGATATCCGCCTTGCCTGCGAGCCAGACTTCGCTGGCCCCCCTGGCTTTCAGGGCTTTGGCCAGGGCCTCGGCACGTTCGCCATAGGCCTCATCGGTGCCGCAAATCACGGCAAGTCTTGCGCCTGAGCCAGCGAACGCCTCGGCGCAGGCGTCCACGCTGTCATAGGGTTTCGCCGCATCGGCCACGACACCCGCGACAGCCAGACGATTGGTGGCAAAACCCGCGCGAGCGTTGAAGTCGGCAAGATCGCCCAGCGTGGCGAGGAAGGCCTTTGGCGCTTCGCCGGTCTTGTCCTTAAACGCGTCAGCAGCGTCGCGAAGGGCCTCAAAGGGTGCGGCGACGCGCGAGGGCGCAATCGGCGTCCATTCTGGCTCCGGCAGGTCCAGCTCACGCACCTGCGCGCCGTCTTTGGCGGCCTTGATCTTGTCAACGAAAGGTTGCGGCTCGATCACCGGGGCGTCGAGCTTTGGTGCGGTGTAGCTGCGCGTCTCCACCTCAACCAGGCGGGCATCAAGCTCTGGGTATTGCGACACACCGATCAGGGCTTCCTTGCCCGCGTCATAGGCGTCCTCGCGGGCATTACGCGCTTTCGCGATCTGATCTTGCAGCCAGCCCGCTTTCACCGCTTCAAACAGGCCGCCGCGCGCTTCGATATCCTGAAACACCTTCCAGCCCGCTTCGGCCAAACGCGCGCCGAGCGTTTCATGCAGGAAGCCACCGCCCGCCGGGTCGGCCACCTTCCCCAGATGGCTTTCTTCCATCAGCATGACTTGCAGATTGCGCGCGAGGCGCCGGGCGAACGGCGTTGCCGGCCCCAATGCATCGGTAAAGGGTCGCACGGTCAGGGCGTCGGCCCCGCCTGCGGCGGCCCCAAGCCCTGCGCAAGCATTGCGGATCAGGTTCGTCCACGGGTCACGCGCGGTCAGCATGCGGGCACTGGTCGTGACATGCAGCGTCATGGCGCGCTCGTTTTCTGAGACGCCAAAGGCTTCCAGCACCCGCGCCCAGCCGCGGCGAACCGCGCGCAGCTTGGCGATGGTCAGGTGGATGTCGGCATCGGCGGCCAGATTGAACTCCAGCGATTTTGCAGCCGCATCGGCGCTCAAGCCGCGATCCATGAAGGCGCGCATATAGCTGGCCCCACCGGCCAGCGCGAAGGCGATTTCCTGGGCTTCACTGGCACCGGCGTCATGGACCGACAGGGCGGTGATGGAAACGGTTTTCAGATTGGGATAGCGCTCAGCCAAGAGAGTTGCCGCCTCGGCAGCCCGATCGAGGCGCTGGGTCAAATCGATTGCGCCGCCGCCGGCCAGTGATTTCTGGCCAATGGGTGACAGGCCCAGCCCGCCGCGCACCGCCTTAGCGTCAACGCCCGCAGCATCGAGGGCCGCAATAAAAAGCGCAGCATGTTGCGGACCCATGCGGCTGGGGCTGACATGGATCCCGGCCAGATCCAGCATAACGCCGTCCAGCACGGTTTGAAGCTCTGATAGGGTGCGCGCGGCCACGCCGGTCTTGCCGGTACAATCGAGCCGTAGTGCGATTTCGCTCGCTCCGCCGGACAGCTCTGCCAGAATGGCCGCATTGGCGGCTTTGGGATCGGGCATGTCCACAGTCTGGCGGATCTGCCAGGGCAGGTAGGGGTCGCGAACCGCGTCGCGGCCGCGCACGAAGGGCGCAGCGCCCGGCGCGCCCACATCGCCCACTTCATCCAGATTTTCACGCGTAAAAAGTGGCCCCCGCTCAACGCCATCCAGCGTGCGCTTGATCAGGCGGTCAAAGGGCGCGCCATTCAGCGCAGCGTCGGCCTCGGCGCGCCAGGCGGCGAGGTCGGAAGCCGGGCTATCCCCGGCCAGGCGAAGCACAGAGTCAGTCATGGGCGACTAGCTACACCGGGCGGGGCTTCGGGAAAACCCGTCACTGGCTGGGGGATAGCGATGAAATGCATCCGCGGGATAACGCGCCGGGCCTAGCCTTTGTGCGATTAATCCTGCTGGAGCGACCCAATGCCTGATCAAACGCCCAATCTTGCGCTGCCCTGGCTGATGCCGGCCCAGGCGCAGAAACATGTCACCGTCAATGAAGCGCTGGGGCGTCTGGACGCTCTGGTCCAGACCAGCGTGGAAAGCCGCACCACGACCGCGCAACCGGTCACGCCGGGCGAGGGCGAGGCCTATATCCTGCCCACCGCGCCGACCGGCGATGACTGGTCCACCCGGTCACAAAACACGCTCTGCTATTTTCAGGACGGGGCCTGGCATAGCGTGGCAGCGCGCGCCGGCTTGGTGGTCAACGTGCGCGATGAAGGCGCGCTGGTGGTGTTTGACGGGGCCGACTGGGTAAGTCTCTCCACCCTGATCACGGCGCTTTCCAACCTGACCGCGCTGGGTGTTGGAACGGCGCCGGATGCCAGCAATCCCTTTGCAGCCAAGCTGAACGCCGCGCTGTGGACGGCTTTGACGGTGGGCGAAGGGGGCTCTGGCGATTTGCGCTTCATGCTGAACAAGGAGGCGCTGGCGAATACCGGCTCCTTCCTGTTCCAGACCGGGTTTTCCGGGCGGGCGGAGTTCGGGTTGACCGGCTCCGACGACTTCACGGTGAAGGTTTCACCCGATGGGGTCAGCTGGAGCGACGCGCTTCAATTTGATGGCACAACGGCTGCCGCGACGTTGAACGATGTCAGCGTGACATCATTGGCGGCCGATAGCGGCGTCGCGGCGGCCCCGGCCATCAGCTTCACTTCCGATCCCGATACCGGCCTTTATCGCCCGGGTGCCGATTGCCTGGGTCTTGTCACTGGCGGGGTGGAGCGGATGCGCATCGACAGCGCAGGAGAGGTCGGGATCGGTACCACCAGCCCGCAAACGACGCTGCATGTCGAATCGGCGACACCCGCCATCCGGATCACCGACAGCGACACCGGGGCCTTCTCCCAGTTCAACGGGTCGTCCACCAGTGGCGGGCTGACCCTGCAGGTCGATCAGTCCGGTGTAGGGTCCAACCCCTTCTTGCGGGTGGACATCGGCGGTAGTGAGCGCCTGCGCCTTGATGACGAGGGGCGCCTCGGCATCGCGGTGGCCTTTCCCACAACCTCGCTGGATATCGATGGGGATAGCTGGCGCCTTCGCCAATCGAGGACGCCCGCCAGTGCCAGTGCGGCCGGCGATGTGGGGGAGGTCTGCTGGGATAGTGACTATTTCTATGTCTGTGTGGCCGCCAATAGCTGGAAGCGCGCTGCGCTGAGCACGTGGTGAGGGGGCGGACATGATTGATCTTGCCCTGACGTTGTCCCGACGCTTCGCCCCGCATCTGGTGCGCCGCCTGGCGGGTCCGCGCGCTGGCGCAGTGGCCGAACAGGTGCTGGGCCTTGCCCGGACTGTCACCGGTGCCAGCGACCCCGCCGATATCGAGCGCCAGCTGACCGCCGATGTTGAAAAGGCCCACGCCTTTCGCGTGCAGGCTGCCGAGCTCGATGCCCAGCTGGAACAGGCCTATCTCGCCGACCGCCAGGACGCGCGCGACATGCGGCTGAAGCTCGCGGAAATGGGCCAGACTGACTGGATGATGTGCGGGGTGGGCGCGATCGTGGTGCTCGGGTTTGTCGCGACGGTGCTCGCCGCATTCTTTGCCGACCTCACCGAGCAGCAGCGATACCTAGTCTTCTCCCTCGCCGGCCTGCTCGGTGGCATGTCCAGCCAGGTCGTCAGCTATTTCTTCGGCAGCTCACGCGGCAGCACGGAGAAGACGCGACTTATGAGTGGGCGGTGAGGCTGCCGCTGCGTTGAAGCCCCGGGCCTGATCCGGGGCCTTACGGCCTGTTGGCACGCTATCCTGAATGAGGTCCCGGATCGCTTCGCGTCCGGGAATTCAAGTTTTTGGAGATGCAATATCGCAAGCGCGTTGCGGGTCATCCACTGCTTTAGCGAGGACTTAACTGAGCGGACGCGAAGAAGGACAGGAAAGAAATGGTGCCGCTAGAGTGAATTGAACACTCGACCTCTCCCTTACCAAGGGAATAAAAGCACCGTCGATGGTGTAATATAAAAGCAACACACTCCCCCGGTCCACTGTCTTTTTCGTCTGAGATATCTATGTAAAACATAGGCTTAGGGTTCTCTTTCGGTTTTCCAGCAGCCCCTGTCCTCTCGCCCCGTCTACGACTGAGACCTACTGACTTGGAGCTTGCATGTGGGATTCTTGTGGGATTTATGTGGGATGCACACGCCAAGCACCCTCGGAGTTCCACCCAATGCCACGCCAAGCCACTCGTACAGAACGCCTCACCAAGGCCGTTGTAAAAGCCGCCAAGCCCTCAGACAGTCGCTACCGCATCAACGATGCCACCCAGCCGGGGTTCTATCTCGCCGTCTATCCGTCAGGCCGGAAGTCCTTCGGTCTCCGCTACCGCACCCATGACGACAAGCAGAGTGAGAAGACGTTAGGCGACTTCCCCAGCGTGACACCTGAAGTGGCCCGTGAGCAGGCCGCAAAGCTCCGCAGCGCCGTCCTCTTAGAGAAGGCCGATCCTGTCGCGGAGATGAGGAAGGTCCGTAAAGGAGGCTCAGAGCGCCGTGAGCGCACCATTGAGGCGCTGGTAGCTGACTACCTCGCTAACGAACGTCGAAGCGGTAAGAAGTCTGAGAAGACGATTGCAAAGGCTGAAGGCATCCTGAGAAGCTCTGTCCTTCCTCGGCTCGGTAAGCGGCCTGTCGCTGACGTGGATCACATTGAGATCGCTGAAGCGCTCGAAGACGTACAGGCGACAGCAGCAGCACGGAGCAAGGGTAACGGAGCTGGGGCTTACAACGATGCCCGCAAGTACCTCCTCCAAGTGTTCAAGCGTGGCCGCTTCGTCGGATGGATCACCTCAGACCCGATGGAGCTGGTGGAAGCTCGGACCATGAAGCCGAGAGACACCCTCCTCAGCGATGATCAGCTCCGCGCTCTCTGGGAGGCGTGGGACGCCCGCAAAGTCGCAGGCGATAGCAGAGGCAAGACCAGCGCCCTTGCGTTCCAGTTCCTCGCCCTCACCCTCCAGCGGGGTGAAGAGGTGGCAGGCATCCGGTGGGAAGAGGTCGATCATGATAGGGCCGTCTGGGTCATCCCAGCCAATCGGCACAAGCAGCGTAAGGAAGTCATTGTGCCTCTCTCAGCGCCCGCACTGACCATTCTAGACGAAGCCGAAGCATTGAACCCCGGAGGCGTCGGTCCCTTCGTGTCTCAGACTGGAGAGGGGACGATCCGCAGAGATAGCCTCACCCAGTCGTTTTCGAGGGATTGTGAGCGGTTGGGAATTGAAGGCCGGACACCTCACGATCTACGCAGGACCGGACGGACGGCTATCAGCAACCCCGAGCGGTTGGGCTTTCCTCCGCATATCGGAGAGGCTGTCCTGTCCCACGCCCTCGGCTCGGCACTCATGCGGACCTACGACCGCAATGCCTACCTCACGGAGAAGCGCAGGGCACTGGAGGCTTGGGCGCGCGAGGTGGAGCGCATTGTGTCTGGTGGGGGGCTTGGGGAAGCTGACAGCAACGTGGTGGAGTTCAGGGCATAGGCAGCTGCGAAGAGCTTGCGTCGCCTACCAGCTACACGCCCGCCGAAGCGTCGTGATCCTG
Organism: Oceanicaulis sp.; assembly: GCA_043513725.1. GTDB lineage: Bacteria > Pseudomonadota > Alphaproteobacteria > Caulobacterales > Maricaulaceae > Oceanicaulis. Next base: position 638,714 of record CP121338.1, on the reverse strand, counting down.
TTGCCTAGTCCCTCGACGTGGAAGCGAGCAGTCCGCGCGTTGTCGCCGTATGGGGTATAGCGAACCGTCAGGTACTCCGCGTCTAGGAGCGGTCGTATGAATGGGATGCTCTGATTGCCCCTCCAGTAACCGAACGCCTCATTATTGGTTGAGATGTTTACCCTTCGCTGGAACGCCCGTTGCCGGTCTACTCTCCACTCTACGAGGGTGTCGTCTAAGCCGAGGTATTCGTCTGCATCGACATAGATGGCGGTCGTGTCCTCTAAACAGCGAACGGTGAGCCTCACATTGAGCTGCCGTCCAAACTGGTCGCGAATTGGCGCTTCAGGGCCCACTGAGAGAAAGTGGTTCGTAAAGTCCATCATTTGAGACTGGCTGGAGCTGGACCTCCACTGCCGCCCGATTGATGCCTGCCGGATACGCTCAGCAGCCTCTCTTTGGCGCTGCTCGCGTTCCGCTATCCTAGCTTCTGCGCTTGCGGCGTCGGCAGCCGCCTCTTCACCTTGCAGTTCGGCGAGCACCTCCGCGCTCAGGCCTTCCGCTAGCACGTCACCTTCAACACTTCTCACCTCAACCAGATAGGCGGTGGTCCAGTTACTTGTCTGAGGCTCCAATCGCGCGATAACGACCGCGTCGTTCACTGCGCCCCCGGCTGAGCCGGTATTGAACGTGGGGACGCAGCCAACCACTTCCGCTTCACCGTCGCTGCTCTCAACTTCTGTGATACCGAAGAATTCCCAGTTCTCGCGGTCAGCTCGGTCGAACGCAAAGCGAGCCTCGCCAACTGCAGCGATGCAGGCCTCCCTTCTGGCCACCGCTTGCAGTGCTTCTGCACTTGCAGTGCCGCGGTCACCACCCGAAGAGCCCGTTTCTCCGGCAAGCAAGAAGCCCACAATCAGGACGGCTATCACGGCAAACCCGGCACCGCCCCACTTAAGCTCTAGCGGTAACGCATCCCATGTCAGGCCGCCTACCTCTTCGGTCTCCGCTTCGGATGCCTCAGGTGGCTCTGCTGGAACCGGCTGCTCTGGCTGATTTGGGGTTGTCGGTTCACCCTGTGAAGTTGGTTTCTGCTGTACCGCCGTTGCACTCCAAATGAGCGCCAAGACCCACCCCAGGAATGTCCAACCTAGCAGCAAGTTTAGCAGGAAGATCGCCATGCCGTTGTGGTGTGACCTTGAGCCCGCGATGAATGTCGGGAGGAAATAGAACACCAGCAACAGGATGATTAAGAAAAGGCCTTCCATCTAAGTCGCGCTCCGTTTTCAAGTGCACTCTAGGCTGGCATTCAGTTGCACAAACAATGCCTCAAAGGAAGTGCGGTCAATTATCTGACAACCTATGCCCCAATGAGGTGCCTGAAGTCCCTTTCAGCCGCCCCGAGCCTCCATACGCGCGCCGCTTCGCTGTCCGCCGCGTCCTCAGGAGGCGTCCAGAGCGGCCAAGGGCTCACCCTGTCGCCGCACTTCGAGCAGACCCCGCGCCGTCGAGCGGCGGACACGAGGGCCACGTAGTCGGAGCCGTTGGGTATCCGTCGGCCACCCGTGTGGTCACAGGAGCGGCAACGAGCGACGATGGCGTGGGGGTCGGGCATGGGTTGGTTTAATCCGGTGTCGTGAGCGCGTAGGGCCCCAGCAGCCTCGAATATGCACCTTCTCACTTCAAGCATGGTACCATGCGCTCTCCGGCTGCAGCAGTCGGGTGGTATCGTAGCGCGCTCGAGAGTGGCAATGGAACTGATTGAATGGACGGCGGTTATTGCAATTATTATGTCGGCTGCCAGCTTGGGCTTGGAGGTCAGGCGGTGGTTTGAAACCGGCCCCCGACTGAGTATCTCGCTTCTCGCAGATGCTGAGACGTTTCCGGAGGCAGACGGCAAGACGTACTTCTTGGTCACAATGTCCAATAGAGGCGACAGAGCGACCACTATTGACGCGTTCGCCCTCATGTCTTGGGAGAGCCGATTCCACAAGCATTTACGCCGCAACGCTAGCTGGAATGCTGTCATCGCCCCAGACCCCAGGTCTTCTCCTCTGCCGGATCGGCTGGAAGTGGGGGGACAATGGAAGGGCATCTGTAGACATGGCACGGACTTGGAGGAGCGGCGCAAGACCGGCGCACTTTACGCTGCGGTCTACGCCTCCCATCGAAGGCGACCCTATTTGATCCGGTTCCCGTCCGAAGCCCCGGAAAACCCGAAGAAGCTGTTTGAGCGGCGGGCCGATGGATAGGTGAGACGTTGCATCAATTACGACGTAACAAGCTGATTTAATGTGCCAAAACCCACCAAGCGCCTAATATCGGTCTCACTCACATGGCTAGGAACCACGCCACCGCAGGGAACGACCCTCAAACAGAAAGACCACCGCTTTGGACCTCGCATTTTTCAGCCTCACCGGCTTCACTGCATACGCCTATATCGACACTCTGCCCCGTGGCTTTGGGTTCCACTCTGAGGGCAGCTACCACGTCCTCCGGCTTGGGGGCATCGTCCTGGAGCTAGAATGGCCGTAGAGGCCTCTGCATGCTCCGGGCAGGGCTTTGAGGCTATAGGGCCCTGTCGTCCACCAGAAGCCCGCCTCCATGCTGTCGAGCGGTAGGGGGTGACCCAACGTGCCCCAGCTCCGAGATCGGCGTGAGGGCGGGCTTTGATTCGATGCTGTACGACATCGGGTGGTCTTGGCAGCTTGATAGCGCGGTTAAGACGCTGTTTTAATTGGAAAATGGCGGCTTTGATCTCAAAAACCCCGTGTTACCGAAGAAGGCTTTCGGGCAGTCCTCAGGCAACGCTTTGGATGGCCTCTTGGTCAGGCCATTGAAAATAAAGCACTTTTCAAAAAGCCTGAGTTACCGAAGAAGGCCGAACCAAAAGCCAAACCCCAAGGTTCACCCACAGGACAGCGCCGAGCCGCTCGGTCCGCCCTCCCACATACCCGGTGTCCATCGCGATCAAGGACGCCTCAGCCAAACATACCAGCGCCAGCGACGTCACAGACCTTCGGGCATCCGAGGGCTGTCTCGGTGTGCGCCACTGCCACCCCCAAGACCGGAACGTACCTATGCGCAATGACATCTTCCTATTCGACCTGAACAGAACCGAAGCGCTGCTTTGTGATGGCGTCCAGCTGATCACAGCTCGTATTCAGCGCCGCTCAGATCGCAAGCCGAAGTATCGGACATTCGCCTTCAACCGACATGGCCGAGAGGCCTTCCTGAAGGACACCCGGAGCCGAGGCATCGAGCTGAGCCCGAAGGCCTTGTCATTGATCGACGAGGTGATCCCAACTTGGGAACACATCCGCCGCAATGGCGAAGACGCGGCCTATGCGGACATGTATGCCAAGCTCAAGGCCCTCTTCGGCAACCGTTTGGAACCATTAGGATATCCAAAACCCCGTGTTACCGAAGGGGGCCAACCCTAAGCCATCCACAGGATACCTATAGATGCGCCAAGGAAACCGACAGCTCCCCTCTGAGACGGAGGTGGTGGTGCAGACCACCCTCCCACACCAGCGCCTCAGCCTCTCAGGCCCTCTACCCAACCGAATGATCTCCGTGGCCGGGTGGTTCCTTACACGGGGGTGACTGAGAGGGTCTGTACATCCCTGTCTGTTGTCATTGGACAGGTCGCGTGTGCAGGCCCTCTTCCTTTTCGTCCTCTCACCACCGCTACACACTCAGCCCAGCCGAAGAGGTATCGACCATGGCCTCTGCTGCTACCGCATATCGAAATGCCAATCTCGACAAGGCCCGCCAGCGGGACCGCGAACGCTACCTGCGCAATAGGGAAGCTCGAAAGGCTGCTGTCCTGCTGCGCCAGCATCAGAAGAGGGCAGATGAGCTGGGGGTGTCCCTCGAAGAGTTCCGAGCCCGGCTTCAGGCCAAGAAGTCAGAGGCCCTCGACAAGCGCATAGCCAAGGCCCGCGCCAAGGTGCGGCGGTCATACAGTCCTCGCCCCGGCGAAGCGGGCTATTCCCCGTCTCAGAGGGTCTGTCAGCCTGTCCTGAGGAAGGCCAAGCGCCTGACCATCAAAGACCCAGAGCTGACCTCAGCCCGCCTGCGCAGAGCTCAGGATGAAACCGAGGACCACATCCTCGCCTTCCTTGTTCAAGACCACGCAGCCCTTGATGCGAAGTATGCTGCCCGCCGCGCCCGTGAAGCTGCTGCGCAGGCCTATCGTCTTCAGCAGGAGGCAGAGGCCCAGGAACGCCGCGACCGCGAAGAGCGCGAGCGTCTGGAGAGGCTCCGAGCCCTCTACCGAAAGGACTACGAGGAAGCCCGCGCGCCCTATTGGCCGGGGCTGGACGCTGACACCTACGCCACCGGGCGCATGTTCGGTGACATCCTTGAGACACGCGAAGGCCATCCGATCTCTCTGGAGCATCAGGCGATCCTGACCAGCAAGGGTGTCTTGTCCGTTGAGGACATCCACTACCTGCGGTCCATCGGTGACCCGGAGATACTCCGCATCCAGAGGACAGCCCGCAGCTATCGACCGGCTCTTCTCTGATCGGCCAAGCGGTCCACTGACAGGCGGGGCGGCGACGGTGACGCCCCATCCCTGCACATCATCACACCGTCAAATCAATCACCCCAATCCAAGGAACCTAAACATGTCCAATATCGACATCGTGTCCGGCAACAACTCCGGTATGTCCGTAGAAATCGGCACCGGGGAGCGTCGGATCAAAGACGCAGAGCATATGGTCAGCATGATCGAAGCTTCTGAAGGCAGCGTTGACGTCATCGCTCCGGCTGCCATCGACACCCATGAGGTCGACCCCAGGGCCGAACGGCAGACCACCCGAGGCCAGCGTGTCCTCGACAGCCTCGCCCTCAGCGCCGGAGGCCGCGCAGCCTTCATGCAAATCCACGAATACGGTGAAGCGAAGGGCGGCGGCACGGTGGCCAAGTTCAATTCTGCTGTCGAAGAAGCCGTGAACGGGGCGACCAGCACTGCCCGCCACAACGCCCATAGCCGGGCCGAGAGCATCATCAATGAGCTGAAGGCGGAATACATCAGCCGCTTCGGAAGCATCCGATAGGAACTCTGACATGATCAACACCGACAACCGCTTCTCAGCGAACGGGCGAAGCCTCTCTGTCTACGTCTCCAGCGACCCAGCGCGCCCCGGCGCAATCAAGCTGGTCGCCCAGGACGCGATGGCCCCTGAGGTGCTTCTTGAGCTGGCCGCATGGCTGAAGGCGAAGGCTGAGACGGCCATCGCAGATCAGGCCCAGGACGCGTAGGCGAAGGCAAGACCGATCTCAGACGCCTTGGCGCGCCTGTAGGCCTCCATGGGCCGCCCTGAGGGGATGGCGTGGAGTAGCCCATAGGTCGTCGCCTTGGCGTTGTGAGGCCGTACAGCCGCTTGCATGGATAACTCCACATAGGAGCCCGTGGAGGCGGCTGTAGGCCTCACTGAGGCGGGCTGCGTCCGTTTATCAGCTGCCCTTAAATCTCGGGAGGATTGGGATGTCCAAGAGCGTTAAGGAGTTTCTCTAAGGTGACGAGCGTTTGATAGCCGTCGCTGTCCGCGTCCAATTGCTCTTCCTTAATGGGCATCATGTCGTGAAGCAGGATCGCGATCATTCTCCTGCGTTCGTCGCTGAGTGCGCCGCGTTCGAGGAAGAGGAACGTAAGCGCGTCCTCCAAGACATTCGTTCGAGCTTCCAGCTGGACGAGGCGGCGTTCAATTTCGTCGGACATTTCGACAACCTTTCTCCGCAATTCAGGGGCCTGTTTTCGGCGCAAAAATCCGAGGCCCTTTGAGAACACTAGCCGCTCTGACTTTCCCCCCGCACCCCCCGTGCTGATTTCACCGTGGCTGTGCAGGCCAAAATAGGCCCGCCCCACCCCTCAGCTTTCCGATCACAACTCAAGACGACCAGTAGCCCGCCCGGTGTTCGCCGAGGCGGGTTTTCTGTGTCTGAAGGAACCACAACAATGACCGCGACCACAGACACCCGACAGGCACCTTCCAGCGCATCCGAAAAGGCCCTTGAGCCTTATGTGACCGCCAAGGAGGTGGCCAAGTTCCTTGGGCTTTCTATCGCTGCGCTGGACAAATGGCGCTACCGCAACGAGACGCCGTTCCCGGTGTATAGGCTCGGACGCAGTGTCCGCTACCGTCTCTCCGAAGCTGACGCTTGGGCTCGCTCGCAGACCTGAAGCGTCCCACCGGCTTCTGTAAAATTGTGGGATATGTGTGGGATTTTTACAATTAGGCGGCAATCAGAAAAATGCCTGCCTCGCCGATGCGGAGCCTATATCACTGTAATTTCTGAGGAAAGTGATGGTGCCGCTAGAGTGAATTGAACACTCGACCTCTCCCTTACCAAGGGAACGCTCTACCCCTGAGCTATAGCGGCGCAAGCGGTGTGGGCCGTTGGCCCGCCGTCTTGAGAGCGGGGGTCTTAGCCCATCTTGCTGCGTGCGCCAAGACCGGACTTGACCTGATTTGCAGGTCGTTACATGTCAGCGGCCATGAGCAAGACTGACGACACCGCAAAATCTGGAAAAAAGCCGGGTGCGCCGGACCCGACGGAGAAGGAAAAGCGCCTGGCCGAGGCCCTGCGCGCGAATCTGCGCCGTCGCAAGGCCGCCCCAAAGTCTTCAGATTAATCCGCAAAATCGCCCTGAAATCGCCGCGTGCGCCTTCCAGACGGTTGGGGCATGGTGCTGTGCAACACAGCAGCCCCGGCAAACCGGGCCGTCAGGTCCGCAAGGGCGACCGCCCGCCCGTAGCGAGCGGGGCTTGCCCCCGCGCAGCGAGGACACGACTGAGCGGACGCGAAGGAGGACGAAGAATAAATGGATCGCATTCGAATTCGCGGTGGCAATCCGCTCAACGGCACGATTGAGATTTCCGGGGCGAAGAACTCGGCGCTGAAGCTGATGGCTGCCTCTCTGCTGACCGACGGTGAGCTGGTGCTGTCGCGCGCGCCGCGGCTCGCTGATTCGCGCTTCCTGGGGCAGTTGCTGGCGCATCTGGGTGTGACCGTGGAAGAGCAGGCGGGGTCGAAGCTGAAGCTGCACGCGGCCGATATTGCTGATCCGTTCGCGCCCTATGACCTCGTCCGCAAGATGCGCGCGAGCTTCAACGTGCTCGGCCCGCTGATTGCGCGAGAGGGCAAGGCGAAGGTCTCGCTGCCGGGGGGCTGTGCCATCGGCGCACGGCCGGTAAATCTGCATCTTGAAGCGCTGGAAGCGCTGGGCGCGAAGATCGTGCTGGAAGAGGGCTATGTGATCGCCAAGGCGCCCGCAGGCGGGCTGACTGGCGGCCGGGTGGTGTTTCCTATGGTGTCGGTGGGGGCCACCGAGCATGCGATGCTGGCCGCCGTCCTCGCCAAAGGTGAGACGGTGCTGGAAAATTGCGCCCGCGAGCCGGAGATCGCCGACCTTGCTGGCTGCCTGAATGCCATGGGCGCGAAGGTGGAAGGGGCTGGCGATGCAGTCATCCACATTCAGGGCGTCGACAGGCTCAACGGTGCCGACTGGGCGGTTGTCCCGGACCGGATTGAAACCGGCACCTATGCCATCGCGGCCGCGGCGGCGGGCGGCGATGTCCTGCTGAAGGACGCGGTTGAGGACCATAACCACGCCCTGTGGCGCGCGATGACGCGGGCCGGCGTTAAGGTGACCGAAGAAGCCGACGGTGTGCGCATCCGGCGGTCGGGCAAGATCAAGCCGGTTGATATCCAGACAGAACCCTTCCCGGGCTTTCCCACTGACACGCAGGCCCAGTTCATGGCGCTGATGACGCTGGCGGACGGGGCCTCCATCATTCGCGAAACGATTTTTGAGAACCGCTTCATGCACGTGCCCGAGCTGAGCCGACTGGGCGCGGACATTCAGGTGCGCGGCAATGAGGCGGTGGTGCGAGGCCCATCGAAGCTTCGCGGCGCACCGGTGATGGCGACTGACTTGCGGGCCTCGGTCAGCCTGGTGATTGCCGGGCTGGCGGCAGACGGTGACACGGTGGTGAACCGGATTTATCACCTCGACCGCGGCTTTGAACGCCTGGAAGACAAGCTGACCGCTTGTGGGGCGGACATTGTGCGTGAATCCGAGTAAGATCGCTAGAGCAATGCAATCCCAGTCGAGTTCATGACACCCAAACCGCTTAGATTAATGGCCGAGGACGCGGACGATATCGCACCGGTTTCGGCTGCACTTCAGGACGCTGTGGCACAGCTCGGCGATTTTTCCTACGAGCCGAAGGCCCGTCGCTTCACGCTGGCGCTCAATCGTTTCCGCTGGGAGGCGGGCGAAAAGGGCCACGGCCAGCGTGTGCGGACCGCGCTGCAGGTCACGGGCGTACTGGCGGCGCAAAGCCATCGGCTGAAGCAGAATTCGGTCGACGCGGTGGTCAGCCTGCTCTCAATCACTTTTGAGCCGGGTGAGGAGCCGGGCGGCACGCTCGTCTTCACCTTTTCCGGCGGTGGGGCGCTGAAGCTCGAGGTGGAGTGCGTGGAGCTGCTGATGGTCGATCTCACCGATCCCTGGCGCGCTGCTAGCCGTCCCAACCACCCTGATGAGGACACACCCTCATGAGTGACCATCGCCTCGTCGCGGTCGAGATTGATCAGCTGTCGATCGGCAAGGCCGACCCAAATGTGGAGCATGAGCGCCGCGTTGCGATCGCCGATCTGCTGGAGGCCAACGAGTTCAAGCCCGCTGATTCCGAGGCCGGACCGTATTCGCTCCACCTGTCGATCGAGGACCAGCGTTTGGTCTTTGACGTCAAGCGTCAGGACGGTGAGCCGGTCCACATCTTCGTGTTCTCTCTGGGGCCGCTGCGCCGGATCCTGAAGGACTATCTGATGATGTGCGACAGCTATTACGAGGCTGTGCGCGATGCCACGCTGACCCAGATCGAGGCGATCGATATGGGCCGCCGCGGGGTCCATAATGAAGGCTCGACGATTCTTCGTGAGCGTCTCGCGGGTAAGATCGATGTGGATTTTGCCACCGCGCGCCGGCTGTTCACCCTGATCTGCGCGCTGCATCGGAGAATGATGTGAGCGTGCCGGACATCCTGTTTGTCTGCGCGCGCAACGCCGTGCGCTCCCCCATGGCCGAGGCGCTTTACAATGCCGAGACCGGTGGCGGGGCGATCAGCTGCGGCCTGGCACCGGCCGGGTTTGCCGACGGGCATATGCTGTCGGTGATGCAGGAGATTGGCCACAATCTGTCAGGCTTCGAACCGCAAGGGCTTGATAGCATTGGCGAACACCCAAAGCGGGTCATCTGCCTGACCGAAGATATCGCCGAAACCGCACGGACACTGGCCGTGGGCTGGAGCGTGCCGATCGAGGTCTGGAACATCCCCGATCCGTCCATGGAAGGCGGCCCGCGGGAGGCCCGGCTTCAGGCCTATCGCGCTGCCCGGGACGCCATCGCCGGCCATATCGGCTCTATGCTTGGCGCGTCCAGCGAAGTTCCAGGTTAAATCAATACAGGTTCAAGCTCGACGAACCGGGCCGATAGCGCCTATATAGCGCGGCTTGAGCGCAACTGTGTGCACACCCGCGCTGAACACAAATGAGGAGCCGTATGGCGAAAGAGGAATTACTGGAGTTTCCCGGCGAAGTCGTGGAGCTGCTGCCTAACGCGACCTTCAAGGTCAAGCTTGAAAACGACCACGAGATCATTGCCCACACCGCTGGCAAGATGCGCAAAAACCGCATCCGTGTGCTGGCCGGTGACAAGGTGCTGGTCGAGATGACGCCCTATGACCTGACCAAGGGGCGCATCACCTATCGCTTCAAGTAAGCCGGTGACCGGCCCGTCCGGCCGCGCGCCCCTGGTTCTGGCGAGCGCGTCTCCGCGCCGCCGCGATCTGCTGGCTCAGATCGGCCTTGAACCGGACATCATCGCCCCCACCGATATTGACGAATCCGAGCGCCCCGGCGAGCTGCCGCGGGCGCTGGCCTTGCGTCTGGCTGAAGGCAAGCTGGCCGCGGCCTCCCATGAGGGCAGCTTTGTGATCGCCAGCGACACGGTGGTTGCGGTGGGCCGTCGGATCCTGCCGAAAACCGAGACGCGAGAGGAAGCCGAGCGCTGTCTGCGCCTTCTCAGTGGTCGCAATCACCGGGTTTATACCGGCGTGGCGGTGCGGGGCGCCGACGGGCGCGAAACCTCCCGCGTTGTCGAGACGCGCATCGCATTCAAACGCCTGAGCGATGCAGAGATTGGCGCCTATCTTGAGAGCGGTGAGTGGCATGGCAAGGCTGGCGGCTATGGGGTTCAGGGTCGGGCCGCGGCTTTTGTGATCAAGATGATTGGCTCCTACACCGGCGTGGTGGGGCTGCCCGTATATGAAACCCGCCAGATGCTGGTGGGTCTGGGATACAAGCTTTGAGAATTGTTGCTGAGCATAACGTGGGCGAGACCCGCGCGGCCGTGGTCGATGCAGACCGCGCGGTTGAACTGCACCTGGAACGCTGGAGCGAGAAAGATCGCCGCGCCATCCGTGGTGAGGTCTATCGCGCCCGAGTGAAAACCATCGACAAGGGGATTAACGGCGCGTTTTGCGACATTGGTCGTGGACCCGAAGGCTTTCTCCCCTTTGGCAAGGCCGGCATGCCGGACGGGCTGCACAACGGCGCGGCCATCGGCGTGCAGATTGCGCGCGAGCAGTTTCAGGACAAGGGCCCAACGCTGGTGCTGTTTGACGTGGAAGACGGCGACGCGCCCGAGATTGTGGTGCCGGCTCCGCCCATCGCTGAACGCCTGTCGATGATGTTCGACGCGCCGATCCGCACGCCGAAAGAAGCCGAGTTCGACCTGGAGGACGAGTTCGACGCGGCACTGGAGGCCGTGGTTCCCATTTCCGGCGGCGGTAAGCTGATCATTGAGCCGGTTACCGCGCTGACCGCTATCGATGTGGACGCAGCGGGTCGCCAGAATCAGGGCAACTCGCACAAGCTGGCGCTGGACCTGAACAAGGCCGCAGCTCGTGAGGCCGGGCGTCAGATTCGCCTGCGCGGAATTGGCGGCGTCGTCGCCATCGACTTCTTGCCGCTGAAAAAGAAGGCGGATCAGAACGCGCTCGATCAGGCGGTGCGCGGGGCTTTCAAGCGCGACCCCGCCAAGATCGATATCGCGCCGCCGTCACGCTTTGCCATTGTGGAACTCGCCCGCCAGCGCCTGACCCGCGCCCTGCACGAGCTGTGCTGGGAGCGCTATGGGGTGGAAACGGTGGAGACGCGCGCCCTGGCGGCGCTGCGGGGCCTTGAACGCGAAGGCAAGGCGAACCGGACGGCGCGTCTGGAGCTGAGCTGTGGCGCGGAGATACACGCCTGGCTCGATGCAGACCCGATCGGCTGGCGCAAGGCGATGAAGTCGCGTCTCGGTGACCGCTTTACGCTTGTTGCGGCTCAGGGGCTTGAACCACGCGCCTTTGATGTGCGACCGGTCTAGGCGTTGAACACAGACTTGAAAAACCGATCCATGGCCGAGCCGAAAAAACGCCCCCCTTGTCCGATCTGCAAGAAGCCGAATGTGAAGGAGTTTCGCCCCTTCTGTTCGGCCAAGTGCGCCGATATCGATCTGGGCAAGTGGTTTTCCGGCTCATACGTCGTGCCCGGCGAACCTGTCAGCACAAGCGATATCGAGCCTGACGAAAACTAGACGCTCGAAAAATTTTACGCTGGCGAGAATGTGGGTAACACTCCGTGCTTTAGGGAGTTTGCCATGCCATTTCGCCGCTACGTTATTTCTGTTTGTGCCGGACTTGCTGTCGTCGGGGCTGCTCAGGCCCAGGATGCCGACGACGAGGCCCCGCCGCCTGCTTTCCCGGAAACGGAAATCTTCCTGTTTGAGTATGACAGCGAGACCGACGATGGCGACGATGCCCTTTCAAACGGTCAGAATGTCACCCGGCGGGCTGGATACGACAACCAGCCCTATTTCACGCCCGGCAGCGGCACATTCCTCTATTCCCGCGATGACGGTGTTCAGACCGACGTCTGGGAATATGACCTTGAAAGCGGCACCCATACCCAGATCACCCGCACCCCTGAATCAGAATTCTCGCCAACGCCATCGCCGGACAATCAGACCATCTCCATGGTGTTTGAGCGGTCAAATTCGATCTGGCAGCTGGATCGCGATGCGCCCGATGAACCGAGCTGGGTGCTAGAGGCGGCGGCGGTGGCCGAGCCGGTGGGCTATTTCGCGCGTAATCACGAGACCGGCGATATCCTGTTCTGGTCGCGCTACGGCTTTAATGTGCAGCTGACCCATGCGTCGGAGCCGGGGAGCCGCTTCATCACGGGCCATGCAGTCCCGTCTACGCCTTACCTGATTCCGGGCACGAACGAGTTCAGCTTTGTTCACCGCCAGACCAATGAGCAGGTCTGGATCAAGGCGTTTGACCCTGAAACCCATGCCATCCGCCCGCTGGTCCCGATTGTGGGCAGCAATGCCAACTATACCTGGGCACCGGATGGGTCGATCCTGCAGATTGAGGGCGCAGAACTCTACCGCTGGCGCGAGGGCGATCAGGGCTGGACGATGATCTCCGACCTTACAGACCACGGCATGGCGTCCGCCTATCGCATCGCGGCCAGCCCGGATGGGCAATATATCGCGGTCGTTGGCTTGCCGGCGGATTAGGGATCAAGCACCCCTAGCGAACACAAAAGCACTTGCCCTCTTCTCCCTCCCCCTTGAGGGGAGGGTGGGCAAGCCGAAGGCTTGGTCGGGTGGGGGGCAGCGCTAGCGCTCGATGATTTTCACCCCACCCGTCCCTGACGGGACACCCTCCCCCTCAAGGGGAGGGAGAGCTGTGATTAATCCCATCTGAGGCCGGTACCCCCTACCGGCTGAGCGTAAAGCGGGCGTAGAGGACGCGGCCGCGGGCGTCGTGGACTTTGGTGTCGTAACCCAGCGGCGTGGCGACGAAGGGGGCATCCTCATCGGTCGCGTTCAGGGCACCGACCGTGAAGGCGACCCCGTGGCCGAATTGTTCGCCGGACCAGCGCGCCTGCAGGTCGAGCGCGGTCCACGCGTCGATCTCTGCATTGCCTGCCTCGTCATTGTCGTACGCGCTGATATGGCGCGCCTGAGCGCGTGCGGACCAGGCCCCCAGAGCCCAGTCGAGATAGGCCGTGGCGCGCAGGTCGGGCAGGGACCGGGCGAAGTTGGTGAAGTTGCGATTGCCAACCGCGTCGATTTCGGTGTTCAGCACCGGATCAAACAGCGTGAACTCGTCGATATAGACCGCGTCTACACCGCCGCTTAAGTCGCCGAAGCCGGTTTCGATCGGTGCGCGATAGATCGACAGATCAAGGCCCTGGGCCTCCACCGATGGCGCGTTCACGAAGTTGGCGCGCACCAGCACCACGTCGCCTGCGGGCGTCGTGTCGACGCGCGGATCATTATAGAGGCCGTCATCAGCAAAGTCGGCGGCCAGGATCGCGTTGGCGCTTTCCTCCACGATCAGGTTTTCCACCTCGGTCCGCCACAGATCGGCGCGCACGGTCCAGCCTTGGCTGGCCCAGTGGGCTGAGACGGTGAAAGTGTCAGCGGTTTCCGGATCAAGGTCCAGCGAGCCGGTGGTGCGCACCGGGCGGAACAGGCTCTGCGCCCCGATGGCCAGTGACTGCAGCGTCGTGGTCCCGGAGACCTGTTGGTGCAGCGACGGCGCGCGGAAGGAGCGCGACCAGCCGCCCGACAGGGTCAGCTCATCGGTCACGTCATAGGCAAGCGCCAGCTTCGGGTCGGTGGAGGAAAATTCCTCCAGGTCCTCATGGCGCAGGGCGACCTGCAGGCGGGCACGCTCAGACAGCGGTACCACGCTTTCGGCAAAGGCGGAGATCACGTCGCGCTCGCCGTCATAATCGGGGCCGCCGACGATGAAGAGGAAGGCATCGTCGTTGAACAGATCGCCATTGTCCACGTCCAGCGTCTCATGGCGGACCTGCGCGCCCAGCACCAGCGAGGCATTACCGCCTGGCGCGGTGAAAGCATTGTCTGTCGCGATCACGCCTTCAAGGCTGGTCAGGGAGGCTTCGCTGTTGCGGATATTCTCGCCGATCAGCCAGTCGAGCAGGGCCGGATCATTATAGCGCGGATCGTTCGGGTCAGTGACGATGCCGCCAGAGCCAAACGGGTTGAACCACTCGCAGCCATTGGCACCCGGCGTCGTACCGATGCAGCCTTCACCGCCGAGGCCGTTGATCGCAGCATCCAGACGCGAGGCAACGGTGTCGGTGATCGTGGCGGTCAGTTCATTGCGCGAATAGTTCGCCGTCAGTGAGCCGTCCCACTCAATCCCGCCCAGTTCGAAGCTGCGCTCCAGCGTGGCATCGATGCGCACGGTGTCGTGCTCAAAGCTGCGGCGTGCGGCCCCGGCGGCGACGCCCTGCGGGCGGCCCAGCCAGGTCACGTCACGGCCAAAATAGTTGCCGGGGTTGGCTTCCGGGATGGTCGGGAAGCTCAGTGCCGGAAGCGAGGGGGAGTTGCCGCGGGTCAGCTCCTGGCTCGCCAGAGCGGCGCGCAGCGTGAAGGTCGTTTCGCCCAGATCTGCCGTCAGGGCACCAAAGGCATTCAGGCGCGTCTCATCAGGAACGAGCGAGAAGAACTGGCCGTAATCCAGACGGCAGAAGCCCGGCGTGCCAAAGGCGGTGTCTGCGCCCAGCACCAGCGGGTTGCCGCCGCCTGCGGCACAATCCTGGTCGATGATCGCCTGCGGTCCACCAGAGCCGGTGGTGACCTCAAACCCGCCGCCGGGGGCCTGAATATAGTAGGCACCCGGCTGGCCCAGAGCCGACAGGCCGGTGCCGGGGATGAAGTCGGTCTCGAAACCCTCAACGCCGTCGGTGTCGCGGTAGCTGATGGCCCCAGTCAGGTGGACCGTCTCGCTGATCTTGCCGCCCACGATCACTGACGCGATGGAGGTGAAGCCGCCGCTTTCCAGCCCGTCCGGGCCGCGTGCTTCAACCGTGGCTTCCACGCCTTCGAAGCGGTCGCGGGTGATGACATTGACCACACCGGACACGGCGTCTGACCCAAAGAGCGGCGAGGCCCCGTCCTTCAGGATCTCTGTGCGTGCGATAGCGATGTCGGGCAGCAGCGCGTTTAGGTCGACAAAGCTGGACCCATCATCGGCCGCCACGCTGGACGGCGTCTGGCGCTGACCGTTGATGAGGACCAGCGTCGCGCCCAGCCCCAGCCCGCGCAGGTTCACACTGGACGTGCCGGAGGTGTCGTTCTGCGTGCCTGGATCATCATTGAATTCCGAGCCCACGACGGAGGGGTTGAACGCCAGCGCGTCACCCAGATCGGTCAAACCCGAAGCGCGCAGGGCGTCCTGCGTCAGGACCGTCACCGGCCGGTCTCCCGCCTCTGCTCCGCTCGCGCGGCCCGAAGTGATGGTGATCACATCATCGGTGTCCTGGGCGAAGGCCGTCGGGCCTTCACCCAGAGCGATAAGCAGAGCGACGGCGCTGACATACATGGCGCGTTTCATGGGAGCCTCAGGAGTTATTGGTGTTGTCGCGGCGCGTAGCAGGCGGGGCCGGGAAGGGCAACAGCGCGCAGTGTGCGTGGTGTAACAGTTTCGTGTGTCAGGCAGAGACTTGCCGGCAGGCGTTGTCTTCACACACCAGCAATTGATTTGGCGCAAGCGGTGCGCAACTCTTCGGTACGAATAGTCACCATGACCGCAAGCCTTGGAGAGACGCTTTGACATCCCGACGCGATCTTTTGAAATTCGCCGCCGCTGGCATGACGGCCGTCGGCATGGGCACAGGGGCTGCGACAGCCTCAACGACCACCTCAACGCTTTCAAGCGCCCGGCAGGCTGCGCCGACGCTGCCGCCGCCTATCTCCAACGCGGAGCGGGAGGCGCGCATTGCGCGCGCTCAGGAGCTGATGGGGCGTCAGGGTCTCGCCGGGATTGTGATCGAGGCGGGGACCTCGATGCTCTACTTTTCCGGACTGGCCTGGCGACAGGCGAGCCGGCTGACCGCGCTCGTCATCCCGGCCAGCGGTGACCCGGTCGTGGTCGCGCCCGCCTTTGAAGAAGGCAAGCTGCGCGAGCTGATGGTCATGGAGATGGAGGTCCGCACCTGGCAGGAACATGAGAGTCCGTTCGCCCTGATCGCTGGCGTTCTGGATGACCGCGGTGTGCAGGGGCCGATCGGGCTGGAGCGGACCACACGATTCTTCGTCGCCGACGGTTTGCGCCGCGATGCAGCGGGGCGCGAGCTGGTCTCCGCCGCTCCGGTTGTGTCGGCGTTGCGCCAGATCAAGAGCCCGCGCGAGATCGAGCTGATGCAGGCCGCCAACGACATCACAATGGCCGCCTACCGCGATATCTACCCGCAAATCGAGGCGGGCATGACCGGTGATGATGTTGCGGCCCTGATGAATGCCGCGACCCGCGCCCGAGGCGGGCAGGTCGTGTTCACGCTGGCGCTGGTGGGCCCGGCCAGCTCCTATCCGCACGGATCGAAAGAGGTCTATACCCTGTCAGAAGGCGAGATCCTGCTGATGGACTGTGGCTGTGACGTGCACGGCTACAAGTCTGATATCTCTCGGACGTGGGTTTATGGCGAGCCGAGCGCGGAGCATCGCCGGGTCTGGGACAATGCCCGCCGGGGCCAGGATATCGTCATGGAAACCGCGCAGCTGGGCACCCCCATCGGGGCGATCGATGACGCGGTCAGGCGCTATTACGACACCCAGGGCTGGGGCGCGGACTATGGTCTTCCCGGCCTGTCTCACCGCACCGGCCACGGCATCGGCATGGATGTGCATGAAGACCAGTTCGTCGTGCGCGGCAATGATACGCCGCTGGTCCCGGGGCTGTGCTTCTCCAACGAGCCGGGCATCTATCTGCCAGGCCGGTTCGGGGTTCGCACCGAAGACTGCGTCTACATGACCGAAGACGGCCCGCAACTGTTCACCAGCCGCGCCCCCTCCATCGACGACCCCATGGGGTAGGGCGCACCGGTCAGGGCGTGCCGCGGGGAATGCGCTGTTCATTCACTCCTGCGGGATGACAGCGCCGAGGGTGAGAGCTATGTGTGCGCGCTGACACTCACAATCAGGTTCAGGCCATGGCTCGCATCCTCATCACCAGCGCACTGCCCTACATCAACGGGGTGAAGCATCTCGGCAATCTGGCCGGGTCGATGCTGCCGGCCGATGTCTACGCCCGATTCCAGCGTCTGCGCGGTCATGAAGTACTGGCGATCTGCGCCACCGATGAGCACGGCACGCCGGCAGAGCTGGCCGCGGCCGCCGCCGGTCAGGACGTGCGCACCTATTGTGATGAGCAGCACGAGATCCAGAAAAGTCTCGGCGAGCGCTATGGTCTGGCCTGGGACCATTTCGGGCGTACCTCTTCGAAAGCCAATGCAGAGCTCACCCAGCACTTTGCCGAAGTGCTGGAGGCCAACGGCCTGATCGAGGAAGTGGTGGAGAAGCAGGTCTTCTCCATCGATGACGACCGTTTCCTGCCGGACCGATACGTGGAAGGCACCTGTCCCAATTGCGGCTTTGAAAAAGCGCGCGGTGACCAGTGCGATAACTGCTCGAAACTGCTCGACCCGATTGATCTGATCGATCCGTACTCAGCCGTCTCGGGTTCGAAAAACCTGGAAGTGCGTGACACCCGCCATCTGCGCTTGAAGCAGACGGTGGTGGAAGACCGCCTGCGCGACTGGGTCAACGCTTCGACCGACTGGCCGCAGCTTGCCAAATCCATCGCCAACAAATGGCTCGATGAAGGCCTGCGTGACCGCACGATCACCCGCGACCTGAAATGGGGCGTGCCGGTCACCAAGGACGGCAAGCCGCGTGAGGGCTTTGAAAACAAGGTCTTCTACGTCTGGTTCGATGCGCCCATCGGCTATATCTCGGCGACCAAGGAGTGGGCGGAGAAGACCGGCGAAGACTGGGAGCGCTGGTGGAAGACCGACAAGGGCGCGGACGATGTCAGCTATGTCCAGTTCATGGGCAAGGACAATGTCGCCTTCCACACCGTCAGCTTCCCGGCCACGCTGCTGGGCTCTGAGGAGCCGTGGAAGACGGTCGACAAGCTGAAGGCCTTTAACTGGCTGAACTGGTATGGGGGCAAATTCTCCACCTCCAACAAGCGCGGCGTCTTCATGGACCAGGCGCTGGAGCTGCTGCCGGCCGATTACTGGCGCTGGTATCTGACCGCCTACGCGCCGGAAGGCGCGGACGCCCAGTTCACATGGGAGCATTTCCAGGGCGCGATCAATACCGATCTGGCCAACGTGCTGGGCAATATGGTCAATCGCGTCCTGAAGTTCGCCACCTCGCGCTTTGAGGGTGTGGTGCCTGACGGCGGTGAGCCGGGCGAGCATGAGGCGTGGCTCGCTGGCGAGGTGGATGCCCGCCTGAAGGCCATCGCCGAGCATTATGACGCCATGGACTTCCGCAAGGCGGCCGCCGAAACCCGGGCCCTGTGGGCGGCGGGCAATGAGTATCTGACCCGCGCCGAACCCTGGTCGCATTTTAAAACTGACAAGGACAAGGCCGCTGTGGGTGTGCGCACCGGCATCAACCTGATCGCCCTGTCAGCACTTGTGGCTCAGCCGGTCATTCCGACCGCGGCCAAGACCATTCTGGACGCCATTGGCATGGGTGAGGATCAACGTGACTGGCCGACGGGCAAGGGCGCAGACCTGCTCGACGCCCTGCCGCGGGGTCAGGCTTTCTCGGTGCCGGACGTGTTGTTTGCCAAGGTCGATGACGACCGCGTGGCGGAGTGGACCGAAACCTTCGGCGGCGAAGCGTGACACCAACTTCACACGGTTAGCGCTTCATCAACCCTGATGGGCGATGGTCGCCTCCTCAATACTGGGGAGTGGTATGTCCGACGGTCTGATTTTGGGAGAGGGCGCTTTGAGCGCGGAGGCTTTGGCAGCTGCCAATGTCCATCCTGAAAGCGGGCTGGCGACCGATTATCTGAATCATTTCAATGAAGTCGTCATGCTGCTTGAGATGATTGGCGACATGCCGGAGATGGCCGAAGAGATCCTGGACTGGCAGCCCTGCGCCTATGAGGATCACTTCACGCGCACCGGCTACGCCGGCGCAGAAACGGTCGTGGCGGCGTATGCCGCGGCCCCGCAGGCGCTGAAAGCCCACTTCCAGACCATCATCGCTGCGCTCGACGATGCTCTGGAAGATGCGCAGGAGAAGCTGCGCGCCGAGGACATGGCCGGAGCCGTCATGCTGGCCGCCACCGATATCTCCCCGCTGCTCGCCGCGGCCCGCGCGGCCGTCCATGGCCGTATCGAAGGTGACGGTGTGGACGAAAGCGCCGCCGACCAGGCTGAGGTCGATGCGCTGTTCGGTTAGTTTATAACGTTGACCAATCGCGCCAATTAGCCCTGCAATGCTCCTCAATTGATTAGGGGAGTTTTGTCATGCGCCGTTTTCTCACTGCCTGCGCCATTGCTGCGCTGATGCCGCTATCTGCCGTCGCTCAGGATGATCTGGGCGAGGCGATCCAGACCGACTGGGATGCGCATCTTGAAGGTCTGTATGAGCATTTCCACGCCAATCCCGAGCTGAGCTTCATGGAGGTGGAAACCGCCGCGCGCATGGCCGAGGAGCTGCGCGCCGCAGGCTATGACGTCACCGAGGAAGTGGGCCGCACCGGCGTCGTGGGCGTGCTGGAAAACGGCGATGGGCCGGTCATCATGATGCGCGCGGACATGGACGGCCTGCCCATGCGCGAAGACACGCCGGTTGACTATATCTCCACCGCCACAGGCCCGGACCGGATGGGCAATGAATTCCCGATCATGCATGCCTGCGCCCACGATACCCACATGACTGCGCTTGTCGGCTCGGCACGCTGGATGGCAAGCAATCGCGACCAGTGGTCGGGCACGCTGGTGTTGATCGCGCAGCCAGCCGAAGAAGTTGGCCTTGGCGCCTACGCCATGCTCGCCGATGGGCTTTATGAGCGCTTCCCGACTCCAGATGCCGTCGTGAGCCACCACACCTGGGGCTACATGCCCGCTGGTCAGATCCGCTATGTGCCGGGCTTTGCCATGGCCAATGTGGACACGGTCGACATCTATATGCGCGGCATTGGCTCCCACGGGGCTTCGCCGCATCTGGGCAAGGACCCGGTTGTGATGGGCGCGCAGGTCGTGATGGGGCTGCAGACGCTGGTCAGCCGCGAGCTGTCCCCGTTCGAGACCGGAGTGGTCACGGTCGGCGCGTTCAACTCCGGCACCAAGCACAACATCATCTCTGACGAGGCCCATCTGCAGATCACCGTGCGCTCCTACACAGACGAGGTGCGCGCCCGCCTGCTGGAAGGCATCGAGCGGGTCGCCAACGGTGTGGCGATGGCCAATGGCATGCCCGAAGACCTGATGCCGCGCATGGAGGTCGACGAGGTCTACACCCCGGCAGTCTATAACGACCCGATGCTGTCTGACCGCGCGGGCTCGGTGCTTCAGGCGCGCTTCGGCGATGCGGTGGATACCGCGAGCCCGGTCACCGGCGGTGAGGACTTCTCGCGCTATGGCCGCACCGAGGACGATGTGCCGATCTTCATGTTCTGGGTCGGCGGCTCGCCGCAAGATGTCTGGGACGAGTATGCCGCACGCGGTGAAACCCCGCCCGCCAACCACTCGCCCTTCTTCTATCCTGACGCCGAGGGCTCCGTCAGCGTTGCCGCAGAAGGCATGACCGCCATCGCGCTTGATCTGTTTGAAAACGGCGTACCCGGCGCGGCGCAGTGACGAGCGTCCAGCGCATCACCTCCGGCGCACCGTGGGAGAACAAGGTCGGCTATCGACGCGCGGTCCGCTCCGGCAATTTTGTGGCTGTGGCAGGCACCGTCGCGGTGGATGCGGACGGCAAGCCCTTCGCCCCGGGCGATGTCGGCGCGCAAACCACCCGCGCGCTTCAGGTCATCGTTGCTGCCTTGAAGGAGGCTGGAGCCAGCGTGGAAGACGTGGTGCGCACCCGCGTCTACACCCTCGACATGAGCGCTCAGACGCAGGCGGCGGTCGGCGCGGCGCATCTGGCGGTTTTCAAGGACTGCCCTCCCGCCTCCACCATGCTGGCGGTCAAAGCCTTCGCCGATCCTGCTTTTCTGGTTGAGATCGAGGCCGATGCCGTTATCCCTTAGCGCCTGACTTAATCTCAGGAGCGCCCGCGATGGACTTTTCACTCATCCCCGCCGACCAGCCCTTTGCGGTCATGGCGGGCCTTGTTGGCATCGCGGCGGCGGGCTTCCTGCTTGAGAAGACGAAGATCGGCGCTCTGCTCACCGGTACCGTCTGGACGATACTGCTGGCGATTCTCGCGTCGAACCTGCGCATCATGCCGTTCGACAGCTCGGCCTATGATTTCGTCTTCACCTATGCGGTGCCGGTGCTGATCCCGCTCTTTCTGATGAAGGCGGACCTGAAACGCATCTTCTTTGAGACAACGCGCGTCACGGCGGCTTTCTTCATCTGCACCGTCGGCACGGTGGCCGGTGCGCTGCTCGCCTTCATGCTGATCCCGCTGGGCGACGTGTCCGCGGCTGTCACCGGGTCGCTGACGGCAAGCTATATTGGTGGATCGGTCAACTTTGCGCCGCTCATTCAACAGACGGATCTTGCTGAAAACGAGGAAGCCCTGGTGTCAGCGATCGTTGCGGCTGACCACCTGGCAAGCGCGGCCTATCTGGGCGTTCTGGCCATTCTGCCCGGCTTTGCCTTCATCGCGAAACGCTTCGTGACCCGCGACCACAGCGGCGGAAAGGTTGAGGAAACCGGCGAAGGCAGCACCGGGCGTGCCACCTCGCTCAGCCTCGCTCTGACGCTGACCTACGCCATTGCCATCGTGGCCATTGCCGACTGGCTGGTTCAGCTCTCCGGCATGGGCGGTCTGCGCTATGTCTTCATCACGGTTCTCGCCGTGATCCCGGCCACACTCTTCCCCAAGCTAATGGGCAAGCTCCATGGCGGGTTTGAGCTGGGCGTTGTGCTCGCCTTCCTCTTCTTCGGGGCCATTGCCGCCGGTGCCAACATCCCCGACCTGTTGTCCCAGGCTCCTCTGGTGATGGTCTTCATCGCCGTGCTGATCGCAGTCCATGCGCTGGTGATGTTGGTGGCCGGATCGCTCTTCCGCCTGTCCCTGCCGGAGATGATCATCGCGTCGAACGCCGCGATCCTCGGGGCGACCACGGCTCCGGCATTGGCCGCGGCCAAGGGCTGGAAAGACCTGGTCACCCCCGGAGTGCTGGTGGGCGTGCTCGGCTATGTCATTGGCACGATGATCGCCTTAGGGATCTATAATCTCTTGAGCTAGCGCCAGTCGCGGCGGGCCAGCCAGAAGCCGCTGAGCGCAAAAATCACGACACCGCCCACAAGCCCGGTGAACAGCGCCTGCTGGGCGCGGGCCGGATCGCTGGCCAGCATGTTAACGGCGAGAAGCCAGGGGAAGTAAATCCCCGCCTGGGACGAGGTTGCCACCACCGCCACGAAGGTCCCGCCAATGCCCACGATGATCGGGACAGCAAAGGCGCGGAAGGCATGGGCCACGGCAAACTGGAGGGCCAGCGCAAACAGGCTTGCGATGAACATGCGTGACAAGAGGTCTGCAAGCATCGAGATCGGCAGAGCCCCGCTGAGGGCTTGATCTGGCGACAGCGCACCGGCAAGGCTTCCGCCGACCAGAATCCCGACCGCAATGCCCAGCGAGATCAGCGCCATCAGCCCGGCACAGACCAGCGCCTTGGCCGCGAAAATGATTGGCTTTGGCACCGGCTGCGCGAGGGTCCAGGTCCAGCCGCCGCTTTGATGCTCAAGTCCGGCCACCAGAGCGGTCAGCGCCGTGGCCGTTAGAGGCATGAGCAAATAGGCCCAGATCGCTGCGCCATTCATGGCAATCAGGCGCCACTCATCCGGCCCGTTTCCCGACAGGATGACGGCCGGAATCATGATCGCCATCATGGCAGGCGGTGCCGCGGCCAGAAGCAGAACCAGAGAGCCTTTCAGCTTGGCGATCTCTGCGATCAAAATGCGAAGCGCCATCATTGGGTCCGCTCCCGCGATGCGCCTGTCAGGGTCAGGAAGAGAGTTTCCAGGGACGCGCGCTCGACCCACAGGGCGGAAACCGCAAAGCCGTCCGACAGAAGCGAAGCCACAAGCTGCGAGCGCGCGCCGGGATCGAACTGCCCGTCCACCCGCACAACGCCGTCGCGGTGTTCCGCATGACGGTTCTGCTCCAGGAAGCGCGCGGTGAGGGCTTCAGGCCGATCAGTCTCAATGGCAAGCCGCGTCGGTGCCTTTTCCATCAGGCTGTCCAGCGTGCCCTGAAGCAAGAGCTGCCCGCGATCGATCAGGGCGCAATGCGTGGCCGTCTGCTCGATCTCGCTCAGCAAATGGCTGGACAGGAAGACGGTGGAACCAAGCGTCTCGGGTAGCGCCCGGATCAGCCGTCGCATGTCCGCGATGCCCGCAGGATCAAGCCCGTTGGTGGGCTCATCGAGGATCAAAAGCTTGGGTGAATCCAGCATGGCCCGCGCCAGAGCCAGACGCTGGCGCATGCCCAGCGAATAACCACCAACCTTGCGCCGGGCCGCCGATGTCAGACTGACCTGATCAAGCCGCTCGTGAACCTCTGACACCGGGTGACCGCCCAGGTTCGCGGCCATTTTCAGGGTGTCGAGCCCGGTCAGATTGGGGTAGAGCGCCGGGCTTTCCACGATGGCCCCCACGCCGGACAAGGCTGCACTGCGCGCGGTCTTGATGCTGTGTCCGTTCAGGCTGATTGCACCCGCGCTGGGGCGGATCAGATCGAGCAGCATGCGGATTGTCGTGGTCTTACCGGCTCCATTCGGGCCCAGAAAGCCAAACACGGATCCGGTCGGCACTTGCAGTCCCAGATCGCTGACGGCGGTCACGCTCCCAAAGGATCGCGATAACCGTGATGTTTCGATGGCCCAACTCATGGTGGTCAGCTAACAGGCGGATCGTACCGAAATCACCTGAAAGCTTGGTAATTTAGCGGCTCAATTTGAAGGCAGGTCCGATACCGGAGTGTTTTGACACCCGATAAGGCGGCATTTGCGTGTCGATTTTTTCTTGCGGACCTGCGCGAACACCCACACCGTGAAGACCTCTGCAGCAATTGAAAGGAGGTGATCCGATGTCGAGTGTTTCACGTTCAGGACAGTCCAGCCTGTGTTATCGGATCGTGTCGGAG
This sequence comes from Oceanicaulis sp., assembly GCA_043513725.1. Classification (GTDB taxonomy): domain Bacteria; phylum Pseudomonadota; class Alphaproteobacteria; order Caulobacterales; family Maricaulaceae; genus Oceanicaulis. The sequence continues at coordinate 614,500 of CP121338.1, read as the reverse complement.
CAGCCTTCGGTGCGCACCGTATAAGACGATGGCTTGGCCAAGGGACGGTCTGTCCTGGCTAAACACGGAAAAGGCCCCGCCAGCGCGGGGCCTTTTTTTATTGTCGTCTCAGGCCTGTAGCCTCGCCCGTGCGATCAGCCAGTCAGCATCAATCTTCGCTTCGCCGGCACCCAGCATGGTGGGGGCCTCGCCGATGCGTCGACCGATATAGGCGTCGGCGGCCGGGTCGAGCCCGGTACGGATGAGGGCAGCGGCGGTCAGCGTCTGGGCGGCGAGCTCTGTAAAGCGGCGGGCATCGGCTTCACCCACGCCAGCGGTCAGCATGTCGCCAAGCCGCTTGATCCGGGCATCGAGCGCGTCGGAGCGTCCGGTGGCGCTGGCGAGCTCGGCCTGAAGCGCATCGCGGGCGACCGTGTCACGGCTTAGCGCGCGCAGCACATCCAGCGCAATGACATTGCCCGAGCCTTCCCAGATGGCATTGAGCGGGCTCTGGCGGAACATGCGGGGCAGGGGGTGTTCTTCCACATAGCCCGCGCCGCCATGGGCCTCCATCGCTTCATAGGCGAGGTAGGGGGCCCGCTTGCAGATCCAGTATTTGGCAATAGGTGTGAGGATGCGGGCCAGTGCAGCTTCGCCGGCGTCTTCGCCGCCCTTGTCAAAGCTCTCCGCTACCCGGAAGGCGAGGGCGAGGGCGGCTTCGGCCTCCATCGACAATTCGGCCAGCACCTCGCGCATCAGCGGTTGATCAATCAGGCGGCGCTGGAAGGCGCTGCGTCGGTCCGCATGCCAGACGGCCTGTGCCGCGGCACCGCGAATGAGCCCCGCTGAACCGGCGAGGCAATCAAGCCGGGTGTGATTGACCATCTCGATAATGGTACGCACCCCGCGACCCGGCTCGCCCACGCGGCGGGCATAGGCCCCCTTGTATTCAATTTCAGAAGACGCGTTCGACTTGTCGCCCATCTTGTCTTTCAGGCGCTGGATCTCGATCGAGTTGCGGGTCCCGTCCGGTCGCCAGCGCGGTACCAGGAAGCAGGAGAGCGCGGCATCGTCCGCCTCGCCTTCGTAGGCGAGCGTCAGAAAGGCGTCGCTCATCGGCGCGGAGCAGAACCATTTGTGACCGTTCAGCTCCACCTCGTCTTTGGAGGTGACGGTGGCCCGCGTGGTGTTGGCGCGCACGTCCGACCCACCCTGTTTTTCCGTCATCGCCATGCCCAGTGTCAGGCCGACCTTGTCTTCCGGTGGCAGGAAGCGCGGGTCATAGCGCCCGCTAGTCGCGCCCTCGATCCAGGGTCCGGCCCAGTCGGCATGCTTCAGCGCGGGCACGCAGGCATAGGTCATCGACTGCGGGCAGCAGACGCCGGCATCGGCATGGCCCATCAGGATCAGCAGCGCGGCATGGAGCGTGTGCGGCGCGATGTCGGTCTTCCACGCGGCCGACGACACACCGCCGCCGAGGCCCAGATCCATCAGGGCATGATAGGCGGGGTGGAACTCCACCTCATCGACGCGCTGGCCGAACCGGTCAAAGGGTTTGAATTTCGGCGGGTTTTCATTGGCCACCCGTCCAAGGTCCAGAACGGCCGCGCTGCCAACTTCACCGCCAAAGCCGGAGAGATGCTCGGTGTGAACCTCACCACCATTGCGCCGGACGGCGTCGGACAGCATCGCATCGCCGGAAAACCAGTTCACGTCCGCCAGCGGCTCGGACTGGTTGAAGACATCATGGGTGGCAAGCTCGGTGCGGGGGGCGTGGTGTTTCATGGCCTTAGCTAAACGCGAGCGGTGGCCCCGTGTCGAGTGTTACGCGCGGCTTTCGAATCTGTGACCAAGGTTTAACGGGCGTTGGCAGCTGAAGTCCGGCAGGCTCTGCGTGACTTTGCATCTGAACGGGCGGCTTTGCGCATCACTCTTGCGAAACGTCCACTGACCCTCGGGAGAGCCACCATGTCCGTCCTTCTTGCCGCGCTTGCCGCCGCCGCCCAGTCCACATCGCCCGCCGTATCGGTCACCGATTTTGTCGGTGAGGTTCGCATCGTTGAGGGTTCAAGCCTGTCGGCCCGTGTTGAGCGACAGGGCACGGCCCCCATTGTGCAGATCTCCGAAAGCGGTGAGGGCCTGCAGATTGATGGTGGTCAGGATACCCGGCGCTGGCGCTGCTATGGCCGGTCCGAGGAGAGCCGGCGCGTCGGGCGCAATCGCGGCGACGCCCTCCGCTTTGATGAATGGCCCCTGTTGGTGATCGCCACGCCGGACCCGGCGGCCTTTTCGATTGAGGACAGCATCTTCCGCGGTGAGTCCGTGGATCTGGCCTCCCTCGATCTTGGCGCAGCCAAGTGCGGCCGCTTTGACGTGGGCAATGTCAGGGGCGATGCCAGCATTGGGCTTGCCGGCTCCATGGATGTGAGCCTGGGTGAAGTTGGCGGCGATGCGAATGTCGCGATCTCCGGCTCTGGCGATGTCTCGCTGGAAGACGCCGGCAGCCTGTCGGTGGCCGTGTCGGGCTCCGGCGATGTTGAGGCGGGCAATATTGCTGGCGAGCTTTCGATCAGCCTGTCGGGCAGCGGAGACGTCGAGACGGGCAATGTGCTCTCGCTGGAGGCGCGCACCAGCGGCTCCGGCGATATCCAGATCGGCAATTCGGCGGGCGGTGTTGTGTTCCAGTCGAGCGGCAATGGCGACCTGACAGCGGCTGATATCGGCTCGCTCAATGTGCGCCTGACCGGCTCTGGCGATGTTGAGGCCGACTCGCTCACCGGCGCACTGCAGGTCTCGCTGTCGGGCTCAGGCGGCGTAAGCATTGACGCGGGCCGGGCCGATCCGGCCCGCATTCGCGCCACCGGCTCGGGCGGCGTGGACTTTGGCGGCACGATGGTCAATCCGGACATTCGTCTGTCCGGTGGCGGCGATGTGCGCGTCGGTTCGGTGGAAGGGGCCCAGAATGTGCGCACCACCGGCAGCGGTGATTTCACCGTTCGCGCAGGCGGCTAGGCCGGGTTAATCCTGGGATCAAAGCGGGAGGCCTCGTAAAGCGCGATCGCCGCTGCCGCGGCCACGTTAAGGCTTTCCGCTTTCGGTCCCATGGGAATGCGCGCGAGCGCACTGCAATGCTCGGCCACCCGCGGGCGCAGGCCTGCGCCTTCCGCACCCAGCACCAGCACCAGGCCGGGACCCGCATTCGCCTCCACCTCGGCGGCCAGGCTCGACTCGGCTTCACCGGCGAGCCCGATCGCGTAGCGACCTTCCTTCGTCAGCGTCTGCAGCGTGTCGGCGATGTTGGTGACGCGCACATGGGGCACCGTCTCCACACAGCCCACCGAGGCCTTGCACACCGTGCCGAACAAAGGCGGCGCCTTGCGGTCCTGCATGATCACGGCGCGGGCTCCAAACGCGGCGGCGGAACGAAACACCGCGCCGACATTCTGCGGATCGGTAATCTGATCCATCACCACCAGAAGGCCATGGGTGTTGGCCGCGACAGCGCTCAACGGCTCGGCGTCCAGCGCAGTGGCCTTTAGCGCAAAGCCCTGGTGCACCGCGCCATCGGGAAGGCGGGCGGAAATCTCACCGGGAATGACGATCTGCGCGCGCTTGCGGTCAGCCTCGTTGAGGTCCGCCGCGGCGTTGCGCGTCACCTGCAAATCCAGCGCCTTGCGCTTGGGATTGGCGAGCGCGGCCAGCACTGCGTGGCGGCCCCAGATCCAGCCGTCATGGGCCGAATTGGGACGTGCTGCACGTCGTGCTGCACCTTGTCTTTTCTCTGTGTTGCGCCGCGGTGGGGCCATGACTATAGTCCGCGCTCCGAATTGGGGAGTTGCCTCGTTAAAGCCCTTGGCGCGCTGGCGCAATTGGCTTTCTCGGTTCAACACTTCGCTTCGGCCCGGCACTCGTCTCCCACGAGTGCACTGCTTGGATGAGCAGACCCTGTGGAGGGGTGGGAGAGTGGTTAAATCCAGCAGACTGTAAATCTGCCCGCATTGCGTACGCTGGTTCGAATCCAGCCCCCTCCACCATCCTTCGCTCGCTGGCGCGAGCTTCGGCTGGGCAAGCCAATACCTTTAATTCGAGCGAAGGATGTCTCGCTGAAGCCGCAGGCGAAAGCGGACCTATTTAAATCGCTGGCGCGAGCTTCGGCTGGGCAAGCCAATACCTTTAATTCGAGCGAAGGATGTCTCGCTGAAGCCGCAGGCGAAAGCGGACCTATTTAAATCGCTGGCGCGAGCTTCGGCTGGGCAAGCCAATACCTTTAATTCGAGCGAAGGATGTCTCGCTGAAGCCGCAGGCGAAAGCGGACTGGCTTGTGCGCTATCAATTCAGATCATGCTGCCCTTTAACTTCGCAACTGTGCCATGATGCGCCGATGCACTTTGTTTACATCCTCCAATCCGAATGCAGCATGCATTTCTATGTCGGAATGACAAAAGACGTTGAGGCGCGGCTGTCGGCTCATAACGCGGGTCAGGTGAATCACACGCGGAAATTCAAGCCATGGCGAATCCGAACTTATGTCGCCTTCGACGATCAAAATCGTGCCGCTGAATTTGAGCGATATCTGAAGACAGGGTCGGGGCGTGCGTTCTCATCGAAGCGCTTCTAAGGCTCGCTCACGCATGCCAAGCGGCTGTTCGCTTTGCGAGCCCTGCGGGCTCGTGGTGTTGATCCTCAAATACTCTGAAATCCCGGACGCGAAGCGAACCGGGACCTTTTGCAGGATGGGGTGCGAGCTTTTAAGGAGGCCCCGGATCAAGTCCGGGGTTTCATGATCACCCACAAAAAACGCCGCAGCTGTTCCCAGCCGCGGCGTCTTTCGTTTCACGCTTTAGCGTCAGCGCTTACCGCACTTCGGCGGCGATGTTGGTGAGCTGTTCGCGCAGGGCGTCACCGCGGTCAGTCCGCGGCAGGTCGCGGCGCAGGCGGCGCAGTTCACCGGCCAGCGAGCGGTCGCTCGTGCCCGCTTCCATATGGGTGCGCGCACGGGTCAGTGTGTCGTTGAACACGGCCGCGTCGGTTTCGGACATGGCACCGCCGCGCACCAGCTGATCCACATAGGCCAGCGCCACTGCCGGGTGGGTTGGCCAGGTGACCACGGTCTGGGTCTGCGGGTTGAAGATCTCACCCATGTCCGCGAGCTGCGCGGCTTCGATCTCGTTGGCGGTCATGTACTCGCTGGGCTCCAGCTCGAACACGTCGAGGCCGCGCACCTGGGCGGTGCCGTAGATGCGACCGTTATACCAGTAGGTCGACCAGTAGCCGCCCGTCAGATAGGTGTCGGTCGACAGCGGGCCGCGGTCAAAGAAACCGATCTCGACCGGGTTCTCACTGTCGGTGAAGTCCATCAGCGACATGCCGCCCTGATACCAGGCCTGTACGAAGATATCGCGGCCCGGCACCGGAATGATGTTGCCGTTGTGCGCGACACAGTTTTCGTGATCGCTCTGGACGTTCGGGATCTTGTAATAGCTGGCAAAGCTCAGCTCACCGTCTTCCAGTTCGAAGATCGCGTTTGCGCCCCAGTCATTGGGGTCCTGCGGCCGGCAGCGCGGGCCACCGCCGCCGCCCCACTCGTCGGTGAAGACGACCTTGGTGCCATCATTGTTGAAGGTGGCCGAGTGCCAGTAGGCAAAACCCACATCCACCACATCATCGATCCGGGTGGGTGCCCGCGGGTCGGAGATGTCCAGGATGATGCCATTGCCCGAGCAGGCGCCCGCGGCAATGTTCAGCGCCGGGAAGATGGTGATGTCATGGCACTGGTCGGTGCGGCGTGTGGACTGGGTCCCTTCGCCGTGGTCACCACCGGCCCACAGACCGGCAACTGACTCGTCATCGGCAAACACGCGCGGGCTATCGATGATGCGCGAAGCACCGGGGTTATCGATCGGGATCTCGATCACGTCGATGGAGAACAGGGCCGTGTCCTCATCACCCGGCAGACCGGCGACACAGCCGGCCAGTTCCTCTTCCGGGCGTACCGAGCTGGTGCCGGAATTGTAGACAATGATGCTTTCGTCATCGCGAGCCACAACCGTGTGGGTGTGCGAACCCCGGCAGGTCTGGACCAGGCCCACCTGGCGCGGCTGCAGCGGATCGGAGATGTCGAAGATGCGGATGCCGCGGAAGCGTTCGTCGCTGACCTCTTCGGCGACACCCTGACGGCCACAGTCGATGCGGCCACGGGTGTCCTGCACCGACATGATCAGGAAGTCGCCTTCGATGGAGACGTCGCCCTGACCGCCCGGGCAGACCACCGAGGTCGTCAGGCGCGGCTCGGCTTCAGAAATGTCATAGAGGTTGAAGCCGTGATAATTGCCCACCGCCATCAGGTCGCCGGCAAAGGCGAAGTCGGTGTTGGAAAAGCGCAGATAGGGCGAGCGGGTGCCAAAGCGCGGATCGGTGTCCTCGTCCGCATCCTCGTCCTCGATCTGCGGGGGAGTGCCCAGCGGGTTTTCCGGGTCAAAGAAGCCGGTTGGCTTTTGCTGTGTGGAGACCAGACGCAGGTTGGAAATCGCTGATTCTGCGTCAAGGAAGCCGGCACCCAGACCGCGGCGCGGATCGTCGGACAGACCGGCGAAGATCTCGTTCATGGTCTCGATTTCATCGCGCTGCTCGCGGCGAATCTTGTTGGCGAAGTCGAACAGGGCCGGATCAAAGGCGGTGCCGCGTGTGCGCAGATAGCCGTTGACCATGTCCACCAGACCATCGTGCTGGTCGATCATCAGCTCCAGGAAGAGCGCGTCGAAATCAGTGCCGCTGGCGTTGGCGAGCGTGGTGATCTGCGCCTGACTGGCGAGGCCATCCATCATCTCTTCGTCATCGTCATCGAGGCTCTCGGCGGTGAGGGGCTCCTCCCGCTCGGTCAGCCAGTCACGCATGAAGGTCATTTCTTCAGGCTGGGCTTCATTGATGCGCTCGGCGATCTCGACAATGCCCTCAGACTCAGCGCGCCCCTCAACGAGGGAGGTCAGCTCGGTGACCTGGGCGCGATAGGCCAGCAGGTCCTGAAGGAAGGCCACGTCGGCTTCCGAATAGGCGTTGATCGCAAGGCGTGCGGCCTCTGCTTCGCTGAGCTGGCGGTTATCCTGGCCCGGTGCGCCCGGCTGAATGATCGGCGGTTCCTGTGCGACAGCCACACTCGACAGTGCGATCCCGGCGACCAGCGCAGACATAGCTGCGCCACCAAAGAAACGTTGCTTCATGGCCATGAGCCATCTCCCCTGTTTGATTTGCGCGTAACACTAAGCGTCAGCGCTGCGGGGGCAAGGTGGTCAATCTGACAATTCCGTAAGGGTTTTAACCTGACGCCCTTACCCCAGCGCTGCGACGCTGGGGGCTTTGCCGTAAAGGGTCTTAAGGACCGCCTGCGTGCTTTCATCAAACAGATAGAGTGCCAGATCGTCGGACTTGATGGAGCCGGACAGGATCAGAACGGCCGAGCCATTGCGACTGCTCCGGGTGCCCGACTGCCAGAGCACACCGTTGGAGCGATCATAGAAGACCAGATCGCCATCGCCCTGAACCAGCAGCCGCCCCGGCATCGCTGTAGGGTTTTGAAGAGCCGTCCACAGCGGGGTGTCTGGTGATTTGGGATCGATGAGAACCGGTCCAAGATCGGGGTCATTGATCAGCGTTGCGCTGCCATCAAAGGCGGCAATCGACTGCCCCGCGACCAGAAAGCGACCGCGGGCATCATCCAGACGATTGATCGGCGTCATCTCGCCAGCGATGGGGGTGCGCATCAGGTTCTCGACCGTCTCCTGCGGCCAGTCGAAATAATCCGATTGGGCCAGGGCCAGCAGATAGGTCAGCTTGGTCTGTACTGCGGGTCCGGACATGTCATAGGTGCTGACGCAGCCACATTCGGCAAGCCAGGCACCCGATGCGTAGGCCGTCGAGTTGACCATGCCGGAAATGACCTGCGTGCCCGAGGCGATCACCGTGCCGCGGTCGTGGGCGGCCTTCAGGACCTTGAACACGGCACCGGCTTGCGGGTCATCGGGGTTGCCAGACGGGAAATTGCCCTCGCCATAATTTTCCAGATAGAGCCCGTCAGCGCCGTCAACGCCATCCAGCGCCCCCTGAAGGGCATCGGCCAGCGTGGAGCTGGCGTCGCGGGCGCGATAGCTCGCCGGGTAGGCCAGGAAGTCGACCATCGTGACCTCGTCAAGCGCGTCACCAAGATAGGACAGCTGGACCTGGAGCTGGGCCAGCGTCGCAGGATTGTCGATCGAGATGTCCGGATTGATCGGCGGCGCGATCAATAGCCGGTTCCGGACCGTCAGCTCGATGCCCATCTCTGCCACGACCGGGTAGTTGGGCGAGGTGAAGGCATCAAATTCGGTGGCATTGGTCTTCAGGGCGCGATTGCCGCGCATCAGGTCGTCATTGAAGAACAGCCCGACCTGCGCGATCCCGGCGCGGATGCATTCGAACGAGCCCAGCACATTGCGAATGGCGTCGGTATTGTAGCGCAGGGTCAGCTCGCCGGTTTCAGGGTTCTCGAAAAAGAGCGGCGACTGGGACCCGGTCAGGATCACGGGCTTTGAAATCTGGGCGCTGACCTGACCGCTCCGGTTCAGGCCGGTCAGCAGGAAGGAGAGGGCGGCGGCGCTCCACGCCATGGTGTCCGTGCCATGGAGAATCAAAAACCCGTCAGCCTCGCTATAGGTCGCGGTGTCACCGGGATCGCCGATGACTTCCCTGGCGATCTTGGCCCAATCGGACGGGCGCAGGTTTGTGCTGTCGAGGCTCGGGTCGAAGGCCTTGTAGCTCAGCTCGATATCGGGGTAGCGCTCCTGGATGATCGGTAGCAGGAAGCGGTTGAAGGCGTCTTTGAACTTATCCGAGGGGAGCGGCGTCAGCGGATCGCCGACACAGCCGATGGTCCCACCGGTGTAAATGAGCCTCACCCTGAAACGGGTCATGTTTCACCCTCTTTTAGGTCAGACACGCCAAATCCTGGTCCGAAAGCTAGGCGGCTCGCCCAGGCAGAGCCAGCGATTTTGGCGGATAAGTTGTGGACCGGATGGACGGTTATCCCGCGCTATGCAGTGTCCCCTCTCGCCATTGCGGGAAGTTTGCGCTAGTGAAAAATGAAGGCGCGGGTATAGTTCAACGGTAGAACGTCAGCCTTCCAAGCTGAATATGTCGGTTCGATTCCGTCTACCCGCTCCATCTTTATCCCCACCGACTATCCCTGCTTTTTCGGGCCTCTATCCAGCAAGGCGCGTTGGTTGTGGTGGCGTTTCGGGACCGACCACCACCTAAATTGAATAAGCCTGAATTCCCGGACGAGCGAAGCGATGATCCGGGTCCTTCATCAGAACCTGGCTCCCTGATCTCGCGGAGGCCCCGGCTCTGCGGCTGCGCCTTGGCCGGGGTTTCATTCGGTGTGGTCTTGCCTGTCTGCAGTCCCGGCTTTACCCACGCGCCATGACGTCTTCGCTTCCCTCCCATGTTGATGCGCTGGTGATTGGCGCGGGTGCCGCCGGGCTGTTTTATGGTGCCCAGTTCGGCGCGCGCGGGCGCTCCGTGCTGGTGCTCGATCACGCCCGAAAGCCGGCCGAGAAGGTCCGCATTTCAGGGGGAGGGCGCTGTAATTTCACCAATGTGGAAACCGACGCGGCGCGTTTTATCAGCGAGAACAAACACTTCGCGAAGTCGGCGCTGGCGCGTTACACGCCGTGGGACTTTTGCGACCTGATGAGCCGCCACGGCCTGACCTGGCATGAGAAGACGTTGGGCCAGCTCTTCTGTGATCAGAAGTCCGGCGCGATCATCCAGATGCTGCTGGACGAGCTGGAGGCCGCCGGCGGCACCCTGCGTTTACAGACCGAGATCAGCGCGGTGCGCAGGGTCGAGAGCGGCTTTAACGTCGAGACCAGTGCCGGACCGGTGCGGGCCGGACGTCTGGTGCTCGCAAGCGGGGGGCTGTCCATCCCGAAAATGGGCGCGACCGGCTTTGCCTATGATATCGCGCGCCAATTCGGCCTGAATGTGATCGAGCCGCGCCCCGCGCTGGTGCCGTTCACTTTTGAAGGTGCCGACAAGGAGGCGTTTGCGGGCATCTCTGGCGTGGCCTGTGATGTGCGCGCCGAGGCGGGTGGTGCCAGCTTTGGCGAGGCGGCGCTGTTCACCCATCGCGGCCTGTCCGGGCCGGCCATCCTGCAGGTGTCGTCCTACTGGTCACCGGGCGAGGCGATCAGCCTGGACCTGTTTGCGGGCGGCGACGGGGAAGGGATCCTGCAGGGCCTGAAAGACAGCCATCCGATGAAGTCGTTGGCGGGTGCAATGGAGCAGATCCTGCCACGCCGACTGGTGGAGATGCTCAGTGATCGTGCGCTGATCCCGGCGCTTCCCAGACTCGCTGATGTCAGCCATGCGCGCCTTTGCGAGGTCGCAGAGCGGCTGTCGCGCTGGGCGCTTAAGCCGGCCGGGACGGAAGGCTATCGGACCGCGGAAGTCACTGCCGGCGGCATCGATACTGCAGAGCTGTCGTCGAAAACAATGGAGGCCCGGAGCGTGCCGGGCCTCTACTTCATTGGCGAATGTGTCGATGTGACGGGCTGGCTGGGCGGCTATAACTTCCAGTGGGCCTGGGCGAGCGCCCATGCCGCCGCGCAGGCAGACTAGCCGCGTCAGGCCGCAGCCAGACGGCGCCGGCTCGCCACTTCGATGGAAAACCCGATCACCGAGATCACATAGACGCCCGCGACATAGGCAGTGATCCAGGTGCCGGCCGTCTGCATGTCCGGCGCGAGGGCGTTGAGGATCACCACGCCCGGCACACGCAGCGCCAGATGCAGCCAGCCGATCTTGCTCGCATACTGCCAGCCGACAATCGCCCAGATCGGAGCGGTGGACAGCCCGAAGGCCAGCGGGAAGAGCTCAGGCGCGGCATTGGGCAGCGCAAAGGTGATCGGCCAGTGCAGGTTGGCCACCAGAATACCCGGGGCGAGGACGCCATTGAGCGGCGATTTGGTCTTCATGAAGGGCGAGCGGGTCACGCCCTGCAGCGCCATGGCCAGCGGGAACAGCATCCCCAGGCCAAAGCAGGACGCAAACACCCACGTGCCATAGGACAGCTGGGTCGAGGCAATGCTGATCGCGGCCCAAGCGAGGGCTCCGGCAACCGGCATGGCAAGGCCCGCATTGGCGGCGAGCTGAAGTCTGATGCGCTCGGCATCGAGGGTGGCCTGGTCAAGCATGGATCATCTCCGCGTCGGACTGTGGTCGATGGCTATCTGACTAGCCTGCCAGGTCGGGGCGCGGAGGTGACGATTGGGCCGCGCCGCCGGTGACATGTGTCAGGGGCGCGGCGGTGTGCCTGATAAAGGGCCGGGCAGGGCGAACTGAAACCGGTCAATTTCTTGCGTCCAACCCTCTTGCCATTGGCGAAGCGGGGCGCTATCCCCCGCGCTCAGAAATCCACGAGGGTCTTGCTGGCGCTTCTCCGGACCCGGAGCGTCGTCAGCCTGATCCAGGTTGAAGCTACCAGCGCGAGGGTCCAACGAGATGGCCAAAGAGAAGTTTGAGCGTAATAAAGACCATGCCAACATCGGCACGATTGGTCACGTTGACCATGGCAAGACGACGCTGACGGCAGCGATCACCAAGTATTTTGGTGACTTCCGTGCGTATGACCAGATTGACGGCGCGCCTGAAGAGAAGGCACGCGGCATCACGATTTCGACGGCGCACGTTGAGTATGAGACCGAGAACCGTCACTACGCCCACGTCGACTGCCCGGGCCACGCTGACTATGTGAAGAACATGATCACCGGTGCGGCGCAGATGGACGGCGCGATCCTGGTTGTGAACGCGGCTGACGGCCCGATGCCGCAGACCCGCGAGCACATCCTGCTGGCCCGCCAGGTTGGCGTTCCGGCTCTGGTTGTGTTCCTGAACAAGGTTGACCAGGTCGACGACGAAGAGCTGCTTGAGCTGGTTGAGATGGAAGTTCGCGAACTTCTGTCGTCCTACGACTTCCCGGGCGACGATATTCCGATCGTTGCTGGTTCGGCTCTGGCCGCGATGGAGGGCCGTGACCCTGAGATCGGCGAAGAGAAGATCAAGGAACTGATGGCGGCTGTGGATGACTTCATCCCGACGCCGGAGCGTCCGATCGACCAGGACTTCCTGATGCCGATCGAAGACGTGTTCTCGATCTCCGGCCGCGGTACGGTTGTGACCGGTCGTGTTGAGCGCGGTGTCATCAAGGTGGGTGAAGAGATCGAGATCGTGGGCATCCGCGATACCGTGAAGACGACCTGCACCGGCGTTGAGATGTTCCGCAAGCTTCTGGACCAGGGCCAGGCTGGCGATAACGTGGGTGTTCTGCTGCGCGGTATCGACCGTGAGGGCGTTGAGCGTGGTCAGGTTCTGGCCAAGCCGGGTTCGATCACCCCGCACTCCAAGTTCGAGGCCGAGGCCTACATCCTGACGAAGGAAGAGGGTGGTCGCCACACCCCGTTCTTCACCAACTATCGTCCGCAGTTCTACTTCCGTACGACGGACGTGACCGGTGTTGTGACCCTGAAAGAGGGCACCGAGATGGTCATGCCGGGCGACAATGTTGAAGTGAATGTCGAGCTGATCACGCCGATCGCCATGGAAGAGAAGCTGCGCTTCGCGATTCGCGAAGGCGGCCGCACCGTGGGTGCCGGCGTTGTGTCCAAGATCATCGAGTAATCGACCTGATCTGACGTCACATACGACGACAAAACAGAACGCCCCGGAGCAACATTGCTCCGGGGCGTTTTTTGTTTCACGACCGTTCGACGTGCTCCCTTGACGCGGATTGCGCGCTCTGGTGGGGTGCAAGGTTACGCAACGGGCGATTGTGCGGCGCAGCAGCAGCACGCAGATTTTACTTCATCGAGCGTCGAAATTCCTGCTGGAACAGGCCAATCGGCGAGTGAAGCAATTATGTCACATGTGGCACTTGATCTCTGCGAGAGCGGCGAACAGGGTTTGCGACAAGTTTGTAAATACCCGTACCTTTTGCACAGTCATTCGACGTCACACTTGGCACGAACAGACTTTTGCAAATCGGGGAGAATGATATGCAAACTAAGCAACTCAAGGCGTGGGCGCTTGCGTCAACGCTGATCACCTCCATGGGCCTGGCGTCGCCAGCGTTCGCACAGGAAGGTGATGAGGCCGCCCCGGCTGACCGTATTGTGGTCACCGGTTCGCGCCTGAACACGAACCCGAACCTCGCTGCAGCGAACCCGGTCCTCTCTGTGACCGGTGAAGAAGCCGACATCCGCGGTAACGTGCGGATCGAAGACTTCGTGAACATCCTCCCGCAGGTGTTTGCTGGTCAGGCTGGTGAGGTGTCGAATGGTGCTTCTGGTACCGCAAACCTCAACCTGCGCGGTCTGGGTTCGATTCGTACGCTCGTCCTCGTGGACGGCCGTCGTCTGCCCTTCGGTTCCTCGCAGATCAGCTCTGCAAACCTCGACATCATCCCGACCCAGCTTGTCGACCGCGTCGACATCCTGACCGGTGGTGCGTCTGCCGTGTATGGTTCTGACGCTGTCGGTGGTGTTGCCAACTTCATCCTGAAGGACGATTTCGAAGGCATCGAAATCGAAGCGCACACCCAGGTCAGCAATGCGCCGAACGGCAACAATCTCTGGGACAACGTCCTGCGCGCCGCGGACATTGATCCGCCGGGTGAAGTCTGGGACGGCGAAGAGTACAGCCTCTCCCTGACCATGGGTGCCAACACCCCGGATGGTCGTGGTAACGGTACGCTCTTCGTTTCCTATGAGAACCGTGAGCAGATCACCCAGGACAACCGTTCGATCTCGGGCTGTGCCCTGGGTCAGACCGATCCGGACGATCCGTTCGGCTTCGGCAGCTTCGGTTGTATTGGTTCTGGTAACTTCCGTGCCTTCGGTGGCGACGGTGGCTTCGGCTTCCAGGAAGAAGACGGTACGATCGTCCCGTTCGTCGGCGGCCCGGCTCAGACCTACAACTTCGGCCCGCTGAACTACTTCCAGCGTCCGTCCGAGCGTTTCCAGATCTTTGCCCGTTCGCACTATGACATTAACGACAATATCCGCGCCTTTGCGGACATTTCGTTCGTGCACAACATCTCGAACGCCCAGATCGCCGAAACAGCTTCGTTCGGTTCGTGGGACATCAACTGTGATAACCCCTACATCTCCGGCACGCCGGGTCTGGATATCGCAGCTGACCTGTTCGACTGTTCGCCGGCTGACATTGCCAACGGTACCGTGAAGTCGAGCCTGTTCTCGTCTCACCGTAACGTCGAAGGCGGTCCGCGTAACTCCGACCTGGAGAACATGGCGTGGCGCTTCGTCGGTGGCCTTGAAGGCACCGTGGCCGAGCACTGGGACTGGGAAGTCTTCTATCAGTATGCCCGTACTGACGACACACAGATTTCCAAGAACGACTTTATCGTCGGCAACGTTCAGCAGGCCTTCCTGGCTGTTGACGATGGCAACGGCAACGTCGTTTGTATCGACCCGTCGGGCGGCTGTGTGCCGTACAACATCTTCCAGCGTGGTCCGAACGGTGAATCGCTCGTGACGCCGGAAATGACCGACTTCCTGCAAGGCACCGGTATCATCACCGGTAACACCGAGCAGACCCTCTGGGGTGCCGACATCCAGGCTGACCTGGGCAATTACGGCATCTCGTCTCCGATGTCTGACCTTGGCGTTGGCTTCCTGATTGGTTTCGAAAATCGCACGGATCGTCTCCAGCGCGAGCCTGACGAAATCTTCCAGGTCGACGGCGGTGGCTTCACCGGTCTCGGTGGTGCAACCAAGCCGGTCCGCGGTCAGGTTGACGTGTTCGAAATCTTCTCCGAACTTCAGGTTCCGCTCATCACCGGTGCCGAGTTTGCAGAAGAGCTGACCTTCTCGGCTCAGTATCGCTACTCGGACTACGAGACGCAGGGTACGGTTGGTACGACGACCTCGACCAACGGGTTCGAAACGGACTCCTACGCTCTGCAGCTGACCTGGGCTCCGGTTGACGACATTCGTTTCCGCGCTCAGTTCCAGCAGGCTGTTCGTGCACCGAACATCATTGAGCTGTACACCGCTCAGGACGTTGGTCTGCCGAACCTCGACACCTATCCGGGTGCGACCACGTTTGACCCGTGCGCAGGCGCTACGCCGTTCCTGCCGCTGTCTGCGTGTGCCAACACCGGTGTGACCGCTGCTCAGTACGGAAGCATCCTCGATGTGATTTCGGGCCAGACCCAGTCCATCACGGGTGGTAACCCGGACCTGCAGCCGGAAACCGCTGAAACCACGACCTTCGGTGTGGTGTTCACGCCGAACTTTGTCGACAACCTGTCGATCACCATCGACTATTTCGACATCACGGTTGAGGACGCCGTGGGTTCTGGTGCTTCGCCGCAGCGCATTCTCGAGGAATGTCTGACGACCGGCGATCCGGGCTTCTGTGCTCTGGTCTCGCGTGCCGCCAACGGTACGCTGGCTTCTGGCTTCGGCACCGACTACGGCTTCATTCAGACCTCGCTGAACGTTGCTGAACTGAACACCAGCGGTGTTGACGTTCAGGTCAACTGGTCCTTCGACTTCGACGATTATGTCGCTGCTCTGGGTGACTATGGTGGGATCCGCATCGACTACGCTGCGACCTTCCTGAACGATCTGGTTGAAGTTCCGTTTGCTGGCGCTGACCCGATCCAGTGTGCTGGCTTCTTCGGCAACGCCTGTGCGTCGGGCTTCTCCGGCACGCCGGCTCCTGAGTACCGTCACCGCATGATGGCTACCTGGGAAACCCCGTGGCCGTGGGAAGCTGCAGTGACCTGGCGTCACTTTGGCTCCACCGACAACAAGTCGGGCAACCCGCTTGAGCCGGAACTGCCGGCCGTTGGTTACCTCGACCTGTCGGGCAACTACCAGGTCATGGACAACGTCCTGATCCGCGGTGGTATCCTGAACGCCTTTGCCGAGCAGGCTCCGGTGTTCACGAGTGCTGGTCCGCCTCTGGGCAACGGCAACACCTACCCGACCGTGTTTGACACCTCCCGTGTCTTCTTCGCGTCGGTGACGGCCAACTTCTAAGTTTCCAAGACTTAGCGGTAACGAGATGGGTCGGCGGGTAACCGCCGGCCCATTTTGTATGTGAGAGGGCATTGGCGAGCCAACCGAGGTGAGGGGTGTTTTGTCCCGCTTCGCCGGGGCTTGATTATCCCCGTCCAGGTTCACACTTGTCCGGTACGATTTTTTTCACCGCAGGGGCTTTCCATCGCCGTGCCGTATCGCTACAAGACCCAGCTCTGAATACGGTCTGTTCGGCTTGAGTCCGGTGGATGACACCGGGGGCAAGCTGTACGGGCTATTTGGCTTAGGGGTGTAGCTCAGCTGGTAGAGCGACGGTCTCCAAAACCGTAGGTCGGGGGTTCGAGCCCCTCCGCCCCTGCCAGGATCGAGCGCGCTGCTCGGTCAAGCGTTGTAAGGATTAGAAGTCACGCCATGGCGCGCAATACGAAATCTCGTACGCCTGCAAAGAGCACAGCCAGCGGCAAGGGCGATAGCTCGTCCAACGCTTCAAGTGCTCCGGCGCGCAAGAAGACCACGAACCCGCTGAAATTCCTCAGCGAGGTCCGTCAGGAGGGCCGCAAGGTCACCTGGACGGGGCGTCAGGAGACGATTGTTTCCACCATCCTGGTCTTTATCATGTCGGCGATCATGGCGCTGTTCTTCTTTGGTGTGGACAGCTTCTTTGGCTGGGTCATCAATCTCCTGCTCGGATTGGGGGGCTAAGCTCATGTCTGCAAAGTGGTATATCGTCCACGCCTATTCCAACTTCGAGAAGAAAGTTGCCGACGCCATCAAGGCTGAGGCCAATCTGAAGGGGCTGGAAGACAAGTTTGAGGAAATCCTCGTGCCGACCGAAGAGGTCGTCGAGGTGCGCCGCGGTCGCAAGGTCAACGCTGAGCGCAAGTATTTCCCCGGTTATGTCCTAGTGAAAATGGATATGACGGACGAGGCTTATCACCTGGTGAAGAATACGCCGAAGGTCACGGGTTTTCTCGGGTCCGGCAAGCGTCCGCTTCCGGTGCCGGAAAAGGAAGTCAAGGCCATCATGGGGCAGATGGAAGAGGATGCGGAGCGTCCGCGTCCGACCGTCACCTACGATGTTGGCGAGACTGTTCGGGTCATTGATGGTCACTTCCAGAGCTTTAACGGCCTGGTTGAGGAGGTCGATGACGACAAGGGCCTTCTGAAGGTCGCGATCAACATCTTCGGCCGCGCGACGCCGGTCGAACTGGAATACGGTCAGGTCGAGAAAACCACCTGATCAAAACCGGTGCGGGAGGGTTCGGCGAAGACCATGTCGGGCCCGTACCGCGCCACCCACAAGCCAGCGAATTGGTCGCTGGCGCATCCACATGTCGTCTCGCCGACGGCATGAACAGGAGGACGGGACATGGCGAAGAAGATTGCAGGCTATATCAACCTGCAGGTTCCCGCTGGCGCGGCGAACCCGAGCCCGCCCATCGGGCCGGCTCTGGGTCAGCGCGGCGTGAACATCATGGAATTCTGTAAGGCGTTTAACGCCAAGACCCAGGAGATGGAAAAAGGGATGCCGATCCCGACCACCATCACGGTCTTCCAGGACAAATCGTTCACCTTCGAGATCAAGACGGCTCCGGCCAGCTTTTTCCTGAAGAAGGCAGCGAAGGTCCAGAAGGGGTCTGGCGAAGCAGGCAAGTCTGCGCCGGTTGCCAAGGTGACCAAAGCGCAGTGCCGCGAGATCGCCGAAGCCAAGATGGCTGACCTGTCGGCCAACGATCTGGACGCAGCAACCAAGATCATCGAGGGCTCTGCGCGCTCGATGGGCTTTGAAGTGGTGGAGTAGGTCGATGGCGAAGATTGCAAAACGTATTGCCGCGGCCCGCGAGGGCATCGACCCGAAGGCTGTCTACTCCGTTGATGATGCGGTGAAGATGGTCAAGGAGCGCGCCAAGGCGAAGTTCGACGAAACCATCGAAGTGGCTGTGAATCTGGGCGTTGACCCGCGTCACGCTGACCAGATGGTGCGCGGCGTTGCCAACCTGCCGAATGGCACCGGTCGTTCCGTGCGCGTGGCTGTGTTTGCCAAGGGCCCCAAGGCTGATGAGGCCCGCGAGGCTGGTGCAGACGTGGTCGGTGCCGAGGACCTGGTTGAAAAGGTTCAGGCTGGCGATATCGACTTCGACAAGGTTATCGCGACCCCGGACATGATGCCGCTCGTCGGCCGTCTGGGTAAGGTGCTTGGCCCGCGTGGCATGATGCCGAACCCTAAGGTCGGCACCGTGACCATGGACGTGAAGACCGCCGTGGATAACTCCAAGGGTGGTGCTGTTGAATTCCGCGTTGAAAAGAACGGCATTGTCCACGCTGGCGTGGGCAAGGCGAGCTTCTCTGAAGCGCAACTGGTTGAGAATGTGCGCGCACTGCTGACGGCTCTGGTGAAGGCCAAGCCGACTGGTGCGAAAGGCACGTTTGTAAAGCGTATCGCGATCAGCTCCACCATGGGGCCGGGCGTGAAGGTCGATGTGGCTGAAGCCGCAGTGACCGAGGCTGCCTAAGGGCAGGCTTGCGCGTTTGAGTTTCCGGTTGGTGTCTCGGCATCAACCGGGTTCGGACTGGTGAGGGCGGCGCGTTCGCTCTATCTGGTCCATCCTGTCCGAGATCTCAGGGGATGCCGGCTTGTCGGCGTCTTAATTCAACCGGCCCTGGGTGAGACAGAGCAACAATCGATTTTCCTACGCGTCGTTTGGCGTGGCCGGAGATCGGTTCGAGCCCTGGGACAGGCCAATGCGCCGGACGGCTGCACTGGTTCGCTCCAGTGTCGTTTGCCGGCGACTTGAGCGGGTGGCCCATAGGGGGCTGCCCATCTAGGGAGACCGCAATGGATCGTACCACGAAGGAAACGGCTGTCGCTGAGCTGGCGGATGTGTTCGCCAACACCGGCGCTGTCGTGCTTGCCAACTATTCGGGTTTGACCGTTGCGGAAATGACCAAGCTGCGGGGCAAGCTTCGCGAACAGGGCGCTACGCTGAAAGTCGTGCGCAACCGTCTCGCAAAGCTCGCACTGAAGGGTCAGAAGGGTGAGGGTGCCTCGGACATGTTCGAAGGTCCGATCGCCATCGCTTACTCTGATGACTTCACCGCTGCTCCGAAGGTTGCTGTTGAGTTCGCCAAATCGAACGACAAGTTCGAAATCGTTGGTGGCTTCATGGATGAAGAAGTGTTCGACGCTGGCGGCGTTGACGCACTGTCCAAGATGCCGTCCCGCGAAGAGCTCATCGCCACGGTGGTTGCCCGCCTGCTCGGCCAGGCTGGCGAAGTCGTGTCTCGTATCACCGCGCCGGGCAACACGCTCGCCGGTCAGATCGAGACCATCGGCGAACAGGCCGCAAGCTGACGTTATCTCCGCATCGAACCGATACCCTGACCAAATCAAGGAACTAAAACCATGGCTGATGTTGCCAAACTTGCTGAAGAGCTCCTGGGCCTGACCATTCTGGAAGCCAAAGAGCTGAACGACATTCTCGAAGAAAAGGGCATTAAGCCTGCTGCAGCAGCTGTTGCAGTGGCTGGCCCGGCTGCTGGCGGCGACGCTGGCGGTGCTGCAGAAGAGAAGGACGACTTCGACGTCATCCTGGTTTCTGCAGGCGACAAGAAGATCAACGTGATCAAAGAAGTTCGTGCGATCACGGGCCTGGGCCTGAAAGAAGCCAAAGAGCTGGTGGAAGCTGGCGGCAAAGCCGTCAAGGAAGCTGCTCCGAAGGCAGAGGCCGAGGAAATCAAGAAGAAGCTCGAAGAGGCTGGCGCCCAGGTCGAGCTCAAGTAATCGCTGGGCCGTACAGTGTACGGCCCGTCGATTTAAAATGCCCGGCGGGCGTGCAGGTTTCTGCGCGCCCGTTCGGGCGTTTGCCGCCTGATCAGGTATTGCATCGTCCCGGTGATATCTGATTGTCTACCGCACTCGCGCTTTGCGTGTAGGTGGTGGAACCCCTCTCGGGACGGACCTTGAGGCATTTCCGCCTCGTCAATTTTCAAGCGCAAGGTCCTATGACCTGCGAAGGGAGCGAAAATGGGTCTGTCGTTCACCGGCAAGAAGCGCATTCGCAAGGATTTCGGCCGGATTTCCAAAGCGGTCGAAATGCCGAACCTCATCGAGGTTCAAAAGCACTCTTATGAGCAGTTCCTGATGAAGGACACCGCCATTGCGGACCGCCCTGATGAGGGTCTGCAAGCGGTTTTCAAGTCAGTATTCCCGATCAAGGACTTCTCCGAACGGTCGGTGCTGGAGTTCGTGTCCTACGAATTCGAGCCGCCAAAGTTCGATGTGGAAGAATGCGTGCAGCGCGACATGACGTACGCGGCGCCGCTGAAGGTCAAAATGCGTCTCATCGTGTTTGATGTGGACGAGGAAACCGGTGCCCGCTCGGTCAAGGACATCAAGGAACAGGATGTCTACATGGGCGATATTCCGCTCATGACGCACAAGGGTACCTTCATCGTGAACGGTACCGAACGCGTGATCGTGTCTCAGATGCACCGTTCGCCGGGCGTGTTCTTCGATCACGACCGGGGTAAGACCCACGCGTCTGGCAAATACCTGTTTGCCGCCCGGATCATTCCTTATCGCGGTTCCTGGCTGGACCTTGAGTTCGACGCCAAGGACATCCTGCACGTGCGCATCGACCGTCGCCGCAAGCTCCCTGCGACGACGCTGCTGTATGCGCTCGGCCTGGACAAGGAAGAAATCCTGTCGACCTTCTACAACAAGGTCGGCTATTCCAAGACCAAGAAGGGCTGGACGCTGCCCTACGATAAGGAGCGCTGGCGCGGCGTGAAGCCCCAGCGTGACCTCGTGGACGCGAAGTCGGGCGAAGTCGTGGCTCCGGCTGGTCGCAAGATTTCCGCGCGCGCAGCCAACAAGCTCGCCGACGACGGCCTGAAGACGCTTCTGATCGCCATGGACGACCTGCTGGGTCGCTTCGCGGCTGAGGATGTCGTCAATGTCGAAACCGGTGAGATCTTCGCCGAAGCGGGCGACGAGTTCACCGAAGAAGTGCTGGCCGCCATCGAGGAAGCCGGTATCGACGCACTCGACGTGCTCGACATCGATAACGTGTCGGTGGGCGGCTACATGCGCGCCACGCTGGCCGCGGACAAGAACGACACCCGCGAGCAGGCTCTGGTCGACATCTATCGTGTGATGCGCCCGGGCGAGCCGCCGACGCCTGAAACGGCTGAAGCGCTGTTCAACGGTCTCTTCTTTGACCCTGAGCGCTATGACCTGTCGCCGGTTGGCCGGGTCAAGATGAATATGCGTCTTGATCTGGAGTGCCCGGACGATGTGCGCGTCCTTCGCAAGGAAGACATCATCGAGGTCCTGCGTGTGATCCTTGGCCTGCGTGACGGCAAGGGCGAGATCGACGATATCGATAACCTCGGTAACCGCCGCGTGCGTTCGGTCGGCGAACTGATGGAAAATCAGTACCGTGTTGGCCTGCTTCGCATGGAGCGCGCCATCAAGGAGCGCATGAGCTCGGTGGATATCGAGACCGTGATGCCGCACGACCTGGTCAACGCCAAGCCGGCGGCGGCTGCGGTGCGCGAATTCTTCGGTTCGTCCCAGCTGTCCCAGTTCATGGACCAGACCAACCCGCTTTCGGAAGTCACCCACAAGCGCCGCATGTCCGCGCTTGGGCCGGGTGGTCTGACCCGTGAGCGCGCTGGCTTCGAAGTCCGTGACGTGCACCCGACCCACTATGGCCGGATCTGCCCGATTGAAACGCCGGAAGGCCCGAACATTGGTCTGATCAACTCGCTGTCGACCTATGCTCGTGTGAACAAGTACGGCTTCATCGAAAGCCCGTACCGCAAGGTCGAAGACGGCAAGCTCACCGATCAGGTGGACTATCTGTCGGCCATGCAGGAATCCAAGTTCAACATCGCCCAGGCGAACGCCACGGTGGATGATGATGGGATGCTCGCGAACGAGTTCGTGAACTGCCGTATTGGACCGGGCCGTGACGCGACGCTGATCCCGCGTGAAGACGTGGACTATATCGATGTGTCGCCGAAGCAGGTGGTGTCGGTTGCTGCATCGCTCATTCCGTTCCTGGAGAATGACGACGCAAACCGCGCTCTGATGGGCTCGAACATGCAACGCCAGGCCGTGCCGCTGGTGAAGGCGGAAGCGCCTTTGGTGGGTACCGGCATGGAAGCTGTTGTGGCCCGCGACTCCGGCGCTGCTGTTGCGGCACGCCGTGACGGTATCGTCGAGCAGGTGGACGCCCAGCGTATCGTGGTGCGTGCAACCGGTGAGATTGGTGCTGCTGAGTCCGGTGTCGACATCTATCACCTGTCGAAGTTCCAGCGTTCGAACCAGTCGACCGCCATCAACCAGCGTCCGATCGTGAAAGTTGGCGACAATGTCCGCACCGGCGATATCATCGCTGACGGTCCGTCGACCGACCTGGGTGATCTGGCCCTTGGCCGGAATGTGCTCGTCGCGTTCATGCCTTGGAATGGCTACAACTTCGAGGACTCCATCCTCATCTCCGAGCGCATCGTACGCGATGACGTGTTCACCTCCATCCACCTTGAAGAGTTCGAGGTGATGGCCCGTGACACCAAGCTGGGTCCGGAAGAGATCACGCGGGACATCCCGAATGTGGGTGAAGAAGCCCTGCGTAACCTCGACGAAGCCGGCATCGTGTCCATCGGTGCTGAGCTGGAGCCAGGTGACATTCTGGTCGGCAAGGTGACGCCGAAGGGCGAAAGCCCGATGACGCCGGAAGAAAAGCTTCTGCGCGCCATCTTCGGTGAGAAGGCCTCTGACGTTCGCGATACCTCGCTGCGTCTGCCGCCGGGCACCACCGGTACCGTCGTTGAGGTTCGCGTCTTCAACCGTCACGGTGTGGACAAGGACGAGCGTGCCATCGCCATCGAGCGTGAGGAAATCGAGCGTCTCGGCGAAGACCGTGATGACGAGCTTGCCATCCTCGAGCGCGACATCTTCGGCCGTCTGCAGGACATCCTGGTCGGCAAGAAGGCGATCTCCGGTCCGAAGGGCTTCAAGAAGGGCGAAATCACCGTCGAGGCTCTCGACGACACCCTGAAGTCCGGCTGGTGGAAGATCGGCCTTGATGACGAGAAGGCCATGGCCGAAGTCGAAGCGCTCAAAAAGCAATACGACGACGGCAAGGCGCGCCTGGATCGCCGCTTTGAAGACAAGGTCGAGAAGCTGCAGCGTGGCGACGAGATGCCTCCGGGCGTGATGAAGATGGTCAAGGTCTTCGTGGCTGTGAAGCGCAAGCTTCAGCCCGGTGACAAAATGGCCGGTCGTCACGGCAACAAGGGTGTTATTTCCAAGATCAACCCGATTGAGGACATGCCCTTCCTGGAAGACGGCACTCCGGTCGATATCGTTCTGAACCCGCTGGGCGTGCCATCACGCATGAATGTGGGTCAGATTCTTGAGACCCACCTCGGCTTTGCGTGTAAGGGCCTGGGTCGCCAGATTGGCGAAGCCTACGAGGCCTACAAGCGGACCGGCGACCAGAGCGAGCTGAAGCTGAAGCTGAAGCATGCCTATGGCGATGATCAGGAAATGCCGGAAAGCGAGGAAGAGATTGCTGAACTCGGCAAGAACCTCGCCAACGGTGTTCCGATCGGGACCCCGGTGTTTGACGGCGCGCGTGAGCCTGATGTCGTCGACCACCTGAAGCTTGCCGGCTTTGACGAAAGCGGCCAGTCGACCCTCTATGACGGTCTGACCGGTGAAGCCTTCAAGCGTCCGGTGACCGTGGGGATCAAGTATCTTCTCAAGCTTCACCACCTGGTGGACGACAAGATCCACGCCCGTTCCATTGGTCCGTACTCGCTCGTCACCCAGCAGCCGCTGGGCGGTAAGGCGCAGTTCGGCGGCCAGCGCTTCGGCGAAATGGAAGTGTGGGCTCTGCAGGCGTATGGCGCGGCCTATACCCTGCAGGAGATGCTGACCGTGAAGTCGGACGACGTGGCCGGCCGTACGAAGGTCTACGAGGCGATCGTGCGCGGCGACAATGCGTTCGAAGCCGGTATCCCGGAAAGCTTCAACGTGCTGGTGAAGGAAATGCGCTCGCTGGGCCTGAATGTGGAACTGGTCAACCAGTAACGCCGACAGAACCAACGAACGCCATATCTGATTGATAGGTAGCGGGCGAGGGGCCCCTTAAACCCCGAACCCGCCGCCGCCACCGTCAAGGAGACGGACCCATGAACCAAGAGGTCATGAACATCTTCAATCCTTCCGTCGAGGGCCCGTCCTTCGACCGGATCCGGATCGCCCTTGCCAGCCCGGAGAAAATTCTCTCCTGGTCCTTTGGTGAGGTGAAGAAGCCTGAAACCATCAATTACCGGACCTTCAAGCCGGAGCGTGATGGCCTGTTCTGTGCGCGTATCTTCGGCCCGATCAAGGACTATGAGTGCCTGTGCGGGAAGTATAAGCGCATCAAGTATAAGGGCATCATCTGTGAGAAGTGCGGCGTCGAAGTCACCCTGGCGCGCGTTCGTCGCGAGCGCATGGGCCACATCGAGCTGGCTGCACCGGTTGCCCACATCTGGTTCCTGAAGTCGCTGCCGTCGCGCATTGCGCTGATGATGGACATGGCGCTGAAGGATGTGGAGCGTGTGCTCTACTTCGAAGCCTATATCGTTACTGAGCCGGGCCTGACCCCGCTTCAGCAGAACCAGCTTCTGACCGAAGAAGAATATTACGACGCCATCGATGAGTATGGCGATGACGCCTTCACCGCGGGCATCGGCGCGGAAGCCATTCGTGAGCTGCTCGCCGGCCTCGACCTTGAAAAAGAGGTTGAGCGCATGCGCGAGGAGATGACCGAAACCGGGTCTGAGCTGAAGCTGAAGAAGCTCGCCAAGCGCGTCAAGCTGATGGAAAGCTTCATCCACTCCAAGAACAAGCCGGAGTGGATGGTGCTGACGGTTGTGCCGGTTATTCCGCCGGAACTGCGTCCGCTCGTCCCGCTGGACGGCGGCCGTTTTGCGACGTCTGACTTGAACGATCTCTATCGCCGCGTCATCAACCGTAACAACCGCCTGAAGCGCCTGATCGAGCTGCGTGCGCCGGACATCATCATCCGTAACGAAAAGCGGATGCTACAGGAATCCGTCGACGCCCTGTTCGACAATGGCCGTCGTGGCCGCGTCATCACCGGTGCCAACAAGCGCCCGCTGAAATCGCTGGCTGACATGCTCAAGGGTAAGCAGGGCCGCTTCCGTCAGAACCTTCTGGGTAAGCGCGTCGACTACTCTGGCCGTTCAGTCATCGTGGTGGGCCCGGACCTGAAGCTGCACCAGTGCGGTCTGCCCAAGAAAATGGCGCTCGAGCTGTTCAAGCCTTTCATCTATGCGCGTCTCGACGCCAAGGGCCTGTCCGGCACCGTCAAGCAGTCCAAGAAGATGGTGGAGAAAGAGCGTCCGGAAGTCTGGGACGTTCTTGACGAGGTCATCCGCGAGCACCCGGTTCTGCTGAACCGTGCTCCGACCTTGCACCGTCTCGGCATCCAGGCGTTTGAGCCCAAGCTGATCGAGGGTAAGGCTATCCAGCTTCACCCGCTGGTCTGTGCAGCCTTCAACGCTGACTTCGACGGTGACCAGATGGCCGTGCACGTGCCGCTGAGCCTTGAGGCCCAGCTGGAAGCACGCGTCCTTATGATGTCGACGAACAACATCCTGTCGCCAGCCAACGGCAAGCCGATCATCGTGCCGTCCCAGGATATTGTTCTGGGCCTCTACTATCTCTCCATCGCCAAGGATGGTGAGCCGGGTGAGGGCATGGCCTTTGCCACGATGAGTGAGCTGGAAGCTGCGCTCGATGCCGGCGTGATCTCGCTGCACTCGAAGATCAAGGCGCGTTACGAGTCCATGGACTCTGACGGCAATCTTCGTGTCCAGGTGATCGACACCACGCCGGGCCGGATGAAAATCCTTGAGCATATGCCCAAGCACCCTGTGCTTGGCCCGCATCTGCTCGATCAGCTTCTGACCAAAAAGGCCATTGGTGGCATTATCGACGAGGTCTACCGCCACACTGGCCAGAAGGCGACGGTGATCTTCTGCGACAAGATCATGGCGCTCGGCTTTAAAGAAGCGGCCCGTGCCGGCATCTCCTTTGGTAAGGACGACATGCTGATCCCGGATGCCAAGGCTGTGCTGGTGGGTGAAACCCGTGAGCTGGTCTCGGATTACGAGCAGCAATATGTCGACGGCTTGATTACCAAGGGTGAGAAGTACAACAAGGTGGTGGACGCTTGGGCGAAGTGTACCGACAAGGTCGCTGACGCCATGATGGACGAAATCTCCCGTCCGATGACCGGTGAAGACGGTCGTCCGGGTGAGGTGAACTCGGTCTACATGATGGCCCACTCCGGCGCTCGTGGTTCCAAGAACCAGATGAAGCAGCTGGCCGGTATGCGTGGCCTGATGGCCCGCCCGGACGGCTCGATCATCGAGACGCCGATCATCTCCAACTTCAAGGAAGGCCTGACCGTCCTTGAATACTTCAACTCCACCCACGGTGCCCGTAAGGGCTTGGCTGATACCGCGCTGAAGACGGCGAACTCGGGCTATCTGACCCGTCGTCTGGTTGACGTGGCGCAGGACTGCATCGTCAATGAGCAGGACTGTGGCACCAGCGAAGGTATCAACCTGTCAGCTGTTGTGGATGGCGGTGAAGTCGTCGTGTCGCTCGATCAGCGTATCCTGGGCCGGACGACGGCCGAGGACGTTGTCCACCCCGACACCGGCGAGATCATTGCCCCGGTCGACACCTATATCGACGAAGAGCTGGCCCTTGAGATCGATCATAGCGGCGTGAGCACCGTGAAGACGCGCTCGCCACTGACCTGTGAGACCCGCATTGGTGTGTGTGCGACCTGTTATGGTCGTGACCTGGCGCGTGGCACCAAGGTGAATATGGGCGAGGCGATCGGTGTGATCGCGGCCCAGTCCATCGGTGAGCCGGGCACCCAGCTGACCATGCGGACCTTCCACATTGGTGGTACGGCGCAGGTGTCCGAGCAGTCCTTCATCGAGACGAGCTATGAAGGCGAGATTGCCTTCACCGATCGTTCGACCGTGAAGACCGCTGACGGCAGCTTCATCGTGATGAGCCGCAACATGCAGGTCGCGGTGGTCGACAAGGACGGCAAGGAGCTGGAGAGCTACAAGCTGAACTACGGCTCCAAGCTGCGTGTGGATGCGGGCCAGAAGGTCGAGCGCGGTGCGCGCCTGGCTGAATGGGACCCGTACACCATGCCGATCGTCACCGAGGTGCAGGGCCGTGTGAAGCTGATCGACCTGGTCGAAGGCGTCTCGGTCCGTGAAGAGACGGACGAAGCCACGGGTATCGCCTCGAAGGTTGTCGTCGACTGGCGCGGCACCGGTGCGAAGGCCAATGCGCTTCAGCCGGCTGTCGTGGTCGTTGACGAGAACGGTGACCCTGTGAAGCTCGCGAACGGGTCTACGGCCAGCTACATGCTGTCTGTGGGTGCAATTCTGTCGATGGCTGACGGTGACGAAGTTCAGGCTGGTGACGTGCTGGCACGTATCCCGACCGAGGGTGCGAAGACGCGTGACATTACCGGTGGTCTGCCGCGCGTGGCTGAGCTGTTCGAAGCCCGTCGTCCGAAAGACCACGCCGTGATCGCAGAAATCACTGGCCGTGTGGAATTTGGCCGCGACTACAAGAACAAGCGCCGCATCGCGATCGTTCCAGAAGGCGATGAGGCCGAGACGGTCGAATATCTCGTGCCGAAGGGTAAGCACCTGACGGTTCAGGAAGGCGATATCATTCAGCGCGGTGAATACCTGCTGGACGGTAACCCGGCTCCACACGACATCCTGCGTATTCTGGGTGTCGAGGCGCTGGCTGACTACCTGATCAACGAGATCCAGGAGGTCTATCGACTGCAGGGCGTGCCGATCAACGACAAGCATATCGAAGTGATCGTGCGCCAGATGCTGCAGAAGATGGAAATTCTCGATGCCGGCGACTCCGGCTATCTCGCCGGCGAACACGTCGACAAGATCGAGTTCCTGGAGACCAATGAGCGTCTTGAAAAAGAGAAGAAGAAGCCTGCTGTTGGCGAGCCGGTGTTGCTGGGCATCACCAAGGCAAGCCTGCAGACCCGCTCCTTCATCTCTGCAGCTTCCTTCCAGGAGACCACCCGTGTGCTGACCGAAGCGTCGGTTCAGGGCAAGGTGGACACCCTTGAAGGCCTGAAAGAGAACGTGATCGTGGGTCGTCTGATCCCGGCCGGTACCGGTGGCCTGATGCGCCAGTACCAAGCGGTGGCTGACGAGCGTGATCGCGAACGTGTTGAGGCTCAAAAGGCTGACATGGAAGAGGGCGCTGAGGCGCTGCCAACCGAAATCGCCGAGGCCGCAGACGCCGAAGCGGGTGAGGGCGGTGCGAGCTAAGCGCTCAGCTCAACCGTTATCGCGGTAAACAAAAGCGCCCGCCGGGGGAACCCGGCGGGCGTTTTTTTAACGTTTGAAATTAAGACGGTGGCGTCGAAGCCATTGATATGTCCGCCCCGGAGCTCTCCAGATACTTTGAAAAAGACCTCGAACTTGTAGCGCTATGCGATCGAGAATTGACGGAAACAGCCCGAGTAAAGCGATTGTCAGCATTGTCCCGAGGAAAATCACGGCTCCCCGCGTCACGGGGTTGGCGAAAACATCAATAGAGTCTGGATTTCGCGTCAGCAGTATAGAGGTGTCAATGCCTATCAGCCCAGCTGAAAGGAGCAATGCAATAAATGCTCGTAACTGAGCGCTCTCTGTTTCAACTTGATTGAGTTCTGCGCGAGTCAAATTTACGATTTCATCAATTCGATCGCGCGTTCTTTGGTAGCGGGCTTTTGATCGCGCCATTGAGTTTATCGAGTTGTCGACTTTCCTAAGATAACCGGAGAGGGACTGAAAACCGCGGATGGGTCGCTCATTCAGGTCTTCAAGTCTTGTATGTATAAGTCGCTGCATCTCACTTGCTTGATCAGCTAACCCTACCAGACCTTTTTCAATAAAGTGATTTGCCGCTGTGATCCTCGAAGAGAGCTCCAGAATATTGTTCAGAAGCCTTCTCATACGCTCACGGCGCTGGGGCCTAGAGTCCGATTTTCGGGACGCTGTATTTTCAGCCTTAGCTATATGCGCATTGCATGCGTCAATTACGGTGGTAACAGGGAAGCTGAATTGATAATCCCTGAGTGCTACAAGCCTATAGGCGTCGATGTCATGTAGGCGCATAGCAATTCGGCCAAGCTTGTCTGGGCTGGCGGAAAGGTTGACCAAGGCGTACCGACTGGCTCGCTCGGTCGGGGCAGATTGTCGACTATGCGCCTGAAGGTCAGCAATCAGAATTACCTCGCCTTCGCCAATGAGCGAAATCACATGGTCTTGGCGCGGTGTATGACCGCTTGTTGGATCTTGGTGTGGAAAGGTCCGCTGCGCGAAATCAGCCGCAGCCTGGAACAATTTGTCGACTTCACGGGATTGTAAAGCTGGGTCCTGTCTTAACCCGTCCACGGCATTTTCAAGATCTTCATTTGACAGGTCTGTAAATGCCTCAGCGGCCGACATTACCCACAAATGATATACGCTCAGAAGGTGACCGACCCATTGGAACTTTCCAATAGACTGCGGATGTTCCTCCAGAAGTCTATCTAGACTGTCGATCGCGGCGCAATCGGTGTTAATGCGAACGCCACCTGGATCCCGTACGCAGAAGTCTTCTGGAAATGTATCTTTTGTGTAATCTTCCCAAACAGAAAAAGTCTCGTTCGCCGGATAAACTTCGCGATGCAAGCGCACCCTTGCGCCACGTGGCAGCCCCCTGGGACTGGCCGCTGAGAGATTTAGCCAAAACTTGCCTCCGGCACCGCCGTTTCTGAATGGCATCTCGCCGAGGGAGCGGTCGCGACCTAAAGCAGGGCTCACAGGTTCGAAATGAAGTGCTCCATTGGGCTCGAATTCGCGTCTGAGGATGGCAAACTCGCGATCTATCCGCATTCGAAATTTCTCTTGAACTGGCGGAATTGAATTTGTCACTTCGCGAATAGCTTTTGACAGAAGGCGATATGATCTCTGCGCGCCTTTCCCTGTTCGGCCTGGCTCAAGACTTTGGATTAAGTGACGTAACTCGCGCCTAACACTGTTCTCATCGGTTTCGTGGTTCGGTTTGTAATTCTCAAGCAGCTTTTTTCTGAAGTAATCAGTTGCTGTTGGCCCTGCCATCATCAAGCGGGTCACACGCGCCCGTTCGTTCAAGGGATAATCCGCGCGCTTCTGAATTTCATCCACAATCCGGCGGCGGTAGGTGTGATCTTTCGCAAGCCAGCCACGCGCGCCGCGGCGCGATTCGTCGTCACTCATGGATATCCCCCAACATCCCTCAACCCGAACGGGTGCAAACATAGTCGACAGGGGAAAGTCGGGCTGTCAACACTGGCGAGGGTGCTGTTCGCGCGCGTGCCTGCGCTATAAAGAAAACCCGGCTTGACGCCCGGTATCGACATGCATATGTTCCGCGCTCGATTTCCGGGGGGTGAGCCGTAGCGTGGCGAAGAGCGCGCTAAACGTCGCCCGGGATAGTGAAACACAACGAACACATCCGTTCGGAGGCTTCTGCGGCTTGGCTGCGGGCTCTGGGCGGTTTTCGCGCATGGTGCTCACAAGGTGCTTTTGCGCGGTTTTGAACAACGCGTCGGGAACAAGAACGGATAAGGCCCTTATGCCTACAGTGAACCAGCTCATCCGCAAGCCGCGTCAGGACAAGCCGAAGCGCAATAAAGTGCCGGCCCTGCAAGCTTGCCCACAGCGTCGCGGCGTCTGCACGCGCGTGTATACCACCACCCCGAAGAAGCCGAACTCGGCGCTTCGTAAAGTTGCCAAGGTGCGTCTCACCAATGGCTACGAAGTGGTGAGCTACATCCCGGGTGAAGGCCATAACCTTCAGGAGCACTCCGTGGTCTTGATCCGTGGCGGCCGTGTGAAAGACCTTCCCGGTGTTCGCTATCACATTCTGCGCGGCGTTCTGGATACCCAGGGCGTCAAAGACCGTCGCCAGCGCCGTTCGAAGTACGGCGCCAAGCGTCCGAAATAAGGAGAGGCGCCTATGTCACGTCGTCACCGCGCTGAAAAACGCGAAATTCTGCCTGACGCGAAATACCATGATCGCGACCTGACCAAGTTCATGAACTACATCATGCTGGATGGGAAAAAGTCGGTTGCCGAGCGCATCATCTACGGTGCTCTCGATATTGTTGAAGACAAGCTCAAGCGTGAGCCGGTCCGCGTGTTCCACGATGCTCTGGAGAATGTGTCTCCGGAGATCGAGGTGCGCTCGCGCCGTGTGGGTGGTGCCACCTACCAGGTTCCGGTTGAAGTTCGTCCTGACCGCCGCAAGGCGCTGGCCATTCGCTGGCTGGCTGCTGCTGCGCGCAACCGCAACGAAAACACGATGCGTGAGCGTCTGGCTGCTGAGCTCATGGATGCTGCGGCGAACCGCGGCTCTTCCGTGAAGAAGCGCGAAGACACCCACAAGATGGCAGAGGCCAACCGCGCCTTTGCTCACTACCGCTGGTAACAGCTTAACGACCACCTGCTCCTACAAGGACTCTCCCCATGGCCCGCGATTATAAGATCGAGGACTACCGCAACTTCGGCATTATGGCGCACATTGACGCCGGTAAAACCACCACGACCGAGCGGATCCTTTACTACACCGGTAAGTCCCACAAGATCGGCGAAGTGCACGATGGCGCTGCGACGATGGACTGGATGGAGCAGGAGCAGGAGCGCGGCATCACGATCACGTCCGCTGCGACCACGTGCTTCTGGAAGGACAAGCGCCTCAACATCATCGACACCCCCGGCCACGTGGACTTCACTATTGAAGTTGAGCGGTCCCTGCGTGTGCTCGACGGTGCCGTTTGCTGTCTCGACGCCAATGCTGGTGTTGAGCCGCAGACCGAAACCGTTTGGCGTCAGGCCGACAAGTATGAAGTCCCGCGCATGGTGTTCATCAACAAGATGGACAAGCTGGGCGCTGACTTCTTCAACTGCGTCGAGATGATCAAGGACCGTCTGGGTGCCAACCCGCTTTGCATTCAGCTGCCGATTGGCTCTGAAAGTGAGTTTGAGGGGCTGATCGATCTCGTCACCATGAAAGAGCTGATCTGGCTCGGTGAGAATCTCGGCGCTACCTGGGAAACCCGCGACATCCGACCGGAGCTGGCTGACAAGGCTGCTGAGTACCGTGAATTCCTCGTTGAAACTGCTGTTGAGCAGGACGAGGAAGCTATGGAAGCTTACCTGGAGGGCGAGGAGCCGTCTGAGGAAAGGCTGAAAGAGCTTATCCGCAAGGGCACCATTGGGCTGGCCTTTAACCCGATCCTGTGCGGTACCGCGTTTAAAAACAAAGGTGTTCAGCCGCTGCTCGACGCCGTTGTGGACTTCCTGCCGTCGCCAGTCGACATCGCTTCTATCAAAGGTATCGATGCCAAGACAGAGCAGCCGCTGGTACGTAAGGCTTCTGACGAAGAGCCGCTCGGCCTGCTGGCCTTCAAAATCATGAACGACCCGTTCGTTGGCTCGCTCACCTTCTGCCGTATCTATTCTGGCACGTTGACCACCGGGTCTACGGTGCTCAACACGGTCAAGGAGAAGAAAGAGCGCGTTGGTCGGATGCTGCTGATGCACTCCAACTCTCGTGAGGACATCAAGGAAGCTTACGCTGGCGACATCGTGGCAATCGCGGGCCTGAAGGATACCACCACCGGTGACACCCTCTCTGACCCGGCGCACCCGGCCATTCTGGAACGCATGGAGTTCCCGGACCCGGTGATCGAGATCGCCATTGAGCCGAAGTCGAAGGGTGACCAGGAAAAGCTTGGTGTAGCGCTCGCCCGTCTTGCTGCTGAAGACCCGTCCTTCCGTGTCTCTTCTGATGAAGAATCCGGTCAGACGATCATTGCGGGCATGGGTGAACTGCACCTCGACATCCTCGTCGATCGCATGAAGCGTGAGTTCAAGGTTGAGGCCAACGTCGGTCAGCCGCAGGTGGCTTACCGCGAAACCATCGGCGCGGCTTATGAGGTGGACTACACCCACAAGAAGCAGTCGGGTGGTACCGGTCAGTTTGCACGCGTGAAAATTCAGTTCGAGCCGGCCGAGCCGGGCGAGGGCTATGAGTTTGAGTCCAAAATCGTTGGTGGCTCGGTGCCGAAGGAATACATTCCGGGCGTCGAAAAGGGCATCAACTCGGTGCGCGAGAATGGTCTACTGGCTGGCTTCCCGCTGATCGACTTCAAGGCGACTCTGGTTGATGGCGCTTACCACGACGTGGACTCCAGCGTTCTGGCCTTCGAAATCGCTGCCCGTGCGGCGATGAAAGAAGCCAAGAGCGATCTGAAGACTAAGCTGCTTGAGCCGATCATGAAGGTCGAAGTGGTGACCCCGGATGAATACACCGGTTCGGTTATTGGCGACCTGAACTCCCGCCGCGGCCAGATCCGCGACCAGGAGATGCGCGGCAATGCGACGGTGGTGAATGCCTTCGTCCCGCTGGCGAACATGTTCGGCTACGTGAACAACCTGCGCTCGGCGACCCAGGGCCGCGCACAGTTCACCATGCAGTTCGATCACTACGAGCCGGTGCCGCAGGCGGTTGCCGACGAAGTGATCGCCAAGATCGCCTAATCCGAAAGGGCTCAGGAATAAGAAAACCTCTATTGCGACCGCGCGGAATCATCCGCGCGGTCGCCAGACAGACAGGACAAGACAATGGCCAAGGAAAAGTTTGAGCGTAATAAAGACCATGCCAACATCGGCACGATTGGTCACGTTGACCATGGCAAGACGACGCTGACGGCAGCGATCACCAAGTATTTTGGTGACTTCCGTGCGTATGACCAGATTGACGGCGCGCCTGAAGAGAAGGCACGCGGCATCACGATTTCGACGGCTCACGTTGAGTATGAGACCGAGAACCGTCACTACGCCCACGTCGACTGCCCGGGCCACGCTGACTATGTGAAGAACATGATCACCGGTGCGGCGCAGATGGACGGCGCGATCCTGGTTGTGAACGCCGCTGACGGCCCGATGCCGCAGACCCGCGAGCACATCCTGCTGGCCCGCCAGGTTGGCGTTCCGGCTCTGGTTGTGTTCCTGAACAAGGTTGACCAGGTCGACGACGAAGAGTTGCTTGAGCTGGTTGAGATGGAAGTTCGCGAACTTCTGTCGTCCTACGACTTCCCGGGCGACGATATTCCGATCGTTGCCGGCTCGGCTCTGGCCGCGATGGAAGGTCGTGATCCTGAGATCGGCGAAGAGAAGATCAAGGAACTGATGGCGGCTGTGGATGACTTCATCCCGACGCCGGAGCGTCCGATCGACCAGGACTTCCTGATGCCCGATCGAAGACGTGTTCTCGATCTCCGGCCGCGGTACGGTTGTGACCGGCCGTGTTGAGCGCGGTGTCATCAAGGTTGGCGAAGAGATCGAGATCGTGGGCATCCGCGATACCGTGAAGACGACCTGCACCGGCGTTGAGATGTTCCGCAAGCTTCTGGACCAGGGCCAGGCTGGCGATAACGTGGGTGTTCTGCTGCGCGGTATCGACCGTGAGGGCGTTGAGCGCGGTCAGGTTCTGGCCAAGCCGGGTTCGATCACCCCGCACTCCAAGTTCGAGGCCGAGGCCTACATCCTGACGAAGGAAGAGGGCGGTCGCCACACCCCGTTCTTCACCAACTATCGTCCGCAGTTCTACTTCCGTACGACGGACGTGACCGGTGTTGTGACCCTGAAAGAGGGCACCGAGATGGTCATGCCGGGCGACAATGTTGAAGTGAATGTCGAGCTGATCACGCCGATCGCCATGGAAGAGAAGCTGCGCTTCGCGATTCGCGAAGGCGGCCGCACCGTGGGTGCCGGCGTCGTGTCCAAGATCATCGAGTAATCGACCTGATCTGACGTCACATACGACGACAAAACAGAACGCCCCGGAGCAACATTGCTCCGGGGCGTTTTGCCTTTAAGTGAGGGGCGCTGCGTGAGGCGCTGAATCAAAGGCGAAATTGCGGGACAAAGTGTTGACGCAGGGCCTTTGACAGCGTATTGCACACGCCCTCTAGAGGACTGGCTGTGCCCACGGGCAAACGCAGTTCCCTGTAGCGAACACAATTTGAATTATGAGAGCCGCCCGGGGCATCCCGCTCCGTTGGTCTGGCTCTTGTGCATGTTGGGACCGGACCATGGCGCAACAAAATATCAGAATTCGCCTCAAGGCGTTCGATCATCGCGTGCTGGACACGTCCGCGAGCGAGATCGTGTCCACGGCAAAGCGTACGGGTGCAAATGTGCGCGGGCCTATCCCGCTGCCGACCCGCCTGGAGCGCTTCACCGTGCTGCGCGGTCCGCACATCGATAAGAAGTCTCGCGAGCAATTCGAGATCCGCACCCACAAGCGGATGCTCGACATTGTAGACCCCACTCCGCAGACCGTGGACGCGCTCATGAAGCTCGACCTGTCTGCTGGCGTGGACGTCGAGATCAAGCTGGGAGCGTAAGCCATGAGCCAGGCTGAAAAGCTTCGCACCGGCCTTCTGGCCAAGAAGATGGGCATGACGCGCGTCTTTTCTGAAGAGGGCAACCACATCCCGGTGACGGTTTTGTCGCTCGACGGCCTTCAGGTCGTTGCTCAGCGCACTGTCGAGCGTGACGGCTATTCAGCTGTTCAGCTCGGTGCGGGCGCTGCGAAGGCAAAGCGCACCACGAAGGCCATGCGCGGCCACTTCGCCAAGGCTTCTGTTGAGCCGAAGCGCAAGCTGGTTGAGTTCCGCGTGAGCGAGGACGCTCTGCTGGAGCCGGGTTCGGCTCTGTCTGCCGAGCACTTTACCCCGGGCCAGCGCGTCGATGTCGCGGGTACTTCGATCGGTAAAGGTTTTGCTGGCGCGATGAAGCGTTGGAACTTCGGCGGCCTGCGTGCCACGCACGGCGTGTCGATCTCCCACCGTTCGCATGGTTCAACCGGTCAGTGTCAGGACCCGGGAAAGGTGTTCAAGGGCAAGAAGATGGCTGGCCATCTCGGCTCTGAGCGCGTGACGGTCCAGGGTCTGGAAATCGTTCGTGTCGACGAAGAGCGTGGCCTCGTCTGGGTCAAGGGTGCAATCCCTGGCGCAGCCGGTGGCTGGGTTGAGGTCCGTGACGCGGTCAAAGGCGTGAAGGCTGACGATCTGCCGTACCCGGCGAAGCTCATCGAGGCTGCGGCTCCGGAGGCTGAAGCTCCGGCTGACGAAGCGCCTGCCGCTGAAGCGCCGGCTGAGGCCCAGGACGAAGGGGCGAAGGAATAATGAAGATCGAAGTCGTCAAGCTCGACGCCGGCAAGGCTGGCTCGATCGATCTCGATGATGCCGTGTTCGGCATCGAAGAGATCCGCGCTGACATTCTCCAGCGCTGCGTCAAGTGGCAGCTGTCGCGCCGTCAGGCCGGCACCCACAAGACCAAGGAACGCAGCGAGATCAAGCGCACCAAGAAGAAAATGTATCGTCAGAAGGGTACCGGCGGCGCTCGCCACGGTGCGCGTTCTGCGCCGATCTTCGTCGGTGGTGGTGTTGCCCATGGCCCGCGTGTGCGCAGCCATGCAACCGATCTGCCGAAAAAGGTTCGCGCTCTGGCGCTCAAGCACGCCCTGTCGTCCAAGGCGGGTGCCAAGCAGCTGATCATCCTTGATGAAGCTCGCATGGATGCCCCCAAGACCAAGGCGCTGTCTGAAACGCTCGGCAAGCTGGGCGTGAACAGCGCACTGATCATCGATGGTGAGACGCTGGACGAGAACTTTGCTCGCGCCGCGCGCAACATCCCGCTGGTCGACGTCCTGCCGGCGCAGGGGCTGAATGTTTACGACGTGCTGCGCCGTGACACGCTTGTGCTCACGAAGGCAGCTGTTGAGAAGATCAACGAGCGCTTCACCGCGCAGGAGGCCGCGTAATGGCTGTGCCTAAACACTACGATACACTGGTTGCTCCGGTGATCACCGAAAAGTCCACGCTGCTCTCCGAGGAGAACAAGGTGGTGTTTCGTGTGCCACTCACAGCAACCAAGAAGGACATCGCCGAGGCGGTGGAAGAGCTTTTCAAGGTCAAGGTGAAAGCCGTGAACACCCTTCGTCTGAAGGGTAAGACCAAGCGCTTCCGCGGCATCGAAGGCAAGCGTGATGACGTCAAGAAGGCGGTAGTGACCCTCGAAGAAGGTCACTCCATCGACGTCACCACCGGCCTTTAAGGGCGCGCGAGGAGGAATTCAGATATGGCTCTGAAGACATTCAAGCCGACATCGCCGGGTCGCCGCCAGCTTGTTCTGGTCGACCGTAGCGATCTGCACCAGGGTCGCCCCGAGAAGACTCTCGTTGAGGGTCTGACCAAAAAGGGTGGTCGTAACAACACGGGTCGGATCACTGCGCGTCGTCGCGGCGGTGGTGCGAAGCGCCTGTATCGTCAGATCGACTTTAAGCGTCGCAAGTTCGACGTGCCGGCAACGGTCGAGCGTCTAGAGTATGACCCGAACCGTACGGCTTTTATCGCTCTGGTGAAGTACGAAGACGGTGAGCTTGCCTACATCCTGGCCCCGCAGCGCCTTTCGGTTGGTGACACCATCGTTGCCAGCGAACGCGCCGAGGTAAAGCCGGGTAACGCAATGCCGCTGAAGTCCATGCCGGTCGGTACCATCATCCACAACATTGAGCTCAAGCCGATGAAGGGTGGTCAGATGGCGCGTTCAGCCGGTGCTTACGCTCAGCTGGTCGGCCGCGATGCTGGCTATGCTCAGGTTCGCCTGGGTAGCGGCGAGCTTCGCATGGTTCACCAGGACTGCCTGGCGACCGTCGGCGCGGTGTCCAACCCTGACCACCTGAACATCAACCTCGGTAAGGCTGGTCGTAGCCGCCACATGGGCAAGCGCCCGGCTGTGCGCGGTGTGGCCATGAACCCGATCGACCACCCGCACGGTGGTGGTGAGGGTCGTACCTCCGGTGGTCGTCACCCGGTTACGCCTTGGGGCAAGCCGACCAAAGGTCGTCGCACCCGCTCCAACAAGTCGACCGATAAATTCATCATTCGCTCGCGCCACGAGCGCAAGAAACGCTAAGGGACGGCCCCATGCCACGTTCTGTCTGGAAAGGTCCGTTTGTAGACGGATACCTCCTGAAGAAAGCCGAAGCGGCACACGAGGGTGGGCGCAAGCAGGCCATCAAGACCTGGT
Organism: Oceanicaulis sp.; assembly: GCA_043513725.1. Lineage (GTDB taxonomy): Bacteria > Pseudomonadota > Alphaproteobacteria > Caulobacterales > Maricaulaceae > Oceanicaulis. Next base: position 576,155 of record CP121338.1, on the reverse strand, counting down.
CGCGTCGCTCTACAATCATGCCGCAATTCATTGGCCTGACCTTTCAGGTCCATAACGGCAACAAGTTCATCCCCGTGCTGGTGACCGAGGACATGGTCGGCCACAAGCTGGGTGAGTTTGCTCCCACGCGGACCTACTACGGTCACGCCGCGGACAAGAAATCCAAGAGGAAGTAAGCGATGGGCCAGGCTGCTAATCCCCGCCGCGTCGCTGATAACGAAGCGCGCGCCAAACAGCGGATGATCCGGATCAGCCCGCAGAAGCTGAATCTTGTCGCGCAGCTTATCCGCGGCAAGAAAGTTGAGCGCGCGCTGAACGATCTGGAGTTTTCCCGCAAGCGGATCTCCAAGGACGTCAAGAAGGTGCTGGAAAGCGCCATCGCGAACGCAGAGAACAATCATGGCCTCGATATCGACTCGCTTGTCGTATCCGAAGCCTATGTCGGCAAAAATATTGTCATGAAGCGCTTCCGTGCCCGTGCGCGCGGTCGTGGTGCCAAGATTTTGAAGCCGTTCTCTGAGATCACGATTGTTGTGCGCGAAGTTGAGGAGACCGCCTGATGGGTCAGAAGGTAAACCCGATCGGCCTGCGGGTCGGCATCAACCGCACCTGGGAATCGCGTTGGTTCGCCAAGGGCGACGAGTACGCCGATCTCCTGCATGAAGATCTGAAGATTCGCGACTTCCTGAAGAAGCGTCTGAAGAATGCTTCTGTGTCGCGCATCATCATTGAGCGTCCGCACAAGAAGTGCCGCATCACCATCTACACGGCTCGTCCGGGTGTGGTGATCGGCAAGAAGGGTGCAGACATCGAGACCCTGCGTCGTGCCGTTTCGAAAATGGTCGATGGCGAGGTCTTCCTGAACCTGGTTGAAGTGCGCAAGCCTGAGATCGACGCCAATCTGGTCGCCGAGAGTGTGGCTCAGCAGCTCGAACGCCGCGTGGCTTTCCGCCGCGCCATGAAGCGTTCTCTGCAGACTGCCATGCGTATGGGCGCACTGGGCTGCAAGATCATGTGTGGCGGCCGCCTTGGCGGTGCCGAGATCGCACGCACCGAGAAGTATTCTGAAGGGTCGGTCCCGCTGCACACGCTGCGTGCGGACATCGACTACGGTTTTGCCGAAGCCAAGACGGCCATGGGCATCATCGGTATCAAGGTCTGGATCTACAAGGGTGAGATCCTGGAGCACGATCCGATGGCTCAGGAAAAGCGCATGCTGGACTCTGGTGAGCAGCGCGCGCGGTCCGGCCGCCAGGCTGCATAAGCGGGATAAGGGAGTAAGACTATGCTTCAGCCGAAGCGCACCAAATTCCGCAAGGCACACAAGGGCCGCATCCATGGTGATGCGAAGGGCGGCTTTACGCTGAACTTCGGGTCCTATGGCCTTAAAGCGGTTGAGCCTGAGCGGATCACTGCCCGTCAGATCGAGGCAACCCGTCGTGCCATTACCCGTCACATGAAGCGTGCGGGTCGTGTCTGGATCCGGGTTTTCCCGGATCTGCCAGTGTCCAAGAAGCCGACCGAAGTCCGGATGGGTAAAGGTAAGGGTTCGCCGGAATACTGGGTGGCCAAGGTCAAGCCGGGCCGGATCATGTTTGAGATCGACGGTGTGTCCGACGAGATTGCGCGCGAAGCGCTGCGTCTCGGCGCTGCCAAACTGCCGATCAAGACGCGCATTGTGACGCGTCCTGGTGAGTAGGGAGAAAGTCATGACGGGTGAAGACGTCCGCGCCATGAGCGACGATCAGCTTTCAGACGAACTCCTGAAGCTGAAAAAAGAGCAGTTCAATTTGCGGTTCCAGCAGGCCACCGGCCAGCTCGAGAACACCGCGCGCTTCCAGAAGATCCGCCGGGACATTGCCCGGATCAAAACGGATCAGCGTCGTCGCGCGCTAACATCTCAGGAGGGCTGAGGTCATGCCGAAGCGTATCCTTCAAGGCGTCGTGGTCAGCGACAAGCAAGCGAAGACGGTGATTGTCCGCGTTGAGCGTACCTTCCTGCACCCGCTGCTGCGCAAGACCGTGCGTCGCACGAAGAAATATCACGCCCACGATGAAACGGGCGCGATCAAGGTTGGCGAGCGCGTCCAGATTCAGGAATGCACGCCGAAGTCGAAGCTGAAGCGGTGGGAGGTCGTTCCTGCATCTGCCTAAGGGCAGTTAGAAGGAGCGATCCCCTCATTACGGAGGATCTGCAATGATCCAGATGCAATCAAATCTGGACGTGGCCGACAATTCCGGGGCCCGCCGCGTGCAGTGCATCAAGGTGCTGGGCGGCGCAAAACGGCGCTATGCTGGCATCGGTGATGTCATTGTCGTTTCGGTCAAGGAAGCCACGCCAAAAGGCCGGGTGAAGAAGGGCGACGTGCGTCGCGCTGTCGTCGTGCGCACTGCGCGCGACATCAAGCGTCGTGACGGCAGCGTCATCCGCTTCGACACCAACGCGGCTGTCATCCTGAACAACAACAACGAGCCGGTCGGCACGCGTATCTTCGGCCCGGTTCCCCGTGAACTGCGCGCCAAGAACCACATGAAGATCGTCTCGCTCGCGCCGGAGGTGCTGTAACCATGGCTGCGAAGATCAAAAAAGGCGACAAGGTCGTCGTCCTGGCTGGCAAGGACAAGGGTAAGACCGGTGAGGTCACCCAGGTTCTTCCCAAGGAAGATCGCGTCATCGTTGCCGGTGTGAATGTGGTCAAGCGCCATCAGCGCCCGACCCAGACCACTGCCGGTGGCATTGAAGAAAAGAACGCACCGATCCACCTGTCCAACGTGGCTCTGGTGGACCCCAAGACTGGTGAGCCGACCCGCGTTGGCTTCAAGGATGAAGGTGACAAGAAGGTGCGTATCGCCAAGAAATCCGGCGAGGTTATCAATGGCTGATACCGCAACATACGAGCCGCGTCTCAAGGCGCGCTACCGCGACGAAATTCGCGCGAAGATGAAAGAGAAGTACGGCTACGCCAACGACATGCAGATCCCGCGCTTGGACAAGGTCGTGATCAACATGGGTGTGGGCGACGCTGCGCAGGACTCCAAGAAGATCAAGGGTGCCCTTGAGGATCTTGAAGCCATTGCCGGTCAGAAGCCTGTCGCGACGAAGGCCCGTACCTCGATCGCGGGCTTCAAGCTTCGCGAGGAGCAGCTGATTGGTGCGAAGGTGACCCTTCGCCGCGAGCGCATGTACGAATTCCTTGATCGTCTGATCACCATCGCGCTGCCGCGCGTCCGCGACTTCCGTGGTCTTAACGGCAAGAGCTTTGATGGCCGGGGCAACTACGCGATGGGCCTGAAAGAGCACATCGTGTTCCCGGAGATCAATTACGACAAGGTCGAGAAGATCCGCGGTATGGACATTGTTGTCTGCACCACGGCGACCAATGATGAAGAGGCGAAGGCCCTGTTGGCCGAGTTCGATTTCCCGTTCTCGAACTAACGCAGCAGGAGCGCGGGACCGAGGTGGTCTCGCACGCGAGGAGAAAAGTGAATGGCTAAGAAAAGCGCCGTCGAGCGTAATCTGAAGCGCCAGCGTCTTGCAGCCAAGTATGCTGCGAAGCGTGCTGCGCTGAAAGAGGTTGCGCGTGACACGGATAAGCCGGTGGAAGAGCGGTTTGCCGCCCAGCTGAAGCTGGCGAGCCTGCCGCGCAATTCCGCCCCGACCCGCGCTCGCAACCGCTGCCAGGTCAGCGGCCGTCCGCGCGGTTATTATCGCAAGCTAAAGATGTCGCGTATTGCGCTGCGTCAGCTGGCAAGCCACGGGTTGATCCCGGGCATGGTCAAGTCGAGCTGGTAGGGAGATCACGAAGATGTCTGTGAATGATCCGCTCGGCGATATGCTGACCCGTATTCGTAACGCCCTGATGCGCAACCGCACGACGGTCTCGACCCCGGCTTCCAAGCTGCGCGGTCGTGTGCTCGAAGTGCTGCTGAGCGAGGGCTATATCCGCGGTTATACTGAAACCACCGACAAAGAGGGCTTTCCTCAGTTCGATATCGAGCTGAAGTATTATGAAGGCGCTCCGGTGATTTCAGAAATCAAGCGCGTTTCGAAGCCTGGCCGCCGCGAATACTCGAAAGTTCGCGACCTGCCACTGGTTCAAAACGGTCTGGGCATTGCCATCGTCTCCACGCCTCAGGGCGTGATGAGCGATGCTGTCGCTCGTTCCAAGAATGTGGGCGGAGAAATTCTCTGCCACGTCAGCTAAGGCGAGGGAGGCAAGACTATGTCACGTCTAGGCAAACTGCCGGTCGAAATTCCCTCCGGTGTCACCGCTTCGGTGACCGGCGGCGACGTTTCGGTCAAAGGTCCTAAAGGTGAGCTGAGCTTCTCTGCTCCGACTGCGGTGCGCATTTCCCATGAGGACAATGCCATCAAGGTCGAGCCGGCTGAAAACTCCAAGTTCGCCAAGGCCATGTACGGCACCGCCCGCGCCCGCATCAAAAACATGGTGCTCGGCGTTACCAACGGCTTTGAGAAAAATCTCGAACTGGTTGGTGTGGGTTACCGCGCGCAGATGCAGGGTAACGACCTGAAGCTGGCCCTCGGTTTCTCGCACGATGTCGTCTACACGCCGCGTCCCGGCGTGAAGATTTCGACGCCGAAGCCGACCGAGGTCAAGATCGAAGGCCCTGACGCTGAGACTGTTGGTCAGACCGCCGCCGAGATCCGTAAATTCCGTCCGCCAGAGCCTTACAAGGGCAAGGGCGTGAAGTACGCGGATGAGTACATCCGTCGTAAGGAAGGCAAGAAGAAGTAAGGCGATGAAAACTCCTCGCGAACAAATGCTGCGACGCGCCCAACGCAACCGGTCGCGCCTGCGCAAAATGGGGAACGGACGCCCGCGTCTGTCGGTCTTCCGGTCCTCCAAGCACATCTACGCCCAGATCATCGACGATTCGAACGGCGTGACCCTGGCTGCTGCTTCCACGGCTGAAAAAGACGTGAAAGCAACCGGCGCAACCGTTGAGGCCGCGACTGAGGTGGGCCGCAAGGTCGCCGAGCGTGCCAAGGAAAAGGGTCTCACCGAGGTCGTCTTTGACCGTGGTGGTTACATCTTCCATGGCCGGGTGAAAGCCTTGGCCGATGCCGCCCGCGAGGGCGGACTGAGCTTTTAAGGGAGCGACGCATGGCTCGAGAAGACAATCGCGGTCGCGACCGTCGTCGTCGTGATGAAGACAACGGCGAACCGGAACTGATCGATAAACTCGTTCAGATCAACCGTGTCGCCAAGACCGTTAAGGGTGGCCGGAACTTCCAGTTCGCTGCTCTGGCTGTTGTCGGTGACGGCAAAGGCAAAGTCGGGTTTGGTCAGGGCAAGGCACGCGAAGTGCCGGAAGCCATTCGCAAGTCCACGGACGAAGCGAAGAAGACCATGATCCGTGTTCCGCTGCGCGAAGGCCGGACCCTGCACCACGACGTCAAAGGTCGCTGGGGCGCAGGCAAGGTGGTTCTGCGCGCTGCACCTCCGGGTACCGGTGTTATCGCTGGTGGTCCGATGCGTGCAGTTCTGGAATCGCTCGGCGTTCAGGACGTGGTGGCCAAGTCCACTGGCTCGTCCAACCCGTATAACATGGTGCGTGCCACGTTCGAGGCTCTCAAGGCTCAGAACTCACCGCGGTCGGTTGCGGCCAAGCGCGGCATGAAGGTGGCTGACCTGGTTGACCGTCGTCAGGACGGGGCCAGCGCGCCGGAAGCGATTGAGTCCTAAGGAGCGATCACGATGGCAAAAACAAAAACCCTCGTGGTGCGCCAGACCGGCAGCCAGATCCGCCGTCCGGCGGCTCAGGCAGCAACCCTGAAAGGCCTTGGCCTGGGTCGCATCGGTCGTGAGCGAGAGCTCGAAGACACTCCGGCGGTGCGCGGTATGATCCGCAAAGTCGCCCACATGGTTGAAATCGTTGAGAAGTAGCGTTCGACGCTGACTTCTAAAGGAGAAACGTCATGCGCTTGAATGAACTGCGCGACAATGACGGCGCGACCAAGACCCGCACCCGTGTGGGCCGCGGTATTGGTTCGGGCAAAGGCAAGACCGGTGGGCGCGGCGTTAAAGGCCAGAAGTCCCGTTCCGGTGTGTCCATCAAGGGCTTTGAGGGCGGTCAGATGCCGCTCCACATGCGCCTTCCTAAGCGCGGCTTTACCAAGCCGAACCGCGCGTCCTTCGCTGAAGTGACGCTCGCCAAGCTTCAGGCCGCTGTGGACGCTGGTAAGCTCGACGCCAAAAAGCCGGTTACGGGCGAAGCCCTGGTCGAAGCTGGTGTGATCCGCCGCGTCAAGGATGGCGTGCGCGTCATCGGTGGTGGTGAGCTCAAGGCAAAGCTTGATCTCACGGTTGCGGGTGGCTCCAAGCCAGCCATTGCTGCGGTTGAAAAGGCCGGCGGCAAGGTGACCCTCACCGCCGCGGCAAAATCGGACGCGGAGTAGCATTGAACAGACCGGCTTCCTAACTGAAGCCGGTCTTTCTTGCGACTGGGAGTGATCGGACACCATGGCTTCAGCTGCTGAACAGCTCGCTTCAAACATGAATTTCGGCACGTTTGCGCGTGCCAAGGACCTGCAGAAGCGGATCCTGTTCACGCTTTTTGTGCTGGTGGTCTACCGGCTCGGTACCTATGTGCCGGTTCCGGGCATCGACATTTCTCAGTACTCGGCGCTGTTTGAGCAACAGCGTACGGGCATTCTGGGCACGGTGAACGTGTTCTCCGGCGGCGCGATTGAGCGCATGGCCGTGTTTGCGCTCAACGTGATGCCGTACATTTCGGCTTCCATCATCATGCAGCTCATGGCGGCCACCGTGCCGAGCCTTGAGCGCCTGAAGAAGGAAGGCGGCGAAGCCGGCCGCAAGCAGATCAATCAGTATTCGCGTTATCTCACGGTGGTGCTTGCCATTGCGCAGGCTACGGCCATCGCGATCAGTATGACGAACCCTGGCCAGGACGGCGGGACGGTTGCGCTTAATCCGGGCCCGTTCTTTATCGTGACCACAGTGGTGACCCTGGTGGGCGGAACGATGTTCCTCCTGTGGCTGGGTGAGCAGATCACCGCCCGCGGTATTGGTAACGGCGTTTCGCTTATCATCTTCGCCGGCATTATCGCCGAGATTCCGCGCGCGCTGTTCCAGGCGCTGCAGCAGGGCGAGCAGGGCAATCTGCCGGGCCCGGTGATCATTGGCATGCTTATTGGCATCGTGGCTGTCATGGCGTTCGTGGTCTTCATTGAACGCTCGCAGCGGCGTTTGCTGACCCAGTATCCGAAGCGTCAGGTGGGTAACCGCATGATGGGTGGCGAGAGCAGCTTCCTGCCGCTCAAGCTGAACACCTCGGGCGTTATCCCGGCCATCTTTGCGTCATCCCTGATCCTGCTGCCGGCAACGGCGGCTGGCTTCACCGCGAGCTCTGGCAACAGCCCGGAGTGGCTGACGACCGTTACGGCCTACCTTGGTCAGGGGCAGCCGGGCTTCATCATCCTGTATGGCCTGCTGATTGTCTTCTTCTGCTTCTTCTACACGTCCATCGTCTTCAATCCTGAAGATGTTGCGGACAATCTGAAGAAGCACGGCGGCTTCCTGCCGGGCATTCGTCCCGGCAAGAGAACGGCTGAGTATCTCGACTATGTGCTGTCCCGTCTGACGGTGATTGGTGCGGGTTATCTGGCGCTTGTGTGTCTGCTGCCGGAAGTGCTCCGGTCCCGGTACAGCATTCCGTTCTACATCGGCGGCACGTCCGTACTGATCGTCGTCTCTGTGACGCTTGATACGGTTGGTCAGATCCAGAGCCATCTGCTGGCCCACCAGTATGAGGGTCTGATCAAGAAGACGAAGCTGCGGGGGCGCAAGCGATGAACATCATCCTGTTCGGGCCGCCGGGTGCCGGTAAGGGCACCCAGGCCAAGAAGCTTGTCGCCGAGCGTGGCTGGGTTCAGCTATCGACCGGAGACATGCTGCGTGCGGCCATCGCGGCGGAGTCCGAACTGGGTTTGAAGGTCAAAGACATCATGGCGCGTGGCGACCTGGTGTCCGATGAGATCGTCATCGCTCTTATCTCTGAGCGCCTGCCCGAAGCTGAGGCTGCGGGCGGGGCGATCTTCGATGGCTTCCCGCGCACTGTGGCGCAGGCTGAAGCGCTTGATGCGCTGCTTGAAAGCCGCCGCAAGCCGATTGGCAAGGTAGTCCGCCTGGTCGTCGATCAGGACGAGCTCGTCAGCCGCATGGAAAAGCGTGCAGCCGAAGAAGGCCGCGCAGACGATACGGTTGAAGCGTTCAAGAACCGTCTTGAGACGTATAACGCCCAAACCGCACCGCTGATTCCGTACTATCAGAGCCAGTCCAAGCTGGTTGATGTAGACGGTATGGGCGGAATTGAAGAGGTTTCAGCGCGCATCAATGCGGCGCTGGATGCATAATCCGCCGCCCCGATGGTGTGACTGACACCGGACGGGCTTTGAAAATAAGCGCATCTGCACCGTTCAATGCGGTTGACGGGGCAGGGCGTGAGACTATAAGAACCGCCCTTCGCTCGCAGAAGGGCAAACGCGCTGCCGGTGCCGTCTTTAAAGACAGCGCCGTGTGCGTTTGTCGCGTCTGGGAAGGGCAATGAGGATAAGGAGAGCGTCGTGGCACGTATCGCCGGCGTCAACATTCCGACGAATAAGCGCGTAACCATCGCGCTTCGCTATATCCATGGCATTGGTCCGTCCAAGGCCGCGGAGATCTGTGAGAAGGTCGGTATTCCGGCCGAGAAGCGGGTTGCTGAACTGACTGACTCAGAAATCCTGTCGATCCGTGAAACGATCGACGGCGGTTATCTGGTTGAAGGTGACCTGCGCCGTGAGCGCGCGGTGAACGTGAAGCGTCTGATGGACCTAGGCTGCTACCGCGGCCTGCGTCACCGTCGGGGTCTTCCAGTCCGCGGTCAGCGCACCCACACCAATGCTCGTACCCGCAAGGGTCCGGCCAAGCCGATCGCCGGCAAGAAGAAATAAGGAACGAGGACTATGGCTAAAGAACAGTCCCGCGTCCGCCGCCGCGAGCGCAAAAACATTACCGCTGGCGTGGCGCACGTGAACTCCAGCTTCAACAATACCATGATCACGATCGCGGATGCCCAGGGCAACGCGATTTCGTGGTCTTCCGCCGGTGCGATGGGCTTCAAGGGTTCGCGCAAGTCGACCCCTTATGCTGCTCAGGTTGCTGCCGAGGATGCGGGCCGCAAGGCTCAGGAGCACGGTGTGAAGACCCTTGAGGTCAAGGTTTCCGGTCCGGGTTCGGGCCGTGAAAGCGCTCTGCGTGCGCTGCAGTCCATCGGGTTCACGATCACGACCATTCATGACGTGACGCCGATTCCGCACAACGGCTGCCGTCCGCCCAAGCGCCGTCGCGTGTAACGGGCCGGTGCCATCTGGCACCACATTTTATTTCCAACCGGCAGTCAGGTACCCCTTTTACGGCCTGGCTGTCGCGCCTTCGAAGAGGTGACGTCCGTGATTGAGAAGAACTGGCAGGAACTGATCCGCCCGATGAAGCCGGAAATTCAACCTGGCTTTGACCCTGCGCGCGTTGCAAAGATCGTCGCCGAGCCGCTGGAGCGTGGCTTTGGCATGACTTTGGGCAATTCGCTGCGCCGGATCCTGCTGTCGTCTCTGCAGGGTGCTGCGATTACCGCGGTTCAGATCGACTCCGTGCTTCACGAGTTCTCGTCCATCAAGGGCGTGCGTGAAGACGTGACGGACCTGATCCTGAACCTGAAGCAGGTCGCTCTGCGCATGCATGCTGAAGGTCCGCGCCGCCTGACCCTGACCAAGAAGGGTCCGGGCGAGGTGACCGCTGGCGATATCGAAGAGACCGCAGACATTGAAGTGATCAATAAAGACCACGTCATCTGCACGCTCGACGAAGACGCCGAAGTGCGCATGGTCCTGACGGTCAACACCGGCAAGGGCTATGTCCCGGCTGAACGCAACCGTCCTGAAGATGCTCCGATTGGTCTGATTGGTGTTGACGCGCTCTACAGCCCGGTCAAGCGCGTGGCCTACCGCGTGGAAAACACCCGCGAAGGCCAGGTTCTGGACTATGACAAGCTCATCCTCGACATCGAGACCAATGGCGCTGTGACGCCTGAAGACGCCGTGGCCTATGCCGCTCGCATCCTGCAGGACCAGTTCCAGATCTTCGTGAATTTCGAAGAGCCCAATCAGGCGCGCGGTGGCGAAGAAGAAAAGCCGGAGCTGGACTTCAACCCGGCGCTGCTGAAGAAGGTGGACGAGCTGGAGCTGTCTGTGCGCTCCGCCAACTGCCTGAAGAACGACAATATCGTCTATATCGGCGATCTCATTCAGAAGTCGGAAGCGGAGATGCTTCGCACGCCGAACTTCGGGCGCAAGTCGCTCAACGAGATCAAAGAGGTTCTGGCTCAAATGGGCCTGCACCTGGGTATGGACGCCCCGAACTGGCCGCCAGAGAACATCGAAGATCTGGCCAAACGATTTGAAGATCAGATCTAAGGACGGAACGCCGAGAGGCGTGCTGCTTTAGAGCCCAAGGAGAAGACCCATGCGCCACGGCGTTGCACACCGCAAGCTTAACCGCACGGCCAGCCACCGCCGCGCCATGTTTGCCAACATGGCCGCCTCGCTGATCGAGCATGAGCAGATTGTTACCACCCTGCCGAAGGCCAAAGAGCTGAAGCCCATCATGGACAAGCTCATCACGCTGGCCAAGCGCGGCGACTTGCACGCGCGTCGTCAGGCAATCTCCAAGGTGCGCGACAAGGATCAGGTCTCAAAGCTGTTTGAGACCCTGGGCCCGCGTTACCAGGAGCGCTCCGGTGGTTACACGCGCGTTCTGAAGGCTGGCTTCCGCCACGGCGACAATGCCCCGATGGCTGTCATCGAGCTGGTTGACCGTGATCCTGAAGCCAAGGGCGCTGCCGACCGCGCGCGCGAAGAGGCTGTTGAGGGCGCAGAGGACTAAGTTTTTCTAGGTCCTGCACTGAATAAAGGCCGCATCCTGCTGGGTGCGGCCTTTTTCTTTGTCCCGGTCCCGAGCCTGAACTCTATCGTTCTCCAAGCGCCTCACGGGCCGCTCGCCGGTGATCTTCGGTTATCGCTGATCCGATATGGACGAGGATCGTTGTGAGCACCGTGCCATCGTCCGCATAGCCAATGACGCCCAGGAAGTCCGGGATGATGTCGAAGACCCACAGGAAGTAGGTGAGAGCAAAAACAAGGGTGCCACGCACATACAAGGGCGTTTTAGGATCACGCATCGCGAAGAAAGCCGCAAGCAGGTCGTCGAGGAAGGGAAGCTCCCTGGCCACCTTTTTGACCTTGTCCCAGAAGCCGGCCTCGACCTTGACCTGATCCTTTTCGATCAGGGCCTCGTCCACATCCTCAGCGAGCCTGTCGATCGCCACGGCTTCGGCGCGCTCAAGCGCATTGGCGCGGCCGTCCTTATAGAGCGGGCGATAGTCTTTCTCCGCCCGGACGCGCGTGCGCTCCAGCGTCTTTTCGGCCTTTTTCAGCGAGCCGAATAGGCGAATAGGCGATTTCCCGCGAGGGGTCATTCTTACGTCCTGCGTTAATCTCAGCACGACCTTACCTTCAGATTATCTCACGTCCAAAATCCCCCTTTCTGCACTGTAACCCTTCAGCCCTTGTTCATGCCGCCTCGACCTTCCTAAATGCTGTATGAAGTATAAACGCGAGGATATAGCGCCATGTTGAAATCCCTTGGATATGCCACGCTGGTCGCCAGCCTTGTTGTAACGCCCGCCTGCGCGCGCGAGGCCGCCGAAACAGCGCGAGAGGGGGCGTCTGAAGAGGCTCAGGTACAACGCATGGCACCAGACAGCGCCAGCCAGATGCAGCTGTCCTTTGCGCCGATCGTTCGTGAGGCTGCGCCGGCGGTGGTCAATGTCTATTCACGCCGCGTCATTTCCCAGCGTTCGCCCTTTGCAGGTGATCCCTTCTTTGAACGCTTCTTCGGGCCACAGGTCCGTGAGCGTGAGGAAAACTCGCTGGGCTCCGGCGTGATCGTCGACCCGTCAGGTGTGATCGTGACGAATAATCACGTGGTGCGAGGGGCGCAGGACCTGACGGTCGTATTGTCTGACCGTCGTGAGTATGAAGCTGAGCTGCTTCTGGCTGATGAGCGCACGGACCTGGCGGTCCTTAAGATCAATGCCGATGAGGACTTGCCCGTGCTTCCCTATGACGAGGCTGGCAATGCGGAAGTGGGTGATCTGGTGCTCGCCATAGGCAATCCCTTTGGTGTCGGCCAGACGGTGACCTCCGGCATCGTATCGGCGTTGGCGAGAACCGATGTGGGGATCACCGATTATGCGTTCTTCATCCAGACCGATGCGGCGGTGAACCCGGGCAACTCGGGCGGCGCTCTGGTCGACATGGACGGCGAGCTGATCGGCGTGAATACGGCGATCTTCTCGCGCTCCGGCGGCTCCAACGGAATCGGCTTTGCCATTCCGGTGGAGATGGTCCAGACGGTTGTGGCCGCGGCGCTGTCAGACGGTGAGATCATCCGGCCCTGGCTTGGCGCTCGCCTGCAGCCGGTCACCAATGACATGGCGCAATCGCTGGGCCTAATGCGGCCGCGCGGTGCGATTGTTTCCGAGCTTTGGCCAGAAGGCGCTGCTGAACTTGCAGGCCTGGAGCGCGGCGATGTGCTTGTTGCCGTGGATGGTGTTGATATTAACGATGACGCCGGGGTCCGCTTCCGCTTTGCCACGCGCACGATTGGTGAGACCGCCGATATCACCGTTCTTCGCGATGGCGAAGAGTTGACCCTGGAAGTCGAGGCGATCCCGGCGCCAGGCCCTGAAGAGGGAGAGCGCTACACCGTGGAGGGCGAGAATCCGTTGCGGGGCTCTGAATTGATTGAGCTGTCGCCTGCCTTCAACGAGGAAAACGGCATCGACCCCTTCATTCGCGGCGTCGTGGTGTCAGGCGTCAGTCGACGGTCCGCCGCGGCCTATTTTGGTTTTCAGCCCGGTGATCGCGTCCTCTCGATTCAGGGCGAGCCAGTGGACACACTCGACGATCTGGAGCGTGCGCTCTTTGAGTTTGACGGCTCGCGTCGCTGGCCGGTGGAAATCGAGCGCCGCGGTGAGCGTTTTGAGCGCACGCTGACGCTCTAACCCCAAAGGGCCGCCTGTTGCCAGGGTTGGGGCACCGTCAGCGTGCCCGTGGCGCGCGCATCTCCTGAGAGGAGCCGTGAGCGCCACGCCTCGGCCCATTCCGACTTGAGCGGGTAGGGCGGGGCAATTCCAGCGCGGGTATCAAACCCGCGATGCTGGTAATAGTCCGGATCGCCTAGGACCAGCATCTCACTGAAACCCACGTCGGTGTGGTGGCGTGCGCCGGCCTCGATCAGGGCCTTGCCAAGGCCGTCACGCTGATGATTGGGGTGCACGGCGATGGGCCCGAGCAGAACCAGTTTGGCACTGTTAGCGGTGCTGCCGCAGTGGCTGAACGCGGCATGGGCAATCAGTCGATCGTCTGCGGTCGCGACCAAGGACACCACGTCTGAGTGGGCGAGCAGCTCAGCGACCAGGCCCGTCAGGTCTTCATCCGGGAAGGCGAGCGGGTAGAGGGCAAGCACACGCTCGGCGTCGTCCTGTGACGCCAGCCGTATTTCAGCTGTCGCCACTATTTCAGCGCCCGCCAGCCGATATCACTGCGATGGACGCCCTGCGGCCAGTCAATCGAGTCAACAGCCTGATAGGCTCGCTCAATCGCCTGCTGGAGTGTGTCGCCTTCGGCGGTGACGTTGAGCACGCGGCCGCCTGTTGCGATCAGGTCGCCGTTATCATTCACGCCGGTCCCGGCATGAAAGACGGTCACGCCTTCAACCTCTCCGGCCTCCTTCACGCCCTTGATGACCGAGCCTTTCTCGTAGCTGCCCGGATAGCCCTGGGTCGCCAGCACCACGGTCGCCGCAGGTTTGGATTTAGCGAGGTTCGGCATCAGGCTTTCAAAGTCGCGGGCCGGCATCCCGCCCGTCGCACAGGCCAGCAGGGCCGGAACGATATCGTCCTGTAGCGCGGTCATCAGGATCTGGCATTCGGGGTCTCCGAAGCGCACATTGAATTCTACCACCTTGGGGCCTTCAGGCGTGATCATCAGCCCGATGTAAAGCACGCCCTTATAGGGGTGCCCGGCCTCATTAAGACCGTCGAGCATCGGCGCGGCGATCTCTTCATCGACCTGGGCCATCAGCTCTGGCGTCATGAGCGGTGCCGGACAGTAGGCCCCCATACCGCCGGTATTGGGGCCTTCATCGCCATCGCCGAGGCGCTTGTGGTCCTGGCAGGCCGGCAGGGTCAGGCGGTTGGTTCCGTCGGTCAGCACGAAGACGCTGGCCTCCTCGCCGGGCATGAATTCCTCGATCACGAGCTCTGCGGACGCCTCACCAAACTTGCCCGAGAGCATGTCCTCAGCTTCGGCCTGTGCCTCTTCCAGCGTGTCGACGATCACCACGCCTTTGCCAGCCGCCAGACCGTCGGCTTTCAGCACAAAAGGCGGCTGCAGCGTGGTGAGAAAGGCCTTGGCGTCGTCAGCATGGGTGAAGCGGCCATATCCGGCGGTTGGAACGCCGAACTGTGCCATCAGGTCCTTGGCAAAGCCCTTTGAGGCTTCCAGCTGGGCCGGTTCCCTGTTCGGGCCGAAAACATCAAAGCCGCGCGCGCGCAGCCGGTCGCCCAGACCCGCGGCGAGGGGGGCTTCCGGGCCGACCACCACCAGATCGGGTTCCAGCTGGAGAGCCAGTTTTTCAATCTGCTCGATATCGTCAGCCGCCACATCAAAGCAGGGGCCGATCTGATCGAGCGCGGCGCTGCCCGGGGCTGACCAGACGGTATCAACGATGGGGCTTTGGGCGATCTTCCAGGCCAGAGCATGTTCGCGTCCGCCCGATCCGATGATGAGAATATTCATGTCTGCTCCGCCCGTTCTCAGGTTTGCCGAGTGAATGGCCCCGCACGCGTGCAACGTCAATGGCGAGGATGATGAATGTGTTTGGCACCAACCGAACCACTGCATTCGCCCCGAATCCGGTCTAGGTTAGAGACCATGACCGACGCCGCCTCCAACGCGCACGAATACACTGTCTCGGAGCTCTCCGGCGCGCTCAAGCGCACGGTGGAGGATACCTATGGCCATGTCCGGGTCAGGGGCGAGCTGGGGCGCGTGACGGTGGCCAAGTCCGGCCATGTCTATCTCGACATGAAGGACGATCGCGCCGTCATTGACGGTGTGATGTGGAAGGGCGTTGCTGCGCACCTCAATTTCCGCCCGGAGGAAGGCCTGGAGGTGATCGCCGAAGGCAAGCTCTCGACCTTCCCCGGACGCTCGAAGTATCAGCTCATCATCGACAGGATGGAGCCCGCGGGCGAGGGCGCGCTCATGGCGCTTCTGGAGGCCCGCAAGAAGGCGCTCGCGGCCGAAGGCCTGTTCGCGCCTGAACGTAAACGCGCCTTGCCCTTCCTGCCGCGCACGATTGGTGTGGTGACCTCGCCGACCGGCGCGGTGATCCGCGATATCCTGCATCGTCTGGAAGACCGCTTTCCGGTCCATGTCCTGCTCTGGCCGGTCCGGGTTCAGGGGGAGGGCTCTGACAGAGAGATTGCGGCAGGGATTGAAGGGCTCAATGCCCTTGCCAGCCAGGACAACATTCCCACGCCAGATCTGATCATCGTTGCGCGCGGTGGTGGATCGATTGAAGACCTGTGGTCGTTCAACGAGGAGAGTGTGGTCAGGGCGGCCGCGAACTCCGCCATTCCGTTGATCTCTGCGGTGGGCCACGAGACCGATACAACGCTCATTGACTATGCCAGCGACCATCGCGCCCCCACGCCAACCGGGGCGGCCGAGCGGGCCGTTCCGGTGCGCCGGGAGCTCGCCGAGCGCCTGTCCCAGGACGGTCTGCGCCTGACAAGTGCCCTGCAGCGCGGCATCGACCGTAAGGCCTCTGAGCTGCGCTCTGCCGGCCGGGCGCTCGGGCGACCGGACACCTTGCTGCAAGGCGCCTCCCAGCGTCTGGACTATGCTGCCGGCCGTCTGGAAGGCGCAGGCCGGGGTCAGCTCGACCGCGCGCGCAACCGTCTCCTGCAGGCCAGCGCCGGCTTGCGGCCGCAAGCGTTTAAACGCGACCTCGTTGACAAGGCCCGCAGGCTGGAGGGCGCGAAGGGCCGGCTGACGTCGATTGCCTCGCGCGACATCCGCCAGCGTCAG
This sequence comes from Oceanicaulis sp., assembly GCA_043513725.1. Lineage (GTDB taxonomy): Bacteria > Pseudomonadota > Alphaproteobacteria > Caulobacterales > Maricaulaceae > Oceanicaulis. Next base: position 559,915 of record CP121338.1, on the reverse strand, counting down.
CAAACGCTGACCAGCCTTGGCGCGCGCCTGGAGTCGTTGTCACACAAGTCCGTGCTCGCCCGCGGCTTCGCGCTGGTGACCGACAACCGTGGTGCGCTGGTTCGCAGCGCGGCCGCCCTGAGCGAGGGCGATGGCGTGCAGCTGCAGTTTGCCGACGGTGAGCGCAACGCCACGATTGGCGACGGGACCGGCTCGGCGACCAGACCCGCCTTTCAGGCCGCCCCTGAACCGTCCGCACCGCCGTCACCGAAGCCGAGGCCTGCGCGCAAAAAGAAGGGACCCCCGCCGGAGCAGGGATCCCTCTTTTAAGCCCCATGCACTGAGGATCTAGCTGGCCTTTCGGATTCCTTCCAGGAATCGCGCCGCTTCGGCTCTGAGCTGCTCAGCCTGACGCCCGAGATCCTCAGCGGCCCCCACGACGCCGGTTGCCGCGCCGGAAGTCTCACGCGCTCCAGAGAGTACGTCTGCGATGGTCTCAGACACCGAGCCTGCGCTCGCGGCGGTCTGTTCTGTGTTGCGGCTGATCTCCGCGGTGGCGGCATTCTGTTCTTCCACGGCGGCCGAGATAGAGGAGGAGACCTGGTTCACATCGTCGATGGAGACCGAAACTTCCTCAATGGCTCTCACCGCGTCACTGACCACGCTTTGAACGCTGCCAATCTGGGCTGAAATCTGCTCGGTGGCCTTTGCGGTCTGACTCGCCAGAGATTTCACTTCGCTGGCCACAACCGCGAAGCCTTTTCCGGCCTCCCCGGCGCGGGCCGCCTCAATGGTGGCATTCAGCGCCAGCAGGTTGGTCTGCTCGGCGACCGCCTCAATCAGCGTGACGATCTCACCAATCTTGGCGGCCGCGTCACGGAGCTTGCCCATGGTCTCGCCGGTATTGCGGGCCTGCTCGCTCGCCTTCCCGGACGATTGTGCGGCTTCCCCGGCGCGCTGGGAGATTTCAGCGATGGCGCTTGTCAGCTGCTGGGCTGCACCGGCGACAGACTGGGCGGTCGCCGTCGCCTCCTCAGCGGCGGCCGCAACGGTGGAGGACTTTTCTTGGGTGTCGTTGGCGGTCGAGGACATGGAGCGCGCGGTCTGGCTCAATTCTTCAGACGCCGCAGCGACAGAGTTCACGATGGCGGTCACCGTTTTTTCAAAGTCCGCGGACATGCGTTCCTGCTCCGCATCCGCGGCGCGTCGGGCGCACTCGTCGATCTTGGACATGGCCAGGTCCATGTCGAGCATGGCGGCCTTGCTCACCGCGCTCAGATTTTCCTGCAACTCCTCGCGGGCCTTGCCGGAATTGAACAGGCTGACCTTTTTGAAGGCGTGCTCGATCAGGGCGGCCTGCAGGCCATCGACGATTTGCGAATAGCCGCCGAAATACCAGTTTGGCTTCAGGCCGAGGCGCGCATGCGCTTCGCCGATCCGGGCCACGCTGTCGAGGTACTCACCGTCGAATTTCGCATCGGCGATACGTAGCCAGTGATCAATCTGTTTTTCGCGGGCGTGTTTGCGCATGTCTTCGCTGGTGAACATTTCGTCCACTTCAGGATTGCGCGCGATTTCGGCGTAGAAGTCGTCGAGAACGTCGGGCAGGGCGTCCTTGATGACCTGTTTCAGTCCGCGAAGGCGGCTCTTGTCAGCGTCTGTGAAGCCAAGAAACTTAAATCGTTCAGTGAGGTCAGCTGTCGACATCCCGGTCGTCTCCCAAAGTCCCCAAAACTGGTATGGACAAGGAAATGATCTCACTGAGTGTGGTTAATAAATTGATATAGTGCCTTGCTTTTGCGACGTGGCGCGAGCCTTAAAAGGCGTAGCGAACCCTGAATTCTCAGCTTTGGCTGCGCGCACTCCAGTAGGGCAGCGCCGACCAGATCGTAAGCCCGGCGGTGAACCACACGGCGACAGACCAGTACAGCACGAAGTCCTGAGTGGCGGCCTCTGACTGAATGCCCAGCAAAGGCCAGACCAGTGGGGCAATAACCAGAAGCATTTGAAAGAATGTCTTTAATTTCGCAGTTGAGGTGGCTGACAGGGCGCTGGGTTTGGGACTCATCAGTCTGAGCCCCGTCACGACGATATCCCGCCCGATGATGATCGCGACCGGGATGATCAGGAGAATCTGGAAGTCGAAGATAACGAGATAGCCGATGAGGAAGGAGCCCACGAGGACCTTGTCGGCGATCGGGTCGAGTAACTCGCCGAGCGCGCTCTCTGCGTTAAGACGCCGCGCCAGAAACCCATCCAGTCCATCGCTCAATGCGGCAAGGACGAGGACAATCAGCGCCGCGAGGCCATAGCCGGCCACCGCCGGGTCGCCGCCCGCATTAAAGCCGGTCAACATGAGATGGCAGCCCACGGGACCGGCAATGCCACGGCCGATTGTGAGGGCGTTGGGAATTTGGCGAACAAGGCTCATCGGTCAGTTTCTCACTCGGGGCACGCCTTGCTATCAGGCTCGACCAGTCAGGCAAATTCAATCGTGAAAATGATCGTAGATTTTCCGCGCCAGGGCCTTCGATACGCCATCAACCGCCTCGAGATCGGCGAGGTTTGCCCGTGATACCGCGCGCGCAGACCCGAAGTGCTTCAGCAAGGCGCTCTTTCGTGACGCGCCAATACCGCCGATCTCATCTAACGGATTTTCCTTCATTTGCTTGGCGCGCTTGGCCCGGTGACCCGTGATCGCGAAGCGGTGGGCCTCGTCGCGCAGGCGCTGGAGGTAGTAAAGGACCGGGTCATTCATCGGCAGCTTCAGCGGCGGCTTGCCATCGCGGTGAAAGACTTCGCGGCCCGCGTCGCGGTCCGGACCCTTGGCGACGGCCACCACCGGCACATCGTCAACGCCCAGCTCGCGCATCACCTCAAGAACGGAGGAGAGCTGGCCCTTGCCGCCATCGATCAGGAGCAGGTCCGGCACCGCCGCGCCATCATCACGCTCTTTGGCGAGCCGGACAAAGCGACGGCGCAGCATGGCCTGCATCATCGCGAAGTCGTCATTGGTCGCCGCGTCGTCACCCTTCATGTTGAACTTGCGATAGCTCGATTTTTCAAAGCCTTCCGGTCCGGCGACGATCATGGCTCCGAGCGCATTGGTGCCCTGGATGTGGGAGTTGTCGTAGACCTCGATCCGCTCCGGCGGGCCATCAAGTTCGAATACCTTGGCCACGCCGTTCAGGAGCTGGGCCTGAGAGCGGGTCTCGGCCAACTGACGGCCCAGCGCCTCGCGCGCATTCTGTGTGGCGGAGGCGACCAGCGCTTTCTTGCCGCCGCGCAGGGGCATGCGGATTTCCACCGCGTGATCCGCCCGCAGGCTCAATGCCTCTTCCAGAAGCTCTGACTGTTCGGCCACATGGCTGGTGAGGATCAGGCCCGGTGCAGGCTTGTCGTCGTAGAATTGCGCGATGAAGGCGGCGAGCACCTGCTCGGGTGTCGCGTCGGCTTCGTGCTTGGGGTAGAGGGCGCGATTGCCCCAGTTCTGACCGGCGCGGAAGAAGAAAATCTGGACGCAGGTCTTGCCGCCTTCCTGGTGCACCGCGATGACGTCGGCGTCGTCGACACCGTCCGGGTTGATGCCTTGCTGGGTGGTCACTGCCGCAATGGCGCGCAGCCGATCGCGCAGCTTCGCCGCCTTCTCAAAGTCCAGCGCCTCTGACGCTTCTTCCATGTCCGCCTGCAGCCGTTCGCGCAGCACGTTGGACCGGCCGCGCAGAAACTCGTTCGCTTCGCTGACGAGCTCGCCATAGCGCGCCTCGTCCACATAGCCGACGCACGGCGCTGCACAGCGTTTGATCTGGTAGAGCATGCAGGGGCGCGTGCGGCCCTCATAAACGCTGTCCGAACAGGTCCTCAGCAGGAAGGCCTTCTGCAGGGTGTTGAGCGTGTGGTTGACCGCACCGGCACTGGCGAACGGTCCGAAATAATCGCCTTTCACCTTCCTCGAGCCGCGATGCTTTTTCAGCTGCGGGGCGGCGTGATCGCGCTTGATCAGGATGTAGGGGAAAGACTTGTCGTCGCGCAGGATGATATTGAAGCGCGGCTTCAAACGCTTGATGAGATTGGCTTCCAGGAGCAGCGCTTCGGTCTCCGTCGCGGTGATGACGAATTCCATCGACCGGGTCAGTGAGATCATCAACGCAATGCGGTTGGTGTGGCCGCCAGACTTGGCGTAGCTCGACACCCGGTTCTTCAGCTTCTTGGCCTTGCCGACATAGAGCACGTCGCCCTTGTCGTCATACATGCGGTAGACGCCCGGCTTGAGCGGCAGCGTCTTCACATAGGACGCAATAACCTCCGGCCCGGACGGCAGGTCTGGTGGCGGCGCGGATGGCGCAACATGCCCCTCGGTATCAAGGGGCGGGGAATCGGGGCGGTCGGCTTTGGCCATGACCTCAAAGATAGGCGGGGGCGGGCGCGGCGTCAGCGGTGAAGCGCTGCTTATTCCAGTTCGACCGCCTCAACGCGCCCGTTCTCCAGCACCAGAGCAATCTCGCCATGCTTCAGACGGATCGCATCGGCTCCGAATACAGCCCGGCGCCAGCCTTTCAGCGCAGCGATATCGGCTTCGTCATCGGCGGCCAGTTTTTCAAGATCGGGGACGGTGGCAATCAGGCGCGCGGCAACTTCCTCGCGCTCAGCCGCGACCTTCAGGTAGACCTTCAGGATCTCGACGACGGGGCCGAGATTGGGCGGCGCGGGCCTGGGCTTGTCGATCTTGGGCGCATAGGCCTTGGGATCGGCCATCGCCTCATTCATTAGATTGATCAGGCGCTCGGCAGGCTTTGAACGCTCAAAGCCCTTGGGCACGGCCCGCAGGGCTTTCAGCTCATCGGTCGTGGTCGGTGCCGCGTGGGCGAGCTCGTAAAGCCCGTCATCCTTCATGATGCGATTGCGCGGGATGTCGCGAGTCTGCGCCTCGGTTTCGCGCCAGAACGCTGCCGCTTTCAGGCCGGCCAGCCATTGCGGCGTCAGCTTGCGCAGCTTCAGGCGCTTCCAGGCGTCTTCGGGATGCATCTGATAGGTCGCCGGATCGGTGATGAGGTCCATCTCCTCGGCCAGCCAGCTTTCGCGCTTCACCCGGGCCAGCATGTCGCGCAGCTTCGGATAGATGTCGCGCAGGTAGGTCACGTCGGCGAGCGCGTAGGTTTTCTGCTTGTCGGAGAGCGGACGCCGCGACCAGTCGGTAAAGCGCGACCCCTTGTCGAGCGAAGTGCCCGCCAGCGCGCGCACCAGATTGTCATAGCTGATGCTGTCGCCGAGACCGACCGCCATGGCCGCGACCTGGCTGTCAAAGAGGGGTTTGGGGATCACCCCGCCGCCCATGTGGAAGAAGATTTCCAGATCCTGGCGACAGGCGTGAAACACCTTCTGAACGTCCGTGTCCTTCAACAGCTCGTAGAAGGGGGCGAGGTCGATGCCCTCAGCCAGTGGATCGATCAGCACTTCGCGATCCCCGCCGGCGGCCTGGATCAGGCACAGCTGGGGCCAGAACGTGCTTTCGCGCATGAATTCTGTGTCGATCGCGACAAACTCGGCTTTGCGAAGGTCCGCGCAGGCGGCGGCGAGCGACTCAGTATTATCGATCCATTCCATGGCCGTCGGGTGTAGCGCCGCGCACCGCTTTTGGCGAGTGTAGATTCAGGCTTTGACAACGCGATTGTTGGTAAACATGCGCCAGGTGAAAAACAGACCCGCAATCAGTGACCCGATCGCCACAAACCAGAACGCCCCCTGTAGCGGCGCATCGGCCCGGGCCAGCAGAAACAGGGTGAAGGGCCCCAGAGATGCCCCAGCGCCGTTCAGGATGCCGCTGGCAGCCAGCAGGCGGCCCCGGCGCTCCGGATCGGCCCGGCGCTGGGTCATCGCCTGCAGAGGCACAACAAACATGCCGCCCGACAACGCCGCGCCGAACAGACCGATCAGGATGCGGTGGTTGGCCGGATCCGTCAGGAAAACCGCCGCGCTTGAAAGCTCTGGCCCGGGTGTGCGCCCGGCGGTGTAGAGCGCAATATCGACCGAGAAGCAGACCAGACCGGCTGCCCCGATCACGGAAAAGATCAAGGCTCCACCGCCGCGGTTCAGGATGCCACAGATCATGGCTCCAACGACCGCGCCGACCGTAAACAGCACCTGGAAGAGGGCGACCACATTCTGGTCCGCGCCAAGCACATCGCGGGCAAAGACCGGCAGCACGGTGATGACCGCCGCCGACATCATCCAGAACCAGGCGATGCCGAGCGCCGGGCGCAGCACCTCCTTGGCCTTCCAGATGTAGACCAGCAGGCGACCGGTTTCCCAAAAGATGTTCCAGCTGATCTTCATTTCCGGGTTCGAGGCCGGGGCCGGAACGCCCTGGCGTGCCGACAGCCAGCCAAAGATGGCCACAACAATCAGGGTCACCCCGATCACCGGCGGTCCAAACGCCTCTGGTGTCAGCAGGGTCCCGCCAATCGCTCCGGCCAGGATCGCCACGTTGACTGCGCCGGCCATCAGGGCGTTGGCGGTCACAAGCTCTGTCGGGGCCAGAACGGTCGGCATGGCCGAGGTGCGGGCCGGAATGAAGAAGGCGGTCTGGACCCCCATCAGGAACAGCACCGCCAGCAGGAGCCAGGGCGCATTGAGCAGAAAGCCGATGGCCGCCAGCATCATCAGGAAAATCTCGGCAAACTTCATGACGCGCATGATCTTCATGCGGTCGTAGCGGTCAGCAACCTGGCCCGCGACGGCCGAAAACAGAAAGATCGGCAGGGTGAAGACGGTCGCGGCGATGGGAGTCATCTGCTCGCGTGGCAGTTCCAGAACCGTCAGGCCCGAATAGGTCGCCAGCATCACCAGAGAGAAGCGGAACAGGTTGTCGTTGAAGGCCCCCAGCACTTGCGCGGCCCAAATGGGCACGTAGCGGCGCTGGCCCATCAGCTGGGCGGTGAGTTTCAGGCTCATTGTGCGCGCGCCTCTGCGATCAGCTCGTTGGAGCGGGTTTCGACCCGGGACTCAAGCTCGGCGAGGAAGGCGTCCTTGTCGAGGCCGGGCGCGATGGGGTCGAGAAACTCCACAACGACGTGAGCCTTGTTCTTGAAGAAGTTTTGCTGGTTCCAGCCAACACCGAGGCTTGTCGCCACGGGCGTGCAGGGCCGCTCCAGCAGAGTGTAGAGACGCCAGACGCCAGACCGGTAGCGGTGCTTCTCGCCAACCGCGGACAGGTGGCCTTCCGGGTAGATCAGCACGTCGCGCCCGTCGCTCTTGAGCGCGTCGATGCCATCGTTGAGGCGCGCCTGGGCTTCCTCACCGCCCTGATTGGACAGGACGATCGCGCCCACCTTCTTCAGGATGCGGCCCACCAGCGGGAACTTGTAGAGATGGTCGCCGGCCACGAAGCTCAGCTGGGCAATCTGGCTGAGCATGACAAAGCCATCGCCCCAGCTCTGGTGCTTGGCACCGATCACCACCGGCTCATCGGGCAGACGCTCGCGGCCTCGAACTTCCACAGTGATTCCAGCGATATACTTCATGGCCGCAACCTGAGCCGAGCCATACATCTGCAGACCCCAGGCCAGCGGCTTGCAGCTCGGGAAGAGCGCCAGCAGCGTGCAGGTGAGGGCGGCCATGACGGTGATCAGCCAGTAGGCGATTTCAAAGCCGATGGAACGCAGCCAGGTCATGGCTGAATGACGTTGTGTCTCAGTGTCTTGAGTCATATCGGACCTCAGATCGTGGGGCGCATCAGTCATGGTTCAGGTCTCCTTCACCGCAGCCAGGGAGGCGCGGGCGAATTTGTCGGCATGGTCCGTCATGGTGCCTGTAAAGCGGCCCGCCATGCGGTGCGCAGCCGGCTGCAGGACCACGCCGAGCGCGGCCGCAGCCTTGATTTCAGGGTCGCCAGGCGGGCAGGCACCATTGTCGATGGCGTCCTGAATTCGCTTGGCAATCAAAGTAGTAGGGTCCGGGCGGCCGGGAAAATGGCGCACGCCGAACCGGAACATGTGGGTGAGGTGGTACTCAAACAGGGTCGGATCTTCGTCCGCCGCCTTGCAATAGGTCTTCACCACGCGCAGCACGCCATCGTCGAAGCTTTCAGCCGCGTCGAGCTGCTCTTCAACCAGAGCGTAGAGCTTTTCGTGGATCGCCTCGAACAGGTGCTGGGCCAGAACCTCTTTGCTTTTGAAGTGCTTGTAGATGGCCCCTTCTGACACACCGGCCGCCTGGGCGATCTCGCGAGTCGAAACACCGTCCACGCCGTGCTCGGCGAAGAGGTTGAGCGCGCCGCGCTCGAGCTTCGCCTTCACACTACCGTCGGGCGCGGTGACGCCGCGGATATCTTCACCCTCGGTGACTTCGGTTTTCGATGCGGGGGCCATGGTTTGCATCCTCTCCCGGCGATGTCGCGTCTTTGCCAAACCGCCGGATCTTCGTGTTGGCGTTGACCGATCAGCTTGGGCCGGAACGCCAACGGGTGGCAAGTGAGCGCTCACCCACTTGGTGCAACTGCGCACCGGAGGGAAGGGATATGAAAGTAAGTGAGCGCTCACTCACCACGGACACATTCGCTCAGCTCCGAGGCAATGTCAAGCGTGAGTGAGTGTTCACTCACTAATAATTTGAGAGCTTGAATTGGGAGGGGGCAGGGAGGGGTGCGAGCTAGAAAAGTGCGGTGAAATGAATGCGTTAAGGGCTTTCAGGGCCTCTCGCCGATGCTGCGAAGGAGCGTCGAGCGCGTTCCGTACAGCGTAAAAATTCAGGCGCGGCGTAAAATTTTTCTGGCCGGCAGCTCAATCGAGTCGGCGGCCAAGGGGCTTGGTCAGGCCGGACGAAGCCGCGCCCTGTCTATTTCGAGCGTGGGGCGTCAGATAAACCGGGGATAAGACGCCTGAAATTGTAGGACAGGGTCTGCGCACATGTCAGACGATATCCACCAAATCGGCAGCGTCTCACATCGCGTCCGGCCGCACCCGTCCGACCAGGATTGGGGCCGTCTGACTTAAAACAGACTGAAAGCTGACTATTCGACCTCCAGTGCCCGGGTCCGGCTTTCGACCCGGGTCTCGAGCTCCGTCATAAAAGCTTTGCTATCCTCCCCCGCGGTCATCGGTGGTAAAAACTCGATCACGGCATGACCGGGTTTCAGGGCCCATTCCTGTTCCGGCCAGAAACACCCCAGATTGGTCGCGACCGGAACGACGGGTCGGTTCAGGGTTCGCGCCAGCTTCCAGACCCCGCGGCGATAGCGTCGCTTGCCGCCCACCGGCGACAGACCGCCTTCGGGGAAGATCAGGGCCGAGCGCCCGTCGGTGTTGAGCCGGTCGACGCCTTCGTCCAGGGCACCGCCCGCCCGCCGGCCGGCGGCATCGTCAACCACCACCGCTTCGGCGCGTTTGAGATAGAGGCCCACAATGGGAAAGCGCAGCATGTGGTCGCCGATGACGTAAGCGAGCTGAGGATCGCGGGCGAGGTGGCACAGGCCATCGCCATAGCTTTGGTGCTTGGCGGAAAAGATCGCGGGGCCCAAATCGTCCAGATGCTCCAGCCCGCGATATTCCACCGTCACGCCGCACACCCGCAGCCAGCCGCGAAACAGTTTCGCAAACAGCCCGATTGCCGCCACCGCCGGTCCGCGGCCCGGAAGCAGCAGCACCGGCAGGCACACAAAAACCAGCGTGCCCGCCAAAGCCCAGAAGCCGATATGAAAGATGTTTGCCCGCATCACCCGACGCTAAGCTGCACCGCTGCGCGCCACAAGCAAGTCAAATGCGGGTGAAACGCTTGACAGACAGGCCCGCACGGGGGTTTCTCCCGCCTCGCATATTGCCTGCCTTGGGGGCCGCGCTGTCTACGCTGGTCCCGCCCACACCAGAACGAATGGTTCTTAACTCATGCATGCCTATCGCTCCCACACCTGTGGCCAGCTGCGCAAAGCCGATGTCGGCCAGAGTGCGCGCCTGTCTGGCTGGATTCACCGCAAGCGCGACCATGGTGGTCTGCTCTTTGTTGACCTGCGCGACCATTATGGTCTGACCCAGTGCGTGCTGGAGCCGGAAAATCCGAACTTCGAAAAGCTGGAGCGGATGCGTGTTGAAAGCGTGGTGACCGTGACCGGCACGGTCGTGGCACGCTCGGACGAGACCGTGAACGCCAACCTGCCAACCGGTGAGGTGGAGCTGCGCGTTGAGGAGCTGTCGGTTCAGTCGGCGGCTGAAGAGCTGCCGCTGCCGGTCTTTGGTGAGCCGGACTGGTCTGAGGAAGTGCGTCTGAAGCACCGCTATGTGGACCTGCGCCGGGAAAGCCTGCACCAGCGCATCGTACTGCGCTCGAAAATCATCGACTCCCTGCGTCGCCGCATGGTCGATGGCGGCTTTACCGAATACCAGACGCCGATCCTGACCGCGTCGTCGCCGGAAGGTGCACGCGACTTCCTGGTGCCCTCGCGTCTGCATCCGGGCAAGTTCTACGCCCTGCCGCAGGCCCCGCAGCAATTCAAGCAGCTGATCATGGTCTCCGGCTTTGATCGCTATTTCCAGATCGCGCCATGCTTCCGCGATGAAGACGCCCGCGCCGACCGCGCGCCGGGTGAGTTCTATCAGCTCGACATGGAAATGAGCTTCGTGACCCAGGAAGACGTCTTCCAGGCGATCGAGCCGGTGCTGGCGGGCGTGTTCCAGGAATTTGCCGGCGACCGCGTGGTTCCGGACGAAGCCTTCGCACGCATTCCATACGCCGAGGCGATGGCGAAATACGGGTCCGACAAGCCCGACCTTCGTAACCCGATCGAGATGGAGCCGGTCACCGAGCATTTTGCAGGCTCCGGCTTCAAGGTCTTTGCCGGCATGATCGAGAAGAACCCGAAGGTTGAGGTCCGCGCGATCCCGGCCCCGGGTGGCGGCAGCCGCGCCTTCTGCGACGGCATGAACAAGTGGGCGCAGAAGGATGAGGGCCAGCCGGGTCTGGGGTATATCTTCTGGCGTGAAACCGACGGCGTGCTGGAAGGTGCCGGCCCGATTGCGAAGAATATTGGCCCGGAGCGCACCGAAGCCATTCGCACCCAGCTCGGCCTGAAGGCCGGTGATGCGGTGTTCTTTGCTGCCGGTGATCCGAAAGACTTTGTCGCCTTTGCCGGTCGTGCCCGTGATCGTGCGGGTCGTGAGCTGGGGCTGTTTGAAGAGAATGTCTTCAAATTCTGCTGGATCATCGACTTCCCCATGTATGAGTGGGACGAAGACAACAAGAAGATCGAGTTCTCGCACAACCCGTTCTCGATGCCGCAGATCGATCCCGATGATTTCCTGAAGCTCGACAAGGACGATCACGAGACGCTGCTGGGCCTGAAAGCCTGGCAGTATGACATCGTGTGTAACGGTGTTGAGCTGTCCTCCGGCGCCATCCGGAACCACCGCCCGGACGTGATGCTGAAGGCGTTTGAGTTTGCCGGCTACGGGGCTGAGGTCGTGGAAGAAGCCTTTGGCGGCATGCTGAACGCCTTCCGCTATGGCGCACCGCCCCACGGCGGTATCGCGCCGGGTGTGGACCGCATCGTGATGCTGCTGGCCGATCAGGACAATCTGCGTGAAGTGGTCATGTTCCCGAAGGACCAGCAGGCTCGCGACCTGATGATGAATGCCCCATCCACCGCAGAAGCCCGCCAGCTGCGCGACCTGCACCTGCGCACGGTCATGCCCGACGCCAAGAAGGGCTAGGCCACGGCACATCGCTGGAAAAGCAAAACCCCGGCTCGCATGAGCCGGGGTTTTTTGTTTTCAGGGTGGGAGCGCCTACTCTTCGCCCCGGGACAGGCGGCGTTCGATGCGGATGGCGAGGTCGGCGCTGGGCTGGATAATGACGCGGTCGTCGGCGCAGATGGCCTGGCCCGCTTCACCGATCAACAGCTCAAAGCCGTCGCTGCGCACCGTCGCAAAGGGTTGGAAGGCTTCGCCCTTGTCGTCCGCCGTGAGCTCGACTTCACCGCACAGCAGGGGGCGGTCGCTGCCATCAGCCTGCGGCCAGACCCCGGCCTGGACATCGCGGAAGCGCAGGAAGTTGGCGTTCGGACGGTTTGAAAAATCGCTGGCGGTGGCTTCGATTAGGAAGGCAATGTCGGCGGCGCTAAGGGCTGCCTCACGCGCCTCGGCATTGCCGGTCCCGGCTTCAGTCCCGGCCTCGGCCTCAACTTCAGCGGCTACAAATTCAAGCTCGCGGATCTCTTCGGTCACTTCGGCTCTGATACGCGCTTCGGCCTCGGTTACATAGCCGCGTTCGCGGGCCTCGGTTTCACGCTCGAAGCGCAGCCGACCGTCCTCGCCATCGCGCGGCGTGTCCACGCGCCGGGGCATGTCAGGCGCGGGCGGTGAGGGCGGCGGCGCAGGGGCGCGGAAGGACCCGCGCGGTGTCAGCACAACGACCTCTTCTGGGGTTGCCTGTTCCAGGATGACACGAATGGGTTCGCCCAGCTCAGCGCGGCGAATTTCAAACGTCCAGTTCAACTCCCCGGCTTCTTCAATCAGTTCAAGTTCAGCTTCGGCGAGCGCTTCTGCGGCAGCCTCCCAGCCTTCGCGCGCTGCGGCGATGGCCTCCAGCCGCACCCGGTCGTTCTGGCCGACACGCAGTTCGATATCGCCCATCGCCTGCTCAAAGGCATTGCGGGCCACCGCGATCTGGACGCGGCGGTGTTCACGGGCTGCAGCCAGGGCCTCGCGGTTGGACGCCACAGCCATGCGGATGCGGTCTTCCTCGCTGGGGCCGCTGGATTCAGCACACTGGCTCAAAGACACGCCGTCGGGCAGTCCAACAACATTCACCCCGCAAACCTGTGAGAAGTTGGCGCTATCCAGCCCGTCCGCACCGCGCAGGTCGGCCGCTGTCAGATTGACCGCGCGCAGGTGTGCCCCCTGGAAATTGGCATCACGCAGGTCAGCCCGGGTCAGGTCGACATTTTCAAAAATCGACCCGGAAAAGTTCGCGCCGCGTGCGTCCATGCCGGTCAGGCGAGCGGTAATGAAATGGGCGTTGCTGAACTGCCCGTCGCGCGCCATCACACCGGTAAAGTTTGACTGGCGGAAGATGGCGGCGCGTGCATCTGTATCGTGCAAATCCGCCCCGGTCAGGTCGACGATTAGCATGACGGTCTCGCGCAGCTCGGTGTCGGCCAGATTGGCTCCGATCATCCGGACCTGGTGGAAGCGGGCCCGGTTCAGGCGCGCATCGCGCAGATTGGCCCCTTCCAGACCGGAATTGGCGACATGGACCTCGATCAGGGAGGCACCCTGCAGGTTCGCAGCGCCCAGATTAAGATCAATCAGGCGCGCGCCGAGCAGTTCGGCGCCCTCAAAATTCGCGCCGGTAAAATCGCCGCCGAGGAATTGTGCACCGGCGAGGTTCGCGCCCTCGAAGGTGCACTCCCGGCAGTCGCCGCCAATCACCAGGCTGCGATGGGGCTCCTGGTCACCGGTCGGCAGGCCGAGCGCAGGGCTGGCCAGACACGCGGCGGACAGGGCCGAGAGGAGGGCGGGACGCAGGTTCATGCACCCGACCCTAGGCCCAAATGACAACGAAATCAGCTTAAATCCCAGTAACGCTCAGTATGCGGAGGCTGAACAGGGTGAAATGCTCAATCCACGCGGGAGCTGGGTCGTCCGATCGCCGCATGCGGCATTGAGCTGAGCCTGGGTCAGGCCTACTGAATCAGCCAGTTCCGCGCCAGACAGATTGGTGCCGTCGAGGCGGGCTCCCGTCAGGTTCGCGCCGCCGAAATGGGCCCCGACCGCCACCGCACGCGACAGATCGGCATTGCGGAAGCTGGCACCGGTAAAGCGTGCGCCGAACAGGTTGGCGACGGTCAGGTTGGCGCGGTCAAAACTGGCGCGGTTCATCGTGGCCAGGCTCAAGTCGGCCTGACGCAGGCGCGCGCCGGAAACGTCGATGCCTGGCAGGTCGCGATAGGCGAGATCGGCCTGAAACAGGTTGCAACCGGCGCAGGACTGACCCGCCTGGACGCGGGCGATCTCAGACGCGTTTTGGGCCGAAGCCGCGCTACAGGTGAGCGCCACCAGGGCAAAACCGAGCAAAAACTGTTTCAACATGGGCCAGCTCCATCATCCCGATAGCGGAATGCAGATCCAGCCCTGCAAGCTTTGCGCCGTGTCAGGCCTAGCCTAGCTGCCCGGTGGCGGGCCGGACCAGCCGCAGGCGTCACAGTCGAGATCGGCCCCGCTTTCGATCAGGGTGAAGTGGCCACAGTCCGGGCAGGGCTCGCCGTGATAGCTGGGCTGGGGCGCGCTGGCCGGACCAGACCCGGAGCCGGACTTCGCCGGTGCCGGGTCAGCCTTGTCCTTTGGCGGGCGCGAGCCCAGCATCACCACATTGTCGGGCAGCTGGCCGCGCGAAAAGCCCTTGGAGATAAGGCTGGCCGCATCGGCTTCCTGGGCGAGCTTTTCTTCGGCGACCCCGCGCCCGAGCCCGGCATGGTCGCGCGGATCGGTGCCCGAGTGGGCCAGGTCATCGCGGTTCAAATAGCTCACCGCCAGCTCGCGGAAGATGTAATCGAGGATTGAGGTGGCGTGGGTGATGGAATCATTGCCGTCCACCTCACCGGCCGGTTCGAAGCGCGTGAACAGATAGGCGTCCACGAACTCTTCCAGCGGCACGCCATATTGCAGGCCGATGGAGATGGAGATCGCGAAATTATTCATCAGCGAGCGGAAGGCCGCGCCTTCCTTGTGCATGTCGATGAAGATTTCGCCTAGCTCACCATCTTCAAACTCGCCGGTGTGCAGGTAGACCTTGTGGCCGCCCACGGTGGCCTTCTGGATATAGCCCTTGCGGCGGTCTGGCAGCTTGCGGCGCTCGGTGGCGCGCTCGATATATTTTTCCACCACGCGCTCGATCACGCGCTCCTCGGTGATCATCTCGCGGCGGCCATAATCGCCACCCTCAAACTCGATGGTATTGAGCAGATCGTAGAGCGCCTGACCTTCCCGGCGCAGGCTGATCGACCGGATTCCTCGACGTGCCGCCGAGGCGGCGATGCGACCGGCCTCTTCAATCGTGGAGTTTCCGGGCAGGGCGATATCCAGCCCGCATGGCCCATCAAGCGCGGCTTCCACCGCTTCGGCCATGGCCAGGCGCGCTTCAATGTCCGGCGTCGCAAACACAGCGCGCAACTCGTCATCGAGGGCCTGGCAGTCATCGAGCGTGCCGGCCCCGTGGACATGACGCTCCGCAGCCGTGACGTCGACCGGGTCAACGCCGAGCGCTTCGAGCAGGCGACCGCCCGCGGCGTCAAACTGGTCCGGCGACAGGCCGCAGCGCCGCGCCAGATCCTCACCCAGCGTCCAGCGATTGACCGCAAAGCGCAGCGGCGCGCCCTCGCCAATGGCCGCGTCCATGCGGGCGAAGGCATCGGCATCCACGCCCTGGGCTTTCAGCGCATCAATCCAGTCCGCATCCAGCGTCGAGATCGAGCCGGTGCCAAGCGCGTGGCGTTCGGCCTGGGCCAGCTTGGCCGGATGCAGCTCTGACAGGGCGGCCAGCACACTGCGCGACAGGCTTTCACCCTCACTGCCCGACAAAGAGGCGAGGGGGTGGATCGCGATGCTCTCAGTGGCGAGGAAGGTCGCGGCGCTGGCATCCGGGCGCGCCAGGCTGACCGGGACTGCGCTCGCGGCTTTGACGGTGCTGACCAGCTCAGCAGCCAGCGTGCGGGCCTCCTCGCTGTCATAGGCGGTGCGCGCCGCGATCAATGCTGCGCCCAGTCCTGTCAGGCCCAGTGATCCACCGGCATTGGCGGCGACGGTACTCCACAGGCTGGCCGCATGCGTCAGCGCGTCGAAGTCCGCCTTGCCGTCGGTCACAAAGCGGCTGAGGTCCAGCACGACGGCCTGCGGCGGTGTGGCGGCGATGTCGTCGAAATGCAGCGTCGGCGCGCCGTGAGTCCAAAGCGCTTCTGACAGTTTGGCCACCGACCGGTCGGTATCCTCAACCTCGAAGAAGTCGGCAGACAGGCGCACCGGCGGCGTCTCAGTTCGCGGCGGTGCGGTGTTGAGCCCGGCCTCGGGCGTGATCACGCCCTGGCGGGCCCGGGCAATCGCCCGTTCGATCATCGCGTCCGGGGCACCGTCGCGGCGGGCCGCACGGATGGCCCGGGCCAGCGCCCGGTTGCGACGCGGATCAAAGCATTCCTCGTCATTGCCGTCGCAATTCACGCACGCAAGCCCGATGGCTTCCAGACGTTCAGCCAGGATGCGCGCGCCCAGCGTGGCGGCTGCCTCACCCATGGCACGGCCGTTTAGCGTATCGATGACCTGATCTAGGGCCTCGGCCGGCTGCGCCTCAGCGGTTTCGACCAGCTCCAGCAGCTCAGAGCGCCACAGCGCAGACGCCGGGCAGGCTTCCTGGGCAAACAGGGATGCGGCGAGCTCTTCGCGCACGATGTCATCAAGGCCGGCCGCACTGGCCAGCTCTTCGGCGAGCGCAGCGATCGCGGTGCGCGTGTCGAGATCGGTATCGAACTCAGACCCGGTCAGCACAGCAAAGGCGGCGGAACTGGCATCGCTCCAGCCTTCAGGCGCAGCGATCACGGCTTCGGTGGTGTCGAGCTCCAGATCCGGGTCAGCCGGCATCATGGGCCGGTCGGTATAGCTGAGGCTGTCAGCATAGCTTTCGCCGTCGCGGGTCAGTCGGCGCTGGACCATGGTCGCTCCTTCGCGAATCACATCGCTCGCATAAAGTCATCACATCGTACCTTTGCCAAAGGGGGCGTGTCGAAAACTCACGCGGGTTTTCCCCAGCTTGCAGACACTGCGGCACTGCACCACTGGACCGCAGGCGGTCACACAGGCATAACGCACACCAAATTCGACACCTGACGGGACAGACCCATGCTCGGCCTGCTTTCAAAAATCTTCACCTGGTGGAATGGCGCTTCGGCAGGAGCCGCCTTCACGATCTGGCGCAGCGGCGAACTGGTTGGCGAAGACAGCTTCGGCAACAAGTATTATCGCGAGAAGTCCGGCGGTACAGGTGCAGACAACAAGCAGCGCCGCTGGGTGGTTTATAACGGCTACGCTGACGCGTCGCGCGTGCCGTCCGACTGGCATGGCTGGCTGCACCACACCTTTGAAGAGCCGCCCACCGATGCGCCGCTGCCGCGCCGTGAGTGGGAGCAGGACCACCGCCCGAACCTGACCGGCACGATGCACGCCCACCATCCGGCGGGGTCGCTCTATGCCGGGTCAGACCGTGAGCGCCAGCGCACCGTGGGTGACTACGAAAGCTGGACGCCGGGCGACTAATTGGCCACGCTTGTGCCGCATTCCACGTGAAGGCTCGTGCCATGACCCGGACTTTGATTGCCCTTGCATCCTCTGTCGCCATGCTGGCCCTTGGCGGGACCGCCATTGCGGTTCAGCAGGACGGCGAAGCGGCTCAGCCTGAACGCAGCTCCCGGCCCGGTTCGGTGGCCATCCTGCGCGGCCTCGACAAGGTCACGGCCCGCACCCGCGACTTTGAAGCCCCGGTTGGCGAGATGGTGGAATTCGGCGTGCTGGGCGTGACGGTCCAATATTGCCGCAAGCGTCCGCCTGAAGAGCCGCCGGAGGTGTTTGCCTTTGTGCAGGTCGATGACCGACGCACCGATGGCTTCGGCGTTGAAGCCGAAGGCGAGCGCATCTTCTCAGGCTGGATGTTTGCGTCTAATCCGGCGCTCAACGCGCTGGAGCACCCGGTCTATGATGTCTGGGTGATCGACTGCAAGATCTGATCGCCGGGCAGGCCATCGGCCAGCTTGAAGAAATCCGCATCCGAATTGACCGCATTGGCGAGCATTTGCTTATAGCTGCGCCGCGGCACGCCAATGGCCCCGAAGCGCTCCAGATGCTCGGTGGTGAACTGGGCGTCGAGCAGGCGGTAGCCGCCCACTTTCAGCCTTGCCACCAGATGGACCAGCGCCGTTTTTGAGGCGTCGGTCTGGCGTGAGAACATGCTTTCGCCGAAAAACGCACCGCCCAGGCTTACCCCGTAGAGGCCGCCCGCCAGCGCACCATCCTTCCAGCATTCGATGGAGTGGGCGTGACCCTGCTGGTGCATCTCGCCATAAAGCGACTCGATGACCGGATTGATCCAGGTCTCGTCGCGCCCCGGTGCCGGACTGGCACAGGCGCGCACCACCGTTTCGAAACAGCGATTGACGGTGACGTGGAAGACGTCCTTGCGAACGGTTTTCTTTAAGGAGCGCGGGATGTGAAAGCGATTAAGCGGAATGACCCCGCGCACATCCGGCTCCAGCAGGAAGACGCGCGGGTCGTCGCGCGATTCCGCCATGGGAAACACGCCGCGCGCATAGCACGAGATCAATTCGTTGACGCCAAAACCGCGCATGAATGGGGTGTCCCGATCCCTGTCCCAAACCTGTCCCTGACGCGCAGCCTAGCAAGCTGCGCGCCGGAACGAGAAGAGGATTCTACTGGCGTTCGGCCAGCCAGCTTTCCAGCCAGCGGATGTGGTAGTCACCGGCCAGGAAGGCCGGTTCTTCCAGCAGCGCCTGGTGCAGCGGGATGGTGGTCTCCACGCCCGTCACGACCATTTCGCCGAGCGCACGACGCAGGCGCATCAACGCCTCGGCGCGGTCGCGACCGTGCACGATCAGCTTGCCGATCATGGAATCGTAATAGGGCGGGATCGAATAGCCGGCATAAAGCCCGCTATCGAGGCGCACACCCAGGCCGCCAGGGGCATGGAACTCGGTCACCTTGCCCGGCGAGGGCGTGAAGGTGTTCGGGTTTTCCGCGTTGATCCGGCACTCGATTGCCCAGCCGTTGAATTTGATGTCGTCCTGGGTCAGCTCCAGCGGCAGGCCAGCGGCAACACGAATCTGTTCGCGTACCAGGTCGACACCGGTAATCGCTTCGGTCACCGGGTGTTCCACCTGCAGCCGGGTATTCATCTCGATGAAGTAGAACTCGCCGTTCTCGTACAGGAATTCCACCGTGCCGGCCCCGCGATAGCCGATATTCTTCACCGCATCGGTGACGATTTTGCCGATCTTGGCGCGGGCTTCGGCGTCCAGCGCCACCGACGGCGCTTCTTCCAGCACCTTCTGGTGGCGGCGCTGCAGTGAGCAGTCGCGCTCGCCCAGATGGATCACATTGCCATGCTCATCAGCCATGACCTGGATCTCGATATGGCGCGGCTGACCGAGATATTTCTCGATATAGACCGAGCCATCGCCGAACGCGGCTGCGGCTTCCGACGAAGCGGTCTGCAGGGCTTCTTCCAGTGTGGCTTCTGATTCGGCGACCTTCATGCCGCGACCGCCGCCACCGGAGGCGGCCTTGATCAGGACCGGGAAGCCGATTTCTTTCGCGACCTTGCGCGCTTCCTTCATGTCAGAAATCGCGCCGTCAGAGCCAGGGACCACCGGAATGCCGGCTTCGACCGCGGCCTGCTTGGCGGTGATCTTGTCGCCCATCAGGCGGATGGTTTCCGCCTTCGGACCGATAAAGGTCATGCCGTGGGCTTCGATGATTTCAGCAAAGCGTGCGTTTTCAGACAGGAAGCCATAGCCCGGGTGGATCGCCTGCGCGCCGGTGACTTCGGCTGCGGCAATGATCGACGGGATGTGCAGATAGGAGCGGCCCGCCGGGGGTGGGCCAATGCACACGCTCTCATCAGCCAGCCGCACATGCATGGCGTTTGCGTCGGCCTCAGAGTGTACGGCCACGGTGCGGATGCCCATCTCCTGACAGGCCCGGTGGACCCTCAGGGCAATCTCGCCGCGGTTGGCAATCAGGATTTTATCGAACATGAGCCCGGTCCCTTTAGGAGATCACGAACAGGGCTTCGCCGTATTCTACAGGCTGGGCGTCGTCGACCAGCATCTCGGTCAGCGTGCCGGACTTCGGCGCGGTGATCGGGTTAAAGGTCTTCATGGCCTCAACCAGGATGATGGTCTCGCCTTCCTTTACGGCATCGCCGACTTTCTTGAAGGCGTCTGCATCCGGGCTCGGGCGCAGATAGGCGGTGCCCACCATCGGTGAGGTCACCGCATCCGCATGCGCGCTGCCACCGCCGGCTGGAGCGGCGTCTGCGGCAGGTGCCGCGACCGGAGCTGCAGCAGGTGCGGCCACCGGGGCCGGAGCCGGAGCCGCGTGGTAGGCGACCGGAGCGGCCGTGATTTCACGGGCGACGCGGATGCGAAGCTCGCCTTTTTCCACTTCGATTTCGGTCAGCTCGGTATCTTTCAGGATATCGGCGAGCTCGCGCACAATTTTGGCGTCGATCTGGGGGCGAGACGTGGTAGAGGCCATGGAGTTTAAGACCCTTTGTTTTTGTTAGCGTCAGCGCCGGACCGCGCAAGGCGCGCCGCGGCTTCTAATCCCAGCACATAGCTGAAAGCGCCGAAGCCTGAAACTGACCCGGCTGCAACTGGTGCAATAAAGCTCTTTTCACGGAAGCTGTCGCGTGCGGCAGGCTGCGACAGGTGTACCTCGATCACCGGAATGGCGATCGCCTTGATGGCGTCGTGAAGCGCCACCGAGGTGTGGGTATAGGCCGCTGCGTTGAGCACGATGGCCGAAGCGTCGCGACCCGCGCGCTGGATCTGGTCGACCAGCACGCCTTCATGGTTGGTCTGCTCAAACACGATTTCAGCGTCCAGCGCCCTGGCCGTGACCTCGCACATGGCCTTGATATCGGCCAGCGTATCGGAGCCGTAAATCTCCGGCTCGCGTGTGCCGAGCAGGTTCAGATTCGGTCCGTTGAGGATGTGGATCGGCTTCAAGTTCAGGCTCCGACGCCGTTGGCGGCTTGACTAAGGCCCCGTGTTCTACGACGTGAACCGTGTAGGAAACAAGCAATCCTCGCGCCAGGAGCCATGCCCATGAGCCAGATTGAGGTCACAGTGAACGGTGAACAGCGTTCCGTGCCGTCAGGTCTGACCCTGAGAGGCTTTCTGGAGCTGATGGAGCTGGATGGCCGCAAGGTGGCGGTGGAGCGCAATCTGGAGATCGCGCCGCGGTCGCAATATGACGCCATAAAGATCAACGCCGGAGACCGGCTGGAAATCGTTCAATTCGTAGGAGGCGGTTAGCGCCATGGATGATGCTGTGAAGCAAGCCGACACCCCGCTGGTCGTTGCCGGGCGGACGCTGAAGTCCCGCCTGATCATCGGGACGGGCAAGTATCAAAGCTATGCCCAGAACGCCGAGGCGCTGGTGGCGTCCGGCGCGGACATGATCACGGTGGCGCTGCGCCGGGTGAACCTGTCTGACAAGACCCAGGACCGCCTGGTCGACCATATCGATCCGGAAAAATACGTCTTCCTGCCCAACACGGCGGGCTGTTTTACCGGTGAGGATGCGGTCCGCACCCTGCGCCTGGCGCGCGAAGCGGGCGGCTGGGACCTCGTAAAGCTGGAAGTGCTGTCCGATCCCAAGCATCTCTATCCGGACATGGAGGAGACGCTGCGCGCCACCGACATGCTGGTGAAAGACGGCTTTGACGTGATGGTCTACTGCTCGGACGACCCGGTCTACGCCAAGAAGCTGGAAGCGGCGGGGGCCTGCGCCATAATGCCGTTGGGCGCGCCGATTGGCTCGGGTCTGGGCATTCAGAACCCGGTCAATATCCGCCTGATCATTGAGGAAGCGAGGGTTCCGGTGATCGTCGATGCCGGTGTGGGAACGGCTTCTGATGCGGCGGTGGCCATGGAGCTTGGCTGTGACGGTGTCCTAATGAACACCGCCATCGCAGAAGCCAAGGACCCGATCGGCATGGCGCGGGCCATGAAGCATGCCGTCATCGCAGGCCGTGAAGCCTATCTGGCTGGCCGCATGCCCAAAAAGCGCTACGCCGATCCGTCGAGCCCTCTGGCTGGCCTCATCTAGACCGCGTCTAGTCCGGGCATTGCATCAGGCGTCGGTCCGAGGCCTGGAACTGGCGCAGCTCGTTGCAAAGGCGGCGCTTGTCGCCCACCACGAAATTGCGCTCGCACCCGCGAGAGCCGTAGCGTTCATTGACCAGGTTGAATGCATCGACCCAGCCATTGTGCTCGCCTAAGCGCTCGCGGCGCTCAAGCCCGCGCCGGACGGAATATTCATCGTCGATATAAACGGTGCCGGCGGATCCCACGCGGTCCCCGGCGCGTTCAACCGCCGGGTCCATCCATTCCATGGCGAGGAAAATCCCGGTGCAGACGGCCAGATCGGCCTGCGTCTCGATGCGCTGCTGGTACGCGTACGTGCCGCCGGCGCCCGCTGCGACGAGCGCAACAGAGCTGGCGAGTGTGATGATGGTCTTCATGTCCTGTCCCCAAAGTCATTGGTGGAAGCAGGCTAGCATCGCACGGGCAAACTGCGAAAGTGCACGCGGCGCGCGACCGGTTGGCCCGTGCGGTGGTGGTGCTATCGGCCTTCGATATGGGTCACCAGTCGGTCCAGCATGACATCGCCCTCGGCAAACAGTGGAACCTCAATCGCCAGATCCGGGGTAAGAGGGTGCAGGCGCTCTTCGCTATTGGGCCGGATGATGTGAGCCTTGGGGTAGCCGATCTGCAGACCTGAATGCGGTAGATAAAAGTGTTCCATCGCGCCATACATGGTGGCCATGTCAGTGGTCGCTTCACCGGCCACAATGCCGAACCCATAGTCCTGAATGATCACGCCGGCGGACACCGCGTTGGAATAGCTGCGCCGGTTGATGAGGGCATAGACCTCGCCGTCAAAGCCAGGCTCGCGCGGCTGTGTGTAGGGCAGGTCAAGCGTGATCACCTCGCCGTTCTGCGCATCGGCGAATAGTTGCGCATAGGTCCCCGAAATTCCCGCCTCTTCCGCGCTGCGCCCGTCAAGGCGGGCCGCGTTGGACGCGGTGGTCTGTTCGCTGACCCGCAGGCGAAACTCGGAATAGAAGCGGAAATCTTCATCGGCAATCCAGGCGAGGACCGGGTCTGAATAGGACGCATCGCCGCCAGGATTATCGCGCAGATCGAGGATCAGGGTTTGCGCGCCGCTGGCGATAAAGCTCTCAAACGCGGCATCGACAAAGGCAATGAACTGACGCGTCGCCGCCGGGTCATAGGCCTCGGCGGGAGTGGTCGCCCCCGTGTTGTAAAACGGTCCCGGGCGAAGATAGGCGATCTCTGGCGTGAGCAGGCGTGCTTCGCGTCCTGACAGGTCCGGGCCCGTTCCGGCCACCGGCTGGGCGGCATAGGTGGCGTAGTCCACCGCGGGCAGGGACACGATGCGGTGACCGAAGGGGCCGCTGATCTCCACCTCGAAGCTGTCTGGTGCGCCATAGGCGAGCCACATCGCGTAGGGCGTTGTGCGTTCTAGGATCGAATAGGCGAGATCCGGCGTTTCAGCCGAGATGTAGCCTGTCACCCGATCCAGCCAGAGCGCATTGGGCACCCCGTTCAGCGCCAACACCTCATCGCCCACCTCAACTCCGGAGCCTTCAGGTGCACCCACCACGACCACGGCCCCATCGCGGATTTCAAGGTCGAGCGGAAACACCAGGCCGCCCTCATCCACATGGGCGCGAAAGCCGGGATTTAACCCTTCCACACGGGCATGGCCGTGGCCGGCCAGTGCGGCGAAGCGCTGGAACTCCCGGTGCAATGCCGGTGTTGTCATCGGCCCGTCCAGCTCAGCGTGAAGCCGGGCGTAGGCCTCATCCATCACAGCGCGCGGGGTGTCCGCAAACAGGGAATAGTGAGCCAACTGCAGGCCCTCATAGAGCGCGGTCAGGTCTTCGCGCGCTTCGTCAGGGCTCAGCGTCTGGGCGCTTGCCGGAGAGAGGCACGTCGCGGTGAGGGCGATGGCTGTGAGGGCGGTTTTCAGCATCATGGGCGAAGAACTCCATACGGGCGCAGGTCAGATCAAAGGGCGGCGCGCCGCGACAATTGCGGCCAGCGCCTTCTCTAT
Organism: Oceanicaulis sp.; assembly: GCA_043513725.1. Lineage (GTDB taxonomy): Bacteria > Pseudomonadota > Alphaproteobacteria > Caulobacterales > Maricaulaceae > Oceanicaulis. Next base: position 536,027 of record CP121338.1, on the reverse strand, counting down.
CGCCCTAGCTGTCTCTAGATTGGAATGACCGCGCGGTCCTGATTGTCTGACCTTTGTCTCCCTTGCCTCGAGTTGTTGAATTTCATGGTCTCTACGTCGTTCAAAATCGGCGAATTTGATGTCGAACCCCAGGCCAATCGCCTGATTGCGGACGGTGAGTCGCGCGAGATTGAGCCCAAGGTCATGGACCTGCTGGTGCTGTTTGCCAGCCGGCCCGGCGAGGTCATCGCCAAGTCAGAGATTGCCGAGACGATCTGGGCCGGGGTCGAAGTCAACGATGATGCCCTGACCCGCACGCTGTGGAAGCTGCGCCAGGCGCTGGGCGATTCGGCCAAAGATCCCCGCTATATCGAGACCGTCCCGAAGCGCGGCTATCGCCTGATCGCCGCGGTGGAGGGGGCGTCTGCGCCGGAGCTGGCAAACGCTCAGGATGTGCCATCCTCCAAACCCTCGCGCCCGCCGCTGGAGTTGATGGCGCTGGGCGGGGTGCTGCTTGTCGCGATCGCGCTATTGTTTGCGCTACCGGTGTTGAGCGGTGAGACCGATCCTGAGACTGACGCCGGGCGAGACGCGATGCTGCAGCGCGCCGACGCCTTCTATGCCCAATATACCCGCTCCGATAACGAGGCTGCGCTGCGCCTCTATGAGACGGTGCTCGCCAGCCATCCCGACGATGCAGCGGCGCTGGCGGGTGTGTCCAACGCGGTGGCTCAGCGCGCCCTGCGCTTCACCGGCCCCGATGGCACCACCGCGGAGCGCACCACCCTGACCGAAGGCCTCGAATCCGGCTGGTTGGAAATCGAGGAGGTCCAGCCTGCGCTGGCCCGTGCCGAAGCGCTGGCGCGGCAGGCGACCGAGGCCGATCCCGGACACGCTCGCGCCTGGCGCGCGCTGGGGCTGGCGCTGTCCATGCAGCGCGATTTCGCCGGCGCTGAGGCGGCCTATAACCGCGCGCTGGTGATCCAGCCCGATGACTGGGGCTCGCTCATCAATCTGTCTGACATCACGAATATTACCGGCAATCGCGAGCGCTCCACCGCCTACATGGCCCAGGCCTATGAGGCCATGAGCCGGCGCTATAGCGAGGATGCGGTGCTGGTCCGCCCCTGGCAAAGCGAGGTTGGCCTCGTCGTCGCCGAGCGCAAGCAGGAGGCGGGCGATCTGGCCGCTGCTGAAAGCTGGTATCGCCGCGTCCTCGCCGCCGACCCCCTCAACCGCGACGCCGTCAGCGGGCTGGCGGGCTTGCTGCGCGACAGCGGCGACAGAGCCGGCGCAGACGCGCTGTGCGAGGACTTGGCACGCAGAACGGGGGAGGGGTGTGAGCCCTAATCGCCCAAGCCCGGCTTTTTGCGGGTCTGTTTGACGGCGCTGCGGCGGGCCTTGGCTTCTTTCTGACGTTTGACGGAGGCGAGGCTCGGGCGGGCTTTCTTGCGCGGCTTGGGCGGGGTCAGGGCGCGCTCGACCAGCTGGCGCAGGCGTTTGCGGGCGGTCTGACGATTGCGTTCACGCGAGCGTTCACGATCAGCCAGCAGGATGATCCAGCCTTCCTTGGTCAGGCGTGACCCGGCGAGACGCGCAAGGCGACGCTTCACATCGTCGGCTAGATCACTGCCCGCCAGGTTGAAACGCAGCTGCACAGCCGTCTCGGCCTTGTTCACATGCTGACCGCCCGGTCCTGAGGCGCGCGCATGTCGCTCCTCAAACAGGCTTTCATCCAGGCTGACGGTCTCGGTGATACGCATGGGTTCGATATGGGCGCGTTGCGCGTCGAAGTCACCCTGCAGACATTACCGGAAGGCTGGGTTGGAGAGAATGATGGACGGGTCTGGCGCGCTGTCGCGGTCCATTTTCACCAGTCCGGCGGTGACCCGCGCCTTGTTCTCCGCGATCAGCTTCAGGCAGGCCGGATAGAGCTTGTGCTCGGCCTCCAGCACGCGATTGGACAGGGTTTCCTTGGTGTCACCGGTCAACACCGGCACGGCCGCCTGGCCGATGATCGGCCCCTCGTCCATTTCCGGGCGCACATAGTGCACGGTCGCGCCATGGATCCGCACGCCGCTTTCCAGCGCCCGCTCATGGGTGTGCACGCCTTTAAAGGCGGGCAAGAGCGAGGGGTGGATATTGATCAGGCGATCTTTCCACTTGTCGACAAACCACTCGCTCAATATCCGCATGAAACCGGCCAGCGCGATGAATTCCACACCGTCGGCGCGCAGGGTCTCATCCAGCTTGCGCTCGAAGTCCTCGCGCTCGTCAAACAGGGTGTGGTCGATGAATTGGGCTTTCACGTCCGCCTTGCGCGCTTTTTCAAGGCCGGGGGCTCCGGCCTTGTTGGCGATCACGCTGACGATCTCGGCGGGATAGCTTTCATCCGCGGCTGCATCCAGCAATGCCTGCAGATTGGTGCCCTTGCCCGAAATGAGCACCCCGGTCTTCAGTCTGGCCATCGTCCTACGCCGCCTTCAGCGAACCAATAATGGCAGCAGTTTCACCGTTCGCGTTCAGCGCGTCTACCACTGCGTCAGCCTGATCGGGCGAAACCGTGGCGATCATGCCGATGCCGCAGTTGAAGGTGCGGCGCATTTCCGCTTCGGCGATATTGCCCGCCTCCTGCAGCCATTTGAACACCGCCGGGCGTTCAAAGGCCTCGTAGTCGACGTCAAAGCCGAGATGGTCGGGCAGCATGCGCGGCGTGTTCTCGGTGATGCCGCCACCGGTGATGTGAGCCAGGCCCTTGATCTGACCCGCCCGAATGAGCGGCATCAGCGATTTCACATAGATGCGCGTCGGGGTGAGCAGCGCCTCGCCCAGCGGAGTTTCAGGCTGGAAGGGGGCGGGCGCGTCAAAACCGAGGCCCGCGTGATCCGCGACCCGGCGGATCAGCGAATAGCCGTTGGAGTGCGGCCCGGAGCTTGCCAGCCCCACCAGCACATCCCCGGCCTGCATGGCGTCATGGTTGGGCAGAAGCGCGCCGCGTTCAGCCGCGCCAACCACAAAACCGGCGAGGTCAAAGTCATCGCCATCATACATGCCCGGCATCTCGGCGGTTTCCCCGCCAATCAGCGCGCAGCCGGACTGACGACAGCCTTCTGCAATGCCGGACACAATGTCGGAGCCGCGGGCCGGATCGAGTTTGCCGGTGGCGAAGTAATCGAGGAAAAAGAGCGGCTCGGCCCCCTGGGCCAGAATGTCATTGACGCACATGGCGACCAGATCGATGCCGACCGTGTCATAAAGCCCGGTCGCGATGGCGAGTTTCAGCTTGGTGCCGACCCCGTCCGTGCCAGAGATGAGAATCGGGTCGGAAAAGCCGGCGGCTTTGAGATCAAACGCACCCCCAAAGCCGCCCAGCCCGGTATCGGCACCTGGGCGCGCGGTGGATTTGGCCAGCGGCTTGATGGCGCGCACCAGCGCATCGCCTGCATCAATGTCTACGCCGGCCCCCTGATAGGTCAGCCCGCCTTCACGTCCTTCAGCACTCACCGTGTCGTCCCACCTGTCCTGTCTAAGCCGGTTTACCGGCCTTCATAGCGGTGATGCATAGCCTTGTTAAACCTTTCGTGCGAGCGCGCCGGGCGCCCGCCGGGGCTTCACCCGGCCCGTCGAAATCGTATAGTCAGGAAAACACGACCCACACGGTCAGGCGAGGACACCCATGACGGCGAATATTTCTTTCCCATCACGCCTTTCAGGCCTGATCACGGCGCTCACGCTCGCCGTGGCGCTGGGCGGGGCGGCTGTGGCTCAGCCCCTCACCGTGAAGAATGTCGAGATCGATGCGACCGCAGACAGCGCCTTCGAGGCGCAACGCCAGGCCATGTCTGAGGGTCAGGTGCGCGCGGCCATGACGCTGATCGAGCGACTCACCTTGCCTGAAGACCGGTTCGAGTTTGATCCGGAAATCGTGACCGCCGACGTGGCAGCCGAACTGATCGCAGGCCTGCAGATCTCCAATGAACAGCGCTCGGCGACCCGCTATCGCGGTGTGCTGACGATCGAATTTGATCGCCGTGCCGTGGGCGAGTTCCTGGACCTTTATGAAATTCCCTATGTGCAAAGCCCGGCCTCGCCAACGCTCGCCATCGCGATTTCAGATGAAGGCTCTGGCCCGACCCTGTCCGGTGACTGGGCGCGGGCCTGGCGCGACGGATCATATGAGACATCGCTGACGCCCTTTGCGGTCTATAATGATCGTCAGGCTCAAGGTGCGATCACGGTCAGCGAAGCGCTGATCATGGATGAGGAGGCGCTCGCGCGCGTGGCTGAGCTTTATCAAGTGGACAGGGTTGCCGTGGTTACCGCCCGCCAGGGCGCAGGCGCTGTTCGCACTGGCGGCAATGTCATGCGTTTTACCGATGAGGGCCCGGTGACCGAGCCGCTGGAAAGCGTCTCGGCGCTGGGTGGGTTTGAAGCCGCTGCCGACCGTTTCGTGACCGAGCGCGAGCTCGCCTGGAAGCGCGAAGCGATCGTTCGCGACACCGAGCAGGGCGAGCTGTCGGTAACGGTGCTCTATGGTTCTGTGCGCGAATGGCGCCGCCTGCAGCGCGCTGTGGCCGGGGCTGCGCTGGTGGAAGATGCGCGTCTTGATGCGTTGTCGCGCCGGGGGGCGGCCATGACGCTGATCCATCGCGGCAGCCTGGAACAGGTGGGCGCGGAGCTCGCCGCCCGCGGGGCTGCCCTGGAAGAGGACGCCGATCTGGGCTGGACGGTGCGCAGCCGTCGATGAAAGCCGCCCAGCTTGCGCTCGACCTTGCTCTTGAGCCCGACTACAGCCGGAACGCCTACTGCGTGACCGACGCCAATTCGGCGGCGTGGCGCACGGTGCAGCGCTGGCCGCAATGGCGCTATGGCCATCTCCTGCTGGTGGGCCCGCCGGGCAGCGGCAAGACCCATCTGTCCGGCATCTGGGCAGAGCGGGCAAAGGCGGTAAAGCTGGACCCGGCGACGATCGGCAAGACACTTGGCACTGTTCAGCGCGGCGCGGCGGTGTGGCTGGAAGACCTGCACACCGGCGTGGACGAAGACGGGCTGTTTCACCTGCTCAACCGGGCGGCAGGCGACGCCGGGGTGACGGTCCTGATGACGGCATCGAAGCCGCCGGTGGACTGGCCGGTCAGCCTGCCTGATCTCGCCTCGCGCCTGACCGCGGCAGAAACGGCCGTGCTCCATGAACCGGACGATGCGCTCTTGCGTCAGGTGATGGAAAAATTGCTGCGCGACCGGCGCACGCCGATCACCGCCGGGGTGCTGGAATATCTGCTGACGCGCATGGACCGCTCGGTGGATTATGCGCGCGCTCTGGTCGCCTGGCTGGACCGGGAGGCGCTGGCGCGCAAAGGTCCGGTTACGCGCACCCTTGCACGAGAGGGCCTTGCGGCTTTATCCACCGACTAACGCCTGTTCTGACCGCCTGAAATTAAAGGACCGCTCCAGCGATGACGGATGCTGCCGAAACTGAGACCGACACATCCGCGCTGATGGCTTCGCCGGAGCGTTTCCTCAATCGCGAGCTATCCTGGCTGCAGTTCAACTGGCGGGTTCTGGATGAAGCGCGCAATCCGGCCCATCCGGTGCTGGAGCGGCTGCGCTTTTTGTCGATCTCGGCGAGCAACCTGGATGAGTTTTACATGGTGCGCGTCGCGGGCCTGCGCGCTCAGGTGCGCAACGGCATGGACCGTCCAGGCATCGACGGCATGACCCAGAGCCAGCAGCTGGAAGCCATCCGCGAGGAAGTGGCGCGGCTGATGAGTGCGCAGCAGAAGTCCTGGGAAGACATCCGCGCGCTCATGGAAGACGAGGCGATCACGCTTCTTGAGGCCGATGAGCTGTCGGCCAAGGAAAAGGCCTGGCTGCGCGATGACTTTCTGGCTCACACCCTGCCGGTGATCACGCCGCTGGCGATTGACCCGGCGCACCCCTTTCCCTTCATCCCCAATCTGGGCTTTGCCCTGGCGCTGAAGCTGAAGCGCCGCGATGGCGGCGGCAAGATGCTGAACGCGCTGCTGCCGCTGCCAGCCGGGGTGAAGCGTTTCATCGAAATTCCAACCGAAGCGCGCAATGACCGAGGCCGCCCGGCCAAGCGCTTCATCGCGCTGGAGACCATCCTGACCCTGTTCGTGGACGCGCTCTTTCCCGGCTATGAGGTGCTGGGGCAGGGGGCGTTCCGCATCATTCGCGACAGCGATATCGAGATTGAAGAAGAGGCTGAAGACCTGGTGCGCGAGTTCGAGCAGCTGCTGAAACAGCGCCGCCGCGGCACGCTGGTGCGGTTGAAGATCGAAGCCTCGATGCCGGAGGATCTGCGCCGCTTCATCACCCAGCAGCTCCATGCGGAGCGCCAGGACATTCAGCTGGTCGACGGTCTTCTGGGGCTGTCCCAGCTCTCCCAGCTGATCCCGGAGGACCGCAAGGAGCTGGAGTTCGAGCCCTACGAGCCGCGCTTCCCCGAACGCATCAAGGAGATGGGCGGGGACGTGTTCGCCGCGATCCGCGCCAAGGATCTGGTGGTTCACCACCCCTATGAAAGCTTCGACGTGGTGGTCGAATTCCTGCGTCAGGCGGCCGCCGATCCGGACGTCATCGCGATCAAGCAGACGCTGTACCGGACCTCGAAGAACTCGCCCATCGTGGCTGCGCTGATCGAGGCGGCTGAAGCGGGCAAGAATGTTACTGCGCTGGTGGAGCTGAAGGCCCGCTTTGATGAGGAAGCCAACCTGAAATGGGCGCGCGATCTGGAGCGCGCAGGCGTTCAGGTCGTTTACGGCTTTATCGAGTACAAGACCCACGCGAAGATCTCGCTGGTGGTTCGCCGGGAGGGCGGGGAGCTTCGCACCTATGCCCACTTCGGCACCGGCAATTACCACCCGATCACCGCACGGATTTATACCGACCTGTCCCTGTTCACTGCCGATCCGGCCTTTGGCCGCGATGCAGGGCGGGTCTTCAACTATGTCACCGGCTATGCCCGGCCGCAGGGGCTGGAAAAGCTGGTGATCAGCCCGATCAATCTGATTGATGTGATCGTTGAAAAGATCGACCGCGAAATCGCCAACGCCAAGTCGGGCAAGCCGTCCGGTATCTGGGTGAAGCTCAATTCGCTGGTCCACCCGGACGTGATCGACAAGCTTTATGAGGCGAGCCAGGCGGGCGTGCGCTGTGAGCTGGTGATCCGCGGCATCTGCTGTCTGCGCCCGAAAGTGCCGGGCCTCTCAGACAATATCGAGGTGAAGTCGATCGTCGGGCGCTTCCTGGAGCATTCGCGCATTGCCTGCTTTGCCAATGGCGCGGCGATGCCGAGTCCGCAGGCGGAGGTCTATATTTCCAGCGCCGACTGGATGCCGCGCAATCTGGACCGTCGGATCGAGAGTTTCTGCCCGATCGAAAACCCGACCGTGCATCGCCAGGTGCTCGACCAGATTATGGTCGCCAATCTCAATGACGAGACCCAGTCCTGGCTGATGAATGGGGATGGCACGTTTAATCGCGTGGATGCCGGGAAGCTGGATAACCCCTTCTGTGCGCATAGCTATTTCATGACCAACCCGAGCCTGTCGGGGCGTGGTCAGGCGCTGAAGAATGACCAGCCGCCGGTCTTTTCCCATATCGGCGACCGGGCCTGATCACGGTGCAGGACTGACCAGACGCATGACACCGCCTCCTTCCACAGCATTGCCCACCGGTCAGCGGGATGTGGCGGTGATTGATATCGGGTCCAACTCGGTGCGCCTGGTGCAGTTCCGGGTTCAGGGCCGGGCGCTGTGGCCGGTCTTTAATGAAAAAGCGAGCGCCGGGCTGGGCCGCGGGGCCAGCGAGACCGGCAAGCTGAACCCGGAGGGCGTGGAAACCGCCATGCGGGCGCTCAAGCGCTTTGCGGTACTGCTCGATGCCAAGGGCGTCACGGACCGGCGGGCCGTTGCGACAGCTGCCGTGCGCGATTGCAGCGATGGTCCGGACTTTGTGGCGCGGGCCAACGCCGAGACCGGCTTCGAGATCGAGGTCCTGACCGGTGAGGAGGAGGGGCGGCGCTCAGCCATCGGAGTCCTCAACGGCGTTGGTGAAGCCCACGGCCTGACCGGCGACCTGGGCGGGTCCAGCCTGGAGCTCACCCGTCTTGAAGGCCGTGAGGTTGGCGCGGCCCAGACCCTGCCGCTGGGTCCGCTGGCGGTCGGGACAGAGGATCTGAAGGCGGCGAAGAAGGTCATCAAGGCTCAGCTCAAGACTGCAACGGACGCGCTGAAGACGTCAGGCTCGACCTTCTATGCGGTCGGGGGTGCCTGGCGCGCCTTCGCCCAGCTCGCAATGGCCATCGATGAGGATTACCCGCTGCGCATGTTGCACCAGTATCGGCTCACCCGGCGGGAGGCGGAGCAGGTTGCCGACTTTGCCCTGACCCAGAGCGAAGCGTCGCTCGCCATGGTGCCGGGCGTGTCAGAGCGCCGGGCTGCGGTCCTGCCGTATGCGGCGCTACTGTTGAAGCGGATCCTGAAGGCCGGTGACTTCGAGACCGTGGTGATTTCCGCCAACGGGCTGCGCGAGGGCGTCGTCTGCCACGGCGATCCGGGGCTCTATCAACTCGATGATCCGTTGATTTCAGGCGCTGAGGCGCTGGCCGCGCAATCGGGTCCCGAAGCAGGCCTTGGCCAGGCGCTGCATCAATGGGTCGATCCGGTGTTCAGCCAGCAGGATCGGCTTTTCGAAGAGGGCCGGGACAGTACCCTGCGTGCGGCCGCCTGCCGACTGGCCGACATCGGCGCGCGGCTGCACCCCGATCACCGCGCTGATCTGGCGACGACCCAAATTCTCTATGCGCCGTTTGGCGGTGTCACCCACACCGAACGCGCCTTTCTCGCCCTGACCATCTACCACCGCTATGCGGGCCGCCGGCAGCGTCCGCCGGAGTGTGCCGCGCGACGGCTGCTGGATGACGAGCGCGAGGCTGCAGCCCTCGCGCTGGGTCTGGCGCTTCGACTGGGCGCGGCGCTATCGGGACGATCGGCGCGGGTCCTCAGGGCATTTGATCTGTCGCGGGACGGCGACACGCTTGTTCTGGGCTTTGATCCGGATGCCGAGGCGCTCATCGTGGAGCGTGCGCTGGGACGGTTTGAACAGCTTGCCAATGCGCTGGGGCTCGCCTGGGAGGTTCGGCGCGCCTGACGAATTTACCGATGCCCCTTTCGCGCGGGCGTCACTGCACTACGTTACTCGCCGAACGCTTCGGCGTAATCCAATAAGGGGAGACCACCATGAAGACCGAATTTCTGACCGCCACCGCCCTGTCAGCCCTGCTGCTGGCCGCCTGTGGCGCGCAGCCCGCCGACGACAGCACCGACACCGGCGAGGCGACCGACATGGCCGCTGAGACGATGTCAGACGGCACCATGTCCGATGGCGGCATGGGCGAAGAGACGATGGCGAGCGCCACCTCGCTTGATGACGTGTTGGCTCACGAGCGCCGCGATGGCGACCGGGCGCGCGACGCGTTCCGTAACCCGGCTGAGACACTGGCCTTCTTCGAAGTTGACCCCAGCCACACCGTGGTTGAAGCCCTGCCAGGCGGCGGCTGGTATACTCGCGTCCTGCTGCCCTACACAGAGGCTGAGGGCCAGTACATGGCCATCAACTATTCGATGCCGGTGTATGAAGCCCTGTTCGGCGACCGGCTGACGGATGACCGCCGCGCATCGCTCGCGGAGTGGGAAACCAGCTTCGGTGAACAGGCCTCCGAATGGGGCGGAGAGGTTGAAGGTGCCTTCCGCTTTGGCGGCGTCCCGGCCGAATTTGAAGGCCAGGCGGACCGTGTGCTCTACATCCGGGCCCTGCACAATCTGCAGCGCACCGGTTTCATGGAAACCGCCGTGTCAGACGCGTTCACGCTGCTCAAGCCGGGCGGCATGCTGGGCGTGGTTCAGCACCGCGCACCGGCCGATGAAATCGACGAGCGTGCCGATGGCAATCGCGCCTATCTGCGCCAGGCCGATGTCATTGCCGCATTCGAGGCCGGTGGCTTCGAGCTGGTCGACACCAGCGAAATCAACGCCAACCCGAATGACACCGCCGACTATGACGTGGGCGTGTGGGCTCTGCCGCCGTCCAATGCGGGCGACAGCGAAGAAGAAGACGTCCCGCCGCTCCAGTCCACCGGCGAGTCCGACCGCATGACCCTGAAATTCCGCAAGCCGGAATAGGGCTTCTTCGCAGCTTTAACGAAAGACCCCGGAGCGAAGGCTCCGGGGTTTTTTGTTGGTTCTGAAGCGCACCCCTTCACCTTACCTCTCCCCTCTCTGAAGGGAGAGGTAAGGTGAGCGGTGATTGGCGCTGCGCATCTGCGCCACCATGCCAAGGGTGAAGTGCTTCTCCCTCCCCCTCGAGGGGGTTGAACGGTGAAACCGTTCGACGGGCGAAGCTTCAGCTTCCGTCGGGTGGGGTGCAGCGCCAGCGCTCTATGATCTTCACCCCACCCGTCCCTGACGTGACACCCTCCCCCTCAAGGGGAGGGACGGAGGATTACGCTCAAATGGCAGGGTAAATTGCTCCCCCTAAACCGTCCCGATCGTCGTCCGGTGCAGCAGCCTCGCGTGGCCGTCATAGCCGCCGGTGGCCATGTGCTGGGTGCAGCGATTGTCCCACATGACCAGCATGTCTGGCTGCCATTTGTGGGCATAGACATTGGCCTCGTCATGGCAGGCTCCGTAAAGCTCCACGAGGATAAGGAAGGCCTCTTCGTCGGACACGCCCTCGATTGTGCGCACATAGCCGGGGTTCACGAACAGGCATTTGCGGCCCGTCTCCGGATGGGTTTTCACCAGCGGGTGGCGCTGGGTCTTGTAAGCGGTCTCGTTGGCGATGATGGTCATGGACCGGTCCTTGCCATCATTGTCGCCATAGGCCCCGTCCGGCGCATAGCCAAGGCTGGCCGAGTGGATGGCATTCAGGCCCTCGATCCGGGCCTTCGTCTCGTCGCAAAGCGCGTCATAGGCCGCGTAATTGTTGCAGAACAGCGTATCACCGCCGACCGGTGGAATGACCTTGCCGTGCAGGATGGTGCCGGCGGGCGGGTGTTCCTGAAAGCTCCAGTCGGAATGCCAGGCGGCGGCAAAGACGCTGGCGGTCTCATGGGCTTCGCGGCGCACCTCGATGATATGGGGCCGGTCGGGCAGGGGCTTGATGAAGGGATCATCACCGAACGGTCCGAAATACGCGGTAAAGCGTTCCAGATCATCATGGTCCATGGGCTGGTCGGGGAAGGCGAGCACCAGATGCTCCAGCCAGGCCGCCCGGATCGCGGCGATGGTGTCCTCATCCAGCGGCTGTGACAGGTCCACGCCGGTGACGGTTGCGCCCAGGGCCTTGCCGGAGGGGGTGATGGTCAGTGTCGTCATGGGGCTGTCCTTGCCAAGTCTCTGAGATGAAGGGTCAAACGTGCCGCGTGGCGCGTCAACCTCAAGCGCGCTAGCGTTGGGACTGTCACGAGGTTGGAGGCTTGAAGATGCTGTTTGCCCCGCTCGCCCTGTCTGCAGGTCTGGTCCTGGCCACAGTGGTGATTCAGATCGCCGGACTGGCGGTGCTGATCTGGATCATGCGCCGCCGCGCGAGCCGGTTCGCCGGCTTCAGCTATGTGCTGCAGCAGATCGGAGTGATTCTGGCTGTCGTGATGGGCCTGTTCCTGATCCACGCCCTCCAAATCTGGCTCTATGCCGTTGTTTTCATGGCGTTGGGTGAGTTTCAGACGCTTGAGGCGGCGCTTTACTTCTCCACCAGCTCCTTCACCACGGTGGGCTATGGCGAGGTCTATCTGGAAAGCCGCTGGCGGATCGTTGCCGCGATTGAAAGCGCGAACGGATTCTTGTTGCTGGGCTGGTCGACCATCTTCCTCCTGTCGGTGCTGACCCGGCTGCGGTCGGTGGAAATCGACTGGCTGGAAAGCCGCCTGGAGCCGGAGCTGTTTGATCATTCAAAGCCCTCAAAACCGGGCAGCGAGGACTAGTCCGGTGACAGCGCGCTTACCTTAGACCCAGCCTGCCGCTTGCCGCAGCAAGGCATGGCGGGCTAAACCGGCGCTCACCCATTCACGAGCCAGAGGCTGTCCGCGCCCATGTTCAATAAAATCCTCATCGCCAACCGCGGCGAGATCGCCGTTCGGGTCATCAAGACGTGTCAGCGCCTGGGGATTCCCACCGTGGCGGTCTACTCCGAAGCGGATGCCGACACGCTGGCGGTGGAGATGGCAGACGAGGCCGTGTTTATCGGGCCTCCGGCACCAGGCGAATCCTATCTCCAGATGGACAAGATCATCGCAGCCTGTGAGGAGACCGGTGCGGACGCGGTCCACCCCGGCTTTGGTTTCCTGTCCGAGAACGCGGCCTTCCCCAAGGCGCTGGAAGAAAAAGGTATCGCCTGGATCGGGCCGAACCCGCACGCCATCTCGGCGATGGGCGACAAGCTGGAGTCGAAAAAGCTCGCCGCGAAAGCGGGCGTCAGCACGGTGCCCGGCTTCAAAGGCGAGATCGTTGACGATCAGCAGGCCGTGGAAGTTGCCGAAGACATTGGCTATCCGGTGATGATCAAGGCCTCGGCCGGTGGGGGCGGCAAGGGGATGCGCATCGCCCGTTCCGAGGAGGAAGTGCGCGAAGGCTTCAAGGCCGCCCGCAATGAAGCCAAGTCCAGCTTCGGCGATGACCGTATCCTGATCGAGAAATTCGTCGAGAAGCCGCGCCATATCGAGATTCAGGTCCTCGGCGACAAGCACGGCAATGTGGTCTACCTCAATGAGCGCGAATGCTCGGTCCAGCGCCGCAACCAGAAAGTCCTGGAAGAGGCCCCGTCGCCCTTCCTGGATGCCAAGACCCGCAAGAAGATGGGCGAGCAGGCCGTCGCGCTGGCCGCCGCTGTGGACTATGACAGCGCCGGTACGGTGGAATTCATCGTCGATCCGGACAAGAATTTCTACTTCCTGGAAATGAATACGCGGCTTCAGGTGGAGCATCCGGTTACGGAACTGACCCACGACATCGATCTGGTCGAGCAGATGATCCGTGTGGCGGCCGGCAAGCCGCTGGAGGTCACCCAGGCTGACATGAAGATCAAGGGCTGGGCGGTTGAAGCGCGGCTCTACGCGGAAGACCCCTATCGCGGCTTCCTGCCCTCCATCGGCCGGCTGAAGCGCTATACCGAGCCGGCAGAGGGCGAGGCCGGGCCGGGCAAGCTGCGCATCGACAGCGGTGTGCGTGAAGGCGACGAGATTTCCATGTTCTACGACCCGATGATCGCCAAGGTCATCGGCTATGGCAAAACCCGGGAAAAGGCGATTGATGCGCTGGCCCACAGCCTGGATCGCATGCGCGTGGACGGGCTGCAGTCCAACAAGCCCTTCCTGTCTGCGGTTCTGGACGAGCCTGACTTCCGCTCGGGCAATATCCACACCGGTTATATCGACGAGCACTTCCCTGAAGGCTTTAACGGCACGCTGCCGACCGAAAACCAGCTGAAATGGATGACGGCGGCTGCGGCCTACGCCCATGTGCTGGACCAGCACCGGCTCGCGCACATCTCCGGGCGCATTGCGCCGGCTGACGAGATTGAACAGGTTGAGTGCGTGGTGATCCTGGATGGCCACCGCTTTGGCGTTGAGGTCCAGCTTGATGATCTGGGCAGTGCAACGATCTGGATGCCGGCGCTCAGCACCGATCCGGTGACGCTGACGACTGCGTGGCACCCAGGGATGGGGCTATTCCAGGGCGCGCTCGGCGGTGACAGCTTCTCGCTGGAGATCGCCCCGCGCACCGAAGGCTATCACCTGACCCATCGCGGATATCGCACGATGGCGCTGGTTTGCCCGCCGCGCACCGCGGACCTGCACGCCAAGCTGCCGGAAAAGGAACCGGTGGACATGGCCAAGCTGGTGGTCAGCCCGATGCCGGGCCTGGTGGTCTCGGTGGCCGCCGAGGTCGGTCAGGAGGTCAAGGCCGGAGAGGCGCTGCTGGTCGTGGAAGCCATGAAAATGGAAAATGTCCTGCGGGCGGAAGTTGACGGTGTCGTAAAGACCGTCAATGCCGAGCCTGGCGCTAGCGTCGCCGCCGATGAGCTGCTCATCGAGTTCGAATAAGCCGCACTCTGCAAGCGGTTGACAGGAATCGCCGGCTGTCCAAATCTGCGCGCTCACTCAACGCGGGGAGGACGCATCATGGGTTTCATGGACGCCGTTAAGTCGGTCTATTCCAACTATTTCAACTTCCAGGGCCGGGCGCGTCGGTCCGAATACTGGTGGTTCCAGCTGTTCGGTCTTCTGGTCGGTATCGTCTTCTACGGTCTCGGCGTTGCCCTGCTGGCAAATGACAACGGTCTGGGCGGAATTTTCGTCGGTGCCTACGTAATCTTCGCGCTGGCTAGCTTCTTGCCTGCCCTCGCGGTGCTGGTGCGTCGCCTGCACGACACGGGACGGTCTGGCTGGTTCTACTTCATCGCCTTTATTCCGCTCGTTGGCCCGATCATTCTGCTGGTCTTCCTGGCTGGCGATTCCAAGCCGGGTGAGAACCAGTATGGTCCCAATCCAAAGGGTGTCTAACAACACCGCTTCAGATTGGATCTGACATGAAGAGGGCGGGCGCATGGAGCGCTCGCCCTTTTTCATTGTGACCGGTTTAAAAGATTAAATCGGGGTCATAACCGACCGGATGTGTTTGACTTGTCGCGTGGGCTTCGTGACTCTTTGTCTGACGCAATCTTTGGGAGAGCTGCATCATGGACTTTGGCCACGTCTTGTTTCGTCTGAACGGACGCATCGGAAAGCAGGATTTCTGGATCGGTGTCCTGATTATTGTGGGTGGGAATGTCCTGATGGGCCTGACTGGTCCGCTGGCCCCCTTCTTGTGGCTGGCGCTGCTTTGGGTCGGGGTCGCGGTCTACGGCAAGCGCCTGCACGATGCGGGTCGGACCGCCTGGTACCATGCCTTCGTCTGGGCGCTGAGCCTGGTGCTCGGGGGTATCGGGACCGTGGTCATGGCCGGAACCGCCATCAGCGCAGGTATTCTGTCGGACGGGGCCGACCTCTCGGTGGAGCAGGTCCTGACCATGCTGTCTGTGGGCGGTGTTGGCCTGTTGATCTTTGGCCTGTCGAATCTGGTCTGGATTATCTACACCATCTGGGTGGGGCTGATGCCCGGTGATCCTGGCGACAATGCCTATGGCCCGCCGCCAACCGGCGATGCGGCAACCTCGGCAACCGCCTCGGCGGCTGCGGCCAGCACAGGCGCACCGCTCGCGGGGGAAGTCAGCGGAACTGCGCGCAGCGCCGGCGACGCACCCGGCGATGGCGGCGACGCACCAAAATCCTGAAACACATCAGTTTTGTTCTGAAATGATCGACCGGGGAGCCAGATCATGAATGCAGCTACGTTTTTCAATCCGCAGGGCCGGATGACCAAGGGCCAGTTCCAGATGGCCGTCCTGGTCCTTCTGGTTCTTGGTTTCATCAACTCACTGTCGCCGCTGATCAGTGCGCCGATGGCCGCCATGGCAGTTGGTTCACTCAGCGTCCTTGTTGCGCTGGTGCTGTGCTGGATGTGGATCGCCATCTGGGTCAAGCGCCTGCACCAGGGCGGTGTGACCGGCTGGATGACGATCCTGATCGTGATGGGCTGGGGCTTGATCTATCTCATCATGACCACGTCAGTGCAGCTGGTGGCTGATCCCAGCGCCATGGATCCGGCATCGTCCACAAGCTTTGCTGAAATCATGGCAGCATCTGCCGAATCGGCGCGCAAGATCGCCATCCCTGTGGCCATCGCCGACACCATTCTCACGGCGGTTTTCGCGCTGGGGCTCAATGCGGTCCTGCCGAGCCATACCGAAGAGAACCAGTACGGCTTGCCACCAGCGTAAGCCGTCACCATCTTGATGCGCAGCGCGCGCCGGTCCATACCGGCGCGCGTTTGCATGTTCAAAGGGCTCAAAACCGCCGTGATCGAACCGAAATCCATCTTCCTGCCCAATGGCACGTTGCGCCCTGACCAGTACTGGCTGGCCATCGGCATTGTGGCGGCGATCGACACCTTGCGGCTCAGCCTCGTGCCGACGGGGATGGTGCAGACGGTCCTGATTACGCTCGCCATTCTGGCATTCGTTCACATCAACCGATTGCGCGATGCGGGCCGGAGCCCGCGTCTGGTTTCAGCGCCGATCCTGCTGGGGCTGGCCGGCAAGATCATTGTCGCAAGCGTCGCCTTTTTCTTCGCCGCCATGCCGGTGCTTGAAGCCTATCTCACCAGCATCGGTGTCGACATCAATGACACGACCGAGGTCAACCGGGCGATCATGGCCCCTGAGTTCCAGGAAGACTTCAACGCGTTTATGACCGCCGATACCGGGCGTGCGCTGGAGCTCATCCGGGCCATGGCCTGGCCGTCCCACTGGGGCTTCTGGATCGTGATCGGGATTGTTGGGCAGTGGTTCTCGCGCCTGCCAAGCGCCGCGCGCTGATCAATCAGGTCACAGGGGTGGTTCGGCGCGGGCAACCTCACCAAAGACGGATTCAAACGCAGATTTCAGCGCCATGTCGGCGTCTTCCATGGTCACTGGCAAGCCCAGATCAACCAGGCTCGTCACCCCATAGCGCGGATCGGAAATGCCACACGGCGTGATGCCGTCAAAATCATCCAGATTCGGTTCCACATTCAGCGCGATGCCATGGAAGGACACCCAGCGGCGCAGGCGAATGCCAATGGCGGCAATCTTGTCTTCGCGCTCCGGCCCGCCAACCTCGGTGCGGTCCACCCACACGCCGACGCGCCCACAGCGCCGTTCGCCCTTCACGTTGAAGGCGTCCAGCGTGGTGATGATCCAGTCTTCCAGATCGCGCACGAATTTGCGCGCATCGCGCCCGCGCTTTGTCAGGTCCAGCATGACATAGGCCACGCGCTGTCCCGGGCCGTGATAGGTGTATTCCCCGCCGCGCCCGGTTTCGAAGACCGGCAGGCGGTCCGGATCGGTCAGGTCATCCGGCTTGGCGCTGGTGCCGGCGGTGTAGAGCGGATCGTGCTCCAACAGCCAGATCAGCTCGGCGGCCTCACCGCGGTGGATCGCAGCGGCGCGCTCTTCCATGGCCGCGACGGCGTCGGGGTAGGGGACCCGGCCCTTGGAGACGGCCCATTCAACAGCGGGAAGCGGATCAAGCTGCGACATAGTTAACTTTCTTAACGCCTCGGAAACCGGCTCGGAACATCGTGAGGGTTGAACAGCAAGGCAAGGCCTTGCGCCAGCGTCTTTACAGGATAACGCATCGCCATGAGTCAGCTCGGTGAAGTGAAGGTGGAAATCTCAGTGCTGCTTGGCCGCTCCAAGCTGCCTATCCATCAATTCCTGCGCATGGGCCGGGGTGCCGTGATTCCCCTCGATGCCGCTGAGCATGACGAAGTTTGGATTCTCGCCAACAATCATCCGATTGCCCGTGGCGAAATTGTTATCCAGGGCGACCGCGTGGCGGTCTCCATCACCGGACCGGCCGACGTTCCCGATTATTTTGCAGCCTAAAAGCTGCGCGCCGGGTGACGTTTGGGCTTCACACCGGCGAAGGGACTTGCTAAGAGCCCGCTTCCGATTTTGCGCTCGTGGCGGAATTGGTAGACGCGCAGCGTTGAGGTCGCTGTGGGGTAAAACCCGTGGAAGTTCAAGTCTTCTCGAGCGCACCATGATCAAGGCCGAGGCACACCGCCTCGGCCTTTTTCTTTTGCGCGTGCTTTGCAGCCGAGTTCAGCAATGCGGCTCGCCTTGAGCGCGTTTGCCGCCTAATCTTGCGCCAATTCTTCACCCCCGGCGTTAGAGGCCATCCATGGCTGACCCTGCAGAGTTTCTCGACGAGACTGAAGAGACGCACGACGACGAAGTGCGCCAGCACCGCCTTGTCGTGGAGCTGATCGGGGCGATTGCTGACCGCGATGCGCCGCTGATCCGCCAGCGTCTGGCTGATGAACACCCGGCCGACATCGCCGACGCCATCGAGCAGCTGAACTGGGATCAACAGCAGGTCATCTGCGAGCTGTGCCCGGATATTTTTGGCGGCGAAGTGCTGGCGGAGCTGGTTGACGAGACGCGCTCCGACATCATCGAGGCGCTGGAGCCTCAACAGATCGCGGACGCGCTGGAGGACCTTGATTCCGACGACATGACCCATGTCGTTGAGGAGCTGGACGAGGATACCCGGGCGGCGGTTCTGGCTGCGGTATCCGACGAGGACCGCCAGGCGCTGGAAGCCTCGCTCGCCTTCGAGGACGAGACCGCCGGCCGTCTGATGCAGCGCGAGTTCGTGGCCGCTCCGTCCTTCTGGAGTGTGGGCAACACGATCGACCATATGCGCAAGGCGGGTGAAGACCTGCCCGACCTTTTCTTCGAGGTCTTCATCGTCGACGAGATGTTCAAACCCATCGGCAGTGTGCCGGTGAGCGCGCTGATGCGCTCCCAGCGCGATGTCATGCTGAAGGATCTGATGGTTCAGTCCAAGGCTATCATCCGGCCTGAAGACGATCAGGAAGATGCAGCCTATCTGTTTGAGAAATATCACCTGATCAGTGCGCCAGTGGTCGATGATGCCGGACGGATTGCCGGTATGCTGACCCTCGATGACATCGTTGACGTCATCCAGGAAGAGAACAAGGAAGACCTGCTGGCGCTGGCCGGCGTGAACGAGGCCGGGCAGGCGGATACCGTCTGGTCGTCGGTGCGCGCCCGGGCCCCCTGGCTGTTCGTCAATCTGGGCACGGCCGTGCTCGCCTCAGCCGTGATCGCCCTGTTTGAAGGTGCGATTGCCCAGCTGGTCGCGCTGGCGGTGCTGATGCCGATTGTCGCCTCCATGGGCGGCAATGCCGGCACCCAGTCGCTGACCGTGGCGGTGCGCGCCATTGCCTCGCGCGACCTGACGGCGTCCAACTCCATGCGTGTGGTCTGGCGAGAGCTTGCCGCAGGGACGGTCAACGGTCTGATCTTCGCGGCTGTTATGGGGGTTGTGGCCGGGGTCTGGTTTGGTGACTGGCAGCTGGGCGGGGTGATCGCCATCTCCATGGTGATCACGCTGGCCGCGGCGGGCCTGTCGGGCATTCTTATCCCGCTGGGCCTGCGCAAGATGGGCGCTGACCCGGCCGTGGCGAGTTCGGTCTTTGTAACGACGGTCACCGATGTGGTGGGATTTTTCGTCTTTCTCGGACTCGCGGCCATTGTTCTGCTTTAATCAGGGTGTGGGCTGGGCCGATAAGACAGATATGGGTGTAGGTGGATGCTGACCCTTGCAATGATCTCGATGGCTGGCGTGCTGATGACCGCGCAGGAGGCTGAGCCGACAGTGGCCCAGCCGACCGATCCGGTCGCGGCCCCCGCCGCCATGTCTGGCCTCAATCTTGGAACGCCGTGGCGTAGTGGTCCGTCGCTGTATGAGCCGCGCGCCGGTTTGGCCGCCGCTGTTCATGACGGGCATATCTATGCTGCCGGCGGGGCCGGCCTGGTCGATCCCCACGACAATTTCGAGGAATACGACCCGGAAATCGGGCGCTGGCTTGATCGCGCCGCCCTGCCTGTGGGACTGGAGCGCTTTGCCATGGCGAGCCTCAATGAGCGGATCTATGTGGCCGGCGGGTTCAGCGCGGACTCAGGCTCTTCGCCGGTGGCCGATGTCTGGTCCTTCGATCCTGTGGCCAATGTCTGGCAAAGCGAAACCGCCATGCCAGGGCCGAAATCGGCCTTCTCGCTGCTGGCGGTGGAGGGCTTCCTCTATGCGGTTGGTGGTGAGGGCGGCGTTGCAGGCATGTTTGTCTACGACCCCGAGGCGCTGGCCTGGTCGACCGTGGCTGCGCCGCCGCGGGTCAATCGCCGCGGCGCTGCGGCGGTGGTGATCGACGAGGAGATCTGGCTGCTGGGCGGTGTGCGCGAGCGGGCGGGGACCGATGCGGTGGATATCTACAACACCGTGACGCGGGAATGGCGCGCTGGCCCGGCGCTGCCTGAACCCCGCGCCGGTCATGCCGCGGCCGTTTTGAACGGTCAGATCCATGTCTTTGGCGGGCGCAGTGCCGACCTGCAGCGCACCGTGCGCGACCATTTCGTCTTCAACGCGGCCAGCCAGACCTGGCGCACCGGCGCGTCCTTGCCAACCGCGCGCACCGAAGCGGCGGCGGCGGCCCTGACCGGCGAAGTCTGGCTGATCGGGGGCGGTGCCGGGGCCGGTTTTTTCGCGCCCTTTACCGCCGTGGACACCGTGGATGTCATCCGCCCGGCCGGAGAAGGCTAAGCGGACGGTTAAAGCGGCCTTTAGCTTGCATTGACCGGGATGAAATGTCGAACAGGCGTCCCGGAACGGAACAGCGATGAAACCGCGTCTTAACGCTACACGCGCCGTGCGCGAACTGATCAAGGCCCACGAGCCCTTCGTCGATATGGCGCAGCGGCGCGGTCGGCGCTGGGTGATTGGCTGGGGCCACAGGGCCACGGCGCGCGAGGGCGCAACCATCACGCCGGACAATGCCGAGCTGTTGCTGATCTATGATGCGCTGCAGGCGCAGCAGGCGGTCGACGCGGTGGTCGGCACCGAGCTTCCCAAAACAGCACGCGATGCGCTCGCAAGCTTTGCCGCCTCCATCGGTCTAAGCGCCTTCAAGGTGTCTGATGTGGGCCGACTGGCCAAGGCCGGACGCTATCGCGAGGCCGCGGCCGCACTCGACAGCTGGGTGCGTACCGAGGTCGATGGCCGCCTGACGGTGTCAGAGCGCCTGGTGGAGCGCCGCCACGCCGAAAAGACGCTCTTCCTCGAGGCGCTGTCCGAACCGGTTGAAGCGCCTGATGTGCCCGAAGACGAGCCGATGCTCGGCGTACTGGTGGATGTCGACATCGCGTTTGAGGATGAGCCCGCAGCAGTGACCGCGCCCGTTGCCGCGCCTGAGCCTCAGGCTGCGCCGGTGCCGGCCCCGACCACTGAGCGCAAGCGCGCCCCGCTGGATGATGCGACGGCCGACGCCGAGGCGCGCGCCGCCATCGAGGCCACCGAGCGCGAGGCAGCGCCTGCGCCAGCACCCGCGCCAACGCCGACCCCGGAACCCGAGCCGGAGGCGGTTGCTGAACCCGACACCAGCGCCGAACTCGTTGAGGCACCGGCAGAAGACGCCGAGACCGAAACGTCGGCCGAGCCGCAAGCCGATCACAAGTCGAGCCAGGATGCGGCCATCAAGGCTGTGATGAGCCGTATGGCCGGCGATATCGCGACCAGCGTCGTCCCGGCCCCGTTCGCTGAGCCCGAGGTGGAGAGTGAGGCTGAGGCTGAGGCTGAAACCGCATCCGAACCGGTGCCGGCCGAAGACCTCACCGATGTGCGTCTGGGCTTCAGCTATATGGAACCATCGCGCGTCGAGGTGCCCGTGCCTTCACGCGAAGAGGCCCCGGCGGCTGAAGCGGCATCTGAGCCCGAGCCTCAGCCTGAACCTGAGCCCGAGCCCGAGACCAAACCCGACCCGGCAACCACGCCGGTCTACGCCACGGTCTCGGTCCAGTCGGTACCGGTTCAGTCGACCGCCATTCCGGCTCCGTCCGCGTCTGCGCCGCCACACCCAGCCGCCGCGCCGGCCTCAGCGCCGGGCCTGTCGGGTGAAAGCGAAGGTCCCGACCATCCTGAAGACGACGATGCCTATTTCGGCGAGGACGAGGATGTGCTCGACCCGGCCATCGTGGCCGGTCCAGAAGCCGGCGATCTGGAGTTCGAGCCTGAGCCCCAGAAAAGCGGCAGCTGGGTTTTCCCGGCCATGCTGGGCGTCGGCGTTGTGATGACCGGCCTTGGTGCATGGGAGCTCGTCAGCAACTGGCAGGCCTATCTGGCCACCGGTCCGGGCTATTCGCCGATTGGTCCGGTCGTGTTCGGGTCCGGGCTGCTGCTTAGTGTTGGGGCAGGCTGGATGACGCTCAGCCGCCGCTAGGGCTGGCTCGCGACATCGGGGCCGCTTGACCTATTTGAGGGCCGTGGTATCTCGCGCCTCATGATTGCTAACCAGTATCCGACCCTGGAATTTCCAGTGGGTGAAACGGCGGAAATGCTGCGCGATACCGTGCGCTCTTTCGCCTCCGATCGCATCGCCCCGCGCGCTGCCGAGATTGACGAAAAAGACGAGTTCCCGGCCGACCTCTGGCCGCAGCTCGGTGAGCTGGGCCTTCTCGGCATCACCGTTGAAGAAGAGCTCGGCGGCACGGGCCTGGGCTATCTCGAACACTGCATCGCGATGGAAGAAGTCTCTCGCGCCAGTGCCTCGGTGGGCCTGTCCTATGGCGCGCATTCAAACCTGTGCGTCAACCAAATCCGCATCAACGGCAATGACGCCCAGCGCGAGAAATACCTGCCCAAGCTGATCAGCGGCGAACATATCGGCGCACTGGCCATGTCCGAGCCGGGCGCCGGCTCTGACGTGGTGTCCATGAAGCTGAAGGCCGAGAAAAAGGGTGACCGCTACATCCTCAACGGCTCGAAGATGTGGATCACCAACGGGCCGAGCGCGGACACCCTGGTGGTTTACGCCAAGACCGATCCGAGCGCGGGCTCAAAAGGCATCACCGCCTTCCTGATCGAGAAGGGCATGAAGGGCTTCTCGGTGGCGCAAAAGCTCGACAAGCTGGGCATGCGCGGCTCTGAGACCGGTGAGCTGGTGTTTGAAGACTGCGAAGTGCCGGAGGAAAACATCCTCGGTAAAGAAGGCGGCGGTGTCCGCGTTCTGATGAGCGGTCTGGATTATGAGCGCGCCGTGCTGGCCGCTGGCCCGATCGGCATCATGCAGGCCTGCATGGATGTGGTCATGCCCTATGTCCACGAGCGCAAGCAATTCGGCCAGTCCATCGGCGAATTCCAGCTCATCCAGGGCAAGATTGCCGACATGTACACCAAGATGAACGCCACGCGCGCCTATGTGTACGCGGTTGCTCAGGCCTGTGACGCAGGCAAGACGACCCGTCAGGACGCAGCAGGGGCCATCCTGTTTGCTGCTGAAAGCGCCACCCAGTGCGCGCTCGATGCGATCCAGATCCTCGGCGGTAACGGCTATATCAACGAATACCCGACGGGCCGTCTGTTGCGCGACGCCAAGCTTTACGAGATCGGCGCCGGCACCAGCGAAATCCGCCGCATGCTGATCGGTCGCGAGCTGTTCAACGCCACGCGTTAGGGCGCGAGCGACCGGATAACAGTGAAGCGGCCCGTGCAGCGATGCGCGGGCCGTTTTGCATTCTGGGACCATCCTCCCCTTCAAACTCGCGCTTTGCCCCTTACGTCTAGGGTTAAGCAACCCAACGAGGTCACACATGACCGAACAGCCGATTTTAGATGTTCACGGTGCGAAGATGCCCAAGCTGGGCTTCGGGACATGGCAGCTGGAAGGCGAGGATGCCGCTGACGGGGTGCAAGAAGCGCTCAAGATTGGCTACCGCCACATCGATACCGCCCAGATCTACAAGAATGAAGCCGAGGTCGGTGATGGTCTCTGGCGGGGCGGGGTACCGCGCGAGGACATTTTCCTGACCACCAAGGTCTGGATGGATCAGTTCCGGTCCGGTGATCTGGAGCGAAGTGCACGCGAGAGCCTGGACCGGCTGAAAACTGATTATGTGGACCTGCTTCTGCTCCACTGGCCGGTTGAAGAGGTGCCGCTGGAAGAAACCATTCAGGCGCTGAATGCGGTCCAGAAGGCAGGGCTCGCGCGCCATATCGGCGTGTCGAACTTTACCACCAAATGGCTGGGTGAGGCGGTTGCGGTGTCTGAGGTCCCGCTCGCCTTCAATCAGGTGGAGTATCATCCCTTCCTCGATCAGGACCCGGTGCTGACCGCGCTGCGCGGGTATTCCATGGGCCTGACAGCCTATAGCCCGCTGGCCCAGGGCAAGGTGTTTGACGAGCCGGTCCTGACCGAGATTGCCGCGGCGCACGGCGTCTCACCGGCGCAGATCACGCTGAAATGGCTGATTGATCAGGACAGCGTGTCGGCCATCCCGCGCTCGTCATCGAAAGAGCATATCCGCTCGAATTTCGAGATCTTCGATATCGATCTGAGCGATGAGGAGACGCGCCGCATCTCGGATCTGAGATCGTCCACCGGCCGCATCATCGACCCCTCCTGGGCCCCGGCCTGGGACGTGGCGGCCTAGAGCGCATTAAAGATACGGAAGGGCTGGTCACCTGACTTCGGTTGCCAGTCCCTCCAACACTTCCATCGTCGCGCGATATCCCGCCTCGACTGCATCGTCGAAGCGCTTCCATTCGCGCAAATCCATCTCCAGATCGGGCAGGATCAGGACGTCGGTGGCGTCGCGGAAGCGGGTATGCTGGTTCAGCGTCGTGACGGTGGCCGCCCGCATCAGAAGCGAGGCAATGGGCGGCGGGTCGCCAAAGCCGTTCTTGCGCACCCATCCGGCAAAGCTCGGCGGGTCCACAAAGTCCGAGGCTCGAATGGCATTGGTGCGGGTCACGTCACAGCCGTAATTAAGCCCTCTATGAAAGGCACTCAGCTCCTCGACGGGAAAGTTGTTGAACACGGCACCATCGACCAGCACATCGTCGCCATCGACCACAGGCGGTAGCAGGCCGGGAATGGCGATGGAGCAGCGCAGCGCGTCGCGCACCCGGCCGGAGCGGTGCACTCGCACCGTGCCATCGGTCAGGTTGGACGACACGCAAAAGAAGGGGCGCGGCATTTCGTTGATGGTGACGTCACCGAAATGGGTATTGAGCCGCCGGTCCACCCGCTTGCCGCCAATCATGGATACGACGGGCAATTGCCAGTCCGACATGGGGTTGGAGTTCACAAACGCTTCGCGCATGCGCCGGTCGAGCTCTTCATTGTCCCAGCCCAGCGCGGCCCCGGCGGCGACAATGCCGCCCATGGACGCTCCGCCGAACACATCGAACTCGATCCCGGCTTCGCGCAGCGCCTTGATCGCGCCGACATGAGCATAGGCCCGCGAACCGCCGCCTGACAGGACCAGCCCCTTGGACGTGCCGGTCATGACACGGGCCAGGTGGCGCACATCGGCCTGGCTGCCCTGGCTCCAGTGGAAACAGCGCGCCGCGTCAGCGGCCGCTACCCAGTCGCCCGGGCTGGTGGTGCGCCGGTCACCACCATGGTGGACGATGACCACATCGATCAGCTTCAGCCGGGCGGCAGGCGAGGGATCCTCCGGCATCAGGGGCAGGGACGGCCGCGCGTCAGCCCGGGCCAGCATCCAGATCCGGTCAGCCCGTCCCATCGCCCGGCGCGCCCAGTCTGCATCGCCCAGCCGCGCGATCAGGATGACCACGTCGTGGTCAGCCTCCATGGCGTCGAGTTTGGGCCCGGTCCAGTCGGAGTTTTCGATACCAACGACCGCGACCTTCATGCCCATCTCGGCAACGGCGCGCTTCAATTCCTCGGCGCGGAATTGCAGATCGATCGTCGGTGAGGTGGAGATGAGCGCGAAGACGCGCGGCTCGGCCTGGGTGTTCAGCGATCTGCCCCGCAGGCGGTGCAGCATCATGCGCGCCAGCTCACGCATCAGGGAGGCATGCTTGCGGGTCAGGCGTTCAAACGCGGCCTTGGGCAGACGCACCAGCTCACTGTCGCGCAGGGCATAGACGCTGGCCGAGTGATTGCTGTCGGCCACCATGGCCATCTCGCCGATGGGCTCGCCTTGCCTCACATGGCCCACAAGCTCCGGACGCCCGTCTGCACCGGTGCGAAAGGCGGCCAGCGCGCCGGAGCGCACCAGATAGAAGGCATCGGCCGGCTCACCCTGCTCAAACAACGTCTTGCCCGACGGCAGGCAGAACCACTCAACTTCCGCCTCGACAGCCAACAGGGCGGCTTTCTCGACGCGGTTCAGGAAGGGGAAGAGGTTTAGGGAGAATTTCATTCTTCTGGGTAGGCTTCGCAGCTTGGACCAAGCTCATGAACGCCGATCAGGACATAAGCTTCAAACTCTGGACTGAACCAGAATACATGTTGTGTGCCCCACAATGCGGGTATGAGAAGAATTGCAGCATCTGACGCTCGAGCCGCTGCATTCTGCTCGGGCCAGGTTTCGAGGAAGCAATAGGAGGTTTGGTCCGAAATCTCTCGACCCGCTGGCAAATCACTGGCCCGCCTTGGCATGAATTCATCATGTCGGGCGATGTCGGCCCACTGCGCGATAACCACCGCGGCTTGCTCTGGGGTATTTTCTTGTTCGCGGATCAGATGTTCGCTCAAGGTGGTGTCGATTATATCGGTATTGCCGTCGATCACTGTCTCGAAGTAGATCACACCCTCCACGCAAACATCACCCAGAAGATGGACGCGCAGAATACCATCCGCGCCGTCAATCTCCTCGCTGAGGCTGCGTTCATAGGTCAGGTCGCAAGCCTGGGCCGGGCGGGGCACGGCCTGATCCAGCACGGCTGCAGCCAGGAACGCCTCAAACATCACCCGCGCCCCATCCGTTTGACCGGGTTGAGCGGTTTGAACACGCCGTCGCGTTTCTCACCGCGGGCGGTCATGGCTTCCATGATGTCTTCAGGATTCCACAGGCTCGCCTGCAGCGTCATGGCGTGTTCCAGACTGTCGGCGACCGAGTGATCGCGGGCATAGAGGAAGGAGCGCTTTGTGCCATTGATCGTCAGCGGGGCCTTTGAAGCAATCTTCTCCGCGATGGCGTCCACATGCTCATCCAGCGCTTCAGGCGTGGCAAGCACGGCATTGTAAAGCCCCAGCTTTTCCGCCCGATCTGGTGTCAGGTTGTCGCCGGTATAGGCCAGCTCGCGCGCAACGCCTTCGGGGATCAGGCCGGGCAGGCGCTGCAACGTGCCAACGTCCGCAAACATGCCGATATTCGTCTCTTCTATCCTCAGCCAGGCGTCGGTGGTGCCAAAGCGCATGTCGGCAGCGCAGATCATGTCGACCGCACCGCCCACGCACGGCCCCTGCACGCTGGCGATGACCGGGAAGCGGGCGCGCTCGAACGCGCTGAAGGCGTCCTGCAGGGCGAGGGCCGCGGTCATGAAGGCCTCGCGTGCGGCCGCTGTGTCGGTGGTCAGGGCGTTCGGATCGGTGAAGACGGAGATATCCATGCCGGCGGAAAACACCGTGCCCTGGGCTTCAAGAATCAGCACCCGCGTCTCCCCGGCATCGGACAGCGCCATCACCGCCTCGGGCAGTTCGCGCCAGAAGGCGGGCGTCATGGTGTTGCGCTTCTCAGGGCGGTTTAAACGGATCCGAGCAATCGACCCATCTGCGATCAGCTCAAAGGTTTCAAACTCGGGCGGGGCAGCAGCGTCAGGCATTTTCCACTCCTGAAATACGGACTTTGATGCAGCATCGAATGCTGCGCAGGTGAGGGCAAGGGGGCTGCGACGTTGCGCAGTGCCCCTCCGGCGGGCTAATCAGCGGGCTAACGCACACCTACCAGACCCCCGGGCGGCCCATGACCCAGCTTTCCACTCAGCTTGATCCCAATTCTGACAGCTTCAAAGCCAATGCGGACGCCATGGCGGCGCTGGTGGCCGAGCTGCGTGAAAAGACCGCTGAAGCCGCCAAGGGTGGCAATGAGCGCGCGCGGGAAAAGCATCTCAAACGCGGCAAGCTTCTGTCCCGTGACCGGGTACAGCGCCTGCTCGATCCCGGCTCGCCCTTCCTGGAGCTGAGCCCGCTGGCCGCCAATGGCATGTATGAGGGCGATGTCCACGGGGCGGGCATGATCACCGGTATTGGCCGGGTGTCAGGCCGCGAATGTGTGATCGTGTGCAATGACGCCACGGTGAAGGGCGGTACCTACTATCCCATGACGGTGAAGAAGCACCTGCGCGCTCAGGAAGTGGCGAAGGAAAACCGTCTGCCCTGCATCTATCTGGTGGACTCCGGCGGCGCGAACCTGCCCCACCAGGCGGAAGTCTTCCCCGACAAGGAGCATTTCGGGCGCATCTTCTTCAACCAGGCCAACCTCAGCTCTGAAGGTATCCCGCAAATCGCCGTGGTGATGGGCAGCTGTACGGCGGGCGGCGCCTACGTGCCAGCCATGTCCGACGAAAGCATTATCGTGCGCAAGCAGGGCACGATCTTCCTGGGCGGTCCGCCGCTGGTGAAGGCGGCCACGGGCGAGGTGATCTCCGCTGAAGATCTGGGCGGGGCGGATGTGCACGCGCGCACCTCCGGCGTGGTGGACCACTACGCGGCCAATGATGACCACGCGCTGCAAACCGCGCGCCGCATCGTGGCGGGCCTTAACACCGTCAAATCCCCTGACATGCACATCATCCAGCCTGAAGAACCGGCCGTGGACCCGGCGACGCTGGGCGGTGTGATCCCGGCCGACACCCGCCAGCCCTTCGATGTGCGCGAGGTGATCGCCCGCATTGTGGATGGCTCTGAATTCGATGAGTTTAAAAAGCTCTATGGCGAAACGCTGGTTACCGGCTTTGCGCGCATTTCCGGCATGCCGGTGGGCATTATCGCCAATAATGGCGTGCTGTTTTCAGAAAGCGCGCTGAAGGGTGCGCACTTCATCGAGTTGTGCTGCCAGCGCAAGATCCCGCTGCTCTTCCTCCAGAATATCACCGGCTTCATGGTCGGCTCGAAATATGAGGCCGGCGGCATCGCCAAGGACGGGGCCAAGCTCGTCACGGCGGTCTCCACCGCCAAGGTCCCGAAGATCACCGTGGTGATCGGCGGCTCTTACGGGGCGGGCAATTACGGCATGTGCGGGCGCGCCTTCGGTCCGCGCTTCCTCTTCATGTGGCCGAACGCGCGCATCTCCGTCATGGGCGGGGAACAGGCCGCCAGCGTGCTCGCCACGGTCAAGCGTGACGGCATGGAGCTACGGGGCGAAGAGTGGTCGACCGAAGACGAGGAAGCCTTCAAAAAACCGATCCGCGAAAAGTATGAGGCGGAGGGCTCGCCCTACTACTCCACCGCCCGCATCTGGGACGACGGCGTCATCGCCCCTGAAGACACCCGCCGCGTGGTGAGCCTCGCGCTGAGTGCCGCGCTGAACGCCCCGGTGGAGGAGACCAAGTTCGGCGTGTTTAGGATGTAGGGGTCTTTAGCTTGAGGTGCTTTTGCGTCTGCAAAAGCCTCTAAGGACGCACGATTCCCAACTTGTTCTTCCCCGGCGTAGGCCGGGGCCCAGAGATCATGGAATATTGAGTCCAGCCTCTCTGGATCCCGGCTTTCGCCGGGAAAGAGGTGGCAAACCAATCCATTCCCCCCCGAAGCGCGTATCACCAGTCATGAAACCACTGGAGATCCGCCATGCGCCTGATCCTGTCTCTCATTGCGCTGATGGCGCTCAGTCCCGCGCCGGCCATGGCCACTGATGAGCCGCCGCACCGGGTGATCGAGCGGGTCGGGGATATCGAAGTCCGCCAGTACGACCCGATGATCTTGGCTGAGATCGAGGTTACCGGTGATCAGACTACGGCGAGCAATCGCGGCTTCCGGCCGCTGGCGGGCTATATCTTTGGCGACAATGCCCCGCGCGCGGAGATCGCCATGACCGCCCCGGTCACAGCGCGGCCCAGCGAAGGCGAGAAGATCGACATGACGGCTCCGGTGACCGCAGCTGAGACGGGCGAGGGGCGCTGGATGGTAGCCTTTGTGATGCCCGACAGCTGGTCGATGGACACGCTGCCCGCACCCAACGATCCGAATGTGACACTTCGCCAGTTGGAGGCGCGCCAGATTGTGGCGATCGAGTTTAATGGCGGGCGCAATCCGCGCTGGTTTGCCGAGAAGGAGGCCGAGCTGATGGCCTTTGTCGCCGAGCGCGGCTTTGAGACGGTGGGTGAGCCGACCTATGCCTATTACAGCCCGCCATGGGTGCCCACGGCCTTTCGCCGCAATGAAATCTGGGTTGAAATCGCGCCCTCTTAATTCGTGGCAGGCGCGGCCTATATCTGACCGCAATTCATTTGCCCGTTTGATTATGAAAGGGGTTTGACGTGTTTGAACCTCATGAACACCGCAATGCCCTGCTGGACGAGCTGCACGCGCGTCCACGCCCGCTTCTGGGCGCGC
Organism: Oceanicaulis sp.; assembly: GCA_043513725.1. Taxonomy (GTDB): domain Bacteria; phylum Pseudomonadota; class Alphaproteobacteria; order Caulobacterales; family Maricaulaceae; genus Oceanicaulis. Next base: position 506,007 of record CP121338.1, on the reverse strand, counting down.
CATGCCTGGTGACGCGCCTCGATGTTCAGGTCGAGCCGCAGGACATGAACGCCCACGGCGAGCGGCTGGCCGAGCATGTGGAGATCGATCCAATGGCCCGCCACGCCATGTTCAAGATGGGCGGGTTTGAGGTGGCATTTGAGCGTCGGACCGAGTTCATCACCTATACGATTATTGATCCGTCGCCGACCGAAGAGCCGTTTTCCGCTCCCGCAGTTGATCCTGGCCTGAAGGCGATTCTGGATGGTCTGCCGGGCAAGCTTGTGTCCGCGATCCGACTGCATCTGGATGTGAACGAGGATGGCGCGCCGGATCTGGCCGCTTGCGCCCGCCTGTTCGGCAAGGACCGGTTTGCCGCCAGCCTTCTGCGCGGGGGTATGGCCTCTGTCGCGGGTGATTTCCGGCCCGACGAGAACGGCTTTATCCGCTTTCTGGTGCGTGATGGATCGGACAATCCCGCCACGCGCGGGCGGATGGTCCAACGCATCATGGAGATGGAAGCCTATCGTGCTGCAGCCATGCTGGCGCTGCCGCTTGCGCGGGCTGCGGGCTCACAGCTCAATGAGCTGGAGACCAATCTGGATGAAGTCTCCCAGCACATTGCTGCAGGACCGGATTCCCTTAAGGATCGCGATATCCTGGACCGCCTGACCACGCTGGCAGGCAAGGCCGAAAAGCTGCGCGCCGAAGGCGATTACCGCTTTGCGGCGGCACGCGCCTATGGCGACCTGGTGAAGGACCGCAATATCCGCCTGCGCGAAGAGCGGGTGGAGGGCCATGAGCGCGTGGGCGTCTTCATCGAAAAGCGCCTGAACCCGGCGCTGCAAACCTGTAGCGCCGTATCGGCGCGCCAGAACGCATTGGCCCAACGGGTCGACCGGGCGGTGCGCCTGCTGACCACCCGTGTGCAGGTCGATCTGGAAGATAAAAACGCCGATGTGCTTGATGCCATGAACCGCAGAGCCGCCGCCCAGCTGCGCCTGCAGGAAGCGGTCGAGGCGTTGTCGACCGTGGCGATGACCTATTACGGCGTGGGCCTGATCTATTATCTCGCCAAGGGCAGTGCCGAAGCCGGGCTCAACATCAATCCCGAGCTAATCGCCGGGGCGACGACGCCAGTGTTGTTCTTCGCGATCTGGTTCGGGCTGCGCTTCGTGCGCCGGCTGATTACCGGCAGCGGCAAGAAGTAAGCGCGCCCGAGCGCTTGCCTCCGGACCCCGTGGCGGCGATCCTCTGGCCCACACACAAAACGGGGAGGGGAAGCCGTGGATATTCTCAATGATGCGCTGGCGCTGGCGCGTGAGGGCTTTGATCAGGTCAATGCTGTGCAGGGTTTGATCATCGCGCTGGTTGCCGCGCTGATTCTGCCAAGCTGGCGGCGCCTGCCCATGGTGGTCGTCGGGGCCGCACTGGTCCATGTGGTCGTGGATACCCTTTTGCCGGTGCTGTCAGGCGGGGCCGCGCTGCGCCTGCCGGAGTTTCTGGAGCTGAGCTTCTGGCGCTATGTCGCCACGCTGCTGGTGGGTTATCTGGTGGTGATTGCGGTCTTCGCACTGATCAAACGGCTGGTGCTCAAGCGATAGAAGTGACCCGGGTCACCGTGTGGAATAAGCAACGCTTCTCTTTAGTGGCAGGCCGGTTTTCTTATTTTCCTTGCATTATGTTAAGGTTTTGGCAGGATTTGCCGCATCGTGACGTGCGTGCGCGTCTAACGGAGGGGAAATAATGGAAATTCTTGATCAAATCTGGGTGTATGTTGCCCCGGTCTGGGACTGGCTGATGGCCGGTCTTGCGGCGTTTGGTCCGCAAACCGCATCGGGTGACGTGGCCTGGATCCCGCTGGGTATCCAGATGGGTGTGATCGCTGTGGTCATGGCGCTGCTGATGCCGAACTATGGGGCCATCCTGGTCTTCACCATCGCCAGCACCATCGTGCACGTGGTGGTCGACGAGGTGATGCCGATCATTCGCGACGGCGCAGCCTTCGCCATGCCGCCGGTGACCGATCTTGGCTACTGGCAGTATATCGCGTTCGCCGCCGGGGCTTATCTGATTGGCCTGACGGTGCTTTACATCGTGAAGGCGATTGTCCTGCCACGCTGATTTTTCTGTGAAATCAGGCTTCTGACGCCCGCCGCTTTGAGGGAAGCGGCGGGCGTTTTTGCATCTTGCGCCCCTTGGTCGCCTTGGCCTCGGTGGCGTGGCGGTCTAAGCATCGGGAAAACCACATTTGTTGGAGGCTTTCATGTCTGACCAGTCCGACGTTCTTCTTGATGTCACACCCGGCGGCGCAGCGGTGATCACGCTGAACCGGCCCGACAAGCACAACGCCTTCAACGCTGACGTGATTGCGCGCCTGTCCGATATCTTCGAAACCCTGCGCGCCAATACCGATGAGGTGCGCATCGTCTTCCTGCGCGGGGCAGGCAAGAGCTTTTCTGCGGGTGCGGATCTGGAATGGATGAAGGCTGCCGCCGACTGGACTCACGATGACAATGTGGAAGATGCGCTGGGCCTGGCGCGCATGCTCCACCGGCTCTACGACCTGCCACAGACGACCGTGGCACTGGTGCAGGGCGCAGCCATGGGCGGCGGGGCCGGCCTGATGGCGGCCTGCGACGTGGCGGTCACCACCAAGGACGCAAAAATCCGCTTCTCCGAAGTCCGCCTCGGCCTGACGCCGGCGACCATCTCTCCCTTCGTGGTAAAGGCCATCGGCCCGCGCTATGCCCGTGCGCTCTTTGCGACCGGGGAGGGCTTTGATGGCAATTTCGCCCACCAGATTGGCTTGGCTCAATACGTGGTCGACAGCGCCGACGAGCTCGACGACATGATGGAGCACCTCGCGCAGCTCGCCTTCCACGCCGCACCCGAAGCGGTGCGCGATGCCAAGCGCCTCGTGGACATGGTCGCTGATCACGAGATCAATGACGGCCTGTTGAAAAAGACCGCCCACCAGATCGCCGACCGCCGCGCCAGCGCCGAAGGCAAGGAAGGCCTCTCTGCCTTCCTTGAAAAGCGCAAGCCTTCCTGGGCGGAGTAGGGGTAGATGCGCTCGCGCGGCTACTGGGAAATCAAGTTTGAGGCGAAGCCTGTCGATACTGACTTGCGGGATAAACACGGTATCTGGGCAGCAACAGCATTTGTTGCGGGCCATGCCGATAATGTTCACATGCTCCTTAATGATTGGCTGACCTGTCATGGCATGGAGCCTGGTCGGTATCGGTCCATGAAGCAGCTTCGCAAAGCAAAAGGTCGTGAAGGCCCTGCAGTCATTGCGATCGAAGATCAGAACTGGTCGTTCATCGACGAGGACGACTTTTGATCGGACGCGCCAAGCTTGAGACCTGGCTCCACGCCCGCCGTGAGGCGCTTCGCAGCTTTGCGGTGCGGGGGCCGGTGACTGGCGCGCTGTTCGAATTTGTCGCCTTTGGCATCAAGCAGGCGTGGGCCTGCCTGTTTGGCGGTTTGATGCTGGCGCTCCTGCTGGCGACTTTCCTGTTTTTCCCCGCTGACGCCCCGCTCTCGCGCTACGACTTTATCACGCTGGGGGCGGTCGCCATCCAGATCGGCATGATCGTCTTCAAGCTGGAAAGCTGGGACGAGGTGCGGGTGATTTGCGCCTTCCACGTCGTGGGCACGGTCATGGAAATCTTCAAGGTTCACGCAGGCAGCTGGATCTACCCCCAAAGTGATGAGGCGCTGCTGGTCATTGCCGGCGTGCCGCTGTTTTCCGGCTTCATGTATGCCGCGGTGGGCAGCTATCTGACCCGGGTGTGGCGCATTTTCGAGTTCCGCTTTGATCGTTTCCCGCCGCTCTGGCTGCAGGCGATCCTGGCGGTGTTGGTCTATATCAACTTCTTCACCCACCATTTCACCGTCGATATCCGCAACGTGTTGTTCGTGGCGAGCGCCCTCATTTATGGGCCGTGCGTGGTGTGGTTTCGCCCCGACCGGGGCCACAGGCCCATGCCGCTTTTTATCGGGCTTATCCTGGTGGCGCTGTTTATCTGGTTTGCCGAAAATCTCGGCACATTTGCCCAGGCCTGGACCTATCCTGATCAGGATGGCGGCTGGCGTCCGGTGTCGCTGGCCAAGCTTGGCAGCTGGTATTTGCTGATGCTGATCAGCTTCGTGCTGGCCGCCGCGGTGAGGGGGCGAGACGCGCCGCGCGCTTGAACTCAATCCCGGCTTGGCCCAAAACCCGACCCAATTCGTGTTTTTGCCAAGAGCCGACCATGATCAAGAAGCTTCTCATCGCCAACCGGGGCGAAATTGCCCGCCGCGTCATGCGCACCGCGCACCGCATGGGGATCGCAACCGTGGCGGTGTATTCCGATGCTGACGCGGACGCGCCCCATGTGCGCGAAGCGGGCGAGGCGGTCCATCTGGGTCCCGCTCCGGCGCGCGAAAGCTATCTGCGCGCAGACGCCATCCTGAAGGCGGCGAAGGACACGGGCGCGGACGCTATCCATCCCGGCTATGGCTTCCTGTCGGAGAACGCGGCCTTTGCCCGAGCCTGTGCCGAGGCGGGCGTGATCTTTGTCGGCCCCAGCCCTGAAAGCATCGAGGCGATGGGCCTGAAGGACCGCGCCAAGAAGTTGATGGAAGAGGCGGGTGTGCCCGTCACGCCAGGCTATCACGGCGAAGATCAGGACCCTGCTCTGCTGGCCGAAGAGGCCGGGCGCATTGGCTATCCGGTGCTGATCAAGGCGGTTGCCGGCGGTGGCGGCAAGGGCATGCGCAAGGTGGAGCGCGCCGAAGACTTCGCTGCCGCGCTCGACAGCTGCAAGCGCGAAGCCTCTTCCAGCTTTGGCGATGACCGGGTGCTGATTGAAAAATTCATCACCAGCCCGCGCCATATCGAGGTTCAGGTATTTGGCGATAGCCGCGGCCGTGTCGTGCACTTCTTCGAGCGCGATTGCTCGCTACAGCGTCGCCATCAGAAAGTCATCGAGGAAGCTCCGGCACCCGGCATGACGCCAAATGTGCGCGCGGCCATGTGCTCTGCAGCCGTCCAGGCAGCCAAGGCTGTGGACTATGTCGGTGCGGGCACGATTGAATTCATCGTCGACGGCTCCGGTCCGCTGCGCGAGGACGGGTTTTACTTCATGGAGATGAATACCCGTCTTCAGGTCGAACACCCAGTCACAGAAGAGATCACCGGCTATGATCTTGTCGAGCTGCAGCTGCGTGTGGCGGCGGGTGGCTCGGTGCCTGCGCAGGATGAAATCGCAATCAACGGCTGGGCCATGGAGCTGCGGCTTTATGCTGAAGACCCGGCATCAGGCTTCCTGCCGTCCATTGGCCGCCTGGAGCGCCTGCGCATCGCTGATCACGGTGTTCGCATCGATTCGGGTGTGCGACAGGGCGATGAGGTCACGCTGCACTACGACCCCATGATCGCAAAGGTCATCGGTATGGGCCCGGACCGTGCCCAGGTGATTGATAACCTGCTGGAATTTGTCGATGGTGAGTTGAGCGTCTGGCCGGTCAAGACGAATGCGGGCTTCCTCCGACGGGCGCTGGACCACGCGGATTTTCGCGCCGGGAATGTCGATACGCGCTTTATCGATGACCGCCTTGAAGAGTTGGTGCCGCAGGACGCCCCACGGCTCAGCTATGCGGTTGCGGCACTGGTCTTGGGCGAAGGCGGCCCGCTAAAGCCTGCCGGCTCTGATCCCTGGGACGTGCGGGACGGGTTTCGGTTGAACGCCGAGCCATGTTTCGAGATTGGTCTGGACGCGGTCGGTGAGCGACGCAATGTGTGTTTGAACTTTGCACCAGACCAGGTCGAGGCCAAGGTGGGTGAGGAGACGCTCACCCTTGATCGGCCATATATGGACGAGGGGCTTTTTGAGGCGACACTTGGGAAAGTCGAAGTCACCGCAAAATATCAGCGCCGTGGCCGTTCGGTTCTGGTCAGCGCCTTTGGCGAGACACATCTGATTGGCATGTACGACCCGGCAGCATTCGCCGAGGCGCTGGAAGGCGGGGGCGCGGTGAAGGCTCCGATGCCGGGCAAGGTGCTCGCCGTGCCGGTTTCGGCAGGCGACGCCGTCACCAAGGGCCAGACGCTCGCCGTGCTGGAAGCCATGAAGATGGAGCACGCCCTGACCGCTCCGCGCGACGGCGTGGTAGAGGCCGTGTCGGTGGAAGCGGGCGCCCAGGTCGGCGATGGCGACGTGCTGGTGACGCTGGCCGAAGAATAACCGGCACATTTCCTGCTCTGTCGGGATCAAAGACGCAAAACGCGTCCCAGATCGCGACGGAGGCATTCATGACCGAACCGGTAATGGTGGACTGGAATTCAGAGAAGACCGCGGAGTTCCGCCGCGGCGTGACGCAGGCCCGTCACCGCCTGAACCGGGCTCCTGAGTTTTCTGACATGTCGCTGGCGGCGCTGCTGAACCGCCATCCGCGGGAGCTGTGCGACTTCTGCACCATGGGGGATGACCCGGCTGATCGCGAAACCTGGCGTGCTGGCGATGCCGGTGAGCTGGATGGTCAGGCTTTGCTGCAGGCCGTGCGCGACGGCAAGCTGTGGATCAATCTGCGCGACGCGATGAATGTCGACCCGGTCTTCAAGCCGCTCTTTTCCAGCCTGATGGCGCAGCTGAAGCATCTCAATCCGGGCTTCAATCCGATGCGCGCCTATGGCGGCATCCTGATCTCCTCTCCGCGCGCGCAGGTCTTCTACCACGCCGATGTCAGCGAGACCTTCCTGCTGCACGTACGCGGTCGCAAGCGCTTCCGCATCTACCCGCCGCAGGCCCCATGGCTGGAGGATACCGCGCTGGAGGACATCCTGCACAAGGACCAGACCGAGGACGTGCCCTATGAGGCAAAATGGGATGCGGATGCGGCCGAGATCGATCTGGAGCCGGGTGACTTCGTCTCTTGGCCACTGCATGCCCCGCACCGCGTGGAAAATCTGGAAGGGCTGAACGTGTCCATCACCTGCGAGATGGTCACCAGGCAGTCCTTCATGAAAAACGCGGTCTACTACGCCAATGGGGCCATGCGCCGCATGGGGATGGAGCCGAAGAGCACCAAGGCCACCGGGCCTGAAGCCTGGGGCAAGCTGGCGTTTGCCAAGACCTGGCAGGGCTGGAACAAGCTCACCGGTGGCGCGGCCAAGCCGCTGCCGAAAAGCGAAACAACGTTTGATGTGGATACGGCGTCGCAGGACGGCCTGCGCGATCGCGCGACGGTCTGAGCAAGGCTCCCATCTAACGTAAATTTAAGCCCGCATGGGGTTGGGCAGGCGCGGTCAGACCACCTAGGTTATGGGGAACCTGTTGGAGGTCTGGCCGCCCATGTTTTCACGTCTCATTGTCCCGTTTCTGGTGGCTCTTGCGGGAGCTCCAGCTTTTGCCCAGCTGCCCGAGCCGCTGGAGCGTGCGCTGTCGGTCACATCGCAATCGTCTGATACTGAATCGGTCCTTCTGCGCCTTGGCCGCGGCGAGGAGATGCTTCGGATTCGCATGGTGTTTGCCGATGGCGACGTGAGCTATGAACTCGTCGAACCGGCCACGGTCGAGGCACTGAACGAAGCACAGGCCGAAATCTGGGATGGCTATGCCAACCGGGGTGAGGATGATGACGAGGCGTCAGAGCCGGAGCCTGAAGCGACTGAGGAGGACGATGAAGAGTCCAGCTCGGTTGCCATCGGGGACTATAATCCTGACGCCCTGCGCGCCTCCATCGGCGAAGATGTTACTCTGATCAACGAGGCGGGCAGTCTTCTGACCTACGGCTTTACGCCCAACACGCTGCCGGTTGATGGCGATGTGCCTGATGCCTTTGTTGAAAATCTGCGCGGTGAAATCGATGTCGATACCGAGCGCGGACAGGTGGCTGCGGTGCGCTTTGCGGCGACCGAAAGTTTCAAGCCCAACATGGCCGCACGTATCCACGTCTTTTCCATCGAGCAGACCTATGTCCACGAGCCCGCGCTCGGCGGTCCGCGCATGCGCAGCCTGTCGATGAATATCGAAGGCTCGGCCATGTTTCAAAGCTTTGAACAGGCGATGCTGATGGTGGTCGAAGAGGTGCAGTATCGCGCCGCGCCCGTCACGGAGGGTTGAGCCGAGTGCTTGAGCCAGATGCTTGAGCCAAATGCTTGAGACTGCCACGGAGTCGGACTAATTCGGAATTTATGCCGCTTCATCTCGTAAAACTCTGCGTCGGCGCTGACGCGATTGAAGATCTGGAACGCTGGCGCGATACCTGCGCGCCGAACGGCCAGCTGATGCCCCATACCACCCGCATGACGCCCAAGCGGGGCAAGGAAATCCTCGATGGGGGATCGCTCTACTGGGTAATCAAACGCGTTATCCAGGCTCGCCAGCGCGTTGTGGAGCTGGAGGAGTTCGTCGACTCCGAAGGCATCAAGCGCTGCCATATCTGGCTCGATCCGGAAATCATCCCGACCGCGCCGGCACCCAAGCGCCCCTTCCAGGGCTGGCGCTATCTCAAACCCGAACACGCCCCGGCGGACCTGACCCAACAAACCGGCGGTGATGACCTGCCCGCGGACCTGCGCCGGAAGCTCATCGATCTGGGCGCTTGGTAGGTTTCAGACTGCCATATTGTCGATCAGGCGGGTCGTGCCGACTTTCACCGCCGCCAGCACGCGCGCCGGCTCCGTGATCGCGCCATCGCCCAGTTCGGCCAGCGTTTCGGCGTGGCGGACAGTGACATAGTCCACCGCATCAAAGGCATTACGCGCTGTGGCGACCGCGGCCGCTTCAGCCTCTTTGGCCGGGGTGCCTGCGCGCAGGGCTGACGCGAAGTCTTTCAGAATGACGTTCACCTGACCGGCCCGGCGACGATCCTCCGGGCTGAGATAAGCATTGCGGGAAGACAGGGCGAGGCCGTCGCTTTCGCGCACGGTCTCTCCAGCGAGAATCTCCACGCCCAGATCGAGATCCAGCGTCATGCGCCGGATCACCATGAGTTGCTGGTAGTCCTTCTCGCCAAAGACCGCGACGTCCGGGCGGACCTGGTTGAACAGCTTGGAAACGACCAGCGCCACACCGTGGAAGAAGTGTGGCCGTGCCGCGCTTTCCAGGCCCTCGGCCGGGCCCGATAAACGCACCTCGGTCGCGAAGCCGTCCGGGTACATGACCCGCGCGGTGGGTGCGTAAATCAGCTGGCAGCCGGTGCGCGCAAGCTTGGCGGCATCGTCTTCCAGCGTGCGCGGATAGCTGTCGAAGTCCTCGCCAGCAGCGAACTGTGTCGGATTGACGAAAATGCTCACCACCACCCGGTCGGCGACCTCCATGGCCTGGCGGACCAGCTCCAGATGGCCTTCATGAAGTGCGCCCATGGTGGGCACAAAGCCGACCTTCAGCCCTTGCGATTTCCAATCGGACACCTGCGCGCGCAGGTCACAAACCGTCGTGACGGTGTTCAGGGCGAGGTGAGGGGCGGTCATGGCGCTTGGGCTCCGTGGGTCAGGCGCGCGGACGCTAGCGCCAAGAGGCGTTCGCTCGCAAGCGACTCGGTGTATTGGACATGTCATGTTGCGCGTCCTCGCCCCCTTCCTTGCGCTTTGCACGCTGTCGGCCTGTGCCACCACCGGCACGCCCGAGCTGGCCCAGCCGAGCTCGATCGAGGCGATTCAGGCTGCGCGCATGGCCGAGCTGCTGACGCGAACCGCCGATACCGCGCCGGAACGGGTGCGGGCTGCCCAGGCCGAACTGGCCGCGCTGGAGCGGGCCCTGACCACCGTCCCACAGCCTCAGCCAGAGCCGCAGCCGATGGCGCAGGCCGCCCTTGCGCCACCGCCCGATCTTTCCGGGTCCCGCAGCCTGATGAGCGGCGTGCATCTGGCCTCCTACCGGGACTACGCCAATCTTGTGTCCGGCTGGGCTGAACTGCAGGGCGATGCCCCGGCGACGCTGGGCACGCTTCAGGCGCGCATCAGCGAAGTGGATCTGGGCGAACGGGGTGTCTTTCTGCGTCTGAAGGCGGGCCCGCTGGATAGCGCGGAGGCCGCCCGGCGCCTGTGTGCCGAGCTGGAGGCCGCAGGCCACTGGTGCGCGCCAGCGGACTTTGACGGTGCGCCAATACAGCGCTGAGCGCATGGCAGAGCTTTAACTTCTCCGACGCGTGAAATAAGCCTACATCCTCATCAAAGACCTGCCGTCTTTTAAAAGGACGAGAGATGCCCCCTTCTGCCAGCGCTGGCTCCGGTGCGCCTGCCACTTCGCCTGCGAAGACCGGCGTGGGCCATGTCATTGTGATCGGCAATGAAAAGGGCGGTGCGGGCAAGTCTACCGTAGCGATCCATCTGGCCGTGGCCCTGATGCGCATGGGCAAGACGGTGGGCGTGATCGATCTGGATCTGCGCCAGGCGAGCCTGACCCGCTATCTGTCCAATCGCCGCCGCTGGTCGCAGGCGCGCGGCGTCACCCTGCCCATGCCTGAAGAGGCGCGCCTGACGGTCTCGAAAGCCCGTTCGCTGGATGAGGTTGAGGCTGAGGAAGCCGAAGCCTGGCGCGAGGCTCTGTCGGGTCTGCGTAGCCGGTGTGACTTCATCGTGGTCGATGCGCCAGGCAGCGACACCCATTACTCGCGCCTTGCCCATGCCAGTGCCGACACGCTGGTGACCCCGATCAATGACAGCTTTGTCGATTTTGCCCTGCTGGCCGAGGTCGATCCGGAAAGCTTCGCGGTGGGCCGCCCCAGCGTCTATGCGGAGATGGTCTGGGATTGCCGCAAGCAGAAAGCGATGAGCAACAAAACCAGTATCGACTGGGTCGTCATGCGCAACCGAATCTCCACGCTGGATGCGCGCAACAAACGCCGGGTGGGCCAGGGGCTCAAGGCGCTGTCGGAACGCATCGGCTTCCGGCTGGCACCGGGCTTTTCAGAGCGCGTGATCTATCGCGAGCTGTTTCCCGCCGGGCTGACGCTGATCGACCTGACCGAGGCGGGTTCGAAAATGCCCTTCACCATGAGCCATGTGGCCGCGCGACAGGAATTGCGCGAGCTTTTGATCGTCTTGAAGCTGGCAAGCCTCGCCGGGGCGTCGATCCCGTTCTAAAATCACGCTCATGAACATGCTCTTCGGTCTTTTTCTGGTGGTTGCGGTCCTTGTGGGGCTGGCCTGGCTGTTTTCACAGGCCAAGACGCCCCAGGCGCGCCAGAGCCTGCGCATCGTGCTGGGGCTATTGGGGCTGATTGCGGCGGTGGCGCTGGTGCTGCGCGGGCTGGCGATTGCCGGTGTTCCGCTAGGCGCTGCGGCGTCGGGACTTCTGGCGCTGGCCATGCGCGGCGGTCTGGGGCTGGCGCAAAAGGGCCGCGGTGAGGAGGCGCGTCCGCCCACTGTGCGCATGTCACGCAAGGAGGCCGCAGATCTGCTGGGGGTGAGTGTGGATGCCAGCGAAGAGGATATCCACGCTGCCTATCGCAAGCTGATGAAGCGGGTGCACCCGGATGCAGGCGGCAATGATGCGCTTGCCTCCAAGGTCAAGGATGCGCGCGATATCCTGCTGGGTGATTAGGCTTTAGGTCGGCGCGACGGTGAAGCAGGGTTCGCCGCGTGTTTCCAGGCGCTGGCAGACCTCGCGCGCCTGATCGGCATGCAGCCCACCAAAGCGGGCCCGCCACAACTCGCGATCCCCCGCGGTCAGCGCCTCGGCAATGTGATCGGCGCGGCTTAACGCCGGGGCGAGATCGAGACCCACCACTGTTTCAAGCCGGGCGCGCGCTGCGGCTTCGCTGGTATAGGCTCCGACCTGGATCGCCCAGCTGCCCGGCAGGGGCAGAGCGCTGGCCGGTTCATCGTCAAACACGACCTGGACCGCGGGCGGCGTGTCGCCGGAGCCCACGGCGACGGGGCTTTCCACATCGCCCAGCTCTGCGGTGAGCAGGACCTGCTCTCGCACCGGGTTCAGGCGCGGCGTGTTCAGGGCGGCCAGCAGTCGGCCTTGCTCCCGGGCATTCAGGGAGGCGTAGGCCGCTTCAATCAGCTCGCGGGCGTGAGCATCACGCACCGCCGGGCGGGCTCCGCCCATGATGATGGCGACGAGGCGGCGTCCGTCTCGCTCCACAGTCACGGCGATATTGAAGCCCGAAGCGCGGATATAACCGGTCTTCAGCCCGTCCACGCCGTCCATCCGCCCGACGAGCGTATGGTGGGAGCGATGGGTGGTGCCACGCCAGGTAAAGCGCGTCTCGGCGAAATAGGGCGCGTAGTGGGGAAAGTCGCGGCGCAGGGCAAAAGCGAGGCGCGCCATGTCGCGTGCGGTGGTGCGCTGTTCGCGGTTATGCAGGCCCGACGCATTGCGAAACACCGTTCCGGTCAGGCCAAGCTCTGCAGCGCGCGCGGTCATGGCGTCAGCAAAGGCGGCCTCGCTGTCGGCGAAATGTTCGGCGACAACCACCGCCACATCATTGGCGCTTTGCACGATCAGGGCGCGGATGGCGTCTTCAACGCGAATGGTCTCACCTTCGGCAAGGCCCAGGTGGGAGGCCGGGCGTGATGCAGCTTCGGCAGACACGGCAAGCGGGGTATCCAGCTCCACTTCGCCAGCATCCAGCGCCTCGAACAAACGATAGAGCGTCATCATCTTGGTCAGGGAGGCCGGGTGACGCGGCGCATCGGCGGAGCGTGCGTGGAGCACTTCGCCGGTACCCAAATCGGCGACAAAGACGGCATAGCGATCCTGCGCCAGCGCCGGAGCGCCGAGCAGGGCAAAGACCACGAGAAGACAAAGCCATCTGATCATGGCGCAGAAGACTGGGCCGGTTGGGTTTCAGGCGCGTTAACCGCTCGGTTCAAAAGGCGTTTCGAGTATTTTTTGTGCGCTGCACAAAATATCCCTTGAAATCGCGCGGATGAATCGGCATATTTGCTGCGACTGCGAAGAGTGGTCGAAACCGGATAGGTCTTGATATGGCAAATGAAAGCACACCTGCGAAAAAGCCTGCCAAGGCGAAATCCGCGCCGAAAGCTGCACCTGCGAAGGCAAAGCCTGCGCCGGTAAAGGCCAAAGCGCCGGAAGCCAAGGCTGCGCCGAAAGTGGATGCACCCAAGGCTGCCGAAGCGCCTCAGGCGACGAAATCACCAAAGCCGGCCGAAAAGCCGGCACCGGCAAAGGCGTCGCCCAAGCCGGCCACACGCAAACCCTCTGCACCGCGCCAAATTACAGGAGACACTCCCATGGCTGCTGCTAAAAAAGATGCTGCTAAAGAAACCTTCGAAACCGTGACCACCGCGTCCAACGAAGCCATGAAAGAAGGCTTCGAGAAGTCGCTGTCGGCCATGAACGAATTCTCGGCCTTCCAGAAAGACACCGTGGACGCCGTGATCGAGTCGGCCACCACCGCGTCGAAGTCCCTTGAAGAGCTGAACACCTCGGCCGTCGCTTTCGCCAAGAAGTCCATGGAAGACAGCGTTGCTGCTGCCAAGACCATGGCTGGCGCCAAGTCGATCCAGGAGCTGATTGAAATTCAGGCGGACTACACGAAGTCCTCGCTCGACGCCTATCTGTCGGAAGTCAACAAGACCTCCGATCTGATGTCCTCGATGATGAAGGACGGCTTCAAGCCGCTGAATGATCGTATGGTTGCCGCCGTCGAGGCGATGCAGTCCCAGCGCTAAGCGCTGAATCACCGAATTGCGGCGCGCGATGTCCTCCCGGACAAGCGCGCGCTGCTCCGGATCCTCCCTGACTGGCCCGGCCACTTCGCGTGAGCCGGGTCTTTTTTTGCCCGAAACGGCCACAACCGCGGCGAATCTGTCACGGGGCTGTAGACAAGCGGCATGCAGGGGGTTTCCAGCCGGGCTTTGATGCATATCTAATTGGGGTGGTGCCCATACTGGTGCTGGCCGACATGAGCCTTTTTTAAGATGAGCGATCCGCGCAAACCTGGGGATAACGACGAACGCGAAACCGGCGTTGTTGTTAAGCCGCGGGCGAAGACCAAGCGCCCATCCATGTATAAGGTTCTGCTTTTGAACGACGATTACACTCCGATGGAGTTTGTCGTCGGCGTTTTGATGCAGATTTTTCATAAGAGCCAGGACGATGCGACTCGCATCATGCTTCATGTGCACCAACATGGTGTGGGGGTGTGCGGCGTTTTTACCTACGAGGTGGCCGAGACCAAGGTTGCCCAGGTGATGGACGCGGCACGGCGATCACAGCACCCTTTGCAGTGCACAATGGAAAAGGATTAGGCCCTTGCCGTCTTTCTCACCCGCTCTCGAACAAAGCCTTGGCCGCGCGCTTTCGGCTGCCAACGAACGCAAGCATGAATATGCCACGCTGGAGCACCTGCTTCTCGCGCTCTGCGAGGATGAGGATGCCGGTGCGGTCATGCGTGCCTGCGATGTCGACGTGGATGAGCTTCGAGACACGCTGGTGGAATATGTCGACGAGGAGCTGGAAAGCCTTGTGGTCGACTCCGGTGAGGAGGCCAAGCCCACAGCCGGCTTCCAGCGCGTGATCCAGCGCGCCGTGATCCATGTTCAAAATTCGGGCCGCGATGAAGTTTCCGGTGCCAATGTACTTGTCGCGCTGTTTGCCGAGCGCGAGAGCCACGCCGCCTATTTCCTCGCTGAGCGGGACATGACCCGCTACGACGCGGTGAACTTCATCTCCCACGGGATCGCGAAAAAGCCGGGCGCGAGCGAAGACCGTCCCGCCTGCGGCGCAGAGGACGATGAGGAAGAAGCTGAAACGCTCGCCGAAGAAGCCTCTGAGAAGGATGATGCGCTCGCGGCCTATTGCGTCGATCTCAACGCCAAGGCCAGCGAAGGCGATGTGGATCCGCTGATCGGCCGCGCCCACGAGGTCGAGCGCTGCGTACAGATTCTCTGCCGCCGCCGGAAGAACAATCCGCTGCTGGTGGGTGATCCGGGCGTCGGTAAAACCGCCATCGCCGAAGGTCTGGCCCGCAAGATTATCGAGAAGGAAGTGCCGGAGGTCCTCTCCGAGGCCGTGATTTACTCCCTCGACATGGGCGCGCTGTTGGCGGGCACGCGCTATCGCGGTGACTTTGAGGAACGCGTCAAGCAGGTGGTCAAAGCCCTGGAGGCCCGCCCGCACGCCATTCTCTTCATCGACGAGATTCACACGGTGATCGGGGCCGGTGCCACGTCCGGCGGGGCCATGGATGCGTCCAACCTCCTAAAGCCGGCGCTGCAGTCCGGTGGCCTGCGCTGCATGGGTTCGACGACCTACAAGGAATACCGCCAGCACTTTGAAAAGGATCGCGCGCTCGCCCGTCGCTTCCAGAAGATCGACGTGGTGGAACCCACCGTACCGGACGCGATCAAGATCCTGCAGGGCCTGAAGCCGTATTTCGAGGACTTCCACGATATCCGTTTCACCAATGATGCGCTGAAGAGCGCGGTGGAGCTGTCCGATCGTTATCTCGGCGACCGCAAGCTGCCCGACAAGGCCATCGACGTAATCGACGAGGCCGGGGCCTCCATGCGCATCGTGCCGCAATCCAAGCGCAAGAAGACCATCGGCGTGAAGGAAATCGAGACGGTCATCGCCAAGATCGCCCGCATCCCGCCGAAGTCGGTCTCCAAGTCCGACGAGGCTGTGCTGAAGGATCTCGACGGCTCGCTGAAGCGCGTTGTGTTCGGCCAGGACGAGGCGATCTCCAAGCTGTCGAGCGCCATCAAGCTGGCGCGTGCGGGCCTGCGTGAACCCAACAAGCCGATTGGCTCCTACCTCTTCTCCGGCCCCACCGGTGTCGGCAAGACCGAGGTGGCCCGCGCGCTCGCTTCCACGCTGGGGGTGGAGCTGCACCGCTTTGACATGTCCGAATACATGGAGCGCCACTCGGTGAGCCGCCTCTTAGGCGCGCCTCCGGGCTATGTGGGCTTTGACCAGGGCGGCCTTCTGTCCGATGCCATCGACCAGCACCCCCATGCGGTCCTGCTGCTTGATGAGATCGAGAAGGCCCACCCGGACATCTTCAACATCCTGTTGCAGATCATGGACAATGGTCAGATCACCGATAGCAACGGCAAGAAGATCGACTGCCGCAATATCATCCTGATCATGACGTCCAACGCCGGGGCCGCGGACGCCGCGAAAGAAGCCATCGGCTTTGGCCGCGGCAAGCGCGAGGGCGAGGACACTGCCGCGATCGAGCGTCTGTTCACGCCTGAATTCCGCAACCGTCTCGACGCGGTCATTCCGTTCGGTGCGCTGCAGCAGACGGTCATCGGCCGTGTGGTCGAAAAATTTGTCCTGCAGCTGGAAGCCCAGCTGGCCGATCGCGGCATCACCTTTGAACTCACCGACGCTGCGACCGAATGGCTCGGCAAGCGCGGCTATGACGAGAAGTTCGGTGCCCGCCCGCTCGCCCGCGTGATCCAGGAACACATCAAGAAGCCGCTGGCGGAAGAAATCCTCTTCGGTCAGCTGAAGAAAGGCGGCGTGGTGAAAGTCGATGTCGACGCAGCCGACGAGGACCGCCTCGACTTCGAAATCATCCCCGCCGACCGGCTGAAAACCGCCCCGAAGAACGGCGGCGGCAAAGCCAAAAAGAAAGAAACGGTGGAGTAGGGCGGTTAAAGCCCCTTCGCCAAGAGAAAAGCCCCGGACACGCTGTCCGGGGCTTTTTTATTCTGCCGGCGCGCCCTCCGGCGTTTCGTCACGGCCTCGGCGATAATCACGGGGCGTTGTCCCGGTCTGCGCCTTGAAGGCCCGATTAAAGGGCCCGATGGAATTGAAACCGCTATCGAGCGCCACCTGCAGGATCGTCATCTGATCGTGGTTAGGGTTGCTCAACAGGCTTTTGGCATGGTCGACGCGCCGTGTGTTTACGAGCTGGTTGATGTTTGACGCCTTTAACGATGCCGTGATGGCGCGGCTGACCCGGTTGGGAGTTTCGTTCAGGGTACCTGCTAGCTGAGCCAGATTGAAAGCCGGGTTCAAATATGGGCGCTCCCGGTCAAGAAGGCGCACGACGCGTTGGGCCAATGCATCGTCGTCGGATGTCGCCCTGGGGCGCGGTCGCTGGACAACGAGCGGATGCGCCTCGCGATAAATCAGAGCGGCGCTTCCCATCGTCAGAATAGCTACGGCGCATACGGACTGTATCAGGACAGCGGCACGTTCAGGGAAGCTTTCCAGGCTTGCGATCAGGACGGCACACAGGAAAACCCCGGTGCAGAAGACGCCGAGAAAGGTGATTCTCAGTCGCTGTTCGTTCTTGTCTTCAGGCCAGCTGCGCGCCGCCTCCCACACACACAGCATGAGTGCGGTGGAGCTTAAAAGCGCTTGCGCCGAAACCATTGGGTTCACCAAGAGCGATGCATCGAGACCCATCAGGCCCGCACCAGCCATGATGAAGGGCTTAATGAGTGAGGGCAGGATAATCCCGATCACAAGCGCCAGTTCAAACATGCCGATTTCCGGCCGGGCTCTGAACAGGGTGCGAGTGAACAGCCATAGGACGCTACAGGTGCCTCCGCTGACCATGAATAACCAAGGCTGGAGTCCAGGCAGGCTGGTGCCAAGGCTTTCCCCGAACAATAGTCCGGCCATGGACAGGCAGAAGATCGCCCACAGGACACTCAGCACAGAGCGTTCCGGATTGCGAACGATCCACGCAACCCAGCCCAGTGCGCACAGCGCGCACAGGAATTTTAGGCCAAGGCCCAGCGTCAGCATGCCACTCTCCTATGCCGTCAGTATGGCGACGGGGCTGTCATCTGGAAAGTGACAGAGAATTTAACGTATTTCTTTTGCCGAAATGCACTTCGGCCAGACCGTTGCAGGAGTTTCGCACACACAGACCGCACATCAGCCCGGCCAGTTACCGGGCGCGACTATCTATCAAGGTCTGTAAAATGGTCACTGACACTTCGACTTCTGTTTCCGGCCCGCAAAGCGGGATCGCCTCCCGGCTTCTAAAATCGTCCGGCGCGCTCTGGTTTTTGGTTGCGGCATTCGGCCAGCTCGTCTTTGCGACTTATATCCTGGCGGCCTACACCGTCCCGACCGTGACCGGAGATTACGCCACGTGGAATTCCACCGGCCTGATTGACGGTTACAAGTCTGGCGACGGGCCGGGCAATTTCATGTTTATCGCCCATGTCCTGCTGGCCGCGTTTGTCAGCGTCGCCGGGCCCCTTCAATTGCTGGAGCCGTTTCGCCGTCGTTTTCCAACCATCCATCGCATGACCGGGCGAGCCTATATCACCATCGCCGCCTTCATGGCGCTTGGCGGGTTGTGGCTGGTGTGGGTGCGTGGGACCTACATCACTATTCTGGGCGGCATCGCCGTATCGCTGGATGGTATTCTCATCCTGATTTTCGGGGGTGTCGCGGTCTACTTCGCGATCCAGCGCCGGATTGACCGCCACCGTCCGTGGGCACTGCGTCTGTTTGTGGTGATGAGCGGGGTCTGGTTTGTGCGCCTGGGCTATGGCGCTTGGCTGATGAATGTTGGGCCGGTGGGCATTACCCGCACCATGAGCGGCTATTTCGATATCTTTATCGCCTTTGGTGCCTATGTGGTCCCATTGCTTGTTCTGGAGCTTTATCTGTGGGCTCAGCGCACGCCGTCGGCACCGCTCAAGCTTGTCAGCGCTGGCGTGACATCCCTTGGCGCAGGCCTGACCGCAGCCGGGGTAATCGGCGCGGCGACCTTGATGTGGCTACCGCATTTTTAAAGCTGGGGCAGGCGAGTGGGGGGCCGCGACGTGGGTCGCCGCTCTTCCCCTAAAGCGCCGCCCTGATCTTTTCGGCGAGAGCTTCCAGCTCGGCCATGTCGGCCATTTCGGTGGTGCCGTGGCCGGGCAGGGCCTTGCCTTCCCATTGCGGGATCACGTGGAAGTGGATGTGGAAGACGGACTGGCCGGCGGGTGCGCCGTTGAACTGCACCACGGTGATGCCGTCGGGCTTCAGCGCCTTCTCGGTCGCTTCGGCGAGGCGTTTGACCTGAACGATGGCGGCCTGGGCGGCGTCGGCAGGCAGCTCCAGAAGGTTGCGAGCGGGCGTCTTCGGCACGATCAGGCAGTGGCCTTTGGACTGCGGGAAGACATCCATGAAACAGATGACGTCATCGGTCTCCAGCAGTTTTACCGCCGGGGCGTCGCCGCGAATGATCTTGGCGAAGATATTCTGGTCGTCATAGGTCCCGTGAAGGCTCATGGCTCGCGGTGCTCCCGTTAAAAAGTGTCGGTGATTGATGCCAGTGGTAGCCGATCAGGCCCGCGTGAACCAGCCGGTTCAGTCCAGGTCTTCCGGCGAGGCATCCCGCAGTATCGCGCGGGCCTCGTCCACATCAGATTTCAGAACATGGAGCAGGGATGGATTGTTGAACCCACCTGCCAGATAGGGCTGCACGGACGACGTCATCTGCTCGGGGACCCAGACCGCAATGCCGGCGCTCTCCAGCACGCTCCGCTCAACGAGCAGCGCTTCACGGGAGGTATGTCGCCTTATGGGAACCCAATCTGACATCACCCCTTTTTATACGGCGTCTCGCCTTCAAGGTGCAAGCGTTCGTGTTCCACGGCAGGGCGCTCGCGGCGCAAATACTGGGCGATGGCTTCGCGCAGGCCGGAATGGGCGATCTCGTGGGCGGAATGGACCAGCCGGGGCCGGTAGCCGCGCGCGAGCTTGTGCGCGCCCTGGGCCCCCGCTTCAACCCGCGTGAGGCCGTGGGCGAGGGCGTAGTCGATCGCCTGATGGTAGCAGAGCTCGAAATGCAGGCTGTCCTGATCATCGAGCGTACCCCAATAGCGCCCGAACAGGGTTTCGCCGCCGATGAAGTTCAGCGCCGAGGCGAAATAGTCGCCATCGCGTTTGGCCATCACCAGCAGGATCTTGTCGGCCATGCGCTCGCCGACGATGGAGAAAAACTCGCGGGTCAGATAGGGCGTGCCCCATTTGCGCGCGCCGGTATCCTGATAGCAGGCCCAGAACACGTCCCAGTGGGCTTCGGTGATGTCAGAGCCGGTGAGCGCTTCGATCTGAACGCCGTCCTGTGCACTGGCACGCTCCTTCTTCAGCGCCTTGCGCTTTCGGGAGCTGAGCGCGGCGAGGAAGTCGTCATAGTCGCGATAGCCGTCGTTATCGAAGATATACTGGATATCATGGCGCTTGAGCAGGCGGGCTTCGCCCAGCACCTCCAGCTCTGCGTCGCCGGGAAACAGCACATGCCAGCTTGATGCGCCAAAGGCCTCTATGGCTTGGCGCACCGCGTTGATCAATCCGGCACGAACGCCCGCATCCTGTGCCAGCAGGCGCCGCCCGGTGGCGGGTGTGAAGGGCACGGCGGTCAAAAGCTTGGGATAGTAGCGCCCGCCCGCCCGCTCCAGCGCATCGGCCCAGGCGTGGTCGAAGACATATTCGCCCTGGGAATGGCCCTTGATATAGAGCGGCATCGCCCCGACCGGGGTGCCGTCTTCGGTTTCAGCGATCAGGTGGCGCGGGGCCCATCCGGTTTCTTCCACCGCGCTGCCGGAGCTTTCCAGCGCTTCCAGGAAATCGTGAGACAGGAAAGGGTCATACGGCTGGCCCGGCGGATTGGCGAGCGCGTCCCAGGTCGACCTGTCGACCGCGCTCAACCGCTCCACCATGCGCACGCGCAAGTCTGCCATGACCGTTCCTGACTGGCCGCTCCGTTAAGAGCGATATGGGGCGAAGAGTGAGGTCCGGCGAGGTCCTAGGCGACCTCAACCACAGCATCGACCTCCACCGCTGCGCCGAGCGGCAAGACGGCCACACCCACAGCCGAGCGGGCATGGCGGCCCGCGTCGCCGAACACCTCGCCAATGAGGTCAGAGGTGCCGTTGATGACCTTGGGGATGTCGGTGAAGGCCGGGTCGGCGTTCACGAACCCGCCGAGTTTGACCACCTGCCGGACCTTGGACAGGTCACCGCCGCAAGCCGCCTTCATCTGGGTGATCAGGTTGATGGCGCACAGGCGCGCTGCAGCCTGTGCAGCCTCAAGGTCCATGTCCCGGCCCACGACACCGGCGACCAGCCCGTCCGGCCCCATGGAGATCTGGCCGGAGATGTGGACCAGATTGCCGCTTCTCACGAAGGGCACATAGTTGGCCACCGGGGCCACCGGTTCAGGCAGGGTGATGCCAAGCTCTTTAAGGCGGGCGTCGATATCGGACATTCGAAGCTCTCACGGCTGGTGTTTACGCTAGGGGTGAGGGTGTCGCCTCTTTTGCGTGATTTGACAATGCTGGTTGAAGGCAGAAGGGGTTAACGGCATGGTGGGGCCTCACGCAGCTGCGAGGCGTTCACAAGGGCTGACCATGGTGGATGAGCCACCCTTTGAAGGCGAGGGACGCGAAACCGCGTTCAACACCGCCGATGGACGCCTGTTGCGCGGGCGCATCTGCGCGCCTGAAGCCCCGCACTCGGTCATGCTGATCAACCCGGCCACAGGCTATCCCGCGCGCTTCTACCGCGCTTTTGCCGAGGCTGCTGCGGGGCAAGGCTGGGCGGTGCTCGCCTTTGACTATCGCGGGCAGGGCCGCAGCGCCGATCGGTCGGTGCGCCGTGATCCGGCCAGCATGGTCGATTGGGCGACGCAGGATATTCCCGCCGCCGCCCGGCATATCTGCGCGCATTTTGAGGGGCTGCCGCTGGACGTCATCGGTCACTCGGTCGGCGGTCAGTTCGCCGCCTTCGTGCCCCATGATCTGCCGATAAGGCGCGTTGCGCTGCTGTCCTCATCGTCGGGCTATTGGGGCCGGCAGAGCCCGCCGCTGAAATATCAGGCGTGGATTTTCTGGCGTCTGATCGGACCGGTTCAGCTGGCGATGCTGGGCCATATCCCGAAAGGCCCGCTCTGGTCTGGAGAGCCGCTGCCCAAGGCCGTCTGGCAGGACTGGCGCGAGTTCGGCGTCAATCCCAACGGCTTTCTCGATCGCTTTGCCGAGATGGGATTGTTGAAGCATTACCGGGACTTCCACGCGCCGATCCGCGCCTGGACGCCGGACGATGACCCGATCGCCAATGAAGAAGCCGTGCGCTGGCTGCTGGCATGCTATTCGGGCTCGCATTCAGAGCTGAAACTGATCCGCCATGATGATCTGGGCCGCGGCAAGATCGGCCATGACGGCCTGTTCCGCACCAAGATGGCCGATGTGTTCTGGCCGCAGGTCTTCCGCTGGCTGCGCGCAGTGGAACACCGTCAAGCGGCCTAGGGCCGCTTTTTAAACGAACGGCCCTTGATGATCGCTGCGTCGCCGAATTTGGCGCGGGCCGCATCCATGGCGCGTTCGGCCCTGGCCCGTTTGATCGCCGTGGGGTCGAGCAAATCGCCCGCATCCGAACCGGCCGGTTCCAGGCTGGAATAGCCCGCGCCGATCAGGCGGTAGCGTACGCCGTCCGCTTCGTTGTCGAGCAACTCCGACGAGACGCGGAACAGCGTGTCGGCCAGCTGGGCGGCCTGATCGAGCGTGCGCCGGCGGGTGACGGTCTTGAACCGGTCAGTCTTCAGCTTCAGCGTCACGACACGTCCGGCCACACCGCCCGCCTTCATCCGATCAGCAACGCGCAGGCACTGACCCCAGAGTTGGTCCTTCAGCACCGCCTTGTCGGAAATATCGGAATTGAAGGTGGTCTCGGAGCTGACAGATTTGCGTTCGCGATCGGGCGTCACGGCCCGGCTGTCCTCGCCGCGGGCAATGCGGATCAGCCTCAAGCCCCCTTCGCCATGAGCCTTCATCAGCTGGCGCTCATCGCGTTTGAGCACATCGGCCAGCGTATACAGCCCGTCCGCATTCAGCCGCTTGGCAAAGACGGGCCCGACACCAAACACGTCGGACACCTTCAGCGATCTTAAAAACTCCGGCGCATCGGCACGCCCGATCACGGAGAACCCATCCGGCTTGTCGAGATCAGACGCGGTCTTGGCGAGGAATTTGTTGAAGCTTAGCCCCACCGACACCGTCACACCAACCTCATCAAGGATCCGGCGCTGCAGGCGTAAAAGCGTCAGGGCGGGGGCCGCCCTGTGCAGGCGCTCGGTCCCCGACAGGTCCAGAAAGGCCTCGTCGATGGACAGTGGCTCCACCATCGGCGTGACGTCCTGCATCATGGCGCGGATGCGCTTTCCTTCAGCTGAATAGACCTCCATGCGCGGCTTGATCACCACCGCATCGGGGCAGGCTTTGAGCGCCTTGAACATGGGCATGGCCGAGCGCACGCCATAAAGCCGGGCCACATAGCAGGCGGTGGCTACGACCCCGCGCTGGCCGCCGCCAATGATGACCGGCTGGTCTTCCAGTTCGGGCCGGTCGCGCTTTTCGATGGAGGCGTAAAAGGCGTCACAGTCGATATGGGCGATGGACAGCGCATCAAGCTCGCCATGACTCAGCGGTCGTCGGGCGCGGCAGGACGGGCAGGGGCGCGCGGTGTCGTCAAGCGGCGATAGGCAGGAGCGGCAATAGGCGTTCGTCATGGAACGATCTCGTCTTCGCCCCAAAGCCAGGCCGCACCGCGCACACCGGAGCTGTCACCATGGCGATTCGGTACCACCCGGGTGACCAACTCATCGCTGAACACCCAGTCCGAGAGCTTTGCCCGCAGCGTGTCCGCGAGGCCGGGCAGGTTGGACAGCCCGCCGCCCAGCACGATGACTTCCGGATCGACCAGATTGACGACATTGGCGAGTGCGCGTGCCGTCCGACTCGCATGGCGCTCCAGCGTTGCCGATGCGGCGTGATCGCCTTTTGCGGCCTGCGCCGCGATCTCGACGGCGGTCAGGGTTTCTCCAGTAACGCGGGCATGGTCCGCCGCGAGCGCGGGCCCTGAACACCAGGCCTCCACACAGCCGCTCAGCCTGCATTTGCACGCCGGGCCGGGCACTTCGTCTGCGCCGGGCCAGGGCAGACCCATATGGCCCCACTCCCCGCCATTGCCGTCATGACCTTCATGGAGCTTTCCATCGATAACGAGCCCGCCGCCCACGCCGGTCCCGAGAATCACTCCGAAAACGGTGCGCGCGCCCGCCCCAGCGCCATCCATCGCTTCAGACAGGGCAAAGCAGTTGGCGTCATTGGCGCAGCGCACAGGTCGGGCGAGGGCGGTTTGAAGATCAGTCTTCAGCGGGTGGCCATTCAGGTCGGTGGAGTTGGCATTGCGGATCAGGCCGGTACGCGGATTGTGCGATCCGGGATGGCCAACCCCCACGGGCGCGCGAGCCAGGCCCAGCGCGCGCTCGGCGGCTGCAACCGCGTCGGCGATGGTCTGGAGTTTGGCGTCATATCCGGCAGGCGTCGGCGTGCGGTCGCGGTAAACGATGTCACCGCGTGGCCCCAGCACCGCGACCTCGATTTTTGTTCCGCCAAGATCAACGCCAATTCGCGCCATTCGCCTTATCCTGCTGAGCTGGAAGCGCATTCTATCGGGCTTCTTACCCAATTACGAAGGCGCGACTCACCGGTCATTAAGGACTCGCATGGTATCAAAATCGCGGATGGTCATATGGCTCACGTCAAAAATGATGGGGCCGGTGGGGAAGGCGCGGTTGCATGCTGCAGGTCATGTCAAAAAAAGTTCTGATCGTTGAAGACAACGAGCTGAACATGAAGCTCTTTCGTGATCTGCTCGAAGCTCATGGCTACGAAACGGTTCAAACTCGTGAGGGTTTGAAAGCGCTCGATATCGCCCGTGAGCACAAGCCTGATCTGATCCTGATGGATATCCAGTTGCCGGAAGTGTCCGGTCTGGATGTGACCAAGTGGATCAAGAATGACGACGCGCTGTCTGAAATCCCCGTTGTGGCCGTGACTGCCTTTGCCATGAAAGGCGACGAGGAGCGGATCCGCCAGGGGGGATGTGAGGGATATCTGTCCAAGCCCATCACAGTCACCACCTTTATCGAAACCGTCAGAAAATTTCTCGGTTAGGGGGCGAAAGCGATGAGCGCACGCATCCTGGTCGTCGACGATATCGAGACAAACCGCCGCCTTTTGGAGGCGCGGCTCTCGGCTGAGTATTTCGACGTGCTTGAGGCTGAAGATGGCTACAAGGCCATCGAGATGGCCCGCGAGCATCTTCCTGACATCATCCTGCTCGACGTCATGATGCCCGGCATCGACGGGTTCGAGACCTGCCGCCAGCTCAAGGCCGATCCGGCCCTGCGCCATATTCCGGTGGTCATGGTGACCGCGCTCGATCAGCGCGAAGACCGCATAAAGGGCCTTGAAGCCGGGGCGGACGAGTTTCTGACCAAGCCAGTCGACGATGTCGCGCTGTTTGCTCGCGTACGCTCGCTGCTTCGCCTGAAAGTCGTGATGGATGAGCTTCGCCTGCGCGAATCCGGTGAGTCGATGACCGAGGAGACCGCGGTCACTGGCGGTCGTGTTGTTGTCGCGGCCGCCGATGATGCGGGTGCTGAGCGCGTGGCGAACATGTTTGCTGCGCCGTTCCGTGCGAAAGCCTGCTCGGAACCGCTGAATGCCCTGCGCCATGCGCGCGCGGCGGATCTTGTGGTCATTGATCTGACCCATGCCCGCTTTGACGGTCTGCGTCTGGCGGCGCGGATTCGTTCTGATGCCGACACCCGCCAGGTGCCGATCCTGGGGATCGTGGAATCCGATGATCGCGCCGCCATGGTGCGTGCGCTGGATCTGGGGGTGACCGATGTCATCCTGCGCCCGGTTGATCCCGGTGAACTTCAGGCCCGTGCGCGCACCCAGGTGCGTCGCAAGGCCTATGCGGACGCCCTGCGGGACCGTCTGGAAGAAAGCCTGGAGATGGCCGTCACCGACGCGCTGACCGGGCTTCACAATCGCCGCTACGTGCTCTCGCGCCTGCGCCAGCATCTTGATGTGCTGGACCGCTCCGGCGAGGGATTTGCCGTTGCGCTGATCGATATCGACCACTTCAAGAAGATCAACGATACCCACGGCCACCAGGCCGGCGACGTGGTGCTCAAGGGCTTTGCTGATCGCCTGCGCTCCCAGCTGCGCGCCATCGACATTGCCGGGCGCTATGGCGGTGAGGAATTCCTCGTCCTGTTCACCGGTGCGACCAGCGAAGACGCATTGGAAGCCTCTGAACGCTTCCGCGCGGCCATGGCGCGCGAACCGTTCGCCGTGCCTGCCACCGGCGAACCCATGCAGGTGACCGTGTCTGCCGGGATTACCGCCGGCGAACCGGGCGATGATGTCGAAGATGTCGTCGCGCGTGCAGACGCCGCGCTGTATGAGGCTAAATCCTCCGGCCGCAACCAGGTCATCGCCTGGCGCAAGCGCGCGGCGTAGATCGCTTTTCAGACAAGTTGAATCGAAAAGGGCCGCCGGAGAAAACCCCAGCGGCCCTGATACGTCAGTCGGCAATCGATCAAGTTTACTTGATCTTGCCTTCCTTGAACTCGACATGCTTGCGCGCGACCGGATCGTACTTCTTCAGCACGAGCTTCTCGGTCATCGTGCGGGCGTTTTTCTTCGTCACGTAGAAATAGCCCGTGCCCGCCGTCGAGTTCAGGCGGATTTTGATGGTTGTCGGCTTCGCCATGGTCGCGCACCCGTCATAATAAATTGGCGCGCCGAAGACCGCTTCGGCGCTGCGAGCCGCGGAACATACGCACCCCCGCTACAGTGTCAATCCTTTGTGATGCCCTTTTCACCCAGGCTGCCGAGAAGATACAGCAGCGCCAGCCCGGAGAAGGCGATCATCAGGCCCCAAGGGTCAAATCCGTCCATCGCAGCGCCTGCGACCGGCGGGCCGATCAGCGATCCAACACCATAGGCAAAGATGAAGGCGGAATTTGCTGCGGCCATGGCCCCGGCCTTGACCCGCTCGCCCACCAGGGCCAGCCCGACGGTGTAAAATGCGCTGGAGATCCCGGCGAACAGGAAGATAAGCGGAACGAGCGCAACAAGGCTCGCGCCCGACAGGGCGATAAATAGCGGCAGGATGAGCGCAGACAGCGCAATCAGACGCAGGGTGGGAAGATGCCCCGTCCGGTCCGCAAGCCGCCCCACGGGCACCTGAAGCGCGATACCGCCCAGCGCCCCGATCGCCATCAGCACGCCAATTGTGCCGACGGCAAAATCCAGGCGTCCGGCATAAACCGGCACCAGGGTGAAGATGGAGGTTTCAAGCGCGCCGAAGACCAGGCCGGCGAGAATCGCCGCCGGGGCCAACTTTGCGACCGCGCCCATGGCCTTCAGGCCGCTCTCGCCCTGACCGGGAGGTGTCAGGTCCGGGCCGCGCAGGAAGATAAGGGGCAGGGCCCCGACCACATAGATCAGGGTACCAACCACCCACGGCGCGTAGCCGTCGGCCCCCACCAGCCACAAAATCAGCGCGCCGGACCCAAACCCGCCCGACAGCGTGGCCGCGTAGACGGCCAGCAGGGTGGCGCGCCCCTCCGGTCTGGCCAGCTGGTTGATCCAGGTTTCGCTACCGACAAAGACCACCGTCACCGTCAGGCCCACCGCAAAGCGCAGGAGCCACCAGATCGTCACGTCCGGGAAGAAGGGGAAGGCCAGGATGCCGAGCCCCGTCAGCAGCGCGCAGGCCACCATCAGCACCCGCGGCGCAACGCGTGCCAGCAAGGCGGGAATGAAGGGCGTGGCGATGATGGTCGACAGGGCCGCGGCCGCGCCATTGGTCCCCACCACGATGCCTGAACCGGTCATGGCCTCCAGATTGAGCGCGATGAGCGGCATCAGAAGACCGAAGCCACAGCCCGATAGCGCCGCGGCCAGAATGGCGGCGGCGAGCGACCGGGTGCGGGCATGGGTCTCGTGGAGAAACAGGCGTGCGATCATGGAGCCGCTATAGCGAGGCGAGGGGGCTGTGTCCCGTGGAAATCTCCGGTCAGACCCAGCCCCTATCCCCGCTTCTGATCGCGTTTCAGGTCACCGGGTCAGCTTTCACCCAAAGCCAGGTCAGATTCAGATCATTCTGGTTCGAAACCATGGGCTGGGCGAAGGGGCGCGCCGAGGTTCGTAAATTAGGCGGATAAAGCCGGTCTGAAGCCTCTCCTTTCCCTCTTCTTCAAGGGGGGAGGATCAAGGTGGGGGAGCACATTGTAGCGTGTTCAGGTCGTGGGGAAGAAGCGTCGGTCGCCTCTCCCATCAAAGCGTAGAGCGGGAATTAAGCCACTTATATAGAGACTTAAAGCTCGTCGACCTGCGGACCCTTCGGCGTCACGCGGGCGCACCGGACCGGGCGATCCTCACCCTTCAGCCGGGGCTCCAGCTCTGACAGGACGAAGCGTGTTATGATCGGGATATCCAGCTCATGAGCTTCAGCGAGCGTCGCCCAGCGCAAATCTTCCAACTCACCTGAACCCGTCAGCTCGGCCGACCCATGAACCGCATCGGCATCTGCAGAAAAGAAAAAGGCATCAAACCGGCGGGTCCGCCCCGGTGGTGTGATGGCTCTGGCGACCAGATCAAGGGGCGCGGCATCGGGCTGAACCCCTGCCTCGGCAAAGGGTGACCATTCCGGTTTTGGCCGGTTGATGGTGCCAGGGCGCGCAATCAAAAGCCCTGTTTCTTCAGCGGTTTCGCGCAAAGCCGCCGCTGCGGCAGCGCGCGCCCGACGCTCGGTCAGGACCCGGGTCAGCACCTCGCGCACCGGCTTTTTCGGCTCGCGCGCCAGCGGCGCAAAGCCGTCGGTGCGATCCACACGACCGCCTGGAAACACGTATTTCTGGGGCATGAAGACATGTCCGCCGGAGCGCCGACCCAGCAAAATTTCTGTGTCACCGCTGACGCGCTTGCGCGTCAGGATCAGCGAAGCAGCCAGTTTCGGACGGCGATGCCTGTTTTCGATCAGGGGTTTAGCGTTTGCGTCGGCCATTTTTCTTCTTCGGACCTGCGCGCCGGTTGGGACTTTGACGCGGCGGACCCCCACGGCGACGACCGCGCGGTGCCCCGCGGCCCTTTGGCGGGGAGCCTTTTTCAGGATCTGTCAGCACCTCAAATAACAGGCCGCCGGTCACGGGTGTCGCTTCGGCCAGGCGAACTGTCACAGACATTCCAAGGCGATAGCGCCCGCCGGTGCGTTGCCCGATGAGAGCGTGGGCGCTCTCATCATGTTGGAAGTATTCATCACCCAGCTGGGCCACCGGACACAGACCGTCAGCGCCGGTCTCGTGCAATTTCACGAACAGGCCGAAGCGGGTGACCCCGGCGATGCGGCCTTCAAACTCGCTGCCAACTTTTTCTGCTAACCAGCTGGCGATAAAGCGGTCTGTGGCATCGCGTTCAGCCGCCATGGCGCGACGTTCATTGTGGGAGGTGTCTTCTGCGATGCGTTCCAGCTCGCTGCGCTCGGTGTCGGTCTGACCGTCATTGCCAAGTCCGTAGGCGCGAATGAGCGCCCGGTGGACGGTCAGGTCCGCATAGCGCCGAATCGGTGAGGTGAAGTGCGCGTAACGCGCAAGGTTCAGGCCGAAATGGCCAATATTATTAGTGTCATAGACGGCCTGGGACTGGCTGCGCAGGACCACTTCATTGACCGTTTCATAGTGATCGCCACCCTTTGCGCGCTGAAGCAGCTGGTTAAAACGTGCCGCCGTCGGGCGCTCGCCGCGGGTCCATTTCATATTCACCTGGGGCAGGAAATCAGCAAGATTTTCAAGCTTCTCGCTGCCTGGCTCGTCGTGAATGCGGTAGATGAGCGGGGTCTTTTTTTCTTCCAGCGCCTCTGCCGCAGCGACATTGGCCTGGATCATCATCTCTTCGATGAGCTTGTGGGCATCAAAGCGCTCACGGACCCGAACACCCTTCACCTTGCCGTCCTGCCCGACCTCGATTTTCTTCTCTGGCGCGTCGATTTCCAGCGGCTCTCGGCGCTTGCGGGCGGCCGAGAGGGCTGCGTAAGCGCCCCAGAGTGGCTTCAGAACGGGCTCCAGGAGTTTTTGTGCCTTGGCCTTGCCCTGACCGTCAATCGCAGCCTGAGCCTCCTCATAGGCCAGCTTGGCGGCCGATTTCATCCAGCCGCGAATGAAGCGGTGGCCCCGCTTGTTGCCATCCCGGTCGAAGACCATGCGAACGGCGAGGCAGGGCCGCTCCTCACCTTCACGTAACGAGCAGAGATCATTGGACAAACGCTCGGGAAGCATCGGAACGACCCGGTCCGGCAGGTAAACCGACACCCCGCGCTTGCGCGCCCCTTTGTCGAGCGGTGAGCCGGGCTCCACATAGGCGGCGACATCCGCAATCGCGACGTAAACCACCCATCCGCCCTTGTTTTCAGGGTCTTGGTCGGCTTCAGCATAGACTGCGTCATCGTGGTCGCGGGCGTCGGCCGGATCGATGGTGATGAGCGGAATTTTACGCAGATCTTCGCGCGCATCCATCTTCGCGGGCTTGATCTTTTTGACCTGGGTCAGTTCCGCATCGCCAAAGCCTTCTGGCACGCCGTGCTCGGCAAGGGCGATGATCGAGCCTGCGCGCGGACTTGAAGCATCGCCCACAACCTCCTCAATTACCGCGGTTTTTAGACCGAAGCGTTTTTCAGAGGAGATGCGGGCCAGCACCAGAGCGCCATCGTCCGCTTTTGACAATTCACCCCGTGCAGGCACCAGCTCATGACGGGCACGGCGATCGACCGGGACCAGCCGGCCCTCACGGCCGTCCTTGCGAACGACGCAAAGAACCCGGCTTGTGGAGCGGCCCAGCTTGCGGATGACCTTGGCCAGATAGCCGCCTTCGCCGTCAGGGGTCAGGCGGGCGAGCACCTTGTCGCCCATGCCCGCGGTCTCGCCATGCTCGGCCTTGGAGGGCGAGAGGCGGATCACTGGAGCCTGCTGATCATCCTTGGCCGGACGGCACAGGAATTCGCCATCCACATCCCGGTCGATGACTTCCAGGACGGTGACGGAGGGCAGGGTGCCGGCGATCACATAGGCCTTGTCGTCGCGCCGGATTTCGCCTGCGTCTTCAAGGTCTTTCAACGCACGCTTCAGGATGATGCGTTGGTCGCCCTTAAGCCCGAGCGCGCGCGCAATCTCGCGTTTGGAGAATTTGCCGTCGCCCAGCTTGATCGCTTCCAGCAGTCCTTCGCGGGTGAACCCGCCCTCGGCGTAGCGATCAGAACTCAAGAGTCACTCTTTTTGGCTGCAGGCTTTTTCTTTGCAGGGGCCTTCTTTGCGGTGGTCTTTTTGGCCGTCGTTTTCTTGGCGGGCGCTTTTTTCTTCGCCGGAGCCTTCTTTTTCGCCGGACCTTTCGCAGCCTTGGCCGCAATCAGCTCCACCGCCTGCTCCATGGTCACACTTTCAGGGGCCATGTCCTTGGGAAGCGTGGCGTTTGTCTTGCCATGTTTCACGTAAGGGCCGTAGCGCCCGCTCATCACATTGACCGGTTCGCCGTCTTCCGGATGCTTGCCGAGCTCCTTGAGCGGCGCTGCTGCGGCACCGCGCCCGCGCGGATTTGCCTTCTTCTGGGCGATCAGGTCGACGGCGCGGTTCAGGCCCACCTCAAACACTTCTTCGGCGTTTGGCAGGTTGGCGTAGGTGCGCCCATGCCGGACGAAAGGCCCATAGCGGCCAAGACCAGCCTCGATCGGCTCCTGATCTTCCGGGTGTAGGCCAACCAGGCGCGGCAGGTCGATCAGCCTGACCGCCTTCTCAAGATCAATGTCGGACGGTGACCAACCTTTGGGCAGCGAACCGCGCTTCGGCTTGTCTTCGCCATCGATCTCCATCTCCAGATACGGACCGAAACGGCCGTCTTTCAGATAGATCATCTTGCCGGTTTCGGGGTGCTCTCCAATCTCGCCATCGCCTTCGACCGCGTCCTCACCGCCGCCGCTCAGCGTGCGGGTGAACTTGCATTCTGGATGGTTGGAGCAGCCGACAAAGGCCCCGTATTTGCCAAGGCGGATCGACAGCGTGCCGTCATTACACTTCGGGCAGAGGCGGGCATCCTTGCCATCTTCGCGCGGTGGGAAGATGAGCGGGGCCAGCGCCTCGTTCATGTAGTCTATGACCTCGCCGATGCGAAGATCCTTGATGTCATCGACGCTGGCGTGGAAGTCCTTCCAGAAGTCGCGCAATAGCTGCTTCCAGTTCAGATCACCTGCGGACACCTTGTCGAGCTGATCTTCCAGCGAGGCGGTGAAATCGTATTCCACGTAGCGTGAGAAGAAGTTTTCCAGGAAGGCGATAACGACCCGGCCCTTGTCTTCGGGCACGAAGCGCTTGTCTTCCATCCGCACATAGTCGCGATCACGCAGCACCGACAGGGTCGAGGCGTAGGTGGATGGCCGGCCAATGCCCAGCTCCTCCAGGCGCTTGACCAGCGTGGCTTCGGTGAAGCGCGCGGGTGGCTTGGTGAAATGCTGTTCGGCGACCACTTTTTCCGCCTTGCCGCCAGCCCCCTTGGTGACTTGCGGCAGGCGGTTTTCGCCTTCCTCGTCCTCGTCGTCCCGGCCTTCCTGATAGAGTGCGAAAAAGCCCGGGAAGGTCACGACCGAGCCGGTTGCGCGCAGGCCGACATTGCCGTCCTGGCTTTCAAAATCGATGGTCGTGCGCTCTAGCCGGGCGCTTTCCATCTGGCTGGCCACAGCGCGCTTCCAGATCAGCTCATAGAGCCGCGCCTGGTCGCTCTCCAGCTTCAACGAGCCGGGCGTGCGCGAGAAGCTGGTGGGACGGATGGCCTCGTGGGCTTCCTGGGCATTCTTGGCCTTGGAGGAGTATTTGCGCGGCACGTCCGGCACATAGTCATCGCCATATTCATTGCCGATGACGGCCCGCGATTCCGCGATTGCGCCTCCATCCATGGAGACGCCGTCGGTTCGCATATAGGTAATCAGACCGACAGTCTCGCCACCGATGGACACACCCTCATACAGACGCTGGGCGGTGCGCATGGTCCGCTGGGCGTCAAAGCCCAGCTTGCGCGCAGCCTCCTGCTGCAGCGTTGAGGTGGTGAAGGGCGGGGAGGGGTGGCGCTTGGTGGGCTTGGCCTCCACTTCGGCCACGGTAAAGGACGCGGCCTTGATCGCGGCTTCAGCGGACCGGGCGGTGCTCTCATCGCCGATGGTCAGGCGCGTGATCTTCTTGCCGTTATAGTGTTGAAGCTTTGAGGCAATCAGGCGGTCTGCCCCATCAACCTTCACGTCGGCATCGACGGACCAGTATTCCTTGGGCTGGAATTTCTCGATCTCGCCCTCACGCTCGGTGATCAGGCGCAGGGCCACCGACTGAACGCGGCCGGCTGAGCGCGCACCGGGAAGCTTGCGCCACAGCACGGGCGACAGGGTAAAGCCCACCAGATAATCAAGGGCGCGGCGGGCGAGATAGGCCTCCACCAGCTCCATATCCACATCGCGCGGCTGAGCCAGGGCTTCAGTTACGGACTTCTTGGTAATGGCGTTAAAGGCAACACGCTCGACCGTCTTTCCCTTCAGGGCGCGGCGCTTGGTCAGCGCTTCGAGCAAGTGCCAGGAGATGGCTTCACCCTCGCGATCCGGGTCAGTGGCTAGGATCAGCCGGTCAGAGTCTTTTAGCGCATCGGCAATGGCCTTGATCCGCGGCTGTGCCTTGGAATCAACGCTCCATTCCATCGCGAAATCTTCGTCCGGGCGGACCGAACCATCCTTCGCAGGCAGGTCGCGGACATGGCCAAAACTGGCCAGCACGGTGTAGTCCGAACCGAGATATTTGTTGATGGTTTTGGCCTTGGCCGGGGATTCGACGACGACGACGTTCATAAAAGAGCCGGTTCACATTTGAGGGTCAGACGCCGACGCGGCCTATCCGTCGCGGCGACGGCGGAAGGTGGGGTTGGTTGCCGAGACTGTCAACTGCGGTACAACTGAGGGCGGTGGTTCTAGGCATTGCACCTAAAAGTATCTTGCGGTACACAACCCGTAGGAGTTGTTGTAAGGCTAGGTGCAACCTGCATGGCGCGTGGTGGTAAATCCTCTGATGATCCGTTCGACCGAATGGTCGAGCCAATGCCGCCCGCAGATGCGGCGGGCTACATCATTGAAATGCTGACCTCGCTGGCGCATTTCGCCCATGTGTCAGATCTCAATAATTCCTCAGCCGCGGTGTCTGCGACGTCCAAAATTGTCGCGCAGGAATGCCGACTAATGACCGATGGGCCGCCCAAGTTTACGGGCGAGCCACCGGAAGGCTGGTCCTTCCCGTTCAACCCGAACACGCCGTCAGGCGAGTGATCAGGCGTCGGGGTAGCCCAGACTTACAGATCCGTCGGGGTTGATAATCGCACGCCCGGCGAGCTCAAGCTCGACCAATGCCGCGATAACCGCGCGGGCTGGAGCGCCGGTGTGACGAACCAGTTCATCACGGTGTACCGGCGTCGGTGACAACAGCTCGGCCACCCGCTCGCGCACACTTTCTGCCTCTGCATCCAGCGTTGCCGGATCCAGCGGCTCATCTTCATAACCACCCATGGGTGGAGCCTCCACAGATGGGCGACGGGTCTGCTCCAGCACGTCGATCACGTCCTGCGCCGTTTCGATGAGGGCGGCACCCTGTCTTAAAAGCCGGTTGGTGCCTTTCGCCCTCGGGTCCAGTGGAGAGCCCGGCGCGGCCATGACCTCGCGGCCCTGCTCAAGGGCATAGCGCGCAGTGATGAGCGAGCCGGAACGCTCGGCCGCCTCAATCACCACAACACCCAGCGATAGCCCCGAGATCAGTCGATTGCGCCGCGGGAAGTCGCGGGCCTGGGGTTTGTAGTCGGGTGGATTTTCGCTGACGATCAGGCCCTGGCGCGCGATCGCCGCGTGCAGGTCCGCGTGCTCAGGCGGGTAGATGGAGGAAATGCCTCCGGCCACGACGGCAATCGTACCGGTTTCCAGCGTGGCGGCATGAGCGGCCCCATCAATCCCACGGGCTAGCCCGGACGCGACGACGACACCGGCTTCGCCCAGCTGCCGTGCCAGATCGCCGGCAAACCGCAACCCGATCGCGGACGCATTGCGGGCTCCGACCATCGCACAGACCGGGCGTTCATCCGGATCGAGAGGCCCGATCACCGAGATCACCGGAGGGGCTGGGTCGAGCGTGGCGAGAAGATCAGGATAGTCAGGCTCACACGAACAAAGGAGCCGCGCCGACAAGGCATCAAGGCGGTCCATTTCCCGGCGCGCATCATCGCGGGAGGCAGGCTTTAAGGGGTTTGCACGCCCACCGCGCTTGGCCAGACGGGGCAGCGCCTCAATCGCAGCTTCCGCATCGCCAAAGCGTTCGATCAGTTTGGCAAAGGTAACGGGGCCAACCCCGCTTGTGCGCGCCAGCCTGAGCCAGTCGAGCCGTTCGACATCGCTCAGGGGCGCTCGCCTCATGCCTTTTTGGCTCCGATTTTGGGTTCGGTCCCCTTCAGGATGCGGTCGATATTCGCGCTGTGACGCCAAAAGATCAGCGCAGCAAGGAAGAGGGCGAGAATTGCGACATCAGTCCGGCCGAATGCGAGCGCCCAAACCGGCGTAAGCGCAGCGGCCACCAGCGCAGACAGGCTGGAGATCCGAAACAGCAGCGCAGTGCCCAGCCATGTGGCGCATGCCATCAGACCAATGGGCCAGGCCGCCGCCAGCAAAGCGCCCAGGAAGGTCGCCACGCCCTTGCCACCCTTGAACTTCAGCCAGACCGGGAAGCAATGGCCGAGAAAAGCTGCACCGGCGGCGATCAGGCCTGCCGGGGTCGATATCAGCAGTGCAAAAGCAATTGCGGCTATCCCGGCTTTACCGGAATCCAGGATCAGCGTGGCCGCGGCCAGGTCCTTCCGACCGGTCCGCAGCACATTCGTCGCACCAATATTGCCCGAGCCAATCTCGCGAATATCACCAAGGCCGGCGAGCCTGGTCAGCACCAGTCCAAAGGGCACGGAGCCAAAGAGATAACCGCCCGCGGCTGCGAGCAGGAGAAGCGGATCAAAGCTCATGATCTATCCTGCAGGTTGATTAATGATCGCGCCATTGACGAAAGTGATCAAGACTTTCCCGACAAGGCGGCGATTTTCAAAGGCGCTGGGGGCCTCACACACGAGGCCGTCACGGCCATAGACATTCGGCGTGTCCGGGTTGAAGGCGACGAGGTCGGCCGGTGCCCCGGCTTCAAGGCGGCCCTGGGGCAGGCCGAGAAGGTCGGCCGGTCCGCTTGTCACCGCCCGCAATGCGTCGATCAGCTCAATGCGTTCGTCAGCGACCAGCTGGCACAAGGCCGGCAGGACCGCTTCCAGCGTGGCCGCGCCTGCTTCCGCGTCGGGGAAGGGGTGCGCCTTGGCTTCACCGGTACAGGCGCGGTGATCGCTGACCACGGCGTCCAGCTGGCCGGAATTCAGGGCGTCAATCAGCGCGTCGCGGTCACCTTCGCTGCGCAAGGGTGGTTCAAGGCGATACCGGGAATCGTAGCTGGCCGTGTCGACTTCATTGAAGATGAAGTGGGTCATCGGCGCGGTGGCCGCGATCTCCAGACCCTTGGCGCGGGCCGCCTTGAGCGCCGACAGGCCCTCTGAAGTCGAGATGCGATCCATCAGGATGCGCGCGCCTGTGAGCTCGGCGAGGGCCGCGGCGCGATCAATGGCCATGCGCTCGCCGGCACCGGGCCGCGACGCGAAGCCGAGACGCATGGAAAGGTCGCCCTCATGGCCGCAGCTGTTTTTCGTCAGGAAGGGCTCTTCGGCGCGCAGGCTGGACCAGACTTCGAATGTCGCTGCGTAGGACAAAGCCCTGCGGGCGAGGCGCGTATCTGCGATCGGCCGTCCGCCATCGCCCAGCAGCGCAGCACCGGCACGCAGCATTAGGCCGATTTCGCCCATCTCCCCGTCTTCATCGACCAGCAGTCCGGACGGGAGCAGGCGCACCTCACTCGTCAGCGCAGCATTTTCAATGGGCGCGAAGCTTTCTGGGTTCGACAGGCCTGCATCGGGCGCAATCACCAGCGTACCGTATCCTCCGGCCGCTGCAGCCTGTGCGGTCGCGGCGAGGCCGGCGCGGCCGGATGACTTTGGATTGGCCTGGCAACGCAGATCGATCAGGGCCGGAGCCAGCGTCGCGCCTTCCAGATCAATGACGCGCTCATCACCCTGAGCGATCAGGGAGCCGCCGACCGCTTCGATCAGGCCTTCACGGATTTTCAGATCACCGATTTCATCGCGGCCGGATGCGGGATCAATCAGGCGAGCGTTGCGGATCAGGGTCATGCGCCGTCTCCCGTGCCGTCATCCTGAAAGCGCTGGTTCGGAGCACGCCCGGTGATCAGCTCCAGGATCGCCATGCGGATCGCTACACCGGCCTCGGCCTGTTCCATGATGACGGCGCGGTCCGGGTCATCGGCCAGGGCCCCATCGATTTCCACGCCCCGATTCATCGGGCCTGGATGCATCACAAGGCAGTCCGGCGATGCGGCTTCGAGGCGTGCATGGTTCAGCCCGTAGAGCGCCGCGAACTCACGGTCTGACGGGATCAGCCCGCCACTCATGCGTTCCTTCTGCATGCGCAGCGCCATCACTGCGTCACAGCCCTCCAGCGCCTCATCGAGATCGTGAAACACCGTGACGCCCCAGCGGTCGGCATCGGCGGGCAGCAGCGTGGCGGGACCGCACAGGCGCACCTCTGCGTTCAAAAGGTTCAACAGTGAGATGTTCGAGCGCGCGACGCGCGAGTGCAGGATGTCGCCAATGATGCAGATCCGTTTGCCGCCGATATCTCCCCAATGCCGCGTCAGCGTGAAGGCATCCAGAAGCGCCTGTGTCGGGTGCTCGTGAGCACCATCGCCGCCATTGATCACCGCAGCCCCGGTGACCTTGGCGAAATAGGCCGCAGCCCCGGCGGCCTTGTGGCGCACTACCATCACATCCGGGTTCATCGCATTGAGATTGAGCGCCGTGTCCGCCAGGCTCTCACCCTTTGAGATCGATGCCGAGCCCGCCGAGAAATTGATGACGTCGGCACCCAGGCGCTTGGCCGCCATCTCGAAGCTCGCCAGCGTGCGGGTGGAATTCTCAAAGAAGAGATTGACCACAGCAAGCCTGTCCAGCGTGCGCTCACGCGGCTCGCGGCGGTGATTGGCTTCAAAATGGGTGGCGGCGCGCTCGAAGATCATGGAGACATCGAGCGGATTGAGGTCCCCGACGCTCAAGAGGCTTGAGTGGGGAAAGTCGTAGGCGAAGCCCGGTCGGCTCATGACATGCGTTCTCGCATCCAATTTTCGGCGGTATAAGCGCGCTTTGCCGTCACCACAAGGGCTGAGCCGTAGAGAGGCACGCGTGAGCCAGACCAAAACCACAATCCGCCCGATGACTGACGAAGACGCGGGCGCGGTCCTTTCCATCTACGCCGAGGGCATTGCGCGCGGTGATGCGACCTTTGAGAGCGAGGTCCCCGACTGGGCAGGGTTTGATGCTTCAAGGCTGCGCGAGCCCCGGCTGGTCATAGAGGATGCTCAAGGTGTCTGCGGCTGGGCCGTGCTGTCATCGGTGTCCCGGCGTACGGCCTATGAAGGTGTGGCGGAAGTCACTGTCTATATCGCCGAGCGCGCCAAGGGGCAGGGCTTTGGACGGACCCTGCTGAACGCGTTGGTTGAGGCGTCTGAAGGCGCTGGGGTTTGGACACTTCAGGCGGTGGTGTTTGCCGATAACGAGATTTCGGTTCGCCTGCATGAGCGCGCCGGCTTTCGCATTGTGGGTCGGCGGGAACGGATTTCCCGCGTCGCCAGAGGACCAAGGATCGGCCAGTGGCAAGACACCCTCCTGATGGAACGCCGCAGCACCGTGGTGGGCGCGGACTAGCCGCCGACCAGACCGATCCAGAAGGGCAGGGCCAGGAAGGCCAGCAAGGTCGTCGCGGTCACGTGGCCGGCCATCAGGCGTGCATCGCCGCCCATTTCCGTGGCCAGCACATAGCCCGCGGCTGCCCCCGGGGTGGAGCCGATGGCGACCAGCAGGACCAGCGGCAAGCCCGTCACGCCAAATGCGGTTCCAAGTCCCCAGAAGACCAGAGGGGCTACGACGAGCTTCAGGCTCACGGTCAGCCCCAGCAAGGCCGGGCGTGCTTTCAGTGCGGTAAAGTCGAGCCCGGCTCCAATAGCCAGCAGGATCATGGGCAGGGCTGCCCGTCCGGCCAGTGCGGCCGTATCGGCCACGGGGCCGGTCTGAGACCAGCCTAGCGTGTTGGCGATAATGCCAGCGATACAGGCAAGGATTAGCGGATTGACCGCGATACGCCGCAGGACGCCGCGCACATTGGGCTTCTCGTCAGACGCCCCCCAGATGCTCAGCACGGCCACACACATCATATTGATGATCGGAACGGTGGGCGCGAAGACCAGTGATGCGAGCGCCGCGCCCTCGGGGCCAAACACCAGCCCGGCGAGCGCGAGCAGCACGAAACCATTCCACCTCACCCCGCCCTGGAACACGCTGGTGAAAGCAGGCTTGTCGACCGGCAGCACGATCATCGCCATGGCAATCGCACCCATGGCGATAAAGGCCAGTGTGGCGGCGGCCAGAAAGGGGATGGCCGTGGTCAGGTCCTGGCTGGTCGTGGAGATACTGGAAAACAGCAGGGCGGGCAAGAGCGCCTGATAGCTCAACCTGTTGATCTTGGGCCAGAAATCAGTCGGAACAATGCCGGTGCGCCTGAGCGCCCATCCCAGCGTGATCACGCCAAAGATCGGAAGCAGGGCGGTGGTGACCGCGTTCATGCGCGCCCTTCGGCACCGCTGCGCGGCGCACCTTCGGCAATCCGCTCCAGCGCCGATTGCAGGATCACCGCGGCGGCCTGAGCGTCGATCCTGGCTTTGTGGTCGGCATGCTTGATGCCGGCTTCAAGCAACGCTTCGCTGGCGGCGAAGGTGGACAGGCGCTCGTCCTGATAGGCCACCGGCAAATCGCGCAAACGCAGAAGATTGGTGACAAAACTGCGCGCCGACTGCGCCCGGCGACCATCCCCGCCATCCATATGCAAAGGCAGGCCGACGACGAGGCCCGCGCATTCACGCTCATCGTAGAGTTTCAGAAGCGCGTGGGCGTCTGGCGTGAATTTTACCCGCTCGATCGTGGTGACTGGCGTGACCACCTTGCGGGCCTTGTCACACACGGCAACCCCAATGGTCTTGGAACCAGGGTCAATGGCCATCAACGGGCCGGCAGGAAGCAGGGCGGGGTGCAGGAAGATCATGGGGGAGGGTTTAGGGCGAAGGGGGGCGTGAGGAAAGGGCCGAATGCCTCAATTTGCGCACCCCGCGCTTGCGCGCTCGCGCCCGCGTTGCTACCCGTCGCGCTTCGAATTTTTCTCCTGACCTGGAGCGCTTCATGTCCGTCACAAAAGATGACGTCCGGCGCATTGCGACGCTGGCCCGGATTGCTGAACCTGCTGATCGCCTCGACGCCCTGACCGGCGAGCTCAACGGCATTCTCGATTGGGTGGAACAGCTCAACGAGGTCGACGTGGAGGGCGTGGAGCCGATGACCAGCGCTGCGCCGATGAAGCTGCCCCTGCGCGCCGATGAGATCAGCGACGGCGGCAAGCGTGATGCGGTCTTGAAGAACGCGCCGAAGTCTGAAGAAGGCTTCTTCGTTGTGCCAAAGAGTGTGGAGTAGGGACGATGGCAAACTTCTCCGATCTCACGCTTCACG
This sequence comes from Oceanicaulis sp., assembly GCA_043513725.1. GTDB lineage: Bacteria > Pseudomonadota > Alphaproteobacteria > Caulobacterales > Maricaulaceae > Oceanicaulis. Next base: position 465,470 of record CP121338.1, on the reverse strand, counting down.
ATGTTCTCGCCGGTCTTGAGGCCAAGGACTTCTCCGCGGTTGAGCTGGCCGAAGCGACTGTCAGCGCGGCTGAGGCGGCACAGGGCGATCTGAACTGCTTTACCGTCATCGACGGCGATCGCGCCAAGGCGATGGCTGAAGCCTCTGATGCGCGCCGGGCCAAGGGCGAGGCGAAGCTGCTGGACGGCGTGCCCATCGCCATGAAGGACCTGTTCGCGGTTCAGGGCGTTGAGACGACCGCCTCGTCCAATATCCTCAAAGGCTTCAAGCCGGAATACGAATCCACCGTCAGCGGCAATCTCTGGAATGAAGGCGCGGTCTTCTTCGGCAAGACCAGCATGGATGAGTTCGCCATGGGCTCGTCCAACGAGACCGCGGCGACCGGTCCGGTGGTAAACCCCTGGCGTGCGCAAGGCTCCACTGAAAAGCTGGTGCCGGGCGGCTCGTCGGGTGGGTCTGCAGCCGCATTGGCCGCTGGCATTTCCTACGGTGCGACCGGGACCGACACCGGCGGCTCGATCCGTCAGCCGGCGGCGTTCACCGGCCTTGTCGGCGCGAAGCCGACCTATGGCCGCTGCTCGCGCTGGGGCGTGGTGGCCTTCGCCTCCTCGCTCGACCATCCCGGACCCTTTGGCAAGACCGTGAAGGACACGGCGCTTCTCACCCAGGTGATGTCAGGCCACGATCCGAACGACTCCACCTCCTATCCAGGCGAAGTCCCCAACTGGGTTGAGGCGGTCGGCAAGTCTGTGAAGGGCATGAAGATCGGTGTGCCGAAGGAATACCGCATGGATGGTATGCCCGGCGAGATCGACAAGCTCTGGGCCAAGGGCGTGGAATGGCTGCGCGAAGCGGGCGCGGAGATCGTCGATATCTCCCTGCCGATGACCAAATACGCCCTTCCGGCCTACTACATCATCGCGCCAGCCGAGGCGTCCTCGAACCTCGCGCGCTACGACGGCATGCGTTACGGCGTGCGGGTTGAGGGCGAAGACCTGACTGACACGTACGAGAAGACGCGCTCTGCCGGTTTCGGCAATGAGGTCCAGCGCCGTATCCTGATGGGCACTTATGTGCTCAGCGCCGGGTATTATGACGCCTACTATGTCAAGGCATTGAAAGTGCGTCGGAAAATCTTCGAAAACTTCAATCAGGCCTTTGAAAAAGTCGACGCCATCCTGACCCCGACAACGCCCAGCGCTGCCTTCGGCATTGGCTCGAAAGCCGACGCTGACCCCATCGAGATGTATCTCAATGACATCTTCACGGTGACGGCAAACATCGCGGGCGTGCCTGCAATTTCGGTACCCGCAGGGCTGGATTCTAGCGGCTTGCCGCTGGGGCTTCAGGTGATTGCGCCGGCCCTTGATGAAGCGACCATGTTCACCGTCGCAGGCGCCATCGAGCAGGCCGCTGGCTTCACCGCCAAGCCGGAGAAGTGGTGGGGTTAGGCACTCCATTTATGTCATGGCCCGGTTAATCTGGGCCACCCATTCTGGTTGGTTTGCGTCCCCCGCAAACGCTTCAGCATGGGGCCCCCGGACAAGCCGGGGATGACATCGAGCTATGGCGCTCAATTGGCGCTGAGGTCCCGGATCGCTACGCGTCCGGGGTTTCAAATTCTCAAAACGCGCCGCCACGGCCTTCGCCGTCCCTGAAGCGCGTTGCGCCCGCGACCGTTTCGCCGGATCCGAGCGTTTCGAGACCGCGCCGGGTTTCCACGATGAGGGCGTCGCCCTCTGACAGCGTCTGGCTTTCAAGCGCGCTCATCCGATCATTCTTCAGGCAGGTCTGTGGGAAAGCGGCGATCTGTTTAGCAAGCTCCAAGGCGGTTTCCAGCGCCCTTCCGTCGGCGCATACCCGGTTTGCCAGCCCAAAGCTCAGCGCTTCGTCAGCGCCCACGGGCCGCCCAGTCAGGATCATATCCATGGCCCTGCTCATCCCGATCAGACGGGGCAAACGCACCGTGCCCCCGTCGATCAGCGGGACCCCGAAGCGGCGGCAATAGACGCCGAAGGTGGCGCTTTGGGCGGCCACCCGCATATCGCACCAGGCCGCAAGCTCCAGTCCGCCAGCCACGGCATGGCCCTCGACCGCGGCGATCACGGGCTTGGACAGGGTCATGCGGGTCGGGCCCATGGGGCCATCACCATCAAGCTCCACCCGGTTCGCCTCGCCCTCGGCAATGGCTTTCAGATCAGCCCCCGCACAGAATTCGCCACCGGCACCCGTCAGAACCGCAGCTGAAACCATGTCGTCGGCGTCGAAGGCTCTGAACGCATCGGCCAGCGCATCGGCGGTCGCACGATCGACAGCGTTGCGGCGATCAGGGCGGTTGATTGTTATGATGCGAACCGGGCCGTTAGTTTCGATATGGAGGGTCATGGGGCTAGCCTTGGATTGTCATTCCACCGTTTCGAAGGCCTTCGCGATCCAGAGCGCTGTCCCGGCCGGGTCTTCCATGGGCACCAGATGGCCGGAGCCTTCCATGGTTTCGACCCGTGCGCCACGTCTGGCGAGGCTGGCGGCATACATGGCGACCGAGCCGTGCTCGGATTTCAGAAGCTGGATCTTGTCGGCGACGGCATTGGCGGCCCTTGGCAGGTTGTGGCGGTGGCCTTCAAAATTGGCGGCCTCCCATTCGGGATCGCAGGCAAGCTCCACGCCGTTTTCGGTCTCAACCAGACCATCCTCCAGATAGTCCTCAATCACGCCGGGGGCCCAGCGATCAAACGGTGCCTTGGCCCGGTATCGCGCCAGCGTATCCTCCCGCGACGCCCATTGGCGTGTGCGGCGACGGGAGAGCTTGGCGATAGGAACATTGCGCACCAGAAGCGGGCGCAGGGGCGAGCGCATCATCTGATAGCCCATGCCCGGCAGCATGGCCGGATCGATCAGGGCGAGGGGCGGCGGTGTGTCCATCAATGCGGCCGCCAGCGTCCAGCTCGTGCCGCCCATGGAGTGACCCACCGCAAAGTCCGCGGGCCGCTCCAGTGCCTCGTTCAGGGTTACGAGATCGTGGGCGTACACGTCCCAGCTGTCGTGGGTCGCCGGGTCTGCAGGAAGCTTGGTGCGTCCGTGACCGCGCAGATCCGGTGCCACGATGTCAAACCGGTCGGCGAGCCGTCCAAGCATCTGCTTGTAGACTGAGGCGCAGAAGCCGTTGGCATGGGCAAAGACGATCCGCGGCGCGTCGGGCTTTGGCCAGCACAGAAGGGCCATGTCACCATCACTGAGCGTGATGGTACGGCGTACGGGCTGGGGCAGGGCCGGTGTCATCATGGATCACAAACTGGCGAGATTTGCGATTTGAGCAAGCATCGCGGCTGGTTCTGGTGCAGCGTCGCGCCCACATCATGCCACAGACCGCCACTACGGAGCCGTACATGCGCATTCTGTTCTTTCTCGCGAGCCTTATTTTCGCCGCTCCTGCCGCAGCGCAGAGCGAAGACCTGCATTCGCCGTGGGACTCCTTGTTGGCCAGCTATCTGAGCGATCACCCCGACGGCGTCGCGCGCTTTGACTACGACGCGTTGCGGTCGTCGGACGCCGATACGGTTGCGCTGAGCAATTACATAGCGGCTCTGGAAGCTGCTTCACCGTCGACCATGAGCAACGATGAGGCGTTCGCCTACTGGGCCAATCTCTACAATGCCGTGACCGTGCGCCTGATCGTGGAGGAGGCTCCAGAAAACTCAATTCGCCAGATCCGTCCGCGACCCTGGTCAATCGGACCGTGGGGTGTGGACCGGGTTACGGTCGAGAGGGAAGACCTGTCCCTTGATAATATCGAACACGACATCATGCGCCCGCAATTCGACGCGCCACTTGTGCACTACGCGGTCAATTGCGCCTCTATCGGGTGTCCGAATCTCAAGGCGACGGCCTGGCGCCCAGATACGCTCCAGGCAGATCTGGAGGCTGCGGCGCGGGCCTATATCAACCATCCGCGTGGTGTGACGGTTGCCGAGGACGGGCTGGTCGTGTCGAGGATTTATCGCTGGTTCAAGGAGGACTTTGGCGACAGTGATGAGGGCGTGATTGCCCATATTCTTCAATATGCTGAGCCTGAGCTGGCGGCCGCCATAAACGCGAACCCGCGCATTGACGGACACGCCTATGACTGGTCGTTGAACCAGCCCTGATTGAGCGACTTCATTGGACATCCGAGATCACATCCCTATCCTAAAGGCCATGACATATCGGTGGGGCATATCCATAGCCGTGGCTCTGGGGCTCGCTGCCTGCGGCGAACCAGAACCGCAAGTCGATCCTGAAGCCGCGCTCTCGACAGCGCTGGAAGAGGGGCGATTGATCGTCCTGACAGCAGAGGGACCAACCAGTCACTTTATCGCTGATGACGGGACCGTATCCGGCTACGAAGTGGATTTGGCGCGGGCTTTTGCGCAGAGCCAGGGCCTTGAGGTCGAGTTCGACGTGCGCCGGGATCTGCAGGCTGTGCTTGATGCGGTGGCGGCCGGTGAAGGCCACATCGCAGCAGCGGGCATCACCATTACAGAAGCGCGAGCCGCTGAGTTCATCTTCGGCCCGGCCTACAAAACGGTCACCGAGCAGGTGGTCTGTAGACGTGCAGGCTCGCGCGTGACCGAGGTGGCTGATTTGGCTGAGGTCTCGCTGTCCGTTGTCGCGGGGTCAAGCTATGCAGAAACGCTTGAGGGGCTCACCGAGGAAGTCCCTGAGCTGGAATACAACGCCGTCGAGGCACCCTCCGCCATGCCGCTGCTCGAGCGTGTTCAGAATGAGCGGCTGGACTGCACGGTCGCCGACAGCAATCTGATTGCCCATGCCCGCTTGCAATACCCGGAATTACTGACGCCCCTGACCTTGAGCGAAGAGCGCAGCCATGGCTGGGTGATCGCGCCTCAGGCAACCCAGCTTTCCGAGCCGCTTCAGGCCTGGTTTGGCGAGATTCACGACAATGGTGAGCTGGCCGAGCTGGATGAGCGTTGGTACGGCTTCACCCAGCGCTTCGACTATGTCGACGTCGCGCGCTTCGTGCGCCGGGTCGATGAGCGTCTGCCGCGCCTGCGCCGCCATTTCCAGAATGCCGCGATTGATACCGGTATCGACTGGCGCTGGCTGGCGGCCCAAGCCTATCAGGAATCTCACTGGGACCCCGATGCCGTCAGCGCCACGGGCGTGCGCGGCGTCATGATGCTGACCCTTCCCACAGCGCGTGAGGTGGGGGTCGAAGACCGGACCGATCCGGCCCAGTCGATCGAGGGTGGGGCAATCTATCTGCGACGCCTGTTCGACCGCATGCCCGAGGGCGTGGACGGGGAGGACCAGCTCTTCAAATCCTTCGCCGCTTACAATGTGGGCATGGGCCATATGTATGACGCCCGTCGTCTGGCGGCCCGTGAAGGACTTGATCCCAACGAATGGCCCTCGCTTCGCCGGACCCTGCCGCTGCTGACCGAGCCGGAATATTATTCGACGGTTCGCTACGGCTATGCGCGAGGGCATGAGCCAGTTCAATACGTGCGAAACATTCGTCGTTACAGGGCGTTGCTGGACCTGCATCTGGATGATATCGGCCCGATGGCCGCGCGCGTCGACCCGACGCTTGAGGCCGAACCTAACGAAATGGACGGCTGAGAGAGCCAGTCAACGTCGCCATATGTCCTTGTGCGGATGGAATAAAGTGTGTGTTTCGGCGCACACTCTGCAAGCTTGTGCGCTGCAGCATTCACATTTCTCTTTTTGAATCGTCGCAAATCGTTAACAACTCGCTCGACCCCGTGCCAGCGACGGCACGACGCGTTGCAATGACATCAATTTCACGATCCGGAAGGACCACCGCCGTGACGAAGTTCCGTTCCTCTCTCTCCATTATCGCTGCCGGTTCGGTTAGCGCCATCGCTCTGACCGCCGGCCTAGTCTCGGCTCAAGCCCAGGAAACACAGGCTGAAGGCCGCGTCGATACGATTATCGTCACGACCAACCGCCGCGAAGAAAACATTCAGGACGTCGCCAACTCGGTGACGACGGTCCCGTCAGAGAGCCTGGATGCCATCACCGAAGGCGGCGGCGATATCCTGAGCCTCGCTGCGCGGATCCCGAGCTTCTATGCCGAGAGCTCCAACGGTCGCGTTGCGCCGCGCTTCTACATTCGCGGCCTTGGCAATACCGACTTTGACCTGGCGGCCTCCCAGCCGGTGTCTGTTGTCATGGACGGCGTGGTTCAGGAGAATGTGATCCTGAAGAGCTTCCCGCTGTTCGATGTCGCTCAGGTGGAGGTTTCCCGCGGGCCGCAGGGTACGCTGTTCGGCCGCAACACGACCGCCGGTATCGTGAAATTCGATTCCGTACGCCCGACGCAGGAGCTGGACGGCTATGGCAGCGTGACTGTCGGTTCATTGGGTACCGTCAATGTTGAGGGCGCGATCGGTGGCGGGCTGTTCGACAGCGATGCCTGGTCGGGCCGTCTGTCCATCCTGTCGCAAAACCGCGACAACTGGATCGATAACGGGGCACAGGGCCGCACCGATGCGCTGGGGGGCTTCAACGAGCTCGCCGGCCGCGCACAGGTGCTGTTTGCGCCGAATGAAAGCTTTGATGCGCTGTTTAACCTGCATGGTCGCCACCTTCAGGGCACCTCGGCAGTCTTCCGTGCCAATATCCTGACTACCGGATCGAATGACCTGAACGGCAATTTCGACCGTGACCGGGTCTTCTTCGACTCCACCTTCAACAATCCGCAGGAATATGAGTCCTGGGGCACCAGCGCGACGCTGAATTTCTACCTGCCCGGTGCCACGCTCACCACGATCTCCGCGCTGGAGTTTACCCAAGGTTTCAGCCTCGGTGATATCGACGGCGGTACGCTGACCGGGCCGGGCTTTATTCCGTTCCCGTCGGAAACCCAGGACGGCATTGATGATCTCTACCAGCTGACCCACGAGATCCGCCTGGCGTCGGATACCGATAGTGCGACCAGCTGGCAGGTTGGGGCCTATTACTTCGCGTCTGAGTTTGACATCACGACGCTGGGCCCGAATGGCGGCTTCCCGCCGCCGACCACCGTGCGTCACAGCAATGACCTCTGGTCGCTGTTTGGCCAGGTCAGCCACGACGTGACCGATCAGCTCACCATTGCTGGTGGCCTGCGCTACACTGACGACAACAAGAACCTGCAGGTCCTGCAGTCCGTCATCCCGCAGGCACCGGTGAATGCCGCTGACGAACAGTTCAGCTGGGACCTGTCCGCCTTCTACGATGTGAACGAAGACGTGTCGGTGTTCGCGCGTGTGGCCCGTGGCTTCCGTGGCCCGACCATTCAGGCGCGTGACGTCGCCTTCTTCGCGTCACCGTCGGTGGCAGACAGCGAGACCGTCCTGTCCTGGGAAGCCGGTGTGAAGTCCGAGCCGCTCGGCGGCCGCGCTCGCCTGAACGCAACGGCCTTCTATTACACCGTGGAAGATCTCCAGCTGTCGGCTGTTGGCGGTGCTGGCAACCTGGTCCAGCTGGTGAACGCAGATGAAGGTGTTGGCTATGGTCTGGAGATCGACTCCGAATTCCTCGTCACCGACAACTTCCTTGTGACCGCAGGTCTGAGCCTGAACGAGACCGAGCTGCGCGATTCCAATCTTGAAGTCGCGCCTTGTGGCTCTGGTCAGTGCACGCCGCTGGATCCGGATGCCGACAATGACGGCTTTGTGGAAGTTGACGGCAACCCGTTCCCACAGGCCCCTGACTATATCCTCAGCCTGACCGCCCGCTACGCGGTACCGTCGTCCTTCGGCGGTGAGTGGTTTGTCTATACCGACTGGTTCTGGCAGGGCCGCACCAACCTCTTCATCTACGAGTCCGAGGAATTCTACTCCGACGGCAATTTTGAAGGCGGTCTGCGTGTGGGTTACGCCGGAACGGCCGGGACCCGCGACTGGGAAGCGGCTCTGTTTGTGCGCAATATCACCGACGAAGAAAATCTTGCCGGTGGTATCGACTTCAACAACAACACCGGCTTTGTGAATGAGCCGCGTGTCTGGGGTGTGACGGTGCGGTCAACCTTCAACTAGGTCCTACCCACCGCTCAAATGAAAGCGCCGGCCCTGGGATCAGGACCGGCGCTTTTTTTTGCTGTGCTGAGGTCGCCTAGCGCGACATCGGCTCGCCGTCTTCTGAGTCCGCCATCGGATTTTCAACAACCGGATCGGTGCTCGCATTGGTTTCGCCCGGGGCGAGTGGAACCAAGGTTACCTGGATCGGGTTCGGCACCAGGTCGAGCATTGCGCCGGAACCTGCATCGACACCCGCGCCGATAATGCCGCCGACGAACACATTGCCGGCCATCGCTGCGCCGCCCGCACCCGACACCTGATTGGTGACGTTTACTTCGTGGGTGCGGTAGCCATCGAGCTCGATCGTGGCAACGAATTCAGAACGGCGCGGCATCTTGATCGCACACGGCGTGGATTCGCACTGATAGCCATTGCTGGTCGACACCGAGGCGCCCGGCGGAGTGGTTTCCACCACAAGCGTATCATTGGTGCCGCGGGTGATTGTGCCGCAAGCCGAAACAGCCACTGCTGCGAGAGCAGCGACAGCGAGGTGAGTTTTCTTCATGGAGTCCCCCATTGGTTGAGGGTCCCTTTTCGTAAATTTCGGGTGTTGATGCAATGGGATGCGACACTTTTTCCGAGGGTTTTATGATTGTATATCAATAACTTGCAATTATAAGTGTAAGTAATAGGTCGTGCTCTCGGAGCGGCATGGAGAGTTGACCTGTAGCCCCTCGTCAGCCTAGCTCTTGCGTGCAAGTTCAGGGATGAGCGTCATGACTCACAAGGCCGTAAAAATCGTCATCATCACCGAGAAAGTTATCTTCGACGGTGTCGTTGAGGTCATCGCAGACGCTGGTGCGAGTGGCTATACGATGGTCGAGGCTGGCGGCAAGGGTAGCCGAGGTGTTCGAAACCAGGGGCGCGCCCAGGTGGTGGACGCCCTGCGCAATGTGAAGGTCGAAGTGATCTGCAGCTCTCGCGAGCAGGCCGAAGCCATCGCAGAGGGCGTATCGGCGCGCTACTTCAAGAATTATTCGGGCATCACCTATCTTGAAGAGGTGGAAATCCTGCGCCCGGGCAAGTTCTCAAAGCTCTAGGCGGTGAACACCAGGTCGGCCAGCGTCATGTAGAGCGGAATGCCGATTGCGATCGCAACCGGTGTACCGATACTGGTCGATGAGCCGATATAGGCGGACGGATTGGCGCTGGGGATGCCGGCACGCAGGGTTGGCGGGCCCGAAATGTCAGAGCTTGATCCAGCCATCACTGAAAGAATGACCACGCCGCCCGGCGAGAACCCGGTCAGCACGTGGGCGATGTAGCCCAGACCAAAGGCAATCAGCCCGTGGGTGAGGGGCGCGGCGACCGCATAGACCAGATACCAGTGCGCGACGCTCGCCAGCTCGCGCAGCCTCGAATAGGCCTCCATGCCCATGATCAGCATGATGATGGAGAGCAGGCCGCGGAATAGTGGATCGTAGAAGCTGTTGAACACCGGGTCGGGCCGGGTGAACAGGCCCAGCGCCATTCCCAGCAACAGGGCGCTTAAGGCTGATCCGCGCAGGCTGTCCTTGATGATCGCCCACAGGCGGACCTCAGTATCGCCGCCTTCCTTCACCTTGGCGTGGTAGATATTCGCCAGCACGATGGCGAGCACCAGAGCCGGAATGTCCATGAAGGGGTAAAGCGCCGGGGCCCACGCCTCATACGCCATACCGCCCTCGTCCATGAGGACCATGGCAGCGGCAAGCGTCGAGGCACTGACCGCGCCAAACAGGCCAGCCGTCGCGATGGCATCTTCGGTCTTCACCTTGGGCAGGAAGGCCAGCGTGTAGCGCCCGATCAAAACGGCGGCCAAGCCGACCACCACCGCGATCAGCGCGGGCAACAGCATTTCAGTGAAATTGGCTTCGCGCAGCTCAAGTCCGGCCTTCATCCCGATGCGCATCAGCAGGACAAAGACGGCAAATTTGTAGATCGCATCCGGGATGGTGAGGTTGCTGCGAAACGCGGCAATCACCATGCCACCTATAAGAAAGGCCAAGGCTGGGGACTGGAACTGGCTGACGAATTTGCCGAGGAAGTCCAGCACCACGTCCATGAAAGCCTGCCTTGTTAGAGTATTAGAACGGCGTCAAATCCCAGAGATAGGTGAAGCTTGTCAATCCTCCAGCCGCGATTGCGAGAATGGCGAAGCCCAATAGCGTGCCAATCCGCACCCGTTCACCGCTGAGGAAGGCGCGGACCAGCGCGATAAGGCTCAGGACTGCGAACACACCGCACAGCTGGACCAGCCAGGTGCCCGCGGTGGCTGGCGGGGCCAGGCCGGCCAGCAGCGCGACCTCGGAGATTTCGCTCGTGGCGTAAGCGCCCGCACCGATCATCGCAAAGCCGGCAAGACCAGATATGGCGGCGAGCCATCCGGTGATCCGTGCGCCGCCAGTATCTGCCCCTATGACGCTGACCGGCGTGCGGTCGATGATGCGCCCGAAAAATCCAAGGGGGATTATAATGGCACCGATCAGCAGCGGGAGCAGGGACCCGCCAACCCAGACGGCCGGGCCGACAAAGCTCTTGGGCGCATCGGCCATGAGCCCGGCGGCGATGAAGGGGGCTTTGGTGACTTTCAGGTCGACGAAATCAGGCCGCGGCTCTCCGTCTTCCAGGCAGGTGGCGTCAAGCGCACTCACGTCCGGATTGTCAAAAAAGTCGGTCATGACGGGGCCTGAACACTCCGGCATCGACCGCGTTGGCCCATGGCCGGCAAAGGGTACCTCGATATAGCGCGACCCTGGCATGGCCACGTGGATGTACTCGGCAAGCCAGGGCGGTGTCACAGGATCCCATGCCCCGTTGACGATGAGGGTGGGCACGTCGGATTGAACGAGGGCGTAGTCGGCGCGATCGCGGGGCGCGAGGCCTTCATCGACGCAGACCTGCGCTGTGTAGGCCTGCCCCGCCCGGGTGCCGAGATAGCCGTCCCATCGCCCGGGCGGTGTTTCGTCATAGGCCTCAAGCGCTTCCGCGACATAGCCGTCATTGCAGCGGATCGCGTCGCTCATGCCCTGGGACGCACCTCCAAAGCCCACATCCCCACCGCCCGGTGAGGCGAGGAGCGCCTCGAGGCGGGCGATGATCGTGGGGTCACGGCTTTCGGCAAAATCCGCGACGGACTGGATGACCGCCGGGACGGCGGGATGTTCGCTTTGCTCATACGCCATGGAGAAGGGGAAGAAGGCCGCGATGGCTGGCGGAACCCATTGCTCGCCGCCTGGATAGGTCTCGCTTTCATCAATCTGCAGGATCAGGGGATCGTCGCGCAGCGATTCCATTGCGCCATACAGGCGCGTGTCGAGGTCTTCACAAATCGCGCCAGAGTCGCAGGTCGTTGCGAAATTCTCCACGACACGGGTGAAAATACGCCCATAGTTGAACAGCCCGTTCAGGTCGTTCGGGACTATTGCATCCAGGACGATGGCGCGAATGCCATCTGGGTCTTCGCGCAGCAGCATCTGGCCCAGATGCGAGCCGTAGGAGATTCCCCAGACATTCCAGTCGTCGAATCCCAGCGCTTCACGCAGGGCCCTCACGTCGCGCGCATTTTCAACCGTGTTGTAGCCGGATAGATCAACACCCTGCGCGGCGGCTTCCTGAAAGCACAGACGCATGCGCTCAGCACCGGCGATTTCCATCTCTTCCATTGTGGATGCCCCGCCAAGGTCGGGCGCGACCGATCCATATAGCTCACAAAAATCGGTACTGGTGCCGATACCGCGCTGTTCAAGAATGTAGAGGTCGCGGTGTTCAGCGACGTCATGGCTCTTCAGGCGCTCGACATAGCTGTAAACGCCGACACCGGGCCCGCCGGTCAGGTAAATGACCGGGTCTTCGCGATAGGTGCTCTCATCCTCGCCCCAGGCCGCGATTTTGACGTAGTGCAGCTGGATCAGGCGACTGTCCGGGACCTCACGGTTTTCAGGCACAGTAATCAGGCCACAACTGACCTCGCCGGGTTCATACTCGATGGAGCCGCGAAACGGACAGACGAGCGCGGTTGGATTGGGATCAACCTGTCGGAGCGTCACTGGCGCTGGCGCGTCTTCGGTGACGAGAGCGTCGTCCATGTCCTGTGCCGATACGCCCATTGAGAGCGCTGCCGCAGCCAGCAATCCTGTCCAGATACCCATCTTACAGTCCCCCGGTAAAGTCGGGGTGAAGTGTGAGCGAGCGTCGCGCACCCGGTCAAGCAAAGATCAGCCGGTGATGGTCGTCTGATAGAGCTTGACCGTCAGGCCGCCATGATCGACCGGCGGACCGGCATCCAGCCTCAGCCCCGTTGCTTTGGCCAGAGCCGGAGCGCTGGTCACGATGCCCACACGCCAGCCCTTGAAGTCTGCCTTCAGGCGCTGACCCAGCGTGCGGTAGACGCTGCGCAGGGCCGCCTGATTGGAGATTCGGGCACCATAGGGCGGGTTCACGATGACCAGACCGGCGGGTCCGTTCGGGGCCTTCAGCTCGGCCACAGCCCGGCGAGAGATTTCGACAAGATCGGATAATCCGGCGCGGTCGACGTTAGCGATTGCGGCTTTCACAGCCCCCGGATCACGGTCAAAGCCCGTGAAGGATTGCGCAGGCCGGGACGCGCTGGAGGCGACCTCTGCGCAAATCGCTGACCAGGCAGCTTCATCAAATCCAGGCAGGCGTTCGAACGCGAATTCGCGGCTGCGTCCGGCGGCCAGTCCTGAAGCGATTTCCGCCGCTTCGATGAGGAAGGTGCCCGACCCGCACATGGGATCGAGGACGGGCTGCGTACCCTCATATCCGCAGGCTCGAAGGAATAGCGCGGCCAGATTTTCGCGTAGGGGAGCCTTGGCGACGGCCGGCTTGTGCCCGCGCTTGAACAAGGGGTCGCCGGATGTATCCAGGCTGATCGTGCACAGGTCGTGATCAATGCGGACCTGGACCTTCAGCTCTGCGGTGTCTGAAATCGGCGCGCCTGCAACCGCGGTGATGGCCTTTGCGACTCGTTCGGACGCCGCGCCTGAATGGTAGATTTTTGACTTGCGACAGACCGCTTCCACACGAACCGGCACATCGCGTTTCAGCCAGGCTTTCCAGTCCACCGCACTGGCGCGCTTGTCGAGCAGGGACAGGTGCTTGGCCGGGAATTCAGCAATACGGACCAGCACCCGCGTTGCCCCGCGCAGCATCAGGTTCGCGCGCCAGACATCCGTCCAGCTGCCACGGGCAGCAACACCGCCGGCCATGAGACATAATTCGCCGAGCCCAAGGGCTTCCGCCTCGGCCATGAGGTGGGGTTCAAGCCCGGGCGGGCAAACGAGAAAGAGGTCCAGCTTCGTCATGCATAGGCTTGTAGCCGGGTTTCACCGGGCTGACCAAAGATCAAAGCTGTGAGCGAAAGCGCGGGCGGCGCTCAGCGCGCCTTGTGCTCGTCGTCTTCCGGCTCAAGGCCATAAGGGGCGACCAGCTTCCAGACATGGTCGGGGATCATGTTCTTCATCCGGGCTTTTTCGTTGCGCCGCAAATGAAGCACGGTTTCAGCGGCTTTCATTTCAACGCGCGCCCGGGCAAACTCCAGACCGCGCGGGCCGATTTTTGGCATCAGCCAGGCCACTAGCGGGCGGACCCAGTCCGGCATGCCGCGCAGGGGCAGACCGCCAGCAGCGCGTTCGGTGTTGGAAATAAAGCCGGTCACAGAGGCCTTGCGCTTGCCCTTGCTGTCGGGCTCGGACAGCGCGGCTTCATCGGCGATCAGATCAATCAGCTCCTCGCCAGTTTCGTTGCGCACCAGCAGCCATTGTTCCCCTTCGCCGCCCATATAGCCGACCGTGATATCGGCCAGCACATTGGTGTAGTCGACACAGGTCCGGCAGGTGAGGGGGAAGAAGTCCGGCGGAAGCTTTGAGATGGGCAGCTTCAGGAAGGGGATCTCTCTGGATGTGCCGTCTTCAAAGCGTAGTTCAACCTGATAGTCGGCGCGAAACTCCAGATAGGTGATGGTGTCCGGCTGATCGCTCAACAGCGCCAGGAAGTCGTGGAAGCGCTCGGTGGTCGTGTTGTCTGAGCAGGGGGTGCCGATGACGTAAAGTGTCTCGAGCGCCAGCTCGTCTTCCAGGGCCCGCAATGCATAGACTTGGCAGGGAATGCCGATCACCGCGACGCGCTTGTAGCCCTTCGCCTTCACCGGCTCGATCAGCGCGAGGAGCGGCGCGTAGCCCATACGCATGCCGCGCACATGCTGGATGCCCTCTGCCCGGGTGACCATGACCGGAACCGGCTTCCAGCGGTCGTCGGCATCGGGCGCGACTGTCAGCACCACGTCGACAGCATCTGTTTCAAGCAGGCGTTCGGCCAGCCGCGTCGCAATGCCGGTCCATTGCGCACCTTTAATTGGGGCCTTCAGCGAGGCGCGAACCATGCGTTTGAACGGACCAAAATGAAGCTCATCTGGGCGTTTGCTATCGCGAGCCCGACCGTGAACTTTTTCTTCCATGGCCGTGTAGTCAGGCGCGATGAACTGACAGGCGCGTCCGCAGGCTTTCGGGTCCTCCAGCCGTGAGACGCCGCAGTCGGTGCACAAGTGCCGGGCGACCGGCTCTCGCAGGTCCGGGGCTTCTAGACTGTCAGAAGACAAAAGGGTAATCGCCATGAAAATACCCTCGCGCGATGTGGGGGCATGCGTAAAGCACTTATACCGTTCAGACTGTTGTCGGTGCGGCGGCGTGACCTAGCCTCTGGTTCGCCATAAATCTGGAACAAGCGATCAAGATGTCTGACTTGAACGACCTGAAGGCGTTTCACGGTGACGCGTGGGCCCTGCTTGAGCGCGGTGTCGCCGACCGGCGATCCCCTGCGCGCCACCCGACCTTCGCCACGGTCTCTCCGCAAGGAAGGCCTGAGGCGCGCACAGTCGTTCTTCGTGCGGCCAGGCGCGCGGATGCCGAGATCGAAGTCCACTCTGATACGCGGGCGGCAAAGATCGCTGCGTTGGAGCAAACGCCCCATGCGGCGATCCATATCTGGCATCCCGGTCACAGACTTCAAATTCGCCTGATGACCCGGGTTCACGTGGCTGGTGGTGCGTCAGTCAAGGCGAAGTGGGACCGTGTTCCGGACGGATCGCGTACGGCCTATGGCGCGGAGCCAACACCGGGAACCAGAATTGCCGAGGCGGGTGCCTACACCCACGCGCCAAAGCTTGAGAATTTTGCTGTATTGACCTGCGCCATCGAAGAGATGGAACTCCTGCACCTCGGCGATCCGCACCGCCGCGCACGCTTTCTGCGCGAGGAGGACTGAGCCGGGTCTTGGCTCGTGCCCTAGACTTGGGTCCGCCGCGAATTCAGCGCGTCCGCGTCGACCTTCAGCCGTACGCCCAGATCCCCGGACGCGTTCAGCACGGGCGTCTTTCGAAGGGCTACTTCCACGTCGCGGATCTGCGGATAGGCGGCGCATGCATCCACGATCCGCGTCATAAGCCTTTCCTGGGTCGCGTAGTGACCATCGCGCGCGAGCCGGTCGATCTCGGCCACAAGCGGATCATAGTCGAAGACATGATCCATGCCGTCCTCTTCAATAAGGACCAGCGAGGAAGCAATCGTGAGGATGAGGTCCAGCAGGTGAGCCTTGGGAACGACGTCGCCTGGACCATAGGTCCCGATCCGGCAGGCCAGCTCCAGATCGGTCAGTTCAATGGTGCTTGCTAGCGACATGACGGCGTCTCCCTGGCAGTGCGCTGGCGCAAAGATAGGTCGATTGCTGCAGACCCAAACCGTCAGCTGCGCATGAGGTTCAGGGTAGCTGTTCAAGGGCTCTGTCATGGCCCTGGCGTGCTTGTGGCGGGTGGCTGACGCATAGCTGGCGTGGCTGGTCGGTAAAAATTTTGGTCTTTCGGACGGGTCTGATTACAACAGCCGTACACAGGAGAGACCCATGGCTTTGAAAGCTGACTCAAAAAAGATCAAGCGCTGGCGCGAAGACCGTCAGTGGTCACAGGAGCATCTCGCTGAGATTGCGGGCCTGGGCCTGCGCACCATCCAGCGAGTGGAAAAGGGCGAAGGCGCCTCGCAAGAGACGCTGATGGCTCTCGCGGCCGCTTTTGATGTGGATGCCAGCGCCTTGTGCGTGGACGCTGACGTCGAAGCGCGTGCCATTGCAAAGGCAAAACATGTCAAAGGCCTCGCAGCGGCCCGTCTCGGCCTATGGATCCATCTGGCAAGTTACCTTCTGGGGATGATCGTTTTTGTCGCTATCAGCCTCGTTGAGGGGTATTTTGTCATGAAAGTTCCGATGATCTGGTGGACCGTCGGCGCGGCTGCCCACAGTCTGGTAATCACGATGGCCTGGCTTTTTGTGCGCCATAGTGATTACGAGACATGAGGGACGCGAGGCGATGACGACACCCACCGAACCCCACTCTGAAGCGGCCAAGGGCCGTGTTGCGCTCTGGCTTGACCCGGCAGACCTTGAATGGCTGTCGCAGACCTGCCGGTGTCCCGAGGATGCCTCGCAGGACGAGATCGAGCGCTGTGGACGCATTCGCTTCCGCGCCAGCGCCGCGCTGAACAAGGCCGGTTTGCGCGACTGAGCTGAACAGTAATCGAGGCTTTTGAAATGCGCTGGCAGCGTGCACTCTGCGGCGCATCAAAGCGGCGGCGGCTTGGCGAGTACCATGTCCAATCACCTCACAATTTTCGAAGAGAATTTCGATGGTCCTGAGCTGGACCGTGACCGGTGGACTGTCATCGGCCCGGACTTCTGGGTGAATAACGAGCAGCAGGCCTATATCGATTCAAGCGAGACGATCCGCTTCCTGCCGGCGGGGGCTGTCGACGGGGCGAGCGGAGGCGTTCTTGAGCTTCGGGCCCATTATCGACCAGGCTTCAAGACTCCCTGTGGCCGGGTTGCCGATTTCGTGTCGGGCCGGATCGAGAGCCAGCATAAATTCGAATGCACATACGGGCGGATTGAAGCACGTATTCGAATGCCGGCCGCTGAAGGTATCTGGCCGGCCTTCTGGATGCTCGGCAACGGCAAATGGCCCGATACCGGCGAAATCGACATTCTCGAATATGTCGGCGAGCGCGACTGGACGGGGGCCGCCGTTCACGGGCCGAACTATTCCGGCGATACGCCCTTTGTGAACAAGTATTTCTTCCCGGACGGGCAGGATGCGACCGACTGGCATGTCTATGCGGTTGAATGGGAGCGCGATGCCATGCGTTTCTATGTCGATGACCACATGATGTATCGGGTCACCCGACCGATGATCGAGCATTACGGAACGTGGATGTTCGACACGCCGAAATTCCTGATCCTCAATCTGGCGATCGGAGGGATTTATCCATTCAAGACCAACGGCGTGGAGGAGCCATACTACGGGCTGCCCGCCAGGCGGTCGAGCCACTACATGGGCTTGGCGACCATCAGCCAGGTGACCCCCACCAGCGGCACCGTGCTGATCAGGCCCCAGACGATCCACTGGCGCGACAGCGCACGATATTGCTCGCCCACATCGTCGGTAAAGCTTTTGGCCAGTCGGGCCTGCTTGATCTGGATTGGCACCAGAATGAACAGCCATATCAGGCCGGCCACCACGAACAGGACCTGGCTCCATAACAGCCAGGGCGCCAGAAGCGGGAATTTGGCGTAGATCACCATGAAATACCCGCTCGCCATGATCAGGATCACCCCCCAGACCGTCATTGACCAGTCGGTATAGGTGACCAGCTTCTGGGCAAAGCTCAGCACTTCAGGCCGGTCGTCACGGTCGGCAAAATACTTCCAGATCGCCGTCACCGTGATATTGCCCATCAAAAATGCGAGACCGGTGATGTGCGCAAATTTGGCGATGTCGTAGACAAGATTGGACACGCATTTCCCCTTAAATTCGTGTGGATAATAACCCCTTTTGCTGAAGGCGAAAGCGCGCCATGTGCGGCCCCTCCCTTTGTTCGGCACGGTCGCCGGAGATCTTGTCTATGAACGTCCCAGGTGGGCCTGAGGCACGGCTGATCGGGGTGCCGCCATTAGTGGCTCATTCAAATGTCTGAGGCTGTATCAGGATAAATGTATCAGCCAGACCAGCCATTGCTGCGCTTGCAGCAAATTGATTAAATACAGGTGCTTAGTATAAATATATTTATTTGACGGCCTTTTTTTCTGGTAATGTTTTCCTGCTTGCCTACAGTCGCGCCGGGACTTTTCTAGACTGGGGACAGCACAATGAAGAAGACTGACGCAGGCCGCACCCAAGGTGCGGACAAGACGGCTATTAACCGTCGCACACTCATGGGCGGTGCCGCTCTGGCCACAGCTGCAACCGCAGCAATGGCAAGCGGAGCGACCGCCTTTGCCAATAATGGCAAAGGGCAGGGTAATTCCAGCGCTCATCCGGTTCTGGGCGGAAATCGCAATCGCCGCAGTTCAACCGCCATGCAGCTGCGCAACGCTGCCGCACGGACCCATCTGCAGGACTTTATCGCCGAGCAGGAAACCAATGGCGACGAAGCCTTCGCCGACAAGCGGGGCAGCTTCACCAAGACTCTGCCGCACAATAATCTCGGTGAGGTCGACACGGCGCAATATGATGCCTACCTCGCCGCGCTGCGGTCCGGGCGCAATTCAGACTTCGAAGCGATCCAGCTCGCCCCGCAGGGATTCCGTAAGCTGGCGAACCCGCAGGGCTCCTACAAGTTCGAGATGGTGGGGCGTGACAGCCACAATACGTGGATGCGTCCGGCCCCGACTTTCCTTGGCGCTGAAACGTCTGCGGAAATGGGCGAGCTGTACTGGAAGGCCCTGTGCCGCGATGTGCCGTTCATCAATTTCAATGGCAGTATGACCATCCAGTCTGCGGTCAATGATCTCAATGCGTTTGACGCGACCATTGGGCCGAAAGTCGGTAACTTCGTGACATCCGACACCGTGTTCCGGGGTGAAACCCCCGGCGATCTGACCGGGCCTTACGTGTCTCAGCTGCTTCTGAAGCCAATTCCGTGGGGGCCGAAGACGATTGAGCAAACCTACGAGCCCAGCAAGGCTGGTGAAGACTTCATGACGTCGAAAGCCGACTGGCTTCTGGTGCAGCGTGGCGGCGTCCCGGGTTCGCTGACCCGCACATCTGCGAAATACATCTTCGACGGCCGGTCGCTGGGCGAATACGTCCACGCCGACTTCTCCTTCCAGGCCTATCTCAACGCGGCGCTGATCCTGCTGGGTGTGCCGGGCAGCCTTGATCCGGCCAATGCCTACCTGACCAACGCGACACAGGGCGGTTTTGTTTCGCTCGGCGGGCCGGATGTGCTCGATCTGGTGTCCAAGGCCGGCAATCTGGCCCTGACCGGTGCGTGGTATCAGAAATGGCTGGTGCATCGTCGCGCCCGCCCGGAAATGTATGGCGGCCGCCTGCATCACCAGATGAATGGCGACAAGGATTACGGATTGCCGTTCGACATCACGGCCAGCGAAGGCGTGGACCGCGTG
The DNA here is from genome assembly GCA_043513725.1 of Oceanicaulis sp. Taxonomy (GTDB): domain Bacteria; phylum Pseudomonadota; class Alphaproteobacteria; order Caulobacterales; family Maricaulaceae; genus Oceanicaulis. The sequence continues at coordinate 445,938 of CP121338.1, read as the reverse complement.
TTCAACCAGTATGGGACCCGTTTCCTGCCGATGGCGTTCGCAGAAGGCTCGCCGACCCACCCGTCCTATCCGGCCGGTCACGCCACGATTGCGGGCGCGTGCTGTACGGTGCTGAAGGCCTTCTTCAACGAAGACATGAATATGCCGAGCCCGGTCGAGGCCGATGCGACCGGCGATACACTGCTGGCTTATGCGGGCAGCCTGACCATTGGCGGCGAGATCAACAAGCTGGCCAACAATATCGCCCTTGGCCGTGACTGGGCCGGGGTTCACTATCGTTCTGACGGTGTCGACGGCCTTCTGGTCGGCGAGCAGCAGGCGATCACTATGCTGCGCGACTACTCGATCACCTATAACGAGGTGTTCGATGGCTTTACGCTGACCCGCTTTGATGGTCAGCGCGTACGCATCAGCAATGGCGCGGTCTTTAACGTCTAGACCCGCGCAAACGTCAACGATTCCTGACGAAGGCCCGGATCAGCATTGGTCCGGGCCTTCTTTGTGATCAGCTCTGATAGATCCGGGTGTCGCGATTATTCCTTTGAGCGGACCGGGGTATGCGCCATGATCGCAGACGGGACAGAGCATTAGGGGACGCACATGATTGAAGCTTTGATGGCCTTGGCGCTCAGCGCGCATCCACCCAAAATCGTCGAGCCGGGAGAGGGCGAGCCGGTACCGGTGCCCTTCCACCCGGTCGATCTGCTCCTGTCGGAGAGCGAAAACGAAGACGGGCTCAGCTTCTACGAGTTCCGCGTGCCGCCGCAATCTGCCGGCGCGCCGCCTCACTCCCATACCCATGAGGACGAATTTTTCTTTGTCGTTTCGGGGCAGGTGACCTTCATGAATGGCGACACGGTGATTGAGGCGGGACCGGGGACCTTCGCGGCCCTGACCAGAAATCACGTTCACGCCTTCTGGAATGCTGGCGAGGACGAGGCGGTAATGGTCGTCGGGGTTTCGAACGGTGAGTTTGAGGGCTTCTTCGATGCTGTCGCTGCTGAAGTCGCCGAAGCCCAGCCCCAGAGCCCGCAGGAGATGGGCGCGCTTGTTGGCCGGTTAGCGGGCGAGCGCGGCATTGAAATCCGCATGGATTTGCTGCCCGAAGAGGCGGTCCCCTTCTATGGCGGGCCTTAAGACCCGTTGGGTACCGGTCTCCGAAACATGGAGCCTCCCCGACGGTTAATCCATTTTTGAGCGTGTTCCTGTAACGTCTCGCGCTAGCGGTCGTCTTGCCGCCTTTGTGCGGGGAGCACCCTTGAACCGGTTCGGCCACGTCTCTGGATCCAATACGCGGTTTCTGGCGCTTTATGGTGCCGGATTTCTTGCGCTTGTTGCCGCAGCGGTGGGCTCGCACCTGTTCGGGTCAAATCCGTATCACGGACAGCGGGTAAATGGGATTGAGAATGTCGAGCACGGCCCGCCCGCAAACCATATCAACCTTCCCCGAATGGTAAGATCAGATGTTGCCAATAGGGTTAAAGGTGTAATCGGGAACCAAGGCGAGTAAGGCAATCAGAGAATGATTAGAAATACTACAATGATCCTGATATTTTTATCTCTATTGACAGCTGGATGTCAGTCGACGAGGGAAATGGTTTATATCGAGTTGCGCCTAAAAAATGTAGACAACAGTGCTAGTTTTCAAGAACTTTACATAGAGTAATTAAATCAAGTTCCATTTCCCGAAAATTTAACTCGTATTTCGACATTTCAGCCTATTTTAAGGATTATCCCTGACGAGCGAGGGCGTTTTGAGGCAAGTGCTTACGCTTGCGGTGACTTGTTTCTAACGAACGGTACACATCAGTGGGCGTTAGAGCGACGCGAGAGGCGTAGATACTCGTTAAGGATTCAGGCTAGCGATGTTTTTGAAAACTTCGATAGCGCAAACAGTGAAGAAATGTCAGCCAACTTTGAAGCATTTGAATCTCAAGCGACGCGAAGTGGAAGTCCTTCGGGTCTCAGCTGCGAATTTTAGTGGATCCACTCGGAGTGTAGTGATTTTGGTGCAGCTAAACTAATCCGGCGAAATCGAATACAATGCCAATAATCAGGTCTTCCGCGCCCGCGATACGCGTGATGGCAATATCTGGCGAAACTATCTGCACGATGCCCGCGGCCTTCTGCGTCTTCATTTGATCCCCCGGATCAAATGATCGCTGACGCGACCGACTTGAAGTCATCGACAACTCGCGGCTCCAGTTCACCTATGACCGCTCTGACCAGCCGGTGGCCATGTCGGGCGCGGTGTCAGCGAGCTATGCCGGAGCCTGTCCTCGGGCGAGCGATAGCTCGAACCGGGGAACGCCCATAACCGCCGGGTGAAGCAGACCATCGATGGCGAAACCCTCTACTCGGTCTACGGCACGGGCGGCGATCTTCTTTATCGGGACAACATCACCACGGGCGAGGAGACGATCAATCTGACCCTGGGCAGTCGCCCGGTCGCGCACCTGATCACCCAGGGCTGCGGATCAGGGTGTGGCTTTGCGATCACCGGCGGCCTTAAGAGTGCGCGCTTTTACCCGTGCGATGTCGTAGCTCCATTGCGTTGTGCGCCATGAGGGTTACATCGCGCCCATGCTGACCATTTCAAACCTTGATTACCGCATTGGCGCGCGCTCGTTATTCGAGAACGCCTCGGCTCAGATTTCGGCGAGCTGGAAAGTCGGGCTGATCGGGCGCAACGGGACTGGCAAGTCCACCCTGTTGAAACTTATTCGCGAAGAGATCTCACATCCGTCACCGGATTCCGCGATACGCATGCAGAATGGGGCGCGCATGGGGTGGGTGGCCCAGGAGGTGCAGCCCAGCGACGAGACCATTCTGGATGTTGTCCTGGCAACAGACACAGAACGCCATGCCCTGATGCTGGAGGCAGAGACGGCCGATGATCCAGATCGGATCGGCGAGATCCATATGCGGCTGGCCGATATTGACGCCTGGTCCGCTGAGGCGCGCGCCGCGGAAATCCTTATGGGGCTTGGCTTTGTCGATGCTGATCTGTACCGGCCGACGCGCGAGTTTTCCGGCGGGTGGCGCATGCGCGCAGCGATTGCCGGGGTGCTGTTTTCCCAGCCTGATCTGCTGCTTCTTGATGAGCCGACCAACTATCTTGATCTTGAGGGCGCAGCCTGGCTTGAGACCTATCTCAAACGCTATCCACACACCGTAATCATTGTGTCCCATGACCGGGAAATGCTGAACCGCTGCGTCACCCATACTTTGGCGCTGGAGCACAAGCAGCTGTCCATCACGCCGGGCGGCTATGATGCCTGGCTGCGCTTGCGCGCGGCGAAGACGGCTCTGCTGGAAAGCCAGCGCGCCAAGCAGGAGGCGGATAAGGCCCATCTACAGGCCTTTGTGGATCGGTTCCGCGCCAAGGCCTCCAAGGCGCGCCAGGCCCAGTCACGTGTCAAGATGCTGGAAAAGATGCAGGAGATTACCGTCCCGATTGCAGAGCGCACGACGCCGTTCGCCTTTCCCGCCTGCACCGACAAGCTGTCGCCGCCTCTTTTGCAGCTGCGCGATGCGAGCGTCGGCTATGGCGAGGATGCGGTAATCCTGTCGGGCATTGATCTGCGTCTGGATCCAGAGGACCGGATCGCGATTGTTGGCGCGAATGGACAGGGCAAGACCACGCTGGTCAAATCCATTGCCGAGCGTCTGACGCTTCTGGCCGGTGAACGGGTGGCGCCGCGTGCGCTGCGTATCGGGTATTTCTCCCAGGACCAGATGGACGAGCTGCGCCCCGGAGAAACGGTTCTGGACCATGTGCGCGATGCGTTAGCCGAAGGCACCCCGCCGTCAAAGCACCGTGCGGTGGCCGCCGCCATGGGCTTTGCCCATGAAAAGGTCGAGACCAATATCGAAAAGCTGTCGGGCGGTGAAAAAGTTCGGCTTCTGCTTGGGCTTATGTCCATTGAAAAGCCCCATATCCTGATCCTCGACGAACCAACGTCGCACCTGGATATCGATAGCCGTGAAGCGCTGATCTATGCGCTGAATGATTATGACGGGGCCGTCGTCCTGATCACCCACGATGTCTATCTGGCTGAAGGTACGGCCGACCAGCTTTGGCTGGTCAAGGATGGCAAGGCCACGCGCTATGACGGCGATCTGAATGACTACCGAAAGCTGATCCTGCAGGCGGACAAAAGCTCTATTCGCGCTTAGGTGTGCGTTGGTGCCAAAATCGAGCGCTTGGGGCGACACGGTCGCAAGCAGGGTGAGGACCGCATGTTGGCGGCGTGCGCGACGGTCATCGCGCAATGCCGAACTCTTTTCGTGAAGAAAGTCTGGCGGAGACGAAGGGATTCGAACCCTCGAAGCGCGTTAACGCTTACTCCCTTAGCAGGGGAGCGCCTTCGACCACTCGGCCACGTCTCCACCTTTGATATACAAAGGGATTTCGGCTCGACACAAGACCCCAAAAACAGCGCTGTCCAGAATGTGTCCAGATTTTTCGACGAGTAATCGTATATTGCTCGCGCTTGAAGGGGATTTGTCTCATGTGAGGCGAGGGGAGCTTGGAGATGCAGAGCTGCACCCACTGAACACGTTAACGCACGTCCAGACGTTACTCAGTGGTCCTGCGCATAAAGCAAGATACTGCGGTCAAGTGGCGTGCTTTTCGTGTCGATAAGATTCTACTCCCCTTCCTAGGGAGCATATTGAGCCTTATGCCCTCGTTTCTGTATCTGACGCGTTCGTTAGAAACGACCAACGGGACTAGGCTGGCAGGCGCATTAACCTAGCAAGCTGTAACTTAGGGTTACTTGGCTTGTTCCGTCGGTCTGCATCGGAGACAGGGCGATTATATATCTTTGTAATCAACGCTATGAAGAAAATTGAATTCAAGTATATTCTCGAAAAGTAAAACCCTTCGCGCTTCACGCGCTGACTCCTAAATTTATGCGAGGGAATTTTGAAAGAGTTAGAGTACCTAAAGGCGCTTTCTTCAAGCGGTCATTTCCCGCGTGAGCTACCATACGCGTTCTCAACAGAGAGCTTCGGTCAGTCGGTTGATGAGATTTTAGAGCAGTGGCACCAAAGCGGCGTATTTTCTCGAAAAGTGGTAATGAAAAGAGGGCGAATTAAAAGAGGGTGCGTGGAGTACAAGATTTCAAAAAATGGTTATAGCATTGAAAATATTTCAATGCCCAAAAGGGATCATGAGCGCAGGAATATCTCGATAACTCATATTATCCCGCAAGCTTTATTGTCTTATGAAATAGCATTTAATTACCGTTCCATTGCTAAATTTACTGTCTCTAAGGCGATATATTCTCAGGATAAACCGATTATTTCCAAGCAATACTCAAGAGGGGTTAGCGGCATAAATTTCTCGCTTCATGCTTCAAAGAAACGATTTATTGAAGCCACCTCAGATTGGCTTGTGGCTACAGATGTCTCGCGCTTCTACCCGTCAATTTATACTCACTCAATTCCTTGGGCAGCTTACGGGAAAAATAAAGTCAAAGAGAATCGTGATCGTTATAGATGGTCGCTCTGCGATCGCCTGGACACTTTGGTCCGGGCCTGCAATCTCAATCAGACTATCGGGATCCCTGTTGGGCCAGAGACGTCGTGGATATTGGCTGAGATTGTGTCGTCCGAAGTTGATGTCGAAGTCAGAGCCCGACTGGACGCTTGGCGAGAGCAATCCGGGAACTCCTTCATACTTATGAACGGAGACCGTCAACAGGATGATTGGTTTTTTGGTGCAACCTCGTTCGAGCAGGCGGAGGTGGTGCTATCAAATATTAAGGCGGCCTATTTTCAATTTGGTTTGGAGATAAATGGCTCAAAGACAGATATTCATCGGACTTTTCATTATGATTCCGAAGATTGGATGTCGCAGATCTCTTCGTTCTTAAAACGGGACATTCACACCCTGCAAGCAGATCGATTGCGTGCTTTCCTCAATTTTGCGGTCAAAATTCAGAAGCGAAATCCACATTCCAAGGTTACAAGCTACGTCATCTCTATTTTAGAAACGAAAAAATTTGGTGGGCAGGATGTCGAGCTTATTGAGTCCTATCTTGTAAAGGCCGCCTCAATATCCCCTATTGCGATGAATAAGATATGCCAATTGATTATTAATATAGACCGATCGACCAGGAAGATAAATCGGGTGAGGTTGCGAAAAAGATTCAATGTTTTGATAAGTCGGGCGCTAGAAAATGGAAATATTTATGAAGTAATATGGATGCTGTATACGCTTCGTGGCTTGCGAGTAGCTGTTGATGTTCGCGATTTACAGGGTCACCTAAAAGAGCACCGAGGCAGTATCATTCCCATTTTGCTACTCGACATGAAATCCAAGGGTCTAGTAGTCGGGCATCTTCCGATAAGTTTTTGGGAGAGTGAGGTGGCGAAAGCGGATTTAGAAACAAGCTGGATTTGGCTTCTTGCCTATGAGGGCATCAGGAACGGTTGGCTGTCTGATACCGCTGGGCAGGCGGCGAAAAGATTTTTCGAACCGATGCTAGCCCGGGAGGTTTGGTTTTTTGATGGTAATAGGAACGTTCGGCGTGTTGAGCGAGTTGTGCGGCTCAGATTGCGGCAGTTGCAGTCTCAACGACGACAATGGGCGCGATGGCTAGGACGCCAAGATCGTTTCGCAGAGTACTAATTGGAGAAATTCGTTGCCTTGGTAGTCAGCGGCCTTGAAACCAATTCGCAGATCAACCCGATCGCAGTGGCAGCGCGCCGATTTTCCGCCCAGGCCGGCTGTCCAGAATGTGTCCAAGTTTTTACGTCCGGTGGGGCTAAGTTAGGCCAAGTTGAGGCAGATTTTAAATTTAAATGTGCGATTTCTGACGCCAAATTGACCAGAAAAAATCTTTTAAAAACAAATGCCTGGGTGGAATTTTCGCCGTTCTGGAGAAAGATTGGGTTGCCCTTAGCAGGGGAGCGCCTTCGACCACTCGGCCACGTCTCCATCTACCGGTGTAGCCGCTTACCGCTGCGCCGATCAAGGCATGAGGGCGGCCCAAGCTGCAGTTTGGCTGTGAAAGCCTTTCCTGATGCTGCAGGCTCGCTTATGTGAGCGCCATGACCGATGCGCTGATTTCCGCCCTTTCCTCCGTCACCGACCCAGCGAGCGGTACCCCGCTGCCCGAGAGCGGCCGCCTCGACAGCCTGGATCTGAAGGACGGCGTGGCGACGTTGATCCTCAAACCCGGGGCTGAGGGCGAGGATATTGCGGCCCTGCGGGCGCAAATTGATCAGGCGCTGACCGCCCTGCCGGAGGTGGAGCGCACGCGCACCATTATCGAGACCACGCTGCAGCGCGGCGCGGCGCAGCCCCAGCGCGCGGAAAGTCAGCCACTCACTGCGCCGGCGCGCTTTGTCATTGCGGTGGCGTCCGGCAAGGGCGGGGTGGGCAAGTCGACCGTGGCGGCGAACCTTGCCGGTGCATGCGCGAAGATGGGTTTGAAGACTGGGCTGATGGATGCCGACATCTATGGCCCCAGCGCGCCGCGCATCTTTGGGCTGACCAATGTGCCGGGCCTTAAAAAGGAGAATGGCGGGATCGAACCGCTGGAGGCCCATGGGGTGAAGGTCATTTCCATGGGATTTCTGGTGGGCGAGCGTGATCCGATCGTCTGGCGCGCGCCGATGGTGACCGGCGCAATCCGCCAGTTTCTGGGCGAGGTGAATTGGGGCGATCTGGATGTCCTGATCATCGATATGCCGCCAGGCACCGGAGACGTACAGCTGGCCGTGGCCCAGGGCGCTCCGATTTCCGGCGCGGTGATCGTTTCTACGCCGCAGAATCTGGCGCTTGATGATGCGAAGAAGGCCGCGGCCCTGTTTGACCGCACGGCAATCCCGATCCTCGGCGTGCTGGAAAATATGAGCTTTTTCCTGTGCCCCAGCTGTGGCGAGACGGCCGAGATCTTCGGACGCGGCGGTGTGCGTGCTGAAGCTGAGCTGATTGGCGCGCCTTTCCTGGGCGAAATCCCGCTCCACCCGGAGCTGCGCGAAGCGAGCGACGCCGGGCGGCTGGTTGTGTCGGGTGAGGGGCCCGTGGCCAAGGCGTTTGAGCGCGCTGCCGATGCCATGCTGCATCAGGCCGCCCATGCCCAGCGGCCCGCGCCCGAGATCGTGTTCGAGGACTAGGCGTCAGGCCTCCAGCAACAGCTTTTCGCTGATCTCCCACAGCCGTTCCGCGCTTTCGTCGGAGCAGGCATGGGCGTCAACGCCCAGATAGCGTGCATAGGGGCTGTCCGGATCGGTGGGCGCGGCGATGTCGCAATCTTCGCAATAAACGCCGGGCTTGCCGTCGAGTTTCGCTGAGGTGGCCGCCCACAGCGTGGTGGAGCATCCCTGTTCCGGCGTCTTGAACAGGCCCTTGGCCCGCTCGCTGATTTCACCGTCTTCGCCGAGCCAGCCGAGCGCAATCATCTCCTCCTTCGGCAGGTGGCGCTGCAGCGGCGTGAAGATGCCACCGGGATGGACCGAAAAGGCGAGGCCGCCAGCCGCTTTCAGCCGGCGCGACAGGGCATTGGCGAACAGGGCGTTTGCGGTCTTGGCCTGACCATAGGCCTGCCATTTGTCGTAGGGCGTGCGTTCATACTGAATATCGTCCCACAGGATATCCGACATCTTGTGCGCGGTGGAGGACAGGGCCACCACACGCGGCGCATCCGCTTTTTCAAGAAGGTCCATCAGGCCGAGCGTCAGCGCGAAATGACCCATGTGATTGATACCAAACTGGCTTTCCCAGCCTGGTCCGACGCGCGCCTCCGGGCAGGCCATGATGCCGGCGTTGTTGATCAAGAGGTCTAGCGCGCCTAGCTCGCCCGTGACGGCATCGATAAAGCTGCGCACTGAGGAGAGATCGGCCAGATCCATCGGCGCGGTTGCAACCGGACCTTCGAGGTCGGCCATGGTCTCCTTCGCCTTTTCCGGCGAGCGCACCGGCACCACAACGCGCGCCCCTCTGGCGAGCAGGGCCCGCACGGTCTCTAGACCCAAACCGCTATAGCCGCCGGTCACCACGGCGGTCTTGCCGGACAGGTCAATGTCGGCGACGACCTCCATGCCGGTCGATTTGGCGTGAAATCCGGACTGGGTCGGGACTTGGTCTGCAACGGCCATGGCACCTGCTCCTTTGATGAGGCGCAGACACGCTAGAGCGTGGGGACCAACAGACCTAGAGCGCGTCGATGGGCAGCTTCAAAAAGACGCGGCCCTGATCATCGGCACCCGGCATTTTACCAGCACGGATATTGGTCTGAACTGAAGGCAGCATCAGCTTGGGCGTGCCCAGCTTGGCATCCCGCCCGGTCCGCATCGCCACGAAGTCCTCTTCGCTCGCCCCGCCACCGACATGGATGTTTTTCGCGCGCTGCTCACCGACCGTGGTTTCCCAGGCGAATTCGTCTCGTCCAGGGGCCTTGTAGTCATGGCACATGAATAGGCGTGTCTCGTCGGGCAGGGCGAACAGCTTCTGGATCGATTGATAAAGCTGGCGGGCGCAGCCACCGGGGAAATCACAGCGCGCGGTGCCAAAGTCCGGCATGAAAAGCGTATCGCCCACAAAGCCGGCATCGCCGATGATGTAGGTCATGCAGGCTGGCGTGTGGCCGGGCGTGTGGATGGCATGGCCTTCCAGCTTGCCCACCGTGAACGCTTCGCCATCGGCCAGTAGCCGGTCAAACTCAGCCCCAGAGCCGGAGATTTCGGACTCCAGGGCGTAGATCGGCGCGAACGCTTTCTGGGTCTCGCTGATGGCCGCACCGATCACGATCGGACAGTCGAAGCGCTGCTTTAGCCAGGGGGCTGCAGAGATATGATCGGCGTGAACATGGGTCTCCAGGATCATTTCCGGAGTGAGGCCATTATCCTCCACGATGGCGATCAGCTTCTTCGCGCTGTCCTGAGCGGTGCGTCCACTGGCCATGTCGAAATCCAGCACCGGGTCGATAATGGCGCAGGCTTTGGTTTCAGGGCAGGCTACGACATAGCTGATCGTGTTGCTCTGCGGGTCAAAGACGGCATGGACGTCAGGACGGATCATGGCAATTGCTTCCATCAACGCTTAAGTGTGGTCAGGCAAATCACTGCCTATCGCATCGTGACGGGAGATATAAATGGAAAACTGGACACCGCAACAAACTGCCACGGCTCTTGAGGCTGGCGAGATCATCCTGGTGGACGTGCGCGAGGCGGGTGAATACCACGAAGCCCGGATTCCCGGCGCGCTCCTGATGCCTTTGTCCACCTTTGAGCCCAAGGCGCTTCCCGTGGGCCAGGGTCGCAAGGTTGTCCTGCACTGCAAGGCGGGTGGTCGCTCAGCGCGCGCCATCGAGCTGGCCCAGGCGGCGGGCGTTGATGTGGACACCCACATGATGGGCGGGATCGGCGAATGGATTGAGCAGGGCCTGCCCTACTACCAGCTCGATCCGGCCACCGGCCAGATGGTGCCGAAAAACTAGACGCGCTTTAGTCGCTCTGAGCTAGCGCCGCACCGTAAAAGCGCGGCGCAAAGCGGTTCATCCAGACGAGCTTGCCCAATGCCTGGCTCGCACGATCGAGCAGCTGCGCCCGCAGGCGCGCCGGGCCCAGCTTTAGCGTGTCGGTCAGCAACGCCGCCGGCCCAAACAGCAGAGCTTGGGCCGCCCCGGTCGCCATCCAAAGCGCAACACCATGCCAGCGCCGCTGATCGGCGGCGGTCTGGCTGGGACCCTGGCCGAACGCGAAGCTGCGTCGGAACAGGGCGGCGCGGGTCACGCGTTTTGGATCGACATGCTCGTTGACGAGCGCGTGAGAGGCCCACGCAAATGTACCGCTGCGCGTTTCGATCTCGGCGAACAACAGATCATCTTCCCCGCCAATATCATTGGTGCCGGCATCAAACACCGGGCTGGGCAGGGTCACCGCCCGTTGATTGACCAGCGAGTTGCCGCAGCCCCAGGGCTTGTCGATCCGCCCATCGCTCAGCTCCGGTGTGCGCGCATACAGCCGCTCGGCCCAGGCAAGGCTCACCGGATCATCGCTGGCAAGGCCGGGCGCGGCGCGCACGGGGCCGAACACGACCGCAGCGCCACTCTGGCCGGTCATGTCCAGAAGGGCAGCAAGCCAGCCTGTTTCCGCGGTTTCATCATCATCCAGCTGGGCGATGTGATCGGCCTTCGTTGCCGCAAAGCCTGCGTTGCGTGCATTGGCGACACCGGGCTCTGGCGCATGCACATAAATGAGCGGGCAGGGCGCTTCGTTCTTCAGTGCACGCACCACCGACTGCGCACCAGCTTCGGGCGAGTTGTCTGCGACCACGATTTCATCAGGCAGGCGCGTCTGTGAGAACACGCTGCGCAGCGCTGCCGTCAGGCCGTCATTGCGGCGGAAAGTCGGGATAAGGACCGCGCAGCTCATGCGTCGATCCTGGCCAGCGCACCAGCAATCGTGTCGACCTCGGCCGTGCTGTCGGCGACCGCTGAACAGACGGTCTCCAGGAAGGCTGGCGTGCAGCCCCATTCGCTGGGCGCTTCGCGCACATCATGGCCGTAGAAGATCAGCCAGCCGGGTTGGCGTTTCGCCTCTTCAATCCACGCGAGCGCGCGCTGAAGACCGGCTTCGCCCCCATCCAGGGGCACAGCGGTCAGCAGGCCGCGATCGGCCCAGGTCCGGTTGATGCCGGGCCGCACCCCGCGCAGCGCCTGAAAGCGTTTCAGCAAGGACTGCTTGGCCGCGGGTGAGGCTTCGCCATAGGGGAAGGCGAAGGTCCTGAACGGGGCATCAAAACCACACGCATCCAGATAGGTGCGATTGCGGTCGACCTCGGCCTCGACTTCTTCAAGCGGTGTTTGCCCCACATCGATATGGGAGAAGGTGTGGCAGGCGATCTCGTGACCTGCCGCGTGGAGCCGCTTCAGATCCCCGATCTCATACATCCGGCCAAGATGGTTTTCGCCGCCAGCATATCCGCCGCCGGTGAAATAGGTCGCGCGCCAGCCATGGCGTTCCAGGATTTCGGCCCCGGCCTCGCCAGCCGACTTGGGAAAGTCGTCAAAGCTGAAGCTGACCAGCGGGGCCTCAAGCTCGATGCGCATGGGGGCTTTCGCCAGACGGCGTGCAGCCTGTCGCTTCAGCTTGCCCATCAGGCCACTGGAGGGGATGTAGGCGTGAGCAGTCATCTAAAGCGCCTCCGCAGCAATACCGGCCCGGAACAGCTTCAGGCCAAGAACCCGTATGCGAACCGGCAGCACCGGCAGGCGGGCGGCGAGGTTGCCTGCGATCCGGGCGGGCCCCGCCATACGCCAGTCTCTCACGCGCTTTGCGAGCTTCGCGCCAGGTCGTTGTGCATAGGCAGGATGGCGATCAAGCAGTCGGGCGAAATTGGGTCCGGACTGGCCAAACTTCTTTAACAGGCCGCCAACCGGTTCGAGCCCGCCATGGCGGGCCGGATTGTCCACGTGATCGAGATCAAATTTGGCCGAGGCACTCAGCGCCCAGTCCACATCCTCCCAGCCCCAGCCAGAGAACCCTTCATCGAAGGGGGCCTGCTCAAACAGGTCCCGGCGCACCGCGAGGTTTGAGGAGCACACCGCCACCGCACCAATCTGATTTCGCTCAGCGGCGGTGTGTACGTCCGAGGCTTCAGCGAGCGCGGCATGAACCCGGGTCGACGCAGTCGGGGCCACAGGCTCAAATCCGCCAAAGAGCGCACCGGCGGACGTCGTCTGCGTATGGGTGATCCAGCGGGTCAGGAAGTCCGGGCTGATATCCATGTCTGCGTCGAGGAACAGGAGCCAGGTGCCGCGCGCGGCTTTCGCCAAACGGTTGCGAGCGCCGGAGCGACCATGATTGACGCGGCTGGAGATCAGCTGCACCGGTACATCAAGCGCCGCGACCTGCTCACCGAGCGCTGCATTGAGCTGAAGGTCAGGCACACCATCATCGAACAGGATGATTTCCACGCCGCCGGGCTGGGACCGTGCGAGCGTGTCCACAAGCTGTGCTGGATTATCCTGATGAAACGGGATCAGGACCGACAGGCGAGGGCTCGACAACGCCTCCCAGCGCGCATTGCTCAGGTGACGGGTTACGGGCGCGCTCATGCGTCAGCTCCCACGGTGCCGGGGCGCAATCCACCAATCAGGCTGCGGCAGTCGGCGACATTCAGGATGATCGCTGCCAGCGCATAGGTCGCAGCGCCTGCTGCAATACGGGTGGCAAGGTCGAGGGTGGCGAGTTCAAAGCTCGGCAACGCCAGGATGACCATGGCCATCCACGCGGTTGCGATACCGGCCCGGGTCCAGTCGCCCAGTGGCACCGGCATGACGAAAATCCTGCGGCCAATGAAGATGCACGCGACCAGGGCGGCACCGTAGGCGAGCACGGTCGATGCTGCGGCACCGAGAATGCCGAAGCGCGGGATGAGGTAGAGATTGAGGGCCAGATTGACCCCGGCCGCGACCAGCATGACCCCGGCCATCACCCGCGGCTTGCGTCCCAGCACAAAGGCTTCGTGGAAATAGTGGGTCATGATCCCGTTCATGAGGCCGGACAGGGCAATCAGCGGGATCACGGTTGCCGCTGCCATGGCAATCTCCGGCCCGATCAGCAGTCGGGCTGCAGGCTCAGCCACAAGCGCAAGACCTGCGGCGGCTGGAAATCCGATCAGTGCCATCAGGCCAGCGGTGCGCCGGGCAACCTCCTGTGCCGCCTCACGCCCGCGGTGCTCCAGCGCCGAGATCAGGAGGGGCCCCGTGGTTGCACCGAGCCACAGGAAAATGATGGAGATCGAGCGATCGGCCACCCCGTAACCGGCCGCGTAGGCCCCGGTGGACGCTTCGCCGAGGAAGGCGGCGATCAGGAATCGGTCGCCGACCGACAGAAGGTGTTCGAAGATGAGCGACACCGCGACCGGGGCACCATAGGCAAGATAGGCCATGCCGCGGGGGCGATCCGCGCGGTCGCGCTTGGCTTTGGTGAGCAGGATCGGACCATCAATGGCAAATGCAATCAGGGCGGCCAGTGCCATGCCAGCGAATGGGCCGGCCGCACCCATGTCTGCAGCCATGATAAACACGATGCCGAAGGCAAAGCCGCCCGACAGGGTGAATGTTTCAAGCAGGCTGTAGCGCCAGGCTTCGCCTGCAGCGCGCCGGGTCTCCAGGGCGACGGACAGGCCGGACCGGATGACCGTGTTGGCCACAGCAAAGCCGATGGCGGTTTTCAGCGTCGCGCCGATGGGCGCAAACACAAGGGTAAGGCTGGCCATGACCAGCGCAGCGAGCGCAAGCACGCCATAGAGCCGCCAGGCGGTCCACAAATGGCCCGGCAAGTGTCCGCGTGCATCAGAGCGGGCATGGTGGCGGGCGACAGCTGCATCGAGCCAGGTAAAGGCCAGCGTTGCGGCCAGCGCCGCACCGGCCAAAATCAGCACATAGCGGCCATAGTCCGACGGTTCGAGAATGCGGGTGAACACCGCCACGGACCCGAAACCCACAAGGGCCTGGGCCAGATAGACCGGCAGATAGGCGATCAGATGGCGGTTCAACATGGGGCGCTCAAACTCTCCTGCACGCGTGCACGTGCAAGGCTTGGGCCGAACGCGATGCGGAACGAAATGTGCAACAGGATCGCTGAAGACCGCTTTAACGCTATTGATTTTGCCGGGCCTGACCCAGAAGGAGACGGGATCCATGCCGATCCATGTCGAATTGAAACGTGCCGGCGCGCTGAGCGCTGACGAGCGTGCGGCCTGGATGGCGATCCAGACCGGGACGCCGAGGCTTGGCAGTCCATACTTTGCGCTGGGCTTTTTTGACGCGGTTGCCGCGGTGCGCGGTGATGTGCGCGTGATTGTCCAGAGTGGGGACGGGACGCCAGATGCTTTCCTGCCGCTTCAGCTGGGGGCGATGGGCTATGCCCGACCGCTCTCCGGTCCGCTCGCAGATCATCACGGTGTCATTGCGGCGGACGGAACACCGGTTGATGCCGCAACCCTGCTGCGGGCGGCCGGGATCAGCGTCTACGACTTCTTTGGGTGGATGCCCCATCCCGGCACGGCGCTGGGCGAGGTCAGCGACGGGTCCTGGGTTGTCGATCTGAGCGGTGGCATGGAGGCGTTCAAGGCGCGGCGCAAAAAGGCGGGCGGTAACACCTTCCGCACGATTTTTTCGGCCAACCGCAAGCTTGCTGAGGCGGGCCACGATCTCGAATTCTGCCCCGATGACACAAGCGAAGAGGCGCTGGCTCAGCTCTTTGAGTGGAAATCCGGACAATATCGCGCGAGTGGCCATTTTGACGTCTTCTCGGTGGACTGGACGCGCAAGCTGATCGTACAGCTGTGCGCCTTGGATGGATCGAGCGGCGTTCGCGGCCGGGTCTCCAGCCTCAGGATCGACGGCAAGCTGGCGGCGGTTCATTTCGGCATGATGACCCCACGCGCGATGCACTACTGGTTCCCCGCCTATGATCCGAACCTGTCGAAAGCCTCGCCCGGCAATGCGCTGCTCGACTTACTGCTGGAAAGCCTGTGTGAGGAGGGTGTGGACGAGGTTCATCTCGGCCCCGGCGATTATCGCTACAAGGCCGCGCTTGGGAGCTGGCAAATGCCGCTGGCGCAGGGTTATGTCGCGACTGAAGGGCCGGCTGCACTTTTGCGCCGGGCTGCAGCCGGACTTGAGGCCTCCGCGGAGGCTTTGCCGCTCGGACCGGTTTCGGAACTACCCGGGAAGGCGTTTCGCCGCCTGGACCGGATGACCGCCTTCAGAGCTGCCTGATGACCCGATTTCAGTCCTTTTCAGTCGATCAGCTGCCGCTTGATGTCCGCGAGGCGTGGTGCCAAGGTCAAAGCTCTAATCCCAGCATTTCCAGCCCATACTTCACGTTGGGATTTGCCGAGGCGATGGCTGCTGTTCGCGGCGATGTTCGGGTTCTGGTTCAGTTTGTAGCCGGTGAGCCGACCGTTCTGCTACCGCTTCAAAAAGGAATTTTGGGGCACGCGCGTCCGCTCGGCGGCCCGCTTGGCGACCATCATGGTGTGGTCGGCGCACCAGAAGCAGAGGTCGATCTGAAAGCGCTCCTGTCCTGTGGTGGAATTCAGTGGTTCGATTTTCATGGCGCTATCCTTCTTGATGGGGTGTTTAAGCAAGCCTCCAAGAGTGTCGAAGGCAGCTGGGTCATCGATCTCTCAGGTGGGTTTGATGCGTTTGAAGCGGCTCGGACAGCCATTGAGCCGAAGGCGTTCAGAAATATCCGGTCTCGTTATCGCAAAATGGAAGCAGCAGGGTTTCGGGTGTGTCTTGATGACCGGCGTGATGCTGTTTTCGAGCAGGCGCTCGCCTGGAAATCCGCCCAGTATCGCGCCAGCGGGCAGTTTGATGTGTTTGACGCGGGTTGGACGCGCGGCCTGTTTAAGGCCCTGCGCCAGCTTGATCGCAATGACTGCCAGCTGATTGTGTCCAGTCTTGAGATTGAGGGGGCTCTGGCAGCGGTTCATATTGGAATGATGAGCCGGACCGCGCTTCACTACTGGTTCCCGTCATACGATCCAGCACAGGCGAAATTCGGACCGGGCCTCGCCTTGCTGATGGAGATTGCACGGGCCCACAATGAAGGTGGATATGACGCCATTCATCTTGGGCCCGGCGATTATGACTTCAAGGCGCATCTGGCGAGCTACCAGATCCCGCTTGGGCGCGGCTTTATTGGTGCCGGGCCGGTTGCAGTTGGTCGAGCGGCCTGCGCGAAGATTGAGCATATCGCAGAAGCTGCCCCGCTCGGACGGTTCGGCGCTTGGCCTGGCAAGGCCTTCAGGCGTATCGACAAACATGCTGGCTTCAGGGCAGCCTGATGCGGGGCAGCCTCACCCGGCGCGCGCTTGTCGCGGGGGCTGCGGGCTTGAGCGTCTCGGCTTTTGCACCCCATGGCCTGCGGCTGTCGACACCCACCAGACGAGATCTCTGGCGACGTTCGACGGGGCCGCACTTGCGTGGAGCGGTCTTCGTTCAGCGGCGGGTCTATCGCGAGCTTGATGGCCCTGAATTTCTGGGACCGGGACCTGTCGGCCCACCGGTGACCGATCAGGCGCTCGACAGTCTGGCAGACGCGGGGGCAAACCTCGCCAGCTGGTCTGGGCCGGGGCTGTTCTATGAAGCTGCGCCCTTTAGGCTGGACACTGCGATTGAAGACCATATCGCCGACTGGCTGGATCGTTGCCGGGCGAGGGGGCTCTACACCACGCTGTGCCTGCGCTCTGGTCCGGGGCGAAGTGCCTTTGCCTTCCACCCGGATGAAAGCTGGTATCCCCCGGCGCTCTACGACGCGAGCCTGTGGCAAAGCCGGGACAAGCAGGACGCCTGGATCGAGATGGTGATCGAGATGCTTCGCCGTTTTGGCCAGCACCCCGCGCTCGCCGGTATCGTTCCGCTGGAAGAACCCAACGCGTTCAACCTGGGGCTTGAGCGTGTCTGGCCGGACATGGCGCGGAGACTGGCGGACCGGTTGGCAGGTGAACCCAATATCAAAAATACGCCGGTCCTCTTCAGCCCGGACCGCTGGGCCCGGGCGGAAGTTGCGGGCGAGCTGCGGTCGGCGGTCGGAGATGGGCCGGTCGTGGCGGTGCATGACTACGACCCCTGGTCCTATACCCATCAGAGCGAAGATGAGGCGCTCCAGTATAACGCACGGCGCATGGCTGACCGCACCGTGGGGAACGTCCGCGGTGATTTCGCCGTTCTTGAGTTTGGCGCTGTGCGCCGGGCACCGGGCGTGGCGGATTATTTCGCGGACCGGATCGCGCGCTGGGAATCGCTGGGAGCGAGCTGGGCGGCGTTTCGCTGGACCACGGGCTGGGATGTGTATGAGCAAAGCGAGGGCGGCATGACACAGAGTGCCGATGGCCGTGTGCAGCCGATCCTTCGTCAGGCGTTTGCCCGAAATACGCAGTTCTGTCGGTAAGGACCATCGCGCCTGACCGCGATGCATCATTGCCCGGCCATGCCGCTTCGCGCTAACAGACAGGGCGTTTTGTCTTGAACGGAAGCCTGCCATGGCCGCGCCTGAAATTTCCATCGTCATTCCGGCGTTTAACGAGGCCGAAGCCATCAACAGCGTTGTTGATGAAGCGATTGAGGTGTTCGAGGCCGCCTTCTCCAGTTTTGAAATAATCGTTGTCGACGACGGCAGCGCCGATAATACCGCTGGCGCGCTTAAAGAGCGCGCCGACAGCGACAATCGCGTTCGCGTCATCCTCCATCCCCAGCGGGCCGGCAAAAGTGCAGCCCTGCGCACCGGCATGATCCAGGCGCGCGCGATCTGGGTCGCGACCATGGACGGCGACGGACAGGATGATCCGCGCTCGGTCGTGGACATGGCGAAGGCCATCGATCTGAGCACGGTGGAAAGCGTTGGACTTGTGGCTGGCAATCGCCAGAACCGCACCGACGGAGCTAACCGAAAGCTCGCCTCGCGTTTTGCCAATGGTCTTCGCAAGTCCTTGCTGAACGACGATTGCCCGGATACCGCCTGCGGGCTGAAATTGATTGTCCGCGACGTGTTCCTGGCGATGCCCTTCTTTGACGCGCTGCACCGCTATCTGCCGGCGCTGACCCGCCATCTGGGCTATGGCATTGTCAATGTACCCGTGGTCAATCGCGCGCGGACCGCCGGCTCGTCGAAATACACCAATCTGGGCCGCGCCGCTGCGGGTCTGTTCGACCTTCTGGGCGTTATCTGGCTGATGCGTCGGACCCACACACCGGGACCGGAATTGCTGCGTCGCCCATCAGAGGACTAAACGCCGATGGATGCTTTCGTGCAGCGTATCACCGAAACGCCAGACAGGGGCGGCCTGACCCGCCCGGCCTGGATCGTGTTGATGCTGGTCACGGTCGCAGCGCTTCTGCCTGGCCTGTTCTCCATTCCGCCCATGGATCGCGACGAGTCCCGCTACGCGCAGGCCAGCCGCCAGATGATGGAGACGAGCGACCTCCTGAATATCAAATTCCAAGACTATGACCGCCACAAGCAGCCGGCCGGCTCCTACTGGCTGCAGGTGATTGCTGCGACGCCCTTTGGTGGCGAGGACGCGCCGATTGGCGCGCACCGTCTGCCGGGCTTCGTAATGGCGGTGCTGGCTGTCGCGATCACAGCCTGGCTGGGCGCTCGATTTTTTACGCCGCCTGTGGGCCTTGCTGCAGGCATCGTACTGGCAACTACGCTGGTGCTGTCGGTTGAGGCGCGGACCGCAAAGACCGATGCGATCCTGCTCGGCGTTGGCATGATCGCGCAGGCCAGCCTCATGATGTTGATGCTCAAGGTGCAGGAAGCGAGGCCCAAATTCATCGGATGGCCGGCCCTGATGTGGGGCGCGCTGGGAGCGAGCCTCCTTGTGAAGGGGCCGATCTTCTTCATGATTACTGCGCTGACCGCCATCGTTTTCGTGGCGTGGAAGCGTGATCCCAAGCTGCTGTTGAAGCTGCGTCCGCTTCCGGGTGTGGCGCTGGCGCTCGTGATCTTCGTGCCGTGGTTCGTCGCGATCAATCTGGAGACCGACTGGGCCTTTTATTACGAGGCGGTGGGTCACTCCATGCTGGACAAGGTGGGCGAGGCGCAGGAAGCCCACACAGGTCCCATCGGTTTCCATCTGATGGTCACGAGCCTGACGCTCTGGCCCAGTGTCGCGCTTCTGGGGCTCGGCATTCTGGCGGCTGTCTCGATGCGCGCACGCGACGAGGTCAAGTTCCTGATCGCGTGGATCGTGCCCACCTTTATCGTATTTGAACTGGTGGCGACCAAGCTGGCGCACTACACGCTGCCGAGCTTCCCCGCGATTGCGCTGCTGATCGGGCTGGGTATCGCGCACGCCCCAGCCCTGTTGAAGGGTAAGCTGGCGTGGGGTGTTCACATCTTCACGGTTGTTGTCGCGGTGATTGCCAGCGCCATTCTGGGTGCGGTTGCGCTTTATGCGAACGACTGGCTGAACTTCCCGCCAGGCCTGACGAGTTACATCACTATCCCGTTTGCGGCGGTTGCGGCGATTGCGATTATCGGCCTTGCGATCAAGCCCAGCCTTGCCAGACTGTTTGGTGTCGGTGTCGCGGCTGCTGCGCTTTATGCCTCTGTTTTTGCAGGAGCCATGCCGGGGCTGGAGCCCATGTGGACGTCACAGCGCATGGCTGAGGTCGTGGAGCGCTTTGAGGGGTGTGAAAACCCGCGCGTGATCGTGGGCGGATATCGTGAACCGTCTGTGGCCTTCAATCTGGGAACCGGGACCTGGCTTGCCTACGATGGGGCCGACGCTGCCGAGCAGCTTCTGGCCGCGCCGGAGTGCAGTGTGGCGATCATGGATGTCGCCTGGCAAGAGGAGTTCGTTGCCAGGATTGAGGCGGACGGCGCTGAGCTTCGTGTACTCGCGGCCCATGACGGCTTCAACTATGTAAAGGACGATGTCCTGTCGCTGACCTATTTCACGCTGGATGGGTCACGGCTGACTGCGCCGACCGAGTAGGCGCGGCGCGCTACAGCCCGAATTTTTCCAGCGCGGCCTTGGCTATGGGCTCGCCCCATTCCTGTACGAAGTGTCCGCCCTCGGCGATTTCCATCGGCTCGGGACATCCTGAGATCACCGAGCGCAGCCAGGCCATGGTATCCGGGCCCAGGACAGGGTCCTGCATGCCCACGGCCATGAAGCTGTCCCCGGTCCAATCCTCAGACCAGAACTTGACCGCTTTCAAGCCGGTCTCGACGCCCTCCATGTCCGGCGAAACGGGAACGAGGGCTGGAAATCGGCGCACGCCAGCCTTGGAGGCGGCATCGGGGAAGGGGGCGGCATAGGCCGCAGCCTCCGCGTCTGACAGGATCGGGGTTGCCCGCTTCATGAGCCCGGCCACGTCGAGATCGGGAGTATTGGCCATGAAATCGCGCCAGGCCAGGAAGCCCTCGCTCGCGCCTTTGCCGACCCCAATGGCAGTATCCATGACCAGCAGGCGCGTAAATCGGTCAGGGTAGTCCATGGGCAGGGTGAGTCCGAGGACACCGCCCCAGTCCTGACAGACCAGACAAATGTCCGACAAATCCATGCACTCGAGGAAGGCTTTGAGATAATTGCGGTGCCAGTGGAATGTATAGACCGCGTCATCAACCGGTTTATCGGAACGCCCAAAGCCGAGCAGGTCCGGAATCACAACGCGATATCCCGCCGCCAGAAAAATCGGAGCCATCTTGCGATAGAGATAGCCCCAGCTCGGCTCGCCATGGAGACATAAAAAGACCGGACCGTCCTTCGGGCCTTCGTCGACATAGGCGAGGCGCAAGCCCTCATAGCCGGTCAGGTCATCGATATAGTGCGGCTCAAACGCCCAATCAGGCAGGCTGGCAAATCGCTCGTCAGGAGTTCGCACGGCTTCGATCTGGGTCATGGGGAACTCCTTGCACGATGTTGAAGGGAGCCTAGCCGGTCGACCGCTCGGCTCAATCTGAAAAAATGTCCCAACGTGGATTGTCCCAAAGAAAAGGCCGGAGAGCCTTGCGCCCCCCGGCCTTCTCAGGTCGATGCTATTTCGAGCCTAGTTACGGGACGGATAGAGCCCATACAAAGCGACGCAATAGCGGATGCCAAGAGAGGCGGACATGACGTTGAAGCTTTGATTGCCGCCCGAATGGGCAACAACATCGTTCTCAAACGCGATATCAACGCCTGTATTGTATGCAGCTTGCCCGGTGCCCGTCAGGGTCGTGAAGGCATTGTTCTGCGGCGAGACCGCATTGTTGCCGGCATTCGTCGCCATCAGGCTGTGGCGGTGATTGGGCAGCTGGGTGATATTCAGGGTGTAGTTTTCCATTCCGCCTCTGGCACCCAGATTATGGTTTGTCAGACCATTGCCCTGGCCGTGTTGGATCGGAATTCGGCCCCGCAGGTCTGGTAGCGCCATGCTCGTCCGGCAATCGCCACCATAGGTGCACCCGATCAGTGAGAACAGGGCCTGGTTCTGCGCAATGGGCAGTAACTGTCCATCTGCGTCGGCATAACCTTGCGGGCAGAAGGTGTATCCAACCATAATTGTGTCGCCGATATAGGCATTGCCGGTCTGCGCGTGGCTGCCCGTTGAGGCGGCCGCGGCAAGAGCCAAGGCCCCGACAGAGGCCGTAAGGAGTGTCTTTTTCATAGCTTTGCCTTTTCTAACCGCGCGACGGGAAGATGCCGGTCAGCGCGATACAGATCGTCATGCCCAAGACCGGATCCTGAACCGAAATCGGCTGACTTCCGCCGTTTGGCGCAATCGTGTTGCCGTTCATGGTGACATTGTTGCTGCCAGCAGCCGCGTAGGCCGGTACTCCGGCAAAAGTGACAAGGACACGGCCTGTGGGATCAGCGCTTGCCGGTCCATTTGAGGTCGCACCCAGTGAGTGATTATGGCTGGGCATTTGAGCAACTGAGAGCGTGCGATCTGGTGCACCCCACTGCTCGCCAACGGTGCGCGGGGTCAGACCTGCGCCACGACCCCGTCCTACTGCCACCCGGTTTTGCAGGTTAGGCATGCCGAAAGTCGTGCGACCGTCGCCGCCAAACTGCGTGCCGTAAAGCGAGAAGAGGGCTGTATATTGAGAGATCGCCAGCAGTTGCCCATTTGCGGGAGTGTACTGGTACGGGCAGAAATTGAACCCGTAAACTTGGATCTGGCCGATGAATTGATCACCCTGGGCCATGGACGGTGTAGTGGAAGTGGCCCCAAGAGCCAGCGCTACCGAGGCCGCGCCAAGAATTGATTTCATTTTCATGGTGTTTGCTCCAATCCAATCAGTTGCGCGGCGGGAAAATGCCCTGGGTGACAACGCACCAGCGCATGGCCAGGAAGGGTTGTCGGATCGGGAATGACTGATTGCCACCCGTGGTACCAATCGCATTGGATTCCATGGTGATGGCCCCGGGTGCATCCGTGCTGTAGCCATTAATCGCGCCACCTGCGAATTCGGCCAGGTCGGCGTTTGATGGCGAATTTAGCGTTCCCGGGCGGTTACTCGCCTCCACATTATGTCGGTGTGACGGCATCTGATCGACGGTCAGAGTGCGATATTCGCCGCCTGTCTGCTGGCCCCAAGTGATGC
Source organism: Oceanicaulis sp. (assembly GCA_043513725.1). Lineage (GTDB taxonomy): Bacteria > Pseudomonadota > Alphaproteobacteria > Caulobacterales > Maricaulaceae > Oceanicaulis. The sequence continues at coordinate 422,862 of CP121338.1, read as the reverse complement.
CGTTGCCAATATTGACCGGTGTGCGACCACGCAGGTCTGGTAGCGCAAAGGTCGTACGGCAATCACCGCCAAATGTGCAACCGTAAAGCGAAAACAGCGCCTCATTCGAGCTGATTGGAAGGATTGCCCCATTCGCCTCGGCGGTAGTCCTAGGACAGAACGTAATCGAGGTCAGTGTGACCTGACCCAGATAGGGGTTTACGTCTGCAAGCGCGGGCGCGGACACTGCGGTGAGCATCCCCCCAGCCATCGCTGCAGATAAAAGAAATTTCAATTTCATGCCTGTCTCCCGTTTAAGTGGGTACAACACCCAACTCGCGCGAGAGTTTAAGGGACTGATAAGACCCTAGTAAAGCAATTGTTTTTGGCGTTTTGACGCGGGTAAAATGCTGCAACTGCTCAAAAAAACGCCGGAGTCATTTTCTGACTCCGGCGCTTTCATCCGCACACAGGCGTGATTAGTTACGCGGCGGATAAAGGCCGCTTTCCTTGATGCAATACCGAAGCGTCGTAAACGGCGACCAGAGATCAAACGACTGATTGAAACCGGTATCACCGACCTGGTCATCGTCCATCGCTGTGTTCGGCGGGGTCTGGTAGGCGACCGCGCCAGGTGTGGTGAAGACCGTCAGGGCCGCACCGGCAGGCGATACCAGATCGGTGCCGTCTTCATTGCCGTAAAGCGCGTGGCTGTGTGCAGGTAGATTGCTGGAATATAGCGCCCTGGATTCAGAGCCGAACATCTGGCCTTGGTAGACCGGCATCAGTCCCGGACCCGTCCCGACGTGAACAGGAATTCGCCCACGCAGGTCTGGCAGGCCAAAGGTCGAAATTCCGTTGCCTCCATAATTGGTCCCGAGGAGCGAGTAGAGCGCCGGGTTGGAACTGATTGCGAGGATCTGACCGTTGGTCTCTGTCCAGCCTGCCGGACAGAAGGTGAAGCCGACGAGAATGACATCGCCGGTGTAGGCGTCATACGCCTGCGCACTCGCGGAGGGCGCAGACAGTGTTGCAACTGACAGTGCGCCAACCGCAGCAAGAGCAAGTTTCTTCATGTCCAAGTCTCCTTATGGGCGCGGCGGATAGACGCCATCAAGATTCACGCAGAAATTCAGGGCCAGATAGGGGTCCTGTATTTCAATAGGATTTGAGCCGCCTGCGTAATCGATCGAGTCGCTGTTCATGGGCACATTCGAAGAGCCAGCCACCGCATAGGCCGCCGCACTCACAAAACTTCCCACCGTGCGCCCGGTCGGGTTCACCTCGGTTGCCTGTGTGGTCGTGGCCACAAAATCGTGGCGGTGAGCCGGCATTTGACTGACTGTCAGGGTGTGCTGTTGAGCCCCCCACATGTCGCCCATTGACCAGGCAGAAAGACCGGGACCTTGGCCCTGGCCAAGCGCGAAGCGCTGAATGAGATTTGGGACTGCAAACGTCGAGTAACCGTCCCCGCCATAAAGCGTACTATAGAGCGAGAAAAGCGCAGTCTCCTGGCTGATTGATAGAATTTGCCCGTCTGCACGGACCCAGCCGCGGGGGCAGTAGTCAAAGCCGAATGTCTTGATTTGGCCGATATAGGGCGAGCCCTGAGCGTCAGCGTTACCGACGACCGTGGTGGCAAGGAGCACTGCGGCAAGAGCCGTGGCGCAAGAAATATGTGTTTTCATTTTGTGGCTCCAGACCTAGTTGCGCGGAGGGAAGAGGCCGTCGGTGGCCACGCAGAAGCGCATTCCGAGGCTCGGCTGACGCACGAAGAAGGGAGCCGGGCTGGAAGACCCGGTCGTGCCGATTGTTCCCGGCGCGAGCTCCACGTTCGGATCAACGGGTTGGCTGCTATAGCCTGGTATCCCGCCGCTCAGGAATTCGCCGAGATCGTTGCCCGTGGGCGTGGGCAGCGTGGCCGGCGTATTCGAGGCATAAAGCTGGTGGGTATGCTGGGGCATTGTCGCAACGGTGAGGATCTGCTCTTCAACGCCTCCGTAGCTGCCCAGTGGCTTATTGGCGTCATAATGAAGCGGTGACCGCCCGCGAAGATCCGGGATCGCAAAGCTGGTTGTGCAATTCCCCCCGAAACGACACCCGAACAGGGCGAAGAGTGCGGGGTTGGAGTTGATGGTCAGGATCTGGCCATCGGCCTCGACCCAGTCGACCGGGCAGTAGGTGGCGGCGGTTATGCTCACCTGGCCCAGATAGGGGTTCTGTTCGGCAAACGCTGAAGGGGAAGCGAGCGCGCCTCCCGCCAAAGCTGTTGCTAGCAAAAGTCGCATTCTCATATGCTTCGCCTTTTTAGGTTGGCAGGGAGCCAACCTTGGAGCGAATATAATCGCGAGCGTTAACGCTTTTGTTAATCAGATTAAGAAAATCAAAAAACAACCGCGCCGCGAGGATCGTCCGCGGCGGGGCTGTTGGCCATCTGTGTCTAGTTCCCGAGCGGGAACTGCCCGTCGGTGCTTCCTTAAGTCATGCATGACGGCCCTTGGAACGGTAAGACTGAGCAAGGTGCGCCCTCCGGTCTCACCGACAATCTCGTCTCGATCGTCGTGTCTGGACCTGAGGTGGACGCTCTTCATCGGCCGCGTCAGACAAAATGGCAGCGCCACAATTAATTCGTATGCGAATAAGTATTGCCCCGAACAAATTGACGCGGACGAACTTCATGGGTTGCCATTTGATGTGTCACCCCTCAAGAGGGCGTCGTAAGCAGACGTTGGAGCCCGACCATGGCGGATACCCAGTTTGATCTCATCGTTATTGGCGGCGGCCCGGGCGGCTATGTGGCGGCGATCCGCGCAGCCCAGCTGGGCATGAAGACCGCCGTTGTTGAACGTGAGCATATGGGCGGTATCTGCCTGAACTGGGGCTGCATCCCGACAAAGGCCCTTCTCCGCAGCGCGGATGTGTATGAGCTGTTCCATCGCGCCAGCGAATTTGGCCTGAAGGCGGACAATATCAGCTTTGATCTCGATGCCGTGGTGAAGCGCTCACGCAAGGTCGCGGGCCGTCTGTCGTCTGGCGTCTCCGGCCTTATGAAGAAACACAAGATCACCGTGATCGAAGGCGAAGCGCGTCTGGAAAAGGGCAAGCCTGCGCCGCGCGTTGTGGTGAAGGGCAAGGACGGCAAGGACACCGGCTACGGAGCCAAGCACGTCATCCTCGCCACCGGTGCCCGGGCGCGCACCATCCCGGCAGCCGGCCTTGAAGGCGATGGTCAGCATGTCTGGACCTATAAGGAAGCCATGACGCCCAAGGAGATGCCGAAATCCCTGCTGGTCATCGGGTCAGGTGCCATCGGCATGGAATTCGCCAGCTTCTACGCGGCGATGGGCGCAGACGTCACCGTGGTGGAGATGGTCGACCGCATTCTGCCGGCTGAAGACGCGGAGATTTCCGCCTTCGCCCAGAAATCCTTCAAGAAGCGCGGCCTGACGATTCATACCGAAGCCCAGGTCGAGGGCCTTGATAAGTCCGCCAAGGGCGTGAAAGCCAAGGTGAAGCTGAAGTCCGGCAAGACCGAGGAGATTGCCGTCGACAAGGTGATCCTGGCCATTGGCATTACCGGCAATGTGGAAGGCCTGGGTCTTGAAGACTTGGGCGTGACGGTCGAGCGCGGCCATATCGTGGCCGACGGCTATGGCATGACGGGCGTTGATGGCCTCTACGCCATTGGTGACGTCACCGGGGCACCGTGGCTGGCCCACAAGGCGAGCCATGAAGGTGTGATCTGCGTGGAAGCGATCGCCGGCAAGAACCCGCACCCGATGGTGAAGGAAAATATTCCCGGCTGCACCTATTGCCACCCGCAGGTCGCCTCGGTCGGTCTGACCGAAGCCAAGGCCAAGGAGGCCGGCAAGAAGATCAAGGTCGGCAAATTCCCCTTCGTGGGCAACGGCAAGGCGATCGCGCTGGGTGAAGACCAGGGCCTGATCAAGACGATTTTCGATGCCGAGACTGGCGAGCTTCTGGGCGCGCACATGGTGGGTGCCGAGGTCACCGAGCTCATTCAGGGCTATGTGGTCGGCAAGACGCTGGAGACCACCGAGGCCGAGCTGATGCACACTGTCTTCCCGCACCCGACCTTGAGCGAGATGATGCATGAGAGCGTGCTCGACGCCTATGACCGCGTGATCCACATCTAGGCGACGCAGCGCAGGCGAGGGCAGGGCATGTCGACCGCTTTCAAGCGACTGGCGATGACGGTGCTGGGGACGGTGCTGCTGCTTCTGATTCCGCTCGTCCTGACCCTGACCAACCAGAGTTCGACGCTGAATGGTGGACCGGGTGGCGGCTTTGACTGGGGCCTGGAAGACTTCCTCGTCATGGGCCTTTTGTTGCTGTTTGTCGGGCTGGCGGCACAGCTGGCGGTGAGGTTGGTCAAAAGCCCCGGTGCGCGGGTCCTTGCAGTGCTGCTGGTTGTCTTTGCTGGCTTTGTGATTTGGGCCGAATTGGCGGTCGGCGTGATCTCCAGACTGCTTTAGTCAGTCGGCTCGCCCGCACTCAGCGCCTTACCAAGAATTCATCTCGCCGCTGCATCCAGGAAAGGTGCGGTGTGCATCGTCCTCATCGATGTCAGGCACACAGCCTGACACTGGTTGGGAGATAAAAAGATGATGAAACCCCTCATGACAGCAGGCCTCGCGGCCTTGCTCACCACCGCCTGTGTTCAGGCCCAGGACGGCCCCACATCCACTTTTGACGGCCTTGCAGGCAGCCGCAACGTCAACACCGATGGCAATGTGGAAATGAATGGCGCTGCCATCTCACTGGAAGGCCGCGTGGGCGGCTATGTGGAGATGAATGGCGCAGCCGTGGATGTGGACGCCCAGATTGGAGGCGACCTGGAGGCCAATGGCGGAGCGGTTGAAATCCGCGGCTCGGTTCGCGGCGAAAGCCTGATCAACGGCGGTGCGGTCGAGATGCGCGGTCGCTATGACGGCCCGGTCGAGGTCAATGGCGGCGCGGTCGAATTCAACGCCAGCTTTGGCGAAGGCTTCCGTGTCAATGCGGGTGCCTTTGAATTCAATGGAGAGGCAAATGGTCCGGTCGCAGTCGCTGGCTCGGGCAATAACCGCAGCTGGACGGGCCGACGTCGTGCCGACCGCTCCGAGGTCGAGATTAATGGCACGCTCGCCGGTGGGGGGCAGATCTGCGCCCATGAGGTGCGCTTCGGTCGTGACGCGGTCGTGAGCCAGCCGCTCACGGTGATTGCCGACGAAGAGCCGGACTATGCCGAAGGCTTCGATGCGAGTCAGATCACCTTTGAGCCGCGTGACGGGGCAAGCTGCGACGACGTTTAAACCCGTCCCGAGCCATTTTTGCTGCATTAAGCCCGCGCCGTCCTGGCGCGGGCTTTTTCGTGTCTGGATGCGGGTCTAGGGTCGAAATATTTATCGATCAGCAACATTAATTTATCGAAATTCGAAAAAAACCCTTTGTTATCGAGTTTCGATATGTTATCGAGTTTCGATATGGTTGGTTCCATAACAAAGGGCGGGAGAAAAAACCCGATGAGACGTATCCTCCTCACCACCGTTGCAGCGACAGCGGTCATGCTTTGTGGTTGTGTCGTCGTCGTGGACGACGGCGGCCGCTCCAATGATAGCGGCAAGGCTCACGCCACCGTTTCCTACACACACCATCAGCTCGACACAGACGGCGATGCCCGCCTGATGGGTGCCGACATCACGGCGTCCGGTCGCGCTGACGGGACTGTACGGGTCACAAGCGCGGACTTTGTGGCCCACGAGCTTAATGCCGGCGAGCTGCGGGTTACCGCAGCCGACATCGAGTTTGACGGCAGCGTTGCCGGTGGCGCGACCTTGCGCGCCGCAGATATCCAGTGGCGCGGTCCCGTCGGTGGCGATTTTGATGTTGCCGCGGCAGATCTGGATTTTGAGGGCTCCGTGGCGGGGGCGTTCGAGGGCCGTCTTGCCGATGCCCGGCTGCGTGGCGACTTTAACACGCTGGACCTGCGGGCGGGCGATGTCCTCATCGCGTCTGGCTCCACCGTCCAGGCTGACGTGAAGGCGGCCATTGCCGATCTGCGCCATGACGGTGTCATCGACGGCGAGCTTCGGCTGAATGCCCGCACGGTCTTCCTCAATGGGGACGTCAATGGCGGTGTCGACCTTCAGGTCGATCCCGGCCGCTGGCCCCACGGGGACCATGACGGGCTGGTTGAAATCAATGGCTCGATCACGGGCGGTGAAATCTGCGCCCGCCGCGTAGTGATTACCGGAACGGTCAGCGGACCGCTGATGGTCACCGCTGACGAGGCACCTGAAATCAATGGCGGGACAGCCGCCGATATCCAATTCACACCCCGTAACGGTGAGCGTTGCGGCAATGGCTGGGAGGGGTAAGCCATGAAGATGTCATTCAACACCCTGTTTAAGTCCGCAATTCTGGCACTGGGCCTTGGCGGTACCGCCGTGGTCCCGGTCCATGCCGACGAATTCATCGGCGGCGATATCAATGCGGAGCTGAACACCAACGAGGATGTCTCGGTTCTCGCCGCGGACGTCACCTTCACCGGTCGGGTCGGTGGGGATATCGAAGGCCTCGCGGCTGATATCAGCATTGATGCCGAGGTCGGCGGCGATGTCGCGCTCGCCGGTGCCGATATCTCGATCGCCGGTAGTGTCGGTGGTGATGTGGATGCCGCCGGCGCAAACATCACCCTGATGGCCAATGTGGACGGCGACGTCAGCCTTGCCGGTGCCAATATCACCATCGCGAGCCTTGTCGGGAGTGACCTGGCCGTGGCCGGTGCGGTTGTCACCCTTGAACCCAGCTCGGTGATCAATGGCGAGGTCGAGGGCCATGCCCGCGAGTTTTACGCCGAGGGCCAGGTCATTGGCAGTTTGGATGTGGAAGCTGAAAAGGTCTATCTGCGCGGCATGTTCAATGGCCCGGTCGAGGTCTATGCCCGCGAGGTCGTGATTGGCCCGGATGCCCAGTTCACCGGCACGGTAACGGTGCGCGGCCCAACCCCGCCGACGATGGCGGACGGCGTTGAGGTCGCAAACCTGGAATACATCGAGGAAGAGTGGGACGAGGACCGCATCAATCGCGGCGATTTCGATCTCGACCTTGATGTCGGACCGGCCATCGCGTCCTTCTTCGCGCTGAGTGCCTCGGCTGCCCTGATCATGGGCCTGCTGATCTCGCTGCTCTTCCCGCGCTCCATGGCACGCATGTCGGTCAAGTTCCGCGAACGCCCCATGGTGTCGACGGGTCTCGGGCTGATCGTGTGGGCGCTGGCCGGAATCATCCTGTTTGTGATCGCGGTGATCCTGGCGGCGACGGTCATCGGCCTGGTCCTGGCACCGTTTGTGATGGCCGCCGTCCCGATCATCTACTTCCTCGCCTTCGTATTTGGCGGCGTGGTGATCGGTGACCGTGTGCTCAACCGCGGCGACGCGCCCGCCAGCTATCTGATCCGCGCAGCATCGCTCTTCGGTGTGTTCGCGCTGGTTGGTGTGATCAGCCTGATCGGTCAGGCGAGCTGGCCCTTTATTGTGATCGCGATCCTGCTGCTCTTCGCGCTCAGCTTCATGGGCTTCGGCGCCTGGACCCTGGCGCTGTTTGATCGTCAGAAGAAAGCCGAGCCGCAGACTTTGGAGGGCGATGCGGTCTGACGCTCCCCAAGCCGAACGCTTCGGCTCTCCAAAACACGGACCCCGGCAGATGGAGTGGATCTGCCGGGGTTCTTTTGTCTGGGCCTCTGCTTGCTCGAACGCTGAGTACTATGGCGTTTCAGAATTCTCTCCCTCCCCCCACGAGGGGAGAGTGGGCCGAAGGCTCGGGTGGGGGGCAGCGCTGGTGCCCGAAGATCTTCACCCCACCCGTCCCTGACGGGACACCCTCCCCATCAGGGGGAGGGAAGTATGGATGGTGGTCCTGCAGATCATGGCCTCTTCAAGATGCGATTACTCGCGGAGAGGGAACGCGATCACCCCGCGACCACAGCCCGCACACTCTCACGCTTGAACCCAAGGCCGGACAGGTTCATATGACGGGTTATGGCTACCTTGCTCGATATGAAATCCGCGCGCGCGGCCCGGCATCCGGAAAAGCAGAAGCGCGCAGACACGCCCGTCCTGCGCAAGCCGGACTGGATTCGCGTGAAGGCCCCCGCTGGCGGTGTGTTTGCTGAAACCCGCAAGACGGTGAAGGACAACAATCTCGTCACCGTGTGCGAGGAGGCGGGCTGTCCGAATATCGGCGAGTGCTGGTCGCAAAAACACGCGACCTTCATGATCATGGGCGACACCTGCACGCGGGCCTGCAGCTTCTGCAATGTGAAGACGGGTCTGCCCAACGCGCTGGATGCGGACGAGCCTCGCCGCGTGGCCGAAGCCACCCGCGACATGGGTTTGAAGCACGTCGTGATCACCTCGGTGGACCGCGATGACCTGGCCGACGGTGGCGGTGAGCACTTTGCCGAAGTGATCCGTCAGATCCGGGCGCTGAACCCCGACACCACGATCGAAATCCTGACGCCGGACTTCCTGCGCAAGGACGGTGCGGCCGAGATCGTGATCGACGCCAAGCCGGATGTGTTTAACCATAATCTGGAAACTGTTCCGCGGCTCTATCTGAGCATCCGGCCCGGCGCGCGTTACTACCATTCCCTGCGCCTTCTGGAGCGGGTCAAGGAACGTGACCCCAGCCAGTTCACCAAGTCGGGCATCATGGTGGGCCTCGGTGAAACCAAGGAAGAGGTCATGCAGGTCATGGATGACATGCGCTCTGCAGGCATCGACTTCCTGACCATCGGCCAATACCTGCAGCCGACCCGCAAGCACGCTGCCGTGGATCGCTATGTGACGCCGGAAGAATTCAAGGGCTATGAGACCATTGCCCGGGCCAAAGGCTTCCTGATGGTGTCGGCAACCCCGCTGACGCGCTCCAGCTATCACGCGGGCGATGACTTCCAGCGTTTGCGCGAAGCGCGTGACGCAGCGATTGCGGCCGGCCGCAAAGTCTAGGCGTTCCGATGACGGCAGAGCATATCGAGCGGCTGCGCCTGCGCCACCGACCCGACGATCTGTTTGATCTTGTCAGCGATGTGCGTCGCTACCCGGACTTCATTCCGCTGATCACCGCCATGCGGGTCACCCGCGATGATGTGAGCGACGGGCAGGGCAGTCTGGATGCCGAGGCCCGCGTGCGCTTCCGCTTCGTCCGCGAGCGCTTTTCCACGCGTGTGAAGCTCGACAAGGCCAAGCGTCAGATCGACGTGGAATACCTGTCCGGTCCGTTCCAGACGCTGGCCAATCAATGGCGCTTTCACGAGCTGAGCGATGGCTCAACGCTGGTGGATTTCTGGATACGGTACCAGTTCGGCAATCCGATTCTGCAGATGCTGGTGGATTCCAACCGCAACCGCGCCATCCGCTTCTTGATCGATCGCTTCGACACCGAGGCCAAGCGCCGTTTCGAAACCGTCGGCGAACGCGACTACGCGCTGGAGCCAGAGCTGGCGAAAATCACGCCAGCGGGCCAGTCGTAAGGGCCAGCGCATGCGCCAGCCCTTACCCTGAGGGTGCCGGGTCTAAAGAACGCCGGCAAATTCCAGGAAGCTGCGGATATCGGACACCACAACGCCTGGTGCGACCTCAATTCCGTCGGTGCGAACCGCATCGGCATGGGGGTTGTTGAGATAGCTGTTCGGGTTGGATGCCATCAGGCCCACCATCGTCTCGCAGACAATCCGGCTGCCCAGCTCACCCAGGGTCAGACCATTGGTGTGGATCTCGGCTTCACGCAGGATGTAGTACCAGAGCGGTGTGCGGGTCTTCAGCTCATTCTGGCTTAGAACCGCTTCAAAGGCCGGTCGCGCGCCGGTGACGATATCGGCTTCGGAGACCGGCACCAGACCCATGGCTCTGGCCATGGCCTGACCGGTCGGAATAGACAGGCTGAAGCTGCGCAGCAGGTTGCGAGAGGCAAGGACCCGCAGCATCGGCTCGAAGTCGAGCCTGTCGAGCCCCATGGACAGACGCAGGTCGAATTTGCGCGCCAGCTGAACCGGTCCGGTGCCGTTCGGCACATAGTGCTCCCAGTCGATGGCGAAATCGGGATTGAGAACGCCACCATTCAGCAAATCATCTGCGTTGCCGGCCGTCGGGGGATTGTCGCCGGAGCCGCCGGGCCGACCCGGGAAGAAGATGTCCCCGATCGTCCGGTTCTGGTTGGCGTTCAGCTGATAGTCCGGCCGCACCATGGTATGCCCGAAGCGGAAGGCCGCGACGGAAAACTCCAGCGGCATGAAGATGTCACCGCGCCCGGCCGTATGACCGAAGTGGCGGGGGCCATTGGCCAGCGTGTCATCGACCACCTCGTCGATACAGATCACGCGCAGATATTCCTCAATGACCAGATACTGGTACGCCCAGCGGGTCAGCTGACGGGCGCGCGCATACTTGGCCAGATCCGTCATGGCATTCGGCAGGGCATCGAACACCTTGTTGTGGAAGGCGTGGAAGGCCGCGTGCAGCTGACTGATATTCAGGTTCTCGTCATTGCGACCATCGGCAATGCGCGACGAGCCATCGGGTCCGCGCGGGATATCAACCCGGTTGGGCGCAATGTCGGTGACCTTCAGCTTGCCGCCGTCATAGAGCCCGAATTCCTCGGCGACTGATACCGACTTTCCCGGCACCATGCCGGGGCCATCGCCATAGACGCTGTCGAGATCAAAATGCGGGCGGCGACCGTTCAACAGCTCGGTGATGATGCAGTCGGGGTGGCGACGTTTAACGAAGCTCGGGTCTTCCACATCAGAAGTTTCGGTCGCCCGGTCGGTCCGTGCGGTCAGGTCATGGTCGATAAACTGGCCCAGATAGGTAAACACAGCGGGCGCTGTGCCATCGAAGGCACCCGCGTCCGCGCCCAGCTGGAACTCCGTCATCGCCTCGCCGAGCTCGACCATCAGGTCAGCGGTCTTGTTATTGTCCATGACCAGGCTGTCGGGATCACGGGCGAGTTGCGGGAAGAGGTAGTTGAATGGGGTGAAGAAGGTAATTTCGCCGCCAACATCAACCCCGCCAAAATGGGAGAGGTTTCCGGTAGCGTTAATCGAATGCATGTCTTTCATGAGGCGTCCCCTTAAGTTGAGCGGTGGTAGCGTGACTCATATTTTCAGGGGAGAAAAGTAAAAGTTGAAAAATACTCGCGTTTGGCGTGTCTGCGCTTGGCGCGCAACTGAACCTGTTCGTGCGCGCTCTTGGCCCGTGCTCACTCTAGCGGCGTTCTGGTCGACGGCTTCGACTCCGAGGCCGAACGTTGCTTCACCTTATCTTCTCTTTCCCGGCGAAGGCCGGGACCCAGAGCCGCTCACCGAAGCGCTTGAAGTCCCTGGGCCCCGGCCTTCGCCGGGGAGAGCGGATGAGATGAGCCCTAACTCCGGACCTTCACATACTCACCGGGGGCCGGGCAGATGGGCTCCAGCTTGCCGCCGCCGGGTTCACGGGCGGGGACCATCTGTGAATCCATGTCGAATAGCCAGGTTTTCCAATGGTGCCACCAGCTTCCCGGGTGCTCCACCGCACCTTCAAGCCAGGCCTCGCGCGTTGCCGGCAGGTCTTCATTGATCCAGTGCTGGTATTTGTTGGCGTCGGGGTGATTGACCACGCCCGCGATATGCCCCGAGCCCGCCATCATGTATTGCACCGGGCCGCCAAACTGCTGCGCGGAGCGATAGACGCTGTCAGCAGGCGCGATGTGGTCTTCCTTGCTGGCCTGCATGAAGATCGGGATTTTCACATCCTTCAGCGACAGGGTGTGGCCGCCAATTTCCAGCTTGCCTTCTGACAGCATGTTCTTGCGGTAGAAGGTGTTGAGATAATACAGGTGCAGGGTCTTGGGCATGCGCGTCTGGTCGGCATTCCAGTACAGCAGGTCAAAGGCCTGGGGCTGCCTGCCGAGCAGGTAGTTGTTGATCACGAAGGACCAGATCAGGTCGTTCGAGCGCAGCATGTTGAAGGTGTCGGCCATGGTCCGCCCGTCGAGCACGCCGCCCTGCGCATCCATCAGGCGCTCGATCTCGGAGAACCACTCCTCGTCGATAAAGACCAGCAACTCGCCCGCCAGCTTGAAATCAAGCTGGGCGGCAAAGAAGGTTGCGGACGCAATCCGGTCATCGCCTTCCTTGGCCATCAGGGCTAGGGCGGTGCCCAGCATCGTCCCGCCGATGCAATAGCCGATGGTGTCGACCTTTTTCTCGCCGGTACTGTCCTCGACCCGATCCAGCGCGGTGAATAGGCCTTTGCGGATATAATCCTCGAACGTGGCGTCCTTCAGCCTCGGATCCGGATTGATCCAGCTGATCAGGAAAACCGTGATGCCCTGATCAACCAGCCAGCGGATCATCGAGCTCTGCTGGCGCATGTCCAGAATGTAGAATTTGTTGATCCAGGGCGGTGCGATCAGCAGCGGGCGCTTCCTGACGTCCGGTGTGGTCGGCGTGTACTGGATCAGCTCCATCACCTCGTTGCGGAAGATCACTTCGCCCGGTGTGGCAGCCAGATCCTTGCCGACCTCAAAGCCTTCCATGTCGGTTTGCGACAGGGCCAGGCGCCCGTCGCCTTTTTCCAGATCACTGACCAGGTGCATGAGGCCGCGGGTGAGATTCTCCCCCTTCGACTTCATGGTCTCTTCCAGCACGTCCGGATTGGTCAGCGCAAAATTGGTCGGGGCCATCGCGTCAGTCATCTGACGGGTGACGAATTCCACCTTGCGGCGGGTCTTTTCATCAATTCCCTTCGCCCCGTGGATCAGGCCCATCATGAAGCGCTGGTTTAACAGATAGCTCTGCTTCATGGCGTCAAACAGCGGGTTCTCGCTCCACGCCTTGGAGCGCCAGCGCTTGTCACCTTTTTCAGGCGCGATAGCGGGCTCCGACGGCTCGCCAGAGACCAGCTTCTTCGTGGTGCCAGACCAAAGGTCGAGATAGCCGCGATAAAGATCGGCCTGGGCCTGCAGCAAAAGCTCCGGATCGGACAGGATATGCTCCCAGGTCTCCAGCAATTCTGGCGACGCATGAAGCGGGTCGGCCTGCGGCATCAGCGACGTGTCGCCCTCCAGCGATCGGCGCATCACATCGCTCATCAGCTTCTGGCTCTTCAGCGCTGTCTGCATGACATTGCGCGAGGCTTCTTCGAGCCGCTCCAGGTCGTCGGGGTCAATCGGATTGAAGTTGGCCATGTCGAAGGGATCGACCGACTTTGCCGATTCGCTCGACTTTTCATTCACGCGGGCACTCGTCGTGTCACGCGCGGCCTCGGCCTTTGGCTTTTCAGCGTCGGGCGCGGTGGCCTTGGCGGTCGCTTTGGGCTTCGCCTTGCCCGCCTTTGACGGGGCCTTGCGCGGACTTTTCGACTGCGGCTTCTTGTCAGCCATGGGCTGAAACTCCTTGTGGGGCGTGACACCGGTTCGCCAAAGCGTATACAAAGCCGTGACTGCGTCCAGCCGGTTGGGAGCCGACTTTTATGTCCTGTGTGCGCCACGCCCTGATTTTGGCCGTCTCGGGCTTTGCCCTGAGCGCCTGTGCGTACGCGCCTGCCTCCACCGAGCCGCGCTGGACCGATGCGCAGCTGGAGGCCACACCGCCCGGTGAAGCGCCGGACTATGTGCGCGATGAGCGCCTCAGCCCGATGACTTATTTCGGCTTTGACGCCTATGAGCGGATCCTGGGCCAGCAGCGCGACGATGTTCAGGCCGAGGCTGCAACCATTCCCGAGCCTGAAGGCCGATCAGAAGACTATGCGGCAGAGGCGCGGCAACGCGCGACGCCTCCAAACCCGGATTAGGGCTTTGCAAGACACGTAGAGCTGACACCCGTCTCATTTTGAAAGGAATTTGAGATGTCCAAGGGCAACGCCCTCGAATTACTGGCGAACAAGGCTGTTGACGCAGCCGAACTGGCCGCGATTGCGGCGTTCCAGCTGGCCGGACGCGGTGACAAGATCGCCGCTGACCAGGCCGCCGTGGATGCCATGCGCAAAGGCCTGAACGCGATTGAAATGCAGGGCCGCATCGTGATCGGTGAGGGCGAGCGCGATGAAGCGCCGATGCTCTATATCGGCGAGGAAGTCGGAACCGGCGAGGGGCCGGAGATCGACATCGCCCTCGACCCGCTGGAAGGCACCTCATTGTGCGCCAAGGCAATGAATAACTCGCTGGCGGTTCTGGCGCTGGCCCCGCGTGGCGGGCTCCTGCATGCTCCCGATACATATATGGACAAGATCGCTTGCGGTCCGGGCCTGCCGGCCGGCGTCATCGATCTCGACGCCAGCCCGGCAGACAATGTCAAAGCGATTGCCAAGGCTAAGGGTGTGAAGCCCGAGGACGTGACCGTCTGCGTGCTTGACCGCGAGCGCCACGAGTACATCGTCGCGTCGATCCGCTCGGTTGGTGCGCGCATCATCTTTATCGGTGATGGCGATGTTGCCGGCGTAATCATGGCGGCCGATCCCGATGGTGGCTGTGACATGTATGTGGGCCAGGGCGGTGCGCCGGAAGGTGTGCTGGGCGCTGCAGCCCTGCGCTGCCTGGGTGGTCAGATGCAGACCCGTCTGCACTTTCGCAATGATGATGAGCGCGAGCGCGCGCGCCGGACGGGTATCACCGATCTCGATCGCAAATACGACCTGACCGAGATGGCGGCTGAAGACTGCCTCTTCGTGGCTGCTGGCGTGACCGAGGGCAATCTGGTCAACGGCGTGCGCCATGGTGATGGCTTTGTGGAAACACAGACGCTGCTCTTCTCGTCTGTGACGGGCCTGCGCCGTAAAATCTCGACCCGCCGACCTGTGTAAGCCCTGTGAGCGACACCTCAGACAGATTGTTCGGGGTTGAGCGTTCGCTGAAGGGGCGTAGCTGGGTCCTTAAAACCGCCGATGATGCGCTGGTGCGTGAGATCACGCGCCAGCACGGCGTGCCCGATGCGCTCGCGCGCCTGCTTGCCGCGCGGGGGCTTAGCGCCGACAGCGTTGGCGGGTTTCTGACCCCGCGCCTGCGCGATCACTTTCCCGATCCGTCGAGCTTCACCGGCATGGATGAGGCCGCTGCGCTGATCTGGGATACGGTGGAGCGCGGCGCAAAGATCGCACTCTTCGCCGACTATGACGTGGATGGCGCGACCTCTGCGGCCCAGCTCCATTCTTGGCTGACCGCGCTGGGGTCAGAGCCGCTGATCTATGTGCCCGACCGCATCGAGGAGGGCTATGGCCCCAACACCCAGGCGTTCGAACAGCTGAAGGCCCAGGGCGCGGAGCTTGTCGTGACGCTGGATTGCGGTGCGGCGTCTGTTGCCCCCATCGAAGCGGCCGCGGCGATGGACCTGACGGTCGCCGTGGTCGATCACCACCTGATGGATGGCGAAGCGCCGCCCGCGCGTGTTCTGGTCAATCCCAATCAGCCCGGCGATACCTCCGGCTGTGGCCATATGGCCGCGGCGGGGGTGACGTTTGTCCTGCTCGCGGCGCTGAACCGGGAAGGGCGTCGACGCGGCGCGTTTGAGGGAAGGGAGGAGCCCGACCTCCTGGCGCTCGCGGACCTTGCTGCACTGGGGACGATTTGCGACGTGGTGCCACTGACCGGCGTCAATCGCGCAATCACCGCTCAGGGCCTGAAGGTGATGAGCCGCTGGTCACGCCTTGGGCTGAAGGCGCTGGCTGATGTGGCTGGCGTGACCGGTGAAGCCTCGCCCTACCATGCCGGCTTCCTTCTTGGGCCGCGCATCAATGCGGGCGGGCGGATCGGCAAGTCGAACCTGGGTGCGCGCCTGCTGACGACGACCAACCCGGACGAGGCGCGCCAGATCGCCGAGGAGCTGGATCATCTCAATGCCGAGCGCCGGGCGATCGAGGCTGATGTTCTGTCTGCGGCAACCGCGCAGATCGAAGCGGGCGAGATTGATCCTGACACGCCCATCCTGATTGCTGCGGGCGATCACTGGCATCCCGGCGTCATCGGCATCGCGGCCGGGCGCATCAAGGAACGCTTCAATCGTCCCTCCATCGTGATTGGCATCGACCCTGAAACAGGCCTTGCCAAAGGCTCGGGGCGCTCCTGTCCCGGCGTTGACCTTGGGTCCGCCGTTGCGGCCGCGCGCGAGGCGGGCCTGCTGGTTGCGGGCGGGGGGCATGCCATGGCCTGTGGCCTGACCATTGCCGCAGAACGAATCGATGATCTTCGCAGCTATCTGACCGAGCAGCTCGCCGAAAGCTGGAAGGCCGCTGATGAGGCGCGCCAATTCACGGTCGATGCGGTGGTTCACCCCGCCGCGGTCAATTTCGACTTCGCCTCGCAGCTGAGCGCTGCGGCTCCGTTCGGGCAGGGCAATCCCGAGCCACGCTTTGCGTTTTCCGACCTTCGCCGAACCTATGCCCAGCGGGTGGGGGCAGACCATGTGCGCTTCACGTTTGAGGCACGCACTGGCGAGCGCCTGAATGGCATCGCGTTTCGGTGCGCCGATGACCCGATGGGCCAGGCCCTGCTGGCCAGCGGGGATGCGATCTTCCACGCGGCCGGAAGGCTGAAGGCGGATGATAGTGGCTATGGCAAGCGCGCGGACTTCCATCTGGAAGACCTGGCGGTCGCGAACTGACAAAGACGCAGTTTGCGCTGCAGAATTCGCAATGATCTGCTTGCATCGCTCCCCGGCCTTGGATATATCACCGCTCCACACCGATGCGGGCCCTTCGTCTATCGGTTAGGACGCCAGGTTTTCAACCTGGAAAGAGGGGTTCGATTCCCCTAGGGCCTGCCACCGGTGTGTTTTTCCCGACATTGAAATGATCGAACACGCCTGCGCATGCGGGCAGCTTGTCTGCTTTCGGTGCAATCGGTTTGGGCGAACGAGCCTGATTCATCGCCAGCATTTGACTCAGGCAGCGCAGATTGCGAGGGATGGAGGCCAATCCATCACACGCCGATGCCAATGCATCCATGGTCGCGTGTCACCTCAAACTCTCTTGGAAGGCTTCCATCATGCAAAAAGCGCAAAAGGGCGACACCGTCCTGATCAATTATGTTGTGCGGAAATCCGACGGCCAGGTCGTTGGCAAGACCGAGGACAATGAGCCCGCGTCCGTGACGATCGGATCTGCGCAAATCTTCCCGGAAGTCGAAGCCGCCCTGAGCGAGCTGGATGTTGGCGGCGAGACCTCGGTCACGGTCAGCGCCGAGAACGCCTTCGGTCCCCATCGCGAAGAAATGGTCGTTGAAATCCCGCGGGCCCAGCTTCCCGCCGATAACGAGCCTCAGCCGGGCATGGTTCTGGCCGCTCAGCAGCCCGACGGCACGACGGTCAACCTCACCATCAAGGCGGTGGACGCTGAAACCGTCACCGCAGACGGTAATCATCCCCTGGCCGGCGAAGACCTGACGGTCGGTGTCACACTGGTCGAGATCAAATCAGCGGCCTGATCAACCGCCTCGCAGGGCTACTAGCAGCCTTATTGCGAAATCAAATTCATCCCATCCGTGGGCTGGGCATGGCGCGAGCTTCCCGCTAGCGTGATGACAGCTCACGGTGGGGATGCACATGAAATCACGATCTTTTCTGCTTAGCTCTGTGTTCGCCTTTGCCGGCCTAGGCCTGACGGCCTGCGAGGATGTCTCGCTGGGTGAGGGGCTGTTTTCCGGTGCAGACTGCCCGGAACCCGGGCCGGGTGGTCTGGCGTTCTGGGACGGTGTGCGATCACTCCCCGCGGGTAGCACAATTCCGCTGTCCCCCTTTGTCGCCTCGATGCCCGGCAGCTATGAACCGCTTCCCGGTCAATGCCTGACTGATTTCGAAATTCGCCCTGAAAGCGCCGGGCGTGTCGAACGCAATCCGGCCGGGGGCTTTGACCTGGTGGTCAGCGAGGATGCACCTCTGGGCGAACGTACGATCGTATCCGCGCAGTATCGGGGCCAGTCGGTCCGAGCCCGCTTTGCGGTTTATGATCGCGCGCAGTCGCCGTTGGTGGGCTATTGGCGTCAGCGCCGCGACGGATGCCCGGACGGCACCGCCATTGAAGAGCTGATCTTCTCCGCTGACGGCAGCTTCTCCGTCACCTGGCAGCCGTTCGAGGTCTACAAGGACTATTGGGGCGATTACAGCTTCGACCCGCAGACCGGCGTGCTCACCCTCGACGTGGAAAGCGGCAATCATGACGGCGGAGGCGTCCAGAGCGGTACGATCACGCTCAATGGCGATCAGATGACGCTGGGCAGCGTATCTTTCGGCGCGCGCTACGACGGCCAACCGGAATGCCGGGCCGACTTCGAGCGCTAAGGGGGCAGGCGCCGCGCAGTAGGCCCTAGCTGTCCGTCCCGGAGCGCGGGCTGAGGACCTGATTGATCGCGGCGATCAGCTCGTCTCCATCAACGGGCTTCATGAGCCGCGGAATATCGTCGGGCAGCTGATCGGCACCAGCGGCAGCATCGCCGGGATATCCCGACATCACAATGACGGGGGCCTGAGGTTCCAGGCGTCGGATTTCCTGGACCAGCCCGTCGCCCTGAATTTCGCCGGGCATGACGAGATCGGTCAGGACCAGGTCGATGGCCGGCTCCTGCTTGACCTGTTCCAGCGCTTTCACCCCGTTTTCAGCCAGCGTGACAGTAAAGCCTGCGCGCGCCAGACGGGTCGCCATGACCCGGCGTACATCATCCTGGTCCTCGACCAGAAGGATATGGGCGTCGCGGCTGGCCATGGTAGTCGTTCGGCGCGCGTCCGGCGCGGGCGTCGAGGGCAGACCGTCGCGAACCGGAAAGAAGAGTTTTACCGTCGTCGTGCCCTGACCCGGCTCGCTATAGATGCGCATGAAGCCGCCAGACTGTTTTGCAAAGCCCTGGACCATCGAAAGACCGAGCCCGGTGCCTGCACCGGTCGGCTTGGTGGTGAAGAAAGGATCGGTCACTTGCGGCAGGTGTTCCGGTGCAATCCCGCTACCGGTATCGGACACGGCGACCATCACATACCGGCCGGGGCGGATCGGGTCCGGACTGGCGTCCAGGACATCCGGTCCAATGGTCAGATTGGTGGTCTCGAGGCTCAGCTGGCCTTGGCCCTTCATGGCATCGCGGGCATTGATCACCAGATTGAGCAGCGCGCTGTCCAGCGTCGCCCGGTCCAGACTGACCAGGCTCAGGTCCGGCTCGCCTGAAACGCGCAGCTCAATGGCTTCCGGCAGGACCCGTTGGAATAGGCGCTCACTTTCGGTGAGCACGTCATTGAGCCTGAGCGGTTCTGGATTGAGCTGTGCGCGCCGTGCAAAATTGAGCAGGCTGCGGGTCAGCTCCCGCCCGCGCCGTGCCGCCCGGATGGAGTCGTCCAGAAAGTCCTGACGCCCGTCGGCATCCGGGTTTTCGGCCAGGAGCTCAAGATTGCCCAAAAGGACAGCCAGCAAATTATTGAAATCATGGGCGATACCGCCTGTTAGCTGTCCAACCGCCTCGAGTTTCTGCGCCTGGTAAAGCTGGGCCTGGCTGTCATCGAGTGCATCCTGGGTCGCCACCTGATCGGTGATGTCAAGGATCAGGGAATTAAACAGCGTCGTACCATCGGCGAGGCGAGAAGCGCGTCCTTGTCCCTGTAGCCATTTGAACTGGCCGGACGGCGTGGTGATCCGCCAGCGGTGGTTCCAGCGCGTGAGATGTTCGGCCGACGCCATGACGGACGCCTGCATGGCGGGCAGGTCCTCCTCGTCGATCATGGCCCACAGCATGCTGGGATCGCCCCGCAGTGTGTCAGCGTCCACCTCCCAGATATGGAGGCAGCCGGGGCTCATATACTCGATTTCGTCACGGCCATCGGGGTGAATGAGATAGCGAAAGATCGCGCCAGGAATATTGGCGGCAAGGTCGCTGAAGCGTTGTTCGACCGCCTGCAGCTTTTCTTCCCGCTCCACGACCGGTGTGGCGTTCGACAGATAGGCGATCCAGAACTCACGGCCGTCCTTGTCTTCCACCGGACGCATCCGCCAGCGATTGACGAAGGCCTCGCCGCCCCGCGTGTAGTTGATGGTCTGACCGACGAAATTGCGCTTCTTCAAGATCGCGTCGCGGGCGTCGGCCAGGACACTGTCATCGGTATCCGGCCCCTGCAGGATCGCTGGTGTCTTCCCGATGACATCGGCTGCCGACCACCCGGTCAGGCGCTCGAACGCCCGGTTGGCGTAGCAGATGACCGGGCCGGTCCCGGGGGCTGGGGCCTGTGTGATAAGGATCGCCTCGGGGCTTTCCTCGACCACGGTTTCAACAAGACTGTACGGGAGAGGGGCTTCGGTCATGCAGCAAGCCTCGGATGAGGGGCCTCAGCGTGAGGGCGGGGCGAGAGCATCGCGCAAATCGGCCAGCGATGCCGGCTTGGCCAGCACGCTGACCCCGGCCTGTGATGCGTGCTCGCCAATCATGGATGCGGCGTCCGCGACCGCGCCAGCCCCTCCCGTCGCAATCACGATTCGGCAGGCCGGATAGCGCTCACACAGGTCTGGTAGCGTTTCGATACCGTCACGCTCTGGCATCATCAGGTCAAGGAAGGCGAGATCGGGAGCCGGATGCTGGTCGGAGCGTCCAAGGAATTGAGCGCCGGTCTCATACTCATGAACCTGCCAGCCCAGGGGCTCGGCAACACGGCGCACCAGACGTCGGAAGTCTTCGTCATCATCGATGAGGGCGAGGACAGCGGACGCGTTTTCAGCTGACTGGGTTCCGCTCACGCTCGCTCCTACACTGACTGCATTTAATAAACACAGTACCAGCATTCACCCTGGCGGGTAAGCGAATTCAGCGGCTCCAGAATATCTGCGAAGGGTCTGTAATTGAATGTAAAATCGCCATGGCGCTCTCGGCGTCCGATTGGGCGACGAAGAGATGGTCATGAAAATATCCAGCCACGATGTTGCAGGCGATTCTGTGCTCGCTGAGCGCGTTTGACACCGCGGCGGTCAAACCCACCGCCTCAAGCGCGGAGTGGACCTGCAAGGTAATGCGCTGGCATTCGAAGCTGTGGCTCAGGCCCGAGCCCAGTGCTGCAGACTTCGGCAAGATCGCCGTGATCGCCTCGTCCTCGCGGAACTGCATGAGGGTAGGAAGACCGGCGAGGGCGTGCTCATCCTGAACGCTGGTGAAGACATAGACCTCAGGATCCAGGACCGGGTTCATGGCGCTCAGAAGCGTTGCAAGATCGGTTTCGCCAGCCATCACGGGGCTCTCAGGTTAGGTCGCCATCAATAAAACCGGGTTCAGCTGGTTGCCAGAGTGAACCCGGTCAGCAAAGCTTGGCCCATGCCGTTTGATCTGACCATACCGACCGAACCCACCGGCATCGCGGTCCAGCGACACACGGGTGATACCACGCTGGAGGAACTTGATCAGGTCGCTTCGGAGCTGATGGATCGATACGACGCGCAGGGGTTTGCCGGCCTGTTGATGGACGTGCGCACCAGCCGCCCGCTGTTTTCACCCGCTGACCTGATCGGTGTCATCGACAAGTATTACCCGCGCCTGCCGCGGGGGTTCCCGCTCGCCTATGTGCTGCACGAGCGCAATCACGAGATCGAGCAGATGATTATCGAGACGCTGGCCTTCAATCACGGCCATAGGGTGCGCTTCTTTACCGAGCTCCATAGCGCCCGGGTCTGGCTGGAGGGTCAGGCGTTACCCTGACCCTCTCGCAGCTGGCAGTGCCTAGGCCTTGGCGCGTTCCAGAGCTTCGACAATCAGCTCGCGGGCGCGCTCTGCGTTGTACCAGCCTTCAACCTTGACCCATTTGCGGGGCTCCAGGTCCTTGTAGTGCTCGAAGAAATGCGTGATGCGCGCCAGCTGGGCCTCGTGCACATCTGTGTAGTCCTTCATCGTGTCGTAGAAGGGCGTCAGCTTGGGGTGAGGGGCAGCGAGAATTTTCTCATCCTGGCCGCTCTCGTCTTCCATCACCAGCACGCCGATCGGACGCGCGCGCACCACGCAGCCCGGGATCAGTTCGGTCTGGCCGAGCACCATGACATCAATCGGATCGCCATCGTCAGACAGGGTGTGCGGCATGAAGCCGTAATTGCAGGGATAGCGCATCGGCGTGTGCAGGAAGCGATCGACGAAAACCGTACCGGAATCCTTGTCGAGCTCATACTTCACCGGCTGGCCGCCAACCGGCACCTCGATGATGACGTTGATGTCTTCAGGCGGATTTTCGCCAGCGGGAATTTTCTCGATATGCATGGTGTAATCCCTTCGTCGATCGGGTTTGGCGCGTAGGAACCGGGTTCGGGGCCCAAGTGCAAGGCGTTTGTGAGTCTGATGCTGCAAAAAATGTCAGTCAGCGCTCGTTTCAGGACCATCCAGCTGATTGCACCTTGCCAAGGCTGCAGGTAGCGTGCGCTCCATGATGACCGATCGCTTCAACACCCTTCTCGTTTCGCTTATTGCCGCGCTGAGCCTCAGCACGGCGGCAAGCGCTCAGATAGACCTTGGCCTCGACGCGGCGAGCTCCAGCGACGTGACGGCCCCCGATGCCGTTGTGGAGTACGGCGGCCCCGACCCGCTGACGATCGAGACCGACAATGGTCCGGTATCGTTCACCGTTGAGCTGGCCGAGACCCAGGAAGCGCGCACCCGTGGCATGATGCACCGCGACAGCATGGCTCCGGACACCGGCATGCTGTTCGATTTTGAGGTGGAGCAGGTCATCTCCATCTGGATGCGCAATACGCAGATTCCGCTCGATATTCTCTACATCCGGTCGGATGGAACGATCGCCAAGATTGTCGCGAATGCTGTTCCCGAATCCCTGCGCCCGATGTATTCCGATTTTCCGGTCATCGCCGTGCTGGAGATTGCTGGCGGCCAGGCAGACGCGCTCGGGATTGAGCCCGGCGATCTGGTCCGCCATGAGTGGTTCGGCACGGTCAATACAGCCGATGCGGGCCCGGCAATGGATGAGGCAGACGCTGGCGCAAGTGAAGTTGAACCAGCTGAAGGTGGCTAGGCCCCTTGCAAGCCGCGATCAGCGGTCCTAAACGAGACTTTCAGTCGGAGCGTAGCGCAGCCTGGTAGCGCATCTGGTTTGGGACCAGAGGGTCGGGAGTTCGAATCTCTCCGCTCCGACCACTTTCCTTTCCCTTCGATATTTGCTGGCCGACCGCCAGCGCGTGCGGGCTCTGCGCTGTTGCAGCGCACGGGCATCACAGGCCTTTGGGCTTGTTTCCATCGGCGAAAACCGCTTATTGAGACTGTAGTTTACAGACCGGGCTGAAGCCGGAGAGACGTTTCATGTTTGCGCGCATTTACCGCCCCTCGAAAACCGCCATGCAGTCAGGCCGGGCCAAGACCCGCCACTGGGTGCTGGAGTTTGAACCGGCCATGGCCAAGCGTCCGGACCCACTGATGGGCTGGGCCAGCACCGGCGACACGCGCCGTCAGGTGAAGCTGAATTTCGACAGCAAGGACGAGGCGGTGGACTACGCCAAGCGCCACGGCATCGCCTTTCAGGTGATCGAGGCGCGCGAGACCCCGCGCAAGATCAAGGCCTATGCCGACAATTTCTCCGCCGACCGCAAGGTTCCGTGGTCGCACTAGCCCCTGTGTGCTCTTCTTGAGCTCCACGGCCCAGTAGCTCAACTGGATAGAGCACCGGACTTCTAATCCGACGGTTGCAGGTTCGAGTCCTGCCTGGGTCGCCAGACTTGTTTTGATCCTCTTTCCCGGCGCAGGCCGGGATCCAGTCTCGCCAGGCTCCGCGCTCAATACTCTCTGGGCCCCGACCTTCGTCGGGGAAGAGGGGGTAAGTGTTAGGCGAGCGCCTGCTCGATGTCCGCCCACAAATCCTCAACATCCTCCAGCCCGATCGATAACCGGATCAACGCGCCTTCGCCTTTCCAGGGCACGGCGGTGCGCTTCAGCTGGCGGTCGCAGGGCATGACGAGGCTTTCATAGCCGCCCCAGGAAAAGCCGATGCCGAACAGCGTCAGCTTCTCTGCGATGGCTTCCCCGTCGCGTGGGCCAATGCCATCCAGCACAAAGGAGAAGCAGCCTGCCGCCCCGCTGAAGTCGCGTTTGAACAGGTCATGGTCAGGATGGCTTTCCAGACCGGGATGCAGGACGCGGGCGATCTTCGGGTGGGCGTCCAGTCGCCGGGCGATCTCCAGTCCGTTCGAGCCCGACCGCTCCAGCCGCATCGACAGGGTGCGCAGGCCGCGCAGCGCCAGGAAGCCGTCATCGGGCGAGACATGCTGGCCATAGAGCCCTTCGCGGGTTTTCAGCTCAGCGGCATTGTCACCGCGCGCAACAACCGCGCCCGCCAGAAAGTCCGAATGCCCGCCGACATATTTGGTCAGGGACTGGGCCGCGAAATCAACGCCCAGATCGAGCGGGTTCATCAAAACGCCTGCCGTCCAGGTGTCATCGATGGCGGTTTTCACACCATGCTTCTGCGCCACTTGGCAGATGGCCGGCAGGTCTTGCACCTCAAAGGTCAGGGAGCCGGGCGATTCCAACAGGATGGCGCGCGTGTCGTCGGTGATCAGTGCCTCGATGCCAGCGCCGATGCGCGGATCATAAAACTCCACGCTGCAACCCAGTCGCGGCAATTCCTCGGTGCAGAAGCGCCGGATCGGCGCGTAGACCGTGTCGGAGACCAGCACCTTGCCCGGCCCTGAAATCGCCGACCGGATTGCCAGAATCACAGCGGCGAGGCCAGACGAGGCGAGGGCGCAGTGATCAGCCCCGTAGAGATCGCAGAAGGCCTCGCGCAGCTCGCCATTGGGCGACAGCCCGCCGCGGGCATAATGGCGGCGCGGTGGTGTCGCGTTGTAGAGTTCTTCAGTTGATGGCGCGAGCACGGTCGACGCGCGATCCACCGGGGCGTTGACGAGGCCTTTGTCACCCTTGGGGCGACCGGCATGAATGAGACGAGTTTCGCGTTTCATGTCGACGCAGCATCCACACTTGGTTACACCGGACAAGACCGGGGCCAGACAAAGCTGATAAAAATCGTGAGCGGATTTGCTGTTTTCGACATTCTCGCACCGCGCAAGCTGACACGCACCGTGTCGGCCTTTGCGCTGGGCTTTGCTGCATCGCAGAGCGATGTCGACGCGATCGGCTCAACATTGGCCCATATCGAGGAGCGCGACCGATTGGTCTGCGGGGTCGATACCGGGCTCGCCGGTTTTGCCGAGCAGGACGGAAACGGCAACTGGAGCGGGTTCGAGATTGACCTGTGCCATGCTTATGCCGCCGCCTTCCTGGGCGATCCCGACAAGGTGGAGTTCGTGCCCCTGACGACCGCAGACCGTTTTGACGCGGTCATGGACGGGCGCGTCGATATCCTGTTGCGCAATACCAGCTGGACCTTTGCGCGCGATGCGCGCCTGCCGGTCAGCTTTGCCGGGACCTATTACCACGACGGGCAGGGCTTCCTGATCCCGTCTGATCTGGGTGTGACGAGTGCGCGCGAGCTGGATGGGGCGCGGGTCTGTGTCCAGCCGGAAACCACCACGGCGCTTAATCTCGCGGACTATGGCGAGGCCTATCAGGTCAGCTTTGAAACCGTTCTGGTCGATACGCCGGTGGGCGGGTTGGAGACCTATCTGGCCGGCGGCTGTGATGCCTTCACCAGCGATGTGTCCGCGCTGGCCGGGTTGCGGGCCGGGCTTGAAGAGCGCGACGCCCACGTCATCCTGCCCGATGTGATCTCCAAGGAGCCGCTGGGCCCGGTTGTGTCGTCTGGTGATGTTCAGTTTGCCGAGGCTGTGGAGTGGGTGCTCTACGCGCTGATCGCAGCAGAAGAGTTCGGCATCACCGCCGAAGCGGCAGAAGGCGCGGCCGAGACCGCCCGCAGCCCGGAGGTCGTCCGGCTGCTGGGCGGGGAAGGGGCTCTGGGCGAGGCGCTCGGGCTTGATGCCGACTTTGCCGTGCGCGCGATTTCAGCGCGTGGCCATTATGGCGAGATGTTTGAACGCAATCTGGGGGCCGACAGCGCGCTGGGGCTCAGCCGTGGGCTCAATGCACAGTGGACCCAGGGCGGGCTGATGTACGCCCCGCCCTTCCGGTAAATTTCACGTCCGCACTGTCGCGCTAGTCGCCTCGGGTCAGCTTTCACCCTGATTCAGGTCAGGATGGCCGAATTCTAGTCCAGCCACGGCGGCGTCGGCAGGCCCTTCTCGCGCAGAAACTCGGGATTATAGAGCTTGGACTGGTAGCGCGATCCGTGGTCGCACAGAATGGTCACGATCGTGTGGCCCGGCCCCAGCTTGCGCGCCATGCGCGCCGCGCCGGCGATATTCACGCCTGCGGAACCGCCGAGGCACAGGCCTTCTTCCTGAACCAGGTCGTATAGAATCTCTAACGCTTCCTCGTCGGGAATCCGGAAGGCCTCATCAATCTGTGCCCCCTCCAGGTTGGCGGTTATCCGGCTCTGGCCAATGCCTTCGGTGATTGAGTTACCCTCCGCCTTCAGCTCGCCATGGGCGTAGTAGCCATAAAGCGCAGCCCCGCCCGGATCCGCCAAAGCGATCTGCACGCCCGAATTATTCGCCTTCAGCGCATCGGAGACGCCTGCAATCGTGCCGCCTGAGCCAACGGCCGCCACGAAGGCATCCACCTTGCCTCCAGTCTGGTTCCAGATTTCCGGGCCCGTGGTTTCAGCATGGGCGCGGCGGTTGGCGGTGTTATCGAACTGGTTTGCCCAGATGGCCCCGTTCGGCTCGGTCTGGTTCAGCTCTTCAGCCAGCGTACCGGAATAGCGCGCATAGTGGTTGGGGTTCTTGTAAGGCACCGCATCAACCAGGATCAGCTCCGCGCCCATCAGGCGGATCGCGTCGGCCTTCTCTTTTGACTGGGTGCGCGGGAAGACGATGACCACCTTGTAGCCCAGCGCCCGGCCAACCATCGCCAGCCCGATGCCGGTATTGCCTGCTGTTCCTTCCACAATCGTGCCGCCGGGCTTCAGCGCGCCTGATTTTTCAGCCTCGCGAATGATGCCGAGTGCAGCGCGGTCTTTGACAGAACCGCCCGGATTTAAAAATTCCGCCTTACCCAGGATTTCGCAACCCGTTTCGTCGGACAGCTTGTTCAGACGCAAAAGCGGCGTGTTTCCAATAAGATCGATAACGCTACGGGCCGGGGCGGACATGGAGAGCTCCTTCGTTGTGATGGCCTGCAAGCTAGGCTTCACGCCCCCGAAGCGCAACGCGATGCACCTGAAATCGCAGGCATGTGATCCGTTTTGAGCACCGGCGCGTATCTACAGGCAATGAAACATTTTAACGACCATACGCTTGATGACGGCTGGATGCTGGATGTCGCTTCCGGGGCTGCTCCGCGCGCTGTGCGCGTGCTGGCTGCCTGCCAGAGCGCCATGCGGGCCGACGTCCATTCGCGTTTTAACGCCGCGGAGACTGCCTTCGGCGCGTTGCTCGAGACCGCACCCCAGGCCCCTGTATCTTCGGGCACGTTTGAGGCGGTCATGGATCAGATTGATGACGCGGTTGAGGAGCCGGATGTGGAGCGGGTCGCTCACGACCCGGTCATCCCGGCCGTTCTTCAGCGTGAAATCCATCGCTCTCTTCACAAGACGTGGCGCCGCAAAATCGGCGGCCATAGCGAGATCGTGCTCGACAGCCTGTGCGAGCCGGGTGTGAAGGCGCGCCTCTTGTCCATCCCCCCCGGCAAGGGCGCGCCTGAACACGGTCACGCGGGCGAGGAGATCACGCTGGTGCTGTCTGGGTCCTTCAACGATGGCCACGAGCGGTTTGAGCGCGGTGATGCCTGTCATGCCGGTTCGGACCTAGTGCACACGCCCCGCGTCGACAGCGAGGAAACCTGTATCTGCCTTGCAGTGGAACTGGGTGACCTGAAGCCAACCCATCCGGCACTCGCCTTCGCGAGCCGGTTGCTTGGCCCGGTAATGTAGTCGCACAATCGGCGTTTTCTTCGACGAGCCTGTTGGACTTGAGAGGGTTAACCATGTTGCGTCTTGCTGCTGCCACCCTAGCCGCTGCTGTTTCGGTTTCTGCGGCTTATGCGGATCCCAACCCGATGCCACGTGACGGTGAGCGGATCGAGTTTGATGTTTATCGTCAGGGCGATACGCGCTTTGGTGTGCATGAGGTGGAATTCAGCCGCGACGGCCAGGATGTGATCGCAGAGGTGAATATCCGCCTGCGCGCCGGTCTCGGGCCCGTGACCGTCTTTCGCTACGAGCACAATTCCACCGAGCGCTGGCGCGACGGCAAGCTGCTTGGCCTGTCAGGCCGCACGCTGAAGGATGGCGAGACCTTTGATCTGCAGGCTCAGCTTGATGGTGACGCGATCGAGGTTGATGGCCGCGATCCGGAATTTAATCCCGTCGATCTGGAGCTTGAGCCGACCATTTTATCCTCCTCGCATTGGCACGGATATCCCGTCGAGATGGAGCGCATGCTCAACACCGAGCACGGCACCGTCATGGATACCGAAGTGACCTTCGTCGGTGAGACGCAGATCGAAGGTGATGGCGGCATGATCACGGTCGACCACTACCGGCTTGCGAGCGACCTGACCGTGGACCTCTATTACGACCAGAACGGCCGCTGGGCGGGCTGCGAGTTCGAGGCGCGAGGCCAGCGCGTGCGCTATGTGCGCCGCCAAAATCCGGCAGACATCTGATGGCAACCCTTCGACTTGTACTCGGCGATCAACTGACCGCCGAGCTCGCGAGCCTGCGTGATTATCAAAGCGGCGATAAGGTGTTGATGGCTGAGGTGGCTGAGGAAGCCACCTATGTGCGCCACCACAAGAAAAAGATCGCCTTCCTGTTTTCGGCCATGCGCCACTTTGCCGAAGCCTTGCGCGAGCGGCAGATGGACGTGCGCTACACCAAGATCACCGATGTCGACAATGCCGGCTCGCTGGAGGGCGAGGTGCTGCGTGCGCTGCGCGAGGGTGACTTCGACAAGGTCGTGGTGGTCGAGGCCGGAGAGTATCGCCTGCGCGAGGCCATGAAGAGCTGGCCACAAGTGTTTTCAACCACGGTTGATATCCGCCGAGATGACCGCTTTATCGCCACCCAGGACCGGTTTGACGCCTGGGCGGACGGCAAGAAGCGCCTGACCATGGAGTATTTCTACCGCGAGCTCCGGCGAGAGACCGACATCCTGATGGAAGGCGATGAACCGGCGGGTGGGAAGTGGAATTTCGACCACGACAACCGCAAGAAGCTCCCTGACGACATCACCATTCCGGATCGCGCCCGCATTGAGCCTGATGAAATCACGGCGGACGTGCTTGAGACGGTCGAAGATCGCTTCGGTGACCATTTCGGCGATCTGAAGGACTTCTGGTACGCGGTGACCCCGCAAGATGCCGATGCCCATCTCGACTGGTTTATCGAAGAGGCGCTGCCCAATTTCGGCGACTACCAGGACGCGATGAAGCTGGGGGAGGGCTTCCTCTTCCACTCCGTGCTGTCGCTATACATGAATGCCGGGCTTCTGGACCCCATGACGGTCTGTAAGCGGGCCGAGGAGGCCTGGAAGGACGACAAGGCCCCCTTGAACGCTGTGGAGGGCTTCATCCGCCAGATCCTGGGCTGGCGTGAATATGTGCGCGGTATCTATTTCAGATTCATGCCGGAATATCTGGAGCGCAACGCGCTGGACGCCACCCGCGATCTGCCGGACTTCTACTGGACCGGTGACACGAAAATGGCCTGCGTACGCGACGCGGTGCTGACCACAAAGAAGCACGCCTACGCGCACCATATCCAGCGCCTGATGGTGACCGGCAATTTCGCCCTGCTCGCCGGCATCCACCCCGACCACGTCAACGCTTGGTATCTGGCCGTTTACGCCGATGCCTATGAGTGGGTGGAAGCCCCCAACACCCATGGCATGGCGCTGTTCGCCGATGGCGGCTTGATGGCGACAAAACCCTACGCGGCTTCAGGGGCTTACATTAACAAGATGAGTGATAGCTGTAAGTTTTGCAGCTATGCGGTGAGCAAGAAGAACGGGCCGAAAGCCTGTCCGTTCAACTATCTCTACTGGAACTTCCTGATCGAGAATGAGGACACGCTGCGCGGCAATCACCGCCTTGGCATGATCTATAAGACGCTCGACCGGATGGGGGATGAAAAGCGCGAGGCGGTCGCTGAGGATTCGCGCCGCTTCCTGTCAGAAATTGGATTGGCGACTGCCAAGGAGAGTGCCTGATGTCGAGCCCCCAAATGCCTGAGCCACGCGTTGCCAAACCCGATGATGGCCTGGTCTGGATCACCGGCGCCAGCTCCGGCATCGGTGAAGCGCTGACCCGCCGCCTTGTGAAGAAGGGCTGGCGCGTGGCGATTTCTGCGCGCAGCGCCGACAAGCTGGAAACGCTCGCCGCAGAGGCCCCCGACAAGATCATTCCGGCCCCGGTCGATATTTCGGACCATGAAGCGGTCGAAGCCGTCGTTGAAAAGCTGGAGGCCGAGCATGGCCCCATCGCCCAAGCGGTCCTGAACGCGGGCATTTACATCACCGTCGACGCGGCCAATCCGAAGTTTGAGGATTATGCCAGGACCTTTGACGTGAACCTGAAGGGCACCGCCGCCTGCCTGACCGCACTGACGCCGCGCATGACGAAGCGCCGGTCCGGTCAGATTGCTATCGTGTCGTCTGCGACGGCCTTTGGCGGCATGCCGACGGCATCGGCCTATGGCGCGACAAAGGCGGCGCTCGTGAATATGGCCGAATGCCTGCGCATCGAGCTTCATCGTTACGGCGTGCTGATCCAGTGCATCACCCCGGGCTTTGTTGAAACGCCCGCCCAGGACGATAACGAATTTCCCAAGCCCTTTATGGTCAGCGCTGAAACCGCGGCCGCGCGCATTGCGTCGGGCATGCGGTCAAAACGTTTTGAGGTGACCTTCCCGCGTCGCTTCACCTGGATGCTGAAGGCGATCTACGCCTTGCCACGCGCCTGGCATATCCCGCTGGTGCGGAAGCAAACCGGCTGGGACAGGCCGGTAGAGTAGGGGCCGTCGAACGTTGTAGATTTCCCTCCCCCAACGTGGGGAGGGTGGGCGAAGCTTCAGCTTCGGTCGGGTGGGGGGCAGCGCTGGCGCTCGATGATCCTCACCCCACCCGTCCGCTTCAAGGGGATGGATAAAAAGACGAACGTCGTGGATGCCTCATCAAACTTGAGTAGTCCTGTTATTGCCCGGTTTATCCGGGCAACCCGTGCTGGCCGGTTAGTGCGCTCTTCATGTGTCACAGAGTGGGTCCCCCGGATAAACCGGGGGATGACAAACAAGGGAACTGGACGCGCTATTTGCTGAGCGCAAACTGGGCCACGTCAATGCGGCCGGTGCGGAAGCCGGCCTCGCAATAGGCGAGGTAAAAGTCCCACATCTTCTTGAAGCGCTCGTCAAAGCCCATGGGCTTGATGGTGTCCCACGCGTCATTGAAGCGATGGAGCCATTGGTTCAGCGTATCGGCATAGTCGACGCCAAAGGCTTCGATGCCGTCATATTTCAGCTTCGCCGCGTCAAACTGCTCTTCCAGCTTTTGCACGCTTGGCAGGACCCCGCCCGGGAAGATGTATCGCTGGATGAAGTCGGCGCGCTTTGAGTATTCGTCAAACAGGTCGTCGCGGATCGTGATGATCTGGAGGCCAGCCTTGCCGCCGGGTTTGAGGACCTCCTCCACCTTGGAGAAGAAGCTCGGCCAGTATTCCTGGCCCACCGCCTCGAACATCTCGATCGAGGCAACGGCATCATAGGTGCCGGTCTCGTCGCGATAATCCTGCAGCTTGATCTCGACCTTGTCGGAGAGCTGATGCTCTTCCATCCGCTTGATGGCGTATTCACGCTGGGACGGAGACAGGGTCAGGCAGGTGACCTTCGCGCCGACGTCCTTGGCGGCGTATTCGGCAAAGCCGCCCCAGCCACAGCCGATTTCCAGCACATGGTCGCCAGCTTTCAGGTCGATGGCGCGGGCGATGCCGGCGTATTTTTCCCGCTGGGCGTCCTCAAGACTGTTCGTTTCCGGCGTGAACCGGGCCGAGGAGTAGGTCATCGTGCGGTCGAGCCACAGCTCGTAGAAATCATTGCCGAGGTCGTAGTGCGCCTCGATATTCTTCTTCGCACCCGCCTTCGTGTTGGCGCGCAGCTTGTGATAGGCCCAGTGCAGGAAGCGAGTGATGGGCCCCCCAGCTGTAATGCCTTCCATACGGTCCAGATTGGCCGAAAACACGGTAAGGACGGCCGGCAGATCCGGCGTGGTCCAGTCGCCGTCCATATAGCTTTCGGCAAAGCCGACATCGCCGCCGGACAGGACCTTCTTCACGATGGCGTAGCTAGTGAGCTCCATACGAGCTTCGGGGCCTTTTTCAGCGCCTTCGAACCGCAGGGCCTGGCCGTCGGGAAGCACCACAATCAACGTGCCATATTTCAGCTTCAACAGGCGGTGCAGCGTGAAGCGCACGGTTCGAGGCACGCCCTTCAGGCGATTGATCACCGTGGCATCGGCCTCAGCCTCACGTGTGTCAGCGAAATCAGTCATGCACGCGCTCCGTCACAAGCTCTTACTGGAATATTAATCTGGAAATCACGAAGGACCAAGGCGTTCGCCGCCCTGATCGGTCACAGTTTTCGAAAACCGAGCTTTTGTGGCCTTGGTCGGTGGCTCTGGCCGCGAATGGTATTTCGCGCCTTTAGTCCACAGCTTGAGCGCTTCGAAGTGGATCGCGGAGATGGTCTTCAGCGTGGAAAATGGCTGGCTCGCAAAAAGTCCGGCTAGCGTGGCCGTGGTGAGATCCGCGCGGTTCATTGCCATGGTCGCCATGAAGTCGGAGCCGTTTGTACGTTCCTTGAAGATCGACAACTTGAAGCGTTCATCCGGTGCGCGCAGCGTGAACTCATAGCGCCCGCCCACATCAAAGAAGGGCGAGACATGGAAGACCTTGTCGGCGGCCTGGCGCTCCGCCGTCTCGCCGGTGCACGGGGCCACATAGGCGTGCGCATCACCGAACGTGTTGTGGACCTGGTAGATCACGCCCTTCAGCGCATTGGTTTCCCGGTCCTCGGCGAAATAAATCGACAGCGGATTGAAGACATAGCCGAGTACCCGCGGCGCACAGAGCAGGCGTACGCGTGCGTCCCCGATGGCGAGGCCTGCCGCTTCAAATTGCTCCCGTGCCCAGTCGATCAGCGGTGAGCCGTCGCGAGCGCCGTGGTCGCGCTCAAAAAAGCTGTAGAGATTGAACCGCTCGACCGAGAAGAGCCGGCTCAGGCCCGCCGCATCGCCCAGCCGCTCCAGATCGATCATCAGGCTGGCGATGCGATAGTTGAAGCGGTGGGAGAAGGGCTGTCGGCGTTCATGAACCGTGCGCCCGATATAAAGGTCTGCAGGCGCGGTCATGATTACTCCGCCGCCGCGGCGATCGCCACGTCGTGCGGCGCACCCACGCGTTCGCCAAAGGGACCGCCCGAGATGTCACCATCGGCGAAGGTCCATGGGATTTCACCGCCGAGCCGCAGCGCCGCGCGCAGACCCGCACGCAGGCCATCCTCGTGGAAGCCATAGCCGAGCCACGCGCCGGCGAACCAGGTGTGGTTCACGCCCTGAATTGAATTGAAGATCCGCTGTGCGGCCATGCCCGGCGCGGTAAATTGCGGGTGGTCATAGTCAAACCGGCCAAAGGTCAGCTCCGGATCGGGCTGGCGCACCGGGTTCAGCGTCACATAGAGCGGCGTCTCGGACGGAATGTCCTGCAGACGGTTCATGTCATAGGTGACGGCCGCACCATCCTGTCCGCCTTCGCGCAGATAGCTCCAGGCTGCGCGGGCGTTCTCGCGCTTCGGCACAAGGCTGGAATCGCGGTGCAGGACCGCTTCATTTTTGGAATAGGGGATCGCGCCGAGCATGTCGCGCTCGTCGGTGGACGCATCTTCAAGCAGCTTCAGCGCCTGGTCGGAATGGCAGGCCAGAATGACCTCGTCGAACGTCTGCGCTTCGCCGCGCGCATCTGTGATCACGACGCCCGGACCTGCGCGCCGCACGCGCGTCGCGCCTTCGCAGATGGTCACGCCCGCCGTATCCAGATCGGCCTTCAGCTTCATGACATAGCTGCGGCTACCGCCACGCACCGTGCCCCATTTAGGACGGCTGGCGTGCATCAACCGGTGATTGTTGAAGAAGCGAATGAAGGCTTCGGCCGGATAGTCGACCATGTCGCTCTCTGTGGACGACCAGATGGCCGCGCCCATGGGCAGCAGATAATGGGTGCGGAAGCGCTCGCCCATGCCGATCCGATCCAGATACTGACCCAGGGTCAGACCCATCAGATTGCCGGCGTCGAGGTCGGCCTGCGCGCGGTCATTGAACTTCAAAATGTCGCGCAGCATGCCCAGAAAGCCCGGGCGCAGCAGGTTTTTCGGATCCGCCAGCAGGCCTGCCAGCCCGTTTGACGACCACTCCAGCTCCTTATCCAGCGAGAAGCCGAAGCTCATATCGGTGCGGAAGGTCGCCACATCGAGATGTTCAAACAGCGCCGTCAGATTGGGATAGTTCAGCTGGTTGAAGACGATAAAGCCGGTGTCCACGTCGATGGTCCGGCCGTCATAGTCGATGGTGACGGTATTGGCGTGGCCGCCCAGCCGGTCGCGTTTCTCAAACAGCGTGACATCATGAACATTGCGCAGGGCCCACGCGGCCCCAAGCCCGCTCACACCTGCGCCGATAACGGCAATACGGGAGCGGCGGTTCAAAATCGGCTGGATGGGGCTCATGCGGCGTCCTTGATCTTTTCAAATGCCGCAAGCGCCTTTTTGCGCGCCTCGGCGTGGTCGACGATCGGCATGGGATAGTCCTTTCCAAGAACTACACCTGCCTGAGCCAGCGTGGCGCGATCTGCCGTCCATGGTGCATGGATTGCCCGTTTGGGCAAATTCGCAAGCTCTGGGACGTAGTTACGGACATAGTCTCCGTTCGGATCGAATTTTTCTCCCTGACTGACAGGGTTGAAGATTCGAAAGTAGGGAGCCGCGTCTGCACCGGAGCCCGCAACCCATTGCCAGCCTGCGGAATTTGACGCCAGGTCGGCGTCCACAAGCGTGTCCCAGAACCAGTCCTCGCCGCGTCGCCAGTGGATGAACAGGTCCTTCACTAGGAAGCTCGCCACGATCATCCGCACCCGGTTATGCATCCATCCGGTCTGCCACAGCTGACGCATTCCGGCATCAACGATCGGGTAGCCGGTCTGGCCCCTGGTCCACGCCTCGAACTCTGCATCGGTGCCGGTCCAGTCGAAATGGTCGAACCGGGCCTGGAAATTGTCTTCCGGGAAGTGCGGGAAGTGGTAGAGCAGATTATAGCTGAACTCCCGCCAGGCGATTTCGGAGAGGTAGCTGTCCGCGTCCGCACCCGCGCCGTCCTTGCTGTTCTTCACTGCATGCCAGACCTGACGCGGGGAGATTTCTCCGAAATGCAGGTGAGGGGAGAGGCCCGACGTGCCGGAGATGGCCGGCTTGTCGCGCGCGCTGTCGTAATCGGCCAATCCGGATTTGATGAACGCCCCGAGCCGGCCGTGTGCCGCGGCTTCGCCGGGCGTCCAGCTGTCACGCAGGCCACCGGCCCAGTCCGGCTTCTTGGGCAGCAGCGCCCAGTCGTCCAGCCCATCGCCCTCGGGCGCTTTGGCAAAGGTCAGCGTATCGGGCACGCCCACCGGTTCTGCCGGGGTGTGGCCTGCCTTTATGGACTTCCAGAAGGGCGTGAAGACCTTGTAGGGATTGCCCTGCTTGGTCGCGATCTGCCAGGGCTCGACAATCAGGCTGCCATTGACCGAGCGCGCTTCAATATCATTGTCGCTCAGCGCTGACTTGATGGCCTTGTCGCGGACGATGGCCCAGGGCTCATAGGCGCGGTTCCAGTAAACGGCTGCCGCGCCGGTATCTTTCGCGAGCTTCGGAATGATCTCGTCGGCCTTGCCGCGCTTGAGCACGAGCGTGCCGCCACGCTCTTGCAGGCTCTCACCCAGGGATGCGAGCGAATGGTGTAACCACCAGCGGCTGGCCCCACCCATCTTCCAGTCACCGGCGTTTTCGTCGTCCAGCACATAGACCGCGATCAGCGGGCGTTCGGACGCGGCCGCGGCGCGCAGGGCCGGGTTGTCAGACAGGCGCAGATCATTTCGAAACCAGATCAGGGCGGGGCTTTGGGCATCAGGCATGGGGTTCGGATTTCCTCGCTGCGGCCTTGCAGGTGACGGATTGGGCATGATCGCGTATGACGCGGGGTGAAAGCGCGTTCAAGCCAAAGGCCCCACAGCGCGTGCGTTGAAATAGTCGCTTGCCGGAGTTCGCCAAGCCCATGTCCGCCAATTCTGTCGTTTCCGTCCCGCGTCCCAATGCCGATCCGATCCGGATCAGCAATGACCTGCCGTTTGCGCTGATCGCCGGTCCCTGCCAGCTGGAAAGCCGCGAGCACGGTCTTGAGGTATCAGCTGCGCTGAAAGAGATTTCCGAGCGCACCGGCGTACCGCTTATTTACAAGACCAGCTTTGACAAGGCCAACCGCACCAGCCTGTCGGGCAAGCGCGGGCTGGGGCTTGAAGCCTCCCTGCCGGTCTTCGCTGAAATCCGCGAGACGACGGGTTTGCCGGTCTTGACCGATATTCACACCGCCGAGCAGTGCGCCATCGCGGCTCAGGCGGTGGATGTGCTGCAGATTCCGGCCTTCCTGTGTCGCCAGACCGACCTGCTGATCGCGGCGGCGGAAACCGGCAAGGTGATCAATGTGAAGAAGGGCCAATTCCTGGCTCCCTGGGACATGAAGAACGTCGTCGGCAAGCTGACCGATGCGGGCAATCCGAACATTCTGGCCACCGAGCGCGGCATCAGCTTTGGCTACAACACGCTGGTGGTGGACTTCCGCTCCATCCCCCAGATGAAAGAAGCCACGGGCAACGCGCCCATCGTGATCGACGCCACCCACTCGGTGCAGCAGCCGGGCGGGCAGGGCACGTCGTCTGGCGGTCAGCGTCAGTATGCGCCGCACATGGCCCGCGCTGCGGTGTCCCTGGGCGTCGGGGCAGTCTTCATGGAAACCCACGCTGACCCGGACAATGCGCCGTCTGACGGTCCGAACATGATCCCGCTGGCGCGTTTTGAAGAGATCGTGCGCGACCTGAAGGCCTTTGACGATCTGGCCAAGGCCAACCCGGTCCCGGCGCTGTAAAGGGGCGGGACGATGCTGCGCGATCGTGCTGCCGAGCTATTGTCGGCCCTGACGGGCCAGCGCGCCCTCGTTCTGGGCGACCTGATCTACGACACTTTCGTCTATGGCGAGGTGCATCGCGTCTCCCGTGAGGCTCCGGTGCCGATCCTGTCTGAAACCCGGCGCAGCGCCATGCTCGGCGGGGCGGGCAATCTGGCGCGCAATCTGGTGGGTCTCGGCGGTCAGGTGACGCTGATCTCGGTTGTGGGCGACGACGTCGAAGGCAATGCGGGTCTGGAGCTCGCGAAGGAAGCCTGCGGCGAGGGCGTGCACCTGACCCGCACGTCGGGCCGACCGACGCCGTCGAAAATCCGCTACGTCTCCAATAACCAGCAGATGTTTTGCGTGGACCGGGACCCGCCCGCGGCGATTGATGAGGCGACCGAAGCCGCGCTTCTGGACACGGTGTCAAACCAGCTGTCCAAAGCCGATATCCTGATCCTGTCCGACTATGGCCGGGGGCTTCTGACCCCGGGTCTGATCTCCGGCGCGATCGCGCGGGCGCGCACGGCGGGTGTGCCCGTCAGTGTGGATCCGCGTGGAGCCGATTTCACCCGCTATGACGGCGCAACCATCATCAAGCCGAATGCTGGCGAGCTGGCTTCTGAAACCGGCCTGCCGGTGTCCAGCGATGAAGAGGCTGACGCCGCCCTGCGCGCCTTCAAGGCGACCCTGACGCAAACCCCGTCCCTGCTGGTTACCCGCGGGGGCGCGGGCATGAGCCTGCTGGATGAAGACGGCGCGGTCAGCCACCATAAATCCAAGCCGCGCTCTGTGTTCGATGTGTCGGGCGCAGGCGACACGGCGTTGGCGGCTTTGTCGCTGGCCATGGCGGCAGCGATCCCGCTCAATGATGCCATGGCGCTGGCTGATCTGGCCGCCGGTGTTGCGGTGTCGAAGGCGGGGACGGCCGTGGTCACCCCGGCCGATATCTATGCCGACATGCGCGGCGATGATGCACCGCCCACCTGGCGGATCATTTCGCGCGATCAGGTCGCGCGCACCGCAGCGGACTGGCGCGAGCAGGGGCTGAAGGTCGGCTTTACCAATGGCTGCTTTGACCTTCTGCATCCTGGCCATCTATCGGTGCTGCGCCATGCGGCGTCGGTGTGTGACCGGCTGGTGGTGGGCCTGAACACCGATGCTTCGGTGAAGCGTTTGAAGGGTGAAACCCGGCCCATCAATGACGAGGCGACACGCGCGCTGATGCTGGCCTCGCTCCACATGATTGACCGTGTGGTGCTATTTGGTGAGGACACGCCCGAAGCGCTAATCAAGGCGCTGCGCCCGGATGTCATGATCAAGGGCTCCGACTATGCCGGAAAGCCGCTGGCCGGAGCCGACTTCGTGAAATCCATTGGCGGTGAGGTCGTGCTCGCCCCGCTGGTGGACGGCCTGTCGACGACCAATCTGATCAAGAAGATGGCGGGCGACGCGTAACGCACGAGGCCCTAGGGCTCGTCGATGGGCACCAGCGGTGCGACCTCAACCTCTTCCATGTCATCAAGCGGCGGAGCCCAGCGGGCTTCCTCCGCACGGATTTCAATCAGATTGTCCATGCGCACCGCCGCGTTGTGGGCGAGATCCATGTAGAACAGGTTAAAGTCCGGCACCCGGCGATCTTCGGCCAGGCGTCCGGCCCGGCGCAGGGCATTGGCGCGGGGCTGATCAACCATCAGCACACCGTTCTGACACTGCGCACCGGTCTGGTTGGCCATGGAAGACGGCGTGTCATCAAGATCAAGGCCTTCCGCTGCCGCACCGCCGCGATGCATGCGGTCGGGCGCATAATCGCCGTTGGTCTGCCAGGTCAGCGGGTTGGTACACAACAGCGCGCGCTCGGTTACAAAACGCAGATCGCCCACATCAGTCCAAGACATGGACCGCTCGGTCAGTGCGGAGATCCGCTCACGCTCCTGGGGCCGCGCGGCGGAGTACGAGGCCACACAGCGCACATCCTCGGCGTTCGCACAGGGCGCGAGATTGGCAAGCCCGGTCTCGAACAGATCGAGCGGCACCGGCGCTTCCAGCAGATAGGCGGCCGCCAGGCGTGCGCGGAGGTCATCGTCCTGACTGAAACGTGTCAGCAGCAGCCCGAGCCCGTGCAGCGCGCCCTGATCGACGCCCACCAGCAGGATGGGCTGTTCGGGATGGGTGCGCTGTAGGAAGTTATCAAACGCGGTCTGAACATCGCCAAAGGCCAGCAGGCGGGCGGAAATCGAGTCCTCCCGGTTATTCATGAAGCTGTAGAGCGAGGCCTGACGATAGCGCGGCGCGTAGAGCTGCGCGTCATGGGTCAGGAAGGGCGCGGCCCAGTTCGGCAGGATGATGCGGGCGACTTCCTCGGCCTCCTGCGGTCGGTCATAAGGCGCATTCCAGTGCGCCCCGCCGTCATAGGTGGTCGGGTGAATGAAAAAGACCGCCGGCGGCATTGCGCCCCCGTCCATGGGCGGGGCGGTGTCGGGGACCGCAGCCCAGGCCTCGGCGCTGGCGTAATCGGGCGCGTCGGGCCGGTCATAGGTCTGGAACGGGATGCCGGGGTCCAGGAAGCTCTGATAGATCTGATCGCGCAGCACCACGCTCGCCACGGCAACGAGCACAAGAAATCCACCCACCGCAATCAGTGCGATGGTCTTCAGCCAGTTGCGAGGGCGGGGTGCGGTCGGTGCGTCGGTCATGGGTTTAAAACTAGAGGGTTGCATCGGGCTCAACAAGGCAGCTTTCCGGTGAGTTCCGCCTTGATTTTGCCGCGTGCCGGGCGCACGACTCTCACCCTGCGGTTTTTGAAACGGCGCGTTCGCGCTGATCGGGCTCAAGACTGAGGAGCGTTCAACACGTGCTGCGCTGGCTTCGCAATCGGTTTCTGACCGGCCTTGTGGTGGCGGCCCCCATCGGGGTGACCATCTGGCTGGTCTTCACCTTTATCAATTTCGTCGACCGGGTGATCAAGCCGCTGGTTCCAGCGCGCTATAACCCAGAGACCTATCTGCCCTTTGCGATCCCGGGCATGGGCCTGCTGATCGCGATTCTGGCACTGACCCTCTTGGGCGCGCTGGCAGCGAATATCTTCGGCCAGACGCTGATCGGGATCGGCGAGCGGATCGTCAACGGCGTGCCGCTGATCCGCAATATCTACTCGGCGCTGAAACAGATCGTGGAGACGGTGTTCCAGGGCCAGCAGAACTCCTTCAAGGAAGTGGTGCTGGTCGAATACCCGATGGCGGGCAGCTATGCGGTGGCCTTCGTGGCGTCTGAGGGTAAGGGCGTGATCCGCCAGACCGTCGGCAAGGGCGAGCCGGTTGTGGGCGTGTTCATCCCCACCACTCCGAACCCCACCTCCGGCTTCCTTTTGTTTATTCCGCGCTCCAAAGCCATCGCGCTCGATCTGTCGGTGGAGGAGGCGGCCAAGCTGATCATCTCTTTCGGCATGGTCACGCCTGACCATCTGCCCGATGGCGCCATCCCCGCCGATGCGCCGATCAAGGCCGGAGCCGGGGTGATGCCCGATGATCCGGTTGAGGACGAAGAAAAGAAGACGGACTGAGCGCGCTGTACGGACGCAGGCGCTGCCCTTCACCTAACCTCTCCCCAGGTTTGGGGAGAGGAACAAGATCTGCGTTTCAGAATTTAACGCAGCGCGAGCGACCCCTCTCCTCCTTGAACAAGGGGGAGAGGTAAGGTGAGGGGGTGCGGTAAAGGACCCGCTACCCGCTGCGCATCAACCGCACACCTTCGTCGCGCTCAAACAGGTAGAGCAGGACACGCAGGGCCTCGCCGCGTTCACCCGCAAAGGGATCGTCGCGCGCGACCTCCAGCTGGGCGGCATCGCTGGCGATTTCCAGAAGGTCTGCGTGCGCCGCGAGATCGGCGATGCGGTAATCGGGCAGGCCGGACTGCCTTAGCCCGAGCGGGTCGCCGGACCCGCGCAGCTTCCAGTCTTCCTCGGCGATGACGAAGCCATCATCGGTGCGCCGCATCACGTCGAGCCTGGCCCGCGCCGTCTCCCCCAGCTTGCCGTGGTAGAGCAACAGGCAGCTTGATGCCTTGTCGCCCCGGCCCACACGCCCGCGCAGCTGGTGAAGCTGAGCCAGGCCAAAGCGCTCGGCATGTTCGATCACCATGATGGTAGCATCGGGCGCATCGACGCCCACCTCAATCACTGTGGTGGCGACCAGCAGGTCGATCTCTCCGGCGCGGAAGGCCTCGGCGACGGCCTGCTTGTCCTTGGCGGGCATGCGCCCGTGAACCAGGCCCACCCGGCATTTGAGCATTTCTGACAGCATGTGGTGGCGCGCCTCGGCTGCGGCGAGGTCGGAGACATCGCTCTCCTCCACCAGCGGGCAGACCCAGTAGGCGCGCTCGCCCTTGGCAATCGCCCGTCCGAGACC
This sequence comes from Oceanicaulis sp., assembly GCA_043513725.1. Lineage (GTDB taxonomy): Bacteria > Pseudomonadota > Alphaproteobacteria > Caulobacterales > Maricaulaceae > Oceanicaulis. The sequence continues at coordinate 381,245 of CP121338.1, read as the reverse complement.
CTCGACGACCTCCGCCAGTCGTTCGCCGCTGACAACGCGCGTGGTGGGCGGGACGCGGCCAGCCGGCTTTTCATCGAGGCGCGAGACATCGAGATCGCCAAAGGCCGCCAGCGTCAGGGTGCGCGGGATGGGCGTTGCGCTCATGGCGAGGACGTCCGGGGCCTGACCCTTCAATGTCAGCTTGCGCCGGTCCGAGACGCCAAAGCGGTGCTGCTCGTCGATCACGGCAAGACCCAAATCGTGCCAGTCGACGCTGTCCTGGAACAGCGCATGGGTGCCGCATACGACCTGCGCCCGCCCATCGGCGATGGCGGCCTCCAGCTCTTTCCTCGCCTTGCCCTTGTCGCGCCCCGTCAGCGCGGCAACCGTGATGCCGGCAGGCTCCAGAAGCGCGTGCAGCACATTGGCGTGCTGGCGCGCGACGATTTCGGTCGGGGCCATCAGCGCGGTCTGCACCCCGGCTTCTGCGGCATGGGCGGCGGCGAGCGCGGCCACAAAAGTCTTGCCCGAACCCACATCACCATGGACCAGCCGCATCATGCGCTGCGCGCTTTCCATGTCGGTCTTCGCCGCTTCAAACGCCTTCAGCTGGGCCCCCGTGGGCTTGAAGGGCGCGTTATCGAGCACAGCCTGCACGAGCCGTCCGCCGCCGGTCAGCGGGCGACCCTTACGCGCCTTGCGATCCCGGCGGGCGAGCTTTAGCGCCAGCTGGTGGGCAAACAGTTCGTCAAAGGCGAGACGTCGGCGGGGCAGGGCGCTCGTCTCCAGCTCCAGCCCCGACTGGGGCGCGTGCAGCTGTTTCAGGCTCTCCAGCCAGCTCGCCCAGCCTTCGCGGGTCAGCAGTGCGGCGTCGATCCATTCCGGCAGGTCCGGCGCGGTGGCGAGCGCAGCCTTCGCGGTACGCCGGGCGACGCCTGCGGTCAGACCGGCGGTCAGCGGGTAGACCGGCTGCAGCAAATCCTCGTCACTAATCTCGTCGGGGGCCGCAACCAGGTCGGGATGGACGATCTGCACCTCGCTGGCAAAGCGCTCCGCCTTGCCCGAAACCACCCGGCGCGTGCCTTCGGGCAACAGGCGGCGAAGATAGTCAGCTTTCGCATTAAAATAGGTGAGATGGAGAAATCCTGACTCGTCGCGCATGCGAATCTTGTAGGGCTGCTTCATCGTGGGCCGGGGGATATGTTGCTCCACCTCTGCCTCAATGGTGACTAGCCCGCCCATGTCGCCAGCGTCGGAAATCGACACTCGCCGCGTGCGATCCACCAGCCCCGTCGGCGCGGTCATCAGCACATCCTTCACATGGCTCCCCCGCACCGTCTTCTCCAGCAAAACAGCCAGCCGAGGGCCGACACCTTTCAGCGTCGTCAGGTCAGCGAACAGAGGGAAGAGGATTTGCGGGCGCATGGGGGCATATTTGCGCCCCGGAGCCGTCAGGGGAAGTGCTGTTACCACCCTTCACCCACACCCACACCCGCGCTACATACCCGCCCATGAGTGATGATCCGTTTTCTGATCCGAACCGGCCGATCAACCCGGCTGACCGTTTGAAGCGTTTGACCTTTCGCGCCTGGCGGCGGGGGTTCAAGGAGGCTGACCTGATCATGGGTCGGTTTGCTGAAGACCGCCTGCACAGCCTGACCGACGCGGAAATCGACGAGTTCGAGCGCCTGCTCGATGCGCCGGACACCGAGGTCTATGGCTGGATCACCGGCACGATTGCCACCCCGCCGAATTTCGACGGCCCGGTGCTTGATGAGCTGAAAGCCTTCAAGTTTGACGCCAAGGCCGCGCTCGGCGACGGGCCTTCTTCCTAAGTCCTCCTTCGCGTCCGCTCAGTCGGTTCCTCGCTGCGCAAGGGCAAGCCTTGCTCGCTGCGGGCGGCTTTTCGCCTTGTGGACCCTATCGGGTCCGGGGTGTCTGGATTTCCACGTCCACTCTTCTCTTCCCCGACGCAGGTCGGGGTCCAGGGTCGTTAAGCGCGGGGCCCGATGAATTCTGGGTCCCGGCCTTCGCCGGGAAAGAGCGTGGGTGGAGGTTTTAAAGACCAGCACCCCCGAGCGCTTTAGCGCTCGCAAGGCGAACAGCCGCCCGCGGCGAAGATGAGCTTGCTCATCGAGAGCGAGGACCGACCGGAGGGGAGGGAGGTCTGGATAGGGTAAATCTACCGCCAGCGCTCCAAGCTCACCCCGACGCTGTCGGCGTCTTCAAGGGCGGTGAGCTTGTCGATGTCGAGGCTCATGCGCGTGATGCGCGGGTCGGCGAAGGCGGTGTCGAGGATGGCCTGGGCCAGGTCTTCCAGCAGCTCATGGTGGCGTGCTGCCGTGATCTGACGGACCAGCTCGGCGAGCGAGGCGTAGTTCACCGCCTCTGAAAGGGACCCGTCCGGGCGCATGGCGGTTTCGTCGACTTCGGCGTCCAGCGTCACCCGAATGGGCTGCTTGCGGCCGTATTCATGGTCGTAGACGCCCACTTCTGCATCCAGCTTCAGTCCTGAAACGCGCACGCGCATCCGCTCCCCGGCAAAGCGGGCCTCAGGCTGGCCTTGTGCAGGAACGGCGTCGAGTTTCATGAAGCGGCCTCTATATCGGTTGCGGGACAGGGTATAGGCCTGTTTCATCGCTGTGGAAACGGGCGCGGGTGCGCCCGGGCTTAATCAGGACCCTCACCATGCTTCAGTCACCGCCCCAGGCCGCCCTCGTCACCGGATCGGCCAAGCGCGTGGGCCGCGCCTTCATCACCGCGCTGGCCGAGGACGGGCACCCTTGCGTGGTCCACTACAACAGCTCGGCTGGCGAGGCCGAGGCGTTGGCCAAAGAGCTACGGACCGGCGGGGTGGAGGCGATTGCGCTCGGCGCGGACCTGTCCAACCCCGACGAGGCGGAAGCCCTGATCGAGAAAGCGGGGGCCGAGATCGGTCCGCTGGGCGTGCTGGTGAACTCCGCCTCCATCTTTGAAGATGATCGCCCGGAAGATTTCACCGCCGCCAGTTTTCACAAACACATGAATGCCAATCTGCTGGCCCCGGCGCTGTTGTCGAAGGCGTTCGCGGCGCAGGCCCATGACGGGGCGCTGATCGTGAATATCCTTGATTACAAGCTCTTCAACATCAATGCGGACTACTTCACCTACACGCTGTCCAAGGCGGGGCTGAAGACGATGACGGAAATGCTCGCCAGAGAGCTGGCCCCCAAGGTGCGCGTTAATGGCATTGCGCCGGGTCTGACCCTGCCGAGCCCCTACCACAGCGAGGAAGAATTCGAACGCCTGCACAACGACAACCCGCTACTGCATGGCCCGACGACCGATGACCTGGTCCGCGCGCTGCGCTTTTTCCGCGATAGCGGGCCGGTCTCGGGCCAGATCGTCTGCATTGATGGCGGTCAGCACTTTGATCCCAGACTGACGCGGGATGTGTTTGGAGCGCTCTGATTTTGAGGCTTAGCCGCGTCTGCGGCTTCGCTCCTCGCTTGCCGCGAGCAAAGCTCGCTCACGCTGCGGGCGGCTGTTCGCCTTGCGACGCCTGACAGCGTCGGGTCGCTTGGGTCCTTAGGGTTAAGACTGGAGGCGTTTGATGACACCCTCATCCTGAGGTGCGAGCCAAAGGCGAGCCTCGAAGGACCCTCAGGATGAAACACCTGTCATGGCCCGGCTTGTCCGGGCCACCCATTCCGGTCGGGTTGAGAAATCACAGCATGGGTCCCCCGAATAAATCGGGGGATGACAGAGTTAGAATTGATAAGAAAGCTGAATTCCCGGACGCGAAGCGATCCGGGACCTTGTTCAGAATAGGGTGCCAGGATTGTCGGGAGGCCCCGGATCAAGTCCGGGGGTTCAATCACCCCGCCGTATAACCGCTTTCTCACCGCAGCTGGGGCGGCGGATTTCGACCGCGACCAGGCCGGGCAGTTTGGGGTCGAGGCGTTCAAATACCCATAGCGCGATGGCTTCCAGTGAAGGATGCTCCAGGCCTTCCACGTCGTTTAAAAGGCGGTGGTCGAGTTGGTCGCGCAGGGCTTTGATCTCGGCCTCGATTTCCCAGAAGTCGCGCACCATGCCGCTGTCGCTTGCCGGCGCGCCCGACAGCGTGACCGTGCCTGCAAACGAATGGCCATGCAGACGCGAGAACGGATGATCTGCGTCCTTGTGGCCAAAATGGTGGGCCGCGTCGAAGGTGAAGTCCTTCGAGATTTCGAGAGCAAGCTTTGACATGCGTACGGTTTCAAACTGCGTGAAGGCGGGCCATATACAGGGCGAAACGCAAAAAGAGAATACTGCGCGCCAGCGCGGCACAGATGAGCCAGAGCCCATGACCTCAGACAAGTCGGACAAATCAGCGAAAAGACCGGAGGTCACACCGGCCCAGATCGCCCGCTGGAGCCTGCCTTTCGTGATATCGCTGGCGGTGCTTGTGCTGGCGCTCAGCCTGAACTGGCAACCCTGGTTCGGCTATGCCGCGGTGATCGCGGGCGTGCTGGGCTCGCTTATGTATGTGGGGCACAGCTATGGCGTGGGTGAAGACCAAGGCTGACCCAGCGCGCTGGCGATCGCGGCGGCCCGGTCTTTCCTGTAGAGGGCGGCGGCCAGGCAACCTGTCCAAAACTTAATCTTTAGCGGCCTCGTCGCTGTCGATCCGCTCTTGAATTCCCGCAGAATAAGTCCACCCTCCCGACCAACCGTGCAGGATGGCTGTGCGATAAAAACCTGTGAGGGGAATGATGGCTGATATTCGTATTCTGATTGCTTCGGCAGTCGGTGTGGTTTCGATGGGCGCAGCAGGCTGCGCCACGACGTCTGACGAAATGCAGATGGCGTCTGCTGACGGCGAGGGTCAGGGTTCTGATCTGATCTGCCGTCGTATCCACGAAGTCGGCAGCCGTCTGTCCACCCGCCAGTGCAAGACCCGCGAGGAGTGGGACGCTGAAGCAGAAGCGGCCCGTGAGGCCATGGAACGCAATGGCCGCATCGGTGTCGGCGATGCCGGTGGCCCGGTCATGGGTGGCGGTCGCTAGACCCATCCCTTGAGTTAATGATCAGGCCCGTCACCCCCGGTGGCGGGCCTTTTCTATGGGCGTGTTCAGTGTCACCAGCGACCAGACATGGCCGAACGGGTCGCGGACCTTGCCGTGGCGGCCGAAAAATTCCTCGGTGACCGCCCGGATTGGCTCGCAGCCCGCATCAACCGCCCGCGCAAACCAGGCCTCTGCGTCATCGACATTCAGATTGATGGTGAAGGTCGTGCGATTATCGAGCGTTGCCGGGGCGACATTACCCACAACGGCCTCGTGCTCTGGAAACTCATCGGCCAGGTAAACCGCGCCACCATTGATGCGCAGGGCCGCATGGCCGACCTTGCCCTCAAAATCGTAGCGCTCCATCTCCTCGGCTCCGAAGGCCTTGATGTAGAAGGCGACCGCATCGCTGCCGCCGCGCACCGACAGGTAGGGCACGACGGGGCTCGGTGTACTGTCACTCATGCGAACGTCCCCTGACTTTGTGGGCCTCAGACGGGCATACTAGCTCGGTGAGACAAGAAAAGACCATACACAGAGGAGTGCCATGAGCCTGTTTGAAACTGCCGGCCTTGATGCCGACGCGCCGCGCCCTCTGGCTGATCGCTTGCGCCCGCAGGCGCTTGGTGAGGTGGTGGGCCAGGACCATGTGCTGGGCGCAGACGGCCCCATCGGGCGCATGCTGGCCCAGGGGCGGCTGGCTTCGCTGATCCTGTGGGGCCCACCGGGGGTGGGCAAGACTACCATCGCGCGCCTGCTTGCCGATGCGGCGGGGCTGGAGTTTGACGCCATTTCGGCGGTTTTCTCCGGCGTTGCGGATCTGAAAAAGGCGTTTGAGCGCGCCCGCCACCGCCGGGCCTCGGGGCAGGGCACGCTGCTCTTCGTGGACGAGATCCACCGATTTAACCGGGCACAGCAGGATGGCTTCCTGCCAGTGGCCGAAGAAGGTGTGATCACGCTGGTGGGCGCGACCACGGAGAACCCCAGCTTTGAGCTTAACGCCGCCTTGCTGTCGCGCTGTCAGGTGATGGTGCTAAAGCGCCTGGATGGCGAGGCGCTGGAAAAGCTGCTGGCGCGCGCTGAAGCGCTGGAGGGCAAGCCGCTGCCGCTGACGCCAGAAGCGCGTGAAGCGCTGACCGCCATGGCCGATGGTGACGGGCGCTATCTGCTCAATCTGGCTGAGGAGGTGTTCGCGCTGGCGCCGGATGCGCCTCTGGACGTCGCCGACCTTGCCGGTGTCCTGCAGCGCCGCGCGCCGGCCTACGACAAGGACCGTGAGGAGCATTACAATTTGATCTCGGCGCTGCATAAATCCGTGCGCGGGTCTGACCCCGATGCGGCGCTGTATTGGCTGGCGCGCATGCTGAATGCAGGCGAGGACCCGATGTATCTCGCTCGCCGGATCGTGCGCATGGCCAATGAGGATATTGGCCTTGCTGATGCCGGCGCGGTCCATGCAGCGCTGGCCGCAAGGGATGTGTATGAGTTTCTGGGCAGTCCCGAGGGCGATCTGGCGCTGGCCCAGGCGGTCGTCCATCTGGCCTGCGCGCCGAAGTCCAATGCCATCTACAAGGCCTGGAAGGGCGCACTGCGTACCGCGAAAGACACCGGCTCGCTGATGCCGCCCAAACACATCCTCAACGCCCCCACCAAGCTGATGAAGTCAGAAGGCTATGGGAAGGGCTATGAGTATGACCACGATGCCAAAGACGGCGTCTCCGGCCAGAACTACTTCCCCGACGAAATGCGCGAACGCCCGGTCTTCTTTGAACCGACAGAGCGCGGGCGCGAAGCGGCCCTGAAAGAGCGGCTGGAGCGGTTCAGGGCGATCCGGCGGGGGAGGGGTTAGGCGGCACCCAATGTCTAAAGATCGAAGTCTTCTGGCGGCGGTATCGGGGCTGGTGGAGGACCGAAGCGGTTAGGGCCAGCGTCGCCTTGCCTTGTGTGCAGACTAACCAGCCATGCACAGCTTGGAATCGCCACGAATGTCACAAGACAGGCCGCGCCAAATAATTGAACTGCGATATGCCAGGGCGTTGCAATAAAAAGTCCCGTCGTCGCAATCGCAGCGAGACCGATAAGGCCATAGGGTGTCAGGGCATACACAGCGCCGCGGCCAAGATCATGGGCTCGCCTGACATGCCAGAATATATAATCCAAAAAGCAGATCGTAACGAAACATCCAGCCGCAAACAGGAGCAGGAGACCGGTCAGTGTTGCGCCCGCGTCGAAAATCGGCCGCAGGGAAATGGTTGCGAAAAGTACAAACGCGAACAGGATGAAGCTGCGAAGTCCCATCGCAGTCCGGTGACCAGTTACTAGGCGCTGCGTTGCCCATTCGGGCTGGCCATCATCGGATGGTGCGGCCCGGCCAGTTGGGTTTGGCGATGCCTTGAATATCGATTCATGGAACGCATCGAAATTGTGGAACGAGTGCCAGACCAGCATTCACGCGCGTTCCTGCGGTGAGAGTGCGATATCCTCCGGCGCTGGTAGCGGCTCTGGCGGGGGGCCGTAGCGATTGTTCCCGCTGTCTCCCGCGCGACTTTCCTGAGAGACGATCCAGGCAACGCAGGGCCAAATTCCAAGCCCGAGGACAACAAAGGCGTATATCAATTTTGCCCCTATTTCGACGTTGGGCAGAAGCATGGCCCCGCCGATTGAAGCCATGAGAATGGCCATGACGCCAAGGGGAGCCAGGGCATAAACCCAATTGCGGTTGAAATCGTGGGCGCGCCTGATCCTCTAGAACACGGCATCCAGATTGGCCAGGGCGAAAAGCCCGATCACAACGCCAACGAGCGCGACGCCAGCGGCTAGCGATACAATAAATCCGACCAGCATTGCGGCTGGGACGGTAATGAGGAAGGCGGTGACCGGAATGAGCTGCTGGAGTATGAGCCAGTCGGCCAATACTGCCGGGACCGTTGGAAATTTAAATGTGTGCAGGACCTTCCCCCAGTCCGGATTGCCCCTCATCGAAGGCGCTGCACGACCACTGGGGTTAGGAGCCACGCGCAAAAGGGACGGATGGAATCCCTCACGTTTATGAAAGAGCGCCCAGAACAGCATTCAGGCGCATTCCTGCGGTGCAAAATTCAAACTTCTTACCGGGTTAAGGTCGATCATATCATGAGTTTAAGTGCTCGTGATCTGATTGGCGAGCTTCGGCTCTAGCCACGTACGCCCTTGCCGCAGCCCCCCAACGGCCCTAACCCTCACACCCATGCAATCAGTCCTTCTTATTGCGGCGGGCGGCGCGTTTGGCGCGGTGTCGCGCCATCTGGTCAACCAGGCGGGGTTGCGCCTGCTGGGGCCGGAATTCCCCTATGGCACGGTGGCGGTCAATGTGGCCGGGTCGCTGGCGATTGGCATGCTGGTGGGCTGGCTGGCGCTCGCCGGGCGAGGGGATGCGACGGAAATCCGTTATGCCTTCGGGATCGGCTTTCTGGGCGCGTTCACCACCATGAGTGCCTATGCACTGGACGTGGTTTTATACCTTGAGAAAAAAGCCTATGTCTCCGCGGCCCTCTATGGGCTCGGCACGGTCGGGGCGTCGGTGGTCGCCGTCCTGATCGGCCTGATCATTGCGCGCAGACTGGTGGCGACATGAGTGGTGTTCAAAATCTGACGGTCAATGAGGACGAGGACGACGCCCGCGTCGATCGCTGGTTCAAGCGTCGCTTCCCCCACGTGCCCCACGGCATGGTCGAAAAGCTCTTGCGCAAGGGCCAGATCCGCGTCGACGGTGGGCGCGCCAAGGGCAATCAGCGCCTGCAGGCGGGCCAGAGCGTGCGCGTGCCGCCTTTGCCTGACCCCGAAGAGGTGAAGGAAAGCCCGCCCATTTCGCGCGAGGACGCGGAGTTTGTCCGCAGCCTCGTGATCCATGAAGACAAGCACATTATCGCCTTTAACAAGCCGCCGGGCCTGGCGGTGCAGGGTGGCTCGAAGATCACCCGTCACATGGACCGCCTGCTGGAAGCCTTCGGCAAGGGCGATCAGAAGCCGCGCCTGGTTCATCGCCTCGACAAGGACACGTCCGGCGTTCTGGTGGTGGCCAAGAACGCCCAGACCGCCAAGCGCCTGTCGCGCCTGTTCCAGACGCGCGACGTGGTGAAAACCTATTGGGCGATTGTGCTGGGCTTGCTGGCGCCGAAAGCCGGTGAGGTGAAGGGTTTCCTCAAGAAATCTTCCGGCGATGGTGACCGGGAATTGATGGTGCCCGCCCACCACGGTGAGCCGGGCGCGCAGCACGCGCTGACCCGCTACGCGGTGGCGGACAATGCCGGCGCGCGGGCGAGCTGGGTTGTCCTGCGGCCGGAGACCGGGCGCACCCACCAGCTGCGCGTTCACATGATGGCCACCGGCCATTCCATCCTCGGCGACGGCAAATATACCTGCGATATCCCGGTGCCGGAGGGCCTGTCGAAAAAGCTGCACCTGCACGCGCGCCGCATCGAAATCCCGCGCGAGGGTAAAAAGCCGCTGGTGCTGGAGGCGGACCTGCCGCGCCACATGACCGCGAGCTTTGATGCACTGGGCTTCAATCCGAAGGACAATCTGATGCTGGTTGAGGAGGCGCTTATATGAGCGATCTGAAACTCGCGGTCTTTGATGTGGACGGCACACTGGTTGATAGCCGTCAGGTCATCACCGAAGCCATGAACCGCGCGTTCAAGCGGGCTGGCCTCGGTGAGATCGGCTATGATCGCACCCGCACCATTGTGGGGCTGGAGCTGACCGAAGCGGTGCTTCGTCTTGCGCCCGCAGACTACCCGGCCGAGCGCGTGCCGGAGCTCGCCACCTACTATAAGCAGGCCTTCGTGGAGATGCGCTCCGAGGACGGCTTTAATGAGCCGCTCTATGAGGGTGCACGCGAAACCGTGGAGCGTCTGCATGACGAGGGCTGGCTTCTAGGCGTGGCCACTGGCAAGGCGCGGCGCGGGCTCGACATCGTGTTCGAGCATCACGGCCTGCACCCGTATTTCACCACGCTGCAGACCGTTGATCACGGGCCGGGCAAGCCCCATCCACGCATGGTACTGGATGCCATGGGCGAGACCGGTGTGGACGCTGAGGCCACGGTGATGATCGGCGATACCAGCTTTGACATGGCCATGGGCCGCGCCGCCGGTGTGACGGCGCTGGGCGTCAGCTGGGGCTTTCACACGATCGACGAGATCGAAGAGGGCGGGGCGCATACCATCCATCACGACTTTGCCTGCCTGAACCGGGCGCTCGACGCGTTCGAAGCAGGCCGCACCGGAGACGCCGCATGAGCATGTCCAAGGCGAAGGCGGAAAACCGCGAGCTGCCGCGCCGCTTCTACAAGGAGGTGACGGTGGTCGACGGGGAGGGCGGGTTGCAGATCCATCTGGACGGGCGCTCGGTCAAAACCCCGGCCAAACAGGTTCTCCAGGTGCCTAGCGAGAAGCTCGCGGCCCTTATCGCAGAGGAGTGGGCAGCCCAGGACGAGCGCATCGACCCTTTCTCCATGCCGTTGACGCGCCTCGTTCACGTGGCGCTCGACCGGATGGGGCAGGTGCGTGACGGCGCAGCAGACGAGGTGATGAAGTTCGCGTCCACCGACTCGCTCTGCTACCGCTCCGACGATGACCGGCTAGCCCGGCGCCAGGCCGAAGTCTGGGACCCGTATCTCAATTGGGCGAAGACCGCGCTTGATGCCCCGCTGGTGGTCACCCACGAGATTTCGCCCATTCTCCAGCCCGAAGCCTCCCTCACGGCGCTGAAAAGCCGCGCGCTGGCGCTCGATGATCTGCGTCTGACAGGTCTCGTGTCCGCGACACCGATCCTGACCAGTGCGGTCCTGGCTTTCGCGCTTCTGGAGGAAGAGGCCGACGGAGAAGCGGTCTTTAAAGCCTCGCGCCTGGAAGAGGGCTTTCAGGAGGAGCTCTGGGGCGAAGACGCCGAAGCAAAGCTCGCGGCGCAAAACCGCCACCGTGATTTGCTGGCCTGCGAAGCGCTCTTCCGGGCGCTGGATGAGGTTGAGGTGGGGTAAGCGTCCGCGCGTCTGTGCCCTTGTGTCACCACTTGTTAACGACAAGCGCTTTCACTGAACGCATATATAGCGTTGGTGATTGTTGTGCAGCCTTTACGAGCCCACTCACACCCTAACTTTCCAGACACGCTTCAGCTTCGCGCTGCGGTCGAGGTAGCGACTGTGTCGGTCACGATTGCAGACATGACGCTGCATGATGCGCCGCTGACCTATGCCAATGACGCCTTTCTGAAGGCGACCGGCTATCAGCGCGATGACATAATTGGTCGAAATTGCCGCTTTTTACAGGGACCTGATACCGATCCTGAGGCTGTACGCGCCATGCATGACGCGATCTGCCGGGGCGAGGCGCTGGAGCTTGAGCTTCTGAACTATCGCAAGGACGGTCGCGCTTTCTGGAACCGCCTTCACCTGTCGCCGGTGTTTAGCGAGTCGGGCGTCCTGAACGCCTATATCGGCATCCAGCACGACGTCACAGAGGAACGGGCAGCCCGAGAAGCCGAGGCGCATCGCCAGCGAATCGAAGCGCTTGGGCGGATGGCCGGCGGGCTGGCTCACGAGCTCAACAACATGCTGCAGCCCTTGATGACGCTGCCAGACCTGATCGAGGAAGGCTTACCCGCAGAGGCTGCCGAGGCTCGTGAGGACCTAGCCTGCATGAAGCAAAGCGCCCGCGACGCCCGCGATCTGGTCGCCGACATGCTCGCCTACACCCGCGCCCAGCTGCCCGATGATGACCGACTTTTGGCCCGTGAGGCGGTGTTAAAGGCGACCCAGATGATCGAGCGGACCTTGTGCGGTTCCGTGGTTCTGGAACTGGACGTTGATGCGCAGCCCGACCTTGAGATTGCCAGCCTTACTCAGGCCAGCCTGCAGCAAATCCTGGTCAATCTTTCGCTGAATGGTGCGGACGCCATGGGTAATCGCGGAACGCTAACGCTTGGCCTGCGCCGAGGCGAGGACGGCGGCGCGGTAATTCACGTCTCGGATCATGGCTGCGGCATCGATGCGCCGACTCGCGCGCGCATGTTCGAGCCCTTCTTCACCACCAAACCAATCGGGGAGGGGGCCGGGCTCGGTCTTCATATCGTCTCTGACCTGATGCGCCTGGCCGATGGGCGGGTCGAAGTTCTTTCAACGCCCGGCATCGGCACGACAATTTCTCTTCATTTCCCCCCGGTTCCTGTAACCGCTGAGAGGAGGCTGTGATGGCCCGAATACTCATTATCGACGATGTCCCTGGTGTGCGCCGGTCAATTGGTGCCTTGCTCAGTCGGAGCGGGCACGAGGTTGAGCTGGCCGAGAGCGGTCCCCAAGGTGTTGAAATAGCCCGCGCCCAACGCCCGGATCTGGTCTTTGTCGACATGCTGATGCCGGAACAGGATGGCGTGGAAACGCTGGAGCAAATTCGCAAGGATCAGCTGGCGCGTGTGGCGGTCGCCATGTCTGGCGGTGGGTCACTGGTGGACAGTCAGGATGCATTGAGCGCAGGGGCGGCTCTGGCGGATGCAGCGCTGACCAAGCCTTTTGAAAACGACGAGTTGCTGGAACTGGTTGAACGCCTGACCGTCCAGAATGCGGCTTAGTATGGTGCCAAAGGCCGGCAGCAGGCCTTGTCAGCGTAAAGCTGGCAGAATTCGTTAACTGTAACGCGCGTTCACTGAGTGTGCATGAAAGAATCGGTGGTGCCGCTCTTCCAAAAACTCTGGCTGGGGTTCAGCCTTTTTAGACGGGACAGGACGATGTCGAATTTTCTGGCCAGCTGGCCGATCGCACGCCGGGTAATTTTCGGGTTGAGCCTTCTGGGCCTGTGCCTGATAGCCTCCTCGACCGTGGGGTGGTGGTCGATGTCTTCTGTTGCGGGTTCGTTTAACGCCTACACAAGAGCCGCAGAAGAGGTCGAAGCCGCAGACACCTTGCGCGTGCGTACGGCCGAATTTGTTGGTGGAGCAAAGGAATACGCCGCCAGAAACACGCAGGCCCGTTATATCGCGACGATGGATCTTTATGATGCCGTGGCAGAGGCCCGAGACGCCGCGCGTGATGTCGCGCCCGACCCCGCCTTCCTTAACAGCGTTGATGAGGCCGGTGAGGCGCTGGAAGCGCTGCGCGTCTCGTTTGAAGCCATGGCGGCGGCACGTGTTGAGCGCAATCGCATCGTCGCTGAGGAGCTTAGAGCCACAGGTACACGCGCCCGGGCCAATCTGTCTGCTGCGCGCGAGGTGACCAACGCCGAGGCTCGTCCTCAGCTAGCTGATGTGGCGATCCACCTCCTGCTCGCGCGTGATTACATGAACCGCTACCTTGATGATTTCGCGGCCGACAATCTCGCCCGGTCGCGCGAGGAAATTGCCGAAGCGCGCGCCCTGGCTAGCGGGCTGGACGCGCTGCCTGCCGGTGTTGGTGGTGACCTCATCCGGTTTGAACGCGGACTTGATGAGCTTGAGGCCGCCCTGTCGCTCGAGCGCGCCAATGTCGCGATCTTTTTTGACGAGCGCCTGCCAGCGGCAAATACAGCCATGATGGGGATGATCGACATCGCTCATGCCACCGAGACGGCAGCGCGTGACGCCCTGGTTGCCACCAAGGCGGCTGCCTTCTGGCTGATCGGCCTGACGGTGGTGGTGGCGCTTGTTCTTGGCGTTCTGGTCTCCTTCGTGCTCACCCGGTCTGTAGTTGCGCCGGTACGCGCCTTGACCGACGCAATGCAACGCCTGGCTGAGGGCGATCTTACGATCTCCACTCCGGGCGGTGATCGAGGCGATGAGCTGGGTGAGATGGCCCGCGCGCTCGGCATTTTGAAAACCAACTCTGAGGAACGTGTGCGTCTGGAAGAAGACCGGATCACAGCCAGTCAGGAGGCGCGCCACAACCAGGACGCCGTTGACCAGCAGGTCGCCATGTTTGGCAAGTCCATCGAAGGCGTGATGGCGCGCTTTAATCAGTCTTCGGGCCAGATGGGCAAGCTTTCCAGTCGCATGAATGATGCAGCGTCTGACACCCATGCCAAGGCCCAGTCGCTTGCCGACGCGATGGCGCGGGCGGAAGGTGCGATCCAGACCATCGCATCGGCCACCCAGGAAATGACTGGTTCGGTTGCAGAGATTGGCGAACAGGCCGGCCGGGCGGCGAGCATGAGCAAATCAGTCCGTGCGAGCGCTGAGGGAGCCCGCGGCGATGTTGATGAGCTGGCCCGCGCCGTTGGCGATATTTCCCGCATCATCACGCTCATTAATGAGATTGCCGAGCAGACCAACCTGCTGGCGTTGAATGCCACGATTGAGAGCGCACGGGCCGGCGAGGCCGGGAAAGGATTTGCTGTGGTGGCCAGCGAGGTGAAAGCCTTGGCAGAGCAAACCGCGAAGGCCACCGATGAGATCGCCCGCTCCATAGCCGGCGTCGATTCGTTGTCCGCAACCGCCATCAAGGCCATGGAGGGCATCCAGTCAGCGATTGAGGAACTGGACGAGGTATCCGAGACAGTCGCCTCGGCCGCTGAGGAACAGCGAGCTGCCACAGAGGAAATCGCCCGGTCGGCCAGCGCCCTGTCGGATGAAGCCAATGTCATCAGCGCCGATGTCACTGCCGTGCGCGAAACTGGCGGTGCGGCCCGTGAGGCCTCTAGCGAGGTACGCACTGTCGCCAGCGATGTTGGTGAGGAGGCACATATTCTGTCAGAAGAGGTCAGTAGCTTCCTTGAAGGCATTGGTGACAGCAAGATCCGGACGACCATCGTGCCGTCTGAAGTCGCTATCCCGGTGACCATCACCCTGGCGCGTGGTGATCAGGTTGAAGCAAAAGTCATGCGTATGTCGCCAGCTTATCTGGAGCTTGATTGCGGTCTTCCCGCGGGCCCGGGTGAGCGGGTGAAGATGGACCTGCCTGGCCTTGAGGCCCTGGAGGCGCGCCTCGCTGACAGCAGCGATCGAAGCGCGCGGCTACAGTTACCCATGGAGCGGGGCAAGCTCGAGGCCATGGAGCGCTTCATGATGAAGCTGCCGGACAACTATATTCGGTCTCGAGGTCAGAGGCTCGAGGGCGCATCCGAATGCGCGGCCTGACTGCTTGGCTGGATGTGAGCCGGTTAACGCGAAATCGACCCTAGCTGCGTGTGCTCGTTTGCGCCTGTTAACACACCGGTGCTAAAGCGGTTCAGACCTTTCTGATTTCGCTTTGGAGCATGCCCCATGAAAGCCGTACTCGAACAGCTCGATGCCAAGCGTAAAGCCGCCCGCCTGGGCGGGGGTGAAAAGCGCATCGAAGCCCAGCACGGCAAGGGCAAGCTGACCGCGCGCGAGCGCCTGGAAGTCCTGCTCGATCCGGGCAGCTTTGAAGAATTCGACATGTTCGTGGAACATGACTGCACCGAATTCGGCATGGCGGAGAAGAAAATCCCGGGCGATGGCGTGGTGACGGGCTCTGGCACGATCAATGGTCGCCTGGTTTATGTCTTCGCCAAGGATTTCACGGTGTTTGGCGGCTCGCTCTCGCTCGCTCACGCGCGCAAGATCTGCAAGGTACAGGATGCGGCCCTGCGTAACGGCGCGCCGATCATCGGCCTGTTTGATGCTGGCGGTGCGCGCATCCAGGAAGGCGTGGATGCGCTCGGCGGCTATGCGGAAATCTTCCAGCGCAACACGCTCGCCAGCGGTGTCATTCCCCAGATCAGCGTGATCATGGGCCCGTGCGCAGGGGGTGATGTCTATTCGCCCGCGATCACCGACTTCATCTTCATGGTGAAGGATACCAGCTACATGTATGTGACCGGCCCGGACGTGGTGAAAACCGTCACCAACGAGGTCGTCAGCCATGAGGAGCTGGGTGGTGCCTCGGTGCACGCAAAGAAGTCCGGCGTGGCCGATGCCGCATTTGAAAACGATATTGAGGCGCTTATTCAGGTGCGCCGCCTGATCGATTTCCTGCCCGCCTCCAACCGCGAAAACCCGCCGAGCGTGGAGAGCTTTGATGCGCCGGATCGGGTGGAAAACAGCCTTGATACGTTGGTCCCGCCGAACCCGAACAAGCCCTACGACATCAAGGAAGTGATCGAGAAGGTCGCCGATGAGGGCGATTTCTATGAGATCGCACCGGACTATGCTCAGAATATCGTCACCGGCTTTGGCCGGCTTGAGGGCCAGACCGTCGGCTTTGTCGCGAACCAGCCGCTGAGCCTCGCCGGTGTGCTCGATATCGATGCGTCGAAGAAAGGCGCGCGCTTCGTGCGCTTCTGCGATTGCTTTGAAATTCCGATCATCACCCTGGTGGACGTGCCCGGCTTCCTGCCCGGCACCAAGCAGGAATATGGCGGCCTCATCAAGCATGGCGCGAAACTGCTGTTTGCCTATGCCGAAGCCACGGTGCCCAAGCTGACCGTCATCACCCGCAAGGCCTATGGCGGCGCCTATGACGTGATGGCGTCAAAGCATTTGCGCGGTGACATCAACTACGCCTGGCCAACTGCAGAGATCGCGGTGATGGGCGCAAAGGGCGCGGCGGAAATCATCCACCGGAAGGACTTGGGCGACGAAGAGACAATGGCCGCCCACACGAAGGAATACGAAGACCGCTTCGCCAATCCTTTCGTGGCGGCGTCCCGCGGCTATCTCGACGACGTCATCATGCCCCACAACACGCGCACCCGCCTGATCAAGGCCCTACGCACCCTGCGCGGCAAAGAGCTCTCCAACCCCTGGAAGAAGCACGACAATATTCCGCTTTAAGGGCTAGTTGGTGTCTGGGCCGGGCCGGGTTGCTTCGCCTTCTCTTTCCCGGCGCAGGCCGGGACCCAGAGCCGCCAGACTCTTCGCTCCATGTTCTCTGGGCCCCGGCCTTCGCCGGGGGAGGGGGGCGCAGTGAGCCCCAATCCGCCCCCGACCGACTTCCGGTAAACTTGATGTGTCTGCGAGCCAGTGCGTGCGCGGTGGCCATCGAATGATCATCAATAATAACAGGATGCGACCCGGTTTTAATCACACTCCTATCCCCGCCGCCTTTCCATCGCCCCCCAATCGCCTATACCTTCACGCCATGACCACACCGAACCCTGATACAGCCCTCGATGACATTGTTCCCGTTGAGGACTTTGCCATTCGCCTGCAGCAGGTGCTGGAATGGGTGGAGACCCAGCTCTGGTCAGTGGATGTGGCCATTCAGCTGGGGGTTATCCTCGCGGCCTTCTTGCCGGCGATTATATTTGGCCCGCGCATTCGCGACCTGGTTCAGGCCTCCACCAAGCAGTGGATGGGAAATCCGTGGATCCGCAGGCCGCTCGCCGCGCTCCTGATCCTGATGACGCCGCTGGCGCTCTACCTGGTTATCACCGGGGCGCGGGTGGGCTTCGGCGCTCTGGAACGGCCCACTGCGGTCCTGGAAGCCGCGCTGTCGCTGCTGACCGCGTGGCTGGTGATCCGGGCCGTGACGCTGGTGATCCGGTCGAAATTCTGGTCGGCTGTGGCCTTTTACATCGCCTGGCCGGTCGCTGCGCTCGACGTGTTCGGGCTGCTCGATGATGTGATCGCCCAGCTGCAGATGCTGGCCATTCCGCTGGGCGAGACCGACGACGGTGAGCCGGTTCAGCTGACCCTCCTGGATGTGGTGCGCACGCTCATCTATTTCGGCGCGCTATTCTGGGCGGCGAGCTTTGCCACCAAGGCGATCGACAAGCAGCTGGCCAAGTCCGACGAGTTGTCGCCGGCGCTGAAAGCCCTGATCACCAAGACGCTGGGTATCCTGCTGCCGGTGCTGGCCTTCGTGATCGCGCTGCAGCTCACAGGCTTCAATCTGGCGACGCTGGCGATTTTCTCCGGTGCTGTCGGTATCGGCATTGGCCTCGGGCTGCAGCAGACCGTGTCCAACTTCGCGGCCGGGTTCACGCTGCTCGCTGACAAGTCGATCAAGCCGGGCGATGCCATCTCCATTGATGGCACCTTCGGTTGGGTGACCGCGATGCAGTCGCGCTATGTCTCGGTGCGCACCCGCGATGGCACCGAGCTTTTGATCCCGAACGAACACTTCATCATGAATGGGGTGGTCAACTGGTCGAAGTCCGACAAGATCGTTCGACTGCATGCGCCGTTTGGCGTCAGCTATGCCACGCGTGACCTGAAAGCCGTCCAGGCGCTCGCCATCGAGGCCGCCAAAACCGTCGACCGCGTTGTGCCGGACAAGTCGCCGGTCTGTAACGTCATGGAGTTTGGCGACAACTCGGTGAATTTCGATCTGCGCTTCTGGATCAAGGATCCTGAAAACGGCCAGGCCAATGTGCGCAGCGATGTCTATCTGGCGGTGTGGGAGGCTCTGCACGAGGCCGATATCGAAATCCCGTTCCCGCAGCGCGACATCTATATCAAGGAGATGCCGGGCAAGGCTGAAGCCGAAGACGGGGGGGGAGAAGCCTTAAAGGTCTAGCGTTCGATCCAGAAGACGTCCTCAACGCGCTTGCCCAGCGCTTCGGCGATCTTCAGGGCCAGCAAGGCGGACGGCGTGAAGACGCCATTCTCGACCGTGTTGATCGTCTTGCGGCTGACATTCACCTTGGTGGCCAGGTCAGCCTGGGTCAGGTTGAGCTCGCCGCGCAGGATTTTCATGCGATTGGCGAGCTTCGGCTCACTCATTCCGCGCCCTCATTGCGGCTATCGAACCAGACGGTCGCGATGAAATAACTCGCCACGGAGATGCCCACATTCACCTGAAGCAACATGGCCGCATCCACGCCGAATTTGGACGCCGTCATGGAGGCGACGACACTGATCATGAGGACCCAGAACGCTGTCTCGGACGCGCGCTTGCGGACATGCTGCGCCCACTCATCGTTGAGAATGTCGTAGATGCCATCCTTCTTCGCCTGCCAGGCCAGATAGAAGTAGGCGAGGAGGGACACGAGCCACACCATTGCCCCGGCGAGCGAAATCATGATCGCCGGTGGCAGACCGGTACTCGGGGCGGACAACCCGCCTGCGATACCGTCGCCAGCCTGCCATGCGAGAAAGCCGGCGGCCTGAAGAAGGAGGAGCGGACGCATCCGCCCAAGGACTTGATCTGCGGCATCCATGAAAACAGCTCCGATTAGTAACGTGTAGGTTACATATCGAGGTGAGCAGGTAACGTCAAGGTGACGCGGCTTTGGGCGACGCGTGGACGGTCGAGAGCGCTGACGTCTAGATCAGGCCGATCTCGCGCAGGCGCTCCTGCAGATAATCGTGGGAGCTCAGGCCTTCAGGATAACGGTTCGGGTTATCTTCGCTGATGCAGCCCGGCAGCGTTTCAATAACGAAGTCCGGATTGAAGTGCAGGAAAAAGGGCGTGGAATAGCGCGAGAACCGCATCCGCTCCGGCGACGGATTGATGACCCGGTGGGTCGTTGATGGCAGAACGTGATTGGTCAGGCGCTGCAGCATGTCGCCCACATTGATCACCAGCGCGCCTTCTGGCGGCTGGACGTCCATCCACTCACCATCGCGGGTTTTCGCCTGCAGCCCGGCTTCCTCTGCGCCCAGGAGCAGAGTGATGACGTTGATGTCCTCATGGGCTCCGGCGCGTACGCCCTGCGGCTCGCCCTCAATTGGCGGATAGTGGAGCAGGCGCAGGACCGAGTTGCCATTATCGACCGTATTGGCGAACCAGTTTTCCTCAAGCCCCAGATATTTCGCGATGGCCCGAAGCAGCACCGCACCCATCTCATCCAGCGCGTGATAGAGCGCGCGGGTGGAGGCATCAAAGCTCACGACTTCGGACACCGCGATGTTGTCGGGCATCAGTTCGCGATAAGGGTGACCGTCTGGAAGGTCGCGGCCCACATGCCAGAATTCCTTCAGGTCTTTCTGGGTCTGTCCCTTCGCGTTTTCAGTCGCGAACGGAGTGTAGCCACGCTGGCCACCCTTTGACGGATCGAAATAGGCCCGCTTCACCGCTTCGGGCAGCGCGAAGAAAGCCTTGGTGTCCTCCAGCGCCTTGTCGATGACGGCCTGGTCAACCGGATGGTCTTTCACGATCGCAAAACCGGTATCCTGAAAGGACTTGCCAAGCTCCTGAGCGAAGCCATCGGGATCAACAGCCGCCTTGTTAAAGGAGACCGGCGTGAGGGTGGGGGCGTGTGTGTCAGTCATGTGGCGTATTTAGCGAGGCTTTGTTGGTTCGTGAAGAGCGCCAGACATAGGCATTTACGACATTAAAGCCATGCGACATGCAGTGGCGGTTCAGCCACGCCGGTTCAGATTTGCGCGTGGCCTATCTCGCTGACCGCTTCCTATGGCGCACCGCTTCGTGCTTACTTTGTGGCCAGAGGGACAGGTGGGGATATCAAAGGTGCAGGCTTGGACGCCCAGACCGCGGCGCTTCAGTGCACGTTATGGCGCGCGCCACCCTTGGCTTGTGCCCTGGCCAAGGGCGGGGCTCTATCTGCTCTGGCGCGTCCTGATCTCCGGGGTTCGACCGGTCTTGTTTTTGGCGCTCGTAGCAGTGTCCGGCCTCGCTGCAGTCTTGGCGGCGCGCGAGCTTCCCCCTCCTGCAAATCCTGCCCTGCCTCTGGATGTGGCGCTTGATGCGGCGCTTTACGGTGCAGTGCCTGACCAGACTGATCGCCATGGCTACTGGCTCATGCGTCTGGATCAGGCGCTACAGGTTCGCCAACGCTCAATTCCGGACATCGCCGAGGCGCGATCCTTTGCCCACGCCTACATCGCCATACGCGGTGAAGAGGCGCTCGCGATCGAACTGATGGGCTCACAGGGACGTAACCGTCGCCAGATCGAAGCCGACCTCCGGAGTATGCCGACGTGGGAACGACAGGCGCAGCTTCGCGTAACTGTTGAGGCTTTGGCCGAGGATGGTGAACGCCGCGGGTTTGAGCCGCCGTTCCTTCTGGTCGCTCCAGCGCAGATCCAGACCCGTCTTCGTCGCAATGAGCGGCTATACGGCCCAACCCTGCGCGAGGCCGAGACCTGGTTTGTCGATCCGGCGGGCCGGGCTCTGGCTCTGGACTCGTTGCCGGGCCTCGATGCGCCAGCGCGCCGCGTTTATGGCGACGTTAGAGGTCTATTGGTGCAAGGCTGCGCGCTGGCCCTGGAGCGCACGCAGGCCGTGGGCCAGTGCAGGGTGGGGTTTCTACCCAAGCCTGATGCAGATCCGGTGCTTGCCGGGCTGGCGCTGGCCGTTCCCGGCACTGAGCCAGAATTCCGGGCGGGTGCGCGAGTGGCAAAAGCGGCGTGGGCCGCCGGGCATATGGACGCCCAGCTCGCCGAACTTCTGGCGCTTGGGAATGATGCCGTGCTGGGCGAGGCGGCCGTACTGGCCTCGACGATGCGATTGATGGTGGACGCCGGAGAGGTCTGGTCACAGCCAGATCGTTTCGACCAGGTCGCTCGCATGGCGTCCTTGGAAGCCGCGCGCGCCGCAGAGGTCGATCATCAATGGCGCTCTGAGATGTTTGCGGCCTTTTCTGCACTGCGCCGTGAAGTTGGGGCGCTCGCTGCGTTGAGGCTTATGGATACCGTGCGCAGCCTTGAAGATGCTCAGCTGCTCGTTCGCCTCGCTCAAAATGCTGAGGGGCAATTGCTGGCGCTGCACGCGATGACCGGCCCTGACATGCTGCTGAGTATTGAGGCGGGTTCAATCGCCCAGAGGCGCACACTTCCCGTGTCACGCTGGCCGCGGCAAGCTCAGCGATACGCAGCCGCCTCGACTGGCGCGGGCGTGCTCGCTTTGGGCCTGCTGGCCTTCAGTCTTTATGGCGGCTTCAGGCGCAGGCGGCGGGGCGTTCCAGGGGCACTCGAGCAGGCCGATGCGACAATGAGCCGGTTAATCCTCGGTAGGAATTCCTAACGGAATTAAAGGGTTAATCGTAAGACTTTTTGATTCGGATTAACCCGCTGCTTACCCTCCCGCGACATTCTTTGCCTGTACGCAGCTGAAACCGAAAAGGCATGGCGTGCATGGTGGGACGCGGTCAGGGCACGGAGAAAACTTCGGCCCGCCGCTAACAAAGGCAGGGAAGACAAATGGCTTTTACCGACGTGGAAACCGCTCAGGCGCACGACGCAATTAACACTGACCCGACGGGTGAGGATCTGTGCAAGCTGGGCCTGCTGTATTCAACTGGCCAGTGCGGCGTGGTTGATTTCATCGAAGCGCACAAGTGGTTCAATCTGGCGGCCCTGATGGGGTCTGAGCCAGCCAAGCATTATCGCAGCGAAGTCGCCTGCGAGATGGACTCCGATCAGCTCGCCTCGGCTCTGACTGCGGCACGCGAGTGGCTCGCTACCCGGCACTAACGGGACTGTCCGCTATTCGACCTATCTGCCTTTGTCGGGCTTGCCGTCAGTTGTTCAGAACGCTGTCGGCAAGCGCGAAGGCGAAGGCCTGATCGACCGGAATGATGTTGCGCACGTAGAGCTCGATGAAGTCGTTGACTTCAGCAATGCCGGAGCGCGGAACAAAGACAATGTCGTGACGCGTAAGCGCCATGGTATCGGCACCGCGTCGACCGCTGAGCGCGTCGGACAGATCGACTTCGCGCATCATGACACCGCCGTTGTCTGCGCGGCGCAAAACAACGACACGACCGCGTCTGGCCCGAATGGTTGGGCCACCAGCCAGCATGACTGCCTCCATCACGCCAACGCGAGTTGAAGGCAAATCGATCAGCCCTGGCTCATTGACCTCACCGCCAACCAGTATGCGCTGCGAGCCAAAGCTTGCGGCCCTGACCTCGATGATTGGATCGCGCAATACCGAGGCATAGCGTGCTGCGAAGGTGCGTGCGGCCTCTGGTGCCGTCTGCCCTGCGATTGCGACCCCGCCAGCGAGGGGAAGATTGACCCGGCCATCGGGGCCAACCGGGTAGTCACCCGACAGCTCGGCAGCCGTATGCACCGTCACATCCACCACGTCGCCAGGGTAAAGCCGGTAAGCGGGCGCGCTATCGCTCCAGGGCTCAAATCTGTTCGGCTCAAATCGAGCCGGCGTCGTAGGTTCGCGATTGAAGCCGGGCAGGGACGGGCCCTGGGATGTGCCACATCCGGTAACAAGCACGCCAGTGAGTGCTGCCAGTGCTGCTTCAAGGGCTTTTCGCCGTGTCATCGCCGCCATGGCAAACCTCGATAGTCTTCGATGGCTGTTACTGAAACCAGTTTCGGCTAAGGAAAAATTAAGCGTGATGGGGCCGTATGGTGACGATGAGTGACTCATACCCATACGACCGTTCCGGAGCGCATGCCCGGCAGCGCGAGCTCGACCTGTTCGATCTCGCCGCATTCGTTTGGACGCAGAAGCTTCTAGCGCTTTTTGTGGCGATCATTCTGTTTATTCCATTGGCGTTTCTGGCCTGGAATGCCCTAACGCCAACCTATCAGGCTCAAAGCCGTCTCCTCGTCATTTTGGATGAAAATGACCTGACGCCCGGCGCGGCCGGCTCAGGCGGAGCGTTTACCCTTGATCAGGTGATGGAATCTGAAACCCAGATTTTGAATTCAGACGCAGTGCGCAGGCGAGCCATTGAGTCCCGGTCCAGCGTTTTCAGCCAGAGCCAGCTGACTGCCATGCGCCAGGGATTCAGTGTTTCGAGAGCCCCCAATGCAAGCGTGCTCGTCGCTTCATTCGAAGATGAAAATGCCGACGTGGCTGCGAATACGCTCAATGCCTTGATCGATGCCTACCTCGATTATCGCGTCGAGCTGCTTGTTGGCGCGCCCGGTGAAGGCGTTGAAGAACGCCTTGAGGCGGCGGAACTCGAAGCGGCTCGCGCCGAGGCCGATCTCCGCGCTTTTCTCAATGAGCATGGCCTTGTTGATTTTGAGAGCGAGCGAACGTCTCTGCTGACCCGGATCACGGATCTGGAAGCAAGGCATTTGTCGGCGCGCGCGGACGCAGCGGCGGCGCGCAGCTTTGCCCAAAGTCTGCAGCAACGCCTTTCGAACATTCCGGAGAGTATTGAACTTTATGTGGAAAATTCGGTGAGCGGTCAGCTGCTTGAGTTGGAGGTTCGCCGTCAGGAATTGCTGGCTCGCTATCAGTCCAGTGCGCCGCCGGTGATTGCCATCGATCGTGAGATCGCGGCGCTTTCGGAGTTTATTCGCTCTGGTGGGGCAGAAGGGCGTGGACAGCGTCGCACGGGCGTGAACCCGGTCTGGCAGGCCATGGAATCAGAGCGCCTGCAACAGGAGTCCTATTCCACGAGCCAAAGCCAGCTCGCGGCCGCATTGCAGCGCCAGATCGATGATGCGCGTCAGCAGGCCGACCGCTTGCGTGGGCTCGCGCCGCAGCATGACCGGCTGGCCCGTGCTGCGGCGGCACGCTCCGAGGCGGCGCAACGCCTGTCGGTTCAGGCTGCTGATGCGTCTGCGCGGCGCAATGCACCGCCGGGTGCCGCTGACGCGGTGCGCGTGGTGGAGCGGGCCAGTCCGCCATCTGAAGCCAGTTCGCTTCGCGTCCCCGCTGTTCTTGCCATGGCGATGCTGGCTGGAGGCCTTGGCGTCCTCGTTGCGTTGCTGCGCGGTTATCTTGTGTCTGCGCGACATCGGCCGCCACCGTATGCGCCGGAGCCGTCACCGCGCTCGCCTGAACCTGCGCGGCAATCCCATGCAACCCCGACGTCGCATTCGACACCATCGCGGCCGCGCAGGAAGCTACCCGTGCTCGCGCGTGTGGGTGGGTAAGTGGTGTGTCAGCAGCTCGTTAACCAACACGGCCTAACCTGCGCACAGCAGTAAGGGTTTGCCATTTGATGGCTTTTGAAGCGGAGCTGGACGGGCTTGCCCGTCGTCTCGCACCGCGCGCAGATCGCGCGCGGGCGATTATGCTTGCTCCGGTATCAGCCTCTGCTGGTGCAAACGAGGTCGCGCGTGGGATCGCCGAGGCCTCGACCCGCCAGACCGGGCGTCCCGTTTGGCTTTTTGATCTCGACTTTGCTGCAAACAGGCAGGCTGCGGCGGTCCACCTAAATGGTGAGGCCTTTTCCGGTGAACTCGGCGGCGAGCGATTCTGGCGTTCAGAACCCGATGGTGTGGGGCGGCTGGCCCTGCGTCGCAAGGTCGGAGCCCCTATTTTCGTGAGCCGGTTTGAGCGACAGGCGGGCTCAGTCCGGCGCGTTCTGTTCCGCTCAGCTCCGGATTATTGGAACAAGGCCCGCGAGGGATGCGGCCTCGTCCTTGTTGATGCTCCCTACCGGTCTGCGGCGCTTGAAAGCGTGGCGGCGGATATGGATGGCGTCATTCTGGTCGCTGACGCGCAGCGTGATGGGCGGGAGGCCGCTGATGGGCTGGCTGACCTGATCGAAGCTGCAGGCGGCCGGGTTCTGGGCGTCGTGCTCAATCGATCAGGTGGGGTCATATGAGTGAGGCCTTCGCGCTTGCCGACCGCTGGCGGTCCCATGCGCCGCGCCTGACATTTTGGCAGGTCGCCGAGACGGGCCTCGCCCTCGTTGCCATGCTGCTCTTCTCTCAGGCGCTTTTGGGGCCACTTTTCACCAACCCGACCGATCCGGACGGCGGTGAAGCACTGCGCCTGATCTGGCCACCGGTTTATCTTCTGACGCTCGGATTTATCGCCCTTCATCCGGTCAACGTCTGGCGGGTTCTGTTGCGCAGCTGGCCGCTGGTTCTGCTTGGCGGGCTGACGCTGATATCTGCGGTCTGGTCGATAGACCCGGGCACAACGGTTCGCCGCGGCCTTGCTGTCGTGATGACGCTGGTATTCGGGCTATGGCTGGCGGCGCGATATAGCTGGCCTGACCTTATCCGTTTGATTGCGCTCATGTTCGCTATTCTTGCGGTTGGCAATGGCGTCGCCGGTGCCTTGTTTCCGGGCTTTGGCGTCATGAATGAAATCCATGTCGGGGCCTGGAAGGGGCTTTGGTGGGAGAAAAACACGCTCGGTGCGATGATGGCCTGGGCCAGCCTGTCCTTTCTTGCCGCGGGTTTTGCGGCGCGCAGTCGGATGGAGCAGCGTATCTGGTTCGGCTTGGTGCTCCTCTCAGCAGCTCTCGTGCTGCTGTCCACGTCCAGAACCGCGCTCCTGGCGCTGCTGATCTGTACCGCTGGTCCGGTGGGAATCGCGCTCACGCGCCGTGGTTTCGGCTTTGCGGCCCTCGCGATCTTTGCGGGGCTTTGTGGCCTCGCGAGCATTCTCGGCGTGCTGATTGTCGGGCCCGGTGTCATCCTCGAGGCGCTTGGGCGCGATGCGACGCTGACTGGGCGAACTGATATCTGGCAGGGGCTGATTTCAACGATTATGGCGCAGCCCTGGACCGGATACGGGTATGGTGTGTTCTGGTCAGTGGAAAACGGACCGGTCTTCTGGATCCGACAGGCCACAGCCTGGGAGGTGCCAACCGCACACAATGCGTGGCTGGAGACCGCGTTGTCGCTGGGCCTTCCAGGCGTTGGGTTGGCTGTATTCGTAATCTTCAAGGGCCTGGTCGGCGCTATTTCCCGTTTGTTTTCCGGGGTTGAGGCCTATTGGGCGATACCCTTTCTGGTGGCCTGGCTCGGGATCAGCATGTCGGAGAGCAATCTGCTGCAGCAGAATGGCCTCGTCTGGATGCTGCTCAGTGCAACGCTGGCAAAGCTGGCGAGCGACCGCGCCTAGTCAGCGAGCAGCTCACGAAAAGCGGCCGCCACCTCGGCGGGTTTCTCGGCCTGGGCCATGTGACCGGCATCACGGATGAGCAATAGCTCCGAATTGGGAATTGCTGCAGCAAAGCGCGGACCGTGCATCGGGGAAATCATGACATCGCGCGCGCCCCAAATGATCAGCGTCTGCGCGCCGATGGTGCGCAGGGTCGGGTTCGGGTCTGGCAGTGTGAATTGCTCGATGCGCTGCACGAGGGCCTCTCCAACGCCATCAATCCGCATCAGCGCGCCAATTCGGGCCACATCCTCGTCGCGTAGCCGTGAGGGGTCCGCATAGAGCGCGGCTGTTGCCGCTTGCACACCCACATCAGGGGCAGATGTCAGGAACAGGCGGACCTGGGCTGGAACGGGCGCAGGTTCGTCACCGACGCCCAGATTGGGATAGCCGCCCGGGCTGACAAGAACGAGGTGGGTGACAGTATCGGGGTTCGCTGCGGCATAGCGCCAGGCCACTAGACCGCCAAGAGAATTGCCACCAATAGCGAACTGCTGCGGCGCGATTTCATCCAGCAGGGCACTGACCTGCGCCACGGTCTCTTCAACCGAATAGGCCTGATCCTCGCGCGGCCCCGTCAGGGCATGACCGGGCAGATCAAAGCGGATGACGCGATAGTCTTCATCCAGCGCGTCCGAGACCGCTTCAAAGGCTTCCAGAGAATGGGAAAAGCCGTGGATCAGGACGATCACGGGCGCATCGGCCGGGCCGGTTTCGCGCACGCGCCAGTCCATACCGGCAGCGCTTACCAGACGGTCATTCGGGCCCATCCACTCACTGCGAAC
Source organism: Oceanicaulis sp. (assembly GCA_043513725.1). Lineage (GTDB taxonomy): Bacteria > Pseudomonadota > Alphaproteobacteria > Caulobacterales > Maricaulaceae > Oceanicaulis. The sequence goes on along the minus strand of CP121338.1, from coordinate 353,814 downwards.
ATCATCAAGCTTCGGCTGCTGCATCAAGAAAGCGAACAGCGCCACAAGGGCGACAATGATCAGGATCAGAGCGCCGAGAATTCGCTGGAGCATGTGGGGTTTCCCTAGTCGACCTGGTCAAGGAAGGCGTCGAGGGAGTCTTGTGCCACAGCTTCGGTCAGAAGGGGAGCGTGGCCAACGGCAGGAACCTGCGCGACTTGCATATGTGGGCTGCGACGCTGCATCTCCTCGACCGTTTCCATCGACAGGAGATCAGTCAGAGCACCGCGCACCAAGAGCAGCGGAACCGGCGCGAGCGCATCGAAAAAGGGCCACAGGTCTGGCGGGGCCACATCGCCGGTCTGGACCGGCTTGGAGATGTTGGGGTCGTAATCAAGGATGACCTTGCCATCCTCCTCGCGACAAATCCGGCGCGCGAAGGCGAGCCAGAAGTCCTTCCCTGTTTCATTGGGGAAGGCGACGCCATTGATCGCGCGGATTGCCTCGGCCGCATCGGCCCAGCTGGCATAGGGGCCACCCCCGCCAACATAGCCCTGAATACGTTTCAGACCCTTTGGGTCGATCACCGGTCCGATATCATTGAGGGCTGCAGCTTTCACAATGCCGGGGTGAGCCGCGGCCATGACCATCGTCATAAGGCCGCCCATGGAGGTGCCCAGCGCGACGACCTCCGACCAGTTCACCGACTTCAGCAAACCGACCATGTCCTCAACATAGACAGCGGGTGTGTAATTGTCCGGATTGGGGTCGTAGTCAGAGCGACCCCGGCCGCGCACGTCCACCGCAATGACGCTGCGTCCCCGCGCGGCGATTCGCGGGGCCACATCTTCGAAGTCTCGCGAATTCCGGGTCAGGCCGTGCATGCACAGGACCGGACGCTTTTGCTTGGCTCCTTCGGCCGGATAGCGGCGATAATAGGTCTTCACACCATCAGGGGCGGTGAAGAAATGCTCGGAGTAGGCAGTCATGCAAAATGGCTCTTATTGCTCGGCTTCAGAACGGGCAGGGGGCTCGGCGCACAGACGCCTGAATCCGGCCCCAACAAAAAGCGGAAGACGACGGTGAACCGCGCTCAGATCGGTGGAGTGGCACAGGCCCCCCGATAGAGAATCGATGCGTCCTGTTTCAGCGAAGGTCAGAACCAGCGCTCCCGATAGAAAATGATAGCACCAGAAAAGCTCTTCCTCTGGCGCGTCGGGCAGGGCGCGGCGCAGCGATTCCATGAAGCGGCGCACGATCGGGTCGAAATACTTCGCCATGACGTCCGCGCCCCACTCGGGCGAGTTCGTAACCTGGCCGATCAGCGCGAAATAGCTCTTCCATCCCGGTCCGCCGTTTTCTGACCGGTCCAGCAGGGGTTCGGTGAAGGCTTCAATGATGTCTTCAACGCTGGGACCGTCCGGACCCGCGTCACGCTCGCATTGTTCAAGACGATCTAGACGAATCTTGTTGAGGCGCTCGGCGCGACGTAACAGCACGGCGTCGAACAGCTCCCGCTTGCCACCAAAATAATAGGTCACGAGGGCGGGGTCTGCATCCGCCTCCCGGGCGATGGCGCGAACAGTCACGCCGTAGAAGCCCTTCTCTGCAAACAGCTTTTCCGCTGCGTCGAGCAGGGTCTGGCGGGTTCGCTCGCCCTTGCGACTCAGATTGACGTCAGCCGTGTCCATTGTGTTCTCCCGCCTCGGTCTCGGCATGGATCGGGTCTGGCAAGTGTGGCCCGATCGACGCGCAAGGCTCCTTCATCGTTGTCGGAAAGTCTAATTGCCATTGACTTTTCATTCAACGTTGAAAAAACTCCCCAACAACCGCTCGGACTTTCAACAAGAGCGAACCGATTTTTCAGGGAGGGATAACCCCATGACCATACGTCGTAAGCTGCTAACGACAGCAGCCTTGCTCGCTTCTGCATCGATGCTTCCGATGGCAGCTCCTGCGGTCGCTCAGGAGACACAGGCCAACGAAGGTGAGTCGCGTGACGTCATCACCGTGACGGCGCGCCGCCGCGAAGAGAGTATTCTCGATGTTCCAATCGCGGTGACTGCGGTGTCGGGCGAGCAGTTGGAGCAGACTGGTGCTGTGGATATCACGGCCATTCAGCGTCTTACACCGAACGCCACGATCGAAGTTGCGCGCGGTTCCAACTCCACCCTGATCGCCTTCATCCGCGGTGTGGGTCAACAGGACCCGCTCTGGGGTTTTGAGCCTGGCGTCGGTCTCTACATCGACGATGTCTATGTTGCGCGCCCGCAGGGTGCGATCCTTGATATCTTCGACGTTCAGAGCATCGAAGTGCTGCGTGGTCCGCAAGGCACGCTCTATGGCCGCAACACCATTGGTGGTGCGATTAAATACGTCACCAACCGCCTGAACACCGAAGAGCCAGAGTTTGAAGCGCGCTTGGCCTACGGCTCCTATAATCAGATTGACGCTGTAGTGACCGGCTCGGTACCGATCGGTGAAACCTTCGCGCTTGGCGGTTCCCTTGCCCGCTATACCCGCGATGGCTTCGGCGAAAATCTTTTCACCGGTGCGGAGCATTACAACAAGGATATCCTCGCCGGCCGCCTGTCAGCGGAATGGATGCCAGCCGACAATCTGTTCGTGCGCCTGTCCTATGACCGCACCGAAGACGACTCCAACGCCAAGCACGGCCATCGCCTGCTTCCCGATGCTGCGGGTCAGTTCCCGGTGACCACGAATGTGTTTGATACGCGTGGGGGTGCCGGCGACGAAAACTCGGTTGAAACCGAAGGGTGGTCGGCCACCGTAGAGTGGGACGTCAATGATGCCTTCACCTTGAAGTCGATCACGGCTTATCGCGAAGGCAATACCGTCACACCAATCGACTTCGACGCACTGCCGCAGCCTGATTTCGACGTGCCGGCCAACTACGCTGATGACCAGTTCAGTCAGGAATTTCAACTGCTTTACTCTGGCGACCGTTTGTCGGGCATTCTGGGTGCGTACTATCTCGAAGGTAACGCCAATGGCGACTTCGATGTCATTCTCGGTGCGCTTGGTCTGACCATCTACCAGGCTGGTGACCAGAACAAAGAGAATCTCTCCTTCTATGGCGACTTCACTTACGACGTGACTGACCGACTGAGTGTGTCAGCGGGTGCCCGCTATACCGAAGACGAAACCGTCGCGGATGTGACGCGCGAAGTGTGGCTGGGACTCGGTTCTGGTTCGTTTGACGCGTCAAACACGTCGATCTTCCTCGCGACACAAACCGGTTATGAGGGGCTGACCCGCAGTGACGACGCGTTCACGCCTCGCTTCTCGGTCAACTATGCGCTGACTGACGAGATCAATGTCTATGGCTCCTATTCGCGTGGCTTTAAAGCGGGTGGCTTTGACCCGCGGGCCCGTGAAGATCTTGACCCGCTTGGCCTGTCGGCCGAAGGCTTCGGTCCTGAATTCGTGGACAGCTATGAGATTGGTGCGAAGGGTTCGGTGTTTGACGACCGTCTTGTGGGCTCCATCGCCTACTTCATGGCAGATTATTCCGACCAGCAGATCACGGTTCAACAGGGCGTGGATACCGACAACGACAACGTGAACGATACGTTTGTGTCTTCGGTATTCAACGCTGGTGAAAGCGAGTATCGCGGCCTGGAAGTCGAAGCCTCGCTCTTTCTGACCGACAATCTCCAGATTGACTGGGTGCTTGGCGTGATCGATGCGGAAATCACCGAGATCATCTCCGGTGATGTGAATATCGCGGACCAGTTCGTGACGCAGAACACGCCAGAGCTGACCAACCGGATCGGGTTCACCTATAATCGCGATGTGTTCAACGGCGCGAACCTCGTCGTGACGGGTTCAGCGGCCTATCGCGACGATTACTACCTGTTCAACGTCGAGAATGACGGCTTTGCTCCTGGTACGAGTGCGGTCTTCCCGAACGGCGGTCCTGCGCTTGATCCGGACAGCTATACGCTGTTCGACCTGAGCGGCGTTTTGACCAGTGCTGACGAGCGGTGGACGTTCGCATTGCACGGGCGGAACCTGACCGACGAAAACTACCGCGTGGCCGCCTATAACTTCGTGACGCCAAGCCAGCTGGGTGCCGATGGTGCCTATTCGGCCTTCTACGGTGCGCCGCGCACGGTGACCGCGTCTGTGACCTTCCGCTACTAGGTCGCGCGTCAAGGCTGAAGCGCCGTTGAATCGACTCCACCGGAATCGACTCAGCGGCGCTTTTTCTTTGTAATCTGGACTGAATCCACGCCATCATGGCGAAAAGCCCGATGCAGAGCGGGCTGGCAACGACAAGCAATTCGGGGCGGAAATGTCTGATACCAATGCAACGCCGGCTGCGGCGGTGAAACCACCGAGCGCGGGATATCGCGTCTGGGTCCTTTTCATGTTGTTCGTCGTCTACGCGTTCAACTTCCTGGACCGCCAGATCATCTCCATCCTGGCCATTCCGATCCAGCAGGAGCTGGACCTGTCTGATCGCCAGCTGGGCCTGCTGGGGGGGATCGCGTTCGCCTTTTTGTACTCGACGCTCGGCGTACCGATTGCCTGGTTGGCCGATCGGACGCAGCGGACCTGGATCATTACCGTGTCTCTGGCCATCTGGTCCGGATTCACGGCGATTTGCGGCTTTGCCCAAAATTTCTGGCAGCTTTTCCTGGCGCGCGTCGGCGTCGGCGTTGGTGAAGCGGGCGGCGTTGCGCCGTCTTACTCCCTGATTGCGGATTATTTCCCGCCAGACAGTCGAGCCCGGGCGTTGGCGATCTATTCGCTGGGCATCCCGATTGGATCGGCCTTTGGTGTGATTGCCGGGGCCCAGATCGCGGGCGGTGCACTTGGCGAGAGCCTCGACTGGCGTGCGGCCTTCATCATTGTGGGTCTGGCTGGCCTGGTCATCGCTCCGATTTTCAAACTCACAATGAAAGAGCCAGTGCGCGGCGGGCTGGATAAAAAGCCTGAGCCGCCAAAACCCACTGAGACATCAGCCGGGGCTCAGGCCGTCGCTGCGGCAGGCGAACCCGCCGCTGCCGAGGCAAATCCCGGTTTCGGCGATGTCCTGGCCGTGCTTTTCAGAAAGCCGAGCTTCTGGTTCCTCGTATTCGGCGCATCCTGCTCATCCATGATGGGCTATGGCGTGTTCTTCTGGGTCCCAAGCTTCTTCGCACGCAGCTTCCAGCTCGGGATCATTGAAACCGGCTGGCACTTTGGCGCGGTTCTGCTGATCGGTGGCACGCTGGGTATTCTGCTTGGGGGCGTGCTCGGCGATCTGATGGGCAAGGGCTCGAAGAAGATGTTCGCCATCGTCCCAGCCGTTGCCTTCCTCGCGACCTTCCCGATGTATGTGGCCGGGACCATGGCGACCAACCCGCTTATCGCGGCAGCCCTCTTCATCATTCCAACGGGGCTGGGCCTTGCCTGGCTTGGACCGACGCTGTCTGCGTTCCAGCATCTTGTGCCAGCGAACATGCGCTCCATGGCGTCCGCGGTCTTCCTGCTGATCAATAATCTGCTGGGGATTGGTGTTGGCGTGTACGTGCTGGGTGAAATCTCGACCCTGCTCACGCCTGTCTTCGGTGATGAAGCGTTGCGTTACTCGATCATGGCCGGGGCTTCGCTTTATGTGATCGCAGGCATCCTCTTCCTACTCGCATCGCGCACGATTGAGCGCGACTGGGAGAAGTAGGCAGCCATGAGCGGCGGGTTTCCCAAACTCGCGTCTCTTAGCGATATCGAGGCGGTCGAGGCCACGCCGCTGGCTGACCGCCTCGATGCGCCGGACGTCTATGGTGTGCTCGAGGCGGCCGCAGAGCGATACGCGTCACGCACGGCGATCATCGATGTTGCCGACCCTGAAAACCCGGGCGCAGACCGCCGATGGAGCTATGGCGAGGCGTTCAGGGCTATCACACAGGCGGCCAACGCCTTGTGGCAGGCTGGGCAGGGCAGGCCCGTCGGATATCTTCTTCCTAATCTGGCCGAGACTCACTTTGTTTTGTGGGGCGCAGCTGCGGGCGCAGGGGCGGCTCCGGTCAATCCGCTCCTCAGCGCTGACGTCGTTGTCGAAATTCTGGAGGCCGCGGAGGCGGGCTGCCTGGTCACCACAGCGCCCGGCACACCCCTTTATGAAACCGCTGCTGCCGCCAGTGACGCGTTGGGTGGCTTGCCTCTGCTGACGGTGGGCGAAGGCGGTTCGCTTGCCTCCGTCATGGCAGCTCAGCCAGGTGACCGGCTCGCCTTTGATCCCGCTGAGAACCCTGACCGGATTGCCGCCTATTTTCACACCGGTGGCACGACGGGTGCGCCCAAGCTTGCGCAGCAGACCCGAGCCAATCAGGCGGCCATGGCATGGATGCTTCAATACACGCTCGACCTTGGACCAGATGATGTGGTCCTGACCGGCTTACCGCTCTTCCACGCCAACGCGGCAATCCTGACGGGTCTGGCACCACTAACTGCCGGGTCAACGCTCGTGCTCGGCGGACCCGATGGCTTTCGCAACAAAGCACTGATGCGAAGCTTCTGGGCGATGGTTGAACGATACGGCGTGACCGTTTTTTCCGGTGTGCCGACCATTTACTCCAGCCTGCTCGATTATCCCATCGGTGAGGCGGACGTCACGTCCTTGCGTTATGGCGTGGTCGGGGCCGCCCCGATACCAGTCAGCGTGATTGAAGGCTTTCAGGACCGGACGGGTATTAAAATCCTTGAACTCTATGGCATGACCGAGAGCACGTGTGTCTCGACTTGTAATCCCCGTGATGGCGAATGCCGCGTCGGCTCTATCGGTCTGCGGCTCCCGTATCACGAGGTCAAGATCGCGATTGTGGACGATGAGGGCGATTTTGTGCGCGATGCGAATCAGGGAGAGGCAGGTGTCGTGTGTCTGCGCGGGCCCACGGTCATTCCCGGCTACAAACAGGCCGCGCGCAACGTGGGGGCCTTTTTTGAGGGTGGTTGGCTGAATTCCGGTGATCTGGCGCGCATGGAGGAGGACGGCTATGTCTGGCTCACCGGCCGGGCAAAAGATCTCATCATCCGCAGTGGCCACAATATCGACCCCAGCGTGATCGAGGAGGCCTTGTCACGGCGTGACGACGTTGAACTCGTCGCTGCTGTGGGGCAGCCCGATAGCTATTCTGGCGAGGTGCCGGTTGCCTACGTGACGATCCGCGAGGGCGCGCAGGTTACCGAGGCGGAGCTGGTGACCTATGCCCGCGATGCGGTTGCGGAGCGTCCGGCCGCGCCGAAAGCTGTGCGGATCCTTGATGAAATGCCTGTCACAGCGGTCGGGAAAATCTTCAAGCCGCGCCTGCGCGAGCATGCGGCCGAATGCGCCGCTCGGGCGGCCCTTGAGGCAGTTGGCGTTTGCGATGTCGGCGTTACTGGCCGCACCGACAAGCAAGTGGGCCTGATCGTTTCGGTGAGCGGTCTTGCAAAAGAAAACGCCCCGCCGGCTGCCGGGGCGCTTGAAGCTTTCAGCTTTCACGTCGAGCTTGTCTAGGCGGCGGCCTTGGACGGCTTCAGGGTCTGAACGAAAAGCTTGCCGGCGTCCGACCGCGCGGTCTCACCGGTGGATGCAAACACATCGCCATTCAGCGCGAGCGCAGCGTCTCCTTCAACGCCAGTCTTACTTGACAAGCTGGCGAGCGTTTCGACAGCGTCGCCAAGAGCACAGACCGCAAGGCCTTCGCTAACGAACTCACCGATCATCAGGCGGGCATCCTGATCATCAGCGATGCGGGCCAAGTGAGCCTTGCCGCCTGGAAGCAGCAGACCGGCGAAATCCTTCACCGACTTTTCGCCAGGTGCCGCATCCACTACGAAATTCATTTCCTCGTTGGTCTCGGAGCGACCGGACACAAGGGATTTGTTCGGGCTGATGATCTGGGTCCTGAAACCGGCCTGTTCCGCTTCACCCGCAATCCCGGTCAGATCCGCGGCTTCAAAGCCGTCAGCGACCAGAACGGCGATATCGCCAGCCTGGCCAAGTTGTGAAAGATCGATGCGTTTAGGACGTGCGTGCGTGTTCGGTTTGGCCATTGGACCTCCTTTGGCGCCAGCGCTCTGGCGCGGGTGACTAATACTTTGGATCACATGTACATCGTGCGCGTCCCAACGCAGGTCAACCGCAGTGACTGTGGACGAGGGGCCTGAATTGCCAATTCCCCATTTGGAAACAGCGCTTAAGGGTGCGACAGAACAGCCCGATTGTGCCAACTGAAATTCGCCTGATTTGTGCTGTTGTTTTATCACGCTAACACGCTATAACGGCCCCCGAGATGAGGAGTGAGCGATGCCTACGCGTGCGTCCATACCCACCGGCGCGATCAATGCCGATGACATTACCGCCCTGTGCGAAGCACTGCTTCAGGTGAAAACCACCGATGAAGCGCGGCGGTTTTTGCGCGATCTGACGACGCCGGGTGAGTTGCAGGCTCTGGCGGAACGCTGGCGCGTGGCCCGTCTGCTGAATGCAGGTGAAAGCTCCTATCGCGATATCAGTGCGCAGACCGGCGTGAGCACAACGACGGTGACCCGTGTCGCGCGCTTCTTGAGCCAGGAAGATCATCAAGGCTACCGGCTGGTGCTGGACCGAATGGAGAATATGCGTTGAAAACCGAACGAGTGACCCTGGCCTGCCAGAAGAAGGGCCGACTGGCCGACGGTGGCTTTGATCTGCTCAAGCGCGCAGGTGTGAAGCTCGCCTATGGCCGCGACCAGCTGCTGCGGCGGGCGGAAAATCTGCCGCTCGACCTGATGCTGATCCGGGACGACGACATCCCGAACTTTGTTGCCACTGGTGCCTGCGACTACGGGATCGTCGGCGAGAACGAACTGTATGAAAGCATGGCGAGGTCCTCACGGCTGGCCAATCTTGAGGTGGCTCTGAAGCTGGGCTTTGCCCGTTGCAAGCTGAAGCTCGCCGCGCCGGTAGACGGAGACATCAAGACGGTTGAGGACCTGCAGGGTCGCAGCGTGGCAACGAGCTATCCGGGGCTCACGGCAAAATTCCTTAAAGAGCGCGGCATCGACGCTGAAATGGTAGAAATGGGCGGCAGCGTGGAGGTGGCACCAAAAGTCGGTGTCGCCGACGCAATCTGCGATCTGGTGTCCACCGGCGCGACGCTGGAAGCCAATGGCCTGGCCGCATTCGAGACCGTGTTCGAAAGTGAAGCCGTTCTGATCCGGCGCAAAGACAATCCCTCCCAGGTGATCGAGGAAACGGCCGAACTTCTGGTTCAGCGCTTTGAAGGTGTGATCGCCTCGCGTCAGACCAAATACATCCTGCTCAACGCGCCGACCGACCGCATAGAGGAGGTTCGCGCCATCCTGCCGGGCAACGATGCCCCGACAGTCGCTCCGGTCGTGGGCCGTGAGGATGTGGTTGCCGTCCATGCGGTGTGCACTGAAGAAGTCTTCTGGTCGACACTGGAAAAGCTAAAAGCGGTGGGCGCGCGCTCTATCTTGGTGATGCCGATCGAAAAAATGATGGCCTGACATGCTGACACGAATGATCTGGTCAGAGCTCGGACCGGAGGAGCGCGCCAAGCTGTTTGAGCGCCCCTCGGTCGGCTCTGACGCCTATGACGTTGCTGGGAAAATCATCGACGACGTGGCGAGCCGTGGCGACGCTGCCGTGCGCGACTATGCCGACCGCTTTGACCAGTGGGTCCCTGAGGCTGGCTTTCGGGTCTCTGCTGCTGAGCTGAAGGCGGCTGAGGCCGCCCTGAGTGTCGACGCCCGCGAGGCGATCCTTGGCGCTGCGGGCGCGATCCGCCGATTCCACGCAGAGCAGGGCTATCGCAGCGTTGAGGTGCAAACCTGGCCGGGCGCTATGGCGCAGCGCCGTGTGACCCCGCTGGAGGTTGCCGGTCTCTACGTGCCAGCGGGCACGGCGCCGCTGGTCTCGACACTGTTGATGCTGGCGATCCCGGCCCAGATCGCGGGCGTTGAGCGTATTGCCGTGATCGCACCGCCCAGAAAAGGCGAGGGCGTCGAGCCAACTGTTCTCGCCGCGGCCAGCTTGCTGGGCCTTGACGAGGTCTACGCCATTGGTGGCGCACACGGCGTCGCCGCGCTTGGCTTGGGCAAGGGGGGCTTGCCGAAGGCGGACAAGATCTTTGGCCCGGGCAATGCCTACGTCGCAGCGGCGAAGGCCATTCTGGCGCAGACGCCGGGCGGTGCCGCGGCTGATCTGCCGGCGGGTCCAAGCGAGGTGATGGTGGTCGCTGACGACAATGCAGACCCCGATCTGGTCGCCATCGACCTTCTAAGCCAGGCCGAGCACGACACTTTGGCTCAGGTGGTGCTGGTGGCGATGTCTGAGGCCTTCGTGGCCCGCGTCGAAGAGTCGATTGAACGCTGGCTGGAACAGCTGCCGCGGGCCGAGACCGCGCGCGCTGCCCTTGCCAATTCCCGCGCTGTGATCGCCGCCACCGAAGCCGAGGCGGTTGAAGCAGCCGACGGTTATGCCAGCGAGCACCTGATCCTTCAGACCGAGGACCCGCGCGGCTTCGCCACGAAGGTCCGCCACGCCGGCTCCATTTTCCTCGGTCCCTGGACCCCGGAAGCGGCTGGTGACTACGCCGGTGGTCCGAACCACGCCCTGCCAACTGCAGGCGCGGCACGCGCCTATGGCGGTGTGACCGTGGAGATGTTCCAGAAGACCACCACCATGCTGGAGCTCGACCGTGAAGGCGCGACCTCCATCGCCAAGGTGGTTGAAACGCTCGCCGAGCTTGAAGGCCTTGATGCCCACAGGCTCGCCATGAAAATTCGCCGTGAAAAGGCGGAGGAGGGCGCAAAATGAGCGAAGATATTCTCGATCTGACAGGTGCACCGGATCACAGCGATCACAGGGCGCTCATCAACCGTCTGTCGACCCTGCTCGGGGTAAATGCCCAGCAGCTGGTGCTCGCCTCATCCCCTGCGGATGTCTATCGTGCCTTTGATGTCGTGGACCAGAAGCCCGACGAGGACCGCTCCAGTCAGGGCGTGCTTGGGCTCGACACTCCGCTGGACACTCAGCAGGTGACCCTGATCCGGCTGGGGCCTGAAACTGCGCCGGTCTCTGTGCTGGCTTTCGAGTCGGTGGAGCGCGCGGCCGCGATTGCCGAAGAATTGTCGGTGCCTCCGACTTCGCTTCTCAGAGCGGGCCTCGATGCCTTGCGTCCCGCAGCCCGGCTTAAAGCTCGCGCTGATCGTGAAAAGCGTGATCGCTTGCTTCAGCCGGTCGTGGCACAGCTCGGTGCGGTCGATGGGGTGAGCGCCGTTGAGGTGACTGACACCGGTCTCTCGCTCAGCCTGAAGGGTGAGGGCGCTCAGACTTTGTCGCGTGACTTCGCCCTCAAGGGCCAACTTGATGGCTCTGAAATGCGTCTTGCGATTCCAGATGCGTCTGCTGCGGAAGCACTCTCTGACTGGCTGGGCGCTGGCGACAAGGGGCGGACGGCTACCATCCGGCGGACGACCAAGGAAACCGACATTGCCCTGTCGGTTGATCTGGATGGGGCCGGCGGCACGATCGACACGGGCATCCACTTCTTTGATCACATGCTGGACCAGATTGCCCGCCACGGTGGAATAGGACTGTCGGTCGTGTGCGAAGGGGATGTGGAGGTCGATGGCCACCACACGATTGAGGATGTCTGCCTGGCGCTCGGTGAGGGGCTTCGTGAGGCCCTCGGCGACAAGCGTGGAATTGCCCGTTTCGGCTTTGAAACGCCCATGGACGAGACCCGCGCCAGCGTCTGGATCGACCTTTCGGGGCGGCCCTATGCTCGCTTCGATGGGCAAATTCCGGGCGAGCGTGTTGGCGACTTCCCGATTGAGATGTGCGAGCACGCCTTCCGCTCGCTGGCGGAATCCATGCGGGCGGCAGTCCACGTCAAGGTCGACGGCGAGAATGCTCACCACATGGTGGAGTCCTGTTTCAAATCGTTTGGCCGCGCCTTGCGCATGGCCAAGACGGTGGAAGGTGACGCGCTGCCATCGACCAAGGGTGTGCTCTAGACCATGACGACAGCGATCATTGATACCTCCACAGCGAACATCGCTTCGGTTCGCTATGCGCTTGAGCGGCTGGAGGCCCCTCACTTTCTCGCGCGCACGCCCGACGAGGCGGCGTCTGCAGACCGCCTGATCCTGCCCGGCGTTGGCGCGGCGGGCCCAGCGATGGAGGCGCTGAAAGCCAATGGCTGGGCCGAGGCGCTGCAGACTGAAGCACGCCCGCTGCTTGGCGTGTGCCTGGGCATGCAGATGCTGTTTGAGTGGTCTGAAGAAAGCGACTGCGCGCTTCTCGGCCTGATCCCGGGCAGGGTCGAACGCCTTGATCCAGGTGAGGCCGGGCCGTGGCCTCACATGGGCTGGAACACGCTGACCGATTTTACCGCTGAGGAACCGCTGCTGGCAGGTCTCAATGAAGGTGAACGGGTCTATTTTGTGCACGGGTTTTATATTGCGCCGGGCGAGAAGACCGTCGCGCAAACCCGATATGGGGCCCCCATCACGGCCATGGCGCGCAATGGCAATGTGGCCGGGTGCCAGTTTCACCCGGAACGCTCCGGTTCAGTCGGAGCGCAGATCTTGAAGAATTTTGTGGAGCCTGCGGCATGATTGTCTACCCCGCGATTGATGTGCTTGATGGTCGCGTTGTGCGCCTCGCCAAGGGCGATTTTGACGCCGTGACGGACTATGGCGGTGACCCGGTTGCCGCGGCTGAAGCGTGGAAGGCCGCTGGCGCTGAATGGCTGCACCTGGTTGATCTGTCCGGCGCGCGCGATGGCGAACGCCGCCAGCAGGATCTGGTCGCGGCTATCACGGCGACGGGGCTCAAGGTTCAAACCGGAGGCGGTGTGCGCAGCGCCCGCGATGTCGAGGCCATTCTGGAGGCCGGGGCGGCCCGCGTTGTGGTCGGAAGCCTCGCGGTCAGCGACCCGCACACGGTGATTGGCTGGATTGGCGAGTATGGCCCTGAAAGCCTGGCGGCGGCCTTCGATATCCGGCTTCAGGACGGCGTGGCGTATCCGACGCTGAAGGGGTGGACCGAACAGGCTCCACGCACACTCATCGAGCTGTTGGCCGACTACAAGCTGGCTGGGTTGGCTCATGCCCTTGTCACCGATGTGGACCGGGATGGCATGCTGCAGGGGCCGAATTTCGAGCTGTACGCTGACCTCGCTACGGTAAAGCCAGACATGAGCTGGCAGGCCTCCGGTGGTGTGTCCTGCCTGGATGACGTGAAGGCGCTCATGGACGCAGGGCTGGGCGGCGTGATCATTGGCCGGGCCTTGTTCGAGGGCAAGGTGGACCTGGCCGAGGCGTTGTCATGCTAGCGCGCCGTATCATTCCCTGCCTTGATGTACGTGACGGGCGTGTCGTGAAGGGCGTGCGCTTTGCCAACCACGAAGACGTTGGCGACATCGTTGGCCTCGCTGAGCGTTACAGTGCAGAGGGTGCTGACGAGCTGGTCTTCTACGACATTTCGGCCAGTCCGGAAGCGCGTACTGTCGAGCCGGAATGGGTTGGGCGTGTCGCCCGCGCCATTGATATCCCTTTCTGTGTCGCCGGTGGTATTCGCTCGCTCGATGATGCGCGTGCGCGGCTTTTTGCCGGGGCTGACAAGATTTCGGTGAATACACCCGCGCTTGAAAACCCCGACCTGGTCGACGCTCTGGCTCGCGAGTTTGGCAGTCAGTGTGTCGTTGTCGGGATCGACAGCCGCGTCGTGGACGGGGAGTGGCAGTGCCACAAGAACACCGGCGATCCCACCAAAATGTCTATGGAAAAGCGCAGGACTCGCGACTGGATCACCGAAGTGACGGACCGTGGAGCGGGTGAAATTGTGCTCAACTGCATGGATCAGGACGGTGTACGTGAGGGTTATGATGTGGAGCAGCTCGCGGTTATGCGCGAGCTCTGCCCGGTGCCGCTGATCGCGTCTGGTGGGGCCGGCGCGCGCGAACATTTCCGCGACGTATTCCAGGCCGCTGATGTTGACGGAGCGCTGGCCGCCAGCGTCTTCCACAAGCAAGTGCTTGAGATTGGCGCGCTCAAAGACTGGCTCGCCAGCGAAGGTGTGGAGATGCGCACATGATCACAGCAAGCGATATCGACTTTGATAAGTCTGGCGGTCTGGTTCCGGCCATAGTGCAGCATGCTGACACCGGCGAAGTCCTGATGCTGGGCTACATGAATGCCGAGGCGTTTGATGCCACGCTTGAAAAGACAGCAGTAACCTTCTGGTCCCGCTCAAAGAACCGGCTCTGGACCAAGGGTGAAACGAGCGGCCATACGCTTGACCTCGTCTCCATGTCGCTCGATTGCGATCGTGACACACTTCTGGTGCGGGCACGGCCGAATGGGCCGACCTGCCACACAGGCACCAAGAGCTGTTTCGGTGAGGTGCCGGGGCCGGATCTGGCCTTTCTCGGGCAGCTTCAGAGTATCGTTGATCAACGTGCGAGCGATGCGCCGGAAGAGAGCTATACCGCCAAGCTCCTGTCTCGCGGCGTCCTGAAATGCGCTCAAAAGGTTGGTGAGGAGGGCGTTGAAGTCGCTCTGGCCGCGACCGCTGAGGACGATAACGCGCTGCTGGGTGAAGCGGCAGACTTGCTCTACCATCTGACGGTCGTTCTTAAGGCCCGCGGCCTGACCTTGGCTGACGTGGCCAAGGTCTTGGAAGGCCGTCACAAAGGCTGACGGATCAAGGCCAGAGTAGACCATCTTACAAAAAAACCCCGGCGCACGCTTTGCGTGGCCGGGGCTTTTTCATTCAAGGTGCCGCGCCCTTAATAAGGCCCGGAGCCTGTGCGGCCCGGATCGCGGAAGTCATCGCCGAAGAAGATGGCGTTGGTCACCAGGCGGGCCGTGCCGCGATAATAGGCCCGGAAGACCGGGTTATCGGCGAACACGATGACCGAGCCACGACCCACACGCTCGGCGTGGAGCATGCCCTGACCTTCCAGCCGCTCGCGGTTTTCAACCGAGGCGTAGCCGGACTGGATCGGGTCATCGTCGTCATACCGCACCGGCAGGGCGAACGGGTTGCCGCTCGGCTGGAAGCCCTGATTGCCGATCTTGTGCACCGACAGTGAGCTGTCACCCAAGCCATAGAGCAGGGGGTGGGTCAGGTCGACTTCAGTCTCAAAGACTGCACCGGAGATATCGATCTCGGCGTCCCAGGCATTGATGCTGGAATAGGGGCGGGCATCCGGGGTGTCGCCCTCATCGCCGCTTTCCAGCCATTCAGCCGAGCTGAGTTCGGCCGAGATCGCCCAGCGGGCTCCACCGCGGATGCCGATCAGCACACCACCACCGCGGACCCAGTCTGTCAGGCCTTCGGTCTCGCTTTCACCCAGATCGGAATAACGACCGTTCGGCATGATAATGTGGGTGTAGCGATCCAGATCGGCGCGACCCAGCTCGCTCACATCGATCATCGACACCGGCATCTCCTGCTGGAAGTCCAGGAGGTGCCAGAGTTCGCCAGCATCATTCATGGAGATGCCGCGACCGGTGACCAGAAGAACTTCCGGGCGCTCCACGTTTGACAGGGCAAAACCGCCAATGTCAGAGCCGCGGCTGGTGATACCGGTGGTGACAGCGTGGACCGTCACGCTGTCCTCACGGGCTGCCCGTAGCATCATCGCATGGATCTCGTCAGCCGAGGCATCCTGTCCGGCTATCGGAACCATGATGGCCCCTCGACCCGGTTCGACCGGACCGCGCGTGGTTTCGACGGTCGTCTCATCAGGGATCACGCGTGCGCGAACATCGGCATCGAGCAGGCGATAAAGCGCGCGCGGCGCGTAATAGCTGTCCCACTCCATGACGTAGACATAATCGCTCTGGTCAGGATCACCGGCTGCGCGGTCAAGATCGGCCACAGCAGGCCCCACGGCATTGGATGAAATACGGCCACGCACCGGGGCGTAGTCGATGTCCCAGGCGAGAGGCTGGGTCCAGCCAGACACATCATAGAACTCGGCCTTGTCGGTGATGACACGGGTCTCAAACAGGCCCTCGATCACGCGATAGGTGTTCTGGCGCAGCGGAATGTAGAAGGCTTCGCCTGCGCTAAAGGTCTGACCGCCTTCGCGAATATCCTGGGTCAGCTCGCGTACCTCGATGCGGTGAACGCTCAACATGTCCAGAAAGTCGGCCATGCGGCCCTGGTCGTTGGAGCTGATCAGATAGCCAGCGTTGCGGCTGTCCGCCGCCATCTGGCGGGACTCGTTGAAGAAGGCCTGCAGGTGGGCCTGCAGGTCGGTGCGGCGTGCCTGACCTGAACGGATCAACGACAACGCAACGCGGGCCTGCTGGCCCACCTGATCGTCGTAGCGTTTGATGCCGTATTCGCTTTCCTGAATGATGCCGCGCGTGGAGCTCTGCTCAAACAGGTACGGCACAGAGCCAATCAGGCCAGGATAGCTGGAGCCATAGCCCAGATAGAAGTCGTCGAAGACTTCTTCGGTCACATAGATGGCTCCTTCACCGTCAAGCTGATCGGCGATGGTCTCATTCATTTCAAGGTTCAGTTGGAGCGCATCCTGGCTCAGAAGCGGGTGCAACCCGTCGGTCGGCCCTGGCGAGAAGAAGTAGGTGGAGTTGGTCCCCATCTCGTGCAGGTCGACGGCGATGTTCGGAAGCCAGTCATGGGTGGCGTTGACCAGTGCGACCGCTTCAGGTTGGGTGACGGGGACCCACTGGCGATTGATATCGAACCAGTAGTGGTTGGTACGGCCCCAGGGCCACTCATAGAAGTGCTCGCGGTGCTGGGGGTCGGCGACCGGGGCCTGGGCGTGGTGCAGGTTGGTCCACTGACCGAAGCGGTTTGCGCCATCGGGATTGATCATCACCACCAGGTGCACGACCGTTTCGTCCAGCAGGCGCTGATGTTCAGCGCCCTGACCGGCGGCGAGGTGGTAGAGGATCAGCTTGGAGCTGTCATAGCCAGAGGGCTCAGATCCGTGCACACCGTGGGTCAGCTGAACGACAGCCGGGTGGCCTTCAGGAGCGGGCCCGGAGCCGGCTTCAGCCAGCGAGAGCTGGGTCTGGCGGATTTCCTCCAGGCGCGCCTGGTTGGCTTCTGAGGTGATCGTCACTCGCAGGATGGGGCGGCCGAAATGGCTGCGCCCGATCGTTGCCACGCTGACCCGGTCAGAGGCCGCATCGACTGCCGCGATATAGTCGCGGTGCAGGTCGGGTGTGAAGATGATCTCACCGGCCATATAGCCGGTCACGTCCTCAGGCTTGGGAATGCTGGGGTCGTAGGTCGTGTCCTGGGCCAGAAGCACGTCAATGGGCTTGGGCTCATAGGCCTGAACGGCAGGGGTAAGGGTCAGAAGACCCAGACCAACAGCAAGTGTGCGCAGCATGGAAAGCAGCTCCCCGTGTTTTGATTTGGGCAGAACGGTAAGCGTCCGGGCTGTGTCGTCAAGTCGCACGCGCGGCAGCTGCGCCCTTCCGTTTGAGCGGTTTAGCGCTAAGTCAGCGTCCAGCTGTTTCATTGTTGAATTTGCAGGAGGCGCACCATGCGCGCAGTGCTCGCAGGTCTTTCTCTTTTTGGGTTTACCGCCCCGGTGCTGGCTTACACGGACGACGTTATTGTCGTGACGGCGTCGCGCCAGGCTGAAGACCGTAACGCGACCAGTGCGCCGGTTGCCGTCATGGGGGCTGAAGAGATTGAGCGGCTTGGTGCCCACCATGCCGCTGAGGCGCTCAACCGCTTGCCGGGCGTTTTTGTTCACCGCGGCAACGGGGTGGAGCACCTGACGGCAGTCCGGTCTGCTGTGCTGACCGGTGGAGCCGGGGCCGGGAGCTTTCTCTATCTGCAGGATGGAATTGGCCTGCGCGCGCCCGGCTTTGCCAATATCAATGGGTTGATGGAGGCCCCTGACGGCCTTGCCGGGCAGATTGAGGTCATTCGCGGTCCGGGTGGTCCGGCCTACGGCTCCAATGCCCTGCATGGGCTGATCAATGTAGTCACGCCGGAGCCTGCAATGGCTGGATCGCGCCTGGAGGTGGAAGCTGGCTCCTTCGGACGTGCTCGACTGCGTGCCAGTGCGGGTAGAGACACCAATTTCGGCTCAGCCTACGGCGGTATCAGCCTGCGCTCTGAAGATGGCTGGCGCGAGGATGCGAGCCTGACGCGCTTTACCACGCTGGGGCGGTTGGATGGTGAAATCGGCCAGACACAATGGTCTCTGCGCGGAACGCTGATCGACATCGATCAGGAAACGGCAACCTTCGTCAACGGCTTTGAGGCCTATAAGGACGAAGCTGCATCGCGCCTCAATGCCGACCCGGAAGCGTTCCGCAACGTTCAGGCCGCCCGCGCCAGCCTGCATCTCGACCGCGCCTTTTCTGATCGCGTGTCCGGTAATCTGGTGACCTATGCGCGCAGCAACACAATGGACTTTCGGCTCCATTTCCTGCCGTCCGAAGCGCTTGAAACCACCGAGCATGTGAGCCTCGGTTTTCAATCCGCACTGACCTGGCAGACCGATCGGACCCGGGCTGTGTTTGGTGTCGATGGCGATTTCACCAATGGGTCGCTGTTCGAGTTCCAGGATCGCCCAACGCTTGGTCCCTTCGTGCAAGGCCTGCACTACGACTATGAGGTTGACGCCACCGTGCTCGCTGGCTTCACCCAGCTGCGCCACAGCTTGACGAACGCGCTGACGCTGGAGGGTGGCGTGCGTATCGAAAATACCGCTTACGCGTACGACAACCGCGCGCCAGACGGGGCTGTCGGACGGTATCTGCGTCCGGCCGATCGCGACGATGATTTCACCACCGTCACCCCAAGCTTTGGCGCGACCTGGCAGGCAAGCGAGACAGTCCAGCTCTTCTCACGGGCCGCCCGCGGTGTTCGCGCACCCCAAACTGCCGAGCTGTATCGCCTTCAGCCGGGCCAGCAGATCGAAGGCATCGATCCAGAAGAGCTCGACAGCGTTGAAGCGGGCGTGCGCTATGAGACGGCCCGGACCCGTATCGAGCTGGTCGGGTTTGCGATGGAGAAGCGCAATGTCTTTTTCCGCGATGCTGATGGCCTGAATGTTACCGATGGCGAAACGCGCCATCGCGGGATCGAATTTGATGCGAGTGTTCAGCTCACTGAAAGCCTCTCAGCGGCCGTGTCGGGGACCTGGGCGGAACATGAGTATGCCTTTGACCGCCCGGTTGGGAACGCCTCTGAAGTGATCGTGGACGGGGCGCGGCTCGATACGGCACCGGAGTGGCTCTGGAATGCGCGTCTCGTCTGGTCCCCGACCGATGCCCTGGAGCTGGAGGGCGAGTGGGTGCATGTGGGCGAGTATTTCGCCAACGCTGCCAACACCGCGACCTATGAGGGGCACGATATCCTGAACTTGCGTGCTGCCTATGCGTTTGGTGACAGGCTTGAGGTCTTTGGCGCGGTGCGTAACCTGACCGATGAGCGCTATGCTGAACGGGCTGACTTTGCCTTTGGAAGCTATCGTTACTTCCCCGGCGAACCGCGTGGCCTGTCGGTGGGCGTGCGCCTGAGCCGGTAACTCAAGGGGTTTGAAATGAAAGCTCTCTTCGCCGCCGCAGCGGTTTGCGTCCTGTCTGTTCCTTCACTGGCTCAAGACTATGTGCCGCCTGCCGGCGACGAAAACTGGGAGCGGCGCGCGGCGTCTGAAATGGGCTTTGATCCGCAAGCGCTTGAGGCGGCGATCAATTTCGCAATCGCCAACGAGACCCGCCATCCGCCGGAGCTGGAGGCGGTTTCGCCAGCGCGCAATTTGCCGGTGACGGTTCCGCTGAACTGGGCGTTTGAGCCATTTTCCAGTCCGGTCGGGCCACTTCAGGCGCGCGGTGAGCCGAGCGGCGTCATCCTGCGCGACGGCTATATCGTGGCCGAGTGGGGTGAACCGGCTCGCGTCGATATGACCTTCTCCATCACCAAGACCTTCCTGAGCCATACGGTTGGCCTTGCTGTGCAAGATGGTCTGATCGAAAGTGTCGATGACACCGTCGCGCCCTATGTCGACGATGAACGCTTCCAGACTGAACACAACCAGCAGATCACCTGGGACCAGATGCTGCGCCAGACCAGCGGCTGGTGGGGCACGCTGTTTGACAAGCCAGCCTGGGCGGATCGCCCGGCACGCAATGACCCGACCCGCGATCTCGCCGCCGGACCTCCGACGCCGGGTGAGCATTGGGAATACAATGACGTACGGGTGAATGCTTTGGCGCTGGCGGCGCTTCATGTGCACGGGCGTTCGCTTCACGACGTCGTCGACGAGCGGCTGATGACGCCTATGGGGGCGACCAGCGACTGGCGCTGGCATGGCTATGAAAATTCCTATGTCGAGATCGATGGCGAAACCATTCAGTCGGTATCGGGTGGCGGTCACTGGGGCGGCGGGGTCTTTCTGACAGCCTACGACCTCGCGCGGCTTGGTCTTTTGGGGGAGCGCAAGGGGAACTGGGGCGGAGACCAGCTGCTGTCCGAAGCGTGGTTCGAGGCGTCGCTGACGCCCACTGATGTTGCGCCCTCCTATGGCTATATGAACTTCTTCCTGAACCGGCCGGGTGTGGACGGGGCGGCGATAGCGGCGCCGAGCGCGCCAGAGACCGCTTTTGCCTATCTGGGTGCGGGTTCGAACATGGTGTTCATTAGCCCGGAGCACGATCTTGTGGCGGTGGTACGCTGGATCGATCGAGGTGAGCGTAACGCCTTCATCGAGCAACTGATGTCGGCTTTGGAAGAATAGCCCCATTGCCAATGGGGTCCGGGGCAGGCTAGCTCACCGGTGACTTGTCTCACGGGGTGACCAATGCCTGAACGTACCGGTGCGCAGCACCTCATCGATGCACTCGCGGCCAATGGCGTAAAACGTATTTT
Source organism: Oceanicaulis sp. (assembly GCA_043513725.1). Lineage (GTDB taxonomy): Bacteria > Pseudomonadota > Alphaproteobacteria > Caulobacterales > Maricaulaceae > Oceanicaulis. Next base: position 332,951 of record CP121338.1, on the reverse strand, counting down.
CGGAGTTCCTGGAGAGAGTTACCTCGCCGCTCTTGATGCATTGGTTGAAGCCGATATCGACTTCATACAGTGCCGCCATGAGGCTGGAGCCGCCAACGCTGCCGAGGCGCAGGGCAAGCTGACGGGCCAACCAGGCATCTGTTTTGTCACCCGTGGGCCTGGCGCAACTCAGGCGGCTGTAGGCGTTCATACGGCGTTTCAGGATTCCACGCCGATGATCCTGCTGGTCGGTCAGGTCCGACTTGAAGACGAAGGTCGTGAGGGGTTTCAGGAGCTTGATTACACTCACGCTTTTGCCGGTATCGCGAAGGCCGCGTTTGAGATCCGTGATGCGGCGCGTGTACCTGAGCAGATGATGCGCGCCTATGCGCTCGCCATGAACGGTCGGCCTGGGCCGGTGGTGGTGGGGCTGCCCGAAGACATGCTCACCAAAGTTGTCGACGCCCCGGCCGCGACGGCGCTACAGGCCGCGCAGAGCGACTTGTCTGACACGCTGGCGGGCTTTATCGCGGCGCGCGTCGACGAGGCGGAGCGCCCGGTTTTGATGGTCGGCGGCCCCGGTTGGGACGAGGCATCGCGCGCAAGCATCGCCCAATTTGCCGAAGCCATGGCCTGCCCGGTGGTTACGGCGTTTCGCGGCAAGTCTTTGATAGATAACGACCATTATTGCTATGCCGGTGAGGCGGGGATCGGGGCGAACCCTGAGCTCGTCAAAGCCTTGCGTGACAGCGATCTGATTGTCGCCGTGGGGCCGCGCCTCGGTGAAATGACGACCCAGAGCTACCGCCTGTTTGATGTGCCGGAAGGCCTTTCTGACCGGCTGATCCACATCCACCCGGGCGGTGAGGAGCTGGGTCGGGTCTACCGGCCGATGGTCGCTGCGACCGCTCGGGCCGGAGCGGCGATGAGCACGCTGGCGCGCCACGCCAGGGCGGAGCGGGCAGCCACGCGCAAGGCGTGGGTCGAAGAACGCCGGGCCGCGTATGAGGCCTGGTCGACGCCGGTGTCGGTGACGGGCGATTTGAACCCATCTGAGATTTGGACTGAGGTCTCCAAGCTGTTGGGCGATCAGGCGATTTTGACCAATGGGGCTGGCAATTTTGCCGCCTGGCTGCATCGCTTCTACCAGCATCGGGCCTGGCCGAGCCAGCTGGCACCGACCTCTGGCGCAATGGGGTATGGCTTGCCGGCGGCGATTGCGGCAAAGCTGGAATATCCCGAAAAACCAGTCATTTGCTGCGCGGGCGATGGCGATTTCGTGATGAGCGTTCCGGAGATGGCGACCGCGGTCCAGCACCGGGCCAACATCGTGGTCTGTGTGTTTGATAATGGAGCCTATGGCACCATTCGGATGCACCAGGACATGCATTATCCCGGCCGGGTCAGCGGCACCGAGCTTGCCAATCCCGACTTCAAGGTGATGGCGGAAAGCTTTGGTGCAGCAGGCTTTTATGTGGAGCGGACCGTAGACTTCATGCCCGCTCTGGAAGCCGCGTTGAAGGCGGACCGGCCTGCGCTTATCCACATCAAGCAGAGCGTACGAGATATCGCGCCGGGCAAGACGCTGTCGGACTGAAGCGTAGGGGGTGGATAGGAATTGGCAGGCTCTGGCGGATAGATCGCCAGAAACCCACCAGTTGCGCCGCTTCCGCCGTGCCAGATCCTCAACGCGACCGGACCAGGATTGCGCCGGTTTGACCTGAAACAGGGTGAAAGCTGACCTGTAGCAGTAGAACGGCCCCGCCGGGCACTGCGTTCAGGGTTTCAGCGAGCGCCAACTCGCGCTATCTCCGGCTCAAAGATGAATTCGGAGCGCCTCCCATGTCCCAGTCCTTTTACGATCGCCTGACCGAGACCCTCGCCGAGATCGAAGCCGACGGTCTCTATAAGCGCGAGCGGACCATCACCTCGCAGCAGTTTTCCGAGATCGACGTGACGGGCACCGATGGCGCGAGCCGCCACGTGCTGAATTTCTGCGCCAACAATTATATGGGCCTTGCCAACCGTCCTGAGCTGATCGAGGCGGCGAAGGTGGCGCTTGATCGCTATGGCTTCGGGGTGGCGTCGGTGCGCTTCATCTGTGGCGCGCAGGAAGTCCACAAGCAGCTGGAAGAGCGCCTGGCCAAATTCACCGGCCAGGAAGACACCATTCTTTACGCCGCCGCGTTTGACGCCAATGGCGGTGTGTTCGAGCCGCTTCTGGGCCCGGAAGATGCCATCGTGTCGGATGCGCTGAACCACGCCTCGATCATTGATGGCGTGCGCCTGTGCAAGGCCAAGCGCTACCGCTACGCCAACTCCGACATGAATGATCTTGAGGCCCAGCTGAAGCAGGCGCGGGCCGATGGTGCGCGCACCATTCTGATCGTGACGGACGGCGTGTTCTCGATGGACGGTTATATCGCCGACCTGAAGTCGATCTGTGATCTCGCCGACAAGTATGACGCCCTGACCATGGTCGACGACTGCCACGCCCACGGCTTCATGGGCGCGAAGGGGCGTGGCACACCGGAGCATTGCGGTGTGATGGGCCGGATCGACATCATCACCGGCACGCTGGGCAAGGCGCTCGGCGGGGCGATGGGCGGGTTTACCTGCGCCAAGCAGCCGGTGATCGATATGCTGCGCCAGCGTTCGCGGCCGTATCTGTTCTCCAACTCGCTGGCTCCGTCGATCGCAGGGGCTTCGCTGAAAGCCCTCGACATGATCGAGCAGGGCGATGACCTGCGCGCGCAGCTTTTCGACAACGCCAAGCGCTTCCGCGCCGGCATGACCGAGGCCGGTTTCGAGCTGCTACCCGGTGAGCATCCGATCATTCCGGTGATGCTGGGCAATGCCGCGCTGAGCCAGAAAATGGCCGACGCCCTGATGGAGGAGGGCGTCTACGTGATCGGCTTCTTCTACCCCGTCGTACCCAAGGGCAAAGCCCGCATCCGCACCCAGATGAGCGCGGCCCACACCCCGGAAATGATCGACCAGGCGGTGGCGGCATTCACGAAGGTCGGCAAGGATCTCGGTGTCGTGTAGCGCTTCTGGCGGGAAATTTATCCCCCTGTCGATGTCCTGCCTTAAATTCTATGCTTAACTGGCATTAACGAATTTGAGGGGAGGCCGGTTCCATGACCGACGCCACAGCGACACCTGCCAGCGAAGCGCGAAGCTCTGACGAGCTTCTGCCGTTTCTGAACAATTTCCACGACATCTTCACGACCATAGGCGTGGTGATCCTGTTTGTTGGGCTGGCGCTTGGCGGGACGCAGGTTTTTGAGCGGATCGACCCGGCTGAAGGCACGCTGGTGTTCGATGCGGTCTGGCTGGGCCTGCTGGCCGGGGTGGGTGTGATTGCCTGGCTGGTTTCTGCCGTTCTGGTTGGCCGTCAGCGGCGCATCCTACCCGGGATTGTGCTGAGCGTGATTTTCGCCAGCGCGGGCAGTGTCGTGGCAATCTATTTTTATAGCCAGCTCACCGTCCTGCTGAATGGCGGCCAGCCGCTGGAGCCAGTGTTCGAGGCTCTGGCCGGGATCAATGAGCCGTCGCGCGACGCGCTTGGGTCGGTCATTGCCGAGCTGCCCTGGGCGGTGCGCATTTTCCCGGTGGGCGTGGGCCTGATCATTTCGGCGGTGATCTGGCTCTATTACAGCCAGTTCCGCCTGCCGTTCGCGGCCGGTCTTCTGGGGGTGGCTCTCGTCACCACCGGCTTTGCCGTCTTTGCGATCCTGGAGCCCTATCTTGCCTTCATCTGGAACCCGGCCGCGAGCCTGGTGACCGGTTTGATCCTGTTCGTCGCGGGGCTTTACTTCGATGCCCGAGACCCGGAGCGCACCACCCGCCTGTCGGGCACCGGCTTCTGGATGCATTTCTTTGCCGCCCCGATCATGCTCAGCGCGGCGCTGACCATCGTGAACTGGGGCTTTGTGATTGACATCGCGGCGCTGGAAAGCGGATCGGCCGGCGGTCCCTTGATGAATGCCATCGGCGGCAATCAGATCGATGCGGTGCGCAGCGCGATTGCCACGCTGGGCGTGATCGCGGCCTTTGCGGTGGTCTCGCTTTTGATCAACCGCCGCGCCCTGATCGTCGCCGGTTTGATCAGTGCGGGGATCGCCCTTGGCGTGCTGGTCAATCAGCTGGGGCTGGGCGCTGCGGGCGTGACGGCGGTGACCCTGCTTCTGCTGGGGGCTGTCGTGGTGCTACTGGGTGCGGCGTGGAACCCGGTGCGGTCCATCCTGCTCGCGCCGTTTCCGAGCTCCGGTCCCCTGGCGCGTATTTTCCCGCCGGTGCACCCGGACCATGAAGGCTAGGGTGAAGCGCCCGTCGGCTGAAGCTTCCGGCTTTTCTTCTGGCGCGCGGCGTGGTCAAACCATGCTCCGTTTTCGCCCCCTTTTGTGTGGAGATCGCCGATGAAAGCCCTCGTTAAAGCTGAAGCCAAGGAAGGCCTGTGGATGCAGGACGTGGACAAGCCCGAGATCGGCCCGGACGAGGTGCTGATCAAGGTCCACATGACGGCGATCTGCGGCACCGACGTGCACATCTACAACTGGGACAGCTGGGCGCAGAAAAACGTTCCGACGCCCATGGTCGTGGGCCATGAATTTGGCGGCATTGTTGAGGAAATCGGCTCTGACGTGACCCGCATCAAGCCGGGTATGCGGGTGTCCGGTGAGGGCCATGTGATCGGCGAGCGTTCGCGCGCGGTGCGCGCCGGGCGCTTCCACCTGGACCCGGACACCAAGGGCATTGGCGTGAACATGCCGGGGGCCTTTGCCGAGTATCTGAAAATTCCCGCCTTCAACGTGGTCCCGCTGCCCGATGATGTGGCGATGGAGCAAGCCGCCTTCCTTGATCCGCTGGGCAATGCGGTTCACACCGCAACCGCGTTTGATCTGGTGGGCGAAGACGTGCTGATCACCGGGGCCGGGCCCATCGGCATCATGGCCGCGGCGGTCGCCCGCCATTGCGGCGCGCGCCATGTGGTCGTCACCGACATCAATCCGGACCGGCTAAAGCTGCTGGTCCAGGTCGCGCCGCACGCCATCCCGGTCAACACGACCAGCGAAGATCTGCGCGATGTGATGAACCGCCTGAAAATGACCGAAGGCTTTGATGTCGGGCTGGAGATGAGCGGCGCGGAACCGGCCTTCAACCAGATGGTCGAGCATCTGGTGATGGGCGGCAAGATCGCCATGCTGGGACTGCCGGCGAAACCGTTCAATCTCGACATGGGCTCGCTGATAATGCGCGGCATCACCTTTAAAGGCATCTATGGCCGGGAAATGTTCGAGACCTGGCACAAGATGCTGGCCATGCTGCAGTCGGGGCTCGACGTCTCCAAACTCATCACCCATCGCCTGCCGGCAAAAGAATTCCAGACGGGCTTTGATGCGATGCGGTCGGGCAAGGCGGGGAAGGTCATTCTGGACTGGCGTGAGGGGTAGAGTTTGAACCCGCTTGAGGCGCTTGGCGCGGCTATCTTCCGCGGGTTTACGACCGCTCAGTTAGCGATGCTTGAGTCCTGGCTCTGGCTGCTCCTGGCCGCAGCAATCTGGGCCGGGCTCAGGCTCACCGTCCTCCCGGCTCCGAAATTCTCTCATGCTCGCTGGTTGCGCCTCGGCGGCCTTGTGGCCCTGGGCGGTTTGCTCGTGTTGGGGCAGCTGGGTTTTATCAGGCGTTGGGACTTCTGGGCCAATGTGATGCTAATGGCCTGGCTGGTGGTGCTGACGTTGCCCTTGAAGGCCATCATCAACCGGCGCAAAGAGGGCGTGCATGTCCCCTTGGTGATCGAGACCATGGTCCTTGTTCTTGCGCTCGCGCCAATTGTGGGTGGTTTCGCCCTGCTGATGAACCGCTGGTAGCCCCATGACCCACGACACCCTGCCGCTCGATTTTACCGAACTGCCCGAAGATGAGATGCGCGCGCGGGCGCTGCAATTCTTTGAGGCGATGAAGGCGCGGCGGACCATTCGCGACTTTTCAGATCGCCCGGTGCCGCGTGATCTCATCGAAACGGCAATCCTGACGGCGGGGACGGCGCCCAATGGCGCAAACCATCAACCTTGGTGGTTTTCGGTGCTGGGGCAGGGGCCACTACGCACGCAGTTGCGCGAAGCGGCTGAGGCCGAGGAGCGCGCCTTCTATGAGGGCAAGGCGGGCGAGGAATGGCTCGATGCGCTGGCCCCGCTGGGCACGGACGCCAACAAGCCGTTTCTGGAAACCGCGCCCTGGATTATCGCTGTGTTTGCCCAGCGTCGCGGTGGGCCCAATCCGGGCGATCACAAGAAGAATTACTACGTCTCGGAAAGCGTCGGGATCGCCTGCGGGCTCCTGATCGCGAGCCTCCATCAGGCAGGCCTCGCCACGCTGACCCACACGCCCAACCCGATGAGCTTCCTGTCAGAGATCTGTGAGCGCCCCAAGGACGAAAAGCCCGTCATGCTGATCGTCACCGGCTACCCCGCAGACGGCGCGACCTATCCCGCTCACGCCGCCAGCAAAAAGCCGCTCGATCAGATCAGCGATTTTCGGTGAGCTGAGCCTTGGTTACCGGGTCTCACTGATCAGCTGATCGAGCAGGCGCAAGACGTCTTTCGACGCAGTTTCCATCTCGGCAAAGGCCGCTTCAGCCCGTCGCGGTCTCCGTGACCCCACAGGCGCGCGGCACGCTTGCCTGCGTCATGAGCCGCAGCGTGCGGGCCTTCAAGCTCGGCGAAGGTCCGTGATCCTGCGAATTCGGTCCGCGCAGCCTCATACCATTTGCCCAGGCGGCAGGAGCGGTGATCGGCCAACTCATCCTCGCGCAGATTGGAGACGCCCATCAGCATGCCCGACAGGCGCTTCTTCCAGAGCAGGTGGTCAGACTTTGCACAATGCAGAACGAAATTGTCGATATTGCGCTCCTGCAGGCTGGCGAGGGCTTCAACCACGGCTTTGTCTGAGGTTCCGCTTGCCGCAACGACATTGTCCGTCCGCTCACGGGCGCGGGAGGCTCCTTCAGCCACGCCGCTGACTGATTGGGCCAGTTCGGTGGTCGCCCCGGACTGTTCATCCATCAGGCGGGCGATCTCGCTGACATGGCCTTCGCTCTCACGCACCTTACGGTCGCCGGCCTCAACGCGAGCTTCCACCGTTTCGGCAGCGTTGGCTCCGGCCTCGACCGACGCCCGCGACTGGGACACCGCGCCGGAAATCGCCTCGACCTCGCCCTGCAGCGCATTGATGCGGTTGCGAATATCCTCGGTCGCCTTCGCGGTCTGGCCTGACAGCGCTTTGACCTCGCCGGCCACGACAGCAAAGCCTTTGCCCGCTTCACCGGCCCGGGCGGCTTCAATGGTGGCGTTGAGCGCCAGCAGGTTTGTCTGGTCGGCAATCTGGGAAATCGTGTCGACAATCTCCGCAATCTGGCGCGATGCGTTCTCAAGGCCGCCAACGCGGGCATTGATGGTCTCGAACGCCTCGCCGATCTGAGCGACTTCCTTGCGCGCCTCAGCCGCAGCTTCGCGGGCGGCGGCCGTCTCACCCACGCATTCGCCGAGGCCAGAAGACGATGAGGCGGCGAGTTGATTGATCGTTCGGATGGAGGAATCCAGTTCCTCGACCGCCGCGCTCATGGTTTGGGCGTGGCTGTCCATTTCGCGCACTTCACCGGCGGCGCTGGCGACAGCGGCCATGGCCTCGCTGGTCTGCATGGAGAAGGTGACGGTGCGTTTCAGCTCAGCGAGATCCTCAGCGCGAAGCTTTTCAGAGGCCGCACGCACCGCGCTCGCGAGCTTCGCCGGCAGATCGGTCGTGTCCGGCGCTTCACCGCTCGCCAAGGACTCCAGGACGGCGATCATGGCCTCGGACCAGTCTGCGTCCTTTGCTGCTTTTGCAGGGACCTTGATTGGTGCGGATTCCTGGATTTCGCTTGAGCGACGAAGCTGGCTGAACATGCCATCCCCCTGATTTGAAATGAGGGGTCAGCCTTCGCCCGCTTTGGTGAATAACCCGTTACTTCTATGGGTTAAACCCGCACCCGCGGCTGGCTGGCGGTCGTCGACCAGATCAGGGCGATGATCCAGCCAATGAGTGTCCAGCCCAGCAGGACATTGGTCAGGAAGATCGCAAATCCGTTGTGATGCCCGCGTAAGAGCGCGATCAGGGCGGGCAAGAAATAGAGCAGCGCAGCGACGACGACAGCTTCCACGGGGAGGTCTCCTTTATCGACTTTCGATAAATATGGGGAGGCTCGCCCGGTTTCGCAAGTGAAGGCTTGGTAAGGTTGGCAAAAAGAAACCCCGGCGCGAGGGCCGGGGTTCCCAGTGGTCATCCTGTCAGACGCGGCTAGCCCTGGGTCGGGGTTGCGCCGCCTTCATAGTCCGCATCGGGGAATTTATAGTCCTTGAAGATCTCGCGCAGCTTGGTCTTCAGGATTTTACCCGTCGCGCCGAGCGGCATTTCCTCAATGAACTCGATCCCGTCGGGCAGCCACCATTTCGGCACGCGCTCTGCCAGGTATTCGCGGATGGAGTCTGCGGTTGGCGTGGTGCCGGGCTTGGGCTGAACGATCAGCAGCGGACGCTCCTGCCATTTCGGGTGCGGGTGACCGACAGCCGCGGCCATCGCCACATCCGGGTGACCCATGGCGGCGTTTTCCAGATCGATGGAGCTGATCCACTCACCGCCGGACTTGATCACATCCTTGGAACGGTCGGTGATGGTCATATAGCCATCTTCATCGATATGGCCGACATCGCCGGTCTTGAACCAGCCGTCATCGGTAAAGCTCTCAACGCCGGCACCGCGATAATAGCTGTCGATGATCCAGGGACCACGCACATGGATATGGCCCGACGACTGACCGTCGCGGGGCAGCACATTGCCGTCATCGTCCACGGTGCGCATGTCCACACCGAACAGCAGGCGACCCTGCTTCAGTTTGATGCCGATCTTCTCGTCTTCGGTCAGGTCGGCGTGCTTGGGCAGAAGCTTGCCGACCGTACCCAGCGGGCTCATCTCGGTCATGCCCCAGCCTTGCTGCATGTCGACGCCATACTCGTCCTGATAGGCGCGCAGCAGCGCTTCTGGCATGGCAGAGCCGCCCATCAGCACCTTGTCGACGCTGTCGATGCGTTTGCCGCTTTCACGCAGATACTGCAGCAGGCCCAGCCAGACGGTGGGCACGCCGAGCACCTGATTGACGTTTTCGCTCTCGATCAGCTCCTGGATGGATGCCCCATCGAGCTGCGCGCCCGGGAAGACCAGCTTGGCCCCGGACATCGCTGCCGCGTAAGGAACACCCCAGGCGTTGACGTGGAACATGGGAACCACCGGCATGATGATGCCGTCAGCGCCGACACCCACAGCGTCCACGCTGCAGCTCGTCAGGGCGTGCAGAACCGTGGAACGGTGTGAGTAAAGCGCGCCCTTTGGCTCGCCAGTGGTGCCGGAGGTGTAGCACAGGCCCGCCGCCGCGTTCTCATCAAACTCCGGCCAGTCATAATGGTCGTCAGCCTTCTCAAGCAGGGTCTCGTAGACGCTGGTTTTGGTCTGGGTCTGCGGCTTGGTGGCCTCGCTGGACAGCGCGACCCAGCCCTTCACCGTTTTGCAGTGCTTGGCGATGGCATCCACGATGGGCGCAAACTGAACGTCGAAGAAAACGTGCTTGGCCTTGGCGTGATTGATGATCCAGGCAATGCCCTCCGGCCCCAGGCGCGGGTTGGCGGTGTGCACCACTGCACCAACGCCGGAAACGGCATAGTAGAGCTCCAGATGGCGATTGGAGTTCCAGGCGATCGTGGTGATGCGATCGCCCGGCTTCACCTTCAGCGGGCCCGTCAGGGCATTCGCCAGTTTCTGGGCGCGCGCATGGCAATCGGCATAGCCATAGCGGTGGATCTCACCGCTATCGGGCATCCGCGATACGATCTCGCGCTTGCCGTGGTTCAGCGCCGCGTGACGCAAAATGTCCGCAATCATAAGCGGACGGTCCATCATCTGACCGCGCAGCATGGGGCCTCCTCCCTTAGGTCCAGTTGCAGGTTGCGGGCTGTCTTGATGCAGCCTTGGTCGCAAGTTGACGCCATCAAAAGGCTCACCGCGCAAAAGCGCAATCCCTGCAACGGCAAAATCCGGGTTGAATAACTGCCAAAATGGCTATGGATTAAGCGCCATGACCCATTCTCTTCCCGATTTCGACGACGTAAAATCGGCCGCTGAGCGTATCGCTCCTGAAGCCATTCGAACGCCGCTCCTGACCAACCCCGCGCTTGATGCTGCGGTGGGTGGGCGTGTCCTGATCAAGCCGGAATGCCTGCAACGCACCGGTTCGTTCAAATTCCGCGGCGCGTTCAATGCGTTGTCCCAGTTCGATGCGGACCAGCGCAAGGCCGGTGTCGTCGCCTTTTCCTCCGGCAATCACGCCCAGGGCATCGCCGAAGCCGCGCGCATTCTGGGGATGCCGGCGACCATTGTGATGCCAAGCGATGCGCCGAAGGTGAAAATGAAGGGCGTGACCGATCGCGGCGCGGAGCTGAAACTCTATGACCGCGAGACCGAAAGCCGGGAGGAGCTTAGCGAGGCTCTGGCCGCGCGCACTGGCGCTACTGTCATTCCGTCCTACGACCACCCGCATATCATGGCAGGGCAGGGCACGTGCGGACTGGAGATTTTCGACGACCTCGCCCAACGCGGGATCAAGGCCGATCAGCTGACCTGCTGTCTGGGCGGCGGCGGTCTGATCAGCGGTATCGGCCTCGCGGCCAGAGCCCTGTCGCCGGATACGGCACTTTATGGCGTGGAGCCGGAGGGCTTTGACGATCATAAGCTGTCGCTGGATGCCGGGGAGCGCGTGCCGAGCCCGCGCAAGTCCGGCTCGATCTGCGATGCCCTGCTGACGCCGCAACCCGGTGTCCTGACCTTTGCGCTCAATCAGAAACAGCTGACCGATGTGGCCGTCGTCACCGATGACGAGGCGATGGCGGCGGTGCGGTTCGCCTTCGAAAGCTTGAAGCTTGTGGTGGAGCCCGGAGGGGCGGTGGCGCTGGCCTCGGTGTTGACCGGAAAAGTTGACGCGCGCGACAAGACAACCGTCATTGTTCTGACAGGCGGGAATATCGATCCGGCGGTAATGGCCCGGGCGATCCGCGTCTAGCGGTCGCTCTCCACTTCGTCTTCCTCAACCAGCTCGGCCGCGAGCTCAGCGTCCGCGGCGGCCTGAGCGGCTTCACGGGCCGCTTCGGCCTCCTCCTGGGCAAGGCGGATGGAGTCCACGAAGTCTGCGGGCAGGGCCGGCAGGTCCTGTGAGAAATAGGGGCCTGCGAGGTCGTTGGTGATGCGAAGCTCAATGGGCTCGCCGCTCTCGGCCATGCGGGCGCGATAAACCTGCACATTCTCGATGACGCGCTGAACATAGTTGCGAGTTTCGGAGAAGGGGATGCTCTCGGTCCAGTCGATGGGATCAATCTCGCCGGTGCGCGGATCGCCGTAATTTTCGACCCAGCGACGTACCCGGTGCCCGCCGGCATTATAGGCGGCCAAAGCCATGACGAGCGAGCCGTCATAGTCGTTCACGACGTCCTCGAGATGGGCCATGCCCAGCACCAGATTATACTCCGGATCATCCGTCAGGCGGCTGAAGTCATAGGGCATGTCCAGCTGCCGCGCGGTCTGGCGGGCGGTGGCGGGCATCATCTGCATCATGCCGCGCGCGCCCGCACCACTGATGGCCCGCGGGTCGAACTCGGTTTCCTGGCGAATGACCGAAAGCGTCAGCGCAGCCTCCGGCGAAATCGGTGCATAGTCCGGAAGATCGATCAGCGGATAGGCCCGCTCCGCCAGCGTAATCCCCTGCAGGCGTCCGGCCTTGGCCGCGCGGACCGCCTGACGCAGGCGATTATATTCAAGGGCGATATCGGCGAGCATCGCTTGGTCAATCGCGGTCTCCATCTCGTCATCGAAATGATAGATGAAGACGCGGAACAGATAGTCGGAATCCACCTCTGCCAGAAGCCGTAGCGCCTGGATTTCCGGGCGCGCCTCAAAGGCGAGGCGTTCGTCATCGGTCGGTTCCGGATCTGGCGGAAGATCAAGCCGCGCCGCGTCGGGACCCAGAGCGATCAGGGCGAGCTGGCCGTAATACACGGTCGGATGTTCAGCCGCCGCCATGAAGCGTTCACGGGCGAGCTCCAGCTGACCGGAGGCTTCGGCTGCGCGGCCCTGCCAGTATTTGGCGCGAGCCAGCGACACATCTGTCGTGACACCGGCTTCAAGCGTCGAGAAATGGTCATAGGCCGCCAGCGGCTGCTCAAGACGGGTCAGTGCCAGCCAGCCTGACAGGAATTCGGCGTCGGCAAAGTCGACACCTGCGGACATGCCGTGGGCCGATGAAAGACGGTAGGCGTCCTCAAACTGCTCATCGCGAATAAGGTCGAGGATCATCAGCTTGCGCTCGGTCCACATGGCATCCAACGCGCGGGCGTTGTCGTAGCCGTCGGGCAATTCCAGCAGGAGCGGCAGGGCCCGGTCATCATAGCCCGACCGGCGACGCCAGCGTGCGCGCTCATAGAGCAGGCCGGGATGGTCCTGAAGCGAGCTGGGGACCGCATCAACGGCGCGGTCCACACCACTGCGGCGGGTGGCCAGGCGAATGCGCGCATCCGCGAGACGCTGTTCAGCGGCGCTCAGCAGGGGCGTGAGGCGGCTGGCGGCGGTGCGCTGACCCGCCCACAAGAGGTAATCGACGCGTGCGGCATGATCTTCTTGCGAGAACAGATCGCGATGGGCGCGCAACGCTTCGCTCTGGAAAGACAGGCGCATGCGCCGGGTGCGCCAGGTCTCCACGATCTGCGCTTCGCCCTCTTCGGTGCGGCCAAGCTCGATCAGGGCGCGTCCAAGGGCGATGCCGCCTTCACCGGTGACCGGCTCGCGATCTTCAAACCAGTCGACGATCAGTGCGGCGCTCAGACCGGATTCTTCGATCTTCCATTCGGCTTCGCGCTGGATGGAATAATCGCGTGGCCAGTCAGCAAGACGCGTCATCGCGACGTTGAGGTCGGAGAAGGGCGCGCGGGCATCGCTGATTGCCAATCGCCACAGCAGCAAATCCTGGGCGACCTGATTGTCCAGCTGGTAGCGAAGGGTGCGAACCTCGTCCCAGTCATCATCGTCCGCCGCGGCCATGGCCCGGCGAAACACGCTGAAATCTGTATCAGACAGGATCTGGGAGTGGTTCGGTACTTCGGGCTTCAGGCGCGGCACGGGCTCCTGCGCCAGGGCCGGTGCGGCCAGCGCCAAGCCTGTCAGGAGCGCAACGGTGCGAAATAGCGTGACCACTTCAGAACCTCTCATGAGAGCAACCCCCAGCCGCAAACAGTGCTCCAGACTGGCACACCTGTCGAGAGCGCATTGCGGCTCTTGGCGCAAGGATATGGGTTGCGTATGGTCCGCGACCAATTTCCAACCGTGAAGGATTGCGACATGTTCCGCGGCTCCATGACAGCGCTTGTGACCCCATTCAAGAATGGTGCCGTCGATGAGGCCGCCTTCAGCGCCCTTGTGGAGCGTCAGATCGCGGATGGAACCCACGGTCTGGTCCCGGTGGGGACGACTGGCGAGACGCCAACCTTGAGCGTTGAAGAGCGCCGCCGCGTCATCGCGTTGTGCGTCGAGATTTCAGCGGGACGGGTGCCTGTGATTGCCGGCACCGGGCTGAACAATACCCAAGCCTCCATCGAGGCGCAGGATTACGCCAAGCAGGTCGGCGCAGACGCCGGGCTGGTGGTCGCGCCGTATTATAACAAGCCGTCCCAGGCCGGGATGGTGGCCCATTTCAAGGCGATTGCGGATGCCGTGGCGCTGCCGATCTTTGTTTACAACATCCCGGGCCGCTCCATCGTGGATATTGGCCTGGAGGCGATGGCGGAGATGGCCGCCCACCCCAACATCATCGGCATCAAGGACGCGACCGGCGACATTCAGCGGGTCACCCAGTATCGCCTGGCCATCGGTGAGGGCTTCGTCCAGCTGTCCGGGGAAGATGCCAGCACGCTCGGCTATAATGTCCATGGTGGCCACGGGGCGATTTCCGTGACGTCGAACGTGGCTCCGGCTTTATGTGCCCAGTTCCAGCGGGCCTGCCTTGAGGGCCGTTGGGATGAAGCGCGCGCCATCAATGACAAGCTCCAACCGCTGCACGAGGCGATGTTTGCAGCACCGAGCCCGGCTCCAGCGAAATATGCCCTGTCGCTGCTGGGCCTGTGTGAGCCTGAGGTTCGCCTGCCGCTGGCGGAATGCCCTGACGCTGTGAAGGCTCAGGTCCGGTCGGCCCTTGAAGGGTGCGGCCTGCTATGAGCGGCAAAAAGGGCGAAAACGGAAACGCCGTTGCGGTCAATCGCCGGGCGCGCTTCGATTACGAGATCGGCGATACCTTCGAGGCCGGCATGATGCTGGTCGGCACCGAGGTGAAATCGCTGCGTGATGGCAAGGCGAACATCGCTGAAAGCTATGTCAGTCCTGAAAAGGGCGAGATCTGGCTGATCAATTCAGACATCCCGCCTTTCAGCCACGGTAATCGCCACAATCATGAGCCGCGTCGTCCGCGCAAACTTCTGCTCCACAAAAAGGAGATGAGCAAGCTGACCGGGGCTGTCGCGCGCGAAGGCATGACGATCATCCCGCTGCGGCTCTACTTCAATGATCGCGGGCTCGCCAAGCTCCAGATCGGGCTCGCCAAGGGCAAGAAGACCGTCGACAAGCGTGAGACCAAGAAGGAGCGCGACTGGATCCGCTCCAAGCAGCGTATCCTGAAGAATTTCGGCTAGCCGAGCCGGTCTTTCGCTGCCGCAAACACGTCGTGGAACATCGCCTCGGTCAGGCGGCCTGTATTCGTGTTGTAGCGTGAGCAGTGATAGCTGTTGATCAGGGTGAGGGGGCCTTGGGGGCCTTCGATGGCGTGTTCGGCCCCGTGGGCGAATTTGAACGCAGATTGTTTGTAGCCAAGGGCCTTGAGCGTGTTCTCATGGGCCACCCGGCCCAGCGCGATAAGGACTTTCAGCTTTGGAAGCGCCGCGATGCGGGCGGTCAGGAAGGGGCGACAGTTATTCATCTCCGCGCCAATCGGTTTGTTCTGCGGTGGCACACAGCGCACGGCATTGGTGATCATCGCGTCGACGAGCTTCAGGTCATCCTGGCCATCGGGATGGAAAGTGCCGGTCGAGAAGCCGTATTTTTCAAGCGTGGGGTAGAGCAGGTCGCCGGCCCAGTCGCCGGTGAAGGGGCGTCCGGTCCGGTTCGCACCGCCACGGCCCGGGGCGAGGCCGACCACAAGCAGGCGCGCGCTGTCGTCGCCAAAGCTCGGCGCAGCGCCATTGAACCAGGTCGGCTCCGCGGCCTGGTTCTCTTCACGATAGGCAACAAGGCGGGGGCAGAGGGAGCAGTCAGCGGGCGGCTCGGCCGCCACGCTGACCTCAGTCTTGGCCATTAGTCTTCGTCTTCGTAATCGTCACGCTGGCGACGTTCACGTCCCACCAGCTTTCCAAGCTCGGCCAGCTCCACAAAGCTGTCAGCCTGGCGACGCAGATCGTCAGAGGCCATGGGCGGGCTGGATTTCAGGGTGGAGACCACGGAGACGCGCACACCCTTGCGCTGCACGGCCTCGACCACCTTGCGGAAATCACCATCGCCTGAGAAGAGCAGGATGTGGTCGAGATAATCGGCCGCCTCGACGATATCGACGGCAATCTCGACATCCATATCGCCCTTGATGCGGCGGCGACCGCTGTCGTCGGAATACTCCTTGGCGGCCTTGGTCACGACCTTGAAGCCGTTATAGTCCAGCCAGTCGATCAGCGGGCGGATGGGTGTATATTCCTCATTCTCGATGAGGGCGGTGTAGTAATTGGCGCGGATGAGGCGTCCGCGCTTGCGGAACTCCTCGAGTAAACGGCGATAATCAATATCAAAATCAAGCGCTTTAGCGGCCGAATAGAGGTTCGCGCCGTCAATGAACAAACCAATACGTTCATCAGGGTAGAAGGTCATTTTATGCCTTTCAGTCGATTAAGCGGTTCAAATCACGCTCACCAGGGCATTTTCATCGCCATGGGAGCCAACCAGTCATATGGGGCTTTATCGCCGCTTGAAAACCTGAATTCGGCGCTCGCCGCCATGGAAAACGCAGAAATTTCGGTGATTGCTGCATCAAGGCCTTGGCGCACGCCGGCCTGGCCCGATCCGTCCGATCCGCCCTTTGTAAATGCCTGCATCCAGGTCGAGACCCCCATTGAGCCGGGCGAACTCCTTTCAAGGCTTCATGAAATTGAAGCGGCCCATGGGCGCAAACGCACCGTGCGCAATGCACCGCGGAGCCTCGATCTCGATATCATTGACTATCGCGGCCAGGTATTCGGGGCAGATCAGGAAGCTGGCCTGACACTGCCGCACCCGCGCGCGACCGGGCGGGCCTTTGTGCTGCTGCCGCTTCGCGATATCGCGCCCCATTGGCGTGACCCGATCCGCCAGATCACGCTCGATCGCTGGATCGGGAAGCTGTCGGCAGCCGATCGCAATGCCTGCAGACCGGCGGGCGGGGTGTTGTGCGCTGCGGCAGGCGGCTTGAAGCGCACGGCACAGTAAGGTATCTGGGAAGACTTACTTACACGTCCCTCTCTAGGAGCGCCCCTACATGGCACGCGTCACCGTCGAAGATTGCATCGAGAAAATCGACAACCGCTTTCAGCTGGTGCTGATGGCTGCTCACCGCGCCCGCAATATTGCGGCAGGTTCCGAGCTGACCCTCGATCGCGACAACGACAAGAACCCGGTTGTGGCTCTGCGCGAGATCGCTGAAGACAATTTGGACATGGAAACGCTCACCGAGAGCCTCGTGTCCGGCCTCCAGCGCGTGATCCCGAATGACGAGGACGAAGCTGAAGAGCGTGGCAACCAGGCTGAGCCGCAAGCCGCTCTTCCGGCACCGGAAATGGATGAGGCTGCCATGCTCAAGGCGCTTCAGTCTGACCGGGACGGTCCTGCAGACGGCCGCATTTAACCGGTGAGTGCGCTGGCTTCTGAGTCCGCGCCCGCATCTCCCGCCGACGCCATCCCAAGCGCCGACGACCTTGTTGCGCGGGTAAAATCCTATCACCCCAAGGCCGATGAGGCGCTGCTCCGGCGCGCCTATGATTTCACGCGTGACTCCCACGAGGGGCAGACCCGCCAGTCCGGAGAACCGTATTACAGCCACACCGTCGAGGTTGCGCTGCTGCTGGCTGACCTGCGCCTTGATGTCGCGACCATCTGCACAGGGCTGCTGCACGACACGGTCGAGGACACAGACGCTACGCTGAACGATATCGAGCGCGAGTTTGGCTCCGATGTCGCCCAGCTGGTCGATGGCGTGACCAAGCTGGGTCAGATGAATTTGCGCTCCAAGCGCACCAAGCAGGCCGAAAATCTTCAAAAGCTGGTGGTGGCAATCACCAAGGATGTTCGCGTCCTGCTGGTGAAGCTGTGTGACCGCCTGCACAATATGCGCACGCTGCACTTCGTGCCGAAGCAGGAAAAGCGCGAGCGGATTGCCCGCGAGACGCTTGAGATCTACGCGCCCCTGGCCCGCCGGATCGGTGTGAACCGGGTCTGTGTGGAGCTGGAAGACCTCGCCTTTTTCAACCTGAACCCGCCGGCGCACCAGTCGATCACGAAACGCCTGACCGATTTGCGCCATCTGCGCAGCAAGGAAGTCGCCGAGGTCTCAGCCAGCCTGTCTGACGAGCTGGCCAAGGCCGGGCTCGATACGCGGGTCTTCGGTCGGGAAAAGCGGCCCTATTCGATCTGGCGCAAGCTGGAAAAGAAGGGCGTCGGCTTTGAGGACATCGCCGACATCTATGCCTTCCGTATTCTGGTTGAGGACCCGGCGGACTGTTACCGCGTGCTTGGTGCCATTCACCAGCGCTGGCGCTGTGTGCCTGAACGCTTCCGTGATTACATCTCGGTGCCCAAGCCGAACAATTACCGCTCGCTTCACACGACCATCATCGGCCCGAGCAATCTGCGTGTGGAGCTTCAGATCCGCACCGAGGAGATGGAGCGCATCGCCGAAGATGGGGTCGCGGCGCACTGGCGTTACAAGTCTGGTAGCTATGCGTTCGACCCCAAGGCTGCGGCCGCTGCAGGCGGTGACCCGGTTGAGCGCCTGCGCCCGCTCATGGAAATCCTCAATCAGGGCGGTGACCCGGATGAATTCCTGGAGCATGCCAAGCTCGAGATGTTTGCAAACGAGGTCTACGCCTTCACGCCAAAGGGTGATCTGATTGCTCTGCCGGGCGGAGCGACGCCGCTCGACTTTGCGTTTGCAGTGCATACCGAGCTTGGACACACCGCCATCGGGGCCAAGATCAATGGCCGCGAACGCCCGCTGCGCACGCGTTTGTCCAATGGCGACGTGGTTCAGATTATCAAGGGCGGTGAACGCCACCCGCCGGCGGGCTGGGAGGATCTGGTCATCACCGGTCGGGCCCGGGCGGCCATCCGCAAGCTGATCCGCTCGTCTGAAACCGAGGAATTCCAGCGCATCGGCAAGGTGATCGCCGAACACGCCTTCCTGCGTGAGGGCAAGATATTTAAAGAAAGCATGATCGAGGACGCACTCAAGCGGCTCGATCTAGAGAGCGCGCAAGATCTTTACATCGCGCTCGGGCGCGGTCAGGTCGGTTCCGGGGAGCTGTTTGAAGCGGTCTATCCGGGCATGAAGGAGATGCGCGGCAAGCGGCCCCAGGATCGGGAGCGGATCGAGGACGAGCAGGGCCGGCTCTACGTCCATGGCCGGGGTCTGACTCCGGGCATTGGACTTCACTTCGCCAGCTGCTGCTCACCCATTCCCGGTGACCGGATCGTCGGTGTTGTTGACGCGGGCAAGGGCGTGCAGGTCCACACCATCGACTGCGATGTTCTCGCGTCCCACGAAGACGAAGCCAGCCTTGAAAACTGGATTGATCTGAAATGGACCCCGGAAACCCAAAACGCGGTGTCGGTCGGTCGGATCACGGTCACGGTCCGCAACGAGCCGGGTGTGCTGGCTGAAATGGCCGGCATTGTCGGCGAGGCGGGCGGTAACATCTCCGATGTCAGGACGCTGGAGCGTACGCCGGACTTCTTCACGATGTTCTTCGATGTGGAAGTTTTTGACGCCAAGCACTTGCTCAACATCGTCGCTGCGCTCAAAACCAGCGACCGTGTCGTCAGCGCGGTTCGCACCCGGACCGCGGACGAAGACGAAATTTAACGCCTGCAGGTTTGAGGAATTCCCATGACTGTTGATGACGTCCTTGCCGAGTTTCGCGAGGCTGGTGCCCTGCTTGAAGGTCATTTCATCCTGTCTTCGGGCCTGCGCAGCCCAGTTTTCCTTCAAAAAGCCCTGGTTTTTCGCGATGGCGCGCGGACAGAGCGTCTTTGCAAAGCGCTGGCAGACAAGATTGCCGAGGCTGGAGCCGGGCCGTTCACCGCGATCGTCTCACCGGCCATGGGCGGGATTATCCCAGGCTATGAAACGGCCAAGCAGCTCGGCCTGCCTTTCATGTTTGTCGAGCGTGAAAACGGCGAGTTCGCGCTGCGCCGTGGCTTTGAACTAACGGCTGCAGACCGCGTACTTGTGATTGAG
Organism: Oceanicaulis sp.; assembly: GCA_043513725.1. Taxonomy (GTDB): domain Bacteria; phylum Pseudomonadota; class Alphaproteobacteria; order Caulobacterales; family Maricaulaceae; genus Oceanicaulis. The sequence goes on along the minus strand of CP121338.1, from coordinate 313,324 downwards.
GATATCGTTACCACGGGCCTGTCCTCTCGCGAATGTATCGCGGCCATTGAGGCGACCGGAGCCAAGGTCGTAGCCGAAGGCTGTTTGGTGGATCGCTCAGGCGGCAAGGCTGATGTCGGCGTCCCGCTGACCGCTCTGGCGACCGTGGATTTTCCGGCTTATCCCGCTGACCAGCTGCCAGACGAGCTGGAGCGCATTCCCGCCATCAAGCCCGGCAGCCGAGGGCTCGCCTGATGTCAGACCGATTGCGCCTGGGCCTGAATATCGACCATGTCGCGACCATCCGGAATGCGCGCGGCGGAGCTCATCCTGATCCGGCACGTGCGGCCGCGGTGGCCCTCGAAGCGGGCGCGGACGGCCTGACGGTGCATCTGCGCGAAGACCGCCGCCATATCCGCGATGGGGATCTGGAGGCCATCCGGCTGGCCTCGACCCTGCCGATCAATCTGGAGATGGCAGCAACCGAAGAGATGTGTGCCATCGCAACGGCCTTCAAACCCCACGCCGCCTGCATCGTGCCTGAAAAGCGCGAGGAGCGGACGACTGAAGGTGGGCTCGATGTCGCCGGTCAGCACAACACCATCGCCCCCATCGTGCGCCAGCTGACAGACGCTGGCTGCCGCGTCTCGCTGTTTATCGAGCCGGACCCGGTTCAGATCGCGGTTGCCGAAGTGGTCGGTGCACCGGTCGTGGAACTGCACACCGGACGCTATGCCGAGCTGTGGGAAGAGGGCGGGGCGAGCGCCGCCGCTGAAGAGCTGGAACGGCTGAAGACCGCGGCGAGGGATGCGCGCAATCGCGGTCTTGAACCCCATGCGGGCCACGGCCTGACTTTTGAGAACGTAAAGCCGGTCGCTGCGATTCCTGAACTGGCCGAGCTCAATATCGGTCATTTCCTGATTGGTGAGGCGATCTTCACCGGTCTGCCTGCTGCTGTGCAGCGCATGCGCACGCTGATGGACGAAGCCCGCAGGGAGCGCGCTGCGTGATTATCGGTATTGGTTCAGACATCATTGACATTCGCCGGATCGAGCGCTCAGTGGAGCGCTTCGGCGAGCGGTTCCTGAACCGGGTCTTCAGCGATCTTGAGCGCGAGAAGGCCGAAAGCCGGCGTCGCCGCATCGATACCTATGCCAAGCGCTTTGCCGCCAAGGAGGCCTGTGCCAAGGCGCTCGGGACTGGCATCTATCGCGGCGTCACCTGGAAACAGATCGAAGTCGTGAACCTGAAGGGCGGGAAGCCAACACTGCGCCTGAGCGGTGCGGCGGCGGCGCGTCTGGAAGAGCTGACGCCCTCAACGTTGAACACGCTGGTGCACGTCACCCTGACCGATGACCACCCCTGGGCGCAGGCCTTTGTGGTCATCGAGGCCGTAGACCGTCACCTGATCTGATGACCGAGACCACCGCGCGCAAAGCCAGACGCCGCCGCCTGATCAAGCGGTTGAGGCGCGCCCGCAGCAGTGAAAGCCTGTTCTGGACGATCCTGGGTGCGGTGACGCTCGCCATCGCGGTGCGCACGCTTCTGTTCCAGCCCTTCCACATCCCGACCGAGTCCATGCGCCCGACCCTGGAGGGCGGGGATTATGTGATCGCGTCGAAATGGTCCTACGGCTATTCGCGTTTCTCGCTGCCCTGGGCTCCGGACCTGTTTGACGGGCGGATTTTCGGACGCCTGCCCGAACGCGGCGACATCGTGGTTTTCCGCGCGCCACAAACCGGGGCAGACACCTATATCAAGCGCGTTATGGGGCTGCCGGGTGATCTGGTGGAAATTCGTGGCGGTGTTGTGATCATCAACGGCCAGGCCATTCCCCGCGGTCTTGTCGGCGATGAGCAGCAGGTGACCGAGGATGGCGGTCTGCGCCGTTATGGCTTGTATGAGGAAATCCTTGAGGGCGGGCTTGGTTACACGGTTCTGGACCGGGGGCCGGGTGACCTTGATACCTTCGGGCCACGGCAGGTGCCGGAGGGTCATGTCTTTGTGCTCGGTGATAACCGCGATGAATCGCGCGACAGCCGCGTGCCGCGCCCCCTGGGTCCCGGGTTTGTGCCGACTGAGAACTTGATCGGTCGGGCGGAAATCGTGCTGGCGTCCGCCAAGCCTGAATTTGAAATCTGGCAGCCTTGGACCTGGTGGCAGCTGCGGCCACAGCGCTTCTGGCTGTCCCTGGACCCAGACCCGGCTTAAAAGGGCGACATGACGGATCGAATTTCTGCATTTGAGGGCCGGATTGGCCGCAGCTTTACCGATCGCGACCTCCTGGAGCGCGCGCTGACCCATGCCAGTCATGGCGATGGGCGCTCGCGCGCGGCGTCCAACGAGCGCCTCGAGTTTCTGGGTGATCGCGTTCTGGGCCTGATGGCGGCCAGCTGGCTGCACGAAGCGTTTAACGGGCTCGATGAGGGCGGGCTCGCCCATCGCCTCAATGCGCTTGTGAACAAGCAGGCATGCGCGCGCGCTGCGCGCCGCTGTGATTTGGGCGAGGCGCTGCGCCTGTCGCCGGCCGAAGACCGCCTCGGCGGGCGGGAGAAGGACTCCATTCTGGCCGACGCCTGCGAAGCGGTGATTGGTGCGCTGTTTCTAGATGGCGGACTCGACGCGGCGCGCGCCTTCTTTGATCAGGTCTGGGCCGAAGAGCTCGAAGGTTTGACCAAGCGTCCCAAGGACCCGAAGTCCGCTCTGCAGGAATGGGCGGCGGCCAAGGGGTTTGGCACGCCGGTTTACGAAACACTGGGGCGCAAGGGCCCGGACCATCGTCCGGTCTTTGAAGTCGCCGTATCCATTGAAGGGGCCGGGTCGGCCAAAGGCGAGGGGGGATCAAAACAGACCGCCCAACGCGCCGCTGCCGAGGCCCTTCTGAAACAGGAGGCCAGTGATGGCTAACCCCACCCGGGCCGGCTTCGCGGCCATTATCGGTGCCCCGAATGCAGGCAAATCGACCCTCGTGAATGCCCTTGTGGGCCGCAAGGTGTCCATTGTGACCCCGAAGGTGCAGACCACGCGCTTTCAGGTGCGCGGTGTGATGCTCAAGGGGGAGACCCAGGTCGTGCTGGTCGACACGCCCGGCGTGTTCGCGCCGCGCCGCCGCCTTGACCGGGCCATGGTCGCTGCCGCCTGGGACGGGGCAACCGAAGCCGACATGATTGTTCACGTCGTCGATGCGGCCGCCCAGCTGAACGAACAGACCCGCACGGTGCAGGATGTGGAGCGCGTGATTGAGGGCCTGAAGACTCACAACGCCAAGGCGGTCCTGGTGCTCAACAAGATCGATCTGATCCGCCGGGAAGAGTTGCTGGCGCTCTCGCAAAAGCTCCATGAAACAGGCGTTTACAGCGATGTCTTCATGATCTCTGCGAGCAAGGGTGACCACATCGATGATCTGGCCAAGGCGCTGTCTGACGCCATGCCGGAAAGCCCGTGGCTTTACCCCGAAGACCAGATTGCGGATCTGTCGGAGCGCCTGCTCGCCGCGGAGATCACGCGCGAAAAACTCTATCTGCGGGTCCATGACGAGCTGCCCTATGCGCTGACGGTCGAGACCGAAGCCTGGAAACCCATGAAGGACGGCTCGGTGCGTATTGAGCAGGTCATTTATGTGGAGCGCGAAGGTCACAAACCGATCATCCTGGGCAAGGGTGGCCGCACGGTGAAATGGGTCGGAGAGGCCGCGCGCAAGGAGCTTGAGACTGAGCTTGATTGCCGCGTGCACCTCTTCCTGTTTGTGAAGGTCCGGCCCAACTGGGGCGAGGACCGGGCACGCTATTCGGCCATGGGTCTGGACTTCGACGTCTGATGGAGTGGAGCGGACCAGGGCGGATCATCGCCGTGCGTCCCCACGGTGAAACCAGCGCTGTCGTCGAAGCGCTGACCCCCGACCATGGCCGCCATGCTGGCCTGGTCCGCGGAGGACGGTCGCGAACCATGCGACCGGTGCTTCAACCCGGTAACAAGGTCATGCTCAACTGGCGCGCGCGGCTGGAGGACCATCTGGGTGCCTTTCAGGTGGAAGCTGAAGAGCTGTCAGCCGGCCATCTGATGGAGGACCGGCTGGCGCTTTCGGGGCTCAACGCGGCCTGTGCCATGGCGAGCCTGTGCCTGCCAGAGCGCGAAAGCCATCCGGCCATTTACGAAGCCTTCGAGATCCTGATCCAGTCGCTGGAGGACGCAGATGTGTGGCCTGCGATCTACGTGCGGTGGGAGGCCGGCCTCCTGGCGAATTTGGGTTATGGTATTGATCTCAAACGCTGTGCGGCGACCGGAGTAACAACCGACCTGATCTATGTCAGCCCAAAATCAGGCCGCGCTGTCTGTGCTGAAGCGGGCGAGCCCTACAAGGACCGCCTGTTAAAGCTACCCGCCTTTATGCGAGGGGCTCCAGGGCTGGAGCCCGGCGATGTGGAGGCGGGCCTGAAGCTGACCGCCCATTTCATTGAGCGCCGCGTCCTGTGGCCCGCTGATCGGCAGCTGCCAGAGGCGCGCGCAAGGATGGTGGAGCGGTTAAGAGGCGCGAATGCCTTGTGATCACAGGCATAATATTGTCTACAATTACGTATGCTTATACCGGCCATACCGCTAAACGCTGAAATCATACGCTATCTCGTGGCCTTTATCATTGCCGGGCTTTTGATTGTGTTTGCCTGGAAGTATTTTGTGCTAATTGGCCAATGGCTCGGGACTGGGTTCCTGATTTATTATGGCGTGTGGGCAATCATGACGAATTTCGGCACGCAGTCGGAAATTCGACCTGTTTACAGCCGTCGAGCTGAAAGGCGGTTTAAGCGCCGAGCCACAAGCTCCAAGCGGGTCGACGGCCAGCCTAACTCCTAGATTATTCGCAGCCACCTGTGGAAAGCCTGACAGCTTCACGCCACATGCATGGCCGCGTCGGCCTATACTCACCGCTTAGCGAATCATGAGGCGGTCATGGGTGAACAGTTTCCCGGCGACGGTGGGCGGATCTTCGAGGAGAGTTTTGAGAATGCGCTGTCCTCGCGCTATCTCGCCTATGCGCTTTCCACGATCACCCAGCGGGCACTGCCCGATGCGCGCGACGGCCTGAAGCCGGTACACCGGCGTTTGCTCTATGCGATGCGGCTTTTGAAGCTGGATCCTGAATCGGCATTCAAAAAGTCCGCGCGTGTGGTTGGCGATGTCATTGGTCGTTTCCATCCTCATGGCGATCAGGCCGTCTATGAAGCGCTTGTGCGCCTGGCCCAGGACTTTGCCTCCCGCTATCCGTTGGTCGAAGGCCAGGGCAATTTCGGCAATGTGGACGGTGATGGCGCAGCGGCCATGCGTTACACCGAAGCGCGCCTCACTGAAGCAGCAAGGTTGATCCTTGCGGACTATGACAATGGCGCAGTTGATTTTCGCGATACGTATGATGGTGAGGACTCAGAGCCCATCGTCCTGCCGTCCGCCTTCCCGAACCTGCTGGCCAACGGCTCAGCGGGCATCGCGGTGGGCATGGCGACCAATATTCCGCCCCATAATGCGGCGGAGCTGTGTGATGCGGCGCGCCATCTGATCAAAACACCGGCCGCGCGCACTGAAACGCTGTTGAACTACGTGGAGGGTCCCGATTTCCCCACCGGCGGGGTGTGCGTGGAACCGCGCGAGACCATGCTGGAGGCGTATGAGACCGGGCGAGGGGGCTTCCGCCTGCGGGCCCGCTGGGAAAAGGAAGATCTGGGCCGGGGCCAGTGGCGCATCATCGTGACCGAGATCCCTTACCTCGTTCAAAAGGCCAAGCTGATCGAACGCATTGCCGCGCTGATGGAGGCGAAAAAGCTGCCTTTGCTCGGCGATGTCATGGATGAAAGCGCGGAGGATGTCCGCCTCGTTCTGGAGCCGAAGAGCCGAACAATTGACCCTGAGCTCCTGATGGAGTCGGTGTTCAAGGTCACCGATCTGGAAACCCGCTTTGCGATGAATCTGAATGTGCTCGACCCCACCGGTGCGCCGCGCGTGGTGGGCCTACGTGAAGCGCTTCAGATCTGGCTCGATCACCGCCGCGTCGTTGTGACCCGCCGCGCGCAAAAGCGTCTGGAGCAGGTGGAAGACCGGCTGGAAGTGCTGGCGGGCTATCTCGTTGCCTATCTCAATATTGATGAGGTGATCCGGATCATCCGCTTTGAGGATCATCCCAAGGCCCAGCTGATCGAGACCTTCTCGCTGACCGAGCGCCAGGCCGAAGCCATCTTGAACATGCGCCTGCGTGCCCTGCGCAAGCTGGAAGAGATGGAGATCAAGGGCGAGGAAGAGCGCCTGCAGGCCGAGCGCGCTGTGCTGACCAATCTGATCGACAACGAAGACGTCCAGTGGGCGAAGGTCGACGAGGAAATCGTGCAGGTCAAAAAGACCTTTGCGAAGACCACCGATCTTGGCGCGCGGCGCACGACCTTTGCCGACGCCCCGGCCGCCGATCTGGCCGATGCGGTAGAAGAAGCGCTGATCGCGCGCGAACCGATCACGGTCGTGCTGTCGAAAATGGGCTGGATCCGCGCGCTGAAAGGCCATGTGGATGACGTCTCCGGCATCAAGCACAAGGATGGCGACGAGACCGCCTATGCGGTGAAAGCTGAAACCACCGACAAGCTGATGCTGTTTGCCACCGATGGGCGGGTGTTCACGCTGGATGCGGCCAAGCTGCCCGGCGGGCGCGGCTTTGGTGAGCCGGTGCGCCTGACGATTGATCTTGATGAAGCCGCTGACCCGATCGCGCTCATGAAGTTTGACCCCCAGCGCAAGCTGCTGCTGGCCCAATCGTCGGGCCATGGCTTCGTCGTGGCAGAGAAGGACCTGCTGGCCAGCAAGCGCGCAGGACGGCAGGTGCTGAACGTTCAGGCCGGTGAAAAGATGACCCAGGTCCTGTCGGCCAATGGCGACAAGATCGCGGTGCTGGGCAAGAACAAGAAGCTGCTGATCTTCCCTCTGTCTGAGATCCCCGAAATGAGCCGGGGCAAGGGCGTGCGCCTTATGGGCGGCAAGGGCGGTGAGGTGGCCGATATCGCCGTCTTCCATGCCGCCGATGGCCTGGTGCGCATCGACCCGGCCGGACGCCGCCATGAGATCGAGAACTGGAAGCTTTATGAGGCCAAGCGCGCTCAGGCCGGGCGCATGGCACCGAAGGGCTTCTCCAGTCTGAAATTCGATGCGCGCTGACCGAGTTGTAATTGGCCTCGGGCGAAAACCCCGCTATCACTGTCAGGTATTGCGTGAACGTCGCGGCTCGCGACACCAATTGGAGCCTTGAGTGATGGAAATGCTGGTCCTTCTGGGTCTGATCGTTCTGGTCGGCCTGGTCATCGTGATGATCTACAACCGCCTTGTGGCGCTGCGTCAGACGACACGGCAGGCTTGGGGCGATATCGATGTCCAGCTCAAACAGCGCCATGACCTCGTACCCAACCTGGTTGAGACCGTGAAGGGCTATGCCAGCCACGAAAAGGAAACGCTGGAGCGCGTGGTCGCAGCCCGCCAGCAGGCGGTGGACGCGAACTCCACCAAGGAGCTGGCCCAGGCTGAAAACATGCTGAGCGGCGCGCTGCGCCAGCTGTTCGCGCTGTCAGAAGCCTATCCGGACCTGAAGGCCAATACCAATTTCCTGTCGCTTCAGAACGAGCTTGCCGATCTTGAGAACAAGATCGCGGCGGCCCGTCGATTCTTCAACAACGCGGTGGCGGAGTACAACACCGCGATCGAGCAATTCCCGGCTGTGGTGCTGGCCAATTCCTTCGGCTTCAAGGAAGAGGAATTCTTCGAGGTCGCGGCCAGCGAGCGGGCCAAGGTTGAAGCTGCGCCGAACGTGAAGTTCTAGGCCCTGAGCAGGAGGAGGCGTTGCCATGACCCCGGCGGTCGGGCTTCGCACCCATATCTGGAACAACAATCTGAAGTCGGTCGCCCTGCTGGCCGGCTTCCCGGTTTTGTTGCTGGCCCTCCTGTTTGCCGGCGTACTGTTGTGGATGGGTTTTGGCGAGGGCGGCACGGGCCGTACCTCGACCGACATCAGCGCCGCGTTGGAGCAGACACTCCGGCTCGCGCCCGTTGCCTTTGTGGCGGCACTCGTCTGGTTTGGCATCGCCTGGCTCTTTTATCAGCGCATGATTGATGCCTCGGTCGGGGCCCACGAGGTCACGCGGGAAAGCGAGCCGCGGCTCTGGAATCTACTGGAAAATCTGTGCATTTCGCGCGGCCTCACCATGCCATCCCTGCGCATCATCGAGACGTCGGCGATGAATGCCTATGCCTCTGGGCTCAGTCCTGAACGCTCTGCGGTGACGGTCACGCGCGGCCTGATGGAGGGGCTCAATGACGACGAGCTGGAGGCCGTGCTCGCCCACGAGCTGACCCATATCCTCAACCGCGATGTGCGCCTCCTGGTAATCGGGGTGATCTTTGTCGGGATCATTTCCTTTGTAGGCGAGCTTCTGGCCCGCGGTTTGTTCCGTGGCTCGCTGGTGCGGGCCGGGGGCGCGCGCCGGGGAAAGTCGGGCAATGCGGGGGTGCTGATCCTGGTGGCGCTTGGTGTCATCGCGCTTGCCTGGGTGCTGGCCATGGTGATCCGTTTTGCCATGTCCCGTTCGCGCGAATACATGGCCGATGCTGGTGCGGTGGAGCTGACGCGCAACCCGGCCGCCATGATCGGGGCACTCAACCGGATTTCAGGACGCACCGAGCTGGAGGACGCGCCCGGCGAGCTCAAACAGATGTTCCTGCACGATACCGGCAGTGCTTTCGCCGGCCTGTTCACCACGCACCCGCCCATCGAAAAGCGGATCGCGGTGCTGGAGCAGTTTGGGTGAGCTGCAAGTCGCAGCGGCTCCGCGTGCTGAGTTTGCGTTAGTGGCTTATCAACCCTAGAGGGATCAAATATCGCCTATGTGTTGAAATGAGATGATTTGATGATAAATGCACTAAGCGCTGCATTGATCATCGCTGAGGCCAATCAGCAGCCAGCTCCTGCGGAATTCAACGACGCGCAGGCCATTGTTGATCAGGTTCTGCGCGGATACCGAGAGCATCCTGCAGGCGATGGCGTGTTTGATTGCGCGGCCTGCTATCATTTCGATCACAAATACCGAGGATTGCTCTATCCGGAGGAAGCGCGGGTGGTGAGGCTCGCGCCGCATCAAATCTGGGCAGTCTCAGTGATAAATTTGTCTGAGCTGCGGACAAATCCGACCGGTGAGTTTCGTAGCATCTACGACGCACTCATCACGGCGGCCTATCTCAAGCGTTTTGGTGAAGTCGGATATGAGCGCTGCGCGGGCATGCTGAGTGCCTTCACAATGCCTTTCGACGAATACCTTATCTGGAGCGACGACAATACTACGCTTGACGTTGCGGATACGCCCAATTGGAGAGTGGAATGAGTATGTTTGCTGCGGCGCTGGCGCTGTTCGTGTCGCCGGGCGTTCCCGCTGAACTCAGATCAGTTTGGGATGACGCCGAAATAATTGTAGAACGAATGTTTGAGCCCTACGAGGATCACCCGGCAGGGCGTGATGTGTTCAACTATCATGTGTGCTTGATGATGGAGAGACGCAATGATCACGCGCTTTTCATCGAAACGCAGGGCATCCTTCCGCTTGCATCGCAAATCTGGGATTTCAGGGCCCCCCAACTAGCCAACTTCAGAACCAATCCATCCGAGGAATTCCAGCAAATTTACGGGGTGATCTGGAATACCCGGATTCTGGAGTCTTTTGGCGAGATTGGACGAGAAGAGTGCCAACATCTTTTTGATCAGTATGCACTATCGAGGGAGGACTATAACCGCCTGCTTGATGAGAGCATTGGACCAGATTAATGGGTTTCGGTGCTCTTGGCCTCGGTTTGCGCTCCCTCCGCCAGCAGCGGGGCGTAGGTCTGGGCGTAGAGATACCAGACTGAGGAGAAGAGGGCGGCGATCACCGGGCCGAGAATGATCCCGATGGGCCCGAACAATGTCAGGCCGCCCAGCGTCGAAATCAGCACCATCAGGTCTGACAGCTTGCTGTCCTTGCCCACCAGCATGGGCCTGAGCAGGTTGTCGATGACGCCCACCACAAGTGCGCCCCAGGCAAAGAGCAGGCCGCCCTCGACATATTTGCCTGTCGCCATGAGCCAGATGGCTGCCGGAGCCCAGACCAGCGGCGGACCAACGCCAGGCACAATCGACAGAACGGCGGTCACGGTCGCCCAGAAGGCCGCACCGGGAACACCGGCCAGCCACAGCGCGATGCCCGTCAGCGCGCCTTGAATGAGCGCAATGACAAAGGTGCCTTTGACCGTGGCGCGGATGGTCGACAGCGTGCGCTCGGCCAGCAGTTCGCGGTCTTCCTTTGGCATGGGTAGCATCGCCATGCCGCGGTCCCCCAGCCGTTCACCCTGGGTCAGGAAAAAGAAGAGCCCGAAGAGCAGGACCACCAGGTTTAAAAGCAGGCCGAACGTGCCGGTCGTCGCGCTGCGCAGCGCGCTGACCGCAAAGCTGCCAGCGGCGGAGGCGAGCTGTGCCAGCTGGGTGGTGATCTCCTGCTGATAGGGGGCAAGGGCGTCGCGGAAGGGCAGCCATTCGGGCAGGGCCCCGATCCCGTCGGCTCGGATGGACCGGACCTGGTCCTGCACCCAGGGCACCAGGACCGAGCTGACCTGCACCGCCTGATCGGCGACGATGGCAAGGACTGCGCCCAGAGGGATCAGCACCAGAAAGACCGCGAGGATCAGCACGATCCCGCCCGCCAGATTGCGGCGACCGCCCAGAAGCTTGCTGAAGCCGTTCTCGACCGGCATCAGGAAGAGGGCGAGGACCGCGGACAGGAAGAGCGCCCCCAGAAAGCCGCGGATCATCCACAGGAAGACCACCGAAATCCCAAGCGCCAGCACCAGAATAAACAGCCGCTGAAGCGAACGGCGGTCAGCTGACAGGGTTTCAGGCGTCTCAGTCATACAGCACTCCGGGCAGCCAGGTGGCGAGGAATGGCAAGGCCACCACAAGGGCTATCGCTATGAGCTGGATAATGACAAAAGGCGCGGCCCCGCGATAGATCGCGCCGGTGGTCAGCTCCGGAGGGGCCACACCGCGCAGATAGAAAAGCGCAAAACCGAAGGGCGGTGTCAGGAAGCTGGTCTGCAGGTTCAGCGCCATCAGGACGCCAAGCCAGACCGGATCGACGCCCATCATCAAAAGGATGGGCGCGACGATTGGCACAACCACGAAGGTGATCTCGATGAAATCGAGGAAGAAGCCGAGCAGGAACATCACGAGCATCACGACCGCGAGCGCGCCGAACACACCGCCGGGCACAGCCTCCAGCGCCGCGCGCACACTTTGATCGCCGCCCAGCTCGCGGAACACCAGCGCAAACAGGCTGGCCCCGATCAGGATGACGAAGACCATGGCCGAAATCTGCGCGGTGGAGCGCATCACGGCATCCAGAACGCCGGTGCGGTGAATGCGCACGAGGCCATAAAGCCCGCCAAAGGCAGCAATCGCGGCAAGGGCATAGGCAGCCCACAGCGCCGCGCCCGTATCACCGGTGCGCAGGTCCACAACCAGCACGGATCCAATCAGAGCCAGTACGGCGACCGCGGCCAACAGCACGATCCACTTGCCGATGCCTTTATTGGTGTCGGAGCCTGCGTTGCGGAAGGCGGCGAGCAGTGTCGCGCCGACTGCGCCGACTCCGGCGGCTTCGGTCGGCGTTGCCAGCCCGGTCAGGATGGAGCCCAGAACGGCAATAATCAGAGCCAGCGGCGGAATAAGCGCGCCAATAATCTTGCCCCAGTCCGCCTCAAGCTCCTCTTTCGGAATGGCCGGGGAGGCATTCGGGCGCAAGATCGCGGTGCCGATCTGATAAAGCACATAGACCAGAACCAGCATCAGGCCGGGGATGAGTGCGCCGGCAAACAGATCGCCCACCGATACGATATCGGGGGAGAATATACCCTGTGCCCGCTGGGCCTCCGCATAGGCCGAGCTCAGCTGGTCGCCCAGCAAGACGAGCACAATGGACGGCGGAATGATCTGGCCGAGCGTACCCGCCGCGGCAATCGACCCTGACGCAAGTGCCGGGTCATAGCCGCGCTTCAACATGGTGGGCAGCGAAAGAAGCCCCATGGTCACGACCGTCGCACCAACAATCCCGGTTGAGGCGGCGAGCAGGGCCCCGACGATCACGACCGAGATCCCAAGACCGCCGCGAAGCGAGCCAAACAGCGCGCCCATCGCCTCCAGCAACTCTTCAGCGATGCGTGACTTCTCCAGCATCACGCCCATGAAGACGAAGAGCGGTACGGCCACGAGAATGGATTTGTCCATCTCCATGATGTTGCCATAAATACGCTGCGGGAAGGCGCGCAGGTGGAGCGGGTCGAAGGCCCCGAGCGCCAGTCCCAGCAGCGCGAAGGCGAGGCCCACACCAGCGAGCGTGAACGCAACCGGGAACCCGCGCAGCAGCGCCGCAAAGGCCGCCACGAACATGGCAAAGGGCAGGAGTTGAAGCAGCAGATCCATCTTCTGTCCCTAGATCTCGTTCTCGCCGGTATTTTCCGCGGTGGCGGGCGCTTCCCGGTTGGAAATCGTGAGCGCGGCCCGCGCAGCCATCGACAGGCCCTGCAGGATCATCATGACGGCAAACACCGGGATCGCCGTCTTCAACAGAAAGACCAGCGGCAGGCCGTCGGCCTCACGCGAGCTTTCAAGGATGCGCCACGCTCCGCCCACATAGCTGCGTGAGGTTTCAAGGATCAGCCAGCTCATGGGGATCAGCGCCAGATAGATACCGGCGAGATCGGTCCACGCACGGCCTTTCTCCGACAGTTTCGAGTAGATGATGTCCACGCGCACATGCCCGCCGGTGAGCAGGGCCGCCGCACTCGTCAGCAGGAAGAGGAGTGAGTGCAGATAGATGACGCTTTCCTGCAGCTTTGTGCTTGAAGCACCGAAAACATAACGCTGAATCACAACCGTAGCTGTGATGATGACGAGCGCCAGCGCGGCCCAGCGCACGGCATCGGCAATGGTTGTCGAAACAGCGTCGATCGTTAGCGCTGTGCGGCGCAGTGCGTTTGCCATCCAGTCAGGCGATCCGGCCAGCGCGCCCCAGGTGGCTGCAATCAATGGCAAGCCAATGAGAGGCGACAGGCCCCAGCCCAGCCACCCCAGCAGGCTGCCGACCTGGCCTCCAACAGCTGAAAGATTGGCGTCCAGCCAGGTACCGAGCGCACCGCCCGTCAGCCCGTCAAGGACCACCCCGCCGACCGCGAGTGCGATCAGCACCAGAAGGAGGAGATCGCCTGCGCGCATGACTTAGCGCCCAAGCACCAGCTCGCGTTTCTGATAGTAGGGCGCTTCGGAGATATTCGCCCAGTCGCGACCCAGACGACGGGTGCGCACATAGCTGTCATAGATGCGTCGTGTCAGCGGATCGGCGTTGGCCGTGTCAGCGACCACCTGCTCTGCAATGCGACCGACCTCGGTCCAGATTTCATCGGAGAAGCTGCGTAGCTGAACGCCATGCTCCTGCGTCAGCGTCGTGAGCGCCAGGCCGTTCTGATAGGTGAACTCGGCGAGCGACTGGTTGTTTGCCGCACGGCAGGCGGCCTTGATGATCGCCTGGTGATCAGACGGCAGGCTTTCCCACACGCCCAAATTCATGCCGAGGCCCAGCGCCGAGCCGGGCTCATGGAAGCCGGGGCCGTAATAGAAGGGCGCTTCGCGGTAGAAACCGAAGGCGAGGTCATTCCAGGGGCCAACCCATTCGGTGGCATCAATCGCGCCGGACTGGAGCGAGGAATAGATCTCGCCGCCCGACAGCGCGACGGCGGCACCGCCGAGCTCGCGAATGATCGAACCACCCAAGCCCGGAATCCGCATGCGCAGACCGCGGAAGTCTTCGAGCGTGTTGACCTCCTGTTTGAACCAGCCGCCCATCTGGTGGCCGGTATTGCCCGCCTGAAAGGCGATCAGGTTGAACTGACCGGCCAGCTCGTTCCAGAGCTCCTGGCCGCCGCCATATTCAACCCAGGCCATTATCTCCGCGGCCGTCATACCAAGCGGGACAGCGCAGAAGAAGTTGTAGGCGGGCGAGCGGCCCTGCCAGTAATACTCAGCGGCGTGATACATGTCCGCGACGCCGTTGGAGACCGCGTCAAAGACTTCGAACGCGCCAACGATTTCGCCAGCGCCATAGACCTCAACCTCGATCTCGCCACCGGACATCTCCTGGATGAACTGGGCGGTGCGCTCGGCGGCGGTACCAAGGCCAGGGAAGCCTTTCGGCCAGGTGGTCACCATGCGAAGGCGGCGTGTCTGACGGCGGTTGACGTTGGGGGCGGCCGCGCTGCCCGCCTGGCCACCTTCCGGTGAGCAGGCGGCTGTCGCACCAGCCGCGGCAACCGCTGCGCCCGTCAAGAACTTCCGGCGATCCATGATGTGTCTCCCCAATTCATCGCATCTTCAAAGCGTTACGGCCCTGAGTGCGTTTTTGTTTTCAAGCAAGTCCCGTCAGGGCGGCAGCCGCTGCGGTATCCTGTTCAAGGTTTAGTCTGCGCCACCCCGATGGCTCAAGCACTTCGAGCGGATGATAGCGCGCCTTGTAGTCCATCTTCGGGCTGCCTTGCACCCAGTAGCCAAGATAAACATAGGCCAAGCCTGCTGTTTTCGCCCGCACGACATGATCAAGGATCATGTAAGCGCCGAAGCTCTGTTCAGGCTGATCGGGGTCAAAAAAGCTGTAGACCATGGAAAAGCCGTCCACGAGCCGGTCGATCAGGGCGGCGGCCACAAGTTCGCCATCGCGGGTGCGGTATTCGACGATTTCTGTGCGTTGCGCGCCTTCTTCGACCATGCCGGCATAGTCAAAGAAATCCATACCCGCCATGTCGCCGTCGCCGTGGCGCGAATCCAGATAGCGGCTAAGCAGGCCATACTGCTCCGGCGTGGCGTCGGCCGGGCGGTGCTGGCGGACCAGGCCCTGATTGCGCTTTAAAACACGGCGCTGACTTTTGGAGGGTTTGAATTCAGCGACAGGAATGCGCGCGGATTTGCAGGCGGAGCAGCGCTCGCACGCCGGGCGATACAGAATTGATTGTGATCGACGAAAGCCAGCATGGGTCAGTGTATCGTTGAGGCCGGGACCATCCGCCAGATCAAGCTTGGTGAAAACCTTGCGCTCCATGCGACCGGGCAGGTACGGGCATGGTGATGGAGCCGTCAGAAAGAACGGCAGCTGCTTGGCGGCGATCAACCGTGTCACGTCAGCTCTACCTCACCAAAACCTTGCCTCATCCTAGCGCGGGCTCCACTGGGGCGAAACCAAACGCCAGACAGGCCGTGAATGTCAGCCATATCAGTAGCGACAGTGGTCCGCCAGCGCGCAGGAAGTCTGCGAAGCGATACTTGCCCGGTGCCATGACCAGAAGATTGGTCTGATAGCCGATCGGCGTCGCGAAACAGGTATTGGCTGCAAACAATACCGTCAGGGCGAAAATTTGGGGGTCAAAGCCGGCCTGACCAGCTGCACCCACCGCAATCGGGGTAAAAAGGATCGCCGTGGCATTGTTCGACAACACGTTCGTCAGCACCATGACCACGAGGAAGAGAGCGGACAAAAGCACCACCGGCCCCAGCGGTGAGAAGGTCTGCACGACTGAGGCAGCGATCACACCCGCACCGCCCGAGGCGTCGAGCGCGGCACCAAGCGCAAAGGCGGATCCGATCAACAAGAAGAGCTTCAGGTCCACCGCACGCGCGGCCTGGCGCACATTCAGGCAGCCTGAGGCAATCATCGCAACGGCACCGGTCACGGAGGCGACAACAATTGGCAGAAGGCCGGTCGCTGCCGCGGCAACCACGCCCAGCAAAATCAGGCGCGCGAGCGCAGCTTTGCGAATATCGGGCAGGTCGCTGGTCGCCCACTCCATGAGGAGCACGTCGCGGTCGGCCCGCAGCCGGGTCATGGCGTCAGTGGAGCCGAACATCAAAAGTACATCACCGGCTTCAAGGCGGATTTCACCCAGGCGCGCGCGCACCATGCGAGAGCGGCGCTGAACGCCGAGCAGGATGGTTCCGGCCGAATGCCTGAAGCCGATCTGACGCACGGTCCGACCAATCAGACGCGAACCCGGGGAGACGACGGCTTCGGTGAGCGCAAGGCGCTCGCCGCGTGTGGGCCCATCCTTCGGGCCGGCTGACTTGATCACACCGCGCACAAATTCCGGTCGGCTCGACAGAAGTTCGGTCAGGCGCTTGCGCGTGGCCGCCATGATGACTTCGTCGCCCGGCTGCAGCTCGATATCATCAAAAGGCGGCAGGAAGCTTTCATTGCCCCGCTGGATCATCCGCACCGTGATGTCCTGCAGGTCCGGGAAAAGCCCGGCGACCGGTTTCTGACCGGCGAGTGGATGATCAGTCTGGATCTCGATCTGGGCGATATACTGCTTGCCCGTGCTGCCTGCAGCGTCGGCTTCTTCCTCGTCATGCTTGGGTAGAAGACGCGGCAGGACGAAGAGAATATATGTCAGCCCCACACCGGCCAGGATGATTCCGGGCCAGAGCGGATCGAAAAAGTTTAGGCTCGACCCGGTCGCTTCTTTCAACGCATCAGACACCAGCAGGTTCGTTGATGAACCGATCAGCGTGGTCATCCCCGCCAGGATACAGACAAAGCTCAACGGCATCATGAAGGCGGAAGGCGCGCCTTTCATCCGGGCAGCGATCGCCGCGAGGATGGGAATGAACATCACCACGACGGGCGTGTTGTTGATGAAGGCGGAGACCACAAATACGAGCGCGAACAGCGAGAGGATCGTCATCTTCGGACGCACATCGAACATGGCGAGCAGGGACCGCGTCGGCCCCTCAAGCGCTCCGGTATGGAAAATCCCCTGACCGACCACCAGCAAGGCCATGATGGTGATCAGGGCCGGATTTGCAAAACCGCCGAGGATGTCAGCCGCGCCGGGATCGCCCTCTCGCTGGAAGAGGTGGAAGAAGAGCAGGATCGCGCAAATGATCGCTCCGGAGACAAGCTCCAGCGCGAATCGATCCCAGCAATAAAAGACAATGGCGGCACAAACGGCGATCAGCACCGTCCACATACGCCAGTCCGTCAAGGCGATCAGCTGATCGTCCATACTGCCCCGTCACCATTGCGCGCCTGTCCAGCGCCCCGAAACGCGATGCTAGCGGGGAAATTACAACAGTTGGAAGAGCGAATGTCTGTTGAGGCTGTCGGCCCTAGAGGCTGTGACCGGGTGGAATGACCGGTGCTTCACGCAGAAGCGTGATCGACAGGCGGCGGTTGCCCGGCAGATAGGGGTCATCCGGGAAGAGTGGCTCAGCGCCTGCCTTGCCACGCACTTCAGCAATCCGGTGCTCGGGAATGCCGGTCTCAAGCAGGACATTCAGCGCTGCATTTGCACGGGCGGACGACAGCTCCCAGTTCGACGGACCGCTGCGCGGGGCCGGGCTGGCGTCGGTATGGCCAGACATGGTGATCCGGTTCGGCAGGGTCTGCGCAATTTCGCCCACAGCACGCAACAGAACGCGAGCACGCTCATTGGGTTCGACCTGTCCCGGGGCAAACATCGGGCGGCCTTCTTCATCGATGAGCTGGATACGCAGGCCTTCCGGCGTTTCTTCGATGATCACGTGACGCGACAGCTCAGCGAGTTCGGGCATATCCATAAGCGCCTGGCGCAGGGACTGCTCGGCGCTTGCGAAATCTGCAGATTCCCGACGAGCGAGGGCGCTTGCCACGGCGTCGACGGTGACTTCAGGCTGGCTTGCGGCGGATTCAGTCTGGGTGTCTTCGTTTTCTGGTGCAACGGTTTCAGACGGTTCTGGTGCCAGGCGCTCGACAACGGAGGAGGAGCCAGAGCCCCGCGCGCCTTCACCAAAGGACGTGCCGCCCAGAACGCCACCGGAACCGGACGTGGAGCGAGACACGCTGGCAGGTGCAAAATAATCTGCAATCCCTTCGCGCTGCTCTGGTTCGGTATTGTTGATGAGCCACATCATGAGGAAGAACGCCATCATGGCGGTCACGAAGTCCGCATAGGCCACTTTCCACGCACCCCCATGGTGTCCGTGGCCGCCGCCCTTCTTGACTTTCTTGATGACGATCGGTTGATCCGAGGCCATATGCACCCACCTTCCGGCTTTGTTTCAGCGGGATAATGGCGCAACAGGGTTAAGACCCGGTTGTCAAAACGAATCAGGAGACGTCCTTTGGACATCGGACGAGATTATCGCGACGCCCTGGGGCGTTTTCCGACCGGCGTGGCATTGATCACGCTCATGGCTGACGACCGCGCGCTCGCCATGACGATCAATTCCTTCTCGTCTGTGTCGCTCGATCCGCCCCTGATCCTGTGGTCAGTGGATCATCGCAGCTCCCGTTACGAAGTGTTCCGGGATGCGCCGCGTTTCGCGATCAATGTTCTCGCGGCGGATCAGGAATCGCTCTCCAACGCCTGTGCCCGAGACCAGAATCTGGAAAATTCCGGGGCCAGCTGGGCTTTGGGGGAAGGCGGTGCGCCGCTCATCGAAGGCTGCGTGGCGCGATTTGAGTGTGGTCTTGAAGCGCTGCACCCGGCTGGTGACCACGACATCATCGTGGGCCGCGTGAGTGGCTTTGACATGCCGCGCACGGCTCCAGCGCTCGTCTTCCACCGTTCCGGCTACGAAAAGGCAGGATAAACCCATGGCACACACATGTTTTCTCGGCCTCGGCGTCATGGGTTATCCAATGGCAGGCCATCTCGTTGCCGCCGGCCATGATGTGGTCGTGTGGAACCGCTCCGCTGAGAAAGCCGCTCGTTGGGCGCAGGCGTATCCGGGACGCGCCGCTGACAGTGTCGAAGCCGCGGTTCAGGACTGCGACATGGTATTCATGTGCTTGGGTGATGATCCGGATGTCCGCGCGATCGCGGAACAGGCGATCCCGGCGATGAAGTCTGGCGCAATCCTGATCGACCATACGACCGCGTCAGCAAGCCTGGCCCGCGAGCTGGATGAGACTTGCAAGGTGGCCGGGCTCGGATTTGTCGATGCGCCGGTCTCGGGCGGGCAGGCAGGGGCCGAAAACGGTCAGCTTTCGATCATGTGCGGCGGTGATGACGCGAGCTTCGCGAAAGCTGAACCGGTGATGCAGGCCTATGCCAAGGCCATCGTGCATGCCGGGCCGGCTGGCGCGGGCCAGCTGACCAAGATGGTCAACCAGATC
Organism: Oceanicaulis sp.; assembly: GCA_043513725.1. Classification (GTDB taxonomy): domain Bacteria; phylum Pseudomonadota; class Alphaproteobacteria; order Caulobacterales; family Maricaulaceae; genus Oceanicaulis. Next base: position 294,110 of record CP121338.1, on the reverse strand, counting down.
TGCATTGCCGGGGTCGTGCAGGGCCTGTCCGAAGGTCTTCACTTCGCCGAAAAGGCCGGGTTGGATCCTGAAACGGTGATCCGGGCGGTGTCAAAGGGCGCGGCGCAAAGCTGGCAGATGGAAAATCGCTGGCAGACCATGGTTTCCGACGAGTTTGAGCACGGATTTGCGGTCGACTGGATGCGCAAGGATTTGCGGATTGCGCTTGAAGAAGCGCGCAATAACGGCTCCCGCCTCCCGCTCACGGCCATCGTTGATCAGTTCTACGCCGAGGTTCAGGCCATGGGCGGTGGACGCTGGGATACGTCAAGCCTCATTGCGCGACTCAAGGCGGCTGGCGCACACTAGGGCGCATGCGCCTTATCGAACTCTCCTTTGCTGATGGTGACCGGACCCAGCCGCTTTTGAAAGCAACGCTGAAGACCGAGCCAGTCGACCATCGCCTGACCGAGCCTGACGACCGCAACCGGCGTCTGCTCAGGCTGGTGTTCAAGGATGGAGACGGCCAGAAGGCGATCGACGCCATCCAGTCCATCATGGAAGACGAAGTCGACTGGCGTCTGGTGGTCCTGCCCATCGAGGCGACTTTGCCGAAAATCGACGAAGCACCAGACGCGGCGGTAAAGACCCAGCGGACGCTGGCCCTGCGCGAAGAGCTTTATGATGATATCGCCAAGGGCGCGCGGCTGAACTCCGATTTCCTCCTGCTGACGGCGCTCTCGACCCTTGTGGTCGTGTTTGGCCTTTCAGCCGACAATATCGCGGCCGTCATTGGGGCGATGGTGATCGCGCCGCTGCTGGGACCCATCCTGGCCTTTTCCTTTGCGAGTGCCTTGGGTGACCTGCCGATGATGGGCAAGGCGGCGCGAACGGCACTGGCCGGGCTCGCGCTTGGTTTGGGGCTGAGCTTCGCGATCGGTCTGGTCTACGAACCGAACCTCGCCTCCGGGGAGCTCATGAGCCGGACCATTGTCGGGCTGGATGCGCCAGCGCTTGCCCTTGCGGCGGGCGCAGCGGCCGCGCTGTCCATTGCCACAGGCCTGCCTGCGACTTTGGTCGGCGTGATGGTGGCGGTGGCGCTGCTGCCCCCTGCGGCAACGGCGGGTTTGCTGGCCGGGGCCGGGGAGTGGACGCTCGCCGGACGGGCCGCGCTGCTGCTCGCGATCAACGTGGTGGCGGTCAATCTCGCGGCGTTGCTGATCTATTTCTACAAGGGTGTCAGACCGCGCACCTGGCTGGAGCGTCGCTCGGCCAAGCGCTCGGTCTATGTGAACGCGGCGGTGTGGCTGACGCTGATCGTGGCACTGTCGGCTCTGGCCGCCCACTTTGCCGCCAGTGACGGCGCAGGCTTTGCCCCATGACCGTCGCCCAGATCTTTGTCGCCCTCGATTTTGCAGGGATTTTCCTGTTCGCACTGTCAGGCGGCATCATTGCCGCGCGCAAACATCTTGATGCCTTTGGTGCTGCAGTCATCGGCGCGGTCGCTGGGATGGGCGGCGGTAGCATCCGTGACATCATTCTGGGCGATCTGCCCGTCTACTGGGTCGACGCGCCGCAATATCTTGTCATCGCGCTCGTGGGCGGCGTTGCCGGTTACTATGGCTCTGAACTTGTGCGCGGCGAAGTTGGTGCCCGTCGCCGGGCGCTTGAATGGGCCGACGCGGGCGGTCTTGGCGTATTTTGCGTCATCGGCGCGCAAGCGGGGCTCGCGGCTGGCGTTCACTGGTCCATCGCGCTTGTCACCGGCGTCATGAGCGCCGCCTTTGGGGGACTGCTGCGCGATATCATCGTGAACGACGTGCCGCTAGTTCTGCGCGCGGATATCTATGCGCTCGCAGCCCTGTTTGGCGCGGTGATCTACGTGGCGAGCGTCAGCCTGGGGCTTGGCGAAAGCATCGCCGCGCCTTGTGCCGCGCTCGCCGCCTTCATCCTGCGCGGCTGTGCCATCATCTGGAAATGGAGCCTGCCGCCGATCGGCAAGGTGGATTAGGCGTTCAGCTTCTCCGCCGCGAACGGTGCGAAATAGCTCAGGATTCCGTCCGCGCCGGCGCGCTTGAACGCCAGCAGGCTTTCCATCATGGCGCGCTCACCATCGATCCAGCCATTGGCGTCAGCCGCCTTGATCATGGCGTATTCGCCAGAGACCTGGAACGCATAGGTGGGCATCTCAAACTCGGCTTTGACACGCGCGACAATGTCCAGATAGGGCAGGCCGGGCTTGACCATGACCATGTCGGCGCCTTCCTCGATATCCATTGCCACTTCGCGCAGCGCTTCATCGGTGTTGGCGGGATCCATCTGATAGGTCTTCTTGTCGCCCTCCAGCGCTGTCGATGATCCGATCGCATCGCGATAGGGGCCGTAGAAGGCCGAGGCATATTTCGCCGCGTAGGACAGGATCAGAACATTCTCAAAGCCCTCCTCATCCAGCGCAGCACGCAGCGCGCCGACGCGGCCATCCATCATGTCGGACGGGGCGATGACATCGCAGCCCGCTTCCGCCTGCATCACAGCCTGATCCACCAGGCGCTCGATGGTCGGGTCATTGAGGATCTGACCGTTTTCGAGCACGCCGTCATGGCCGTGATTGGTGAAGGGGTCGAGCGCCACATCACAGATGATGCCCACTTCCGGCGCGGCATCCTTCATCGCCTTGATGCAGCTGGCGACGAGGCCGTCGGGGTCATCGGCCCGGGAGCCCTCCTCATCTTTCAGGCTGGGGTCGATATTGGGGAAGATGGCGATCGCCGGAATGCCCAGATCGCTGGCGCGAACCGCGGCTTTTGCGGCCTCCGCGACGTTCAAGCGCTCCACGCCGGGCATGGAGGGCACCGGCTCGGTCGGATCGGTGCGATCACTGACGATCACGGTCCAAATCAGGTCTGCCGGGGTCAGCGTGTTTTCGCGCACAAGGCGGCGAATCCAGTCATTTGCGCGAAGGCGGCGCAGTCGGGTGCTTGGGTAAGAGGCCATATCGGTATATCTCGCGCGTCGTAATTCTTGTCCCACGGCGCAGCACGCGCTAGGGCTCGCTCGCCTGTTTAGGAGGTTTTTCCGTGCATTTCGAGCTAACTGAAGATCAAACCCTCATCCAGGACGCCGCGCGCAGGTTCGCCGAGGATCGTCTGAAGCCCTTTGCAGCCGAGTGGGATGAGAAGAAAATCTTCCCCGTCGACGTGCTGAAAGAAAGTGCAGAGATGGGCTTTGCCGGCATCTATACCCGCGACAATGTGGGCGGATCGGGCATGAGCCGCGTTGATGCTGCGCTGATCTTTGAACAGCTGTCGCGTGGCTGCGTGTCCACGGCCGCCTTCATCTCGATCCACAATATGGTCAGCTGGATGATCGACAGCTGGGGCAATGAGGAACAGCGCCAGCGCTGGCTGCCTGACCTCACCTCCATGAACAAGATCGCGTCCTACTGCCTGACCGAGCCGGGGTCCGGCTCTGATGCCGCGGCCATGCGGACCAAGGCCGTGCGCGATGGCGATCACTATGTGCTTAACGGCTCGAAGGCCTTTATCTCCGGTGCTGGCACCAGTGATGTCTATGTCGTCATGTGCCGGACCGGTGAGGACGGCCCGAAGGGTGTTTCCACGCTCGTCGTGGAAAAAGGCACGCCGGGCCTCAGCTTTGGTGCCAATGAGCGCAAGATGGGCTGGAATTCCCAGCCGACCGCCGTTGTCACCTTTGAAGATTGCCGCGTGCCGGTGGAAAACCGTCTGGGAGAAGAAGGCCAGGGTTTCGGCTTTGCCATGCAGGGTCTCAATGGTGGCCGCATCAATATCGGCGCATGCTCGCTCGGCGGGGCCGCAGAAGCGCTCGATCTCGCCATCAATTATTCCCAGGAACGCAGCCAGTTCGGCAAGCCCATCGGCGCGTTTCAGGCCAACCAGTTCAAGCTGGCCGACATGGCCACTGAAATCGACGCCTCGCGCCTTATGCTGCTTCGCGCTGCGGATGCTCTGGATCGCAAGGACCCGAGCGCGCCGAAATACTGCGCCATGGCCAAACGCTTCGCGACGGACTTTGGCTTCAAGGTCGCCAATGACGCCCTGCAGCTGCATGGCGGCTACGGCTATCTGAAGGATTACCCGCTGGAGCGCATCGTGCGTGACCTGCGCGTCCACCAGATCCTGGAGGGCACGAACGAAATCATGCGCGTGATCATCGCAAAGGACCTTGCCAAATGACCGAAACGGTAATCGCACGCAAAGTCGGCCAGGTTGGCCGCATCACGCTGAACCGTCCCAAGGCGCTCAACGCCCTGAACCAGGACATGGTTGATGGCATGGTCGAAGCGCTGACCGCCTGGAAAGACGATGACAGCGTGAAGGCTGTCGTCGTCGACGGTGAGGGCGAGAAGGGTTTCTGTGCCGGCGGCGATATCCGCATGCTGGCGGAAAGCGGCAAGGCCGGTGATGGTCAGGCCTGGAAATTCTGGCGTGACGAGTATCAGCTCAACACGCTGATTCACGAATACCCGAAGCCCTATGTGGCGCTGATTGACGGCATCACCATGGGTGGCGGCGTTGGGATTTCCGTCCATGGCGACTTCCGGGTGGCCGGCGACCGCACCCTGTTTGCCATGCCGGAAACCGGGATTGGCTTCCACCCCGATGTGGGCGGAGCTTATTTCCTGCCGCGCCTCGCCGGTGAGCTGGGGGCCTGGATGGGCCTGACCGGTGCGCGCCTGAAGACTGCTGACTGCATCGCAGCCGGTCTCGCCACGCATTATGTCCCCACCGATCGGCGGGCCGATCTGATCTCGGCGCTTGAAAGCGCTGAACTGGATGATGACGGTGAAAAGCTGGAGGGCCTTCTGGAGGAGTATTCCGGCGATGCCGGGGCGTCCGATCTGGCGCTTCACCGTGGCCTGATCGATGCGGCCTTTGAGGGCGATAGCGTGGATACGATCTTTGCGCGCCTGGATGCGGCCGGAGACGAATGGTCGAAAAAGCAGGCCTCGATCCTGAACACCAAGTCGCCAACCTCACTCGCTGTCACCCTGGCTGCCCTTCGCAAGGGCGGTGAACTTGGCTTCCGCGAAGTGATGGCCCAGGACCTGCGCGTCTCCACCCGCTTCCTGGCTCAGGGCTCGGATTTTTACGAAGGCGTGCGCGCCGTCATTATCGACAAGGACAATGCGCCGAACTGGGCTGAAGAAGCCGGTCACGACGAGGTTCATGCCTATTTCGCTCCGCTCTCGGCGGCTGAAGAAATGTCCTACCTGGATTAAGCGCAGACTTTTGGAATTTGGAGACGACTGACATGGCAGACATCGCATTCATTGGCCTGGGCAATATGGGCTCGGGCATGGCGGCCAATCTGGTCAAGGCTGGCCACGCGGTCCGGGCGTTTGACCTGAACGCGGACGCCGTCGCCAAGCTGGTGAAGCTGGGTGCTTCGGCGGCTAGCGATGTTCCAGCTGCGGTAAAGGGCGCGGACGTGGTGGTCACCATGCTTCCGGCCGGTCCGCACGTGAAGTCGGTCTATCTGGGTGAAGACGGCGTTCTGGCCCACACCCACAAGGATGCTGTGCTCATTGATTGCTCCACCATCGACGTGGACAGCGCCCGCGAGGTGGCTGCGGCTGTCGCAGCGAAAGGGATCGCCTTCGTTGATGCGCCGGTCTCTGGCGGTGTTGCTGCGGCTGAAGGTGGCACGCTGACCTTCATGGTGGGTGGCCCGGAAGCGGCCTTCAAAGGCGCTGAGCCGATCCTTGAGGCCATGGGCAAGGCGGTGATCCACGCCGGAGATGCCGGGGCGGGGCAGGCCGCCAAGATCTGCAACAACATGATGCTGGCCATTCACATGATCGGCACCTGTGAAGCGATGAATATGGCCAAGGGGCTTGGGCTCGATCCCCAGCGCTTCTACGACATAGCGTCCAAGGCGTCCGGCCAGAGCTGGTCGCTGACGAGCTATTGCCCGGTCCCAGGCCCGGTTCCCGCTGCGCCGTCGAACCGCGACTACAAGCCGGGATTTGCCGCGCCGATGATGCTGAAGGATATGAAGCTCGCCATGGGCACCGCCGAGGGGCTTGGCGCAAATACACCAATGGGTAAGCAGGCCGCTGAAATCTATGAGCGTTTTGTTGCCGAAGGCGGTCAGGAGATGGACTTCTCTGGCGTAATCAAGTGGCTCGCTGGCGAGCTATAGGGCCCGCCTATAGCTGACATTGCGATTTATTATCAAAGGCTAAGCGGAAAAAACGCAGTTTTAACGCGACGAATCCAGTCTGGTGGACTATGTGTCGTCTTGATGACGCCCACCTTGCACGGAGAGCCGCGGGCAGGACCGCCTGATCGCGCAAAACGACATGGATTATAAAAGCGCCTTCAAAGCCTCTGTCGCCCGGGTTCGGGCCGAGGGTCGCTATCGCGTGTTCGCCAATCTGCGCCGCATCAAGGGTCAGTTCCCGCGCGCACACTGGCGCACCGATGAAGGCGATGTCCGCGACGTCGTGGTGTGGTGTTCCAACGATTATCTGGGCATGGGCCAGAGCGCCTGCGTGACCGGAGCCATGAAGCAGGCCATCGAGGATGTCGGGGCCGGGGCAGGCGGTACGCGCAATATCTCCGGGACGACCAACTACCATGTGGAGCTGGAAGCCTCGCTTGCCGACCTGCATCACAAGGATGCTGCGCTCCTTTTTACGTCCGGCTATATTTCCAATCAGGCAACGCTGGCGACGCTTGGCAAAATCCTGCCTGGCCTGATCATCTATTCAGACGAGCTCAATCACGCCTCCATGATCGAGGGCATCAAGGCGGCCAAATGTGAAAAGCATGTCTGGCGTCACAATGATGTCGAGCATCTCGAAGAGCTGTTGAAGGCTGCACCGCTGGATGCGCCCAAGCTCATCGCGCTTGAGTCGGTTTACTCCATGGACGGTGATGTGGGTCCGCTTGAAGCGGTCTGTGATCTGGCCGACAAGTATAATGCGCTGACCTATCTTGATGAGGTCCATGCGGTGGGCATCTACGGCCTGCGCGGTGGCGGTATCGCCGAGCGCGATGGCCTGATGCACCGCTTCGACATCATCGAAGGCACGCTGGGCAAGGCCTATGGCCTGATGGGCGGCTATATCGCGGCTGATACTGAAATCGTGGATGCGATCCGTTCCTCCGCGCCGGGCTTCATCTTCACGACGTCTCTGGCTCCGGCGATCGCCGCGGGTGCACGCGCTAGCGTGGAGTTCCTCAAGAGCGGGCATCACCTGCGCGAAGACCATCAGGCCCGCGCAGCAGAGCTGAAACGTCGGCTCAAGGCGGCCGGCCTGCCTGTCATGGATACCGATACCCACATCGTCCCGATGCATGTGGGCGACCCGGTGCTGTGCAAGTGCATGACCGATGCGCTGCTGGAAGAGCATGGCATCTACGTGCAGCCGATCAACTATCCCACGGTGCCCAAGGGCACCGAGCGGATGCGTCTGACGCCGACGCCGCTGCACGACGACGCCATGTTCGATCATCTGGTGGAATCCATGACGGTGGTCTATCGCCAGCACGCGGCCACGAAGATCGCATAATGGGTGAGGGCGCTCCGCTCTCCGGCCGCGAAGTCATCTTCGAATTCATCGCGCTTGGCGATTCGGTGCGTGTTGCGGCCGTGGATGTGACCACGGGCGAGGAAGTCTACGTAACCGGACCGGCCAACACGCCGCAAAAAGATCTCGAACGCCTTGCGGCGCGCAAATTGGCGCGCAAGCTCGGCCTGAACGACAGCCCGGAAACAAAAACGCCCCGGCGCGGTGGCCGGGGCGTGATCGTCTGATCTCGATTTGATCGAGAGGCTTACTTGCCCTTGCGGCGACCGCCGGACTGTCCCAGACCAATCTGCTTGGCGAAGTCAGAGCGACGCTTGGAATAGTTCGGGGCAACCATCGGATAGTCGGCCGGCAGACCCCACTTGCGACGGTAATCATCCGGGGACATGTCGAATTGGGAGCGCAGATAGCGCTTCAGCATTTTCAGCTTCTTGCCGTCCTCCAGACAAACGATGTAATCGTCAGTCACCGACTTGGACACCGGAACGGCTGGCTTGGCTTTCGGCTCCGGCTTGGCTTCAACGCCAGAGATTTCCTTCATGGTCGAGTGCACCGACTTGATCATTTCCGGGATGCTCTCTGCAGGCACAGAATTGTGCGTCAGGAATGACGCAACAATATCAGTTGTCATGCGCAGCAGTTCTTCGTTATCGACCGGCGGGATCATTTCTTCAGACATGAATTTTTTCCTGATGCTTTGATTTCTCTGCTGTTATCACAGCGCGACGTCGTGAATAAGAGTTTTGCCGAATACACGCAAGTATTGATTTGGCTCAATTTCAGACGCTCGCATTTTTAGACCAGACACAAATGCTGAATGGTTCGAGTGGGGGCGGATTTGTCCCGGTTTCAAACGGTTCATCCGGCTTGTCCCGCCCCGCCTCGCCTCGTATGTACGAGAACGCTTGAGCAAACGAGGTAGACCCATGGCTGACGCCCCGAGCACCCACGTTGAAAACAGCTTTTTCTCCCAGTCGCTTGGAGCTGCGGATCCTGAGCTCGCCAGCGCGGTCTCAAAAGAGATTCGCCGCCAGCAAACCCAGATCGAGCTGATTGCCTCGGAGAATATTGTCTCGCGCGCCGTGCTTGAAGCTCAGGGCTCGCCGCTGACCAATAAATACGCCGAAGGCTATCCGGGGCGTCGCTACTATGGCGGGTGCGAGTTTGTCGATATCGCCGAGGAGCTCGCGATCGACCGCGCCAAGCAACTTTTCGGGGCCGCTTACGCCAACGTTCAACCCAATTCCGGCAGCCAGGCGAACCAGGCCGTTTTCCTTGCTCTGCTCAAGCCTGGCGACAAGATTCTGGGCCTCGATCTGGCCGCTGGCGGTCACCTGACCCACGGCGCACGGCCGAACCAGTCGGGAAAATGGTTTGAAGCGCACCACTACGGGGTTCGCCAGGACACCGCGCAGATCGACTATGACGCGTTGCGCGAGCAGGCGCGCGAGGTGAAGCCTCAGCTGCTCATCGCGGGCGGCTCGGCCTATCCGCGCACCATTGACTTCAAGGCTTTCCGCGAAATCGCCGATGAAGTCGGGGCCTACTTGCTGGTCGACATGGCGCACTTCGCGGGCCTTGTGGCCGGCGGTGCCTATCCCAGCCCGATCGAACACGCCGATGTCTGCACCACCACGACTCACAAGACGCTGCGCGGGCCGCGCGGCGGCATGATCCTGTCGCGCGATGCTGACCTGGGTAAGAAATTCAATTCAGCGATCTTCCCCGGCATTCAGGGCGGACCGTTGATGCATGTCATTGCGGCCAAGGCCGTGGCCTTTGGTGAAGCGCTGCGCCCGGAGTTCAAGGCGTATACCAAGGCCGTTATTGAAAACTGCAAGGCCATGGCTGGTGCATTGGATGAGGCGGGGCTTGATCTTGTCTCGGGGGGCACGGACAGCCATGTGGCTCTGGTTGACCTGCGGCCGAAAGGGTTGAAGGGCAATACGTCTGAGGTCGCTCTGGAGCGGGCACATATTACCTGCAACAAGAATGGCGTGCCGTTTGATCCGGAAAAGCCAATGGTGACATCCGGCCTGCGCATTGGTTCGCCTGCGGGCACGACCCGCGGCTTTGGCGTTGCCGAATTCCGCCGGATTGGTGAAATGATGGCCGAAGTCCTTGATGGCATGGACGAAAATGGCAATGGCGACGCCGCCATTGAAGCCCGGGTCCGGGAGGAAGTGATTGCAATGTGCGAGCGTTTCCCCATCTATCCGGACCTGAATGAGTAAGGAATCGCGATCTTGCGCTGTCCGTTCTGCAGCAATCCTGACACCCAGGTAAAAGACTCCCGGCCCGCCGAGGACCACCAGGCAATCCGCCGCCGCCGGCTGTGCCCGGCGTGTGGGGCACGCTTCACGACGTTTGAGCGGGTGCAGCTGCGCGATCTTCAGGTCATCAAGACCGACGGAAAGCGTGAGCCCTTTGATCGTGACAAGCTGATGAAGTCGGTGCTGCTGGCCTCTCAGAAGCGCGAAATTGACCGTGAGCGCATGGAACAGATGGTTTCTGGCCTCGTGCGGCGCCTTGAGTCGGGCGGCGATCCGGAAATCACCTCCCAGATGATTGGCCAGCTGGTCATGGATGGTCTGCGCAGCCTCGATACCGTGGCTTATGTGCGCTACGCCTCGGTGTATCGCGACTTCAAGGAAGTCGAGGACTTTTCCGACTTCATCAAGGAGCACGGCCTGTCCGGTGATGAAGAGGATGAGGACCTGCCGTGAGTTCGTCGCGGCCCGAGGTCACATTAAAGCTCGCCACCAGCCTTGATGGGCGCATTGCGCTCTCCAACGGCGTCTCCCAGTGGATCACAGGCGAGGAGTCCCGGGCTGAAGTCCACCGCCTACGCGCAGCCCATGACGTAATGCTGACCGGCATCGGGACGGTGCTTGCCGATAACCCGCGCCTGACTGCGAGGCCTGACGGCGTTGAGGCTGAAACCCAGCCGCGGCGTGCCGTCATGGACAGCCGTGCCCGCACGCCCGCAGACGGCGCGTTTGTCGGAGCCGGTCCGGTCACCGTCTTTCACACCCGCGAGCAGCCCCCGGTCGCGCTCCTTGAGAGCCAGGCGCAGCTGGTGCGGGTGGCCCCGGAGATCGATGGCCGGGCGAGCCTGATGGATGCCTTGTTGTGGCTTTATCGCGCGGGCGAGAAGACGGTGATGATTGAAGCTGGTGCGGGCCTTGCCGCCCGCGCGATCCTGGCCGGTATCGTGGATCGGATTGAGTGGTTCAGGGCCCCGATTATTCTCGGCGGTGACGGGATTCCTGCCATTGCAGCGCTTGGCCTTGAGACTCTCGACGCGCCGCCCACTTTCAAGCGCTCAGGCGTGCGCGAGTGCGGGCGCGATCTTTGGGAAAGCTGGGAGCGCAGCTGATGTTTACCGGTATCGTGACCGCGGTGGGGCGCATTGAGAGCGTTGAAGCCGGACCGGTCCACCGTTTCTGGGTCTCCAGCCCTTATCCTGCTGAAAGCTTTGAAATCGGCTGCTCAGTGGCCCACGCCGGGGCGTGCCTGACCGTGGTTGAGGTCAAACTGCACGGTGATGGTGCCCAGCACCTGGTGGAGCTGTCGCCGGAAACGCTGGAGCGCACTTCGCTCGGCCAGTGGAGCGAGGGCTCACCGGTCAATCTGGAGCGCTCGCTGAAAGTGGGCGATGAGCTAGGCGGTCATATCGTCCAGGGTCATGTGGACGGTGTGGGTGAGGTCGTTGACCGGATCGATGCTGACGGCTGGATCACTTTCCGGGTCAAAGCGCCGGAGTCTGTGTCGGCCTTTATCGCAGAGAAGGGCTCGATTGCGGTTGATGGCGTATCACTGACCGTCAACGCCGTTGCGGATGAGGTCTTTGACCTGATGATCATCCCCCACACGGCTGAGGTAACGACGCTTGGCGATTTGCAGCCGGGTGCGCGCGTCAATCTGGAAGTCGACGTCATGGCGCGCTATGCAGCCCGCCTGATGGCGTCGCCCCACGCCCCGAAGGCACAAGGATAACTGGTTTGAGCGATTATTCAGGCGACAGCCCGCTATCTCCCATTGAGGATATCATCGAGGATGCGCGCAACGGGCGCATGTTCATTCTCGTTGATGCGGAAGATCGCGAGAATGAAGGCGATCTGATTGTTCCCGCCCAGTTCGCAACGCCGGACGCGGTCAACTTCATGGCCAAGTATGGCCGTGGCCTGATCTGCCTGTCGATGAGCCGCGACCGGGCGGAGACGCTGAAGCTGCCGCTCATGGCGCAGAATAATCAGTCGCGCCACACCACCAATTTCACCGTCTCGATTGAGGCGAAAGAGGGTATCTCCACTGGCATTTCCGCCCATGACCGCGCGCGGACTATCGCAACGGCCATCGACCCGACCAAGGATGCCGATGATATCGTGTCGCCCGGTCACGTCTTCCCGCTTGTGGCCCGCGATGGCGGGGTGCTGGTGCGCGCAGGCCATACCGAGGCCGCAGCCGACATTGCGCGCATGGCCGGGTGTACGCCTGCCGGCGTGATCTGCGAGATCATGAAGGATGACGGGTCGATGGCCCGGCTGCCGGATCTCATCAGCTTTGCCCAGCATCACGGCTTGAAGATCGGCACGATCGCGGACCTCATTGCCTACCGCCGCAAGAATGACCGGTTTGTGGAACGCCGACTTGATAGCGCGGTTGAAACCCGCTGGGGCGGTCCGTTCAAGCTGGTAGTCTTCCGCTCCCTCGTCGATGAGGTCGAGCATGTGGCCATTGTGAAGGGTGACGTCTCCGAACACGAGCCGACGCTTGTGCGCATGCACAAGGTCAGCTTTGCCGATGACGTGCTTGGTGCTCTGGGTGGCCGGACCAGTCTTGTTGAGCACGGCATTGAGAGCCTGGCCGCCCATGACGGTCCAGGGGTCATGGTCTTTATTCGCGAGACCAATCCCAATGCCATCTTTGAGCGTTTTGGGGCTGCTCCCGCTGACGCTCCCGATGATCGTGAAGCGCGGCGCTTGCGCGAATATGGCGTTGGCGCTCAGATCCTGCTTGATCTGGGTGTGCGCAAGATGATCCTGCTCTCCACTGCGCCCCAGCAGATCGTCGGACTTGACGGATATGGGCTGGAAGTGGTGGAGCAACGCGAAATCGAAGGAAGCCTGTCATGACCCAGCCGCGCGTGCTCATTATTGCCGCCCCGTTTTACGAAGATATCACCGAGCAGCTTGTTGAAGGCGCGAAGGCGTACCTGGACGAGCAGGGCGCGACCGCTGAAGTGGTTGAAGTGCCCGGCGCGTTTGAGATCCCCGGCGTCATCGCCATGGCCGAGCAGGGTGACAAGCCCTTTGACGCCTATGTTGGCTTGGGCTGTGTGATCCGCGGCGAGACGAGCCACTACGATTATGTGTGTGGTGAGAGCGCGCGGGGCCTGATGGACCTGTCCTTGAAGGGTGTTTGCCTTGGCTACGGAATTCTGACGGTCGAGAATATCCGCCAGGCCCGGGTTCGCGCTCATGTCGACCAGAAGAACAAGGGCAAGGACGCCGCCGAAGCTGCCCTGTCCATGTTGGCGCTTAAGTCCCGCTTTGGTGGTGCATAATGAGCGACACGCCGGTTGATCCGACCCGTTCCGATGAAAGCGCCAGTGATCGCCGTGCGCGTCTGCGCCGCGCGGCGCGGCTGAGTGCCGTTCAAGCGCTGTATCAGATGGAGCTGACCGGGCAGGGCGCAACCAAGGTCGTCAAGCAGTTCCGCGATCATCATTTCGGCTATGACGATGAGCCGGGCGAGTATGTTGAAGCGGACGAGGATTTCTTTGAAGACCTGCTGACCGGCATTGTTGCGCGCCAGGACGAGGTGGACTCCCTGGTCGCTGGCGTTCTGAAGGAAGGCTGGAAGCTGTCGCGCCTCGATGCCACAGTTCGCGCGATCTTGCGGGCTGGCGGATATGAGCTTCTGGCTCGTGAAGACGTGCCTGCAGCTGCCGCCATCAATGAATATATCGACGTAGCCAACGCCTTTTTTGAAGGGTCTGAGCCGGGCTTTGTAAATGCCACTCTGGATACCCTCGCCAAGAAGCTGCGCCCGCAGGCCGGGTAGGCGTTCATGGGCGGGGCAGGTGAGTTCGATTTCATTCGCTCCCAACTGGCTCCGCTCAGCGCAGAGGCGCAAGGCGCGGCCGACCTCCGTGATGATGGCGCAATCCTAGAACTCGGCCCGGGCGAACAGCTCGCGGTTACCGCCGACATCCTGATCGAGGGGCGGCATTTCCCGGTGGGTGAAGACCCGGCGCTGGCCACCCGCAAGGCGCTCCGGGTCAACCTGTCCGACCTCGCAGCGATGGGTGCAAGGCCCTTCGGCTACACAACAAGCATTGTCTGGCCACAGGCGGATAACGAAGCGCGCCAGACGGGGTTCGTCGAGGGGTTGAGGCTCGATCAGGACCGATATGGTGTGCGCCTGATCGGCGGTGATACGACCAGCGCGGACGCGCCGTGGACCTTGTCCATCACGGCCTTCGGGCGGTTGCCGACCGGCATGAGTCTTCGACGCTCGAAGGCGAGAGAAGGGGACCTGCTTGTCGTTACCGGAACGATCGGGGATGCCGGTCTTGGCCTTGATATCGCGCTTGAGCAGTGGACCCCGGCGTCGGGTGGTGATCGCACTGCGCTTCTGGGCCGGCTCAGGCTTCCCGAGCCCCGCATCGGCGTCGGCCTCCTGGCGCGCCGTTTTGCTAACGCGGCCATCGATATCAGCGACGGGCTCTTGTCCGAGGCCCGTCACCTTGCCCGCGAAAGCGGTTTGATTGCCGAACTTGATTTGAACTGTATGCCGCTGTCCGGCCCAGCCCGACGCTGGCTTGAAAGCCAGACCGATCAGGTCGCAGGTCGCTCGCGGCTGGCGAGCGCCGGGGATGATTACGAGCTGCTGCTCGCTGTCGCTCCATCAGAGTATAAGGCGTTCGCGGCAGAGGTTGAGCCGACCGGGCTATCGCTCACCTCTGTTGGCCACTTGAAACGCGCACGCGAGGCTCCCGGTCTTGAAGTTCTTGCGGACTCAACGCCTTTGGAGATTGACCGGCTCGGATTTACGCAATTTTGACGCTGCGCTGATAAGACCGTGGCCATGAAACGGGTCACGATCATCTCCAGCCTTCTTTTCGCGCTGTCGTTTGCGGTGCCGGCCTATGGCATCGCGCCGCCTCCAGCCGACAGCGAACCGCGGGTGATCCAGCTTTATGACGCAATTGATGCGCGCGCGGACCGTACCGCAGAAGAATTCGCGATGGATGACGAAACCTGCCCGAATGAGGCGCGTCTTCTGCCCATCGTGATCCCTGTGACCCGGGGCGAACAACTGGTCGGTTACGCGTTTGCGACACCGCGCTTTTGCCTGTCTCGGGGCGTGAACCGGTTTCAGTATGACGACCAGTGGCACTTCATTGTCGATCGCATGGTTCGTGAGGCGCACCGTACACCCTTCGAGCTGACCGATGATGAAAGCCTCGACAAGGACGGCACCATTTCGGCGATCCTCGGTGGAACGCTTGATCTGATGGGCCAAAACCGGGTTGAACGCCTGGATTTGTTGGGCTCTGACGTCCTTTACCTGCGCTAGAACAGCGCAGTTAGGCCCCACATCTTCCATTCCAAGCGCTTATGATTGCGTGCCTCTTTCGGCTTGGGCATAGTCCATTCACCGGGGAGGGCTTTGCTGCACCGAATCAAAAATAACTCCTCACGGATGCAGCCTTGGCCTCAATCATAAAAACACTTGAATGAGGACATTCTGATATGGCCATGGAAGAGCTTTGGCTCTGGCTCGCAATCGCTGCGGGCGTGCTGTCTATCGTTTACGGCGCGGTTCAAATCCGCTCCATCCTGTCTGCCAGCGCTGGCAATGAGCGCATGCAGGAAATCGCCAAGGCAATTCAGGAGGGGGCAGACGCCTATCTGAAGCGCCAGTACACCACGATTGGAATCGTGGGTGTGGTGATCCTGATCATTGTGGGTGTCCTGCTGGGGCCGATCGTGGCCGTGGGCTTCCTGGTCGGCGCTGCGCTGTCTGGCGCAGCCGGCTTTATCGGTATGCTGGTGTCGGTTCGCGCCAATGTGCGCACCACCGAGGCGGCCAAGAATTCGCTGCAGGACGGTCTGTCGATGGCGTTCCGCGCCGGTGCCGTGACCGGCATGCTTGTGGCCGGCCTCGCCCTTCTGTCGATCGCTGTCTACTACGGGGCCCTGACGGGCTTCTCTGCGGTCGGTGACGAGGGTGTCAGCCGGACCGTGATCGACGGCCTCGTGGCGCTCGGTTTCGGCGCGTCGCTGATCTCCATCTTTGCCCGTCTTGGCGGTGGCATCTTTACCAAGGGTGCAGATGTCGGCGGCGACATGGTGGGCAAGGTCGAGGCTGGCATTCCCGAAGATGACCCCCGCAATGCCGCCACCATCGCAGACAATGTCGGCGACAATGTCGGTGACTGCGCGGGCATGGCGGCTGACCTGTTCGAGACCTATGCCGTGACGGTTGTGGCCACCATGGTGCTGGCGTCCATCTTCTTTACCGGGTCTGAGGGCGTTGGCCTTGGTGCCATGATGATTTACCCGCTCGCCATTGGTGCGGTGTGCATCGTGGCGTCGATCATCGGCGCTTTTTTCGTGAAGCTCGGCAAGGGCAGCACGAACGTGATGGGCGCGCTCTACAAGGGCTTTATCGCATCCGCGGTTCTGTCACTGGGCGGCCTGGTCATCGCAACGCATTTCGTGATGGGCTTTGACGGTGTTGCAACGGCGACCAGCGGGCTGGAAATCACTGGCATGGACCTCTTCCTGTGCGGCTTCATTGGCCTCATCGTGACCGGTCTGATCGTATGGATCACCGAATACTATACCGGTGTTGAATACGGCCCGGTGAAGTCAGTGGCGCGGGCGTCTGAATCCGGTCACGGCACCAACGTGATCCAGGGGCTCGCCGTCTCCATGGAGGCCACCGCGCTTCCGGCTCTGGTCATTATTGCAGCCATCATTGCGACTCACATGCTGGCGGGTCTGTTCGGCATTGCCATTGCGGTCAGCACCATGCTGGCGCTGGCGGGCATGGTCGTGGCGCTCGACGCGTTCGGCCCGGTGACCGACAACGCTGGCGGGATCGCGGAAATGGCGGAGCTGGAAGGTTCGGTCCGCGACACCACCGACGCGCTCGACGCGGTGGGGAATACCACCAAGGCTGTGACCAAAGGCTATGCCATTGGCTCGGCCGGTCTCGGTGCCCTGGTGCTGTTCGCGGCCTATACCGAAGATCTCAAATACTTCGCATCCAAGCCGGATGTGTATCCCTTCTTTGCCGGGATCGAAGTCGACTTCGCGCTGTCCAACCCCTACGTCGTGGTTGGCCTGTTGTTCGGCGGTCTTCTGCCCTTCCTGTTTGCGGGCATGTCCATGACCGCCGTGGGACGTGCCGCCCAGGCCGTGGTGGAGGAAGTGCGCCGGCAGTTCAAGGAAAAGCCGGGCATCATGACCTACAAAGAGAAGCCTGATTACGGTCGGGCTGTGGACATCCTGACCTCGGCCGCCATTCGCGAGATGATCATCCCGTCGCTCTTGCCGGTGCTGGCACCGGTGGTGCTGTTCGGCGTGCTCTACTTCGTGGCTGGCATCAATGATGCGCTGGCCGCCGTGGGTGCGATGCTGCTGGGCGTCATCGTGACGGGTCTCTTCGTGGCGATCTCCATGACTGCCGGTGGCGGTGCGTGGGATAATGCGAAGAAATACATCGAGGACGGCCATCATGGTGGCAAGGGCTCTGAAGCCCACAAGGCTGCCGTGACGGGCGACACCGTTGGTGACCCTTACAAGGACACCGCCGGTCCAGCCGTGAACCCGATGATCAAGATCACCAACATCGTGGCACTCCTGATGCTCGCGGTGCTGGCTGGGCTGTAAAGCCTGATCGGATCACCAAAGAGAAAGCCCCGGTCATTTGACCGGGGCTTTTTTCTTGCCTGCGATCGAGGGTTGAAGTTCTAGCCGCCGTCGGGGCGAGGACCACCGGCACCACCGGGCAGGTTCTGCTCACCACCAAACTGTTCAGACGGCAGGCGACCCACATTGCCCAGCAGTTGCTCGATCAGGCTCAGCTCGCGGCCACGGGTCGGCGTCTCGCGTTCGACCAGCGCCACGACGCGGCCGTCTTCGAGGCCATACTCGTCAACAGCTGCCACGGAGCCATCCTCGTTGAAGCGCACAGCGATGACGCGGCGATCACGGGTGTCGGGGCGCAGATAGGCCAGATACTCACGGGTCGCGGAGATGTAATACCAGGTGTCGTCATCAAACATGCCGCGCGTGGACGGATTGCCCAGCGTGCTGCGGACGCTGTCGCGGGTGTCTTCGCCCGGCGTGATGGTCGGAACCTCGCCGTCGGGATAGCGGAAGCCGTGGCTGCGCAGCGTCGGGTTACAGGCTGAAACGGCGGTGGCACCGGCAATGACAGCGGCGAGAATGGCAGTGCGACGAAGGCCCATGGGGGCTCCCTAGTCTGAAAGCGTGTGCGGTTGACCACGCTTGCGCGGGGCCGATGCGTTGACGTAACGAATTGCGACCATAGCTTCAACCGCCTTGCTTAGGGAGATGCAAGCGCATGTTTGCCCGACTGTTTCGCACCGACCCCATGAAAAAGCGCGCCAATGCGGCCTATGAGGCCATCCTCGCCGCATCGCGCCAGCCCTTTCTCTATGAGGATCCCGGCGCTCCCGACACGGTCGATGGGCGGTTTGACGTGCTGGTCGTGCATGCAGTGATTTTCTTCCGCCATGTCCGCACCGCCGGTGAGGCGGGGGCTGATTTTAATCAGCGCGTCTTTGACCGCATGTTTGACGACATGGATTCGGCCCTGCGTGAGATGGGGACGGGCGATCCCAGCGTGGGCAAGAAGATCAAGGATATGGGACAGGCGTTTTACGGTCGCGCTGAAGCCTATGAGGCAGCTCTTCAAGACAAGGACAAGGCCGCCCTGATGGCAATCGTGAAGCGCAATCTGTTTGCCACCGACGGCACCGTCAGTGATGAAGCGCCTTCCCACGAACGCAGCGACAGCCAGCAGGATGCCGCGTGTGAGCGGCTGGCGAGCTATTTGCTGGCCGCGGATACTCACATGGCCACGCAGGACACAGATGCGATTCTGGGCGGGCAGCTGCCCACCTTCCCGGCCACTGTGTGAATAAGATCAAGCATCTCGCTCGCTTGCATAAGGCGGGTTGATCGCTAATGTGCGCCTCGCTCGACGCTGAGGGGTCGAGAAGCCGTTTGCGAGACAGCCTGTATGACCGCTCCGCTGGTACTTTCCATCGACGCTATGGGGGGAGATGACGCCCCCCGTGTGGTCATTGACGGGGCCGCTCATTTTCTAAAAGGGCGCAAACGGGCTTTAAAATATCTCTTCCATGGGGATGAAGCGCAGCTCAAGCCGCTGATCGCGGCCCATGCCGGGCTGGCCGAGGTTTCAGAGATTCGCCACACCGAAGGCGAGGTGGACATGTCCGCCAAGCCGTCAGAGGCCGTCCGCCGGTCGCGCGGATCATCCATGTGGAATGCCGTCCATTCCATCAAGGAAGGTGAGGCCCATGTGGCCGTGTCAGCCGGCAATACCGGCGCACTGATGGCCATCTCCAAGGTCATTTTGCGCATGAAGAAGGGCGTTCACCGTCCCGCGATTGCAGCAAGCTGGCCAGCGCCGAATGGCTTTTCCACTGTGCTTGATGTGGGCGCGAACGTCGAAGTGACCCCCTCGCAGCTGGTGGAATTCGCGGTGCTGGGTGAAGCTTTTCACCGGGCTGTGCACGGTGAAAAGAACCCGACGGTGGGAATCCTGAATGTCGGCCAGGAAGAGCTAAAAGGCAGCCAGACCATACGCGATGCAGATGCTCTGTTGCGCCAGGCCGAGCTGGACATGGACTATCGCGGTTTTGTCGAGGGCAATGACATATCCATGGCGACCACTAATGTCGTCGTGACCGATGGCTTTACCGGTAATGTTGCGCTGAAAACGGCTGAGGGGACGGCCCGTCTCGTCGGTGGCTGGGTGAAGGAAGCGATGACAGGCTCGCTTCTGGGCAAGATGGCCGGGGCCTTGCTGTCCCTGGGGCCGCTGAATGCGCTGAAGGACAAGATGGATCCGCGCAGCGTCAACGGCGGCGTTTTCCTTGGACTAAATGGCGTGGTGGTGAAGAGTCATGGCGGCACCGATGCGATCGGGTTTGCCACTTCGCTCCGGATTGCCCTTGAAATGGCGGACAGTCGCTTTCTTTCAGAGATTGAAAACAATCTTGGCCGACTGTCTGAGCTGGAAGCACAAACCCAAGACGCTGCCTCCTAGGGTAGCCTTGACCAAAGGACCTGTCGCGTGAGTGATCTCTACGCCCGCATTGCCGGAATTGGCGCTTATCTGCCTGAGAAAATCCTGACCAATGCGGGAATGGAGGCGATTGTTGAAACCAGCGACAGCTGGATCCGGGAACGCACCGGCATTGAACAGCGCCATATCGCGGCAGACGGTGAGCTGACCTCTGATCTTGGCACGGCAGCGGCGCAGGACGCGCTGAAGAATGCCGGTATCGAGGCCGATCAGGTTGATTTGATTGTCGTCGCGACAGCGACGCCGGACCTGACCTTTCCGGCAACGGCGACCATCATTCAGGAAAAACTCGGCGTGACGCAGGGCGCGGCCTTTGACGTCCACGCGGTGTGCTCCGGCTTCCTTTATGCAATGGCGACCGCAGACAACTTCATCCGTTGTGGTCAGGCCAGAACTGCGCTTGTCATCGGTGCGGAGACTTTCTCGCGCATCCTCGACTGGACCGATCGCACAACCTGCGTGCTGTTTGGCGACGGGGCAGGGGCTGCGGTGCTGACGGCAGAGCCTGGCAAGCCGGAAGAGGCGAAGGGTGTCCTGAAGACCCACCTGCGCTCTGATGGCCGCTTCCGGGACCTTCTTTATGTGGACGGTGGCCCGTCCGCGACAAAGACGGTCGGGCATCTGCGCATGCAGGGCAATCAGGTCTTTCGCCATGCGGTCAACAAGATCGCCGGCTCGATGCAGGAGTTGGCTGATCAGGCCGGCGTCGATATCGCCGATATCGACTGGTTCGTGCCCCACCAGGCCAATCAGCGCATCCTGATGGGCGTTTCAAAGAAGCTCGGCATCCCGGAAGAGAAAGTCATCTCGACGGTTGCACGCCATGGCAACACATCTGCGGCGTCCATCCCGCTGGCCTTTGATGCTGCGATCAAAGATGGCCGCATCAAGCGCGGCGACCTTGTTCTGATGGAAGCGCTCGGTGGCGGGTTCACCTGGGGCGCAGCGTTGGCACGTTATTAAGCTTTTTCGCGTGGTTAACGTTGACCTGCTAGGGCTCTGCGACGTAACCTCAAATCTCATTGGATGAATCCATTTGGGGACGGCTATGAGTAATACTATGACGCGCGCCGATCTCGCCGATGCAGTCCATCGTGAAATCGGTCTTCCGCGCCAGGAAAGCGGTCAGCTTGTTGAAGCTGTCCTCGACATGATCTCCGATACGCTGGTCGCCGGAGACTCGGTCAAGCTTTCGTCTTTCGGGTCCTTTGTCTTGCGCGACAAGAACGGCCGCGTCGGGCGAAATCCCAAGACCGGCGAAGAAGTTCCCATCGATCCGCGCCGCGTGCTGGTGTTCAAGCCGAGCCAGGTCCTCAAGGAACGCATCGATTCGGCGCTGTCGAAGGACTAAGTCACCGGTATGGCCGACAAGGCAGCCAACGCATACCGCACAATTTCCGAGGCGGGTCAGGAAACTGGCCTGCCAGCGCACGTTCTGCGCTTCTGGGAGAGCAAGTTTTCCCAGCTCCGCCCGGTCAAGCGCGCCGGCGGGCGCAGGCTTTATCGCCCGCAGGACATTTCCCTGATCCTCGGATTGAAGCACCTCCTCTATGAGGAAGGCTTCACCATCAAGGGCGCGCAGAAATACATCAAGGATCATGGCGTTGCCGAGCTGGTCTCCATGATGGAGCAGGGCGAGGGCCCGTCTTTGGCGTCACCAGCTGCAGACGCCTCAGATGGCTCAGCGCCAGCGCAGCCATCCGATGACGCGGCCCCGGGCCTGTTTGATGCGCCGGCTCCTACTGCGAGTGCAGGACGCCCTCTGGAAGCCGGCGAGGTTGCCCGTCTGATAGCCCAGCTGCAGGAGGCGAAGGCCGCACTTGATGGCGTGCGCAAGTCTGCCAACAGGTAAGCAGTCCAATCGCTGTTTCCGGGATTGCGAAGCGGGCCATGCCCGCCTATAACCCGGCTCCCGCTGATAAGCGGGCTGGCGTGATCCGCGCCAGTAATTGGTGTCGGAGCGTGGCGCAGCCCGGTTAGCGCACCGGTCTGGGGGACCGGGGGTCGTAGGTTCAAATCCTATCGCTCCGACCATTTTCTCCCCACAACTCATGCAAGTCATAACGATCGCCAGCATAATCGCTGTGGCGTTGCAGTCGGGATGCTGACACCTCTCAGGGCTCACTCTAGGCTTAGGCCCAGCTGAATTTCGTGAGGACAATGCCCGTGTCGGATCAATCTACCCAAGACCTGCGAGATGCCATCTCACAGGTTCAGTATTGGCGCGCTGAAGGGCGGCCTGATCTTGCCGAAAAGCAGATTGATGCGATCCTTGAGGCGCGTCCGGGTGAAATCAATGCGACCTTCATGCTGGCTGTACTTCGCCGCGAAGCTGAGCGCTACGCTGAGGCTGTGGCGCTGTTAAAGCCGATTGTCAAAGCCGCCCCCGGCTTTGTTGTCGCGGTGATGGAGCTGGCGGCAGCCCAGCGCGGTGCGGGCCATCTTGATGAGGCCCTTGAAACTCTCAACCGTCTGGTTGCCGAACAACCGAGCTTCAGTCCCGCCTGGCGGCGTCTTGGCGATGCGCTGATTGAAGCGGGGCAGGTGGAGGAGGGCCGTCGCACTTATGCCAGAGCCGCACACCTCGACCCATTCCGCCCTCAGATGGAACGGGCGATGAAAGCGCTGAACTCCGGGCAGCCGGCCGAGGCAGAAGCCGGACTGAAGGAGGTCCTGCGACAAGACCCGGAACATATCTACGCCATCATTGGTCTGGCCACGTTGGCAATTCAGTCTGGTCAGCTTGCTATTGCCGAGCGGCTGCTGGATCAGGCTGAGCATATTTGTCCCAATCTTGATGTCGTCTGGCAGCACAAGGCCCGTTTGAAGTTTGAACAGAATGCCTTTGCTGATGCCGAGGTCGCCGCACGCCGTCTGACGGAGCTTGCGCCTGACCGTGGTGGCTCCTGGCATGTTCTCGGTGACATTCAGTCGTCAGGTTCAAGCCTGCCGGATGCGCCCGACAGCTACCGCAAGGGCCTGACGGTTCAACCCGATAACGTCCAACTCCATGTCGGGCTTGGCCACGCGCTTCGTTCGCTTGGCAAGGCAGAGGACGCAACGGCGGCTTTCCGCGCGGCACTGAAGCGCAAGCCTGAATATGGAGAAGCCTACTGGGCGCTGTCTGACATGAAGACGGTCCGGTTTGAGGAGGCTGATATCGAGCTGATGCACGCTGCGCTGTCCAATAAGAGCGCCGATATCCATAACCGGATTTTCCTGAATTTCGCCCTCGGCAAGGCGCGCGAGGATGCAGGTGATAGCGCTGCAGCCTTCGCGCATTTCGCGGACGGCAATGAGCTTCAGGCCAGCCTCACGCCGTTCAGCCCCGCGCAATTTGATACCTATGTGTCTGAGATATGCCCGGTGGTCCCCGCTGAGCGCACCCCGGTTACCGGTTCTGACACGCCCACACCGATCTTCATCGTGGGGCTTCCCCGCTCCGGGTCGACGTTGGTCGAGCAGATTCTTGCCTCGCACAGCGCCATCGAAGGTACGATGGAACTGCCGCACATGCCTCAATACGCCAAGATGCTCGCGGCGGAATATGGTTCCTATGGCGAAGCGCTCGATACCGCTGAGGCATCGGTTTTTGAGGCCATTGGTCAGCGTTATCTCAAGGAGACGGCAGGCTTTCGCGAAGGCAGGCCCTATTTCATCGATAAGCTACCGGGCAACTTCCTTCATATCCCGCTGATCACCCGCGCCTTGCCGCAGGCGGTGATTGTCGATGTGCGCCGCAATCCGCTTGATTGTGGCTTGTCCTGCTTCAAGCAGTATTTCTCGCAAGGCCAAGCCTTCAGTTATGACCTGGAGGCCATCGGCCACTACTATAAATCCTATGTGGCGCTGATGGCCGACTGGGCGAAGGCCGCTCCGGGGCGCGTGTTGACCCAGAGCTATGAGGATCTCGTCAGCGACCCGGAGGCCAATATCAGCAAGCTCGTCGAGGCTTGTGGCGTTGACATGGAGGAAGCGTGCCTGAGCTTCCACACCGTAGACCGCAATGTCCGCACCGCCAGTTCTGAACAGGTCCGCCAGCCGATGAACTCAAAAGGTGTTGGCCGCTGGAAGCGATATGAGACTGAGCTCGAGCCGCTTGTAAAAGCTCTTGGACCCGAGCTGACATCAGGCCTCGTCTGACGCATGCTCGCGTGCCGGGCGGACCACCAATCCCGACGCGATCATGAGCATGACCGCACTGGCTGTGAAGAACCACAGGCCGGGCTGGGATGTCAGCTGTAGCCCGGTGCCTGACCAGACCACAATCAGGATCGCGACCACCAGAACGTCGGTCAGCGACCATTTTCCAAGACGTTCCACCCAGCGGGCTAGGCCGGGGCGGGCGTCAGGGCCGTTCGCGTGGAGCAGGGCGACCATGACCAGCTTCAACGCCGGCGTTACGAGCGAGAAGGTCGCGATCAGGATCGCGAGCGCCAGTTCGCCGTTGGAATAAAGACCGCGAACCGTGTCGATCAGCGAATAGCTGTCCTTGAAGATCCAGAACCGGGTCGTTTCCAGCACCGGCAGCAAAAGCCCGAGCGGCAGAAAAACTGCGGCGAGGATCAGGAGGGCGCGGGCAATCGCACTGGGGCGATGGTCTGTGCGCGCGGAGATATCAGGATCAGCGGAGGGAGAGGGCAGATCGGTCATGGCCTGATCATGCCGCAAACCCGCTCCGCTGTCTTGATATGTCTAGTAGCCGCTCAAACGGGCCACTTCACCGGCGGCAAACGCGTCGTCACCGAGGAATTCCCCGGCGGCCTGGGCGCGCTTGTAGTAAAGGCCGATATCGTATTCGTCCGTCATGCCGACGCCGCCATGCATCTGGATGCCTTCAGCGGTCGACAGGCGAGACACAGCCGTGGCCTTCGCCTTGGCTGCAGCACACCACAGCGGCGACTGGCTGGGCTGGGTGTCCAGCGTCGTCAGGGCCCGGCGGACCAGCGATTGGGACAGCTCCAGCTCGCCATAAAGGTGGGCGGCCCGATGCTGCAGGCCCTGGAAGGTGGCGATGGAGACGCCAAACTGCTCGCGACCCTTCAGGTATTCCAGCGTAGTGTCAAAGGCCTGACTAGCGATGCCATGGCTTTCGGCGGCCTGCGCGGCCCGACCGACATCGAGGATCTGGCGGTAGGCCTGCTCGCTGTCATCCGCACCGGATAGCAGCGCATCACCATCAAGCTTCACATCCTCAAACTGGAAGTCTGCCGGCACATGGCTGTCGAGCGTGCGCCGGTCGGTCCGTTTGACGCCATCGGCCTTGGGATCGACGAGGAAAAAGTTGATCTTTTCGTCCTCGGTGCGCGCCGCCACGATCAGCATGTCAGCGCCAGCCCCGCAGCCCACAAAGCGCTTGGAGCCGGTCAGCCGGAAGCCATTGCCGTCCTTGACCGCGCGGGTATCGATTTTCTCCGGCTTGTGGCGCGCCTTTTCGTCGATGGCAAAACCGATGACGATCTCACCCCCCGCGATTTTAGGAAGGTATTCGCTCTTCTGCGCGTCTGTCCCCGCCAGATTGAAGGCGGTTGCCCCCAGAACAGCGGTGCCGAGGAAAGGCGAGCTCGTCAGGTGACGCCCCATCTCTTCCAGAATGACGCCCGCTGCGGCAAAGCCCATGTCCACACCGCCATGATCTTCCGGGACCAGCACGCCGCACCAGCCCATCTCGGCCATGGACGACCACAGCTCACGGGAGAAACCAATCGGGTCCTTGTTGTCACGCAGGGCGCGCAGGGCAGGGACTGAAGCGGACTCTGCGAGGTAGCCTTTCGCGGCATCACGCAGCATCTGTTCGTCTTCGCTCAGGATAAAGCTCATCGTCTGTCTCCTTAAGCGCTCGGCATGCCAAGCACGCGCTTGGCAACGATGTTGAGCTGGACCTCACTGGTGCCGCCCTCGATTGAGTTCGCACGTGAGCGCAGCCAGGAACGGGCCGCATCCCCATCGGTCTCGTTCTCGCCTTCCCACAGGAGGCCATCAGAGCCGAGCGCCGACATGTTGAGCTCGTTCTTGCGCTTGTTCAGTTCGGTGCCGACATATTTCAGCATCGAGGCGCGTGCCCCCACGCCCTCACCGTGGTCGGCTTCTTCCTTCACCCGACGCATGGTGGCGTCAAAGGCCAGACCATCAATGGTCAGGCGGGCCACATCACCACGCAGGATCGGGTCTTCCAGCTTGCCATCCTCGTCCACTTCACCGGACTGGTGCGCCGCCGTAACCGGGTTAAGCCCGCCGAAGGAGGCTTCCGACACGATACCGGCGCGCTCATGACTCAGGAGGTATTTGGCGATTGTCCAACCCTGTCCCGGCTCGCCGAGCAGGTTTTTCACATAACCCTTGGCATCATCGAAGAAGGTCTCGCAGAACGGCGACTTGCCGCTAATCAACTTGATCGGCTTGGTAGAGACGCCCGGCTGGTCCATGTCGACCAGGATGAAGGAGATGCCTTCATGCTTGGACTTGTCAGGTTCGGTGCGAACCAGCGCGAAGATCCAGTCAGACTGGTCTGCGTAGCTGGTCCAGACCTTCTGGCCGTTGATCACATAGTGATCGCCGTCCAGTACGCCCTTGGTGCGAAGCGAGGCGAGGTCGGACCCGGCTCCGGGTTCTGAATAGCCCTGACACCAGCGGATTTCGCCGCGGGCAATCTTGGGAAGATGCTCCAGCTTTTGCTCGTGGGTACCGAACTTCAAAAGTGCCGGGCCAAGCATCCAGATGCCGAAGCTATCCAGCGGAGAGCGCGCGTTGATCGCCTTCATCTCTTCTTTCAGGACAAAGGCTTCATCCTTGGACAGCCCACCGCCACCGTATTCGGTCGGCCAGGTCGGGACCGTCCAGCCCTTTTCAACCATGCGCCCCATCCAGATGCGCTGATCTTCGCTGGCGAAGGTCCAGTTCTTGCCGCCCCAGCAAATATCAGCTTCGGAGCGGATCGGCTTGCGCATGCTGGCAGGGCAGTTTTCCTCCAGCCAGGCGCGCGCTTCTTTGCGGAAAGTCTCTAGAGACATGGGTCATCTCCTCCCTGACGTTTACGTAAAGGGTAAGCAAGCCAGAAGCCTATGGCCAGCGATTCAGATGCGCTGATCTGCATTCGCGGCGCGACAGACTGGCGCGCATGGCTTGCTAAGCGCGCCCGGGTGGATAATTACCAGCGCACACAACACGACGACCGGACAACCGATGTTCCAGACCTCACTCCCCAAGCCTTTCACTGCCCCTGAAACGGATCGCGCCATGTTTTGGTGGCTGGTGATCGTGGCGGTCTTTGTTTGCTCGATGATCCTGGTGGGCGGGGCCACGCGTCTGACCGATTCAGGTCTTTCGATTACCGAGTGGCGACCGGTGACCGGTGCGATCCCGCCGCTGACGCAGCAGGGTTGGGAGCAGGAGCTGGAGAAGTATCGCCAGATCCCTGAATACCAGATCCAGAACCGCGGCATGTCCATGTCGGAGTTCCAGTTCATCTACTGGTGGGAATGGGGACACCGCCAGCTGGGACGGATCCTCGGCCTTGTTTTTGCGATTCCGTTTTTCTTCTTCCTGCTGCGTGGCCGGATGCCGAAGCGCCTGCAGCCCCGCCTGTGGGTGCTGTTCGCTCTGGGCGGGCTTCAGGGCGCTATTGGCTGGTGGATGGTTTCGTCAGGCCTGACCGAACGTCTGGACGTCAGTCAGTACCGGCTTGCGACACACCTCTCGATGGCTTTCCTGATTTTGGGTCTGACGCTGTGGACGGCGCTCGAACTGCGCTACGGACAGGCACGTGAGGCAGTCAGGAGCCGTCTCTTCCCCTGGATCAGTGTGTTCTGGGGTGCGGTGCTGTTGCAGGTGGCGCTCGGGGCGTTTGTCGCCGGTCTCGATGCCGGGCGGATTTACACCACCTGGCCCGGTTTTTCCGGCGACATCATTCCGCGTGACTATCTCTACGGAATGCCGTTCTGGCAGGCGATTTTTGAAAGCCGTCCGGCCGTGCAGTTCCAGCACCGCTGGTTCGCTTATCTGCTGGTTGTCACCGGAGCCGCGCTGGCCTGGCTGATCTGGCAGCGCCAGGATGGCGTGTTCAAGCGCTTCGCGGTAGCTATTCCGGCGGTGCTGACGCTCCAGGTCGTGCTGGGGATTGCAACGCTGATGAGCGCGGCCCCGCTCTGGCTGTCACTGCTTCACCAGGGCGGTGCCATTGCACTCTTCATGACCGCAGGGATGGCGAGCTGGGTCGCTGCGCGCACCCCCGACGTTCAGCCGGTGGTGTCTTCAGAAGCAAATACGGCTCTCGATACGACATCGCGGGCCAGCAGCTTCACCCGGCCATCATCGCGGTCATAACCGGCCAGCAGGCCCGTCGCGAACGAAATGCCGCCATAGCTTTCCAGCGTGGTGGTCAGGATGGCGGGGCGTTCAAATCCGGCCGTGTTCAGGCCGTCCTCGGTGCGCACCAACGCAATCTGGTCCAGCGAGTTCGCGTCGTAGACGGCGAGTGCCGAGGTTCCCTGTTCGGTGGCGATGACGACCTGCTGTCCAAACAATTCGGTCGCGGCAATGTCGAAGATGGACAGACCCGGGTTCTGCGCCAGCTGCTGACCCTCGGCAGAGACACGGAAGACCCCAGCCGTCGGCGCTGCCACGATCAGATCACCATTCACTGCGTCACAGTCACGGGCCGGGTAGGGCAAGTCAAAACGCTGGCGTTCCTGAACGGACAGGCCTGCGCCGCCGGTGTCGCGAACCCGGACGATGGCCACTTCGGTGTCGACGCCCAGAAGCGCCAGCTCGAAATATCCGATTCCGCTGTCATAGGCGCAGACAGAAGACCACGTGCCTTCCACCGCATTGTCCAGCGGCAGGTCGAGCACTGCGCTCGCTTCCTCGGCAACCACGAAGCCGCGCAGCGCATTGTCTGAATCGATGCCGAAGAGCAGCGGAAACGTCTCCCCGCGCAGCGGGAAATCGGCAATGCCCGTAAGGCCTTCAAGGCGCGGGCCACTCGTGGTGATGATCAGCTCACCTTCGACGTTGAAGATATCAAACCCGCCGGAGTTCGACGTGGTCGCGATCCGGCCCTGCCAGGGCGCATCAGGGTTTGGCAGGAAGGCCAGCCCGGCGAGGGGAGACCCGACGCGGAAGCTGCTTGTGACGACCGCCTCACGTCCAACCTGCTCCTCGGCTCTCTCCGTGTTCGCCGGATCCTCAATGAACATGTCGCAGCCACTAAGGGCTAGGCTGGCGCCGACGATCGCTGTGCCCAGGGCCCACTTACGGCGAAGCTTCGCCCCGGCCCGTTCTGGACGTTGAAAAACAGAAGGCTTCCGTCTGGTGAAAAGCATGGTCCGGTTATCTCACTGTATTCGCCCGATCCATCCGGGCTGGCGTTGCGGCCGATGGTATAGACCTCACCGGCTGGCGTCACACCTCGTATGTATTGCTCTGCATCACCATCTTCCACCACAATCAGATCTCCCCACGGTGCGACGGTTATATTGTCACACTTTTCAATCACCTGGGCAGATGTGGATTCGACCAGCAAGGTCAGCTCTCCCGGTGCTGCATTCTCACCAGTCGCGCCTTCATTCGGTGACGGGCGGTAGCGCCAGATCTGACCGATCCGTTCCGGGCCACCATCGGTGCAGCAAAAGAAGACCTCGCCGCGACCGAACCACATGCCTTCGCCCCGGGTGAAGGAGGCTGCCCCAGCAGCAATTGTGTGCTCGGCCATGCGGTTATCCGGATTTTGGGGATCCGCAACATCAATCCAGCCGACTGGCATTGGCGTGCCAATCTCAATGCGCTCCGGATTGTCCGGCCAGTTATTGGTGTTCACGCCGGGACGCCCAAGGATTGCCATCGCCTGCAGGCGGCCCGGCTGGGTCAGGTCGCCGGGGACATCTGGAATAAAGCGCGTGATCAGGCTCGGGCGATCATCTTCGGTCTGGTAGACAATTCCGGTGTCCGGATCGACCGCCACGGCCTCGCGGCTAAAGCGGCCCATGTGGGTGAGGGGGACCGGCTCCACCATGCCCGTGGCCGACGCGGGAACTTCAAACGCATACCCGTGGTCAAGCGCCCCGCCTTCGCCGGCCCGGGCCCGGGTCTCCTCACAGGTGATCCAGCTGCCCCACGGGGTCGGCCCGCCTGCGCAGTTATCCTCCGTGCCTGCAAGAGACAGAAATTCACGCACAACGCGCCTTGAGCTTGGATCAAAATGAACGGTCGTTGTGCCGCCCAGATGCGGCTTGCCATCTGGCCGGGTGTCATAGCAGCGCTCTGCGTGCGCCGGGCCGAAACGCTCCGCATTTGAGCCAAAGGGTGACAGCGCCGTTTCATTGGGGCCGAGCTCATGATTGCGCACCAGCGTGATCAGATCGCCGGGGCCTTCAAAGCAGGCCATCCCGTCGTGGTCGCCCGGCACCAACAAGCCATCGCTCATTTCGGTGCCCGTGTCGGAGAACGTTACATACTCAAAACCGGCAGGCAGGTCGAACAGGCTGGCCGGGTCACGGACCAGCGGTCCAAAACCCTCAACCTCGTTCACATATCCGCTCCCGCTGGGCGATGAGCAGGCCGAAAGCACGGGCAGGCCAGAGAAGGCTGCACTTACGGCGATTGATTGACGGAGAAAACTGCGGCGTGAAGGGGTCATGATCGTGTCCGTTGACTGGTGTTTTCCAAGGCCTAAACCAAAGAATTCAAACATGATATCTCAGCTCTGTGACAATTACGGTACCTCAATACCGTAATAATAAGCCGCTGATACTGTTTATTTTTTCAGGGCGCGGTTGACCGAACTGACGCACGCGCGTAAAACCCGCGCGATCTCGGCGGGGATGGGCCTCGCCAGCACTGGACAAACCCAAGGCTTAAGCGATGAAGACCTTTACCGCAAAGCCCGCGGAAGTAGAGCACAACTGGGTCGTGATCGACGCAGAAGGCGCTGTGGTTGGCCGTCTGGCCGCCTACATCGCCACCCGCCTCCGCGGCAAGCACCGGGCCGACTTCACCCCGCACGTGGACACTGGCGACCATGTCGTCGTGATCAATGCGGACAAGGTGGTGTTCACCGGTCGCAAATATAACGACAAGCGCTACTACCGTCACACCGGTCACCCGGGTGGCATCAAGGAAACCTCGCCGCGCAAGGTGCTGGAAGGCCAGTTCCCCGAGCGTGTCGTGGAAGCCGCTGTGAAGCGCATGCTGCCGAAAGAAAGCCCGCTGGCCCGCAAGCAGTTCTCCAAGCTGCGCGTGTACGCAGGTGCTGAACATCCCCACGAGGCACAGCAGCCCGAAGTGGTGGATTTCAAGTCCATGAACTCTAAGAACGCGCGGAGCTAAGAATGGCTGAAGAAGCACGTTCCCTCGAAGACCTGAAATCCGCTCTGCAGGACGCCGGGTCTGATGTCGCCACCCCTGAGGCCCCTGAAGAGGCGGTCCTCGCGGAACCGAAAATCGACGAGCACGGCCGCGCCTATGCCACTGGCAAGCGCAAGAACGCCATCGCTCGTGTGTGGATCAAGCCGGGCTCCGGCAAGGTCACCGTCAACGGCCGTGACCAGGAAGTTTACTTCGCACGTCCGGTGCTGCGCATGGTCGTGGCCCAGCCGTTTGAAGCCGCTGAGCGCGTCGACCAGTACGACGTGATCTGCACGGTGAAGGGCGGCGGTCTGTCTGGCCAGGCTGGTGCCGTGCGCCACGGGATCTCCCGCGCACTGACCTATTACGAGCCCGCCCTGCGCGGCGTTCTGAAGGCTGGCGGCTTCCTGACCCGCGACTCCCGCGTCGTGGAACGCAAGAAGTACGGCCGCAAGAAGGCCCGCCGTAGCTTCCAGTTCTCGAAGCGTTAAGCTTCACTGGAGCTCTGGCTCAAACGATCAACGGGCGGTCCCTTGGGCCGCCCGTTTTTCTTTACCCACTAGAGTGCGTCAAGAATGAGGGTGAGGGCGGTTTCCACGCTGGCGGCGCGGACCTTGTTCCGACCGATATCCCCGAAACGCTTTTCGACTGTGATGGGCTCCGCGCCCTCTTTGGCGAGCCCGAACCAGACAAGGCCCACTGGTTTGTCAGCACTGCCACCCCCCGGGCCGGCCACGCCGGTAATCGACACAGCGATCTGGGCCTTACTGTGTGCCAGTGCGCCCATCACCATTTCGCGCGCTGTTTTGCTGGAGACGGCCCCGACTGCGTCGAGGGTTGCCGCGCTTACGCCCAGCATCTCCATCTTGGCGGTGTTGGTGTAGGTGACAAAGCCGCGATCCACCACGTCTGAAGACCCTGGGATCTCGGTCAGCGCGCCGGCAACAAGTCCGCCAGTACAGCTTTCGGCCGTCGCGACCATCACGCCAGCCTTGCGCGCCTTGTCTAATACTGCGGTTGCTAGGGCGTCGAACTGACCCATCACGAGGCCTCACTGATCACGCAGGTGACCACCGCTTCTGCCGCCAGGCCTTCGCCGCGACCGGTAAAGCCGAGTTTCTCCGTCGTTGTCGCCTTGATGTTTACCCGCTGCGGGGGGAGCCTGAGAATGTCTGCGACCCTGGCCTTCATGGCCGCCTTGTGCGGACCGATCTTGGGACGCTCACAGATCAGCGTGACGTCGCAATGGACCGGCGTTGCTCCGGCCTCGCCTGCGATTTTCAGGGCGTGCTCCAGAAACATGACACTGTCGGCACCGCGCCACTGTTCGTCGGTGGGCGGGAAATGCTCCCCAATATCCCCGAGGCCCGCCGCGCCCAGCAGGGCGTCGGTGATGGCATGGAGCCCCGCATCGGCGTCAGAATGACCCACGAGATGGAAGGGGCACTCGATAAAGACGCCGCACAGGTGGACACCATCACCCGCCTCCATGCGGTGCACGTCATAGCCTGATCCGACGACGGTCAGTGCGGTCGGGGAATTGGGGGCCAGGATACGCTCCGCTCGTTCAAAATCTGCAGGCCAAGTGAGCTTGAAATTCTGCTCATCGCCTGCGGTCAGGGCAAGGTTCAGTCCGCAGGCGCGCGCCAGAGAGACCTCGTCCGGGAAATCCTCGCCCGCCGTCTTTTCAAAACAGGCTTTTAGCTTCGCTGTGTGAAAGGCCTGGGGCGTCTGCACCCGTCTCAGATCACTGCGATCAACGGCGGTCACACCCCCATCGTCTTCACGCACGATCGCATCGGCAACCGGCAAGGCCGGAGCCGCGCCGTCATGGGTCTCCAGCGCTTCAACAAGTAGGTTAATCTGGGTCTGAGTGAGGAGAGGGCGGGCCGCATCGTGAACCAGCACAAGGGCCTGATCAGCAGCCGAGACCGCTTTGGCCACTGACGCTGTGCGCGTTGCTCCGCCCTCGACCAGAACACATTGATCGGCGAGGGGGCCAAGATGATTGCGCACGTCCGCCTCGCCATCCTTTGGAATGGCGATCACAAGCTGGGCGCATTGCGGATCGCTGACAAAGCGTTCCACGCTCCAGGCGAGAACCGGTTTGCCCGCAAGGGGGCGGAACTGTTTGGGCACACCGCCGCCGGCACGGGTGCCGCGACCAGCGGCGACGATGCAGGCGGTGTAGGGAGTCGGACTTTCCATATCTGACGGTTACGGTGTCTTTATGCGCGCGTCCAGACACGCTATTGCGATGCCATGACAAAGCCTGTGTCCGAAGCCCCGGCCTTCCTGATCGGCGACGTGCCTGTGCGCGCGCCGGTTCTGCTTGCGCCGATGTCCGGCGTGACGGACTGGCCGATCCGGCGCCAAGCCTTCGCCTGGGGTGCCGGCTTGGTGGTGTCGGAAATGGTGGCGTGCGAAACGCTGGCGCAGGGCCGCGAGGATGTGATCCGCCGCATGAAGGCCGATGCGCGCTGCGGCCCCCACGTGATCCAGCTCGCCGGGCGTGAGGCGAAGTGGATGAGCGTTGGGGCAAAGCTCGCCGAGGATGCGGGCGCTGACATCATCGATATCAATATGGGGTGTCCGGCCCGTCAGGTGACCCGGGGCCTGTCTGGCTCGGCGCTGATGCGTGATCTCGATCACGCGCTTGAGCTGATCGAAGCCACGGTGGAGGCCTCCAGCGTACCTGTAACGCTGAAAATGCGGCTGGGCTGGGATCATGACAGCATCAACGCGCCGGAGCTCGCGCGCCGCGCGGTCGAGGCTGGAGTTCAGATGATCACTGTCCACGGCCGAACCCGGCAGCAATTCTATACTGGCAAGGCGGACTGGCAGGCGGTGAGAGCGGTGCGCGAGACCATCTCGGTACCGCTGGTCGTCAATGGTGACATCGCAACGCCGGACGACGCGCGTGCGGCACTTACGGCCTCTGGCGCGGATGCGGTTATGGTCGGGCGGGCCAGTCAGGGGCGGCCCTGGCTGCCCGGAGTGATCGCCACGGCGCTCCACGCTGAGGCTCCGATGCGAGAGCCCTCACTGAGTGAGGGTGCATCAAGCCTGACAGAGGCGCTTGAGGACGCCGCCGAACTCTACGGCGAAGCGCTCGGCGTGCGTTGCATGCGCAAGCATTTCGCCAGCTTTGTCGATTGGGCGATAAGCGATCCGGCGGACGCGAAAACCTGGCGCGGCACGCTCTGCCGGGCCGGTGATGTCGTCACCGTTCGCGAAGGGCTCGCCCGGTTTGTCGATGCGCACCGCAGGGACGCCGCATGAGCGCGGCCCGCGCCGCAGAGGCGGCCAGTGTTGGCCTGCTGCTGATCGATCGCGATGGTCGGATCGACTATGTCAACGATAGCGCCGAACGCTTGATGGGACAGTCCCGTAAGCGATTGCTGAGGCTTGCTCTTGATCATGCCGGCGAGGTTGGAGCCGCGATTGCCCCCCTGGCCAACCGCGCGATGGAGGAGGCCCGGGAGGTCTTCGCCCACGATCTGCCAATCCAGACACAAGCGGGCCTGGTGCGCCTGTCAGTCGATGCCGTCCCGGACGGTTCGGGGGCGTGCCTGTCGCTAAGGCCTTGGCCCGAGGCTGGCGCGAGTTCATCGGGCGGCATAGCGGCCGACGCGGCCGCTGGCTTTGGGCGCATGCTGTCTCATGAACTAAAAAACCCGATCGCGGGAGCGCGCGGCGCGGCTCAGTTGATTGCCGCCTCTGAAGCGGGCGAAACGGCAGAGTTGGCCAACTTAATTGTCACGGAGCTTGATCGCGCACGCCGGATTGCAGATCGCTGGAGCCGCGTGGGTGATATTGCGCCCGGGCCGCTGGAGGCGGTGAATCTCCACGCGCTTGTGAGAAATGCTGTCCGGTCTGCCTCAGCCGCGTCGGATGACGGTGTGGCGTGGGAAGAACATTTCGATCCGTCCTTGCCTGATGCTCTTGTTGACCAGGATCTGGCACTGCAGGCTGTCCTCAATCTTCTCAAGAATGCTGGCGAAGCGTTGATCGACAGCGGCGGAACCGTGTCGGTCTCGACGCGGTATCGCAGCACCCGTCCCGGCGGTCCTGCACCGGATGCACGGCTGGAGGTTCTGGTGGAAGATGATGGGCCTGGGATCCCTGAGCGTCTGCAATCTGCCGTCTTCAACCCCTTTGTGACCAGCAAGCCGGCGGGCGAGGGGCTGGGGCTTGCCCTTGTCGCCCGCATTGCGGACCTGCACGGTGGCGGGGTCGAATTTGAGAGCCGCCCGGGGCGGACCGCCTTCCACCTCTATTTCAGGGATGCCCGGACATGAAACGTCGTGTGATTGTCCTCGAGGACGATGAATCCCTGCGTCTGGTGATCACCAAGGCACTCTCGCGCGCCGGGTTTGAAGTGAGGGCCACCGCCAGTCCCGATACCGCCATCGACCGGATGGCGCGCAAGGAAGCGGATGCGCTTGTCGCCGATGTGCTCCTGGGGCGAGAGAATTTTCTCGAGCGCCTGAGCGAGGTGACGCAGCTTCGCCCGGATGCGCCGGTCATCATTATGAGCGCCCAGACCACCGTTGCGACGGCGCTCGATGCCAATCGGGGTGGTGCATTTGAATATCTCCCAAAGCCGTTCGATATCAATGTTTTAACGGAAACAGTTGAGAGGGCGCTTCATGGAAAGACGCAGGTCAGGGCCAAGGCTTCGGTCGCGGACAATGCCGGCCTGGTGGGCCAGTCTTCTGCAATGCAGGCCACGTTCAAAGCGATCGGCAAGCTCGCCCAAAGCCGTGTTCCGGTGCTGATTGTGGGCCCCGACGGGGTTGGGCGGGCCAGCACAGCGCGCCTGATTCATCGTCAGGCTGACAACGGCGGTCCCTTGGTCGAAGCTGGGCCTCAAGCGTTTGATGCGGCTTCAGATGCGCTTTGGGCGCAGGCTGCTGGCGGAACTCTGCTGCTGCGCCGGATCGAGGCGTGGTCAGACAAGGCGCAGGCCTTTGTTCGCGAGGCGCTCGAAATGGAAACGCCATCCTCGCCGCGCGTTATGACGACCGCTTCGCCGCGGGTCGGTGAGTTGCTGCCCATGGCGCTGCTTGATCTGCTGGCTGTCGGGCGCATCGAAGTGCCGCCGCTGTTCCAGCGCGGCCATGACCGCTCACTTTTGTTCGAGACATTCCTGAAAGCGGCCGATAGCCAGTATCAATTGGGCAAGGCGGGGGCCGAGTTTGTCGACTCGCAGGCCTGGCCCGGAGAGGTGCTGCAATTGAAACGCACGGCAGAACATATTGCCGCTCAGGGGCACCCCGGTGAGGTGACTCCTGATGCGATCAAGGCGGCCATGTCCGGGCCTCAGGACCATGATCCTGATGAGGTGTTGGAGCGCGCCGGCATTCGCTATTTCGCGGCGTCGGAGATTGCCGACAGTGAGGGGCTTGCCGCCCGTGCCCAGATCCAGCTTGAACGCGGACTGATCAAGGCCGCCCTTGAAGCCTCCGGCGGTGTCCGGCAGGAGGCCGCCCGCCGCCTTGGCATGAACCGCAACACCTTTGCCCGAAAGCTGGACCAGTATGGTCTCGATGGTGCGGACTGATTGACACATAGCGTTGATTTTATGCAACAGCTGCGTCATGGTCCGGCAGTGGGGTAAGGATTAAAGCCCGGACGTGCCAAACACCTATACCAGAATTCCCGCTCAGGCGGCCACGCAGTCCGCCTTCGTCGTCGCGTTCTCCGTCGCCGCGATCGG
Source organism: Oceanicaulis sp. (assembly GCA_043513725.1). Classification (GTDB taxonomy): domain Bacteria; phylum Pseudomonadota; class Alphaproteobacteria; order Caulobacterales; family Maricaulaceae; genus Oceanicaulis. The sequence goes on along the minus strand of CP121338.1, from coordinate 257,112 downwards.
CGTGGTTGCGCTTGCCTTGATGGCGGTCAGCAATGATCCGCGCTTCAGCCCCGGCGGCTCGCTTTTCCTGGCGCTGTTGATCGGGGTTTCGATCATTACCGCGGGGCTGATTGTGTGGACCGGGATGCGAGTGGCGCGCCGGCTGCGCGAACGTCACGGCGCAACGCCCACTCCACGCCTGCAAGTGCGATTCATGACCCTGTTCGCGGTAGCTGCTGTGGTCCCGGCTGTTTTGATGGCCGGCTTTCACGCGCTTGTCCTGAACCGGGGCATCGAGTTCTGGTTTGGCGAGCGGGTCACGACTCTCGTCGAAGCCTCAACTGAACTTCGCCGGGAGTGGCCGCGCCAGGCACTCGGAATCGCGCGCACCCAGTTCACGTCTGCCGCCAACAATCTCAGTGATCCCGAAGCGGCGAGGGGGCTTCAGGAAAGCCGGATCCTCTATCGCAATTATCTCAGCCAGCAAGCGGTTCTGCGCAATATTCCCGCGCTCTATGTCATCGACAGTCAGGCGACCATTCTGGCGCGCAGCCTGGAAGCCGAGGACATCCCCGAATTCGTGCCGCCGAACGCTGAGCTGTTCCAGATTGCCAACGAAGGCGCGTTGGCCGCCGCGACCCCCGTCACCCGCGATGATGCGCCAGATTATGTGCGCCTGATGCTGAAGCTGGACAATTATCCGGACGCCTATCTCTACGGCGTCTGGTATGTCGACCTGACCATCGTAAACGCCCCGGAAGAAGCCATTATTTCGTTGAATGAGGGGATCGCGCGCGAGGCCCGGATGCGGGAGGGCTTTTTCCTCGTATATGCGCTGGCTGCACTTCTGATTTTTGTGGGGGCGGTCTGGCTGGCCCTGTCTGCGGCTGCGACCGTGGTCAATCCGGTCTCGCGCCTTGTGACGGCCGCTGAACGCGTCCGCCATGGCGATCTTGAGGTCCGCGTCGACACCGGGGCTCAGGATGACGAAATCAGCGCCTTGGGTCTGGCGTTTAACCGCATGACTGAACAGCTGGATGGCCAGCGCGGCGCTCTGCTTGAAGCAAACCGTGAGTCAGAACGCCGGCGCGGCTTTATCGAGGCTGTGCTGTCGGGTGTGAGCGCAGGTGTCATCGGCCTCGATGCGGAGCACCGCATCACGCTGGTCAATCCGTCTGCGGCGACCCTGCTGGGTGTTGATCCCGAAGAGCTGCTTTCCCGCCCGCTGCAGGAGGCGGCACCGGTGTTTGCCAGCCTGGTTGAGGAAGCCGACCGCAAGCGCGCGGCCAGTTCAGAAGGCCAGATCGACCTGATCAATGGCGACGGGAACGCGCTGCATCTCAATGTCCGTGTGGGCCGGGATGCCGACTATGGCGTTGTAATCACGTTTGACGATGTGACCCGCCTCGTTGCGGCCCAGCGCAATGCCGCCTGGCGCGATGTGGCGCGGCGCATCGCTCACGAAATCAAGAATCCGCTGACCCCGATCCAGCTGTCTGCTGAGCGCCTGCGCCGCAAGTATCGCAAGGGCATCGAAGAGTCCGAGGCGTCCACCTTTGACCGCTGCGTGGACACAATTGTGCGTCAGGTCAGTGATATCGGGCGGATGGTTGACGAGTTTTCCTCCTTTGCGCGCATGCCGGCCCCGAAGATGGAGTTGTCGGACCTCAACGACATCACCCGCAGCGCGGTATTTGCGCAGCGCGTGGCCTCGCCCAGCATCAAGATGCCGTTCGCGGAGGCGGGCGATAGTGTGGATGTGGAATGCGATAGCCGGCTCGCGGGACAGGCGCTTGCCAATATTCTGAAGAATGCTGCCGAAAGTGTATCAGCACGTGTCGAAGCCGATGGCGACAAGAATACCGGCGAAATTGCGGTGAAGGTCTATCGTCACAACGGCTTCGGCATCATTGAAGTGACCGATAACGGGCTTGGGTGGCCCACGGCAGACCGGTCCAGACTGACCGAACCCTATATGACCACACGGGAAAAAGGCACCGGACTCGGCCTCGCCATTGTGCGCCGCGTCATGGAAGACCATGGCGGCCGGCTGGAGCTGGATGAGCGAGGCGAGGCGTCCAGGGGCGCTATCGTCCGGTTGGCCTTTCCCTTGCTAGACAATCAGCGCGACGCGATGGACGCGGACGTGCGAGCAGAGGCGTAAGACGACCATGGCCCAGGACATTCTTATCGTCGACGATGAAGCCGACATCCGAGAGCTGATTGGCGGATTGCTGGAAGACGAAGGCTATCAGGCCCGCTATGCCGGCGATGCCGACACTGCTTTGGCTGAGATCCGCGCGAGAAAGCCGGCTCTGGCCGTGCTCGATGTCTGGCTGCAGGGCAGCCGTCTGGATGGCATTGAGCTGCTCGACGAAATCAAGCACGCCGACCCGGAGCTGCCGATCATCGTGATTTCTGGCCACGGCACGATCGAGACGGCGGTATCGGCCATCCGCAAGGGTGCCTATGACTTTATCGAAAAGCCGTTTAAATCCGATAAGTTGTTGGTAACTGTTGAGCGCGCACTTGAGACAAGCCGGCTGCGCCGCGAGAATGCCGAGCTGCGCTCCAAAAGCGAGATCTATTCAGAGCTGATCGGTGAGAGTGCCGCGGCGGTTTCCCTGCGCAACATGATCGAGAAGGTCGCCCCTACCAATTCTCGCGTCCTGATTTCAGGTCAGCCGGGCTCCGGCAAGGAGCTGGTCGCCCGCCTGATTCACGCCCAGTCACTGCGCGCCAACGGTCCCTTCGTGCCGGTCAGTGCCGCGATGATGAATCCCGATCGAGTGGAAGCCGAGCTGTTCGGGGCTGAAACTGATGGCGGCGTTGAGCGCGTGGGGCTGCTCGAGCAGGCCCATGGCGGGACACTTTTCCTCGATGAAGTCGGGGACATGCCGCTGGCTACCCAGGGCAAGCTTCTCCGCATGCTCGTGGAACAGCGGTTCAAGCGTCTGGGTGGCAATTCCGATGTTGAGGTCAATGTGCGCGTACTGTCCTCCAGTGCCCGTGATCTGCGCGGCCTGATCGCGCAGGGACGGTTCCGCGAAGATCTCTTCCACCGTCTGGCGGTCGTGCCGATCGAGGCCCCGTCGCTGGCTGAACGCCGGGACGACATCCCGATGCTGGTCAAGCACTTCATTGAGCGCCTGGTGGCGATGTCGGGCCTGCCGCCTCGCAAAATCGGTGATGACGCCATGGCCGCGCTGCAGGCCCATGACTGGCCCGGCAATGTGCGCCAGCTTCGAAACAATGTGGAACGCCTGCTCATTCTGGCAGTGGGTGACCCGAGTGAGCCTGTCACGCTGGATAGCCTTCCGTCTGAAGTGACCGGCCAGTCTTCAGGTAATGATGCAGGTTTTGATGCCGAGCGCATGATTGGCTTGCCGCTGCGCGATGCCCGTGAGAAATTCGAACGCGAATACCTCAAAGTCCAGATCAACCGGTTTGGCGGAAACATCTCACGCACGGCGACCTTTATCGGAATGGAGCGGTCGGCCCTGCATCGCAAACTAAAGACGCTCGGCGTTGGCAATAGCGCCCGGTCGGACGATGAAACCGACGCCGATACGGAAAAAGCGTCCTAACCCTCACCGTCCTAACCCTCACAGAGTTGAACCATGAAGGCAGTCGTCTGCGGCGCAGGCCGAGTTGGATATGGCATCGCGCGCGAGCTCGCCTCTGAAGGCAACTCGGTCACCGTGGTCGACTGGTCTCGCGAGCTTGTCGACAAGGTCACGACCGATCTGGATGTGCGCGGCGTGGTCGGTCACGGCTCCCATCCCGACACTCTGGCCAAGGCCGGGGCCGGGGATGCGGACCTGCTGGTGGCCGTGACCTATTCCGATGAAGTCAACATGGTCGCCGCCCAGGTGGCCCATTCCATCTTCGAAACGCCGTTGAAGATCGCGCGTGTGCGGTCTCAGACCTATCTGGACAAAAGATGGGGCGCGCTGTTTGCCGATGGCGCGATGCCGGTGGACGTGACCATCTCGCCAGAGCTGGAAGTCAGCCGGTCGATCCTGCAGCGCATGGAAACGCCGGGGGCCTTTGCCACCGCGCCCTTTGCCAACTCGCGGGTTCAGGTGCTGGGCCTGACCGTGGATGAAAATTCACCGGTGGTGACCAGCACCAAAAACCAGCTGCTGGAGCTGTTTCCCGATCTTGGATTCGATCTGGTGGGGATCCAGCGCGACAAGACGCTGTTTATTCCCGACGGCACTGATCCGATCATGCCCGGCGATGATGTCTACCTGTCGCTGGCTGCCGGGCAGGTCAAACGCGCGCTCGATGTGTTCGGACAGGACGCCCAGCGCGCCCGCCGCGTTGTGATCGTGGGGGCCGGTAATATCGGGCTTTACGTGGCCAAGGCCCTGGAACGGGTCAGCGGTGTTCGTGTCCGCCTGATCGAGCGTGACAAGAAGCAGGCCGAAGAGGCCGCCGACGTGCTGCGCCGCACGGTGGTTCTGCATGGTGACGGTCTTGATCGTGAGGTTCTGCAGGAGGCTGGCGTTGAAGATTCAGAGCTCGCCCTTTGCCTGACCAATGACGACAAGGTGAACCTGCTGAGCGCGGTTATGGCCAAGCGGGAGGGCGCGGCGCGCTCCCTGTGTCTGGTGAACGACCAGGCTTTTGAGCCGGTCAAATCCGCGCTCGATATCGATGTGATGATTGACCCGCGCGGTGTCACGGTCTCCACCATCCTCCAGCATATCCGCCGGGGCCGGATTACCGGCCTTCAGTCGCTCGCCGGCGGTCAGGCCGAAGCGCTTGAAGGCATCGCGCTGGCGACCTCTCCGCTGATTGGCAAGACCCTCAACACGCTGGAGCTGGATGAAGGCATTTCGGTCTGCGCCCTGGTGCGCGGTGACAAGGTCTTCTTTGCCCGCGATGATGTGAAGGTGGAAGAAAATGACCGCGTCGTCTTCTTCGCCATGAAGAATGCGGTATCCAAGGTGGAGCAGATGTTCCGCGTCAGCCTGGAATACTTCTAGGGCCCATGACCCTGTCACCCCGCATGTTCCGCGCCATGGCTTGGTGCGCGATTCTGGTGGCTGGTGCCGCCTTGCCCTTTATTTTGATGGCGAGCCTTGAAGGCGCGCGCGAGGAGGCGAGGGGCTTCTTCTTCACTTTCGTCTCGGGGGGCTTTGTCGGGGGTGTGATCCTTGCTGCCACCCAGGGCTCAACACGACCGGCTCGCGCGTCAGCGGCGCTGCGCCTGGCCTTTCTGGGCTGGCTGATCATCCCCGTGCTGGCGGCTGCGCCGCTAATCCTGGCAAACCAGTCAGTTATACTGGGCGTGTTTGAGGCCTATTCAGCCATGACAACGACCGGTGCGATTGCGCTGGCCCCCGAAGACGCCCCGCGCTCGATCGTCCTGTGGCGCAGCCTGATCGCCTGGATGGGCGGGCTTGCGAGTCTGGTCTTTGCCGCCACGGTGTTTGCCGCCCTCGACCGGCGCGGCGTTGGCCTGCGCCGGACCACGCTACTGACAGTGGAACGGGCGGACCTGTTCACCAATTTCGGGCGGGCGGTGCGCCGGCTCGGCAGCATCTATACCTCCATCACCCTGATCGGGGCTTTCGCGCTGTCGGTCAGCGGCACGCCGCTGTTTGAGGCGCTCTGCCTCAGCCTGTCTGCTGTGGCGACCGCCGGCCTTGCGCCATTTTCTGGACCGGTGGGCGCTCAGCTCAGCTCGGCCGGTGTCCTCATCCTTGTGCTTCTGTGCGTCATCGGAGCCTGGAATTTTGCGGTGCTGTACGAACTCGCAACCCGGCGTCGCTATGGGCGAGGGACCGGTGAGCTGCGCGCCATCGTGGGCGTATCGATCGGCGTCGCGGTGCTTGCGGGCATCCTGATTGGCCTGCCGGCCATTCTTCCTACCCTGTTTGACGCGCTGTTTGCGATCAGTACGTCGGGATACCAGACCTCGGCCATGACCTATGGCGGGCCGGTGGTCTGGCTGATGCTGGCCATGATTGGCGGATCCACCATTTCCACGACCGGCGGCATCAAGATGCCGCGCATCCTGTTGCTCATGCGCCGGGCAGGGGGTGAGCTGGAGGTGCTGTCCCATCCGTCCGCGGCCATCCGCACCCGGTTTTCCGGTCGCGCCGTCAGCGACCAGGCGCTCGCCGGTGTCTGGGTCTACGCGCTTGCCTTCCCTGTCGCCATGGGGCTGGGGGCGATCGCCATCGGTCTCGGTGGCGCTGATTTCGAGGCTGCCTGGCGCATGGCGGCGGCTTCGGTGACCAATGCCGGTCCGCTGGCGCAGGTGGACTGGGCTGCACAAAGCCCGGCCTCCCTCGTAGTGTCCTGCGGTCTGATGGTACTGGGACGCCTTGAAATCCTGGCGGCAGCAGCGGCGATCTATGTCATTTTCGCCCGCGATTAGGCATGCGTGCGCACATCTTGTGCCTGCGCGATGGTTGCAGTGCAGCGAAACCGTGTTTACCTAACATCTGAAAGCCGGATCGGCAGGCGGCCCGGCGATTCACAAGAAGACGAGCCCATGTCCAACGATAAGAAACAAAACCTCCAGGACGTATTTCTGAACACGGTCCGCAAAGAGAAGACCCCTCTGACCATTTTCCTGGTCAATGGTGTGAAGCTTCAGGGCGTGGTCACCTGGTTCGATAATTTCTGCGTGCTGCTGCGCCGCGAAGGCCAGATCCAGCTTGTGTACAAGCACGCCATCTCCACGATCATGCCGGGCCAGACGGTTCAGCTGTTCGACAAGAGCGAGCTGGATGAGGAAGACGCGGATTGATTGAGCGTTCAGCAGCGGTCCAGGTCGCGCTCGTTCTCCATCCCGATACCGGCGAGCTTGATGAAGCGCGCGTTGCCGCGCGTATGGAAGAAGCTGCCGGTCTGGCAGAAGCCCTCGATGTTGAAACGGCCGAGGCGCGGGTTGAACCCCTGCGCAAGGTCGAACCCTCAACCTTCTTCGGGTCTGGCAAGGTGGAAACCCTGCGCGAGGACCTGGAAGGGCTCGAGGCCAATGTTCTGGTCGTCGATACCGCGCTGACGCCGGTCCAGCAGCGTAATCTGGAAAAGAAGCTGAAGGTGAAGGTGATCGACCGGACCGGTCTGATCCTGGAAATCTTTGGCCGCCGGGCCCAGACCCGGGAAGGCCGGCTGCAAGTGGAGCTGGCGCGCCTTACCTATGAGCGCTCGCGTCTGGTGCGGACCTGGACCCACCTGGAACGCCAGCGTGGCGGTGCCGGCTTTATGGGCGGTCCCGGTGAAACCCAGATCGAGACCGACCGCCGGATCATTGCCGACAAGATGGCGAAGCTGCGCCGGGAGCTCGATCAGGTGCGCCGCACACGCACGCTGCATCGCAGCCGCCGTAAGGCCGCGCCCTGGCCGACGGTCGCGCTTGTGGGCTACACGAATGCGGGCAAGTCCAGTGTTTTCAATGCCCTGTCTGAAGCCAAGGTGCTGGCCAAGGATATGCCCTTTGCCACACTCGACCCCACGACGCGGGCGGTGCGCACGCCAACCGGGCGGCGCATCCTGCTTTCTGACACGGTGGGCTTCATCACAGACCTTCCGACCGAGCTGATCGCCGCCTTCCGCGCCACGCTGGAGGAGGTCGCAGAGGCTGATATCCTCGTGCATGTGCGCGATATGGCCGATCCGGACCATGAGGGTCGCAAGGCCGATGTTGAAGCGGTGCTGGAAGCGCTTGCCTGCGGCGTTGAGGATAGCGACCAGATCCGCATCGAAGCCTGGAACAAGATTGACCAGCTCGATGAAGAAAGCAGGGGGGACCTGGTGTGGCGCGCGCGCCTTCAAACCGGTCCTGACAAGCTTCAGGTGATCGCCACCTCGGCCGTGACCGGGCAGGGGCTGCCGGCCTTGATGCGCGCGATCGATGAGGCTCTATCGCTTGGCGATGAGCGTCTGCATGTGCGCTTCAAGCCATCCGACGCTGCAGCGCGCGCCTGGGTGCATGAAAACGGCTCAATCATGGAAGAGCGTATGGATGCCGAGACCGGCATCACCGACGCGATCATTCGTCTGTCTGGACCCGATGCGGGACGGTTCCGCCAGCGTTTCCCGGGCCTTGAGCAGGTCTTTGAGGTGGAAGCGGCCCACTAGGACCGCTCGACTGCCTTGGCTTCGAGCCAGAGCGATTCCATCTCATCGAGCGTTGCTTCTTCAATAGAAGCCGCTTTCTTTTCAATGTTTTGCTCAATATATCTGAAGCGACGCTCAAATTTGGCATTGGCATCGCGCAGGGCATTTTCCGGCTCCACGCCAACCTTTCGTGCGAGATTTGCCAGAACGAAGAGCAGATCGCCCATTTCCTCGGTGATATGGGCCTGATCGCCTGATTTCATGGCGTCTTTCAGCTCGTTGAGCTCCTCATCGAGCTTGTCGAAGACCTCGTCAACATCCGGCCAGTCGAAGCCGACGCGAGCAGCACGCTTGGTCAGCTTTCCGGCGCGTTTGAGAGCGGGCAGGGCGACGGGCAGGTCGGCGAGCACAGACGTGTCCTGAATGCCTTTCGCGGCCCGTTCAGCGGCCTTTGTGGCCTCCCAGGCGCGCGTTTGCTCCTCCGCATCGCGCTCGTCAGCGTCACCGAAGACGTGCGGGTGGCGGCGGATCATCTTGTGAGAGATGGCGTCCACGACATCTTCAAAGGCGAAGTCTCCGGTCTCGGAGGCCATCTGGCTGTGGAACACGACCTGAAACATCAGGTCGCCGAGTTCATCCTTCAGATCAGCCAGATCACCGCGGTCGATGGCGTCGGCGACTTCGTAGGCTTCCTCGATCGTGTAGGGCGCGATGGTGGAATAGGTCTGCTCGATATCCCAGGGGCAGCCGCTCTCACGGTCGCGGAGCCGCGCCATGATCGACAGAAGCCGCTGCATGCCGGTGAGGTCGCGCGACGGCATTTGCGCCAGCGATTCCAGAGCTTTGTCATAAAAGGGGATGTCACCGGACATGGGTTTTCCTCATTCCATTTTGCGCATAATCAATATTATGAGAAATACGATATGGTGGATTTCGGCGGTCACGGGCCGTTCTCAGACGCGCTCACGGCCTGTCAGCGGCCAATATCTCACCTGAGTCCCTGCTCACAGTCACGCTCAGACCGTCATAGGCTGGACGCACGCCCGTTGGCAGGCGCTTTGAAAGCGTGCGGTAGTCGAGATCGATATGAAGATTGGTCAGAATGCCGAGCTGTGGCTTCACACGCGCGAGCCATTCCAGGCTCAGGTCCAGATGCGCATGGGTTGGATGCGGCTTCTCACGCAACGCATCAACGATCCACACCGCGCTGCCAGCCAAAGCCTCAAACGCGGCGTCATCCAGTCCGTTGACGTCTGGCGTATAGCTTATCGGGCCCACGCGAATGCCGCTGCACGGCGCGCGGCCGTGTTCCACATCGAATAATTGAACACTGATTGGACCGCCTGGCCCATCGATACTTGCGCTGTCAGTGCTTTTTACCGCCTCCATGGTCATCAGTGGCGGATAGCCTGACCCTGGCGGCGTTTCGAAGATATAGCTGAAGCGATCGGCGATGTCCGCAGAGACCTCAGGGTTTGCAAAGGCCGGCAGCTTGGCGCGGCGGCGGTAGACGAGCGCGCGCAGATCATCGATGCCGTGCAGCTGGTCAGCGTGGGCGTGCGTGTAAACGACACCATCGAGCGAGGTCGCGCCAGCTTCAAGCCACTGATTGCGCAGGTCCGGCGAGGTGTCGACAAGCACGCGCGTGGCCTCACCTTCACGCAGCGCTTCAAGCGATTTTGCCTGTTCTATCAGCAGGCTACAGCGCTGACGACGGTTTTTCGGCTCTTTCGGATCGCAATCGCCCCAGTCTCCGTCAAGGCGCGGAACACCGCCCGACGAGCCACAGCCCAGGATCCGGGCGCGCAAGACCGGCGCGTCGCTCATGGGCCCGGCAACCGGTCAAACAGCGCCCGCGCAGCCTTCGTCGTGCGCTCTGCCGTCTCGTCCAGCGTCCAGCCCTTTACCGCAGCCAGTGCTTCAGCAACATGGGGCAAGTAACTCGGTTCATTACGCTTTCCGCGATGCGGAACCGGCGTCAGATAGGGGCAATCTGTCTCGATAATGACCCGGTCATCGGGCACAACATCACGAAAGACTGCGCGCACATCCTCAGCCTTTTTAAAGCTGATAATGCCCGATGCGGAAAAATAGACGCCCAGCTTAGCCGCCCGTGCGGCGAGCTCGGCACCGCCGGTGTAGCAATGGAGCAGGGCCTTGAACGTCCCCTTCCCCATCTCCTCTTCGAGCAGCTCGGCCATTTCGGTATCGGCTTCGCGGCAGTGCAGAATGATTGGCAGGCCGGTGCGCCGCGCCGCCTCAATATGGGCGCGTAGACTGGGATACTGGTCTTCGGCCGGACTGTAGTTGTAGTGGAAATCGAGGCCCGTCTCGCCAATGGCGACGACCTTGGGATGGCTGGCGATTTCCACCAACTCGTCAGCGGTGATGTCGGGGCGGTCCTTGGCGTGGTGGGGATGCGCGCCAATGGTGCAGACCACATCATCATGGGCCTCTGCGATCCGGCGCACGGCATCAAATTCGTTGAGCCGGCAGCAGATCGCGATCATGGGTGAAACGCCTGCGTCACGCGCGCGTTGCAGCGTGGCGTCGAGATCCTCGGCATAGGCGTCGCCATGGATGTTGATATGGGTGTCGATAAACATGCGTGATCAGGCTTGGCTGGCCGCGTCTTCAATCAGGGCAATCGCGGCGTGGAAGGTTTGTTTCGGGTCCAGATAGATCGCGTCTGCATCCCTTGCCAACCGGCGTAGCTCATCACTGGCCTTCACCCAGGCGGCAGCCCCGTTCAAGCCCCCATCGGAAACTGCCAGCGCCCTCGCCCGGTCCTGCGCATAGCCCTGCAAAAAGCGCATGACCGCGCGTTTGACCGGCTCGCCGTCCTTGCGCGACGCCTGGTCAGCAAGACGCATGGCCGCGCTGCGATCAATCCGCGGCAGACCAGCCAGCATGCGATCAAGATCGTCCTTCACGCCAATCTCGCCGGAGACCGCGTGGGCCAGTGCGCGACCGGGCGCGCCCACCGCGAGCTCCGCGGCCCGCACCGCCACATCGTGATCGATGCCATGGGCGGTTTCCAGCCATCCCGCCGTCTCACTGGCGCCGGGCGCGCGCAGCGACATGCGCCGGCAGCGCGACCGGATGGTTGGCAGCAGCCGGCCTGGAGTTTCCACCAGCAGGATCAGCAGCCCACGCTTGGGCGGCTCTTCAAGGGTTTTCAGCAAGGCATTGGAGGCGTTGATGTTCAGCTCATCCGCGCTATCCACAATCACCACCCGCCAATGGCCGCCGCTGGCGCTTTTGGAGAAGAAATCCGCCGCCTTACGGGCTTCATCAACCGTGATCTCGCCCTTCAGCTTTTTCGTCTTGTCATTCCAGGGTCGCCGGATCAGCAAGAAGTCGGGATGGGCCAGGCCTTCAATCTGGCGGCAGACCGGATCGGACGGAGACGCGCTCAAGGCCCCCTCTCCCGCCGCCTGCGCGCCCAGGGCCCGACGCGCCAGGCGGTAGGCGAGCGTCGCCTTACCCACGCCCTTGGGCCCGGTAATCATCCAGGCATGGTGCATATGGCCAGAGGAGAAAGCCTCCTCCATGGCCGCCGCCTCCCGCGTGTGGCCAAACAGCTCATAGACCTCGCGCGGGTGGGCGAGCTCGCCCTCGCGGTCGGCTTCTGAGATATCACTCATGCGCCCACCTTCAGACGCGCGTCAATCTCGCTGAGCGCTGCGTTCAACAGCGCTTCGGGCGTGTCGCTGCCCTGAAGGACGGCACACCGGGCCGGTTCGCGCGCCGCAATCGCCAGGAATTCAGCGCGCAACGCATCGTGAAAGGCCGCGGGCTGCTGCTCAAAGCGGGTCGCCCCCTCCCCGCGGGCTATCGTGCGCTGCAGCCCGACTTGCGGATCGAGATCCACGACGAAGGTCAGATCCGGCTGAAAACGGCCCAGTGACAGAGTGTGCAGCTGTTCGACCGTGGACCGGGTCAGGCCGCCCGCAGCACACTGATAGGCCGTCGTGGAGTCGGCAAAGCGGTCGGAGATAACCCAGGCCCCGGCCTCAAGCGCCGGCGCAATCAGGGTGCGCACATGGTCTTCGCGCGCCGCATAAAGCAGCAGCGCTTCGCCCATGGGCGACCAGCGTTCCACATCGCCGGAAACCAGCAGATCGCGAACAGCCTCCGCGTTCGGAGTGCCGCCGGGTTCACGCGTGACGATGACGTCCAGCCCGCGCGCTTGCAGACGTTCGGCAAGACCGCGGGCGAGCGTGGACTTGCCAGCGCCCTCCCCGCCTTCCAGCGTGATGAAACGTCCCGGCACAGCTAGCCGCCACGGATCAGGCGAGCAAAGGCCGCTCCGGCCCGGCCCATTGCGCCCTTGCGCTCAACGCTTTCAGCGGCGGCGAGCGGAACACTCTGTACGCGGCCGTCGGGCAGCGTGATTTCCAGTCGGCCGACCACCGTGCCGGCCTCAACCGGCGCGGCCAGCGGGCCCTCATAGACGACTTCGGCGGTGAAATCGTCGAGGTCGCGGCGGTGTCCGCCCACTTGCAGCGCCTCGGTCGTCTGGAGCGGGATGGTGGACGTTTCGCCGAGATAGACTTCAGCATCGCCGATTTGCTGGCCCGCCTCGGCCACGGTGTCCACGCGAAACTCGGAAAAAGCCGCGCGCATCAGCCGTTCAGCCTCGCTCGCGCGGTCGCGCTGACTGTCCATGCCGTTGAACACCACGATGCGGCGCTCACCATCACGCTGCGCGGTGGCAGCAAGGCCATATCCGGCATCGTCAGTGCGCCCGGTCTTCAGGCCGTCGGCCCCCTCAAACAGGCCCAGAAGCGGATTGCGGTTGAACTGGCGGATGCCGTTATAGGTGAACTCTTCCTCGCCATAGAGCGAGAAATACTCGGGGTGCTCGGCAATGATGTGCCGGGACAGGCGCGCCAGATCGATAGCCGAAATGCGGTGTTCGGGATCCGGCCAGCCGGTGGCATTGGCGAAGTTCGCGCTTGTCAGCCCCAGCTCCTGGGCGCGATCGGTCATCATTTCGGCGAAGTTGTCTTCCGTGCCGCCCAGCGCCTCAGCGACAACAATGCAGGCATCATTGCCGGACTGGACGATGATACCGCGCAGCAAGTCTTCCACTGAAGCTCTTGAATTCACGTCCAGAAACATGGTCGAGGAGCCCGACGCCGAGCCGCCGCGCCGCCAGGCGTCTTCACTGACCGGCAGCGTCGTCTCCAGGGTCAGCTCGCCCCGCTCTAGGGCCTCGAAAACCATGAGCGCGGTCATGAGCTTGGACATGGAAGACGGAGCCATCGCCTCGTCACCATTCTTTGAATAGAGCAGCTCACCGGTTTCAAAATCCAGGATCGCGGCATAGCTCGCCCGGGTCTCGAAATTCGACCGGGCGTGGGCCGGGGCCAGAACGGCGGCGAACAGGGCGATCAGGACAAGGAGGCGAGCTGTCATGGGCGATACTCCTAGCGGATTCGAGTGACGGGACGCAGGCTATCGTGAACACCTCCATGGCGGAAGCATGGCGAGTGTGATCCGTGGCCTCAGCTGCAGGGATCAGTCCGCCGTGCGCTCCGGTTTGCCATCCAGCCGGGTGCGGTTCAGGACCTCCAGCGGATCACCGACAAAAAGGTCCACCTCAATGAGCTCGGTATTGGTCAGGGCGAACACCCGATTGTTGAGGTAAAAGGCCCGCACCACGCCATACCAGTCCACGCAGGAGACCTCGCACTCATAGGTGTCACTGACCTCGGCGCTCAGCGGATCGGCTGCTCCCAGAGAGCTGAACTCATCGTCCTCAAGCTGCAGGAAGGACACGCCCGCCTCGCCCTGTCGCCGCCACCAGCGGAAGTCTTCATCGTCCGGAGAGCGCGGCATTGTCGCGAGCCCCATCAATGCGCCGCCTCCCCACTGATCCTCGTAGATGGTGGCGTTAAAGGCGTGGGTACGCGATTCTGCAATGATCCGGTCGTCGACCCGCGTAGACGCACGCAGCTCCGCAAGCTCTGAAACGTCCAGAGCGGTAAAGCCGAGCGCGGTCTCACCTGCATAGCCAATCAGGACCGGGGTGTGATCATCCAGCGCTTCGATCCGCGCAACCGTGTGGGGAAGTGTCATGACCTGATCGGAGCGCTCTCCGACAAGATCAACCACGATGGCCGATGACGCCGGGTGAGCCTCATCAAACCGGCCATGGTTGACCCAGGAGCCATACACCAGCCGGTTTTCAAAGAAGCGCGGTGTTGGCCTGAAAACCTGACCGATCACCGGCAAGCGCCGAACACGCTCCCGGCTGATCGCCTCATAGCGGTTTCCAAACCTGGCGGCTTCGATGTGCACCAACCCAAGGTCCGGGATGCGCCAGCTATGGCGCGCCTGTCGGCATCCCGGTTCACGGTGGCGCACGAAGCCGTAAAGGCTCCCAGTCTGCTCACTCATCCAGTAAGGCGTTTCGACTTCACCAAAGCCTGCCGCGACACTGATCTGCATCGTCTCCAGATCGATGCGGTGGACCGGCGTCGCGCCACCTCTGTTGAAGTCATCAAACCGGCAGTCTTCCCCACGCTGGTGGATATCAAGCTCGCCCGGTGACCAGTAATAGGCTGCGCTCGGGCCGATATAGAACTGCCCGTATTCGCCTGTGATGAAGGCCACGCGCTGGCACGTCCCGTCAGGGCCGCGCAAGGCCAGCGCTTCCAGATCACATTTCACCAGCGCCTGAACCACGGGTTGGTCATGATCCACGACCGGGCGGTAGACGTCGGCGGCATTGATCAGCGCGAAAACACTGTCCACCTCGCCATCACCGTCCTGATCGGGTTTGAAGAAGCGGGGCGCAGCCCCCTCCTCTGGATCAAGAGCGTCCAGCTCCACCGGAAACTCGAAGACGATATCGTCATCAATCATGCGCGCGGCGTAGGACGTGCCGTCAAAATAATCCTCGCTGCTGACCAGAAAGCGCCCGACGAAGCTCACATCGCCTTCATCGCTGAGGTCATAGACCGAGTAGCTGGAGGCGTCATACTGGTAGGAATACCCGATCACGACGATGCGCTTGTCAGACACCAGAAGCTCGTCAAACCAGGTGTCCTCATTGGGGTCGTCATAAAGATCGACCCGTGATTCCAGCACCGGTTCGGCATCCTCCCCCGCCCCGATATTCAGGATGAACAGCCGCCCGTCGCGCAGCACGATGACCCGGTTGCCGATGCGCTTGACCACGCCGCCCTCATCTACCGTGCCCACCTGGTTATTGGTCATGGAGGTCTGGATGGTGGGTGAGCCGGGCGCGATCGCCCCGGTCACAACGATCCGGTCGCGATCATCGCCCTCCTCGCCAAAAGCGAAACAGGCCGGATTATTGGGGTCGTAGACCGGACAATCGCTCAGCGGGTCTTCAGTCTCCTGATTGGATTTCCACTCGATCCCGGCTCGTTGCAGACGCCAGTACCAGTAGCGCGACGGGCGCTGATCGCGCTGCTCTAGATAGGCCGCATAGGCCGCCTCGCTGCCGAATGGCTCCAGTGTTTCAGAGACGCCCGAATAATAGGCGGTCGTGTAATTAGGCCGAGCCTCGCTCGTCGTCGTGGCGGAACCGTCTGGCGTGCTCGCACACCCGGAAAGGGCAAGGGCCGAGCCCATGATGAGGGCTGGAAGGAGGGCGAATTTGGAAAGCGCTTTCAGGGTCATATCACCACGATGGGCGAAGAAGGCCCGGCGCACAACGCGAAATAGGTCGCACAGGCGCGCCGCCGACCGCGCGAAAGTCTTGCCAGCGCGACCCCTTCCCGGCTAGAGACACCGCCTCAGCGCGGAGGAGTGGCTGAGTGGTCGAAAGCGGCGGTCTTGAAAACCGTTGAGCGTTCACGCGTTCCGGGGGTTCGAATCCCTCCTCCTCCGCCAGAGCTTTCCAAGCGAGATAAACAAGACGCCGCACTGCCGAGATGATCCTGGTGGCTGTAGATGACGTCGACGCTGGTGCCGTCATCAACCAGGCGCGCCACCGTGCGCCCGCCCCGGCCCATGCGCAGATAGTCGGTGGTTTCACCGGTGGTGATGTTATCGCGGTAGAGGATGGAGCCGGTGACGGAGTAGACGGTGTAGATCGTCTCCCCGTCGATCACCTGCTTCACCCGGCGGTTATGGGCGTCATACGCATAGCTCGCTGATACCGCGCCCGACATCGCCACCGGCTGATCAGAGCGGTCATAGGTGAACTGAAGCCGCGAGTTATCGATCACATTGCCGCGCGTGTCATGACCATAGAGCCGCCAGACATTGCCGTCGCGGGTGTCGCGGGTGCGGTGGATCTGGTTGTCGGCGTTATACTCGATCTCAACCGTGTCTGCGCCCAGCGACTTGGCGCGGATATTGTTCAGCAGGTCATAGGTGTACGACCCCGCACCCCAGGGTCCCGACGCGGTGGAGAGCCGCCCCAGCCTGCCTGTCCTGAACTTGATTCAGGATCATAGGTGTAGGCCCGGTCCTGCCCCGTCGTGGCGTGGTCGGTGATGTGCGTGACCCGGCCATTGGCATCATAGCTGTAGGAGAAGTCCACCGCCGAGGTGCCGCCCCCCGCCACGATCAGATCGACCCTCTGATGGCGCGAGTTGAAAGTGGCCGAATAGGTGAGGCCATTGGCGAGCGCGACCGAGCTGAGTTGGCCGGACGGGTGGTAGGTTCCGCCCCCGGCATAATCAAACCCGCCCCAGCGCGTGCCGCGTGCGCGACCATGGCCGTCCGGCAGGGCGTAGACAGGATGTCGTCGTTAACAATAACCTTATTAGATGGGTCCGTTGCACACTTTACAGGATTTGACCTTCGTTACAGCAGCGCAGACAATTGCCTCCGTAGTCATTAATGCTGGTCGACCCGAACCGGAACCGACAACTAACTCAGAAAAAGCGATAAGCAGTTAGATGAAGAACCATGGCTGCAAGAGGGACCCAAAGCGGGAGCGGTCCAAACGCCCACAGTATCATTGTTGTGCACCCAATAAAGAACGTTATCGACCCTACTATTTTCTGAGCTCTATTTAAGTCACCAAATGGAGAAAGCTTCATAGTAACAAGACCTCCTTATCCTTCGGGATCGCGATGAAGATTACTACCTGTTTGAATTACGCTATTCCGGTCAGTGGATCTAGAAACAGTCCAGGCTCCTGTCCTCTCTCGAGAAAGTGAACCAGAGACTGGAAGAAGGCTAGCGCCGACTTCAAGCGCTGCGGATCCTCCAGTTACATTGTTTGGCACTAGAGATTCAGAACCATCTAACGCGGATACAGAACGAGCAAGGGGGCCGGCTCCAAACTCCAACTGAGTAGAGGTTCCAGTAAGATCACTTACAGAACCAGGGGTGTATTCAAGCGCTAATCCCGCAGATGCATCGAGCCCGGCACCCAAGCGGACGTTTCCAATGAGCCCAGCCTCATTGGGTTCCGTAAAAGTCTGCATTACAGCAACGCCCGGGTTCCCACGATTTTGGATCAAGCGCTCAGGAAGTCGGCCCAATTCCGGAGTTTTGAAATCAAAACCAAGAACTATGCCCCCTGAGACGCCCCCTCCGACCGGAACGAGGAGCGGACCAACAGGCACTGGTACAAAAAGATCGACGTCAAAAGTTAGAGCAACTGCATCTCGCCCATTTGGATCAATCAAATTGATCGGGTTACTTTCTGCATAGACATATCTGTTGAAATGCGACCACCCCCCTTCCGCAAACCCAACCGGATCATTGCTCAGGAACCGCCCGATCACGGGGTCGTAGTAGCGCGCCTGCATGTAGGTCAGGCCGGTGGCGGTGTCGCGGATGTGGCCGGTGAAGCTTTCCTCGTTGGCGTTGGCGGCCGGGTTCTGGCGGGTTTCGCCGAATGGGGTGTAGTCTTCGCGCAAGAGCAGGTTGCCCGACGCGTCGGTGGCGCTGGCCGCACTGCCCAGATGGTCCTGGTGGCTGTAGATGACGTCGACGCTGGTGCCGTCGTCAACGAGTCAGCCCCCTCCTGCGACCAGACGCCCCGTCGAATTTTGTGGTCGAGGGGGACGGGTCGTTCTACCCTTAAGCCTCAGAGTTTTCTTGTGTTGGAGCGCATTTGACCATGACCCGAAACGTGTTGCGGCTGGCAGCCCTTGTTTGCCTTTCGGCCGGACTGTTTCTGTCAGCGCCGGGCCTGGCCCAGCCCGGCTCGGGCCGCACCGTCCATGTTGCCCCGATGACCGGAGCCATTGGCCCGGTGACCACAAGCTTTACCGAACGCGCCATTGCGGAGGCGGAAGCCGCCGGGGCTGAGGCGCTGATCATCGAGATGGATACGCCCGGAGGTCTCGTCACCTCCACCCGCGATATCAATCAGGCGATCCTGGCGGCCAACCTGCCCGTGGTTGTTTATGTGTCGCCGCCGGGTGCGCGGGCGGCCAGCGCAGGGGCCTTTATCACCTATGCCAGCCACGTGGCCGCCATGGCGCCGGGCACCAGTATCGGCGCGGCAACCCCGGTTGATATGGGCGGCGGCGGTGAGGCCCCCTCCTCCACGCCCGCGCCTGAAGGTACTGATCCGGCCGTGGAGGACGCCGCCGAAGGCACCGCACAGGACGGCACGCCGGAAGCCCCCAGCAGCTCGCAGGCCATGCGCAACAAGGTGGTCAATGACAGTGTCGCCTATATCCGCTCGCTTGCCGAATTGCGCGGGCGCAATGCCGACTGGGCCGAGGACGCGGTGCGCAGCGGCGTCAGCGTGTCGGCCAGCGAGGCGCTTGCGCTCGGTGTTGTCGAGCTGGAAGCGGCGAACCTGCCTGAGCTCCTCAGCCAGCTTGAGGGTCGTGAGGTGGAGCTCCAAACGGGAGCCACGGTCACGTTGAACACAGCTGAGGCGAGCATCGTGCGCGTCGAACGCAATGTGTCCGAGGAAGTGCTGGCCGTCATCACCGATCCCAACATCGCCTTCATGCTGATGAATCTGGGTTTTATTGGCCTGCTGGTATCTTTCTATAATGGACTGGAACCGGTCACCGCCGTGGCCGGCGTCATCTGCATGATTGTCGGGCTTTATGCGCTCAACACCCTGCCGGTGAATTATGCGGGTGCCGCGCTGATCCTGCTGGGGCTTGGGCTACTGGTGGCTGAAGCCTTCATTGTGTCGGGCGGCCTGCTGGCGCTCGGCGGCATTGTCGCCTTCGCCATTGGCGCTCTGATGCTGATCGATACCGATGTAGAGGCCTTCCGCGTCGACTGGCGCGTTGTGGTGGGCGCGACCGGCGTGCTGGGCGTGTCGAGCTTCCTGTTACTGACCTATGGCCTTGCGGCGCAAGGGCGGAAGGTCACCACCGGCGCGCAGGGCCTTGTGGGTATGACCGGCCGGGTCCTCGACTGGGAGGGAGGCGAAGGCCATGTCCAGGTCGATGGCGAGCGCTGGCACGCGGTCTCGAAAGACACTCTCACCGAGGGCGATACCATCAAGGTCAAGGCGATTGAGGGCCTGACCCTGGTGGTCAAATCGGCCTGATGAAACCTGTTTCCCCTGTCCCGGACAAAACCGACCCGGGCGCTTTTGAAGGAGTATCTGCCTTGGCTTCTCTCGGACTTGATCTTGGTCTCTGGCTTGCGCTTGGCGTTTTTGCGATCGCGATTTTTACCTCTGCGGTTAAAGTGCTGCGCGAGTATGAGCGCGCGGTGATCTTCACCCTGGGTCGTTATACCGGCACCTCGGGCCCGGGTCTGATCCTGCTCATCCCTTTCCTGCAACAGATGGTAAAGGTTGATATCCGCACCGTGGCTGAAGACGTGCCGAGCCAGGACGTGATCAGTCAGGACAATGTCTCGGTGAAGGTGAACGCGGTTCTCTACTACCGCATCATTGATCCCAACAAGGCGATCAACCAGGTCGAGGATTATCGCATGGCCACCAGCCAGCTGGCCCAGACCACACTCCGCAGCGTGCTCGGCAAGCATGACCTTGATGAGATGTTGGCCGAACGCGACAAGCTGAATGTCGATGTGCAGAAAATCCTCGATGAGCAGACCGAGGCTTGGGGCATCAAGGTGGCCAATGTCGAGATCAAGCATGTCGACCTCGACCCGTCCATGATCCGCGCCATTGCCCGACAGGCTGAGGCCGAGCGTGAGCGGCGCGCCAAGATCATCTCCGCTGAAGGTGAACAACAGGCCGCCCAGAAGTTGGCAGAAGCCGCGCAGGTCCTCGGCGAACAGGAAGGCGCAATGCAGCTGCGCTATCTCGGCACCCTGACCGAGCTTGGCAATGAAGGCACCTCGACCATCGTCTTCCCGATGCCCATCGATCTGCTCCATCGCTTCTCCGGCATGATGGCGGACGCTGAGAAGAAGGGTGGCGAGACGTAAGGCCGTTCAACCACACCTCACGGCTGACATTTCAAACGGCGCAGGCTACCCAGTGGCTCTGCGCCGTTTTTGTAGCTGGAGGTCCGCCATGCCTGATTTCGTGATTGCCCCGCCTGACGTGGTCACCGTGCCGGTTGTTGGCGGCGGCGAATTTCCGGTGCGGCGGATCTACTGCGTGGGCCGCAACTATGCCGATCACGCCCGCGAGATGGGCCACAATCCCGATCGCGAGCCGCCTTTCTTCTTCTCCAAACCGCGCGATGCCCTGACGCTGGCCAGCGAGGTGCCCTTCCCGCCCGCGACCGACGATCTGCACCATGAGATCGAGCTGGTCCTGGCCCTTGGAACGGGCGGTGCGAATGTGTCTGTCGAGGCCGCTCCCGATCTGATCTTTGGCGCGGCGATCGGGGTCGATCTGACCCGCCGCGATCTTCAGTCCGTCGCCAAGAAGGCCGGCCGCCCCTGGGACATGGCCAAGGGTTTTGATGCGTCGGCCCCCATCGGACCGATCACACCCGGCCCTGCTCCGGGCGAGGGCCCGATCGCGCTGTCGGTCAATGGCGAGACCCGCCAGGCCGGCGACCTCAACCAGATGATCTGGTCGAACGCGGAGGTGATCAGCCACCTCTCTCATCTGGTCCGGCTTGAGCCCGGCGACCTGATTTTCACCGGAACTCCGGCCGGGGTCGGACCGGTCAAACGGGGAGATCGGGTCGACGGGTCAGCTTTCAGTCTAACCTCGGTCAGTTTCACCTTTATCTAGTCGGGGAAAGCGCAAAATTCTGGCGCGCGACTGGTGTCAGACCATGGATATTGATGCGCCAGACGGTTGTCCCCAGCCTTGCCCGTGCTGTCAGCTGGAGATAGACCCAATCCACTGGGAGGACGCCATGACCGAGCCGATCAAGACCGCTGTCGATCTCAGCGGCGAAGACATCCACTGGGACCCGGCTGAGGGTCTGTCCTATGGTCGGTATCTGGGCCTCGACACGGTTATGTCAGCCCAAAAGCCCCTTACAGATGAACATGATGAGATGATGTTCATCATCATCCACCAGACCAGTGAGCTTTGGATGAAGCTCTGCCTGCACGAGCTGGAGGCGGCCATTGCTCTGGTGCGTCAGGACCATACCCGGCCGGCCATGAAGATGCTGGCGCGGATCGCCCGTATCCAGGAACAGCTGACTCAGTCCTGGGCTGTCCTCGCGACCATGACCCCGTCCGACTATCTGAGCTTCCGCGACAAGCTGGGTCAAAGCTCGGGCTTCCAGTCCTGGCAATATCGCTGTCTTGAATACCGTTTGGGCAATAAAAACGCGAAGATGGCGCGGGTTTTTGACAAGGAGCCGACTTCGAAAACCCATGTCATGGCCGCGCTTGAAGCGCCGAGCCTTTATGACGAAACCCTGCGTTTCGCCGCCCGTCAGGGCCATGATCTACCCCCGGGTGTTACTGACCGGAACTGGGCCGACGCCTACGTGCCGAGCGAAGCCGTCGAAGCGCTGTGGCACTCGGTCTATCTTGATACTGAACGGCACTGGGAGCTCTACGAGTTTGCCGAGAAACTCGTTGATCTTGAACAGAAATTCCAACAATGGCGGTTCAACCACATGAAGACGGTCGAGCGCATTATCGGCTTCAGGCGCGGCACCGGGGGCTCAGGTGGTGTCAGCTATCTGGTCAAGGCGCTGGAGCTTCGACTGTTCCCAGAGCTGTGGACCGTGCGCACGGCGTTGTAACATCACCGAAAACCAAGGGAGTCGCGCCATGCGCCAGTTTTACATCTTCATCAAATGCGAGCTTGGCCAGACCTATGAGGTGGCGTCGACCATTGTCGATGAGGTCGAAGAGACCCGCCAGGTCCATTCAGTCTCCGGCGCTTTTGATCTGCTGGCCCAGTTTGCGGTGGCTTCGGAGGACGATATCGGGCGCTTCGTGAACCAGAAAATCCAGACAATCAAAGGCGTTAAGGACACCCAGACCCTGATTTGCTTTAACGCTTTTACCTCCGATCGCGGCCTGGGTGACGCCTGATGCATTTCGGGGTCTTCGACCTTTTCAAGCTTGGCGTCGGACCGTCCAGCTCCCATACGGTCGGGCCGATGAAGGCTGCGCGCCTGTTTCTGGAACAGGTCGAGGCCGAACACGGCCTTGAAGCCATTTCACGAGTCCGGGCCGAGGCTTATGGCTCTCTGGCCCTCACCGGTCCCGGTCACGCGACCGACAAGGCGATCCTGTGGGGTCTGGAAGGTGTGGAACCCGAAACGGCCAATCCAGACGAGCTGCCGGACCGGGTTGAGCGCATTAAGCGCGACAAAACCCTGAAGCTGTTGGACCGCAAGACCATCGCGTTTGATTGCGATCAGGACCTGGTTCTTGATGGCAAGACTCGCCTACCCTTTCACTCAAATGCCATGAAATTCATGGTGTTTGATGAAAATAATAACGTGCTGCGCGAAGAGGTCTGGTACTCGATCGGTGGCGGCTTTGTGATTAACGAGGCCGAGGCCGGACGCAATTCCGCTGCTGAAGCGATGAAGGGCGAACCCTACCCGTTCAATTCCTGCGACGAGCTGCTTGAGATCGGCGAACGCGAAGGTCTCTCCATCCCCGAAATCATGCTGGGCAACGAGACCGCCTTCCGCACTGAAGACGAGGTCCGTGACCGGGTGAAACAGGTTGCCGACGCCATGGAGGCCTGTATCGAACGCGGCACCCGCATCGACGGCGAGCTGCCGGGCGGCCTTAATGTGAAGCGCCGCGCGCCCGGCATGCGCCGCAAGCTCATGGCTGAGGCTGCAAGGGCAGAAACCGACCCCCTCGCCTCCATGGAATGGGTCAATCTGTGGGCCATGGCGGTCAACGAAGAAAACGCTGCCGGCGGTGCGGTTGTGACCGCGCCCACGAACGGTGCAGCGGGCATCATTCCGGCTGTCGTGCGCTATTTTGACCGCCACCATCGCCGGTCCAATGACCGCGATGCGCTCTGCCGTTTCTTCCTCACCGCGGCGGCCATCGGTGCGCTCTACAAGCAGAACGCCTCAATCTCGGGCGCGGAAGCCGGGTGCCAGGGTGAGGTTGGTGTCGCCTGCTCCATGGCCGCCGGCGGGCTCGCAGCCGCTCTTAATGGCACCAACAAACAGATTGAAAACGCGGCTGAAATCGCGATGGAGCACAATCTGGGTCTAACCTGCGATCCCGTCGGCGGTCTGGTGCAAATTCCCTGTATCGAGCGCAACGCCATCGGGGCAATCAAGGCGATCAACGCTGCGCGTCTGGCCTTGATGGCCGACAGCCCGGCAAAAGTGAGCCTTGATCAGGTCATTGAAACCATGCGCCAAACGGCGATGGACATGAATGACAAATACAAGGAAACGTCCACTGGCGGTCTCGCGGTCAATGTGCCGGTGTGTTGAATTCTAACTCAGCCGCCTGACGGACTCCGCGGCCATCCGGAGCTGGAACAGGTCGTCGATCTGGATAATGCGTCCGGTCACCTCGATGGGTTCGGCGACGAATTCCAGGATCGGCTGAACGAGCGCTCGTCCTTCAGGGTCCGTGATCATCAGCGCGCGCTCCCGCCCCCGGCTATCCTGCACGCCGAAATAGGGTGGCACGCCACTGGCGATGCACAGCGTGGCGCAGGCCTTGTGGCTGAGGCCCTCATTGGGGCGCATGGCTCCAAACCAGCATTTGGTATCAAGGATTTCACCGGTCAGCTGAGCTTCGCCAAGATCGGTTATGACAGGTTCAGGTATCTCGTCCGCTGTCGCAGGCTCGATCCAGTCACGGCCTGATGCGGTTGCCATCATGCGGTAGCTGTCGCGTTCCAGCATCGAGCCGCGAACCGTTGCGCCGCCGCCCTGAAAGTCAATCGCGTCCAGGCGTTCGCGGGCTCCACACTTGGTTTCACAGCCCAAAAGCACGGTACGGACCTGCCCGGCTTCAAAAACCCGGATGTGGGCATAGGGTGCAGCGCTGACCATCCCTGTCAGCGAGACCTGCGTGCCCATATCCCAATTGCCACGACCGCCCGAGGGCTGAACCTTTGCAATGGCATAGCCCATTCCGGCCGTAAGAAGCGTGGTGACGCCCCCGAAGGCGAGCATGAAGCGGCGGTCGACCGACGGCGTTTTGCCATAGCCGACAAAGGGCTCGTCCGAGACACGCGGCTTTAGCGGTGGCTTGCTCATGACGTCCCTCCTTCGATGGTGATGGGCTCTGAATAGGTGCCGGGCGGCAGGCCCTTGCTCCTGACCTGTACCCGCCCGTCCACAAGCCGGACCGGGTAGGTCGGAATCTTTTCAGTAAAGGGGGCCGGCGCGCGGCCATCCTCCAGCCGGTATTCCCAGCCGTGCCAGGGGCACACCACACAGCCATCTCGTACATGCCCCTCACCCAGCGGGCCATTCTGGTGGCGGCACACACTCGATAGGGCGGCGATCTGGTTGCCGTCACGGAACACGGCGATGCGTTCGCCACCATCTGGTGCGATGATCACCGCACGGCCTTCGGGAATGCCTTCAGGCGGTCCGGCATCAAGCCAGCCCTCCTTGGCGGTGCGCCCGGCCTGCCCGTCCGCGCGCCATTCCTTCCAGCCCGCCGCCAGATGCAGGCAGATCAGCGCAAATGCCGTCCCGGAAACCGCATAGGCGCTTAACAGCGAAGTCTCATCCTGCAACGCGCCAAGCACCAGATGGCCCACCAAAAGCGCATAGGCCGGGTAAACCAGCATATGAATGAATTTCCAGACCGGAGCGCTTAGCAGATCCAGCCAGAAATCATGGCTCGTGGCGGCCATCACAAACAGGATCAGGAAGGCGGCAAGGCCCAGCGCCTCAAACGGAAATCCGTAGATGCGGTCATAGTTTGGATTGGTCGACAGAAGCGACACGAAAACATTCGTGTCAGAAAATCCGTGATACCAGACCACCACCAGGCTGGCGTGTATGAGCGCCAGAAAAAACACCGTCACGCCCATATGGCGGCGATTATAAAGCAGCGGCTTGAAGCGCTCCGACAGCCGGGCAAGCGGTCCGATCGAGAGCGTGATGAATAAAAGGACGATGGCGGCCAGTCCGAAGGCCCGTAGGACCAGTTGAACCGGATGGAAGCTCTCGCCCTCCGGCTGGGTCATCATGGTGGTGACCATGAACACCGTGATCATGGTGGCCACACCGAACCACAACACCAGATCATAGATCACCTTGAAGCGGTTCCACTGAACCGCCTGAAACCCCACTGCCATCAGCGCCCTCCCTCGGTGTCGAACACCGCTGCCGGCGCATCTGTTTCGGTTCGATCAAGGGGCGAACGGGTCACGGCATAGCCAATCAACACGAGCAGGATCGGTGAAATAATCAGCCACATCACGAAATGAAGGCGTCTAAGCGGACGTCTCATCGCGCTCCTCCCCGTTAGCACCGCCGATCAGGCCGCGGATCAGAACATAGGGCCAAAGCACGGCGCTGGCGGGCAAAATCAGAATGCGGAGCTGTATAGGCGCTGCAGCGCGTGCGCCTGCCGCGCTTCGCTTCACCAACAGCGTTACAAACAACAATCCAAAGATCGCGCCTGCGGCCAGATAAAGCCCGGCCCCGGTGACGATCATTTCGGCCAGATCCGGTGACATGGGTCAGGCCCTCCCCGCCACGCCGCCATACTCAACACCGGTCAAATCTGCCATCTCCCGTTTCCAGGTCGTCAGATCGTGGGCGGAGAAGTCTGACAGGGCGTTATGCCCACAGGCCCGGGCCATGACCTGCATCAGTTCCACACTGGCTTCGAAGAAATTTTTCAACTGGTTGGCTGATTTTTCAACGACCAGGCGGCTGACCAATTCGGGCTTCTGCGTTGCGATGCCGACCGGGCAGTTGTTGGTATGGCAGGCTCGCATGGCGATGCAGCCCACTGCCTGCATGGCAGCGTTTGACACCGCGATCGCATCAGCGCCAAGCGCGAGCGCCTTGATGAAGTCTGCCGGCTTGCGCAGCCCGCCAGTGATCACGAGCGACACATCAGACCGGCCAGATTTATCCAGGTGGCGTCGCGCCCGGGCCAGTGCCGGGATGGTCGGCACCGAGATATTGTCCCGGAACAGGGTGGGCGCAGCGCCCGTGCCACCGCCACGCCCGTCAAGGATGAGGTAATCAACCCCAACCTCCAGCGCGGCATCGATATCGGCTTCAATATGTTGGGCCGATAACTTGTAGCCAATCGGAATGCCGCCGGTGCGATCACGCACTTCATCGGCAAACGCCTTGATTTGGGCCGGGCTGGTCCAGTCAGGAAAGCGCGCCGGGGAGATGGCGTCCTGGCCCGGTTCGAGGCCCCGCACCTCTGCGATATCGGCATCGACCTTGTGCCCGGGCAGGTGTCCCCCGGTTCCAGTCTTCGCCCCCTGCCCGCCCTTGAAATGGAAAGCCTGAACCTTTTCAAGCTTGTCCCAGGAAAAGCCGAAGCGCGCCGAAGCCAGCTCATAGAAATAGCGTGAGTTGGCTTCCTGCTCCTCAGGCAGCATCCCGCCCTCTCCAGAACAGATACCAGTCCCGGCGAGCTCCGCCCCGCGAGCGAGCGCAATCTTCGCCGGTTTCGACAGCGCGCCAAAACTCATGTCGGACACAAAGAGCGGGATGGCGAGCTTCAGCGGCTTCTGGGCGTTTGGACCGATCACAACGTCTGTGGCAACAGACTCGTCATCAAGAAGCGGCGGGCGCGCCAGCTGGGCCGTAAGGATCTGAATATCGTCCCAGTCGGGCAGCTCGGTGCGCGGCACGCCCATCGCATCGACTTGTCCGTGATGGCCGGTCTTTGACAGCCCGTCACGCGCATAGCCCTGGATCAGCCCGGCATAGGGCTCAGCGGGCTCACTGCCTGTATCCTGGTAGTCGCCGAGATAGGCGTCGCGGTCAAAGGGCTGCGGGTTGGCGTCATGCCACCGGGCGATTTCATCTTCATCGACGCAGACTTCACCGCCCTCAATCCAGGCTTTGAATTTATGTAGGGCTTCCGCGTTGTCATACTCCGACACGCCCGTGTCGTAGCGATAGTCCCAGTTATGCAAACCACAGATCAGGTTATGGCCATCAATATGACCATCCGACATCAGCGCACCGCGATGCAGACAGCGCCCGTACAGCACGGAGATCTCGTCATCGAAGCGCACGATTACCAGGTCGACATTGGCCACCCGTGCGTGGGTCGGATCGCGATCTTTCAGCTCCGCCCATGGGATGAGTTTCGTCGCTTTCATACCGGTGCATTGCCCCCGCTTCACGACGCGGCTCGCGTCCGGAAGCAAGAGTGGCATTCAGCCCCTTGCATCAACAAGCAAATTCACTCGGCTAAGGGCAAATTGTGATCAGGGCGCGCCCAGAGATATCTGATGGGACGCGCCCTGACTTTGAGACGCTAGAATTCAAGCGCTTGCATGGGCCGGTTCGGGCCATAGACTAACTCGGTCACCTCGCGAGCATAGCCATTGTCCTCCATGAAGGCGGCCATCGACCCGAAAGTGCTCGTGACGACCGATCCGCTCTGATCGCCGAAGCGAACCCGGCGATCGAACACCGGTCCGAACAGGCGTTCAAAAACGTTGAGCCGCACGCGCGTGGGTTCGAAATGGGCGGCCAGATTGACCTTGATCTGCTCCCGGTCCGTGGTCTGCCACAGCCCGGCCGCCATCACATCCAGCAGGAACTCATTGGAGTTCTGGAACTCGCCATCATGGGGGTTCGACAAAAGCGAATAATTGGGGTGGTGGAGGTCTGAATAGTTTTCAGACGACATCACTTCCAAAATCCGCCGCTGAACGGCCGGGGTCGGGATGATCACTGCGGCATCCATGGTGTGCATCGGCAGCGTGAAGTCGACCGGGAAATCCTGCCTGAGATAGGACGCACGTGGATTGCCCTCGCCGGTCTCATTGCCTGCATAGAGGTTATAGACCGCATAGCCATTGAAGGTTTCCGAACCATCGATGGTTTCCAGCGGCTGGTAGACCCAGAAGCTGCCATGGGTGTAGCGGATGCCATCTGGCAGATCATCGCGGTCACGACCATTGCGAAAGACGATCGCGACACGCGCACCCCGATCGCCGAGATACTGCTCAATCTGTTTGGAGAACTCGGCCGCACGGACCACCGCCTCGGTTGCCTCATCGGTCCTACCGGCCTGCGCTGTCGTGGGCGAGGTGAGCGCAAAGACGCACGCACACACCAAGCCTGTAAGGATCCTCATCATGATCCTGCCCCTTGTGTCATGAATGGAGTTTAGCTGAAGCCGATCTAGTCGTCGCCCAGATCTGGAAGCGGCTCCGGCTCACGCACGGCAACGCGGTTGGTCACCGCCAGGGGCTCATTGGCAAAGCGAAGCCCCTCTTCGCCTGCCGCCGCAGCCGATGCGCCCACGGCTTCCGTAGTGAGCCCCACGATGGTCAGGGGCACGGCGACAACGCCTACTGAGACCTTGAACCCGGCCTCGGTGAGCGCGGCGACGGATTCCATGGAGGCGACCGAGGCTTCAGACGCCGCAGCGCTGGCCTGTCCAATCGGTGTGGATTGTGCGTGAGCAGAAGACGCGAAACCGGCAAACGCCAATGAAATTGCCGCTGCTGTCAAAGTCGAATGGATAACAGACATCCTTGTCTCCGTTTCCATCCCTTCCCGCATATACGGTGACTGGCTGCACCGCACAGGTCAAGACAGAATCGGGAGGCACCCAACGCGAGCCAGCCCGTGGTCAGGCCGCGACGCTATCGGCGACCTTGAACTTGGCTTCGGTCTTTTCGGTGATTTCCTGAACGGTCACGCCCGGAGCCAGCTCGATCAGCTCCAGCCCGCCCTCGACCACATCGAACACGCCCAGTGTGGTGATGATGCGGTCAACGCAGGCCTTGCCGGTCAGCGGCAGGGAGCATTCTTTCAAGAGCTTGGGGTCCCCGGCCTTGTTGGTGTGATCCATGATCACCACCACGCGCTGGACGCCCGCGACCAGGTCCATGGCCCCGCCCATGCCTTTGACCATCTTGCCCGGGATCATCCAGTTGGCGATGTCGCCGTCTTCGGAAACCTCCATCGCGCCCAGGATCGACAGATCGATATGACCGCCGCGGATCATGGCAAAGCTGTCGGCCGAGCTGAAATAGCTGGTCCGGCGCAGCTCGGTGATGGTCTGCTTGCCTGCATTGATCAGGTCAGCATCCACCTCGTCCTCGGTCGGGAACGGGCCCATGCCCAGCATGCCGTTTTCCGACTGCAGGGTGACGTCCATGTCGTCCGGGATGTGGTTAGCCACCAGCGTCGGGATGCCGATGCCGAGATTCACATAAAAGCCGTCCTGCAGCTCTTTCGCAGCGCGTTCGGCGAGTTGGTCACGTGTCCAGGCCATGATTAATCTCCGTCCCTACGGGGTGTGTCGGTGTCTAGCAGATCTCGAATGTCATCGTCGGTCAGGTGGCTGGCCGAAGCAAACTGTTCGGGGAATTCCCGCGCTGCAATTTCAAGCAGATGAGCACCTGCGACATAGGCATCCGAGTAATTGTCTTGGCAGTATCGGGCTACGGATCGACGCTCACCTTCAATGCGAGCTTGCAGAAAGTAATGGGGCGCGTGCATGCAAAGTGCGATCCGCCGCTCGCCATTCTCATCGACAATCTCGCGCACGCTCTCGCCGCGTGTTTCGGACAGCTCCCAAAATCCTCGATCACGCAGTTCATTTGCAAGTCGATCAAAATCGGAATGTGCCATTGGCACAGAGTCTTGAAAACTCAGCGAACCTTGGTCGTAGGTCCCGTACCCATCGGTCAGACGAACCTCCAAAACGCAGGATACCGCAGAGCATCGTGCGCTGATCAAGCCAGGCTGTTTGTGCCACTCGTGCAGGACAAACCTGATGACTTCACCCTCTTCGAGATTCAGTATTTGTGCTTCGAAGGACGCCAGGTCGTAGGCCGCTTCACCCCATTCAGGCTCATCAACCGACAAAGCAGCTGACAAACCAAGCAAGGGAATGAGGATACCAGCAAGCACTCGACGCTAGCTCCGCACTGTGCGCTGTTCGATCCGCTTTTCGTGTTCGCCCTTGATCAGGCGCTGCACGAAAATGCCGGGCGTGTGGATGTGATCGGGGTCGAGCTCGCCAACCTCGACGATTTCCTCGACCTCGGCGATGGTCACCTTGCCGGCGGTTGCCATCATCGGATTGAAGTTGCGGGCGGTCTTGCGGAAGACCAGATTACCCTGCGTGTCCGCCTTCCAGGCTTTCACGATGGAAACATCGGCCACGAGGCCCGTCTCCATGATGTAGGTCTCGCCGTCGAAATCCTTGTGTTCCTTGCCTTCGGCCACCAGCGTGCCGACACCGGTCTTGGTATAGAAACCGGGAATACCGGCACCCCCGGCGCGGATGCGCTCGGCCAGCGTGCCCTGCGGATTGAACTCCAGCTCAAGCTCGCCGTTGAGATACTGGCTCTCGAACGTCTTGTTCTCGCCCACATAGGAGGAGACCATTTTCTTGATCTGTCGGGTGTGGAGCAGAAGGCCGAGGCCGAAATCATCGACGCCGGCATTGTTAGAGATGACGGTCAGATCCTTGGCCCCTGAGTCGCGCAGCGCCAGGATCAGGTTTTCCGGTATGCCGCACAGCCCAAACCCGCCTGCCATGACGGTCATGCCATCAAAGGTCAGGCCATCAAGCGCCGCCTTTGCATCAGAATAGATCTTGTCAGCCACTGCCAGGGTCTCCTTGGAAGGCTTGAAGTTCAACGCCCGTTTAATTTACGGGCTGTCTAACGGATTTGCTCACGACTTGCCAGCCTTAAGCTGCGAGGGCAAGCGTTCTCGGTATCGGTCAATCTCGACGGCCAGCGCTCCCCCGAAAAACATTGCATAGCTGGTCCAGTAGACCCAAAGCAGAAAGACGATCAGGGCTCCGAGCGGACCGTAGACATTTGGATCAATGACGGCCGAAACGTACACCGTGAAGCCTTTGGAGGCCGCAAGCCAGATCGCCGTCGCGACACCGGCTCCCGTCAGCGAGGCCCGCCAACTCGTCTCGCCGGCCCGCTGCATGATGAAGCGATAAAGAAGGCTGAGGGACAGCGCCATTGCCAGTGCGCCGACAGTCCATTCATTGATCGCCCCGGCCGCGGCGTCTGCTGCTTCACTGCCCAGCAGGCGCAGGCCCGGGCGGATCAGATTTGGCACAGTCAGAATGATCAGATTAGCGATCAGCAAGAGCGCGCCACCGACAAAAACCGCGCCCATCGCCAGCAGGTTGAAATGCAGGATATTGCGTAGATCACCTCGCCGCGCGATCTGGTTCAATCCCGCGATCACGGCCTTCGCCCCGCGGGCCGAAGCGAACACGGCGATCGCAAATGCTATGGCCCCCTGGAAGGTCAGCGAAACCCGCGAGGCATTGGCAAGACCGGACAGCTGGGAGTTCAGGAAGCTGTTGGCGGAGGGTGGTAACACCCCGGCGACCTCAAGGCGCGTGATCTGCTCGACGGCGTCTTCAGGGGAAAACAGCAGGCCATAAAGCGACACCCCGACAAGAATGGCCGGGAATAGGGCCAAAAGGCCGAAAAAGCTCGCGCCGCCGGCAAACAGCATCACTTCGCGGGCCATCATCCGGTCGACCGCACGTACAATGATGCGCAGGGCCGCAATTTCACTCAGCCAGGACCAGACAGATTTGAGGGTGGCAATGATGCGGGCCGCGTCCATGGAGGGACCTGTAACAACACCGGCACAAATCGCGCCGGCCAGACAAAGCCGACCGGCGCGCATCCGGATGGTCCGGTGTGCAGCAAGCAGGTCAGCGGGGACTGACATACGCCGAACCCGCCGCTGCGAAAACCGTTAGATCACACGCGCCCTGAACCGGAATTGAACCAGGCGGTCATTTACGTAAGGGTTAGCCCAGAATTCCGGCGCTTTTCAGAGCGTCGATCTCGCTTTTCTCAAAGCCCCAGTCGCCGAGCGCAGCCTCACCGCCCTCACCCGGTTTGGGCGCTGCGCCCTGCACGCCAGACGGCGTGCGGGAGAAACGCGGCGCGGCGGATGACTGACGGACGCCATCAATCTCGGTAAAGGCATCGCGGGCCTGCATGTGTGCGTGCTCGGCTGCTTCGGCTGTATTCAGGACCGGGGCAAAGCAGACATCGCTGCCTTCCAGCAGCTCGCACCACTCTTCGCGGGTCTTTGCCTTGAACGTTGTTTCAAAAGTCTCGCGCATCGCGGGCCAGGTTGATGCGTCATACTGGGCCTGCATCGCAGGGTGATCTTTTAGCCCTAGCTTCTCGATCAGGAGGGCGAAGAATTCGGCTTCAAGCGGGGCGATGGACACAAACTTCCCATCGGCGCATTCATAGCAATCGTAGAATGGCGCACCGCCATCCAGCAGGTTTTGCCCGCGCGGCTGGCCCCATAGCCCCATCGCGGACAGCTGGTGGACGGCAGCCATCAGATGGGTCGTTCCATCGACAATCGCAGCGTCGACGACCTGCCCCTCACCGGTCGTTTTGGCATGGTTGAGCGCGGCCAGGACGCCCACCGCCAGATACAGCGAGCCACCGCCAAAATCCCCCACGACATTGAGCGGCGGCACCGGGCGTTCCTGTGGGCCAATCCCATCAAGCGCCCCGGTGAGCGCGATATAGTTGAGATCGTGGCCGGCCGCGTGTGCGAGCGGGCCATGCTGCCCCCAGCCGGTCATGCGGCCATAGACGAGCTTCGGATTGGCCTTCAGGCAGACATCGGGTCCCAGACCCAGGCGCTCCATGACTCCGGGCCGATACCCCTCAAGAAGGATGTCTGCGGACTTCAGAATTTTCAGGCAAGCCTCGACAGAACCGTCTGCTTTCAGGTTCAGCCCGACGGATCGTCGGCCTCGGGCCAGCACTTCAGCGGCACCACCGCCGCCCGCGCCGGGGCGATCGATCCGGATGATGTCCGCACCGAGGTCGCTGAGCAACATGGCGCAAAAAGGTGCAGGCCCAAGGCCAACAAATTCCACCACTTTAACGCCGTGCAAAGGCCCTTGTGCTTTGGTGCGGTCATTCATGTCTGACATCCAGGCTGCTGGGAATCGAAGGAAAAAGCTTGTGGCACTGAATACACGACTCCACAATGCGAGCGGAATGGCCCGTGGGGGAAGTATGGGGCGCGCCTTTTCGGTGTTGATTGTGAGTGAAGGTGAAGCTGGCGCAGACGATGCGGCGACCGGCCTGTCCGGTCTTGGCTTCACGGTGCAGCGTCGATCGATGTCCGACCTCGCCTCCGGCAGCGCTGATCTGAGCGGAATTGACGCTGTCGTCACCTTCAGCCCGGTTCCCGACACGCTCGCGGTTGAGCGCCCGGTCCTGTCGGTTGGCAGTTTCGAAGCTGCCGGTCCGAGTCTGGCGCAGCCTGCCCATCCCATTCAGATCGCCGCCCGGCTGAGAGGTCTGATCCGGCTGGATGTTCTCGAAACTATTGCCCGGCTGCGCTCTGCCGATGCGCACGATGCCGGTGCTTCCCTTGCCCCGATCTCGGTTAGCCATGAAGGCGCGAGCGTGCTTTATGTCGGCGCTCCAGGACCGGCTTATATGCGGCTTCAGCATGCGCTGGCCGAAGCGAACCTGACAACGATTGCCGCGTTCACGACCTTCACTGCCTTCGACTATATGCATGAGCGCGCCTTCGATGCCGTGGTGCTTAGCACCGAGCCGAGTACGGATATGGCGCACACGGTCTGCTCTGCCATGCGGCGCAATACACGCCTCTATCACACGCCCGCCATTCTGATGACGCGCGGTGACGCGTATAGCGAAGCGGATGAGGCCTTTGCCCGCGGCGCATCGGATATTTTCTGTGATACCACAGAGCCGGAGATTCTACGCCGGCGCGTGACCGCACTCAGTGCCGAGCGCCAGCGTCGCCGCCGTGCCAAGGCTGTGCTGGAATCCAGCCGGGCCGCGGCGCTCCTCGATCAGTCGAGCGACCTGTTCGCACCAGACTTCGGATCACGCCACCTTCAAACCCTCCTGAGCGCAGCCAACCAAAGCGGTCAGGGCCTGTCTCTGATTGCGCTTGAGGCCGAAGCGCCGGACGACGCGGGTGATAGCGAGACGGTGGCTGCGCTTGACCAGTTTGCGGCCATGCTGCGCCATTGTGTACGTGCAGAGGATCTGGCGGTTCGCGCATCTGGCAATCGTTTCTACCTCGCCCTGCCCGCGACACCTGGCGATCAGGCCCAGCTGGTGGCCCAGCGGGTCTGCGCCATTGCCGAATGCACGGCCTATGAAGGCCGTGATCCGGCCGTGCCCTTCCGCCTGACCCTGTCGGCCAATGTGACCGAGCCGCTGACCGGCGAAAATGCAGCGGCAAACCTGTCAATGGCCTTTGAAGCGCTGAGCGGAACTCGCCGGCGCGCCGTGGGCGCTTAAGCGGCTTCGTTGGACTTGCGAGCCGCGTCGACGACCGGACCCAGCAGACGCTGCACGCCCTTGAGGCGGTCTTTGACGCTCGGGAACTCTCCGCGCATGACGAGGGTATTGTCCGGTCGCAGCTTGTAGTCCGCCGGGCGGCGCTGCATCAGCTCCACCAGCACGCCCGGGTCCTGGAAAGCCAGATCACGGAAGGTGGCGACCGCCCCCTTGGGCCCGGCGTCGAGCTTGGCTATGCCTGCGCGCTTGCACAGCCCCTTGATCGCCACGACCTGCATCAGGCTTTCGACCTCTTCGGGCAGCGGACCAAAGCGGTCGATTAGCTCTGCGGCAAAGCCTTCGCGCTCATTCTTGGTGTCGAGACCTGACAGGCGGCGATAAAGCGCCATGCGCACATCAAGATCGGGCACATAGTGCTCCGGGATCAGAACCGCAGCACCAATATTGATCGCCGGTGACCAGTCCCGGTCATCCACAGGCGCGTCGTTCTGGAGTGACGCCACGGCTTCCTCCAGCATCGACTGGTAAAGCTCCACGCCCACATCGCGGATATGGCCGGACTGCTCCTCCCCCAGGAGATTGCCGCCTCCGCGGAGATCAAGGTCGTGGCTCGCCAGCGTGAATCCGGCCCCCAGGCTATCGAGCGATTGCAGGACCTTCAGTCGCTTGTCCGCGCTGTCGGTCAGCTTCTTGTTCGCAGGCGTTGTCATGTAGGCGTAGGCGCGCGCCTTGGCCCGGCCGACACGCCCGCGAAGCTGGTAAAGCTGAGCGAGGCCAAACTGATCGGCCCGGTGGATCACCATGGTGTTGGCCGTCGGGATATCGATGCCGGACTCCACGATCGTCGTGGACAGGAGCACATCATAGCGCCCCTCATAGAAGGCATTCATGATGTCTTCGAGATCGGTCGGGCTCATCTGTCCGTTGGCCACAACGAAGCTGACCTCGGGCACCTGTTCCTTCAGGAATTCTGTGACTTGGGCCAAATCCTTGATGCGCGGCACCACATAGAAGCTCTGACCACCACGGTAGCGTTCGCGTAGTAGAGCCTCACGGATGGTGACAGGATCGAACGGCGTCACATAGGTCCGCACCGCAAGGCGGTCGACCGGCGGTGTCGCGATGATGGAGAGGTCGCGGATGCCACTCATGGCCAGCTGCAGCGTGCGCGGGATCGGGGTCGCGGTGAGGGTCAGGACGTGAACGTCGGACTTCAGCTCCTTCAGCCGCTCCTTGTGGCGCACACCGAAATGCTGCTCCTCGTCTATGATCAGCATGCCGAGCCGGTCAAACTTCACGCTCTTGGCCAGTAGGGCGTGGGTGCCGACGACGATATCCACCTGCCCGTTTTCCAGCTCCTTGCGCGTCAGCGCCGCCTCCTTGGTGCCCACGAGACGCGAAAGCTGGCGGACCTTCACCGGCCAGCCCTTGAAGCGGTCCTGGAAGGTCTTGAAGTGCTGACGGGCCAACAGAGTGGTCGGGGCGATGACCGCCACCTGACGCCCGGACATGGCGGTCACGAAGGCCCCGCGCAGGGCCACCTCGGTCTTGCCAAAGCCCACATCCCCACAGATGAGGCGATCCATCGGACGCCCCTTGGTGAGGTCAGAGAAGATATCGTCGATGGCGTTGAGCTGGTCATCGGTCTCCGCATAGGGGAAGCGCGCGGAGAATTCGTCGTAAAGCCCTGAGGGCGGCTCAATAATCTCCGCATCGCGGGCATTGCGCTGGGCGGCGATCTTGATCAGCTGATCGGCCATATCGCGTAGGCGTTTCTTTGCCTTGGCCTTGCGGGCCTGCCAGGCGGCACCGCCCAGCTTATCAAGCTGTGCCGTCTCGCGATCTTCGCCATAGCGCGACAGCAGCTCGATATTCTCAACTGGCAGGTAGAGGCGGGCCTCGCCGCCATATTCGAGCTCCAGACAGTCGTGCGGGGCTTCGCCCACGGAAAGCGTCTTCAGGCCGATATAGCGCCCAAGGCCATGATCGGCGTGGATGACGAGGTCACCCGGCGACAGCGTGCCGGCTTCTGAAATGATATCGGCGGTCTTGCGCTTGCGGCGTGGGCGCGCCAGCCGGTCACCCAGCACATCCTGCTCGGAGATGAAGGCCAGGGTTTCGGTCTCGAACCCGCGCTCCAGCGGCAGAACGGCCCGAATAACAGCGTTCTTTTGCAGGCTCTGGGCTTCGGGCCAGTCGCCGGCGGCCACGATCGGCGACAGGCCGTGCTCGGACAGCACACCGCCCATCCGCTCCGAAGCGCCCTCACTCCAGCTGGCAAAGACAACCTGCTTGCCCGCCTTGCGAAGCTTTGCCGCGTGGCTGGCGGCGATATCGAACACATTCTGATCGGTCTGGCGTTCAGCGGCGAAGGTCCGCCCCTGCTTGCCGGCCATGTCCACGATGGCACCGGTGGCCTCCTGAAAGGCGGTGAACTTGCGCGACGCGGCTTCCTGCAGCGCCAGATCCCACTCGTCTTCCTTCAGGTAGAGGGCTTCGGGTTCAAGTGCGCGATACGCGGGCGCGCCCATGGCACCGGCCCCAGACTTGGCGGCTTCCTGACGCGCATCGAAATAATCGCGGATCTGTTCCAGGCGCTCGTCGCGCGCTTCAGCAGCGAGCGGATCAAGCCCGATCAGGGCTTCTTCGCCCACATAGTCAAAGACTGTGTCGAGGCTTTCATGGAAGAGCGGCAGCCAGTGTTCCGCGCCGTTGGGGCGCGCGCCAGCACTGACGCTGTCATAAATGAGATCACTGGAACCCACTGCGCCGAACCGCTTCAGGAAGCCGGACCGGAAGCGCGAGATGGCCTGCTCAGTCAGCACGATTTCGCTGACCGGCGTGAAGGCGGCTTCGTTGAGCTGGTGTGTGGTGCGCTGGGTTTCGGGGTCGAAGCTACGCACGGTTTCGAGCGTGTCACCAAAGAAATCGAGGCGCACCGGTTCTTCGGCATCCGACGGCCAGACATCGACAACGCCGCCCCGGATGGCGTAGTCACCGCGCTCGGTCACCGTGGCTGCACGGGTATAGCCGTTCTCGGTAAGGTGGGCCTTCAAATCCTCAACATCGAGCACCCCGCCAGGTTTCGCAGACAGTCCCCCGGACAGCATCGCCGATTTGGGAGCGCATCGCTGGATCACGCTGGCGGTCGTGGTGATGATCAGCAGCGGTGAGCGGTCGTCGGGATCGCGCTTGGCAAGTCGGTGCAGTGCACCGGCACGTTTGGCTGCCGTGCGCGGGCTGGGGCTGATCCGGTCATAGGGCTGACAGTCCCACCCCGGCAGGCTCAACCGCGCCAGATCAGGCGCAAAAAAGCGGCAGGCCGCTTCAAAGGCGCTGGCGCGGGTCGCATCAGACGCGATGAACAACCCGATACCACCGCGAGCGCGCAAGGCGTCGCAGAAGATCAGCGCATCAAAGCCGTCCGGCGCGCCAGTGACCGTGAGGAATCCGGGCTCCTTGGAAATGCGGTCCAGCTCGTTCACGTCCCCAACCTCAAAACGCACACAGCCCGCACGCTGGAAACCAGCGTCGGGTTCAAGACAAACAAGAGCGCCAGCGAACGCGATGGTCGCTCGCTGGCGCGATATAGGATCAGCGCGAGAAAAGTCCGCCTAGTCGAGCAGCTTCTTGCGCAGAATTTCATTCACGGCTTGCGGGTTGGCCTTGCCCTGCATGGCTTTCATGACCTGACCGACAAACCAGCCCATGGCCTTCGGCTTTTCTTTAACCTGGGCGGCCTGATCCGGGTTCTGGGCGATCAGGTCATCGATGACCTTTTCGATGGCACCGGTATCGGTGACCTGCTTAAGGCCGCGGTCTTCAACGATTTTCGCCGGATCGCCGCCCTCTTCCCACAGGATCTCGAACACATCCTTGCCGATCTTGCCAGAGATGGTGCCGTCCTTGATGAGGTCCACCAGCCCCCCGAGCTGCTCGGCGCTCACCGGGCTTTCGGTAATGCCAAGGCCTTCCTTGTTGAGACGGCCAAAGAGCTCGTTATTGACCCAGTTGGCGGCGAGCTTGGCATCGCGGCCCTCAATCACGGCCTCGAAATAGTCTGCCCGGTCCTTGTCGGCGGCGAGCACAGAGGCGTCATATTCTGACAGGCCCAGTTCTTCGATGAAACGCTTGCGCTTTTCAGCTGGCAGCTCAGGCAGGTTGGCGCGAATTTCGTCCACCCAGGCCTGGTCGAGTTCCAGCGGCAGAAGATCAGGATCGGGGAAGTAGCGATAGTCGTGCGCTTCTTCCTTGGATCGCATGGAACGGGTCACGCCGGTGTTGGCATCAAACAGGCGGGTCTCCTGAACGATCTCCCCGCCCTCTTCGATAATGTCGATCTGACGCTTCGCCTCGTATTCGATGGCCTGCATGATGAAGCGCAGCGAGTTCACATTCTTGATCTCGCAGCGCGTGCCCAGATGCTCGAAAGACCCGGTCTCCATGAATTTCTCATACTGACCGGGGCGGCAGACCGACACATTCACGTCCGCGCGCATCTGGCCCTTTTCCATGTCACCGCCGCAGGTATCGAGATAGCGCACGATGGTGCGCAGGGTGCGCACATAGGCCGCGGCATCGGCCGGCGTGCGCACATGGGGGCGCGACACGATTTCCATCAGCGCCACGCCAGAGCGGTTCAGGTCAACATAAGTGGCGTTCGGATCCAGATCGTGGATCGACTTGCCCGCATCCTGTTCCAAGTGCAGACGCTCAATGCCAACAGTAAAGGTCGTGCCATCATCACGCTCGCACTCGATCTCGCCCTCACCCACAATCGGATGGGCAAACTGGCTGAT
The DNA here is from genome assembly GCA_043513725.1 of Oceanicaulis sp. GTDB lineage: Bacteria > Pseudomonadota > Alphaproteobacteria > Caulobacterales > Maricaulaceae > Oceanicaulis. The sequence goes on along the minus strand of CP121338.1, from coordinate 217,500 downwards.
CTGATAGCCCTGCGGCAGGTCCGGATAGAAATAATTTTTCCGGTCGAAGCGCGAGAAATTATTAATCTTGGCATTGAGGCCGAGACCCGTGCGCACCGCCTGCTCCACGCAGCGCTGATTGATCACCGGCAGCATGCCCGGCATGCCGGCATCCACCAGGCTGACTTGCGTGTTTGGTTCAGCGCCAAACGCCGTCGCAGCACCGGAGAACAGCTTGGCGTTCGACTTCACCTGCGCGTGGACTTCCAGTCCAACAACGATTTCCCAGTCCCCGGTCGCGCCCGGGATGACATAGCTGTGGTCAGTGGTGTCGAGTGGCATGGCACTGGCTCGTCTGTTCTGTGTGGTGGTCAACCGACTTCTTCGAGCCATCGGGCTTCAAGGTCAAGCCACCGGAAGCCCCGGACGCAGATGCGACGCCTCGCCACTGGCCAAAACACGCCACACGCGATTAGGCTTCGGGCCTGAATTGTTTGGGGGACACCATGACGCGCATCATCTTCATTCTGGCCGGTATTCTGTCACTGAGCGCCTGTTCGACCATTCCCGAGGGAACACCACTGGGAACACAAGCTAATCCGGTACGCGCAAACTTCCCGCCAGGACAACGCGCGTATCTTGACCGATTGAGGTGCTCAGACGGGACTGCGCCGTCCTATTACCGCACAGGCAATTATGGCGAAGGGCCATACGGCTCCATTATTGACGGCTATGAGGTTGATTGTGGCGACGCAGCTCCAGGCAAGGTCATGATCTTCATGGACATGTATCACAACCATGTAGAGGACGAGGCTGTCCCGGGTTTCACAATTGTCCCGGCTCGCGGGCGTGGGGTAACCGCCTGATACCGACAGGTTTGAGTGCCTAAAGCCTCACCAGCACCGCACCAATCTTCTTTCCGGCCTCGACACAGGCGTGTGCGTCCGGCGTTGCGGCGAGATCAAAGTTCTTGAAGATCACAGGCGCTAGCGCCCCTTCCTCAAGAGCCCGGTTAATCTCGTGGACCGCCGCGGCGCGCTCATCCGGCTTTAGCGAATAGACGAAGATTGTGACGAGCTGGAGGTTCTTGAACGCCAGCTCGTAAAGTGGAAGCTCCGGCGTGCGCTCAGCCTCCGAGCCATAGGTCGCGATGACGCCGCCACTGCGCAGGATTTGAAGCGAGTCTTTCAGGTTCCCGCCAAACTCCACCTCGACAATGTGGTCGACGCCCTCGCCCTCGGTGACGGCCTCGACCGCTTCCACCACGTCCTGACGGCGATAGTCGATCACCTCGTCTGCGCCGGCGGCGATAGCGGCTTCGGCCTTCTGCGGTGAGGAGACCGTGGCGATGACCTGGCGCGCCTTGCCCCATTTGGCGAGCTGGATGGCCATCAGCCCCACCGCGCCCGCACCGCCAGTGACGAGCACCGTCTTGCCGGTGATGCTGCCGCGACAGAAGAGCGCCCTGTGGGCCGTGATGGCCGGGACGCCGAGGCAGGCCCCGGCTTCAAAGCTCACACTGTCCGGCAGGCGCACCGCAAATTCTGCCGGAAGAACGCAGACTTCAGCGCAGGTTCCGTGAGCGCGCTTGAAGGCCGCATTGTAAAGCCAGACGCGCTCGCCGATCCGGGACGGGTCAACGCCCTGGCCCACAGCCTTGATGACACCGGCCCCATCAGAATGGGGGATCTGGCGAACCACGCTCATCTCGCCGCGCAGACCGGCGCGCTGCTTCACATCGGAGGGATTGACGCCGGAGGCCTTCATGAAGACCGCAACTTCGCCCGGTCCGGGGAAAGGTTCGGCCATCTCACCAAGCGTGAGCACCTCTTCGGCCGCCCCCTGATCGGCATACCAGATCGCGCGCATGGTCAGAGCTCCTCCTCGTCCTCGAGGTCCAGCTCACCGCGGCGCTGACGCTCAGCGGCCTCATCGATGGAGGCCTTCAGGCGGGTGAACAGCATCACATTGCCGATGCCCACCGCTCCGATGACCAGAAGCGTGATCCCGAAGGCGAGATTCAGCCCGCCCTCGCCCAGCCGCCCGGACGCGAGAAGCGCGCCGATAATGGCGACGACGCCGAAGGCGGGGATCAAAAGGCGTGCGTAATTCATGGCTTCACCCTAGGCGGTCGCCCGATCTACGCCAAGCGACCTAGCTCGCTGCCCGCGCAGCCTTCTTGCGCTCGTGTTCTTTCAGGAATTTCTTGCGCACGCGGATGCTTTCCGGCGTCACCTCGACCAGCTCATCGTCATTGATGAACTCAAGCGCATATTCCAGTGTCAGGCGGATGGGCGGGGTCAGGACCACAGCTTCATCCGAACCGGCTGCACGAATATTGGTCAGCTTCTTGCCCTTCAGCGGGTTCACGATCATGTCTTCTTCGCGGCTGTTCACGCCAACGACCATGCCTTCGTAAACCTCCACCGCGTGGCCGATGAAGAGCTTGCCGCGTTCCTGGATGTTCCACAGGGCGTAGGCGAGCGCCTTGCCGTTCTCCATGGAGATGATCGCGCCCTTCTGGCGCTGGCCCATCTCGCCGGCCGCTTTCGGCGCGTAGTGGTCAAAGGAGTGGAACATCAGGCCCGAGCCCTGGGTCAGGGTCAGGAATTCTGAACGGAAACCAATGAGACCGCGGGTGGGAGCCGCAAACTCAAGACGCACGCGACCATTCCCGTCCGGCGTCATGGCTTTGAGCTCTGCCTTGCGCATGCCGAGGCGCTCCATCACGCCGCCCTGGTGCTGTTCTTCCACATCGATGGTGAGGTTCTCGACCGGCTCGCTCAGAACACCGTCGACTTCCTTGGTGATGACCTGCGGACGGCCGACGGCCAGTTCAAAGCCCTCCCGGCGCATGGTTTCGATCAGGACCGACAGGTGAAGTTCACCCCGCCCGGAGACCAGGAATTTGTCGGCATCATCCAGCTGCTTCACCCGCAGGGCGACATTGTGGATCAGCTCGCGATCAAGGCGCTCCTTGATCTGGCGCGAGGTCACGAACTTGCCCTCGCGGCCCGCAAACGGGCTGTCATTGACCTGGAAGATCATGGAGATGGTCGGCTCGTCGACCGTCAGCGGCTCCATGGCCTCGACATTTTCAGGGTCGCACAGCGTGTCGGAGATGTTCAGCGGATCAACGCCGTTAAAGGTGATGATGTCACCGGCTGACGCGCTTTCGCGCTCCACCTTTTCAAGGCCGTGGAAGCCGAACACCTGCAGCACCTTGGCCTTTCGGGTCTTACCATCCGCACCGATCACCGTGACCTGCTGGTTCTTGGACAGCGTCCCGCGACGGATGCGACCCAGGCCGATCACGCCGGTATAGCTGGAATAATCAAGCGCAGAGACCTGCAGCTGAAGCGGGGCGTCCTGCTCCACATTCGGGGCCGGCACACGGTCCACAATGGCCTGGAACAACGGCGTCAGGTCCTCCCCGCGTTCGCCTTCTTCCAGCGTGGCCCAGCCTTCAAGGCCCGAGGCGTAGACAATCGGGAAGTCCATCTGCTCGTCATCGGCACCCAGGCGGTCAAACAGATCGAACGTCTGGTCCACAACCCAATCCGGACGTGCGCCGGGACGGTCGACCTTGTTGACGACCACGATCGGCTTCAGGCCAAGCGCGAGCGCCTTCTTGGTCACGAAGGTCGTCTGCGGCATCGGGCCGTCCACCGCGTCCACCAGCAGCAGCACGCAATCGACCATGGAAAGCACGCGCTCCACCTCACCGCCGAAGTCGGCGTGGCCGGGCGTGTCGACGATGTTGATGGCATAGTCATTCCACGTCACAGCCGTATTCTTGGCGAGAATGGTGATGCCGCGCTCTTTTTCCAGATCGTTGGAGTCCATGACCCGCTCGATCTCGCCCACACGGTCGCCGAGCGTACCGGATTGTTTCAGGAGCATGTCGACCAGCGTGGTCTTGCCGTGGTCAACGTGGGCCACGATGGCGATATTGCGGATGCGTTCGACCGGAGCGGTCATGGCGTTCGTCCTTTAAACGGGGAGGAGTATTTGGGCGCTCTCATACAGGTGAGAAGCCGTTTCGGCTAGCACTGGTCGCCGCGTGCGGTTTGATCTAGCTTCCGGGCCAATCGCGACCACCACGTCGCTTCGATAAAAACAAGCCAAGGGGAAGCCATGTCCATTCGCACCGCTCTTGCCAGCGCGCTGATGGGTGCCGTTGCACTCACCGCTTCAGCTGCCGCAGAACCCATTGAATTCTTTCATGTTGATGGCGTCGATTACGATGAAGCCGTCCAGACGCCGGAAGACGCCTTTGGCTATGAGATCGGCGAGCGTCCGGTGCGTGTCGGCGACATGGTGGCGTATCTGCGTGATCTGGCGGAAAGCTCGGACCGCATCAATGTGGAGACCATCGGCTACTCCCACCAACGTCGACCGATCCTGTTCTTTACGGTCACGTCCCCGGAAAACCACGCCAATATCGACGAGATTCGCGAGGCCCATTTCGACCGCCTGAACGGTGAAGCCGCGCCCGATGCCGCGCCGATGGTGTTGTGGATCAATTTCGGTGTGCACGGGGCTGAATCGTCCGGCATGGATGCGGCCATCCCCACCCTCTATCACCTTGCCGCTGGCGATTCTGAGCAGATCGACACGATGCTGGATGACAGCGTCATGCTGTTCACCGTGGTGTTCAATCCCGATGGCCATTCACGCCGCGTGGACCATGTCGAGACCTTCTGGTCGCGCGCAGTCAACACTGATCCCGCCGACATCATTCACAATCTGTGGACCGAGGCGCGGGTCAATCACTACTGGTTCGACCTGAACCGCCAGTGGCTTCTCCTGACCCAGCCGGAAAGCCAAGCCTGGATCGCAAAATGGCATGAATGGAAGCCGATGGTCTCTGCTGACTATCACGAGATGGGCTCCAACTCGCCCTTCTACTTCCACCCGGGTGAAGAGCTGCGCCGCAACCAGCTGATTCCGGAGCGGGCCAGGGAGCTGACCTTCCAGATTGGCCAGCGCCATGCGGAGTTCCTGGACAGCGAAGCGCGCCTCTACACCACCCAGGAAGGCTTCGATAACTTCTATATCGGCAAGGGCTCCACCTATCCGCAGATCAATGGCTCTCTGGGTATTCTCTACGAAATCGGGGCTGCGCGCGGCGGTGCCATCCAGACCGAACGCGGCCTGGTAACCCACGCTGATAACGTGAGGACCCAGTTCCGCACCGTCCTGACAACCGTTCAGGGCTCGCTCGATCTGCGCAATGAGATCACCGACTATCAGCGTCAGTTCTTTGTCGACGCCGCGTCTGATGCCGAACGCGATCGTCGCCGCAATTATGTCTTCACGGCAGAAGGCGACCCGGAACGAGCGGCACGCTTTGTCCGCCTGCTGCGCATGCATGACATCGAGGTCTATGAGACCACCAGTGCCATCAGTGCCGATGGCCGGACCTTCCCGGCGGGCGAAAGCTATGTCGTCCCGCTTGATCAGCAGCAATACCGCATGATCCAGGGCATCTTCGAACGTGTTACAGAGTTTGAGGAAAATATCTTCTACGACGTGTCGGGCTGGACGCTGCCGCTCGCATATGACCTCGAATACGCCACTGTTTCGAACGCACGGCTTGGCGATAACCCGGAACTGGCCAACGGTGGGTTTGAAGCCGCGCCGGCTCCTGATCGTTCGACCTATGGCTATATCCTTGAGTGGTCGCACACCTATGCACCGCGCGCCCTCAACCGGGTGCTGGCGGAGGGCCTGCTGGCCCGTGCCGCCCGCGAAGAGTTTACCGTGGAAACAACGCGAGGCCGTGTGGCCCTTGGTCGGGGCTCCATCTTTGTGCCACTGGCCCGTCAGGAGGCTGACCGCGAGGACATTTACGCCCTGATGCAAACCATCGCGGCCGAGGATGGCGTGCCGGTCCATGCCGCCACGTCGGGCCTGACCCCGACCACGGGCCGCGACCTTGGCGCAGCGGGTGTCTTCTCCGCGCTTCAGGAACCGCGTGTGGTCCTCGCCTTCAACGACGGTCTGACCCGCTATGACGCAGGTGAAGTCTGGTGGACGCTCGACTTCCAGCACGACATGCCGGTGACCCTAGTTGAAAAGGACGATCTGGGCGGTGTCGACTGGAGTGAGTACACCCATCTGGTGCTGGTGGGTGGCAATGCCTCCCTGCCCGACAATGTTCGCGACGAGATCCAGCGCTGGGTGCGCCGCGACGGTGGAACCCTGATTGCCACCCGCCAGGGCGCGCGCTGGGCCCAAAACGCTTTCTTCGACCATGGCAATGGTGAGGATGAAGACAGCGAAAGCGACACGCCGCAACGCGTCGATTTCGACGAGATGGGTCTGCGTGATGCCGAGCACTATATCGGCGGCGCGATCTTTGAAGCCGATCTGGACACCAGCCACCCGCTCGGCTTCGGCTTTGCCAACCGCCAGCTTCCGGTTCACCGTAACGTGACCTTCACGCTGGATCGCCCTGAAGATGATCCCTATGCGGTGCCACTTCAGTATACCGACGAACCGCTGCTCACCGGCTACGCCTCGGACCGGCGTCTGCAGGAGATTGCTGGCTCGCCCGCCATCGTGTCCCAGCGACAGGGCCGCGGAGCCATCATCCTGATGGCGGATAATCCGGTGTTCCGCGCCACCTACCCGGGAACCGAACGCCTTCTGATGAATGCGATCTTCTTCTCCGACCTGATCGACCGCCCTCGCGGCGATTATGAGGAGTAGGCGCGCGTCAGCTCCAAAAGGAAAAGCCCCGGCCAGCTGGTCGGGGCTTTTTTCTTGCTTCAATGTTAAACCGTCATTCTGGCGAAAGTCAGAACCCAGTCAGGCCGCATGGGCCTCTGGGTCCCAAATCAAGTTTGGGATGACGACGAAGGAGAGTTGCATTCCAAAGGATCAAATATCCTCAATCGTCTGGGTCAGGTCACCGGCTTCCGCATCGCCGGTATTCACTACGCCCGCCTTTTCAAACAGCAGGATATGAACCGGGCCATCTTCCACGACCGGGCGATGACGCACACCTTTTGGAATAATCGTCATCTCGCCGGGGTGCAGACGCACCGGCTCGCGATCTTCAAAATCAATCCGCAAAATGCCCGAAGTGATGAAGAAGAGCTCATCCTCCTCTTCATGGGCGTGCCAGGCAAAACTCCCCTCACCCTTGGCGAGTTTCACGTCATAATTGTCCACCCGCCCGATCCGCTTGGGCGACCAGGGTTCATCAAAGCTGGCGTGCAAATCCGCGAGGTTCAGGACGCGGGGTGACGGGCTCACCCAAACACCTCTTTGACATTGGCCGTACCGTCCAGAACATCCCGGTAATAGGGGCCATACTGATTGGCCTGACGCTGTGAGCCAACCAGCGACATGACGAAGAGCGCAAGGCCACCGAGATAGGGCACCAGGATGATCAGATAGACCCAACCGCTCGCACCAATATCGTGGAGCCGCCGGATCGAAACCGTGATTGAGGGGATGATGAGCCCGGCGAGCACGATCAGAAAGAAAACCGCCATCAGCCCGACAATCGCATCCTCGGCCTGGCGAGAGGACCCACTCTCAACCATCACACCAGCAATCAGCGCGACAAAGAAAAAACCAACGAACAAAATGAGATACTGAACCAGCATGAAGGACCAGTATTCGGCGACCGTCGCCCGGCCCCGGCCATCAAAATAAAGGCTCATGCATTTGCCGAAGAACTGGAACGGGTTGAGGCCGTAGCGCAGCGACTTGTGATCCGGCGGCAGGTCATACTGGTTCCACGGCTTTGCGCCTGCCGATCCGCCTGCTGACGCAGAGGCAGCGGCGGCAGCTGGCGTAGCCGTTGATCCGGAACCGGCGTTTTCCATGATGAAAATAGCGCGTGCCACGCCATCTTCGCCCGGTTCAAAATCGACCTTCTGGCCAGCCTTGACCGGCGTCGTGCTGCGCACGTCTTCCTTGGATAAGGAATAGCGCCCGTTGTCATCGCCGGAGATAAGACCGGTACCACTCAGATCACTGAATTCGAGAACTACGCCGCGCATGAATCATCCCCTCCCCGGATTGCACGGAATTGTTGGCGGAAACATTCGCAAGCTTCAACCGCAAATCGTTTAGGGATCTTCACCAGGCGCACTTGTGTGGCCAGCGCTATTGCACACCAGAACGGCAATCAAAGCTGTCAGAGTCCAGCGTGGTCCAAAGGGTCGACACGATGGGCGCGTCCTGCCCGTTTTCGGTCTCGACCTCTGAGACGACCGTGAACTGCCCACCGGCGGGTGCCGACCAGGTCTGATTCATATTCTGATCCCCGTCGGGGGAGACGAACACGATATCCCAGTCCAGCTCTCCGCCCTCAACGGGATAGGCCGTTAGCTCGATCGGATCAGCCTCTTGTGCAGACGGTGCCATGCTGCCCTCGGCTTGCCCATCACGCTCAGAGACGGATCCCATCAGCTGGGCTGACCAGCCTTCGTCCTGTCGCTCGAAATAGCAGATGAGAACATCCCCATCGCCATTGCGTTCCAGCACGAGGCGACGCCCTTCAGTTTCGTCCTGCCAGCTGCCCAGGAAGGGCTCGAAGGCCATGAGCGACAGTTCGCCATCATCGGAGGTCGAGACAGTCTCTGATGCTGAACATCCGGCGACGGCAAGACATCCAAGAAGGGCGGCGAAACGTTTCATAGGCATCAGCCTACATCAGCATTGTCATCGGGTCTTCCACAAAGCCCTTGAACGCCTGAAGCCATTTCGCGCCAGTTGCGCCGTCGACGACACGGTGGTCGCAGGTCAGCGTGACGGTCATGACAGTGGCCTTGGCCAGCGCGCCATCGATCACCACCGGACGCTCCTCTCCGGCACCCACCGACATGATCATGCCCTGGGGCGGGTTCAGGATGGAGGAGAAGCTCTTCACGCCAAACATGCCGAGATTGGACAGCGAGAAGGTGCCGCCCTGATACTCTTCAGGCTTCAGCTTGCGGTCGCGGGCGCGGGTAGCGAGATCCTTCATCTCTTTCGAGATCTGAGCCAGGCCCTTTTGGTCGGCGTCCGCGATGATCGGGGTAATCAGCCCGCCCTCGATGGCGACCGCCACCGAAACATCGGCATGCTTGTGCATCGCGATGCGGCCGTCTTCGATCCAGCTGGCATTGGCTTCAGGGACCATCTTCAACGCCAGGCCCGACGCCTTGATCAGGATGTCGTTGACCGAGACCTTCACGCCTTCGGGCGCACGGTCATTGAGCTGTTTGCGGAACTTCAGAAGACCGTCGATGTTGCAGTCCACATTAAGCGGGAAGTGCGGCACATCACGGAAGCTTTCCGACAGGCGCTTGGCGGAGATCTTGGTGATCCCGTCAGCCTTCTTCAGCTCATAGCGATCGGCACTGATGCCATAGCGGGCGAGCGGCTCATCGGCGTCGACCTCGACCGCAGCCTCGTCGGCCGGGGCCTTCGCCGGGGCGGCGTCGGATTTCGCAGCCTTTGCCGGCTGATCCTTCGCGGCTTCAATGTCGCGCTTTACGATCCGCCCATAGGGGCCGGACCCTTCAATACTCGCCAGATCCAGACCGGCCTCTTCGGCCAGACGCTTGGCGAGCGGTGACGCCTTGATGCGGTCGCCGTTATCAGAACTTGAAATCCCGGACGCAGCGGCGCTGTGCTCCGGAACCTGTTTTTCACTGGACTTGGAGGCCCCGGTATCCGCCTTTGCCGGCTCCGGGGTTTCAGGTGCGTCTTTTGAGGACCCACCTGGCTCATACCCGTCGAGTGCGGACGCGTCCTCGCCCTCTTCGAGCAAAAGCGCGATGACCGCGTTGACCTTCACGCCCTCGCTGCCCTCGTCGACCAGGATCTTGCCGATCGTACCTTCGTCGACGGCTTCCACTTCCATGGTGGCCTTGTCGGTTTCGATCTCGGCGATGACATCACCAGAATTGACCGTGTCGCCTTCCTTCACCAGCCAGGAGGACAGCGTGCCCTCTTCCATGGTCGGCGACAGGGCGGGCATCAGGATTTCGATGGGCATCGTGACTACTCCGCGTAGGTGACGGTTTTGACGGCGGCCACGATGTCTTCAACACCGGGCAGCGACAAGGCTTCCAGATTGGCGGCATAGGGCAGCGGCACGTCTTTCTGGAAGACGCGTGCTGGCGGGGCGTCGAGATAGTCAAACGCATCAGCGACCACACGGGCGGCGATTTCAGCGCCGACGCCATGCTGGCCCCAGCCTTCTTCGGCGCAGACGATGCGGTTCGTCTTCTTCACGGACTCAATGACCGTGTCGGTGTCCAGCGGGCGCAGGGTGCGCAGGTCGATGACTTCCGCCTCAATGCCCTGCTCAGCAAGCTGTTCGGCCGCTTCCAGAGCAAAACCCACCATGCGCGAGTGCGCGGTGATGGTGACGTCACTGCCTTCGCGGCGGATTTTCGCCTTGCCGATCGGCAGCACGAAGTCGTCCATGTCCGGAATTTCGAAGCTGGTGCCATACATCAGCTCATGTTCCAGGAAGACCACCGGGTTCGGGTCACGGATCGCCGCCTTCAGAAGGCCCTTCGCATCCGCAGCATCGTACGGCGCAATGACTTTCAGCCCTGGAACATTGGCGTACCAGGCGGAGTAGTCCTGGCTGTGCTGGGCCCCGACGCGGGACGCAGCACCATTGGGGCCGCGGAACACGATCGGGCAGCCCATTTGGCCGCCGGACATGTAGAGCGTCTTGGCGGCTGAGTTGATGAGGTGGTCGATCGCCTGCATGGCGAAGTTGAACGTCATGAATTCGACAATCGGCTTCAGGCCGCCAAAGGCCGCACCAACACCCAGGCCCGCAAAGCCGTGCTCGGTGATCGGGGTATCGACCACGCGCTTGGCACCAAATTCCTGTAAGAGCTCGCGGGTCACCTTGTAGGCCCCCTGGTATTCAGCGACCTCCTCGCCCATCACAAACACGGTGTCGTCGCGGCGCATTTCTTCCGCCATCGCATCGCGCAGGGCATCGCGCACGGTGATGTCGACCATGTTGGTTCCGGCCGGAATCTCGGGGTCAGACGCATCGGGCTTTGGCTTGACCGCTTCAGCGGGCGCGGGCTCCGGCGTTTCGCGCGGCTCAGGCACCTTTGTGCCGACGTCCGAGTCTTCCTTGGGCTCGGGTGCCTTGTTGGAGCCCCCAGACTTCGGCGCGTCATCAAGCGCGCTTTCGTCCTCGCCTTCTTCCAGCAGCAGCGCGATGGGCGCGTTGACCTTCACGCCTTCAGCGCCTTCTTCAACCAGCAGCTTGCCGACGACGCCTTCTTCAACCGCCTCGACCTCCATGGTCGCCTTGTCGGTCTCGATCTCGGCGATGACATCACCGGACGAAACCGTATCGCCAACTTTCACGGTCCATTTCGCCAGCGTGCCCTCTTCCATGGTGGGCGACAGGGCGGGCATGAGTACTTCGATGGGCATGTCGGCTTATCCTTCCACCAGAACGTCGGTCCACAGCTCGGAGGGATCGGGCTCCGGGCTGTCCTGGGCAAAGTCGGCCGAGGCCGCGGCGATGGTCTTGGCTTCCTTGTCGTAGCCTTTCAGCTCGTCCTCGTCGGCCCAGCCGGCTTCGAGGATTTTCGCCTTGGCCAACTCAATCGGGTCCTTGGTGTCGCGATAGGTGTTGACCTCGTCGCGCGTACGATACTTCGCCGGGTCGGACATGGAGTGGCCGCGATAGCGATAGGTCTTCATCTCCAGGATATAGGGCCCCTTGCCCGAGCGCGCGTGCTCGGCGGCCTTCTTGGCAGCCTCGTAGACAGCCACGACATCCATGCCGTCGACTTCCTCGCCCGGAATGCCAAAGCTGATGCCGCGCTTGTAGAGATGGGTTTCCGAGCTGGCCCGCTGGACGCTGGTGCCCATGGCGTACTGGTTATTCTCGATGATGAAGAGCACCGGCAGATCCCAGAGTTTGGCCATGTTGAAGGTCTCGTAGACCTGGCCCTGGTTGGCTGCGCCGTCACCAAAATAGGTCGCGCTGATCTTGCCGTTTTCCTTGTACTTGTCAGCGAAGGCGAGGCCGGCTCCGATTGGCACTTGCGCGCCGACAATGCCATGCCCCCCAAAGAACTGCTTGTCGCGGGAGAACATGTGCATGCTCCCGCCCTTGCCCTTGGAATAGCCGCCCGCGCGCCCGGTCAGCTCGGCCATCACGCCATCGGCTTCCATGCCAGTGGCCAGCATATGGCCGTGATCGCGATAGCCGGTGATGACCTGATCGCCCTCTTCCAGTGCGCCCTGCACACCCACCACGACGGCTTCCTGACCGATATAGAGGTGACAGAAGCCCGCAATCAGACCCATGCCATAGAGCTGGCCTGCCTTCTCTTCAAAGCGACGGATAAGGAGCATGTCTCGGTACCAGTCGAGCAATTGCTCCTTGGTGACCGAGGATTTCGACTTGGACGTCTTGGACTTGCTGGTCTGCTTGCGCGCTGCCATGTATTTCGCACACGAACCAAGATGGGTTCGCGCTCCCTGTTCGATACAGGAATGCGTTTAACAGCGTCACGGGGCGTCCGTAAAGCACCGATAAACTACGCATGCGAAGGATAATGCTAGAAAAGAAGGGGTGTCAGCCCTGGGGAGCCGCGTCCAGCGTCACGACAATCTCGTCAGGATGGGCAAACCGCAGGACCGCGCGAGCGCGTTCCTCAAGATAGTCGACATCGATCTGGGCATCAGCCCCGCTGTCATCGAGACGCGCGACGCGGTCTTCGAGTGCGACGCGCTCAGCACGAACTTCGGCCAGTTCTGCCCGCGTTTGAGCGATCTCGGAGGACAGGCGCAGGTGGTTTCGATACCCCTGCTCGCCCGTCCAGGCGTGAAAGCCTGCATAGGCAATCACGACCATCAAACCGCCTAACGGTATGAAGCGCTTTAGCGCATTCATGCCCGTCTCCCATCCACCGTCCGCCTTTTGCGGATCGAACGAATGGGAGACTAGGCAAAGTAAGTAAAGGAAGCGTTAGGGAGAATCAGGAAGGCGAGTGATTCGCGCCCCCGATTCGCGTCCAGTTATTCGCGGGCCTACCCCGCCGCGATGGCGCTGCCCCCGGCGTAGATCGCCGCGGAGCCAAGTTCAGCTTCGATGCGCAGCAGCTGGTTATACTTCGCGGTGCGGTCTGACCGCGCCAGCGATCCGGTTTTGATCTGACCGCAATTGGTCGCGACAGCCAGGTCGGCAATCGTCGTGTCTTCGGTTTCACCGGACCGGTGGCTCATCACCGCGCCATACCCGGAACGCAGGGCCATCTCGACAGCGTCCATGGTCTCCGAAAGCGTGCCGATCTGATTGACCTTCACCAGCAGCGCGTTGGCGGCCCCTTCCTCAATGCCTCGCGCCAGGCGGGTCGGGTTGGTCACGAACAGGTCGTCACCCACCAGCTGGCATTCACCATCGAGCGCCTCAGTCAGTGCGCCCCAGCCTGCCCAGTCGTCTTCGGCCATGCCGTCCTCGATAGACACAATCGGATAGGCGGCCACAAGCTCGCCCAGATAGGCGGCGAACTCGTCAGAACTGCAGGTGCGCCCTGCCCCCTCCATGACGTATTTGCCGTCCTTGAAGAATTCGGTAGACGCGACATCCAGGGCCAGCGTGACGTCTTCGCCGGGCTTGTAACCGGCCGTCTCGATCGCCTTCATCACCACATCAAGGCAGTGTTCAGCGCTCTTCAGGTCCGGCGCAAAGCCGCCTTCATCACCCACATTGGTATTCAGACCATCGGCCTTGAGCTGCAGACGCAGGGCGCGGAAGATCTCCGCACCGCAACGCAGCGCCTCGGAGAAGGTCGGCAGCCCCGTCGGCATGATCATGAATTCCTGGAAGTCGACCGGGTTATCGGCGTGTGCCCCGCCATTGAGAATATTCATCATCGGGGCGGGAAGGATGCGCGCGTTTGATCCGCCCACATAGCGATAGAGCGGCAGGCCCGACGCCTGGGCCGCAGCCTTGGCCGTGGCCAGCGACACGCCAAGAATGGCGTTTGCGCCGAAATTGGCCTTGTTCTCGGTGCCGTCAGCCGCGATCAGCGTTTCATCGATGACGCGCTGCTCTTCAGCTTCCATGCCGGCGATGGCTTCGAAAATCTCGCTTTCGACCGCCTGAACCGCCTCAAGCACGCCTTTGCCGCCGTAGCGATCTCCGCCGTCGCGCTTTTCAACGGCTTCGTGGGCTCCGGTCGATGCGCCCGAGGGCACAGCAGCGCGGCCCATCGACCCATCTTCCAGAGTGACGTCGACTTCGACGGTCGGGTTGCCCCGGCTATCAAGGATTTCACGCGCAGCAATATCGACAATGGCGGTCATGGGGAGGGCCTTTTGACAAGGGCGCGAAGCGCGCCGGAGAAGCGTTGCGCGCGTCTTAGCCCAGCCCGCTCAACACGAAAAGCCCCGCACCGGGTCAGGTGCAGGGCTTTATCTGTTCTTCGCCAGCGCAAGACGCGCTGAAAACGAAATCAGTCGTCTTTCGGCGTCAGGATCTGCTTGCCGCGATACATGCCCGACTTCAGGTCGACATGGTGCGGACGGCGCAGTTCGCCGGAATCCTTGTCCTCGATGTAGGCCGTGGTGCCAATCGCATCGTGAGCGCGGCGCATGCCACGCTTGGACTTCGTAATTTTACTCTTAGGGACCGCCATGGGTCTCTCCTACATTCGAATGCCGGGTCGCGCGGGAAACCGGTGTTTCCATGCGAGAGCGCAGGCGTATACATGTCGGGCTTCAACAGTGCAAGCCAAAGCCACCGCGCAACGCACTCGCGTCTGCAGCCCATGCCTATAGCATGGCGGGCATGGAATCGCTTGAGCTTTTCTTCCGTTTTGGAGCGATCACGCTCTTTGCCTGCCAGATTACGCTGATCAGCCTGTCAGCGCGCGATGTATTGATGGCACGCTTTTACGCGGCGATGGCGCTGGGGCTGGTCGGTTTTCTGGCGACCCATGCCAGCGTCGACGTTCCGCTTCCCGCATGGGCCTTTTACCCGCTCTCATATCTCAGCAAGGTCTCCGCCCTCTTCATCTGGT
This sequence comes from Oceanicaulis sp., assembly GCA_043513725.1. Taxonomy (GTDB): domain Bacteria; phylum Pseudomonadota; class Alphaproteobacteria; order Caulobacterales; family Maricaulaceae; genus Oceanicaulis. The sequence continues at coordinate 202,492 of CP121338.1, read as the reverse complement.
GGTTTGTCTTTGCGGTCTTTGACGATGACTTCCGCCTTGGACGATTCGAGCTCGGGTTTTCAGCCCTTTGGGTCACGCTTGTCCCGTTTGATTTCGAGCCGGTTGCCCAGCTGGCACCCGATCTTGCCAGCCTTGCCACCGGCGTGCGCATTCTTCTGTCCTTTGCGCTGGCCGTTTATATCCTGGCGCGCCTGTTCATCGATTACGGCGTCGACCTGGTAGAGGCCCGCCGCCGGGCCCGCCTCTGGCTACCAGGCATCATTCTGGTTCTGTTTATCGGCGACCTCGCCAATGATTTCCTGACCGGGTATGGCGCGCCGGAGCTGACCTATTCAGTCCTCCAAAAGGCTGCGATTTTCGCCTTTGCCTTTGCGGTCGGGATCATCATGGTGAGGATCGAGCGCGCCTGGTTTGTAGTCGAGAACGAGCCTGACGAGGCCACTCTGGATGCGCCGCAGACGTCAACCGATCCAGCCGCGCTGACGCGCCTGCAGGCAGCCATGGACGAAAAGGCATATCTCGACCCGGAGCTCAGCCTCGCAGGGTTGGCTCGCAAGCTTGCGATTAGTGAGGCGCGGCTACGGGCGGTCATCAACACCGACCTGCAATATCGCAACTTCCGGACCTTCCTGAACCAGCACCGGGTTGAAGCGGCCAAGCTTGCCCTGCACGACACCGACCGGGCGCAGGACCCCATCATCGCCATCGCGCTTGATTCCGGTTTCAACGCCCTCGCCAGCTTTAACCGCGTGTTCAAAGACGTTACGGGGCAAACGCCATCGGAGTATCGCGCCACAAACCGACAATAAATTCTGTTTTAATTCAAAGCGATAATGTTTTGAGAAGCGTTTGATCAGGTTTTGAGAAGCCGCATTTGCCAAAGGCGGGCAAAGACCTTGCCAACGCTGCACCGGGCAGCTGTCTTAAAGTTTTGAGGTTCGCCATGCGCATCCTGTTTAAAATCCTGATCGGACTTTTCCTGCTGGTCACGCTCGCAATCGCGGGTGTGTTCGCTCTGCCCCAGTGGCCGGCTCTTCAGGACCGTTTTGGTGCCGAACCCTACAGGGCCTGGCTGAGCGAGCATCGTGTCGAGATCGATGTCGAAAGCGCCACTCCAATCGCTGGCTTTGATGCGGCGGTCAATGATGCCCGGCTTGTGATCCTTTCGGAAATTCACGGCTACCGTGCGGTTCAGGCGATTGATCTGGCCATGCTGCGCCACTTTGCCGAGACCGGCCCGGCGCGCACCTATCTGGCTGAACTGGGTCCGGAACAGGCCATGGCGTTCAACCTTTATCTGGCCACAGGCGACGATCGCCAGGCTCGCGCCGTGTTCGATGCCTGGGCCGAGGGCACCTACCAATGGGCCAATGTCGAGTTTTTCCAGAAGCTCGTCGCACTCAAGGCGCTCAATGACACGCTCGCCACTGATCGCAAGATCTGGTTCGTCGGCGTCGATGCCCTTAGCAGCACTGATCAGCTCGCCGCGCTGACGGCGACACTTCCAGCGGATGCAGTGGCCGGGTTCGAAAGCTATGAGGCCGTGCAGGTGCTGAATGCGGAGCTGGGTCAAACCGCCCTTACCCGCCCGGAAGATGCGGGCCGCTATGCTCATATCCTGCCGAACATCGCGCGTATCTCGAGCCTTGACCCCGAGCGGCACTTTTACGGGCTGTGGGGCCTGTTTCACGGCACCAAGACGACGGTGAATGGTGTCGAACCGCTTGCGCTTCGCCTCAACCGGGGCGGCGGCAGCTTTGAGGGCTCGGTCGTGACCTTCACCACCCTGTGTCTTGAGGGGTGTCTCAATCTGATGCCGGCGCGCGCCATGCCAACCTTCCTGCACGGCGATCGCAATCCCGATTATCTCTACCTGCCAATGGGCTTTGATAATGCACTGCTGCAGCGGGTCCGGGGTTCGAACGATGTGCGTGCGGCCATGGGCGACGCCGCTATCGCCGCCTTTCATGTGTCCGGCGACGGAACACCCTACGATGCGCCGCCCCGCCTGACCGAACTGACCGGCTATATGTCGATGATGCAGACCTTCGAGTATGGCGGTCCGGCCGCGGAGGTGACCGACTACTTCATCGGCGTACGCGGATCAGCCGGCCTCACGCCCTGGAATGGTCGGGTGCACGATGTCAGCGGCAGCGCTGCGACGACCGGAATCCCGGCTGTCTCCCGTGCGCTGAATTCAGCCGACTAGACACCCTGACTCAACTCTTATCCCAACGCACCGGGCAAGCGGCTTGCCCGAACAGGACCGGTATGCCCAATCCTCTCATGGAGCTCAAAATGTCCATCCCACTCACCGCAGATCTCATCGAACTCGGCCTGATGTTAGCCAGTCTTCTCATCACTGGCCTTATCTTCAGAAAACGGGTCAGGTTTCAGTGGTTCCTGGGTTCAATCGGCGCAATCCTGGTCGGTGGAATCGCGATTACCGAGGGCTTCGGCCTTATCCCGGAGCCGGATATCTTTGATGCCGTCAGATATAACTGGTTCGTCTTTGCGCTCATTGGAGCTGTCAGCCTTGCCCTCATCGCAGCCATCCCGAACGGCTGGCAGCGCTCGGGTCTGACGCTCGCTCAAAACGGTCCCGGCGTACGCGCTGCCCTGATCGTCTCACTCAGTGTATGTGCGCTCATCACCTGGATGGCCACACAGGACATTTTCGGTGCGCCAAATTTCAGCTGGGAACCCCTGTTTTACAATGCGTTGGCCGTTGGCCCGGCTGAAGAGCTCTTCTTCCGCGGTGTGGTGTTCGCCCTCGTGCTGGAAGCCTTCGGGGCCCGCAAAACCATCCTGGGAGCCGAGATGAACTGGGGCATGATCCCCGCAGCTTTGGTGTTCAGTTTTGCCCACTTCACCTCCACGCCGGGCGGCGAAGAAATTGCCTTCAACATCTTTCCGACGATCTGGACCACACTTGGCGGCTTCATTCTCGCCTGGCTCCGCCAAGCGTCAGGCAGCCTTCTATTGCCCTACGTCGTCCACGTTTATGGCAATAATATCCACTACTTCCTGTAGGCCATGAAAGCGCAGGGCCGGCCTAGACCAGCCGGCTCTGCACTTTTGCCGCTTCAATGAAGCTTTTGAACAGCGGGTGTGGCGCGAAGGGCCGCGACTTGTATTCCGGGTGGAACTGGACCCCGATGAACCACGGGTGGTCCGGGTATTCGACAATCTCAGGCAGGATCCCGTCCGGCGACAACCCGGAGAAGATCATCCCCGTCGCTTCCAGGCGGTCCTTGTAGTCGATATTGACTTCATAGCGGTGGCGGTGGCGCTCGTTGATCGCCGGTTCGCCATAAATTTCAGCAACTTTGGAGCCCTTCTTCAGCTGGGCCGGGAAGGCTCCAAGCCGCATCGTGCCGCCCAGATCGCCGCCTTCATAGCGCTTGACCACCTCATTATCCTGCACCCACTCGGTCAGGAGGCCGACAATGGCTTCATCGGTCGGGCCGAACTCGGTGGAACTCGCCTGCTCTATGCCGGCAAGGTGACGCGCGCCCTCGATGACAGCCATCTGCATGCCAAAGCAGATCCCGAAATACGGAATCTTGTGCTCTCGCGCGAACCTAGCGGCCGCAATCTTGCCCTCGGCCCCGCGCTCGCCAAAGCCGCCCGGCACGAGGATGGCGTGCACCTCTTCAAGCGCCGAAAGCTTTTCGGGGTCCTCAAACTGGCTGGCGTCCAGCCACTGGACATTGACCTTAACCCCATTGGCGATGCCGCCATGGTTCAGCGCTTCCAGCAGCGACTTATAGGCATCCACCAGCACAGTGTATTTGCCAACTACCGCAATGGTAACTTCGCCATCAGGATTGTTGACCGCTTCAGAAATGCCCTCCCAGACCGAAAGGTCCGGTGCGGGGGCTTCCTCGTCCATGCGGAAACGCTCAAGCACCACCGTATCGAGGCCTTGGGCGTGGTATTCCAAGGGTACATCGTAGAGCGATTTGGCGTCGCGCCCCTCGATAACTGCGTTTTCAGGGACGTTGCAGAACAGCGCGATCTTGCGCTTATCGCCCGGATCAATCGGGATTTCGGCCCGGCACAGCAGAATGTCTGGCTGAATGCCGATAGAGCGCAGTTCCTTGACCGAGTGCTGGGTGGGCTTGGTTTTCATCTCACCGGCCGCCTTGATGAAAGGCAGCAGGGTCACGTGAATGAAGACCGCCCGATCACGGCCCAGTTCCTGGCCCAGCTGGCGAATGGCTTCGAAGAAGGGCAGGCCTTCAATATCGCCGACCGTGCCACCAATCTCGCACAAAACGAAATCCACATCGCCCGCATCTGATAGCACGAATGCCTTGATGGCGTCGGTCACATGCGGAATGACCTGCACGGTTGCGCCCAGATAATCGCCGCGGCGTTCGCGCTCGATGATCTCTGAGTAGATCCGACCCGTTGTGATGTTGTCGCTCTGGTGGGCCGACACGCCGGTAAAGCGCTCATAGTGGCCAAGGTCCAGATCGGTTTCGGCCCCGTCATCGGTGACGAAGACTTCCCCGTGCTGGTAGGGCGACATCGTGCCCGGATCGACGTTGAGATAAGGGTCGAGCTTGCGCAGGCGGACCTTGTATCCGCGTGCCTGAAGCAACGCCCCCAGAGCGGCTGAAGCGAGGCCTTTTCCCAAAGAGGAGACCACGCCGCCGGTAATGAAAATATATCGCGGCATGGGCGGACGGCTTAGCGCAGAATCGCGGACACGAAAAGCGCTTCAGTGTCGCGTTCCTGTGAATTCGACAGCGCAAATCGCAGTCGCAGATCCTTACAGCACGCGCCACAGGAATAGAGTCCAGAGTGCGCACAGTGCCGTGAAATTGATCGAAAAGATCAAACCACGCGCAACCACATTGGTGGAGAAGGCATGCACGAGCGTATGAACAAGACGGCCTGCAAAGAAGGCCCAGGCCAGCGCTATGTCAGCTACCGACACCATCTGCGAAAGCCACAGCGTCAGCGTGAGACAATGAAACAGAACAGGGGCCTGGAACTGATTGTTCAGGTTGGCCGCCACACGCGCCGCGCGACCCTGATCACCCCCGGGGAGCAACAGCTTGCGGTAGGCGGTCTTGCCATCCATCGCGTTGGCAAAACGCTCAACCGTCAGCCATGCATAAAGCCCGAACACCAGCGCGAGATGCGCCAGCACAGGCCAGAGGATAACCTCTGGCGCGCTAACGTTTGAGAGCAGTTCAGACAGGCCTAGCGCCCCGGGACTTCCGGCTCGTCCTCAGTCACCGGTTCGTCGCCTGGAACCTCAGCAGGCGCATCATCCTCCCCGCCAAGATCATTCAGGCTGTCCGGATCAAACGGCAGGCCGGAGTCATTGCCCTGCGAGAGGTCATCTGCGACCGAGCCGCTTGTTGAGCTTGCACCCGACAGAACCGCCAGCAGGATGCAAATCCCCATGAAGGCAATCCCGAGGATCATAGTGGTTCGGGTCAAGAGATTGGCAGCGCTGCGGCCACTCATCATGCCGCCGGGGCCACCACCGATGCCCAAGGCACCCCCTTCGGAGCGCTGCATGAGAATGACGCCCACCATCGCAATGGTGACGAGCAAAAGAACAATCAGAAGTACGACGGTCATGGGTTAGTGGCGATCCACGCGATGGTTTCGGTGACGCGCCCGAGACCCTCGAGCGCTAACTGGCCGCGCGTTTTAGCCCAGCCTGCTCGTCAGCGCCACCATTGGCTTCAGCCTTGCGCGCGGCGGCTGTCGCCATGCGCTGTTGAAGGGCTGCAGCCGCCTTCTCGATCTCATCGGCAGATCGCTCAATCCCATCATCGCCAGCAAACGCCACATAGGCCGCCATGGCCAACTCTTTGGAGAGCGAAAGGTTTGCCTGAGTCAGCCCGCCTTTTTCGCGCAGCTCTACAGCCACTTCACATAGCGCCTGGGCTACGCGGGTGGCTTCCGACGACCGGACGCGTGCAATACGAGTGCGGACTTCACGGGCTCCACGTTCAAACTCCTGCAGATCAATCACCGGGTCGCGGCCGAGCGAAATTTCGCGGGCAGCCGCTTCTGCGCCGATGATGACGCGCAAGCACAAACGGCGAAGCCGTTCAGAATCAACTGTTTTCTGGGCCTCATCGATCCAGGCGCGTGCCCGAGCCAATGCATCCTCGTCCTTGTCGATCACCGCCTGAAGGACGTTCGGCGCTTCAATGGGAGGCGCACCGCCTTCGCGAGCCGGGTCCTTCCGGCGATCAGGGCCGATGTAATCGCTCGTGACGATGAACGGCTTACGCCCTCTGATCAGGGTCCGGATACGCTCTTCGGCAAAACTTGTTGAAAACGGGCGCATCAGCACGTCATCTGCGCCGCACCCGATCGCCTCCCGCACGAGCGCAGTCTCGCGCTTCCAGCTGGTGATCATGATGGCCGCGAACGGATTGTTGGAGACGTCCCCTGCCCGAATGGCACGCACCAGCTTGAAGATCTCAGCTTCCTGGTCACCGGTTTCAAGCATCAGGAGATGCGGCGCATCTTCGGCGAGACGGCGCTTGAGATCGGCAATATCGCTGAGCGATTCAATGGTCCGGAAGCCCAGTTGCTGGAGTGCATAGCGTGTCGTGCGCAGGTTCACGTGAACCGGGTCATAAAGCGCGACGCTTGCCCGACCATAATCTGCGTTTGCCATTCTTTGTGCTCCACCCGCACCCGGGAACTGCGAAACCAAAGAATAGCTTGCGACAAATTCCTGAATATCGCCTTACCCGACGGCGCGAATGATGTCTGCGAAGCTCTTCGCCTTCAGGCTGGCCCCGCCTACAAGCGCGCCATCGATATCGGGCTGCGACAGAAGGCTGGCGGCGTTGTCCGGTTTGACCGAACCGCCGTACACGATGCGCAAGTCCTCCCGGTCACTGCCCCGGAAAGAGCTCCGTAGAGTCTTGTGCATGGCCTGCGCCTGTTCGGCGGTGGCCGTGCGACCCGTTCCGATGGCCCATACGGGCTCATAGGCCAGAACGATTTTCCGTGCCGGGGCTTCGGGGAGACTCCCCACGAGCTGAGTCCGGCAAATGTCCTCGGCCTTGCCGTCATCCCGGTCTTTCAGGCTTTCTCCAAGGCAGATAATCGGCGTCATTCCGGCGCTGAGCACACGCTGGGCCTTCTCGCGCACGATGGCGTTGGTCTCACCATGATCGGACCGTCGTTCGCTATGGCCAACAATGACATACTGGCAGCCAGCCTCCGCCAGCATGGAGGCTGCAACTTCGCCGGTGTGCGCGCCGCGCTCATGGGCCGAGCAATCCTGGGCCCCGACCAGCAACCAGTCCGGGCCAGCCTCTGCCATCGAAATGAGCCACGGGTTAGGCGGGCAGATTGCAATTTCAGCCTCTGGAGCCGCGCTGAACTCATCCCTTAACTCCGAGGCCCAGGCCAAGTCCGACTTGTGACCATGAAGCTTCCAGTTCCCAGCAATTAATGGCCGTCGCATCGGCGTGCCCCTCCCCGTCGGTTTGGTCCGGTGGCGGAGCGATACCAGCCTCGTCACCAACCGGCAACGCACCACCGGCTACAACCGTCTCTCATGCTTGCCCCCATTCCCCCCTAAAGCTAGGGTCCGCGGCATCCTGAAAACTCAACTCACAGCAGTTCGAACACCATGCTCAGTTTCATCCGGTCCCTCGCCCGCTCACCGATCTTCGGTGGCTTCATCATTGCCTTGCTCGTTGCCGCATTTGCGCTGTTCGGGGTCAATGACATTTTCACCGGCACAGGGAATGCGGCTGTCACGGTGGGGAATCAACAGGTTCTGTTCCAAGACTTGCAGCGCGCCTATCAGCGTCAAATCTTTGCGATCCAGCAAGAGAACCAGCGCTTTACTCAGGAGCAGGCCGAGCAATTTGGTCTCGGCGAACAAACGGTTCAACTTCTAACGTCCCAAGCCGCCATTGAGGCGAAAGCAACCGAGCTGGGCCTCGCAGTTTCAAGAGATCAGGTCGCCGACCAACTAACTCAAATCCAGGCCTTCCAGAACCCCTTCACCGGTGACTTCGACCGCGACACTTACATTCAGATTCTTCAGCAGAATGGCTATCCCGCATTTCGGACCGGGGAGGTGTTTGAAGCTGAACTCCGGGACGACCTGCTGCGGGCCCAGGTCATCACCGCGATTCTTGGTGGCGTTCAGGCTCCGGAAATCATGGCAACGTCGCGCCGCGCGTTCGAACAGGAACGCCGTACCATCAACGCCCTGCTGCTACCGCCAACCCTAGCTGAAGAAGCGGCGACACCCGACGACGAAACCCTGACCGCTTTCATTAACGACAATGTCGACGTCTTTCAGCAGCCTGAACAGCGCCGCTTCACGCTGGTTCGGTTCTCGCCTTCAGATTTCACGCGCGACGTGGAAGTGTCAGAGGACGAACTGCGCGAGCTTTACGAATTCCAGGTGACCAATGGCGACCTTGCGGCACCGGCGACCCGTTCAATCACCCAATGGATTGCGCTCGATGAGGCTTCCGCCAACGCGAGCGTTTCAGCGCTGCAGGCCGGTCAGACGCCGGCTGAAGCAGGGCTTGCCGATGGCGTGGAGCTTGAAAATGTTCAGGCCTTCGAAATTCCCGATGCGACAATCGCGGAGGCTGCGTTCGAACAGGAAGCAGGCGCGGTGTTTGCCGTCGAAGGCCGTCTTGGCTGGCGTGTTGTTCGCGTGGACGCAGCTGAAGACCCGGAGGTTCCCAGCTTTGAGTCCCAGCGCGCTGCTTTGGTTGAACAGCTCAGCGGCAACGAGGCGGCGCAGCTCATGGCTGACGCCCTTAGCCGCTTTGAAACCGCCCGAAGTGAAGGATTGACCTTTGAGGAAGCCGGTCTGCAAGCCAATGTCCCGGTTGAACGTTTTGACTTCCTGACGGCTCGCGGTGCGACAGTCGAAGGCGTCCCGGCATCCACCTTGCGGACCTCGCCGGAGATCGTCCAGGCGGCCTTTGAAACGCCCCCCGGGTTTGAAACCGATGCCGAGTATTATGGGCAGGACAGCTATTTTATGCTGCGTGTCGATGAAATCACCCCGCAGCGCGTCCCGGAACTCGATGAAATCCGGAGCTTTGTTGAAGCCGTGTGGCGCGCTCGCAATGTCGATGATCAGCTTCAGGCAATCGTTGAAGATGCGATGGCTCGTGTCGAAGCCGGCGAAAGCCTGAATGACGTGGCCGCCAGTATCGAAGGAAGTGTGGTTGAAACTGCAATGCTGAGCCGCACAGAATCGACCGGCCCGTTCAGCCCGGCACTTGTGCGCAGCGCGTTTGCTCAAGACCAGGGTATCGCATTTGAAGCGCGCGCCAGTGATCCATCAACGCGCGTGGTTGCCGTCGTTGCCGATGTCACCCCGCCGGGTAGCCGCGCGATGGATCCGACCCGCCAGGCTGCCCTGTCTGAAGAGCTGGGGAATGATATCACCGCGGCGTTGGAAAGCGCATTGTTCGCGAGCTATGAGATCCGCCAAAATCAGGAACTCATTGATCTGGCTTTGGGCCGCATCGACCCTGAAGATATCCAGTAGGGCCACACATGCCTGATTTCGCGCCTGATGTTGAGGCTGCAGTCGAGACGCTGGCGGCGGGTGAGCCCGTGCTCATCACCGCCCGGCGCGTCGACGATCTTGAAACGCCGGTTTCCGCTTACCTGAAGCTTGCCGCAGGCGGTACGAATACCTTCCTTCTGGAGAGTGTAGAGGGCGGGGCCTATCGCGGTCGATATTCGGCCATTGGCCTCGATCCGGACCTGATCTGGAAGAGCGATGGTGAGAGCGCGGAGATTGCGCGGGCACCGGCTCCAGGCATGGCCCCGGACGCTTTTGAGACCATTCCGGGCTCACCCCTGGACGCTCTGCGCGATATCATTGCTGAAACACGCATGCCCCTTCCCTCAGGTGTGCCGCCGATCTGCGCCGGCCTGTTCGGGTATCTGGGCTACGACATGGTGCGCCATGTCGAAATTCTGCCCACGACCGCTGAGGCCGACCCACTGGAGACGCCGGATGCTCTTCTGGTCCGCCCAAGGGTCATGGTGGTGTTTGATGCACTTCGGCAGGAGATTCTTGCCGCGGCCCCGGTCAGACCTCGTGAGGGCGAGGACCCGGCACTTCAGGTTGATGCTGCTCGGCGCCGCATCGAAGCCGTCTTTGCCCGTCTGGATTCGCCTGCGCCCATTCAGACAGAACGCAAGCCCGTTCCGCCAGAAACGCCGCAATCTAACATGAGTGATGAGGCGTACCGGTCCGCGGTCGAAACCGGAAAACGGTATATTCGCGCTGGCGACATCTTCCAGGTGGTTCCAAGTCAGCGCTTCAGCGCGCCATTTAACCTGCCACCCTTTTCGCTCTATCGATCCTTGCGGCGCACCAACCCCTCGCCCTTCCTGTTTTTCTTCAACTTCTCGACATTTGCGATCTGTGGCTCCAGCCCGGAAATCCTCGTGCGCCTGCGAGAAGGCAAGGTCACCGTCCGGCCGATCGCTGGTACGCGACCGCGTGGACAGACCAAGGACGCCGATGACGCTTTTGAGGCCGACCTCCTCGCTGACCCCAAGGAGCGCGCCGAGCATCTCATGCTCCTCGACCTGGGCCGCAATGATGTAGGCCGGGTGGCGAAGCCTGGCTCGGTGCGGATCACCGAGCGCGAAATCATCGAACGCTACAGCCATGTCATGCACATTGTCTCCAATGTGGAAGGCGAACTGGATGAGGGCCACGACGCCGTCAGCGCCCTGATGTCCGGCTTTCCGGCGGGCACGGTCTCCGGTGCACCCAAAGTGCGCGCGATGGAGATCATCGACGAGCTGGAACCCCACCGTCGTGGCATCTACGCCGGCGCGGTCGGTTACTTCGGTGCCGATGGCGACATGGACGTCTGCATCGCGCTGCGTACCGCAGTGGTGAAAGACGGTCGCATCAACGTCCAGGCGGGAGCCGGTGTCGTGCTGGATTCTGATCCGGAGGCAGAACGTGTTGAGACGGTGAACAAGGCCCGGGCGCTGTTCCGCGCTGCCGCTGAGGCCTGGCGCTTCGCCTAGCCGTCAAGCAGCTCTCTGACAGAAACGATCTCGACTCCGGCCGCGTCCGCCTTTGCCGCCAGGGTTGCCAGGGCTTCAAGCGTGGCCGGTCTGGGATGCCCGATGGCAATGGCATCACCGCGCGACACCGCCAGCGCCAAGGCGCGATTGAGCTGCTCTGCGACCGCATCAGGTCGGGGGTCATGGTCCAGAAAGACATCACGGTCGCGGGCCCGGAATCCCGCCGCGAGCGCCGCTTCACGCGCCTGAGACCGAGTGTGGGTCAAGGAGTCGATGAAAATCAGATCCTCCCGCTGCGCTCTGACCGCTTCGAACACCTGCGCCATCGCGCTCGCGTCTGCGGTCATCCGGCTGCCCATATGATTGTTGAAACCAGTAACGCCGGGGGTCTGATCCAGCGCCCAGGCAATGCGAGCCTCCAGTGAGGCTCGTGTAAGGGCCTTGGTGAGTGCGTACGGTCCGGGATCCTCAACGCCAACCGGCTCCATCGGCAGGTGGAGGAAGATTTCGCGGCCCGCTCCCGATCTAGCAATCTCTTCGGCTTCCGGGGCATAGGGCAGAACCGAAACGGTGACGGGCACATCAAGAGCCCAGATTGCCTGCGCGGTCGAGAGGTCTGCAATGTCATCCATAATGACGGCCAGCCGCGGGCGGTCAGAGCCAACGACCGGCACTGGCTCGACCACTGTTTCACCGATGTCCTGTTCATCCCGGTCCACCGCGTCCAATTCAAAGTCCATCGGTCGACGGGCTACCGCAACGAATCGGGTTTCAGTCGGCGCGCTGACGCCTCCTGATGCTTGTGCCACCGGACCAGCAGTCTCATCTCTCGCCCCGGCCTGGAAGGCAATCGCGGACAAGATCATCAAGCCAGCCGCGAGGGCAGCTCCGATCTGGGGTGCGGCTGATGATAAACGGCTCATGTGCAGACATTTACAGCGAGTCGCGGTTGGCGGCGCGCATCCTCAGACCTAAGCTCTCGCCATATTCCAGTTCGGATCGTCGCCATGCTCCTGATTGTCGATAACTACGACAGCTTCACCTTCAATCTTGTCCACTATGTCCAGCAACTGGGCGCAGAAGTGAAGGTCGTGCGTAACGACGCGCTAAGCGTACAAGAGGCTCTGGACCTGAACCCGAGCGGCGTCCTGCTGAGCCCGGGTCCGTGCAACCCCGACAAGGCCGGCATCTGTCTCGGACTCATCGAACAAGCACCCGAAACCCTCCCCATTCTTGGCGTGTGCCTTGGCCACCAGTCGATCGGCCAGGTGTTCGGCGGCACGGTGGTGGAGGCCAAAACAATCATGCACGGCAAAACCAGCCTGATGCATCACCAAGGTCAGGGCGTTTTTGACGGCCTGCCATCCCCGTTTACCGCAACGCGATATCACTCGCTGTCTGTTGAACTGCCCGACGACAGTCCCCTGCTGGTTACGGCCCGCACGGAGGACGGAGAAATCATGGGGCTCTCCCATCCCGACCGCCCCATTCATGGTGTGCAATTCCACCCGGAGAGCATTGCGTCGGAACATGGTCACGCCCTGCTCGCTAATTTCCTGCGCCTGACCGGTCTTGAGCCTCGCATTGTGGAGGCCGCCTAGTGTCACGCATGAAACCCGCAATCACGGCACTTGCCGCAGGCAGGGAACCGGACGGCGCTGCGCTTGAAGACGCCTTTGACGCCCTTATGGAGGGCGAAGCCGACCCGGTAGAAGTCGGAGGCTTTCTGATGGCTTTAGCGGCCATCGGCGAGAGCCCTCAGGCGCTTGCGGTCGGAGCCCGGGCGATGCGAGCGCGCATGACCCCGGTTTCAGCCCCGGACGGCGCGATTGATACCTGTGGCACCGGCGGGGATGCGCGCGGGACCTGGAACATCTCCACCGCCGCAGCCCTGGTTGCAGCCGGTGCCGGAGCCGTCGTCGCCAAGCACGGCAACAAGGCCGCGTCCTCGAAGTCCGGCTCGGCGGAAGTGCTTGAAGCGGTTGGCGTCAATCTGTTCGCCAAGTCTGCTCAGCTTGAGCGCAGTCTTGAAGAGGCGAATGTCGCCTTCCTGTTTGCCCAAGCCCATCACGGTGCGGTGCGCCATGTTGGCCCGGCACGCCGCATCCTTGGGGTACGCACGATCTTTAACCTCCTCGGTCCGCTATCGAACCCGGCGGGTGCGAAGCGTCAGCTCCTCGGCGTCTTCGACCGCAAATGGCTGGAGCCGCTCGCGGTTGCCCTCATGGATCTGGGAGCCGAGCGGGCGCTCATCGTGCACGGCGAGGACGGGCTGGACGAGATTACCACGACAGGCCGCACCTATACCGCAGAGCTCCACCCCGACGGCCAGATCGAAACCTATGAGATCACACCAGAAGATGCCGGCCTGACCCGCGCTTCGCTGGATGACCTCAAGGGCGGTGAGCCGGAAGAAAATGCAAACGCGCTGCGGGCCCTGCTCGCAGGGGAGCGGTCGGCGTATCGTGATATCGTCGTGCTTAACGCGGCCGCAGCACTTAAACTCGCAGGGCTTGCCTCGACGCTTAAAGAAGGGGCCGTGCTCGCCGCCAACTCCATCGACGAAGGCCGTGCCAGCGACGCACTGGACCGACTGGTTGCCGCAAGCCACGGAGAAACCCAATGAGCGATGTGCTTGCAAAGATTGAGGCATACAAGCGCGAAGAAATCGCTGCTCGGAAAGCCGAACGCTCACAGGATGAGATTGAGGCCGCAGCCAAGGCCGGACCACCGGTACGAGGCTTTCTGAACGCTTTGCAAAGCGATGCCGCCAAGCACGGTCTTTCGCTGATTGCCGAAGTCAAAAAGGCGAGCCCGTCCAAAGGGCTTATTCGCGCTGACTTCGACCCGCCCCTCCTTGCCAGAGCCTATGAAGCTGGCGGTGCGAGCTGCCTGTCCGTGCTCACCGACGCGCCGAGTTTTCAGGGGGCTGACGACTATTTACAAGCCGCTAGGACCGCCACATCCCTGCCCGCCTTGCGCAAGGATTTTCTTTACGATCCGTGGCAAGTCGCCGAATCGCGTGCGCTCGGGGCCGACTGCATCCTGGTGATACTTGCGGCCGTGGATGATTCGATCGCGCTGGAACTGGTTGAGGAAGCCACTCGGTGGGGCATGGATGCCTTGATTGAGGTGCATGACGAAGCCGAAATGGAGCGTGCGCTCCGCCTGCCCTCGCCGCTCATTGGCGTCAACAACCGCAATCTGAGAACCTTTGAAACATCGCTTGCGACGTTTGAGCGACTGGCCCCGATGACCTCGCAATCGCATTTCCTTGTTGGCGAAAGCGGGGTGTTCACCCGTGCTGATGCTGAACGTCTGAAGGCGGCCGGAGCCAGGGCCCTGCTGGTAGGCGAAAGCCTCATGCGCCAGGATGACGTGACACGCGCCACACGCGACCTCATGGGCCGATAGTCGAACTTGCCTTCACTTGACGTTAACCCGGAACAGGCATAGAACATCGGCAAGTACCGGTTTTGTTCCAAGGTTGAGGTGGCAATGCTCACTCGCAAACAGCACGAACTTCTTTTGTTCATCCACAAGCGTTTGTCTGAAGACGGCGTGTCGCCATCCTTTGACGAAATGAAAGAGGCTTTGGGCCTGGCGTCCAAGTCTGGTGTCCACCGTCTCGTAAGCGCGCTCGAGGAGCGTGGATTTATCCGCCGCCTTGCGCACAGGGCCCGGGCTCTCGAGGTCTTGAAGCTTCCCGGTGGTCAGGCTCCCGATTCCTCGCACAGTCTGCCAGCTGGCGATAATGTCGTTTCGGCACCGTTTGGACGTCGGGAAGACACGGTCGAGGAATCCGGGATTGATGTTCCGGTTCTCGGACGCATTGCGGCCGGTGTGCCGATCGAAGCCATTCAGCACGAAACCGATCGCCTCAACGTTCCCGCAAACATGATTTCAGACGGCGAGCACTTTGCCCTTGAGGTCAACGGTGACTCGATGATCGAGAAGGGAATACTCGACGGTGATCTGGTGATCATCAAGCGCGCGGACACGGCCACCACGGGCGAGATCGTGGTCGCTCTGGTGCATGATGAAGAAGCGACCCTCAAAACCCTGCGCAAGAAGGGCGGGTCTATCGCGCTCGAAGCAGCGAACCTGGCCTATGAAACCCGGATTTTCGGACCAGGTGAGGTGAAGGTTCAGGGTCGACTTGTGGGCCTCATCCGCCGCTATCACTGAGGCTGACGCCCGGTTAAGGCATTACGGCTCCAGACACGGTTGCGGCGGCCATCCTGCGCGGTGCCGCTGACAACCGGAACACCATCCCGGGTGACGAATTCCAGACCTCCGTGGGTCGCGAGTTCTGCAGCATCGAGGAGAAGCGCCCGACATCGTCGACGTCGCCAGTCGCTCGCTTGCCCGTCGAAAATTACGATGTCGGCATGCTCGCAATCCTCCACCAGAGCTTCCGGCGTGGCTGTGAGCGCAATCGTGATGTTGTCCCGGGTCTGAGCCAGGCAACCGATGTCATCACATCTGAGCGGAGCCCCATCAGGGCGTGTCCCGCCCTGTCCGGCCCGCTGAAGGAGGACACCGGTATCGAACCTTGATCAGCGTAGGCTTGAGGCTTGGTAGGCACCCTCCTCACCAAACCGTGCAATGAGGACACCATCGTCCGTCACCATGAGGTCGGCAGGTGATTGCGCCAGCCACAGAACGAGCGCTGCGCATCCAGTTCCAAGGCCGGCAAGGCGCACCAGACCAAGGCCAAGCGTCACCGCGGCAAAGGCAGCAGAATAGAGCCCTATGACTACCCCATTGGCTGCGAGCACCGAGACTCCAGACCCGGACTGGCTTTCCGTCCAGTGGGCGATCGCAAGGACGATCCGGAGCCCAAAATCCATGACGGCAAGCGCGGGTCCATCGAGTCCGACCGGCATCAGGGCCAAGGCGACGACACCAGCGGGCATCACCCAGAACGTGAAGATCGGCATCGCCGCGAGGTTAGCCACAAGGCCGTAGGCCGCCAGCCGTTGGAAATGAAAGGCTGCAAATGCGCCAGTGGCCCCGCCAGCCACAAGGCTTGTGGTAGACAGCCCGCCGATTGCATCGGTGATCTTTGAGAACAGGCCAGCCGACTGGTCCCGAACCGGCCGGATGCGCCCCCAGACCTCGTAGACCGCGATAAGTGCAGCCACCGCTGCAAAGCTCATCTGGAACCCGGCCTCAACAACGCTTTCCGGTGCCAGGGCGATCACGACCATGGCTGCAATCGCGAGCGAGCGCATGGAAAAGGCTTTGCGGTCCAGCATCACTCCAAGCAGAACGACCACGGCCATGACCCAGGCTCGCTGGGTGGGGATCGCCGCGCCAGACAGCACCAGATATCCAGTCGCCGCGATCAGCGCGATGAAGGCTGCGAGCTTTCGCGGATCATGGGCCCGTGAAAACCGATCAATGGATGCAAGCCCGAGACGCGCGAAATAATAAATGCCGCCCGCAAACAGCGCCATGTGAAGGCCGGAGATGGCGAGAATATGCCCCAGACCGGAGACCCGCAGGGCCTCGGCATCTTCCGGCGCGACGCCGGATCGGTCGCCAGTCAGAAGTGCGGCCCCAACACCGCCGGTCTCAGGTCCCATTCGCTCGCGTATGCGCTCGGCAAGCGACCAGCGAAAGCGTGCCAGAGACCTTTGGGTTGACGCCTCGTCAGTTGCGTTCGAAGGCTCAAGCCGGGAGATTGCGAACCCGCTCAGCGCGACCTGATCAAACCAGGCAGCCCTGGCCGGGTCATATCCTCCCGGAGCCGCAGGGCCAGACGGCGGTGACAGGACAGCGCGAAGTCTCACGCTGTCACCAGGCTGAAATCCATTCAGACCCACTCGCACGCGAATTCGCTTTGGCGGATCTTCAATTCCCGACATTTCAGCCACGCGGATCCGTAGACGGGGACGACTTCCTCCGCGTTCAACGGCCTCAATCCAGCCCTCCACGCTGACGGCGCGGTCGCTGATTTCGATCGGCGGGGGATGGGCTTGCCAGGTTCGCCATTGCGCGAGCGCAAACCCGCCGATCAGAAAGCCTGTCAGGACGAGCGCATAGACGAGCCAGGGCTGGGAGCGAACCGCAAACCCCAGAGCCACAAGCGCGCATGCAATAATCGCCAGCGGTGTACCAAGCCAGCGCGCGGGTTCGCTGGCGGGCAGGAAATAAAGCGCAGCCCCAAACCCAAACGCGACAGGAACCCACAAAATCAGCCGGGTAAGGGATGGTTCGCTTACGCGCGGCGGCGCTCCGAGGAGTGCACTTAACCCGCGTTCAAGCCGCCCTGGCTCGCGCGTGGAGGGATTTTCAAAAACTGCCACACCCTCACTGTGACTCCAACGGCAATCAAAGACTATCACCTTTTGGAAATTGCGTGCTAAGGAGGCCTCCCCTATCGCAGCGCAACACGATTTCGCACGTGCAAAATACCAAAGTCATCACACGCTTCGCCCCTTCCCCAACCGGCTTCCTCCATATTGGCGGGGCACGCACGGCACTGTTCAATGCCCTGCTCGCCAAGCGGCACGGCGGCGAGTTCAAGCTGCGCATCGAGGATACCGATCGCAAGCGCTCAACCGACGAGGCCGTTCAGGCGATTCTCGATGGTTTGAGCTGGCTCGGCCTTGAGTGGGATGGCGACGTGGTCTCGCAGTTCTCCCGAGCCAACCGCCACCGTGAGGTGGTTGATGAGCTTCTGGCCAATGGTGCAGCATTTCGCTGCTATCTGACGGTTGAGGAAACAGAAGCCCTCCGTGACCAGGCCTTCAAGGAAGGGCGCGCTCTGCGCTCGCCCTGGCGTGACCGTGATGCCTCTGAAGCTCCAGCCGGCGCGCCCTACACCATTCGCTTCAAGGCCCCTGAAACCGACGTCGTGGTTCACGATGAGGTGCAGGGTGAGGTGAAATGGGCCGCCAAGGAATTTGACGACCTTATCCTGCTGCGCGCTGCCGGTGCGCCCACCTATAATCTCGCCGTCGTCGTGGACGACCATGACATGGGCATCACCCATGTGGTTCGCGGTGACGATCACCTAGTAAACGCAGCCCGCCAAAGCCAGATCTACGACGTACTGGGTTGGGACAAGCCGGTTTTTGCGCATATCCCGCTCATCCACGGGCCGGACGGCAAGAAGCTGTCTAAGCGCCATGGTGCCCTCGGCGTGGAAGCCTATCGCGACATGGGCTATCTGCCTGAAGGTCTTCGCAATTATCTTCTGCGCCTGGGGTGGTCACACGGCGACAAGGAATTATTTGACGATGCCGAGATGGCGGCACTGTTTGACCTTGACGGCCTTGGAAAAGCCCCGGCCCGGCTGGACTTTGACAAAATGGCCCACGTGAATGCGTGGCATATGGGGCGCGCTGACGATGCTGCGCTTACAAAGCTGGTTCTGGCGCGCCTGAATGACCGGGACAAACTTCGCACCGACGAAACGGGGCAGCGCTGGGTTCGCCAGGCCATGTCTGTCTTAAAGGAGCGGGCGTCGACGCTCGCGGAGCTTGAAAACCAGCTCTATTTTTTGCTCCAGCCGCGTCCGATCGAAATCACGGGCAAGACGGCCAAAGCCCTCAAGGATGACGCGCGCGACCGTCTCGCGCGCCTGCGGTCCCTCCTCGCAGAGACTTCAGACTGGAGCGAAGACGCCCTTGGCGTAGCGCTACAGTCTTTCGCTGAGGCCGAAGATGTTGGCTTTGGCAAGGTCGGCCAGCCTTTGCGAGCTGCACTGACCGGTGGTGCACCCGCACCGGATATGAGTTTTGTACTCGCGATACTTGGACGAGAAGAGGTCCTGTCGCGGTTGGACGATGTGATCTAACTTGCCGGTCAATTCACTGCCCGGAAGACCTATAGACCCGACGAAAAAGGGGTAACGACGATGGAAAATAAAGTAACGCCCAAGGGCACGGCCCAGCTGACCGTAAACGGTCAGACCCACGATCTTCCGATCCTCGGCGGTAGCATTGGGCCGGATGTGATCGACATCCGCACCCTCTACAAAAATACCGGCATGTTCACTTACGATCCGGGCTTCACCTCCACGGCAAGCTGTGAAAGCACGATCACTTATATCGACGGTGATGAAGGCACCCTGCTCTATCGCGGTTATCCCATTGACCAGCTCGCCGACAATGCGAGCTTCATCGAAGTCGCGTACCTGCTGCTGCATGGTGAGCTGCCAGACGCGAAACAGCTGGAAGACTTCGACTGGACCATCCGCCGGCACACCATGCTGCACGACCAGTTTGATGCCTTCTTCCGGGGCTTCCGCCGCGATGCGCACCCGATGGCGATCATGGTGGGTTCTGTCGGTGCGCTTTCGGCGTTTTACCACGACTCCACCGACGTGAATGATCTGCGCGCCCGTGAAATCAGCGCGCATCGCATGATCGCGAAGATGCCGACCATCGCCAGCCGTGCCTACAAGTACTCGATCGGCCAGCCGTTTGTGTCTCCGCGCAACGAGCTGGACTATGCGTCGAACTTCCTGCGCATGTGCTTTGCGGTTCCGGCCGAAGACTACGAGGTGTCCAAGACCCTGGCCCGCGCCATGGACAAAATCTTCATCCTGCATGCCGATCACGAACAGAACGCTTCGACCTCCACGGTGCGTCTGGCCGGTTCTTCGGGCGCAAACCCGTTTGCTTGTATAGCCTCGGGCATTGCGTCGCTCTGGGGCCCGGCGCACG
Organism: Oceanicaulis sp.; assembly: GCA_043513725.1. GTDB lineage: Bacteria > Pseudomonadota > Alphaproteobacteria > Caulobacterales > Maricaulaceae > Oceanicaulis. The sequence continues at coordinate 182,771 of CP121338.1, read as the reverse complement.
GCGGCGCGAACGAGGCGGCACTGAACATGCTGGCCGAAATCGGCTCGGTGGATCGCATCCCAGAATACATCAAGAAGGCCAAGGACAAGGACGACCCCTTCCGCCTGATGGGCTTCGGCCACCGCGTGTACAAGAATTACGACCCGCGCGCCAAAGTGATGCGTGAGACCTGTCACGAGGTCCTCGATGCACTCGACGTGAAGGACGAGCCTCTGCTGGCTGTGGCCATGGAGCTGGAAAAGATCGCTCTGGAAGATCCGTATTTCGTCGAGAAGAAGCTGTATCCGAATATCGACTTCTATTCGGGCATCACGCTGAAGGCGATGGGCTTCCCGACCGAGATGTTCACCGTGCTGTTTGCCCTGGCCCGTACCGTGGGCTGGATCGCGCAATGGGGCGAAATGATCGAGGATCCGAGCCAGAAGATCGGCCGTCCGCGTCAGGCCTTCACCGGCTCGCCGAAGCGCGACTTCGTTCCGATCACCAAGCGCTAAACGCTTACAGGCACGATCAAGGAGGCCGGCGTGGGCGTTTATGCCCCGTCGGCTTTTTTGTGCCTTTTGGCCTCTACGATGGACAGGACGGCCGTCGCAGCGCTGCGGCTCGGTGACTGGGCCGCACCCGCCATCTGGTCGGTTACAGCTTTGAGCCGGGCCGAACGCTCCGCGCGCAAATCCGGATCGACCAGGAAGTCTTCGACCGCACGGGCCAGCTTGTCGCCCGTGCACTCATGCTGGACCAGTTCTGGGATCAGGCGTTCATCGGCCGCGATATTGGTCAGCGAGATATGCCTGGCCTTCATCAGGAAAGCGCGCACGATCGCGTAGTACGCCCAGCCCAGCTTGTAGGCCGCAATCGTGGGCACGCCTGCGCGCGACAGCTCAACGGTTACCGTGCCCGAGCAGGCAAGCGCCACATCGGACGCAGCAAAGGCGTGCCGGCGATCCTCGCTTTCAACGATGTGCACATCATCAAACGCGGGCTCCGCCGCCATGCGGGCGCGGGCCTCATCTGCGATGGAGGGGCTGAGCGTGGTGATGACTTGCAGGTTCGGGCGCTGCGCCTTGAGCCGGCATACGGCATCAGCGAAGGGATCAAAAAGCCTCGCCAGCTCAGAGCGGCGGCTTCCAAACAGAACCAGCAGCACAAGGGCATCCGGCTTGATGCCCAGGCTCTGGCGTAGGGCCGGGCCATCCCCTCTCAGATCACGCTCCAGAACCGGATTGCCGACAAAATGAACCGGTAATCCGTGGGGCTCAAAATACGGCGCATCAAACGGGTGGATCGCGAGTAGATCGGTAAAGTGTTCGGCGGCGACTTTCGCGCGCCCTCGACGCGCGGCAAAGACTTGTGGCGCAACATATTTGATGCGCGGGATGTCGGGGAGCTTCGCCTCTAGCTTCCACGCCGCGCGCAGCATGAAGCCCCAGCTATCAATCAAGACAACCGCATCAGCTTTAAAAGCTTTGGCAGCCTCAGCGGTTTCTTCCGCTCTCTGGTGAGCAAGGTTGAGGATTTTCAGACCGTCAAAGATTCCAAACACGCTGAGATCAGAAATATCGAACGCGGAGGGCACGCCACGGCGAGCCATCTGCGCACCGCCAACACCGGCAATCTCAACATTCGGAGCCAGTTTTCTGAGCGCCTCAATCAGGTCGCCCGCCAGCGCATCGCCGGAGGGCTCTGCGGCAACAATGAAAATTCGCGGTGGCCGCTCATCCATCGAGATCGAGGTCCTTTTCCGGCACACCCCAGAGAAAAAGGCCGTGCGCATCGGCGGCTTCTGCCACCGCTTTGCGCCCCAAGATCAACGCGCCGCCCGCCGGGACCACGATGCCTGAAAGACCAGCTTTCGCCGCTTGCTTGACGGTCGACACACCAACGACTGGCAGATCCACGCGGCGTTCCTGCTCCGGCTTCGGTCGCTTGGCCAGGACCCCAAAACGCTTATTCCCACCACCGCGAATATCGACCGGGAGCGAAGCAACCCGCTCCAGCATGGCGTCCGTGCCTTCCTGGGCCTCTACCGCAAGCACCAGCCCCTTCGCGACAACCGCGCCCTGACCGATATCAGCCGTCCCGATCAGGCTCGCGATATTCATTGCCTTCAACGCATCAGTCCGCGAGGCATCATCAGGCCTTACCCGACCGAGCACGCCTGCAGGCGCAAGCAGCTCGCCGGCGATATCATCAACGCCAACCACGGCGATACCTTCATCCTCGAACATGCCGACAACCGCGCGCAGCAGCGCATCATCCCCCTTGGCTGCCGCAGCAATTGCCTTCGGCAAAAAGGCCATGCCCCGCATGTCCGGTGTGAGTTTGGAAAAATCCGGTCGCTTCACTATCCCGGCAAAGCAGACCGCGTCGCAGTCATGCTTGGCGAGGATTTTCAGCGCCTTCCCGACCTGGGCGATACCGCACCGCTCAGGTGCCTCAAATCGCGACGGATCAGCAAACCCCTCAAGCGCGATCACACAGCCGAGACGGTCATCGCCCCTGGCTGCCTCGGCAACGTGGACCGGAAGATCACCGCCGCCTGCAATGAGTCCAAGCCGGGTCCAGGCCATGACTAGCGATGACTTGGGAAGCAGAGCGGCCGGCGCGCAGCCGGATCGCGGATGAAGTCAATGACGCGTTGAACTTCCGGACGCTCACCAAACAGGCCAGCCGTATCTTCGACCCGTTCATCGAACGACCCCTCTTCGGAGAAGATCAGGCGATAGGCTGCTCGCAAATCATGGATCGCATCACGCGAGAATTTCCGACGTTTGAGTCCCACAAGATTGAGACCAGCCAAGAAACCATGATTGTCGGCCATACCGAATGGGATCACATCCCCCACAACGGCCGCGCCGCCGCCAACAAACGCAAAGTCACCAATGCGGCACTGCTGGTGTAACGCCGAAAGGCCGCCCATGATCACATAGTTGCCGATGACCGATTCACCGCCGAGTGTCGCGTTGTTTGCAAAGACCACATGGTCTCCAACGATACAGTCGTGGGCCACGTGCGCGCCCACCATGAAGAAACCGTCTGAACCCACACGGGTTTTTCCCCGCGCAAATTTGGTCCCCGCGTGCATTGTAACTTGCTCGCGTATGACATTGCGGTCCCCAATCTCAAGTGAGACGTCATCGCCATCCTTGTGCTTGAAGTCCTGGGGTGGGCTACCAAGCGCGGAGAATGGGTGGATGATGCAGTCCTCGCCGAGAGAAGTCGTACCCGTCACCGTCACGTGGGAGATCAGGCGCGTGCGCGCGCCAATGCGCACATCTGCACCCACAACACAGTAAGGGCCTATGCTTACACCCTCACCGAGTTGAGCGCCGTCCTCAACAATTGCGCTTGGATGGATGGACATGGGTCTGACCTAGTCCTCTTTGGGCGCGGAAGTTGCCGAGAATGCTGCATCCGCCACCCGCACGCCATTCACCCGGGCCTCACCCTCAAATTTGAAGATACCGCGGGACTGCTTCACGATCGAGACCGGCATCTCCAGCACATCACCGGGGCGCACCGGTTTGCGGAAACGGGCTTTGTCCACCCCGATGAAGTAAATAACTGTCTTGGCGATATCTGCATTCAGCGTTTTGGACATCAGGAGCGCGCCGGTTTGCGCAAGTGCCTCAATAATCAGAACGCCTGGCATCACCGGGTTTTCAGGAAAATGACCTGTAAAGTGGGGCTCACTTGCCGCGACGCACTTGATACCGATTATGGATTCGCCCTCTCGGTAATCTTCCGCCCTGTCCACAAGCAGGAATGGATAACGGTGAGGCAGGCGCTTTAAGACCTCGTCAGGGCCAATACTGACTTTCGCGTCCGACATGATCAGTCCTTTGCTCGCTTGGCGGGCTTGCCGTGAACCTGCCGTCGGATCCAGGCCGTCTCTCGCATAAAGCTTCGGATCGGCTGAGCAGGAGAACCCGCCCACATTTCTTCGTCAGGGACATCGCGCATGATGGCCGCATCTGCGGCGAGGCGAGCGCCCTTGCCAACGTTAAGGTGGTCCGCGACCCCAACTCGCCCACCAAATTGCGCCCCGGCCCCGATCTTTACCGATCCGGACACGCCGGCGAAGGCCGCCATTATGACAGATTGACCAACATCCACATTGTGAGCGATGTGACAGTGGTTATCGAGCCGGGCATTGCGGCGCAAGATGGTATCATCAAGCATCCCGCGGTCGATGGTGCACAGCGCTCCAACGACGACATCGTCTTCAAGGATAACGCGACCAAAATGGGGAAGGCTGACAAGTCCGTTGGTTGATGGAGTGAGCCCAAAGCCAGCCTCACCAATAACAGCACCCGCATATATCTCGCAGTTTTTGCCCACGATGGAGCACTGAATACTGGCGCGAGCCCCAATCCGGCTGTTCTGCCCCACGTTCACGCCAGGACCAATGACCGCACCGGGACCGATTTCACAGCCTGATCCAATCACAACATCAGGACCAATGACGGCACCCGGCGCTATGTGGGCATCGCCAGCCACTTGCGCCGATGAGTCGATAAGTGCTTCGCCAACCGGATGTCGGCGGAGCCGGTAGAGGGCATGACCGACAGCAGAAAACGCAACTTTGGGGTCTGAATGGATCAGCGCCGCAGCCAGTCCCGGTGACTTGTCGAGAACCGCCTCATCTGAGCAGATCACAACGCAACCGGCTACGCTTTCAGGCGGCGAAGCCGAAGTGAGGAAAAACGCGTCGCCCTCGCCCGCTTTATCAGGCGTGGTAAGGTCGGCAACAAGGCTATCACCGTCGCCAACCAGAACGCTGCCACTCAGCTCGGCGAGCTCAGCGGCAGCAAGCGGGCCGAGCCGCTCGAAGAAGCGCGGATCGGCCCCCATTGCTTGTCCTTACTGCTGTTGTGCAGCGGCGGCCTGCTGCTGCGGCACGCGCACGCGATTGACCGGCGTCGTCGAGATGACCTCATTCAAACGGGCGATTGCAGCGTCAGACACGTCGATGCCCTCGGCTGCGTACACGACCTGGCTGCGATCAAGCAGAAGATCGGCACCGCGTGCATCAACGAGCTCCTGGAGCACGTTCTGCAATGCGGCCATCACCGGCTGCATCGCTGCACGCTGTGTTGCCTGAATCTCAGCCTGTGCAATCTGACGACGGACCTCAAATTGCTGCGCATCCGACTGCAGCGCTTCAATACGCTGGATCAGGTCTGGACGGGCCATCAGAGCCTCTTCAGACAGCGCAGAAGTTTCGGCAGTGATCGCTTCATTCTCTGTGCGAATTGTAGTCCCGAGCGGGGCAAGCTCTGCGGCAATTTCATTGCCGATACGTTCCATCTCGGTCGCGATGTGTTGGCCCACTGCGCTCTCGCGGATAATGCGTTCCTCATTAATCACAAGGATCGTCTGCTGCGCTTGCGCAAGGCTGGAAAGGCCGATGACGAGCATGAAGGCTGCGCCAATGGCGGAGAAAATTTGACGTTGCATCACGTTAGAACCCTGTTCTCGTGCTGAATCTGAAGAAGCGCGCACGATCGTAGTCTTCCTTGACGAAGGCGTGCGCGAAGTCGAAACGGACCGGTCCGAATGGCGAATCCCAGAATATGCTCAAGCCCGCAGAAGCCCGCGGTGAGAGATCATCGACCGTGAAGATTGCATCATCCGTGCCATCATCGTCGATCTGGTCCTCACTTGGCAGCAAGCCGAGCGTACCCACCTCTGTGAACAGGCTACCACGGATCCCATACTGCTCAGGCAAGCCCAGCGGGAATGCGAGCTCCAGTGCACTGATGGCATAGAAATTCCCGCCCAACGCATCGCCGGAAACAAAAGCATCACCATCTTCGCCTGGCTCGCGGCGCTGAACCACGCGCGGTCCGATACCGGCCACCTCAAATCCGCGGAAGGTGTTACCCCCGCGGAAGAAGCGGTCGTTAATTCGTGCGGTGTCACCACCCCACGAGAAGAGATATCCACTTTCGCCGGTAAGGCTAAGGACGATGTCATTGCGGAACACGCTCCTGTATATCCCGCCCTGCAGTTCAGAGCGGACATAGCGAACATCACCGCCAAATCCGGCAAAATCTTGGTTGAAACTGACTCTAAACCCGTTTGATGGCTCTCGAGGGTCGTCAACCCGGTTCCAGGACAGCGAGTAACCCAGCAGCGACGTAACCCGAGAGCCTTCGGCCCGCTGGATAGATTGCGACACACCACCGCCAAATGTCCGCACTTCGTCGTTGCGAAGCGTGTAGCTCAAGCCGGCCTGCACCGCGCGCGTCAGCGGGAATCCAGCGCGCAAGGAGAAGCCGGTGGACTCAGTTTCGAATGAGGCCTCTCTCGAGAAGTCAGAGCGGATTTGGAACAGATCGAAACCTGCTGCGAGATTGCGATCTAGAAAGCGTGGCTCGGTAAAGCGGATATCAATCTGCTGGCGCCGTGAGCTTGCGGATACGCGCAGACGCAAGAACTGACCACGGCCACGCAGGTTCCGTTCTGAAATCGAAAAGTCGATCAGAAAAGCGTCGGTCGAGGAAAAGCCCGCCCCGAACGCCAACTCGCCGGTCGGCTGCTCAACAACTGACACCTGCACGCGCGCACGGTCGGGCGCGGAACCTTGGAAAGGTTCAACCGTCACATCTTCGAAGAAGCCGAGACGACCGACACGCCCTCGTGAAATGTCGAGAAGAGCCTGGTTAAAGGCATCGCCTTCCACGATATCCAGCTCGCGACGGATGACGCGGTCGAGCGTACGCGTATTACCGACAATATCGATGCGCTCAAGATACACGCGAGGGCTCTCATTGATCACATAGGTGATATCAACCGTCTGGTCCTCACGATTCACACGCACTTGCGGGTTAATGTCGACGAACGCGTAGCCGGCAGCACCAGCCGCAAAGGTCAGCGTATCAGTCGACTCTTCAATCAGGCTCCCGACATAGAGATTGCCTTCCTGCGTCGGTACCGCATTCTTCAAGAAATCGACGTTAAGGTCGGAGATGCCGGTCTCAATCTCTATCTCACCGAAGCTATAGCGCTCACCCTCGTCGATATTGAAGGTGACGTAGAACGCATCTTGATCCGGCGTCAGCTCAGCGACAACAGAAGTGACGCGGAAGTCGGCAAAACCGCGGTCATTGTAGAAGGTCCGGAGTTGTTCACGGTCGAATTCAATCCGGTCCGGATCGTAGTTATCGTTACTGGAGAAGAAGCGCCACCAGCGTGCTTCCGTCGTGACAATCTCACCGCGCAGACGACGATCTGCGAAGGCCTCGTTACCAATAAAGGCGATGCGACGAACGCCAGTGACCGGTCCCTCTGAAATTTCAAAGACGAGGTCGACACGGTTTTGCGGCAACTCAACGATCTGTGGCGTCACTTGCGCGGCAAACCGGCCAGACTGGCGATAGACCTGCAAAATACGCTGAACGTCCGATTGAACCCGTGAACGGGTAAAGATAGCGCGCGGCTGCAGCTCGATCTCGTCGGTGATTTTGTCGTCGTTCACCGCACGGTTTCCTTCAAGGATCACGCGGTTAATGATCGGGTTTTCCTGCACATAGACGACCATCTGTGTTCCATCGATCGCAATGCGAACGTCGGAAAACAGATTTGTGCCATACAGCGTCTGGATCGACAGATTGATGAGGCGCGGATCTGGGGCTTCACCCGGGCGAACCAACAGGTAGGAAAGGATTGTGTCCGCCTCTACGCGCTGATTGCCCTGCACCTGGATTCGCAAAATGGGCTGAACCTGCTGCTGTGCCGGCTGGGCCTGCGCCTCGCTCGCGTCCAGCAATGGTACAGCTGGAACCTGAGCAAGCGCCACTGCGCCAAAGCCTACGCTGGCGACCAGTGCGGCCAGTGCCTGGAAAAATCGCGTCATCAAAACCCTCGTCCCTCAATGCGAGACCTGTTTATCAAGAAAACAGACCGCGCAAATAACTCAAATCATTCCAGGTCGCCACCACGAAGGTACCAAGTAGCAGGACTAGGCCCAGCTTGAAACCGGCTTCCTGCACCGCAGGGCTCGGGGGCCTCTGCGCCACGGCCTCGTACGCGTAGTACACTAGGTGTCCGCCGTCGAGTACCGGTATCGGCAACAGATTCATCAATCCCAGCGTTACCGACAGCAAGGCTGAGAAGAGGATGAACGTTAAAAAGAGAGTCGATATTTTCTCGGCCAGCGCGGCAGTCGCAGAACCCGCAACCTCCTCGCTGGGATTGGCATCAACGATTGCGTTGGCCATCTGTCCTGTTGTCGTGGCAATTCCGAGTGGGCCGTTCATCAATTCAATGGAGGCCCGCCCCGTTACCAGACGGGTAATGACGCCGATGATCATGCCGCTGGTTTTAACGGTCTCTTTTACACCGTAAATTGGTGCCTCGTACCAGGCACAGCAGGTGGTCTCAGCGGGGCCGGCCGCAATAAATTGTACGCCCAAACGCCCGAGCGCTCGTTCTCCACCAAAGCCGTCGGGAATCATCTCCCGGCGGGGTGCTGCGCGTAGCTCAACCTCCTCACCATCACGTCCGACCGTAAAGCGAATGGGCTGATCGGCCCGGATCCGGATATACTGGACCACGTCGCGATCATTCGCTGGCGTTCGTCCATCCATGGCGATCAGGCGATCCCCGGTCTGGAAACCGGCCGCTTGAGCTGGGGCCCCCTCAACAACCTCAGCGACTTCAACCGGACGGACATAGTCCCCGCTGAGTAGCCCGACGACCGAAAACAGAAATACCGCAAGAACGAAATTCGCGATCGGCCCGGCAGCTACGATGATCGCGCGCTGCCAGACAGGTTTGAAATGGAGGACGGTGTCCGCATTCGGGTGATCGCGACGTAGCTGCTCAAGCGTTTCCCGATCCGGCGCACTGGCAGCATTGCGATCACCCCGGAATTGGACGAAACCGCCAAGCGGAAGTGCGGCGATACGCCACTCAGTGCCCAGCTTATCACGCCAGCGGATCAACACCGGGCCAAAACCGACGGAGAACGCTTCTGCGTGAACGCCAAAGCGCCGCCCGGCCCAATAATGGCCCAGCTCGTGAATCACCACGACAAAGGAGATGACTGTCGCAAAAGCAACAAGCGACAAAATCCCGGAGCCGATGAAATCAATCATGAACGCATCTCATTCCCGACAGGCGACTACTAGGCGCGCCGACGCTCAATAGCTTCTTCTGCAAACCGCCGACCTTCCCGGTCCGCGTGATAAACCGCTTCAAAGTCAGCTGGCGCGGCCCCCGAAAGGCCTGCCCTGTCACCGCGCTCAAGAGCGTCGGAGACGGTCTCCGCTATGTCAAGAAAACCAATCTTACCGTTCAGAAAGGCTGCGACGGCAACTTCATTGGCAGCGTTGAGGATCGCAGGCGCACTGCCCGCCGCGTTGAACGCTGCACGGGCGATGCTCGGGCCGGGAAATCGCTGCGCGTCTACCGCGTAGAAACTGAGGTCGGAAAGCTCAGCGAGGTTGAGGCGCTTCACCGGTGTTTCCATGCGGTCTGGCCAGGCGAGCGCATGGCCGATTGGTGTTCGCATGTCTGGTTCACCCAGCTGGGCCAACATGCCTCCGTCGGCGTATTCCACAAGGCCGTGGACAATTGATTCAGGGTGAATCAGCACATCCACCTCGCTCTCCGGTAAGTCGAAGAGGTGGCAGGCCTCAATAATTTCCAGCCCCTTGTTGAACATGGTGGCGCTATCAACGGAGATTTTCGCACCCATGCTCCAGGTTGGATGGGCAACCGCCTGAGCCGGCGTTGCAGCGCGCATGGTCTCCAGGGACGCATCACGGAACGGACCACCCGAAGCCGTTAGAATAATCCTGCGAATCCCGGCGCGGCGAGCTTCATCAAAGCTTTGAAAAATCGCGTTGTGCTCTGAATCGACGGGTAAGAGCGTCGCGCCAGACTGCCTGGCTGCGCCCATGAACAGAGTGCCGGCGCACACCAGAGCCTCTTTGTTGGCAAAAGCCACGCATGCGCCGCGACGCACAGCCTCAAGCGTCGGAGGTAGTCCCGCGGCACCGACAATTGCTGCCATTAGCCAATCCGCATCCATCTGCGCGGCTTCAAGAATCGCGTCAGGGCCCGCGCCGCAGCGGATTCCAGTGCCCGCCAGAGCTTCAGAAAGAGCCTCGCCAAAGCCCTCATCGGCGACAGCGCAAAACTCCGCTCCTACACGTCTGGCGATCTCGGCCAGCTCGTTGATGCTTGAATTGGCGGTCAGTGCAACAATTCTGAACTGGCCTTCAGGCGCGCGCTCGATCAGGTCAAGCGTAGCCCGTCCCACCGATCCGGTTGCCCCAAGAATACTGACTGTGCGTGCACTCACGCAGCGCCTCCCGGCCATAGGCCAGGCGACACCAAGTTGATCGACCCGGCCAGCACTGTAGCCAGCATGAGGGCATCAACCCTGTCCAGAACGCCGCCATGGCCTGGAATAAGTGAGCCAGCATCCTTCACGCCAAAGCGGCGTTTGGCCAGTGACATCAACAGGTCACCCGCAACGGCAGCTATGGCTGTGGGGATCGCCAGACCAATTGCTGTGGCCACCGTGAGGCCGACCCAGTCCGCAAGAAAGAGCCCTGCCCCTGCCCCGAACGCTAGTCCGGCAATGAACCCGGCCCAGGTCTTATTCGGACTGGCGGCTGGAAGCAGTTTTGGGCCTCCGATCCAGCTTCCCGCGAGATAGGCGAAGGTGTCCGCCGCCCAGACGACGGCCAATAAGAAGGCAATGGCCTTCAAACCGCCGGGCTCGCCATCACGCAGCCCAACTAGGATCGCCACCGATGCACCGACATAGGCCACACCGATTAAGGACTCCCAGGCTCGACCACGCGGCCAGCGATCCACGAAAACACCGATCGAACCCGCGACAATCCAGAATACCGTCCAGCCATAGGCGTCCTGCGCAGAGAGCAGCGCTGCCCCTACAGCGGTCCCTGTAGCCGTTGCGAATGCCCGGGGAGGTGCATCCTTGTCGGACATGCGCACCCATTCCCAGGCCATTGCGGCCGCAAAAGCGGCTATGAAAATTGCGAAGGCATGTCCGCCAAGAACCACAATCGCGAGTGAAACAGGGCCAAGCACCAAAGCTGACAAGACCCGGCGGAGAAAGACGGGATCGCCGGGCGGTCGCCGACCGGTACGACCTGTCTCAGCCATTAAGGCCTCCGTAGCGGCGTTTCCGACTTGCATACGTGGCGATGGCCGCCTTCAGGTCATCCTCACCGAAGTCAGGCCAAAGCACGTCGGTGAAGACAAACTCGGCATAGGCCGCCTGCCACAGAAGAAAATTGGAAACGCGATGCTCCCCGCTCGTCCGGATGACAAGATCCGGGTCCGGCATGTCCGTCGTGTCGAGGTATCGTGCGAAATCGTCCTCGGTCAGCTTGGACAAATCACCGCCGCTATCCCGGCATGCCCGCCGCGCGGCCCGAACGATCTCGTCGCGTCCGCCGTAATTGAAAGCAATGACCAGTTTGAACTCGGTATTTTCTCGCGTGCGAGCTTCGGCATCCTCGATGATCTTTACCAGGTCCGGGCTGAGATCATCGTTGCGACCGATTACCTTGATGCACACGCCCTCGGAGGCCAGACGATCAAGGTCTGCAGCCACAAAGCGACGGAGCAACTCGAACAGTGCCTCGACCTCATCGGCGGGTCGGCGCCAGTTCTCTGTCGAGAAGCTGAATACGGTGAGCTGTTTAACGCCTAGTTCGCCGGCGGCACGCACAGCCTCGCGCAGGGATTCAACACCCTTGCGGTGACCGAAGGCCCGGGGCCGCCCGCGGGAGGCCGCCCAGCGTCCGTTGCCGTCCATGATAATCGCGACATGGCGGGGTGGCGCTGCTGGATCGCGCATTTCTGCCATGCTCGGCATCTCCCCGCGCCTCGCGCGTCACAGGACCTAGACGTGGGTGATTTCATCCTGCTTGTGCTTCAACAGCTCGTCAATCTCACCAATCACGGCATCCGTGGCTTTCTGAACCTGGTCAGACAGCTTCTTCTGCTCGTCTTCACTGATATCGCCAGCCTTTTCAGACTTTTTCAGGGCATCCATCCCGTCACGGCGCACATTACGAACGGCAACGCGAGCATTCTCTGCGTAGCTTCCAGCTGTTTTGGCCAGGTCCGCGCGGCGCTCCTCATTGAGCGGCGGAATCGGAATGCGGATTGATGGTCCTTCGACGACCGGGTTCAAACCGAGCGATGAGTTCCGGATCGCCTTGTCGACGGCCGGAGCGAGGCTCGCGTCCCACACCTGAACAGAAATCATCCGGGGCTCGGGAACGGTAACCGTACCAACCTGATTGATCGGGGTCGGCGTGCCATAGGCCTCAACCTTGATCGGATCGAGAAGGCTCGAGGAAGCCCGCCCCGTCCGCAAACCGGAAAATTCCTTCTTCAGGGAATCCACGGCACCGGCCATACGGCGTTTGATATCGTTGATGTCGAAGTCCGACATGGTTTTGTCTCCCTGTGTGTTGGCCCGGCAGATCAGCCACCAACAATCGTACAGACGCCCTCGCCGGCCAGAACACGCGCCAAGCCACCCTTTTCGCGGATATTGAACACCACGATCGGGATCTGGTTGTCGCGCATCAAGGTTACGGCAGACGCATCCATCACTTTGAGGTCGCGCGCCAAAACGTCAATATAGTCAAGCTGCTCAAAACGCTCTGCATCCGGGTTCTTGCGCGGGTCGTCGTCATAAACGCCGTCAACGCTGGTTCCCTTAAACAGAGCATCACACCCCATCTCTGCTGCACGAAGCGCAGCGGCGGTATCGGTGGTGAAGAACGGGTTGCCGGTGCCTGCCGCAAATATAACGACACGGCCCTTTTCCATGTGGCGCACAGCGCGCCGACGGATATAGGGCTCGCAAACCGTTGTCATTGGGATGGCGGATTGAACGCGGGACTCAACACCAAGGCGCTCAAGCGCGGTCTGCATAGCCAGGGCATTCATGATGGTGGCCAGCATGCCCATATAGTCAGCGGCCGCCCGCTCCATGCCCTTGGCAGCGGCCGTCAGACCGCGGAAGATATTCCCGCCACCAATGACAAGGCAGATCTCATAACCGGCTTCGACCGCCTCCCCGACCTCGCCGGCGATACGATCGGCGGTATTCATGTCGATGCCATAGGGCTGATCGCCCATCAGGGCCTCGCCAGAGACTTTTAACAGCACCCGCTTGAACCGGCCTTTGGTTCCCTGCGTCTGTTCAGCCTCTACCACGGCGAATCCCCTTCGTTAGCCCGACCTTCATATACACGAAGACCCGGCAGACGACAGCCTGCCGGGTCCTCAAAAGTGTCCGCTTTAGCCTTTGGCGACAGCGGCGACTTCTGCAGCGAAGTCTTCTTCTTTCTTCTCGACGCCCTCACCCAGCACCATGCGGATGAAGCCCGTCAGTTCGATCGGCGCACCGGCATCCGCCTCAGCTGCCTTCAGAGCACCCTCAACGGTCACGTCGGGATCAAACACGAAGGCCTGCTTGAGAAGCACCACTTCTTTGTAGAACTTCTGGATACGGCCTTCGACCATCTTTTCGATGATGTTGTCTGGCTTGCCCTGCTGGCGAGCTTGATCAGCGAACACTTCACGCTCTTTTTCAACGATCGAAGCATCAACGCCATCAACGTCAACCGACACAGCCGGTGCCGGAGATGCCGCAGCAACGTGCATGGCGATCTTGCGGCCAAGCTCCGCCAGCACGGCCTTGTCGCCGGAGGACTTCAGCGCAACCAGCACGCCGATTTTACCCATATCCGTAGCCGCTGCGTTGTGGACATAAGCAGCGACAACACCGGGATCGACCTCGAGCGTTGCCGTACGGCGCACAGACATGTTCTCGCCGATGGTGGCAATGAGGTTGGTCAGACCATCCTCGACCGTCTTGCCGCTGGCCATGCTGGAACCCAGCAGAGCCTCAACGCCGTCCGCTTCGATTGCGAGGTTCGCGATCTCGCCAACCGCAGCCTGGAAGGTCTCGTTGCGAGCCACGAAGTCAGTCTCGGAGTTCACCTCGACTGCCGCGGCCTTCATGCCAGCGCCGTTGTCGGACGCTGCGACAGCCACGAGGCCTTCAGCCGCAACGCGGTCTGCCTTCTTGGCCGCCTTAGCGAGACCCTTTTTGCGCAGCCAGTCGAGGGCCGCTTCCATGTCACCTTCGTTTTCAACGAGGGCTTTCTTGGCATCCATCATGCCTACGCCGGTCTTTTCGCGCAGGTCTTTCACGAGGGCAGCAGTAATCTGAGCCATGGGGAGTTCTCCTTGTCGCGCCTAGGGCGATTATTCGGACTTGGTCTCGGCTTCAGCAGGGGCTTCTTCGGCCGGTGCTGCTTCAGCGGTCTCTTCGGCAGCCTCGGCTTCCGGAGCAGCTTCAGCCTCTTTCAGGCCCAGAGCCTCCTCGCTTGGGGCCTCTGAGGCACCGAGGTCCATGCCCAGCGAAGCCTGGCTGTCGGAAATGCCGTCGAGCACAGCATCCGCAATCAGCTCGCAATAGAGGGTGATTGCGCGTGCCGCGTCGTCGTTCGCCGGAATCGGAAAATCGATCGGATCCGGGTCGCAATTGGTGTCGACCACGGCGACGACCGGGATATTCAGACGCTTGGCTTCCTGGATGGCGATCGCTTCCTTGTTAGTATCGATCACGACCATCAGGTCCGGCGTACCGCCCATTTCCTTGATGCCGCCGAGCGAACGCTCAAGCTTTTCGCGTTCACGCGAGAGCATCAGGATTTCTTTCTTGGTCAGACCCTGCGGACCACCCTCGGCGTCCAGCAAGCCTTCCAGTTCGCGCAGGCGCGTAATGGATTTGGAAATGGTCTGCCAGTTGGTCAGCGTGCCGCCGAGCCAACGATGGTTCATGTAATATTGCGCGCAGCGCTGAGCAGCCGTGGCAATCGGGTCCGATGCCTGGCGCTTGGTGCCCACAAACAGAACGCGGCCGCCAGAAGCAGCGACTTCGCGCACTTTCACCAAAGCCTGGTGAAGCAGCGGAACGGTCTGTGACAGGTCGATAATGTGAATGTTGGATCGCTCACCAAAGATGAAGTTTTTCATCTTCGGGTTCCAGCGGTGGGTCTGGTGTCCAAAGTGCGCACCAGCTTCCAGGAGCTGACGCATGGAGAATTCAGGAAGGGCCATCGATTTCATCCTTTTCCGGTTGGCCTCCGTGGAGCGGAGCCACCATTACACCGACATGTCATCGCTGTTCTGGCAGCACCGGAGCGACATCTGACCATCAGACGCCGAAGCCCCACGTGCGTGATGCGCGCGCTTATACGGTCGGAAACCGCATGCAGCAAGCCCTGATCGCTGATGAGACAACGCTTACGGCAGCAAGCGCGGCCTGATCGGCAATTTCACCGACGTTCAGCCACCCTCCACTCAGAGCTGCTCAATCTCTTCGACGCCGGATACCGCCTTGATGGCCGCGCGCGCAGCCGGATGGATGGCATGTTTGCCGGGGAGGCGGATCTCCGCAGTGCGACCGTCTGCCAGCGGAACCACAAGGTGCATGTCTCCGCGAGCGCCTTCGCGCTCATTGGCCCGCTCGATCCGGTTTTTAAGGCTCTCCAGAACCTTGGCTTCACGCAACCGGATCCTGAGCCCCTCCCCCGCATGCTCCTTTGCAAAGGGATCAATTGTATCGGCCCCATCCAGGATGAGCCGCATACCCTCGTCATTATCCTCGATTTTCATGGTCAGCATGGCAGCTGAACCCGGTTCGAGAATTTCGCGGACCTCGCGCAGCACCTTCGGCGGCACAAGCGCTTCAAACTCACCGGACGGATCGGACAGCGTCACAAAGGCAAATTTCTCGCCGGACCGTTGAGAGACCTTCTCCTGACGACGGCGGACCATAGCCGCCATCCTGGCAGCCTTCGCCCCTTCAGCGACTTTTGTGGGAAGTTCAGCGAACAGCGCAACACCCCGGCGCGCCATGGACTCTCGCATATCATCAAGCGGGTGACCTGAGAGGTAAAAACCGACAGCAGACAATTCCTCATCCAACCGGCGAACAGGGTCAAAGGGCTCAACATCGGGCAAACGTGGCCGGGCAAGCCCGGGAGCGTCGCCACCACCACCACCAAATAATGACACCTGGGCACTTTCCCGTTCCGCGTGAGCCGACTGGCTGAAGGCCAACAGGGTTTCGGCCGCGGCCAGTGTCTTCGCCCGATCCGGTTCGAGCGTGTCGAACGCACCTGCTCGCGCCAGGTTTTCAATCGCACGCTTGTTCACATGACGCGGATCAACACGCTCAGCGAAATCGAACAGGTCTTTAAAAGTGCCACCCTTGCGACGGACATCGGCGACGTGCTCCATCGCCGAGAAGCCAACATTCCGGATGGCTCCAAGCGCATAGCGCAGCTTTCCATCTTCCACCGAGAAGTCTGCTTCCGAAGCATTCACGTCTGGCGGCAGGGCGTCGATGCCCATCCGGCGCGCTTCCTGGAAAAAGATGGCCAGCTTGTCGGTGTTGGCCGCATCCAGACTCATCAAGGCGGCCAGGAAGGCCACGGGGTGGTTAGCCTTTAGCCAGCCCGTTTGATACGCGATAACCGCGTAGGCTGCCGCGTGAGATTTGTTAAAGCCGTAACCGGCGAATTCGGCCACCAGGTCAAAGATGTAGGAGGCCTTCTCCTTCGACACATCCTTGCGCGCCGCCCCTTCAAGGAAGCGGACACGCTGCTTGTCCATTTCCTCTTTCTTCTTCTTGCCCATGGCCCGGCGCAGAAGGTCCGCCTCGCCAAGCGAGTAGCCGGACAGGATCTGGGCGATCTGCATCACCTGTTCCTGATAGATGATGACACCGAAGGTCTCTCTCAGGATTGGTTCAAGTTCCGGGTGGAGGTAGTCAGGCTCTTCGTGCCCAAACTTTCGACGCACATAGACGTCGATATTCTTCATCGGACCCGGCCGGTACAGGGAGATCAGCGCGATGATGTCTTCGATGGTGTCCGGCTTCAGCTTTTTCAGCGTATCCCGCATGCCGGAGCTTTCCAGCTGGAACACGCCAATCGACCCGCCAGACGCCAGAAGCTCATAGGTTGCCGGATCATCAAACCCAAGCGCGTCCATGTCCGGGCGCGTCTCGCCGGCTGTCTCGATATAATTGAGCGCCCGCGCGATCACGGTCAGGGTTTTCAGGCCTAGAAAGTCGAATTTCACCAGGCCCGCCGGTTCCACCCATTTCATATTGAACTGGGTCGCGGGCAGATCCGACCGCGGGTCCTGATAAAGCGGCACCAGGTCTGTCAGAGGGCGGTCACCAATCACAACACCCGCCGCGTGGGTCGAGGCGTTCCGGAAAAGGCCCTCGAGCTGCAGCGCCACGTCGATCAGCCGATCAACCATGGCATCTTCGCGTCGCATATCCTGGAGCTTTGGTTCAGTTTCAACCGCTTCAGCCAGTGTTACCGGCTGAGCGGGATTGTTGGGAACCAGCTTGGCAATGCGATCCACGAGGCCGAAGGGCAGCTGAAGCACGCGACCGGTATCGCGAACCACCGCTCGAGCCTGCAGCGTACCGAATGTGATGATCTGGGCGACCCGGTCGTGGCCGTAGCGATCCTTCACATAGCGAATGACCTCACCGCGCCGATCCTGACAGAAGTCAACGTCGAAGTCCGGCATCGACACCCGTTCTGGATTGAGGAAGCGTTCAAACAGCAGCCCGAATCGCAAGGGATCAAGATCTGTAATGGTCAACGCCCAGGCGACGAGCGAACCCGCCCCTGAACCCCGCCCCGGCCCAACCGGAATGTCCTGGGATTTCGCCCACTGGATAAAGTCGGACACAATCAGGAAGTAGCCGGGAAACCCCATCTTCTCGATGATGCCGAGCTCATAGTCGAGCCGGGCCATGTAGTCGGCTTCCGGCGCGGCAGGCTCGACCTTCTCAAGACGGGCCTTCAGCCCTTCGAGTGCGCGTGCCCGCAGCTCCTCTGCTTCGTTGCGGTCGCCCTCTGTGGGGAAGCTTGGCAGAATTGGCGCGCCGGTCCGGGGTCGGAATGCACACCTCCGGGCAATATCAACCGTAGCTTCAATAGCCTCGGGCAGGTCGGAAAACCGCTCGACCATTTCCGCGCCGGACTTGAAAGCATGTTCCGGTGTGACCTTGCGGCGGTCGTCCTGACTGACATACGCGCCTTCTGCGATGCACATGAGCGCATCGTGGGCCTGGTGAAGCTCCGGACGCGCAAAATAGGGTTCGTTGGTCGCAACAAGCGGAAGGCCGCGCTCATAGGCCTGATCTACGAGAAAGCCCTCTGCGGTCACATCGTCTGGTCGGCCGTGCCGCTGGAGTTCGACATAGAGCCGATCGCCGTAGGCCCCATGAAGTCGGTCAAGGATTTCGCCCGCCTGCGGCTCGCGACTGGCGCACACCAGCCGGTTGATAACCCCGTCATGACCACCTGTCAGGCAGATCAGCCCCTCGTTGAGCTCGAGAAGCGACTCAAATGGAATATGGGCAACATCGGTCGCAGCCACATCCAGATAAGCGGCGGAGGAGAGTTTCATCAGGTTGGCATAACCGGTTTCCGATTGCGCCAGAACAACAAGCGTTCCTGTTGGATCCGCCCGCTCACCGGGACGAGGAGCTTCAGTCAGCACCGACAGCGTACAGCCGATGATCGGTTGGATCCCCACTCCTGACAGGATTTCGGAAAACTCGAGAGCCCCGAAAAGGTTGTTGGTGTCCGTCAACGCCGCCGCCGGCATCGAAAGCGACTGACAGAGCTCCGCGGTTTCCTTGATCCGGATTGCGCCTTCGAGCAGCGAGTAAGGTGACCGCACACGCAGATGAACAAAGGGCGGCTGGTCAGACATCTAGGCGCTCCAGGAACGGCGGGGGTCAGCGTGGCGACTCACGGGTTCGCAGTGTAGCGCGCTGACCGGGCAAAGGTCAGCCGACGATTGCGGCACCCACAGTCAAAGCCGTTGCGATAAAGCCCACGATGACAGCCGCTGAGGTGATGTCCTGTACAAAGTCCCGCATGATTTCAATCCTTCCGAGGCGCTGCAATAGCAGCTATTCCTGTTTTGTTCCGCTATACATTTTCCTCTTTTGTTCCGCTCGTCAATCCCCTGATTCGAATTTTTTCGTTCAAGTGAATTCAGGTAGGGACCACTACCATTCAGGCGGGCTGCCCGGTCCAGGCGACAACGCGCCCCTCCTCAAGGGTTACGACCCTGTCCATCCGCTCTGCCAGCGCAAAGTTATGGGTGGCGACAAGTGCCGAGGCTCCGGTTTCCCGGCAGGCCGAGCGCATGGCATCAAAGACCTGATCTGAGGTCGCCGGATCCAAATTACCCGTCGGCTCATCGGCCAGCAGGACGCTTGGGCTGTTTGCAAGCGCGCGCGCAATGGCGACACGTTGCTGCTCACCGCCGGACAGCTGCCCCGGTCTGTGCGTGAGGCGCGCGCCAAGCCCAAGCAATTCAAGCCGGTCTGTCGCGGCCTGTCTCGCACGAGCCTCGCCGAGGCCCGCGATGCGGGCTGGAAGCGCGACATTCTCCATCGCATCAAGTTCTGCCAGCAAGTGGTGGAATTGATAGACGAAACCAATTTTATCCCGCCGCAGTCGCGTCCGTTCGGCCTCACCGAGCGCAAAACCGTCCTGCCCGCCGATCAGCACCTGGCCCGCATTCGGTCGCTCCAACAGCGCGGCTGCGTGCAGCAGAGATGACTTGCCTGACCCCGAAGGGCCTACCAGCCCTACGAGCTCACCAGGGTTCAGATCGAGGTCTGCGCCGTTCAGGACCCGAAGGGCTTCGCCTTCGGTCGCATAAACCCGCTCAATGCCGCGCAGGCTCAGGGCCGGATTACTCATTGCGCAGCGCCTCCACCGGATCCATCCGCCCGGCCCGATAGCTGGGCCACAGTGTCGCCAGTAGCGACATCAGGAAACCCCAGACCGAAACATAGATCACTTCACCCCAGTCGAGGCGCGCCGGCAGCTGGTAGAGCGAATAAACGCTCGGATCGAAGACCTCGACCCCACTGACCCAGCTCACAAAATCCTCGATTTGGGCAATAAACCCAACGAACAGCAGCCCCAGAATGATCCCGCAAATGGTACCCAGAACGCCAATGGTCGCTCCGGAAATCAGGAATATGCGCATCACTGCGCCCTGCCCTGCGCCCATCGTCCGCAAAATCGCGATGTCCCGGGTCTTGTTCTTCACCAGCATGACGATGCCGGAAATGATGTTCAGCGCTGCAATCAGGATCACGATGCTCAGGATCAGGCGCATGGCCACGCGCTCAACCTGAAGCGCGTTCCAGAACGCCTCATTTTGACCACGCCAGTCGAGCACCAGGGTATTCTCAGGAGAAATGGCTTCGATCTCGGCCTTGATTGCGTCAGGCTCATCGGGATTTGCGATCCGCACATCGATGAAGTCCCCGCCAACTGGCCGATCAAAGAAAAGGGCCGATTGCTCGATCGGCATGTAGGCGAGGATTTGATCGAGATCCTGAACCCCTACTGTAATCACACCGCCGACGAGGTAGCGCTTTGACCGAGGCGTAACCCCAAGGGCCGTTGATGCCCCCCGCGGCGATACCAAAGTGACTTCATCGCCCGCGCTGACGCCGAGCGTCGCGGCCATGGCCGATCCAATGATGATCTCGTTGCCACCATTTCGACCCTCACCAAAAGTTTCCGCACTGCCCTGAACAAGGCCTCCGCCTGCTTCACGCGCTCCATTATCGCCTGTGATCAGGTCGAAGCGCCTCAGGTCCTGTGGCCGAACACCGGCCACCTGGGCAAAGGCGGCTCCGCGGCGCGACGTCACGAGAGCCTGCCCGACGGCAACAGGTCCCGCCTGGCGGACGCCGTCCAGGTCCCGGATCCGATCTGCAAGATCCCCACGATCAATCTCAGAGTTTGCCGGCGCATAGACATAGATGTGCGGCTGGACGCCAAGAAGACGCGTCAAAAGCTCGTGGCGAAAGCCATTCATCACGCTCATGACCGCAATCAGCGCAGCCACCGCAATCATAATGCCAAGGAAGGAAATGATGGCGATCAACGTGACGCCGCCTTCCTTGCGACGCGCACGCAGGTAGCGCATGGCCAGCATGAACTCGAAGCCGGAAAACGGCCCGGCCCCGCGGCGCGGTGCAGCTTCACTCACGAGAACGCACCCTCTGCCAACCGCGAAATCGCGTCTTCCAGGCTGAGTTCATGGCGCTCGCCGGTCGCGCGAACCTTCACCTCGGCCTTACCCTCTTTCAGGCCCCGCGGGCCAATGATCAGCTGGTAGGGCAGCCCAATGAGATCCATGCGCGCAAACTTGGCTCCGCCACGATCCGCGCTGTCGTCGAGGAGCGGCTCTTTCCCGGCCGCTGTGAGGGCCTGATAGGCTTTCTCGCAAGCGGTATCGGCCTCAGTGTCGCCGGCCTTCAAGTTGATGATGCCGACACCGAAGGGCGCGACGCTTTCAGGCCAGATGCAGCCAGCCTCATCATGGTGGGCTTCGATAATGCCGCCCATCAGGCGGGAGACACCCACGCCATAGCTCCCCATATGAACCGGGCGCTCCTGGCCATCGGGGTGGGCGACTTTCGCGTTCATGGCGTCAGAATACTTGGTCCCAAAGTAGAAGATGTGGCCCACCTCGATCCCGCGCGCAGAAAGCTGACGGTCCGCGGGCACTTCACTTGTGAAGCGTTCCGGCTCGTGCATCTCGTCCGTCGCCGCATAAAGCGCAGTGCGTTGATCGACCAGAGGCTGGAGATCGCCTTCAAAGTCCACATCAAGGCCCGGTGCGCCCATGTCGACCAGAGCAGAGTCACAGAAAACCTCACTCTCACCGGTCTCGGCCAAGATGATGAATTCGTGGGAGAGATCCCCCCCGATTGGACCGGTGTCGGCACGCATGGGGACCGCCTTCAACCCAAGCCGGGCGAAGGTATTCAGGTAAGCGACGAACATACGGTTATAGGCTTTGCGCGCACCCGCCTCATCGGCGTCAAAGGAATAGGCGTCCTTCATCAGGAATTCACGCCCGCGCATGACCCCGAAACGAGGCCGACGTTCGTCCCGGAATTTCCACTGGATGTGGTAGAGGATTTTGGGCAGGTCCTTGTAGGATTTCGAATAGGCCCGGAAGATCTCCGTGATCATTTCCTCGTTGGTGGGCCCGTACAGCATCTCACGCTCGTGGCGGTCGACAATGCGCAGCATCTCCTCGCCATAGCCGTCATAACGACCGCTTTCGCGCCAAAGGTCAGCAAGCTGAAGGGTCGGCATGAGCATTTCTACGGCACCGGCCCGGTCCTGCTCCTCGCGAACAATCTGCTCGATCTTCTGAAGAACACGGAACCCCAGCGGCAACCACGCATAGATGCCTGCAGCTTCCTGGCGGATCATGCCAGCACGCAGCATCAGCCGATGAGAGGCAATCTGAGCCTCGGACGGGGTTTCCTTCAGGACGGGCAGGAAATAGCGGGACAGGCGCATGGGACGAATAAGCTC
The DNA here is from genome assembly GCA_043513725.1 of Oceanicaulis sp. Taxonomy (GTDB): domain Bacteria; phylum Pseudomonadota; class Alphaproteobacteria; order Caulobacterales; family Maricaulaceae; genus Oceanicaulis. The sequence goes on along the minus strand of CP121338.1, from coordinate 160,284 downwards.
CGATTGAAGCGCAGCGCAAAAACGAGTCTTCACGCTTGAAACTTGACGCTTTCACTTAGACCGCGCCGAACGCGCCTTGCAAGAAAAGTCGACGCCCTATCGCGTCAGGACGCTGTAACCGGTTCAGGGGACCAGCCCATCGGGATCATGTCGAGACTGATCAGCTGGAATTCAAAAGCGATGAAATAGACCAGCCAGAGCCCAGCCGTGATCACGCTGGTGATCCACATTTTCCACTTTAGACGCGGGTCTGCCGGAGCCCCTTCGTCGGAGCCTGGCACGACTTCACCAGCCTCCTGCTGACTTTGAATGCTGAGCGGCAGGATCATGAAAAAGACCATCCACCAGACGATCAAGTACACAACGATACCGGTGACGAAGCCTACACCGCTGTCTGGCAGGAAGAGCTGGGCAATCCAGAGCAGACCTGCGAGCCCGAGAAGGCCAAACTGCAGATACCGGATCAATGCGTGCCCTCACCTTCATAGTAAGCCGGGTCTTGCATCAGCTCGATCAGCACGCCGCCCGTATCCTTCGGGTGAACGAAGATGACCGGCACTCCGTGCGCGCCAATGTAAGGCTCACCCGTGCCGAGCACAGTCGCGCCGCGCTCAACCATGGCGTCGCGAGCAGTGATGATATCAGGAACCTCAAAGCACATGTGGTGCTGGCCACCATTGGGATTCTTCTCAAGAAATTTGTTGATCGGGCTGGCATCACCCAAAGGCTCAATCAACTCGATCTGCATGTTTGGAACCGAGACGAAAATCACCTTCACGCCGAGTTGCGGAAACTCACGGGCCGGCGTCGCATCAACCGCGCCGTAGAGGCGTGCATAGGTTTCGGCCGCCTTTTCAACATCCGGCGTCGCCACTCCTACATGGTTCAATCGACCGATTTTCATCACGCCCTCCAGGGTTAGCGGCTTAGAATGATGACTTCCACATGAGGTTTTTTGCCCCAGATACGGTTGGCGTCACGGCGCACCGCGCGGCGAAGCGCCTCTTCAACGGCGGATTCATCGCGGCGCGCTCGGCGGCCCATCCGCTTGAAGGCCTCGTCCGCAGTATGTGCAAGATCATCAAGGAAATCATCGAGGTCGTACTCATAGGTCGAAGCAACGCCCATGGCGCGCACATCGATCTCATTGACGAGGTCACCGTCCTCCAGGATGGCCGCCACAACGATATGACCAGAACCAGCCAGGCGGCGGCGCTCCTTGATGGACTCTGCCTCGCCCTCAACCAGGAAATTGCCATCGACATACATCCGGCCCGCCGGCGCTTCATCAACAATACGCGCACCGTCTTTGGTGATCTCGATGATCGAGCCATTTTGCGGGGCGACTGCATGCGGCACCTGAAGTGACTTGGCGAACTCGGCGTGCTCCAGAAGGTGACGGCGCTCACCGTGAACGGGGATCGCCACATGGGGCTTGGCCCAGCCATACATCTGGCGAAGCTCATCACGGCACGGGTGGCCAGACACGTGGATATGCTCATCCTTTTCGGTAATGAGCTCCACACCGCGGGCTGCCAGCCGGTTCATCAGATCAAAAATCCCCCGTTCATTGCCGGGAATGATCCGTGAGGAGAAGATGACTGTATCGCCTTGACCCAGCGTGACATGACGGTGGGTGCCCTCGGCGATGCGCGACAGGGCTGCGCGAGGCTCGCCCTGCGAGCCCGTACAGAGGTACAGGATTGCATCGTCAGGGAAATAGCCCGCTTCTTCTTCCTCCACGAAGGGTTGAACATCGGCGAGCAGCCCAACCGCCTTAGCCGCCTGTGTCATACGATGCATTGAACGGCCTACGAGGCAGACACGGCGACCGTTGGCTTCAGCAGCCCGGATCGCGGTATCAAGCCGCGCGACGTTGGAGGCGAATGCGGCAATCGCTACCTTGCCTGTCTGTTCACCGACCAGCTTGGTGAGATTGTCTTTGACACCGGCTTCAGAGCCGGACTCGCCTTCGGTAAAGACATTGGTGCTGTCACACACCATGGCAAGCACGCCTTCCTCACCCACCGCTTCAAGCGCAGCCACATCGGTGCTGCTGCCGATCAAGGGGTCCGGGTCAATTTTCCAGTCGCCGGTATGCAGGACTGCGCCCGTTGGTGTGCGAATAATCAGACCGTTCGGTTCTGGGATGGAGTGCGTCAGCGTCACGAGTTGGAGGTCAAACGGACCCAGCTCAAACCGGCTGTGCAGGCCGATCTCGTGCATCACTGCTTCACCGAGCAGGCCGTGTTCGGCCAAACGATCGCGCATCAGCCAGGCGGTAAACGGCGTTGCGTAGATCGGGCATTCCAGACGCCGCCACAGATGGGCCACCGCCCCCATGTGGTCCTCATGCGCGTGGGTCAGCACGATACCCTTGAGCTGGTGCTTGCGTTCTTCGATGAAGCGCGGGTCCGGCGTGATGATGTCGACACCCGGTGTCGTCAGGTCTCCGAAGGTGACGCCACAGTCCACGATAATCCAGGAGCGATCCTCTTCAGGCCCGTAGCCGTAGAGGTTCAAATTCATCCCGATTTCGTTGGAGCCGCCGAGCGGTACAAAATAGATCGGATCGTTACTCATGCGTCCTGTGCCTCCGGTGCATTTCTGCGCCAGACTTCCAGAAGACCGCGAATGGTCACGTCAGGATCGTAGTGATCGATTGTGCGGGCCGCGCCATCAAACAGCGAGGTCACTCCGCCTGTAGCAATAACTGTCATGGGCTCGCCGTACTCGGCTTTAAGACGCTCCACAAGGCCATCGATCAGATCGATATAGCCCCAGAAGACCCCCGACTGCATTGCGCCAACGGTGTCCTTGCCCAACACACGCTGGGGCTTTTCGATCGCGATACGGGGCAGACGCGCTGCGGCCTTGTGAAGCGCCTGCATGGACAGATTGATACCCGGTGCAATCACACCGCCCTCGAACGCTCCATCCGCACTGACGACATCGAAGGTCGTGGCGGTCCCGGAGTCTACGATCAGCAACGCACCATCATATTTAACACGACAGCCCAACGCGTTGACCAAGCGGTCAGCGCCGGCGTCCTGCGGACGCGCGAGATTGACGCTCACTCCCAGATCAAGCCCGGCGTCGCCAACCACGATAGGCTCGGCATTGAAATAGCGGCGCGACAGGTTGCGAAAATTGAAGATTGACTGCGGGACCACCGAGCTGATCACACAGCCATTGATGTCCTTGAGGCTCAGCTGCTGAAGTTGAAGCAACTGACTGAGCCAGACGGCGAATTCGTCGGCCGTGCGGGTGGAGTCTGTGGAGGTTCGCCACTGGGCCCGCCAGTCCTGACCGTCATGAACGGCAAAGAGCGTATTGGTATTGCCGCAATCAATCGCGAGCAGCATGGCTGGTTCCTTCGCTTTCCCGACAGTGTCAGCTGTTTGGGAAGAATACATCACCGGCGGAGATAAAGCGCCGGGTTCCATCCTTCAAATCAAGGCGCAGTGATCCATCAGCGCCCAAATCGGCGAACACTCCTTCAACGGTCTCATCGGCAAGGCGCGCTGTACACACGTCGCCCAGCCCCCACGCCCGTGCTAGCCAGGCTTCTCTGACAAAGGCAAAGCCATCCCGATCCCAGACCGTGAGCCAGTACTCAAAGCGCTCGGCGAGATGCTCCGCAGCCAATTCAGGCGAGAGGTCAGCACCATGGGCTTTAAAGCTTGTCGCCCGACGTTCTGTATCGTCAGGATGGTGGGCAAGATTGACCCCGATCCCGACAGCAAGCCAAAGCCCGCCATTAGGGTGTGCGCCCGACTCTAAGAGGATGCCGCAGACCTTGCGCCCCTTGATGAGCACATCATTTGGCCATTTCAGCGCAACATGTGACGGATCGACGGCGCTTGCCGCAAGATCTCCGACCGCAAGCGCGGCAGCAAACGAGAGCTGAGCAGCACGGGCCGGCCCGCTATCGAGCTGGAACAGACCCGTGGTGAAGAGATTGCCCGTGTCGCTTGTCCATGCCCGCCCACGACGGCCACGCCCTGCCGTCTGACGCTTGGCAACCAGCCAAACCGGGCCTGCCTCGCCCGCAAGAGCGCGACGCTTGGCTTCCTCATTTGTGGAGTCGAGCTCCTCGAAGACCTCGACGCGCGCCAAGTTAACCGCCCAGTCCGCCGCCAGCGTTCACCACAAGGGAGATCATCGCGATCATGAAGGGCAATAGCAGAACGGTCGCGAGACCAGCTGCACGGCTGACAAAGGCAACGCCAACCGGTGCCGGGAGGAACTCCCCCGTCGGCTCGTCAAACCAGATCACTTTCACGACCCGCAGATAGTAGGCAATCGAGACGGTCGAGAAGAGCACGGCGATGACAACGAGCCAGACCAGACCGGCCGAAGCCGCGGCGTAGAAGACGAAGAACTTGCCAAAGAAGCCAACCAGGAAGGGCATGCCACCGATGGAAAACATGAGCCCGGTCATGGCCCAGGCGAGCGCCGGACGCGTCTTGGAAAGACCCGCAAGGTCATCGATCCGCTCAACCATGCCTTCAGCCTTGCGCATAGACAGGATCACCGCAAAGGCCCCGGCAACACCGATGATATAGAGCGTGAAGTAGAGCAGTACTGACCAGACACCGATCGCCGTCCCCGAGGACAGACCCACGAGGGCATAACCCACGTTACCGATCGAGGAGTAGCCCATCAGACGCTTGATATTGGTTTGCATCAGCGCGCCAAACGAGCCGATAGCCATGGACAGGATGGCGAGCACGATGATCACCTGCTGCCACTGATCCACCATCGCCCCGAACGGCTCGGTCAGAACGCGAGCCAGAAGTGCCATGGCGGCAAGCTTTGGGGCCGTTGCGAAGAAGGCTGCCACAGGTGTTGGAGCGCCTTCGTAAACATCCGGCGTCCACATATGAAACGGCGCAGCAGAGATTTTGAAGGCAAGGCCGGACACCAGGAAGACCAGACCGAACAGCAGGCCGACATTGTTGCCGCCTTCTGCTGCGGCAATGGCGATGCCGTCAAAGTCTGTTGTTCCAGAAAACCCGTAGATGAGCGATGCGCCGTACAGGAGCAGGCCGGAGGACAGAGCGCCGAGCACGAAATACTTCAATCCCGCCTCAGACGAGCGCAGGGAGTCTCGGTTGAAGGCGGCCAGAATGTAGAGCGACAGCGACTGGAGTTCGAGGCCCAGATAAAGCGTAATCAGATCATCAGCGCTGACCATGATCGCCATGCCCAGAGCGGCAAGGGCCACCAGAACCGGATACTCGAACTTCGCGAGCTTTTCCGTCTCAAGAAATTTGAACGCCAGCAACAAGGCGACCGCCGCGGCAAAGAACACCGCTGTCTTGGCGTATAGCGCGAACGCATCAACATTGAACGCGCCGTTGAAGGTGTCACCCCCCTCGCCTTGCGCAAGCCAGATCGCTGCCCCCGCTGCGGCGACGAGCAACAACATCGTCAGGCGCATCACGATACGTGCGCCACCAAGCTCCGACTTCCAGTAGACCCCAACAAGGAGTAGCACAAGCGCACCGATGGCAAGCACCAGCTCCGGCGTCATGAGGGCAAGATCGGCTAAAAGCGTCTGGGCAGTCATGGCGATTAGCCTTCGGCTTCACCGGCTGCGGGCTCGACATCAGTGACGAGCGCAGCCTGGTATTGCTGGATCAGGGCGTCCACGGACGCCTTGGTGGTTTCAGTGATCGGCGTTGTCAGGAAGCCGAAATAAAGGGTCAGTGCAGCGAGGACCGAAAGGTTGATCCACTCGCGACCATTGAGGTCCGTTGCGCTTTCAAGCTTGGGGTTGGTGAGCTCACCAAAAACGACCTTTTTGTAGACGGTCAGCATGTAAACCGCTGAGAAGATCACGCCGAGCGCCGCGCCGAAGGCGACGCGCGGGTCGACCTGGAAGGCCCCCATCATGGTCATGATCTCGCCCACAAAGCCGGACGTGCCCGGCAGGCCCACATTGGCCATGGCGAACAGGCCGAAGAAGACCGCAAAGATCGGCATCTTGTGCACCAGACCGCCGTAGAAGGCGATCTCGCGGGTGTGGAAGCGATCATAGATCACGCCAACACACAGGAAGAGCGCGCCAGAGATAAAGCCGTGGGAGATCATCTGGAAGATGGCCCCCTGCACACCAAGCTCATTCATCGCAAACAGACCCATCGTGACAAAGCCCATGTGCGCCACAGACGAATAGGCGATAAGCTTTTTGATATCAGTCTGCCGGAAGGCCACGATCGAGGTGTAGACGATCGCAATGATCGACAGCACAAACACCATCGGCGCAAAGAACGCACTGGCATCGGGAAACATGGGCAGCGAGAAGCGCAGAAAGCCGTAGCCGCCCAGCTTTAGCAGGACGCCAGCCAAGATGACCGAGCCCGCGGTCGGGGCCTGCACGTGCGCATCGGGAAGCCAGGTGTGGACCGGCCACATCGGCATCTTGACCGCAAAGCTCGCGAAGAAGCCAAGCCACAGCCAGGTCTGCAGGCTCTCGGCGAACGCAAACTGCTGCATCGCCTCAATATCGGTTGTCCCGGCCTGGATGAACATCACGATCATCGCCGCCAGCATCAGGACCGAACCAATGAAGGTGTAGAGGAAGAATTTGAACGCGGCATAGATCCGGTTCTGTCCGCCCCAGACTCCGATGATCAGGAACATCGGTATAAGCGAGCCTTCAAAGAAGATGTAGAAGAGCACGAGGTCGAGCGCGCAGAACACGCCGATCACAAGCGTCTCCAGGATCAGGAAGGCCGCCATATAGTCGGCCACACGCGTCTCGATCTTCCAACTCGACAAGATGCAGATCGGCATCAGGAACGCTGTCAGCAGCACAAAAAGCACTGACAGACCATCAACGCCCATCTTGTAGCTGATACCCAGATCGGCGAGCCACGGGGCGTTTTCAACGAATTGGTATCCGGCCTGTGCCGCATCGAACTCGATCACCAGGAAAGCGGAGAGCGCGAGCACGACAAGCGTCACGAACAGCGCGACGCCCTTCGCGTTGCGATCAAGCAGAGCCGCGTCTTCACCGCGCATAACGGCGCGGAGAATAAGAATGGCGATCGCGCCCAGCGTTGGCAGGAAGGTGATCGCAGAAAGAATGGGAAGCTGATCCAGCATCGAACCGTTAGACCCCCGCGCCAGCAATCAGGATCAGGGCGAGAACAACGACCCCGATCAGCATGACGAACGCGTAGTGATAGACAAAACCGCTTTGCATGCGGGCAAGACGACGGGCACCGGCCATCACCGTGGCGGCTATCCCGTTGGGGCCCCCGCCATCAATGATGCGCTGGTCCCCCACTTTCCAGAATATGTCGCCAAGCGCGCGCGTGCCGCGAACAAAGACCACGTCGTAGATCTCGTCGAAATACCACTTGTTCTGGAGGAAGCGCAGTAGCGGGCCATTCTTCGCGGCAATCCGGCCGGGAAGGTGCGGATTGGCCATGTAGAAATACCAGGCAAGAACGAAGCCCCCTGCTGACACCGCAACAGGGAGGATCAGCACCCAGGTCGGATGGCGACTGGAGTGATCGTCGCTGTGAGCCTCGTCACCATATCCGGTGGCTTCACTGGAATGGCCATCATCAGCAGAATCGGTTTGCGCGTACTCGCCTGACCCATCGCCTTCGCTGGCGTAATCGGCCGCACCGTAGTCGCCATATTTGTAGTCGGAGTAGGCCCCAGCCGGCAGGCTTTCGCCCCAGAAGGTCTGCGCGCCCTTGGCCACGAAGTCCGACTTGAACACACCCCCGGCAAACAGGGCACCGACGGCAAGCAGAACCAGCGGGATCAGCATGACCGGCGGGCTTTCATGCGCATGCTTGAGGGTTTCCTCTTCGCCGCGATACTTGCCGTGGAACGTCATGAAGATCAGACGCCAGGAGTAGAAGCTGGTCAGTGCCGCAGCCGTAACACCAATCCAGAAGGCAAACATGCCGAAGGACACGCCCTCAGCGCCCATGGCGAAGGCTTCCTCGATGATCATGTCTTTCGAGTAGAAGCCCGCAAAGCCAAGACCGCCCAGCACAATCGGCAGACCCACACCGGTCAGCGCCAGCGTGCCGATGATCATCAGGATCCAGGTTGCCGGCAGCAGCTTGTAGATGCCGCCCATATTGCGCATGTCCTGCTCGTCATGGAGACCGTGGATCACAGAGCCTGCGCCCAGGAACAACAGCGCCTTGAAGAAGGCGTGCGTGAACAGGTGGAACATCGCCGCTGAGTAGAGCCCGAGGCCCGCAGCAAAGAACATGTAGCCAAGCTGCGAACAGGTTGAGTAGGCAATCACCCGCTTGATGTCGTTCTGCGCCATACCCACGGTGGCCGCGAACAGAGCCGTCACCGCGCCAATAAAGGTGATGAAGGCGCTGGTATCGGGAGCCACCTCGTAAATCGGGAAGCAGCGGCAGACCAGGAAGACGCCTGCGGTTACCATGGTGGCCGCGTGAATAAGCGCGGACACCGGCGTCGGGCCTTCCATCGCGTCCGGCAGCCAGACATGCAGGAAGAATTGGGCCGACTTACCCATCGCCCCGATGAAGAGCAGGAAGGCAATCAGCTCGAGCGCCTGGAAATTCATACCGAAGACGGTGAGGATTTCGCCGCTCATCTGCGGGATCTGAGCGAAGACCTCGTCGAACTTCACTGTGCCAAAAACGGCAAAGGTCGCCATGATGCCCAGCGCGAAACCAAAGTCACCAACCCGGTTGGTCACGAAGGCCTTGATTGCGGCAGAGGTCGCCGAGTCCTTTTTGTACCAGAAGCCGATGAGCAGGTAGGACGCCAGGCCCACACCTTCCCAGCCGAAGAACATCTGGATGAAGTTATCCGCAGTAACGAGCGCCAGCATCGCGAAGGTGAAAAGGGACAGATAGGCAAAGAAGCGGGCCCGGTGCGGATCGTGAGACATGTAGCCCCACGAGTAGACGTGCACGAGACTGGAAACGCTGGTGATCACCACCAGCATGACCGCGGACAAGGTATCCAGCCGGATCGCCCAGTTCACCTCGAACTCGCCGACCGCCATCCAGCTGATGATATCGATGGTGCGCGCATTGCCGCCATAGGCGACATCAATCAGCAGGTAGACCGACGCAAGCGCGGCGCTGATCGTGGCACCAGTGGTGACGATCTGAGCGGCGCGATTACCGATCTGCTTCTGAAACAGACCCGCGAAGATCGCAGCCAGCAGGGGTCCGAAAACAACAAGATAGGCCATGGAAACTGCCCTTAGCCTTTCATCATGTTTGCGCCGTCCACGGCGATGTCGCCGCGGTTACGGAAGAAGACAACAAGGATGGCAAGGCCGACTGCGGCTTCAGCTGCCGCAACGGTCAGAATGAACATCGCGAACACCTGACCCACCAGGTCGCCCAGGAAGGACGAAAAGGCCACCAGATTGATATTCACCGCCAGGAGCATGAGTTCCACACACATCAGCAGGATGATGATGTTCTTGCGGTTCGCGAAAATGCCGAACACGCCGATGGTGAACAGGATGGCGGCAAGCGCCAGATAATGGGCAATCGTGATTTCCATTAGCCAATCCCCTCGCCGGGTTCGACGTCGACAATTTCAACGGAGTCTTCGCGCGTGCGATTGACCTGCTTGTGCATGTCCTGACGCTTCACGCCATCGCGATGGCGCAGGGTCAGAACAATCGCGCCAATCATCGCCACCAGCAGAACCAGACCGGCCAGCTGGAAGAACAGAACGTACTCGTCGTAGATAAGTGCACCAAGTGCAGCGACGTTACTGACACCCTCAGGTGTCGGCGCCTGCAGGTTAGCCTGCGCGCTGTTGGCATCGACCCACGCAAAGCCACTCAGGACGAGAATAAGGGCCAGGACGGCTGCAACAGCGCCGCCCACAACCGCATTCTCTGCAAAGCCCGCCTTCAGTTCGGCGAAGTCGATGTCGAGCATCATCACCACGAACAGGAAGAGCACGGCTACTGCGCCCACGTAGACAATCACCAGGATCATCGCGAGGAACTCAGCACCGAGCAGGATGAAGAGCCCCGCCGCCGAAAAGAAGGCCAGGATCAGGAAGAGCACGGCGCGAACCGGGTTCTTGGCAAAGACGACCATCAGGGCGGAGAACACCGCAATAGCCGAGAAGATATAAAAGGCCGCCGTTTGCAGCACTTTTGCCCCCTTTATCGTGGCCCGTTCGGCAGGTGGGAGCCCGCCGGGCTTTCAATCAGCGCAGAGAGGAGAATCCCCACTGCCAGGATGGAGTTGCGCGCCGTATACCGTCAGCGATAGCGCGCGTCGAGTTCGAGATTCCGTGCGATTTCACGTTCCCAGCGGTCGCCGTTATCGAGGAGCTTCTGCTTGTCGTAGTAGAGCTCTTCGCGGGTTTCCGTTGCGAATTCGAAATTCGGACCTTCAACGATTGCATCGACCGGGCAGGCCTCAGCGCAGAAGCCGCAATAGATGCATTTGACCATGTCGATGTCGTAGCGCGTGGTGCGGCGTGAGCCATCTTCGCGCGGTTCAGCCTCGATCGTGATGGCTTGCGCCGGACAAACCGCTTCACACAGCTTACAGGCGATGCATCGTTCTTCGCCGTTGGGATAGCGACGCAGCGCGTGCTGCCCCCGGAAACGCGGGCTCAGGCGCCCCTTCTCGAAGGGGTAATTGATCGTCGGCTTCTTCTTGAAGAAGTAGCGCATGCCAAGGCCAAACGCACCCCAGAAGTCCAAAAGCGCTGCGCCACGCAGAGTTTGAGCAATACGATTCATGATGCACCTTCCTGAGAGGCGGAGGGGCCAGATTTCACAACGCAGCCCTCTGGATCATCCTTGGGCAGCGCATCAACAATTTCCCACTGAAGGAACAGATGTGGCGGGTTGGGGCGGCGATCGAAGCCACCCTGGTCGATAAGCACGCCACCCGGGCAAACAATCGTGCCAGCTGAAATTTCAGGCGAGGCTTCAATCATGCCCTCCGCGTGAAGGACGGCCTCCTCAAGGGGTGGCAAGCCCTGATAGCGGACAATCAGCGAGTCATACTGCGGGGTAACCTCGAGGATGCCGGAGGACACCGAAGGCGTGAAAGTCGTTGCACAACCTGAAGCCCCGAGTGCTGCGACCGCGGTCACCGCCAAGAGGATGGAACGTCTAGCCATTACATCCCCCCAAGAGCTGCATTGCGGGTGTAGACGACGATGGCCCCCATCACAAAGACGGCAGCGAGCGAGGTCGGCAGGAAGATTTTCCAGCCCAGACGCATCAGCTGGTCGTAGCGGTAGCGGGGCACGAGAGCCTTCACCATGGCGAACATGAAGAAGAAGAAGACCACCTTGATCGCGAACCAGAAGACCGGCGGGATCCAGGTGAACGGAGCCACATCGAACGGGGCATGCCAGCCGCCGAAGAAGAGCACCGTCATCAGCGCACACATCAGAACGATGTTGAGATACTCGCCAATCATGAACAGCAGATATGGCGTGGAGGAATACTCCACCTGATACCCGGCCACGAGTTCGGATTCAGCTTCCGGCAGGTCAAACGGAGGACGGTTCGTCTCCGCTAGCGCCGAGATGAAGAAGATCACAAACATCGGAATGGTGATCAGGAAGGTCGGCCACGGCAGCATGTCGAGCGACAGCACGTGCCAGTTCCAGAAGCCTCCGCCCTGTGCCTCGACAAGCGCGGACAAATTCATCGTGCCTGCCATCAAAAGAATGGTCACCAGGATAAAGCCGATGGAGACCTCGTAGGACACCATCTGTGCCGCGGAGCGCAACGAGCCCAGGAAGGGGTATTTCGAATTCGACGCCCAGCCGCCAATGATGATTCCGTACACGCCCAGCGATGAAATCGCGAAGATATAGAGGATGCCCACATTGATGTCGGAGATCACCCAGCCCGGCGCAACCGGGACCACAGCCCAGGTGATAAAGGCGAACACAAAGGTCAAAAGCGGAGCCAGCAGGAAGAGCGGACGATCCGCACCGGCCGGCACCACGATTTCTTTGACCACGAACTTGATGAAGTCGGCGAAGGACTGAAGCAGACCAAATGCACCGACCGTGTTGGGTCCCTTGCGCATCTGCACCGCCGCCCAGACCTTGCGGTCCATAAGGAGCAGGAAGGCCAGCGACAGAAGCAGCGGCACGACAAAGGCCATGATCTGCCCAACGGTCGCGAGAGACCATGTCAGCTCGGTCGGAAGAGAGCCCCACCAGTTTGCAATTGCTGTGAACATGGTTGTCGTTACTCCGCGGCCTGCAGTTCAGCGCGCGCATCGGCAACCAGGGCAGAGCATTCCGCCATGGTCTTTGATGCCCGGGCGACCGGGTTTGTGAGGTAAAAATCGGTGACCGGTGAGGTAAACGGCGCATCGGACACGTCACCCGCCTCGCCCAGCTCAGCAGGTTTAAAGGTGGCAGCCGACACACTGCCCGGCGCATGATCGATCTGACCGAAGGTCTCGATCTCGCCAATCAGCTTGGCCCGCAACGCGTTCAGATCGTCATAGGCCAGCTGCTTGTTCAGGCGGGCGGACAGAGCGCGGAAGATGGCCCAGTCTTCTTTGGCCTCACCTTTCGGGAAGACCGCGCGTTGGCCCAGCTGAACCCGGCCTTCGGTATTCACGTAAAGCCCGTTCTTTTCAGTGTAAGCAGCTGACGGCAGGATCAAATCTGCGCGCTGCGCACCGGCGTCGCCGTGGTGGCCCACATAGATGACGAAGGCCTCACCAAGCGCATCCATGTCGATCTCGTCAGCGCCCAGAAGCACCACCGTTTCAACTTCGCCCGACTTTGCGGCAGACAGGATGCCAGCGGTATCGCGGCCACCCTCACCCGGCAGGAAGCCCAGGTCGAGCGCACCGACACGGCTTGCCGCAGAGTGCAGCACGTTAAAGCCGTTCCAGCCGTCCTTGACCGCGCCAATCTTGTCAGCCAGCTCACCGGCTGCGCGAAGCACCTGGGCACCGTCTTCGCGAGCCAGAGCGCCTGCGCCAACGATGATCATCGGCTTCTCGGCAGCTTTCAGCTCCTTGATGAAGCCAGAGCGCTTCTTGGCAAGGCCGGCAAGCTCGGCCGGGCCGGTCCCCACGTGATCGAAATCGTAGGTGAGATCTGCCGCTTCGCCAATCACGCCAATCTCGCACTGACCGGTCAGCCAGCGCTGGCGGATGCGAGCGTTCAGGACTGGCGCTTCCAGACGCGGGTTGGAGCCCACGATCAGGATCGCGTCGGCTTCATCAATTCCCTTGATGGTGGAGTTGAAGAGGTAGCCTTCGCGAGCACCGCCGCCGACCTTCGCCCCATCCTGACGCGCGTCGATGGAGGTCACGCCAAGCGCGTCGAACAGTTCTTTCGCGGCGTACAGGCCCTCTACATCATTTAGATTTCCGCCGATGACGCCGATCTTCGACGCGTCGCCGGACAGCTTCTCAGCGGCGATGCTCAGAGCATCGTCCCAGCCAACTGGAGCCAGCTTGCCGTTCTGGAGCGCATAGGGGCGATCCAAGCGCTGGCGGTTGAGCCCATCCCACACAAAGCGGGTCTTGTCGGAGATCCACTCCTCATTCACGTCGTCATGGATGCGCGGCATGATGCGCAGCACCCCGCCCATGCGGGCGTCGACGCGAATGTTGGAGCCCAGAGCGTCCATCACGTCGATGGTCTCGGTCTTGTTGAGCTCCCACGGGCGGGCGTTGAAGGCATAGGGCTTTGAGGTCAGCGCACCCACCGGGCACAGATCGATGACATTGCCGGACAATTCCGACGTCATGGACTGTTCCAGATAGGTGGTAATCTCCATGTCCTCGCCGCGGCCAATCGCACCGATTTCCGGCACGCCGGCAATCTCGGTCGCAAAACGCACACAGCGGGTACACTGGATGCAACGGGTCATGATCGTCTTGATCAGCGGTCCCATATTCTTGTCTTCAACCGCACGCTTGTTTTCAGCGTAGCGCGAGCCCGAACGTCCATAGGCCATGGACTGGTCCTGCAGGTCGCATTCCCCGCCCTGGTCACAGATCGGACAGTCCAGCGGGTGGTTGATGAGCAGGAACTCCATCACCCCTTCGCGCGCCTTCTTCACCAGCGGTGAGAGCGTGCGCATCTGCGGCGGCTCACCATTGGGCCCGCCACGCATATCGCGCACCAGGAAGGCACAGGACGCCACCGGCTTTGGCGCGCCGACCAACTCCACCAAGCACATGCGGCAGTTACCCGCCACACTCAGGCGCTCGTGATAGCAAAAGCGCGGGATTTCCCGCCCCGCCGCCTCAGACGCCTGAAGCAGGTTATACTCGTTCGGGACGGTGACTTCCTCGCCGTCGATGATGATGGTGCGCATGTTGTCTGACATGTGTCGCCCCTACTCCGCCGCTACTGGCGCGGCCACGAAGACCGGCTTGCCGCTGCGATAATTCTCGATGCGCTCTTCGATCTCGTGGCGGAAGTGGCGGATGAGACCCTGGACCGGCCAGGCTGCTGCATCGCCGAGCGCGCAGATCGTGTGGCCTTCCACCTGACCGGCGACCTCCAGAAGATCGTCGATTTCGCTGGTTTCAGCTTCACCGCGCGCCATGCGCTCCAGCACGCGCCACATCCAGCCCGTACCCTCTCGGCACGGCGTGCACTGGCCGCAGCTTTCGTGCTTGTAGAAATAGCTGATGCGCGCAATCGCTTTGACGATGTCGGTGGACTTGTCCATCACGATCACCGCAGCCGTCCCTAGACCGGAGCGGTGCTCTTTGAGGGCGTCAAAGTCCATCAGCACGTCGTCGCAGATATCTTTGGGCAGAAGCGGCACCGATGAGCCACCCGGGATCACGGCCTTCAGATTGTCCCAGCCACCGCGAACACCGCCGGCATATTGTTCGATCAGTGTGCGCAGCGGGATCGACATCGCCTCTTCCACATTACACGGCGCGTTGACGTGGCCGGAGATGGAGAAGACCTTCGTGCCGGCATTACCCTCACGGCCAAACTGATTGAACCAGTCGGCACCGCGACGCAGGATCGTGGGAGCCACCGCGATGGACTCCACATTGTTCACCGTCGTCGGGCAGCCATAGAGGCCAGCATTAGCTGGGAATGGCGGCTTAAGGCGCGGCTGGCCCTTCTTGCCTTCCAGGCTTTCCAGAAGCGCGGTCTCTTCGCCGCAAATATAGGCGCCCGCACCGTGGTGGATGTAGAGATCGAAATCCCAGCCGTGGATATTATCCTTGCCGATCAGCTTGGCGTCATACGCTTCCTTGATCGCGCGCTCCATCACCGAAAGCTCGTACTGGTACTCGCCGCGGATATAGATGTAGCAAGCGTGGGCTTGCATCGCGAAGGACGCAATGAGGCAGCCCTCGATCAGGTGATGCGGGTCATGGCGCATCATCTCCCGATCCTTACAGGTGCCGGGTTCAGATTCGTCAGCGTTCACGACCAGGTAGTGCGGGCGATTGCCCACTTCCTTGGGCATGAAGGACCATTTCAGGCCCGTCGGGAAGCCCGCGCCACCACGACCGCGCAGGCCCGACTTCTTCATCTCGCCGATGATCCAGTCGCGGCCCTGCTCCAGGATTTCTTTCGTCCCGTTCCAGCACCCGCGCTGCTTCGCCCCCTCCAGGGTCACCGGATGGTGGCCGTAGAGGTTGGTGAAGATGCGGTCCTTGTCTTGAAGGAGTTGAGTGGTCATTTACCCCTCCGCCGGTTCGGTGTTGGGAAGCTTGAAGGGCTTCGCGCGCGAGCCATCAAACAGGCTCTCATCTTTCAGAACGTCGACCTTGGCCTGTGTCGGTTCAGACGCCTTGCGGCCCGAGACCGGACCGGCCTTGACCGGCTTGTCGGCCGCCAGATCATCAAGCATCTGCTCAAGCGCTTCAGCGGTCAGATCTTCGTAGTAAAGATCGCCCTCGGTGTTGGAGATCTGGACCATCGGCGCGTTCGCACAGGCCCCCAGACACTCCACCTCTTCCCAGGCAAGCTTGCCATCGGCCGAGACGTGGTCGCGTCCCTTCTTGCCGATCTTTTTCTCGCAGACGGCTTTGAGCTCATCGGCACCGCGTAGCCAGCACGGGGTCGTGCCGCACACCTGGATCAGATGCTGACCTGTCGGGGCCAGATTATACATCGTGTAGAAGGTCGCGACTTCGTATACGCGGATATAGGGCATGTCGCAGCGTGCCGCGATTTCCCGCATGGCTGGCTCGGAAACCCAGTTCTCCTGCTTCTGGGCGATCCACAGAAGCGGGATCACAGCAGAAGCGCGGCGTTCTTCCGGATACTTGTTCAGCCAGAACTTGACCTTCTTCTCGCTTTCTTTTGAAAACGCAAAGCTTTCTGGCTGCTCAGCTGCGAGACGGCGGACACTCATGAGCCCGACTCCTCTTTGATAAAATCGACGCGCGCAATTAGGCCATCGCGCACTGTGTAGATAACGACGAGATCGACCGGATCGCTTTTGTCCGGGCCTTCCAGCCAGACACGCTCATGGTCGATGACACGGGATCCGATGACGGCGCGGTGCACGGCAATTGCGTGCAGGCCCTCTGACTTGAAACGCTCGGCGTAGCGCGCGCGAAAATCGGCCCGACCCTTTAGGGTTAGAGCGCCGGGGAAGCCGTAGACCTCCACGTCCTCGGCAAAGCACGCCGCGAATGCGTCCAGATCACGCGCGTTGTACGCGTTGAGCTGGGCCTCAGCGAGGATAGCCGGGCTCCGGGCCTCGTTGGCTATGGTGGCAGCAGCCAGCATCAGCGATCGATCTCCCCGAACACGATGTCCAGCGAGCCCAGGATCGCCGACACGTCAGCGAGCATGTGGCCCTTGTTCAGGTGATCCATGGCGGCCAGATGGGCAAAGCCCGGAGCGCGGATCTTCAGGCGATACGGCTTGTTGGTGCCGTCAGCAATCATGTAGACGCCAAACTCACCCTTCGGCGCTTCAACCGCTGCGTAGGCCTGACCTTCCGGCACGTGCACACCTTCGGTGTAAAGCTTGAAGTGATGGATCAGCGCTTCCATGGAGCGCTTCATCTCAGCGCGGCGCGGCGGCGCGAACTTGGTGTCGGTCGGCAGCACTTCACCCTGATTGGCGTCCTTCGACAGCCATTCGGTGCATTGCTGCATGATCTTCACGCTCTCGCGCATCTCCTCGACCCGGCACAGATAGCGATCGTAGTTGTCGCCATTCTTGCCCACCGGAATCTTGAACTCCAGCTCGTCATAGACCTCGTAGGGCTGCGATTTGCGCAGGTCCCAGGCCATGCCAGAGCCGCGCACCATCACGCCAGAGAAGCCCCAGGCGAGCGCATCTTCCTTACTCACCACGCCGATATCGACGTTACGCGCCTTGAAGATGCGGTTGTCAGTCAGCAGGGTTTCGAGATCGTCCAGGTGCTGGCCGAATTGCTCGGTCCAGGTCTGGATATCATCGATCAGCTCCTGCGGAAGATCCTGGTGGACGCCGCCGGGGCGGAAATAGTGGGCGTGCAGACGCGCACCCGAAGCGCGCTCATAAAAGCCCATCAGCTTTTCACGCTCCTCAAAGCCCCACAGCGGCGGGGTGAGCGCGCCAACGTCCATCGCCTGCGTGGTGATATTCAGGAGGTGATTGAGGATGCGGCCAATCTCGCAGTAGAGCACGCGCACATAGGAGCCACGCTTGGGCACTGGAATGCCCGCCAAGCGCTCAGCCGCCAGGCAGAAGGCATGCTCCTGGTTCATGGGCGCGACGTAATCGAGACGATCAAAATAGCCGATGCCCTGCAGGTAGGTTTTGTGCTCCAGCAGCTTTTCGGTGCCGCGATGCAGCAGGCCGATATGCGGATCAACGCGCTCGACCACCTCGCCATCCAGCTCCAGCACCATGCGCAGCACGCCGTGCGCGGCCGGGTGCACCGGACCAAAGTTGATCGTGAAATTGCGGATATCTGTTTCAGCCATGGGACTTACGCCTTGC
Organism: Oceanicaulis sp.; assembly: GCA_043513725.1. GTDB lineage: Bacteria > Pseudomonadota > Alphaproteobacteria > Caulobacterales > Maricaulaceae > Oceanicaulis. The sequence continues at coordinate 142,362 of CP121338.1, read as the reverse complement.
CCTCTTCCGCTTTCTCATCACCGGGCAAAACGTATTTCGCGCCTTCCCACGGGGAGAGGAAATCAAAGTCACGGTATTCCTGAACCAGCTCGACCGGCTCCGAGACCACGCGCTTGGCTTCCTCGTCATAGACGACCTGGGTGAAACCGGTCAGCGGGAAGTCCTTGCGTAGCGGGTGCCCATGGAAGCCATAGTCGGTCAGGATCCGGCGCAGGTCCGGGTGACCGTCAAACAGTACGCCATACATGTCGAAGGCTTCACGCTCGAACCAGTTGGCCGCAGGGAACAGCTCCACGACCGACGCAATCGGCGTGTCCTCATCGGTCGAAAGCACAACACGAACCCGGTGGTTCAGGTGCATGGACAGCAGGTGATAGACCACATCGAAGCGATCCGCGCGGCTCGGGAAATCAACGCCACAGATGTCGATCAGGGTCGTAAAGCGGCACAGCTGATCATCGCGCAGGAAGCGCAGCACGGTGGCAACGCGGTCGCGGTGAATTGACACCGTCAGCTCGCCATGGGCCACTTCAAACCCGGTGACGTGTTCGTCGAGCTCACCGGCGATGTGCTCGCCCAGCTCCTGGAGTTTGTTCAGATCGCTCACGATAATCCCCTCGCCCTAGCGCTCGATCGAGCCTTCGCGGCGGATTTTCTTTTGAAGCTGCAGGATGCCGTAAACCAGCGCTTCAGCCGTCGGAGGACAGCCCGGGACATAGATGTCGACCGGAACGATGCGGTCACAGCCGCGCACCACCGAATAGGAATAGTGGTAGTATCCGCCGCCATTGGCACAGCTACCCATGGAGATGACGTAGCGCGGCTCTGGCATCTGGTCGTAGACCTTGCGAAGGGCCGGTGCCATTTTGTTGGTCAACGTGCCGGCTACGATCATCACGTCAGACTGGCGGGGTGAGCCGCGCGGAGCCGCGCCAAGGCGCTCCACATCATAGCGCGGCATGGACGCCTGCATCATTTCCACCGCGCAGCATGCCAGACCAAAGGTCATCCACATCAGCGAGCCGGTACGCGCCCAGGTGATGAGGTCATCGGCGCGCGCAACAAGAAAGCCCTTGTCAGCCAGCGCGTCCGACACGCCGTCAAAGAACGGATCATGCTTCTCGGGATTATAAAGCGGGGTGTTCGCAGTTGCTGCGCTGCCCGCAGGGACAGATGCGTCAGCCATGGATTACTCCCAATCCAGGGCGCCTTTGCGCCACTCATAGAGGAAGCCCACCGTCAGAACGGCGAGGAATACGGTCATCGACCAGAAGGCGAAGATGTTCCCGTCAAAGATCGGGAAGATCCACGGGAACAGGAAAGCCACTTCCAGGTCGAAGATGATGAAGAGAATAGCGACCAGATAGAAGCGCACGTCGAACTTCAATCGCGCATCGTCAAACGCATTGAACCCACACTCATATGTGGAGACCTTTTCCGGGTCGGGGTCTGACGGTGCCAGCACGAAGGCAGCAATCACGAATGCCAGCCCCAGAACGGTGGCGATTCCCAAAAAGATGAGGATGGGCAGATATTCAAGAAGGAGCGCGTCCATCTCGCACCATTTCCTTTCACGACGCCATATGGCGCAAAGCGTGTCGTTGGGCAGTGAGGCGTTTGAGCGCACCCGCTAGCTCGCCACAGCAAGCTTTCAAGCCCGGTCTGGTAAATTCGCGCGGAAGCTAGAGTGACACGGGTTCAGCCGCAAGCCGGTTTGGCCGCGTCATGGCGCCTCGTTTCAGTGGTTTTTACCGCTATTTCTGCGAATGATTTTCAATTGTATGGGAATGCCTTACGCAAAATCCATTTTAGTGCCGGAACTGGACGTGCTAGCGCGTAGTTGCAACACATACGGCACCGTTTGCCTTAAGGGAATTGAACGTGAATATTCGGGTAATTGGCCTCATCGGCGCTGCAATTCTCGCAGCCGCTGCAATCTGGTTTTTTGGCTTTCGCGACGCCGGTCCGGCCTCCGCTGGGGGGCTGGAGGTCGAGACCAGCACCATTGAGCGCCGCGACCTTCAACGCGTGGTCGCTTCATCCGGGCGCATTGCTCCGCTGGTGACCGTAGAAGTCGGCTCGCAGCTTTCAGGGCAGATTCAGGCCATCAATGCGGACTTTAATGACCCGGTCGCTGCGGGGGACCTTCTCGCCAGGATCGATCCGCAGAGCTTCCAGACCCGCGTTCAGGAAGCCGAAGCCTCGCTTGAAGTCGCACGCGCTCAGGTGACCGTCGCTGAGGCCAATGTCCAGCGTTCCATTTCAGAACTCAACGCTGCCGAACGCGCCTTTGCCCGGGCTGAATCCCTGCGAGAACGTGGCACCTTCTCCGAAGCGCAGTATGACACCGCGCAGACCTCGTTTGATAGCGCGAGAGCTGGCCTCGCCGTTTCCCGGGCCAACCTGCGCAATGCCCAGGCATCCCTTCAGCAGCGCGAAGCCAATCTGGAAAGCGCACAGGTCGACCTTGAACGCACTTTCATTCGCTCCCCGATCGACGGCGTGGTAATCGACCGCCAGATTGATGAAGGTCAGACGGTGGCCGCAAGCTTTAACGCGCCCGTCCTCTTCCTGATTGCCCAAGACCTTTCACGCATTCAGATCGAAGCAGAAATTGATGAGGCTGATATCGGCCAGATCGATGAGGGCCAGCAGGTCACCTTCGATGTCGACGCCTATCCAGATCAGGAATTCACAGGCGAGGTCGTTCAGGTCCGCCTCGCTGCCAATGATGCTCAAAACGTCGTCACCTACACAGTCGTGATTGAGGCCGCGAATCGCGGCGGCCGGCTCCTGCCCGGGATGACGGCGAACGTCACCATCATTACTGGCGAAGTGGCAGGCGCACTTGCGGCCCCGAACGCGGCGTTGCGCTTTGTTCCCCGCGGCAGCGCTGAAGCGCTCGTTATTGAGTCAGAATCCGATGGTGATGGCGGTGGACGGCGCGGTCGTGGAGGCAACGCAGGAGGCCCGATGGCAGGCATGCTGGACCGCTTGTCCGAACAGCTTGAGCTGACCGATGATCAGCGCGAGGAAGCTGAAACGGCCCTACAGGAGGCCTTCGCCAATATCCGCCGTCAGATGCAGGCCGCTCAGGCTGGCGGGCCTCGCCCGGATTTTCAGGCGCTCATTCGCCGCGCCCTGTCCGACGTGCTCACCGCAGACCAGCTGCGCCGCTATGACGAGATCGTCGCTGAACGCGCGTCCGTCCGATCAGAAGTGCGTCGGGGTCAGCTCTGGGTGGAAACTGAAGAGGGCCAGCTTCAGGCGCGCCCTGTCGGTCTGGGGCTCTCAGATGGTCAGTTTACCCAGATCCTCGGCCAGGGGTTTGAAGAAGGCGATCAGGTCGTGACCCGCGTGCGCGAGGCGAATTGATGAGCACGCCGCTTATTCGGGCTCGCAACCTCACCCGCGTCTACAAGCTTGGCGGCGGCGACGTTCACGCGCTTGCCGGGATCGATGTAGACATCGACGCGGGCGAATATGTGGCTGTAATGGGGGCATCCGGGTCGGGCAAATCGACCTTCATGAACCTGCTGGGCGCGCTCGATCGGCCGACTTCGGGCAGCCTGGTCGTTGATGGCGCATCCCTCGGGGACAGGACGCCTGATCAGCTCGCCGCTTTCCGAAACAAGTCGGTCGGCTTTGTCTTCCAACAGTTCAACCTACTGGCGCGCACGACCGCCCTCGACAATGTCGCACTGCCCTTGATTTATCGCGGCTGGAGCGCCGCAAAACGCAAGAAGCGCGCACAGGAATGCCTTGAGATGGTCGGGCTCGCCGAACGCATGGACCACCACCCTTCTCAATTGTCTGGCGGTCAGCAGCAGCGAGTCGCGATTGCGCGCGCGCTGGCGGGTGAACCGACAATCCTGCTCGCCGATGAACCGACCGGAGCGCTCGACTCCCAGACCTCAAGCGACGTGATGGGTATTTTCGATACGCTCAATGAAAGCGGTATCACCATCATTCTGGTGACCCATGAGGACGAGGTCGGTGCCCACGCCAAACGTCGCATCATTTTCCGTGACGGCCTGATCGTGGAGGATCAGCGATGAATATACTCGCCGCCCTTCCTGTCGCGCTGACGGCGCTGCGCGTGAATGCCCTACGAAGCTTCCTTGCGATTCTTGGCGTCATCATTGGCGTCGCAGCCGTGATCGCGACGGTCTCGCTTGCACAAGGCGCAGCCGACGCCGTTGAAGAGCAGATCGCCAGCCTCGGTTCGAATTCGCTCAACATCCGGGCCGGGTCTGATCAGCGCGGCGGCCGCCGCGGCGGTGCCGGCAGCGGCACACCCTTTTCTTCAGAGGATGTCGACGCACTCCGCACACAAGTGCCCGTCATCACCGCGGCCTCGGGAACGGTTCAGGGCTCCGTCACCGCGGTCGTTGATGGCGTGAACTGGCCTACCCAGATTCTCGGGGCTCATCCGGACTTTGTTGAAGTGCGTGACTGGGACATTGGAGAGGGCCGGCTCTTCACCCCGCAGGAAAATCTGCGAGGCGCGCGTGTGGCAATCCTCGGCCAGTCAGTCGTCGATGAGCTGTTCCCCACAGGCGGAGCAGTCGGTGCGAGCGTGCGGCTTTCCGGTCAACCCTTCGAGGTCATCGGCGTCCTTGCCGAACGTGGTCAGGGCAGCTTTGGGCAGGATCAGGATGACATCATCCTTGCTCCGATCTCGACGGTTCGTGACCGGGTGACGGGCTTCCGGCGAGCTGGCGTGCGCGATCCGGTGCAAACCATCTGGGTTGAGGTTGCAAGCGGTGAGGATATGGATCTCGCAATAGCCGAGATTGAAGACTTCCTGCGGATTCGCCGGGGTATCGAGCCAGGCGCGGAGGATGATTTCTCCGTCCGCAATTTTGCGGACCTGATCCGGTCCTTCCGCGAAACCGAGAACATATTGGGTGTTTTGCTGGCAGGAGCGGGGGTCATCACGCTGGTGGTGGGCGGTATCGGCATTATGAATGTGATGCTGGTCTCGGTGACCGAGCGCACCCGGGAAATCGGCCTACGTTTGGCAATCGGTGCGCGCCGCTCGGATATTCGCAATCAGTTTCTGATCGAATCAATCGTCCTCTGCTCGGTCGGCGGGGCGATTGGCCTGGCCCTTGGCGTGGGGATATCCCTGTCTGCAGAACAGATCGGACCACTGATAGGCAGAGATGATCTCGCCTTCTCGGTGGATCCATCCATCGCCGTTGTTGCGATTGCTGCGTCGGCGGGTGTTGGTGTGCTGTTCGGTTTCTACCCGGCCCTGCGGGCAAGTCGTCTCGATCCAATCGAAGCCCTTCGACACGAATAAGATCCTGAGATGCAAACAAAAAAGCCGCCGGTCAAACCGGCGGCTTTTTTCGTTGAACAGCCCGGGATGGCGCGAGTGACGGGACTCGAACCCGCGACCTCCGGCGTGACAGGCCGGCGCTCTAACCAACTGAGCTACACCCGCCCAGACCGTTGCCTCAACGCGTTTTTGTGCGCCGAGGAGCGTCTTCCTAAAGCCGGTATATGGAGCGGTCAAGCAAGTTTATGAGCAGTTTGCACACCCGATGCAGCATCCATCAAACTCACGTGAGCCTGCTCGCCTCCACCCCGAATGCCCGATAGGCTCAAGGAATGAACTGGACCCTGCTTTTACGTCGCCTGCTTTGGCTAATCCTGCTGCTTGTTGTGGGACTGGCGAGTTTTGTGGCTGCCTGTACCCCTGCTCGCCATTTGCTGGTCACAGCCGACCCCACCCCTACCGGAGAACCACCGGCGCCAGAGCTTTTCTCCAACCTGTCAGGATCGCTCGAAGACCAGCGCGCGGCCTGGGAGGAAAGACGCATCGACCTTCAGGCAACTCTGGATTCGACGATCTATGGAGCCGCGCCTGACACGGCGGAGGTCCGCGCAAACGGTACCGACCAGCCCTTTGGAGCTCCGACGCTTTCTGGCGATCGCCGTCTGCGTGAGCTGCAGATTATTCTTCAGGATGGTGAGCCGCTATCACTCGATCTGGCACTCATCACGCCAGACGATGATGCGCCACTACGCGGTGTATTTCTGCTACCCTATGAGTGCGGACTGCGGTCGGCGCTGCGCGACAGCTCGCTACCTGAGCCAACTGGGTATACCCCCGGCTACTGCAATGCCGATGGATTGCTCGCCGACCTTATTGGACCGATGTTTGGTGAATGGGTCGGTGGCCCGCCGGTCGACTGGGTACTTGAGCGCGGTTACGGGATCGCGGCCTGGCACGAGAGCGATATCGCACCGGATAACCCGCGACTGCATGCCGAAGCGCTTTCAAGACTGGGTGTCGCCCCGGAGGCCGATGATCGCCCCGGTTCGGTCTCCTTGTGGGCATGGACCATTTCACGGGTTATCGACGGGCTGGAAGCTGACCCACAATTCTCTGACCTCCCCATGATCACAATGGGCCATTCACGTAGGGGCAAAGCCGTTCTGCTGGCAGCAGCGCGTGACCGCCGTATCGACGTCACGATTGCTCACCAGGCCGGGACGGCCGGTGGCGCGCTTCACGGTGATGGTGTCGGTGAGCCTATCGCGGCGATTACCGAAAGCTACCCCCATTGGTTCACTCCGGCCTATGCAAACTATGGCGAGGATGAAAGCGCCCTGCCCGTCGAGCAGCATGCCTTGATCGCACTGGCAGCGCCCAATGCTGTTTTGCTCGGAAATGCATGGCGAGACACATGGGCTGATCCGGCCGGCGCCTGGCGCGCTGCCGAGGCTGCAAGCGCTGCCTGGCCCCTCTACGGCGAAACCGGGCTTCTGCAGGCCCGCATGGGCGAGATGAACCCGGAAGGACACCTCGCGATGCATATCCGCGGCGGCACCCATGGCGTCACCGGCGACGACTGGCGCGCTTTTCTCGATTTCGCTGACGCGCATACCGCTTCTCCGCTCCCCTGAGCGCACTTGCGCACTGCCCTTGCGCGTTAAATCTTCATGCCACACTGTAAGTGTTGGAAAATTCGCCTTGAGGGGAAAGAAATGCTGCGTCTGTGCGCCGCCGTCATACTGTCTGTTTTCTTGACCACAGCTGCGCCGGTTTTGGCGCAGGATGAGGCCGATGACATTCCCGGCCTCTTCAACCGAGCACTGGAAGCCCTTCAGACAGGCGACACCGAGACTGCCTACCGGACCGGACAGATTATGCTGGCCCATCCTGACTTCGACAGCCTGCCTGCAACTGCAAAGGCAGATGTCTACGGTCTGGCGGGCCACGCAACGCTTTACCTGCCGGATTTTCCTGTCGAAGAAGCGCTTGAATATCTGGACGAAGCCGTACGACTGGGCACCGATGCGCCGGTCATCTACATGACCCGCGGGTTCGCCAACATGTCGAACGATAACCCGGTTCAGTCCGCTCGCGACCTGATGCAGGGAGACCGTCTCGCGCGGGGTCTGTTAAACGGTCTGCGAGGTCAGGATTTCCTCGTGGTCATCGACATGCTGGCACAGTCCGATCAGGACGGAGCCGATGAGGTCTATCCGCTCTTTGTGGAATATCTGCTGAAACGTTGGGACCCCGAAAATCCGTTCGAGACCAATGAATATGTCCGCTACCACGCCGCCCGCGTTGCCATTGATGAAGGCAATCTCATGGAGGCGGGCCGACTGGTTGAGAGCCTGGAATTTGCAGAGACCCGCCTGCGCGTCCAAATCGAACGCGATTTCGAGCCCTTCTGGATTGAAGATACAGACGCGCTTAAGCAGCACATTCGAAGCGGCGCAGAACATACTATAGCGTTCTATGGAGAGCTTGCAGAGCAGAATCCAGGCTTCATCGAACCCGTTGCACTACAGGCCCAGGGCTACGCCATGCTCGGTGACCCCGAGGCCGCGATGGCCTCGCTCGAGGCCGCTCGCGAGCAGGCACTGAGCGGTGAGCTGATCAACGATGTGAGCGAGCAGATGCCTTGGCTCCTCAATGATATGGCCGGGGCTGCAGAACAGCTGGGTGATTTCGACCGCGCCGTCGAACTGATGAGCGAGGCCGCTGGGCTAAGTGAGTATAACTCGCCCAATGTCAGTCAGCGCACAAATCTCGCCTTCATGCTGGCCATGGACGGTCAGCACGATCGCGCCCTGTCAGAGATTGAGACCATCAATTTCAATCAAACGTCTGATTTTGGTAAGGCCTACTTATTGGCTGCGCGCATCTGCACTAACCATTTCAGGGGCCAACCCAGTACCATCGAGGACGATATTGCGGCACTTGAAGACAACGGCATGCTGACGGCCGGTCTGCTCCAGTATGCCTTTGCCTGTCTGGATGACCGCGACCGTGGGGCGGCGCTGCTGATCGAGCGACTTGAACACCCCGCCGGGCGGGTCAACGCACTTCACGAGCTTCAGGAATTCCTGGATGTGGAAGGCGAATACAAAGGCCCCTACTCCGCCCAGCTCGAAGCTCACGATGACGCGCTGATTGCGCGCCCGGATGTCGCCGCGGCAATCGAAGCGGCGGGGCGCCTGATCGAACCAGGCGTGACATTCTAGGGTTTGACCCCAATCCATTAGAAATTTGGGACATGGTGGGCGGTGACGGGGTCGAACCGCCGACCTACTGGGTGTAAACCAGTTGCTCTACCAGCTGAGCTAACCGCCCTTGCCTCTCCTTTAAGCCGGTCGTTCCGCAGGCTTCAAGCGGTCTGAGCCGTAACAGCCGAGATTTCTCACAGTTTTTGCATGTGCAGCGAGCTTTTCGAGCGCACTGGCGACAGCCGGGTCATCCTGATGGCCCTCAATATCGAGAAAGAATAGCTGCTCCCACGGGGCATCCGCGATGGGCCGGCTTTCCAGCTTGGTCATGTTGACCCCTTCGCTGCGGAAACCATCGAGCGCATCCACCAGCGACCCCGCCCGGTCCGAGGTCACGAAGACCAGCGAGGTTTTGCATGGCAGAAGGGTGCTTGCCGGCTCCGGTGAAAGTGCCAAAGAGACAAACCGCGTCTGGTTGCCCGGAACATCGGAGATACGCGATTCAATTACATTCAACCCAAACAATGCGGCAGCTTCCGGACCGGCAACAGCGCCCACCGAAGGGCCCTCATCCATCGCACGCTCAAGCGCGCGCGTGGTTGAAGACACCGGCACCTGACGCACATCGGTTCGCGTGTTGAGCCAGCGCTGGGCCTGCCGCAGCGCCTGGGGATGGCCGTAGATCACCCGGACCGGGCCAAGGTCGGTCGCCTTGCCCAGAACTGCGTGCTCGATACGTTGATAATGCTCCCCGGCAATCTTCAGGGGCGTATCGCGTAACAGGTCATAGACCTCAACGATTCCTCCCGTGCCTGTATTTTCGATGGGAACAAAGCCATAGTCCGCCTGCCCATCGGCCACCGCGCGGAAAATCCCCGCATAATCCCGCTTGATGTCCGGCTGCAGACCCGAATACCGCCCTGCAAAATGGCTGTGGACGGCAAAGTGCGAGTAGCTGCCTGGACCGCCGAGATAGGCGACACTGGCCTCTGACAGCATTTGGTCATGAGCGCGCGCATCAAGACCGGCCCGCTGGCGACGCAGGGAATCGTCGATCAGAAGCTGGAACAGCTTCTCAACAAAGCCCGCGTCCAGGCCCAATGCCTCACCCACGTCGACACCCCGGGCGATCACATCGGCTTCGCGCTCGATATCGCGGACTGGAGCCTGCTCACCGGCCTTCAACGCTCCAAGCGCCTCGCCAAGCCGGCGTCGATCCGCCAGAAGCCTAAGGATCTCACGGTCCGTACCGTCAATGGCCTGGCGCAAGGCCGCGCGATCAGACGGATGATCGGTATTCGAAGACTGGGACATTGGAACTCTGCTCCTGAAACGAAAAACCCCGCCGTATCCGGGCGGGGTCCTGCTGGCCTGGTGACGACGCGTGTCGACCTAGCCGGACCCCCGAAGGTCGGCAAAATAAAACCCGAAAAAGTAGACGGCTCGCGTGTTCATGTGCGTGAGGATGACCTGCCAAATGGATAAAGGTCAAGGCGGTTACTCGCCTGCGGGCTCTACTGTCCTGTCAACGTTTGACAGACTGCACGGCTCGCTGTCCCATCGAGCGGTCTATTCATGGGGGAGACCGCACGTGTTCCGCACGCTTTTCATTCTGATAGCAGCTGTCGGCATTTCAGTGTCAGCCTGCAGCCCGGCTGAAACACCCGAAGCCGCTCCTGTTGCGGTGATCGAGACCACACTGGGAGATATCGCGATAGAACTGAACGCGGGTGCTGCCCCGATCACGGTCGACAATTTCATCGCCCACGTTGAGGCAGGTGTCTACGACGGCGGTTCATTCTACCGCGCAGTCCGCGATGAAACCGACCGCCCTGATGTGGACCCGATGAATTTAATCCAGGGTGGGTATGACCGTGACGGCTTTCCCGGCGCTGAGGGCATTTCCCATGAGCCAACCTCGGAGACAGGCCTGTCTCACGTGCGCGGCGCGATCTCTATGGGCCGGTTTGAGGTCGGGACCGCCTCCACCGAGTTCTTCATCATGGTCAACGACTATCCCGGCCTCGATGCCGGCTCGGGTACCCGTAACCCCGACGAAGCGGGATATGCGGTCTTTGGCCAGGTCATTGACGGTATGGATGTCGTCGAAGCGATCTGGGGCCAGCCCACCAGTCTGGCGAACGCCCCGGGCGACTATCAGTATCCGCAATACCTCGATGACCCGATCGTCATCGAGACCGTGCGCCTCGCCGATTAAGGCGCTAAGCGCCCCTCACCTTCTTGCTGTACTGATCGGCGACCCACAGGCTGCGGTCGCGGCCTGAGAACTCGTAGGTCGTGCCTTCATGCTTGATGCGAGCAACGGGGGTCACTTCGAACGCAGACCCTGTCAGAAAAACCTCGTCAGCGGCCAGCAATTCGTCCGGCGTGATCCGGCGGCTGTCATCCACCTCCAGCCCGTGATCCCGGCAGATCTGGATGACTGTTTGCCGGGTCAGACCATTCAGGAAGCGGTCCGCGTTTGGCGTGTGGAGCGTGTTGTCCTTCACATAAAAGATGTTCGAACCGCTAGATTCTGCGACATAGCCTTCCCAATCGAGCATCAGGGCGTCGTAAGCACCCAGCGATTGAGCCTCAGTCTTCGCGCAAATGCTGATCTGGTAATTGCCGGCCGCCTTGGCCTGAACCCGGATACATTCCGGCGGAGGACGCCGGGTAGGCACCGTCGCCAGGTCCACGCCCTTTTCAAGCGTTTGCGGATCGACATAGCTGTCCCAATCCGTCCACGCAGCAACGGCGAAATGCGCCGGGCCGGCCTGTGACGGATCGACACCCATCTTGCGCGAGCCAAGGAAAGCAAACGCGCGCACATAGGCGGTCTCGAAGCCGTTCGCCTTCAGCGTTTCATACTTGGCTTTGTCGATGTCTTCGGCGGTCACCGTCATCGGCAGATAAATGGCCTTCGCCGAACGCAGGAGGCGCTCTGAGTGCTCGCGGCACTTGAAGATCGTGCCGTTATAGGCGCGCTCACCCTCAAACACGGCGGTTGAGTAATGCAGCGCATGGCTCAGCAGATGGGTGCGCGCTTCACGCCAGGGGATCAACTTTCCATCGAGGTGAATGAAACCATCGCGGTCGTCGAAATCAGGCATGATAGCCATGCGTCTTACCTTTTTGTCTCCGGTGAGCGTTTGGGGAAATCACCGCAAACGCTCGAATTGGCGCGGAAACTAGCCCGTCGCGCGCCGGACTCAAAGCCGGAATCAGAACCGGGCGCAGTTGAAAACTGCGCCCGGTTTGAATGTCTAACGATGTCAGCCAAGGAGCATGCCTAGTGTGGCCTGGCCTCGCCGGTTCCGTCAGCCGTCTGGGCCATGCCGGCCAGCGCCGCTGCGTCCGCTTCAGTCCATTCCACAGCCTCAAGCGGGCGTGTCAGAGCGTGCTTGAGGACCTCATCGACAGTCTCGACAGAGATGATCTCAAGATCCTCTTTCACGTTATCAGGTACCTCTTCAAGGTCCTTCACGTTCTCCGACGGGATCAGCACCGTTTTCACCCCGCCGCGAAGCGCTGCAAGCAGCTTCTCTTTCAGCCCCCCAATCGGCAGGACACGACCGCGAAGCGTAATCTCGCCAGTCATGGCGACATCCTTACGGACCGGAATACCAGTCAAGGCGGATACGATCGCCGTGATCATGGCACCCCCAGCGGACGGGCCATCCTTCGGCGTTGCGCCTTCAGGCACGTGGACGTGGATGTCCGTGGTGCGGAACACGGTCGGCTTCACACCCAGCTGCGGAGCCCGCGCCTGAACGTAGGAATTCGCTGCGGAGATGGATTCCTTCATCACATCGCGCAGATTGCCGGTCACAGTCATCTTGCCGCGACCAGGCATATCGACCGCCTCAATGGTCAAAAGATCACCGCCGACCTCAGTCCACGCCAGACCGGTCACCAGGCCCACCTGATCCTCGCTCTCCGTTTCACCGAAGCGATGCTTCCGCACACCAGCGAAGTCCGCGAGGTTGTCAGAGGTCACCGTGATTTCGGTCGCCTCTTTCGAGACCAGCTTGCGCACGGTCTTGCGGGCGAGACGAGCCAGCTCGCGTTCCAGATTACGCACACCGGACTCACGGGTGTAGTAGCGGATCAGATCGCGCAGCGCGCCATCGGTCACCGTCCACTCACCGTCCTTAAGCGCATGGTTTTTGACCTGCTTCGGGATCAGGTGGCGGCGGGCAATCTCGATCTTCTCATCTTCGGTGTAACCCGCGATCCGGATGATCTCCATACGGTCCAGCAAAGGCTGAGGCAGGTTCAACGTGTTTGCCGTGGTGATGAACATCACGTCCGAGAGATCGTAATCGACTTCCAGATAGTGGTCGTTGAACGTGGAGTTCTGCTCCGGGTCCAGCACTTCAAGAAGCGCTGCAGCAGGGTCGCCGCGATAATCTGCGCCCAGCTTGTCGATTTCATCCAGCAGGAAGAGCGGGTTGGAGCTCTTCGCCTTCTTCATCGACTGGATCAGACGGCCCGGCATGGAGCCGATATAGGTCCGACGGTGACCGCGGATCTCCGCTTCGTCACGCACACCGCCCAGCGACATGCGAACGAACTCACGCCCCGTGGCTTCAGCGATGGAGCGTCCCAAAGACGTCTTACCGACGCCCGGTGGGCCGACGAGGCAAAGAATTGGGCCCTTGAGCTTCTTGGTCCGCGCCTGAACCGCCAGATGTTCAATGATGCGTTCCTTGACCTTCTCAAGGCCGTAGTGGTCGCGATCAAGCGTGCTCTCAGCCTTGCCGAGGTCGGACTTGGTGCGCTTTTTCTTGTTCCACGGAATCGACAGGACCCAGTCCAGATAATTGCGCACCACGGTGGCTTCCGCCGACATGGGGCTCATCTGGCGCAGCTTCTTCATCTCCTGATCGACTTTGGCGCGCGCTTCCTTGGACAGCTTTGTCGCCTCGATGCGCTCTTCGAGCTCGGCAAGCTCTTCCTTGCCCTCATCGCCCTCACCCAGCTCGCGCTGGATCGCCTTCATCTGCTCGTTGAGATAATACTCGCGCTGGGTCTTCTCCATCTGTCGCTTCACGCGGTTCCGGATTTTCTTTTCCACCTGAAGGACGGAGATTTCACCATCCATCAGGCCAAAGACTTTCTCCAGTCGCGAAGACACGCTGGCATCCGCCAGCAGGTCCTGCTTCTCCACGATCTTGACCGCGAGGTGCGACGCGATCGTATCAGCCATCTTGGCCGCGTCAGCGATTTCACCCACGGCCGTTAGCGCCTCCGGCGGCACCTTCTTGTTCAGCTTGACGTAGTCGTCGAACTTTTCGGCAGCTGCGCGCATGAGCGCTTCGACCTCTGCTGGGTCAGCCACGTCTTCATCGACCAGATCGGCTTCGGCTTCGAAATAGGCCTCGTTGTCGAGGAAGCGTTTCACCTCAACGCGCCGCCCCCCTTCGACCAGCACTTTTACCGTACCATCAGGCAGCTTGAGCAGCTGCAAAACGCTGGCGAGCACGCCAGAGGTGTAGATCGCATCGGTATTGGGATCATCGTCTGCGGCGCTCTTCTGGGTCGCCAGCAGGATCTGCTTGTCTGCGCGCATCACCTCTTCAAGCGCGCGCACGGATTTGTCGCGTCCAACGAATAGAGGAACGATCATGTGGGGGAAGACCACAATGTCGCGCAGCGGCAGAAGGGGAAGAATTTTGGTATCACTCATCGGTCAATCTCCAGGCGGCGCGTCAGGCCGTCCTTTAGTAGGCACGGATGCTGACGCCGGGTCGGCCCCGTCAGGGCACCGACGCAAAGGCTCCGCGCTCAGATCTGAGGGTGGAGCCATTCGCTTCACTACTCAAGTGGACGCCGTGCCTTTCAGCTTCAAGGTTCGCAGCTGCGGTGAGACTTGCCTCAGCCCGCGGAGCCCCTGAATTCGGGATAGGTGCGAGCCTGGATACACTCCGGAACAGACGCATTCGAGATGAGCGCAGCAGGTGCCTCAAAGAAGGCTGCCGCGAGGCTCATGGCGCACCCGTCACCGCCCCAGTTCGTGGTCTCGCTGTGAAAGCCTGCCGGTATGGTGATGACTCGTGACTGGCTGAGGGTTCCGGCAGCCTGCGCGCCCCAGCGAGGTGGGGTCAGCGCGTCAAATTCACCAGCAATCACAAGCGCTGGAACATCGCTGACCGTCGGTTCCAGTTCAAACTCGGTTCGTGTCTCAACACCCCAGCGTTCACAGACCTCCGGGCGGAACACCGCACTGTCGAGCCCGGCAAAGCGATCCGGATCAAGCCCCTGGGCCCGTTCGGCATAGGGGAGCGCTTCACTACACCACACCGACAGGCGCACGCCCCAGTCGAAGTCAGAGCCCGCACCATCTGGTGCCAGAGGCTTGGTCGCCTGCAGGGCCTGCTCCATGCGATACGGAACTTCCGCCAGTGTCTGCGCCGAGTAAAGCGGGACCCGTCCGACAAGATCACTCCCGCAGATCGCACCCTCCCCCGTGTCGGAGGCGCATGATTGTGTTGCTTCATCAACAGCGCGGAAGAACCGGTCACCGATTGCTGGATAGGTCCTCTCACATTCCGCGTCGGCTGCGCACAGCTCGGTCGCTCGACGCAGCGCAGCCTCCAGATTCTCTGCATATTCGTCATCGAACCGGGATGTGTGTGGCAGTGGCGAATCCAGAACCATCGCCTCCACCCGGCCCGGGAAATCGCGAGCGTAGGTCAGTGCCAAGCGCGTCCCGTAAGACAGCGCAAAGAGCGCAAGCTGCTCGTCGCCGAACACCTCACGCAGAGCCTCGAGATCACGGGCGCTGGCGGCGCTGTGATAGTGATTGAAATCAACGCCCTGCGCGACGAGGTCACGTTTGCAGGTGTCGAGCGCTTCAAACAGCGCGGTCTGTGCGTCCTCGCCCGTTGCCGCGAGCGCGGGTCCGATGGCGGCGCACTGTAAGGACGGTTCCGCGAAACGCGTTCCTCGCCGCCCGAAAACGATAAAATCGCGCGTCTGCGTCCACGGGTAGGCCCCAGAATATTGCGCAGCACTCAGGCCGCCTTCGCCCGGGCCTCCTGGAAGAAAGACGACCGGGGCAAGGCCTGGTTCGGGATCGATGGCCCTGACCCGCACTACGGGCAGCCGCAGCTCAAGACCACCTGGCGCGTCGGCGTCCTGTGCCACAACAAGATATCCACGCTGGAAGCGTGGTCCACTGACCTGAAGGGGAAAGGCGTCGCCGTCAGCAACAACCTCAAACCGGGGCAACTCCGACTGCGCCGAGGTTGGACCGCAAGCGATCAACACACCGACCAGCATTAAGACCAGTCCAGCGGGCATTCCCGACCAGCAACGCATACACACCTCCAAGCAAAACGGGCTGCACCTTGAAGGTACAACCCGCTCACTTTAGGGGCGTCGCAGTTGCGCGCCAGCGAAAGATTTAAGACGCCTTAGGCGCCCTGCTGCTCTTTCGGCTCTTTCTTCGACTTGGCGTAGATGTAGAGCGGAGCGGCATCGCCGGTCACGACCTCTGCGTTGACCACGACTTCCTCAACACCTTCCATGCTGGGAAGATCGAACATCGTGTCGAGCAGAATGCCTTCCATAATGGACCGCAGGCCCCGCGCGCCGGTTTTGCGCTCAATCGCCTTGTCAGCGATGGCGGTCAGAGCATCTTCGGTAAAGGACAGGCCCACGCCTTCCATCTCGAACAGACGCTGATACTGCTTCACGAGCGCGTTTTTCGGCTCGGTCAGGATCTGCACCAGAGCTCCGGTGTCGAGGTCTTCCAGCGTCGCAATGACAGGAAGACGACCGACGAATTCCGGGATCAGGCCAAAGCGGGTCAGGTCATCAGGTTCCACATCGCGCAGCACGTCACCCTGGCGGCGCGCATCGGGATCGCGCACATCGGCGCCGAAGCCGACCGCGGACCCCTTGCCGCGCTGAGAGATAATCTTCTCAAGACCGGCAAAGGCACCGCCCACGATGAAGAGGATGTTGGTGGTATCCACCTGCAGGAATTCCTGCTGGGGATGCTTGCGGCCGCCCTGTGGGGGAACCGAAGCCACCGTGCCTTCCATGATCTTCAGAAGCGCCTGCTGCACGCCCTCGCCCGACACGTCGCGCGTGATGGACGGATTGTCGGACTTGCGGCTGATCTTGTCGATTTCGTCGATATAGACGATCCCGCGCTGGGCGCGTTCAACATTGTAGTCAGCCGACTGGAGCAGCTTGAGCACGATATTCTCAACGTCCTCACCCACATAACCGGCTTCGGTCAGCGTGGTGGCGTCAGCCATGCAGAAGGGCACATCGAGGATGCGCGCCAGCGTCTGAGCCAGCAGCGTCTTACCGCAACCGGTCGGGCCAATCAGCAGGATATTGGACTTGGAAAGCTCAACATCCTGATTCTGCGTCGCGTGGTTCAGGCGCTTGTAGTGGTTATGCACGGCAACGGACAGAACACGCTTGGCGGTCTGCTGGCCGATTACATAGTCCTGAAGAACCTCGAAGATTTCGGTCGGGCTTGGGACACCCTCTTTGGATTTGACCAGCGAGGACTTGTTCTCCTCGCGGATGATATCCATGCAGAGCTCAACACACTCATCGCAGATAAAGACCGTCGGTCCCGCGATAAGTTTGCGAACCTCGTGCTGGCTTTTTCCGCAGAACGAGCAATACAGCGTGCTCTTGCCGTCGCCTGTCGTCGCCTTGGTCATAACCGCTCCTTACGGTCTGCCGCTTCGCGCTTTCGCGCTCGTCTCACTGTGCCCTGCCTGTGCGTTTTGACAACACCGCGAGACACTCGTCTGTGCCTACGCAAGATCAAGGCCGGACCTTAGCGAAACGTTTCATTTTGCATTCGACCACACGCCACGCGCAGTGATCAAGCACGCAAAACGGTCGAAGGGCCACCAACGGCAGCCCTTCGCACACTAGTCGATCAAGAATGAACAGCCGGTGTCGACGCAGATTTACGCCGCTTCAGGTCCGCCGCGCTTTTCGTAAACGTGATCAATAACACCGAAATCACGCGCTTCTTCAGCGCTGAGATAGGTGTCGCGGTCCAGCGTCTTCTCCACCGTCGCCAGGTCCTGGCCGGTGTGTTTGACGTAGATGTCGTTCATGCGACGTTTGATCTTCAGAATATCTTCGCCGTGGCGCTCAATGTCCGCCGTCGTGCCGCGGAAGCCGCCAGAGGGCTGGTGCATCATGATTCGCGCGTTCGGCGTGGCAAAGCGCATATCCTTCTCGCCAGCCGCCAGCAGAAGCGAGCCCATCGACGCCGCCATACCCACACACGCGGTGGCCACGGGGCAGCGAATGTACTGAAGCGTATCGTAAATCGCCAGACCTGCGCTGACCGAACCACCCGGCGAGTTGATGTACATGGCGATTTCCTTGTTCGGGTTTTCCGATTCAAGGAAAAGCAGCTGGGCGACCATCAGGCTCGCCATATGGTCCTCAATCGGACCGGTCACGAACACGATGCGCTCTTTGAGGAGACGCGAATAAATATCGTAGGACCGCTCACCGCGGGCGGTCTGCTCAACCACCATCGGCACCAGCGCCATCATCGTTTCGTGCGGATCCTGCATCGTCAGCTCCCGTCGCGCGCAAAGTCGAAAATCATCAGCCATGGACATGGCCTGCGTCGCACACTCTGGCAAGGAGTAAGCGAAGGCGCAAACGCAGCGGGCGCCTGAATGGCGCCCGCGTTGTTTTTAGTCTTTGGTTTTCTTGGCAGCTGGCTTTTTGGCCGGGGCCTTCTTCTTGGCCGCTGGCTTCTTTTCAGCCTTGTCGTCATCAGCCTTCTTGGCGGGTGCCTTTTTCGCCTCGGTTTTCTTTGCCGGGGCTTTCTTGGCCGGAGCCTTCTTCTTGGCAGGCTTCTTCGCCGGTGCCGGCTCATCGTCCTCGGCGAACAGGCTCTCGCGGTCGACCTCGACCTCGGTCACCTCAGCCAGTTCCAGCACGTAATCGACGACCTTTTCTTCATAGATCGGCGCGCGCAGGCCCTGAAGGGCACCCGGGTTCTTCTGATAGAAGTCGACGACTTCGCGTTCCTGGCCTGGGTATTTCTGGGCTTCCTGGTTCATGGCGCGCGCCAGCTCTTCCTGGGTCACGTCGACATTGGCCTTGCGACCCATTTCGGCGAGAACCAGGCCCAGGCGCACGCGGCGCTCTGCAATGGTGCGGTATTCAGCCTTGAGGTCGTCTTCCGACTTGCCCTTGTCTTCTTCGTCGAGCTGGTCGTTCTCGATCGCCTTGGCCACTTCGCTCCAGATCGCCTCGAATTCCTGATCGACCATGCGAGCGGGCAGCTCAACATCCTCGTGAGCGGCGTCAATCTGGTCGAGAAGCGCGCGCTTCACCTTCATCCGGGAAGCCTGGGCGTGCTCGGTCTCGAAGCGCTTGGACAGGGCGTCCTTCAGGCTGTTGAGGTCAGACAGGCCAAGCTTTTCAGCCAGGCTGTCATCGATAGCGGTCTCAGCAGGGGCCTGCACGTCGGTGACTTCGGTCTCGAACACCGCTTCCTTACCGGCAAGGTGTGATGCCTGATACTCTTCCGGGAAGGTCACAGTCACGTCGAGCTTGTCGCCCGGCTTCGAGCCCACGAGCTGATCTTCAAAGCCCGGAATGAACTGACCGGAGCCCAGAACCAGCTCGGCACCTTCAGCAGCGCCGCCGTCAAAGGCTTCACCGTCGATCCGGCCGGTGAAGTTGATGACGACCTTGTCGCCGTCCTTGGCTTTGGCTTTCGCGCCGGTGCCGCGGCTCTCGTAGGACTGGGCCTGCTTGGCCAGCTCTGCGAGCGCTTCATCGATCTGCGCGTCAGCCACCGGAGCGACCGGACGGGTCACCTTGAAGGTCTTGGCATCAACCGGCTCGAACTCCGGCATGACTTCAACACTGATTTCAAACGCGAAGTCGGAGCCGTTCTTCATGACGTCATCGGCGTCGGACTTCACGTCCACGGACGGCTGGGCCGCCGGGCGCAAATTGCGCTCGCTGAGCGTTTCTTCGGTGGCCTTCGGGACGATCTCCTGAAGGATGTCGCCCATGATGGACGCGCCAAACATCTTGCGAATGTGACCCGCAGGGACCTTGCCCGGGCGGAAGCCCTTCAGGCGGACTTCAGGACGGATCTCTTCGATCTTGGCGGTCAGCTTTTCTTCGAGTTCGGAAGCCGGAACAACGACTTCAAACTGGCGTGACAGCCCTTCGGAGGATTTTTCTACAACGTTCATCGCAAGCAGGCCTTCGTGTGGATCGGCGAACCGGTCGTCAGATAATCGCTCGTCATGAAAGGAAAAGCGCACCGACAACCAGCCGGAAAATGAGCGCGCGTTATGTCACGGGGAAATTCCAGACGCAACGGGGTCAAAGCGGTTGGGGTGTAGAGGGTGTGAATTGCGCCCTGCGCTCCAACTCCTGCACCGGCCGGTGGCGACCTCCTGCCTACAGAATGGGCAAGCACCAATCACACAGCTTTGCGCCAACATCAGGAAAATGGTGCGGGTGAGAAGACTCGAACTTCCACGGGTTGCCCCACTGGAACCTAAATCCAGCGCGTCTACCAATTCCGCCACACCCGCAACGGATCGGTGGTGTACACAAATCACTTGCGGTCGTGAAGATGGTGCTACTGCTTATTGGCACTGACACACACCAGCCGTGAGAGCCGAGATGCCCGAGCCTGTTTCCGAAGATCGCACACCCATGGACTGGGAAGCCCGGTTTCGCGACGGGGACACCCCGTGGGAGCGCGGTGGTGTTCATCCGGCCGTGGCACACTGGCTCGATACAGGGACCCTTCAGGCGGGGCAGAGCGTTTATGTGCCCGGTTGCGGTCGAGGCGCAGAGCCCAGGGTCCTGGCCGAAGCCGGTCTGACAGTCACCGCCAGTGACATGGCCCCCAGCGCCGCTGCGTTCCAACGCGAAGCGCTTGCAGCCCATTCACACGCCACCGCCATCGAGGCCGACAGCCTCGCCTGGCGTCCCGAGACACCCTTTGATCGGCTCTATGAGCAGACCTTCCTGTGTGCAATCCACCCGCATTTGCGGTCTGACTATGAGGCGATGGCGTTTGAGGCACTCAAACCCGGTGGACAGCTGCTCGCACTGTTCATGCAGAAGGATGAGCGAGGCGGACCGCCCTATGGCTGCTCCATCCCGGCGATGAGAAAGCTCTTCACAGAAGAGCGCTGGATATGGCCGGAGACTGACAGCCTGGTGGCCTTCCCTCACCCGCGCCTGAACGACAAGGCGGAGCTGGCGGGCATTCTCACTCGGCGCTAGCCGGTTCGGCTGCGGCTGGTTTGGATTGTCTCGAGGAGCCACCGATTGCGCTAAGCGGGGCAAAGAAGAGCACGAAGACCGTCGCCGCGACGCCAATCAGCAGGTTGCCCGCGAACATGCCCCAGATGACGCCGGTCGCGCCTGCGAGCATGCCTCCAAGCCAGGCCAGAGGGATGATGAACAGCAGCCCGCGCGCCGCGTTCACCGCAACGCCGTACAGCGGGCGTCCCAGACCGTTGAAGCCGGCCGAAGCCGCCATGGCAATGCCATAGCCCGCCACAGCAAAGGGCGCGATATCCCAGTAGGTTCCGGCAATCTCCTGACCCTCGGCACTGGGGAGGAATAAGGGGGCCAGGTATTCGCCAGCGAAAAACAGGATGACGCCCATCGAGACGCCCCAGCCGACGCAGAACAGAAAGGATTTGAGGAAGGCCTCGCGCACCCGGTCGGTTTTACCGGCCCCACCATTCTGCCCGGTAATCGGTCCGATGGAGCCAGACAACGCGAACAACGGCACCAGGAAGAAGGCTTCGACCCGCATGGCCACGCCAAGACCGGCCACAGCCGCCTCGCCATAGGTCGCGATCGCAGCAATCACGGCCGTATTGGTGATGGGGCCCAGCGTGTTGGAGCCAGCGGCCGGTGCCCCGACCCGGGCAATCTCACGCCAGTTCCAGAGAATTTCCTTAAAGCCCGGCCAGCTCAGATCAATCAGCTTTTCTCGGAAGATCAGAACGGCCATGGCTGAACAGAACACGATGAGGTTGGCGATCAGCGTCGACAGCGCGGCACCTTGAACTTCAAGCCCGGGCAACGGCCCCCACCCGAAAATGAAGAGCGGCGTCAGCGTCATGTTTATCACCGCGCCGGAGATCATGATCAGGCTGGGGATAATGGCGTCACCAAGGGCGCGCAGAATATTGCTGGCCACCATCGGGCCAACGACAAAGATAATGCCGGCAAACCAGATCACCATGTATTCGCGCACAAAGGGCATCATCGCCTCGGTAGCGCCCATGGCCCTGAAAACCGGGTCGATGATGGTGACGCCGATGAGGCTGACAATGCCAACCACGATGAGAGACAGCGTCACGGCATCCGTGGCGGTTCGGCGCGTCCGGTCATCATCTCCGCGTCCCGACGCGCGCGACACCACGCTCGCGGCCCCTGCACCGAGGCCAATGGCGACACTCATCACCAGCATGGAAACCGGGAAGACAAACTGGACCGCAGCCTGCTGTGCGGTCCCGAGCTTGCCGACCCAGTAGGCATCCACAACGCCAACCAGCATCATCGCGACGATGCCGGCGCTCATTGGGATGACGAGGCGCAGAATATGCCCGAAAACGGGTCCCTGGGTCAGATCCCGCGAACTACGACCAGTGGCCATGAAGGCCCTTTCCAAGACTCAAACGACGTTTAAACAACGCCGCCATAGGTAGGGTGTTTGGCCCTCACCTTCCATGGCCGAGATGGAAAGAACGCGATTCACTCTGCCAGCGGCGCGTCCTCGCACCCGGTCAGGTCAAAGCTCGCAAGGCCCGCCAGATTCACCAGATCAGAGACGCTGGAACCCACACGGGCAATCTGCACCGATTGCTCAAATCCGATAAGCAGACCTTCCGTCAGCGTGCCACCGCCCACAGCCTTCAACAGCCGGGTGGAAATGGAGGCGGAGTGAACTGCCGGCATGATCAGCACGTTGGCCGCATCAGTCAGGCGCGAGAAGGGATATTGCTCCCGATGGTTGGGATCGAGAGCGATATCAGCCGCCATCTCGCCTTCATATTCAAAATCCACCCCGCGGCTATCGAGGATGCGCACACCTTCCTGCATCTTCTCGGTCCGCTCGCCAGGCGGGTTGCCAAAGCTGGAATAGGACATGAAGGCGACGCGCGGCGTCAGCCCCAGGCGGCGAGCCGCATTCGCCGTGCCTTCAGCAATATCGGCAAGCTCTTCAGGGGTTGGGAATTCCGTCACATTGGTATCAGCGATCAGGAAGGTGCGCCCCTGAGCCATGGCAAGCGCCAGACCGATCACACGCCGCCCCGGTGCCGGATCCAGCACCTTGCGGATATCAGAAAGCGTGTTGGTGAAGTGACGCGTGACGCCGGTCACCATGCCATCGGCATGACCGAATTTCAGCATGCAGGCGGAAAACACGTTGCGGTCATTATTGACCAGGCGCTGCACATCACGGCGCAGATAGCCCTGACGCTGCAGGCGCTTGTAGAGCCAGTCGCCATAGTCCGCGTTTTCATCGGACAGGCGCGCATTGACAATTTTTAGCATGTCGTCCGGCAGGCCCAGCTCGCGCATATTCGCTTTTGCCCGATCTTCGCGCGCGACCAGTATGGCTTCACCCAGACCCTGGCTCTGGAAGGCGTAGGCCGCACGGATGACGCTGGGCTCTTCGCCTTCGGCGAACACGATGCGCTTGCCCTTGCCCTTGATGGCGGCGGTGACCTTCTGCTGGATGGCCGCGGTCGGGTCGAGGCGGCGCTCCAGCCCCTCCTCATACTTCGCCATGTCTTCGATCGGCTTGCGCGCGACACCGCTATCGACGGCGGCCTGAGCCACATAGGGCGGCACAAAGCTGATCAGGCGCGGGTCGAACGGCGACGGGATGATGTAGTCGCGGCCGAAGCGCAGGCCGTCGGCCTTGTTTGCCGCACCGACTTCATCCGGCACATCCTGACGCGCCAGATCCGCGAGCGCGCGAGCCGCGGCCAGCTTCATCTCTTCATTGATAGTGGTTGCCCGCACATCCAGCGCCCCCCGGAAGATGTAAGGAAAGCCGAGGACATTGTTGACCTGATTGGGGAAATCCGATCGGCCCGTAGCAATGATGGCATCGGAACGCACCGACTTGATCTCATCAGGCATGATTTCGGGGGTCGGGTTGGCCATGGCAAAGATGATGGGATCGGCTGCCATGGATTTGATCATGGACGGCTTGACGATCCCGCCCGCTGACAGGCCGAGCATCACGTCAGCATCGACCATCGCTTCGTCCAGCGTTCGCAACTCTGTGTCCCGTGCATGCTTGCGCAGGCGATCATGCAGGTCGTCACGGCCGGTATGCACGACACCATTCACGTCCACGATGGTGACATGGTCGTCCCGCACGCCGAGCGACTTGATCAGCTCCAGCACCGACAGGCCAGCGGCCCCGGCCCCGATCAGCACGACCTTCAGATCTTCAAACTTGCGCTGGGTCAGCTCGCAAGCATTGATCAGTCCGGCCGCGGCGATGATCGCCGTACCGTGCTGGTCATCATGGAAAACCGGGATATCGAGCTTCTCGCGCAGGCGCGCTTCAATTTCAAAGCACTCCGGACTCTTGATGTCCTCAAGATTGATGCCGCCGAAGCTGTCTCCAAACCCGGCGACACAATCGATGAATTTGTCCGGATCGGTGTAGCTCACCTCCACATCAAATCCATCAATATCGGCAAAGCGTTTGAACAGGACCGCCTTGCCTTCCATGACCGGCTTGGATGCGGCCGGTCCCAGATTGCCAAGACCGAGGATCGCCGTGCCGTTCGACACAACGGCGACCGTGTTGCCTTTGGAGGTGTAGTCGTAGACCGCGTCGGGATTGGCTGCGATGGCGCGCACCGGAGCCGCCACGCCCGGCGAATAGGCCAGCGCCAGATCGCGCTGGGTCGCCATGGGTTTGGTGGGTTTCAGGGCAATCTTGCCAGCCGGTTCAGCCTTGTGCAGGGCCAGCGCGTCTTCGTCGGTCTTGGAGAGCTTTTCGGCGTCGGACATGGGTCGGTCGTCTCGTCAGCGAGTCATCGGGTTGGCGGGGCTATACGCCCCTCGCGCGGGTTCGGCTAGCCATCAGACCTGCTCAGATGACGCAGGGCCGCCTTGCGTCGTTGCAGGTCACGCAAATGGCCAAGCGCGGCGGAAAGTTTTTCAAGCACAATCAGGGCCGTCGCACCCGGTCCGCACCGCCGACCGGCCTCGCCATGAAGCCAGACACCCGCGCTGGCCGCATCAAAGGCGCTCGTCCCCTGAGCCAGAAACGCCGCAACAAGGCCCGCGAGCACATCGCCGGTCCCCATGGTGGCCAGACGGGGGCTCGCGTGGACGTTCACGCGCACCTCGCCCGCTGGCGATGCGATGACAGTGTCAGCGCCTTTCAGCACCACAACCGCGCCCGATCGCTGCGCTGCCTGGCGCGCTTTCTCAATCTTGTTGAGGGCGTCATTGCCGGAAAGGTCAGAGAACAGCCTCCCAAACTCGCCAGCATGTGGGGTCAAAACCACCTGGTCATGTAGCGCGTCAAACAGCGCCTCTGGTGCGTCGGCAAAGACGCTCAGGGCATCGGCATCGAGCCCAAGGGGCACGCCGGCAGACAGGGCTGACAGGACCTGGTCGCGAAGGCGATCTGTCAGTCCGGCACCAGGGCCCAGCACCGCTGCGTCCGCTCGATGATCGGCAAGCGCGTCGGCGAAGGGGGTGTCAGGCGCGTGCGCTTTTACGACCAAAGCCGGTTCAGCCATCGCCAGATCGTGGACGAGGCCTTTGGTCGCGAGCAGCGTTACAAAGCCTGCACCGCCGATGAGCCCTGCGTTCGCGGTCAACCTGGCCGCTCCAACCGCGCCCGCTGATCCTGAAAGAACACACAGGCGACCACGATTATGCTTGTGCGCACGGGCACCCGGTTCGACATTGATGTCAGCCCAAAGGCCGGGATGGTTGATGGAGGCACAGGGCGGCGCAGCCCCCTCCCAACCGGCCGGAATGCGAATATCGATGAGCTCAACCTCGCCGCAAAGACTGCGCCCCGGTTGCAATAGGTGGGTGGGCTTCAGCCGGTGGAAGGTCACGGTCAGGTCGGCCTGAAACACCGCTCCAGCCGCCTTTGCCAGATCACCCTGCAGCCCGCTCGGGACGTCAGCACTGACGACAACCGGGCCATCGCCGCTGTGGTCCGCGAGCCGGGCCGCCTCCCCTTCCAGCGGGCGTGACAGCCCCGCGCCGAACAGAGCGTCGACCACGAGGCCAAAGTCTGCGGGGCGGCAGTCTTCCAGCGCTCCGACCGGCCCAGTCCATTTGCGCGCAGACAAGGCCGCATCCCCTTTCAGCACATCCTGCGCGACCATGGAGAATACCTGGACCGGCCAACCTTGCGTTTTCAGGCGCACAGCTGCCTCCCAGCCATCGCCGCCATTATTGCCCGGTCCGCACAGGACCGCTGTCGGGCGTGGGGCAAAGCGGCGCGTGATCGCATCAACCAGGCCCTGCCCTGCGGCTTCCATCAGAAGGTGGCCGGCACGCCCCGCCTTGATCGCGAAAGCGTCGGCTTTGCCCATGGCTTCAGTGCTGAGGATTGCGTCTGGCAGGTCTGTCATGGCCTCCAATTTCTCCGCTGCCTCATCGCCGTGCAAGGGCGCCTTATGAACGAGCACGGTGCCAATCATGCTCGCGCGAGCCGCGACCCGTGCTTGAAGCGGCAAACGGCCCGGCTAGCGTGCCGGTCACGCACGGAGGTCGACGATGAAAAAAATCGAAGCGATTATTAAGCCGTTCAAGCTCGATGACGTGAAGGAAGCCCTGCAGGAAATCGGCTTGCAAGGCCTGACGGTGACCGAGGCCAAGGGCTTTGGCCGCCAGAAAGGTCATACCGAACTCTATCGCGGCGCAGAATACGTCGTCGATTTTCTGCCCAAGATCAGAATCGAAATGGTCGTGCCCGACGCCCGCGTGGATGCGGCGGTCGAAGCGATCAAGAGCGCAGCCCATACCGGCCGGATCGGTGACGGAAAGATCTTTATCTCCCCGGTAGAGACAGCAATCCGCATTCGAACCGGAGAAACCGGTGACGAGGCGCTCTAAAGCGTACATTATGTCGCACCCTACGCCTTAACCCTTCAAAGAGGTCTATCCCATGTCCGACAAAATCCTGAAGATGATCGAAGAAGAAGACGTTGAATTCGTTGATCTTCGCTTCACCGATCCGCGCGGGAAACTGCAACACGTCACCTTCGACAAATCGATGGTGGACGAAGACTTCTTCGAAGATGGCTCGATGTTCGATGGCTCGTCCATCGCCGGCTGGAAGGCCATCAACGAGTCCGACATGACGCTGATGCCTGACCCGGATACCGCGGTCATTGATCCGTTCTACCAGCAGACCACGCTGGCGATCATGTGCGACATCCTGGAGCCGTCGACCGGTGAGGCGTACAGCCGCGACCCGCGCACGACCGCCAAGAAGGCCGAAAAATTCCTCGCCGCCTCCGGCATTGGTGATACCGCCTTCTTCGGTCCGGAAGCTGAATTCTTCGTCTTTGACGACGTGCGCTGGAAGACCGCCCAAAACGAGACCGGCTACTTCCTCGACTCAGAAGAAGGCCCCTACAATTCCGGCACCAAGATGGAAGGCGGCAATCTGGGCCACCGTCCGGGCGAAAAGGGCGGCTACTTCCCGGTCAACCCGATCGATTCGGGCCAGGACATGCGCTCTGAAATGCTGTCGGTCATGGCCGAGCTTGGCCTGGAGCCGGAAAAGCATCACCACGAGGTGGCCCCGTCCCAGCATGAGCTGGGGATGAAATTCTCCACCCTCACCACGATGGCGGACCGGCTTCAGCTCTATAAATACATCGTGCACAATGTCTCGCACGCCTACGGCAAGTCGGCGACCTTCATGCCGAAGCCCGTTTACGCCGATAACGGCTCTGGCATGCACGTGCACCAGTCGATCTGGAAAGACGGCAAGCCGCTGTTTGCTGGCGACAAATATGCCGACCTGTCAGAGACTTGCCTCTATTATATTGGTGGCATCATCAAGCACGCGCGGGCCATCAACGCCTTCGCCAATGCCTCGACCAACTCCTACAAGCGTCTGGTGCCCGGTTTTGAAGCCCCGGTTCTGCTCGCCTACTCGGCGCGCAACCGTTCGGCGTCGATTCGTATCCCGCACGTGCCCTCGCCGAAGGGCAAGCGCATCGAGACGCGCTTCCCGGATGCCGCTGGCAACCCGTATCTGACCTTCTCGGCTCTGCTGATGGCTGGCCTTGATGGGATCGAAAACCAGATCCACCCGGGCGACGCGATGGACAAGGACCTCTACGATCTACCGCCGGAAGAGCTCAATGACATCCCGACCGTCTGCCACTCGCTGCGTGAGGCCTGTGCCGCGCTGGACGAGGATCGCGACTTCCTGAAGAAGGGCGGCGTGATGGATGACGATCAGATCGACGCCTATATCGACCTGAAGATGGAAGAAGTGACCCGGATCGAACACCACCCGCACCCGGTGGAATTCGACCTGTACTACAAGGTCTAGGCCTTTCTTAGACCTGTGCAACCGAACGAGCCGGCCCCGATATTCGGGGTCGGCTTTTTCATGTCGGCCAGCTTTCATTTTTGTCAGGTCTGCGTTGCGCGCACGTGAAGGTGTCGACGGGGCTCAAACTCTCCTTTAGAACGCTGACTTGAGGGATTTTGCCTGCCAGCCGCGCAGGTGACCAAGAAGACTGCTTCGGAGACTGCCCATGCGCCGCCAGCTGTTCGCCGCTGTTTCACTGACTGCTCTGCTCAGCGCACCGGGCCTCGCCCAGGAAGTCACGGTTGATGACGAGCGCACCGAACCGGTCGACACCGCTACGGCGGACAACGGAAATGCAGCGAATCTTGTGATCGGCGGCAATGGCCGCGTGACCCTTAACCGGGTTGCAGGACCAGCCGTTCATGTGAATTCGGACAACACGCTGACAACCGAAGCGACCAGCGAAATCACGATCACCGACACGGACGCGGACGGGAATGATACGCGCCTGGACGGTGCGGTTGGCATTCAGGTCGATCCGGGGCTCACCACCGACATCACCCATGGTGGCAGCCTGGAGATGCTCGATTCGTATACGCCTGAAGCCGCCGATGATGACGAAGACCTGATCGACACGGACGATGACGGAAATCCGGATTCCCCGGACAACGAGACCGATGGCCCGTTTGCAGATGACCGCAACAAGACCGGGATGCTTATTGGTCAGGTCGATGGCAATTACGACCCGGTAACGGGTCAGGCCGGAATAACCGGCAATATCAACATTCAGTCCGCTGCCGATATCCGCGTTGAAGGTCAGAATAGCTACGGCCTTCGTATCGTGACCGATGTGGACGGGGAACTCCTCCACAATGGCATCATTTCCATGACCGGTGAGGACTCCCGCGGCCTCTCGGTCGAAGCTGACATCTCCGGCGATGTCGAGATTTCGCGCGTGAACACGGTGTCCCCCGGCGGCAATGGTGTCGCTCTGGAAGGCGATATCGGCGGCGGTCTGCGCTTTGACGGCGCGATCAATGTCAGCGGCTACCGTACCAGCACGCGCACCATCGAAGAGCTCATTTCGCTCTTTGACGACGGCGATGACAATCTGGACTCAGGCTCGGCCGTTGTCATTGCGGGCAACATCGTCGATGGCGTCTTCATCGCCAGCACCGCTGACATTCGCCAGTTCAGTGGCGCAGGTGCAGCGGTTGAGATCGGACGCGCCGGCGAGACAATCAATATTGGTACCGCCACCGTCCCTGACAATTTCGATCAGCCTGAAACGCTGCAGGATGAGGACGAGGATCCGGACGCTTACGACTATGCAATCGTCAATCGCGGCGCGGTTTCGGCCAATGGCGTGTTTGATGGCAAGTCCACGACAGGCTTCCTGATCGCAGGCCGCGACGAGAACAATGACCGCAAAGCCGTCATCCTTGAGGGCGACGGTTTCCGGAACAATGGGACGATCACGGCGCTCGCCTATGACGCGCAGGCGACAGCCATGCACATCGGCGAAGGCGCTGAGGCCACCTCGATCTCCAATATCGGTCAGATCGAAGGGCGCGCACTGATTGGGTATTCGGACGACGGATTTGCGGACACCGCCTTTCGTACAGGCCAAGCATTTGGTCTGGTGCTCGATGAAGGCTCTGCGATCCAGCAAATCCTGAACGAAGGTGGCGACATCATTGCCACGGTTCAGGACGGCACCCTGTCTGCGTCGGCGACCGCGATCCTGATCAATTCTGATGGTACGACCCGGATTGAAAACCAGGGCCGTATCATTGCGCGCACCAGTGACGCGCCGGCAGATATCGACTCAACGACCGCTGAGCTGATCGCCATCGACGCTCGCAACCAGACTGTCGGTCTGACCATCCTGCAGGAGGACCTGCTCGATGCTGATGGTGAGCCGACAGGCTTCTCGCCCACCATTGAAGGCGACATCCTGTTTGGAAGCGGCGACGACACACTCGACCTTCAGACCGGATCTGTGAACGGTGATGTCAGCTTCGGCGATGGCGCAGACCGGCTGGTCATCAACGGTGCAGAGCTCAACGGTGAGATCAGCGATAGCGACGCCAACCTGACGATCGACGTCACCAATGGCCGCATCATCCTGACCGGCGAAAGCAGCGTGGGTGTAACTTCTGCGGCCTTCCACGACGGCGGCGTGCTGGAGATCCGCATCGATACGGCCGACCGCACCGGAGCCTTCATCAATGCGTCCGGCGATATCTCCTTTGCCTCCGGGTCCGACCTTTCGGTCAGCCTGGGCGGCCTGATTGAGGATGTGCGTGACTTCACACTGATCAGCGCCAATACGCTGTCCATTGACGACGCCACTATCCTGGAGGCGACCGAAGCGCCCTTCCTGTACAACGCGGAAATCCGCGCAGCCGAGGGCGATCCGAACACGCTGGTGCTGAGCCTGTCGCGCAAGACAGCTGGCGAGCTGGGCATGAATGCCAATGAAGCGGCGGCTTATGACGAAGCCTTCGCGGCCATGACGTCGATTGACGAGCTGGGTAACGCATTTGCTGCAGTTCGCTCCGCCGATGATTTCTTCGGAGCCTATAACCAGCTTCTGCCTGAATACGCCGCGAGCGCGATCCAGTTTGCGCTGGCCTCCAACGATGCAGCGGCGGGTGCGCTGTCAGAACGCCTGCGCAATGCGCGCATCGCTCCCGACGAACTCGCCGGGGTGTGGGTTCAGGAATTTGGCTATTTCGCAGACCGCAACGCCACCAGCTTTGGCCCGGGTTATCGCGGTGAAGGCGTAGGCCTCGCCATCGGTATCGACCGTCCGGTCGGCCCCTTTTATGCGGTGGGCGTCCATCTTGTGGGTGCGGCCAGCGAAGTGGAAGAGATCGACGGCTTCGACGAGCCGATGGTCGCGATCTCAGGTCAGTTCGGCACCTATGCCGCGCTTGATCTGGGCGGTCTGGATGTCTCCGGCTCGTTTGGCGTGGGCTACGACTATTTCGAGACCGAGCGGAATATCCTGATCGACAGCTTCTCGGCCGTGAACACGGCGGAATGGTCAGGCTGGCACCTGACCGCATCGGCCCAGGCCGGACGGGACTTCCAGATGGGCAACTGGACACTGCGTCCGGAAGCCAATCTGACCTGGCTGACCCTGTTCGAGAGCGGCTATTCCGAACAGAGCCAGGACTCGGCCTTCGACGGCCTTGCCCTGATTGTGGACGACCGGGAGAGCTCGGTGCTGACCGCTGGCGGTACCATCACCCTCGGTCGCCGCTTCGGCACAGACCTGAGCTGGTGGTCGCCGCACGTGCGTATTGGTTACCGCGGTGAGCTTCTCAATGAGAGGATGGACACGATTGCCCAGTTTGGTGAGGACGGGTCGCCGTTCACACTGCGCTCACAGGCGCTGCCGGGTAGCGGTGTTCTGGGTGGCTTTGGCCTGAGTGCCGGGTCTCAGTACACAACCTTCACCTTTGCCTATGACGCCGATGTCCGCGATGACTTCATCCGCCACGTTGCGCGTCTGGTGGTGCGCCTCACCTTCTAAGTGCATACATTTCTGTTTACAGGGGAAGGCGGATAGGGTTAGATTTTCAACGTCTTCCCTGTCCTGACCCCATGCACTGACGGCGAAGACACGAGGCTGGTGCGTTCGACGCAGGCGCGCCAGCCTCAATTTTCCTTTCCCTAACCCGTTTCCGTATTGCCGCTCGTCGGCCGCATTCACCGCCGCTTAACCATGCTGGCGCGATCATACGCCCATGGTTCGTGTGTCTGTCATGCTGGCTGTGAGCGCGGCTCTGGCTGTTACCGGGTGTGCCTCTTCGCCGCCCGATCAGGTCCATGACGCCTGCCTCATTCTTGAAGACAACCGGTCCTGGTGGCGGGACCTGAAGCGCACAGAGCGGCGCTGGGGTGTATCTCCCGGCACCACGTTGGCAATCCTGAAGCGCGAGTCCAGCTTCAACGCCCATGCCCGTCCCGCGCGCACACGGCTGCTTGGCTTTATTCCGGGACGTCGGCCCTCGTCAGCCTATGGCTATGCCCAGGCTCTTGATAGGACATGGGACTGGTATCGCCGTGACAGCGGTCGCCGCGGCGCAGATCGCGACGATTTCGGCGACGCTGTCGACTTCATCGGCTGGTACTCCAACCAGAGCCGCGAACGCTCCGGCATCGCCCTCAGCGACCCTTACCGTCTTTACCTCGCCTATCATGAAGGCCATGGCGGCTTTAATCGAGGCACCTATCGCGGCAAATCCTGGCTGGACCGGGCCGCCCGGGAGGTGGAATCCGACGCCCGTCGCTATGACGCCCAGATCGACCGCTGCGAGCGCCGGCTAAACCGCGGCTGGATCCCTTTCCTGTAGAGAACTCGCCCTGGCGCTGCTGCGCAGGCTTTGCGATTGGCCCGGCCCAAGTGCACTCTGATCGCTGTTATGGCTAGCGATTCGCAAGACGATCTGTTCTCCGGCGGCCCGGCTCCCAAAAAGGAGACACCGGCTCCGCCTGCCCCTGCCCCCACACCGGCGGCGGAACCCGCGTCCAGGGCGGCTGCGCCAAAGCCTGCGCCTGCCAAGGCGGCCCCGACCTCCAACACCGGCTATGACGCCAATTCGATTGAGGTGCTGGAAGGCCTGGAACCGGTGCGCAAGCGTCCGGGCATGTATATCGGCGGCACGGACGAGCGCGCGCTCCATCACCTGTTTGCCGAAGTCCTGGACAATTCCATGGACGAAGCCGTGGCTGGTCATGCCGACCGGATTGAGGTCAGCCTGGATCTCGATGGCTTTCTGACGGTGACCGACAACGGGCGCGGCATCCCGGTCGACCCGCACCCGAAATTTCCCGACAAGTCCGCGCTGGAAGTCGTCCTGACGACGCTGCACGCGGGCGGTAAATTCTCTGACAAGGCCTATGAGACCTCCGGCGGTCTGCATGGTGTCGGCGTGTCGGTGGTCAACGCCCTGTCTGAATATCTGGAAGTCGAAGTCGCGCGCGATCGCACGCTCTGGCGTCAGATTTACGTGCGCGGCCTGCCGCAGGGCCCAATCGAGAAGGTGGGCAGCGCGCCCAACCGGCGTGGCACATCCGTGCGCTTCAAGCCGGACGCGGAAATCTTTGGTCCGCGCACCGCCATGAAGGCCCCTCGCCTGTTCAACATGGCGCGCTCGAAAGCTTTCCTGCGTCGCGGTGTCGAGATTCGCTGGAAATGCCCCCCTGAGCTGGTTGAAGGCACAGACATTCCGGCTGAAACCACGCTCTGCTTCCCTGGAGGTCTGTCTGATCGCCTGAAGGAGTTGCAGGGCAACGCAAACCTCGTCACCGAGGCCTTTTCCGGCCGTGTAGAGCGCAGCGGGCGCATGGGCGCGGTTGAATGGGCCATCGGCTTTTCAGAAAACGGCTTTGGCGACCAGGACGGCTTCTCTCAGAGCTATTGTAACACTGTGCCCACCCCCATGGGCGGCACCCACGAACAGGGTTTCCGCGCGGCATTGTCCAAAGGGCTCAGAGCCTATGGTGAGATCGCCGGCGTTAAAAAGGCCGGTCAGATCACTGCCGATGACGTGCTGGGCGGGGCTGGCTCACTGCTGTCGGTCTTTATCAAGGACCCGGAATTTCAGGGCCAGACGAAGGACCGGCTCTCGACCACGGAGGCCCAGCGCCTCGTCGAACAGGCCATCCGGGACCAGTTTGACCACTGGCTGGCAGCCCGCCCCAAGGACTCCGCGCGCCTGGTCGAATGGGCGGTAGAGCGCGCCGAAGATCGCCTGAAGCGCAAGCGGGAAAAGGAAGTCAAACGCCAGTCTGCCACGCGCAAGCTGCGCCTGCCCGGCAAGCTGGCTGATTGTTCGCAGAGTGCGGCCGACGGTACGGAAATCTTCCTGGTGGAGGGCGACTCCGCAGGCGGCTCGGCGAAACAGGCGCGTAATCGGGCGACGCAGGCCATCCTGCCTCTACGCGGTAAAATCCTGAACGTCGCGTCTGCCACCG
Organism: Oceanicaulis sp.; assembly: GCA_043513725.1. GTDB lineage: Bacteria > Pseudomonadota > Alphaproteobacteria > Caulobacterales > Maricaulaceae > Oceanicaulis. The sequence goes on along the minus strand of CP121338.1, from coordinate 108,314 downwards.
CAGACAAGATTGCCGCCAATCAGGAAATCTCCGATCTGGCGCTGGCGCTCGGTGTTCAGCCGGGCAAGCATTTCGACGTTGAAGACCTGCGGTATGAACGCGTCATCATCATGTGTGACGCCGACGTGGACGGAGCCCATATCGCGGCGCTTCTGGCGACCTTCTTCTACAAATTCATGCCCGGACTGATCGAATCCGGTCGGCTCTTCATGGCACAGCCCCCACTTTATCGCCTGACACAGGGCGGCAAGACGCTCTATGCGGCCGACGATGCGGAGAAGGACCAGCTGATCGAGACGGAGTTCAAATCCGGCAAGGTGGATGTGGGACGCTTCAAGGGTCTCGGCGAGATGACGCCGGCCCAGCTGAAGTCCACAACCATGCTGCCCGAGACCCGCTCGCTGGCCCGCGTAACGGTCTCCCCTGAAATGCGTGAGGCCGCGGATGCGATCGTGGAAACCCTGATGGGCAAGAAGCCGGAAAAGCGCTTCCAGTTCATCCAGGAAAACGCCGCCTTCGTTGAGGACGTGGACGTTTAGAGTCTCGCGTATGCTTTGGCTTGTATTGTTACCCCTGCGTCGCCCTGCGTTTTTTATCGTGGCGATGCTAGGGGTGATGTTCGCGAGTGTCGCTATCAGCTTACAAATCGACCCGGGCACGGGTTTCAATCAAGGTAGGCGCATTGCCGGTTGGTTGATTGGCTTTTGGGTTCTTTTTGCAGCTTGGATTGTCTATCGGCCTTCAGGTCAACGGAACGAATTACTGTCCTTTATCACGCTGCTTATTTCATTCTGCGGGACACCTTTGCTCATCGGTTTTACCGACGAAGTAACACAAGAGAATGAGCTCCGCTCGATAACCTTTGACCCAGCTGGACTTGGCTATTTTTTGAGTCTCATAATTACGGCTCTAGCCGTGTCCGAAGGTCGGTCACGTAGCAGACACGGGCCAGTTCATTGGTCAGATACTCCTTTGGGGGTGGGGCTTATGCTTGTAGCTTTACCGATTGGGAATTTCTTCCTCGGGAATTTTGCAAAGAAGCACGGCCTCCTCAAATGAGCCCGAAGACTGCACCGCCTGCGACATTGTAACACAATAACACCTTCCCTTCAGCGGCGAGGCGCGCGAGGGTGGCGGCGATGCGCGTACCTCTCACGCGCGCGACTACGGGGAGTATCCATGTTTTCAAGATTCAAGGCGCTCGGCGCCGGGATTTCGGCCTTTGCCGTTCTCGGTCTCGCCGCGTGTTCATCGGGAAGCGATGACGGCGGCTCAACCAGCGAGCCCGGCGATGTAGAAGTCGTCCGCTTCGACACCAACCCATTTCCATCGACCTACACGCCCGCCCCATCCGGGGTCACCCTGATTCGCGGTGCGACCGTGTTTGACGGCATTGGCGGCGAACTCGCCAACACCGACATCCTGGTGGAAAACGGGCGCATCGCCGCCATCGGCGAAGGCCTAGAGGCACCGGAAGGCGCTGAAGTGATTGATGCGGCGGGCCGCTATGTCAGCCCCGGCGTCATCGACATCCACTCCCACCTGGGTGTGTATCCCTCCCCGTCGGTCAACGCCCATTCAGACGGCAATGAAGTGACCGCGCCGGTGACGGCAGAGGTCTGGGCTGAGCACTCGGTCTGGCCCCATGATCCCGGTTTCGACACCGCGCTTGCCGCAGGCGTAACCACGCTTCACGTCCTGCCGGGCTCAGCCAACCTGTTTGGCGGTCGCGGCGTGACCCTGCGCAATGTGCCCTCGCGCACCATGCAGGGCATGAAATTCCCCGATGCGCCGTACACGCTGAAGATGGCGTGTGGTGAAAACCCCAAGCGCGTCTACGGCAACCGTGGCCGCGCGCCGGGCTCTCGCATGGGCAATGTTGCCGGTTATCGCGAAGCCTGGGCCCGCGCCGTCGAATATCGCCGTCGCTGGGAAGAGTATTGGGAGTCTGCCGAAGCCGGTGAAGATGCCTCTCCGCCGTCACGCGACCTGGAGCTCGATACCCTGATGGGCGTGCTCAATGGTGAGATCCTGGTGCAGATGCACTGCTACCGGGCCGACGAAATGGCTGTGATCATGGATATGGCCGAGGAGTTCGGCTACCAGGTCACGACTTTCCATCACGCCGTTGAAGCCTACAAAATCCCTGATCTGCTGGCCGAGCACGGCACCTGTGCTGCGGTGTGGGCTGACTGGGGCGGGTTCAAGATGGAAGCCTACGATTCCATTCCGGAGAACCTGCCGATCACACACGCAGGCGGGGCCTGCGCCATGATCCACTCGGACTCCGATCTGGGCATCCAGCGTCTCAATCAGGAAGTTGCCAAGGCGCTGTCTGACGGTCGCCGCATGGGTCTTGAGATCACCGACGGTGAAGCCATGGCCTGGATGACCAGCCGTCCGGCCGAAGCGCTCGGCATTGGCGAGGAAACCGGGTCCATCGAAGTCGGCAAGCGCGCCGATATCGTCATCTGGTCTGCTCACCCCTTCTCCAGCTACGCGCTGGCCGATGAAGTCCTCATCGACGGGGCGCTGATGTATGACCGCAGTAATCCTGAGCGTCGCACCATCCGCGACTTCATGCTCGGCCAGCCGGGTGAAGGAGACTACTAGGATGAAAAAGCTACTCGTAAGCTTGGGGCTCGTCGCTGCGCTCGGCGCACCGGCCATGGCCCAGACCATCGCCGTCACCAATGGCCGCGTCGTCACCAACACTTCTGCCGGCACCCTCGAGAACGGGACCGTCGTCATTCGTGACGGTGCGATCGTGGACGTTGGGGCCAATGTGGACATTGACCCGGCCGCAACCGTGATTGATGCCCAGGGCGGCTGGATTACGCCGGGCCTGTTCCACCCGCACACCCAGCTCGGTCTGATCGAGGTGGGCGCGGAAGGCTCCACCCGGGACGCGGCTGCCGACGACAGCCATTTCACCGCAGCTCTGGATGTGGCCGACGGGTTCAACCCGGCCGGGACCCATATCGACGAGGCGCGCGCTGAAGGCATCACCCGTTTTGCCATCCACCCGTCCACCGGGTCTGCGATCATCGCGGGCCGCGGCGCACTGGCGGACAGCACGGGCGAGTATGACAGCCTGTTTGCCGAACGCCGCTTCATGCTGGTGGACATGTCCACCTCCGGCGCAAACACCGCTGGCGGTGCGCGCACGGCCGCCTGGGCATTCCTGCGCGGGGCGATTGAAGATGCCCGCTTCTGGCCGGGGCGCTACGCGTCTCACCACGAAGGCGATGCCATCGACCGCTATGACGCCGGCGCGATGGTCGCCGCAGTCCGTGGTGAAATCCCGCTCGTGATGATCATGGACCGGGCCAGCGACATTCGTCGCGCTCTGGCCTTTGCCGAGGATTACCCGACCATCCGCATCATCATTGCCGGGGCAGCGGAAGCCCACCTTGTCGCCGATGAGCTCGCGGCCGCGGACGTGCCGGTCATTTACGACCCGATGCGCAACCTGCCGGACAGCTTCTCCACGCTGGCCTCCAGCACTGATGGTGCCTCCATCCTGCATGCGGCCGGTGTGCAGACCGCCTACACGACGCTGGGCTCTGACCTCTACTTCAATCCGCGCCTGCTGCCGCAGCATGCCGGTATTGCCGTAGCGCACGGGGCTGAATGGGACGACGCTTTCCGCTCCATCACCCTGACGCCTGCTGAAATTTTCGGTGTCGGCGACCAGTATGGTGCGCTGGCCGCAGGCTATGTCGGCGATGTGGTGATTTGGGACGGTGATCCGCTCGAAGTGATGAGCGCACCGTCGACCGTCATTATCGAGGGTGAAGTCCAGAGCCTGGAGACCCGCCAGACCCGCCTGCGTGATCGTTATGCGACACTGGGTGACGAGGGTGTCCACGCCTATCGCCACTAAGCCAACCGGGTAATCGGGCAACAACCGTTACCTGAAAAACACCATGGGTGGCCGGCCGCGTTGACAGCGCGCGCCGGCCACTTATGTTCCGCGCCAGTACGGAGCGCCCAAACGCGGCGCATCGGGCCCGGCGAACGCGTCGGAGCCAACACATATCGTCCAGAGGCGCATGACGTTTAACGAACTCGGGCTCAGCCCCAACCTCCTGTCGGCCATCACTGATGCTGGCTATGACACCCCCACTCCCATTCAGGCCGGGGCCATTCCTATCGCCCTGACCGGCCGCGACGTGCTGGGAATCGCTCAGACGGGCACTGGCAAGACCGCCAGCTTTACCCTGCCCATGATTGAGCGCCTGTCGCGGGGCCGCGCCCGCGCCCGCATGCCGCGCTCTCTCATCCTCGCCCCGACGCGCGAACTCGCTGCGCAGGTGGCTGAGAATTTCGAGACCTATTCAAAGAACCACAAGATGAACATGGCGCTGCTGATCGGCGGCGTCTCGTTCGAGCCGCAGAAGAAGATCCTGGATCAGGGCGCAGATGTTCTGATCGCAACACCTGGTCGCCTGCTTGACCATTTCGAACGCGGCGGTCTGTTGATGACGGGCGTTGAAATTCTGGTGATCGACGAAGCCGACCGCATGCTGGACATGGGCTTCATTCCCGATATTGAGCGCATCCTGAAGCTGCTGCCGCCGCGGCGTCAGACCTTGTTCTTCTCCGCGACCATGCCGCCAGAAATCCAGCGCCTCGTGAACACCTTCCTGCGTGACCCGGAGCGGGTCGAGGTCACCCGTCCGGCCCAGACGGCTGAGACCATTACCCAATACATCCTGAAGACCGCTGACAATCAGCCGAAAACCAAGCGCGAAGCGCTTCGGGCGGCGATTAATCGCGACGGAGTGAAGAACGGCATCATCTTCTGCAATCGCAAGCGCGATGTGGACATTGTTGCGCGCTCGCTTCAGCGCCACGGCTTCTCCGCTGCTCCGATTCACGGCGATCTGGACCAGAGCCAGCGCACAAAAACGCTGGCAGAGTTCAAGTCCGGTGAGCTGCGCCTGCTCGTGGCCTCTGACGTTGCGGCCCGTGGCCTCGACATCCCGGCGGTGAGCCATGTGTTCAACGTCGACATCCCGCGAAACGCCGACGACTATGTGCACCGCATTGGCCGGACGGGCCGCGCCGGCATGACGGGCGAAGCGGTTACGCTGGTAACCCCGGACGACAAAAAGGCGCTGGCCGCAGTTAGTAAGCTTATCGGCGGCGAACCGAAAGAGCTGGTGCTCGACGGTGCTCCAGCCGCGCCTGCAGACAGTGACGACAACTCAGCGGATGAGAAGAAGCCGCGCTCACGCCGTGGCGGTCGCAAGCGCAGCAGCGCAAAGACCGAGGCACCGGCAGAGGTGCCCGCGGAGGCCAAAGCTGATGCAAAGGCGGAGACCGCCGAACCGCGCAAGGATGAGGCGGCGGCGGACAAGACCGCGCGCACTGCAAAGCCAAAATCCAATCGTCGGCGCTCCAAGTCCGACAACGACGATGGCGGTCCGGCCGTGCGCGGATTTGGCGACCATGTTCCAGAGTTTTTGCTGCGCTCCGCGCTTTAATCATAAATACCTGAGCGCGTTTACCGGATATTTCCTTTCAATCGGCTAGCCTCTCATTCGTAAGTTATCGAAACGATTCGATCATAAGAATGTCAGGGGCGGCAGTTGGACGGCAGGCTAAAATCAGACGAGGGCATGGAGCTGGCGCGCAAGGCGCTTGATCTGATGTCGAGCCACGGCGTTGCGCCCACCGCGCACAACTACGCCGTGTTCACCGCTTATGTCTCTGATTTCAATCACGAGTTATCAGCCGAGCTTCAGGTCTTCATCGATGCTGGCGGCCCGATTGGTGATGACGTTCTGGAAGACCTCTACGATCGCTTCTTTACCTTCAAGCGTATTCAGGACGCGGTGATGGATGCAGGCGGTGCCATGAGCCGCGAGCTTGGCGACGTCGTAAAAACCCTGGAAGCAGCCGAGCGCGATACCGCCGCTTATGGCAAGGCGCTTGAAGGCGCATCCGGCAAGCTGGACGACACCACGGACAGCGCCGGCGTCAAGCAAATGGTCGAGGGCCTCGTGGCCGCAACGGCCCGCATGCAAAAGCGCTCCCGTGAACTGGAAAAGCGCCTGCAGGAGACCTCTCAGGAAGTCGATCAACTCCGAAATAATCTTGAGAAAGTGCGCGAAGAAGCGATGACCGACGCCCTCACTGGCGTGGCAAACCGCAAGCGCTTTGACGAGAGCATGCGCAAGGGTCGGCGCGAAGCTGAGACCAAGGGCGAACCCTTCTCACTGATCCTCTGCGATATCGATCACTTCAAGCGGTTCAACGATACCTGGGGCCATCAGACCGGCGACCAGATCATCCGCTTTGTGGCCGCCTGCCTGTCGCGTTTCTCCAAGGAAAGCCACGTGGTAGCGCGCTATGGCGGCGAGGAATTTGCTATGGTTCTGCCTGGTACAAGTCAGCAGGACGCCGCACTTATTGCTGAAAAGGTCCGCAGCACGGTGGAAAGCAAGCGTCTGCTTCGCAAGTCCACCAATGAGGACCTGGGTAATATCACCGTGTCGCTCGGGGTCTCCCAGTTCCGCTCTGGAGAGAGTGTGGAATGCCTGATCGAGCGCTGCGACACCAATCTCTACAAGTCCAAGCAGACTGGCCGGAACAAGGTCACGGTTGATGGCGGCTCCAGCGCGCGCACTGCTGCGTAGTGAGCCACGACACGTGGCTTGAAGCACTTTAGGATAGGCCCCTGTCAGCGTTGGCGGGGGCTTTTTCATGGCAGCAGACAAGCTTCACGGTGAAGCAAATTTCCAATGGCGCGGCGCGGACGTCTCGAGGCTTGAGAACCTTTCCGACATTGTTTTTGCGCTCGTCATAACACTGGCCGCAGCCCAAAGCGTTCCAACAAGCTTTGATGAGTTGACCAGCCTTTGGCGTGACGCCATCTCGCTTGGAACCTGCTTTGCCCTTCTGGTTACCATCTGGCGGACCCACCATGTCTTTTTCCGCCGCTATGATTTGCAGGATGAGCGCACATTGACGCTCAACGCGATCCTGCTGTTTTTGATCCTCGTCTACATTTACCCTTTGAAATTCATGACCGATTTCGTCGTGCAGTTTTTCACAGGCGGCTATATTGGCGAAGATGTCGAAGCGGTGCTGACCTTTGCTCAGGTTCCCTGGCTCTACGTGGTCTATGGGGGCTTTTTTGCAGGGGTCTATGGAATATTCGCCTGTCTCTACGCCCACGCCCTGAAGCGTGCCGATGAAATTGGGCTTTCCAAGCGCGAGCGGGCCTATACCCGATTTGAAATTGAATTTGCCCTGGGTGTTGTGGTGCTTACGGGCATCATCATCGTCCTGGGCTTCGTACTGCCGCCCATTATCGCACCCTTCGTGGGCGCGTTATTCAGTCTGATGGGGGCCATTGCCGCGATTTGTGGCAAGCGCGCTGAAGCGCGAGCGACCACTTAGGCCTGCGCCGGCGGCTCAGTCAGCTTAAAGCTCTGGCGCTGGGCCCAGCGCTCATAGAAGGCACCGAGATCGGGGAAACGCCCGCGCCAATCGAGCTCGGCGTAGCGCAGATCCAGATAGCCAAGCGAGACGGCCACTGACAGCGCACCCAGGTCCACGGAGCGCTCAAACTGGCCGCGCTCCTCATTGAGCTGAATGAGGGTGCGTTCAATGGCGGCTTCCCAACGATCTTTCCAGAAATCCCATTGCAGCTTCTCATCGCGCATCATCTCGATGCGCCGGCCAATGGTGATATCCATCAGGCCGTCCGCAATCGCCTGCTGGCGCAGTACCAGAATGCGGCTTTCACCGGAAGACGGGATCCAGTTTTCGTCATTGAGACTATCGATGTATTCGCAGATCAATGGCGAATCCATCAGGGCTGGTCCACGATCCCGCTCCAGCGCGGGGACCTTGCCAAGCGGATTGGTCGACTGCAGCGCGTCGCGATTGTCCAGCGGCGCGGATTCCTCGATCTCGATACGACCTTCCAGGCCCTTCTCGATGATCAGCGCCCGACATTTGCGCGCATACGGAGAGGTGTTGGAGATGTAGAGCTTCACTTGGGCCGCCCCCGGAAATTCCTAGTGTGGAGCGGCAATCTGCCCATATCGCAGGCTAAAGCAAGGCCCTCGCCCACTTCATACAGCTGATAATCAAACGTCCAGCTGTGCCGGAGTCAGCGTCACGCTCTCGCCGCAGCCACAGGCGTCAGACTCGTTGGGATTCTTGAACACGAATTTGGCGTGCAGCGGGGTCACTTCGTAGTCGACCTGCGCGCCCAAAAGGAAAAGCAGGGACTTGGCATCAATGACGATCTCAACGCCCTGGTCCTCCACCCGCTCGTCGAGGGGAGCGGGCTCCTCCACATAGTCCATGACGTATTCCATGCCCGCGCAGCCGCCGTTTTGAACGCCGACACGCAGATATCCGGCCCCACGATCAGCCATCAGCGCTTTTACGCGCTCAGCAGCCGCTTCGGTCAGGGTCAGAGCTTTGGGTCTTGGACGGGCCATCAATCGGCTCCTTAAAGCATGTTCAGCATCAGCCGGGCTTCGTCCGACATGCGGTCGGGCGTCCAGGGCGGATCGAAAGTGAGCGAGACATCAGCGCGATCAACACCGTCAACGGTCTCGCAGGCATCTTTTACCCAGACCGGCATCTCCCCGGCGACCGGACAGCCCGGCGCTGTCAGGGTCATCTCGACCTTCAACAGCCCCTCAGCTTCCAGATCGACCTGATAAATCAGGCCCAACTCATAGATGTCGGAGGGGATTTCCGGGTCGTGCACGGTTTTCAGTGCGGCAATCACGTCATGGGTGATGCGCTCAATCTCGGCCGGCGGCAGGTCAGGATCCTTGCGCTCCGGCTTCGCCGCAGGCTCAGGAGCCGGAGTGTCACCCCCGCTCAGATCAATCACATCGCGCTGTGGCATGTCAGTATTGTCGCTCATCATAACCCCTTAGATGAGAAAGCTCTTGGCTTTGTGCAAGGCTTCGAGGAAGGCGTCCACCTCTTCGGCCGTATTATACGGCGCGAAGCTGGCGCGCACCGTGCCCGGCACGCCATAGCGCTTCATCAGCGGATGGGCGCAGTGGTGCCCGGCACGAACCGCGACGCTATATTTATCCATCAGCTGCGCCAGATCATGCGGGTGCGCCCCATCGATCAGGAAGCTTGCGATGGCTCCCTTGTTCTGGGTCCGACCAAACAGGCGAATTCCGTCAATCTCTGAAAGACCCGCCTCCGCGCGATCCAGCAGGCTGCGCTCGTGCTCCAAGGCTGCGGTACGATCAAGCGCATTGACCCAATCGATGGCTGCGCCCAGCCCGATCACATCAGCGATGGCTGGCGTTCCAGCTTCAAACTTGTGCGGCACGTCGGCGTAGACAACACCGTCTTCGCTGACCTCGGCGATCATCTCGCCGCCGCCCTGGTAGGGTGGCAGACGATCCAGCCAGTCACCAGCGGCATAGAGCACGCCCGCGCCATTGGGGCCGTAGAGCTTGTGGCCAGTGAAAACGTAAAAGTCACAGCCGATATCGGAGACGTCCACCGGCATATGGACCGCCGCCTGCGTGCCATCAAACAGAATGGCCGCGCCGTGCTCATGGGCGATACGCGTCAAGTCCTCAGCCGGGTTGGCCGTGCCGAGAACGTTCGACATGTGGACCAGGCTGACGAATTTCGTGTGCTCGGTGAACAGGCCGCGATAGGCCTCCATATCCAGCGCGCCATCCTCGTCGACCGGGATCCACTTGATCACCACCCCCTTCTGCTCGCGCAGGAAGTGCCAGGGCACGATGTTGGAGTGGTGCTCCATTTGCGAGAGGATGATTTCGTCGCCCTCTTTCAGGCTCTGGCCAAAGCTGGACGCCACCAGATTGATCGCATCCGTCGCACCCTTGGTGAAGACAATGTTCGACGCTGAGCCTGCACCCAGGAATGCTGCAGCTTTGCTGCGGGTCGCCTCAAACGCCTCGGTCGCCTCATTGGCCATGGTGTGCAGACCACGGTGCACATTGGCGTAGGAGGTGCGCCAGACATTGGCCACCGCCTCAATCACCGCTTCGGGCTTTTGAGCCGACGCGGCATTGTCGAAATAGACCAGCGGCTTGCCGTTCACCTGCCGTGACAGGATCGGGAATTCACCGCGCAGGGCGTGGACGTCAAAGGCTTTCACCGTTTTGGTGTGGGCCGTCATTTAAAGGCTCTCCAACCGGTCTGTCAGACGCTCCAGAAGCGCCTCACGAAAACCTTCATGGCTCATTTTTTCAAGGGGTTCTGCCAAAAAGCTACGGGTCAGCATTGCCCGGGCGCTGGCCTCACTCAGGCCGCGCTGGCGCATGTAGAAAAGCGCATCCTCATCAATGGCCCCCAGCGCGTTACCGTGGGCGCAGACCACGTCATCGGCATAAATCTCAAGCTCGGGCTTGGCGTCGATCTCAGCACCGGCATCCATCAACAGGCCGCGATGCTGCATCTGGGCGTCGGTCTTCTGGGCGATCCGATCCACGTGGATCTTGCCCTGGAAGACACCGCGACCACCCTTGGCGACCGCGCCCTTGAACAGCTCGTCGGTCTCACCATTGGGACCCGCGTGACGCACGTTGGAGGTCTGATCGAGGTGTAGTCCCTCGGCCAGCACGTAGGCACCATTCATGGAGAGCTTCGCGCCCTCACCACTATGCATGACATGGGTTTCAAGCCGGGCCAGCTTGGCCCCAAAGCCGAGCGTCGTCTGCTCCACGCTTGCCTGGGGCGCCAGAGACAGGCCGGACGTGACCACCAGCGCCGCATGGGGCGCTTCGTTCTGCTCGATCACGCGGGTCAGCTTTGCGCCTTCGGCCACGGTGATGTTCACCGCGATATTGGCAAAGCTTCCCTCACCGCCCTGATAGGTCTCGTGCAGCACCGCTTCGACGCCAGCTGGCACACTGATCGCCACGATGCGGTGTCCGGTGGCCGAGCCCACAAAGTCGAGATTGAGGGTCTCACCGTCGGTGAGCTCATAGACCGCGCAGTCGCCGCCCAGCGCAGCGGCCAGGCGCGGCATGATCAGGCTGGGCTCACGCTCCAGCTGCGCCACGGCATCGGGCTCGCGGCTGGCATGGAGGATGACCTCACCGGCTTCAGCGGGAAAGCGCGACAGGACGGTTTTCAGGTCCGTCCACTTCCACTCTTCCACGCGGCGGTGGGGTAGGCCCTTGGCCGTCAGCTCATCTAAAAGCGCGCCTTCAGGTAGCGCGCCAGCGAGCGCATTTTCAAAGTCGGACAGGCGTACCGGTGCCGTCATTATGCTGCGGCCCCCACATATTTGTCATAGCCGTCACGCTCCAGCTCATGGGCGAGCTCGGGCCCACCCGTCGCCTGGATTTTCCCATCGGCCATGACGTGAACCACGTCGGGCTTCAGATAATCGAGCAGGCGCTGATAGTGCGTGATGACCAGCATGGAGCGCTCCGGCGAGCGCAGGGCGTTCACGCCCTCAGCGACCACCTTGAGCGCGTCGATATCAAGGCCGGAGTCGGTTTCATCGAGGATCAGAAGCTTCGGCTCCAGCATCAGCGCCTGGAAAATCTCCATGCGCTTCTTCTCACCGCCGGAGAATCCAACATTCACAGGGCGCTTTAGCATTTCGTTGGAAATACCTAATTTTGCAGCTGCTTCTCGCGCTTGCTTCATGAAGACGGGCGCGGTCACCTCGTCCTCGCCGCGGGCGCGGCGCTGGGCGTTCAGCGCTTCCTTTACAAAGGTCAGCGTGGGCACGCCGGGGATTTCCACCGGGTACTGGAAAGACAGGAACACACCAGCTGCGGCGCGCTCTTCGGGGGCCATGTCCAGCAAGTCCGCGCCTGCCAACGTCGCGCCGCCGCCTGTGATGTCATAGCCGTCACGCCCGGACAGCACATAGGACAGGGTGGACTTGCCACAGCCGTTGGGGCCCATCACGGCATGAACCTCGCCCTTCGGCGCGGTCAGGTTGACGCCCTTCAGGATCTGGCGGCCATCGCCCTCCTCGGTTTCAACACGGGCGGCCAGGTCTTTGATCTCAAGCATCTCGTCTTTCCTCTAGCGGGCCGAAGTGTGGCTGCCGCCGTTTTTTGCTTTACCCGTTTTGTAGTCTGCGGCGGTACGATCGGGATCGCCCTTGGATTTCACCGCGATAAACAGAATTCCAAAACCGATGACGGTCAGGAAGGCAAAGCCCATCCATCCCCCGTCCAGGCCCTGGGCGTTGGTTTCGGTCCAGAGCCCCAGACCCAGCGTCATCAGCGCAATGAAAGCCGCGACACTCGCCCAGCCTTCCCAGGTGATCGGCTGAAAACTGCCATACCAGAGCGGCTTGCCCACATGGGACTGGGACCGGCGTGCAAACCAGTGGCGCTGGGTCATGACTGATCCTCGGCCTCATTGAGCGCGCGCGCCTGAGCCAGCTTCTGGCGAGTCCATGTCAGGGCCATATAGCCCCCAATACCGACCATCCCGGCACCGATGAAGAGGTTCCACAGCGGCGGGCTGTTGAAGACGGCGATGACGCCCAGCGCATCAAGAATGACCACGACCGGCATAAAGACCATGCCCACGACGAATACAAACACCATCGCGCGATCGAGCCCGCGGTGCAGCGTGTTCCAAAGCTCTTTGGCTGTTTCGATCGGATTACGGCTCACTACCCCACACTCCCCTCAAGGCTGACCTTCACGAGGGCCTGGGCCTCGACGGCAAACTCCATGGGCAGCTCCTGGAGCACGTCGCGACAGAAGCCGTTGACGAGCAGAGCCACGGCCGTCTCCTCATCAAGCCCGCGCTGGCGGGCATAAAAGAGCTGGTCGTCTGAAAGCTTGGAGGTCGTCGCCTCATGCTCCAGCGTGGCTTTGGGCGTTTTCGCTTCCACATAGGGCACGGTGTGTGCGCCGCACTGATCGCCGATCAGCAGGCTGTCACACTGGGTGAAGTTACGAGCGCCTTCAGCCTTGGCGTGAACCGAGACCAGACCGCGATAAGTCTGGTCAGAGCGCCCGGCAGAGATGCCCTTGGAAATGATGCGCGACTTCGTGTTCTTGCCCAGATGGATCATCTTGGTGCCGGTATCGGCCTGCTGACGTCCATTGGTCACGGCAATCGAGTAGAACTCGCCCTGACTGCCATCGCCCTTCAGGATGCAGCTGGGGTATTTCCACGTGATCGCAGAGCCGGTCTCAACCTGCGTCCAGCTGACCTTTGAGTTGCGACCGCGGCAGTCGGCGCGCTTGGTCACGAAGTTATAGACCCCGCCCTTGCCGTCCTTGTCGCCTGGCCACCAGTTCTGGACCGTGGAGTATTTGATCTCCGCATCATCGAGCGCGACCAGCTCCACCACAGCGGCGTGCAGCTGGTTTTCATCACGCATGGGCGCGGTGCAACCCTCCAGATAGGAGACGTAAGCGCCCTCATCGGCGATGATCAGCGTACGCTCAAACTGGCCGGTGCCTTCAGCATTGATGCGGAAATAGGTCGACAGCTCCATCGGGCAGCGCACGCCCTTTGGCACGTAGACGAAAGACCCGTCGGTGAAGACGGCACTGTTGAGCGTGGCAAAGAAGTTGTCGCTAACCGGCACGACCGAGCCGAGATATTTCTTGATCAGCTCAGGATGCTCCTGCACCGCCTCGCTGATCGACATGAAGATCACGCCAGCTTTTTTCAGCTCTTCCTTGAAGGTGGTCGCGACCGAGACACTGTCGAACACCGCGTCGACAGCCACGCGCGGCTTGTCGCGCGCTTCGGCGGCAGTTTCAGCGGCACCCTCAACACCGAGCAGGACCTCAGCTTCCTTCAGCGGAATGCCAAGCTTCTTATAGGTGTCGAGCAGCTCCTCCGGAACTTCGTCCAGACTCTTATACTTCGCTGCATCCTTCGGCGCGGCGTAGTAGTAGGCGTCCTGGTAATCGATCGGCGGGTGGGAGATTTTCGCCCAGTCCGGCTCCTGGATCTGCTTGAAGCGCTCATAGGCTTCGAGGCGCCATTGCAGCAGCCAGTCCGGCTCGCCTTTCTTTTCAGAGATGAAGCGGATCGTCTCTTCAGACAGGCCTTTAGGCCCGTATTCCTGCTCGATCTCGGTGGTAAAGCCGTACTTGTATTTGTCAGCTTCAAGCTGGCGGACGTCTTCGATGGTCTCTTTAACGGCTGGCATATGCTTAAGCCTCTCACACGCGTGTCAGTCAGCCCGCGGCGGCCACTTTGGGGCGCACACGGTTGTATTCTCTCAGCCATGCCTCACAGAAGGCATCAGCCTCGTCTTGAGTCGTCGTCCAGCCCAGGCTCACCCGAAGGGCGGTCCCGGCTTGATCATCGCTTGCGCCCATGGCCTTGAGCACATGGCTCTGGCGCACCTTGCCGGAGCTGCAGGCCGAACCCGCGCTCACCGCAAAACCCGCCAGATCAAGCGCAATCACCTGAATTTCACTCGGCCAGCCCGGCGCGGACAGGCAGATCGTATTCGGCAAACGCTCCACGCCCTCACCCCAGATCGTCACCTCCGGCGCGGCGGCCTTTAAGCGCCTTTCGATCCGGTCACGCAAGGACGCTATGCGGCTCGTTTCATCCTCAGCTATGGCGCTGACGGCCGCTGCAAACCCCGACACCCCTGCGACATTTTCTGTACCGCCGCGGCGGCCCTTCTCCTGACCGCCCCCGGTGATCAGCGCGCCAACCTGAGCGTCACAGGCGGTCGCCAGCGCGCCCATACCCTGCGGGCCACCCGCCTTGTGGGCTGACAGCGCCGCGAATTGGGCAAAGCTGGCCGCGAAGTCGAAGCTCGCCTTGCCCGTCATCTGAACGGCATCGATGAGGTAGAGATGGTCACCGTCGGCTTCAGCGATCATGCGCCCGGCCTCGGCAAAGGGCTGAATCACGCCGGTCTCGTTGTTTGCGGCCATCAGGGCGAACAGGATCCGCTCATCCTCGTCGGCCCTCGAAAGTCGGTCGGCAAGCCAGTCGAGCCGCGCCCGGCCTTGCGCGTCCACCGGCCAGACCTCAGTCGGCAGACCGCTCGCCTCAGCTGACGCGCGGGTCGCATCGTGCTCAATCGCCGAGTAAATTATCCGAGTACAGCCAAGGGTTTTTGAGGCATGAAAAGACAGGTTCAAAGCTTCGGTCCCGCCCGAAGTGAAGATCAGATCTTCACTCCGCGCACAGATCGACTTGGCGATTGTGGCCCTGGCCTGTTCCACACGCGCACGCGCTGCCCGACCGCTGGCATGGACAGAAGACGGATTACCGCCCTCTGCCAGCGCAGTCATGACAGCGTCAACCGCCTCCGGGCGTACCGGAGCGGTGGCGTTATGGTCCAGGTAGACGCTCACTCGGCAGCATGCTCCAACGGTGCGTTCTCATTTGCGCTAGACATGCCCAGGACGCGGCGCTCCAGAACGTCTTCCAGCGTAACGCCGTTCAGGAAGATGTGGATATGTCGGCCCAGCTCGTCCCACAAATCATGCGTTACACAGCGGCGACCGCTTTCCATGCAACCTGCAGCCTTGTGCTGGCAGCGGGTCACGTCCACAGGCTCCTCAACCGCCAGCATGATGTCAGCGATGCGAGTCTCGGCGGTCTCGCGCGCCAGACGGTAGCCACCACCCGGTCCGCGCACCGATTTCACGATGCCTGCACGGCGAAGCTTGGCGAACAATTGTTCGAGGTAGGACAGCGAAATTTCCTGACGTGATGCGATATCACCCAGGGGAACCGGCCGGTCTGCACCGCTCATGGCCAAGTCGGTCATGGCCATCACGGCGTAACGTCCTTTAGTGCTCAGTTTCATAGCGTTTCCTCATCTCCCCAGAGAAAGCCTCACCTCGCCGCTCGCATCTTGTGTCCACCTTGTGCTAAGGGGACGCTTCGCACGAGAGACCGGCAGTGCAACCGGGGGAACTAGGACCCCATGCGCGACGGTCAAGAATTAGGAACGGTTTTTTTCTATAGCGCCATTTCACCGGGGAATCAAAACCCGAGTTCGGCGCTCGGATATTCGCCACCAGGACGCAAATCGCCCCATGCCTGACGTCATCATCGCCGGCCCTGCCGGACGCCTTGAAGGCAAATACAGCCCTGCCAAAACCCCTGCTGCACCGCTCGCGCTGGTGCTGCACGCCCACCCCATGGGTGGCGGGCATATGGATACGCCCATCTCCCAGATGCTCTATGACCAGTTCAAGGAGCGCGACTTCTCGGTGCTGCGGTTCAATTTCCGCGGCGTGGGTCGCAGCCAGGGCAGCTATGACCAGGGCCTGGGCGAGCTGTCAGATGCCGCGACCGCGCTGGACTGGGCGCAGGCCCATAACCCGAACGCGCAGTTCTGCTGGGTGGCCGGTCACTCCTTCGGGGCCTGGATCGGCATGCAGCTTCTGATGCGCCGTCCGGAGATTGGTGGCTTCACCTCCGTGGCTCCGCCCACAAACATGTATGACTTCTCCTTCCTCGCCCCCTGCCCGGCGTCCGGCCTGATCGCCCACGGCGATGCCGACGCCATTGTGCCGCTCGACGAGATGGAGCGCGCCATGGCCAAGGTGCGCACCCAGAAGGGAATCACCATCCAGACTGATGTGATCAAAGGCGCTTCGCACCTGTTCACCGACCATCTGGACCCGCTTGAGGCGTCGGTTTCGACCTATCTCGACTGGCGCCTGCCGCAGGTGGAGAAAGAACGCCGCGAGCAGCCTGCCGGCTCTCGCCGCTAGGGCTCGACAATCCGGCCGCCGGTCAGCGGCTGTGGCACGCCCGTCGTGCCCGGCCAGCTGATCGGCAGGCCTTTTTTTGTGCGCGCGGCCAGATAGGCGAAGGCTTCAGCCTCGATCAGATCGCCGCGCCAGCCCACCGCCTCAGCCGGCTGCACCTGAACGCCGCACGCCAGCGCGATGCGTCGCATCAGGTCCGGGTTCTTGCGCCCGCCTCCGCACACGATCAGCCGCTTCGGACGCTCGGCCACCGCATCCAGCCCGAGCGCGACCGTGCGCGCGGTGAACTCGGCCAGCGTCGCTGCGCCATCCTCCACCGTCAGATTGCGCGCCGGGTCGAGCGAGAAGTCCCAGCGGTCGAGCGATTTGGGCCCCTCAAGCGCAAAGTGCGGGTGAGCGAGCAATTCCTCCAGGCCTGCGTCCAGCACGCGGCCCTTTGAAGAGGCTTCGCCGCCCGCATCCATCGTCGCGCCGGTCTGGTCGGCCATCCAGGCATCGATCAGACCATTGCCCGGACCGGTGTCGAAGGCGGTGAGCGAACCATCGCGCCCCACCACCGTGAGATTGGCGACACCGCCAATGTTCAAAATGCCGATGGGTCGCTCCAACCCGGACGCCTGAACCAGCGCGGCGTGGTAGGCGGGGGCCAGCGGAGCCCCCTGCCCGCCAGCGAGCACATCCGCGGTGCGAAAATCATAGACCACCGGACAGCCAAGCTCGCGGGCCAGCGCCTTGCCGTCGCCGATCTGGCGCGTGCGGCCCGGACTGTCATTTGTGGGGGGAATATGGATCACCGTCTGGCCATGAAAGCCGATCAGGTCAGCTTTCACCCCATCCTGAGCTAAACTCGCCAAAAGCTGGTCTATCACCTCTGCATGGGTGCGGGTGAGCACCCCCTCTGCTTCCGTGAATATCTCTGGCTCTGTCCCCTCAAATCGCCACCTCAATCCCGCATCAACGGCGGCCTGCAAAACCGCCCGGTCTTCCGCGCGATAGGACGTGGCAACCCCCGGTCCAAAGCCAGTGATGACTTCTCCGTCAGTCTCAAGGAGCGCAGCATCAACCCCATCGAGCGAGGTCCCGCTCATCAATCCGATCACCCTCACGGCCCTGCTCCACCGTCGTCTGACCCGTCCCCGGGGGCCTCCCCGGCCGGCTCATCCCCTTCAGGCTCTGCTGCCGCCTCCGCCGCGCGCGCCTCTTCGGCGGCCCGCTGGCGTTCTCTCAGAGCATCGAGCTCGCGCTCCGCTTCCGTACCCTCGAAGACGCGCCGGAACACACCGGGAGCGAAAGCAGCTAAGGGGTTTGTGATAACACGGGTTTCTTCAAACGGACCTGTGATGGAGAAAGTAACGCCAAAGACGCCTTCGCCCCGGCGCGAGGTCAAAATCTCACCGATCAGCGGCAGACCGCCCAGGATGGAGTTCGCTCCGTAGGAGGGTAGCAGCGTCCCATCGAGCTGGATCCGGCCTTCCTCAAAGCTGACTACACCTTGCCAGGTCGCGCCGAGCGATGGACCGACAGCTCTTGAATTCTCAAGCCCCAGAATCCCCTGCCCCCAGGTGAAATCGGATTCCAGGCGTTCAAACTCGATCCCTTCACCGCTCAACAGTCCGCCAAGCCCTTCCAGCGAACCGGCCGCGAGGACGCGCGCAAGTAGCGGCATCCGTTCAAGGGTGAATGTCGAGGCTTCCACGCGCCCGGAAATCGGTCCTGGTACGCCTGCCATCGGTGCGACTGCATCAAGCCGCAGCTCACCCCCCTCCACATTTGTGAAATCACCAAAGGCGGACAAAAGGATGCCGGCATTGTCAGACCGGACCGTCAGCAAGCGTTGCTGCGGGTTTTCCGGATCAGGGACGAGATCCACCAACAGACCCAGGTCTCCGCCTGCATCATCGGCAACAACGCCAAGACTGCTAATTCCTTCAGGCCCCAGCTCGGCACTGAATGAGGCTTCGGTAAATGTCACGTCGCGGACCAGGACGCGCTCAAGCTCGGCTTCAAGCAGAAGCGGTGCGGTCACGATGGGTGCGCCGCCGCCCGGCGCGGTCAGCGTGAACACGTCGCCAACGTCGATATAATCGCCCGACAGGCTGAGACGCAGTGGGCCATCGTCGCCCTCCGGTCGATCGGCGCTCATGGCCACGTCCATCCGCCCCGGCGCAATGAGGCGCTCGACCTCGGCAGCAAGCAGGCGTCCATCTGGCCCCACCGAGGCCGTCGCCATCAGATCAATGCCCTCAGCCTCGATGACAAGCGGATTGAGCTGAAGCGCTCCGGCCTCATCAAAGGATACGCCGAAGCGAGCCTGGCCGGGGGCACCGGCGGGCTTCTCCCAGATATCGGCAGGCAGCACGACTGTGGCATTGGTCAGATCAAGGCCGACATCAACGCTGGAAAAGTCAAAGCCGCGCCCAATGAGCTCTGCGGAGACATCAACCGTACCGTCCATAAAGCGTCGGGCGGGAAGACCAAGCCTATCGAGGCCGCGGCCGCTCATCGTCCCGCTCGCCACGACGCGTGTGGTCGGCTCATCGTCCTCAAGCCCGAAGCTTTCAAACCACTCAACGGCAATATCCGCGCCCGCCAAGGTCGCCGTTCCGTCCGCCGTCAGCCCGCTTTCATTGGCCGTGATCACAACAACGCCGTCTTCCAGGTCGGCACCCTCAACGCCGGTCGGCGCAGATACATTCTCAAAGCGGCCATCGATCTGGAAGCCGATATCCTCGACCGGCACATCGCGAAGCATCGGGCGGCGGATTTCAAACGACATCTCGCCTGAGCCGGAAAACATATCCGGTTCAATGCCATAGCTCTCGGCAAGCGACAGGGGCGGCTCACTTAGAAGGGTCAGGACTCCTTCCACGTCCCCGTCTCCAGAGCCGCCAAATCGCGCCATCGCTCCTTTCGGGTTCAAACGCGGCAACTCCACGAAAATGCTATCGATCCCCAGCGCCCCGATCGTTGCATCCGAGCCGGTCAGAGACAGCGAATTACCCCGCAGCTCGGCCTCACCATCAAGGCCGATTAGCGGTGTCATTGTAGACACATAACGCACATCTGCGTCAGCAAACTCAAAGCTCAGGGAGAGACTGTCATCGCTGATGTCCTTGGCCGCGATTTCTGACGCTGAAATGTAGAGATCAAGGACCGCATTCGACAGACGGCCATCCAGAATACTCTCTTCGATCCAGTCTCTTGCACCCAGCGCGAAGTCGACCGGCCAGTGCCGCAACACCTCCGCCTTGCCAATCTCGCCCTCAATGGGCCCGGCCAGCGCGATCGAAGGCAGCCAGCGCCCATCCACCTCTTCAAGTGAGAACTGGCCCGTCATGTCACCGCTGGCGTAAGGCAGCACGAGATCGAGGCGCTCAAAGTTGATCTGCCTGACCTTGGTGTCGATACGCCCGGCAAGCTCAGCGCTCTGCCAGACCTGCGCATCTGGAAATATGCCAGCTGGTTCGAACAGGCCCGCCTGCGAGCGAATATCAAAGCGCGCCTCGGTGGGGACCGCTCCGACAAAGCCGCCAAGAGCGTAAACGCGGCCCGTCAGATCGAGCTGCAGAATCTCTGACTGAATTGTGACATTACGAAGCTCGATCGAACCACTGGGAGCATCGTATTCAATTTGAACCGCACTCTCTCCGAAGCTGAAAACTTCTTCGTCAACAAGAACCTCACCGGCGCTGGAGATCACATCAATCAGCGCGGTACGAAGCCCGTCCTCAACCGTGGCATCAAAGACGAAACGCGCGTCAAATGTAGCTTCAACGCCTGCGAGAGCCGCAAACGCGCCCCGCTGCGGTGCCGCCGCAGCAGGCACAAAGTTGGACACCTCGAACTCGGCAAAGACCGCGTTGAGATCGCGCGCGCTATCAAGCCGAAGCGACAGAGGTACTGGCCCGGCCGACGTAATCAGATCGCCCGCAATTTCAGCGCCAAGCTGATCGCCCTGAAAGTCCAGATCGAGCCCGGCCCCGTTGATCAGCCAATCCAGACCCGAGCTCTCGTCCACCAGCCGCAGATCAACATCTCGCAGATCAAGGCGCTTCAGCCTGGCAAACACGCCACCGCCTGACGGATCGAGCTCACTGCTGAGCGCTCCAAGATCCGGGCCGTCGTCAGGGGAGGCTTCGTCAGGTGTTGCGCGGCTCAAGCGCTGCGGATCCCCAAAGCCAGCCAGCAGGCGCCCCCCCTCAGTACGAACAACGGCAAAACTGCCGCCCTCAGCGCTGATGCTGACGGGGCTCGCCCTGCCGGTGAGCAGCAGATCAAGCGCAAGTCCGGTCGAAATCTGCTGTGCCGACAACAGGATCTCACCGTCCTCGCCCTCAACCTGAACATCCGAGGCGATCACGATCAGCGTTGCATCACCGGGATCAAACCGAAGCTGTATCGTGCCAACCGACGCCGCTTCGCCATCAACGGCGTCCTGAAGCGCATTGACCATTAATGGCCGCAGGATCTCGCCATCAAGCGGTCCCTCAGCCAGTCGCCACAGAAGAGCCCCGCCCGCCAAGATGAGCAGCGTCAAAAAAGCCGCAAGGGCTTCAAGGACGTAGAGAACAACAAGGCGGGCGGCGCGACGCATTCAGCTGGCTCGGCGGCTGGCACTCGGGCTGGACGAAACCGGCTGAGCGGACAATCTTCCCGCTCGACCCGGTCCACCCGGAAAACCCATAGCAATACTGGAGCCCGTGATGAGCGAACTTTCCCCCGGTGACAAGGCCCCCGACTTCACCCTGCCAGCAGATGGCGGCCAGACGGTTTCGCTGAGCGATTTCTCCGGCAAAACAGTCGTCCTTTACTTCTACCCGAAAGATGACACGCCGGGTTGCACAAAAGAGGCCATCGGATTCTCCGAAGCCATCGAAGACTTCGAAGCCGCCGGCACGGTCGTGATCGGCCTGTCGAAAGACACCGTAACCAAGCATGACAAATTCCGCGACAAGCACGGGCTGAAGGTCATACTGGCGTCCGATGCCGAAAACGATGTGACCGAACGTTACGGGGCCTGGGTTGAAAAGAAGATGTACGGCAAAACCTATATGGGCATTGAACGTTGCACCTTCCTTATCGGCCCTGACGGAACGCTGAAGCAGGTCTGGCGCAAGGTGAAGGTGCCCGGCCATGTTGAGGCTGTCCTTGAGGCCGTCAAAGCAGGCTGATCCATGGCTCTGACTACGCTACAGGCCGCCGCTGCAGACGTGCTGGAGACCGAAGACCCCACGGCGAAAGCCAAGGCGGCTCGACGCTGCGCGGCCGCCTGGCGCGCGGGTGAACTGGCACTACCAGAGCCGGGTGCACCCGGACTGGCACCGCCGCGCCCGGCCCGGCCTTCCAAGCCGGAATTGCTGCCGCCCGGCCAAGTGCCACGCCGACGCCTTGGCACGGTTGCAGGCCGCTTCGCCCTGCTGCACGCAGTCGCGCACATCGAATTCAATGCCATCGACCTCGCCTTCGACCTCGTGGCGCGCTTTGGCGGAGACCGGCGCATCAGTGACGCTAAGCGCTATAGCTTTGTGTCAGACTGGATCGGTGTCGGCGATGACGAAGCCCGTCACTTTCAGATGGTCAGAGGTCGCCTGAATGAGCTTGGCGGCGACTATGGCGACCTGCCCGCCCACGATGGCCTTTGGGAGGCGGCTGAAGCGACAGCAGAAGACCTGGCGGCGCGCCTTGCTGTGGCCCCCATGGTTCTTGAGGCGCGCGGGCTCGACGTCACCCCAGGCATGATGGAGAAGCTGCGTAGCGTTGGCGACGCGGACAGCGCGGCGATCCTGAATGTCATTTACACTGAAGAGGTTGGCCATGTTGCAGCCGGCCGTCGCTGGTTCGAAACCGTTTGCAAGGCCGAGCAGCAGGACCCGCAAGCGCGCTTCCATGTGCTGGTAAAGCAGTACTTCAAAGGTGATTTGAAGCGACCGTTCAACACCGAGGCCCGTGACCGTGCCGGTGTGCCCGGCGACTGGTATGAGCCGCTGGCAGGCGCGCAGGCCTAACGACCGCCAGGCATCCGCCTTGCATCAGCGAAATTGCGTCACCGCGTAAACGTCTTACTAATGCAAACGCAGTGATCGTCGATGCGTATTGTTGATAAAGCCCTGCCCATCTGCGACATTCCGCATTCCAGAGGGGCAAGGCGACAACTGAGGTTGACGGGGTCAGATGGTTAAACGCCTTCTTGAAGGCCCGTGGGAGCATATTCAGCAGCGCTTCCCGGATCGGCAGATTTACCACCGCACCGAAGGACAGGTGCGCTACTTCGTTGTCACAACAGCCATGCAGCTGTCTGTGGTGGGAGCCGTGTGCGTGCTCGCCGTCTGGCTAACCATTACCTCCGTGAACATGGTCCTCGCCAATAGCGAAACTGACCGTATCCGCGATGTCATGGCGCAAATCGAAGATCGCCATGCTGAAGAGCTTGAAGAAGCCCGCGCGTCGGAAGCTGCTGCGCTTGCTTACGTGGAATCGCGCACCAGCGCCTTTGACAGCGCCGCTGGCCAGTTCCAGATGCGCCACGACACGCTTCGCCGGCTTCTTGATTTCGCCGACGACCTGTCGGTTGGGGAAGAGCGCGCAAGTCCGAGCCTGGAAGACGGTCGCATCCTGATGGCGGCCTCACCGGCGGACCCTGATCCGCGGTCTGCGCTCTATGAGACCAACGAAATCAACGATGTTGATGGTCTGGCTGAAGACCGCGTCACGGCCCTCATGTCAGATCAGGAAGCGGCTCTGGCAGCCGCTGAAGACTCTGCAGAGCGTCGTCTCGAGAACCTCCGCGCTGTGCTGCGACTGACCGGCATGCAGGTTGAGGAGGCCATGGACGAGGGCCCGCTCGAGACTGAAGGCGGAACCGGTGGCCCGCTGATCCCGATGACGGGCGCGCAGATGTTTTCCGGGACGATGGATCTTGAGGACCCCTTCAATGCACGGGTGGCCCGTATCGCATCGCGCTTGGCTGAGACCGAGCAGCTGGAGATGCTGCTGACCGCGGCTCCACTGGCGATCCCGGTGGACGGTCCTTACCGCCGCACGTCGCCCTATGGCAGCCGCATTGACCCGATCACCAGCCGCTGGGCCTTTCATGCGGGCGCGGACTTCGCCGCCTACCGAAATGCACCGATTGTTGCACCTGCGCCAGGCCGTGTCGTTTACGCAGGCTGGCGCGCAGGCTATGGTCGCACAGTCGAGATTGACCACGGTTTCGGCTACCGCACGCGCTTCGGTCATCTTCATTCGATTGATGTGCGCCGCGGTGATGCCGTGGAGACAGGTCAGCGCCTTGGGGGCATGGGCTCGACCGGTCGTTCAACCGGAACCCATCTTCACTATGAAGTGTGGTTTCGCGGCGAGCATGTAGACCCTGAAAGTTTTATTAGAGCCGGACGTTATGTTCACTAAAAAAGAAGCCGCCGCCACCGCCGTGCAAGATGCCCCTGCCCCGAAGAGGTCCGCTATGAAGTCCAAAGCCCTGTCCATCCTGAGCAATGACCTGGTCGTCAAAGGCTCCATCGTCTCTGAAGGTGAAGTTCAGCTCGACGGCAAAGTCGAAGGTGACGTGCGCGCCAGCTCGCTGACCATTGGCGAGGAAGCCACTGTGAAAGGCGAGGTGATCGCCGAAACCGTGGTGATCCGTGGCCGGGTTGAAGGTTCGGTCCGCGCGCGGCAGGTCCAGCTTGCTGCTACGGCCCGTGTTGAAGGCGATGTGATCCACGCCTCGCTTGCCATCGAAAGCGGTGCCTACTTCGACGGTCACTGCAAGCGCTCATCCGATCCGTTGTCGGACTCAAAGTCGAGCAAGGTTGAGAGCAAGCCAGCTGAGGCACCGAAGTCCGCACCTGCCGCACCGCCGCCGTCTTCCACCGCAACTGCGGCAAGCACCGGCGAGGCCAAGAAGGCCGTCGCGAATGACCCGTTCTCTGGCAAGTCGTAAGGCTTCCGGCACTCTTTAACGGAAAGGGCGAGACCATGGGTCCCGCCCTTTTTTGTTTGCGGTGTTGACTGTCCGGTTATCGGACCGCGCCCCTGACGTCCTCAAACCGTTTCAGAATTGAGCCCATTTCATCGCTGACGATACAGGTGTGGCCAGCGGATTCAATTGCCTGCTTGGACAGTCGCAAAATCTCCGGCTGTCGATTATCTGACAGGAACCCGACATGGGACCGCGGCAGGCTTTGTGCCATATCGCGAAAAGCATCCATCAAGGCTGGCCCGGGCTCCGGGTAGATGGAATCGCGCAAATCGAACACGATGCAATCGGTGTCGTAGCGCGAATACTGTTCAAGGATGAACTGCCAGGTCTCAAGCTCACGGGCGCGGCTGCGAAATCCACCCTCCTTGACGACGACGCAATCAGCGGCTCGCAAATAGCCAACGGCGCTGCCGAGATACTCCTCGATCTCCTCGCATTGCCCCCAGATTTCAGCCATCAGCCAGAGTCCCTCAGGTGCCTTTGTCAGACGCGATGATGGTCTGGGCCGGTTATGGTAAGCTTAAGGCTGGACTTCGGCTGAACTCTCAAAGGCTTGGTTGTTTTTCGGCAGCCCTATCCGGCTTCGGCTGCATCCTCGACCCGGGCTGCAAGTGACGCAGCCATGAAGTCATCAAGGTCACCATCGAGAACGCCCTGCGTATCGGAGGTTTCGACATTGGTGCGCAGGTCCTTGACCATCTGATAGGGCTGCAGAACGTAGGACCTGATCTGATGGCCCCAGCCGATGTCCGTCTTGGAATCCGCCTCGGACTGCGCCGCTTCCTCACGCTTCTGCAGCTCCAGCTCGTAGAGGCGCGCACGCAGCATGTCCCAGGCATTCGACCGGTTCTTGTGCTGGGAGCGATCAGATTGGCATTGCACAACAATACCGGTCGGCTCGTGGGTCAGGCGCACTGCGGAATCAGTCTTGTTGACGTGCTGGCCGCCCGCTCCTGATGCCCGGTAGGTATCGGTGCGAACATCTTTTTCCTCGATCTCGATGTCGATGCTGTCATCGATGAGCGGGTAGACCCAGGCAGACGCAAAACTGGTGTGCCGGCGCCCACTGGAGTCGTAGGGCGATATACGGACAAGGCGATGCACGCCAGCCTCGGTTTTCAGCCAGCCATAGGCGTTCTCACCCTTGATGAGATAGGTCACCGACTTCAATCCGGCTTCGTCGCCAGCCTGAGCCTCAATCACCTCGACCTTGTAGCCTGCCTTTTCAGCCCAGCGGGTATACATACGCGCCAACATGGACGCCCAGTCCTGTGCTTCGGTCCCGCCAGCACCGGGATGAATCTCCAGGTAGGCGTCGTTGCCGTCGGCTTCGCCGGAAAGCAGTGCCTGGAGCTCAGCTTTGCCTGCACGCGCCTTGAGCGCCTTGAGCACTCCCAGCGCCTCATCGAACAGCTCCTCGTCGCTGTCCATCTCGGCAAGCTCTGCGACCTCCAGATTGTCTTCAAGCTCGCTCTCAATGGTCGAGACTTCGCTCATCGCCTGATCCAGGCGATTGCGTTCGCGCATCAAGCTCTGAGCGCGCGTGGGATCATCCCACAGGCTCGGGTCCTCGGCCTTGGCGTTTAATTCGTCGAGGCGTTTCTGGGCAGTCTCCCAGTCAAAGACGCCTCCGTAGCAAGGCGGTGGACTGTTCAATGGCGGATTTCAGATCAGCGATCTCAGCACGCATGACGGCGGCTCCAAAGTCATTAGAATTTCAAAATGAATGCCGCCAGGCGACGGCCGAGGCAGAGGTATCAAGCAAGCCGGTGGTGACGCAAGTATCAGTAGAGGTCACCTAGCTCGTCGTCGTCCTCGTCCTCCGCGTTTTCGTCATCTTCGCCCTCCCCTTCGCCGTTTCGCGCACCGAGTGCGCCGGCGCCAAAGCTGAGCGATTCTTCCTCGGCAGTAGCACCGCGCTGTGGCTCGGTGCCCGGCTGGAAGGCTTCAAGGATTACGCCCGGACGGCCGATAACACCCGGTTCACCGGTCTCACGCTCGATCGGAGCCAGGGCCACGCCATCAGGAACACGGAACGGTGCAACCGGATAGTCCTGCAAGACCGGTCCCAGGAAGTCGCGCGCAATCGGCGCGGCGACGCGGCCACCCGCCTCGCCCGAACCGAGGGGCAAAGGCGTGTCATAGCCCACATAGACCGCAACAATAAGGTCGGGTGAGAAGCCCACGAACCAGGCATCACGGAAATCATTGGTCGTCCCGGTCTTCCCGCCAAGCGGTCGACCGAGCGAACGCAGAGCGGTGCCTGTGCCGCGTTGAACCGCGCCCTCAAGCATGTGAACCACCTGGTAGGCGGTGACCGGGCTGATCACCTCTTCGCCCATCCGCGGGAGGTCAGGTTCGGCCAGGCCAGGCGACCACTCCTCCACATTGCAGCCAACGCATTCGCGGCTGTCGGAAAGATAGATCGTCTCTCCGGAACGGTCCTGAACCCGGTCAACAATCGAGGGCTCGATTAGGCGACCGCCGTTCACCATGGCTGCATAGGCGCCAATCAGATCAACAAGCGTGGTTTCACCCGCCCCCAGTGACATCGCCAGTGTGGGTTCGAGATCTTCATAGATGCCGAAGCGCTCGCCGTAATTCGTAATTGGCCCCATGCCGAGTTCCTGAGCCAGACGGACCGTCATTACGTTCCGCGAAAGCTCGAGGCCGCGGCGTAGCGTCGAGGGGCCGTAAAAAACCTCGGAATAGTTCTGGGGACGATAGAAACGCATTTCCGCATCGCCAGAGGCCACGAACGGCGCATCAAGGATGATCGACACCGGCGTGTAACCATTGTCGAGCGCGGCTGCGTACACGAAAGGCTTGAACGCAGATCCAGGCTGGCGACGCGCCTGGATGGCGCGATTGAACTGGCTTTGGGCGAAGGAGTAACCGCCCACCATCGACAGGACACGACCAGTGAAGGGATCAATCGCCACGATACCGCCATTCACTTCCGGCACCTGTCGCAGGCCGTAATCCGCCTCGCCGACCGTTTCTTCGGGATAATCCTGCTCGACAAGCGGCTCAACGAGGATCACATCCCCCAGTTCAAGCACATCGCTGGCGCGCTGGACCGCCGGGCCGCGCTCGGGGAAGGTCTCCTCGTTTCGACCAAAGCTGCGCGCCCATTCCAGCGCGTAGAGTGGGACCCGCCCGCGAGCCCCGTCCTCAAATCCGATGCTGGCTTCCCCATCAAGCACTTCAAGGACAACCGCTTTCTGCCACCCGTCATCAAGATCACGCGGCGCTTCGACCTCAGCCAGCTGGTTCGGCCAGTCGTTGAAATCCTCCAGCGTCGCCAGCGGCCCGCGATAACCGTGGCGGCGATCATAGGCTTCCAGCCCATCGCGAAGCGCCCGCCGCGCCGTTAACTGCATGGACGTGTCGAGGGTTGTGCGGATGGACAATCCACCTTCGTAGAGCTCGTCCTCGCCATACCGGCTGAACACCTCACGGCGCACCTGCTCGACAAAGTATTCGGCAGCCAGATAGGTGTCGCCCTCTAGCCGGTCGACCGCCTCCAGCGGCATGGCCCCGGCATTCTCCGCTTCAGCCTGCGTGATGTAGCCATTGGCGACCATGCGCGAGAGAACCCAGTTGCGCCGACCAATAGCGTTCTCGGTCCTGCGCGTCGGGTGGTAGTTGTTTGGCCCTTTCGGCAAGGCTGCCAGATAGGCCGCCTCGTGAAGTTCAAGCTCATCCAGCGACTTGTCGAAATAATTGAGGGCGGCCGCGGCAACGCCATAGGCTCTGTTACCCAGATAAATCTCGTTCAGATAAAGCTCGAGAATCTGGTCTTTTGTGAACGCGCGCTCCATGCGCCGGGCAATCACAATCTCCCGAACCTTACGCTCAACAGCCTGGTCTGACGTGAACAAGAAGTTCTTCGCGACCTGCTGGGTAATGGTGGAGCCAGACTGCAGCGGCGCGTTCGGATTACGAAGCCGGTCAATGACTGATCGGATCCCGCCGCGCACCATGCCGAGATAATCGACACCGCCATGGGTGTAGAAATTCTTGTCCTCAGCGGACAGATACGCCTCGATAACGTGGGGCGGAATGTTCTCGATCGGGACGAAAACGCGATGCTCGCGCGCGTATTCTGCGATCAGGAGCCCGTCACCGGCATGGACTCGGCTCATGATCGGCGGCGTGTATTCAGCCAGCTGCTGGTATTCAGGAAGGTCCTCGGTGACCCGAACCACATAGACTGCGGCGGCAATCACACCGATAACCGCAAGCACAGCGGCTGCGCCCCCGCCCCAGATCAGGGTCCGAAGAGCATTCTTCCAGGTAAGCAGTTTCATGGCGGGCTCGCCCTCAACGCAGCCAGAGTTTCACGCTGTGCGTCTGTTCGCTGACGCTGCTGGCAAGATTATGGCGAGACGCACTAAAACACCACCGCGACATGCGGTCAGCGCGGCCACTTAGCGCGCGCTGGCGGTCGCATTGGAGCCTGCATCAGCAATGTAACGCGAGCGCGGAGTGCCTCCGCCGCAACGGGCAAAGTGTGATTCAATGGCAGCCAGCGCTGACTGCATCAGGCGGCGCTGCTCACGATCATTGTTGAGACGCCGCGCGTCGTCGCGATTGGTCAGGAAGCCCATCTCAAACAGCACCGCCGGCGTCGCTGCATCGGTCAGGACCGCGAAATTCGCGCGCATCGGCTGGTCACGCCACAGCGGGCGGGTCCGCCCAACTTCGGTGCGAAGGGCCTCAGCGAACCGTTCCGATTCGCCTTCCTTGTTGGCAATCTGCATGTCGACAAGAATCTGCGACACTTCCTGCGGGCGCGAGGGATCGACCCAGTCGCCTTCACGGATCGCGTTCTGACGGGCGCGGCTCACCGCGCGCGGGTTGAGCGAATAAACAGTCGCCCCCTCAGGGCTGCGATTGTCACCCGCGCTATCGGCATGCAGCGAGATGAACAGGTCCGCATCCGCCTGCCGGGCAATTCTCACCCGGTCATCCAGCTCGACGAAGACGTCACGGTCACGCGTCATGATCACCTCATAGCGCCCCGTCGCCAGCAGCAAATCCCGCAGGATCAATCCGGCAGACAGATTGACGTCTTTCTCATGGCCACCGCCGAAGCGGGCAACAGCCCCCGGATCACGCCCGCCATGGCCCGGATCGACCACCACACGGATCACTTCACAGCTCGGCGGTACGTATTCCACGCCGACCTCTTCCATCAGAAGGTCAGTCAGCGTTCTCGTAGGAGCGGGAAAGCCGGACGTGCGCTGGAACGTGGCTTCAGAGGTGGGCGCAACGTCAATAACGGTGCGGTAGCCACCGCCATTCGGGTCCAGCGAAAGCGTCTGGCGCACCATGGACGGTGAGTTCAGGGCAAACACAAGACGCGAGGCACTCGCGCGGTCATCAAACTGGAACTGACCGACGGCCCCGACGCCGCGACCGGCTGCTGCGGGAAGCTCATCGACGCCCCACTCAGCCTGGTCAAAAGCTATCACAAGGCGCGCCGCCGGGTCAGAAAGCGTGAACGCGCGAAACTCGACCGGCTGGTCCGTTTCGATCACGATACGGGTGTATTCGGGGTGCTCACCGAAGCGGACTGCGGTGATCTCGTCAGCGCTCACAGACTGAACGCCAGCAAGTGCAATCAGAAGCGCGGCCCATGCCCATGCGATAATTTTCATCGCCTTACCCATCCTTGCCGGTCTTCTTCCGGCTCACCTCTTGAGAAGCCTTCTTTCGGGCTCCTTTCACCTGTTTCACCGCCTACTGTAAGTCCGACGCCTTGCGATTCGGTTATCAAGGTGTTTACGAAACCCTAGCACGGCGACAGGTGCTTTTCATCGCCTGATATATGGTGCAATGTGCCCATGTCGCGACGGGACCGACTCTGTTTTGCAGTGTCGACAATCCACTGGCGCGGCGAACGAATTCTATCCGGCTGACGCGCACAGCTTATTGTGCGCCGGCGCCGCAACACGAAACGTGACCGGACGCAGACCCCTCTCTTCATTGTTGAGACCTGCCGCACCCGGTCGGAAATTGGATCCCCATGCGCGCTGCGCACGAGACAGTTTTTTCAAATCTGACGAAACGTCCGGCCGCGCGCTTCAATAATCGCTGCGAGCCGAGACCTCGAGCGCCCTTGGCGCTCGGGCGGTTACGGCTGCGGCGTGGAGCAAATGTAAATGTCCCGCAAAATGCTGATCGACGCGGCCCACCCGGAGGAAACCCGGGTCGTGGTCGTGGAAAACAACCGCGTTGAAGAATTTGACTTCGAGTCAGCCAGCCGAAAGCCCATCCGAGGAAATATCTATCTAGCCAAGGTGACGCGCGTTGAGCCGTCGCTGCAGGCCGCCTTTGTGGAATACGGCGGTAACAAACATGGCTTCCTCGCCTTCAACGAGATCCATCCCGACTACTACCAGATCCCGACTGCGGATCGTGAAGCGCTGCGTGAGCAGGAAGCAGAGATCACCGGCGACCTGACCGAAGACGCCCCCGAATCAGAGGGTGACGGAGAGGTCGAAACGCCGAGTGCAGATGAGGATGACCTGGTCGATGAGGCGTCCCGGCGTCGGCGCAATTTCATGCGCAAATACAAGATTCAGGAAGTCATCAAGCGCCGCCAGGTCCTGCTGGTTCAGGTCGCCAAGGAAGAGCGCGGCAACAAGGGTGCTGCGTTGACGACCTATCTGTCACTGGCGGGTCGCTATTGCGTGCTGATGCCAAACACGGCCCGGGGCGGCGGCATCTCTCGCAAGATTACGAGCGCCACAGACCGTAAGCGCCTGAAGTCGGCGGTTTCAGAGCTGTCCGTGCCGCATGGCATGGGCCTGATCATTCGCACCGCCGGCGCATCACGGACCAAAACCGAGATCAAACGTGACTACGACTACCTGATCCGCTTGTGGGAGACGATCCGAACGCTAACGCTTGAAAGCAGTGCGCCGTCGCTGATTTACGAGGAAGGCAACCTCGTCAAACGCGTTATCCGCGATCTCTACGACAAGGATATCGATGAGGTCTTGGTTGAGGGCGAACCGTCCTACAAGGAAGCCAAGGCCTTCATGAAGATGCTGATGCCGAGCCATGCCAAAAAGGTTCAGCATTACAAGGACTCTACCCCCCTCTTCCTGCGCCACCAGGTGGAAAGTCAGCTTGAGGCCATCCATTCACCGACCGCGCAGCTGAAGTCGGGCGGGTATATCGTGATCAACCCGACCGAAGCGCTGGTCTCGATCGACGTGAACTCGGGCAAGTCCACGAAAGAGCGCAATATCGAGCAGACCGCGCTGCGCACAAACCTGGAAGCGGCAGAAGAGGCCGCTCGCCAGATGCGCTTGCGTGACCTTGCAGGCCTTCTGGTCCTCGACTTCATCGACATGGACGAGAACAAGAATGTCCGGGCCGTCGAAAAGAAGATGAAGGACGCGCTCAAGCGCGACCGGGCGCGCATTCAGATCGGCAGAATTTCCCAGTTTGGCCTGATGGAAATGAGCCGTCAGCGCCGTCGCACGAGCCTGGTTGAAGGCTCGGCCGACATGTGTCCGCACTGCCAGGGCAATGGCCATATCCGCTCCATTGAATCGAGCGCGCTTGTTGCCCTTCGTACGGTGGAAGAGGAAGGCGTTCGTGGAAGGGCTGCTCACGTGCGCCTGTCCTGCTCGCCGGAAGTCGCGCTCTATGTGCTCAATGAGAAGCGCGACCACCTGAATGCCATTGAGGCGCGCTACGATATGCGTGTGACGGTGAACGCCGACGATGGCTTGATGCGCCCGGCCTGTAATGTCGAGCGTGTTGAAAGCCGGCGTGAAGCCGCACGCGCCGAAGCCCTTGCCCAGGAAGAGGCCGCGCCTGTTTCCGCGGGCGTCGAGGCACCGGAACCTGTGTCCGACGCTTCAGATAATGAAGCCCCGAGTGCGGAAGACAACGCAGACGATGAAACCAGCGGTGGCCGGAAGCGGCGCCGTCGCGGTCGCCGCGGCGGGCGCAACCGCCGTCGCCGCGAGGACACAGGAAACGACGAGAACAGTAACACCGAGGTTCAGACGGACGACGGCGAAAAAGCCAGTGGCTCTGAGAGCGATGGCGACATCCTTCCCGTGGTCCAACCCACTGGCGGTGAAGGTTTTGGTGCCTCTGACGACACCGAAGGCGAAACCAAACCGAAGCGCCGCCGGTCGCGCCGCCGCAAAAAGACCGATCCGGAGGCTGAACGCGCCCTCGAGGATGCAGGCGAAGCCGTGACTGAGGAAGACGCTGAAGCGAGCACTGACGCTGATGCTCGTAGTGCCATTGAGACCGGTGATCAGACTGACACCGAGGACAAGCCGAAGCCCAAGCGCCGCCGCCGCAAGAAAGCCGAAACAGACACTGCTGAGGCCGAGGCTGCATCGGTTGATGCTCAAGCCAAAGCAGAGGCTGAAGAAGCGTCCACCGAAGCAACAGAAGACAAGCCAAAGCCCAAGCGTCGGGTACGTCGCAAGAAAGCCGACGCTGAGCCCAGTGAGGACGCCGACAGCAACGCGGCTTCGAACGAAGAAGACACTCCGGCCGAAGAAAAGCCGAAGCGGCGTCGCCGCACGACCAAGAAAGACCCGGCTCCGTCACCTGAAGCGGAAACATCCAGCGATGACGCAAAGCTTCAGGAAGAGCCCGCGAAGGCCGGAGCCACAAATACAGCGTCCGACTCCGACAAGGACGAGGACGAGGACGGTAGCGACAAACCCCGCAAGAAGGGGTGGTGGCAGCGGTCCGGCAAGCTGCTCGGGCTCTAACTCATTTGTGACTGGATCGGAGCGTGGAATTGCGCTCCGATCCAACATCATACGCCGGATCGGGGTGCGTTCTGCCGTATGAAGGTCTAAATTGAGCCTCAACATCGCTTTAGGGGAAGTGATGCTGCTCGCCCTGATACTGGAGACGCACCCATGTCGAACATTCTGCGCAAGCTGACAGGATCAGTAGTCGGCGCTGCCGCCATACTTGGCCTCGCGTCGGCCCCAGCCATGTCCCAGGGCATTGTTCGCGACACCGAAATCGAAATGGTGATGCGCGAATATACCGACCCCCTTCTGGAGGCTGCAGAGCTCAACCCAGACTCCGTCGACCTCTACCTGGTCGGCGATATGAGCTTTAATGCCTTCGTGACGCAGGGTCAGAATATCTTCCTGCATACCGGCCTCATCATCCGCGCGGAAAACCCCGGAGAAATCAAAGGCGTCATTGCCCACGAGGTCGGCCATATCGAGCTGGCCCACCTTGCGCGCATGCAGGATGCTGCTCGCGGCGGCATGGCCACCATGATGGCGACGATGGGAATTGGCCTTATCGCCGCGCTTGCCGGAGCACCGGACGCAGGGGCTGCCATCATGGCCTCCGCACCGCAATTTGCTTCGCTCGACATGGCTCAGTACACGCGTGGCCAGGAGGCCTCAGCTGACCAGGCCGCCGTTCGCCTGCTTACGGCGACCGGCTGGTCGGGCGAAGGGCTCGTTTCCACCTTTGAACGTCTGGCTTACCAGGAACGCCTGTCACAGGCGCGGCGCTGGGAGTATTTTCGCTCACACCCGCTGTCCGCGGACCGGGTCGCAGCACTGCGGCGCAATGTGGATGCATCGCCTTATGTCGACGTTGAAGACACGCCGGAAGAAATTGCGACGCTAGAGCGAATTCAGGCCAAGATCATCGGCTTCATGGTACCACCGGAGCAAACCCTCAATCGATATCCTCTGACCGACACCTCGATACCGGCGCGATACGCTCGCTCAGTCGCCTATTTCAAGGACGGACGCCTGGGGGATGCCGAGGCAGAGATCGCCCATTTGCTGGAAGCCGAGCCGGATAATCCGTTTTTCTATGAGCTGCTGGCGCAAATCCGTTTCGAAAGCGGCTCGATCGTAGAATCGATCGAGCCCGGCGAGCGCGCGGTTGAGCTGATGCCAGAGGCACCGCTACTGCAGATTTACCTGGCTCGTTCGCTGATTGCCCAGGGCGATGAGGACAATGTTCGCGAAGCCATCATGCACTTGAACCGCGCGCTAATCTTCGAACGTGAAAACTCCTTCGGCTGGTATCAGAAATCAGTGGCCCACCAGGCCCTTGGCGAAACCGCATTGGCCGAGCTCGCCACGGCAGAGCGCTATTATTCGGTTGGTGATAAGCATCAGGCGCATATCTTTGCCCGCCGCGCCCATGAAGAGCTGGAACGCGGCACAGAAGCCTGGATCCGCTCCGCGGAGATCTTGGCCGTAACCCAGCCGACCACGCGTGAGCTGCGAGAGTGGAACCGCAACGAGCGTCAACGTCGCCCTAACTTTCAAACGCAACAGTGATCTACACCCTCTAGCCGCAACCGCACTTCGCGTTTAGATGGATAGAAAACCACCTCTTGAACTGGAGTGATCATGCGCCGCGTGCTCGCAGCCCTCGCCCTGACCGTCTCGCTAGCAGCCTGTTCTGAGGCGAACACCAGCCAGACGACTGATCCGCAACGCGAAGAGATTGAACAAATCGTTCGCGAATACATTCTTCAGAATCCAGAGATCATCGAGGAAGCTCTCATCGAGCTGCAGCGCCGCGCGCGCCAGCGTGAGCAGGACGCCATCGTCAATGCCGTCAGCGCGAACGCCCCTCAGATCTTTGAAGACAGCCGTGATCCGGTGATCGGACCGGCAGATGCATCCGTTACCGTTGTCGAGTTTTTCGATTACCGCTGCAGCTTCTGCATGCTGACCAATGACTGGCTTCAGAACGTGATCGACGAGCATGGCGATGATGTTCGCGTCGTCTTCAAGGAGTTTCCGATCCGCGGCGCGGAATCGGTTGAAGGCGCTCGCGCTTCGCTGGCGGTCTGGGAGACCCAACCGGACGCCTACCTGGCGTTCCACGACGGGCTCATGAGCGCCAGCGGCCCCTTGCCCTCACAACGCATTGACGAGATCGCAGCAGACAGCGGCGTCGACGTTGCGGTCATGCGTGAAGCCATGCAGGCGGAGGATATCGCGATGCATCTGGAAGACGTTCGCGCTCTTGCGCAAAATGTCGGCATCACGGGCACGCCATTCTTCGTCATTGGCGATGAGGTGATCCCGGGCGCGGACATGGATCGCATGCAGGCCGCGCTGGATAGCGCACTGGCCGCAGCCGGATAGGCGAAGCGCCACATCAGACACAAAAAACCCCGGTGCCAACGCGCCGGGGTTTTTCATGTCTTTGGGAGGTAATGCCCTTAGCCGACGATTTCAGCGTCGGTGAAGAAGAAGGGAATTTCCTGGGCCGCGGTTTCCGGAGCATCGGAACCGTGGACCGAGTTGGCTTCAATGCTCTCGGCGAACTCCTTGCGGATGGTGCCCGGTGCGGCATCTTCTGGGTTCGTAGCGCCCATGACTTCGCGATACTTGGCGATGGCGTCTTCGCCTTCGAGCACCTGGACCACAACAGGGCCGGAAATCATGAATTCAACCAGCTCGCCAAAGAAGGGGCGTTCCTTGTGCACAGCGTAAAAGCCTTCAGCCTGCTCACGCGACAGGCGGATACGCTTTTGAGCGATGATGCGCAGACCGGCTTCTTCGATCTTGGCGTTGATGGCACCGGTCAGGTTACGGGCCGTTGCGTCAGGCTTGATGATGGAGAAAGTGCGCTGGATAGCCATGGGGAGATAGTCCTCGTCGAGCTCCACAGTGGAGCGGTGAATTTGCGCGGCTTATAGCGGCGCTTCTCCCGGCTGTGAACCCGTGCTACGCGCTTTGCCAAATGCTGCATATCAACGACCTCACTCACCGCATCGAAGGCCGCGTCCTGTTTGAGCAGGCGACGCTGTACGTACCCGCTAAGACCCGCATGGGTCTGGTGGGGCGCAATGGCACCGGCAAATCGACCCTCTTCCGCCTGATTCTCGGTGACACTACGGCCGATGATGGCGAAGTTCGCGTCCAGCCCGGAGCTAGCGTCGGCACTGTCGCGCAGGAAGCTCCAGCCGGTCAGATCGCGGTAATGGACTATGTGCTGACCGCGGATAAGGAACGCTCGGCCCTCCTCTCAGAGGCCGAGACCGCGACCGATCCCCATCGCATTGCAGAGATACAGACGCGGCTTGCCGATATCGATGCACACTCGGCTGAAGCCCGCGCGGGAGCCATATTGCATGGACTAGGATTTTCCAACGCTGACCAGAAAAGACCGTGTGCTGACTTCTCTGGCGGTTGGCGCATGCGTGTGGCCATGGCGGCCACGCTGTTCGCAAATCCCGACCTGCTCCTGCTGGACGAGCCGACCAACTATCTCGACGTTGAAGGCGCGATCTGGCTGGAGACCCATCTGGCGAAATTTCCGGGCGCGGCTCTGATCATCTCCCACGACCGGGAGCTGTTGAACGCGAGCGTCCATGCCATTGCGCACCTGAAAGACCGCAAGCTCTCGGTCTGGGAGGGTGGCTTTGACCAGTTCCAGCGCCAGCTTGCCGAACGCCAGCGCCTTCAGATGAAGATGATTGAGCGCCAGGAAGATGAGCGTCGCCGCCTTCAGGGCTTTGTTGATCGCTTCAAGGCGAAGGCCAGCAAGGCCAAGCAGGCCCAGAGCCGGGTCAAGCGCCTGGAGAAGATGCAGCCCATCGCCACGGTGGTCGAGGACCCGGTTGCTCCCTTTGAGTTTCCCGGAGCTGAGCGGCGCATGGGCAATCCCCTGGTGCGCTTCGATGACGCGGCAACCGGTTATGAAGAGGGAAAGCCCATTCTCTCCGGGCTTAATCTCAATATCGATGTGGATGACCGCATCGGCCTTCTGGGCCGCAACGGTGCGGGCAAGTCCACTTTTGCCAAGCTTTTGACCGGGGCCCTTTCTGTCACCTCGGGCCGCATGGGCATGCATAAAAAGGCTGTCGTCGCCCACTTCGCACAGCATCAGATCGACGCCCTGTCACCGAAGCACTCCGCCTACACCCACGTGCTGGAGCGCATGGAGGAAAATACCGAGGCGGAACGCCGCTCACGACTGGCCCGCTTCGGCCTGCCGGCCGATCGTCAGGAAACCCCGGCGGAAAAGCTATCCGGCGGTGAAAAAGCGCGCCTTCTGATGAACCTCATCACATTTGACGGGGCGCATCTTCTGATCTTGGACGAACCCACCAACCACCTGGATATCGATAGCCGGGCAGCCCTGACCGACGCGATCAACGCCTTCCCGGGTGCCGTGATCCTGATTAGCCACGACAGAAACCTCATCGAGACCTGCGTGGATCGGCTGTGGCTCGCGGCGGATGGTACCGTGAGGCCCTATGAAGGGGATCTGGACGATTATCGCCGGGAGCTTCTGGCCGGGGAAGCCAAGCCGCGTGACAAGGACAAGCCAGCGGGCGGTCAAAAAACCGATCAGCGCCGCGCAGCGGCCGCCGCTCGCGAAAAGCTCAAACCCCTGCGCGCGGAAGCGGCCAAACAGGAAAAAGAGATCGAACGGCTCAAGGGTGTTCTGGAAAAGATCGATACGGGTCTGGCCGTCGATGGCCTGTGGGAGAAAGATCCGAACCTCGCCACCGACCTCACCAAGAAACGCGCGCGCTGCGTCGACCTGATCGAGGAAGCGGAGATTGCATGGCTGGAGGCCGAGGAAGCGCTCGAGGCGGCGAAAGCGGAGGCTGGGGTCTAGTGACCTACCCGCACTTAACCTCGACCACCTCGCCCTCCGGGCTGGTGACGATGTTCAGGCGCTCAGGACGGTAGTCCATGGTAACCATGTCGGTGACCGAATAGATCCGGTGGGGGACCGGCAGGCTTTCGGTGTAAACCTCACCAATGCGCTGGCCCACGAGAACCTGGTAGGCCTCAGCGGCGCATTGTGGCTCGTCGTCAAATTCAGGGCCCTGCACCTCACCGGTGCGATCCACCACATCCGGCTCTGCACGCTCGGACGGCATGTTCGCTGGCACGGTGGCGCACGCACAGGCCATCGCCAGACCGGCAATAATGAGGACCCATTTTGCGGACATCATGCCTGCTTTTCCCATCGACCTTGCTCGTTCTGTTTCCAGTAGCTTCGAACGATATCGCTTTCTTTATACCGCGACCACAGGGC
The DNA here is from genome assembly GCA_043513725.1 of Oceanicaulis sp. Classification (GTDB taxonomy): domain Bacteria; phylum Pseudomonadota; class Alphaproteobacteria; order Caulobacterales; family Maricaulaceae; genus Oceanicaulis. The sequence goes on along the minus strand of CP121338.1, from coordinate 69,614 downwards.
TCTGGCCTTGGCGAGCGTGGTTTCGTCGCTGGCTTCAAACATAACGATTACGCGCTCCCAGCCCTCAAGGTCGCCAGGATCGGCCCCATCAAGGCAGAAGAGCATGCTCGCAGTGTTCAGATTGTCGGGCGTATCGCTGAGCAGGATCGGCTGATCTTCGGGCTGAGGACCACTGGCAAGCCCGTGGGGAAGAAAGCTGTCCTCCCGAAATGCCCAAAGATGCTGGTCGAGGTGGGACAGCCGATCACCCTCACCGCTGACCACTAAAGCTCGCCCACCCCGCGCCTGAAGCTTTAGCAAAAGCTCCGGCAGTGCGTCTTCCACGCGGGCTTGTTCCAGGTGGTAGAACCAGAGCTCGGGCAATCAATGTCTCCGATCTTTCAATCCTCTCTTCCCCGGCGAAGGCCGGGGCCCAGAGTTATTAAACTCTGAGCCCCTTCTCCAACCGTATCCCGGCCTTGCGCCGGGTAAGAGGTGAAGTAAGGACTGACCTACCCTTCGTAGTGGTCGCGCACGAGGCGGTCGAGAAGCCGCACGCCAAATCCGGTGCCAAACAGCGGCTGGCGCGGATCTTTCGACTTGGCATTCATGCCCACACCGGCGATGTCGATGTGCACCCAGGGCTTCTCGTTGACGAAGCGCTGGAGGAATTGCGCCGCGGTGATGGAGCCTGCATTGCGGCCCTCACCAATATTTTTCATGTCGGCGACCGGGCTGTCGATCTGGCGGTCATATTCCGGACCGATCGGGAAACGCCACACGGTCTCGTCAGACGCCTTGCCGGCATTGAACAGGCGATCAGCCAGCTCGTCATTGTTGGAGAAAATGCCGGCATGATCCTGCCCAAGCGCAATCAGGATGGCCCCGGTCAAGGTTGCCAGATCGATGATGAATTTCGGTTCAAATTCCTTTTGGGCGTACCAGAGCGCGTCCGCCAGCACGAGGCGGCCTTCCGCGTCGGTGTTAAGCACCTCGATGGTCTGACCCGACATCGACGTCACGATATCGCCCGGGCGCTGAGCCTTGCCGTCGGGCATGTTCTCAACGAGGCCCACAATTCCGACCACATTGGCTTTCGCCTTGCGGCCAGCCAGGGCCGCCATAAGACCGACGACGGCAGCCGAACCGCCCATGTCGCCCTTCATCTCATCCATGCCAGGAGCGGGCTTCAGCGAGATACCACCGGTATCGAAGGTGACGCCCTTACCGACAAAGCAGATTGGCTGGTCGCCCTTGTTGCCGCCATTCCACTTCATGACGACAAGCTGGCTTTCCTGCTCGGAGCCCTGGCCGACACCCAGGAGTGCGCCCATGCCGAGCTTCTTCATCTCCTTCTCACCGAGGACTTCCACCTCGATACCGAGCGACTTCAGCTCCTTGCAGCGGCGCGCGTACTCTTCCGGCCCGAGCACATTCGGGGCCTCCATGACGAGGTTGCGGGCAAGCTCTGTACCTTCAGCGACCGGTCCCCAGCTGTCCCATGCGGATTTGGCGGCATCGACATCACCGCAGACCACTTCAACAGCCTCAAGCGACGGCTTTTTGTCGTCCTTCAGCTTGGTGCGATACTTATCGAACCGGTAAGACGCGAGGCGGGACCCCAGGGCCGCGCGCGCTGCGCACTCGGCGCTGTCGACGTCCACGGTGAAGGACAGCGTCTTTGCGCCAGAGGTCAGAAGCCCCTTGACGACGCCGGCAGCGGCTTTTTCCAGCGCGCTTTCGGTGACTTCACCCTGCTTGCCCAGGCCAAATAAAACTACCCGGCTGGCGTCCACGCCGTGCGGGGCGGCCACTTCCAGGGTTTCCCCAGCTCCGCCTTCAAAGCGAGACGCCTTGATGGCTTTGGTCAAAGCGCCATTGGTGCTGCCATCAAGAGCCTTGGCAGCCTCGGAGAGTTCAACGTCGGCAAAGACTGGAACGGCAATGGCGTCGCCGCTCGGGGCGGGGGCAAAGCTGATTTTCATAATCGTCCTTTCGTGGGCGCTTGGGCGCGAGCCACCTTGCGGCGCGCGCGGCGTAAAACCGTATGACAGGGCAGTGGTATCGCATCGAAACCCGCGTTAGAAGTCGCAACACCACTCATTCACCGAAACCTAGCCCTCAATGACCCTTTTTCAGCGCTACATGTTCCGGCAATTGCTGTGGCCTTTCCTGGCCACAATCGCTGCGCTGAGCGGTCTGGCGATCCTGACCCAGTCCCTGTCCAACCTGGATTTGCTGGCAGAGCGGGGCGAAACGGCACTGATCTTCCTCTGGATCACGCTGCTGGCCATGCCTCAGGTCGTGGCGCTTCTGCTGCCAGTCGCCGTCTTTATCGCCTGCGCGATCGGTCTGAACCGGATGGTGGGCGATTCGGAACTCACGGTCGGCGCTGCCGCCGGGATGAGCCGCCGGGAGCGCCTGACCCCGCTTTTGCGCCTGGCGCTGTGGGTCGTGCTGGCCAATCTCGTGGTCAATCTATTCATCCAGCCTGCCAGCTTCCGCCAAATGCGCGAGCTGCTTTTTGAAATCCGCACTGATGTCGCCGCCAGCTTCATGCGCGAGGGCGAGTTTGTGGCGCTTGGGAGTGACGTCACCTTCTACGCCCGGTCCATCGACGAAGAATCAGTGATGTACGACGTCTTCATTGAGGAAGGGCGTGGCGAGACAGCCGCTGCATACGCGGCGCGGCGGGGTGTCATAGTGCAAACCGATCGCGGTCCCGTGATGTTGCTGGAGGATGGCGTCCTCAGCCGTCTGGATACGCAGGGTGCGGCATCGAGCCTGACGTTTGAGCGCTATGAGTTCGAACTCACCGAATTCATCGACAGCTCGGCGACCTTCCTCTTCAAGGAGAGCGACAAGTATCTGTCGGAACTGCTCGATCCCTCGCCGTCAGACGTAACCCGATCGCGAAGCGCTGAAGACCTGCTGGCCGAGGGGCACTATCGACTTTCTGCACCCCTCTACAACCTCGCATTCGCGCTGATCGCGGCAGCCGCCTTCTTCGGTGTCGAACACAGGCGCACCGGCTATACCCGATTTGTCATCATCGCTGGCGTCTGCGCACTTGGACTGCGCCTTGTCGGCTTCGCTATCCAGGCCGCTGCAGCATCTGATGATGCGCTGAACTCAGTGCAATATGCCCTCCCGCTGATCGGGATCGTCGGTGCCGGGTTTATCATCGTGAGAAAGGGTCTCTCCCGTCGAGTCTTCGGCCGCTTTGCCCGCCGGAGAGCCCCGGCATGATTTCGCGTCTGTCCCGCTACATCTTCGTGCAGACACTAGGCGGCGTGCTCGGCGCGGCGGCTGTAATCTCGGCTGTCATCCTGCTGATCGATTTTGTTGAAACCTCGCGCGATATCGCAACCCGTGCGGATATCTCCGCGCTGCAGGCGTTGCAGCTGAGTCTGCTCAAATCACCGCTTCTCATCCAGGACGCCCTGCCCTTCATGGTACTGTTTGGCGTGCTCTTTACCTTTTTTCGCCTCAGCCGCCGCAGTGAGCTGATTGTCATGCGTGCGTCCGGCTACTCCGCATGGCGCATTCTGGCACCGGCGGCGGTCCTCACCGTTGTTCTCGGCGTTGCCAGCGCCACGGCGCTAAACCCGCTGGGCGCTGCCGCAAACGCGCGCTTTGAGAGCCTGCGCGACGAACTGTTGCAAGGCCAGACCGGGGAGGCCCGGGGCGCAGCCGGGGAAATCTGGCTGCGTGAGCGCCGTTCCGACGGCTTTACCGTTATAACTGCTGACCAGCTCGATCCGGATACGGCCACCCTCTCCAACCCGGTTTTTCGCACCTATCTGGTCTCGACTGAGGGGGCGCCATCGCTGGACCGGCACGTGACAGCTGGCGAAGCCCGGCTAGCAGGCGGGTTCTGGCTTCTCGATGACGGACGCGAACTGCGCCCCGGCGCAGCGCCCGTCGAGCTTGGTGCCGTCAGCCTTCCCACCAATATCGGCGGACAGGCTCTGTTTGAGCGCGCGCGATCACCGGGAGCGACGGCCTTCTGGGACCTGCCGACGGTGATCGAATCAGCGCAACAGGCCGGACTCTCGAGCCGTCCTTACGAGCTGCGCTGGCACAGCCTGCTGGCCCAACCGCTTGTGCTCATGGCGGCGGCGCTTCTGGGCGTTGCTGCGACCTTGCGCCTTCACCGCATGGGCGGTGCGGCCGGGTTTGCCGCCGCGGGCGCGATCGCCGGCTTTGCGATGTATTTCACACAGGAACTTCTCCTTGGCCTTGGTAGTTCCGGCGCGCTCAATCCCATTACCGCCAGCTGGACGGCCCCTGTCCTGTTTGCATTGGGCGGGTTATTTTTCATTGCCGCGACTGAGGATGGTTAGATGAGTACCGCACCGCGCGATTGCGTCTGCGCGTCTGATCAGTATCTTGCAGCAAACACCGGAAGATTTGTGACCGTCATGGCCCTTCGCACTGCGCTGATTTTGGTCGTCGCCCTTCTCGCGACACCGTTTGCCACCAAGCCCGTCTCCGCCCAGCAGGTTGAGGGTATCGCGGCTGTGGTCAACGACCAGCCGATCACAACGCTGGACGTGCGCAACCGCATGCGCCTGATCATTACCTCGGCCGGGGTGCAGCCCGATGAGGCCATGCTGGAGCAAATCCAGGATCAGGCGATCCGGGCCCTGATCGAAGAATCGCTTCAGCTCCAGACCGCTGCCGAGTTTGACCTTTCCGTTGACGAAGCCGAGGTTGACGCCGCGATCCAGGATGCCGCTGCGCGCAATGGCTCGACCGTTGAGGAAGTTGCTCGCGACCTTCAACGCAATGGCATTGATGTGGAAACACTGCGCCAGCAGATCCGGGCGGAAATCGCCTGGCAGATCATGGTCAGCGGACGCTATCGCGCGCGGATTCGCATTTCAGATCAGCAAATCGACACTGCCCTGGAGCGCCAAACCGAGGCCGCAGCTCAGCCGCAATACAGCCTTGCCGAGATAGTCGTGGAAATCCGCGCTGATGGCGGTGAGGAACAGGCCGCCCAAGTCGTTCAGGCCGTCTATGGGGCCCTCAGCCAGGGCGCCCCTTTCCCTGACGTGGCAGCACAATTCTCTGATGCCGCAAGCGCACAGCGCGGCGGCTTCACAGGCTGGCTGTCCGAGGCGTCAATCCGCCCACAAGTGCTGGAGATTGTCCGGCAGCTTCAGCCGGGTCAGATTTCAAATCCGATCCGTGTTCCCGGCGGTTTCCAGATTATCGCCGTCGTGGACAAGCGTGACGGGCAGGTTGTGGAGCAGTTGGACCTCATTCAGCTGACCCTGCCCTCCTCTCGCGTTACCGAAGATACGCGGGCGACTCTCACCGAAGTGACCTCGCAGATTGGCTCTTGCGAGACCGTCCGTGATGATGTCGCTGGTATTGAGGGCGTGATCGTGACCGATCTGGCAGGCCTTAATGCCTCCGCCCTGATCCCTCAGATCCGGTCCGCCCTGTCTGGGGTTGAAGCCGGCGAAACGACCGGCGTTCTGGAAACGGCTGCCGGGCTTCAGGTCTTCCTCGTTTGCAATCGCCAGATGACGGGACCGGGTGTGCCGACCGCGGACGAAGTGGAGAATCAGCTGATCAACCAGCAGCTTTCCCTCCTGGCGCGCCGCTGGCTCCGAGACTTGCGCCGCGACGCCACCGTCGAAATCCGGTGAGCACGCGACCGCTCGCCCTGACCCTGGGCGATCCGGACGGCATTGGTCCGGAAATAGCGCTCAAAGCCTGGGCTCATTTCCAGACAACGCCAATCTGCTTTGCAGCCTTTGCTGATACACAGTATTTGCGACAGGCCGCCCGCCAGCTTGGTGTGGCGTCACCAATCGAGATCACCGACATGACGCACGCGCACGATGCCTTCGCATCTGGTCTGCCCGTCATGGCTCAGCCGCCAGCAGAATCATCCGCTGAAGCGGCCAAGGCATCGATTGATGCCGCCGTGTGTTCGGCTCTTTGCGGGGATGCTGGCGCGGTTATTACCAATCCGATTTCAAAGGCCGTCATGTATGAGGCGGAGTTCCGCTTTCCCGGCCATACAGAATATCTCGCCCACCTCACCGCCAAAGCCCCAATCAACGGGGCCCGTGGCCCAGTGATGATGTTGGCAGGCGGAGGCCTCAGATGCGCGCTGGTGACCATCCACCAATCGCTCAGAGACGCCATAGACAGCGTTACTGAAGATCGCATCATCCACACAGCCGCTGTGACGGCTGAAGCCCTGAAGCGTGATTTTGGGATCAAGAGTCCACGGCTAGCAGTGGCAGGCCTGAACCCCCATGCCGGCGAAGCCGGAGCCCTCGGCGCCGAGGAGATCGAAACTGTGATCCCGGCGGTCGAGCGATTACAGAGCGCCGGGTTCAACGTCATTGGACCGTTGTCGCCGGATACGATGTTCCATGCCGAGGCTCGCGCCAGCTACGATGCCGCGATTTGTCTCTATCATGATCAGGGTCTCATCCCGGTCAAAACGCTGGACTTCCATGGCGGTGTTAACATCACACTGGGCCTACCTATCGTGCGCACCTCTCCCGATCACGGCACAGCCTTTAACATTGCCGGTCAGGGTATTGCCCGACCGGACAGCCTGATTGCGGCCATCGCGCTGGCCTCAGAACTCGCCGGACACCGGGAGCGGGCATCATGAGTGTCGATGCCCTGCCGCCGCTGCGAGAGGTCATCGCGGCCCACGGCCTGAAAGCCGACAAGCGCTTCGGCCAGCATTTCCTGATGGATCTGAACCTGACCGCCAAGATTGCACGCCTGTGCGGCGATATGAGCGAAGCAACGGTGTTTGAAGTCGGTCCAGGGCCAGGTGGCCTCACCCGCGCGCTCCTGTCAGAGGGCGCTGCTGAGGTCATCGCGGTGGAGAAGGACTCGCGCTTCCTCTCTGCACTGGATGAGATCAATACAGCTTCTGGCGGGCGGCTTTCGGTGGTTGAAGCCGATGCGCTTAAAGTCGCCGAAGCCGAAATCGAGGGGCGGTTCGCAACCCGCATCCTGGCGTCCAACCTGCCCTATAATGTGGCCACAGCCCTGCTCATCAAATGGCTGACCACGGAGCCGGTCTGGTGGTCACGCCTGGTTCTGATGTTCCAGAAAGAGGTCGCCGAGCGCGTCGTCGCCAGCGTGGGTGACCCTCAGTACGGGCGCCTTGCGATCCTGACGGCTGCGGCGGCCACGCCGCGCTACGCCTTCACTCTACCCGCGCGCGCCTTCACCCCTCCGCCGAAAGTCGACTCAGCCGTAGTAGTGATTGACCCCCTGCCCGCTGAAAAGCGCTTCGCAGACCTTGAGGCACTTTCCATCGTCACTGAGAGCGCGTTTGGCCAGCGCCGCAAAACCCTGCGCAAGTCGCTAGGTGTGGCCGCAGGCAAGGCGGGTACAAGCTCTGAGAGCTTGCTGGAAGCCGCCGGGATCGAGCCCTCAGCCCGCGCTGAAACCATTGATCCAGCGGGATTTATGCGCCTGGCTCAGGCTTGGCGGGCGGCGAGGGGATAATCGGGGATCCTACCCTATTCCGTCATCAACGCCTCGACAAAGCCTGACAGCCACGGGTGGCGGTTCCGCTTCAGGCGTTCGGCGTGAAGGATCTCAGAGAGCTTTTCCAGCGCACGGGAGAAGTCATCATTCAGCACGACATAGTCGTATTCGTGCCAGTGCTCGATCTCTTCCTTCGCGCGCGCCATGCGCCCCTGGATGATCTCTTCGGAGTCCTGCGCGCGCTTGTTCAGACGGTCGCGCAGCAACTTGAGTGACGGCGGCAGGATGAAGACGCGCACCACATCAGCCGGAGCGCTTTTCGCCAGTGCGCGGGCACCCTGCCAGTCAATGTCGAAGACCACGTCGCGGCCTTCTTCCAGCGCTTCTTCCACCGCTGCCTTTGGCGTGCCGTAATAGTGGTCGAACACCTTGGCCCACTCATAGAACTGGCCGTCCCCGGCCATCTCCAGGAATTTGCCTTCGTCCACGAACATATAGTCCTGACCGTCCACTTCACCGGGACGCGGTGCGCGCGTGGTGGCCGACATGGACAGGACCAGGTCAGGATTCTGCGCGATCAGGCGCTTCGAAAGCGTGGTCTTGCCAGCACCTGACGGGCTCGACAACACGAACATCAGGCCGCGGCGTTGACCACGGAAAACAGGGCCGGACAGATCGCCGCTCATGCTTACTCCACGTTTTGTACTTGCTCGCGCAGCCGATCGACTGCGGCTTTGAGCGCCAGGCCGGTCCGCGTCAACGCCGGATCAGCGGACTTGGAACATAGCGTATTGGCCTCGCGATTGAACTCTTGGGCGAGGAAATCAAGCTTTCGCCCTGCCGGACTACCCCCATCAAGGAGCGCGCGAGCCGCCTCGACATGGGCGGTCAAGCGGTCCAGCTCTTCGCGGATATCGGCTTTAACCGCGAGCATGGCTGCTTCCTGCTCCAACCGCTCGGGATCGAGCCCGTTTGGCAGCAGCTCATCAAACTTGGCCTTGATGCGCGCCTTGATCGCGGACGGAAGGGCTTCGGCATTGGATGCGGCGTCCCCTCGAAGGGACTCGATTTCTTCAAGATGGCCCGTCAGAACGCCGACGAGCGCCTTGCCTTCTGCATCGCGTGCAGCCTTGAGCGCATCAAGCGCCTCCGCCGCAGCAAGCAACGCGGCCGCTTGCAGCGCTTCCGCATCGTCTGAAGCCGGTTCGGCATCGTCGGCGGTGATGACGCCCTTTAGCGCCAGAAGCTCACCAGCGGTCGCGGGCGCAGCCGCGCCCTGTTCATAGAGGCGATGGGCCGCCTTGGCGTAAAAATTCAGCCTCGCCTCATCGATCTGAACACCTTGCGTGCCTTCTGGCGGCGCTACGCTCAGATTGAGTGAAACAGAGCCTCGATTGAAACGCTGTTTGGCAAACTCGCGCAATTTCGGCTCAATGGCGTCAAAACCGGACGGCAGACGAAGTCGGACATCCAGCCCTTTGCCATTCACACTGCGCGCTTCCACAGACACAGTGCCAAAGCTTCCAGAACGCTCTGCACGACCAAAGCCCGTCATGCCGGTGATCTGTGTCATCTCCTAGCCTCCTGACCGTCTCTGTTCGCGCTCACGGCGACGCAAGGCCTGAACATGGACGTTGTGCTCGGCATAGGTCTCGGAGAAGGCGTGGCCGCCCGTGCCATCGGTCACAAAGAAGAGATAGTCCGTGTCCGGTGGGTTCAGCACTGCGCGGATGGCGTCCGGTCCCGGATTGGCGATCGGCGTCGGCGGCAGGCCGTCAATCTGATAGGTATTATAAGGGTTGTTCGCGTTATCCAGCTCAGACCGGCGAATGCCGCGCCCGAGCGGCTCGCCCTGGCTGATGCCGTAGATAATCGTGGGATCGCTCTGAAGGCGCATACCCCGGCGCAGGCGGTTCACAAAGACAGACGCGACCATGGGCCGCTCAGACGCGATGCCGGTCTCCTTCTCCACCACCGAGGCGAGAATGATCGCCTCCTCGCGAGTGTTAAAGGGCAGATCATCAGCACGCGATGCCCAAAGCTCGTCAAGCAATGCGTCCTGCGCATTCGCCATGCGAGTCAAAAGGCTCTGCCGGTCGGTGCCGCGATCAACCAGGAAGGTTTCCGGTAGTAGCGAGCCTTCTGGTGGAACCTCGGAAATCTCACCGGTCAAAACATCGGCGTCGTTGAGGATGTCCACGATCATCGCGCTCGTCAGCCCTTCAGCGGCCGTGATCGGATGCTGGATCGTGTCCCCCGACTGCAGGATGGAGTAGATCTCTGCCATCGACGCACCTTCGGGAATGGCGAATTCACCGGCCCGCAGCGAGCGGTCACCGCCATCAATCGTGATCATGATGCGGAAAATCTGGGCGTCGGCGATCAGGCCTTCGCGCTCCAGCTGGCTGGCAATCGCGATCAGACCGGAACCACGAGGCAGCAGAACCGTTTGATCAGGGCCAGCCGGGCCGTCTGCGGTGAACTGGTTGTTCAGCCAGACCCAGCCGCCAAACGCACCACCGGCTGCAAACAGCGCCAGCGCCAGCACAATCCCGCCCAGCCAGACCAAAACGCGACCGAAGCCGCCCTTTTTCGCCTTGGGCTGTGGGGCGCTCTCGTTCATGACCGCTTAGTCGGCGCGCTTGAACACCACCGAGGCGTTCGTTCCGCCAAAGCCGAAGGAGTTCGACAGCGCCGCGTTGATCTCTTTCTTTACCGCCTTGTGCGGAGCCAGGTTCAGCTTGGTCTCCACAGACGGGTCATCCAGATTGAGCGTCGGCGGGCAAATACCGTCACGCATGGCCAGGATGGAGAAGATGCCCTCAACCGCACCGGCAGCCCCCAGAAGGTGGCCAATGGACGATTTGGTCGAGCTCATGACCACATCACCGGCATTGTCGCCGAACAGGCGCTCAACCGCGCCCAGCTCGATCTCGTCACCCTTCGGTGTCGAAGTGCCGTGTGCGTTGACATAGTCGATGTTTGCAGGCGTCAGACCAGCGCTCTTGATGGCTGCAGACATGGAGCGGAAGCCCCCGTCGCCATCTTCAGCCGGCGAGGTAATGTGGTAGGCATCACCGGACAGGCCATAGCCAGCAACTTCGGCGTAAATGGTCGCGCCGCGCGCCTTGGCTGCTTCGTACTCTTCAAGGATGACGACGCCAGCGCCCTCACCCATGACAAAGCCGTCGCGGCCCTTGTCCCATGGACGGGAGGCGGCTTTGGGATTGTCGTTGTAGCCGGTCGACAGGGCACGCGCCGCACCGAAACCGCCGTAGCCAAGGCGGGTGATGGCACTTTCAGCACCACCGGCGACCATCATGTCCGCATCGCCATAGGCAATCAGCTTTGCTGCGTCACCAATGGCGTGTGCCCCCGTCGAGCAGGCCGTAACCACCGAATGGTTCGGGCCTTTCAGACCATGGCGGATCGAAACCTGACCCGAAGCCAGATTGATCAGCATGGCTGGGATGACAAAAGGAGACAGCTTGCGAGGGCCGCGCTCATGGAGCGTGACCGACGCATCATAAATCGTCTGGAGTCCGCCAATACCGGAGCCAATGAGAACGCCAGCCCGTTCCTTGGCTGCCTCATCAGCAGCTTCCCAGCCCGAATGGGCCAGAGCTTCATCCGCGGCAGCGATGCCGTAGAGGATGAACTCATCGATACGCTTGCGCTCACGCGCAGGCATGACCGCGTCGGGGTCGAATGACCCCGCCACATCAGCGCCGCCGCCATTACGCCCATCCACTCGCGGGATGATACCCGCGACCTGGCTAGACAGATCGGAGACGTCAAAATGCTCGATTTTGGCGAGACCGGATTCGCCGGCCAGAAGCCGGCTCCACACATGGTCCACGCCACAACCGAGCGGGGTTACGAGCCCCAGCCCGGTAACAACGACGCGACGCTTGGTCATCGAAGAGGCCTTAGCCCTGCTTCTCGGAAATGAACTTCACAGCATCACCCACGGTCTGGATGTGCTCTGCTGCATCGTCCGGGATTTCGATGTCGAACTCTTCTTCGAACGCCATCACAAGCTCGACATTGTCGAGGGAGTCAGCGCCCAGATCATCGATAAAGGAAGCCTTTTCGGTGACCTTGTCGTCTTCAACATCGAGATGCTCAATGACGATTTTCTTCACGCGCTCTAAAACGTCAGACATGTCGGACCCTTTTTATATTCGTCAGCGCTCCTGTTTGAGCGCCGAAAGTCTTTAGATAGCCCCGTTTGCACAGTTACAAGTCTTACTGCCCGAATCGGGATTGTGCGGGCTGATACCACGCAAATTTCAGCTACGCTAGCACCACCATGGCTGGCAAGCCCATGACAGCAGCCCGGACAGGCTTAAATCATCGCCATGCCGCCATTGACGTGCAGGGTTTGACCGGTGACGTAACCGGCTTCCTCGCTCGACAAATAAACGCATGCCGCGGCGATATCCGCACCGGTTCCAAGCTTCCCGTTCGGGATACGGCCGAGAATCGCGGCGCGCTGGTCGTCATTAAGCTCATCTGTCATCGGCGATTCGATGAAGCCCGGAGCCACGCAATTCACGGTCACATCACGCGCGCCAACCTCCTGGGCCAGGGCCTTGGAGAAGCCGATCATGCCGGCCTTGGAGGCAGCATAATTGGTCTGGCCCGGATTGCCGGTAACACCGACGACAGATGTGATCCCGACGATGCGGCCCCAGCGCTGTTTCATCATGCCGCGCAGAACCGCTTTCGACAGACGGTAATGCGCTTCAAGGTTCACCTTGATAACCGTCTCCCAGTCCTCATCCTTCATACGCATGAGCAGCTGGTCGCGTGTGACGCCGGCATTGGAAATCAGGATATCCAAACCGCCGAGCGCTTCAGAGGCCTGCTTGGGCAGAGCGTCCACAGCCTCTGCGTCAGACAGGTTGGCCGGCGTGATCGCTGTACGATCGCCAAGCTCGCCAGCCAGCGCTTCAAGCTTTTCAACGCGCGTACCGGACAGGGCCACGTGGGCACCTGCTGCGTGCAGCGCACGTGCAATCTCGGAGCCCAGACCGCCGGTCGCGCCGGTCACGAGGGCTTTCTTTCCAGTCAGATCAAACATGTGTCTTATCCTTTGAGCGAAGCGGCAAACGCTTCCATGGAGGCACCGTCGGTCAGCGCGATGCCCTTGGCCTCGCGAATGTGGCGCTTGAGCATGTTGGAGAGGATTTTCGATCCGGCTTCAGCGAACTGCATCACCCCTTCGCCATGCATCCAGTCAATGCTCTCGCGCCACCGCACTTTACCGGTGATCTGTTCAACGAGCTGAGTGCGGATCACCTCGGGATCAGTCACAGCCTTGGCAGACACATTATTGACCACTGGAACCACCGGTGCGGAGATGGTCGCATCGGCAAGCGCTTCAGCCATCGCCTCAGCCGCCGGCTGCATCATCGGGCAGTGGAACGGGGCTGAAACGTCCAGCATCATCGCATGACGCGCACCGCCGTGCTTGGCCGCTGCCAGAGCCGCTTCTACCGCCGCCTGCTCACCTGAAATCACGATCTGGCCAGGGGCATTGTCGTTGGCAATGGTCACAATGCCTTTGCTCGCGCCCTCATTCACCGCGTCTTGAGCCTGCTCTTCTGTAACGCCCAGCATTGCTGCCATGGCACCCTCACCCGCCGGAACAGCGCGTTGCATGGCTTGACCACGTTGCTTCAGCAAAACCGCCGTACGTGACAGGCTTAGCGCACCTGCTGCACACAGGGCTGAGTATTCGCCGAGGCTATGACCAGCGACAAAATCTGCTGCCGAAATATCAACGCCAAACTCGGCCTTCAAAACGCGCATGGTCGCGATGGAGTTGGCCATAATGGCCGGCTGAGCGTTCTCCGTCAGAGTGAGCTCCTCAGCCGGGCCATCGGCCATGATTGCCGAGAGCTTCTGACCCAAAGCCTCATCGACCTCGTCGAAGACCTCTTTGGCCACCTTGAACTCGGCTGCGAGCGCCTGGCCCATACCGACGGCCTGGCTGCCCTGGCCGGGAAAAGTGAATGCAAGCGCCATTCGGCGTCCTCCCTTGCAAGCCATTTGATTGGGCGCGGTGTTAGCGATGTGGGAAGGCGGTGGCAAGGCCAGCGATGGGAGACACGCGCCAAACCCCGCTCCCCGCTTGCCTCTTCGCGCCATTTCCTCTATGTCCCGCGTCTTCGCTGGCTGCGGTCCCCTGATCGTGGTTCGTTTTCTGTTGTTTAAGGAAGCGGGATCTGGGGAACCGACGGCATGGAACGGCCCTTCGCTCCATACCGCCGCGGCCAAACTCTAGAGAAGGGACGTAAAGTCTGATGAATAAGTATGAGCACATTTTCATCACGCGCCCGGACGTGTCTCCGGCGCAGATGGAAAGCTCGATCGAAGAGCTCAAGGCTCTGATCGAGGAAAAGGGCGGCAAGGTCCACAAGACCGAATACTGGGGTCTTCGCACCCTGGCCTACCGCGTCAACAAGAACCGCAAGGGTCACTACGGCTACCTGGACATGGAAGCCGGTAACGAGGTCCTCGACGCGATCGACTTCAAGCAGAAGTACGCCGACGACGTCATGCGTCACATGACGGTCAAGGTCGACGAACTGACTGAAGAGCCCAGCGCCATTCTGCGCAAGGGCGATGATCGCAAGCGCCGTGAGCGTCGCTAGGAGGACCTGGAAGAATGTCTGACCTTTCCATTTCGAACATCCCTGCTCGCCGCGCGTTCCAGCGCCGCCGCAAGGTTTGCCCGTTCTCCGGCGAAAATGCGCCGAAGATCGATTACAAGGACATCAAGCTGCTGCAGCGTTACATGTCCGAGCGTGGCAAGATCGTGCCGTCGCGTATCACCGCTGTGTCGGCGAAGAAGCAGCGTGAGCTGTCTCGTGCCATCAAGCGGGCTCGCGTCCTGGCGCTTCTGCCGTATGCACTCGACTAGTTAGGAGATCGGTTATGCAAGTCGTTCTTCTTGAACGTGTCGAAAAGCTGGGTGCCATCGGCGACGTTGTCGATGCCAAGCCGGGCTATGCGCGCAACTTCCTTCTGCCGCAAGGCAAGGCTCTGCGTGCCACCAAGCAAAACCTGGAGCGCTTTGAGCGCGAGCGCGAAGCGCTTGAGAAGCTCAATGCCGAGCGTGCCGAGAAGGCTCGCTCTGAGGGCTCTCACCTGGACGGTGCCAGCTTCACCCTGATCCGTCAGGCGTCTGAAACCGGTCAGCTCTACGGTTCGGTGTCCACCCGTGACATCGCTGAGTCTGCCACCACTGCTGACTTCACCGTCACCCGCGGCATGGTTGACCTCAATGAGCCGATCAAGACGCTGGGTCTGCACGAAGTGCGCCTGAAGCTGCACGCCGAAGTCGACGTGACCGTCACCCTGAACGTGGCGCGCACCGAAGACGAGGCCGAGCGTCAGGCTGCTGGCGAAGACGTCATCCAGTCTGCCGCTGACGAAGACCGCGCCCTGGCCGAAGCCCAGGCCGCTGAGCTCTTCGAAGCCGGCGTTGAAGGCGAAGATGACGACGCAGAAGGCGGCGAAGCTGCTGAAGCGTCTGCCGACGAAGACGAGACCAAGGAAGACTAAGGTCTCCCTAATCGACCAAGAGTTAGCGGGCGGCTCCGATGGGGCCGCCCGTTTTCTTTTGGGGCTGCAGTTTTCCACAGTCCAAGACTCAACGCATCATGACGTGCAAACTGCGGGAATTGACCTTCCCGCCGACAGCACAACGGCGTTTTTGATTTATCCACAAGCGCCTGTGGAAACTTCAAAAATGAGGCTTCTGAAAGTCAAATCTACTTCGTCAGCTTTTGATGGGCTAACAAACCGGCCATGACTGCCGAACTGACCAATTCCGACGCCCCGTTTGGCGAACCGGGCGAAGACAATAGCGGTGCGCCTCCGCACAATATCGAAGCTGAACAGGCCGTCCTCGGCGCGCTTCTGTTCGACAACGAAGTGTATCAGCGCGTCGGTGATTTTTTAAAGCCTGACCACTTTTACGATCCGCTTCATGCCCGCATCTTTGAAAGTGCAAGCCAGCTGATCATTGCCGGTTCCCTTGCCGATGCGGTGGTGTTGCGTAGTCGGTTCGAGCGCGATCCGGGCATGGCAGAGATTGGCGGCCCGGTTTACCTCGCTGACCTCATGCGTGAGGCTCCCGACGGGGCCAGCGCAGTCGAGTATGGCAAGCTGATCTACGACCTCGCCCTGCGTCGTGAGCTGATCCGCTTTGGCCAAGGCGTCGCCCATACCGCTGAAGACAGCGTTGACGATATCCCTGCGACGAGCGTGCTGGAAGAAGCAGAGCGCGGCCTGTTTGCACTCGCCGAAACCGGCGGTACCCAGCGGACCCTGCGCCCCTTCCACGAGGCCCTGGAAGAGTCCATGAAGATGGCGAGCGCCGCCTATCAGCGCGGCGGTGGCCTGTCAGGAATTTCCACCGGACTGAAGAGCCTTGATGCAAAGCTCGGCGGCCTTCACCGCTCTGACCTGATCATCCTTGCGGGTCGCCCTTCCATGGGCAAGACCTCGCTCGCGACGAATATCGCGTTCGCAGTGGCCAGGGCCTACAAGGCTGAGGAAAGCTCTGACGGGCTTCGCAAGACGGTCGATGGCGGTGTCGTAGCCTTCTACTCCCTCGAGATGTCGAGCGAACAGCTCGCAACGCGTCTGATCGCCGACTACTCAGGGATTTCCAGTTATCACATCCGCCAGGGCAATATCGACGCGGCCCAGTTTGAGGACATCCGCGACGCGGTTCAGGAAATCAACGACATTCCCCTCTACATCGACGACACAGGTGGTCTGTCGATTGGCGCGCTGACGGCGCGCGCACGCCGGCTGAAGCGCCGGGTCGGGCTCGACTGCATCGTGGTGGACTATCTCCAGCTGGTAACCGGCTCATCGCGAACCGATAACCGTGTGCAGGAAATTTCCGAGGTGACCCAGTCGCTCAAGGCGCTCGCGAAGGAACTCAACGTTCCCGTCATCGCCCTGTCCCAGCTATCGCGTCAGGTGGAGAACCGGGAAGACAAGAAGCCTCAGCTCTCTGACCTGCGCGAATCCGGCTCGATCGAGCAGGACGCTGACGTCGTGATGTTTGTGTATCGCGAAAGCTATTATCTGGAACGGATGGAGCCCAAGGAAGGCACCGAGCAATATCTCGCCTGGGAAGACGAGATGCGCGAAATCCGCAACCAGGCAGACGTCATCATTGGCAAGCAGCGTCACGGTCCGATCGGTTCGGTCAAAGTCGCATTCGACCCTGAACGCACCAAATTCTCCGATCTCGACACCTATGGCCGCGGTGGTGGTGGTTACGACTGACGCTGAGGCAGTTCGGGGGCAGACGCGCGCAGCTAACCGGGCGATAACACCCCCATGACTGCTTTGCCTGCTCCAACCCGCGCTGCACGCCTGGTGATCGATCTCGATGCGATCGGCCGGAACTATCGACATCTGTGCAGCCTTGCACCGGCAAGCGCTGTGTCCGCTGTTGTCAAAGCCAATGCCTATGGGCTCGGCGTTGGGCCCATAGCTCAAACGTTAAGCGAATCCGGGTGCGACACCTACTTCGTGGCAACGGCTGTCGAGGGTGAGCATCTTCGCGGCTGTCTGGGGCAGGCTGACGCAACAATCTGGGTCCTGAACGGCTTTACGCCCGATGACACGGAAGTGTTCAGGTCCGCCAGATTGAACCCGGTGCTGAATAGCGTGCAGCAGGTTACGGACTTTTCGAAGTCAGGTCTCGACACTGAGATTGCCCTGCATATCGACACGGGCATGAACCGGCTCGGCGTGGAAATGTCCGAGGCCCTGGCGCTAAGCGGGGAAGGGTTCAGGCCGGACATTATCATGAGCCACCTGGCGTGCTCTGAGCGCCCGTCAGATCGTATGAACGGTATACAGCTTGCCCGCTTCACAGATATCGCGCGGGCCTTCCCCGGTGCCAGGCAGAGCCTTGCCAATACCGGCGGCATCTATCTCGGTGAGGACTTCCAGTTTGATCTGGCCCGTCCCGGCATTGGCCTTTACGGAGCCACAGCCTACCCCGGTCAGAAGCATGGTCTTCTCTCCGCAGCCCAGCTTGAAGCCCCCGTCATTCAGCTCCACGCGCTTCAACCCGGCGACACGGTGGGCTACGGCGCGAGCTTTACCGCAGACCGCACGATGCTCGCGGCCACGGTGGCGGCGGGCTATGCCGACGGCCTGCCACGCGCGCTGTCGAACACAGGTTGGGCGCGCCTTGGCGGCGTGAAAACACCAATCCTTGGCAAGGTTTCCATGGATCTCATTGTTCTGGACGTTTCCGAGGCTGAGAACGCCGCCCGCTCAGGCGAGCCTGCCTGCTTCTTTGGGCCCGACCTCGATGCGCTGGCCATCACCGCGGGCACCCTGCCCTATGAGCTGCTGACCGGAATTGGTGCGGGTGTGGAACGGGTTGCGCGCTGAGCGCTCTCAACCACTTTCCCGCAGCGATCCCGAGCCGAATCCATTTAGCTTGAACGCCACATCAAACGACGGACACCCCATGCCCAAGCCCTCCACCGTTTATGTCTGCCAATCTTGCGGGACGACGCACGCCAAGTGGGCGGGGCGGTGTGATGATTGCGGGTCGTGGAATACGCTAGTCGAAGAAGCCGCGGCTTCAGCCCCGCTCGGCGGAGGCGCGAAAGCTGCGCCGGTCAGATCCGGGCGGCGATCCAAGCTGGAGCTTGTCGACCTTGGCAGCGAGACCGAGGATCCGGCGCGCTTTGAAACCGGGCTTGCCGAGCTTGACCGGGTAGCCGGTGGCGGTTTGGTTCCCGGCTCTGCGGTGCTGGTTGGCGGGGACCCCGGCATCGGCAAATCGACACTCCTTCTTCAGGCGGTGGCACGGCTCGCCCTTGGCGGTGCCAAAACGGTTTATGTGTCCGGCGAGGAAGCCGCCGATCAGGTCCGTCGGCGCGCCCGGCGGCTGGGGCTCGCCGATGCGCCGGTGGCGCTGGCAGCCGAAACTTCACTGGAGGTCATTCTCGATGGCCTGAAAAAGGAAACGCCTGACATTGCGGTCATCGATTCGGTTCAGACGCTCTGGTCCGATCAGCTTGCCGCAGCGCCGGGCACTGTGGCTCAAGTCCGCGCCTGTGCGCAGGATCTCGTCCGGTTCGCCAAGAAGCGTAATACCGCCGTCATCCTTGTTGGCCATGTGACCAAGGACGGCCAGATTGCTGGCCCGCGTGTCGTGGAACACATGGTCGATGCCGTGCTCTATTTCGAAGGGGAGCGCTCCCACCAGTTCCGCATCCTGCGCGCGGTTAAAAACCGATTTGGCCCCACGGACGAGATTGGCGTATTTGAAATGGCCGACGCCGGACTTCAGGAAGTTGCCAACCCGTCGGCGCTGTTTCTTGATGGACGTGGAGAGCATGCCTCAGGCGCGGCTGTCTTTGCCGGCATGGAAGGCACACGACCGGTTCTGACGGAAATTCAAGCTCTTGTGGCTCCGGCGGCGTTCGGCACACCGCGCCGCGCGGTTGTGGGTTGGGATAATGGTCGCCTCGCGATGGTGCTGGCGGTTCTTGAGGCGCGATGCGGGCTTGGCTTTGGCGGTCGTGACGTTTATTTGAACGTCGCGGGCGGCCTGAAGATCGCTGAGCCCGCAGCGGATCTGGCAGTGGCGGCAGCTTTGATTTCTTCCTATCTCGACACCGCGCTACCAAGCGACTGCGCCGCATTTGGCGAGATCGCACTGTCGGGCGACGTGCGCCCCGTCGGTCGGGCTGATGCCCGGCTGAAGGAAGCCAAAAAGCTAGGATTCACCAAAGCACTTACTCCGGCTGGCGCAGACCTGTCCGGTATGGATGTTACACCGATCGACACGATCCAGGCGCTGGTCCGGCGCCTTGGTCAGGACGCGGCCTGAAGCAGAGCGGCGAAGGGATCACGGCATGGACCAGAGCTTGATCGGATTTGACCTCTTCGCCCTCGGTGTCCTTTTTGTCTCCGGCGTTATGGCTCTCATGCGCGGCTTTGTCCGCGAAGCGCTAACGGTCACCGCCTTTGTGGCCGCAGCGCTGGCAGCGCTCTGGACCCGCCCGGTCTTTGCCGGACTGCTTCTGGAGATGGTCGGTTCCGGCCTGATCGCCAACTTCGTTTCGATGGCGGTGGTGTTCCTGCTGGTCTATCTGGCCGTCAGCTTCGTCACCAGCTCCCTGCAGAAAAATGTCAAAAGCGGTGAAGACGTCACCGTGATTGATCGCACACTCGGATTTGTCTTCGGACTGGTGCGCGGCCTGGTCCTGCTGGGCCTGCTTGTATTGGTGATCAACAACACCATGTCCAACCCAAGCTGGATGACCGGAGCGCGCTTCTATCCGCTTGCAAATGCCAGCGCGCAACTGCTTCAACGACTGGCCCCAGACGGCAGCTGGGTGGCCAGCCAACCCGATGACCCGATTGCGCGCGAGCTTGAGCGCATCAATGAGGATGACGGCCTATGAGTGCAATGACCCTCACCTACGACCCGGTCACTGATCGCCCGCAGGAAGAATGCGGTGTTTTTGGCGTGCGCGGCGCACCTGACGCCTCAGTGCTGGTCGCATTCGGTCTGCACGCATTGCAGCACCGCGGTCAGGAAGCGTGCGGGATCACGAGCTATCATGAAGGGCGTTTCCATTCAGAACGCCATCTGGGTCTGGTGGGCGAACACTTCACCGATCCAGAGCGCATGAAATCTCTGGAAGGCTCCATCTCGATAGGGCATGTGCGCTATTCGACCTCTGGCGCACCCGTCCTGCGAAACGTTCAGCCGCTCTACGCTGATGTGCGCGGCGGCGGTGTCGCGCTAGCGCATAATGGCAACCTGACCAATGCCCGTGCCCTGCGCGAAGAGCTGACGAATGGCGGGGCGATCTTTCAATCGACCTCCGACACCGAGGTCATCCTGCAGCTTGCAGCCCGGTCAAAAAAATCAAAAGCGGTCAATCGCCTGATTGCTGCGCTGTCTCAGGTCCAGGGCGCATTTGCTCTTGTGGCCATGACCAATGACAAGCTGATTGGCGCGCGCGACCCGCTCGGCATTCGCCCGCTTGTGATGGGTCAACTGGATGATGCCACCATCTTCGCCAGCGAAACCTGTGCGCTGGACATGATCGGCGCTGAGTTCGTGCGCGAGGTTGAGCCCGGCGAGGTCGTCATCGTGTCTGATGATGGGATCGAGACGAAGAAATTCGGGCCTGACGTTCCAGCTCGCCCGTGCGCCTTTGAATACATCTACTTCGCCCGCCCCGACTCCGTCATTGATGGCATCTCCGTCTATGAAGCGCGCAAGCGCATGGGCCAGCGTCTGGCACAGGAAACGCCGGCCGATATCGACGTTGTTGTGCCGGTACCCGATTCCGGCATGGCCGCAGCGCTCGGGTTTGCCGAGGAGATGGGCAAGCCGTTCGACCTGGGCATTATTCGCTCTCACTTTGTCGGCCGCACTTTCATTCAGCCGACTCAGGCCAAGCGCGACCTCGGCGTACGCCGCAAGCACTCGGCCAACCCGGCTGCACTTCGCGGCAAACGCGTCCTGCTGGTGGATGACAGCGTGGTGCGGGGCACAACATCAAAGAAAATCGTGAAGATGGTCCGCGAGGCGGGTGCGACGGAGGTTCACTTCCGGTCGGCCTGCCCACCCATCACACACCCGGATTTCTATGGCATCGATATGCCCATGCGGGAAGAATTGATGGCGGCCAGCCATGCGCATGAGCAGATGACCGAAATGCTGGGCGCAGACAGCCTCGGCTTCCTGTCGGTTGACGGCCTCTACTGGGCCGTTCGCGGTGAAACCCGTAATCCGGACTATCCTCAGCTCGCCGACCATTACTTCACCGGCGACTATCCCACCCCGCTTGTCGACCGCGATCGTGCGCGGTCGAACAAGGATCAACAGCTCTCATTCCTGGTAGACGCATGACCGACACTCAGCCGATGAACGGCCGCGTGGCGCTTGTGACCGGCGCTTCGCGCGGTCTGGGCTATGCCATTTGCAAGAAACTCGCTGCCGAGGGAGCCCACGTCATTGCCGTGGCGCGCACCCAAGGCGGACTTGAAGACCTGGACGATGAAATCCGCCAGATGGGTGGAAACTGCACCATTGTTCCGATGGATCTGCAGACGCCCGATGGGATCGAAAAGCTCGCCGAAGTCGTGGCTGAACGCTGGGGGAAACTGGACGCGCTCGTCGTGAATGCAGGTGTCCTTGGCCTTCTGACGCCCACCGCCCAGCTGACCGCCAAGGTCTGGAATGAAGTGCTGGCAGTCAACCTGATCGCGCCTGCACGCTTTATCCGGGCGTTTGAAGCTCTGTTGAAAGAGTCGGATGCCGGTCGGGCCGTGTTCACCACCTCGGGCGTCGGCAGCCGTCGCGCCAAGGCCTACTGGGCCGCTTACGGCGCATCAAAAGCCGGCCTTGATAACCTCGTCATGGCCTGGGCCCAGGAGCTGGAGAGCAGCACCGTGCGAGCAAATCTGGTCAATCCGGGAACCGTGCGCACACGCATGCGGGCCAAAGCCGCACCAGGCGAAGATCCAGATTCCCTGCCCCACCCCGACGAAATCGCGCCAGCGTTCGTAAACCTTTGCCGCCCAAGCGAAACCCGAAACGGCGAGATCATCGACGCGCAGAATTAGGCTGAGCCGGTTCAGTTTTCGTTGTGACACACCCTTAAGCGCGCTACGGTTAACCCTGTAGGGGACATCTTAAGGGGTCCAGGCGATGGCCAGGACGATTTTGGGGGCCGCCATATTGGCCGGGATGTTGGCAACCGCTTCAGCGGTGCCACAGGAGCCTGCTCGTATTGATCCAGAGCGCTTGCGAGCCGTTCAGGAGCAACTTCAGATCGATCCTTCACGCTTGCAAGTGCAAGACGGCATCCGCCAGCAAATTCAGCCGGATGCCCAGCAGTTTCCCGACCCCGGTGGCTATGAGGCCCGCACAGACACGGGCCCCTGGCTCGGCTGGGTGAATTTCAGCCTCGATCGCGAGCTTGGCCTGCTTCCAAGATTGGGCGTTACTGATCGACTGGTCGGCATAGCGGGCGGGGTCCGGTTTGATTTTGGCCAGCCGAACGCCTCTGAAATCATCACATGTTCTGACGGTGGCCGAGAATGTGCGGGCGGTGCGCCCACCGGCGCGACGGCGCTGCGCGATGAGGACGGCGTCCTACGGATTGATTTTGCGCGCCCGGTCTTTGCCGTAACGGCCTTTGCCGCCCCGGACTGGACGCGCGATGTGCGCGCTGAGGTTTTTCAGATTGAGGGCTGGGGCAATGGCGACATCCTGCTCCAGCAACAGGTCAGCGTGCCGCGCGAATACGTCGTTGGTGAGAACTGGGTCCGCCTGACGCTTAATGGCCAGCAGACCCAGCGCCAAACAGCCACGGCGGCGACCACGGCCTCCGGTCCTGTGACAGAGTTCGACTATGTGATCGTTCGGGCGTTTAACGCGAATGGTGCGCCCGTAAACGCTCCGATCCTGATTGATGACCTGCGGTTTGCGGACAATTACGGACCAACACCGTTTGATGGACTCGGCCCGCGTGCTGCAGGCCTTGCCGACATGGTCACTGAAACAGGTCGGTTACGCCCTGCGTTGGAGAGGGCTGCGCAAACCATTCGCCCGGGTGGGCGACGCGACAATGGCGAGTATGCGGTCGCACAACGCATCCGCATGGCAATTGACTATCCGGCCGCAGAACTGGGCGCACGCCGTCAGCGCGACCTGATTGATGCACCTTTGGACATTATCAGCCGCCTGCCAGGCCTCGATCGAAGCGGTGGCCGTATGAGCGTACCACTGCTGGTGCCGCTCGCGGCGTTTGAGAACGAAGACCCGAGCGCAGGCCTTGCCAACGCGGTCGCGCTGATGGAGCGCGAAGACTTCTACCACCTCATTCTGCCGACCGAGCTGGGGGAAGCAGTGATCACCGGGACCCGTCTTGCCACCCCGTCCCGTCACGGGCGCTCGCGGATGGGCCAGCTTGAGATCGGGCGTGGATATGCCGGAGCCCGGGCCAGCTTCAACCTCTATGGCGCGTCTTATTCCGTTCGCCTGTCCTGTCCGGGCAGCGATGTCGAAGATGAGCCCTGTAACGACCCGGCAGCGCTCCAAACGCTGCTCGACCGTCTCTTCCTGTTTGTGCCACCTGAGGAGGATCGGCGATGAACCTGCCAGCCCGCCTCGGAATTGGTGTACCTAGCGCAGCCGCCCTCGCCATGCTCGCCCTTTTCGGAGCGGATATTGCCGGAATTGGTGCCGAGGCACCTCCATCGCCCCCACCTGTCGAAGATCCTGATCCGGTTGAACCGGAAGAAACCGAAGACCTGGTCGATCCTGAAGAAACGGACGAGCCAGAGGAGGCTGAAACACCCCCTCCTCCGCCACCCGAGCCGCTGCACTTCGACCATGACGCACCGGGCGATGTGATTCCCGGCACCGTGCACGTGCAGGCCGATGAAGGGGTTACGGGCGCCACGATCGTGGCCCCGGATATGCGCTTTCCTTTCCTGACCGGTCCGGCCTACGCCAACTCGCAGCTGTTCAATCCGGTCTGGAGCTGGGAATACTACCCGTCGAGTGGCACCATCGATGGCGTGCGCTATGAGCGCCCTCAGGGGTGGGAGTATTCAGAGCAGAATTATTCCTATCCCTGGATCGACAATTTCTGCGAGATCCGCACCCACGATAATTCGCGATGTGGTGCCGGCATTGGCCACGAAGGACAGGACATCCGACCGGGAGCCTGCTGGCACAATCAGGTTGCCGTGGCCGCGGCCAGCGGCCAGCTTCGTACGCTCTCTAATTTCTCCGTCGACCTGTTCGGCGATGACGGCATGGTCTATCGTTACTTCCACTTGGACCGTCCCCTTCTGGTCGATCTTGAGCCTGGCGAATGGGTAATCGTAGAGGCCGGAGACCCGATCGGTTTCGTGTCCAACGTCAACCGGTCCGGCGAACCCATCGTGCGCGACACCTCCATCCACCTGCATTTCGAGATCTGGGAAGGCGACCTGAACGGCCATGATCCGCGCGCGCCCTACCCGAGCCTGGTGGAAGCCTATCGCTGGCTTGGCGCAGAGGACCCGGCCAATCACGAACCGTTTGCCGATGTGGGCGACTGCTCTTACCCCGACGGTGGATTGACCCCGACACGAGCACAGGTGGTCGCTGCGCTGGAAGCCGCAGCTGCGGCAGAAGAAGACAGCGATTAAGCGCGCCTGCATTGCCTAAACCAGCCAAAGGGGTGAAAAGTCACACCCATGGCTGACCGCACCCACCATATCCTCGTCGTCGACGATGATGATCGCATTCGCGACCTGCTCGCCCGCTTCCTGCGCGAACGGGATTTGAGGGTCAGCACGGCCCCCAACGGCAGCAAGGCGCTCCAGCTTTCCGATCAGATGCAGTTCGACCTCGTCATTCTAGATGTCATGATGCCAGGGCTGGATGGATTCGAAGTCACGTCACGGCTGCGCGAGGGCGGCCAAACCCCGATCCTGCTCCTGACCGCACGCGGCGAACCGGAAGACCGTATCAGGGGCCTGTCGCTGGGGGCCGATGACTATCTGGCAAAACCTTTTGAACCCGAAGAACTTATCTTGCGTGTGCAGGCGATCCTGCGCCGTTCCATGCCTCAAATGCGTGGGCCCGACGCCGTCCGGTTCGGCGACTGGCGCTATGACCTTGTGACCTCTCAGCTTGAGCGAGATGGCACTCCGGTTCGGCTGACAGGGGGCGAGGCCGCGCTCCTGTCGGCGCTAGCTGCCAACCCAGGCGCGTCGGTGAGCCGAGCCGCCCTCGCTGAGCGTGCCGGTGGCGAAGCCGGAGAGCGCGCCGTTGATGTGCAGATCACGCGGCTGCGTCGCAAGATCGAGGAAGACCCAAAGGCTCCGCTTCATATCCAGACCGTGCGCGGTGAAGGGTACAAACTGATCGCGCAACCTGAATTCGGCCGCCCGGTGGCCTGATCATGCGCCTCGGCATCAAACGCTTCCTGCCCAAGGGCCTTTTCCAGCGCTCGCTCCTGATCATCGTGCTGCCTGTGGCGCTGATGCAGGTGGCGGTGACGTGGGCCTTCTTTGAGCAGCATTGGCAAACAACAACAGCGCGACTGTCTGAAAGCGTTGCTGGCGACATTGCGATGGTCGTCGATCTTTATGAGCGCGGGAATAGCGATGAGTTTGAAGATACCGCTCAAACGGTCTTCGACACGATCGGCCTGAGCGTTGATTACCGCTCCGATGATGTTCTACCGACCTCTCGTCGGTCGGCGTTTTTCCGGGTCCTCGACCGGACGTTACGGCGCTCACTGACCGCCCGGCTCGACCAGGATTTCTGGTTCGATACCACACGCTATCCAGAATACGTGGACATTCGGGTGCAGGTTGATGGTGGCGTTCTGCGCTTCATTGCCGTTCGTGACCGGGTGTTTGCCACCACGGGTCATATCTTCGTGCTTTGGCTGTTTGGAGCGACGGCTCTGCTGGGCGCGGTCGCGGTCATCTTCATTCGCAACCAGGTCAAACCGATCCGGCAACTTGCTGAGGCGGCGGACGCCTTTGGCCGGGGGCAGGATGCAGATCGCTTCAAACCCGCCGGTGCCCGCGAGGTGCGTCAGGCTGCCCATGCATTCCTTGATATGCGCGCCAGGCTGAAACGCCAGCTGGAACAGCGCACTCAGTTGCTTGCGGGTGTAAGCCATGATTTGCGCACGCCGCTCACCCGCCTGCGTTTGCAGCTGGCCCTGATGCCAGACAGTGAAGAACGTCGTGCCGCGCAGCGCGACCTGGCCGATATGGAAAGTGCTCTGGAAGAATATCTTGCCTTCGCGCGTGGCCAGGCTGGTGAAGAGCAGGTCGCGGTCGATCTGACGGCCTTGTGTGAAACCCTGGCGGACGATGCGGCCCGGGAGGGTGTGGACCTGCGTCTGGAGTTGGTCGAGGCCGTTACAATAAGCGCGCGTGAAGGCGCGTTGAAACGGGCCCTATCCAACCTTGTTTCAAACGCACTTGCCCATGCCGATGACGTCGCCCTGACGCTTCAGCGTGCGGGGCAGCGGGTTGAAATCCTGATTGACGATAATGGCCCTGGCATTCCCGCCGATGACCGTGAAGAAGCCTTCCGGCCGTTTTCCCGGCTCGATGAAGCCCGTAACGCCAATCGAACCGGCGTCGGGCTTGGTCTTGCCATTGCACGCGACACAATTCGCGGCCATGGCGGCGAGCTGCGCCTCGAAGATTCGCCGCTGGGTGGCCTACGGGCACGCGTGAGCCTGCCAGTGTGACCTCCCGGTCATAGCCGCCCTCGCCTCTTCGGGATAATTATCTCACCTTAACGGGGTGGAGCTGAGGGGCGGACACGATGAGCGAAAACGAAGTCATTGAGGGCGACGGTGTCTCAGAGGCGATGCTGCGGGGCCGTGACGACGAGGACCAGAAAGCCTGGTTTGAACGCTTTCAGAGCGCAGAACGAAATTTGACACTCGGCGATATCGAAATTCCTGAACAAACGGCGCAATCCAGCGGCAGTGGTGGCAACCGCGTCGCTGTTGTCGGTCTTGCCCTGGTCGCAGCCGCTTTGGCATTGGCTGGCGCGTTCCCAGGGCCCGCTGCCGGCATTTTGCCGCTTGCGATGGACGTGATTGCCACGGCCGGTCCGGTAAGCGCTGCGGTAATCGCACTTCTTGCTGGCATTCTCGCCTTGAATTCGACGTCAACACCGGCACCCCAAAGTGGCTCCGGTTTTGCTCGCCGCCGGCCCATTTTTGCAGGAAGCGGCCCGATGCGTATCGGCCTGGGTGACGTGGGCCTTCAGCTGAACCACCCACGCCGCTTTCTGCGCGCCCACTGGCCTGCGTTTGATGCGGCGACCTTGATGGCGAAAGATCTGAACGGTGAGGGCCTGCCGATGATCAGTCAAAACCAGGCCCAAGGCGTGACGTTGGAGACACTATTTCAGGCCGGCAATCCGGCGGTTGATGCCCTGATTGAAGCCTGCTCGGTCTGGGCATCCCAGAACTCCCAGCTACGCCTGCCATTCAAGGTCGACCGGAGCTTCGCTGTCCGCAAAACAAAATCCGGATCTGAACCGATTGTTCCCCTTGGGCTGCAGCGCGAATTCATCGTTATCGACAAGCGCTTTTTTGAGGCGGCCAATGAGGGTGACGGGCTTAGCTGGGCTCGGGCAGTGGCCTGCTGTGTGTTCATGATCCAGCTCAAAGACCCTCAATGGGTTGATGAGATTTCGGCCGGCACCGGGTCTCAAGAGGACTAGTTCAACACTTTTGAGATCGAATGGCCTGCTTCTTGCGGAATTCCCCTGACACTGTGTCGACGGGGGAATGGTCGTGGTGCGTCTGCCTGTATTCGTTGGATTTTTTCTGGCTCTGGTCCTGACGGTTTGCGTCAGTGACAACGCCTCAGCCCAGGCTCTGGGACCGGAGAACCGGGCCTATGCTGTGGATACGGCAGAAGAGCGCTACACGGCGCAGTTCCGCACAAATGGTCGCTATGAAGACAGCCGAGGGGCTCGAGGCAGCTGGAGCTTTGATGGGCGCTCCTTATGCATGCTGGTGCGACTCCCGTATGAGACGGAGTATGAGGTCTGTACGCCCTGGGCCGATTTGCGCATTGGCCAGAGCTATCTCACAAATGACTGGACCCCGGACCGCTCTCTGGCCCGTGTCACCCGGATTGAGTAGAGCGGACAGCCACAAAAAAGCCTGATAGGCTCACCAAAGATGCAGCTGAAGGGGTGCTGCACCGAAGATCAGCTGGAGGGGAACCATGATCGGTCGAATTTTTGCCAGAACCACAAACGCGACATTCACGATCTTTCTGTCCTTCGTGTTGTCCTATGTCATGCTGATCAGCCTCGGTATTCTATGGCCAGAGGGGCTCGACTGGCTGGTCCAGCGCGCCAAGGAAATCGAATCCCTGATCGTGCAGCCCGATATCCCGGCGCGATATCGTGTCTGGCTTGACCTGCTGATCGAGGAAGGCGCAATCCTCCTGCTCTTTTTCACCATGGTCGCACGCATCATTATTGCAATCGTGCTGTCCATGCTGACTGCGGCGGTGCCCGGATCGCTTAAAGGTCAGCGGTAACCCCGCACACCCCAAGCATTGACCCTAAAGGGCTGTGGCGGTGTTATGCCGCCACACAATCAACCTTTGGGGAGAACCACATGCTTCGCACCGTCTTTACTGCACTGGCTGCAGTGGGTGTCATGGCTTCTGCCAGCCTTGCTGACGACCATGAAACGCCAGAACCGCGTACCTGGGAAAGCCGCTCTCAAATCACCGCTGATGGCGAACGCATCCGGTACCGCGTGATCGCCGGCGAAACCTATTTGCGCGATGATGATGGCAATCCCACCGCCTCCATCTTTTCCACGACCTATCTTCGCGAAGGCGTGGATGATCCGACCGAGCGTCCGGTGGCCTTCATTTTCAATGGCGGTCCTGGCTCTGCCTCGCTTTGGCTGCACATGGGCGTATTTGGCCCCAAGCGTGTGGTTCTGCCCTCTGACGCCCAGGACGACGGCGCAGCCCCCTTTGATATCCGGGAGAACCCGGAAAGCCTGATCGATGAGGCCGATATGGTCTTTATCGACCCGGTCGGCACTGGCTGGTCACGCGCGCTGGGCGATACGGACCCGGCCGAAGAGTTCTGGGGCGTCGATGAAGACGCGGCTTCTGTGGCTGAGTTCATCCGGCGTTGGCTTGCCGAGAACCGTCGCTGGAACTCACCGAAATATCTGATCGGTGAAAGCTATGGCACGACGCGGATCGGCGCGCTGATGCGTCAACTGGAGGCCGGCTGGAATGACGTGTCGATCAACGGCGTTGTGCTCGTCTCTGTCGTCCTGGACTTCAAGATGGACCACACGGCACCGGGTAATGACATCGGCTTCGTGGGGCTCTTCCCCGGCTATGCCGCCACTGGCTGGTACCATGAGACGGTTGATCGCTCTTCCTGGAATGGTGACTACGACGCCTTCCTGAACGACGCACGGGATTTCGCCGTGGACGATCTGCTGCCAGCAATGGTGCGCGGTCACACACTCTCCGACGCTGACCGAGCCAATATTATCCGCCGCTATTCAGAGCTGACAGGGCTGTCTGAGCAGTATCTGGACCGGGCCGATTTCCGTGTGACCCTGTCCCAGTTCCGCACTGAACTCCTGCGCGATCAGGGCCTGTCGGTCGGGCGCTTCGACAGCCGCTTCACCGGCGTTGAGCCGATCGGCAATGCGGACAGCCCGGAAGGCGACCCGTCCGGCTATGGCATTGATGGAGCCTATACCGCGGCCATGCTGGACTATTTCACACGTGACCTGGGCGTGGAAATCACCGATCCGTACACGACACTGGGCGGCGTGCGTCAGTGGAACTGGGATGCCGGCCCGGCAGGTGGCGACAATTCCTACGTCAATGTTTCACCCTGGTTGGAGCGAGCCATGCGCCAGAACCAGGACCTGCGCGTGCTGGCCACCAACGGCATCTACGATCTGGCAACGCCATTCTTTGCCACCGAGATGACGTTTAATCGCCCGGGCTATTATGATCAGGACCGTATCAGCCTGACCTACTACCCGGCTGGCCACATGATGTATCTGCACCAGCCCTCCATCGAGCAGCTGGCCATCGATGTGCGTGACTTTATCGAATAGGTTTCAGGGAAAGGCCTGGCCACGGCGTAAGCCGGTAGCCGGGCCTTTCACGAAACTATAGTCCCAAGACAAAGAGAGACCCGGCCGGCATTCGCCTCGCCGGGTTTCTTTTTAGTCCTTCGCGTAAGGGTTTTTCTGGCCTTTCACGATCAGGCGGATGGGAACACCCGGCAGGTCGAAGGCCTCGCGAAGACCGTTGATGAGATAGCGCTTATAGCTCTCGGGCAGGTGCGCGGCCCGGCTCGCCATAAGGACAAAGGTTGGCGGTCGGGCCTTGGTCTGGCTCAAGTAACGCGGTTTCACCCGCTTGCCATCAACGGCGGGCGGCGGGTGGCGCTGTGTCATTTCAGCTAGCCAGTCATTGAGGTCGCGCGTTTTGACCTTCGCTGACCAGTTTTTATGAAGGCCTGCGACAGCCGGCATGATGCGATCAAGACCGCGGCCCGTCAGTCCCGAGATGGCTATCAGCGGAGCGCCTCTGACCTGCGGAAGGAGGCGTTCAAACTCCTCACGCAGCTCAGCCATCTTCGCCTGCTTGTCTTCAACCAGATCCCATTTGGAGATCAGGACGATCAGGCCGCGGCCCTCGGTCACGACCCTGTCGGCAATGGTCAGGTCCTGCTTTTCAAAGGGGTGCTCTGAATCCACCAGCAGCAGGACGACTTCAGCAAACTTGATTGCCCGCAGGGTGTCCGCCGCGCTCATGCGCTCCAGACGGTCATCGACCTTGCCGCGTTTTCGAAGGCCTGCGGTATCATGGAGGCGCACCTTGCGACCTTCCCACTCCCACTCCACCGCAATCGCATCACGGGTAAGCCCGGCCTCCGGGCCAGTGATAAGCCGTTCGTCGCCGATCATGGCGTTGACGAGCGTCGACTTGCCCGCATTCGGTCGCCCCACCACCGCGATACGCAGCGGGGCCTTGTCCTCATCAAGGTCGTCCTCAGAGATCAGCTCGATCTCTTCATCCTCGACATCGTTTTCCAGCGCTGCGATGAGCGCGGCATAGAGATCCCCCATACCCTCGCCGTGGGCCGCTGACACCGGAATGGGTTCGCCCAGTCCCATGGACCAGGCTTCCATGGCTCCAATCTCGCCTTTGGCCCCTTCGCACTTGTTGACCGCGAGGATGACCGGCTTGTCGGACTTTCTCAGGATGGCTGCGAAGCGCTCATCCATGGCGGTGACGCCTTCACGGCCATCAATCAGGAAAACGCAGACGTCAGCCTCCGCGAGGGCCGCTTCCGTCTGGGCGCGCATTCTTGCTTCGATACCGGCTTTTTCGTCCTCATAGCCCGCCGTATCAATTAGCCGCAGCGCGAGATCACCAATGCTTCCGCGCGCCTGGCGGCGGTCGCGCGTGACACCGGGGCGGTCATCGACAATGGCCAGCGGCTTGCCCGCAAGGCGGTTGAATAGCGTCGACTTGCCCACATTTGGGCGTCCAACAATGGCAAGGGCAGGCAGGCGTGACACGAGGCGCACACTCCAAAATACGAAGAAAGCCCCGCCGCGTAGCACGCGGCGGGGTTTTTTGAAACTCAGGAACTGGTAAGTGCGCCTTTAGCGCAAAGCAATCAACCGGCCTTCATCAGTCAGGACGACGACCGTTTCATTCGCGATCACAGGCGCGATGAAAACCGGATCGTCCAGATCACGGTCTTCCGTCCGGTCGCCGGTCGCCGGATCAAGGAAGACCAGCTCGCCTTCAGAGCTCGCCACCAGCAAGCGGCCACCAGCCATGACCGGCCCTGCCCAGCTGATACGATCCCGGCGACGACGCTCATTCTTGAAGGCCGGAAGCTCGGTGATCCAGCGCACCTGACCGGTCTCGCGCTGGATCGCAACCACTTCGGCATCGACCGTTACCACGTAGAGGTAATTGCCAACGACTGATGGCGCATGGAGACCGCCGGCAGGTAGCTCCCACTGACGCTCGCCGGAGCGCAGATCAAACGCTGCCATGATGCCTGAATGGCTCAGCGCATAGACGTGATCGCCGAGGATGACCGGGCTTGCCGCGATATCGTTGATTGACGACAGCGGCGTCAGACCACCTGTCCGGGTCAGCGAGTCCGACCACAGCACGGTGCCATTCTGCGCCCGCAGCGCCACGATCTCACCAGACGTGAACGGCGCAATGACCGTCTCGCCCAGGACGGCGGGGCTTGGTGCCGTGATCAAGCGCGCCGTCTCGGAGATTGAGCGATGCGTCCAAAGAACCGAACCGTCCTCAGTGCTTAGCGCGAATAGCTCATTATCGTCGGTGGTCAGGTACACCCGCCCTTCAGCGATGGTCGGTGCGGAGTGGAATGGCGTCAGAGCCGTCTGGCGCCAGATTTCCTCGCCAGTTGAAGCGTCAAGAGCGACGATGAACTTGCCGCCGGAATGGGCATAGACGCGCCCTGCGTCAAAGGAGATTGCCCCGCCGAAGGTCAGGACCCGGTCACCGCGCCCAAAAAACGGCAGCATGCTGTCGCCTTCAGCCTCGCGCTCAACGCCACGGATACGGGTCGCCCAGACTTCAGAGCCATTATCGAGTGAGTGGGCCGACACACGGCCCTCGGAGGTAATGGTATAGACCACGCCATCGGCAATGACCGGGCGTGCATTCACACGGCGGTCATTGTTCGAGCCCTCACCGGCACGCACACGCCAGATACGGTTTAGCCCACCCGAGGCCTGGGTGTGCTGCATCGCATGGGTCGGGTAGCCATCAGCCTGCGGCCAAGCCGAATTCACATAGGCCCTTGGCAGAGTGATCGGTCCGGTCTCGCCCGTCACATTCAACTGCTCTTCAAGTTCAAGAACAGAGATGCGGTTGGACTCTGCCGGAGCATCCGGATCATCGGTCTCACCGGCGAACGGGTTCAGATTCGCGATGCGCTCGCCAGCACCACAGCCGGCCAAAAGAAAGCTTGTCGCGATTGCGAGCAGAAATGTTGATCGTTGAGCGCTCACTGGCCGCCCTCCTCGGTGTCGGTCGCCACAGCGTCGGCGGGAAGGAGATCAGCCCCCTCCTCCGGTTCAACGGCAGGCTCGGGCGTCTCAGGGATCGTCTCGGCAATGCTCTCAGGTGCATTCTGGCGGATGTAAACGAGCGCCTCGCTTGCTCGGCGCGACACACCCGGCGGTGCATCAAGCGAAACAGCCAGAAGCGTGTAGGCCGAACGAGCTTCTTCCCACCGCTCATCACGCATGGCTGCGGCAGCAATAAGCTCGCGCGCCAGAGCGCCAAACAGGGCCTCCCCCTCAGTCAAGGGGGTCAAACGCACGCTCAAATCATCGTAGGAAAGCTCATCAAACAAGGCGAGCGCCGCCTTGTATTGAGCCAACTGGCGGGTCAGCGGTTCGGGCGCACGTTCTGCAGCCTGCTCAAAGAGTTGAGCCGCCTCAGCGGTCCGGTTCTCACTCAGTGCAATCTCGCCCTGACGCAAGAGCGCCAGTGTCGCGTAGCCGCGAGACTCCCCCGCTGCCAGCTCACCGAACGCCGACTCAGCCGCCGCGAAATCCCCATTCTCGAACAGTTCTGCCGCATCAAAATAAGCGTTGGAGGCTTCTTCAGCCGCCGAGGTGCGGGCACCATCCCAAAGAACCCAGCCCATCGCGCCGGCTACAATTGCAACCGCGCCGCCGAGAACCCAGGGGCCCCATTTGCGGAACAGGGCATTATACCGCTCGCGCCGCAGCTCTTCTTCAACTTCGTCGAAAACGTCGACCAATGTCGCGCTCCGCTATCTAAAAACCAGTGTTGCGCCGGACCCTAGCCGTGTGGTTGTCGGGGGGCAACACGGGCGTGCTGTATCAACCCTTTCGGGCTTTATAGACCTGGTCCGGACCGGGGAAGCTGCGGGCCCGCACTTCATCGCGATAGGCCTTCACACCGGCTTCCATTTCGGCCTTCAGATCGGCATAGCGCTTCACAAATTTCGGAGTCCAGTCGAACAGCCCCATCATATCCTGGGTCACGAGGATCTGCCCGTCACAGCTTGCAGAGGCACCGATCCCGATGGTGGGCGCCTTGACGCGTTCGGTGATCTCCTGGGCCAGGTCCTCGGCAACGCCTTCAATCACAATAGCAAAGGCACCCGCTTCATCGGTCGCGATGGCTTCCTCAATCACGCGGTTTCGCGATTCCTCATCGCGCCCCTTTGCCTTGAACCCGCCTTCAGCGAGCGCGGCTTGGGGTCGAAGCCCGACATGGCCAACGACAGGGATGGCCCGCTCCACGAGATAGCGAATCGTATCGGCCACATAGACCCCGCTTTCGACCTTCACGGCCTGACAGCCGGTCTCCTGCAGCACGCGCGCCGCATTGGCAAAAGCCTGTTCTTTGGATTGCTCATAGGAGGAGAACGGCATGTCGACACAGACCAGCGCCTGGTTTGAACCGCGCATAACCGCCTGACCATGCAGGATCATCATGTCGAGCGTGACCCCGATCGTATTGGGCAACCCGTGCACAACCATGCCCACCGAGTCGCCCACCAGCAGCAGATCGCAATGGGGATCCAGCAGCTTCGCCATGGGCGCATCGTACGCCGTCAGGCAAACCAGCGGCTCGCCGCCTTTGCGCGCGCGGATATCTGGCGGTGTGATGCGTTTTACTGATTGGGTTTGTGCAGACATGGGGTGGGCCTCCGGTCAGTGCGGCCCAGCACCCTATCCAATTTTCGCAGGCGCACAATTCGCCGGTGCCGTTACCGTCAGACCGCAAGATTTCCCTTGGGAACGACCCAGGCCACGCCCAAAGCCAGCAGTGCGAACAGACCAGCTACAATCGCTTCTGGCCCAAGATAGCCTGAAACCTGACCCGCGATGCCGCCCATTTCCGACAACGGACCGGAAATCAGCGATTCAAGTTGAGTGCCGGCGATTGTGGACCCGGTCGCCCCGGCGCCGCCGAGCGCCAGCAAGCGGGTCCGGTCCGGCTTTCCCAGCGCCCCCGTGACACGGGCCGTGAAGTCCTTATCAACAGGCGGTGTGGCCTCATCGAACATGGCGAGGAGCTCTGCGTCGAACGGATCGGCACCGTCCATCGGCTCTTCGGCGAAATGGGTTTCATCAGTCATGCCGCCTGCTCCTTCTTCTCAAACCAGGCCTTCAGCTTGGCCTTGCCTCTATTAACATGGCTCTTCACCGTCCCTAAGGGAAGCCCGGTCGCGTCCGCGGCTTCGGAGTGGGACAGCCCGCCTGCATAGCACATGACGACACAGGCCTTTTCTTCTTCCCCCAGCGTGGCCAGGGCCCGATCAAGATCCACTTTCGCGCCGGGCGCACCTGGCGATGTGGACGTTTCGACCGGTTCGGCCTGCAAACGCTCAAGCGCCTTGTCAGCGGCCTTGCGTTTGCGAGCACTCATCAGGAACTGGGTGTAGGCGATACTGCAAAGCCAGGCTTTGAAGCTTCCTGTTCCTGAAAAACTCGAGATCTTCTCAAAAGCCTTCACGAAGGTGTCCTGAGCCAGATCGTCGGCGAGAGCATGGTTGCGGCACAGGCGCATCAACAAGCCTCGAACCGGCTGCTGGTAACGGCCGACCAGGGAGGCAAACGCCCTCTGATCCGAGCCGGCCATTACCAGCGCTATGAGTTCTGCATCACTGGGTGCCATGATCAGCTCCCGCTCCCCCAACTCGGCCGAGCTGAACCTAGCCGGCCTTGTTCTCGCGCTTCTTCATGAAGCCGAAGCCCAGCAACACAAGGCCGATAAAGCCCGGGAAAGAGGCGACAGCCGTCATAATCGGAACGATCTCGTTGGCGTCGTCAGGTTCCACCGCCCCGATTGAAAAGCCCAGCACCAAGAAGGAAGCCGCAATTGCCAGCAGGATCGCTCCGGCCTTCAGGTCACCGTTGCCGGTATTTTTCTGGGGCATGCCCAGTGCCTTGATCGATTCTGCGTCAAGGACCTGACCGTTGCGCGCCGCTTCCTTGACCGTTTCCAGCACGTTGGCGCGATTTTTTGATCCGAAATAATAGACGATCCCGACGATCAGAACGACCATCGTGAATACGCCGAGCGGGACCAGTACGTCTTCCATTTTTGACCTCCAGCAATCGGCCCACCAGTTGGACCGTTGCTATCTAGATGCCCGAGGGCAGCGTATCGGATGCAAAGCCGATGACAGCGACACCGAAAATCTGCATATGGAAGTAGGCGAGCGCTGCTGACGCGCCCAATCCGACAATGATTGCAACAAGATCGGCCCACCAGCTGCCCGGGCGGTCGAACTGACCACCGCGCAGATACATCTCAATCAGCAAAATGAGCGACCAGGCAAAAAAGCCGCCGAACAGGGCGAGCGACGCCGCCTCTCCATTAGCCAGCAGGTGGCTGCCCGACCACAGCAGGACCGCGAGCGTCATCGGGTGACGGGTAAAGGATCGGATATGGCTCGGCAGATAGGTGGCCACCAACAGGACGATGGAAATCGGCACCGCCACCAACGCCACCGTGCGCGACCATTCTGGCGGGTTCCAGACATTCGCAGACGGGTGGGCGAGAACGTGGCCATAGACAATCAGCGCCAGGCCAATCGCCGACAGCACCGAATAAAAAACCGCAAACAGCGGTTCGCCGATACCACGGATAAGAAGTGCCCGAAGGCCCAGAATTCGACTGGCGTGGATTCCCAGAAAGATCACCAGTCCCAAAATCAAAACGCCCATATGCCACCCCCATTATGTGAGCGGTCAGCATAGAAAGAGTCGGAAAAATTGGGCGAGGACCAATTGCCTCCCCCATCGCTAACCCATTCCCCTCACCGCAAAGCGCCTCGGGCCGAAAGCGCTATGGAGTGGGCGTTTTATTTGACGCCTTCACCGACTGGGCTGCATGCCGCAACGCCAGGAACAGGAGCAGGACGACGGCTCCGGTCTCAAACAGGTTGAAACTTCTCAAGAACTGGACGGCAAGCTGGTCCACGCCGGTTGGCGCGATCCCGGTGACAAAGACCTGGCGTACCCGGCCAAGCGCCCAGACATAGCTGGCAATCAGCCCAGCGCCGGCGATTGCCCATACCGCCAGCCCAACCCGAACCTTGCGTGCCCAGAGCCAAAAGCCGCCCCAGACAAACAGCCCCAACGCGGCCAGGTGCCGGATCACGGCCCACCAGAATTCCGGCTGGCCCGCCATCCAGGCCCAGTGTTGGAACGTGACATCGGTCATGTTCTAACCTTTCGGCAACATAAAGCGGCCATGCATCCAGCCAAAAAGGCGCGCTCTATGTTGAATGAGCACCGGTAGAGCGAGCGCTGCAGCGATCAAACCAGACGCAATCAGGATCGGGTCGCGGGTGAATAGGCTCTCAGATTGAATAAGCGTCTGAGTCACCATGGGGCCAAGCAGCAGAGCAATGGACCAAACAGCTATTGCCAGCACCGCCCCGAAACCGAGCTCAC
This sequence comes from Oceanicaulis sp., assembly GCA_043513725.1. GTDB lineage: Bacteria > Pseudomonadota > Alphaproteobacteria > Caulobacterales > Maricaulaceae > Oceanicaulis. The sequence continues at coordinate 32,058 of CP121338.1, read as the reverse complement.
TCGCCGCCTTGCGACGCGCGATCTTTTCAAGGACCGGGACATTGAAAGCCGACTGAGCCGACTGAATAGCCGTCTCGTCCCAGACCTCGGCAAGGACTGCATCAAGATTATTCATCCTCACCTCCCATCAACTCACTCAATCTGGCCTTTGCTCGAGCCATGTTGGATTTTACAGTCCCTAACGGTTGACCAAGAATATCGGCGGCCTCCGCCTGAGACCAGCCTTCACCATGACAAAGTGCTAGCACCGCGCGTTGGTCCGGCGTCAGCGACTGGAACAGCTGTATGGCCGTCAAAGCGGCTTCACCCATGGAATTTTCCGTCTGCGGCTGGCCCTCGAGCCATGCACCATCGCGGGCGCGATTGCGCGCCCTGGTGCGGGCTCTGGTCTGAGCCTTGCGCCAGGTCACACCGAGTACCCAGCTGCGGAACTTCTCCGGGTTTTCAAGCTTCGAAAGATTGGACCACGCATACACAAACGCATCCTGAGCCAGATCGTCGGCGTCGCCGGGATCAGCACTGATACGCCGCGCAAAGCTTCTTACAGCAGGCTGGTGCAGCGTCATCAACGATGCAAAGGCGCGCGTACTGCCACGCTGCGCCTTTTGCACCCAGTTTGCCTCGCGCCCCACGCCGCCCCCCGATCACGCGTTTAGTCGCGCCGACGCCGACGACCACCTGCAATCCCGGAAAACAGGAAAGCCAGGGCCAACACACCGAGGATAGCAGATACGAAATAAGCCTCCGGCCCTTCAAGTCCGAAAAGACCCAGATAGCCAACGGCACCAAAAATCGAAGCCAGCCCAGCGAACAGGATCACCAGGAAGGTCGTGGTCCCCCGACCATCACCCTCGTCAGCATCCTCACCGGACGAGGCATCATTAACGTCCAGCGAGGCTAGGAGCTCAGCGGGAGGCTCGTTGCCGGACGCCGCATAGGTCTTCAAAAGCTCGATTTTCGCCTGGGTCCGCTTGTAGCGCATATAGCTGGAAAAGCCTGCCGCCACAAAAAAGCCCAGCGGGAACAGAAGCCACCAGTAGGAAGAAAAAAGCTCGTAGAAGCCATCCATAATGTTTCGCCTTTATCTGTGCAGCGCTCAGCCTGTCTGAGTGCTGCGTCATCCCTTCGTTACCGCCAAAGCGGCCATCGGATGCAACAAGGCTCACAAAATTTCAGACCGGTGGATATGGACAGATGTCATGCGGTCGTTCGTTACGAGCGTCAGGCTCAGCCTAGTAATGCGGCGGCTTTTCATTGGCCGGCGCAGGCAGTCCCGCTTCCAACTCGGAGATGCGGTTATCAGACGCCGAAAGACGCGCCTGCAACCGCTCAATCAGCTTTTGCTGATGGGTCAGCACATCGGAGAGATCTTCCAGCATCTTCTCCTGCTCAGCCGCCAGCATTTCCACCTTTTCAAGGCGCTCTTCGCTCATGGAAGCTACTCCCACTCAATCGTGCCCGGCGGCTTTGAGGTCACGTCGTAGACGACGCGATTTACGCCGCGCACTTCATTGATGATGCGGGTGGCGACACGGCCGAGGAAGTCGTGATCGAAGGGGAAATAGTCCGCGGTCATACCGTCAGTGGACGTCACAGCACGCAGGGCCAGCACGTTGTCATAGGTGCGCGCATCGCCCATCACGCCGACGGTCTGAACCGGTAGCAGTACGGCAAAAGCCTGCCAGATGCTGTCATAGAGACCCGCCTTGCGGATCTCCTCGATATAGATGCTGTCAGCTTTCCTGAGGACATCGGCCTTGTCCTTGGTGACCTCGCCTGGAATGCGGATGGCGAGGCCGGGCCCCGGGAAGGGATGGCGACCGATAAAGCTTTCCGGCAGCCCCAGCTCACGGCCGAGCGCCCTCACCTCGTCCTTGAACAGCTCGCGCAGCGGCTCGACAAGCTTCATATTCATGCGCTCGGGCAGGCCGCCCACATTGTGGTGGGACTTGATGGTGACTGACGGCCCACCATCAAAGCTGACGCTTTCGATAACATCCGGGTAGAGGGTGCCCTGGGCCAGGAAGTCTGCCCCGCCGGCGAGCTTCGCCTTCTCCTCGAACACGTCGATGAAGAGCTTGCCGATGGTCTTGCGCTTCTTTTCCGGGTCGCTTTCGCCCGCAAGCGCGGACAGGAAGCGGTCTTCCTCATCAGCCGCCACCAGCGGGATGTTGTAATGCTCGCGGAACAGCGTCACGACCTGGTCCGCCTCGCCCGCACGCATCAGGCCGGTATCGACAAATACACAGGTCAGCTGATCGCCAATCGCCTCGTGGATCAGGACCGCCGCGACTGAGCTATCGACCCCGCCGGACAGCCCACAGATGACTTTGCTATCGCCGACCTGCTCGCGGATTTTCGCGATGGCTTCATCCTTGAACGCGGCCATGGTCCAATCGCCATCGAGGCCCGCGATGGTGTGCGTGAAATTGCGCAGCATCTGGGCCCCGCGCGGGGTATTCACCACCTCGGGGTGGAATTGCACGCCGTAAAAGCGCCGCGCCTCGTCAGCGATGGCCGCGAATGGCGCGTTGGTGCTGGCCGCGATGGGGTGGAAGCCGGTGGGGATCGCATCCACACGGTCGCCATGGCTCATCCAGACGCGTTCGGTGTGGCCAATGCCACCAATACCCTCAAAGAGTGGGCTGTCGGCGGTGATCTCGATATCGGCGCGGCCAAACTCGCGCTCTTCAGCCGCTTCCACGCTGCCGCCGAGCTGAGCGCACATGGTCTGCTCGCCATAGCAGATGCCCAGAACCGGAATGCCCAGCTCGAACACTTTCTGCGGCGCTCGCGGCGTCCCTTCCCCGTGCACGCTGGCCGGACCACCGGACAGGATCACGGCTTTGGGCGCGAAGCTGTCGAGGAAAGCATCGTCAACGCGATTAAAGGGATGAATCTCGCAATACACCCCGCTTTCACGAAGGCGGCGAGCAATCAGCTGGGTGACCTGACTACCAAAGTCGATCACCAGCACACGGTCATGATGTTGCGCGAGGTCTGTCATGGACGCGACTTAGCGCAGGTTGCCGCAGGGTGGAAGGGGCATATGCAAGTTAGCAGGGAACGCCTGTTACACTAACCTCCCAACCTTGAGCTTAAGTGTGGCCTAACTACGACGCGGAAGGTGGTGAAGCTTAATACGTTGTGGTCGTTCTAACTCTGTAGCTATCCAAAAGCGTCGCCAATACCACCAGTAAGTATAGCTAATGAACCATTCCAAATCATATCTGGAGAACGCTCGCGTCTTCCAGAATTGAAACCAGCGCTTTGTCTCACCGTTTAATCGCCGCTTCTCTTCTATATAGGGCCGCAAACATTTCCAGCTAGACACAAACAAAGGTCCCCAAACCCTCGCGACATGGTTTTTTTGGATCATTCCTTCGCGGGCCATGACAGCTAGCTCGTGAAGGCGCCCGGTCGCTACTGCCGCATCTGCCTTGTCTTGGTCCGACCATTTTTCAAAAGGCTTTGCTGAAAGGCGAACGATAGTTGGATTCACTTCTCTAATTACATCGCCGATCTCGATGTGCACATCAAACGTTTTGCTTCTGATCGCGTGACGCAATGAGAAAAATGCGACGGCCCCAAGTACCAACCAACCAAGCAAATCTTCAATAAGCCAAGCGACATAGAGAATAGCTCTATCAAAAAATTCCAACTTCAACTCGCGAATAAAAATCAACCTTTGAGCGAAGTTACTGACTTATCCAAACCTTTCAAGCACGCAAACATAAAATCCGTCGGTGCCGGTGCGCAGCGGGGTCAGCTGTATCGCGCCGAAGCGGCCTTCCAGCTTGGCGAGGCGTTCTTTTGCGCCCTCAGCGAGCCGGCCCGACTGGGCCATGGCTTCGCTGGCAGGGACCGGGGTGAAGTCGTCGCGCTGTTCAAGGAAAGCGGCGACACGGTCTTCGTTTTCATCCGGCAGGACTGAGCAGGTCACATAGACCAGCCGCCCACCCGGCTTCACGAAGCGCCAGGCTTTGGACAACACTTCGTCCTGCTCGGCCATGCGGCGTTTCAAGGCTTCGGGCTTGACCCGCCACTTCGAGTCCGGGCGCCGGCGCCACGTGCCGGACCCTGAGCACGGCGCATCAATGAAGACGCAATCGAGCTTGGCCTCCAGGTCACCCAGCGTTTCTGCTTCCTTGCCGTCGCGGACCTGCACATTGCGCACACCCGCACGCTTCAGACGCGGCCAGATGGCTTTCAGGCGGCGCCCGTCATAGTCCCAGGCGTAGAGCTGGCCCGTATTTTCCATCAGCGCGGACAGCGCCAGCGTCTTGCCGCCAGCCCCGGCGCAATAGTCGATGACCTGCTTGCCAACGATCTCACCAGCGGCCAGCGCCGCAAGTTGAGATCCGATATCCTGCACCTCAACCCAACCCTTGCCGTAGGCGGGGATGGCGTCCGCGCCGGGGGCCTTGGCCCGGGGATCGGTTTCAGGAATGCGCAGGCCATCAATTGTCAGATCGCTCTGCTCGACGGTCTTCAGCTTTGCCGCCACAGCGGCAAGCGCACGCTCGGTATCCGACTTGAGGGCATTCACACGCAGATCAACCGGGGCGCGTCCGGCCATGGCCTGGCCTTCGGCCGCCGCATCCTTGCCGTAGGCTCGGCTGAAGCTCGTCTCCAGCCAGTCCGGGATATCCGCCGCGATATTCAGCGGTGCGTCATCGCGCTTTTGTAAAAGGCCCCCACGCTCTGCCGCAGTAGGCGGCTCCGGCGCGTGCTCGTCGTCCTCAAAAATTGCGGCAATGTCGGTGCCCGAATACCCCCAGGCAAAACCCAGCGCGCCAATGATCAGGGAACGGGGCGTGTCCTCACTCATGGCGTCGCGGATGGAAGCCCGGCGACGCAGCGCGTCCAGAACAAGTCCCGAAATCCAGGCCCGGTCACCAGACCCGGCAAAACGGTGCGCCTTGCCCCAATCGCGCAAGGCGTCCTTGACCGGCTGGTGGCGGGTCATCACCGCCTCCAGAACTTCTATCGCTGCGGCTACCCGCCCACCATCGCGCATGGCCTAGCTCGGTGTCGGGTAGTTGGGGGCTTCACGGGTGATGGAGACATCGTGGACGTGGCTTTCCTTCAGGCCCGCATTGGTGATGCGCACGAATTCAGCCTTTTCCTGGAAGTCTTTCACGGTCCTGGCACCGGTATAGCCCATGGCAGCCCGCAGACCGCCGACCATCTGGTGCAGGATCGGACCAACCGGGCCCTTGTATGGGACCTGACCCTCAATGCCTTCCGGCACGAGCTTCATCCGGTCGCTGACCTCAGCCTGGAAATAGCGGTCAGCAGAGCCGCGCGCCATCGCGCCAACGCTGCCCATGCCACGATAGGCTTTGTAGGACCGCCCCTGATACAGGAAGGTCTCGCCCGGGCTCTCTTCGGTGCCAGCGAGCATGGACCCCATCATCACGCAGTCTGCACCGGCGGCCATCGCCTTGGCGAAGTCGCCGGAATACTTGATGCCGCCGTCTGCGATGATGCCACCATCAAAGCCCTCGCGAGCCCGCGCACAGTCCATGATGGCTGTCAGCTGGGGCACGCCTACACCGGCAACAACGCGCGTGGTGCAGATCGAGCCCGGCCCGATGCCGACTTTCACGCTGTCAGCACCCACATCAAACAACGCACGCGCACCGTCATAGGTCGCAACATTGCCCGCTACGACCTGGGTTTTGTTGGAGGCTTTCTTGATGCGTTCGACCTGCGCCAGAACGCTTGCGCTCATGCCGTGGGCCGTATCGATCACCACAACGTCGACGCCCGCATCCATCAGGGCTTCGGCACGCTCATAGCCTTTGTCGCCCACCGTGGTGGCAGCCGCGACCCGCAGGCGTCCATGTTCGTCCTTGGCGGCGTGGGGATAGGTTTCAGCCTTGACCATGTCCTTCACGGTCATAAGCCCGACACAGTGGCCCTCATCATCAACCACCAGCAGGCGCTCGATCCGGTGCTTGTGCAAAAGACGGCGCGCCTCGGCCTGATCAACACCCGGCTTGACCGTGACGAGGCCCTCACGGGTCATCAGGCTGGAAACCGGCTGATCCAGATTATCGGTAAAGCGGACGTCGCGATTGGTGATGATGCCCACCAGCTTGCCGGTCGGGCCGTCGCCCTCCACAACCGGGAAGCCGGAAATCTTGTGGAAGTCCATCAGCGCCTGCAGGTCAGCCAGGGTCGCGTCCGGCGCGATGGTGATCGGATTGACCACCATGCCGCTCTCATAGCGCTTCACACGGCGGACTTCTTCGGCCTGCTCGTCGACTTCCAGATTGCGGTGGATGACCCCCATGCCGCCATTTTGCGCCATGGCAATGGCGAGGCGGGCCTCTGTGACCGTATCCATGGCCGCAGACAGGATCGGAATGTTCAGGGAAATCGACGGCGTGAGCCGTGTTTTCACCTCGGCGTCGGCGGGCAACACCTCAGACGAACCGGGCTGCAAGAGCACGTCGTCAAAGGTGAGCCCCTCTCGAATCTGCATGGGGAGGCCTCCTTGTCTCTTGCGGGGCCGACTTAGCAGGTTTCACAGCCGTGGCAAGAGCCAACCGATTGCTTTGCTGCGACGCAGCGAACCGGGCGTAGAAGAATTTGGAAAGTTGTATGTGCCTAAGCTACGGGTATGATTAATGCGTTCAGTTGAACGGCCACAATATGCAAGGGCTCAGCATGACGAGCGCACCTTCCCTTGATCTGCTTTTAAGTCAGACACCTGCGCTGGTTGGCGTTGCGTCCACTGATGGCAAATTCGTCAGGGTCAGCAAGGCCTGGGAAGACTTCCTGGGCTTACCTGTATCAGAGCTGGAAGGCAGCGAGTTCGTAAGATTTATCCACCCGGACGATGTCGAAGGCACAGTCGAGGCGCTGGGCGAACTTGATCAGAGCAGACCCGTAATCGGGTTCGAGAACCGATATCGATCAGCCAATGGTGAGTATCGCAATCTGGTCTGGCGGTCTGACCAGGGTCCAGATGGCCTGATCTATTTCACCGCGGAGGATGTCACCGACGCGACGAAGCTCCGCACAACGCTGGAAGCCTCCAATGAGCGGCTACGCCAGGTCGCGGATATTGCCGGCATCGGCGGCTGGATTGTCGACCTGGTGAACGGAACCGTTTTCTGGGACGACACAACGCGACGCATCCATGAAGTCCCTGACGATTACGTGCCGAACCTTGAAGAAGGGGTCGCCTTCTATGAGGGCGATGCCGCTGAAACCATCGGTGCGGCAGTCCAGGAAGCCATCGAGAAGCATCAACCCTGGGACCTGGTCCTTCCGCTGATCACCTACAGGGGCAATCGGGTCTTTGTTCGGGCGAGCGGCAAGCCGCTGGTCGACAATGGTGTCGTGACACATCTCACTGGGACATTTCAGGACGTCACCGAGGAGCGCGAATACGCCGAACGCCTCGAGCTCAGCCGAGAGGCGGCCGAGTCGGCAAGCGAAGCGAAGTCAAGATTTCTGGCCAATATGAGCCATGAAATCCGAACACCGCTTAACGGCGTTCTGGGGATGGCACAGCTTCTCAAGCGCACGCCGCTATCCGACAAGCAGGCCTTTTACCTCCAGACACTGAGCGAGTCCGGGGGCGCGCTTTTGAGCCTGATCAACGACGTCCTCGATCTGTCGCGCATCGAGGCAGGCGAAGTCACGTTGGTTGAAGAACCGTTCGCCCTTGATGAAATGATCAGCAATTCACGCAGCGCTGTCGCGGCGCAGGCTGCACAAAAAGGTCTGCTTGTCAGTGTTGTCGCGAACGGTCTTCCAAAACGCGTGATGGGCGATGCGGCAAGGATCAAACAGGTTCTGATCAACCTGCTCGGCAACGCGGTCAAGTTTACCGATAGCGGTCAGATCACACTCAAAGTCGAAGCCGGAGAGAACGATCAACTCCGCTTCTCTGTGGTTGATAGCGGCCCCGGCATTCCCGACGCGATGAAATCCGCGATTTTCGAACGCTTCACTCAGATCGACGAGTCCAACACCCGCCAACAGGGCGGAACAGGGCTCGGCCTGGCGATTTGCAAAGATCTGATTGATCTTGCTGGCGGCCGCATTTCGGTTGAGGACACGCCGGGCGGCGGAGCGACGTTCTGGTTTGATTGGCCCCTCCCCACCGTCGAGGATGACGGCCTCGACGATGAGCATGCGCCTGGTACCGATAGCATCTCGATCCTCATTGCTGAGGACAACGCCGTAAACGCCCTGATGTTACAGGAAGCACTCAGCGCCTCCGGCTATTCCGTCATTCATGCCCATAATGGCCGCGAGGCGCTGGAACTTGCTGTGAAACGACCGCCGGATGTGATGATCCTCGACGTGCACATGCCGGAGCTCAATGGATTTGAAGCGCTCAAGCTCATCAAGGCTGCCAGTGAGAAGCTTCCACCCGTTTTCATTCTGAGTGCTGATGTCACGCCGCAGACACGCGCTGCCGCTGAAGGCCTGAATATCGAGGCATTCCTGACCAAACCGATCAATATCGACGCCTTGATCGAGGCGGTAGATGCCGTCAGCGGGAAAGCGGCAGCTTAGCCTGCCTTGATCGGTACGGGCTCCGGCCCCGTCCACGCATCACGCGTCGCCCGATAAATCGAAGGCTTGCCGATATTCACCCGGGCACGGGCTTCTTCAAGCGGAAGAGGCAAGAGCGAGGCAAGGTCTGCCGTCGGGAAATGCTCGGCCTCTTTGGCAAGATGGACCGCTTCTTTCATCATCTTGCCCACCGGCCAGGACGGGATTTCAGACCGGATTCGCAGGCCCGCCATAGCGCCGAGCAGGCGCGCACCCCGGCTTCCCGTATGAAGGCCGGAAAAGACCAGAAGCAGAGCCTCACCGAGCGGATCGCGCCCGTAGCCCGTCAACACATGATAGAGGTCGTGCGTGAGCGAGCCGTGATATTGGAGCCAGTAGAGCTGGGGCCAGTGCTCCTTCATGCGGGCCATACGCTCTGGGTCCACATCCACTGCCGCTTCGTGGACGCCGAGCGGGCTCAGCCCTTCGCTGTCGAGATAATGCAGATACGCCGCCGCGAAGCTGTCCTTGCCATAGCTTTCCAGCGTTTCACGATCGAGCAGGACACGCCCCAGCGCCTCCGGATCAGCCATATAGCGCTTGCCGTATTCACTGTTGAAGAACCGATCGTAATAGGCCTCGTTGGAACGGCCATTCACAGCGTCAAAGAAAGCGAAGACATAGCGCGTGTCGTCCCGATCCCCGACGAGATCGAAGAAGGCCTTGATGGCCTTGAACGGCTGGATTGGCCGCGATGGATAGCGCTGGTCAGTCATCGACTCCCTTCCCTCACCCTCAAGAGTGAACAGTGTTCACACACTGGTCAAGGGGTTATTAAAACCGGGTTTAGGTCGATGCGTCTTTTCGATCTGGCTGAAAGCCTTGCGCAATTACGAAGGTTTCCGCGCTGCCTGACCGACTGGCTGGCGGCTTGTAATGGCGCACCGTTTTAAATCTCGACTTCAAGAGGTCGAGCAATTCGTTGGTCGCACCGCCCTGAAAGACCTTGGCCACAAAACTGCCGCCGGGCTGCAATACGTCGACAGCAAAATGCGCTGCGGCTTCAACCAGCGCCACGATGCGCAGATGGTCGGTGGACTTGTGACCGGTGGTCCAGGGAGCAAGGTCGGAGATCACAAGCTCCGCCGCACCGCCCAGCGCCTGCTTGAGCTTCTCGTCGGCACCCTCTTCGGTGAAGTCGAGCTCCAGCAAGGTTGCGCCGGGAATGGGCTCGATCTCAAGCAGGTCGATACCCACCACATGTGTGGCCCCGCGCTTGAGCGCGACCTGCGCCCAGCCGCCCGGCGCGGCCCCAAGATCGGCCACGCGCATGCCCGGCTTGATCAGGCCGAATTTGTCATCGAGCTCAATCAGCTTGTAGGCCGCGCGGGAGCGGTAGCCTTCCTGCTTCGCGCGCGCGACATAGGGATCATTGAGCTGACGCTCCAGCCAGAGCTTGGAGGAGTATTTGCGCCCGCGCGCGGTTTTCACCTTGGTGTGAAACTGCTTGGCGGCCCGGGCGTCACCGCCCTTTTTCACCGGACCAGACCGGCGACGGCGGCGCGGTTCTTCCTCGTCGTTATTGTCGTCGCTCATGACTGGCCCTCGCCCTTGCCCGGGTTGCCCTTGCCGCGTCGGCCGCGCCGACGCTTCTTGCGCATCAGGTTCAGCAGCATGCCTTCGCGCAGGCCCCGATCGCCAATACGCACCTGTTCAGCCGGCCAGGCATCCATTACCGCTTCGTAGATCGCACACCCGGCCAGGACCAGGTCGGCGCGTTCTTCTCCGATACAGCCCTCACGCGCGCGTCCTTTCGCATCGCGGATCGCCAGACGGTTGCACGCTTCGCGGGCCTCAGCCGTGGTCATCCAGATCCCGTCGACCTTGTCCCGGACATATCGATCAAGATTGAGGTGGACACCGGCAACCGACGTCACGGTCCCGGACGTTCCAACCAGGTGCGCGCGCCCCTCGGTGAAAATCGACCGCATCCGCTTGGCCCCGCGCGGTGGCTTCAAGGCCTTGGCCGCGCAGGCCTTCATCTCGGCGTACCAGTCCGCGCGAGCTGCATCGCCTTCTGGCTCGGGAAACTGCTCTGACAGCGTGACCACGCCCAGTGGCATCGTCGACCAGGCCCGCATGGGCGGACGACCACCGGACGCAAAGCCGCCCCGGTTGCGCCACTCAGCCAGATCGACCCAGCACAGCTCTGTCGAGCCACCGCCAATATCAATGACAAGGGCGGCGTCGCGGCTTTCATCGAGCAGATCAAGACTGCCCTGAACGGCGAGACGGGCCTCCTCTTCCGAGGTGATCATTTCCAGGGGCAGGCCAGTGGCTTCACGGGCCCGGTCCAGAAACTCATCGCCATTTCGCGCCGCGCGACAAGCCTCCGTCGCAATTGCACGGATTTTCGTGGCTTTTCGTTTTGCCAGGCGATCGGCGCAAACCTGCAGCGCTTCAATGGCACGATCCATCGCAGGCTCGGACAACTCACCGGAGTGGGTGAGGCCTTCTCCGAGTTTCACGATGCGTGAATAGGCATCCACCACGCGAAAGCCGCGGCCCGCCCGGCGTGCCATGAGCAAACGGCAGTTATTGGTGCCCAGATCGATCGCGCCAAAAATCGGATCACTGCCCCCATTACGGCGGCGGGATGTCCTTTTCGGGCGCGGTCGCGCCGACTCATCGCCGGCTGCGTCCTTGGCCATTCTTCAATCCCCATGCCGCCGGATAAAGCCAAGGCGCGCGGTGCAATCGCGCGTCATCTTGGGCCCGTACGGCGGCTGTCTCTTACGTCTCGATCAGAATAGCACGCCACAAATTTGACGAAAGCCAGTGCTTACAACTTTGTCGACACCAAGCGCGGTTTTGCCTGCAGCCACGGGGCTGGCGAAGCACAGTCAGCTGCCTATCTTACTGGCGAGCAGGGAGAAAACCATGGACGCAATGCGCGAAGCCAAGTTTGCTATCGGAGACGTCGTTCGCCACCGGATGTTCCCCTTCCGTGGTGTAATCTTTGACGTCGATCCGGAGTTCGCGAACACCGAAGAGTGGTGGCTGTCGATCCCTGAGGAGATCCGGCCCCGCAAGGACCAGCCCTTCTACCATGTGCTCGCCGAAAATGAGCAGAATTACTACGAGGCCTATGTCTCGGAGCAGAACCTGCTACCCGACGCCCATAACGGCGCGGTTGGTCACCCGGATGCAGGCAAGATCTTCGAAGGCTTTGACGGTGAACGCTACGCCCTGAAAAGCGGCGGCGGGGCGGTGAATTAAGACCCCTTTCTCAAGGGTCTTGGGGCGCGCATCTCAGAATGAGGATTGGATCAAGCGCCCTGATTTCCTCATCCTGAGATACTTGTCGACTCAAGAGCCTAGTAGGTCGCCGAAGCCCTACCCCTCGTAACGCACCACCGTCTGCTCGATCGCGCCGAAGATCGATTTGCCGCCTTCATCGAGCATCTCGATGCGCACCACGTCGCCTGGCGTCATGAATTTCGTTTTGGGCTCACCGTCATAAATCGTTTCAATCATGCGGATCTCGGCGATACAGGAATAGCCCTTGCCGCCTTCAGCCACCGGCTTGCCCGGGCCATCATCCATCTTATTAGAGATTGTACCGGACCCCACGATCGAGCCCGCGGTCAGCGGGCGTGTCTTGGCGGCGTGAGCAACCAGCTGGGAGAAGTCGAAGGTCATGTCGACCGCGCACTCCGGCTCGCCAAACTTCTCGCCATTCAGCCAGCTGTGCAGCGGCAGGTGGACCTTGTTGTCCTTCCACGCGTCACCCAGCTCGTCCGGAGTTACAGCCACCGGTGAGAAGGCGGTTGGCGGCTTGGACTGGAAAAAGCCGAAGCCCTTGGCCAACTCGCCCGGGATCAGCCCGCGGAAGGACACGTCGTTGACCAGCATCAGCAGGCGGATTTCCTCGCCAGCGTCGTCTGGCGACAGCCCAGCCGGGCCGTCACCGGTGATCACGGCCACTTCGCCTTCAAAGTCACAGCCCCAGCTGTCATCACCCAGCGGGATGTCTTCGCGCGGCGAGAGGAATTTGTCGGAACCGCCCTGATACATCAGCGGATCGGTCCAGAAGCTGTCCGGCAGCTCAGCACCGCGGGCCTTGCGCACAAGCTCCACGTGATTGACGTAGGCTGAGCCGTCTGCCCACTGAAAGGCACGCGGCAGCGGGCTCATGGCCTCGCGCTCATGGAAGCGCTCACGCGGGATCGTCTCGCGCTCAAGCTCGTCGGCCAGCGAGCGCAGCTTCGGCTCGGTCACCGCCCAGTCATCCAGCGCCGCCTGCATCGTCGGCGCGATATGGGATGCATCCGCACACCAGTTCAGGTCCTTGGAGACCACCACCAGGCGGCCATCACGGGTATTGTTTTTAAGGGTGGCGAGTTTCATGGGAGTCTCTAGCCTCATTTTGTTGTGTCATCCCCGCGAAGGCGGGCATCCAGAGCCGCATGACTCCGGTATCCAAGTCTCTGGGTCCCCATCTTGGCGGGGTTGGCGATGGGAGCAAACCTACTCCGCCGCCTTTGGCTTCCAGCTGTTCACATAGTCGGCGTTTTCGACTGAGGCCGCGCCGTCGCCCACCTCCAGCGGATCACGCGTATCGATCATGACGGCGTATTCGTCGGTGGCAGGCTTTTTCTGCTCCAGCATGTTGTTAAGCGCCTTTGGGTGCGGGCCGTGGGTGAAGCCTGACGGATGGAAGGTCATCATGCCCGCATCGATATTGTCGCGGCTGAAGAAGTCCCCGGCGTGGTAAAACAGCACCTCGTCGTAGTCGTCGTTGTTATGGAAAAACGGGACCTTGAGCGCACCCGGATCGGTTTCGAACGGGCGCGGTGCAAACGTGCAGATCACAAAACGATCGGACAGGAAGGTGGTGTGCGCACTCGGCGGCAGGTGATAGCGGTGGCTCATCAGCGGACGGATATGCTTCACGTTGATGCGCACCGGATGAAGCTCGCCATGCCAGCCCACGGCGTCCAGCGGGTTGTGGGGATAGGTGATACGGCTGACCTGACCGCGCTTCTTCACCTCTACGGTCCACTGGTGATCGTCATCGGATTGCTGCGCGCGGAAGACCTCATCCATGGCCGGCACATCCAGCATGGCCGGATCAAACACGGCGTGCGGGCCCACCAGGCCCTTTTCCGGCAGCGTGTAGTGAGTGTTGGTCGCTTCCACCATCAGGACCGATGTTTCTTCGCTCGGCACGAGGCGCCACATCGCCCCGCGCGGCAGCACAACATAATCGCCCTGCTCATAGGTCAGATGGCCAAAGTCGCAGAACAACGAACCGGCCCCGCGGTGGATAAAGAGCAGCTGATCGCCATCGCCATTACGCGCCAGACGCTCCATCGGCCGATCCAGCTTCCAGAAGCGAATATCGGTCGATGCGTTGTACAGCACTGACGCCGAGCCCCAGGGCGAAGTCTCTGCGATGTTGAGCTTCGTCAGATCAAAGGCGCGCGGCTGCAGCGGCCCGTCAAAATCGACCCAGCTGGTCGGCGGACGCTTGTGGTGGAGGAAGGCGGCCGGGCCGAAAAAGCCCTCCTTGCTCATTTCGCGCTCATAGGTGCCTTTAGGCATGTCGGCATGGGCCTGCCGCGAGGCGGTGCCTTCAACGCGTGATGAGTAAATCCACTTGCGAGCCATGAGCGCCTCCAAAAGCGATTGATCGTCTAGGCGGCAATTTAGTTACATTTGTAACTAAATGAAAGAGCGGAACGGCGTTGACCGCACGGGGCCACACGCGCTCCACTCCGTCCCAGATGGATCGCACGCACATGAATGACGAATTCCGCCACAACCAGAAAACAACCCGGCCTGGCTTTCTAAAGCATGTGCTGGCGATCGCGGCGGGCTGCGCCGTCGGCTACCTCTTAAGTCGCGTTCTGATTGGTGACCCGATCATTATCCTGTTCGCAACTATCGTCGGAGGATTTCTGGGCTCCGGGGCGGCCCACGGTCACCCCTTCATCCGATTTGGCAATGACGGCCCGGCCGGAAGCGGCGACAGCGATAGTGGCGGGGACGGTGGCGATTAATTACGCTTCCGTACGCCGACCACAGACCGACACACGAGACTGGAAACAGACATGAGCGAATCCTCAGACCGCCAGCCAAAGCGCTTCAAAATCAGCCTGCCTATTCGACTGGGCGCGGGGGCAATCGCCGCCGTCATTGCAGCGACGGCGTCACATTTTTTCATCGGTGACGCCATTACCACCGGCGTCGCCGCCGTCTTTTTTGGACTTGGCGTCCCAATCAGCCTTGGCGAGGGGGGCGATGGTGGCGGCGGCGGAGATGCCGGTGCCGGCTAGCCCCTATTCCTCATCACCATAAACCGAAACAACCACATCGCCGCTGGACACCATGCTGGCGCGGTACATGCCCGGCGTATTGAAGCTCCAGATCGGCTCGCCATGGCCGAGCATGACAATGCCACCATCGCCGCCCATTTCGGTCAGGTCCCCCTGAATGACCATGTCGGCCGCTGCCTGCCCGTTACCAACGCCCTCGCCCAGCATCTCAAGCTGGGTGCAGATGCGTGCGGCGACATTTAGCCGGATGAAGTATTCACCCGTGCCGGTCGCGGAAACGCCGCAGATCGGCGTGGCATAGGTCCCCGCGCCGATGATCGGGCTATCGCCCACCCGGCCCCAGCGCTTGGCGGTGGTACCGCCCGTAGAAGTCCCAGCGACCAGCTCGCCGGACTGATCAAGCGCCACGACGCCCACCGTGCCGAAGGCGTGCTCACGCTCCATCAGATCGAGCGCGCCCTCACGGATCGGCTCAGCTTCCGGCGCGCCTTCCGGCCGCGGCGGTACAGGCAGGCCCATGCGACGCACCGCACGCTCCATCGACGCCCAACGCCGCTCAGTGAAGAAATAGGCCGGCTCCACCAGCTCAAGGTCCTGGTCAGCGGCGAAGGTTTCCGCCCCCTCGCCCTGCAGCATCACGTGCGGGCTTTCTTCCAGAACCGCGCGCGCCAGGCTGATGGGATGGCGTACATTCGTGACCCCGGACGCAGCACCGGCCTGCATGTCCGATCCGCGCATGATGGAAGAGTCGAGCTCATTGGCACCCCCACTCGTAAAGACAGCACCAACGCCCGCATTGAACTTCGGATCATCTTCCAGCACCCGGATCACCTGCTCCACGGCGTCCATGGCGCTGCCGCCATTGGCCAGAATCTCACCACCTTGCCTGATCGCGGCGTCCAGCGCTTCGCGGTATGCCGCCTCGGTCTCTGCATCCATGTCGCCGCGCTCAATCACGCCAGCGCCCCCGTGAAGCACGATGGACCAGTCTCCGGCATGGTCATCAGCCAGCGACGGGGCAGTCAGAGTGAGGGCAGCAAGGGCGGCGGCAAGACGGATCATGGCAAAGCTCCACAGGTTGAAGGCCAGAAAATGCTGTGGCGAGTGCAGCACCCCTGACGCGCCTGCGCAAGATGTCGCACCGCATGTTCGCCGTGGTCGCACAGCGCGAACTCGCGCTAAGCTGAGCGTGAGTGTCGACTGTAGGGGGAGCTGACCGTGTCAGAGGCCGTACGCTTTTTGTGCGATCCAAAGCTTGAAGATCGCTTGTTGAGGCCGGAGCCCGCCGGGCGATTTGCCCCCGACTGGTTTCGCAAGATGGCGCGCACGATGGACATGCCGATGGCCGACGGCCTGCCCGGGCTGACCGTCAAAGCCTGCCTGCCCGTCACGGACGCGTTCTCAGCAGGCTGGATCATTCCGCTGTCCAGCGACCTGCATGTCGAAGCCCATCCAGACGGCAGCGTGAACACGGGCGATGACGGCAGCCTGGGCTTCCAGCCCGTCACCGCCCATCACCCCGGACAGGTCGGTGCGCCCAATCCCCCCTTCGGGAACGCGATTTTACCCCTGAAATGGATGAACCCCTGGCGCATCGCGGCACCCAAGGGGGTGTCGTTGATGTATACCCAGCCCTTCAATCACTTCGAGCTGCCGTTCGTGAATTTCACCGGGATCGTCGATGCCGACCGGTTCGGAGCCAAGGTCAACGCGCCCTTCATCTGGACCGGTGGCCCGGGCCGCTTCACGCTGCCCAAGGGCCTACCCCTGATCCAGATCATCCCACTGTCGCGCGAGGCCCTGTCGCTAAATTTTGAGGTTCGCGCCGCGACACCGGAAGAAGCTGTCGAGGAGGCCAATCACACCCGCGAAAAGCACACGGTCGAGAGCGTTTACGCCCGAAAATATCGTGTGGCCAAGTAGCCTCTAGGCGCTAACGGCCGTACGCGGAGCAACGCGCTGCATGCGTTCGTGCAGGCCCTGCATCGTGATGCTGCGGTTAAGACGGCGCGTGGTGTCGATCAACAGGGCGCGAGATTCCTCTGCACTCCACTCCGCATTGTCAGACCCGCCAATCGCTTCCTCAACGAAGTGAAGCGGCTGGAGCCGGTCTTCAGCGTCGAACACGGTCGCGGTCAGTGACATGGGCGCGGAAAAGCCAATCGCGTAGGCACCGCTACCCGCCGCAGCTTCAAGCACACCGTCAAGATCCGGGTGGGCAAAAGCGGACACACCGGCCCGGCGAAGCAGGACTTCGCCCGGACGCGGCTCACAGCCAGGAATCGGCTGGATCAGGCCATAGCCTGCGATGAGCGGGCCGCCCTGGTGCAGCTGGGCATGCACGACGGACCAGCCGGCGTTGCGGGCATCGCTGATAATGCTGGCACACCGTGCGGCAATCTCCTCGCCATCGGGATCGGCAAACGGGCGCCCAGGGGCGATGAATTCCATTTGAAGGTCCATGCAAAGCAGGACAGGTGTGTCGAGAAGCATTGGTTCGTCCCCTTTAATCCAGACCCGTTCTGGGCCCCGGGTTGCTAGCGGACCGGCTCTTCTGCCGGCTCCTTATTGTTTTCAAACTGCGCCGGGCTCGCGCCGCGGCGGATGGAATGATCCAGTGGCCCGGGCGTGTCCCACTCCCCCTCGGGACGGTCCAGCACCAACGGATCGCTATCCGGTGTTAATGCCATAGGATGAGGCTCGTATTGAGCCTCCATTTCGGCATAGGCCCTATCTGAAAAAACGAATTCGCCGCGGTGTTCACGGTGTTTGAAGCCGTATCTTTTCCAGTAAGGGATCAGCTGAGCCTGCACCTGGCCGATATATTTGGTGTAGCCCTTGCGCCGAATGATCTCTGTGGCCTCTTTCATCATCGCTCGAGACGCGCGTCCTGACCGCTGATGCTTGCGCACGCAAACCCGTTCAACCTTGGCAAAGCCATTGAACCAACGGATGCGGAGGCAGCCGAGCGGCTCACCACCAGCCTCGGCAATGATATGCGTTGCGCCGGCAAAATCATTGCCGTCGAATTCCTCGTCGTATGGGCAATCCTGCTCATGCATGTAAACAAGAGCCCGAACCACCGAGATTTTTTGCAAGTCGTCCAGCGTGCGCGCAACGCGCACCTTAACCGGCGGCTCGAAGTCCTGAAGATTCGTTCCATCCATCGGTCTTTACCTTGTTATCAGGCGCAACCTGCGCGCCATTCTTCTCGTCTCTTGGCTTGGCAGGCACCCAGCCGAGCCAAGCTTCCCCGGCTCCCGGCGCATCAAGCGCTGCGGTCATCATCCGGCCTTCCCGGCTTACGGGGCGGGCAAAAAGGGCAATGTCGGGGAAGGCTTTTCGGCGCGCCTCAGTGACGGCGCGAACAACCGACCGCTTGGCTGCATCGTTCGCACCCGCAAGGCACCACACGTAAATCGCTGCGGCCCGCTCTTCCTCGCCCGCAAGGTGCTCAAGGTCCGGCGCTTCCGGGGTGAATGCCCCGTACATCAGCGCGCGATACCCTTCATCGTTGAGATACAAAAGCGCGATAAAACCTTCGGGCGCACCGTTGTCGTCGGTGCGAAGGAAGAAACAGCGCCGTGTTTTGACCTCGCAGGATCGCACGGTATCAGCGGGCACTAGCCCGCCGCCCAGAGCGTCTATTCCAAACGCCAGCGCTGCCTCGATATCGGCAAGATCGTCGGTTGGTTTAAAGCCACGCTTGGCGAAAACATCACGCAGACAGCCCGTCTGCAATTTGTCCGGCCCTTTGGGCTCGCCGTACGCTTGAAACTCGTTCATAATCGCCCCACACAACGCTAAGAGTTTGTTTACGTTTTCTTCACCACGTGCGCTTCACCGATGTTGGAATGACCCCTATTCAGGTTTCGCGCTGCGTCCGTAGACGGACTTCTCCTTCCGTGATGATCCAAGCCGACTGATCCGAACGCCATGTTTGACTGGGACGACCTGAAAATCTTTCACGCGCTGATCGAGACCGGCTCGATGAGCGCTGCTGCACGCAAGCTTGGCATTGGTCAGCCGACAGTGAGTCGCCGACTCGATCAGCTGGAAAACCGCATCGGGGCCCGGCTTGTGACCCGCGGGGCAGAAGGCGTTGAACTCACCGACATCGGGGAGCGGATCTGGGCGCAGGTCCAGATCATGCAATCAACCGCCGGCGAGGTGGAACGCCTCGCGCACCAGGCGGACCGGTCTGATGCGGGCACAGTGCGCATCTCTGCGCCCGAGGGGGTCGCCGCGTTCTGGATCGGGCGCAACCTGTCCAGCTTCATGGAAGCCAACCCGCGGATCAATGTCGAAATGTCGACCCGGGTTGAAGGCGAAGTCCCGCTGGAGCAGGCCGACATCACTCTTCAAATGGCTGAATCAAAGCGCATGAGCCATGTGGCCAGTGAACTGGCCACGCTGCACTACGTGCCGTTTGCCGCCAAACGCTATCTCGACACCTATGGCCCACCGCAGGGGCTCGCCGATGTCATCAACCACCGCATTGGTGATCTGGTGAGCTATCGCCAGCAGCAGACCCACTGGCCAAAGGAAGCCAGCGCCATCAAGCAGATGATGAAGCCGTCACTGACGACCGACAGCTCTGCGACGCTGTCCGAGGCGGTCAAAAACGGCTCCGTGATCGCAATGCTGCCGACCTACGCAGCCCAGATTGATCCGGAGCTGGTGCACCTGGACATGGAACTCAACGTCCCGATCACGCTTTGGATGGTCTACCACCCCGACCAGCGTCGGGTAACGCGGGTGCGCAAGATGCTCGACTGGCTCAAGGAGCTCTTCGACTCAACGCAATACCCGTGGTTCCGCAAGGACTTCATAGCGCCAGCCGATTTCGGCGACACCGAAACCATTCACATCCGCGGCGATCGCCCCAGACCAAAGCCGGTCTAGGGCACCGGACCGCTAGGGCGTCAGCACCACCTTGCCCTTCACGCGGCGTTCCAGCAGGTCGTCAAACGCATTGGCATAATCATCCAGCGAGTAGGCTGCGCTGACCTGTGGCTTGATCTTGCCGGCCACGTAGAAGTCGAACAGTTCCTTGATGTTCTGAGCATTGGCCCGTGGGTTCCGCCCAACCCAGGCACCCCAGAATACCCCCATTATGTCCCGGCTGTTCAAAAGGGCGAGGTTCAGCGGGATTTTGGGGATGGGACCGGAGGCAAAGCCCACGACAAGATAGCGGGCCTGCCAGCCTGAAGCGCGCAACGCGGCCTCCGCCAGATCCCCGCCAACCGGGTCATAGACAACGTCGACGCCCTTGCCTTCGGTGAGTTCCTTCACCCGCGCCTTCAGGTCTTCGTCTGAGTAATTGACGACTTCGTCGGCACCATTTTGCTTGGCAAATTCAAGCTTTTCAGCACTGGAAGCCGCGGCGATGACCTTTGCGCCCATGGCCTTGGCCAGTTGCACGGCCGCGATACCGACACCGCCAGCAGCGCCGAGCACCAGGACAGTCTCACCCTCCTTAAGCTGCGCGCGATCTTTCAGCGCGTGATAGCTGGTGCCGTAAATCGTAGTGAGAGCCGCACCTTCTTCGAAGCTCATGCTGTCGGGCATGGGCACAAGCTGACTAGAGTGCGCTGGCACCTTCTCGGCAAAGGCACCCAGCATGGTCGCAACAATGACCCGATCACCTTCGCTAACCCCCTGAACGCCCTCGCCAAGCTGAGAGACGACGCCAGCCGCCTCCATACCCGGGACAAAGGGCGTTTCGGGCTTCATCTGGTACTTGCCTTCGACCAGCAGAATGTCGGGGAAGTTCACGCCCGCTGCCTTCACGTCGACCATCACGAAACCCGCCTGAACGGGTGGCTCTGGAACCTCGTCCACAGTCAGCTGGGTATAGGGGGCAAATTCCTTGCAGACGAGCGCACGCATGGGGGTAACTCCAGGCCGGATGATTCAATGACGCGACGACCCTAGCGCCCCTGAACGCTCACGCAAGCAAACGCCCCGCCAGTGACCTGACGGGGCGCAGCTTTGACGCACACCAGTTGGGGGGACAGCCTCGTTAGAACGAGTAGCGCACGCCAAATTCGAGAATGTTGCTCGAGTTTTCGATGTCGAGCGTTGCCGGGATCAGCGTCGAATCCACCTCAGCATCACTGGACTGACGAAAGCGATACCCGCCGAACAGCTCCACGCCCTCGGCCACCGGATAGCTGGCACCGGCCATCAGCTGATAAAAGCCAACCATTTCGGTGTCATCGACGATGCCGACGCCGGACGGGCTGTAATCGACTTTAACCTCGGCAACACCGAGCCCGCCACCGACATAAAAGTCGACCGGCAGGTCAGCGGTGGTGAAGTCGTAATACCCGTTCACCGCGAAGCCGAGCGATGTGATTTCGCCCTGACCGTCAGCGACAACGTCTTCAACCGTGGCCCCAAGCGGTGCTGAGCCCGTGATCAGGACGGCTGCGTCGGCTGCGCCAAGCTCAGAACCGCCTGCGGTGACGCCGGTGTGAGTGTCGACATCCGCGGAGGTGTAGGAGATCTCGCCTTCAACGCGGAAAACGTCATTCAGGCGCAGGCCATAAGCACCAGAGACAAACAGACCGGTGTCGAATTCGGTGGTCCAACCCACATCGGTGCCGCTCGGCAGAGTCACGCCAGCCGGAACGGCGACACCGTCACCGGTCACGAAATCGCGGGTGAAAGCGCCGGAATTGTCGCTGTCCGCCTGGAAGTTAAACCCGGCGGAACCGGACACATATTGCTGAGCCGATGCCGAACCGGCAAACAGAGCAGCGGCACTAGCAGCGAAAGCCAAAGCCTTGAGTGACATATACAAACTCCATTTCTAGTGGGCGGCCCCTCGTGGCCCGAAGCCCAGCGTTAGCAGGTCGCGATACCGCGGCAGGATGACTGTATTGTCGCGTTGTCGCGGTATTGAATATTGTATGTACAATACACCAATCAAGGGGTCGATGTAATTTTATTGCATTCTGGTCCCACCCTCGCCGATCCAACGCGTCGCGGCCCTTAAGTGGCGCAAAGCGAAAAGAGGCTTACACTGGTATGAAAGCTTTTGATTCTGCAGCGTTGTGGCACCGCGCTATCGCGCTGGAAGAGAGGTCGCCTGACATGACAGATGCGCCCGCCAGATCCGCCCCCGCCCCGACCGGCCGCAAGCTGGAGCTTCTGGAGACCCTCGCCCGGACCGCCATCGCTGAGCGCTCAGCGCCTGTCAGCCTGCGTCAGTTCGCGATCAAGGCCGGCGTGTCCGAACCCACACTGCGCCATTATTTCACCGACCGTCAGGGCGTTGTTATTGCGATCATTGGCTTTTTCGCCGAAGGCGCGCGAGACTGGCTGGCCCGCAGCGCCGAGCCTGCAGCAACGGTGGTCGAGGCCGTCAACGGCTATGCGAACCTCGCCATGGAAGGCGCGGACACCGACATTTTCGCCCAGGCGCATGCCTTCGCCCTGGTGGAGTCGATCCATGATCCGGTGGTGGCCCGAGCCTATCTCGACCTGATCATCGAGCCGTCTCTGCAAGCGATCGAGAACCGCATGAGACCATCCGTTGACCCGGATGGGAATGAACCGGAGCGCGTGCGTCACGCAGCACTGGCGCTTTACGGAACAGTCCTGATTGCCGTTCTACATCAAAGACTTCTGCGCGGTGCTGAGGCCCGCCCGCTCGACATGAGTGGCTTCTTTGGCGACCTCGCAGCGCTGTTTACAACGAGCACCAAGACCGGACGAGAGTGATGACCCCAGCTGATGGTGAGCCTGTAGAATTTCGCGCCCAGGGCCTTAACCAGGTCTCGCCAGATGTTCAGCTGAACCTCAACCTTCGAAGTCTCGGGCTTTCAGCCACACTGGAAATTAATGAGCGAAGTTCAGCACTTGCCGCTGAAGGACGTCGGATTTACCGCCTTGGCCTTGGCCAGTCGCCCTTCCCGGTACCCGACCGCCTGCAGCGGGCGCTGAAGGACAACGCACACCAGAAAGACTACCTGGCCGTTCAGGGGCTTCCGGCGCTCCGGCAAGCCATTTGCGACTATCTTAAGCGCACCCAGGGCCTCGATTTCGACCCCCAAGACATTCTGGTCGGGCCAGGTTCGAAAGAGCTTATGTTCCTGATTCAGCTGGCTTATTATGGCGACCTTGTGATCCCGCGCCCCAGCTGGGTCAGCTACGCGCCCCAGGCTCAGATCATTGGCCGACCGGTGACGTGGCTCGATACCGACCCGGATGAGGGTCTGGGGGTGACGGCCGACCGGTTGAGAGCCCTCTGCGAGACCGACCCGGGCCGACCACGCCTGTTGATACTCAACTCCCCCGGCAACCCCACCGGCTTTGGATATTCGGCTGAACAGCTCTCCGAAATCGCTGAAGTTGCTCAGGAATTTCGCCTGCTCCTGTTGTCAGACGAAATTTATGGTGGGGTGCAGTTTGATGGACAACATCAGTCGATGGCCCGTTTTTACCGCGGTGGCACGATCATTTCCGATGGCATTTCCAAATGGGCCGGCTCGGGCGGTTGGCGCCTGGGCTTCTTTGCCTTTCCCAAGTCACTGACATGGTTGAGAAAAGCCATGTCAGCGGCGGCGAGTGAGACCTATACTTCGGTGTCTGCGCCCATCCAGCACGCCAGCGTGGCTGCCTTTGATGATGGCCCGGATATCCAGCTTTATCTGCACCGGTCCCGCGCCATTCTGTCAGCACTGGCGGACCATGTTTCGACCCGTCTGACCCAGGTTGGGGTGAAACTTAACCCGATCCGCGGGGGCTTTTACGCCTTCCCGCGTTTCGATGCCCTGCGTGACCGGTTCGCCACACGCGGCATCACCACCAGCGCGGACCTGACCCGCCAGCTTCTGGAGGAGACCGGCGTGGCCACCCTGCCCGGCAGCTGTTTTGGTCGTCCGGAGACTGAGCTCTCGCTGCGCCTGGCCTATGTCGACTTTGACGGCGCCGCGGCACTCGATGCGCTGGCGGCTGGCGAGAACCTCGACGCGGCCTTCCTGAAGCGCCATTGTAGCCGGGTGGTCGAGGGGATTGAGGCCATGGCCAACTGGGTCGAGGCCTGATCGACCCGTTCCGGATGCGCAAGCATGGACATTGAATTTCTAAGGCTGGTGCTCGACACGCCCGGCCTGCCGGTCTGGATCCGGATCATGAGCTGGGCGTTTGTGCTGGGGTGGATTTTCACCTTCACGCGGATGCTGCGTGGTGGTTTTGATGACATCACCGAGATTTCGCGCTCGCCCTACGCGACGGCGCGCGAGCGCTGGCAGGCACGCAGCTCGATGCCGGGGCGCCTGATCGGCCTCATCCTGGCCTCCGGTGTCGGAACCGCGGGCGTCGCCATTGGCCTGTTTATTCAGGGCAGCATCCTGATTTTCATTTACCAGGAAGTCTTCGCGGGCTGATCAGCCCCAAGTCTCAGCCCCAGAGCGCCGTATTTGGTACCGAGACCCGCCCATTGTCATAGACCATGGGATGCTCGCGATCGGTCGCGTGCAGCAGCGGCCCGTCGATATCGACAAAGCGGCACAGCTGCGCGACCACAAAAGCCGGGGCCATGGATAGCGATGTCCCTGCCATGCAGCCTACCATCAGCTGATAGCCCTTTGCCTTCGCGGCTTCAGCGAGCGCCAGAGCGCCGGTCAAACCACCGGTCTTGTCGAGCTTGATATTGATAACCGAATAGCCGCTCGCCAGGCCTGCGAGATCGGCGACGGTCTGACAGCTTTCGTCCGCCCCGATGGGCACCGGTCCGGCATAGCCATCAAGGGGGGCGTCATCGCCCAAGGGCAGCGGCTGCTCGATCATTTCAACACCGAGCTTTGCGAGCTCCGGAGCCACCTCGTGCAGGATATCGATCGTCCAGGACTGGTTCGCATCAATGATCAGGGTCGCATCCGGGCGCGCGGCACGCACCGCGGCAACCCGTTCGACCGGCGTCGTCGCGTCCAGCTTGATCTTCAAATGACTGGACGGACCGGTCGCAGCCTCAGCGGCCATGATCTCCGGGTCGTCGACGGATACCGTGTAGACCGACTGCACCGGCTGAGGCGCGATGCCAGTCAGCTCCCAGATCGTCTTGCCGGAGCGTTTGCATTCAAGGTCCCACAGGGCGCAATCAAGGCCATTGCGCGCGCCGCCCGCGGGTAGCAGGTCCTGCAGCGCAGACCGGTCAATTCCGGCCTCAACGGCGGCGCGGACACGCTCCAGTTCGGCCAGCAGCGACGCCTGGTTTTCGCCCAGATAGCTGACACCGATCCCCTCACCCACTCCGGTGTGGGTGCCATCACTCAGCGCGATATGGACGATGGGCAATTCGGTGCGGACCGCGTAGGCGATCTTGAACGGCTTTTTATAAGCGACGGTTTCTGGCGTGATCGTGAGCTTCATGGGTTCAGCCTCCTGCCGCCAGGACCGCGTCGGCAAGCCCGGCAGGTCCATCGCGAATGGGATCAAAGGCGGGCAGCCCGGACTCGTCTGATGCCGCTTTCAGCGCCTCGCGGGCCGCAGCCTCATCGAGTTTGCCGGTGTGCAGCGAAACGGCGGCAAATATCACATCCGGGTTGGTCAGGCGCGCCATATCCAGATTGCGTTGCATACAGTCTTTCAGGCTCGGCAGCTTGTAGTGCGGGTAACCATTGATCGTCCGGCGTCCCGCCTCGTGACACAGCACCAGCACATCGGGCTGGGAGCCGTGGAGCAGGCCCAGCGACACCGCGGCAAAACCGGGATGGAAGAGCGAACCCTGACCCTCAATCACGTCCCAGTGGTCCGGCTCATTGTCTGGTGACAGCATTTCAGCAGCACCGGAAGCAAAGTCCACGACCACCGAATCCATTGGAATGCCCGCCCCGGAAATCAGGATGCCGGTCTGGCCGGTGGCGCGAAATGTTGCGTTCACGCCCTTGTCGACCAGGCCCTGATGAAGCGCGAGTGCGGTGAACTTCTTGCCCAGCGCACAGTCGGTGCCAACCGCCAGCACGCGCTTGCCGGTGCGCTTCTTGCCGGTCCCGACTTCGATTTTCGCCGGGGGTACGCGCACATCAATCAGGCGCTGGCCGGTGCGGTCAGCCGCCTCGACCAGCTCGGGCTGGTCCTTCAGCTTGTGGTGGAGGCCCGCCGCGATATCGAGACCAGCCTCCATTGCGGCGATAAGGGTCGGCGTCCATCCCGGCACCAGTTTGCCGCCAATGCCGGTCAAACCGATGATCAGGGTCTTTGCCCCGGCAGCGACAGCGTCTTCCAGAGAGAAGGGCGGCAGGCCAACCGTTTCAGCGCCATCATCAAGGCGCAGCTCGCCGACACACAACTCCGGCCGCCAATAGGCAATACCGCGCCCGGTCTTGGCGTAGCCCGCACTCTCAGAACCGCCGAGGAAAATCAGGTATTTCGAATGAAGTTCGAGCATGAAAAAGCTCTCTCTTTTTGTGGGCTCAAGCCCGACCGGGCTTTCGCTCCTCGCTGATGCTGCGAGGTGCTCAGCTTTGTTTTCCTCTGCTCTACGCTCGCGCGCAAGAGGCCGCACTGGCAGCAATTGTGAAAGCGGTTAGGCTGAATGCTTAAGACTGGAGGTCCTTGCCATGGGTGTTTCAAAGGCGCTCAACATCAATGACTTGCGTGACCTGGCAAAGGCGCGCCTGCCACGCATGGTGTTTGACTATATCGATGGCGGGGCTGATGACGAGCAGACCCTGCGCCACAACACCCAGCGGTTTCGCGATCGCGAGCTGTTGTGGAATGTACTGGTCAACACTACCGGCATGGATCTGAGCACGAGGGTCATGGGCCTTGATCTGCCCCTGCCCTTCATCCTGGCCCCGACGGCGGCCCAGCGCCTGTTCCATCCCCATCTGGGCGAGCTGGCCACCGCACGGGCGGCGAACCGGCATGGCGTCGGTGTTGGCATTTCAACGCTCGCCACCCAGACGCTGGAAGATATCGCCGAAGCCCATCCGGGCCCGAAAATCTTCCAGCTTTATGTCTGGAAGGATCGCTCCCTGCTTGAAGGCATTCTGGAGCGGGCAAAGGCCGCCGGTTACACCGGGCTCGTCCTGACCGTGGACCTGCCGGTGATGGGCAATCGCGAGCGTGACCCGCGCAACGGCTTCTCCGTTCCCGTCCAGCTCAACGCCAAAACCATCCCGCAGGCACTCGGCAAGCCCGGATATCTCATTGACCTGATGCGTGGCGGCCCGGCGGTTCCGGCCAATTTCAACACTGCGGGCAAGAAGGACGCGCTGGACCGCGAGAACGGCCGCTTTGATCCCTCCATCAGCTGGGAGTATCTGGCCTGGCTGCGCGATCAGTGGGAGGGGCCACTGGGGATCAAGGGCCTGTCACGGCCCGAGGATGCGCGCCGGGCCCTTGATACCGGCGTGGACACGATCTGGATTTCCAACCATGGCGGGCGCCAGCTCGACACCTGCCCGGCCACCATCGACACGCTCCAGCCCATCGCCGAAGCGGTAAACGGCCAGGCCGACATCATTCTGGACGGCGGCATCCGCCGCGGCACCGACATCATCAAGGCCCTCGCCCTCGGCGCAGACGCCGTCGCGGTGGGGCGGCCCTACCTCTACGGCCTCGCCGCAGGCGGTGAAGCCGGCGTCAACCGCGCCATCGAAATCCTGGAAAGCGAGCTGCGCCGCGCCATGGCGCTGATGGGCAAGAAAACCCTGTCAGAGCTCAGCGCTGCGGATGTGGTGGGGTAAGCACCACATACCTGTCCCGGACAAGCCCGGACTATTCCGGGCGCAGAGCCGGGACCTACGGGCAACGCAGCACGCGGATATCTTAGCGCCTGCGGTAGATCCCGGCGCTCCCGATGGTCGGCCGGGACAGGTGGGGCGCTGGAAAGCCAGCCTCCACGTGGACGCCCCCTCTCCCCCTTGACCAAGGGGGAGAGGATAAAGGTGAGGGGGTGCGGTCAGCCTTGCTCCGCCTGTACAGGATGAGAGGTCGCAAACACCCCTCACCTCACCTCTCCCCAGGTGTGGGGAGAGGGATTAAGTTGGCGCTTGAACATTGAGAACAACACTAAAAGCGTTGACCACCACACCCTCATTTGTTGCGCCGCAGCACAAACCCCTCTATGAGCGGCGCTCATTCTTTTTAGCGACCCGGATTTAGTGCCATGCCCCGCCGCCAGCTTGCCAAGTTGCGTGAGAAGATCACGCTGTCTGACATCACCGGTGGCGACACCCTGGCAGACTTCACGCCCTCGCGGATCGGGATTGAGGTGCTGGCGGGTCTGACCGTGGCCATGGCGCTGGTTCCAGAAGCGGTCGCCTTTGCCTTTGTGGCTGGCGTGCCGCCCATGGTGGGCCTGCATGCCGCTTTTATGGTGGGTCTGATCACCGCCGTGTTTGGCGGACGCCCGGGCATGATTTCCGGCGCGACCGGTGCGCTGGCGGTCGTGATGGTCTCCCTGGTCGCCCAACACGGCATTGAATACCTGTTTGCCACGGTCGTGCTGATGGGCGTGCTGCAGCTGGGCGCGGGCATCTTCAAGCTGGGCAAATTCATGCGGCTGGTGCCCACACCGGTGATGCTGGGCTTCGTGAATGGCCTCGCCATCGTGATCGGCCTGGCGCAGCTGGAACAGTTCAAGGTACCCGGCACGAGCCAGGTCGGCGCGCACGGCATGGAGGGCGGTGAATGGTTGTCCGGCCTGCCGCTGATGCTGATGCTGGGGCTGACGGCGCTGACCATGGCGATCATCTGGCTGACCCCGAAAGTGACCAAGTCGATCCCCGCCCCGCTGGTGGGCATCGCAATCGTGGCGGCCATCGTGATCGGCCTCGGCCTGGAAGCACCGCGCGTGGGCGATCTGGCCAGCGTTTCCGGCTCCCTGCCCCAATTCCACATTCCGCAGGTTCCACTGACCTGGGAGACGCTGACCATCATCTTCCCCTATGCGCTGATCCTGGCCTCGATCGGCCTGATTGAAAGCCTGCTGACGCTTAATCTGGTCGGCGAGATGACCGGCAAGCGTGGCGGGGCATCCCAGGAATGCCTGGCCCAGGGCGGGGCCAACGTCGTGACCGGCTTTTTCGGCGGCATGGGCGGTTGCGCCATGATTGGCCAGTCCATGATCAATGTGAAATCCGGCGGTCGCACGCGCATCTCCGCCACGGTGGCGGCGCTCTTCCTGCTGGTCTTCATCCTGGTGGGCGCGCCCCTGATCGAGGCGATCCCGCTGGCGGCCCTGACCGGTGTCATGTTCATGGTGGTGATCGGTACGTTCGCGTGGCGCTCGCTGATGATCATGCGCAAGATTCCGCTGACCGATGCTTTCGTCATCGTGCTGGTGACCGCCGTGACCGTGCAGTTTGATCTGGCCACCGCGGTGGTCGTGGGCGTCATCGTGTCGGCGCTGGATTATGCCTGGCAGAACGCGAAGAAAATCCACGTCTCCCATCACGACAGTAAAACCGTGCCGGGCGCGAAGACCTATGCCATCGACGGTCCGCTCTTCTTTGGGTCGACAGACGGCTTTGCCGAGCTGTTCACGCCGGAGGATGATCCGGACACGGTGATCGTGGACTTCAAGGACTCGCGTGTGGTGGACCAGTCAGCGCTGCAGGCCATTGAGGACCTGGCCGCGCGTTATGAGGCGCTGGGCAAGACGCTGCAGCTGCGCCACCTGTCACGCGACTGCCACCGCCTTCTGACCAAGGCCGGCCAGCTGATGGTGGATTCAGACGACGACCCGGATTACCAGGTCGCCGTCGACTACACCGTGCGCACCGGGATTTTCGGCAGCGGGCACTAAAGGCTTTGCACAGCCCCCAGCGCGATGACAGGGCCGGTGGGAGCACCGGTGGGTGAGCCGCCGGGCGGTTCCAGGCTGATCGCGAGCGTTGCGCCCTGGGCGATCTGGCGGCCGGTTTCCGCATCAATGGCGACCCGCTCGGTCAGGTCCCCGGTCACGCTGGCGATCAGGCCCAGCGAGCGCGGCGCAGCACCCTCGCCCGGCGGGATGACCCACAGTTCAGGCTGGACCGGTTGATCGGTTTTACCCTCCACCGGACCGGCAATCAGCAGATCGCCAGAGACCGGGTCATAGCGCACCAGCACGACCGGTGAGGCATCCTGCGCGCGCAGGGCCGCGAAATAACCGGGCTCGACGGTTTGTGGACCAGGCTCCGGCGTATCTGGCGTGGTGGCCAGCAGCGCAAAGGCCGCAATCGCAACCGCTGACGCAAAACCGGTCGCCCCGTGCCAGAAGGCCAGACTCGACAGCCATCCGCCCGCGCGCGCTGTGTCCGCCGAGGCGTCGTCACCGAACAGGCGGGCCTCCAGCCGGGCCTTGACCTCGGCTGGCGGCTCAACCGGGTTCAGCCCCTCTGCCATGGGGGTGAGGCGAGCCTCCCAGCTGTCCACGAGGCGGGCAAAGCTGTGGTCCTCGCGCAGGCGCGCCTGCACGCTGTCACGCGCCGCCCCGTCGAGTACGCCCAGGGCATACTCGGCAGCCAGGAGCTCATCGCCCTCCAGCGGCTCAGGCTTTTCGCGGTCAGCGCTCATGGCTGAAACACTCTCCTCTCATCGGGCTAGCTCCGCTCCAGACAGTAGCGCAGCTTCATCAGCCCACGTCTAATAGTACTCTTGATCGTGCCCAGCGGCTTCGATTTATCCTGCGCTATCTCAGAGTAGGACGCGCCGCCCATGAAGGCGGACCGGATGAAGTCGCCCTCACGCGCTGACAATTCGCCAAGGCAGGCATGCAGCTTGCGCGCCTCTTCAGAGGCCCCTGCAGCGGCCTCCGGCGACAGGATCGACATATCTTCGGGCTCGGGCACATCGTCGATATTGGCGTGCTCGCGCCGGCGTCGCAGGCGGTCGATGGCGGCATTGCGCGCCACCGCAATCAGCCAGGACATGGCCGCGGCCCTCCCGGCGTCAAAGCTTTTGGCCCGCCGCCAGACATTCATGTAGCCGTCCTGCAGCGCTTCCTGCGCCTCGGCCGGATCAGTCAGAATGCGAAGCACCACCGCGTACAGCTTGCCGCGGGTGGCGTCATAAAGCGCACTAAATGCTGCTCGATCGCCCAGAGAGACCCGGCTGAGCAGAGCCTCGGGCGTGTCCTTCGCCATGGTGCGCGCTGATCCTTCCCCTCGCCGTCGTCGCAGAATGTAGACCAGAGGCCAGACGGTTCAATCGAAGTTTCTTAAGGCCTTATTCGGCGTCAGCGCCGTCGACCCGCTGGCACAGATAGACCGCGCCGCTCAAGTCTTCCGCGACAAGGGCCAGCCCCAGCAGTGTATCGGAGACCATCAGGCGGCTGTGCGTTTCTTCAAAATAGGCCATCGCGCGCGCCCGTTCCGCGTTAAGCTGATCCACGCTCATCTCAGCACCCTCGATCCGGCCAACACCGTCAAGAAGCGTGAAATTGTAGACGTTAAACGGCTGCTCCAGACGGACCGGTCCGTCATGGATGATAAGCCCTGCAAAAGCGACATCGTGGAACGCACCGGTGTCCTCATCGAGATATTTTGAAGCCGCGGCCATCACTGTGGCGGCACGACCGGCCGGATTGACATCCGCCTCGAGATCCAGCCGCAGGCGCTGCTCGTTTGGCTCAGGCAGCACCCCGATCCCGTTTTCAGACCGCGTCCGCAGCGTACACATGAGCCGCCCAACAAGGCTGTCCCCACCCTCGGTCGAGGCGGTGTCAGCGGTGGACGCGCCCGGGGCTTCAACGCGTTCAATGCCGGACGGAGCTGAAGAACCACCTGCGAGCTGAAAGCTCAGCGGCAACCGAAACTGCGGGCTGAGGTCTTCGGGTCCGGGCCAGGCGGTCAGCCGAAGCCCGTCCATGAAGCCGGCCACCGCATTTTCGAAATGGCCCTCAGGATCGCAGACCGTATCAATATTGGATGGCCGCCCGCTCCGATCGACCTGGAAGGTCATTTCACAACGCCCTTCCAGCCCCATCATCAGCGCGCGCCTTGGATAGCTTAGCTCAGGGCGTTCCAGCACTTCGGGGCGCCAGTTGGCGCTAACAGACGCGGCCGCCTGCTCGCCGAAATCCTGGCGCGCATCGGCCCAGACCGGCGACAAACCCAGACCGCTCCCCAATAGAACCGCACCCACCTGCCAGAACAAGGACCGCGCCATACCGCACCTCACATCACATGACCGCCCAACAGGTTAGGCAGCCCCGGCAAAGCGGTCCAGCAGGATACGAGATTTGAAAGAA